>NZ_CP113258.1:3655000-4666542 GCF_026642215.1 Stutzerimonas sp. R40042 | reverse complement strand
GGAAGCTCCTATCGACTCTGTCGAGGTAAGACGGCGGCCATTGTAGCTGTGCACCGGCTGGTTATCCACAAGAACCCGCCCCGTGCCACTGCGATTCCGCTTTACCAGACAGAATGCAAATCCATCCTGCAAGCCTGTTGATAACCCCGCATAAGGGCGGTGTTCAACCCTGTGGGAAAGCGATGAGCTATGTCCGCTGTGGATATATCCGGGTTTCATCCCCAGGCTGCACAGAGGCTCCCCACCCCTGCCGCACCGCTTTTCCACCTGGTTTGCAATCGCTGCAACCCTTGCTGCGTAGAGCCTGCAGAAAGGTATCCACAGATCGTGGTGGGTACATACATAAGCATTACATCTTAAGAGCTTATATTTCTTTTCTTTCTTATCTATTTTCTGGCTCGGCGGAACTGGTTGGAAATTGACCTGGCTGGACAGCTTCTCTACAATCGCCGGTCTCTTAAAAGGGGGCCATTCCGGCCCGCAATGGATCACCAGGTAATCGCACCATGAAACGCACTTTCCAACCCAGCACCATCAAGCGCGCTCGTACCCATGGCTTCCGTGCCCGCATGGCCACCAAGAACGGTCGTCAAGTTCTGTCCCGCCGTCGCGCCAAAGGCCGTAAGCGTCTGACCGTCTGATATCGGAACAGGTAGTGAGTCGGGGCTTCGGCCGGGAAAAGCGTCTGCTGACTCCCCGCCAATTCAAGGCAGTCTTCGACTCCCCTTCCGGTAAGGTGCCTGGCAGGAACGTCCTGCTGCTGGCACGCGAGAACGATCTGCAATACCCCCGCCTCGGGTTGGTGATCGGCAAGAAAAGCGTCAAGCTTTCGGTGGAACGTAACCGCATCAAGCGGCAGATACGGGAAACCTTTCGTCACCACCAACTGGAATTGGCGGGCTGGGACATCGTGATCATCGCCCGCAAGGGATTGGCTGATCTGGACAATCCCGAACTGGCGAAGCAGTTCGCCAAGCTCTGGAAGCGACTGTCACGCAACCCAGCCAAGGCCGCCGTCGAACCTGGAGCCGCCAACAGCACCCATGCGTAAATTGGCCATTGCTTCGATCAAGGTCTACCAGTACGCCATCAGTCCGATGATGGCCAGTCACTGTCGTTTCTATCCAAGCTGCTCCTGCTATGCACTAGAGGCCATCGAAACCCATGGTCTGTTGCGTGGCGGCTGGCTGAGCCTGCGCAGGTTGGGGCGTTGCCACCCGTGGAACCCTGGTGGCTACGATCCTGTGCCTCCTCACAACACTTCCAATTCATCTCCGATGGCCGAGTAACCATGGATATCAAACGCTCGATACTGCTCGTAGCTCTGGCAGTCGTTGCCTACCTGATGGTTCTTCAGTGGAACCAGGATTACGGTCAGGCAGCTTTGCCGACCGAAACCGCGCAAAGCCAGCCAGCCGCTCCGGCACTGCCGGACAGCCCGAGTGCGACGACCGAAGGCAATGCTGATGACGTCCCGGCCGTGGCCGGTCAGCAGCAAGCCAGCGCCCTGCCAGCCAGCGCACCGAGTAGTCAACTGATTCGGGTGCGCACCGACGTATTGGATCTGGCCATCGATCCGCGTGGCGGGGACATCGTCGAGCTGCATCTGCCGCAGTATCCTCGCCGTCAGGATCGGCCCGATGTGCCGTTCCAGCTGTTCGAGCGCAGCGGCGAGCGTACCTATGAAGCGCAGAGCGGCCTGATTGGCGATGGTCCGGACAAGGCCAGCGGCCGTCCGCAGTACAGCAGCGAGAAAACCGAGTATCGACTGGCCGAAGGGCAGGATGAGCTGGTTGTCGACCTGAACTACAGCGCCGATGGGGTCAACTACACCAAGCGCTTTACTCTGGAGCGAGGCAACTACGCGCTGAAGGTCAACTACCTGATCGACAACCAGAGTGAAAAGCCCTGGACCGGCTATCTGTTCGGCCAGCTCAAGCGCGACAACAGCGGCGACCCATCCTCGAGCACCGCCACCGGCACCGCCACTTATCTGGGTGCCGCGCTGTGGACCAAGGACGAGCCCTATCGCAAGGTCTCCATGGGCGACATGGATGAAAGCAACCTGCGCGAAAGCGTGCAGGGCGGCTGGATCGCCTGGCTGCAGCACTACTTCGTCACCGCCTGGATCCCGCAGGCGGACGACACCAACCAGGTGCAGACCCGCAAGGACAGCCAGGGCAACTACATCATCGGTTTCACCGGCCCGGCGGTCACCGTGCCGGCCGGTGCTCAGGGTGAGACCGGCGCCACGCTGTATGCCGGCCCGAAGAGCCAGGACAAACTGGAAGAGCTCTCGCCGGGTCTGCGTCTGACGGTCGACTACGGCATTCTCTGGTTCATCGCCCAGCCGATCTTCTGGCTGCTGGAAAATATCCACGCGCTGCTCGGCAATTGGGGCTGGTCGATCATCGTGCTGACCATCGTCATCAAGCTCGCCTTCTTCCCGCTCTCTGCCGCTAGTTACCGGTCGATGGCTCGCATGCGCGCGGTCTCACCGAAGATGCAGGCGCTGAAGGAACAGCATGGCGACGATCGCCAGAAGATGTCCCAGGCGATGATGGAGCTGTACAAGAAGGAAAAGATCAATCCGCTGGGTGGCTGCCTGCCGATCCTGGTGCAGATGCCGGTGTTCCTGGCGTTGTACTGGGTCCTGCTGGAAAGCGTCGAGATGCGCCAGGCGCCTTGGATGTTCTGGATCACCGACCTGTCGATCAAGGATCCGTTCTTCATTCTGCCGATCATCATGGGCGTGACCATGTTCATTCAGCAGCAGCTCAACCCGACTCCGCCGGACCCCATGCAGGCTCGGGTGATGAAGCTGTTGCCGATCATCTTCACCTTCTTCTTCCTCTGGTTCCCTGCCGGTCTCGTGCTGTACTGGGTGGTCAACAACGTCCTGTCCATCGCTCAGCAGTGGTACATTACCCGCAAGATCGAGGCCGCGGCGAAGCCCGCCTGACGCCTCAGATGCTCATGCACAACGCCCCTTGATTGGGGCGTTCTGCTATCTGCGATCCAGAAAGGAGGCCGCATGAATCCAGTTCGCGACACCATAGCCGCCGTCGCTACCGCCCCGGGGCGCGGAGGGGTCGGTATCGTCCGGGTCTCAGGGCCACGGGCCAAGGCCATCGCCATTACCCTGACCGGTCGTGAGCCAACACCACGGCATGCGCACTACGGTGGATTTCACGCAGACGATGGCGAGGTGATCGACGAGGGCTTGCTGCTGTTCTTTCCAGGCCCGCATTCGTTCACCGGTGAGGACGTACTCGAACTACAGGGGCATGGTGGCCCGGTTGTTCTGGACATGCTCCTGCAGCGCTGCGTCGAACTCGGCGTGCGTCTGGCTCGACCAGGCGAGTTCAGTGAGCGCGCCTTTCTCAACGACAAGCTGGATCTGGCCCAGGCCGAGGCAATCGCCGATCTCATCGAAGCGAGCTCGGCACAGGCAGCGCGCAACGCGGTGCGTTCGCTGCAGGGCGAATTCTCTCGCCGCGTGCACCAACTGACCGAGAAGTTGATTCAGCTACGTATCTACGTAGAAGCGGCGATCGATTTTCCTGAGGAAGAGATCGACTTCCTCGCCGATGGGCATGTCCTGGCGCAGCTGAATGCCGTGAGAGCAGAGTTATCCACAGTGCTGCGGGAGGCCGGCCAGGGTGCATTGCTGCGGGACGGGATGACGGTAGTGATCGCGGGACGCCCGAACGCCGGTAAATCCAGCCTGCTCAATGCACTCGCGGGCCGCGAGGCTGCGATTGTGACCGACATTGCCGGGACCACCCGCGACGTGCTGCGCGAACACATCCTCATCGATGGCATGCCGTTGCATGTCGTCGACACGGCCGGTCTGCGCGACACCGACGATCAGGTCGAGCGCATCGGCGTGCAACGTGCGCTCAACGCCATCGGCGAAGCGGACAGAGTGCTGCTGATGGTCGATGCCAGTGCACCTGAAGCGCTGGATCCCATGGCCC
The DNA here is from genome assembly GCF_026642215.1 of Stutzerimonas sp. R40042. Lineage (NCBI taxonomy): Bacteria > Pseudomonadati > Pseudomonadota > Gammaproteobacteria > Pseudomonadales > Pseudomonadaceae > Stutzerimonas > Stutzerimonas sp. R40042. The sequence goes on along the minus strand of NZ_CP113258.1, from coordinate 4,662,562 downwards.
TCTGGCCGGAGTTTCTCGAGTTCAGCCCGGCACCGAACCGGGTGACGCTGATCCGAAACAAAGCCGATCTGAGCGGTGAGCCGATCGCGATTCGCTTTGACGACAGCGGACAGGCAACCCTGAGCCTGTGCGCCCGATCAGGTGAAGGGATCGAGCTGCTCCGCGAACACCTCAAGCAGTGCATGGGCTACGAGCAGACTTCTGAAAGCAGTTTCAGCGCTCGGCGCCGCCATCTGGACGCACTGCGTCTGGCCGACCAGTACCTGCAGCATGGGCATGCCCAACTGACACTGGCCGGCGCGGGCGAGTTGCTGGCCGAGGATCTGCGCCTGGCACAACAGGCGCTCGGCGAGATTACCGGAGCGTTCAGCTCGGACGACCTGCTCGGGCGAATCTTCTCCAGCTTCTGCATCGGTAAATGACTCAGAACGGGCGTTGATCACGCCCGCTTCACTTCCTTTCCCTTCACCCACAACTCACAACGTCGCGCTGTAGAAACCCAGCGCAGGCATTCGGCTGCCCGTGTGCCGTCAATGAGCCCTGTGGAAAAGCCCGCCTGAAGACAGTAGAAAAGTCATCTTAAAAGCGGGTGACAAATTCATGTGTGCATAACTAGACCTTTAATCCACAGGATGCGCGCCGCGTTCACACGGCTAACACCCAGCCGAAGCACAGGCTTATCCTTCCCTGGAGAACTAGAGCGACGCGGGCTTCAGAGGCTTATCCACAGAACGGTACTCCACCATACATAAACATAAAAATAAGCTTCTTATCTATTTCTTCTCTATTTCTATGTTTACCCACTGACGTACCTCCGTCGAATGGTTGGTCATTTTTTGCTCAGAGCCCTTCTTTAGCTCCGGCTAAATCCCTATACTTCGCGGTTTCCCAAACTCCCATCTAGACAGGCACGAGGTGCGTGGTGGACTTCCCTTCCCGTTTTGACGTGATCGTTATCGGCGGCGGCCATGCCGGCACCGAAGCTGCGCTGGCAGCGGCACGCATGGGCGTGAAGACCCTGCTGCTCAGCCACAACGTGGAAACCCTCGGCCAGATGAGCTGCAACCCTGCCATCGGTGGCATCGGCAAGAGTCATCTGGTCAAGGAAATCGACGCTCTGGGCGGCGCCATGGCGACCGCGACCGACAAGGGCGGCATCCAGTTTCGTGTGCTCAACAGCCGCAAGGGACCAGCCGTGCGTGCCACCCGTGCACAAGCTGACCGGGTGCTTTACAAGGCAGCCATTCGCGAAGCCTTGGAAAACCAGTCCAACCTGTGGATATTTCAGCAAGCGGCCGACGACCTGATCGTCGAGCAGAATGAGGTCCGTGGCGTCGTCACCCAGATGGGGCTGCGTTTCCTCGCCACGTCAGTGGTGCTGACCACAGGAACCTTTCTTGGCGGACTTATCCACATAGGTCTGCAGAATTATTCAGGCGGACGTGCAGGCGATCCGCCTTCGATCGCCTTGGCCAAGCGCTTGCGCGAGTTGCCGCTGCGCGTCGGCCGGCTGAAGACCGGCACACCGCCACGTATCGACGGCCGTTCGGTAGACTTTTCGCAGATGACCGAGCAACCTGGCGACACGCCGCTGCCGGTGATGTCCTTTCTCGGCAGCCGGGAGCAGCATCCGCCGCAGGTCAGCTGCTGGATCACCCACACCAACGCGCGTACTCACGAGATCATCGCCGCCAACCTTGATCGCTCGCCGATGTATTCCGGCGTGATCGAAGGCGTGGGACCGCGCTACTGCCCTTCGATCGAAGACAAGATTCATCGTTTTGCCGACAAGGACAGCCATCAGGTCTTCCTCGAGCCGGAAGGCCTGACGACTCACGAGCTTTATCCCAACGGCATCTCCACCTCGCTGCCGTTCGACGTGCAGTTGCAGATCGTGCAGAGCATCCGCGGCATGGAGAATGCGCACATCGTGCGGCCGGGCTACGCCATCGAGTACGACTATTTCGATCCGCGTGATCTCAAGTACAGCCTGGAGACCAAGGTCATTGGCGGGCTGTTCTTTGCCGGTCAGATCAATGGCACCACCGGTTACGAAGAAGCTGGCGCCCAGGGGCTGCTCGCGGGAGCCAACGCCGCCTTGCGCGCGCAGGGCAAGGACAGCTGGTGCCCGCGACGCGATGAGGCCTACCTCGGCGTGCTGGTCGATGACCTGATCACCCTCGGCACGCAGGAGCCGTATCGCATGTTCACCTCGCGCGCCGAGTACCGGCTGATCCTGCGCGAGGACAATGCCGACCTGCGCCTGACCGAGAAGGGCCGCGAGCTCGGGCTGGTGGACGACGCCCGCTGGGCGGCGTTCTGCGCCAAGCGCGAGGGCATCGAGCGCGAGGAACAGCGCCTGAAGAACAGCTGGGTGCGCCCGGGCACGCCGCAGGGCGATGCCATCGCCGAACGCTTCGGCAGTCCGCTGGCCCGCGAGTACAACCTGCTCAATCTGCTCGCTCGTCCCGAAATCGATTATCAGAGCCTGATCGAACTGACCGGGCCGGGCGAACCGGATCCTCAGGTCGCCGAGCAGGTCGAGATCAAGACCAAATACGCCGGTTACATCGAGCGGCAGCAGGACGAGATCGAGAAGCTGCGCGCCAGCGAGAGTGTCGCGCTGCCGGCAGATCTCGATTACGCGACCATCCCGGGGCTGTCCAAGGAAATCCAGCACAAGCTCGGCCAGGCTCGCCCCGAGACGCTTGGCCAGGCCTCACGTATTCCCGGGGTCACTCCCGCTGCGGTGTCTCTGCTGATGATCCACCTGAAGAAGCGCAGCGCCGGTCAGCAGCTGGAGCAGAGCGCCTGATGAGTCTGGTCAGCGAATCCCACGCCGAAGAACTCGTCCGCGGCGCAAGACAGCTCGGCATCCCGCTGGACGATCATCAGCAACAGTTGCTGCTGGCCTACCTGGCGCTGCTGATCAAGTGGAACAAGGCCTACAACCTGACCGCCGTCCGCGACCCGGACGAGATGGTGTCGCGGCACCTGCTCGACAGCCTGAGCGTGGTGCCCTTCGTCGCCGAAGGTGGGCGCAACTGGCTGGATGTCGGCAGCGGTGGCGGCATGCCTGGCGTGCCGCTGGCGATCATGTTCCCCGAGCTGGCCTTCACCCTGCTGGACTCGAACGGCAAGAAGACGCGCTTTCTCACCCAGGTGAAGCTGGAGCTGAAACTGACCAATCTCGAGGTGGTGCACAGCCGTGTCGAGCAGTTCCAGCCAGCCATCGCTTTCGACGGCATCACCTCGCGTGCCTTCAGCTCGCTGGAGGACTTTGCCAGCTGGACACGCCATCTGAGCGATACCGAAACGCGCTGGCTGGCGATGAAAGGCGTGCAGCCGGACGACGAGCTGCAGCGACTGCCAGCGGACTTCCGCCTCGATGCCTGTCACGTACTCAAGGTTCCCGGTTGCCAAGGCCAGCGCCATCTGCTGATACTGCGCCGCACTTCATGACCCGGACAGACACTGACCATGGCTAAAGTCTTCGCCATTGCCAACCAGAAAGGCGGTGTCGCCAAGACCACCACCTGTATCAACCTGGCCGCTTCGCTGGTTGCGACGCGCAGGCGCGTGCTGCTGATCGATCTCGATCCGCAGGGCAACGCCACCACCGGCAGCGGTGTGGACAAGCTCGGCCTGGAATACTCGATCTACGATGTGCTGATCGGCGAATGCAGCCTGGTTGATGCCATGCAGTTCTCCGAGCACGGTGGCTACCAGTTGCTGCCGGCCAACCGCGACCTGACCGCGGCCGAGGTGGCCCTTTTGAATCTGCCGGCCAAGGAAAAGCGCCTGCGCGAAGCGCTGGCGCCGGTCCGCGAAAACTACGACTACATCCTCATCGACTGCCCCCCGTCGCTGTCGATGCTGACCATCAATGCTCTGGCTGCATCGGACGGAGTGATCATCCCAATGCAGTGCGAGTACTACGCGCTCGAAGGGCTCACCGACCTGGTCAACTCGATCCAGCGCATCGGTCAGGCACTCAATCCGAGTCTGAAGATCGAAGGTCTGCTGCGCACCATGTACGACCCGCGCAGCAGCCTGACCAACGATGTCTCCGAGCAGCTCAAGGCGCATTTTGGCGACAAGCTCTACGACACCGTCATCCCGCGCAACGTCAGGCTCGCCGAGGCACCCAGCCACGGTATGCCGGCGCTGGTCTACGACAAGCAATCCAAGGGCGCACTGGCCTACCTGGCCCTGGCCGGAGAACTGTCGCGACGCCAGCGCCAGTCGGCGCGTGGCGCCCTCGCATAAGGACTACTCATGGCGACCAAGAAAAGAGGCCTAGGCCGCGGACTCGATGCCCTGCTCGGCGGCGCCAGTGTTTCGGCCATGCAGGAAGAGGCTGCCAAGGTCGATACCCGCGAACTCCAGCACCTGTCGCTGGAGCTGATCCAGCGCGGCAAGTACCAGCCGCGACGTGACATGGACCCGCAGGCACTGGAAGAGCTGGCACAGTCGATCAAGAACCACGGCGTGATGCAGCCGATCGTGGTGCGACCGCTGAGTGGTGGTCGCTACGAAATCATCGCCGGCGAGCGGCGCTGGCGGGCCAGCCAGCAGGCCGGGTTGGAGAAGGTGCCAGCGCTGGTTCGTGAGGTCCCGGACGAAGCGGCGATCGCCATGGCGCTGATCGAGAACATTCAGCGCGAAGATCTCAACCCGATCGAAGAGGCGGTGGCGCTGCAGCGTTTGCAGCAGGAGTTCCAGCTGACCCAGCAGCAGGTCGCCGATGCGGTCGGCAAGTCGCGTGTCTCCGTCAGTAATCTGCTGCGACTGATCGCCCTGCCGGACGAGATCAAGACGCTACTTGCCCATGGTGATCTGGAGATGGGCCATGCGCGCGCCTTGCTGGGTTTGCCGGGTGACCAACAGGTCGAGGGCGCGCGGCATGTTGTCGCACGTGGCCTGACGGTCCGCCAGACCGAGGCCCTGGTACGTCAGTGGCTGAGCGATAAGGAAAAGCCGAAGGCCGAGGTCAAGAGCGATCCGGACATCAGCCGCCTGGAACAGCGCCTTGCCGAACGGCTGGGCTCGCCGGTGCAGATCAAGCATGGGCAGAAGGGCAGGGGCCAACTGGTGATCCGCTACAGTTCACTGGACGAACTGCAGGGCGTTCTGGCGCACATTCGTTGATACAAAATCCATGTAGTGCCGGTCGGAAAATACTACCGGAGAGTTGAACCCCGGCTGGCCTGCTCCTATACTCGCCGCGCTTTTTTGACTGCGGACAATTATTTACGCGGCCCGCTGCAGCGATGGAAATCCGGTGAACATACGCAACAGAACACCCTTCCATCGTCTTCCGGCTTTTCGCGTATTGCTGATGCAGGCGATGGTCGTGGTTGCGACCGCTGTGTCATGTGGCCTGGTATTTGGTATGGTCGCCGGCTACTCCGCGCTGTGTGGCGGTCTGATTGCGCTGTTGGCGAACGTGTATTTCGCGTACAAGGCCTTTCGGTACTTTGGCGCACGTTCGACTCGGGCAATCATCCAGTCCTTCTGGTCTGGCGAGATGGGTAAACAGATTCTGGCAGCAGCGCTGTTTGCGTTGGTGTTCGTGGGAGTGAAGCCGCTGGACCCGATTGCCTTGTTTGCCGGCTATCTGCTGGTTCTGGGTGTCGGAGCAAGCGCGCTCCTGCTGATGAAAAACAATCCGAAGCATTGAGCATTGAGGCGTTTATGGCGAGTACCCCCGCTGAATATATCCAGCACCACCTGCAAAACCTCACCTACGGCAAGCTGCCGGCAGGTTACGAGCGTGCTGATGGCTCCGTTCTCGATCAGGCCACCTGGACCATCGCTCAGACGGGTCTGGAAGCTCGTGACATGGGCTTCATGGCCTTTCACCTGGATACCCTTGGCTGGTCGCTGCTGATGGGCGCCATCTTCATCCTGCTGTTCCGCAGCGCCGCCAAGTCTGCCACCGCCGGCGTACCGGGCAAGCTGCAAAACTTCGTCGAGATGTGCGTCGAGTTCGTCGAAGGCGTGGTCAAGGACACCTTCCATGGCCGCAACCCACTCATTGCTCCGCTGGCGCTGACCATCTTTGTCTGGGTGTTCCTGATGAACAGCCTGAAGTGGATCCCGGTCGACTACATTCCTGGCATCGCTGGGCTGCTCGGTCTGCCGGCCTTCAAGATCGTGCCGACCGCCGATCCCAACGGCACCTTCGGTCTGTCGCTCGGCGTGTTCATCCTCATCCTGTTCTACAGCGTCAAGGTCAAGGGTATCGGTGGTTTCAGCAAGGAACTGGCTTTCACCCCGTTCAACCACTGGTCGCTGATTCCGTTCAACCTGTTCCTGGAAATCCTCGGTTTGCTGACCAAGCCGCTCAGCCTCGCGCTGCGTCTGTTCGGCAACATGTATGCCGGTGAGGTGGTGTTCATCCTTATCGCGCTGCTGCCGTTCTACGTGCAGTGGACCCTGAATGTACCCTGGGCGATCTTCCACATCCTGGTGATCCCGCTTCAGGCGTTCATCTTCATGGTTCTGACCGTGGTGTACCTGAGTTCTGCTCATGAAGATCATGGGCACGCCGAGCTCACGCCGTAACAGCTGAACCGTTACAACCGTTTTGCTTTACCCAAGAAAACCTTAACCCCCTTAGCTTCAGGAGCTTTACATGGAACTCGTCTACATCGCCGCCTCCATCATGATCGGTCTGGGTGCCCTGGGCACCGGTATTGGCTTCGCCCTGCTGGGTGGCAAGCTGCTGGAATCCACTGCTCGTCAGCCGGAGCTGGCTCCTCAGCTGCAAACCAAGACCTTCCTGATGGCCGGCCTGCTCGACGCCGTACCGATGATCGGCGTTGGTATCGCGATGTACCTCATCTTCGTTGTCGCCGGTTAATCACTTTCCGGTTTGAGATGGGGTTCGCCGGGCGGACCCCGTCGCCGTGGAATGACTCCCGCGTTGAACGAGATAGCACGAGGTAAATCGCTGTGAACATTAACTTGACGCTGTTCGGTCAAACGCTCGCCTTCGCTATCTTCGTCTGGTTCTGCATGAAGCTCGTATGGCCGCCAATCACGGCAGCCATGGCAGCGCGCCAGAAGAAGATCGCCGAAGGACTGGATGCGGCAGGCCGTGCGCAGCAGGACCTGAAACTGGCTCAGGACAAGGTGTCCAACACTCTCCGCGAGACCAAGGAGCAGGCTGCCCAGATCATCGAGCAGGCGAACAAGCACGCCAATGCGATCATCGAGGAAGCCAAGCAGCAGGCACGTGCCGAAGGCGAGCGACTGGTCGCCGGCGCCCGCGCCGAGATCGAACAGGAAGTGAACCGTGCCAGGGACCAACTGCGCAGCCAGGTAGCGGCTCTTGCCGTCGCCGGTGCAGAGAAGATCCTGGAGTCCCAGGTGGACGCCAAGGTACACAACGAGCTGGTCGAAAAACTGGCCTCCCAACTCTAAGCGAGGCAAGCGATGATCAATACCCAGACGCTTGCTCGGCCTTACGCGAAAGCCGCTTTCGAGTTTGCCAGCGCCGCAGGACAGACCGATTCCTGGTCAAAAATGCTCAACCTGGCTGCCGTCGCTGTTGAAGTCCCAGAAGTCGCAGCGTTGCTGAACGACCCTCGTCTGACCAGCGAAAGCAAGGTCCAGGCGCTGGTACGTGTACTTGGTGACGATGCCGACGAGGCGTTCCGCAACTACGTTCAGACCCTTGGCGAAAACGATCGCCTGTCGGTCCTGCCGACCGTGTGGGAGCTGTACGAGGACATCAAGGCGCAAGCCGAGAAAACGCTCGAGGCAGAAGTTGAAACCGCCTTTGAGCTCAGCAACGCGCAACTCCAAACTTTGGCTGCCGCCCTGTCGAAGCGGCTAGATCGCACCGTCAACCTCCAGCAGGTCGTGAATCCTGCGCTGATCGGCGGCGTGTTGATTCGCGCCGGTGATGTGGTTGTCGACGGTTCGGTCCGCGGCAAACTGAGCCAGTTGGCCGAATCGTTGAAATCCTGATTTGAGGGTCATGGCATGCAGCAACTGAATCCTTCCGAGATTAGTGAAATCATCAAGCAGCGCATCGAGAAATCGAATGTCGCTGCTCAAGCCCGTAACGAGGGCACCGTCGTCAGCGTTTCTGACGGTATCGTACGCATCTACGGTCTGGCCGACGTCATGTACGGCGAAATGATCGAGTTCCCTGGCGGCATCTTCGGCATGGCACTGAACCTGGAGCAGGACTCCGTAGGTGCCGTGGTTCTGGGTAACTACCTGGGCCTGACCGAAGGCATGAGCGCCAAGTGCACCGGCCGCATCCTCGAAGTTCCGGTTGGTCCGGAACTGCTGGGTCGCGTGGTCGACGCGCTGGGTAACCCGATCGACGGCAAAGGCCCGATCAACGCTCAGGCGACTGATGCGGTCGAGAAAGTCGCACCGGGCGTGATCTGGCGTAAGTCGGTCGACCAGCCGGTACAGACCGGTTACAAGTCGGTCGACGCCATGATCCCGGTAGGCCGTGGCCAGCGTGAGCTGATCATCGGTGACCGTCAGATCGGCAAGACCGCCCTGGCCATCGACGCCATCATCAACCAGAAGAACAGTGGCATCCGCTGCGTCTACGTTGCCATCGGTCAGAAGCAGTCGACCATCGCCAACGTGGTGCGCAAGCTGGAAGAGCACGGTGCCCTGCAGAACACCATCGTGGTGGCTGCTTCGGCTTCCGAGTCCGCTGCGCTGCAGTACCTGGCTCCGTATGCCGGCTGCACCATGGGCGAATACTTCCGCGACCGCGGTGAAGACGCGCTGATCGTCTATGACGATCTGTCCAAGCAGGCCGTGGCCTACCGCCAGATTTCCCTGCTGCTGCGCCGTCCGCCGGGACGTGAAGCCTACCCGGGCGACGTGTTCTATCTCCACAGCCGTCTGCTGGAGCGCGCTTCCCGCGTTTCCGAAGAGTACGTCGAGAAGTTCACCAACGGCGCCGTGACTGGCAAGACCGGTTCCCTGACCGCTCTGCCGATCATTGAAACCCAGGCTGGCGACGTTTCCGCGTTCGTTCCGACCAACGTGATCTCCATCACCGACGGTCAGATCTTCCTGGAATCGGCCATGTTCAACGCAGGCATCCGTCCGGCCGTCAACGCCGGTATTTCGGTATCCCGCGTGGGTGGTGCGGCGCAGACCAAGATCGTCAAGAAGCTGTCCGGTGGTATCCGTACCGCACTGGCTCAGTACCGTGAACTGGCGGCATTCGCCCAGTTCGCTTCCGACCTCGACGAAGCGACCCGCAAGCAGCTGGAGCATGGTCAGCGCGTTACCGAGCTGATGAAGCAGAAGCAGTACGCGCCGATGTCCATCGCCGACATGTCCCTGTCCCTGTATGCCGCCGAGCGTGGCTATCTGGCGGACGTGGAAGTGGCCAAGGTTGGCGCCTTCGAGCAGGCCCTGATCGCCTTCTTCAACCGCGAGTTCGCCGACCTGATGGCGAAGATCAACGTGAAGGGCGACTTCAATGACGAAATCGACGCTGGCCTGAAGGCTGGTATCGAGAAGTTCAAGGCCACGCAAAGCTGGTAAGCCGCAGCGGGAGCCGCGAGGCTCCCGCCTGCTAACCCGATAGGTGTCAAATGGCAGGCGCAAAAGAGATTCGCAGCAAGATTGCGAGCATCAAAAGCACGCAGAAGATCACCAGCGCCATGGAAAAGGTGGCGGTCAGCAAGATGCGCAAGGCACAGATGCGCATGGCTGCCAGCCGCCCTTATGCGGAGCGGATCCGGCAGGTAATCGGCCATCTGGCCTACGCCAACCCGGAATACCGTCACCCGTTCATGGTGGAGCGTCCGGTCAAGCGTGTCGGCTATATCGTCGTGTCTACTGATCGTGGTCTGTGCGGTGGCCTGAACATCAACCTGTTCAAGGTCCTGATCAAGAACATGAAGGAGTGGCACGATCAGAAGGTCGAAGTCGACCTCTGCGTGATCGGCAACAAGGGCGCGAGCTTCTTCCGCAGCTTCGGCGGCAACGTCGTCGCGGCGATCGGCAACCTCGGCGAAGAGCCATCGATCAACGATCTGATCGGCAGTGTCAAGGTCATGCTGGACGGCTTCCACGAAGGCCGTATCGATCGCTTGTACCTGGTATCCAACAAGTTCATCAACACCATGACCCAGAAGCCCACGGTCGATCAGCTGCTGCCCCTGGCCGCAGACGAGAACGCCGAGCCGGTCAAGAAAGGTCAGTGGGACTACCTCTACGAGCCGGACGCCCAGCAGCTGCTGGATGCCCTGCTGGTTCGTTTCATCGAGTCCCAGGCCTATCAGGCGGTGGTTGAGAACGGCGCAGCCGAACAGGCCGCGCGGATGATTGCCATGAAGAACGCAACCGACAACGCCGGTGAGCTGATCAGCGACCTGCAACTGGTCTACAACAAGGCCCGTCAGGCTGCGATCACTCAGGAAATTTCGGAAATCGTCGGCGGCGCTGCCGCGGTTTAAGAACGGTTCAAATATTCAGAGGAACCAAACATGAGTAGCGGACGTATCGTTCAAATCATCGGCGCCGTTATCGACGTGGAATTTCCGCGCGATCTGGTACCGAACGTCTATGACGCACTGAAAGTTCAGGGCGCCGAGACCACCCTGGAAGTCCAGCAGCAGCTGGGTGACGGCATTGTCCGTACCATCGCCATGGGTTCGACCGAAGGCCTCAAGCGCGGCCTGGACGTCGTCAACACCGGCACCGGTATCTCCGTACCGGTCGGCAAGCAGACCCTGGGTCGCATCATGGACGTCCTGGGTAACCCCATCGACGAAGCCGGCCCGATCGGCGAAGAAGAGCGCTGGACCATTCACCGCGCTGCGCCGTCCTATTCCGAGCAGGCTGGTGGCAACGAGCTGCTGGAAACCGGCATCAAGGTTATCGACCTGGTTTGCCCGTTCGCCAAGGGCGGTAAGGTCGGTCTGTTCGGTGGTGCCGGTGTCGGCAAGACCGTAAACATGATGGAGCTGATCCGTAACATCGCGATGGAGCACAGCGGTTACTCCGTGTTCGCCGGTGTGGGTGAGCGTACTCGTGAAGGTAACGACTTCTATCACGAGATGAAGGACTCCAACGTTCTGGACAAGGTAGCCCTGGTGTACGGCCAGATGAACGAGCCGCCGGGAAACCGTCTGCGCGTTGCTCTGACCGGTCTGACCATGGCCGAGAAGTTCCGTGACGAAGGCCGTGACGTACTGTTGTTCGTCGACAACATCTACCGTTACACCCTTGCCGGTACCGAAGTGTCCGCCCTGCTGGGTCGTATGCCTTCGGCGGTAGGTTATCAGCCGACCCTGGCCGAAGAGATGGGCGTTCTGCAGGAGCGCATCACCTCCACCAAGAACGGTTCGATTACCTCCGTACAGGCCGTATACGTACCTGCGGACGACCTGACCGACCCGAGCCCGGCGACCACCTTCGCCCACCTCGACGCTACCGTCGTACTGTCGCGTGACATCGCCTCCCTGGGTATCTACCCGGCGGTCGATCCGCTCGACTCGACTTCGCGTCAGCTGGATCCGCTGGTCATTGGCCAGGAGCACTACGACACCGCTCGCGGCGTTCAGTACGTGCTGCAGCGCTACAAGGAGCTGAAGGACATCATCGCGATCCTCGGTATGGACGAACTGTCCGAGACCGACAAGCAGCTGGTATCCCGTGCTCGTAAGATCCAGCGCTTCCTGTCCCAGCCGTTCTTCGTGGCCGAAGTCTTCACTGGCTCGCCAGGCAAGTACGTGCCGCTGAAGGAAACCATCCGTGGTTTCTCCGGCATCCTCAATGGCGACTACGACCATTTGCCGGAACAGGCGTTCTACATGGTCGGCAGCATCGACGAAGCCATCGAGAAAGCCAAGAAACTGTAACTGGCGCGCCCGCTTGCGGGCGCCAACCAGCCTGACCCGCAGCTGCGGGTCAGGCTGATTACCGAGGCATGAACATGGCTATGACAGTGCATTGCGACATCGTCAGTGCGGAAGAAGAGCTGTTCTCGGGGCTGGTGGAAATGGTCGTCGCCCACGGCAACCTGGGTGACATCGGCGTTCTGCCGGGTCACGCGCCGCTGCTGACCGATCTCAAGCCGGGTCCGGTTCGAGTGATCAAGCAGGGTGGGGACGAGGAAATCTTCTACATCTCCGGCGGCTTCATCGAAGTCCAGCCGAACATGGTGAAGGTTCTCGCCGATACCGCTACCCGCGCCAAGGACATCGACGAAGCTGCCGCGCAGGCCGCCGTCAAGGCTGCCGAGAAGGCCCTGCACGAGAAGGGCGCTGAGTTCGATTATGGCTCCGCGGCCGCTCGCCTGGCCGAGGCTGCAGCCCAGCTGCGGACCATCGAGGCAATGCGCAAGAAGTACGGTCGTCACTGATCGACTCGCAACTTCATCGCGCACGAGTAAAAGGGTAGCCTTGGCTACCCTTTTTCTTTGTCTGCCATTTGTCGGCGCTGATACCAGCTGCACCCTGACTACCTACAGGTGAGCTGTCGGGCCGAACCCGTTCAGGAATCGCTTCATGTCCCTCGATATCGTCATTCTCGCCGCCGGTCAGGGCACCCGCATGCGTTCGGCACTGCCCAAGGTGCTGCATCCAGTCGCCGGCCAATCCATGCTCGGTCACGTCGTAAGCACGGCGCGCGCGCTGCAGCCGCGCAGTATTCAGGTGGTGATCGGCCACGGTGCCGAGCAGGTGCGCCAGCGGCTGGTCGGGGACGACCTTAACTACGTGGTTCAAGCCGAGCAGCTGGGTACCGGGCATGCGGTGGCCCAGGCGTTACCGAATCTGTCGGCCGAGCGCGTTCTGATCCTCTACGGCGATGTGCCGCTGATCGAGGCCGAGACCCTTCAGCGTTTGCTGCAAAAGGTCGGACCCGAGCAGCTGGCGCTGCTGACGGTGACCCTGGATGACCCGACTGGCTACGGCCGGATCGTCCGTGACGCGAACGGCGAAGTGCAGGCCATTGTCGAGCACAAGGATGCCAGCGCCGAGCAGAAGGCGATCCGCGAGGGCAACACCGGGATTCTCGCCGTACCGGGCAGCCGCATCGGCGAATGGCTTGGCCGCCTGTCCAACAGCAACGCTCAGGGCGAGTACTACCTCACCGACGTGATCGCCATGGCCGTGGCCGATGGGCTGCGGGTGGCCACCGAACAGCCACAGGACGCCATGGAGGTGCAGGGCGCCAATGACCGCATCCAGCTCGCCGAACTGGAGCGCCACTACCAGCTGCGTGCTGCGCGCCGGCTGATGGCCCAGGGCGTCACGCTGCGCGACCCGTCGCGTTTCGATCTGCGCGGCGAAGTGAGTGTCGGCCGGGACGTGCTCATCGACGTCAACGTGGTGCTCGAGGGCGAGGTGGTCATCGAGGATGATGTACAGATCGGCCCGAACTGCGTGATCAAGGACAGCACCCTGCGCCGCGGCGCTATCGTCAAGGCCAATTCCCATCTGGACGGTGCGGTGGTGGGCGAGGGCGCCGACTGCGGACCGTTCGCCCGGCTGCGTCCCGGCAGCACACTCGGTGCCAAGGCGCATGTGGGCAACTTCGTCGAGATGAAGAATGCGAGCCTCGGCGACGGCGCCAAGGCCGGTCATCTGAGCTACCTGGGCGACGCCGAGATCGGCGCGCGGACCAACATCGGCGCCGGGACAATCACCTGCAACTACGACGGCGCCAACAAGTTCAAGACGGTGATGGGCGAGGACGTGTTCATCGGCTCCAACAGCTCGCTGGTGGCGCCGCTGAATCTGGGCGACGGCGCCACTACCGGCGCCGGGTCGACCATCACTGCGGACGTTCCGGCGCATACCTTGGCACTCGGTCGCGGACGTCAGCGCAATATCGATGGCTGGCAGCGACCGGTGAAAAACAAATCCTGAGGAAAAAGGGCGTTGGCTGGATGGCGTGTGCCGACTTCCGGCTGCCGGGCAGGGCTTGCGATCGCCTCGGGCATATGTTTTGATTCGCGCCGTTAACTTTCGAATCGAAACATATAAATGTCGAAGCGCAATACACCACAACGTCGTCACGTCATCCTGGCGCTGCTCAACGAGCGCGGCGAGGTCAGCGTCGATGAGCTGTCGCGGCGCTTCGAGACGTCTGAAGTCACCATCCGCAAGGACCTCGCCGCCCTGGAAAAGAATGGCCTGCTGCTGCGCCGCTACGGCGGTGCGGTCTCGCTGCCGCAGGAGCTGATCGGCGACACTGCACAGCCCGTCTCGCCCTACAAGCAGGCGATCGCCCGCGCGGCTGTCGGCTGCATTCGCGAGCACGCGCGGATCATCATCGACAGCGGCACCACCACCGCGGCGATGATCCCTCAGCTCGGCTACAAGCACGGGCTGGTGGTGATGACCAATTCGCTGAACGTGGTCAATGCCCTGCGCGAGCTGGAGCACGAGCCGGTGCTGCTGATGACCGGCGGCACCTGGGACCCGCACTCGGAGTCCTTCCAGGGCCAGGTGGCCGAACAGGTGCTGCGGTCCTATGACTTCGACCAGCTGTTCATCGGCGCCGACGGCATCGACCTGGAGCGCGGTACCACCACCTTCAACGAGCTGCTTGGGCTGTCGCGGGTGATGGCCGATGCCGCACGCGAGGTCATCGTGCTTGCCGAGGCCGACAAGATCGGCCGGCGCATCCCCAATCTCGAGCTGCCCTGGAGCAGCGTGCACACCCTGATCACCGATGAGCGCCTCAGCGACGAGGCGCGCACCAGCATCCTGGCCCGCGGCGTGAAGCTGATCTGCGTGGCCATCGAACCCCATTTGGAGACCTGAGTATGTGTGGCATCGTTGGCGCCGTCGCCGAACGCAACATCACCGCGATCCTTCTCGAAGGCCTCAAGCGCCTGGAATACCGTGGCTATGACAGTGCCGGCGTTGCCGTGCTGGACGAGAACGGCACACTCGAGCGCCTGCGCCGCAACGGCAAGGTTGCCGAACTGGAGCAGGCTCAGCAGCAGACGCAGCTGGCCGGCCGCCTGGGCATCGCTCACACCCGCTGGGCCACCCATGGCGCGCCCTGCGAGCGCAATGCCCATCCGCATTTTTCCGGTGATGATCTGGCGGTGGTGCATAACGGCATCATCGAGAACCACGAGGCGTTGCGCGCTCGGCTCAAGGAGATGGGTTACGTATTCGTCTCGGATACCGACACCGAAGTCATCGTCCATCTGCTACATCACAAGCTCGATTCGCTCGGCGACCTCACGGCTGCACTGAAGGCAGCGGTCAAGGAACTGCATGGCGCCTATGGTCTGGCAGTGATCAGCGCCAAACAGCCGGATCGCCTGCTCGCCGCACGCAGCGGCAGCCCGCTGGTGATCGGTCTGGGCCTGGGCGAAAACTTCCTCGCCTCCGACCAGCTGGCACTGCGGCAGGTCACCGACCGCTTCATGTATCTGGAAGAGGGCGATATCGCCGAGATTCGCCGTGACGCCGTGCAGGTTTGGGATGTCGATGGCCAGCCGGTGAAGCGCGAGGCCGTGCAGTATCACGAAGGCGCCGAGGCGGCGGACAAGGGCGAATACCGCCACTTCATGCTCAAGGAGATTCACGAGCAGCCCAAGGTCGTGCAGCGCACCCTGGAAGGCCGTCTGGGCGATCGTCAGGTGCTGGTCGAGGCCTTCGGTCCGCAGGCCGGCGAGCTGTTCGCCAAGGTCCGCAACGTGCAGATCGTCGCCTGCGGCACCAGCTATCACGCCGGCATGGTGGCGCGTTACTGGCTGGAAGAACTGGCCGGCATTCCCTGCCAGGTCGAAGTCGCCAGCGAGTTCCGTTACCGCAAGGTGGTGGTGCAGCCGGACACCCTGTTCGTCACCATTTCACAGTCCGGCGAGACGGCCGACACCCTGGCGGCGCTGCGCAACGCCAAGCAGCTGGCCAGCGGCGAGGGCGGCTATCTCGCCAGCCTGGCCATCTGCAACGTCGGCATCAGCTCACTGGTACGCGAGTCGGACCTGACCCTGCTGACCCAGGCCGGGCCGGAAATCGGCGTCGCCTCGACCAAGGCGTTCACCACCCAGCTGGTCGGGCTGATGCTGCTGACACTCGCCCTGGGCCACGTCCGCGGCACCTTGAGCGCGGCCCGCGAAGCGGAGCTGGTCGACGAACTGCGGCGGCTGCCGACCCGCCTGGGCGAGGCGCTGGCCATGGATGCCACGGTGGAGAAGATCGCCGAGCATTTCGCCGAGAAGCACCACACGCTGTTCCTCGGTCGCGGCGCGCAGTACCCGGTGGCGATGGAAGGCGCGCTCAAGCTCAAGGAGATCTCCTACATCCACGCCGAGGCCTATCCGGCTGGTGAACTCAAGCACGGCCCGCTGGCGCTGGTGGATGCCGACATGCCGGTGGTCACCGTGGCGCCGAACAACGAGTTGCTGGAGAAGCTCAAGTCGAACCTGCAGGAAGTGCGCGCCCGTGGCGGCGAGCTGATCGTCTTTGCCGATCGCGAGGCGGGTTTCGACAATGGCGAGGGCATCTTCCTGGTGAACATGCCGCACATCCACGATGCGCTGGCGCCGATCCTCTACACCCTGCCGTTGCAGCTGCTGTCGTACTACGTCGCCGTGCTGCGCGGCACCGACGTCGACCAGCCGCGCAATCTGGCCAAGTCGGTAACGGTGGAGTAATACCGACCTCGCAGGGTTCTCGGCGTCGTCGTCGGTATTGATGACGACGCCGTGGTCGCCGCCGCCATTGGCCGGCCTGGCTCCTGGCAGCAGGTCTCCTCAGCGATTTCTCGGCGAGCGCGCCAGCCGTTCGCGGATGATCGCGAACATCCCTTCCTGCTGTCACAGTCCACGTCCGGGTGAGCATTGCCAGGCGCAACTCCATGGATGTGTGAACGCATGGCTGCGCTGCGTCGCTCAGCCGGCAGATCGCAATAGCGCGTTGCCAGGTGATTTCCGCCTTCGGCAAGCCTGTGCAAGCAGGGGCTGAGCGTCGTCGTAGCCCGTTCGTCGGCTAGCCGCTCGCCGCCCTCACGAGACCCTTTCAGCACCCGATACAGAGGCCAAATTCATAACCTCTGTGACTACCCGATTCGTTCGCTACTGGCCTTCGAATTCGAGCAGAAGATGCCTTGCACTACCCAAGCCCCAGTCAGGTCAGCTGGGGCCCCGAGGTGCCACATGCTGAAAAACATCTCCTTGAGCCGGAAACTGATTCTGATCGTACTCGCGCCCCTGTTGGGGTTTCTCTGGCTCGGAACGCTGTACGTCAATGAAAGCTACAAGACGTTGCGGCAGATGGAGTACACCGTCGAGGCCAGCTCTGCGGCGCAGCAGGTGAGTCAGCTGATCACCACCCTGCAGCGTGAGCGTGGCGCAAGCGGTGTGTTCCTCGGCAGCCAGGGACGGCTCATGAGCCGGCGGCTGCCGGGCCTGCGTCAGGCGACGGACGAAGCCTCCAACGCCGTTGCAACACTGGCGCTGAAAGACGACGCCCAGCTGGCCAGCGCCTTGCTCGCGCTGAACGAACTGCGCGGCACCCGAGCGCAGATCGACAGTTTCGCGATCAGCAACGTGGAGTCCGGCGCGCGCTTCACCGGCATCATCAAATCACTGATCGGTTTCACCCACGCGCTTGAAGCGCGCGTCGAGGATGCCGAGCTGGCGCGGGCGCTGAGCGGGCTCAACCAGTTCATCGAGATGAAAGAACGCGCCGGCCGTGAGCGCGCCATGCTCGGTGTAGTGTTCGGCCAGGACCGGTTCGATGCCACGTTGCTGGCTTCATTCAGCCGCAACCTCGGCGAGTTCACCGCCTACCTGGACGGCTTTCGGCGTACGGCAGCTGAGCGTCTCGTCGGCCTGCTCGACCAGCAGATGCAGCAGGGCAGTGCACAGGAAGTCGCCCGACTGCAGCGTCTGGCCTTCGACGTACCGATCGGCCAGAGCCTCGGTGTGGACAGCGAAACCTGGTTCGAGACGGCCACCAGCCGGATCGATCTGATGGGCGAGGTGGAACGCCAGCTGGCCGAGCATGTGGGCGAGCTCGCAGCCGCCTCGCGCGATGAAGCACGCAGCGCCCTGTGGATGACTCTGACAGCGGTGATCGTCGCCCTTGTTGCAGTCACGGTGTTGTCGTTGCTGATCATCCGCAACATCAAGACGGCGGTACATGAGGTCAATCACGCCCTGCTGGCGCTTTCCGCACGAGACCTCACCGCCAAGGCCGACTACCAGGGGCGCGACGAATTCGGCGAGATCGCGAGTAACCTCAATGTCATGGCCGGTGAGCTGCAGCAGATCGTCAGGGAGATAGGCAGCGCCACGGCACAGGTCGCGACGGCCGCGGAAGAGTCGTCGGCGGTGACGGTGCAGACCAGCGCCAGCATCGATCGCCAGCGGCAGGGAACCGAGCTGGTGGTGACCGCGATCAACGAGATGAGCGCGACGGTGCGCGATGTGGCGCGCAGCACCAGCGATGCCGCCGAACTGTCCCAGCGGCTGAACACGAACGCTGCACAGGGCCGCGCCGAAGTGCAGGACACCATCGACCTGATCCGTCAGCTGTCGGATCAGGCCGACCAGACCGCGCAGATCATCGAGAACCTGAAGCAGGAAAGCGATTCGATCTCCTC
The DNA here is from genome assembly GCF_026642215.1 of Stutzerimonas sp. R40042. Lineage (NCBI taxonomy): Bacteria > Pseudomonadati > Pseudomonadota > Gammaproteobacteria > Pseudomonadales > Pseudomonadaceae > Stutzerimonas > Stutzerimonas sp. R40042. The sequence goes on along the minus strand of NZ_CP113258.1, from coordinate 4,643,980 downwards.
GGTATTGGACGTGATCCGTGGCATCGCCGACCAGACCAACCTGCTGGCGCTCAATGCCGCCATCGAAGCGGCACGCGCCGGTGATCACGGGCGCGGCTTCGCCGTGGTGGCGACGGAAGTGCGCATGCTGGCGCAGAAGACCCAGGAGTCGACCGGCAGCATCCAGACAATGATCGGCAACCTGCAGACCGGCGCTGACCGCGCGGCGCGCTCCATGCAGGACACCCTGAGCAAGGCACAGGCGGGCTCCAGCAACATTGGCCGCACCGGCGAGCTGCTCGAGGAGATCGCCGCAGGGGTCGCCGCGATCAGTGACCGCAACATCCAGATCGCTACCGCGGCGGAGGAACAGAGCGCTGTTGCCGAGGACATCAACCGCAACGTCGTGGAGATCAACGACGTCGCCATCCAGGTCAGCGCCGGAGCCGAACAGACCGCCATGACCAGCCTGGAGCTGGCGCGCCTGGCCGAGCAACAGCAGCAGCTGGTCGGTCGCTTCAGGGTCGCCTGACCGGTTTTCAGCCGAACAAGGCAAGGCCCCACGGGGGCCTTTCTCTTTCAGCCGTAGGCGCCCTCGGCTTCCAGCGCGGCGGCACTGGCGAATAGGCCGAAGGTGGCTTCGGCTGCAGCCAGCATCGGCGCCCATGAAGACGCCGAGGCCTGCTGCTCGAGGCGGCTGAGAAATGTCGGCCAGAGCCGGGCGACGTCGCCGTGTTCGAGGTAGCGAACGGGTGCGGTCGGATCGGCCTGACGAACCCGCCGTGCAAGTACCTGCCCGCCCAGGCGGGAGCCTTCCAGAACATAGGCGGCGCCCCAGCAGCTGGCGATCTCGCTCAGCTCGGGAGCGGGCAGCGCGACGGGCGCCTGGCAGTCCAGATCGGCCAGGTCATCGAGCAGGGCATGCCGTCTTGCCCGCGCGGGCCAGTCCATCAGCAGGGTGGCGATGCCGGCCTGCTCCAGGGCTGTCTCCACCGCGCGCAGCGCCCGCGCATGGGCACGCAGGAAGCGACGGTAGTCCTCAGGCCGCCCGAGATCGAACTCCGAGTAGGCGGCATCGACCCGCTCGTGCAGCGGTGCCGTTGCCTCACGCAGGCGCAAACGCAGTTCAGCCATCCGCCAGACTGCCCTCACTAAGTGCCAGATGAATCTTGTTCGCCAGCTGTTCCTCGCGAAACGGCTTCTGGATGATCGAGTAGCCTTCCAGGCCCAGTTCGCACAGCTCGGCATAACCGGTTACAAACACTACCGGCAGCTCCGGGTGACGTACTCGCACCGCACGCGCCAGCTCGCCGCCGTTCATACCCGGCATGGCGAAGTCGGCCAGCAGCAGGTCGACCTCCGCGCCCTGGGTGAGCAACTGCAGCGCGTCATCGCCGCTATCCGCGGCGATCACCGTAAAGCCCAGATCCTCGAGCATCTGGGCGGTCACTTCGCGCACGCTGTGGTCGTCGTCCACCAGCAGGATGCAATGCTGACTGTTGCTCTCGGCGGAGCCACTGCTCGCCGCGCTGGCCGGCTCCGGTTGGCGTGGCGCCGAAGTACGCGGTAGGAACACCTTCACGGTCGTGCCGACGCCTTCGCGGCTTTCGATGCGCGCACCACCACCGGACTGTTTGGCGAAGCCGAACACCTGGGCCAGGCCGAGCCCCGAGCCCTTGCCGACTTCCTTGGTGGTGAAAAACGGCTCGAACGCCTTGCTCAGCACGGCTTCGCTCATGCCGGACCCGGTGTCGGCGACCGACAGCATCACATACTCACCGGGGCTCGGGTCTTCGGCGCGCTGTGCCGGCTGGTCGATCACCACGTTGCGTGTACCCAGCGTCAGCCGGCCGCTATCAGCCATTGCGTCGCGGGCGTTGATTGCCAGATTGAGGATGATCATCTCGATCTGGGTCGGGTCCACCAGGGCGTGCCAGATGTCCGCCTGGGTGTCCGTCTCGATGCTGACGCTGCCACCCAGGGTGCTCTTGAGCAGGCTGAGCAGGTTGACCAGGGTGTCGTTGAGGTCGATGGCGGTGGGTGCCAGCTGCTGGCGCCGGGCGAAGGCCAGCAACTGGCTGGTCAGGGTGGCGCCGCGCTCGCCCGACTCGCGGATGTACTGCAGGCGACGCAGGCTGCGCTCCAGCGGCGCGCCGTTCTGCAGGTCGTTTTGCAGGAAGCTGGCGCTGGTGAGGATCACGGTCAACAGGTTGTTGAAGTCGTGGGCGACGCCGGCGGTCAGCTGGCCGACGGCTTCCAGGCGCTGCATCTGCTGCAGTGTGGCCTCGACACGTTCGCGCTCCTGGATCTGCGCGCGCAGCTCGCGGTTGGCATCGGCTAGTTTGTCGACCGCGGCGATTTCGCTGGTGATGTCGCGTGCTGCCGAGTAGATCCGGCCGCCATCGGCCACGGCCGACCAGGACAGCCAGCGGTAGCTGCCGTCGCGGTGGCGCATGCGATTGACGAAGCGGGTGGTGACCTTGCCACGGCCCACTCGCGCGGTCTCTTCCAGCGTCGCCTGCAGGTCGTCCGGGTGTACCAGGCGGGTCAGCGGATGCTCCATCAGCTGCTCCAGCGGCCAGTCGAAGGCCTGTTCCCACATCGGATTCAGCGCGACCGGCATCATGTCCGTATGGGTCACGGCGAGCAGATCGCGCGACAGCTCCCAGGTGCGATCGCGCTCTCGGGTGCGTTCCTGAACGCGCTCACCGAGGGTTTCGTTCATCTGCCGCAGCGTCTGGGTCGCCAGCTGCTGCTCGGTGATGTCCATAAGCACGCCAACGAAGCGCGTACAGCGCTCGCCGTCGAAAAACGCCTGGCCGCGGGTTTCCATCCAGCGCATGCGCCCGTCCTCGAACAGCACGCGATAGGTGGTGCTGAATTGGCCGGCGTCGCTACCGGAAATGGCGCGGGCAACCTGCTCGCGCATGCGTTCGCGGTCGTCCGGATGGCAGAGCCGCTCGAACAGCGGCATGTCGACCGGCGTCTCGGCAGCGATTCCCATCATCGCGCGGCAGCGCTCGTCCCAGATGAGCGTGCCGCTCTGCGGTTCGTAGTCCCACATGCCCAGGCGTGCCGCATCGATAGCCAGGCGCGCGCGTACCTCGACCTCGCGCAGCGCCTGTTCGGCCTGCAACCGGCGCCGGCGCTCGTTGACCTCGCCCATCGCGCGTTCCACCGCCTTGGGCAGGAAGCCGAGGTTCTGCTTGAGCACGTAGTCGACCGCGCCGGAGCGCATCATGTTGACCGCATGCTCTTCGCCGAACACACCGGACAGAAAGATGAAGGGGGTCTGCGGCGCGAGCCGACGCGCTTCCTGCAGCGCCTGGCTACCGGAGAAACCGGGCAAGATGAAGTCAGCCAGGATCAGGTCGAATTCGCGCCGTTGCAGGGCTTCGACCACACCGGCCCGGTCATATACCAGCTCGGTGCGCAGGTCGTAGCCGCTGCGTTCCAGCGCCAGCTGGGCAAGTTCGGCGTCGTGCGGGCTGTCCTCGATGAACAGGACGCTGATGTTCTTTGACGCTGGCATATCCAACCTGTCGAGGAAGCAGGAATCATCGAAACGGCCCGCCAGGCACGGGCCGGCAAAGCTCGTTCAGTTCTTTTCGTCTTTGTTGCGCGCGCGCTTGAGACGCAGCGAACCGGGTGGCGGCTCGTTGAGCACGGCCCAGAAGATGCCGAGGTCGGAGATTGCGGCGACAAAATCTTTGAATTCGACCGGTTTGACGACGTAAGCGTTCACCCCGAGCTCGTAGGCTTTCATCAGGTCGGGTTCTTCCCGCGAAGAGGTCAGCATGACCACCGGAATGCTGCGCAGCTCGGCGGTCTCGCGGACGGTCTTGAGCACTTCCAGCCCGTCGACCTTGGGCAGCTTCAGGTCCAGCAGCAGCACTGCAGGATTGCCATCGGCGCGATCGGCGTAGGCGCCGGTGCGCTGCAGGTAGTTCAGCGCCTCGGCGCCGTCACGCATGATCACCACCTCATTGGCCAGCTGGCTGCGCTCCAGCGCGATCAGGGTGAGTTCCAGGTCGTGGGGGTTGTCTTCGACCAGCAGTATCGGTTTCAGCATCAGATGTCTCGGTCCAGGAGGGACGATGTATAGGACAGTTTTGGGAGTGAGAAGTAGAACGTGGCGCCCTTGTCCAGCTGGCCTTCGGCCCAGACCTGGCCGTCGTGGCGCTCGATGATGCGGCGCACGCTCGCCAGGCCGATGCCGATACCTTCGAACTCCTCCATGCGGTGCAAGCGCTGGAACACGCCGAACAGCTTGCTCGAGTACTGCATGTCGAAGCCGACGCCGTTGTCGCGCACATAGACGACCACTTCGCCGGCGCGCTGTTCGGCACCCACCTCGATGACGGCCACCTCCCGGGTGCGGCTGTACTTGACCGCGTTGTCGATCAGGTTGCGCAGCACCATGTGAATGAAGGCGGCATCGGCGACTACGATCGGCATCGGCAGCAGGTGCCATTCGATCTGGCGTCCTTCGCAGTCAGGCGCCAGCTCCTCGCGAATCGAGGCGACCAATGCACCGAGGTCGACATCCGACAGGCGCAATGCCGAACGGCCCATCTGCGAGAAGCTCAGCAGGTTATCCACCAGCGTGCCGGCGAAGCGCGCGGCGTCGGCGATGTTGTCGAGAAAGCGCATCCCACGTTCGCTCAGTTGCTTGCTCTCCATCTCGCTGAGCAGCTCGGTGTAGCCGGCGATATGCCGCAGCGGAGCGCGCAGGTCGTGGGAAACGCTGTAGGAGAAGGCCTCCAGCTCCTTGTTGCTGGCGCGCAACTCGCCGGCCAGCTGGGCCATCTCCTCGGCTTTGCGCAAGACGATACCGAGCACCGCATTGCGCAGTTCCAGCGCGCCCTCGATCACCACCTGATCCCAGGGCTGCGCATAGCCGCGCAGGGTTTCCTGCCATTGTTCGAAGCTGTGCCGCGGAGTGAGCGCGCCACTCTGACGGTCGATCTGTTTTTCCGGCTGACCGGCCCAGTTGACGGTCTTGATCTGCTCGTGGCGAAACCAGATCAGATAGTGCGCGTGCAGGCGCGAGATGGAGATGGCCATGACCCCGGCACAGTGCTCGGCGAGCGCCGGCATGTTGGGAATGTCGCGGCTGATGCAGTCACTGTGGAAGACCAGTTCGTCGCGCCGTTCGCCCAGCCACCGCGCCAGCTGCAGGATCTGTTCATGGTCCGGTGTGTCGCCGACGGTTTCGCACTTGTCGGCGGAAATGATCGCCGCGCCATCGGCACCGGCGAACCCCAGCACCACCTCGGGGAGGTGGCGGAAACCCTCGACCACGCTGTCGCGATCGGCCATCGCCGCGAGCAGGTGGACGATCTGGTGGCGCAGTTCCAGCTTGCGCTGAGCGACGATCTCGCTTTCCCGCGCCTCGATTTGCAGCGAAAGGATGCGTCCAAGCAGCTCGCAGGCGGTGCGGGTCTGGTAGCTGACCGCACGCGGTTCGGCATCATGGCAGGAGATCAGCCCCCAGAGGCGGTCGCGAATGACGATGGAGATCGACATCGACGCCAGCGTGCCCATGTTGCGCATGTACTGCAGATGCACCGGGGAGACGCTGCGCAGTGCGGCGAAGCTCAGATCGAGCGGTGCCCCGGAGATCGGGTTGAGCGCCGGCACCAGGGGCGAGGGTTGATAGTTGGCGTCCTGAATCACCCGGATCAGGTTTTCGCGATACAGCCGGCGCGCCTGCTGGGGGATGTCGGCAGCCGGAAAGCACAGCCCGAGATAGCTTGGATAGCCGGGGTCGGCGACCTCTGCCAGCACTACGCCATTGTCTTCGGCGTCGAAGCGATAGGCCTTGACGCGGCCGAAGCCGGTGATGCGCTTGACCTCCCGAACCGCCAGTTGGCAGAGCGCTTCCAGCTCGCGGCTGTCCTGCAGTTGGGCGACGAAGGTGCGCATCAGCGGGTAGAGGGTGTCATAGGCCTGGCCGGAGGTTTCCGCGCGTTCGAATTCGAGGATCAGCTGGCCGCGATGGCGATGGCCGAGCAGGGCGAACGCCTGGCCGGCGACACCGGTGAGACCGATGCTTACATCGCTCAGGTGGAAGGGGTTGTGGTCGTCTTCGCTCAGTGCCGTGAGACCGGCTTCGATGCGTGCGGTGGGTAGCAGGTTCGACAGAGGCTGGCCGACCAGCGAGCGGGCGTCTATCCCGAGCCAGCGCTGAACGTTTTCACTGGCCTGCTGCACACGCAGCTCGGGCTCGCTGACCACCAGCAGGAAACCATGGGGCTGGATGCTACCGGGGATATGGATTGGTTCGTCGGCGCATCGATCGATGGCCTGGAGCAACTCCTGGGCTTCGGTAGTAGTCATTGCGTGTCCTTGTTCAGGTCCGAGCGGACCAGATGTGTTTGGCAGGCACCAATGCAAATTGCTACCTAATTTCTGCAATTGTGCGTATTGAATCGGGCAAGTCGCCGTGAATGTATTAACCGAGCGTTTCGCTAAGCCATGCACTTTAACGCGACAGAACTGGCTCGCCAATCCGGCGGACTGTATAAACGGGGCCTTGCCTGGGGGCATACGACAGGAGGTGGGTGTGGAAGAAGTCATCGAACAGCTGCGCGAGCTCAACGAGCCGGTGCCGGTACCGCTGGAACTGCCGGACGACGATCTCTTGGTGGAGATCGAGGAGCAGCTTTTGATCAATCTCCCGTTCGGCCTGCGCGAGTTCCTGCTCCAGGTCAGCGATGTGATCTACGGGCGCCTGGAGCCGGTCACCGCTACCGATCCGCAGTCGCACACCTATCTGCCGGAAGTCGCCGCCAATGCCTGGGATGCCGGCGTGCCGCGCGATCTGATTCCGATCTGCCAGGACGGGCGTGACTACTATGTGGTCGACCTGGAAGGTGAAGTCACCCTGTGGGACGGCGACGACTGTGAGCTCACCGAAGAAACCTGGGAGACGGTCTGGCACTGGGCGCGCGACGTCTGGCTGGAAAGCTGAAACGGATGTACGACGCTGTCCACACGGCCCCGCCGTGGCGGCCTGCTAAGCTGTGTACCCGCCGGTCACTTTGCCTTACTTCATGCTGACTCTTAGCAATCTCTTCCTGTTCATGTTGCTGGCAGCCGCGGCCGCCTGGCTCTGGCATTCCCATGGCATTCGCGAGCGTGCCCTGCAGGCAGTGCGGCGACATTGTCAGAAGCTCGATGTGGAACTGCTCGACGGTAATGTGGCGTTTCGCAAGCTGACCCTGTTGCCGGATGCACGCGGCCAGCGCCGGCTTGCCCGCATCTACGGGTTCGAGTTCACGGTCACCGGTGAGCAGCGGCACCCCGGTACCATCGTCATGTTCGGTGCCCAGGTCGGCCGTATCGAGCTGGCGGCACACCCGTTCCAGCCCGCCGACGAGCCGGGGCGGGTGATCCAGCTGGACGACTGGCGCCGCCCCCGCGATTGACGGGTCAGTCGTCGATACGACACGCCGTCATGCCCTGTTGCAATTCCGCCTGCGACTGCGGTTCGCTGAAGATCAGCTCTATCCTCGAATCCCGCCGCCACTCGCTGCTCCTGAAGACCAGCACCTGACCATCCAGTGCATTGGCTGACTGCCAGCCGCTGCGGCCGTGGACCACCAGTTTGGTGCGACGCCAGGGCCAGCGCGCCAGCCATTGCGAGAGCTGGTCGAGATCGAAACGCTGGCTCGGGTGCCAGCGCCAGCCGATGCTCCAGTACTCCGCTGTCACCTGAACCTGGCAGATCGGCTGGCGCGGATCGAGCCAAACCTGCGCCAGCGTCGCCGACCCGCAGGGCAGGGTGGTCGCGCGTGCTGATTCACTGGCGCGAGCGTCGATACCGGGAAGCCGTTCCAGGGGCAACTGGCCTTGCGTGGTCCAGTAAAGCGTTTGCTTGGGCAGTTGCTCAGTCAGTCGTGTTCGACCGGATGCGTCCAGCGTTTCACTCTTGTTCAGCAACAGCAGGCCGGCGTCGTTCAGGGCCTGCCGCTGGCTGTCGGGCAGGGCTTCGCCGCGGCTGAGGGCGGCGGCATCCAGCACGAGCACGCTCGGCTGGATGCTCAGCACGCTCTGCCATGGCGACTGGCCGAGCTGACGCAGCAGTTCCGCCGGGTGACCCAGGCCGGAGGGCTCGATCAGCAAGCGGTCTGGTTTCGCCTGGCGCAGCAGGCGCGCCAGGCCAACCTGGAACGGCACGCCGTTGACGCAGCACAGGCAGCCGCCGGGGATCTCCGCCAGACTGATACCGTCTGCTTCGGTCTTAAGCAACGCGGCGTCCAGGCCGATCTGGCCGAACTCGTTGATCAATACGGCCCAGCGTTCGTCGGCGGGCTTCTGATCGAGCAGGTGGCGGATCAGGCTGGTTTTGCCGGCGCCAAGCGGGCCGCCGATGACATGGGTCGGGATATGTTCGAGCATGGCGGCCATGTTGCGCATTTTGCGCTGGGTCTGAAAGGGGCCGGTGGCTCATGCTAAAGTCACCGGCGGTTCTCGGAGAGGTGAAATCGTGCGGCTACCGTTCTTGCTGACAGCCCTGTGCGGCCTGCTAGTCGCTGCCGACGTGATGGCTGAAGCGTGCGTCATTGACAGCCACGACGACCGCGTGGCAGTGAAGCTTTGCCAGGCGAACATCAATATCCCCGCAGAGCTGTTCCGCAACGGCTTCTGTCAGCCGCAGTTGAAGGATCACGAGGTCAAAGTCGAGTTCGTCGATCAGTGCCCGGACGGTGCCTTCGGTGTCTGCCGCAACGCGCAGGTGTCGAACATGCCGTACCGGCAGGACATCCACTATTACGGCATCGCCAGTGATGCGCGCTTTCTCCAGCCCGCTTGCGAGCAGAACAACCAGGGCCGCTGGGAGAAGAACTGACGCCAGCCCAGCAGGCATAGGGGTTTCACGTGGAACCTCTGCTGATTTCTCTTTTGCCTCTTACCTAGCCGGTTTCAATGCGCCGCAATCGTCCGCTATCCAGCGCGCGTGGGATTCGATTCGTGACGTTCCAGTCTCGGTGCCCTGGCGGTATTGGCTTTCCACGGTGCTGACGAACTCCTTGTCGCTGATGAAGCGCGTCTCGCCCTGACCTTGGGCATCCGGGCACTCGAACCTGAATTTCCACAGCTTATCGCCACGCTCGGTGATCTCCTGCTTGCACGCCGGATCGTCCTGAAACGGCAGGTCCCCCGACGCCACCTGCGCTTCGCTCAGGCAGATCCGTACCCCGTTGGCGCCCAGCTGCACACCATGCGCGGCAAACATTCCTTCCATCATCCGGCGCTGGTCGGCAGGCAGGTTGCGCATCTGCTCCATCATCTGCTGCATGGCCGGCAGTTGCTGGCCGTCCACCTGAATGTCGCCACTGCTGAATTCCCACAGGCCCGGCAGGATCTGCTGCGCATGGGCCGGCAGCAGGGCCAGCGAGAGGCTGAACGACACGGCTAGTGATAGAGGGCGGATCATGCTCGAGCTCCTGAGGCTATGTCCTCTCAGCCTAGCCGAACGGTCGCCGCAGTACCGGTCAAATGCTGACGGTCATCCGATCGATGAGCAAATGCGGCGATTGCCATGGATTTATGTTGTTGAGAAGCGTTAGCATTAACGCCTGCTGCGCTCATGGGAGGCCGCATGGCAACTGAAGGCATGCTTCGGCAACAGATGCTGCACCGTCTCTACGCCGATCATCACGGCTGGCTCAATGGCTGGCTGCGTCGGCAGCTGGGCTGCAATCAGCGTGCGGCTGACCTGGCGCAGGATACCTTCGTGCGCGTGCTCAGCAAGGATCAGGACATGGCTGCCATTCGCGAGCCCAGAGCCTACCTGCACACCATCGCCAAGGGGCTGCTGATCAACCATTGGCGGCGTCGACAGATCGAGCAGGCCTACCTGGATGCACTTGCCCTGCAGCCGGAACCGGTCGTGCCATCGCCCGAATCCCAGGCGTTGATCGTCGAAACCCTGTTGCAGATCGATGCCATGCTGATGCGTCTGCCGACCCGGGTCCGCAGCGCCTTTCTGATGTCGCAGCTGCACGGCATGACCTACGCGGCGATCGCCAGCGAACTCGGCGTCTCCGAGCGTATGGTGAAGAAGTACATGAGCCAGGCCATGCTGCACTGCCTGATGCTGGTCGAGGACGATTGATGGGCATCGATTACCGCGTGCTGCAGGAGGCGGCGAAATGGTTCGCCGTGTTGCAGTCCGGCTCGGCCAGTCGCGCAGAGCATCAGGCATGGTCCGCATGGCTGGAACAGCCGGAACATGCCCGCGCGTGGGCTCGGGTCGAGCGCATCAGCGGGCAGTTCCAGCCCCTGGCGGCCGACCCGGTCGGCCGAAGCGCGGGTGGGCTTCTGCACAGCCGCCGATCGAATCGGCGCCAGGCGCTGAAGATGCTGTCGGTGCTGTGCGGTGGCACTGCGCTGAGCCTGGCCAGCGGACATATACCGTGGCGACAGTGGACCGCCGACGAGCGCACCGCGGTGGGTGAGGTGCGCGACGTGAAACTGGCCGATGGCTCAAACCTGTGGCTGAACACCGATACGGCGCTGGATATCGCCTTCGATACCAAGACACGGCGGCTGACGCTGTATCGTGGCGAGTTGCTGATCGAGGCCCCCGCCAGCCGGCGGGCGCGCCCGTTGCTGGTCACCAGCCGCGAAGGGCGGTTGTACAGCGAGCAGGCCGCGCGCTTTTCGGTGCGCCAGGACGATGGGCGGACCCGGGTCAGTGTCTTCGCCGGAATAGTGGATATTCAGCTGGACGGCTTCGGCATCACCAGCATCCCGGCCGGGCAGCAGACGGCGTTCGGCAGTCGCGGCGTCGAACCGCTCGAGGCGGCCAGCGCCGAGCACCAGGCCTGGACCACCGGTGTGTTGTTGGCCGATAACCAGCGCCTGGAGGACTTCCTCGCCGAACTGTCGCGCTATCGGCATGGCTACCTCGGTTGCGATCCACGAATCGCCGATCTGCGCGTCGTCGGGGCATTTCCCCTTGCCGATACCGAGCGGGTGCTGGACGCGCTGGCCGCCACGCTGCCGGTGCGTATCGAGCGACGTATGGCCTGGTGGGTCAGTCTCGAGCCGGCGATCGAGCGCGCTGGCGTTTGACCCAATACGGACACGAATAAAAAATATTCGCATCTGCAGTTCCCTTTCTTCGAACTGGCCGGGCATAGGACGAAACCCGTCACGTCGAACAGGATCATTCATGCGCTCTTCCGCCTTGCCTTTCACCCCCAATCGCTCCCGTACCCTGGCGCTGGGTATCCGCGCCGCGCTGCTGTGCCTGCCGCTGGCTGCTGTCGTACCCGCTGTCGCGCAGGCACAGGCGGCAACCCAGCAGGCCGTGCGCAGCTACGATATCCCCGCAGGCGCGCTGTCCAGCGCGTTGAGCCGCTTTGCCGGCGAAGCGGGCGTGTTGCTGTCGGTCGACGGCAGCCTGGTGCAGGGTCTGGAAAGCAACGGGCTCAAGGGTCAGTACGGCATCGATGAAGGTTTCGCCGCACTGCTGCAGGGCAGCGGTCTGCAGGCCGTGCGTGATGGGCAGGGTAACTATTCGCTGGAGCGCCGCAGCGCACAGAGCGATGCCGTCGAGCTGCAACCGATGACCGTCGAAGGCTTCGCCCTGGGCAACGCGCTGGGCTCGATGGAAGGCTACAACGCCACCCACAGCAGCGTTGCGACCAAGACGAGCATGCCGTTGGCAGAGACTTCGCAGACCGTCTCGGTAGTCACCCGCCAGCAGATCGAGGATCAGGGCTCACGTTCCATCGCCCAGGCGGTGCGCTACACACCGGGCCTGATGAGCACGCCCTATGGCGCCACCACCCGCTACGACTACGTGGCCATGCGTGGTATTACCGATGGCTCGGTGGACAACCTCTACCTCGATGGGCAGAAGCTGTTGGGCGACAGCGGAACCTATAGCAGCCTGCAGGTCGATCCGTATTTCATCGAGCGCATCGACATCCTCAAGGGCCCATCCTCGGTGCTCTACGGCCGTAGCCTGCCTGGCGGCCTGGTAGCGATGACCAGCAAGAAACCGCAGAAGGAAGCCAGCCGCCAGCTGCAGTTCTCCTACGGCAGCAACGACTACAAGCAGGCGGCGTTCGACTTCACCGGCCCGCTTGCCGACGAGCGCATCGCCTACCGTCTGGTCGGCGTCGCCAAGGACGCCGACAACCAGGTCGATGGCATCGAGGAGCAGCGCTATGCGGTGATGCCCTCGGTGAGCATCGACTTCACCGACGACACCCGCCTGACCCTGCTGGCAATGCTGCAGCGCGATCCGGATAGTGGCTACCACGGCGGCCTGCCGGCCGATGGCACGGTCACGTCGCACAACGGTCAGCGCATTTCGCGCAGCTTCTTCGAAGGCGACGAGGATTACGAGAAGTTCGAGCGCGACCAGCAGATGATCGGCTATCAGCTCGAGCATCGCTTCAACGACGTGGTTTCGGCGCGGCAGAATTTCCAATACCTGGACTCGACCGTGGACTCCGGGCAGGTCTACCAGTACGGCTACGCGACGGCCGACGAGCTGGTGCGTTACTACACGGGTGCCGACGAAGCGCTGCACGCCTGGACCATCGACAACCAGCTGCAGTTTCTCTTTGATACCGGCGCGCTCAGTCACACCCTGGTGACCGGCCTCGATTACCAGCGGCGCAAGGCGAAGGTGAGTTATGACGCAGGCTACGGGCTGCCCACGATCAATCCCTACACCGGTGTTGTCGGCGCCGGCGCGCCGGTGTTCTATCACCAGTACGACGAGACTCGCGAGCTGGAGCAGACCGGCCTCTACGTGCAGGATCTGATCAGTCTGGGCAACTGGCGCTTCTCCCTCGGCATGCGTCAGGACTGGGTTGACGTGTCCTTCGACCATACCGACGACGCCAGCTACGGCGATCAGGACGATCGCGCCAAGCTGGAGCAGTTCACCGGCCGCGTCGGCGTCCTTTATGCCTTCGACAACGGCCTGTCGCCCTATGCCAGCTACTCCGAGTCGTTCAACCCCAACGCCACCGCGGCCTATAACGAGGTATCGCCGGGTGTCTACGACATCGCCTTGCTGGACGCCACCGAAGGCGAGCAGTACGAGGTGGGCCTGAAGTACCAGCCGCTGGGCACCGATGATCTGTACACCATCTCCTACTTCGACCTGAAGCAATCCAACCTGGCGAACAAGGACTCCAACGAGAACTTCTACCGCGCAGTGGGTGAGCTCACCTCGAAAGGCGTGGAAGTCGAAGCGCGCCTGCGGCCCATCGAGCAGGTCAACCTGATCGCCAGCTACACCTACATGGATGTCGAGTATTCCAAGGACTTCACCGGCGCCGCTGGCGTCAACAACCGCGGCAATACGCCGAACGCGGTGGCGCGCAACATGGCTTCGCTGTGGACCGATTACACCTTCGATCAGGGTCCGCTGGCCGGTCTGCAGGTAGGCGGTGGCGCGCGCTACTTCGGCAAGAGCTGGGCGGACGCGGAGAACACCCTGCGCATCCCGTCCTACACCTTGTACGACGCCATGCTCGGTTATGACCTGTCCCGCGTCGGGCTGCGGGGTGTCGGCGTGCGCCTGAACCTGAACAACCTCACCGACGAGAAGTACGTCGCTGCGTGCAACAGCCTGAGCCAGTGCTACTACGGCGAGGAGCGCAATGTCATGGCTACCGTGACCTACGACTTCTGATCAACGCTGAACTGCCGCCGGCCCCACAGGGCCGGCGGGTTTGTGCTTTCTGAAGGACGGACAACCGACGATGCGTTCGATTCTCGTGCTCCTGCACCGCTACATCGGCCTGGCCACGGCGATCTTCCTGTTTCTCGCCGGCATTACCGGCAGCATCCTGGCCTTCCACCACGAGCTGGATGAATGGCTCAACCCGGAGTTCTACCACACCACCAGTGAGGGCCCGGTGCTGGCGCCGGGAACGCTGGTGGAACGTGTCGAGCAGGCCAACCCGCGCATGCAGGTCTGGTACATGGAGTTCCCCAGCGAGCCCGGCCATGCCGCGCTGATGGCGCTGGTGCCGCGCAACGATCCGGCCACTGGCAAACCGTATGACGAGCGCCCGGTGGTGCAGTACATCGACGCGGTGACCGGCGAGCCGGTGGGCACGCGCTACTGGGGCGAATGCTGCTTCTCGCGCAAGAACTTCGTGCCCTTCATCCTCGAGTTCCACTACAACCTGTCGTTGCCGGGCAACTGGGGGCTATGGTTGATGGGTATCGTGGCGATCGCCTGGGTGCTCGATTGCTTCGTCTCGCTGGTGCTGACCTTTCCCCGTGGCCGGCCGTTCCTTTCCAAGTGGTGGACGGCCTGGAAGATCAAGCGTCAGCGCATGAACCACGACGTGCACCGCGCCGGTGGCCTGTGGCTGTGGCTGCTGCTCACGCCGGTGGCGGTCAGCAGCGTGGCGATGAACCTGCCGGAGCAGGTGTTCAAGCCGGTGGTTTCACTGTTCTCGCCCGTTGAGCCGAGCGTCTACGAGGCCCGTGGGCGGATGCCGGCCGATGAGCTGGGCACTACCGCCTACGACTTCCACCAGGCGTACGACTACGCCATGCAGCACGCCGCCGAGCTTGGCCTGACGGAGGCTATTACCGAGCTGTACTACAGCTTCGAGTACAACTTCTATGGCGCCGGTTTCGGCGAGCACGACAGCAATCAGGGCAATGCCTGGCTGTTCTTCCACGGCACCGACGGGCGCCTGCTCGGTCAGGAGATTCCTGGCCAGGGCACGCTGGGGCAGCAGTTTCACCTGCTGCAGCCGGCGATCCACGGCGGGCGCATTCTCGGCCTGCCGGGGCGTATCCTCATTGCCCTGCTCGGTGTGGCGATCGCGGTGCTGTCGGTGACCGGCGTGGTGATCTGGTGGCGCAAGCGACGCGCACGCATCAGCGCGTCGCTGCGTGAACCACGAAGGGGGAATGCAGCGTCGGCAAATCCGGTCGGTGAGCCATGATGGCCAACAGGCTCGTGTTTCTCACTCCGCCTGGTTGATCAACTCGGGCAACTGCTCGGCCAGCTTCTGCACCCGCAGCGGCGCGCGAATAAAACCCTGCTGGCGGCCGTCCGGGCCGATCAGCACCAGGTTGCCGCTGTGGTCGACGGTGTAGTTTTCCTTGCTGGTATCCCCCGGAATGAAGGGGATGCCGACGCCATTGGCCAGTGTCTGGATGCCGTCCAGTGGGCCGGTCAGGCCCTGGAAGCCGGCGTTGAAGTAGCCCAGATATTGCTTGAGCTTCTCCGGTGTGTCGCGATTCGGGTCGACGCTGACGAGGATGATGCGCAGCTGGTCGCGCACGGCGTCGGGCAGCATGCCATTGAGCTGGCGCAGCTCCGCGAGTGTGGTGGGACAGATGTCCGGGCAGAAGGTGTAGCCGAAGAACAGCAGCGTCCATTGTCCGTCCAGCTCGTCCACCTTCACCGCTTCGCCGTCCTGATCCGTCAGGCTCAGTGACGGCACCGGGCGGCTCTGCGGCAGCAGGACGATGCCGGCATCCAGCAGCTGGGTGGGGTCGAGCTGGCGCTGGCTGTTGAGCACCTTGGAAACCGTCAGCCCGACGACCAGCGCCACCAGCGCCACGAGAATGAAGACGGTTTTCTGGATGCGGGTCATGGATGTCCTTAGTGCAGCTGCTTAGAAATCGAGCAGCAGATAATGATCAACCAGCAGCGCGATGAACAGCGCGAACAGGTACCAGATGCTGAATTTGAACGTCTTGATTGCCGCATGTGGCCGGCTGTCGCGGTACAGCGCGATGGCCCAGTAGAGGAAGCGCGCGCCCAGCAGCACCGCGGCGGCCAGGTACAGCGGGCCGCTCATGTGGATGGCGAAGGGCATGAAGCTGACCGCCAGCAGCATCGCGGTGTAGAGCAGGATGTGCACCTTGGTGTAGTGCACGCCATGGGTCACCGGCAGCATCGGTACGTTGACCTTGGCGTACTCGTCCTTGCGGTGAATGGCCAGCGCCCAGAAGTGCGGCGGCGTCCAGGCGAAGATGATCAGCACCAGCAGCAGCGGCTCGGCGGTGACCTGGCCGGTTACCGCGACCCAGCCGAGCAGGGGCGGCGCGGCGCCGGCCAGGCCGCCGATGACGATGTTCTGCGGCGTGGCGCGCTTGAGAAAGCCGGTATAGATCACCGCGTAACCGATCAGCGAGGCCAGCGTCAGCCAGGCGGCGAGGGCATTGGTGAAGGTCAGCAGCAGGGCCAGCCCGCTGACGCCGAGAACGAAGGCGAAGGTCAGTGCCGCCGCCGGTGAGACCCGTCCTTCGGCCAGGGGACGCTTGTGGGTGCGGGCCATCACCGAATCGATCTGCCGGTCCACCACATGGTTCACCGCCGCCGCGCCGCCGGCGCACAGGGCGATGCCCAGGTTGCCGAATAGCAGCACCGTCCAGGGCACGCCGGCGCGGGTGGCGAGGAACATGCCCACCAGCGAGGTGATGAGCATCAGCAGCACCACCTTCGGCTTGGTCAGCTCCAGGTAGTCGCGCCAGGTGGCCTGGGCGCCGCGTTCGCTGAGTAGAGTCGCCATGGGGGTTCTCCTTGTGGTCATGCGCGGGGCAGATCGAGCTGCCCCGTCGTGTTCGAAATCGATGCCGGCTCGGTTTGCCGGGCGGCATGTGCAGGCTGGCGCAGCCGGTAATTGACCAGTACCAGCACCAGCAGCAGTGCGGCGCCGCCACCGTTGTGCGCCACGGCCACCGCCAGCGGCAGGTTGAGCAGCACGTTGCTGATGCCCAGCCCGACCTGCAGCGCCAGCGCGGCGACGAGCAGCCCGGCCAGCCGGCCGAGGCCGCGGCGCCAGAGCATGGCGGCGAGCGCCAGCAACAGCAGCGTCACGCACAGTGCGCCGACGCGGTGGGTGAGATGGATGGCCGTGCGCGCCTCGCCGTAGAGCAGGCCGCCGAGGTAGTTGGGGCCGATGTCGTGGTGGGTCAGGTTGAAGGCGTTGGCGAAGTCCATCCGCGGCCACCATTCGCCGTGGCAGGTGGGGAAATCGGTGCAGGCCACCGCCGCATAGTTGCTGCTGACCCAACCGCCCAGGGCGATCTGCGCCACCACCGCGAGCAGGGCGATGCCGGCGAATCTGCGCAGACGACCGTCCACGGCCGGCAAGGGAGCAAGCGCGCCGGACAGCCGCAGGCACAGCAGAAACAGCAGGCTGAGCGTGGTGAAGCCGCCGAGCAGGTGCGCGGTGACCACTTGCGGCCAGAGCTGCAGCGTCACCGTCCACATGCCGAAGATCGCCTGGGCGATGACCACCGCAAGCAGCAGCAGCGGCAACTTCACCGGCTGCCCGGATTGGCCGCGACGGCGTATCGCCTGTACCGCGAGGGCGAGGATCACCAGCCCGAGGGCGCCGGCGAAATAGCGGTGGACCATCTCGTTCCAGCCCTTGCGTACCTCCAGTGGTGCATCGGGGAAGCGCAGCGCGGCAAGGTTCTGCTTGTGTTCGCTCATGGGCACGGCGAGAAAACCGTAGCAGCCGGGCCAGTCCGGGCAGCCGAGGCCGGCGTGGGTCAGCCGCGTATAGGCGCCGAGCAGCACGACCAGCACGGCCAGCGCGGTGGCGATCAGGGCGAGGCGGTATCCGGGTCTGGCCATCGGGTTCTCCTTGGGCGGTCTGTTTGGGACCGCAGCGCAGCGGCACAGTGCCTCAGCCGATCTGCGAGATTTTCAGCAGGTACTTCAGGTCGTCGAGGATCGCCTTGCCGTCGGCGCCAGCGTCGTAGCGCAGCACCAGGTTGCCGTGCGGATCGACGATCCACAGCTGTGGCGTGGCGGGCGCCTCGGGGTTGCGGGCATAGACGGCGGCGTCCAGGGCATGGTGTTGCAGCTGTGGATATTCGCGGCGCAGGCGCTGTTCGTAGGCTTCGTCCAGCGCAGTCGCACTGGCCAGCGCATGGCTGGCGCGGGCCGCTTCGCGGGCCAGGCCGATATTGATCTGCCGGGCCAGATAGACCAGTTGCTGGCATTGCGCCTCGCAGCCCTGCGGCGCGGTGACCAGCAGCTCCCACCGGCGCTCCGGCGCTGTAGCGCTGACGCCGATGGCCGCACGGTCCTGGCCGTTGGCGATCAGCACGCCGTCATAGCTGCGGCTTTCCGGCACCCAGAAGCCGAAGCGGTACATGGCCGAAGCCAGCAGCATCGGGCCGAGCACCACGCCGATGATCAGCAGCAGTTGCAGCCGACCGCGGCCGCGTTTTCCGTCACCGCTGGAGAGGGTTGGATTCATCGTGCTCACTGCGCTTCCCCCGTGCCTGATGCACACCGAAATAGATGAACAGCGCCAGCAGGGCCGCCGCCAGGGCGAACCACTGCACGGCGTAACCAAGGTGCTGCGAAGGGCGCATGCTGGTGATCGCCCAGTCGGCGCGGTAGGCACTCGGGCCTGGTTCCAGGCGCAGTTCGTGAATCACGCCCGCGCGGCCGGCCTGCTGCCACATCGCCTCGATGTCGACATGGTTGATCAGCCGCGGCCAGCCCTCGGCCGTGCGATGACTGAAGACGAACGGCTTGCCCGGCGGCACGTAGACCCAGGCGGCGAGCTTGAGCGACTGCGCGGGGGTATCGAAAGCCGGCGGTATGCGGCGGTCCGGCCAGGGAATCCAGCCGCGGTTGACCATCACCCAGCGGTCGCTGAGTTCGTCATGGAAAGGCTGCAGCAATTCGACGCCGACCTTGCCATTGCGGGTGCGGCTGTCGAGCAGAAAGCTGTACTCGGCATCGAAGCGACCCTGCAGGAACACCCGGGCGAAGGCCGGATCGTTCAGCCGTTCGATCTCGTGGGGCGCCAGCGGCGCGGCCTGTTGGCGGGCTTCCTGGCGCTCCAGCAGCTCGCGCTTCTGCTCGCCACGTTCCAGCTGCCAGAAGCCCAGCCACACCAGCACCGGCAGCAGGGCCAGCACCAGCAGGGTCGGCAGCAGCCCGGGCCTGAAGCCGCTCATGGCCGGCAGCCTGATGTGTCGATACGGCTGGCTATACTCCACCCCCAATACCCCTGTCGTGGAATCGCTCATGCTCAAGGCGGCGATCGTTCTGTTGTTAGTGGCCACGCTGGTCAGTCTGTTCAGTGGGTTGTTCTTCCTCGTCAGGGACGAGGGCCGTACCTCCCGCGTGATCACGGCCCTGTTCATTCGCGTCACGCTCAGCGCGCTGACCGTTGCGCTGATCGGCTGGGGTTTCTATACGGGGCAGCTGCGCCCCGCCTTCGGTTTCTGAGCGCTCCCTAGATCACGTAGACGAATACGAACAGCGCGATCCACACCACGTCGACGAAGTGCCAGTACCAGGCCGCTGCCTCGAAACCGAAGTGCTGTTCCGGGCTGAAATGCCCGCGCAGGATGCGCACCAGCATCACCGTGAGGATGATCGCGCCCATGGTCACGTGGGCGCCGTGAAAGCCGGTGAGCATGAAGAAGGTTGCGCCGTAGATGCCCGAGCCCAGGGTCAGCCCGAGTTCAGTGTAGGCATGCACGTATTCTTCGATCTGCAGGACCAGGAACGCCGCACCCAGTAGCACGGTCAGGCCCAAGCCGAGCTTCAAGTGCTGGCGGTTGTTCTTGCGCAGCGCATGGTGCGCCCAGGTCAGGGTGAAGCTGGAGCTGACCAGCAGGATGGTGTTGATCAGCGGCAGGCCCCAGGCACTGATGGTGCCTTCCGGTGCCGGATAGAGCTTCGGGTCGGGATTGTTCAGCAGCGGCCAGCTGTACTCGAAGTTGGGCCAGAGCATGTTGCTGATGCCCTTGTCGCCCTCACCGGCGAGCCAGGGGCCGGTCCAGTAGCGGATGTAGAAGAGCGCGCCGAAGAAGGCGAGGAAGAACATCACTTCGGAAAAGATGAACCAGCTCATGCCCCAGCGGAACGAGCGGTCCATCTGTGCGCTGTACAGTCCGGCGCGGCTTTCCCTGACCACCGAGCCGAACCAGCCGAACATCATGTAGGCGATCAGCAGCGCGCCGACGAAGAAGATCAGCGGCCCGTTGGACGAATCGCGCGCGGCCTTGAGGTCGTTGAACCAGCTGCCCAGGCCATAGAAGGTGACCAGCAGGGCGATGGTGGCGATGATCGGCCATTTGCTCTGATCAGGAACGTAGTACTGCTCGTGGGTGGTCTGTTGGCTCATTGCAGACTCTCCTTGGCCGGGGCCGATGTGGCGTTGACGGCCACCGGCGGCTGGCGGGACGTGATGTCGAACAGCGTGTAGGCGAGGGTCAGGTGATGCACGTCGGCGGGCAGGTCGCGATCGACGATGAAGCGCACCGGCATTTCGATGCGCTCGCCCGGTTGCAGCACCTGCTGGGTGAAGCAGAAGCATTCGGTCTTGTGGAAATACGCGGCCGCCCGCGACGGCGAGACGCTGGGGATCGCCTGGGCGGTCATCGGCTTGTCGGTCGGGTTGTAGGCGACGAAACGGATTTCCTGGCTGGCGCCGGGGTGCACGCTGAGCTGGTCGGCCAGCGGGCCGAACTCCCAGCGCATGCCGGCGGCGTTGGTGGCAAGGAACTGCACCCGCACCGCACGCGCCTCGTCGGCGCTCTGCACGCCTGTGTAGGCGCCAGCGGTCTTGCCGTTGATACCGAAGGCCTGGCACATCACGTCGTAGATCGGCACCAGCAGGAAGCCGAAACCGAACATGCCGACCACGACGAACAGCAGGCGGCGGACCAGGCGCTGGGTGGGCAGGGACTCGCTCATGGCAGCCTCCGCGATCGAGGGTTGCGGGCGGCCCGGCAACCTCCGGTCACGCCCCGATGGATGCTCACGGCGTCAGCTCCCCGCCGGTGCCCTTGCGGTGCTCGTGCACATGGCTCATGTCCGGCGGCACCTGGAAGGTGTGGTAGGGCGCCGGCGAGGGCACGCTCCATTCCAGTCCCTCTGCGCCGTCCCAGGGCTTGGCCGGTGCAGGTGCGCCGCCGCGGATGCACTTGATGACGATGAACAGGAACAGCAGTTGGGTGGCACCGAACATGAAGGCGCCGACGCTGGAGACCATGTTGAAGTTGGCGAACATCATGTTGTAGTCCGGGATGCGCCGCGGCATGCCGGCCAGGCCGACGAAGTGCATCGGGAAGAACGCCAGGTTCATGCCGATGAAGCTCAGCCAGAAATGCAGCTTGGCCAGGGTCTCGTCGTACATATGTCCGGTCCACTTGGGCAGCCAGTAGTAGGCCGAGGCGAAGATGCCGAAGATCGCCCCCGGCACCAGCACGTAGTGGAAGTGCGCCACCACGAAGTAGGTGTCGTGGTACTGGAAGTCCGCCGGGGCGATGGCCAGCATCAACCCGGAGAAGCCTCCGATGGTGAAGAGGATGACGAAGGCCACGGCGAACAGCATCGGCGCCTCGAAGGTCAGCGAGCCGCGCCACATCGTCGACACCCAGTTGAACACCTTCACCCCGGTGGGCACTGCGATCAGCATGGTGGCGTACATGAAGAACAGCTCGCCGGTCAGCGGGATGCCGACGGTGAACATGTGGTGTGCCCAGACGATGAAGGAGAGGAAGGCGATCGCCCCGGTGGCGTAGACCATCGAGGTGTAGCCGAACAGCGGCTTGCGGCTGAACGCCGGGATGATCGAGCTGACCGCACCGAAGGCCGGCAGGATCATGATGTACACCTCGGGATGGCCGAAGAACCAGAACACGTGCTGGAACAGCACCGGGTCGCCACCACCGGCCGCGCTGAAGAAGCTGGTGCCGAAGTGGATGTCCATCAGCATCATGGTCACCACGCCGGCCAGCACCGGCATCACCGCGATGAGGAGGAAGGCGGTGATCAGCCAGGTCCAGACGAACAGCGGCATCTTCATCAGCGTCATGCCTGGCGCGCGCAGGTTGAGGATGGTGGCGATCACGTTGATCGCGCCCATGATCGAGCTGATGCCCATCAGGTGGATGGCGAAGATGAAGAAGGTCACCGACTCCGGCGCGTAGGTCGTCGACAGCGGCGCATAGAAGGTCCAGCCGAAGTTCGGCCCGCCGCCCTCCATGAACAGGGTCGAGACCAGCAGGCCGAAGGCCGCCGGCAGCAGCCAGAAACTGAAGTTGTTCATCCGCGGCAGGGCCATGTCCGGCGCGCCGATCATCAGCGGGATCATCCAGTTGGCCAGGCCGACGAAGGCCGGCATCACCGCGCCGAAGACCATGATCAGGCCGTGCATGGTGGTCATCTGGTTGAAGAATTCCGGCTGCACGATCTGCAGGCCCGGCTGGAACAGCTCGGCGCGGATCACCATGGCCATCGAGCCGCCGAGCAGGAAGGCGCAGAAGCTGAACCACAGGTACATCGAACCGATGTCCTTGTGGTTGGTGGTCAGCAGCCAGCGCGAGAGCCCTTTGGCCGGGCCGTGGTGGTGGTCATGCCCGACATGACCATGGTCGTCGATCACTGCACTCATCACCTGATCCTCTTACTGGGTGGCTTCTTCGGCCTGTTTGAAGTCGAGCACGTCTTTCGGCGTGACCATGTCGCCTGTCTCGTTGCCCCAGGCGTTGCGCTCGTAGGTGATGACGGCAGCCAGGTCGACTTCCGACAGCTGCTTGCCGAACGCCGCCATGGCGGTGCCGGGCTTGCCGTTGACGACGATGTCGATGTGCGCCTCGACGTCGCCGGTGGCGATGGCCGAGCCCTTGAGGGCCGGGAACATCGGCGGGATGCCTTCGCCGGTTGGCTGATGGCAGGAGGCGCACGCGGTCTGGTAGACCTTCTCGCCGCGCTCGGAGAGCTCTTCCAGGGTCCATTCCTTGCTGGTCAGCTCGGCCAGCTTGGCGGCCTCGGCCTTCTTCTCGCCGAGCCAGCTGGCGTAGTCCTCCTGCGACTTGACCTCCACCACCACCGGCATGAAGCCGTGGTCCTTGCCGCAGAGTTCGGTGCACTGGCCGCGGTAGATGCCCGGCTGCTCGACGCGGGTCCAGGATTCGTTGATGAAACCGGGAATGGCGTCCTTCTTCACCGCCAGATCCGGCACCCACCAGGAGTGGATCACGTCCGCCGCGGTGATCAGGAAGCGCACCTTGGCGCCGGCCGGGATCACCAGCGGCTCGTCGACTTCCAGCAGGTAATGCTCGCCCTTGGGCGACTGGTTGTTGATCTGATCGCGCGGCGTGGTGAGGTTGCTGAAGAACTCCACGTCCTCGCCCAGATACTTGTAGTGCCACTTCCACTGGTAGCCGGTGATCTGCACGTCCACGTCCGATTCGCTGGAGTCGTAGATGTGGATCAGCGTGCGCGTCGCCGGGATCGCCATGCCCACCAGGATCAACAGTGGGATGACCGTCCAGAGCACCTCGACGCGAGTGTTTTCGTGGAAGTTGGCGGAGTGCTGACGCTTGGAGCGGCGGTGCGCGATCATCGAATAGATCATCACGCCGAACACCAGCACGCCGATGACCACGCAGATCCAGAAGATCGTCATGTGCAGATCGAACACCGACTGACTGACGTCAGTGGCGCCGGAGCGCATGTTCACGTCCCAGGCCGCCTGAGCCTGGCCAAATATTGCCGAAAGCCCAAGCCCCATCCAGATGCATGGATGTCGAGACATTGCGGGTTCCCCTTATGATTCTTGTTATCCCGCCGACTGCCATCGCACCGCCGAAAATCGGCTGGCCGGGGAAACCATTCCCGTCATGCCAGCTACGTTCTCGATCAGTCCGATTCTGCCCAGCATGGCCACCGAAAGACTCGGTGACCGACTGGACGCTTGCACGCGCAGTCGGAACTCAATCAGGTACGCCTACGATTCGGAGTATAGACAGCGATCCCACTCTCGCAATTTAAGCGCGGGGCGTGTCTGGCTCGGGCTGTGCGGGGTCGTCGTTCTTCTTCACACCGCGAATGTTCATCGCCGCCAGGCAGACCTGCAGGACGATCAGTGCCCAGGCCTCGGCGTGCCAGCCCCAGATCACCCAGAGCAGGTTGCTCAGCAGGAAACAGCAGAAGCCGACGAAGCGCCGGCCGGGTCGCAGCGAGCCGATCAGCCAGGCGGCGATCACCGTGACCGCCATGGCCGGCCATTGCAGCAGATCGATCCAGTCCACGATGCCTCCGGTGTGGGAATACAGGGATTGGTGCCGTGGCGGGTTGGGATAGTTCCTTGCGGGCGCGCCTGGCAAATGGGCGCAACGACCGATGACGGGCCGCGTCATCGCCCCCGTACCGCAATGCATGCCTGTGTTGCGGTGGATGGGTGAAGCGCCATCCACCCTACGTCTGCTCCCCTGTGGATAAGCAAAGCGTTATCCACATCCACTGATCCGCCGCGTAGGGTGGAAAACTGCGAAGCATTTTCCACGCGTCTGATGGCACCCGCGCGCAGCCCAGGCCGGGCCGCAGCCCGCTGCGTGGCAGCGTGCCTCACGATGGATGAATGACGCATCATCCACCCTAGGCCCCTACCCCAGGGCAACCACTCAGATCAGGCTCAATTGCTGCCCGGGCGGCGCGAAAATGCTGCAATCCAGCCCGTAGTTCTGATCGCGGCGGTTGAAACCCAGGCGCTTGCAGGCGAGCTGGAAACGCTGGGCGAGCAGCTGGGCGAACTGGCCTTCGCCGCGCATGCGGCTGCCGAAACGGCTGTCGTAGTCCTTGCCGCCGCGGGACTGGCGCACCAGACTCATGACATGGGCGGCGCGCTGTGGGAAGTGTTCCTCCAGCCAGCCCTCGAACAGCTCGGCTACCTCATGGGGCAGGCGCAGCAGCACGTAGCCGGCCGAACGCGCACCCGCCTCGCGGGCGGCTTCGAGCAGGTGCTCCAGTTCCATGTCGTTGATCATCGGAATCATCGGCGCGCACATCACGCTGACCGGCACGCCGGCCTCGTGCAGCGTGCGCAGCACCCGCAGACGCGCCGAGGGCGAGGCCGCACGCGGCTCCATGATGCGTTTGAGCTCGTCGTCCAGCGTGGTCAGGCTGACCGACACGCTCACCAGCCGCTGTTCGGCCAGCGGCACCAGCAGATCCAGGTCACGCAGCACCAGCGAGCCCTTGGTGATGATGTGCACCGGGTGCTTGAAGCGCAGCAGAATCTCCAGCGCCTGACGCGTCAGCCGCTGCTCGCGCTCCAGCGGCTGATAGGCATCGGTGTTCACCCCCAGCGCGATGGGCTGCGGCACATAGCCCGGCTTGCTCAGCTCGGCTTCCAGGCGCTCGGCGAGGTTGGTCTTGGCGATCAACCGGGTCTCGAAGTCGATGCCCGGAGAAAGATCCCAATACGCGTGCGTTGGCCGCGCAAAGCAGTAGATGCAACCGTGTTCGCAGCCGCGGTAAGGGTTGACCGAGCGATCGAAACCGACGTCCGGCGACTGGTTGCGCGTCAACACCGACTTGGCGATCTCACGACGCACCTCGGTGGCGCGGGTCGGCGGGACGTCCTGTTCCCAGCCATCGTCATAGGCCTCGCTGCGCGTCGGGGCGAAGCGGTTGTCGGGATTGGTCGCGGTCCCGCGGCCGCGGGGTGTGGAATGCGGAGCGCTCATGCTTCGGCTCTGTCTATTACTGTTCATGCATACAGTACTCGTCGCTTCGACAGCATGCCAGCCGGGGCGATCGGTGGTGCTAGCGACCGTCGGTCGTTTCTGGCGGGAACATTTGCCCTGTCCCCGGGACAAAAGGGGCTGACGCAAACGGAGCCAGCCGGCGAATACAAGGACGATCGGCGCGCGCACGCGCAGCCGATCCGGCAGTACCGGCATGCACGTGCAGTGCGCTCCCGTCTTTCTTCACTGCCGCCACTCGTCAGGAGCAGACCCCATGCATCCCACCGGTTCCTTCCATACCCGGGAGAACAATTTCGACTTCCTGCGCTTCTTCGCTGCCGCGCTGGTGCTATTCGCCCACAGCTATCCGCTGGTTGGCCGCCGCGGTGATGAACCCCTGACGTTGCTGACCGGCTACGAAAAGGGTGGCTCGATCGCCGTCGGCATCTTCTTCGTCATGAGCGGCTATCTGATCGCGTCGTCCTGGCTGGCCAGCAGTAGCCCGAAGAGCTTTCTCATCAAGCGCGCGCTGCGCATCTTTCCCGCGCTGATCGTTGCGGTACTGCTGTCGGCCTTCGTCATCGGTCCGTTGGTCACGCAATTCGACCTCGCGCGCTACCTGGCCGCCGACGGTACCTGGACCTATCTGCAGAACATCCTGCTGGTGACGCGCTACGAACTGCCCGGGGTGTTCACCGGCAACGCCTACCCCGACGTGGTCAACGGCTCGCTGTGGACACTGCCGCTGGAAGTGCTGATGTACATCGGCGTGATGATTCTCGGCCTGACCGGTTTCCTCAAGCGCCGGCTGATCTTCCTGCCGATCGCCGTGCTGGCGGTCGGGCATTTCTGGCTGCTGGGCAAGCTGGGTATCGAGTCCTACTTCATCAAGAACATC
Source organism: Stutzerimonas sp. R40042 (assembly GCF_026642215.1). Lineage (NCBI taxonomy): Bacteria > Pseudomonadati > Pseudomonadota > Gammaproteobacteria > Pseudomonadales > Pseudomonadaceae > Stutzerimonas > Stutzerimonas sp. R40042. The sequence goes on along the minus strand of NZ_CP113258.1, from coordinate 4,617,627 downwards.
TTCAAGCTCGGCCTGCTCTACTACAGCGGCTCGGCACTGTTCCTCTATCGCGACGACATTCCCTGGCGCGGCTGGATCGCGGCGCTGCTGTTCGCCGCGCTGGTGGCGACCTTCCGCACCGACATCGGCCCGCTGGTGTACTTCGTCGCGCTGCCATACCTGGTGCTCTACCTGGCCTACGCGCCGCTGCCCTGGGTGTCGCGTTTCGGCAAGTACGGCGATTTTTCCTACGGCCTGTATATCTACGCCTTCCCGTTCCAGCAGCTGACCATTTACCTGTTCGGCCCGCAGGTCGGCGTGCTCGGCCTGACGCTGATCGCCTTCGTGCCGACGCTGATCCTCGCCGCGCTGTCCTGGCACCTGATCGAAGCGCCGGCGATGAAGCTCAAGCGCCTGTTTGCTTCGCCACCGCAGCCGGGACGGGCGACGCCGAAGGTTGAGGGCTGATTTGGAAGGTTCACAGGGCTTTCGACCGGCTGAGTGTTGCCGGCCTGCTTAGGCGTATTTCTGCGGATCGGGGCATATACCAAGCAACCTGATGCCCCGAGTTTCGGCCTCCGCCCACGAAGAGGCGTCCCTGCCTAGGCGGCCCCGTCCTTCGTTCCTCGCTCGGCGTCCATGCCTCGCGTCCCCCTGCGCAACGCCTCCACTCGGCCTTCTGACGAGCTCGGGGTCCAAGGCGCCTGGGAGATTGAGAACGGGGTTCGCTGCGTTTTGCTTGGCTTTGGCTTTTCTTCTGCGCGGACTGGCAGGCAGCACCAATCGCCCCTTTCAGGAGGGTGAGCGCAATCGTCGCGTAGAGGGGCGAGCCGCAGGGATGCGGCGAGAGTCGTAAAGGGCCATGGATGGCCCTTGTACGACGACCCTCGGAACGGCGATGGAGCGAACGGACCCTGCGCGCAGCGCAGGGCCGGATGGAGGGGCAAGACTTTTTGGTTCCTTTTGGCGGGGCCGGCCATCCGGGCGAATGCCAAAAGGAACTCGCCCAGCAGGGCGAAACCAAGCCATCAAGCGACTCGACAATGGATATGAGGCAAGACCTTCCAGCACACCACCGTCTAGGCCAGCCTGCCCCAAACCCCACGAACGCAAACAAAAAAGAAAAAGCCCGCCGATTGGCGGGCCTTTCGGTTCAGCCGAGACGTATCACTCCGGCTTCTTCAACTTCGGATTAGGAAAAAACTGCACCGACTGCACCTGCGGGTTGGCCGGCTTGGACTGGACCTTGTTCACTCGCGTGCCCAGCTCCATGGGTACCGACTGGCCCTGGGCGTTGAGGGTGTCGGCGTAGCCGCAGTCGATGCATTCGCGGTGCGGCACACCGTCGACATCCCACATCTTGATGCAGTCCGTGCCGCTGCACGCCGGGCATACGGCCCCGGCGATGAAGCGCTTGGTGGTGACTCGGGATACTTCGTTGCTCATGCCGCGGCCTCCGCTACCAGCCCGAGGTGGCGCAGCAGAGCGTCGATGGACGGCTCGCGGCCTCGGAAATCGACGAACAGTACCATCGGCTCCTGGGAACCGCCACGCGCCAGGATGGCCTCGCGGAAGGCGCGGCCGGTCTCGGCGTTGAACACCCCTTCTTCCTCGAAGCGCGAGAAGGCGTCGGACGACAGCACCTCGGCCCACTTGTAGCTGTAGTAACCGGCGGCGTAACCGCCGGAGAAGATGTGCGCGAAGCTGTTGGGGAAGCGGTTATAGGCCGGCGGCCGCATCACCGAGACCTCGTCGCGGATGTGTTCGAGCACCTCCAGCACGCTGCGACCGTCACCGTGGGTGGCGTGCAGTTCGAAGTCGAACAGGGAGAACTCCAGCTGGCGCGCCATCATCATGCCGGACTGGAAGTTCTTCGCCGCTAGCATCATGTCCAGTTTGTCCTGTGGCAGGGCTTCGCCGGTCTGGTAGTGGCCCGAGATGTGCGCCAGGCCTTCGGGGTCCCAGCACCAGTTCTCCATGAACTGGCTGGGCAGCTCCACCGCATCCCAGGCCACGCCGTTGATGCCCGACGCGCCAGCGTGCTCGACCTGGGTCAGCAGGTGGTGCAGGCCGTGGCCGAACTCGTGGAACAGCGTGGTGACCTCATCATGGGTCAAGAGCGCCGGGCGCTCGCCCACCGGCGGGGTGAAGTTGCAGACCAGGTTGGCCACCGGCGTCTGCAGCGTACCTTCTGCGGTGCGGCGCTTGTCGCGGGCGCCGTCCATCCAGGCGCCGCCGCGCTTGTTCGGTCGCGCGTAGAGGTCGAAGAAGACGCGCCCGACGTGCTCGCCGTTCTCGGTGATCTCGAACAGCCGCACATCCGGGTGCCAGCCATCGAACTGCTCCAGCTCATGGATCTGGATGCCGTACAGGCGCTGGACGATGCCGAACAGCCCGGACAGCACCTTGTCGATCGGGAAGTAGGCGCGCAGCTCTTCCTGGTTCAGGCTGTAGCGCTGCTGGCGCAGCTTCTCGGCGTAGTAGCCCAGGTCCCAGCTCTGCAGGTCGTCCAGACCCTGCTCGGCGGCGAAGGCGCGCAGTTCGGCCAGGTCGCGTTCGGCGAACGGCTTGCTGCGCACCGCCAGGTCGCGCAGAAAGCTCAGTACCTGCTCGGTGGATTCGGCCATCTTGGTCGCCAGCGACAGCTCGGCGAAGTTGCGATAGCCCAGCAGGCCGGCCAGCTCGTGACGCAGCTCGAGGATCTCGGCCATCACCGGGCCGTTGTCGAACTGCCCGGCATTCGGGCCCTGGTCCGAGGCGCGGGTGCAGTAGGCGGTGTAGACCTCCTCGCGCAGGCCGCGATTGTCGGCGTAGGTCATAACCGCGTAGTAGCTGGGGAATTCCAGGGTGATCAGCCAGCCGTCGAGGCCCTTGGCCTTGGCCGCCTCGGCCATCTGCGCCTTGGCCGAGTCGGTGATGCCGGCCAGCAGGCTCTCGTCGGTGATGTGCCGGGTCCAGGCCTGCGTGGCGTCCAGCAGCTGGTTGGAGAACTTGCTGCCCAGCTCGGCAAGCTTCATCTGGATGGCGCCGAAGCGCTGCTGCTCGACCGGCGGCAGGTCGATACCGGACAGGCGGAAGTCGCGCAGCGAATGCTCGAGGATGGTCTTCTGCGCCACCTCGAAACCGGCGGCCGCGGGGCCGGAGGCCAGCGCCTGGTAGGCCTCGAACAGCGCGCGGTTCTGCCCGAGTTCCGTGTAGTAGGCCGACAGCTTGGGCAGGCAGGCCTCGTAGGCGGTGCGCAATTCCGGGCTGTTGCACACGGAGTTGAGGTGGCCGACCGGCCCCCAGGCACGGGCGAGGCGATCATTCAGCTCGTCCAGCCCGACCACCAGGGTCTGCCAGTCCAGGCTTTCGGCCGGGCGGCTGAGCAGCTCCTGGATCGCCACGCGGTTGTCGCCGAGGATGGTGTCGACGGCCGGCTCGACGTGCTCCGGACGGATTTCGGAATAGGGCGGCAGGTCGAATTGTTGCAGCAGGGGATTGTTCGCGCTCACGGGGACACCTTGTGACGAAGAGGGTTGCAGGCCGCTCGCTGGAGCGAGGCCGGACGTGGCAGGCAGATGTCCTAGATGGACGCGCTGTCGTGCTTTTTCAACGCCGGTCGGCCGGTTGTTACTCTGACCACGGCGGGCGGCATGCTGCTCAGCCCGGGTCCGCAGCGGCAATGCCGGCCATCTTAATTACAATCGTCCCTTCCCGCAGCCAAAGAGGTTTCTATCGTGGCGATACGCAGCTACCAAAACAGCACTCCGACACTGGGCGAGCGCGTGTTCGTCGACGACTCCGCCGTGGTCATCGGCGATGTGGAAATCGGCGCCGACAGCTCGGTGTGGCCGCTCACGGTGATCCGCGGCGACATGCACCGCATCCGCATCGGTGCGCGCTCGAGCATCCAGGACGGCAGCGTGCTGCACATCACCCATGCCGGGCCGTACAACCCGGACGGCTTCCCGCTGACCATCGGCGACGAGGTCACGGTCGGGCACAAGGTCACGCTGCACGGCTGCACCCTGGGCAACCGCATTCTGGTGGGCATGGGCTCGATCGTGATGGACGGCGTGGTGGTCGAGGACGAGGTGATCATCGGCGCCGGCAGCCTGGTGCCGCCGGGCAAGACGCTCGAGTCGGGCTACCTCTATGTCGGCAGCCCGGTGAAGCAGGCGCGCCCGCTGACCGACAAGGAGCGCAGCTTCTTCAGCTATACCGCTGGCAACTACGTCAAGCTCAAGGACCAGCACCTCGCCGAGCGCGGCTGATCCCGCTCACTTGGCGAACAGCTGGCCGATGTCCTTGAACGCCTTGAACTCCAGGGCGTTGCCGCAGGGGTCGAGCAGGAACATGGTCGCCTGCTCGCCGACCTGGCCCTGGAAGCGCACGTAGGGCTCGATCACGAAGCGCGTGCCGCGCGCCTTCAGCCGCTCGGCCAGCGCTTCCCATTGCTCCCAGCCGAGTACCACGCCGAAGTGCGGCACCGGCACGTCGTGGCCATCCACCGGATTGCTGTGCGCCGCCTCCTGATGCGGCATCTTCGGCGCCTCGTGGATCACCAGCTGGTGGCCGAAGAAATCGAAATCCACCCAGTGATCGCTGCTGCGGCCCTCGGCACAGCCGAACGCCTCGCCGTAGAAGGCGCGGGCGGCGGCCAGATCGTAAACGGGAATGGCGAGATGGAAGGGCGAAAGCGTCATCGGGTCGTACTCCGGAAATGGCAAGACGTTTCGAGTGTAGAGGCTTTCTGGCCGTACCGAGCATCGCCGGTGGGCTTCAGCCCGGCAGAAGCGCCTTGATTCACCCCCATCCCTAGAGCCTTTTTCCGCCGATCGGCCTACCCTGCAGCAGACCGGAGACGAAAGGAGAGACGTCGATGCGTGCCATGTTGCTGGGACAGATTGGCCAACCCTTGCAGCTGCGCGAGCTGCCCATGCCGCAACCGGGGCCTGGCGAGGTCCGCGTGCGGGTGCTGGCCTGTGGCGTCTGCCGCACCGATCTGCACGTGGTCGACGGCGAACTGCCGGAGGCGCCGCTGCCGATCATTCCCGGCCACGAGATCGTCGGTCTGGTCGATGCCTTGGGCGAGGGCGTGACCGGCTTCGAGCCGGGCCAGCGGGTCGGCATTCCCTGGCTGGGGCATACCTGCGGTACCTGCAGCTATTGCCAGCACGCCGAGGAAAACCTCTGCGACGCGCCGCAGTTCACCGGTTACACGCGGCCCGGCGGCTATGCCGAATACGTGGTGGCCGATGCCCGCTTCGCCTTTGCCCTCGGCGAGGAGGGCGACCCCGTGGCGCTGGCACCGCTGCTCTGCGCCGGGCTGATCGGCTGGCGTTCGCTGGTCAAGGCCGGTGACGGCAAGCGTCTCGGGCTGTACGGCTTCGGTGCTGCGGCGCATATCGTCATGCAGGTGGCGCGCTGGCAGGGGCGCGATGTCTATGCCTTCAGCCGCCCGGGCGATGTGGCGGCGCAGGACTTCGCCCGTTCGCTGGGCGCGGTCTGGGCCGGTGATTCGGGCGAGCTGCCGCCGGTGCCGCTGGATGCCGCGATCATCTATGCGCCGGCGGGCGAGCTGGTGCCGGCCGCCTTGCGCGCGCTGCGCAAGGGTGGCCGGGTGGTCTGCGCCGGCATCCACATGAGCGATATCCCGAGCTTCCCCTACGACATCCTCTGGCAGGAGCGCGAGGTGGTCTCGGTGGCCAATCTCACCCGCCAGGACGGCCTGGAGTTCTTTCCGGTGGCCGCCCAGGTCGGCATCCATACCGAAACCCACGCCTACCCGCTGGAGCAGGCCAACCAGGCGCTGGATGACCTGCGCAACGGGCATTTCCAGGGTGCTGCGGTGCTGGTGCCCTAGCGAGATGCGCCAGCGCGCAAAGCCCTGGCGCGGTACGGCGAACGGCAAGGATCGGATTGGCGATGGCGCAGTCACACTCCAGACAGCCAATGCCAAATGAAGGAGCCCCGCCATGAGCGTCACCGTGAGCAAGCTCCAGGGCGACGAGATTCCCGAGCATCTGCGCGGGCCGGATATCCGGGTGGTCTACCGGGTGACCGATGCCGAGGGCCACAGCCGCTACCTCACCGACGAAGTCGAAGCTGCACAGCTGGCGGTCAGCATCAGCGACCGCCAGCAGCGATAGCCCGGCGTGGGGCCGTGAGCCTCAGCCGGCCAGCACCGAGTCCACCAGCGCCTTGGCCTCGGCCTGGATGCGTGCCAGGTGCGCTTCGCCCTCGAAGCTCTCGGCGTAGATCTTGTACACGTCCTCGGTGCCGGACGGCCGCGCGGCGAACCAGCCGTTCGCCGTCTCCACCTTCAGCCCGCCGATGGCCGCGCCGTTGCCCGGTGCCTCGGTGAGGATGCGCGTGATCGGCTGGCCGGCCAGCTCCTTGGCACTGACCTGCGATGCGGAGAGCTTGCCCAGGCGCGCCTTCTGCTCGCGATTGGCCGCAGCGTCGATGCGCTGGTACACCGGCGCGCCGAAGCGGTCGGTCAGCGCCTGGTAGCGTTCGCTCGGGTCCTTGCCGGTGACTGCGGTGATCTCCGCGGCCAGCAGGCCGAGGATCAGCCCGTCCTTGTCGGTGGACCAGGCGCCGCCCTGCTTGTCGAGGAACGAAGCGCCGGCCGACTCCTCGCCGCCGAAGCCCAGGCTGCCATCCATCAGGCCGTCGACGAACCACTTGAAGCCCACCGGTACCTCCACCAGACGGCGGTCGATGCCGGCGGCAACACGGTCGATCATCGACGAAGACACCAGCGTCTTGCCGATGCCGGCCTCGGCGCTCCAGCCCGGGCGATGGGTGAACAGGTATTCGATGGCCACGGCCAGGTAATGGTTGGGGTTCATCAGCCCGCCGGAGCGGGTGACGATGCCGTGGCGGTCGTGGTCGGTGTCGCAGGCGAAGGCCACGTCGAAGCGGTCCTTGTTCTCGATCAGCCCGGCCATGGCATGTGGCGAGCTGCAGTCCATGCGGATCTTGCCGTCCCAGTCCAGGCGCATGAAGCGGAAGGTCGGGTCGACCACCGTGGACAGCACCTCCAGCGGCAGGCCGAAGCGCTCGGCGATGCGCGGCCAGTAGTGCACGCCGGCGCCGCCCAGCGGGTCGACGGCGAACTTCAGGCCCGAGCCGCGGATGGCGTCGAGGTCGATCACCCGCTCCAGCCCGCCGACATAGGCGTCGATGAAATCGAAGCGCTGGGTGGTGGCGGCCTTGAGCGCCTGGCGGTAATCCATGCGCTTGACGCCATCGAGACCGGCGACCAGCAGCGCATTCGCGCGCTCCTGAATCCACTTGGTCACGCCTGTGTCGGCCGGGCCGCCATTGGTGGGGTTGTACTTGAAGCCGCCATCGCCCGGCGGGTTGTGCGACGGCGTGATGACGATGCCGTCGGCCAGCCCGCTCGTGCGGCCGCGGTTGTAGCTGAGGATCGCGTTGGAGATCGCCGGGGTCGGGGTGTAGCCCGGCTCGCCGCCGGTTTCCGGGCAACCCGCGTCGATGCGCGTGTCGATGCCGTTGGCCGCCAGCACTTCCAGCGCCGAGACGAACGCCGGTTCGGACAGCGCGTGGGTGTCCATGCCCATGAACAGCGGGCCGTCGATGCCTTCCTGGCGGCGGTAATCGCAGATCGCCTGGGTGGTGGCGAGGATGTGCCACTCGTTGAAGCTGCCCTTGAACGAGGAACCGCGATGCCCGGAGGTGCCGAACGCCACCTGCTGCGCCGGGTCGGACGGGTCCGGCCGGTCGCTGTAGTAGCGCGCCACCAGGCGCGGCAGATGAGTCAGGGTGTGCGGGTCGGGCAGGCGTCCGGCGTTGGGGGCGATGCTCATGGGGCGGTCCTTTGTGAAGAAGGCGATGCGCCGGCCGATCCGGGCGCGGCGAAGAGCGAATGAAACGCCAGTCGGCGTCGTTTATCCAGAGCTAAGACCGCAGCGACGGTAGCGGTTCCCTGATCGCGGCGCACCGCGCCGCTGCGCTTCAGCCGAACGCACTCGTCGCCCCGCCGGAACCTGCACCCGGGCGGCCTTTCTTCTGCTTGTTGGCCGGCAATTCGCCGGCCCGCGACCCGGAGGTTCAGCCATGAACGTCGACGAACGCATCCGCCAGCGCGCCTATGAAATCTGGCAAGCCGAAGGCCAGCCGGAAGGCAAGGAAACCGAGCATTGGCAACAGGCCCGCGAGGAAATCGAGCCCTTCTACAAGGAAGGCGACCCCGAGGCCGGCAGCATCGAAAGCAGTGTGGCGATACCCATGCCGAAATCGGACAACACGCACTAACCATACAGGCAGGGCGGCGAAGGCGCGGCAGGCGTCGTCCCGCCCGAATCTGTTGCCACGTTCTCACCCTTCCCATCCTCTGCCCCGGCGCGCTGGAGCCTGCCGAAGCGCGCTGCTAGAGTGCCGCCGCTTGCCAACCACCGGCTGACAGGACGTCTGCCCAGCCGCCGCACAGGATGCTTCCATGAAAAAGCTCGCGCTCGCCGTAGCCGTACCCCTGGCCCTCTTCGGGGCCGCCACTTTCTACACCAGCACCCAGGTCGAATCGACCGCCCGCGATGCCGTCGACCAGGCCAACCTCAAGCTGCGCGAGATGGGCGTCGGCGCCGGGGCCGATGTCAGCCTCACCCTGCTCAGCTTCGAACGCGGCCTGCTGTCCAGCACCGCGCGCTATCAGATCGACATCGATGTAGCGGATGACGAAGGCAACACCGAGCACTACGCCCTGCTGCTGAACGATCGCCTCGAACACGGCCCCTTTCCCGTCTCGCGCCTGAGCCGTGGCCAGCTGATGCCGGTCGCCGCGCAGAGCCACTTCGAACTCGAACGCACGCCGCTGACGCAGAAACTGTTCGACGCCGCCTCCGGCGAAGTGCCGCTGGTGGGCGAGGTGACCATCGGCTATGACGGCGGCCAGGCCGGCGATCTGCACACGGCCGCGCTGAATATCGAAGACGAAGACGGCAGCGTGCGCATCGCCCCCGCCAACCTCAACTTTGAGGCGAACAAGGACGGCAGCGACGTACGCATGGACGGCGAGCTGGCGGAAGTCGATATCGACCTGCAGCGCAGCGACAGTGGCCAGCCGGTACAGGTGAGCCTGCGCGGCATCGGCCTGAGCGCCGACAAGCAGGATTACGACGCCGGTTTCGGCTTCGGGCCGTCCGCCATCACCCTGCAGCGCATGGAAATCAAGGCCGGCGATGAGCCCGCCGTGGTCATCCAGCAGGCCTCCGTCGAGGAGGCACTGAGCCGCGGCAGCCGTGGCCTCGATCAGACCATCGGCTACCGCATCGGCGAGGTCAGCGCCAAAGGCCAGACCTTCCGCAACCTCGCCCTCGTCTTCAGCCTGCGCAACCTCGAGGAAAGCAGCCTCAAGGCCCTGGTGGCGAGCTACAAGGACATCCTCGACCAGAGCGCCACCCCGCAGGAATCCTTCGCCGGCATGACCAGCGCCCAGCAGCAGGAACTGCAGGCCCGTGCCCTGCAACTGCTCGAACACAAGCCCACCCTGGCCCTCGACGAGTTCGGCTTCGAAACCGCCCACGGCGCGGCCCGGCTGTCGGTCGTGCTCGACCTGCAATCGCCGAGCGCAGAAGCCTTCACCCCGGACGCGATGATCACCAGCATGCTCGCCTCGCTCAAGGCCGACGCCGGCATCGACAAGGACCTGGTGCGAGACATCGCCGGGCTGGTCGTGCAGAACAACGCGCGTGACGGCCAGCTCGACCAGGCGGCACTGCAGCAGGAAACCGAGGCCGCCACCGAGCTGTTCAGCGGCATGGCGCTGAACACCGGCTGGTCGCGTCTGGAGGGCGAGCGGCTGGTCAGTTCGCTGCACTACGCCAATGATAAGGTGACCTTCAACGGTCGCGAAATGAGCGTGCCGGAGTTCCTCGGCTTTGCCTTCGGCTCCGTACAGAACGCGGGCCTGCTGGGGCAGTAAGCCGCGCTGCGCACAAACTGAAAGATGCGGCCCTGTCTGTCTTTGACCCGACGGACAGGGTCGTTTCATTTCTGGCGTTCGCGCGGTTCCACAGCCATGAATGCCCGGACGCGCTCTCCATGCTCAGTCGTGCGGTGCGCCGGCTCCCAGGCGCTCACTCAGGTAATCCAGAAAACAGGTGATGCGCGAAGCCAGCGCGCTGTTGCGGTAGTACACCGCGTTGATCGGCTGGCGCACGTCGACGCGCTGCGCCGCCAGCACCTCCACCAGCTCGCCGCGCTGGCGGTCCCGGCCAGTCATGAAGTCCGACAGGCTGGCGATCCCTTCGCCGGCCAGCGCCAGCTCGCGCACGGTGTCGCCGCTGGAGGCGCGTAGCGCCGGGTTGATCCGCCAGCTCTCGCCGAGCGCGTGGCGCAGCGGCCAGTCGTTGAGACGATCCGGCTCGGTAAAGCCGATCAGGCTGTGCTCCGCCAGGTCTTCGACGTGTTGCGGCGTGCCATGCCGCGCCAGATAGGCCGGGCTCGCCAGCACCCGGCGCATGGTGTGGCACAGCGGCCGTGCATGCAGGCTGGAATCGGGCAGCGGGCCGATGCGGATGGCCAGATCGATGCGCCGCTCCAGCAAATCGACGATGCGGTCGTCGCTGTGCAGCTCCAGCTCGATCAGCGGATAGCGCGCGCGGAAATCCCCGATCAGCGGCACGATCACATGCAGCATGAACGGCGACGCGGTATTGACCCGCAAGCGCCCGGCCGGCGCCTGCCGCCGCAGGGCCATCTGCTCCTCGGCTTCCTCGACGCTGGCCAGAATCCGCCGCGCCTGCGCCAGGAACGCCTCGCCTTCCTCGGTCAGCTCGAGGCGCCGCGTGGTACGGCGCAACAGCGTCACCGCCAGCTTGTCCTCCAACCGACTCAACGCCCGGCTGACGCCCGAGGCGGTCTGTTCCAGCTGCTCGGCCGCAGCGCTGATCGAGCCACTGTCGACCACGCTGACAAAGGCGAGCATTTCGTCGAGGTTGGTTTTCATCGGTGGGAATCGCATCGCAGGGCGGAAACAACGAGTCTGGCGGCAGCGCCGCGCGGCGGCAACCGGACCGGCGCGGGCCCCCGGTGGCGGATCCGTCGATCAGCCGCTGGCGAAAGGGGCCACGGCCTCAAACGCCCTTTTCGTTCGGCCCCGGCACATTCACCCCGTCCAGCGTGGAACGGCTGTGTCCGGCGCTATCGGTGATCACGCTGAAACTACCATCGGTCTCCAGCACCACCGCCTCGATACCATCCAGCGCGGCCAGCCCCTGGCTGCGTGCGGCGGCCCGCACCTCATCCTCGGTCACCCGCGCCACGCGCATGGCATCGCCGAGAAAACGCCCGCGAAAGAACAGCAGCGCCGGCTCGCCCGTCACCGTCCGCCGCACCCACGCCACCCGCACGCTGGACCAGGTGACCACATACTGCAGCCCGATCAACAGCGCGAACGCCAGCACCCCCTCGGCCAGCGACACATTGCGATTGAGCAGAATCGTCGCGAACGTCGAACCCAGCGCCACCGTCACCACCAGATCGAACGCATTCATCTTCGACAACGTCCGCCGGCCCGACAGGCGCAACAGCAACACCAGGCTGATATAGGCCAGCACGCCCACCACCAGCGTGCGTATCAACGTCGTTGCGCTACTGAAAAACATGCCTTCCACGATCACCTCCGCAACTGAGCCATGCAGGGTGGACAGGGTAGATGGGCGGAAAGTGCATACGGCGCGAATGACCGCGCATCAGGCGACAGTGTGAAAACCGAGGATTAATCCATCGTCTGCTTTACCCATACGGAAGTAGTGGCTAATGTGCCAGCACGCGCAGCAACTGCGCACTCGATCACGGTTCCGCTGCGACGCTACGAGTCGCACGGCCTGTTTACCAAGGAGGGTACAGATGGCGCGCTTTTCCCTGTTCGCTTCGACACATCCGGCGAGCGGCTTCTTTCTGATGAGAAAAGCGAGAGAAAAAGATGGCGATTTATTATTCGCAGAAATCCCGTCCTGTTAAAAAATAAATCTGTCCCCTTTTTCCACGAACGAAGACGCTACTAGCCTCTCATATCAAACTACACTAAGTGCTCGAAAAAGCTTATGGAGTCAATATGAAAACCAGAATCTTATCTCTTCAGTTTGCCTTTTTTCTAAGGGATATAGTGGCTAGGCCAGATCTCGAATTTGGAAGCCTAAACTCTGAAATGTTAAATATCTTTGACGCCATGCCTCAGATGATACCAATCCCACCGGAGCTCCCGCCTGAAGTTCCGGTAATAGTCCTTTCTTCCGAAAAGAAAGATTACTCATGCAATATTTCAAGGTCAAGAATTGACTTTATTCTTCAGCGTATAAACGATCAAAAATCGAACAGCGATATTCTTAAAGATTTCAATGCAAAGGTTTCAGGTTTAACCAAGGCCGTGCTTTCCAAGCAGGAAGTTGTAAGATTTGGAATGGTAGCAAGATATTTCCATCAAGATAATTCGGCACTTCAAACTCTACGCAAGAAATTCTTCACCAGTGCCGTTGATGGCGCAGAAGAGTTAAGCTTAAGATTCAATAAAATCAGCGAATCGCACGGCTATAAGATTAATGATATACACGAAATAAATGCGACAGAAGCAGTTACAAATGGAGTTTCTGAGAAGGGGATTTATATCCAGAGAGATATAAACAATATTCCCATCGGTGGAAAACACTTCAGTTTTGAAACGCTTCAAAAACTGTCTCAAAGATTTGCCCCGAGAATATCCGAGAGCGAAATTGAGGCACTAGTAAAATGACCAGCACGTCAACAACTCCGCCATATTCAGGTGCGATAACATCTTCAACACCAACACCGCCGCAAAACTATATGATGAGCCCGCCAGCTGCTCCCCCAAACAATAGCTCTTCACAATTTAATATTAGTGATTGGGTAATATTGCTTATCAGTATGGCGCTCACAGGCGTAATTGGATTTTTTTCTTCATTAATTGCGGTTAAGGCAGATATAGCAGAAAACAAGAAAGAAATTTCAGTCGCTTTTGAAAGAATAAAACATAATCAACTTGAAACTTCTGGCATCAAGGACAGCCTCAGGAACTTAAACTCTGTCGATAGTCGCGTAAGCGTGCTGGACACGAAGATTCAAAATCTCGAAAAGGTCGTTGATAGGCAATCAATACCCCAGCCTGATAAATAAAATTTAATTAGCCGAAAAATAAGACCATAAAGGGGACGAATTTATTTACCGTTCAGGTGGTTAGCTTCGTAGCCCTGTCACTTTATCTGGCGTAGCCCTCTACAAGGTTCGAACCTTTGCAACTAACAACTCTCCTCATCCCAACCTATACGCAAATGCTCAAAACCCTCTCCGGCTGGCTGAAGAAGGCGCAGGCCCAGCTACCGGAAGCAGAGGCGCAGGCGTTGTTATCCGCGCGGCTGGCGCCGGATATGTTTCCGCTGTCGACTCAGGTTCGCTTTGCCTGTGTGCAGGCGCGGGAGGCCGTGTGCCGGCTGAGAGGCGAGGCCTTTCCGGCTGTGATCAACGAGCTGCTGGACGAGGGGCGGCAGGCGGGTGAGCGGCCGGGCACGCTGGCCGATGCCTATGCGCGGATCGATGAGACGGTCGCTTTGTTCGACGGCCTCGCCGCCGATGCGCTGGATATGGACGCGGGCAAGCCAATCGCCCATGAGCTGGCAAACGGGATGATCTTCGACCTGACTGCGGAGCAGTACGCCCGTGACTGGACGCTGGCGCAGTTCTATTTCCACGTGATGACCGCGTATTCGATCCTGCGTAAGGAAGGGATCGAGCTGGGCAAGGCGGACTACGTGGCGCACATGCTGCCGTATCTGCGGCCGGAATCGGTTCGGAAGGGGTAGCGGCGGCGCTTCCGTCTTTTACGGCCAGCGGATGTATTTTGTGGCTCAGCCGTTCGGTACGACCTCGTAGGGCGTATTGCTGAAGAAAATGTTGCGCCAATCCGGGCGCCATTGAGGGATGCTCAGGGTAAAGGCTTGGGTGTGCTTGTCGAAGGCTATCCAGGTCACGCCCAGGTTTTGGCTGTCCTCGCTCGCCCGCATATCCACCGACCGCGTGGTAAACAGCGGGCTGCGAAATACCTTCGACCCATCCGTACGGTCGACGATGCGTAGATAGGACAGTCCTCCACCAGGAGCTAGGAGGCCCCGTACCGGCACGCTCTCTATGAGATGACCACCTTGCGGGCTGACTTGTGACACCGACGGAGGCGCGTTCAGAACATCGTTCAGGCTCCAGCCAAAGAGCAGGGCGAACGCGGCGAGAAGGCTGCAGACGGTGAGAGCGGGTTTCTTCATATCAGCGTTTCGGCAGGGTGATGGCGGGCGTGCCGGGTGCAAAGGTTTGCGTAGGAGATCGGAGAATACTCGGAAGTCTCCGCTTCGTTATGTATCTGGCCCGGAGTCGGGGAAATGACTGTTCAGCACAAGCAATGCAGCGAGGTGGTCTGAACTTAACGCGTGGAAAAGGCTTCGCCGTTTTCCACCCTACGGATGCGCGCTGTCGGCAGAGGAGTGCGGAGTGGCGTAGGGTGGACAACGCTCTGCTTGTCCACCGATGCGAATCGACGGGCCGGGCAGGTGGTTGGCGAAACGCTCGCGGGCTCGGGGCGTCCAACCGGAATGCCGCACCGGAGCGGTCGTATTTGCGAACGACGTTCGCCCACCTCGCCACAAAGCAGACCTCCCCATGCTTTTCCGCCGTTTCGAAAACCTGATTGATGTCTTCAAGCCCAGCCCGGACGTTGCGCCTCCGGCCGGGATGCTGCGCTTCTATGCCCATTACCTGAAGCAGGTCTGGCCGTTGATGACCGCCGTGCTGGTGGTCGGCTTTTTCGCGGCGGTGATCGAGGTGGCGCTGTTCAGCTTTCTCGGCCAGTTGATCGATATGGCCCAGGCGACCGATGACGCCCGGACCTTCTTTGCCGAGCACCGCAACGAGTTGCTGTGGATGGCGGCGGTGGCGCTGGTCATCCGGCCGCTGGTGTTCGGCCTGCACAACCTGCTGACGCATCAGGCGATCAACCCTGGGCTGACCAACCTGATCCGCTGGCAGAACCATCGCTATGTGCTCAAGCAGAGCCTGAACTTCTTCCAGAACGACTTTGCCGGGCGCATCGCCCAGCGGGTGATGCAGACCGGGCCGTCGCTGCGCGATTCGGCCATGCAGGTGATCGATGCGCTGTGGCATGTGGTGGTCTATGCCGGCAGCGCGCTGTATCTGTTCGCCGCCGCCGATCTGCGCCTGATCGTGCCGTTGCTGCTGTGGATCGTCGGCTACAGCGCCGCGCTCTGGTACTTCGTGCCGCGTATCCGTGCGCGCTCGGCAGCGGCGTCCGCGGCGCGTTCGAAGGTGATGGGGCGGGTGGTGGACGGCTACAGCAATGTCGCCACGCTCAAGCTGTTCGCCCATTCGCGGGAGGAGGAGAGCTACGCCCGCGAGGCGATGCAGGAGCTGCTCGGCAAGTTCCGCCTGCAGTCGCGGGTGATCACCAGCCTGGATTTCCTCATCACCTGCATGAACGGCCTGTTGATCGTCGGCACCGGCGCGCTGGCGCTGTGGCTGTGGAGCGAGGCGCGGATCACCACAGGCGCCATCGCTCTGGCGCTGGGCCTGGTGATCCGCATCAACAACATGGCCGAGTGGATCATGTGGGTGGTCAACGGCATCTTCGAGAACGTCGGCACCGTGCAGGACGGCATGAAGAGCATCGTCCGGCCGCGCGATGTGCTCGACCCCGAGGACGCCAGGCCGCTGCAGGTGGAGCAGGGCGGCGTGCGCTTCGAGGATGTGCATTTCCATTACGGCAAGCAGGGCGGGGTGATTAGCGGGCTGACCATCGACATTCGCCCGGGCGAGAAGATCGGCCTGGTCGGGCCGTCGGGCGCGGGCAAGTCGACGCTGGTCAACCTGCTGCTGCGCCTCTATGACCTGGAGAGCGGGCGCATCCTGATCGACGGGCAGAACGTCGCCGAGGTCAGCCAGGAGAGCTTGCGCGCCAATATCGGCGTGGTCACCCAGGACACGGCGCTGCTGCACCGTTCCATCCGCGACAACCTGCGCTACGGCAAGCCCGACGCCACCGAAGAAGAGCTCTGGGCCGCGGCGCGCAAGGCCCGCGCGGATGCGTTCATCAAGACCCTGGACGACAGCCAGGGCGGCAAGGGCTTCGAGGCGATGGTCGGCGAGCGCGGCGTGAAGCTCTCCGGCGGGCAACGGCAGCGCATCGCCATCGCCCGGGTGCTGCTCAAGGACGCGCCGATCCTGGTGCTCGACGAAGCCACCTCGGCGCTGGATTCGGAGGTCGAGGCGGCGATTCAGGAGAGCCTGGACACCCTGATGGAAGGCAAGACGGTGATCGCCATCGCCCACCGGCTGTCGACCATCGCGCGCATGGATCGGCTGGTGGTGATCGACGGGGGCCAGGTGATCGAGACCGGCACCCATGCCGAGCTGATCGCCCGCGGCGGGCTCTATGCGCGGCTGTGGCAGCACCAGACCGGTGGCTTTGTCGGGGTGGATTGATAAGAAACGGGCAAGCCAGGGGTTTTTCGTCCACTCTGCTTGTCGGCCTGTTGGAAGGCGCGGCGCGGCAGCGCTGAGCTGTCCCGCCGTGTTCTCAATAACCAGGGGCGGGTTGGGCGAGCCTGAATCCAGTCGAGCGCAGAGGTGCATATGAACATTTTCCTGACATCCTCCTTTGCTGAAGTCGTGGACTTGTTTGTCAGGTTCACCGGAGGCGAGTGCCGCGGCAGGACGGTTACGCTGATTCCTACGGCGAGCCTTGCCGAGGAGGTCAATTCCTACCTTGTTGCGGCCAGGGAGGCGCTTGTCGAAGCCGGTCTGGTGATCGATGAACTCGAGGTTTCAACCGCAACTCAGGACGAGATCGTCAGCAAGCTCGAACGTGGCGATTACATCTATGTGTCAGGCGGCAACACCTTCTTTCTGCTGCAGGAGCTGAAGCGCAAGGGCGCGGACAGGTTGATCGCGGAACAGGTCAGGGCCGGGAAGTGCTACATCGGCGAATCCGCCGGCTCCGCGATACTCGCCCCCAGCATCGAATACATAAAGGCGCTGGACGACGTTTCTGCCGCGCCTGATCTCGAGTCCTTTGCGGCCTTGGGGTTGGTCGATTTCTACCCGCTACCGCATTACCGAAACGAGCCGTTCGCCGAGGCTGTCGAGCAGGTGCTGAAAGAGCATGGGGATGCGCTGGATCTCCGGCCGTTCAGCAATAACCAGGCGATCGCCTTGTCGGGCGGGCATGCCGAGCTTCAAACCAGCGGTGATTGAGTTTCATACCCGTCCCGAGCCTACTTGCGGCACACCTTGGGCAAGTCGGCGCAGGGCGTTTCGTGGCCGCTCCATCTGAACCCTCCCACACCGCGTCCACTCGTACCTCTAGCCACAGCCAAAGAACCGAGAGGGAGTCTGCCATGACCGATAAACAAGCCAGCGTCCGCCACGATGCCGCGCAGCAGCGCTATGAGCTGCTGGTGGAGGGCCAGCCACTCGGCTTTGCCGAGTACAGCGAGCAGGGCGAGCGGATGGTCTTCACCCATACCGAGGTCGACCCCAGCCTGTCCGGGCAGGGGCTGGGTAGCGTGCTGGCCGAGGGTGCGCTGGACGATGCACGGCGGCGCGACAAGCGCGTGGTGCCGCAATGCGAGTTCATCGCCCGCTACATCGAGCGCCACCAGGAATGGCAGGACCTGGTCGATCCGGCCTGACCGCTCGTTATCGCTCGGACGACCGGGTAAAGCGGTGGGCTGAAGCCCACCCTACGGGTGAGGAGGTCGATGCGCGGTAGGGTGGGCTTCAGCCCACCAACGGTAGCGACCGGGGCGGTGGTGTTATCGAGTGCTAGCTGCCGCCGCCTGGCTTAGCAGAGGGTGATCGCATGGATGGTCGAGAGTTTGTCTGGGCGCATTTCAAGCTCAATGCCGAGCAGCGCCTGCGTGGCTTCAACTTCTTCGTGGTGCTGGCGATCTTTGCCGATGGCGGTGTACTGGCGGCGCTGCAGCAGGGTTTCTCGCCGGGGCTGCTGATTCTGCTGGGTGCCTTCACCGTCTTGCTGGCGCAGGTGTTCTGGCTGGTGGACGCGCGCAGCCGACAGCTGCTGGAGCTGACCATCGCGGCGCTGAAGGAAATGGAAGCCGACTATCCCGAGAGTTACCGGCTGTTCGCCGCCGACGCGCTGGGGCAGAGCCGGGTGATCAGCTACACCTTCGCCATCCGCGCGCTGCTGCTGGCGCAGATGGGCTTCGGTCTGGGTGTGGTCGGCTACGGGCTTAACCAGTGGTGATGTGCGGTGCGGTTGTCTGGCGCGGTGGAAGCACCGCATCGAGGTTCTGACGCGCAGCCACCGAGGCGGCTGGCGTGCCATCCGTCGATGGCCACGGGACTGCGGCGAACGCTCCTTGCCCCAGGCCGGTCGGTACTAGCAACTACCGGGAGAACTGACGATGTCGACATCGAGCAATCTGTTATGGGCCGCTCTGGCGATCGGCGCGGTGACGGGCATGCGCAGCATGCTGGCGCCCACGCTGGTCAGTCGCGCGTTGAGCGAGCGGGATGATCTGCACGGTGCGGGCGAGGCGGCGCGGCTGCTGACGTCCGATTCGGCGCAGACCTTCCTGCCGGTACTGGCAGCCGGGGAGATTGCCGGCGACAAGATGCCCTTCGCCCCGGATCGCACCATCGTGCCGTCGATGATGTTTCGCGCGGTATCCGGTGGGGTCAGTGCTGCCGCGCTGGCCGGCGTGCGGCGCGAGCCGGTACTGCTGCCGGCACTGCTGGGTGCGACGGCGGCGCTGCTCGCCTCGAAGATCGGCCTGAGCCTGCGCAAACCCTATCAGCCGCATGCGCTGCTCAACGCCGCACTCGGCACCGCCGAAGATTGCCTGGCGCTGAGTCTGGGCCGAACCGGGCTGCGCCAGGCGCTGGGCGAGAACCAACGCCGGCGTTGAGGTGTGAACGCGTAGGGTGGGCTTCAGCCCATCAGAGAGGATGCGCATGTGGCGGTGGGCTGAAGCCCACCCTGCGGGCGGAACGGGACGCGGCGTGGAAGGGTGACAACATCGTTCGCCCTGTTCTCACCCTTCCAGGCGAAAGCCGTCAGCTCGGCCGCTGGATCACGCAGATGCGGTCACGGCACAGCCCCGACTCGCGTGTACCGACACCGGGCGCTACCTCTGGAGTGCTGGCGCTGGCGCCGTGGCCGCTGCTGCCGGCCCCGGTCGGCGCCGTGGTTGCGGTGGTTGGCGGGTAGTCGGTACCGGCGCGTTTGCCGGCACTGCCAATGCCGTGGCTGCCCGTATCCGGCTCGGTGGTACGCGAAGCGCTGCTGCCCGCGCCCAGGGTTTCGCTTTCCCTGTCGCTGCCTGCCATGGCGCCAGCGTGGTGCGTCTGCTGGCCGGTGAAATGCTTGTCCAGATGGCTGTCACCGCCGGTTGCGCCGGCATAGGGGCTGGTGGGGCCGGGGTAACCGTCCGCTGTACCAGTGGCGCCATGTTCGTCGATATCAATGGCGCCGTTGTACTCCAGCGCATCACGGGCCTTGGCCAGCTGATCCTCGTCGACCACGTCCACCGCGATCACCAGGGCGCCGCGGCGCACCGCCTCCGGATAAGCCGTCGCATGATGGCGATGCTGCTCGTGCGGCTCATGACCGAACAGCGATTTGAAGAAGTGCGCGACCTTCGATTCGTGCTCGGTGCGGTCCACCGGCGTATCGGGCGTGGTGCTATAGGGCGCCTCATAGGCGTGGATGTCGGCGCTCTCGGCGCCCACCGCGTGGATCTGTTCACGCGGAATGCCGCGTGCCATCAGGTCGCCGCGGGTTCGATTGGCGTCGGTCAGCGTGGCGAACGCTGCTACCAGTGTGTGTTTCATGGATCACCTCACGTTGTGCTGTACAACCGGGTTGGAGCGCTGTGCATGGCGAACACGAAGAGGGGGCAGGAAATGAGAGCCCCTGCTGATCGATGGCAGCGCTCATATCTGATTGGGTAGGCAGCTGCCGTGAGAGTTCAGCAGGCGGGATCGGCGGTCAGTGGGCTCGGCCGCTGGCGCAGGCGGGAAAGGCGCTGCCGTTCGCGCCTGCGCAGGGTTGGCGACGGCTCAGTCGAGGTCGGCGGCGCTGTGGCGCTCGGGCGCCTGCTCGGACTCATCGCCCCAGCTGCGGTTGACCTTGCGCCCGCGGATGACCGCCGGTCGCGCTGCAACCTCCTTGGCCCAGCGCTGCACGTGCTGGTACTCGTGCACCGAAAGGAATTCGCCGGCGCCATACAGCTCGCCCAGCACCAACCCGCCGTACCAGGGCCAGATCGCCATGTCGGCGATGCTGTAGTCGGCACCGGCCACGTAGCGATGCTCCGCCAGCTGACGGTCGAGCACGTCGAGCTGGCGTTTGACCTCCATGGCGTAGCGGTTGATCGGGTATTCGTACTTTTCCGGCGCGTAGGCGTAGAAGTGGCCGAAACCGCCGCCGAGGAAGGGCGCCGAACCCATCTGCCAGAACAGCCAGTTCAGCGTCTCGGTGCGCGCGCGGATCTCGGTCGGCAGGAAGGCGCCGAATTTCTCGGCGAGGTAGACCAGGATCGAGCCGGACTCGAACACCCGCAGCGGTTCGCCGTCGACGCTGCGGTCCACCAGCGCGGGTATCTTCGAGTTCGGGTTGATCTCGACGAAGCCGCTGCCGAACTGGTCGCCCTCGCCAATCTTGATCAGCCAGGCGTCGTACTCGGCGCCGCTGTGACCGAGGGCGAGCAGCTCCTCGAGCATGATGCCCACCTTCACCCCGTTGGGCGTGGCCAGCGAATACAGCTGCAGCGGGTGCTTGCCCACCGGCAGCGGCTTCTCCTCGCGCGCGCCGGCGGTTGGCGCATTGATACTGGCGAACTTGCCGCCGGAGGGGGCATCGTGGGTCCAGACCTTGGGCGGTACGTAAGTGGTGTCGGGCATGTCGATCTCCTCGAGCGGGAACGGGGTGTGCAGGGCATGCTACGCGGTCGGCGGGCGCGGTCGAAATCGAGCCGGTCGATATTGGTCATCGATGGCTGAGGGTTTGTTCTGCGTGGTAGTTCTTTGAGATGCACCAGAAGATCTTTTTTCCCGATCGGTAAAAATTCGATGCACTGGCCAGCGGCAGAGAGTATTTTCCCTATTGGGAAAAAATTGGAACTGAGCTGTTTCCGAAGGGCAAATTGTACGGAACGGGAAAATGGCTGAACCTACCGCATTTGTTTCGATGGCCGAGCTGGGCAAGCTGATTCAGCGCACTCGCAAGGGTCAGGGGCTGCGTCTGGTGGACGCTGCCGGCCTGTGTGGCGTGAGCGTGCGCTTTCTGAGCGAGCTGGAAAATGGCCGCGAGAGCTGTTCGTTCGGACGGGTGCTGAACGTGTGCCATACGCTGGGCATCGAGCTGCTGGCGGCTAGACGTGACGGGGGCGACCTGTGAGCGGACTGCTCGGCGTCTACCGGGGTGATTGCCGTATCGGTGAGCTTTGGCTGGGTGACGATGGCCGGAGCATGGGTTTTCGATATAGCGAAGCAGCGCGGTTTGCAATTTCCAATAGCTTGCCGCTTGCAACCGGTATGTTTGCGCCAACGCTCGGCACGGCACACAACTGGTTTGCCAATCTACTTCCCGAAGAAGCTTCGCGGCAATTGCTGGTGAACCGGCTTGGGATCGCCGATGACGACTTTTCGCTGTTGGCCGCCATAGGTGGTGATTGTGCCGGTGCGTTGCGTATTGTTGACCCGGAGCGGGCCGATGCGTTGATCGAATCTGGCCAGGAGCCGGTCGACCCCAATCAGCTGGCGCGCTGGGCGCAGGGTAAAGAGCGCTACGCCTTGTTCCAGCCGGGCAAGGCGACACGTCTTTCCCTTGCCGGCGCTCAGGACAAGATTCCCGTAATCCTCGAAGGCGGCCAGCTCTACCTCCCGAGCGGTGCCGCCGCTTCTTCGCATCTGATCAAGTTCTCGCTAAAGCCGGCGTTGGTTTTCAACGAGCTCTATATGAACCGTCTGGCTCGGATCGCTGGGCTTTTGGTTCCCGACTCGCACGCAGGTCAGGCAGGGAAGGCTCACTATCTTGCCGTGGCTCGTTACGATCGTGAGCGAGTGGATAACCAGATCGAGCGTGTGCACCAGGAGGACATGTGCCAGGCGCTTGGCTATCCGCGGCGGCTCAAGTACCAGGAAGAGGGCGGTCCGACGCTGGCGGCCTGCGCAGGGCTGTTGCGCGCGGTGACGACCACGCCTGCGCTGCAGGTGCGTCAACTGCTGCGCTGGCAGATATTCAACGTGCTGGCCGGCAACAGCGATGGCCATGCCAAGAACATTTCGCTGTTGCAAGACGCCAAGGGGCGCTGGTCACTGGCGCCGGCCTATGACCTGGTATGTACGATGGTGCTGCCATACAGCCCCAATCTTGGTTTCGCGGTCGGCAGCAACTTCCATCCGCAGCAGCTGCGCAGAGCCGATTGGGAAGAGCTGGCACGCCACATGGGCCTTGCGCCGCCGTTCGTACTGCGGGAGCTGCGGCAAATGCTGGATCTGCTCGAGCCAGCTGCCAATAGCGCCGAGTTGCAAGCCGAGCTGGAGACGGTTGGCATGGATGAGGTGGGTTGGGCGAAGGTGCAGCATGTGCGCAAATATGTCGTTCAGCAGTGCCGCCGCTATCGCAAGTTGTAGTGGCTAGGGTCCTGCCTTCGGGAATGTGCTTCGCAGCCTGCGACGTATCGATCAGCGGTACTGCCAACAAGCGCTGCCGACGATCCGGCGTCCGGCGCTCGCTTTAGACTCCTTCCTACTGTCCCTTCGACGCGGGGCCAACCCTGATACAGGACGTCACGATGCTTCTCGGCAAACGCGATCAGACCCGTATGGAACGGCAACTCTCCAGCTGCCTGACCCAGGCCTGTGAAGCTGGCAAGGCGGAAATCGTCGGCTTCAGCTGGCTCACTCATGAGGTCGATTACGCGCGCTTCCCCGAGAGCCTGCAGGTCACGTGGGTATTCGCCACGGAGGCGCAGCGCGCTATGGCGATTGGTCAAGGTCAGGGCGCACGCATGCAGGCGCTCACCCGGGCGGCGCTCGCTGAGGCGGGTATCGACATGGATGCCCTGATCGCACCGGTGCGTTTCGACAGCGAGGAAGCCTGCAAGCGCGACGATGGCGGTGACTGGCAGCGCCGCCTGGCCCGCAACGGCGCGACACGGCACTGACAGTGGGCAAGGATGTCGAGAATCCGTGCATTTCCGTCTGCAAGCTCACGGACGAGGTGTGTACCAGCTGTGGTCGCACCAAGGACGAGATCCGCAAATGGAAGCGCATGAAGCGGCCGGACAAGAAAGCTACGGTAGAGCGCGCGGCGCAGCGGTTGAAGGCACTGAAGAAGAAGAAAAAGAAAGGCTGAGCCCACAAGGGGCGCCACGCGTGGGTGTCGCCTGCCGGCGCTGGGCGGGGCCGCCGGCATGTCCATGCCTGATGCCGGTCGGCCGGAATCTGCTGAAAAGCCCGCTACAGGAATGAAAAAAGCCGCTGCCCTCTCACGGGGGCAGCGGCTTTTCGGTTACGGCATTAAAGCCTCAGCCGCGGGCGCCACGTACTCCGGCGCTGATCTCGCGGCACAGGCCAAGCACGCCTTCTACCGCAGCCTCCGGGCTCTTGGCCCCGGCGATCTGGTCGATCAGCGCCGAGCCGACCACCACACCCTCGGTGAGTCGGGCGATAGCCGCGGCCTGCTCCGGGGTGCGGATGCCGAAGCCGACGCATACCGGCAGATCGGTGTGGCGCTTCAGGCGTGCCACGGCTTCCTCGACGTGTTCCAGGGTGGCGGAACCTGCACCGGTCACGCCGGCCACCGAGACGTAGTAGACGAAGCCGGAGCTGCCGTTGAGTACGGTGGGCAGGCGCTGGTCGTCGGTGGTCGGGGTGGTCAGGCGGATGAAGTTGATGCCGGCGGCTTGGGCCGGGTCGCAGAGTTCGTCGTTATGCTCCGGCGGCAGGTCGACGACGATCAGGCCATCCACTCCGGCCTCTTTCGCATCGCTGACGAAACGCTCGACGCCATAGGCGAAGATCGGGTTGTAGTAGCCCATCAGCACCAGCGGCGTGCTCTGGTTGGTCTCGCGGAATTCGCGGACCATCTGCAGCGTCTTCGGCAGGTTCTGCTTGCCGGCCAGGGCGCGGATGTTGGCCAGCTGGATCGCCGGGCCGTCGGCCATCGGGTCGGTGAACGGCATGCCCAGCTCGATGACATCGGCGCCGGCTTCCGGCAGGCCCTTGAGGATGGCGAGGGAGGTGGCGTAGTCCGGATCGCCCGCCGTCACGAAGGTGACCAGCGCGGCGTGGTTTTCCTGCTTCAGCTGTGCGAAGCGGGCCTGCAAGCGGGAATTCACCGAGCTCATATGTGTTCTTCCTGTTCGTCGTAGTGGTGCATGACGGTTTGCATGTCCTTGTCGCCGCGGCCGGAGAGGTTGACCACCATCAGGTGCTCCCTGGGCAGCTTGGCCGCGCGCTTGAAGGCTTCGGCCAGCGCGTGGGCGGATTCCAGCGCGGGGATGATGCCTTCCAGGCGGCAACACAGATGGAACGCTGCCAAGGCTTCGTCATCGGTGCAGGGCACGTATTCGACGCGCTTGATCTCGTGCAACCAGGCGTGCTCCGGGCCGACGCCGGGGTAGTCGAGGCCGGCGGAAATCGAATGCGCGTCGGTGATCTGGCCGTCTTCGTCCTGCAGGAGGAAGGTGCGGTTGCCGTGCAGCACGCCCGGCGCCCCGCCGGCCATGCTGGCGGCGTGCTTGCCGGTGTCGATGCCGTGGCCGGCCGCTTCGACGCCGACGATCTGCACGGACTCGTCATCGAGGAAGGGGTGGAACAGGCCGATGGCATTCGAGCCGCCGCCGATGCAGGCGACCAGCGAGTCGGGCAGGCGGCCCTCCTTCTGCATGATCTGTTCGCGAACCTCGTTGCCGATTACCGACTGGAAGTCGCGCACCATGGCTGGGTATGGGTGCGGACCGGCGGCGGTGCCGATCAGGTAGAAGGTGTTGTGGACGTTGGTCACCCAGTCGCGCAGCGCCTCGTTCATCGCGTCCTTCAGCGTGCCGGTGCCGGCGGTGACCGGAATCACTTCGGCGCCCAGGAGCTTCATGCGGAAGACGTTGGCCTGCTGGCGCTCGATGTCGGTGGTGCCCATGTAGACCACGCACTGCATGCCGAAGCGCGCGGCCACGGTGGCCGTGGCCACGCCGTGCATGCCGGCGCCGGTCTCGGCGATGATGCGCTGCTTGCCCATGCGCTTGGCCAGCAGGATCTGGCCGATGCAGTTGTTGATCTTGTGCGCGCCGGTGTGGTTCAGGTCTTCGCGCTTGAGGTAGATCTTCGCGCCGCCGAAGTGCTCGGTCAGCCGCTCGGCGTAGTACAGCGGGCTGGCACGGCCGATGTAGTCGCGCTGGAAGTAGGCCAGCTCCTCGAGAAAGGCCGGGTCGCCCTTGGCTTTTTCGTATTCGGCGGCCAGCTCGTTGATCAGTGGCATCAGGGTTTCGGCGACGAACTGGCCGCCGAAGCGGCCGAACAGCCCGCGGTTGTCCGGGCCGGTGCGGTATGAGGTCATGCGAGGCTCCTTGGAGGGTGCCGACACGCAGTCGGGGTGAGCGTAGGGTGGACAACGGTGCAGCCTTGTCCACGCGATCGATACGCCAGCGTGGAAAATCGCTTCGCGGTTTCCACCCTACGGCAATCATTGAGGGTGAGCTTACGGCTGCCGGCGCCGGGTTAAAAGCGATAAGATCGCCCGAACCTGTCAGGAAAACTCACATATATGGCCCGCGATCTGCCACCGCTCAATGCCCTGCGTGCCTTCGAGGCGGCTGCCCGCCTGGGTAGCGTAAGCGAAGCCGCACGCGAGCTGCACGTCACCCACGGGGCCATCAGCCGGCAGCTGAAGCAGCTCGAAGAAGCCCTCGGTCTGGCCCTGTTCGCCAAGGAAGGGCGCGGCGTAAAACTCACCGATGCCGGCGTGCGTCTGCGTGACGCCGCCAGCGAGGCCTTCGAACGCCTGCGCAGCACCTGCATCGAGCTGCAGCGACAGACCAGCGAGGCGCCGTTCGTGCTCGGTTGTCCCGGCAGCCTTTTGGCGCGCTGGTTCATTCCGCGGCTGGACCGGCTCAATCGCGACCTGCCGGAGCTGCGCCTGCAGCTATCGGCCAGCGAGGGCGAGCTGGACCCGCGCAAGCCGGGGCTGGATGCGACGCTGTGGTATGCCGAGCCACCGTGGCCGGCGGACATGCAGGTGTTCGAACTTGCCGCCGAGCGCATCGGCCCGGTGCTCAGCCCCTACCATCCGCGTTGCGTCGAGCTGCGCGACGCGGCGCCGGCGGCCCTGCTCGAGGAGACGCTGCTGCATACCGCTTCACGCCCGCAGGCCTGGCCGAACTGGGCGCGCCAGCAGGGGCTGGACCCTGCACGGCTGCGCCTGGGGCAAAGCTTCGAGCACCTGTATTTCCTCCTGGAGGCGGCGCTGGCCGGCCTTGGCGTGGCCATCGCGCCCCAGCAACTGGTCGCCGACGATCTGCAGTCCGGCCGGTTGCTGGCCCCCTGGGGCTTCGTCGAGACCGATGCCCGGCTGGCGCTCTGGGTACCGGCGCGGCGCGCCGATCGACGCGCCGAGCGACTGGCCGATTGGTTGCGCCAGCAGCTGATCTGACAGGGCGATGCTGTAGGGAGCGGTGGCAGAGCGAGGCGTTTCAACTTCGCTTGGCGGCGGTGCAAAGCGGGGCGCGAGGTGCGTAGCGGTTCGTTTCGAAATACTTCGTAAAAAAATCCGGGGTGCGATCGGAACTTCCCGCCAACCTCCGTTGGAGGCGCGATTAGCGTTTCGCTTCAGGCGTACCGGGACGCCACTGGAGGGTTGAATCCCGAATTGCCGTGAACTCACAAACGCCGCAGGAAAACCAATTTTATGTGAGCGCCATCCTCTGGTGCTGACGTCCAATCAATGGCAGAGGAGAAGCACGATGAACAACAAACTTCACGCAATGCTCGGTGGTATCGCTCTCGCAACGGCTATGGCCGCCAGTGCTCCGGCTGTCGCAGATGACGGCGATTTCGACGTTTGGGATAAAGACGATACCGGCGTGGTCACCGTTGGCGAATGGGATACGGGTTTTGATAAGGATGGGCTGTTCAACCGCTGGGACAGCGACAAGGACGGGATGCTCTCCAGCGATGAATACGGCGAAGGACTCTTCAATTCCTATGACGCCGACGGTAGCGGCGACTGGAATGAGGATGAGTACAACACCTTCCGCGACGACGCTGGCGACCGAGGCTGGCTGGACGTCTGACGTATCCGTTCTGCAGCAGTGATGAAGCCGCCTTGCGCCATGGCGGCTTTGCCCATGATGCAGGCCGCTCGCCGAGCGGTGTCTGCTGAGCAGCGAACCCGGTTCGCTGCTCTACAAAACACCTATCGAAGGAGGGGTTTCCATGAAGACGCTTTCGAAAACGCTCATCGCAACCGCTACCGCGGCACTTGCTACTGCGTCGCTCGCAGCAGAGTCGGGTAACGATCCGCGTCCCTATCAGCAGCCGGATGGAACCTGGATCAGTATGAAAGGCACCGTGGAATCGGTGAAACCAGACTCGTTCATTCTCGACTACGGCACGGGCAGCATCATTGTCGAGATGGACGACTGGGATTGGTACGCCGAGGGTAGCGCGCTGAAGAAAGGCGATAAGGTCACGGTGTATGGCGACGTGGATGATGACCTGTTCGAGATCACCTCGATCGAGGCCAACAGTGTCTACGTCGAAGGCCTGAACAGCTTCTTCTTTGCCAGCGCCAACGATGAAGAAACGCTTTGGCGAACGGCAACCTTTGTGCCGTCAAGCGAAACCACGATTCAGGGCACCGTTCAGTCGGTCAAGGATCGAGAACTGACCCTCGATACGGGCGACGGCTCGCTGACCGTCAATACCCTCTCCATGTCCTATAACCCGTTGGACAAAGACGGTTTTCAGCAGATCGAGAAAGGTGACCGCATCAGTGTGACCGGGCGGATGGACGAAGCCTTCTTCGGCAATCGTGAATTCAATGCGCAATCCATAACAACCATTTCCGAGGACAGCAGGAAGCCGCAGAACAGCTGATTCGCTTCGCCGTCCGCGTCTCTTAATGGCCCCGCTTTCGCTGCGAAGCGGGGCTTTTTTTGTGCCCGGAACCGTGGAAGCACCGTTACGCCGCAGCGTAGCCGACGAACGGCTACGCCATCTATCCGGCGCCACTAAATCGACATCATTAATGCCGATACAGTTCGGGAGCACCCACCGAGCAGCATTCCATTCGCCGTGGGCTGTCAGTAGTCGTTCAGGAGAACAGTGATGGTCTACAAGAAGCGTGTCGGACTTTTCCTATGTGCGCTGCTCGCGATCGGGGCAGAACCGCTTTCAGCCAAGCCCAACCCGGTGGCTGCCTCGCTGAAGGCGGGGCGGCCGTTCGTCGAGGGTGAATTGCTGGTGCAATTCAAGCCCGGCGCCTCGGAGACTGCGAAAAATGCGGCGCTGAGCAGACAGGGTGCAAAGGCCATGCACAAGCTGCTGGCCAAGGCTGCACGTAAGGACGCCAAGGGTGATCTGGTGCAGGCACAGCTGGGCAAGGGCAAGAAGCTCGATGCCGCGTTGCTGGCCCGCCTGGCTGCCGATCCGGCCGTGGAGTTTGCCGAGCCCAACTGGATCTACCGCACCCAACTGGCCAATCCCAACGACCCTGGGCTCACTAGCCTGTGGGGCATGCAAGGCGCGACCACATCGCCAGCCGCGCCTTACGGCAGTGGTGCGCTGGCTGCCTGGAATGCAGGCGTGGCGTGCTCCAGCCGCATTCACGTCGGCATCATCGACGAGGGCGTGATGACCACCCATGGTGATCTGCGCAGCAACATCTGGATCAACCCGGGCGAGGGCAGCCGCGCCGATCGCAAGGACAACGACCGCAACGGCTTCGTCGACGACATCCACGGTTGGGATTTCAATGCCAATAACGCCAGCGTCTACGACGGCGCGGCAGACGACCATGGCACCCATGTCGCCGGTACGGTTGCCGCGGTTGCCAATAACGGCGCCGGGGTATTCGGCGTCTGCCCGAGCGCGAAGCTCATCACGGCGAAGTTTCTCGGCGCCAACGGTGGCACCACAGCCGGTGCGGTAAAGGCCATCAATTACCTGACGCAGCTGAAGCTGGCGAAAAGGATCAATCTGGTAGCGACCAACAATTCCTGGGGCGGCGGTGGCTATTCGCAGGCCCTGTATGACGCCATTCGTGCTGCCGGTAACGCCAACATCCTGTTCATTGCCGCGGCTGGAAACAGCGGGCTGGACATCGACACGACGCCAAGCTATCCGGCGAGCTACCAGTTGCCGAACGTCATTGCCGTGGCTGCGATCGGCCAGAACGGCCAGCGCGCCAGTTTCTCGAACTACGGTGTGAAGAGCGTGCATATCGCCGCGCCGGGTGTGAACGTCGTCTCGACCGTACCCACTGCCAGGGGTGCAGCCGGTTATGCCTACATGAGTGGCACCTCGATGGCGGCTCCCCATGTAACGGGTGCGGCAGCGCTGTACGTCTCGCTCAACCCCTGTGCCACCGCGGCGCAGATCCGTGAGGCACTGCTGCGCATGGCGGTGCAGGACCCTCAGCTGACCGGTGTGGTGCAGCTCAACCGCCGTCTGGATGCCTCGAAGATTCGCCGTGAGCTGGCGTGCACGACACCCTGACCTGCACTCACGTGGCCCAGGCGCGTCGCCGGCAGCGTCGGTTCGCTCGCGCAGCCAGCGCTCAGCTGGCCAGGGCGGTCTGCGAGGCGGCCTCTGCGGCGGCGACCTTTTCCTCGGCGTAGCCGCGCGGATTGCGGCTCTGCCAGCGCCAGGCGTCGGCGAGCATGCTGGTCAGGTCCTTTTCGGCGCGCCAGCCGAGTTCCAGTTCGGCCTTGGTCGGGTCCGACCAGCACTGGGCGATGTCGCCGCGGCGGCGCGGTTTGATCACGTGGGGTAGTGGTCGGCCGGTGACTGCCTCGAACGCGGTGATCATCTCGCGCACCGAATGGCCCTTGCCGGTGCCGAGGTTCCACGTGGAAACACCGTGGACCAGTTGCAGGCGCTCCAGCGCCTTGAGATGCCCCCGGGCCAGGTCGACCACATGGATGTAGTCGCGGATGCCGGTGCCGTCCGGCGTCGGGTAGTCGTCGCCGTAGACGCTGAGCTGCTTACGCCGGCCCACCGCCACCTGCAGCATGTACGGCAGCAGGTTGTTCGGCACGCCGTTGGGATCTTCGCCGATCAGCCCGGACTCGTGGGCGCCGATCGGGTTGAAGTAGCGCAGCAGCCCGATGGACCAGCGCGGGTCGGAATCGGCCAGGCCCTTGAGCACGTTCTCGGCCATCAGCTTGGACTGGCCATAGGGATTGGTCGGTACGCCGGTGGGGCGGTCCTCGGTGATCGGCATCAACGGCGACTCGCCGTAGACAGTCGCCGATGAGCTGAACACCAGCTTGAAAATGCCCGCTTCGGCCATCGCCTGGCACAGCGCGATGCTGCCGCCGACATTGGTCTCGTAGTAGGAAAGCGGCTCGCGCACGCTTTCGCCAACGGCCTTGAGGCCGGCAAAGTGCATCACCGCAGTGATCGGGTAGGCAGCGAACAGCGCCTTGAGCAGCGCGCGGTTGCGCACATCGCCTTTGACGAACTGCAGTGGGCGGCCGGCCAGTTGCTCGACACGGTCCAAGGCCAGCTGCGAGCTGTTGCACAGGTTGTCCAGCACCAGTACCTCATGCCCCGCCTGCAGCAGTTCGAGTGCTGCGTGCGAGCCGATGTAGCCGGCCCCTCCTGTCACCAGAATCATCTGTATACCTCCGCGGTTCGCTGTCTTTTGGACACGCTCGGGACGCTGCAGCGGGGCCGTAGGCGGCGCTGCATGAGTCTCCGTGATTGGGTTCGGCGAAACGGAACGGGAGGGGCGACGACGGGCTGCGCGCCGGTTCCGGTGCCGGATCTGTTCGGGCGTCCTGCTGATACGGACGGAGCAAGGTGCGGGCGAGTTCAATTCACCCGCCAGCCGGCCGACGGCCTGCACATCGGATGACTGGCGGGAACCCGGGGCGAGGAAAGCCGTCCATTGCCGGCGGATGACGCGGCCTGCAGGATCCTGCGCGGCCGTCGGGCATCGCGAGATGAATCGCCTTACGCAGGGCAGCGCTGGCTTTGCAGTGACGGGTGATCGGGCAGCGGAGGCCTGGGCGCCGCCACCGAAAAGAGGTGCTCCAGATGAGCTGGGCCGGCCCGTTCCAGTACGACATCGGTAAATCCCGCAACGCGCAGCAGGCGCCGGCCGAAGTGGTCTTCGACGATCAGATCCCGACCCTGCTGTGTCTGTCGCATCTGCGCTGGAGCTTCGTCTACCAGCGCCCGCAGCACCTGATGTCGCGCTTCGCCCGCGACTACAACGTGCTCTTCCATGAAGAACCGATTCCCACCGAGGACGCCGCGCCCTGGCTGGAAGTGCGTCCCGAGGAGAATGGCGTGCAGGTGCTGATTCCGCGCCTGCCGGCCGGCTGCGAAGGCGATGCGGCGAACCGCGCGCAACGCAAGCTGCTGGACGATTACCTGGAGAAGCTTGGCGTCGGCGAGCTGATGCTCTGGTACTACACGCCGATGAGCCTGGCCTTCTCCGAGCATCTGGCGCCGAGCCTGATCGTCTATGACTGCATGGACGAACTCTCGGCGTTTCGCGGCGCGCCGCCGCAGCTGATCGAGCGCGAAGTGGAGCTGATGTGCCGCGCCAACCTGGTCTTCACCGGCGGCTACAGCCTCTACGAGGCCAAGCGCCAGCGCCACGACAATGCCCACCCGTTCCCCAGCAGCGTGGATGTCGAACACTTCGCCGCCGCGCGCCGGCCGCAGCATGACCCGGAGGATCAGGCGGAAATCCCCCATCCGCGTCTGGGCTTCTACGGCGTGATCGACGAGCGCCTGGACCTCGAGCTGATCGAGCAGGTCGCACGGATGAAGCCGGAGTGGCAGATCGTGCTGGTCGGCCCGGTGGTCAAGATCGACCCGGCCGAGTTGCCGCAGCGCGACAACATCCACTACCTGGGCGGCAAGACCTACGACGAGCTGCCGCAATACCTGTCTGGCTGGGACGTGGCGATCATGCCGTTCGCGCTGAACGAATCGACCCGCTTCATCAGCCCGACCAAGACCCCCGAATACCTCGCCGGTGGCTGTCCGGTGGTGTCCACGCCGATCACCGATGTGCTGCGCACCTATGGTGACACCGGCATCGTGCGCATCGCCGACAGCGCCGAGGCGTTCGTCGCTGCCAGCGAAGCCGCGCTGGCCGATGCCGAAGACCGTGACGCGCTGCTGGCCAAGGCCGACGAGATCCTCGGCGACATGTCCTGGGATCACACCTGGAGCCTGATGAAGGAGAAGATGCAATGCGCGATATGAGCCCGCAGGACAGCAACCCGGAACGTCTCGGCGGTGGCGCGGGCGACCAGCCACAGGCGCGCAGGCGTGGCTTCGATTACCTGATCGTCGGCGCCGGTTTCGCCGGCAGCGTGCTCGCCGAACGCCTTGCCGCGGGGCTGAACAAGCGCGTGCTGGTGGTCGACCGGCGCCCACACATCGCCGGCAATGCCTACGATTACCACGACGAATCCGGCGTGCTGATCCACCGCTACGGCCCGCACATCTTCCACACCAATGCCCAGCGCATCGTCGATTACCTCTCCCGGTTCACCGAGTGGCGCCCCTACGAGCACCGCGTGCTGGCGCAGGTGGATGGCCAGCAAGTGCCGATCCCGATCAACATGACCACGCTGAACCGGCTCTACGGTCTGAACATGACCACCGAACAGGAAGCGGCCGACTTTCTCGCCAGCCGCGCCGAACCGGTGAAGAACATCCAGACCAGCGAGGATGTGGTGATCAACGGCATCGGCCGCGAGCTGTACCAGAAGTTCTTCCGCGGCTACACCCGCAAGCAGTGGGGGCTGGACCCGTCGCAGCTGGACAAGTCGGTGACCTCGCGCATCCCCACGCGCACCAACATCGACGACCGCTACTTCACCGACAGCTTCCAGCAGATGCCCAAGCACGGCTACACGAAGATGTTCGAGAAGATGCTGGCGCACCCGAACATCAAGGTGATGCTCAACACCGACTACCGCGAGATCCGCGACGAGGTGCAGCATGATCATTTGATCTTCTGTGGACCGATCGACGAATACTTCGACTACCGTTTCGGCAAGCTGCCGTACCGCTCGCTGAAGTTCGAGCACAAGCAGCTCGACCAGGAACAGTTCCAGGCCGTGGGCACGGTCAACTACCCCAGCGTGGACGTGCCCTACACACGCATCAGCGAGTACAAGCACCTCACAGGGCAGGTCCACCCGAAGACCAGCATCACCTACGAGTACCCCTCGGCCGAGGGCGATCCCTACTACCCGATCCCACGGCCGGAGAACGCCGAGCTGTACAAGCGCTATCAGCAGCTGGCGGACGAAACGCCGAACGTGACCTTCGTCGGCCGTCTCGGCACCTACAAGTACTACAACATGGACCAGGTGGTGGGGCAGGCGCTGGCGCTGTACAAGCGCATCGAGGAAGCCGAGCTGGCGAGCCAGCCGCAAGCGGTGCCCGAGCAACTCGGCTGAAGCGCAGCGGTCGTTATGCCTGAGGCTCGCCGGACGGCGAGTCCTCGGCCGCCCTGGCGGCCATCGAGTCATCCATGAGGTCAGCGATGCACCACCCCAGTCTGTTCAAGAGCTTTTTCCTTGGCGGTTTCGAGTGTTCCAACCACCGGCGCAGCGACGGGCGCCGTCTCGATCTGCTCGCCGCGACCGGCCACGACCGCTGGGCCGCGCACGACTACGCCGAGCTGCACCGGCATGGCCTGCACAGCGTGCGCGACGGCCTGCGCTGGCACCTGATCGAGCGCACGCCGGGGCAGTACGACTGGTCGAGCTTTCTGCCCATGCTTGAAGCCGCGCAGCGCCAGGGCACCCAGGTGATCTGGGACCTGTGTCATTACGGCTGGCCGGACGACATCGACATCTGGCGGCCGCAGTTCGTCGAGCGCTTCGCCCGCTATGCCGCGGCGGTGGCGCAGCTGATCAGGGACGAGAGCGACGAGGTGCCGTTCTACGCACCGCTCAACGAGATTTCCTTCTGGGCCTGGGCCGGTGGCGACGAGGCCTACTTCAACCCCATGGCCCGCGGCCGCGGCTTCGAGCTCAAGCACCAGCTGGTGCGCGCCACCATCGCCGCGATGCAGGCGATCCGCGCGGTCGAACCGCGGGCGCGTTTCGTCCAGGTCGACCCGGCCATCCATGTGGTCGCCGGCAACGACCGGCCCGGCCCGCAGCGCGATGCCGAGCGTTTCCGCCAGTCACAGTTCGAGGCCTGGGACATGCTCTGCGGCGAGCAATGGCCGGGGCTCGGCGGTGCGCCGGAGTTTCTCGACATCATCGGCGTCAACTACTACTCGGACAACCAGTGGTACCACGGCGATGGCCGCACCATCGAGCGCGACAACCCGGATTACCGGCCCTTCAAGGGCATCCTGCGCGAGATCCACCAGCGCTACCAACGCCCACTGCTGATCGCCGAGACCGGCGCCGAGGGCGACCTGCGCGGCGACTGGCTGCGCTATGTCAGCGAGCAGGCGGGCCTGGCGATGCAGGCCGGTGTGCCGGTGGAGGGCATCTGCCTGTATCCGGTGCTGGACTATCCGGGCTGGGCGGACGAGCGACACTGTCCGGTTGGCCTGCTCGGTTTTGCCGACGAAAGCGGCCGGCGCTGCGTACACCAGGGGCTGGCCGATGAGCTGCGCCTGCAACAGGCGCGCTTCAGCCAGTCGAATCCGGCCCCGCAACTCGCCGCAGTGATGTCATGAACCAGGCGGCCGCCGTGCCCCAGGCAAAGGCCGCCGAGCTGCCGTTGCCCAGCCGTCCGGTGGCGTTTCTCTGGCATTACATCTGCGCGCGGCCCTGGCATTTCGGCGGCCTGCTGGCACTGATCATCGGCGCGGCGAGCTGCGCGGTGGCCGTGCAGTACGGCATGAAGCTGCTGGTCGATGCGATGGCGCAGGGCACCTCGGATCGCGGTTCGGCCAACGTCTGGTGGCCGTTGGGGCTGTTCATCGGCCTGATCGTCACCGAGAACGTGTTCTGGCGCCTAGGCGGCTGGCTTGGTTGCCGTACCGTGGTGGCCAGCGTGGTGGACATCCGCGTCGACCTGTTCAAGCACCTGACCGGCCACCCGATGCGCTATTTCACCGAGCATTTCGCCGGCTCGCTGGGCAATCGCATCTCCGCCCTCGGGGCCGCGGCCGGTTCGATCTATGGCGGGCTGGCGTGGAAGATCGTGCCGCCGATCGTCGACTTCCTCGGCGCCGTGGTGGTGCTGTTCACCGTCGGCTGGCAGATGGCGGTGGCGCTGATCGTCTTCGTCGCCATCGTCGCGGCGCTGATCACCGGCTTCGGTATCCGCGGACGCAGCAAGCATCAGCGTTTCGCGGCGCAATCGGCGCGGGTCGGCGGCGAGCTGGTGGACGCGGTGTCGAATGTCTGGACGATCAAGGCGTTCTCCGCCCGCGATCGCGAGGCCGAACGCCTGGCCCACGAGATCGGCTACGAGGCCCGCGCCCAGCGGCGCAGCTGGATGTACCTGGAAAAGGCGCGGGTGATGCACGACATCTGCCTGTCGGTGATGGCCGGCGGCATGCTCGTCTGGGCGATCAGCCTGTGGGTCGACGGCTCGGTGACCGCCGGCGACGTGGTGCTGGTCAGCGCGCTGACCTTCCGCATCCTGCACGGCTCGCGCGACCTCGCCCTGGCGCTGGTGGACACCACCCAGCAGCTCGGTGCGATCGACGACACCCTGCGCATCATCGTCCAGCCGCATGGCCTGGACGACCCGGACAACCAGCTGCTGCTGGCCGAGGGCGATATCACCTTCGACGGCGTCTACTTCAGCTACGCCGACCGTGGCGCGGTGTTCGACCACCTCGACCTGCACATTCCGGCCGGGCAGAAGGTTGGCGTGGTGGGCTCGTCCGGGGCCGGCAAGTCGACCCTGATCAACCTGATCCAGCGCCTCGACGATGTGCGTGACGGGCGCATCCTGATCGATGGTCAGGACATCCGCAGCGTCAGCCAGGACAGCCTGCGCGAGAAGATCGCCGTGGTCCCGCAGGAAACCGCGCTGTTCAACCGCAGCATCCGCGAGAACATCCGCTACGGCCGCCCGGAAGCCAGCGATGAAGAGGTGATCCAGGCCGCGCGCAGTGCCTTCTGCGACGCCTTCATCCGCGAGCTGCCGCAGGGCTATGGCACCCTGGTCGGCGAGCGCGGCGTGATGCTTTCCGGCGGCCAGCGCCAGCGGTTGGGCATCGCCCGGGCGTTCCTCAAGGATGCGCCGATCCTGATTCTCGACGAGGCCACCTCGGCGCTCGACACTCACTCAGAAGCGGAGATCCAGGCGGCACTGAACAACCTGGTGCATAACCGCACCGTGGTTGCGGTGGCGCATCGGCTGTCGACCCTGGCGAGCTTCGACCGGATCATCGTGCTGCGTAACGGCCGCATCGTCGAAGACGGCGCGCCGCAGGAACTGCGCCGCCAGGGCGGTGAGTTCGACAGCCTGTGGCGCATGCAGGCCGAGGGCTTCACCCAGCAACCCGATGTGGTGCCATGAAGCGTGTCGTGGTGAATTCCAGCAGCCTGCGTGCGCTCGGCTATGACCCCGAGCAGCAGGTGCTGGAGGTGCAATTCAGCAGCGGTGCGCTCTATCGCTATGAAGCGGTCCCGCCCGAAGCGGTGCAGGCCTTGCTCGATGCCGACTCGCTGTGCCGGCATTTCAACCAGGTATTCAAACCGCAGCATTACCGCTATCGGCGCCTGGAGTGAGCGTGCCGGGAACCGCGCGGATAAGCTGCGCGTTATCCACCCTACGTAGGCCTGCATCCCGTAGGCCGGGCGGCGCGCGGTGGATGTAAAAGCGACATCCACTCTACGGAGCACAACGTGGATGCGCAGGGTGGAAAACTGCGCGGCATTTTTCACCGGGGCGATTCGCCGCCCGCCATCGTCGGATCGACCGCTGCGCTGAACTTCCGGGGCGCTCTGCGGGCCTCAATCAGGCAGGACGCGTCATTCCCGAGCGGAGGCTCTTCAGACCAGAAGGGGACATCATGTCGGATCATCACACGTACAAGAAGGTTGAAATCGTCGGCTCCTCGCGCAACAGCGTCGATGAGGCGATCCAGAACGGTATCGCTGAGGCGTCCAAGTCTCTGCAGAATGTCGAGTGGTTCGAGGTCGGTGAAATCCGCGGCCATGTCGAGAACGGCAAGGTCGGGCATTTCCAGGTCACCATGAAGGTCGGCTTCCGCCTCGAGAACAGCTGATCGCCACGCGCGGTCGCCGTTCAGTCGGCGACGGCGCGGCTGCGCTCATAGCGGCGCAGCAGCGGCTGGGTGCTGAGCCCGTGCAGCACGATGCTCAGCGCTACCACCGATAGCACCAGGCTGATAATGGTCTGCGCTTCGTCCGGCAGCAGGCCGTGGGTCACTGCGTAGCTCAGGTAGTAGAGGCTGCCGACGCCGCGAATGCCGAACCAGCCGGCGGTCAGGCACTGGGCGCGGTCGAGGTAGCGCCGGGGCATCAGCAGCATCACGCTCAGCGGCCGAATCAGCAGGAATAGCGCCAGGCCGAGCGGAACCGCACGCCAGTCCCAGTGCACCGAGACCAGCACCCCGAGCATGGTCACCAGCAACACTTCCAGGCTGCGTTCCAGCTGCCCGCCGAATGCCAGCACATCACCCATCAACACGCCCGCGGCGACCTTCGGCTGGCCCAGCTGGCGATCGTCCAGCGACAGCGCGCGGGGCGCCAGGCCGCCTTCGGCGAGGTGCGGGACGGCGTCGTTGATCAGCTCCTCGGATGGCGTCTCGGAGCGCCCGGCGGCGGCAATTTCCGCGTGACGCAGGCCGAGACCGGCGGCGAACACCGCGAGAAAGCCCCAGGCACCAGCCAGTTCAGCGCCGACGTAGGCCAGCGCGATCAGCGCCAGGGCCAGCGAGTCGTTGGGCGACATCGCCGTATCGGTGTGGCGTGCGCGCAGGTAGATGGCCACGCGGCCGACCAGTTTGCCGAGCAGAAAGCCGATCAGCAGCCCCGCCGGTACCGCCCACAGCAGCCGGTGCAGCGCCCACTCGCTGACCCAGTCGGCCTCAAGCTGGCCCTGTGCGATGAGCATCAGGCCGAACACCACGAAGGGAAACGCGGTGCCGTCGTTGAAGCCCGCCTCGCCGGACAGGCCGTAGCGCAGGCGGTCGCTGTCGCGGGCATCGTTGACCTGCACCAGGCTCGCCAGCACCGGATCGGTGGGCGCCAGGATCGCCCCGATCAGCACCGCGACACCCCAGCTCAGGCCGAACAGGTAGTGGCAGAGCAGGGTGACGCCGCCGATGCAGGCGAGCATCACCGGCCCGGCCAGTACATAGGCGCTCTTCCAGGCCGGATGCCGTAGCGGCATGCGCAGCTTGAGGCCGCTGACGAACAGCGACACCAGCACCGCGACTTCGGTGAGGTGTTCCATCCAGCCGGCGATATGCAGGAATTCCATCTCCCACAGGCCGATGCCGAGCTGGCCGATGAGCACGCCGAAACCGAGGTAGATCAGGGACGTGGTGATTGGCAGCCAGCGCAGGAAGGCCGAGGCGAGGGCGAGGATCAGCAGCAGGACGCCGAGTACGGCCATCCATTCGAGAAAATTCATGCATGTTCCGATGGCGGGGCGCGGTGTTGCGCCCAGGGGGTGTATGCCATTGGAACGGTGGCCGGCGGCAGGGTTCGCCGGCAGTGCCGCGTGAGGCCGCCGCCGGTCAGGGCAGCGGCCGGCTTGCTACTGGCGCAGCTCGGCGACGATCTCGAAGGCGCGATGGCGGTCGGCGGTTTCGTAGAGGTCGCAGGTAAAGATCAGCTCGTCGGCCTGGGTCTGCTCGAGCAACACGTCGAGGCGCGCACGAACC
Organism: Stutzerimonas sp. R40042; assembly: GCF_026642215.1. Taxonomy (NCBI): domain Bacteria; kingdom Pseudomonadati; phylum Pseudomonadota; class Gammaproteobacteria; order Pseudomonadales; family Pseudomonadaceae; genus Stutzerimonas; species Stutzerimonas sp. R40042. The sequence continues at coordinate 4,578,557 of NZ_CP113258.1, read as the reverse complement.
TTCTCCGGGCCGCCAATCAGCGCCAGGCCGAGGAAGTCGCCCACGGCCTGCTGCTCATGCGGCAGCCACAGGCCCTGCATGCTCTGCACCGGCGGGCGCAGCACCAGGCTCTGGCCGCGGATCAGCGAGAGGATGCGCTGGTAGACGCTGGTCACCAGGTACTCGGCCTGCTCGTCGCTGTCGGCGGCGATCAGCGGCACGCCGAGCATCACGTAGGGTTTGTCGAGCACCGCCGAAGGCTTGAAGTTGTCGCGGTAGAGCTTGATCGCCTGATGCATGTAGCGCGGCGCGAAGTGCGAGGCGAAGGCGTAGGGCAGGCCCTTGGCCGCGGCCAGCTGGGCGCTGAACAGGCTGGAACCGAGCAGCCAGATCGGTATGTTGCTGTTCACTCCCGGCATGGCGATGACGCGCTGATTGGGCTGGCGCGGGCCGAGCAGCAGCTCCAGCTCCTCGACGTCCTGCGGAAAGTCGTCGGCGCTGCCCATGCGGTCGCGGCGCAGTGCATGGGCGGTGAACTGATCGGCGCCGGGGGCGCGACCGAGCCCGAGGTCGATGCGGCCCGGATAGAGCGCTTCCAGCGTGCCGAACTGCTCGGCGATCACCAGCGGCGCGTGATTCGGCAGCATCACCCCGCCGGCGCCGAGGCGGATGCGCGTGGTGTTGGCGGCCAGGTAGCCGAGCAGCACCGCGGTCGCGGCGCTGGCGATACCGTCCATGTTGTGGTGTTCGGCCACCCAGAAGCGCTGGAAGCCGAGCCCCTCCACGTGACGCGCCAGGGCCAGGGCGTTGTGCAGCGCCTGGGCCGGCGTGCCGTCGTCGCGGATCGGCGCCAGATCGAGCGCGGAAAAGCGGGTGTTTGCAATGCGGGACATCGTTTACCTCATGACGTAAGGCGGTCGGGTGCGAGCGGGCTCAGTGGCAATGCTCGGCCTCGGCCTCGACCAGCACGTTGCGCTGTTCGTCGCGCAACCAGCCTTGCGGGGTGAAACCCAGCGAGCGGGCCTGGAACAGGTAGCGCTGGCCGGGTTGGAAGTCGTCGTAGCGGATCACCAGGGTGCAGCGAATGGTGTGGGTTTCGCCGAACAGGCCGAAGTCGCCCCCTGTCACTTCGAATTCGTAGCGCGCTTCGAGTTCATGGGCGCCCGGCGGGACCTGGAAATAGCGACCGTCGGGGGTGCGTTTGCCGTCCAGCTGGTCGGACATGAAGATGTCGCTGGGCTGCGCGGTCATGTCGACCCAGGCCATGTTCGGGTCGGGTTGCGGCAATGGCCCGGCGCAGCCGGCCAGGGCGAGAAGGGCGGGCAGGACGAGGGGGAGTGCGCGACGCATGGCTGGATCCTCGGCGAATGGCGGGGTGAGACGCGCTGCGCCTCACCGATGCCGTCGAGGGTGCGCCAGATGACGGCGCATTTCAACGCGGACTCAGCGGCCGGCGAGGTCGCCGCAGCCCTTTTCCTCGGCGCGGGCCAGCACGTACTGGTGCTGGTCGTAGAGCTTGGCCCAGGGCCGGAAGCCGTAGCCGCCGGCCACCAGGCGATAGCGCGCGCCGGCGGTGAACTTGTCGTACTCCAGGGTCAGCTTGCAGTCGCGCGGCAGCGGGTTGCTGCCGGGGCCGACATTGGCGCCATTGACCTCGAAGCGGTAGCGCATCTCCAGCTTGCGGCTGCCAGGCTGAACCTGGAAATAGCGGTCGTCCTCCAGCGTCTTGCCATCCACGGCCACCGCCTGCAGCTGGGTTTCGCCGTTCGGGTTGAGCTCGATCCAGGCCTGCTCGGGATCGGGCTTGGGCATCCACATGGAGCAGCCGGCCAGGCTGGCGAGCAGAGTGACGAGAAGGAAACCGCGCATGTACAAGGCTCCAGCCGGTGATCATGGGCCGGCAAGGGTTCGATTGGGCGTTATGGGCTGCCGCAGGTTGCAATCGGCAGCACGGCCTTTGTAGGGTGCGCTACGCACGCCGGCGCCAGCCCGACCACCGAGCGATACACCCGATGCCCAAGCCCAACGCCGCCTCCATCGACAGCCGCAGCCTGCGCTGGGTTCCCCTGCTGCTTGCCGTCTGTCTGAATGGTTGCAGTTATTACGGCCAGCTCGCGGTCGGCCAGCTGGAGCTGCTGCGCCAGCGTGAACCCATCGAGGCGCTGATCGCCGATGACTCACGCGATGCGGCGTTGCGCCAACGGCTGGGCGAGGTGTTGCAGGCGCGGCGCTTCGCCAGTCAGGCGCTGGCGCTGCCGAACAACGACAGCTATCGGCTCTACGCCGAACTCGGTCGGCCCTATGTGGTGTGGAACCTGTTCGCCACCGAGGAGTTCTCGATCAAGCCGCTGGAGCACTGCTTTCCCATCGCTGGCTGCGTGGCCTATCGCGGCTACTTCCGCCAGGGTGCCGCCCGCGGCGAGGCGGCGCGGCTGCGGCTGAGTGGGCTGGATACCCATGTGGCAGGTGTCGAGGCCTATTCCACCCTCGGCTGGTTCGCCGATCCGTTGCTCAGCTCGATGCTGCGGCGCAACGACGAGCAGCTGGCGGCGCTGATCTTCCACGAACTGGCCCATCAGCAGCTGTATCTGCCCGGCGACTCCGCCTTCAACGAGTCCTATGCCACCTTCGTCGAGCGCGAGGGGCTGCGTCAGTGGCGTGCTCATCGCGACCTCCCGCAGCGGGATGAACAGGCGCGGGTGCGCTATCGACAACTGGTTGAGCTGCTACTCGAGACCCGCCAGCGCCTCGACCAGCTGTATGCGTCGGGTCGCTCGCCAGGCGAGATGCGCGCGCTGAAGCAGGCCGAGTTCGCGACGCTGCGTCAGCGCTATCGACATCTGCGCGACAGCCAGTGGAACGGCGATAGGCGCTTCGATCGCTGGTTCGCCCAGCCGCTGAACAACGCCACGCTCTTGCCGTTCGGCCTGTATGACCGCTGGGTGCCGAGCTTTGCCGCGCTGTTCGAAGCGAACGGCCGCGACTGGGCACGCTTCCATGCCTCCGTCGCGGCACTGGCCGAACGCCCTGCCGACGAGCGGGAGCGGGCGCTGGTGCAACTGGCCGACTGATCAGGCGAAATGGCGGGACCGGCAACCGCGCAGGTTACGCCGAACCGGGCCGCTTGAGCCGAAAATCTCCAATCTACCGTTCATCGGCAGCGATCTGCTGAACCGCCGAACGGCACGAATCATTTTTCAGCCCCTCCGGTCCCCTTTAAAGGTCGCCGATATTCACGGCGGCGATCCCCCATGCCTGATACCCACGCATAAAAACGGAGGCTCCATGGAGACCATTTCCGGAATTTTCGACAATAAAGGCACGCCACTGGAGAAGCAGAAGTTCACCTGGAAGGAAATGGCCGGCAAGCCGATCAGCAAGCTCGACGACGATGCGTTCACCCGGGTGCGCATCATCCTCATGAACGGCGTCGAGACCGATGCCCTGCGCCTCAAGCACGGCATTGCGCGCTTCAACAAGGAGCTGCGCCTGCCACTGGCCGAAATCCGCCGCGTCGAGCAGCACCAGGCGACCATGGTCAACTGGCTGATCGGCGCCGACCATTCGCCGCTGGAGACCACGGTCGCCTACGAACAGGTGGCGATCGAGGTGACCGCCGCAGTGGCACAGAACGAGCCCGATCCCTACCAGGCGCAGACCTATCGCTTCGGCCTGCTGGAAGACTTCGACCACCTGTACCGCTACGCGGCGATGCTCGATCGCCTCGAAGGCAAGGACGCCAACAACATCCTGCAGGGCTATACCGATCTCGTTCCCGGCCGCCCGACTTCCGAGCATCACCGCCATCCGGAAAACGACATCCGCGACAATTACGAGAAGAACAGCGCCGCGCTGATCACCAAGATCCACGCGGCGCTGATCACCGGCGCGGAATACCAGACCCACGACTACTACCAGAACATCGGCCCGCTGTTCGCCGATCCGCTGGCGCGCCAGCTGTACGCCGAGATCGCCTCGGTGGAAGAGCAGCACGTGACCCAGTACGGCTCGTTGTCGGACCCCAGCGAGAGCCATATCGAGAAGTGGCTGGTGCACGAGGCGATGGAGGTCTACATGTACGCCAGCTGCGCCGAGCAGGAGAGCAACCCGCGCATCAAGGCGATGTGGGAGCGTTTCCTCGACTACGAGCTGGGCCACCTCAACGTCGCCTGCGAGTGGTTCAAGAAGATCGAGGGCCGCGATCCGGCGGAAATCCTCGCCGGCCCGCTGCCGAAGATGGTCGAGTTCAAGAGCCAGCGCGATTTCGTGCGCCAGGTGCTGGCCGCCGAGGTCAACCTGCGCACCGCCGGCCCGGCCTACGTGGACAAGGCCAAGGAGCCGCAATCGTCGCTGGATTACCGCAACCATCTCGCCTCGCAAGGGCTCGCCTCGGACATCGTCTCGGCGGGTTACCAGTGGGCACCGGGTGGTGAACTGATGCGCAAGGCTTCCTGAGGAGACTGACATGGCTACTGCAGCGAAAGTGGGTACCAATTACACCGGCGTGCAGATGTCCCCGAAGGACACCAAGCGCCTGCTCGAAGCGGTCAATGAGATTCACCCCGACGTGCCGGGTGATGAGCGCGGCATGCTCGTCGAACGCACCGAGCGTGCGGCCGAGGCCGACCGAATCGGTTCGGTGCCGGTGCCGGGTTCGGCCAAGGGCATGCTCAAGACCGGCTTCGACATGATGAAAGGCAAAAGCCCCGAGGTGTTCATCGACAAGCTCGGCGAGCGCCTGGCCTTCGAGCGCAACGGCGTGCGCCTGTACGAGGCGATGATTGCCAAGGCCAAGGCGCTGGAAACACCCGATGCCGGGCTGATCGACACGCTCAAGCACATTCGCGACGAAGAGCACGAGCACATGATGCTGGTGCACCAGGCGATCGAGTCACTCGGCGCCGACCCGACGGCGCAGACCCCGTGCGCCGATGTCGTCGGAGCTATGGCCCTGGGGATCGTCAATGTGCTGACCGACCCGCGGACCAATGTCCCGCAGTGTCTGAATGCGTTGCTTACCGCGGAGCTGGCCGACAACGCGGCCTGGGAGCTGCTGATCGAGCTGGCACAGGCGGCTGGGCATCCGAACATCGCCGACAGCTTCGTCAAGGCGAAGACCCAGGAAGATGATCATCTGGTGAAGATCAAGACGCTTATGCGGCGGGATCTGATCATGCAGACCAAGTAATAGCGTGTGAGTGGGACGCTTTGGCGCACACCATCGAAAGGGGTGTGCGTCTTTTTTTTGGGCGCGGAAAGGTGCTGCGGAGTTAGGGGCATTATCGGCTTTTTGTAGTGTCCGATTTCCGAGCTGCTTGGGAGCTTGGTTTCGCCCTGCTGGGCGAGTCACTTTTTCCAGGCGCGGAAAAAGTAACCAAAAACGCTTTGCCCCTGCATCCGGCCCTGCGCTTCGCTCCGGGTTCGTTCCCTACGCCGCCGCTCCGAGGGTCGCCGTACAAGGGCCATCCATGGCCCTTTACGGCTCTCGCCGCATCCCTGCGGCTCGCCCCTCTCCACGACGGCTTCGTTCACCCTACTGAAGGGGCGTCTGGAGTCGCCTGAGGGCCTGTGCGCTAAAGCCAAGCCAAGAATTCGTTAGCTATTCCCACGCTTTTGAGTAGATAGCCGCTCCCGGCGCCACCTTGCCGCTAAACGCATCTGCCGTAGGATTGCAGCAGTGGCTCCCAGGGCTACTGGGATTTGTCGAGTTCTTGCTTTTGTTCGCACGAAGTATCAGGCGACACGCAGCGCCCCATCAGGAGGGTGAGTGGAATCGCTGTGTAAGGGGTTGAGCCGCAGGGATGCGGCGAAAGGCTTAAAGGGCCATGGATGGCCCTTGTAAGCCGACCCCTGGAGCAGCGATGGAGCGAACGTACCCCGCGCGAAGCGCGGGGCCGGATGGCAGGGGCATAGACCTTTTGGTTTCTTTTGGGGCGACTGCCAAAAGAAACTCGCCCAGCAGGGCGAAACCAGGCCGTCAGGCGACTGGCTAACGGCCATGAGGCAAAAACGTTCATCCAGCTCACCCAGCCTGCTAGGCCGGCAAAGGACCAAAGAAAAAGGGGTGCCGTCTGCGCGAACACCCCTCTTCAACGATCACCGGCCAGCCGGTCAATCGTTCCCGACACTCGCCGCTTGCACGGTACAGCCCCAGACTTCCAGCGCCGGCTGGTCCGCTTGTGGCGGGCCTAGCCATTCGCTCATCGCGTGGCAACGCTGGTCAAAACACAGTTGGTAATCCCCTGCCTCGGGGGTTCGCCCCAGGCGCAGGAGTGGCAACGCTGGCATCTGGCGCTGGTAGTGCCAGGCCCCGTCACGCAGTTCGGCGTCATCCGGGATTTCCATCCCGGCACCAGAACCCTTGACCCGCGCTTCGCCGAGTAGCAGCCCGTCCGGCGTCACGCGGTAATCCTCTTCCCAGCGGATCTTCTCGATCGTGTGGTTCCACGCCAGGGTGAAGGTGGGCGTGGGCACTTCGGCCCACACCACACCGGCCAGCCCCAGGCACAGACCGATCACGCCGCCGCCGGCTCGGCGCGACGGGCGCGCCAGATGTGCTGAGCGAGGAAGATCGCGCCGAGGGCGAAGCCGACCTCGTCACTCATCGGCGTGGCGAGGATCATCGCGGCACCGGCGACGAAGCCCAGCACTTTTTCCCACAGCGCCATGGGCCGCTGCAGGTAGCCGGTGAACACCGCGCCCCACAGGCCGATGGCGAACGCCGCCTTGAACAGCATGTACAGCGTGGCGCCCCAGTCCCCGCCTTGCATCATCAGCGCCGGGTTGTACACCGCCATGAACGGCACGATGAAACCGGCGATGGCGATGCGGATGGCCCACATGCTGATCTTCAGGCCCTTCTCCTTGGCGATCGGCGCGGCGGCGAAGCAGGCCAGCGCCACCGGCGGAGTCAGGTCGGCCATGATGCCGAAGTAGAAGACGAACATGTGCGAGACGATCAGCGGCACGCCAAGGTCGAGCAGCGCGGGTGCGGCGATCGAGCTGGTGATGATGTAGTTGGGAATGGTCGGGATGCCCATGCCCAGCACCAGGCAGGTCAGCATGGTCAGGATGAGCGAGAGGAACAGGTTGTTCTCGCCGACCGCGAGGATGTAGCCAGCAAAGGTCGAGGCCACGCCAGTCAGCGAAACGATGCCGATGATCACGCCGACCAGGGCGCAGGCGATACCCACCGGCACCGCATGGCGCGCACCTTCGACCAGCGCGTGCAGGCAGATGGTCAGGGTGTCGCGACCGCCCTTGATGAACCAGCACACGGCCACCAGCGCGGCGATGACGCCGAAGATCACCCCGATGCCGAGCTGGAAGAACCCGGCGCAGAGCAGGCCGAGGGCGATCCAGAAGGCGATGCGCAGGCCGAACGACGACACCTTGAGGATGATCGCCGAGCCGAGGATGACGATGGCCGTCAGCGCCAGGCCGATGGTGCCGGCGAACATCGGCGTGCGTCCGGAGAACAGCAGCCAGACCAGCACCAGCAGCGGGATCAGCAGGTACCAGCGCTCCTTCACCGCGGCCCAGGCACTCGGGCATTCGTCTTTCGGCAGGCCCTTGAGACCGGCGCGCTTGGCTTCCAGGTGGACCATCCAGAACACCGAGCCGAAGTACAGCAGCGCGGGGATCAGCGCGGCCTTGGCGATCTCGACGAAGGGCACGTTGATGGTTTCGGCCATGATGAACGCTACCGCGCCCATCACCGGCGGCATGATCTGGCTGCCCATCGACGAGGTCGCCTCGACGCCACCGGCGAAGGCCGGGCGATAACCGAAGCGCTTCATCAGCGGGATGGTGAACTGGCCGGTGGTGACCACGTTGGCCACGCCGGAACCGGTGATGGTGCCCATCAGCGCCGAGGACACCACCGACACCTTGGCCGGGCCGCCGAGCTTGTGGCCGAACAGACCCATGGCGAAGTCGGTGAACAGCTTGATCATGCCCGCCTGCTCGAGGAACGAGCCGAACAGGATGAAGAGGAAGATGTAAGTCGCCGAAACGTAGGTCGGCGTGCCGTACAGGCCTTCGGTGCCGAACGACAGCTGGTTGACGATCTGGTCCAGGTAATAGCCGCGGTGCGCGAGATCACCGGGCAGGTATTCGCCGAGCAGGCCATAGGCGAGGAACAGCCCGCAGATGATCGGCAGGGCGATGCCCATGACCCGGCGCGCGGCCTCGAACACCAGCACGATCAGCGTCAGGCCGACCACCATGTCGGTGGTGGTCATGTCGCCGGAGCGCTGGATCAGGTCAGCCTCGAAATACCACTGGTAGATGAAGGTCGCGAAACCGGCCAGGCCAAGTACCCAGGCCACGGGCTGGAACGGCTTGCCGTTGCCGCGCGCCGGGTAGCAGAGGAACACCAGCAGCAACAGGAAGCCGACGTGACCGGCGCGCAGCACCTGGCTGGACACCGGGTGAAAGGCGGCGGTGACGATCTGATAGATGGAGAACAGCAGGGCGACGTAGAACAGCGCCCTCGGCCATTCGCTGGGGCTGGCGTGCAGCCCTTGGCTTTCGCTCATGGAATCATTCTCTCACTGCAAGGTGGGGGCCTGTAGAAGCAGGCTTGCCAACGAGGCAACGCGGGCAAGCCTGCTGCTACAAGGATGCGGGCTGGAGCAGGCCGCAGGGCCCGCTCCGCCCGTCTGTCAGCGCTGGGTTACTTGAGAACCCCGGCTTCCTTGTAGAAGCGCTCGGCGCCCGGGTGCAGCGGGATCGGCAGGTTCTTGGTGGCGTTTTCCAGCTTGATGTCCTTGGCGGCGGAGTGAGCGTTGCCCAGGGCCGACAGGTTGTCGAACATCAGCTTGGTCATCTGGTAGGCCACTTCGTCGGAAACCTTCTCATGGCTGACCAGAATGTTGGTGATGGCCACGGTCGGTACGTCGGCATCCTGACCGTCGTAGGTGCCGGCCGGAATCACGCCGGCCTGGTAGGCGTCGCTCTCGATCTTCTCGACCACGGCGGCCGGAATCTCGACGAAGGTCACCGGCATGGTGCTGGCCAGGTCGCGGATGGCGGCCATGCCCAGGCCCGAGGACTGCAGGGTGGCGTCCAGCTGGCGGTTCTTGATCAGCTCGACCGACTCGGCGTAGGGCAGGAACTCGACGCGGCCCATGTCCTCGTAGCTCAGGCCGGCGGCCTTGAAGATCGCGCGGGCGTTCAGCTCGGTGCCGGACTTCGGCGCGCCGACGGAGATGCGCTTGCCCTTGAGGTCTTCCAGAGTCTTGATGCCGGACTCTTCGCTGGCAACGATCTGGATGTAGTTGTTGTAGGTACCGGCGATGGCGCGCAGGCGCTTGAGCGGAGCCTTGAAGCCGGCGTCCTCGACACCGTTCCAGGCATCGGCCACCGAGTCACCCAGGGAGAAGGCCAGTTCGCCACGGCCGGCCTGCAGCAGGTTGAGGTTTTCCACCGAAGCCTTGGTGGCTTGCACGGAAGTCTTGGCGCCATCGATCTTGTTGTACTGCTGCGACAGGGCCACGCCGATCGGGTAGTACACACCGCTGGTACCGCCGGTGAGGATGTTGATGAAGGTCGGCGCAGCGACGGCCGCGGTGCTGGCAGTGAAGGCCGCAGCGGCAGCGAGCAGGCCCAGGCGTTTGGTCAGTCTCATGGTGGATCTCCGTTTCGTTTTTATTGGTTGACGCAGCATGTTGACGATAGACGATGCCGCGTTCAAGAACGCGCCAGACGAGCAAGCAGAGGGGCGATGGCACCGGAAAGATCCGGAGGATGGATATCGCTGGCAGCTCTTCTTGTCGTTGGAATCGCATCGAGCAGATTGCTAGTAGCAGAAGCCGTGCCAGGCACGCATAGCCCCTGCTACAAGGGCTGCTGCCTGCATGGACAAGGGTGATAGGCAAAAATCCGCCTATGCGATGAGAGACCTCGGCAAGAAACCGCTTATCGGGGCGGAAGTGAGCGCGAAACTTGCCCGGCGCGTGGGCTTCGAATACAGACGAATCGTTCGATGGAAGGCTCGCCATGAGCGCGGAAATCAGCGCCAAGGATCTGGGCATCGACATGAGTGACGGTGAGCACGCGCTGTTCAAGTGGTTTCTCGCCAGCTTTCTGTTCGGCAAGCGCATCCAGCAGGACATCGCCGCCGAGGCGTATCGCGTCATCGTCGACAAGCACAAGCGCGATACGCCGCGAAAACTGGGCAATTGCAGCTGGCAGCAGCTGGTGGACATGCTCGGTGAAGGACACTACGTACGCTACGACGAGTCCACCGCCGAGCGGCTGCTCAAGCTCTGCGAGAAGCTCAACCAGGAATATGGCGGCAAGCTCGGGCGCATCCATGAACTCAGCGAGAACCGCAAGGACCTGGAACGGCGGCTGGCGGAATTCGAGGGGATCGGGCCGAAGACCGTGGAAATCTTCATGCGCGAGGCCGCCAGGGTCTGGTACTGAGCGCGCCGGACGGCGCTTGCGTAGCGCGGCCGAAGCGTTAGAGTGGCGCCATCGCAACGCCGAAGTCCGCCATGCGCATCGTTCTGCTCGTCCTCAGTCTGTTCCTGCCCATCGCCGCCAGCGCCGCGCCGGCGCCCTATTACCAATGGCAGAGCAAAGTCGACGGCACCATCATCTGCCGCCAGACCTCACCGGGCGAGGGTTGGCAGAAACTCGACGGACGCCCGTTCCGTGACCTCAACTGCAGCATGCCGGCCGCGCGGGTCGAACGCCCGAGCAGCGTGCCGGGTTTCCGCCCGCAGCCGGGGCGCTAGCCTGCGTCAGCCCGGAATCCGCTCCATGCTTCATGGCTGTAGGGTGGAAAACCGCGCAGCGTTTTCCACGCGTCGGAGGCCTGCCCGACGTTTCGCCATGCAACGGACCCATGGTGGATAAGCTTCGCGTTATCCACCCTACGCTGCCATGGCCATCGGATTGGCCCTCGTAGGGTGGAAAACCGCGAAGCGTTTTCCACGCGTCGCGAGCAGGCGGCTCGGTGTCCTCCCGCCTCTGGACCATGGAAACGCCTATCTGCGAAGCGCTAGAGCGTCATCCCGTCGTATGCCAGGCACACCTTGCCCGGCAGTTCCCGTGACGCCTGCATGAACCAGGCATCCAGCTCGTGGCCGATGTGGGTCAGCACGGCTTGCGCCGGCTGCAGGTCGTCGATGCTCTGCAGCGCACGGGTCAGGTCGTTGTGGTTGCGCGGTGGCGCGTCGCGCGGTGGTGTCGAGCAGTCCAGCACCAGCACATCCAGCACGGTGTCCTGCAGCCGTTCGCGCGTGCTGTCCGGCAGACCGACGGTGTCGGTGAGGTAGGCGATACGGCGCCCGTGACCTTCCAGCAGGTAGCCGAAGGTGGGTTTCGAATGCACCAGTGGCAGCGCGGTGACGCGCAGCGTGCCGAGCGATCGCTGCTCGAAGGCGGCGAACGGCTCGCTGAAATCGAGGATGCCGGGATGCTTGTAGAGATCGGCGAGGCCGTGGGGATCGTCCGGGCCGTGCACCGGGATGCGCAGTCCCACGCCCCAGCGCAGCTGCAGCAGGCCCTGGGCGTGGTCGGCGTGGTAATGGGTCTGCAGGATGCCGTTGAAGCTGCCCGGGGCGAAGCGCTCGCAGAGATCAGGCAGACCGCTGTCGAGCAGCCAACGCTGGTCGCCACATTCCACCAGCGCCGAGCAGACACGGCGGCGGCGACGCGGGTCGAGCTGCGCGGCGCGGCAGGCCGGACAGGCGCAGTTATACACCGGCACCTGTGCGGCGCCGCCGGTGCCGAGCAGGGTCAGCCGCATTGGCGGTGCTCGTCGAGTAGCTGCAGCAGGCGTTCGACGCTGCTCTGCAGCGAAGCGGAATTGTCCACGCGGACGTAGTCGTCCAGCTCACCGCTGAACAGTGCATTGCGCGCCAGGCGTGCCTCGATCTGCTCGGGCGTCTCCCGGCCGCGGGTCAGCAGGCGCTCGCGCAGCACGTCCTGCTCGACGGTCAGCAATACCGCCAGCAGGTCCGGGTAGCGCTGCCGCGCCTCGGGCAGATAGCCGCGCGAGCCGTTGACCAGCACATCCTCGCCGGCCGCCAGCCAAGCGTCGATTTCGGCGGGAATGCCGTAGGCCAGCCCGTTCGCGCGCCAGGCGAGGGCGAACGCCCGCTCGGCCTCCAGGCGCTCGAACTGTTCGATGCTCACCGAGTGTGCGGCTTCGCCGATGGCTTCGGCCGAGCGGGTGATGACCCGCCGGGCGATGCGCACGCCACGCTCGGCTAGCGGCGCGCGGGCAGCGTCGAGCAGGCTGTCCTTGCCGGCGCCGGACGGGCCGATCAGGTAGATCAGGCGGCCTTGCATCAGATCACCTCCAGAGACGGGAGAACGCGGGGCGTGGACCGGCATGGTAGCGGCAAGCCGCCCCGCAGGGGACATCATGGTGCGGGCGCGAATGCATCAGAACACCCGCCGACCCTGGCGCCAGACCTGGCCGATCACCGGCTGGCCCTTGTGCACCTGCGCCTGGACCAGGTCGGCGCGCAGCCCGACGGCGATCTCGCCGCGATCATCCAGCCCGGCCGCGCGTGCCGGCGCCAGGCTGATGGTGGCGATGGCGCGCGGCAGGTCGTAGCCGTTGTCCTGTTCGGCCAGGCCCAGCGCGGCCTGCAGCAGGCTGGCCGGGTAGTAGTCGCTGGAGAGGATGTCCAGCACGCCGCGCCGGGCCAGATCGGCAGCGGCGATGTTGCCCGAGTGCGAGCCGCCCCGGACGATGTTCGGCGCGCCCATCAGCACCTTCAGCCCGCGTGCGTGGCTGGCCTCGGCGGCCTCGAAGGTGGTCGGGAATTCGGCGATGGCCATGCCGTAGTCCGCCGACTCGCTAACGTGCTCCAGGGTCGCGTCGTCGTGGCTGGCCAGCGCCAGGTCGCGGCTACGGCAGATGTCGACGATGGCGGCGCGCTGCTGGTCGCTGTGCCGCGCCGAGTTGGCCAGCTGCTCGGTCACGAAGGCATCCATCTCCGCCGGGCTCAGGTGGTACTTGCCCATGTAGTACTCGCGGTACTTCTCCATGCGCGCGAACTGGCGCTGGCCCGGCGCGTGGTCCATCACCGAGACCAGCTGCACCAGGGGCTGCTCGATTAGCTCGCGGAACAGCTCCAGGCACTGCGGGTGGCTGACTTCGCAGCGCAGGTGCAGGCGGTGTTCGGCGCGGGTCTGCCCGGCCGCTTCGGCCTCGGCGATGGCCTCGAGCATCACCCCGAGCTGCTGCATGCGCTTGCCCTTGGGATTGATGTCGCCGATCGACAGCGCATCGAACACCGTGGTGATGCCGGCGGCGACGATCTGCGCGTCATGGGTCAGCACCGCCGAGGCGGACGGCCAATCCACGCCGGGGCGCGGGCTCATGTGCTTTTCCAGATTGTCGGTGTGCAGTTCCACCAGCCCCGGCAGCAGCAGGTCGCCGCCCAGGTCCTGGGCCTGCGGCAGGCTGCTGGCGCCTTCGCTGATATCGGCGATCAGGCCGTCGCGGATCAGCAGGCTGCCGTGGATCACCTGATCGGCCAGCACCAGGCGGGCGTTGCTGAGTATCTGTTCAGCTGGCATGGGCCAGGTCCTCCTGCGTCATGTCCAGGTAACGGTCGGCGACTGCCTCGCGGATCGCGCGGTCGTGGAAGATGCCTATCAGCGCGCTGCCGGCGGCCCTGGCCTCGCCGATCAGTTCCAGCACCACGCCGGCGTTGGCTTCGTCCAGCGACGCGGTGGGTTCGTCGAGCAGCATCACCGGCCAGCCCACCATGAAGCCGCGCGCCAGGTTGACCCGCTGCTGCTCGCCGCCGGAAAAGGTCCCGGGGGCCAGCTGCCAGAGCCGTTCGGGAATGTTCAGCCGGGTCAGCAGCGCCTTGGCCCGCGCCTCGGCATCGACACGCGTCCAGCCGCGCGCCAGCGCCGGTTCCATCACCACCTCGAGCGCCGGCACCCGCGGGATCACCCGCAGGAACTGGCTGACGTAGCCCAGCGTCTGCCGGCGCACCGCGAGTACCTGACGTGGTTCGGCGCCGACCAGCTCCAGCCAGTCGCCGGCATGGCGGATACGGATGCTGCCGCCGGCGGGCAGGTAGTTGCCGTACAGCGTGCGCAGCAGGGTCGACTTGCCGGCGCCGGACTGACCGTGCAGCACCAGGCACTCGCCGGCGGCGACGGTGAAGTTCAGCCCGCGCAGCACCTGCAGGCTGACGCCGTGCTGCTGGTGCAGGGTGAAGGTCTTGGCGAGGTCGCGGACCTCGATCAGGTTCGTCATGACGGATTCCTTCATGGCTGCAGCACCGAGGACACCAAGAGCTGCGTGTAGGGGTGCTGCGGGTCGTCGAGGATCTGGTCGGTCAGACCCGACTCCACCACCCGCGAGCGGCGCATAACCATCAGCCGGTCGGCCAGCAGGCGTGCCACGGCGAGGTCGTGGGTGACGATCACCACCGCCAGGTCCAGCTCGCGCACCAGCCCGCGCAGGAGGTCGAGCAGGCGTGCCTGCACCGACACGTCGAGGCCGCCGGTGGGTTCGTCCATGAACACCAGCTTCGGACTGGAAACCAGGTTGCGGGCGATCTGCAGGCGCTGCTGCATGCCGCCGGAGAAGGTCCGCGGCAGGTCGTCGATGCGCGCCGGGTCGATCTCCACCTGTCTGAGCCAATCCAGCCCGGCGGCGCGCAGCTGGCCGTAATGCCTGACGCCCTGGGCCATCAGCCGCTCGCCGATGTTGGCGCCGGCGGAAACCCCCATGCGCAGGCCGTCGCGCGGGTTCTGTTCGACGAAGCCCCATTCGGTGCGCAGCAGCGTGCGCCGCTCGGCTTCGCTGGCGGCGTAGAGGTCGAGCCAGTCGCCGGCAGCATCGCGGTACTGCACGCTGCCGCGATCCGGCGGGCAGCGGCCGCAGAGCAGCGAGAGCAGGGTGGACTTGCCGGAGCCGGACTCGCCGACGATGCCCAGCACTTCGCCGGGGTAGAGCTCGAAGGACACGCCCTGGCAGCCCTTGTCCGGGCCGTACAGGCGGGTCAGGTCGCGCACCGCGAACAGCGGCTCGGTGCCGACGCCCGCGGCGGGCAGCGGTTGTTCGGCGGCACTCATGGGCGGCTCTCCTGGGGCTGGGCGCGCTGCGCGCAATAGTCGGTATCCGAGCAGACGAACTGCTTGCTGCCGGCGTCGTCGACGATCAGCTCGTCGAGGTAGGAATCGCCGCTGCCACAGATGGCGCAGCACTGTTCCCATTGCTGGATCTGGAACGGGTGATCCTCGAAATCCAGGCTGACCACGCGGGTGTACGGCGGCACGGCGTAGAGGCGCTTCTCGCGGCCGGCGCCGAACAGCATCAGCGCCGGGCTCAGGTCCAGCTTGGGGTTGTCGAATTTGGGAATCGGCGAGGGGTCCATCACGTAGCGCCCGTCCACCGTCACCGGGTAGGCGTAGCTGGTGGCGATGTGGCCGAAGGTGGCGATGTCCTCGTAGAGCTTCACGTGCATCACGCCGTAGTCGCCCAGCGCGTGCATGGTGCGCGTCTCGGTTTCCGACGGCTCGATGAAGCGCAGCGGCTCGGGGATCGGCACCTGGTAGACCATGATCTGCCCGGCGGCGAGCGGGGTTTCCGGGATGCGGTGGCGGGTCTGGATCACCGTCGCTTCCGGGGTGCGTTCGGTGGTGGCGACCCCGGCGGTGCGGGCGAAGAAGCGGCGGATCGACACCGCGTTGGTGGTGTCGTCGGCGCCCTGGTCGATCACCTTGAGCACGTCGTCGGCGCCGAGAATGGCCGCGGTCAGCTGCATGCCGCCGGTGCCCCAGCCGTAGGGCAGCGGCATCTCGCGGCCGCCGAAGGGCACCTGATAGCCGGGAATGGCGACCGCCTTGAGCAGTGCGCGGCGAATCATGCGCTTGGTCTGCTCGTCGAGGTAGGCGAAGTTGTAGCCCGCCTCGCGGGCGGGAATGGCCTGTGCATTCATGCGCGTTTCTCCTTTGCCGGCGTCTCGGCGGCTACCTCGGCCGGTTCGGTCTGCGGCTGGCGCAGCTTGCGGATCAGCTCCAGCTCGGATTGGAAGTCGACGTAGTGCGGCAGCTTCAGGTGCGAGACGAAACCGGCGGCCTCGACGTTGTCGCAGTGCATCAGGACGAATTCCTCCTGCTGCGCCGGGCCCTGCACTTCCTCGCCGTACTCGCCGGCACGCAGCGCGCGGTCGACCAGCGCCATGCCCATCGCCTTGCGCTCGGCATAGCCGAAGGCCAGGCCGTAGCCGCGGGTGAACTGCGCCTGCTCGGCGCTCTCGCCGACGAACTGGTTGACCATCTCGCACTCGGTCAGCTCGATCTCGCCGAGGCAGACCGGAAAGCCCAGCTCCTGTGGCTCGATCCAGACCTCGGCGGTGCCGATGCGAATCTCGCCGGCGAACGGGTGGTTGCGGCCGTAGCCGCGCTGGGTCGAATAGCCCAGCGCCAGCAGGAAGCCCTCGTCGCCGCGGGCCAGCGCCTGCAGGCGTTCGGCGCGGCTCGTCGGCAGCTCCAGCGGCTCGCGGGTGAGGTCCGGCACCGGCTCGCCGCGGTCGATTTCCGGCGTCATCAGGCCTTCCTCGCCGAGCAGGCCGAGTACCCGCGGGCAGTCGCTCAGCGTGGCGCCTTCATCCACTGGCGGGCCGGGGCGTTCGCCTTCGGCGAGCAGGGCGAAATCGAGCAGGCGATGGGTGTAGTCGAAGGTCGGGCCGAGCAGCTGGCCGCCGGGCACGTCCTTGAAGGTCGCCGAGATGCGCCGGCTGAGCTGCATGGCACCGGTGTCCAGCGGCAGGCTTTCGGCGAAGCGCGGCAGCGTGGTGCGGTAGGCGCGCAAGAGGAAGATCGCCTCGACCAGATCGCCGACGGCCTGCTTGATCGCCAGCGCAGCGAGTTCCTCGTCATACAGCGAGCCTTCGCTCATCACTCGCGCCACGGCGAGCGGCAGTTGCTGGCGAATCTGCTCGACGCCGAGCTCGGCGATGCCGGTATCGCCGCGGCGCTTCTTCGCCAGCAGCGCGTGGGCGTTGTCGATGGCCTGTTCGCCACCCTTGACCGCGACGTACATCAGGCCACCTCCTGCAGCGAATCGCCGATGCGCGTGCTGCGCGGCAGGCCGAGCACTTCGCCGTCGGCGCAGAACAGCGCATCGAGCCCACGCGGGAAGTCGTTGCGTGCGGCGCGCTGCTGCCAGAACGCTGGTTTCAGCGGCAGGCCGACCAGGCGGCTGCCGTCGATGCCCGGGCCCTGCCAGCTCAGCGCCGGGCCGCGGTCGAGTCGGTCGAGCTGGATCAGCAGCGTGCAGGACTGGTCCGGGTAGCGCTCGCTGCCGTTGTAGAAGCCGGAGAGGTCGTCCAGCGCGGCGGCGTCGAGCAGGGCGAACATCGCCTCCTCACGCGCCTCGACGATCGGGCAGCCGCAGTGGAAGGCCAGGTTGGCGCGAATCGCCGGGGTGTCGAAGGCCGGCGCCAGCCACAGTGGTGTGTCGTTATCCAGCAGGCTCAGGCATAGCGCATAGCTGGCGGCCTGCAGATGGTCGATGGCGGCGACGCTGACCAGCGGCTGGCGCGTGCCCGGCTCGGCCAGGGACTTGAGCGCGGCGCGAAAGCTTTTCTGTGCATCCAGCACCGGGTCGGCGAAGGCGGCCTGCAACAGGTCGGATGGGGCGCGATTCATCAGTCTTCTCCTCGCAGCAGCGTGAAGAACTCCACGCGGGTAGTGGCGATTTCGGCGGCCTTTTGCGCGGCGCGTCGGGCCTGCGCGGCGGCCAGCGGTTCGATCAGTTCATTGAGCCAGCGGCTCTGCTGTGGGCCTTGCAGGTGGGCGTCGGCGAGCGCGGCGAGCTCGGCCTGGCGCTTGTCGCGGCCGGCGCGGTAGCTGTAGCCGGTGCTGCCGTCGGCCAGGCGCACCACGCAGCGGGTGACGCTCATCTCGCCGAGGTTGAACGGCGCACCGGTGCCGCCCATGCGCCCGCGAACCAGGGTCATGCCGATTTCCGCGGGGCGGATCAGCTGGTAGGCGCAGTTGTGCAGGTCACTCTCGAAAGGCGCCAGGTCGGCGGCGCTGGCGCGGGCCAGCACGGCCATCCAGCGCTGGCGCGGGGATTGTTCGCGGGTGTGCATGGGGTTCTCCATCAGGTGGCGACCTGGTACTGGAAGCGGTCGGAACGGCTGGCCGAAAGGGCGATCTCCACCGGTCGCCCGGCGGCATCGCAGGACAGGGTGAACACCGACAGCAGTGGCATGCGCAGGGGCATCAGCAGCTGTGCGGCCTCGTCGCGATCGGCCAGGCGTGCGCCGATCAGGCTGAAACGGCGCGTCAGCGGCAGGCCGCGTTCGCCGAGGTAGCGGCGCAGCGAGCCGCCCTGGTAGTCGGCGAGCCGTTCGGCGTGGCTGGCGCAGTAGCGGTGGCGGATCAGGCTGACCGGCTCGCCGTCGAGCAGGCGCAGGGTGCTCAGCTCGATCAGCGCGGCGCCTTCGGCCAGTTGCAGGTGACGTGCTTCCTCGGCGCTGGCGCTGAGCTGACGGCGCGCGAGCAGGCGCGCCTCGGTGCGCAAGCCGAGGGCGGCCAGCGATTCGCTGTAGGCGCTGTCGGCCTGCAGCGGATACACCAGCGGGCGTTGCAACACCTGGGTGCCCTTGCCCTGGCGGCGCAGCAGACGGCCTTCGTTGATCAGCTCGTCGACGGCGCGGCGTAGGGTGTGGCGGTTGACCGCGAAGCGCCGCGCCAGCTGCATCTCGCCGGGGAGAAAGTCGCCGATGCGGTAGTGGCGCAATTCGCCGCGCAGCACCTGGGCCAGTTCGAGGTAGAGCGGTTCGCTGGGTTGTCTAGACAACTGCATGGTTTTTTCGAGAGGCGCACGGCGCCTCACTCCGTCAGATGAAGCGCTTGCGCAGGCGCTGGGAGAGCAGGTCGATCAGGCTCACCACGGCGATGATGATCAGCAGCAGGGCGGCGGTCTGGCCGAACTGGAAGCCGCGAATGGCTTCCCAGAGGATCACGCCGATACCGCCGGCGCCGACCATGCCGACCACCGTGGCCGAGCGCACGTTGGATTCGAAGCGGTACAGCGAGTAGGAAATCCACAGCGGCAGCACCTGCGGAATCACCCCGAAGATGACTTCCTGCAGCGCACTGGCACCGGTGGCACGCACACCTTCCACCGGGCCCGGTTCGATGGCTTCCACGGCTTCGGCGAACAGCTTGGCGAGCACGCCGGTGGTGCTGATCCACAGCGCCAGCACGCCGGCGAAGGGGCCGAGGCCGACGGCGACGACGAAGAGCATGGCGAAGACCATCTCGTTGATCGAACGGCAGGCGTCCATCAGCCGGCGCACCGGCTGGTAGACCCACCAGGGCACGATGTTCTCGGAGCTGAGAATGCCCAGCGGGATGGCGCAGACGATCGCCAGCAGGGTGCCCCAGAGGGCGATGTGCACCGTGGTGACCATCTCCCTGAGGTACAGCTGCCAGTTGCTGAAGTCCGGCGGGAAGAAGTCGGCGGCAAAGGTCGCCATGTTGGCGCTGTCGCGGATCAGCAGCAGCGGATTCATCTCCGCGCCCTGCCAGGACCAGGCCAGCACGGCCAGGCACAGGCCCCAGCCGAGCAGGCGCAGCCAGCTGCGCTTGTCGTTGCCCGCCAGAGGCGGTGTGGTGCTCAGAGTGGTCATGTTCAGTTCTCGAAAACGGCGCGGACGGGGGCGCGGCGCCAGCGCGCCACGCCCGGCGTTGCTCAGCTGGCCTTGGCGGCGTTCTTCTGCTCGCGCTCGGCCATGCGCTGTTCCAGCTTGGCCAGCTCGTCGTCGATGCCCTGCAGCTTGGCCTGGCGATCGCTGTCGGAGAGCTTGCTGTCGGCGGCGACTTCGCTGCGCTTCTTGAACAGTTCCAGCTGGCGGATCGGCAGCAGCTGGTCGTTGTCGGAAGCACGGAACGGAGCCCACTGCAGCGCGGCGAGAATTTCCTTCTCGGCCGGCTTGGCGCCGTAGCTCATGAAGAACTCGCGCAGCCTGTTTTTCTGCTCGTCGCTCAGGCTCTTGCGCCACACCAGCGGGTCGGCCGGGATCAACGGCGAGGTCCAGATCACCTTGAGTTGGGCAGCCTTGTCCGGCGCGGTGATCTCAAGGCGCTCCATGCCTTCGCTGTTGAAGGTGCCGACATCGACCTGCTTGTTCGCCACCGACAGCGCGTTCACTTCGTGGCTGCCGTTGAGGCTGCGCTTGAAGGCCTGGCCGGCGTCGACCTTGTTCTTGGCGAACACGTAGTAGCCGGGCACCAGGTAGCCGGAGGTGGAGTTCGGGTCACCGTTGGCAAAGGTCAGGCTCGTGGCGTTCTTCAGCACGTCCTCGACCGAGTTCAGGGCGCTGTCCTTGTGCACGATCAGGTGGCTGTAGTAGCCCGGGCTGCCGTTGGCCGCGACGGTCTGGGCGAAGACTTCACCGCCAGCGCGGTCCACCGCTTCCATCGCCGACTTGTTGCCGTACCAGGCCAGGTCGACCTTGTCGAAGCGCATGCCCTGGATCACCCCGGCGTAATCGGGGGCGAAGAAGGCTTTCACCTCGTAGCCGGTCTGCTTGCTCATGTCGGCGAGGAAGGGGTCCCAGACGCTGCGCAGGTTCTGCGAGGACTCGGTGGAGATGATGCCGAAGGTGATGGTCTCGGCGGCCTGCGCGGTGCCGAACATCGCACCGGCAAGCAGCGTGGAGGCGGCGAGGGCGCGGCTGAAGCGTTTCAACATGGAGGTCACTCCTGAGGTGTGGCGTTAGTTGTCGGGTTGACCTGCGGCTCAGCCGTTGACCAGCTGCAGCTGCCGCGGCTCGGCGGCACGGGCGCGGTCGGAGAACAGCAGGCTGGCGTTCAGGTCGGCGCCGTAGAGGTCGTTAAGCAGGTGGTCGCTGAGTGCCGCCGAGGGGCCGTCGTAATGAATGCGCCCGCCCTTGAGCGCCACGGCGCGGGAGCAATAGCGCAGGGCGTAGTCGACCTGATGCAGGGTCACCACCACGGTCTTGCCGTCCTGGCGGTTGATGTCGGCGAGGATCTCCATGACCTTGCGCGCCGACTCCGGGTCGAGCGAGGCGATGGGTTCGTCGGCGAGGATCACCTCGGCCTGCTGGGTCAGCGCACGGGCGATCGCCACCCGCTGCTGCTGGCCGCCGGAGAGCGTCGAGGCGCGCTGCGCGGCGCGCTCGGCCAGGCCGACGCGCTCCAGTGCGGCCATGGCCTGGCGCTTCTGCTCGTCGCTGAACATGCCCAGCGATCCGCGCCAGCGCGGCATGCGACCGAGAAAGCCGAGCAGGACGTTGTCCAGCACGCTGAGGCGGTTGACCAGGTTGAACTGCTGGAAGATGTAGCCGATGTCGGCGCGCAGGCGGCGCACCTCGCCGTGCAGACGGCCGGTGGCCTGAACCTCGCGGCCGAGCACCTCGATGCGTCCACCGGCGGAGCGGTCGCAGCAGGCCAGGCCGGCCAGATGGCGCAACAGCGTGGACTTGCCGGAACCGGACGCGCCGATCAGCGCCACCATCTCGCCTGGCTGTATCGCCAGGCCCAGGTCGAACAGCGCCTGCTTGCCGGCGAAGGTCTTGTTCAGTCGCTCGACTCGAATAGCCGCATTCATGTCTTGCCCTCTCGTCTGCGCGGCCGGGGAGGTCGGCCAACTTGTCTAGACGAGAAGGTAGTCAGGCTCTGTTGCAGTCCCGCTAAGCGTCCGTGAACCTGCGATGACCATTCGGTGAAGCTTCGACGGTCAGCGCAGCGGCCAGTCGGCGCACGCAAGGCTTTGCCTTCGCGGCGCGCGCCCCTAAGCTGGTCAGCGAGCTGCCGCGTCGCCTACACGACGGTCGGGCCTGTCAGAAAAGAGGAAGAGCATGAAACAGAAGATCGTATTCATCACCGGCGCCACCTCCGGCTTCGGCCGCGCCACTGCCCGCCGCTTCGCCGAGGCCGGCTGGGCGCTGGTCCTCACCGGGCGACGCAGCGAGCGCCTGGAAGCGCTGCAGAGCGAGCTGTCGGCGAAGGTGCCGGTGCACATCGCCACCCTCGATGTGCGCCATGCCGGCGCGGTGAAGGAGGTGGTCGAGCAGCTGCCCAGCGAGTTCAGCCAGATCGATTGCCTGGTCAACAACGCCGGCCTGGCGCTGGCGCCGCAGCCGGCGCAGCAGGTCGACCTCGCTGACTGGCACACCATGATCGATACCAACATCACCGGCCTGGTCAACGTCACCCACGCGCTGCTGCCGACGCTGATCGCCACCGGCAAGGGTGCCAGCATCGTCAACATCGGCTCGGTGGCCGGCCACTGGCCGTATCCGGGCGGCCACGTCTACGGCGCGACCAAGGCCTTCGTCGAGCAGTTCGGCTACAACCTGCGCTGCGACCTGCTCGGCACCGGCGTGCGCGTTACCGACATCGCCCCGGGCATGGCCGAGACCGAGTTCACCCTGGTCCGCACCAAGGGCGATCAGGACGCCAGCGACCGGCTCTACCGCGGCACCACGCCGCTGACCGCCGAGGACATCGCCGAGCAGATCTTCTACGTCGCCACCCTGCCGGATCACATCAACATCAATCGCCTGGAAGTGATGCCGACGCGTCAGGCCTGGTCGCCGTTCAATATCGATCGCGACAAGTAATCGCTCCAAGAGGCGTGGCGTGCCATGCGCCGCGCCTGCTGCATGCCTCGCAAACCGGCCGTTCAGACATATCGTTAACCCAAGCGTAACGGTCGCGCCTGCTGCTTGATTGATGACCTTCCGGTCACCTCCCTACTGTGCGCTCCACATCGCGGAAACCTGTGGAGTCAGCATGACAACAACAATCTCCCCACCGCCGCAGTGGTCGCGTCGTCGCGCTGAAAAAGCCCGCCGTCTCGACCAGGTGCGCAGCCTCGCCGATGGCGTGGTACTGCCCAGCGAGCGGATCGTCGAGGCCCTGGAACTGCTGATCGCCCCCGGTGATCGCGTGGTGCTCGAGGGCAACAACCAGAAGCAGGCGGACTTCCTCTCCCGCTCCCTGGCCAAGGCCGACCCCGGCAAGCTACATGACCTGCACATGATCATGCCGAGCGTCAGCCGCGCCGAGCATCTGGATCTGTTCGAGCGGCAGATCGCGCGCAAGCTCGACTTCTCCTTCGCCGGCCCGCAGAGCCTGCGCATCAGCCAGCTGCTCGAAGACGGCCTGCTGGAAGTCGGTGCCATCCACACCTACATCGAACTCTACTCGCGCCTCTTGGTGGACCTGATCCCCAACGTCGCGCTGGTGGCCGGCTTCCAGGCCGACCGCCACGGCAACATCTACACCGGCCCCAGCACCGAAGACACCCCGGCGCTGGTCGAGCCGACCGCCTTCAGCGACGGCATCGTCATCGTCCAGGTCAACGAGATCGTCGACGAACTGCCGCGCGTGGACATCCCGGCGAGCTGGGTCGATTTCGTCGTGGTGGCGGACAAGCCGTTCTACATCGAGCCGCTGTTCACCCGCGACCCGCGCCACATCAAGCCGGTGCACGTGCTGATGGCGATGATGGCGATCCGCGGCATCTACGAAAAACACAACGTGCAGTCGCTCAACCACGGCATCGGTTTCAACACCGCGGCCATCGAGCTGATCCTGCCGACCTACGGCGAATCCCTCGGCCTGAAAGGCAAGATCTGCCGCAACTGGACGCTCAACCCGCACCCGACGCTGATCCCGGCGATCGAGACTGGCTGGGTCGAGAGCGTGCATTGCTTCGGCACCGAGCTGGGCATGGAGAACTACATCGCCCAGCGCCCGGACGTGTTCTTCACCGGGCGCGACGGCTCGATGCGCTCCAATCGCATGATGTGCCAGCTGGCCGGGCAATACGCCGTGGACCTGTTCATCGGCGCCACCCTGCAGGTCGATGGCGACGGCCATTCCTCCACCGTCACCCGCGGCCGCCTGGCCGGTTTCGGCGGCGCGCCGAACATGGGCCACGACCCACGCGGTCGCCGCCATCCGACCCCGGCCTGGCTGGACATGGCCATGCCCGGCGGCGAGGCCCCGGTGACCATGCTCGAGCGCGGCAAGAAGCTCGTGGTGCAGATGGTCGAGACCTTCCAGGAAGGCGGCAAACCCACCTTCGTCGAGCAGCTCGACGCGGTGGAGGTGGCGAAGAAGAGCGGCATGCCGCTGGCGCCGATCATGATCTACGGCGACGACGTCACCCACCTGCTCACCGAGGAAGGCATCGCCTACCTGTACAAGGCCCGTTCGCTGGAGGAACGCCAGGCGATGATCGCCGCGGTGGCCGGCGTCACCAGCATCGGCCTGCGGCACAACCCGAAGGACACCGAGCGCATGCGCCGCGAAGGGCTGATCGCCCTGCCGGAAGACCTCGGCATCCGCCGCAACGACGCCACCCGCGAACTGCTCGCCGCCAAGAGCATCGCCGAGCTGGTCGAGTGGTCCGGCGGCCTCTACAACCCGCCTGCCAAGTTCAGGAGCTGGTGATGAGCGCACTCATTGCACGACAGGCGCCGACCGCGGCCGAGCGCCTGGCCGATCTGGCGGTGCAGGCGCTGGTCGACGAGGCCGATCTGTCGCCCAAGCCGGGGCTGGTCGACCGGCGCGGCAGTGGCGCGCACAGCGATCTGCACCTGGGGCTGATGCACGCCTCGGCGCAGTCGCTGTGGCCGGCGTTCGCCGCCATGGCCGATGCCGCGCGGTGCGAAGGTCGGGTCAGCCAGGCGCTGCGTGAAACCCTCGGCCAGCTGGGCCGCGACGGCGAAGCGGAGATGTTGCGCGTCACCGCCGGGGTCAACACCCATCGCGGCGCGATCTGGGCGCTGGGGCTGCTCAGCGCGGCGGCCATGCTGGAAAGCGGCGCTTCGGCCGGCGGGATCGCCGCCAGCGCGGCCGCCCTGGCGCGGCTGGATGACCCGGCCGCGCCGCACAACCCGGACAGCCATGGCGCGCGGGTTTGCCGTCGCTACGGCGTGCTCGGCGCCCGCGAACAGGCGCAGCACGGCTTTCCCGCGGTCATCGAACACGGCTTGCCGCAACTCCTGGCCAGTCGCCGCGCCGGCGCCGGCGAGCAGAACGCCAGGCTCGATGCACTGCTGGCGATCATGAGCAGCCTGACCGACACCTGCGTGCTGCATCGCGCCGGTCTTGAGGGGCTGACCCGCATGCAGGCCGGTGCCCGCGCCGTGCTCGAAGCCGGTGGTGCCGCGACCCTCGCCGGTCGTCGCCAGCTGCGCCTGCTCGATCGCGACATGCTCGCCCTCAACGCCTCGCCGGGGGGCGCCGCCGACCTCCTGGCCGCCACCCTTTTCCTCGACCGTCTGGCGCCGCATGCGCCGGCGCCGACTGGGAGCAACTGAACATGGAAACCCTGTCTTTCGAATTCGCCGCCGGGCAACCCGCCCGCGGCAAGGCCCTGGTCGGCGTGGTCGGCTCGGGCGATCTGGAAGTGCTGCTGGAACCCGGCCAGGCCGGCAAGCTGGCGATCCAGGTAGTCACCTCGGTCAATGGTGCCGAGCAACGCTGGAAGAGCCTGTTCGAGCGGATGTTCCGCGAGCAGACGCCACCGGCATTGAACATCGATATTCACGATTTTGGGGCCACGCCCGGCGTAGTGCGTCTGCGCCTGGAGCAGGGACTGGAGGAGGTCGGCCATGACTGATGCGTCCGCTAACACCGTGGCCCGTTTACTCGCGTCGCGCAGCTTCGTCGAGCTCGGTGCCCGCCAGCGTGCCCGCGCACTGCTGGACGAGGGCAGCTTCCGCGAACTGCTCGATCCGTTCGATCGCGTCACCTCGCCCTGGCTGCCGAAGCAGGGCATCGTCACCCAGGCCGACGACGGCGTGGTGGTCGCCAAGGGCACCATTGACGGCCAGCCGGCGGTGATCGCCGCCATCGAAGGCGCCTTCCAGGGCGGCAGCATGGGCGAAGTCGGCGGCGCGAAGATCGCCGGCGCGCTGGAGCTGGCTGCCGAAGACAACCGCAACGGCATCCCGACCCGCGCCGTGCTCCTGCTGGAAACCGGTGGCGTGCGTCTGCAGGAGGCCAACCTGGGCCTGGCGGCTATCGCCGAGATCCAGGCGGCCATCGTCGAGCTGCGCGACTACCAGCCGGTGATCGGCGTGGTCGCCGGTTCCGTCGGCTGCTTCGGTGGCATGTCCATCGCCGCCGGGCTGTGCAGCTACCTGGTCGTCACCCGCGAAGCCCGCGTCGGCCTCAATGGCCCGCAGGTGATCGAGCAGGAAGCCGGGCTCGACGAGTACGACTCGCGCGACCGCCCCTTCATCTGGAGCCTGACCGGCGGTGAGCAACGCTATGCCTCGGGTCTGGTGGACGCCTACGTCGCCGACGACACCGATGCCATCCGCGCGCAGCTGCACGAGCTGTTCGCCCTCGGCAAACCCGTTCAACCGCGCAGCCGACGCCACGCCTGGTTCCTCCAGCGCCTGGCCGACGTCGACACCCGCACGCAGCTCGATGCCGCCGCCGTGCGTGCCCTCTACGAAGGAGATGCCCAATGAGCCGTGGACTGAACTGGTTGCAAGCCTTGGCCGGCGGCCAGGCACTGGCGGGCTATCCGGCCTCGGTGAAGGTGGTCGACGGCACCCTCGGTGAGCGCACCGCCCGCTATATCGCTGTGGTGCCGGACGCCGAGAATCCCTTCCCGCGCGCGCGCAATGGCGAGGTCGGTCTGCTTGAAGGCTGGGCCCTGGGCCAGGCGCTGGACGAGGTGATCGCCGCCGATCGCGACAAGGCGGACAAGCGTGTGCTGGTCGCCGTGGTCGACGTGCCGAGCCAGGCCTATGGCCGCCGCGAGGAGGCGCTGGGCATTCACCAGGCGCTGGCCGGTGCGGTGGACGGCTATGCCCGTGCGCGGCTGGCCGGGCACCCGGTGATCGCGCTGCTGGTGGGCAAGGCCATGTCCGGCGCCTTTCTCGCCCACGGCTATCAGGCCCAGCGGATCATCGCCCTGCGCGATCCGGGCGTGATGGTGCATGCCATGGGCAAGGCCGCCGCGGCGCGCATCACCCTGCGCAGCGTCGAGGAGCTGGAAGCCCTGGCCGAATCGGTGCCGCCGATGGCCTACGACATCGACAACTACGCGACCCTCGGCCTGCTCTGGGAAACCCTCTCGGTGGACAGCATCGAGCAGCCTTCGGCGGACGACCTGGCGCGGGTGCGTGATTGCCTGAACAAGGCTGTGGCGGACATCGGTGGCAGCAGCGATCTGCGTGGTCGTCTCGGCGCGCCGAACCGCGAGGCGTCGTCGCGGGTGCGCGAGCTGCTGCGCGCGCAGTGGTAGCGAACACCTGAGCGGCCGTATCGCCGAACCCGTCAGCGACTCGACAACAACAATCACGAGGAGGCTGTAGATGCACGACACACCGCGTCCCCACGACCTGCTCTGGGGCATGACCCCGGCCCAGCTGCCGGCCGACGCGCCGGATTGGGCGCGTCGGGTGCTCGCTGCCGGCCAGCCGGTGGTGGTGCGTCGGGCGCGGGTGGCGCTCGGCGAGGTCGCGGTGGGTGTACGCGGCGCCAGCCGGGACCAGCGCTACGCCACCTCGATGGCGCTCGGCCGCGTGCTGCGTTGCGTCAGCCCTGAACAACTGGTGCAGCGGCTGCCAACCGCCGGGCTTGCGGCGCTGCGTGCGCTGGAGCTGGTCAAGCCGATGCTCGACGCCCTGGGCTACGGCTGGGGCGTGACCGGCTCGGTGGGCTACCAGCTCGCCACGGAGCTGCCAACGGTGACCACCGGCAGTGACCTGGACCTGCTGTTGCGTGTGCCTGAGCCGCTGTCACGCGACGCGGCCGCCGAACTGCTGGCGCTGTTCGACGGCGCACCCAGCCGCATCGACATGCAGCTCGAAACTCCCAACGGCGCCATCGCGCTGCGTGAGTGGGCCGGCCAGACGGCTCGCGTGCTGCTCAAGTGCGCCACGGGTGCACGCCTGGTGGCCGACCCTTGGCGGCTGGCATCGGACGGCACGGAGCGGGTCGCATGAGCAGCCTGTTCGCCTTTCCCGGCCAGGGCGCGCAGAAGCCCGGCATGCTGCAGCGCCTGCCCGAGGCGTCGGAAGTCGCCGCAACCCTGGCCGAGGCCAGTGCCGTGCTCGGCGAGGATGCGCTGCTGCTCGATTCGGCCGAGGCGCTGCGATCGACCCGCGCGGTGCAGCTCTGCCTGCTGATCGCCGGGGTCGCCGGGGCGCGGCTGCTGATGCGCGATGGCCAGCGGCCGGACTACGTGGCCGGGCTGTCCATCGGTGCCTATGCCGCGGCGGTTGTCACCGAGTCGCTAGCGTTCGCCGACGCCCTGCGCCTGGTCGCCCTGCGCGGCGAGCTGATGCAGCAGGCCTACCCCGAGGGCTACGGCATGACAGCCATCCTCGGCCTGTCGCTGGGCACGGTCGAGACGCTGCTGGCCGAAGCCGAGGGCCCGGTTCACCTGGGCAACATCAACGCCGACAACCAGATCGTCATCGCTGGCAGCGATGCCGCCATGGCCGCGGTAGCCGCGCGGGCCAAGGCGCTGGGCGCCTCCTGCGCGCGGCGCCTGGCGATGAGCGTGCCGTCGCATTGCGCGCTGCTCGAGCAGCCGGCACAGCGACTGGCGGAGGCCTTCGCCAAGGTCGAGGTGCATGCCCCGCGGATTCGCTACCTCAGCGGCTCCTCGGCGCGCCCGCTGTTCGACGCCGAGCGCCTGCGCGACGACCTGGCCTTCAACATGTGCCGCATCATCGACTGGCACGGCACCCTGCGCACCGCTTACGAACGCGGGGTGCGCCTGCACATCGAACTGCCCCCGGGCCAGGTGCTGACCGGCCTGGCGCGGCGGGTTTTCGAACAGGGTACGCTGGCCGCCTTCGACGGCGCCCGGCTCGACACACTGGACGCCTTGCTGCGTCAGGAGGGCAGCCAGAGCCGATAGACCGCGTGCACATTCAGCGCGAGCAAGCCTTACTCGCGGCTGATCGATGGATAACAACAACGACCTCGACAACACGCGCCAAGCCCTCTGCAGGCGGCGCAACCAAAAAGGACAAGAACAATGATCATCTTTGGTGTGGCCTTCCTGGCCTTGTGTACCCTCACCGGCATCTTCGTCGGCGAGCTGCTCGGCAAGCTGATCGGCGTACCGGCCAACGTCGGTGGCGTCGGCATCGCCATGGTGCTGCTCATCCTCGTCGGCAGTTACCTGAAGAACCGCGGCCTGTTCAAGCCGGAAACCGAACAGGGCGTGAAGTTCTGGAGCGCCGTCTACATCCCGATCGTGGTCGCCATGGCCGCGCAGCAGAACGTCTACGGCGCGCTGTCCGGCGGCCCGATGGCGATTCTCGCCGGCATCGCCGCGGTGGTTCTGGCCTTCGCCCTGGTCCCGGTGCTGGACCGCATCGGCCGAAAAAAGTCTGAGGCCGAGCCGGTTGCCACCGCCAAGCCCACCACCAGCAGCGCACGGGGGTAATGGCCATGTACGAATCGCTCATGAAAGTGGTCACCGGCTACGGCATGATCAGCGGCTTCGCCCTCATCGGCGCAACCATGTGGCTGTCCTACTGGCTGTCCGACAAGCTCACCAAGGGCCGCCTGCACGGCTCGGCAGTCGCCATCCTCATCGGCCTGTTGCTCTCCTACATCGGCGGCGTGGTCACCGGCGGGCAGAAGGGCCTGGTCGATATCGCCCTGTTCTCCGGCATCGGCCTGCTCGGCGGCGCCATGCTGCGTGACTTCGCCATCGTCGCCACCGGTTTCGGTGTCAGCGTCGAAGAGCTCAAGCGCGCCGGGATGGTGGGCGTGCTGGCGCTGTTCGTCGGCGTGTTCTCCTCCTTCATCGCCGGTGTCGCAGTGGCCATCGCCTTCGGCTACACCGATGCGGTCAGCCTGACCACCATCGGCACCGGTGCGGTGACCTACATCGTCGGCCCGGTCACCGGCGCGGCGATCGGCGCCAGCTCCGAGGTGATGGCGCTGTCGATCGCCGCCGGCCTGGTCAAGGCGATCCTGGTGATGGTGGCCACGCCCTTCGTCGCCCCGCTGATCGGCCTGAACAACCCGCGCTCGGCGGTGATCTTCGGCGGCCTGATCGGCACCTCCAGCGGCGTGGCCGGCGGTCTGGCGGCCACCGATCCGAAGCTGGTGCCCTACGGCTGTCTGACCGCCGCGTTCTACACCGCGCTGGGCTGCCTGCTCGGGCCGTCGCTGCTGTTCTTCGTCATGCGCGGGCTGCTCGGCTGAGACGCAGCAGCAAAGGTGGAAAAGGCTGCGCCGTTTTCCACCCTACGGTAGCCATGCGTAGGGTGGAAAACTCGCAAAGCGATTTTCCACCTGCCAGACCGTCGGCTGGCTTCTGACCAAAACCGGGGGGTTACAGCAACGGTTTTTTCTGGCAGGGTAACCCTTGATTCGCGACCGATTGCCGCAGGCAGCGGGCGCGGGTCGATGTGCTAGCGGGAGAGACTGCCGCATGGCAGCGCCGAAGGAGCAACCGCCCCGGAAACTCTCAGGCAAAAGGACCGCTACCACCGCAGACACTCTGAAGAGCCGCCCGGTTTTCGTCGCCGGGCGCACCGAAGGAGCAAGCGGGCCGCCCTGGCTCGTGAATCTCTCAGGTCCAGAACAGAGGGGGCGCCCGCCGCGCGTTGGGCGCACGGGCTATGACCCCCTGACGTCCTGGAGCGCAACAATGAAAACAATCGCAGTCATCGGTGGCGGCATCACCGGCGTCACCACCGCCTATGCCCTGGCCAAGCGCGGCTTCGCCGTCACCCTGCTGGAAAAGCACCGCTACGCGGCGATGGAAACCTCGTTCGCCAACGGCGGCCAGCTGTCGGCCTCCAATGCCGAGGTCTGGAACCACTGGTCGACCATCGTCAAGGGCCTCAAGTGGATGCTCAAGAGCGACGCGCCGCTGCTGGTCAATCCCAAGCCCAGCTGGCACAAGCTCTCCTGGTTCGCCGAGTTCATCGGCTCGATCCCCAACTACCGCAAGAACACCATCGAGACCGCACGCCTGGCGATCGCCGCGCGTGAACATTTGTTCGCCTGGGCCGAGGCCGAGGGCGTCGATTTCGACCTGAAGAAGAAGGGCATCCTGCACATCTACCGCGACAAGGCCGGCTTCGAGCATGCCGGCGAAGTCTCGCGGCTGCTCGCTGCCGGCGGCCTGCCGCGGCGCAGCGTGACGCCCGAGGAGATGCGCGCCATCGAATCGACCCTGGCCGGCACCTATTACGGCGGCTACTACACCGAATGCGATTCCACCGGCGACATCCACAAGTTCACCCATGGTCTGGCCACGGCGATCGAGCGTCTCGGCGTGCGTTGCCGCTACGGTGCCGACGTGAAGTCGGTGACCAGCGACGGCAAGCGTGCCAGCGTGATCCTCGCTGGCGTTGGCGGTGACGAGCGGCTGGAGTTCGACGGCCTGGTGGTCTGTGCCGGCACCGCCAGCCGTGCACTGGCAGCCCAGCTCGGCGACCGGGTCAACATCTACCCGGTCAAGGGCTACTCGATTACCGTCAACCTGAACGACGAAACCAGCCGTGCCTCGGCGCCGACCGTCAGCCTGCTCGACGACGAGACCAAGCTGGTCACCAGCCGCCTCGGCGACGACCGCTTCCGCGTCGCCGGCACCGCCGAGTTCAATGGCTACAACCGCGACATCCGCGCCGATCGCATCCGCCCGCTGGTGGAGTGGGTCAACCAGTGCTTCCCCGGCGTCAACACCCGCAGCGTGGTGCCGTGGGCCGGCCTGCGCCCGATGATGCCGAACATGATGCCCAAGGTCGGCCGCGGCAGCTCGCCGTGCGTGTTCTACAACACCGGCCATGGGCACCTGGGCTGGACGCTGAGCGCGATCACCGCCGACATGATCGGCGACGTGGTGGCGCAAAGCCTGGGCCGGCCCGCTCCGGTGGCATCCGGGCAGACAGCCGTCGCCTAGCCATGCAGTCGTAGGGTGGAAGACGGCGAAGCCTCTTCCACCTTGCGGCGCCGATCATCCCGATCGGCTGGCCATATGCCGACGCGTGGAAAACCGCTGCGCGGGTTTTCCACCCTACGTCCTTCCAGACTTGGCATCCTCGCTCTGCTCCAGCGCGCGCCGGGCATACATCCGGCATTCGGCGAGCAGCGCCAGCAGGTTGGGGTCGCGCTCCTTGGCCTTGAGGAACACCACGCCGATGTGCTGTTGCAGGTGATAACGCGCCTGCAGCGGGATCAGTCGTACCCGCGATTCGTAGACCATGCCCACGCGCCCCGGCAGCAGCGCATAGCCGACCCCGGAATTGACCATGCTCAGCAGGGTGAAGATGTCGTTCACCTGCATCGCCACCTTCGGCTCGAAACCCGCCAGCTGGAACACCCGGTTGCCGTCCTGATGGGTGGCGAAACCCTGGGACAGGGTGATGAAGGTGGCGTCGCGCAGGTCGCTGAGATCCACCTCGCTCTGGTTGGCGAAGGGCGAGTCGGCCGGCGCGGCGAGGAAGATATCGTCGGAAAACAGCTGCACCTGCGCGCAGTCCGGATCGGCCACGCTCTCGTTGAGCGACACCAGAATGGCGTCGAGCTCCATGTTCTTCAGCTTGTAGAGCAGGTCGACGTTGGAGCCGAGGATCAGGTCGATGTTGAGTTCGCTGCGGCGCAGTTTCAGACCCATGATCAGCTGCGGCACGGTCTTCACCGTCAGCGAATACAGCGCGCCGAGCTTGAAACGCTCGGCCGAGAAGCCGGCGGCTTCGCGGGTCTGGCGCACCGTCTCGAGCACGTCCTTGACCAGCTGCTGGGCGCGCTCTTCCAGCACGTAGGCGCTTTCCAGCGGGATCAGGTTGCGTCCCTCGTGCTTGAACAGCGGGCAGCGTAGCGCGCTTTCCAGGGAGTGGATGGCGCGGTGCACGCTGACGTTGCTGGTGTTCAGCTCCACCGCGGCCTTGCCCAGATTGCCGCTGCGCATGAAGGCCAGAAACACTTCCAGCTTCTTCAGGGTCAGTTCTTCGTCGATCTGCATGGCTTCGGCTCCGCGGGCGGGTCGACGATTATGCCGGACCAGGGCGCGCTGCGGCGCCTCACCAGCGCAGCAGGCGCGGCCCAAGCAGTGCACCGAGCACGCCGGGCAGCAACATGCCGAGCAGGTACCAGAGCGCCCAGAACGGCACCGCCATCTCCGGGCAATGCAGGCTGTAGGCGAGCGCCGCGATGCTGCCGGCGAGCAGGCCGGCAGCGGCGCCGGCCAGGCGCGGGCGCGTCGGCGCCAGCCCGCGCAATGCCCAGAGCGCGGCGATGAAGGCGGGGATCGACAACAGCGCGATGTTCGCCAGGCACTCGCGCCAGGTGCTGCCCAGCAGCAGCGGCATGCGCGCGTCGGCCGGTGCGGTGATCAGGATCGCCAGAGCGGCAATCCAGACGATCACCGCCGGTGCGGCCAGCAGTACCCAGCTGCGACCCACCTGCGTGCCGGGGCGGGCCATGCGCGTGGTCAGCAACAGCGCGCCGGCGAGCAGGGTCGCCGGCAGTGCCAGCTTGGCCCAGAACAGCGGCGTGGTGGCGATCACCGCCAGGTCGGCGCGAATGCCGTACGCGGTCACGATCAGCAACAGCGCGCCGGCCAGCCCGCACAGCAGCGCGATAGCAAAGCGCTTGGCAACGACGTGCCGGTCCACCGGCGCAACCTCGTTGGCGAGCAGAGCAATCAGGTCATCGGTTTTCATGCGCCACCTCGAATCTTCGCCGCCAGGGCCTTGAGCCCGCGATGGATGCCGACCTTGATCGCCGAGCTGGAAAGCCCGGTCAGACGCGCAGTTTCTTCCACCGAGCGGCCCTCCAGTTTGACGTGAACGATAGGTAGCCGCTGGCGTGGCGGCAGCTGCTGGAGCAGCTTGCCCAGATCACGGCGGGCCTCGGCCTGCTCATTGTCCTTTACGGCGAGCAGCTCGTCGGCCTCGTCCAGCCAGTCGGTCTGCGCGGCCTGACGGCCACGGGCGCGGTAGTGGTCGGCCAGCTTGTAGCGACAGATCGCCTGCACCCAGACCGTCAGCGGCTGCTCGGCGCGATAGGTCTGCCGCGCATTGTGCACCGCCAGCAGTACTTCTTGCAGAACGTCCTCCAGCTCGCTCGACTGCGCCAGACGGCGTCGCAGAAAACCGCGCAGATGGCCGCCGAGCTGATCGAGAAATGCCCGGTAGGCCCTCGCATCGCCATCGAGCCCGCGCAGCAGCAGCGCGCGCAGCTCGTTCTCGCGGGCCTGGAGTGTCTCCTGAGAGGTAGTTCGTTCCATCGGCTGCTCTGGTTACAGGTGGAACCGCGAAATGTCCGCCGCCCGTCGGCCAGGGTCACGGTAGGGACGTCGCGAGGAAATCTCAAAATAATTTTTCGCTGGCTGTAACCACCACGACCGACGCAGCGAATTACCTCAGGAGCCATCTGCAGATCCGTCGATGGCCACTCAACGATTGCGGAGAATCCAATATGAAGACTCTCAACCTTGCGGCTGCCGCCATTGCCCTGGCTTCGATCGCCGCGGGCGCTCAGGCAGGCGAGAACGACAAAGGCGACATGGAAAAATGCTACGGCGTCGCGCTGGCCGGACAGAACGACTGCAAGGCCGGTGCCGGCACCAGCTGCGCCGGCAGTTCCAAGCGCGATTACCAGGGCAACGCCTGGAAACTGGTGCCCGCCGGTACCTGCACCTCGATCGAGACGCCCAAGGGAATGGGCTCGCTGACGCCGGTCGAACGCTGAGCGTAGCGTGCCGGCCGTGCAGATTCTCGGAGCAGGACTAGGGCTCAAACCCGAGCATTACTCGGACGCCTGCGCCTGCGTGGCGGATGGGTTGTGGTTCGAGGTTCATCCGGAAAACTACATGGTCGGCGGTGGACCGCGGCTTGACTGGCTGGAGGCAGTGGGCGCGCGGCACCCGCTGTCGCTGCACGGTGTGTCGCTCTCGCTGGCCGCCGACTGTGCGCCGGACGAGACGCACCTGCAGCGACTCAAGGCGTTGGCCGAGCGTGTGCGGCCGGCGCTGATCTCCGAACACCTGGCCTGGTCGAGCTGGCGCGGCGACTACCATCCCGACCTGTTGCCATTTCCGCGGACAACGGCGGCTTTGAGGCGGGTCGCGGCGAACATCGAGCGCACCCAGGAGGTACTTGGGCAGCGCATTGCCATCGAGAATCCCAGCCACTACCTGCGCTTCGAGCAGCATGAGTGGGATGAGATCGACTTTCTCGCCGAGCTCAGCCAGCGCACCGGCTGCGGCCTGCTGCTGGACGTCAACAACGTGCAGGTCAGCGCACATAACCTGGGTTTCGATGCCGACGCCTACCTGCGGCGCTTTCCCGCCGCGCCAATCATGGAGGTCCACCTGGCCGGGCACAGCCAGGATGACGCATCCTCGCTGCTGATCGACTCTCACGATGCACCGGTGGACGCGGCGGTCTGGGCGCTCTATCGGCACCTGATCGAGCGTATCGGCCCGCGCCCGACGCTGATCGAGCGCGACGACAAGCTGCCCCCCTTCGAGACGCTGCTGGCCGAGCGCACTCGCGCCCAGCAGGTGCTCGATGAAGTGAGAGCATGGCAATGAGCGGCTCGCTGGCGGCATTTCAGGATGCCTTCGTCGCGGCGCTGACCGGCGCGCCCGATAGTGCGGCGGGCGAGGTCGCTGCGCTGGTCGGGCAGCCGGGTTTCGCCGTGTACCGCAACACTCTGGCCAAAGGCTGTGTCGATGCGCTGCGCGCCAATTTTCCTACCGTCGAACGACTAGTGGGGGAGGAGTGGTTTGCCGCCGCCGCGACGCTGTACGCGCGCCAGATGCCGCCGCGCAGTGGCCCGTTGCTTGAGTACGGTGATGATTTTCCGGCGTTCCTGCAGGGCTTCGAACCGGCGCGGGAGCTGCCCTATCTGTCTGGTGTCGCGCAGTTGGATCGGCTCTGGCTCGAGGTATTCAGCGCCATGGAGCAGCCCGTTCTCGCCCTTGCTGGCTTGACGACACAAACCCCGGAGCAACTGGCCCGGCAGACGCTCGTTCCACGCGATGCGCTGCGTTGGCGGTGGTTCGCCGAACTACCGGTTTTCAGTATCTGGAGTTGCACCCGCGACGGGCGCGTGGTGTCGGCAGAACTGGTCTGGCAAGGCGAGGGGGTACTGCTGAGCCGAAGCGCCGGGCGTATCGGCTGGCAGCCACTCGAACACGCCGGCTGTGCATTTCTCGATGCCTGTGCCGCTGGCCGGTCGCTGGAGCAGGCATCGGAACTGGCGCTGGCGGTCCAGCCGCAACTCGACTTCAACGACCTGCTCGGCCGGCTGCTGGCGGCGGGTGCGTTCGCTGCGCTGGTGCCGCCGACGCCATCCACATGAGGAAACCGTCATGAACGCCATGCACAACCTGCCGCTGCGTTTGCGTCAACAATGGAACGCGGTCGCCCAGGGATTACAGCAGCTGCTCGGTGATTCGCTGCTGAACCTGGCGGCACGGTTGGCCATCGCGGCGATCTTCCTGCTCTCCGGGCGCACCAAGGTGAGCGGCGTGCTGGACATCACTCCCGGCACGTTCGAGCTTTTTCGCAGCGAATACGCGTTGCCTTTGCTGCCGCCGGCCATCGCGGCGCACCTGGCGACCTATGCCGAGCATCTGTTCCCGCTGCTGCTGGTGCTCGGCCTGCTCACGCGGCTGTCGGCGCTGGCGCTGCTGCTGATGACGCTGGTTATCCAGCTGTTCGTCTACCCGGACGCCTGGTCGACTCACCTGAGCTGGGCGGCGCTGCTGCTATTGCTGATAGGTCGAGGCGCCGGCCGGCTCTCGCTCGATCACCTGTGGGGAATTCGCTAGCACTGACCTTGATCGCCACCTCAGGCAGGCACGATGTCTTCATCCTCGGGAATCTCATCGGTGACGAACACGCGAGCGTGATCGCTCTGCGCGTCTTCGATGCGCAGGCCGAAGTAAAGGGCATCATTGGCGTCCCAGAATGCCTCGACCTGCTCAAGTGAGGCCTGCTCGAGCAGGACTTGGCCGGTGTGGTCGAGGATGATGGAGTAGCGGCGATTGGCGGACATGAAAGTGACTCTGATCATCGGATCGGAAGGGCTGCACCCGTAGCTGTGATGTCATTTTGTCACTTCGCGCGGCTTAATCCCTGCCCGTTCATCGCTTGTGCGCTTTTGTCTGCCGAACGGTTAGTGAGCGGTGGAGCTCGAACGCCACTACACCCCGCTCATTGCCAGTTGGCTTATTTATAGGCCCGAAAAGGATTGCAGTCGATGCAGTTTGCAATCAGGAGATAATATTTATATCGAATTTATGGCGAAGGAAGCCGATAAACATGCTGATCCAGTACACGGTAAGTGTTATGCAGGTGAAGTAAAGCCAAGCAGTTATAGGGCGGCTTACCTTTGGTCGAGTCACACCGAATGCGTAAAGAAAACTATATCGGTGCATTCGGCAGAACGTATCAAATGGGCTATAGGATTCCCACTTGACATTGGGCAGGCGAGAGAAGTACGGGTCGAGCCGACGAATTCCGTGGAAGCAGATATAAATGCCATTAATGCCTCCGGCTACGAATAGTAGCAGCCACCCGAGATAGAAGATTCGCCCAAGCACCGAGGCTTCGTTCATATCAGTAAATTCCCCGATAAATAATAGTGCCCACCTCTTCGCCAAAACTGCCGCCTTCAGACCCTCCGTAATAAGCGCCGGCAGCGGCGCCAGCGATTGCGATCACTGCGAGGACAGGAGCTCCAATCGTGACACCGAACGCAAGTGCAATTCCTCCCACCACGGCAGTCGCTACTTTGGCACCTGCGAAACCTCCTACGGCACCCCCGCCCGCACTGCCAAAGAATCCGGTTACCTGCTTGAAGCTAGTTTGGGTACAGGCTTGGTCATTGCCCACCGTGCAGGCTTCTTGAATCGCATTCAATCGAACGCCTCCGTCGATGGCGATGCCCAAATAGCCTAAGCGGCTAGCGCCCTTCGCCCAATTCGAAACCGTATTGATGCGTTGCCCAAGCTGCGGAACTTCGCCTCTTTCAGTAATCGCAGAAGCATTATGCAGGATTGATTTTGTAGATAGGCCGAGCGTGGTCTTGATGCTGTCGTAATTACGGATATTGACAGTTGAAAGGGTCAGGCGGCCAAGGGAATGATTCAGCTGGCCGAATAGCTGCTGACGCTTCGCATAGAACTCCGGCGAGAATCGGTTGGGGTTTCCGGTGCGGCTGAGCTCGTCGACATACGCGACGTTGATCTTTTCCAGCGTGCTCCTGACGTCCCCTAGCTGGCGTCCGGCTGCGGCACTCAGTACACCCAGCGCGGTGCTCTGGTGGGATGCGACGGTTTCCAACGAGACGTAGTCCAGAACTTCCAAATGCCGCTTGACCGTCATGGCTTCGGCGGGTGACAGCTGTTGAATGCCTTCACTTGCGAGCCGGGCCTGTTCCCTGAGGTCTTCCAGGCGTTGTCGGTCGGCGTCGGTGCGCGGCATGTTGGAGATGATGACGATCTCGCCAGGCAGGACCGTTTCGTTGAGATGCTCGTTGTTACGCTGGAACAACGAGCGGTGGAGGAAGTGCATTTCACGTCCGTAGATCGCCTCATAGATCGCCTGGCGGCTCTGCACCTCTTCGTTCCAGTAGAAGGCGACGTCGAATGCAGCCCTGCTGCACTGGCTGTCCTGCATGATCTGTCCCGCGGTGCAGCCGGCGCGCGCCGGGCTGCTCGACGCGGGCATGCGCAAGACCTGGCCAGCCTGGATCTGGTTGGGGTTTTCAATCTGCGGGTTCAGGCGTAACAGGCTGCTGACGGTGGTGCCGTGATCGCTGGCGATCCGAGTCAGGGTGTCGCCCCTCTGTATCGTGTATTCCATTCGCTTTATCCGTGCAGTCCAAGCAGGCTGGCTTCGATTCGAGCCAGCCGGTGCTCGGCAGGTTCTTCCTTGTCGGTCAGCCCCGTTCGAACCTCGGGGCTGTCGATGGCATCGGGAAACTGCAGCGCTAATTCAACGTAAGCGAACAGGTGCCGTTCGGCCTCGATACCGAATGCCTCGGCTTCGTGCACGCGCTGCTTGACGACCGCTTCCAGCTCCGGGATGGACTTTTCATGAAAGTTGTCTGCAGAAAAATGGCTGATCAGGCGCTGGATGAATCGCTGTCGCTCCTGTTGTTGCCAATGAGCGAGGTGCTCGGGACGGAGCGCAAACCAGCCCTCGTCGTCAGCCGTTCTGCCGAGAGAAATCTGGTTTGTGGTGAAACCTCGCCATTCGCTCTGCTCGGTGGTCAGTCCGATGCCGCTGATCGGGCCGAGCCAAGCGCCCAGCTCTTCCTGCGTGAGGCTGTCGAAGAAGCGCTCGCTCAAGGCCGGGTCGTAGAACCTGCAGAATGCCAGTTCACCGGAGGGCAATCTGACGCTGAGAAGGCTGCGCAAATGGTTCGCCAGATCATCGATGCTCGCCGCGCTTTCCAACAGCAGCCCTGCTGATTGCCAGCGCTCCCGGTTCTGCCACATCAGATGCTGCCCCGCGAGGCTGTACAGCACGGGGCTGCATTCCAGCATGGATTCATGGCGCGTACCTCGGTACAGCGGCTCCAGGCGGGGTTCGTCGTCGTGCTGGTAGATGATCTGCAGAGCCGGTAATGCAGCACTATCGAGCAGCAGATAGAGGTCGTCTCGCTCGATGTCCGGTTCTTCTACAGCCTGCATCAGGCCGTGCTCGCATTCTTGCCGCATGGGCAAACCTCCAAGTGGCATGAGCCATCGGCTTGCATTCCGCACTGCTTGACCAACAGCAGCTTGGCGGCCGCGGCCTGTTTGAGTTGCCGCGACATGTTGATCAAGGCAGGCAAGGTGAGGTTGCCGGCAACGGCGCTGGTCGCCAACCATGGCATCACCGGCGCCAGAATCTTCAGCCCCGAGCCCTTTCCGGCTGCGCCACCCGAATTCATCCGGATCGTCGCACCGCTCAGCGTCACCCCGCTGGGGTCGAGCTTGAGGAAACTGCCACCCCCTGAGGCGGTGAGTTCCATGCCGGCGTCGATGACGACCTTGCTGCCGGCGTAGTAGTGGATCTCGTTGCCCGCTTCGACGAACTGACCGTTGCCCAGCTTGATGTGCTGGCTGTTGCCGACGGTGAGGTGGTCGTTGGTGCAGATTTCGGTCTTGCGGTCGGCGTTGGTGGTGCGGTGTTCTTCGGCGCGGAACTCGCTGTAGCTGTTGGCTTCAACGGTGTCGTGGCGCTCGTGGCCGACGCGGATCTTCTGGTCGTGCTCGATGTTTTCGTCCCAGTCGCGCTGGGCGTGGAGGTAGATCTGCTCGGCGCCCTTACGGTCTTCGATACGCAGTTCGTTGTAGCCACCACCACCGGGTGAGCTCAGCGTTTTGAACAGCGTGCGGGTCTTGTTGGCCGGCAGGTCGTAGGGGACCTGATGCTCCTTGTGGTACAGGCAGCCGGTCACCAGCGGCTGGTCGGGATCGCCTTCGAGGAACGTCACCAGTACTTCCATGCCGACCCGCGGGATGGCGATGCCGCCGTAGCGGTCGCCAGCCCAGCTGGAGGAGACGCGCAGCCAGCAGCTGGTCTTGTCGTCGGCCTGGCCTTCGCGATCCCAGTGGAACTGGACTTTCACCCGTCCGTACTCGTCGCAGTGGATCTCTTCGCCGGCAGGGCCGGTGACCACGGCGGTCTGGCTGCCGAGCACCTTTGGCTTCGGATGGAGAAGGGCCGGACGGAAAGGGATGTCCCAGGGCGTGGCGCTGAAGTGGTTGCGGTAGCCCTGGACGAAGCCGTCGCCGCTATCGACATGGCTGGTGACCGACTCCTCCAGCACCTGTGGCTGCTTGCCTTCGTGCAGCACTTCGGTAAGTAGCCAGAGCTGGTTCCAGTCGCTGCGCGGGTGTTCGCCGAGCGGGAGGAAATGCCCACTCGCCAGCTGCGGCTGGTTGCTCTCGCCTTCGGCCAGTTCGTAATCGTGGCGGTGGCGCTCCAGGGCGCGTTGCGACAGGTGCTTGCCGCGGGCGCGCTCGGTGAAGCGACCGGGGTAGTCGTAGTCCTCGAGATCCGGCTGGAAATCGCTGTGGAACGCGGCCTCCATGGTCAGGCGCGGCTTTTCAAAGTCGTAGTCGCGGCGCGTGACCCGGCTAGTACGGGTTTCCAGGCGCAGGCCGAAGCGCTTGATCACTGGCTGGTCGGCGACCAGACCGCTGTCCTGCTGATAGGCGGTGGCAGCGAGCTTCGGGAAGACCGTCTGGTCATCGCCGAAGACCAGCACATGACCGGCTGCGCTGTGCTGGAAGTGATAGTGGATGCCCTCTTCCTCGCACAGGCGCTGGATGAAGTGCAGGTCGGTCTCGTCGTACTGCACGCAATATTCGCGCGGTGGGTAAATAACCGGGCCGAGTTGGAAGCTGTAGGCATCGGCCTGGATACCATGCTCCTCAAGTACCTGGGCGACGATCTGCGGCACGCTCAAGTGCTGGAAGATGCGCTGGTTGGTGCGATGGGCGAGGTAGGCCAGCTGCGGCACGAGCGTGAGGCGGTAGCGGGTCAGGCGCTTGCCGGATTCACCTTGGGCGGCCTGATGTACCAGCCCATGGATGCCGCTGCCATCCGGCGCGAAGGCGAGGAAGGCCGGGCGATGCAGCAGGCTTTCCAGGTCCAGATCAGGGCGCTCGCTGACCAGTTCCAGGTCGAAGTGATAGGGCTGGCTGATGGCCTCGCGGCCTTGGAATTCGAGCACCTTGAAGTCGTGCTCGATGCCTTCAAGGGAAAGCGTGAAGTGGGCCTGGTTGGCTGGGTTGAACATGGCGTCTTTCCTTCCTTAAAGATCGGCCGGGCTGATATTCAGCCGTTCCATGCGATACAGCAGCGTGCGCCGTGGCAGGCCGAGTTCGCGGGCGGCCTGGCTCTGGTTGCCGCCGTTCTTGCGCAGGCAATCCATGAGCAGGCTGCGTTCGACCCGCTCCATGCGTTCGCGCAGGTTCAGGCTGCTGTCCAGGCTCGCCTCCACATGCAGATTGAAGTGTTCCGGCAGCAGCTCACCGCCCTCGCAGAGCAGCACGGCGCGCTCCACCAGCCCTTTCAATTCCCGCACGTTGCCGGGGAAGGCATAGCCTGCCAGACGTTCGAGCGCGGCGTCGGACCAGCGACACAGATCGCGCTGGAGGAAGGCGCAGGCCTTATCGGCGAAATGCCGGGCCAGGCGCAGGATGTCCTCGTCACGCTCGCGCAGCGGCGGCAGTTCGATGGGGAAGTGCGAGAGACGGTAGAACAGATCCTCACGAAACAGGCCGTTTTCCACCTGGCTGCGCAGGTCACGGTGGGTGGCGGCAACGATGCGCACGTCGACCTTGTGGGTTTCGGTGGAACCCAGCGGGCGCACTTCGCCTTCCTGCAGCACGCGCAACAGCTTGGCCTGCAGCAGCAGCGGCATGTCACCGATCTCGTCGAGAAACAGCGTGCCGCCGTCCGCCGCATCGAGCAGGCCGCTGCGGTCGCGGTCGGCGCCGGTGAAGGCGCCCTTGCGGTAGCCGAACAGCTCACTTTCCAAGAGCTGCTCAGGCAGCGAGGCGCAGTTCTGCACGATGAAGGGCTTGCTGCGGCGAAACCCGCAATCGTGAATGGCGCGCGCTACCAGTTCCTTGCCGGTGCCGGTTTCTCCCGTGAGCAGCACGTTGACCGGGCTGTGCAGAACCTTGCCGATCAGCTGGTAGACCGCACGCATGCGCGAGCTGTCGCCGATGAGGCCGTAACCGCTGGCGCAGGGGCTGACCGGTGCGGCGGGCTGCGCGGTGCTCCCGGGTGCACGCAGGCGCTGGAGCAGATGCAGCTGGGCGAGGCCGAAGGCGCCGAGCTGGGCCAGCGAACCGCTGAAGCCGTGCAGCTCGCGCGACTCGGTACTGGCCGTCAGCAGCAGGCCGGCGACGCGCTGTTGCTCGTCCTGCAGCGGCAGGCAGAGCAGGCTACGCCACGGTTTCGGGCTATCCGGCAGGAAACCCGAAGCATGCAAGCTGCTATCCAGTTCGCTGAGACAGAGGGTCTGGTTCTGGCACAGGCAGTATTGCAGCAGCTGCTCACCGTCATAATCGCTCGGCAGACTGGTGGCTTCGCGTGGCTGCAGCAGGCCGTTGTGCCACTCGGCCGAGAGCGTC
Source organism: Stutzerimonas sp. R40042 (assembly GCF_026642215.1). Classification (NCBI taxonomy): domain Bacteria; kingdom Pseudomonadati; phylum Pseudomonadota; class Gammaproteobacteria; order Pseudomonadales; family Pseudomonadaceae; genus Stutzerimonas; species Stutzerimonas sp. R40042. The sequence continues at coordinate 4,535,491 of NZ_CP113258.1, read as the reverse complement.
AGGCGGGTATGGGTGGCGTCCAGCAGATAGAGCTGGCTGAGCTGGCAGTCACTCAGCTGCGCCGCGGTTTCCACCAGCCCACCGAGCAGACTGTCGGCATTCGCCGCGCGCGCCAGCCCGGCGAAGCGACCCAGCAGGGCCTCGGCATAGCGCAGCGGCTGTGGCACCTGATTGAACATCGCGGACATCTCAGGCGAACTCACAGACCAGCGCGCCGTTGCCATCCAGCGTGGCATGTACCCGCTGCAGCGGCTCGCCACTGGCCATGGCATCGAGCAGCCGGTCCACCACCAGCGGTTGCAGGTGCTGCTCGATCAGATGGTCGATCAGGCGCGCACCGCTGTCGCTGTCGCCGCAGCGCTCGGAGAGGTGCGTGACCAATGCCGGGCAATGGCTGAACTGCAGCTGGCGACGCTGCAGGCGCTCACCGAAGCGTGCCAGCTTGAGCGCGACCAGCTCGTCGAGCACCTCGCCGGCGATCGGGTAGTAGGGCACCACGCGCATGCGCCCGAGCAGGGCCGGCTTGAAGTGCTGCGACAGCTGCGGACGGATCGCCAGTTCCAGATCCTCGGCCGCCGGCCGCTGCCCGGCGCTGCAGAAACTGGCGATGCGCTCGCTGGCAAGGTTGCTGGTCATCAGGATCAGGGTGTTGCGGAAGTTGATCTCGCGGCCCTCGCCGTCATTCGCCACGCCCTTGTCGAAGATCTGATAGAAGACGTTCATCACATCCGGATCGGCCTTCTCCACCTCATCGAGCAGGATCACCGAGTAGGGTTTCTGCCGTACCGCTTCGGTGAGCATGCCGCCTTCGCCGTAGCCGACATAACCCGGAGGCGCGCCGATCAGGCGGGAAACGCTGTGCTTCTCCTGGAACTCGGACATGTTTATCACAGTGAGGAAGCGCTCGCCGCCATACAGCAGGTCGGCCAGGGCGAGGGCGGTCTCGGTCTTGCCGACCCCGCTGGGGCCGACCAGCAGGAACACGCCCACCGGAGCGTCGGGTTTGTTCAGCCCGGCCGCTGCCGCGCGCATGGCACGATCCAGCGCTTCCACGGCCTGTTCCTGACCGCGCACGCGGGCGCGCAGATCGGCGGAGAAGTTGGCGACTTGGGCGTTGTGCTCCCGGGCCAGCTGCGCCAGCGGCACGCCGGTCCAGTGGCTGATCACCTCTGCCACCAGGCGCGGGCAGACCTCATGGCTGACCAGTCGCTGCTCGGCCTGGGCTGCGGCGAGTTCGGCCTGCACGGTGCGCAGCTCGGCCTCCAGCTCATCGAGCGATGGGGCCTCGCCGTCCTCGTTTGCATCGCTGCGGGCTTCGGCGGTGCGTTTGCGCAGCTCGAGCAGGCGCTCGGCGAGCTGGCGCTGCCTGGTCCAGCGGGATTCGAGCTGCTCGATTTCATCCCCTGCAGTGATCAGACGTTGCTCCAGCCGCTCGAGGACAGCCGCGTCGACCGGCAGGCCAGCGGCCAGATCGCGGCGCATGGCTTCACGCTGGCGCTCGCCTTCGGCGACTTCGCCACTCAGGCGTTCCAGCGCCTCGGGTGCAGCGGCGAGGCTGATGCGCACCCGCGCGCAGGCGGTATCCAGCACGTCGACGGCCTTGTCCGGCAGCTGCCGGCCCGCCAGGTAGCGCGCCGACAGCTCGGCGGCGGCGGTGACCGCATCGTCGCGAAGGTAGATGCCGTGACTCTTTTCGTAGACCGGCGCCAGCCCGCGCAGGATGGTGACGGCTTCCGGAACGCTCGGCTCGTGCAGTTGCACCGGCTGGAAACGGCGGGCCAGGGCCGGGTCCTTCTCGAAGTACTTCTTGTACTCGCTCCAGGTCGTTGCCGCGATGGTGCGCAGCTCGCCGCGCGCCAATGCGGGCTTGAGCAGGTTGGCTGCATCGCCGCTGCCGGCCTGGCCGCCGGCGCCGATCAGGGTGTGCGCCTCGTCGATGAACAGGATGATCGGCTTCGGCGAGCCCTTCACTTCGTCGATCACACCCTGCAGCCGGCGTTCGAATTCGCCCTTCACGCTGGCGCCGGCCTGCAGCAGACCCAGGTCCAGGCAGAGCAGCTCGACGCCCTTGAGTGCCGCAGGCACTTCGCCGCTGGCGATGCGCAGCGCCAGGCCTTCGACGATGGCGGTCTTGCCGACCCCGGCCTCGCCGACCACGATCGGATTGTTCTTCCGCCGCCGGGCAAGGATGTCGATCATCTGGCGGATCGCCGAGTCGCGGCAGAGCACCGGATCGAGCTTGCCGTCGCGGGCCTGCTGGGTGAAGTTGTGGGTAAAGCGCGCCAGGTTGGATTCGCCACTGGCTGGCTGCTTGCCGTTCGCGGCCTGCGGCTGCTGACTGAGGGCGAAGTCGCGCAGGCGCTCGGCGTCCAGCCGGGCCAGCAATGGCTGGTAATGACCGCCGGCATAGCGCAGCGGATTGCGCAGCAGCGCGAGAATCAGTGCGGCCTGGTCAATCTGGCTCCGGCCGAGTTCCAGGCTGGCCACCAGCAAGGCGTCCTGCAGCCATTGCACCAGTTCGGTGGAAAACACCGGGTTACGCGACTCGCTGTGCTCGCCTCGCGGTTGCAGCGCCTGCGCCAGTGCGCCTGCATCGACTTCGGCATCCAGCAAGGCTCGCTTGAGCAGTCCATCGGGACGCTCGAGCAGGCCAAGCAGCAGGTCCTCGACGAGAATCTTGCTGCCGCCACGGATCACGCAGCGTTCGGCGGCGCCTTCCAGATCGCGCTTGGTCTCGGCGTCCAGCGCCTGTACCAGTTGTTGCAGATCGACATTGATCATTTTCATCTTCCTTAATGGGTCTTGCTGCCGAGAGTGACCAAGCCGTCGGCGCGGTCGCGTCCGAGCCAGCTGGTCCAGCCGAGGCGGCAGTTGTTGTCGGCGCCGATGCGCAGTTCACGGATCTCGTCCGGGCGAAGCTCCAGGCGCAGGTCGTAATCCAGCGGATCGCGCAGGGTGAAGCGCACCAGCGCACAGAGCGGCTGGTAGCCGCTGCCGATGGGCAGGAATTCGTGAAAACGATTCCAGTCCAGCTGGCGGATATGGATGCGGAACTTGCCGCCGCGGTCGCGGACCCGCTCGCCGAGCACCAGGCTTTCGCCCAGCTGGCTGTTGGCCAGACCGAGGCGGTTGCGTTGCTCGTCGAGGATTGCCACCTGGCGCTCCAGGCATTGCTCGATGTTCAACTCGGCGTGCTTGAAGTAGTAGCGCAGCACCGACTCGATCAATGCGGCCGAGTGCGCGCGCAGGCTGAGCAGGCCGAGATAGGGCAGCAGGCGCTTCCAGTTCAGTTCCGGCGCACTGCGGATAGCCTCGCCGCTGAGCCCGACCAGGGCGAACAGCTGCTCCGAGAAGGGGTCATGGGCACCGCTGGTGAAGCGGGCGCGGTAGCGATACTTCTGCCAGACCGGCAGCAGCAGGCGCTGCAGGCGGTTGTTGAAGAGGTCGAGGAAGTCGCGGGTCGGGTTGCCGTCCTCGCTGTCGCCAAGCGCCTGTTCGCCGTAGAAGGCCGGCAGTGGCGAGCCAGCGCCGAAAAGACTGACCAGGTTGATGCGCAGGCGCGCGCGCCACTCGTCGTGCTCCTGGAAGAACTGCACCTGCTCGATATCGCTGCCGGGAAAGCCCAGGCTCGGGTTGGCCTGAAATTCCAGCCGTTCATAGAGCGCCTCGTCATCCAGACCGGGATTGAGCTGGCGCAGGCGATCGAGCACCAGCAGCACACCCTGGAACAGGCTGTACTCGCGGATGCCGCGATTGAGCGGTTTCAGAGCAGCGGTTGCTGACCCATGCGCGGCGTCCATTGGTACACCTCTCCCTGTGTGCTCTGCACGCGCAGCTCGTGATACGAGTTGAGGCTGGCGTAGAGGGCGAAGAATTCGTTGAGCACCGAGGCGAAGAGGAACAGATCGCCCTCACCAATGAAGCCGTCCTGGTTCATGGTCAGTTCGGTACGTACGCCGCGCACCGGCAGCCCGCGATGCAGGCGATCGACGTGCTGGTGGGCGATGTGAGTCAGGCCGCCGAGGCGCCGCCGGCTGACGTTCTCGGCGTGCTTGTCGTAATAGCGAGGCAGGTCGTAGGTCTCGAGGATCACCTTGAGCGCCTCGACGTTGGCCAATGACAAGTAGTTCAGCGACATGTTGCTGATCAGCTTCCACAAATAGTCACGCTGCAGCGGCGGGGCGTAGCTCGGGGTGACCGCCGAGATATTGCGGAAGCTGAGAAATTCCGGGGTGTCTTCGCAGGGCTTGCAGATGTCGCCGAGCTTAAGCTGGCGCGGCAGGTTCTGGTTGGTGCAGGTCAGCTCGATGGACAGCGTCTCGTGCTGATCGAGGTTGCGCAGGCCGAAGCTGAGCCAGGTTTCCTGCCCTTCGCCCAGCAGCGAAGGTTGCTGGCGCACGCTGTAGTGCGGGCGCGCCACCGGCACATCGAAGCTGGGATCATGCTCGAAGGATTCGAACGGCACGTATTCTTCGTAGCCCATGCCGCCGGGTTTCCAGCCGGTGACCCGATCCACCGAAAACACGCCGCATTGCTGCTCATCGTACTCCGCCGGCAGCAGCAGGTACTGGTCCTGCTTGCCGTCCAGGCGGATCGGGATGGCATCGTGCGGGAACAGGTTGACCACCGGCGTACAGTACAGGCGCACGTTGTCCAGCGTCGGGCGGATGCGTTGCACGCCGGTCTTGTGAATGTCGAAGCGCAGCTCCAGACCGCGGGCCTGCTTGAGTATGTCGTCCGGAATGCGCTGAATGATCTCCAGGCCCTTGAGGTCGACGAAGAGGAACTTGTCGGGGAAGGCGAAATATTCCTGCAGGTAGCGATAACCGCGGAAGGTATTGAGCGGGTAGGGTATCAGCGCCTCATCCTCGGCGAATCCCACCGGTTCGAGCTGCTTGGCGGTGAGCTGCAAGGGCGTCAGCGGGCGACCATCGGGACCGGTCAGCGGGTGGCCCTGTTCGTTCAGCAGCACCAGCTCGACGCCGCCCAGATGGCGCAACAGGCTGAGGTAGAGCAGCTGGCTGATATAGGGCTCGCCCGCCAGGTGCAGGCGCAGATGGCTGAGGCCGATCTCGCCAAGATTGCCATCGGCGCTCATCTGCAGGCGCAGGCTGAGCAGCGCACCGGTGCCCTTGACCGAATACTCCAACGCCTGCAACGCCAGAGGCAGCACCTCGGTGGCGTAGGCGGTACGAAAGCAGCAGCTCACGCCCTGCACAGGATTGGATTCCACCGGCGTATTGCGCGGCACCGTCAGCGCCGGGCCGGGGCGCTTCAGCGGATCGAACTGCAGCATGCTAAAGGCTGGCAGCGGACGCATGTAGTTCGGCCACAGCAGATGCATCAGCGAGTGGGTCAGCTCCGGCAGCTCGTCGTCGAGCTTCTGCCGCAGCCGCCCGGTGAGAAAGGCGAAGCCTTCGAGCAGCCGCTCGACATCCGGGTCGCGCCCGGCCTGCCCGAGGAACGGCGCGAGCGCCGGGCTGCGCTCGGCGAAGCGCTTGCCGAGCTGGCGCAGGGCGGTGAGCTCGCTCTGGTAGTAATGGTTGAAAGACATGTCTAACGATTCATCCTTGTCGTTTCGTGTCCGGCGCGCTTGCGCGGCGGGGCTCCTAGCGTCGGCGGTAGCATCCCGTGGAGGTGTCCATGTTCACGAGCAGGCAGTTGCCGCTTGGCACAAGTTTCATCCCGTCGAAAAAGGCCCTCGGCCCGCGTTCGCGCAACTCGATCTGCCCGTCCACCATTGCCCAGTGCCCTCGACCCTGGATGTCGAGGCTGCCGTAGTAGAGCACCGCCTCGAACGTGCCCTGTTCCTGGAGCAGCAGCTGTGAGCCCATTTCCATCACGCCGACCAGTTCGTAGCGCCCGGCCAGTTCGCGCGGCGGTGGGGAAGTGTTGGTGCAGGCGGCCAATGTCAGCGCGAGGGCGGCGAGCGCCAGGCGGGCGCAACGGGAGGAAGGTTTACCACGAGCCATAGGGCACCCCGTGTTGCTCGATGTAGGCCTTGGCTTTTTCCGAGAGGAAGTAGTAGTGCCCATCGGATTTCCCGCCATATGGTCCGACTTTGCTAACCGCGGCGTGGAACCGACCGATTTCGATGGACTGCAGGCAGGGACCGCCGACCCAGGCCTTGGCGATACCGCCGGGGGCCAGTCCGATGGTGATGTCTTTTCGAAATTGTCCATCCAACCACTTGCCCTGAAAGTGGCAATAGCCGCGTTGAGGCTTAAGCATCTCCTCGCGCACCCACTCGGGAATATTGATGCGTACGTTGTAGGTCTGTGGTTCGACCAGCGATTGCCAACGCACGAAAATGATCTCCGGCAGATCAATGCCTGGCAGGTCCTTGCCTGCGCCCCCCGCTGGATGCTTGGGCCAGCCGTCGACCTTGCCTGTATAGGACGGGACCCCGCCACTGACGCGCTCGTAGGCCAGCCCCCGGCGGTCGATCACATCCACGCTTTCCACCCAGACTTCCATGTGTTCAGGTGCGAATACACCGACATACCAGGCGTTATAGGGGAGTTTCGGTTGGGCCTGGCTGCTGGTGCAGCCGCTGAGCAAAAGGATTGCGCAAGCGAGAACAAGAGTTTTCATTCGGGATAGCCCTGCTGTGGCTTGTTGTTGTAGACCAAGCGCACATTGGGCGCAGGCTTGCTGATAAGCAGTCCGCTGGTGGGCTTCCAGTGAGCGGATAAGTGAATATATCGCGATCGAAGTAGATGCTCTTCATGTACATCAAGCTCGTACCGGCCGCCCTCGGCATAAGCCATCAACTTGAAGTAGATATGTTGGAGTTCGGATGGGAGCGCCAATGCGGGATCCCTGTCCTGTATAGGCCGTAAGGGCACTCCGTGTTGCGAAGCGAGGTTTCGCATCACACGTAAATACACCAGTGAAAGCTCGCCGCGTATCTGACGGTCAATAGTTACCAGCCCTAACACCCAATCCTCCGGCGGATGGTTGACACCGCGGGGGTGGAGTTTGCGGATGCGGCGAACCTCTTTTTTAAGCTGATCCTCCGGCAGTCCGAGAGCCTTCCATTTTTCATACTGGCGCTCGGTTTCGCGCCACGCGTGAGTACGCTCAGTGGGTATACCCGCGGGTACCGTGGAACTGACCGGACGACTGAGGATCAGCTTTTCCTGAACGAGCGGAAGATAGCCCCCACCGATATCCGAGTGCGCGCCGGGGAGGGTTATCTCTTGATGATGTGGGGTCACGCTATTGAGCGCGAAGTTCCAGCGCATCTCATCACGGGCCTTCAGCTGAAGCACTTTGCGCGCGCAATCTGGCGGGAGGTACAGGTTGACACCTGGATTGTGGTGGTCCGCAGGGCTGAAGTCCCAACTCAACGGGTCGGCCACGGCCGCCACCGTATCGAACAGACCGATGAAGTTAATCTGAACGTTGGTGGCCCAGTCGAATTCCGCGCTAAACCCAGGTGCCTGCGCATTGAATAAACTCGCCAGCATGCCGCTTTCCGATTTGAGTATTTCGTTGGCGAAGTGACGAGCCGCAGCAGCCCCGCGACTGAATCCAAGGATGTCGAATTCCAACCCTTTGATCTCCAGGTTGGGGTGATTACCCAGCAGGCGGTCCAGCGACTCTTGGATCTTCTGCGGGCTTTGCATCACCCGGGCCACGACACCGGTGTCACCCATGCCCGTCGCTTGCCCGTATACCGAATCTTCCTCGCCGCTGCTGGTGCCGATGCCTTCGAGATACGCCTTGATGCTGGCGCTACGCTCGTCCTTAGCCAGGCTCCGGGTCGCATCGTCTTGGTACAAGTCGAATAGCCGCGCCACGTTGCTCGGCGCGTTGCCGTAGCTGTTGTCCGGCGTCTGGGTGAAGAAGCCGTTGCCTTCGCTACCGCCGAAGCCATGCGCCCGGCAGTAGTCAACGACTTCGCCAAGGGTGCGCTCGTCCAGCAGGGTCAGATCGTCCTGGCGACACTTTTCGGTGACGGCGGCGTTGGCCAGGTTATTGCCGGTGCCGTCGAAGAACACGCCGATTCGCAGGGTGATGCCCTGACGCGCCTGTTGCTGCGGCTGCTCGACCAGCTCCTCTTCTTCGTCTTCCTCTTCCAGGGCGAACGGCGCGAGGTCACCCGGCTCTTCCTGCCAGGCGCGGGCTATCGGTTCAGATGAGCGAAAGGCCTCGGCAGCAGCGGCCGCCGCAGTAACTGCCTTGGCAATTCCAAGGGCGGCAGGCGCGAGGAAGGGCGCCGCGCTGTGGCTGCTGCCGATGACCACCGTACCCGAGCCCGCGGTGACGACATTGCCGTGATTACCCACACTGCCCACCACCGCCGCCGGCTTGCCATCGATCAGCACGTTGGGGATCACGGCGCTGGCCATCGCACCGCCGCAGGCGGAAGCGTCGCCCATGCGCGCGGCCGGCAGACCGTCGAACAGCACGTCGGGTGAGCCGGCGGCGATGGGGTTGGTGCCGTGGCCGGTCTTCGGGCAGGCGGTGGGGTCGCCGAGGCGGGCTGCGGGTTTGCCGGACATCCGTTGTCTCCTTACTGGACCTTGACCTGTCCGCTGCCATCCAGGCTGGCGGAAAAGCTGACCTGGCGCTTGAGGCCATCCACTTCCAGCAGGCCTTCGATAGTGAAGGCGAGCGTCAGTGGATCGTGGGTTCGCGGCAGCGACAGCACGCGCACCTGGGTCAACCTGGGTTCGTACGCTTCGATGAAGCGCTCGATGGCGATACGCGCCTGCTGCAGCGAGTCGTGCAGCGACAGGCGCATATCGTTGAGATCGGGCAACCCGTAGTCGGGCAGCGTCTGGACGCTGCCCGCTCGGGTGCTGAGCATCTTGGCCAGATGGGCAGCCACCGAGGCCATCGCCGCGACTTCGCGGCTCCAGCCGGAACGTCGCGCGGCGTCACCACCGAGGCGTTCGAAGAGGCTGCCGTATCCGTTCAAGTGCTTATTCCTTGTCCAGCTTGCCGACCAGCGACAGGGTGAAATCCGCGCCCATGTACTTGAAGTGCGGACGCACGCTGAGGCTGACGCGGTACCAGCCCGGTTCGCCCTCGACATCGCTGACGTTGACCTGGGCGGCACGCAGCGGGCGACGGCTGCGGACTTCGGCGCTGGGGTTCTCCTGGTCGGCGACGAACTGGCGGATCCACTTGTTCAGTTCCAGCTCGAGGTCGGTGCGCTCCTTCCATGCACCGATCTGCTCGCGCTGCAGCACCTTCAGGTAGTGCGCCAGGCGGTTGACGATGAACAGGTAGGGCAGCTGGGTACCGAGCTTGTAGTTCAGCTCGGCGGTCTTGCCTTCCTCGCTGTTGCCGAAGAACTTCGGCTTCTGCGCCGAGTTGGCAGAGAAGAACGCGGCGTTGTCGCTGCCCTTGCGCATGGTCAGGGCGATAAAGCCTTCTTCGGCCAGCTCGTACTCGCGCCGGTCGGAAACCAGCACCTCGGTCGGGATCTTGGTCTCGATCTCGCCCATGCTCTCGAAGTGGTGCAGCGGCAGATCCTCGACCGCGCCACCGCTCTGCGGGCCGATGATGTTCGGACACCAGCGGAACTTGGCGAAGCTGTCGGTCAGGCGGCTGGCGAAGGCGTAGGCGGTGTTGCCCCACAGGTAGTGCTCGTGGCTGCCGGCTACGTTTTCCTTGTAGACGAAGCTCTTCACCGGGTTGTCTTCCGGGTCGTAGGGGTTGCGCAGCAGGAAGCGCGGAACGGTCAGGCCGACGTAGCGGGCATCTTCCTGCTCGCGGAAGCTTTGCCACTTGGTGAACTGCGGGCCCTCGAAGTGATCCTTGAGATCCTTCAGGTCCGGCAGGCCGGTGAAGCTTTCCAGGCCGAAGAATTTCGGGCCGGCAGCGGCAATGAAGGGCGCATGAGACATGCTCGCGACGCTGGCGACGTACTGCATGGTCTTCACGTCGGGTGCGCTGGGGTCGAAGAAGTAGTTGGCGATCAGCGCACCGACCGGCTGGCCGCCGAACTGGCCGTACTCGGCGGTGTAGATGTGCTTGTACAGGCCGGACTGAACGATCTCCGGGCTGTCCTCGAAGTCATCGAGCAGGTCCTGCTTGGAGGCGTTGAGCAGCTCGAGCTTGATGTTCTCGCGGAAGTTGGTGCGATCCACCAGCAGCTTCAGGCCGCGCCAGGACGACTCCAGGGCCTGGAACTGCGGGTGGTGAAGGATTTCGTCCATCTGCTGGCTGAGCTTGGCGTCGATCTCCGCGATCATGCGGTCGACCATGGCCTTCTTCACCGGCTCGTTTTCGTTCTGCGGCTTGAGTAGTTCTTCGATGAAGGCCGAGACGCCGCGCTTGGCGATGTCGTAGGCCTCGTCGTCCGGGGTCAGGCGGGTTTCGGCGATGATGCGGTCGAGGATGCCGCCTTCGGCGAGGTGGTTGCCGTGCTCGACGGCGGCTGCGCTAGTGGTCATGTAGATGTGCTTCCTTGTCGGTGATATCAGGCGTCCAGCTTCTCTTTGGCCGCCAGGCCCAGTTCGCCGAGTACGCGGTCACGCGAATCGTCGTCGGCGAGTACGCTTTCGATGGCTTTACGGAAGGCAGGGGCGTTGCCCAGCGGGCCTTTCAGGGCGACCAGGGCGTCGCGCAGTTCCATCAGTTTCTTCAGCTCCGGAACCTGCTCGACCAGATTGGCCGGGTTGAAGTCCTTCATCGAATTGATGCGCAGCTGCACGGCCAGTTCGTCGTCGGTCTGCTCGTCCTGCAGACGGTTCGGCACGCCGAAGGTCAGGTTCAGCTCCTGCTTGGCCAGGACCTCGTCGAAGCTGTTCTTGTCGATGGCGATGGGCTTGCGGTCCTCGATCTTGCGGTCGTCGGCGCGCTGGGTGAAGTCGCCCAGCACCATCAGCTTGAGGGGCAGCTCGACCTCTTCCTGAGCATTGCCGGTGGCCGGCTTGAACGTGACGTTGATGCGTTCCTTGGGTGCAACCGAGCCTTCTTTGGCCATGGTGTTCTCCTTTGCGGTTAGTCCAGCACCACTTCGAGATCGAGGTGGCACAGCCTGCGGTAAATCTCATCCTTGCTTTCACGCACGGCGTGGTTCTGCGGCAGCAGCTCGCAACAGCTGTGCAGCAGGCGCAGTACCTCGAGGGCGAGATCGGGTTCCCAGCTGCCCAGGCCACTGGCCTCGAGCTGCTGGTCGAGTGCTTCGAGCTGGGTTTTGGCCAGCTCGTATTTCTTGGCCTGGTAGCACAGGCGGGCGAGGCTCAGCTGCCAGAAGAAGCGCTCGCGGCCGCCGCGGGCGCGAGCCAGGCCCTGCTTGAGCTGTTGCACGGCAGGCTTGAGGCCTTCTTTGCGCAACAGCGGAACGGCCTCTTGCAGCGCGAGCTCCCAGCTCGGTTGTGCGGTGCCGGTGACAGGCGGTTCTTCCTGTCTGGCGGCCGTGGCCGGCTGTACATGGGGCATGACCTGGCCGCTGATCCAGGCGCGGGTTTCGGCGTCGGCGAACGGGGTGCCGTCGTGAAAGTACAGCTCTTCCAGACGCGGTACGCGTTGTAGGAACAGCGCGAGCTGGATCTCGACTTCGGTCATGGCCTGCGCGGCGTCCAGCTCCTGCAGGCACTCCCAGGCCAGGCGCTGACCGTCCAGCCAGAACGGCGCGCGCGCGGTGCTGTTTTCCAGGTCCACCAGCAGGTCGGCGTACTGCCCCTGAGCGAAGCGTTCGCGGTAGCTGGCCAGCTTGTCGGCGGGTACGCCACGTAGCGCGGTGATCTGCTCGCTGTTGTGCTCGGGCAGGCTGTCGATGCTCAGCCAGAGCAGGGTTCGCGCCAGGCGCAGGGGGCGCAGATCGCTGGTGCGTTGCTTCAGCCACCAGGCGGTCAGCGGGCGTGCCTGTTCCTGCAGGTTGCGCACGGCCTTGAGCGCTTCCTTGTCGTTCTCGATCGGCGAGCCGGGGGCGAAGACCTGGCTGGCGACCTGCTTCACCTGGGCGATGGCTGCGCCTACTGTCCCGGGCTGCGGTTGCCCCGAGCTGGCGCGTTTGACCATGCCGTCGAGTTGGCGGCAAAGCGGCAACAGCAGCGGTGCGTCTTCGCCGAGATGACCGGACAGGCACTGCTCCAGCGCATGCAGTTGCTCGGCCAGGCTGCGGAACAGCGGCAGCTGTTCGCCGACCGGCACGTCTTCGGAAAAGGTCTGTTCCAGACGCGGCAGCAACCAGTTGATCGCGGCGGCGCGGGTGCGTGGCTTGCGTGGATGCAGTTCGGCCCAGTGATTGCTGCACAGGTACTGCAGCAAATTCAGCCCGGCCTGTAGTCCAGCGAAAGACTCGCGCTGGAACAGGCTCCAGGTCAGCCAGGCGGCGGCGCGCAGGTCCTTGGACAGCGAGGCGAGCAGCATCTCGCTGCCTTCGCGGACCTTCTGCCAGTCGATGCCGGTGGTCTGGTGCAATGCTCCGGCCTTGGCCAGTTCAGCCTCGAGCAATTCGAATTCGCTGCTGTAGCGAATATCGTCGCCAGCGAAATTGCTGTCATTGACCGGCTTTCTGGCAAGTTCCAGATAATGCTTGCTGAGTGCGCTGGCGTGCATTGGGTCTTCCGTGACGCTCAAGTTCGATCCGTGAACTTTGAAACTGCCGAATATTTAAGAGCGGCATGTTTCCGAGAAAGGAGGTGCGCAACTTCTTGCGCACTTTCCCTGCGCAACAAATTGCACAGGGCCTTATGGGGTGGGCATCCTAGACGGGGGGTATGCCTCATTCAAGGCGAGAAGTGTGATCTCTGTTGCAGTGGGAAATATTAGCCGGCAGCCGACGGAACTAATTCAAAACTGTCGGGAAATTTGCTTCTGCGATCTATTTGAACTTGTGCGAAATAGTCCAGTTGCATGTAAGTCATCACTTACATGCAACTATCTACTCGATCACAGAAAGATGATTGGCGCTGTTATAGCCGATCGTATTCGGCAATTCAGAGCGCGGGGATTGCGGTGACTGACACGCCCAACAGGTGCTGCTGGCCGGGCTGCAATACCACCACGTCGTCCAGCACGTTGGCCGTCTCGATGCAGGCCATGCGCTGCCAGGCGTCGTCGGCGAAGCTGGACAGGCGCTTGGCCTTGTCGATCCAGGGGTTCCACAGCACGGCGGAGCGCGAGCCGCGAGTGGTCAGCCGGATACTGCGTTTCCATGCCGGGTCGATGAGCTCCAGAGTTGTCGGCAGCTGCTGGTAGATGCGGTCGGTTTCGCCGTTGAACGCCAGGTCGCCGTCCTGCTGCCGGCACTGCTGCCAATCCAGCAGCGTATCGATGTAGGGGCAGCCGGCCAGGCCTTCGACGCGGACCTGATGGATGTCGCTGACGGCGAAGTAGCTGTGCAGGGCCTGGCTGATGGTGACTGCCTCCGTGCCGACGTTGCGGCTGCTGAGGCTGAGCTCCAGCTCGTCGGCCAGGCGGATCTGCAGTGTCAGTTCGACCCGGTGCGGCCAGCCCGGCAGTGCGCCGAGCGCCTGCGGCAAGTGGAACTCGAGAATCGCCGTATCGCCTTCGCCGCGCTGCTCCCGCAATTGCCAGGGCAGGGCGCGCACCAGGCCGTGGAAGGGCGCGGGTTGCTCGCCGTGGTAGCTCGCCTGGATCTCTTGTGGGTTGCGCGCCAGATCGCCGAACCATGGCCAGCACACGGGTACGCCACCGCGTACCGATTGGCCCTGCTGAAAGGCGGCCTCCTCGCTGAGCCAGATGATCGGCGGCGCATCGCCCTGGCGATAGCTGAGGATCTGCGCGCCCTGTTCGGCGATCAGCAGTTCGTCCTCACCGCGGCGTACTCGCCAGCAGGCGAGCTGGTTCATTTCGATGCGTTGGATATCGACAGGCATGGGGAATCTCGTAAGGGTTCGGGATCTGCGTCTGACCGCAGAGTGACGGCGGGATTCAGCCGGAGCGGTCAAAGGGTCACTGCCTCCTTGCGCAAGGAGGCAGTGCGGGAGTCAGCGGCCCTGGCAGGCGTCGACCCGCAGCCAGCGTTCCAGCAGCTTGAAGCCCTGCATCAGGATGAAGGCAATCAGCAGGTAGATAAGGCCGGCAGTGAGGAACATTTCCTCGTGCAGGTAGGTACGTGCGGCGATCTTGCGTGCCATGCCGGTCAGTTCCAGCAGCGTGATGGTGCTGGCCAGGGCGCTGGCCTTGAGCATCAGGATCACTTCGTTGCTGTAGGCCGGCAGGCCGATGCGGGTCGCACGCGGCAGGATGATGTGCAGCAGCGCCTGCGCGCGTGACATGCCCAGCGCGCGGGCGGCTTCGACTTCGCCGTGAGGCACGTTCTGGATCGCGCCGCGGATGATCTCGGCGATATAGGCGGCGGTGTGCAGGGTCATGGTGATGATCGCGCACCAGTACGGGTCACGCAGATACGGCCAGAGCGCACTCTGGCGCACCACCTCGAACTGCGCCATGCCGTAGTAGACCAGGAACAGTTGCACCAGCAGTGGTGTGCCACGGAAGAAGAAAATGTAGCCATAAGGCAGCGCGCGCACCGCCAGATGCCGGGAGGAGCGGGCAATGCCCAGCGGCACGGCGAGGATCAGCCCGGCGACGACCGAAACGCCGACCAGTTGCAGAGTCAGCCAGGCGCCTTCTATGAAGCTCGGCAGCCACTTGATGAAGATTTCCCAGGTCATGCTGCGCTCCGCACGAAGCCGCGGCCGGCACGTTTTTCGAGGAAGTGCATACCGATCATGGCGACGATGGTCAGGCACAGGTAGATGAAGGCGGCCACGAGGAAGAAGGTGAAAGGCTCCTTGCTGGCGGTCACCGCGATTTGCGAGCGGCGCATGATTTCCTCCAGGCCGATCACCGAAACCAGCGCGGTGTCCTTCATCAGGATCATGAACAGGTTGCCCAGACCCGGCAGGGCCAGGCGCCACATCTGCGGCAGGATCAGCCGCAGGAAGATGCGCCGCTTGCCCAGCCCTAGGGCCAGGCCAGCCTCGCGGTGACCCTTGGGAATGGCTAGCAGCGCGCCGCGGAAGACCTCGGTCGCATAGGCGCCGAAGCACAGGCCGAGGGCGATGGTGCCGGCGGCGAACGGGCTGAGCGCCAGGTTCTCGATGCCGAACAACTCGCCGATACCGCGAATCAGGCTGATGGTGCCGAAGTAGATCAGCAGCACCCAGAGCAGTTCAGGGACACCGCGCACGATGGTCGAGTAGGTGCCGCCGAGCCAGCGCAGCGCGCTGTAGGGCGAGGTTTTGGCGAGGGCGCCGAGCAGGCCGAGCACCAGCCCCAGCGCCAGGGAGGCGAGGGCCAGTTGGATGGTCATCCAGGTGCCGGCAATGAGCGCCGGACCGAATCCGTGAAGGTCAGGAATCATAGAAGCTCAAACACCAAAGCCCGGTCGGCCAGTTTCAGGCGACCGGGCTTCGGCTCGGTTGGATCAGTAAATGCTGAACGGGAAGTACTTGTCGTTGATCTGCTTGTAGGTGCCGTCGGTGATGATCTCGGCCAGCGCCTTGTTCAGCTTCTCGCGCAGCTCGTCGTTACCCTTGCGCACGGCGATGGCGATCTTGTCGTCATCGAACACCGGCTCGCCCTTGAACTCGAAGTCCTTGCCGGCATCGCTCTTGAGCCATTCCCACTGCACGAAGGTGTCGGCCAGGATGCCGTCGACGCGGCCGGAGGCCAGGTCCAGATAGGCGTTCTCCTGGGTGTCATAGAGCTTGATATCGACCACGCCGTCCAGGTTGTCTTCCAGCCAGGTGCCAGCGATGGTTGCGCGCTGCGCGCCGATGACCTTGCCGTCCAGATAGTCTTTGTCGGTCTTGAACTCGACGCCCTTCGGCGCCACGAACTGCAGCTTGTTGGTGTAGTAGTGATCGGTGAAATCGACGGCGTTCTTGCGCTCTTCGGTCACCGACATCGAGGCGGCGAGGAAATCGAACTTGCCGGCGTTCAACGCCGGGATGATGCCGTCCCAGTCGGAGGTGACCACTTCGCACTCGGTTTGCATCTTGGCGCAAAGGGCGTGGGCGATGTCGAGGTCGAAGCCGACCACCTTGCCGCTGGCATCGATCAGGTTGAAGGGCGGGTAGGCGCCTTCGGTACCAATCCGTAGTTTTTCCGCGGCGAATGCCTGGGTGCCGATGATCAGCGAGGCAGCAGCGGTCAGCAGGATCTTCTTATAGCTCTTCATGCGGTGTTGCTCCATTAGCGATGGCTGGACATGAATTGTTTACAGCGCGCCGATTGAGGGTTGTCAAATACCTGCTCGGGCGTCCCCTGCTCCTCGACCAGACCCTGGTGGAGGAACACCACTTCGCTGGAAACCTGCTTGGCGAAATTCATTTCGTGGGTGACGAGCAGCATAGTCCGGCCTTCCTCGGCGAGCGACCGGATCACTGCAAGCACTTCTTGTACCATTTCCGGATCCAGCGCCGAGGTGGGTTCGTCGAACAGGATTACCTTGGGCTGCATCGCCAGCGTGCGAGCGATCGCCGCGCGCTGCTGCTGACCGCCGGAAAGCTGGTTGGGATAGACGTGGCGTTTGTCGGCGATGCCGACCTTGGCCAGCAGCGCCTCGGCCACCTCGGTGGCTTCGGCCTTGCTCTGGCCGAGCACGCGGCGCGGCGCCTCGATGATGTTGTCGAGGATGGTCATGTGCGGCCAGAGGTTGAAATTCTGGAACACGAAGCCCAGCTCGCTGCGAACCCGGTTGAGCTGCTTGCCGTCAGCGGCAATCAGATCACCCTGCTTGTCGCGCTTGAGCTTGAGCTGCTCGCCGGCCACCAGGATTTCACCCTCATTGGGGTTTTCCAGGAGGTTGATGCAGCGCAGGAAGGTGGACTTGCCGGAGCCTGAAGAGCCGAGGATGGAAATCACGTCGCCGTCACGGGCGGTCAGCGAAATGCCTTTGAGAACTTCCAGGTCGCCGTAGCGCTTGTGCAGGTTGCGGATTTCCAGTGCAGGGATGGCCTCGGCCATGAGGGGTCCTCTTTCGGAACGGCGATGGCCGCCATGGTCCGGATATTCTGTTGGTGCGCTCCAGGCGAACTGCTCGCCTTCCTGGCGAGGCGCAAACCTAGCATGCACCGCGGCATGCGCCAAGCGCGATGCGGCGTTGAGCGATGTGACCGTTCGGTCACATTTTGCCGGCCAACAATGCGCCCCTGGCTATATAGATGAAGTCTATGCCGTTTGCGCAGGTGCGCTCCGCTGCCCGGCGCAAACGGCAGCTCGGTCCGCTTGGCTGCGGCCTGAGGCTGCCACCGCGCTCAGCCTGCTTCCGGCTTCGGTGAGTCTTGATCGTCGGAGAGCATTTCATCGTGCTCGGCCATTTTCCACGGCAAGCTCCCCGGCGAGATGTGCAGGAAGTGCAGGTACTTCTCGAACTGATCGAGTATGTCGCTGATGATGTCCGCCTGGTCGTATCCGTAGACGTCGTAATGCTGGCCGCCGCGGCGCAGGAACACTTCGGCGCGGTAGTACTGCTCGTCGGCCTCCGGACCTTCGGTCAGGGCGAAGGCCGGCATGGCATAACCGACCGCGCGGATCTCGTAGATGAAGTCCACCTGGTCATCCTTGATGACCTCCATGTAGAGCCGCGAATGGGCTTCATCGGTGTGCACTTCGGCTGCCCATTCCTGGCCACTGAGCTCGCGTTGTACGCGGCGCATGGCCTTGAGCACCGTGGTGTTCATGAAGCCGTCGACCTCCTCCCGGTTGGGAAAGCTGACCAAACCGGCCAGGCGCTTCTTCCACAACCCAGGGCCGGCGTTGCTGGCCAGGCGGCTGCTCTGCATATGGCTTTGCAGACTGGTTTCGTGGTGGCCTTCGATCACCAGTGCGCGCCACATGCCCAGCGCGGCGATCATCATGATGATCGCGAAAGGCAGCGCGCTGGCGATGGTCATGGTCTGCAGCGCACTGAGGCCGCCAGCCAGCAGCAGGGTGGATGCGACTACGCCCTCGATGCTGGCCCAGAACACCCGCTGCCACACCGGCGTGTGCAGCGCGCCGCCTGCGGCCAGCGAGTCGATGACAAGGGAGCCGGAATCCGACGAGGTGACGAAGAAGGTGATGATCAGCACCACCGCCAGGAACGAGGCGATGGATGTCATCGGCAGCAGTTCGAACAGTTTGAACAGCGCGATGGCGTTGTCCGCCTGCACATCGCCGATCAGCGAGGTGTAGCCCTCGACCATGATCATGTGCAGTGCGGTATCGCCGAACACCGAGAACCAGAGGAAGGTGAAGATGGTCGGCACGAACATCACGCCGAAGACGAACTGGCGGATGGTCCGACCACGGCTGATCTTGGCGATGAACAGCCCGACGAACGGCGACCAGGCGATGGTCCAACCGAAGATGAACAGGGTCCAGTTGCCGATCCAGTCGCTGCGGCTGTAGGCCTGCAGGTTGAAGGTGCGCTCGATGATGTTGTTCAGGTAGCTGCCGGTGTTCTGCAGGAAGGTTTCGAGAATGAAGATGCTCGGGCCGGCCAGAAACACGAAGAGCATCAGGCCGATCGCCAGGATCATGTTCAGCAGCGACAGGTTCTTCACACCCTTGTCCAGCCCGGCAACCACCGAACAGATCGCCATTGCGGTAATGATCGCGATGGCGATGATCTGCACGTTGATGCTGATCGGTATCGACGGCCAGAGGTAGTTGATGCCCGCGTTGATCTGGGTGACGGACAGGCCCAGGGTGGTGGCGATACCGAACAGCGTGCCGAGAATCGCGAAGACATCCACCACATGGCCGATCGGCCCGTGGATGCGCTCGCCGATGATCGGGTACAGCGCCGAGCGCATCGACAGCGGCAGGCCGTGGCGGAACGAGAAGTACGCCAGTACCAGACCGGTCAGGCCGTAGATGGCCCAGATATGAAAGCCCCAGTGGAAGAAGGCGATCTGCATGGCCTGCTTGGCCGCGTCGACGGTTTCCCCCGCACCGGCGGGCGGCGAAGCATAGTGCAGTACGGGTTCGGCCACGCCGAAGAACAACAGGGCGATGCCGTAGCCGGCGGAAAAGAGCATGGCGAACCAGGCCGGGAAGCTGTACTGCGGCTCGGCGTGATCCGGACCCAGCTTGATGTTGCCCCAGGGCGTCATGGCGATGCCGACGATGAACACCAGGAAAAAGGCCACCGAGAGCATGTAGAACCAGCCGAAATTGGCAGTGATGAAGGCCAGCGTCGAGCTGAACACCTCACCGGCCAGTTCCGGGTTGCTGATCGTGCCGATCACCAGCAGGAGCGTGACGATCACGGCTGGGATGAACACGGGGAAGAGAATGATGGCCTTGGGCAATTTCCTGGCGGCATCCATGGGCGGTCAGCCTCCGTTATGAGCGGGTGATGAGCGGGATGTACGCGGCGAGACTTCGGATTTGCCCGAACGCTGCCTTCTGGTAGACGGCTCGAAGCGCCGAATGATTCAGCGAAATGTGAGAAAGGATTCCGCTCCGGTGTAGCGAAGCGTCTAGAAAGCCGGCTCCAGCCCGTGATGGCGCAGAATCGTGGCGATGCTCCCCTCGTCGATCAGCACCTCCAGCGCATCGTTGAAGCGGGCAAACTCGGCTTCGCTGACCACCGCTCGAGACAGCCCGATAGCGTAGGAGACGGCCTGCAGCTCGCCGGCTTCGTGGATGTCGAGCAGCCTTTCCTGGTCGATCAGGTGCCAGGCGACGTCCTGATTGACCACTGCGACGCCCTGTTCGCCGAACCTGCCGGCTTCCAGCATGCGCAGCAGCCGCCGATTGTCGGCCTTCAGGATCAGTGTCACGTCGCTGACCTCGGCCAGGTGCTGGCCGAGCACGAACGAGGTACCTGACGGCCCGTAGACGGCGACGCTGCGCCCGGCCAGGTCCTGCGGGCGGTGGAAAACGAAGCGGCTGCTCGAGCGGGCATAGACGCCATAGCGTGAGGTGACCAGCATGCGGGTGAGGTGAAAGGCGCGCTCGCGCTCCGGCGAGCGAATCACGGTGAATATGCCGTCCACCTCGCCCATTTCGGCCAGCGCCAGTGCACGGCGCCACGGCAGCAGCTGCACCGGGCAGTCGACTCCCATCCGCGCACAGACGGCTTCGACGATCTCGACGAAAGGCCCGGCCGCACGGTCCTCGGTCGCTGTGGCTGATGCATAGGTGAACGGCGGAAAATCCTCGGTAACGAAGCGCAGCTCATCGGCCTGGCAATTGCCCATGAGTGCCAGGCCGGCGGCTATCGCAATCCATCGAGTGGGCATGCTGCAAGCTCCAGGCGATCGGCAGAGCGGCAATACGCTCCACGCCCTTGCAGGCTAGCTTGTCGCCGTCCTCGGCGCGACCCTGGAATCAGGGCAGCCAGCGCAGCAAGCCCGGTCGCCAGGTGAGGGTAAGGGTGACCGCTATAGCGGCGGCCGCCATCAGCAAGAACCAGAGCAGTACAGCGAAGCCTGGCCCCTCCACCGTCATCAGGGCCGTGGGCGCGCCGGCGAAGGAAATCGCGGCGACACTGCGGCGTAGCCATCGCTCGCGTGCGGGCGCCGGTGCCGCTGATCGCCAGACCTTCTGGCGATGAGATTGCTGCAGCAGCGCGAGCTGGGCGAACGCCAGGTAGCACAGGATAAAGACGCCCAGCTGCATGACTTCAGCCATTGGCAATGCCCCGGTTCAGGCGTCGTGCCGTAGCCAGCGCCAGCAGCGCCAGCAACATGAGCAACAGGTCCATCCCGGCAACCGCATCGCGCCCTTGCTGCAGGCTGTGCAGCAGATGATCGCCGGTGGTCAGCCAGTTCAGCAGCACTGCCGTCGGTGCGGCGACGCCGATGGCCAGCAATTGTCCGTGCCAGGCACCCGCGCCACGAATCAGCGCATGGACCAGGGTCGACGCCCAGATCAGAAAGAACGCCCAGCCCTCGAGGGCGGCGCGGTCTATCTCGAAGCGGCCGAGGTCGGCCGGCAACGCGCGATTGGCGATGAAGAAGCCAAGCGTGGCGAGGATCAGACCGCTGCAGCTGCAAACACAGATCGCGTCCAGCAGGTGCGCGCCGGTATGCCCGTTCCGCTGGTGTCGGGCGCGGCGGGCGCCGGTCCAGAACAGCAGCCCGGTGGCGATCATTACCCAGCCGGACAACCCGCCCAGAAAATACAGCCAGCGCAGCGTCCAGTGTTCGAACTGAACGAAATGCAGGCCGCTGAAGAATCGCTGGATGGCGGCTACCGGCCCGGTCCGGTGATCAAGCAGGAGGGCTCCGCTGCTGCCGTCGAAGGTCATGCGATCGACGTTCATGGTCACCTGGCGGGCAAAGCTGCGGCGAACCTCCACGTATGCCTGGGTGTCTCCGGGATGCCATACCCGCAGCATGTAGGGCTCATCACTCCAGGCTTCGCGGGCACGGTCGCGCATGGCGTCCAGCGAAGCCAGCGTCGCGGGCTCGGCGGATGGCTGCCGTGTGTAGTTGCCGAATGCCTCGGTGCTGAAGGCAGCCGAATTACCGGGGTAGATTCGTTCGATGACCGTCGGAAAGTAGATGGCAAAGAAGATGATCAGACCGGATAGGCTGATCAGAAAGTGAAACGGCAATGCGACGACGCCAGTCAGGTTGTGCAGATCCAGCGTCGCGCGTTGCGTGCTCTTGTGCGGCCTGAAGGTGAAGAACTCGCGAATAATCTTGCGATGGATCACCACGCCGGACACCAGCAACAGCAGCATGCCCATGCCGGCGATGCCCAGCAGCCAGTAGCCGACATTGCGCCAGCGCAGATGCAGGCTGTAGTGGAACGGAAAGAGGAACCCGGTGGCAGCCCAGCTGCCATGGTCCGGTAGTAGCTCGCCGTTGGCAGGATCGATGAAGCGACGCGTCGATACGCCCTCGGCATTCGGGAACTCCAGCTGGATGACCGGTGTGCGCTCGCTGGGCAGGGTGATGCTCCAGCGCCCAGCCGTGCCGGCCAGCCGCTGGGCGTGCGGCACGACCAGGCGATCCAGGGAAAGGTCGACAGGTGGTGAGCCGAGCCGCGTCGAAGGCAGCATCCAGCGGTCGATCTCGCGATCGAAGACCACCAGGCTGCCGGACCAGAAAACCGCCAGCAGCAGGCCGCCGAGCAGCACGCCGGCCCAGGTGTGCAGCCAGCTCAGCGAAGCACGAAATCCGTTCCCGGGCATCGTCAACCTGCACCAGTGATAAGCGGCAGCGATGCCGGCGGGCCGAGCTGCAGCGCCAGGTCGCTGGCGATGCCAAGCAGCAAGAGCAGGCACAATCGCCACAGCCGTGGTTCGACGAACGCCCAGAGCAGCAGGCCGAGGTAGATGACGAAACCCAGCATGCAGGCGATCAACACCGCCTCGTGGCTGGCCAGCTCGATTAGCTGCACCAACAACCGAGCGCTGACCGAAACCAGCGCTACGGTACAGGCGAAGCCGCCGCCGATGCCGGCAAGAACCCGCAGCGCGAGACTGGCGTGGTGGCGCCAGTCCATCTGGTGCTGTTGCCGCCCCTGCTTGGCCGCTGAGTGCATGTCTTAGAAGCTGACCTGATAGCCAAGGGTGAACGTCCGTCCACGACCATTGAAGACGCGCCCATTGCGGGTTGCGGGTGCGCCGGTGTTGGCGGCCTGCGAGTAGTAGGTCAGGTAGTCCTCGTTGAACAGGTTCTCGATCCCCAGGCGGGCTTCGCCGACCGGCAGGCGATAACCGAGCGAGGCATCGACCAGGGTGTAGCCGTCGAAATCCAGGTCCGGCTGGTCAAAGCCCCGGCTGGCATAGTGGTTGGCCTGCAGCAGGCTGTGCAGCTTGTCGTTCCAGTTGGCCTGCCAGCTGATGCCGTAACGATCCGGAGAGATGTTCGCGCCATCGAGGTCGGTATCGACCTTGCCGTCGTCGTCGGTGTCGGACTGGCCGTTGACCTGCGCATACATCAGCTTCAGCCGGTGCGCCTCGTTGATCTGCCAGCCGCCGGTGAACTCGATGCCATCGATCTCGGTGCGCTCGCGGCGTACCTGGTAGACCCCGCCCACGCTGTCCAGGCGCGAGCCGAGGTCGGCATCCGACTCGTAGTAACTGATCTCCGCGTCGAACGGTCCGTGATTCAGGCGAAGGCCGATCTCGCGGTTCTCGGTAACCACCGGTTGCAGGTCGAGGAAGTTGTCGACGCTGGTCCCCGGCGTGCCGATGCCCCGCAGCACGCGACCGACATCCGGCATGCCGAATCCTTCCGAGTAGTTGGCGAACAGCTGCGCCCAGTCATTCATCTGCCAGACCAGGCCGGCGTTATAGAGCGTTTCCTCGAAGGTCGGGTTGCCGCCTTCCACATCGACACTGCCCACCGGTTTGGTCGAGGCAATGGTGCGGAAGCTGTCGACGTCGAGGTCGGCGAATTCATGCCGCACACCGGCATGCAAGGTCAGCTGGTCGAGCGCGCGGATCTCGGCCTGGAGGAACGGCGCATAGTTGCGGAACACCGTTTCTGGCACCCATTCCCGATCAGTGAGAATCAGCTGCTGGCTGGTGGTGTCCTGCAGCACATCGAGTCCGCCGGTGAGCATCAGGCGGTTGTCGAGCATGCCATCGCGGCTGATCGTCAGCTTGCCGCCGATCTTGTCCGACTCGTTCTGCGACTGATCGAACAGCGTTCCCGCCGGCGCGATGCTGGGGTCCTGGAAGGTGCCATTGGTGCCGCCACCGAAGCGGCCGCGGAATCGCTGGGTATAGAGCTGCAGGCCCAGTTCGTTGCCATACAGATCGGCATGTTTGTAGGACAGGCTGGTCGCGAGCACTTCGTTCTGCGGTGCCTTGCCCTGCGGGTCGCCTTTGCGCGAGGTCGCGGGAATCTCCGCGTCGGCGTCACCCGGTACGTTGACGTACTCGTGATCGCCTTCGACTTCGTAGCGATTGATCATCAAACCGATGTTCTGATTGTCGTCCAGCCAGTAACCGAGCTTGAGCAGCAGATCGGTGCCGGTCGAATCCATGACGTCGCCCTGGGTGTCATCAACGCCGATCAGATCGCCGTTGGCATCGTAGAACATGCCCTGGGTCTGCCAGCTGGCGGCGGCGAGGTAATCGAGATCGCCCTGGGTACCTTCCACCCGGTAATCGAGCTTGTAGCCCAGGCCTTCGGACTCGTAGTCGGTGGGTGCGGTGAAGCTGACGCCCGCGTGCTGACGCAGCGCGCCGCTTTCCGGACGGCGGGTGACATAGTTGATGATGCCGCCGGTGGCGCCCAGGCCGTGCTCGGCGCTGGCGCCGTGGATCACCTCGATGCGCTCGACCATCGACAGGTCGATCACATATCCGTCACGCTGGCTGTCGCGCAGCGGCGTGGACTGTGGCACGCCGTCGATGAGGATCAGTGCCGAGCGGCCGCGAAAGGTCTCGCCGGCGCTGCTCATCTTCTGCCGGCTTGGCGAGTAGGAGGGGATCAGGTTGCTCAGGATCGCGCCATGGTCCGAGGTGATCGCCAGTTGCTGCTCGATTTGCTCGCGGCTGATCACCGTGATTTTCTGTGGCGTCTTGCCCGCTTCGCTTCTGGCCCGTGTCGCACTGATCGTGACTGCTTCGAGCTCCGTCGCTTCATCCGCCGCGGTGGCAGGTAGGGGCGAGAGGGCAAGGGTTGCAAGAGAGATAGACAAGCACAGGCTGGTTCTGCGAAACACGTGAAGCTCCCGGTGTTGGATTTGTTCAGGGAGCGCGAATGTAAACTAAATGTAAATTACTTTCATTAAGCTTTGTCTGTTTTTCGCCTGTTTTGGTCGTTCCACCCGTTGCCCGCTGAGCTGAGCTGAGCGTGCGGGTTGGGTCAGCGACTTTTGCGCATCTGCTCGCGCCATTCCCATGGTGGTTGCTGTTCGGTCTTGTGCAACGACCACAGGCCGCGCCGGAACTCTCGGGCGACCGCCTCCAGGTCGAGCAGCCTGCGGTCGTCCAGGCGAGCGCGATACGCCCAGGCGGCGCCCGCCCTGACCATTTCCGAATTGAGGTCGATATTGCCAACGCCGACTCGCGCCAGGGTCCGCCCAAGGCCATCGCGGCCCTTGACCTCGAGCGTCACGTTCTTGCCGAAGATGTGGTCGGAGAGCGCTTGCCGGGCCTGGCTGCCGTAGGGTTGCTTGAGTTCCGGGGCGTCGATCTCCGCCAGCCGAACCCGGAGTCGTTCGCCCGCGTTGGTCCGGCAGCTGAAGGTATTGCCGTCTGCGATGCCGATCACCCGGCAATCGAACGACTCGGCAGAGGCAGGCATGGCAGTGGCGAGCAAGGCGGCAAGCAGGTAGCGCAGCATGAGGGCGTCCATGCGGTTCGGGCGGGCGAGGGTAACAGGCTGGTCGCTGCCCTGATCGGCGCCAGGTCTCAGATGGTCCGTCTGCGTTGGCGAAATGGCGGCCGCATGGCGAGAAATGCGCCGAGCCGCCGCTTGCCAGGCGTGCGCAATGCTCAGAAGGCGGCTTCGAGTTGGTGCCGGCGCAGGATATTCGGCACCGTGCCATCGGCTATTGCGGAGTCTAGCGCCTGCTCGAACGCTTCGAATTGTGCCTGGCTCACCGTCTTGCGCGAGAGGCCGATGCCATAGCGGATCGGACCCATCTCGCCGGCCTCACGCACTCCGGCGAGGCGCTCTTGCTCGATCAGATGCCAGGCGACATCCTGATTGAGCACCGCCAGGCCGTCCACGCCGAAGCGTCCGGACTGCAGCATGCGCAAGAGTCGCCGGTTGTCGGTAGTCAGATGTAGGTGTACGTCTGGCACCGACTTGAGGCGCTCGGACAGCACATAGGAGGTACCGGACGGACCATAGACGCCAACCAGTCGCCCCGCCATATCGCTTGGTTGGTTGAAGACGAAGCTGCTCTCGGTCTGGGCGAAAACACTGTAGCGAGAAGTGACCAGCATCCGGCTGATGTGGAACATCTGCTCGCGTTGCGGTGAGGGTGTGAGCGTGAATATTCCGTCCACCTGGCCCTGTTCGGCCAGACGGAATGCGCGCTGCCAGGGGTACAGGGTGATCGTGCACTGGTGCTGCAGGCGCGCGCAGATCGCATGTACCACCTCCACGAATGGGCCGGCTGCGCCAACGCCTGTGGTTTCGCTGGGCGGGGCGCCGGCCGGATAGGTGAACGGCGGGAAGTCCTCGGTCACGAAACGCCACTGCGCGGCGCCGGCCGGAGCGGCGTTTGACAATAGCCATATCAGCAGAATCGAGATAATCCTGTGCACCGTTCGGCTCCTTGCGCTGTACAGCATTCCTTGGCAGTTCGACGCGGCCAGGCAACATCCCGCTCAGGCCCGCCCAGTTAAACACCAGCCTAGCGCAGCATGAAGTAGGAGCAATGAAGGGAATGCAGGACTGCTGGCCCTGCGCAGCTTGCCTGCGGCTATGCCCTCGCGGTGCGGCGTGGGTGCCGTTCGGTATCCGAGCTTCAGTCAGCGGGTGGCTTGGGGGAGATCGCAGAATGCAGGCGATGCTGGGCGGGTGCTTCCGTGTGAATGCCGTCAAGGCCGTTCCAGCGCGCGCCGCCGGCAAAAATCACAGGCAATAAAAAACCCCAAGGAAATTAATTTCGCTTGGGGTTTCTCGGTATTAGTGGTGCCCAGGGACGGAATCGAACCGCCGACACGGGGATTTTCAATCCCCTGCTCTACCGACTGAGCTACCTGGGCAACGGGGCGCTATTAGACGGATTTGGCTTTTGCCTGTCAAGCGTGGTCCGGAAAAATATTTAATCCGGACGGGCGCTTAGCGCAGCCGACGGTCATTCGCTCGGCGGCACGTAGCCTTCAGCCTTGGCGTAATCTTCGCCGGAGAAAAACTTGTCCATCTCGCCCTGAAGGAACTTGCGATCTTCGGCGTTCATCATGTTCAGCCGGCGTTCGTTGATCAGCATGGTCTGGTGCTTCTGCCAGTCGTCCCAGGCCTGCTTGGAAATGTTGTTGTAGATGTCCTCGCCTTTCTGGCCTGGAAACGGCGGGCGCTCGAGGCCGGGGAGTTCTTCGTTGTACTTGCGGCAGTTCACGGTGCGGGTCATGAGGTTTCTCCTGCATTCAATTCAGCGGCGGCGCGCTTGAGCAGTGTCTTTACCGGCGCGGCAAGGCCGAGGCGCGGCGGGGTGGCGAGGTTATACCAGAGCCAGTCCGCCTCGGCCACGGCGCCGGGGGCGGACTTGACCCTGATCAGCCAGGGCTCGATGGCCAGCTGAAAATGGCTGAAGGTGTGGGTCAGGCCTGGCAGCTCGCGGCGCTCCTCGAGCTGCAGGGCATGCCGCTCAGCCAAAGGGTCAAGAGCGGCGAGGTCGTCCAGCTCCGGCAGACTCCAGAGCCCGCCCCACAGGCCCGTCGACGGGCGGCGGTAGAGCAGGATGGCACCGTCGCGATTGGCCAGCAGCGGCATCAGCGTGCGTTTTTGCGGCAGCGCCTTGCGTGGCTTGGGCACCGGGAAGTCGGTTTCGCGTCCGAGCAGGTGGGCGCGGCAGCCGTCCTTGAGCGGGCAGAGCAGGCAGCTCGGGCGGCTGCGCGTGCACAGCGTGGCACCGAGATCCATCATCGCCTGGGTGTAATGGTTGACCCGCTGCTGCGGGGTGAAGCGCTCGGCCACCTCCCACAGCTGGCGGGCCACCTTCGGGTCGCCGGGATAACCGTCCTGGGCGACGTAGCGGGCCAGCACGCGCTTGACGTTGCCGTCGAGGATCGGTGCGCGCAGGCCCAGGCTGATGCTGGCGATGGCGCCGGCCGTGGAGCGGCCGATGCCCGGCAGTTCTGCGAGCTTGTCGACGTCCGCAGGAAATATGCCGTCGTATTCGGCGACGATAACTTTCGCAGTCTTGTGCAGATTGCGTGCGCGACTGTAGTAACCCAGGCCGGTCCACAGGTGCAGGACTTCATCTTCCTCGGCCTTGGCGAGTGCCTCGACGCTGGGCAGCGCGTCCATGAAGCGGTCGAAGTAGCCGAGCACAGTGCTGACTTGGGTCTGCTGCAGCATGATCTCCGACACCCATACTCGGTACGGCGTGATGTTCTGTTGCCAGGGCAGATCCTTGCGACCGTGGCGGTCGAACCAGTCGAGGACCGCCGCGCCGAACTGCTCCGGACTCATCGGTTGAACAGGCCTTTGAGCGCGTCCTTGAGCTCCGGGCTGACCTTGTCGCCGAGCTTCTCTTCGATCTTTTCGTTGAGCTTCTCGCCGGCCAGTCGCGCAGCTACCTTGCCCAGCGCGTCCTTGTCGAAGCGGCAGGCCTTGGCGCCCAGCTCCAGCGGGCCACGGCAGCGCAGCGGCCATTCGATACCGACGTAGCGCTCGTTGACCTGGCAGGCCGGGTCCGGCATTGCGCCTTTGTCGCCCTCGATGACGATACCGACGCGATAGTCCATGCCCAGCACGCGCAGGTCGACATCGCCGTTGCCATTGACTGTGAGCCCGGGGATGCTGGCCTTGAGGTCGGGGTTGCTGGCTACGCCATTGCGTAGCGTCAGGTTGCCCTTGAGTTCACGGAACGGCGTGTCCTTGCTGCGTGGCTCGCTGGTCAGCGGCTTGCGATTGAGCGTGGCGATGGCGCGGCAGAGCTGCTGCTCGAGGTTGGCATCGACCAGCACGCCGTTGTCGATGATGAAACCGACCTTGCCATTGAGATTGTCGATCCAGGCCTTCTGGCTGTTGCCCTGAGTGCGTAGGTCGGCATCCAGGTTCAGCAGGCCCTTGACCACCACCTCTTCGCCCTGGCTTTCCAGCAGGCGCTCGATCGGCACACCGTTGAGGCGGTTTTGCACCGTCAGCAATGGCAGGGCCGGGCGCACGTCGAGGCTGGCCGAGCCGTCCAGGCGGCCGCCATACAGTCCGCCGCGCAGCTCCTGCAGGGTCAGCTGACTATTGCGGGCGCGGGCCTTGAGGTTGAAGCCCTCGAGCGGCAACTGCATGACGGTGAGGCTGCCGATGGCCAGATTGATCTCGCTGTCGAGCTTGCGCAGCTGATCCAGCGGCAGCACCGAGGCCTCGCTCCAGGCCTGCTGGGTCGGCGCATTGGGCAGCGGCGTGCTGCCACTGCCGACCGCGGCGGCCTGGGTGCTCTTCACTTCGCTCTTGCGTGCGGCGCCGGCCGGCTCGTCCTTGCTTGGCGGCGGCAGATAGCGGTCGAGATCCAGCCGATCACCCTTGAGATCGACGCGCAGCGCCTGGCGCGCGAAGTCGCTGATAGCGATGCGACCGGTGAAGGTGCTGTCGTCGAGCTTGAGGGTCAGCTCTTCCAGCGCGAGGCTGTTCGCCGTGCCGCTCAGACGACTGACCAGTTCGGCCTTGCTCAGTGCGGCAGCGTCAGCCATGGCCGGCAGCTGCTGGCCGGTGCCCTGGAGGAACTCACGCAGGTTGAACTGCGCGACGGTCAGGGCGCCGCTGATCTTCGGTTCCTTGTCCAGGTCGCGCGCCTTCAGCTCGCCCAGCCCGCGCAACTGGTTGGCGGTGAACTTGAGGCTGTTCCATTCGGCGATCTGCGCGGCGAGATCGACCAGCAGCTGGCCCTGAGCGCTGAAGGTCAGGGTCTGGCCTTGCAACGGCTCACCGGAAGCCTCCCCGGACAGGCGCATGTCTTCGAACTGGTAGCGCTTGAGCTGGTTGTCGAAACGCAGCGCGCCCTGCAGCTCGGTGCGCGCGCGCATCACCGGCTTGTTGCTGCCGAAGAAGGCGTTGAGTTTGAGTGGGATTGGGCTTCCTTCGCGGATCGCGCCGGTCGTGAGTTCGATGCTTTCGGCGCTGTACTGCTGGCCGGTCTTGGCGTCGTG
Organism: Stutzerimonas sp. R40042; assembly: GCF_026642215.1. NCBI lineage: Bacteria > Pseudomonadati > Pseudomonadota > Gammaproteobacteria > Pseudomonadales > Pseudomonadaceae > Stutzerimonas > Stutzerimonas sp. R40042. The sequence continues at coordinate 4,505,823 of NZ_CP113258.1, read as the reverse complement.
GTAGGTCACGCGGGCATCGCTGACGGTCAGGCTGTCGATATCCAGGGTGAGCGGCTTGCGCGCAGGCGGTGCGTCTTCGCGCTGTTCGGCTTGCGGCTCGGCAGCTTCCGGGGGCTCGCCGGCCGGTTCGCTGCGAGCGGCCGGCTGGCCGACGCCTTCCCAGTTGCCGCGGCCCTGTTCGTCACGGCTCAGGGTCAGGTTGAGGCCGTTGACGGTGATATCGCTCATCTGCACTTCGCGGCTCAGCAGCGGCATTACCCGCACCGACAGGCCGAGCATGCGCAGGTCGGCGAACGGCTGCTCGGGGGTCTGCGCGCTGGCCAGGGTGGTTTCGTGCAGCTCCAGGCCGAGCCAGGGGAACAGGCTCCAGCCGATGTCGCCCTTGATGTCCAGTTCGAGGCCGGCCTTGCTGCGTGCCAGGTCGCGGATCTCGTCCTTGTAGTCGTTGGGATCGAATAGGTGGGTCAGGGCGAAGCCCGCCGCCACGACGATCAGCAACAGCCCGAGAAAGACCAGACCCAGGATTTTGCCGAGCGATTTCATGGACGAGTCCTTGTAGATGAACGATCTGAAAAGTGCCGAGTATAGCCCCGTGCCTGCACTTGTCGGGAACGCGGTCGGCGTTGGAGTGCCGACGGGGGTGCGGGTTCCACAGCTGGCCGCGGCGGGGTAAGCATGCCCTGCTGCGGATCAGGCAGGGCGTAGGGGATATCGCGTGGGCGACTTAGAGCGAATCCAGCGGCAGATGCGTACGCGCGGCCAGGGCGCTGGCTTCCAGATGACCTGCCGGTGCCGCCAGGCGCAACGGCTTGCCGGCTTCGCTGGCCTGGCGCTGGGTCTCTTCCAGCAGGCGGCGGCCGACACCGCGTTTGCGGGTGACTTTGCGCACGCACAGGTGTGACAGACGCCAGGCCTGGTCGCCGCGCTGCAGCAGGGCGGCGCCGAGCAGACGGTCATTGAAGCGCCCGGCGATCAGACTGCCATCAGCCAGCGCCGCCTCAATCAGCGCGTCGGCGCTGGCATAGGGCGTCAGCAGCCATTCGGGTGCATCGGCGTAGATTTTCGCCAGATCGGTTAAATCCTGCGGGCTGGGCTGGGTGACGGATTCGACGTAGACGGGCATGGCGACCTTGCGACGGCTGGGCGGAATGCCGGCAAGCATACGCCGAACCGCCGCCAGCGCACGAGACGCCGGCGGTGGGCACATGCGCTCAGTGCAAGCGATGGCGCTCGTGGAGAAAGCTCAGCACCGCGCGGCGGTAGTGGTTGTACTCGGGGTCGTCGGCCAGGGCGATGCGGTCGCGCGGGCGCGGCAGTTTCACTTCGAGAATCTCGCCGATGGTCGCCGAGGGGCCGTTGGTCATCATCACGATGCGGTCGGAGAGCAGCACGGCTTCGTCAACGTCGTGGGTGATCATCATCATGGTGTTGCCCAGGTCCTTCTGGATCTTCATCACCTCGTCCTGCAGATGCGCGCGGGTCAGCGCATCCAGCGCGCCGAACGGTTCGTCGAGCAGCAGCACCTTGGGCTTCATCGCCAGCGCGCGGGCGATGCCGACGCGCTGTTTCATGCCGCCGGAAATTTCCTGCGGATATTTGTTCAGCGCGTGGCCCATGTTCACCAGCGCCAGGTTGTGCTCGATCCAGTCGCGCCGTTCGCGCTTGCCCATGCTGCGCTTGAACAGCTTGTTCACCGCCACTTCGACGTTCTCGTAGACGGTCAGCCAGGGCAGCAGCGAGTGGTTCTGGAACACCATACTGCGGTCCGGGCCGGGACCGCGGACTTCCTTGCCGTCGAGAATCACGCCGCCGAGGCTGGGGTCGAGCAGCCCGGCGACGATGTTCAGCACTGTCGACTTGCCGCAGCCGGAGTGGCCGATGATGGAGATGAACTCGCCCTTGGCGATGTTCAGGTTGATGTCCTTGAGCACCTGCGAGGCGAGGTTGCCGCGCACGAAACTCTTGTCCAGGTGTTCGATGGAGAGATAGCTCATGGCGTTGCTCCTCAGTTGGCCGGAATGCCGCGGGTGATGCGCTGGCCGACGAAGGCCACCAGGCGATCGAGCACGAAGCCGACCACGCCGATGTAGACGAGCGCGAGGATGATGTCGCTGATGCGCGAGGCGTTCCACGCATCCCAGATGAAGAAGCCGATGCCGACGCCGCCGATGAGCATCTCCGCAGCGATGATCGCCAGCCACGACAGCCCGACGCCGATGCGCAGGCCGGTGAAGATGTACGGCGCGGCAGCCGGCAGCATGATGGTCTTGAAGTACTCGAAGCCGTTGAGCTGCAGCACCTGGGCGACGTTGCGGTAGTCCTGCGGGATGTTGCGGATGCCTACCGCGGTATTGATGATGATCGGCCAGATCGCGGTGATGAAGATGACGAACAGCGCCGAGGGATGGCTGTCCTGGAAGCCCGCCAGCGACAGCGGCAGCCAGGCCAGTGGTGGGACGGTGCGCAGCACCTGGAAGATCGGATCGAGGCCGCGCATGGCCCAGTCCGACTGGCCGATCAGCACGCCGAGGCCGACGCCGGCGACCACCGCCAGCAGATAGCCGACCGCCACCCGTTCGAGGCTGGCCAGCAGTTGCCAGGCCAGGCCCACGTCATTGCCGCCGTTGTCGTAGAACGGATCGACGATCAGCTCCCAGGTCTCGGCGATCACCTGCGACGGCGGCGGCAGCGCGGCATCGGCGCCGGAGCAGAGCATCTCCCAGATCACGCCGAGCAGCAGCAGGATCACCAGCGGCGGTACCAGCTGCTGCAGTGCGTAGCGGCCGCTACGCCGAGCCAGTGTGGCGAGCCGCGATGGGCGGACGATGGACACCGGCTCGGCGCTGGCGGGCTGCAGTTTGACGTTGGCATTCATGGGCTTTTCCTCGCGGGTTGCGGTTATCAGGCCATGGCCTTGATGGTCAGGCTGTCCAGGTAGGCTTGCGGGTTCTCCGGGTCGAACAGCTTGCCGTCGAAGAACTTCTCCACGCCGCGGGAGGTGGAGGTCGGGATCAGTTCGGCGGGCAGGTTCAGCTCGCCGGCGGCGGCGCGCCAGATGTCTTCGCGGTTGACCTTGGCGATCAGCGCCTGGCTGTCGAAGTCGGCCGGCAGGTAGCCCCAGCGCTTGTTCTCGGTGAGGAACCAGAGGTCGTGGCTCTGGAACGGGTAGGAGGCGTGGTCGTCCCAGTAGCGCATCTGCTCGGGATGGTTCTCGATCACTTTGCCGGTGCCGTAGGCGAAGCTGCCCTTCATGCGGTCGACGATGTCCTTGTAGGGTGCGCCGATCCACTTGCGCTGCGAGCAGATCTTCGCCACTTCCTCCTTGTTCTCCGGCTTCTCGCAGAACTGCTGGGCTTCCATGATCGCCATGGTCAGCGCCTTGGCCGCGTTGGGGTTGGCCGCCACGTAGTCGCTGCGCAGGGCGAAGGCCTTTTCCGGGTGGTTGTGCCACAGCTCGCCGGTGGTGTTGGCGGTGTAGCCGATCTTCTGGTTGATCAGCTGCGCGTTCCACGGCTCGCAGACGCAGAAGGTGTCCATGCTGCCGACCTTCATGTTGGCGACCATCTGTGCCGGCGGCACGACGATGGTGTTGATGTCGGCGTTCGGGTCGATGCCGCCGGCCGCCAGCCAGTAGCGCATCCACAGGTCATGGGTGCCGCCGGGGAAGGTCATCGCCGCACTGACCTTCTTGCCGCTGGCCTTCTTCGCCTCCAGCGCGGCCTTGAATGGCGTGCTGTCGAGGCCGATCTTCAGGTCGCGATACTCCTCGCCGACCGAGATGCACTGGCCGGACAGGTTCAGTCGCGCCAGGATCGACATGGGCACCGGCTGGTTGTTCGGCGTGACGATGCCGGCGCTGATCAGGTAGGGCATCGGTGTGAGGATGTGCGCGCCGTCGATGCCGTTCTTCGCCGAGCCGAGTACCAGGTTGTCGCGGGTGGTGCCCCATGACGACTGCTTGAGCACCTCGACCTCGGTCATCCCGTACTTGGCGAAGAAGCCCTTCTCGGCGGCGACGAACAACGGCGCGGCGTCGGTCAGGGCGATGAAGCCGAGCTTGGCCTTGGTGGTTTCCACGTCACCGCCCGCGGCCCAGGCGGCCGAACGCATGCCCAGGGACATGCCGCCGAACAGGGCGACGCCGCTGGCGGCGATGATCGAATGCTTGAGAAAGCTGCGGCGCGAGGCCAGCGTTACGCTGCTGGGCTGGTCGTTGTTCGGCTTGTCGGTCATGGTCCGTTTTCCTTTGGGCGAAAAAAAACGGCGCCACACCACCCGGCTGAAGCCGGAGAGCGTGGACACCGTTGTCCTGATGAGGAGTTGTGAAAGCCGAAAGATCCGGCCTTGCCTGGTCTTTGCGAAAGCTGTGCCAGAACTGCTCGGGCGGCACCGGGCGGGTCCGGGCGCGGCATCGAATCACCCGATGGCTTCCATCAAATCAAGCACTTGCGCCGGCGCCACAGACAGGCCGCGACCAGCTCGGTGATTGGTGCGCTCGAGATGAGTTGTGCGTGGCGATTCTGCGGGGCTGGCTGCGCATGCACATTCGAGGGGCAGGGAGGCTGGTCCGATGGCGCGGCGTGCCTGTTTTCAGTGCCTGGAACGCTGGCCCAGGGTGCGCGCCGGGGCGCGCTCGGCCGCCGGCTGTGCCAGTGACAGCAGGCGCTGGGCGACCTCCTCCAGGCGCAGGCCCTGATTCATTGCCGCCTGACGCAGCCAGCTATAGGCCTCGCCTTCGGAGAAGCCCTGCTGGCGCATGAGCTGCTGCTTGGCCCGCTCCACCTGTTTGCGCTCGTCCAGCGCCTGACGCGCCTCGCGCAATTCTTCATTGAGGCCCTGCAGGCGTACGCTCTGGGTCAGCAGCAGCTCCAGGGTCGAGCGCGCCACCATCGCGGTCATGCCGTCCGGCGGCGGCGCGTCGAGATCGCTGGCCTGCACACTGAACAGCTTGGCCTGCTCGGCGGCGGCGTGCATGTCGGCGATGCCGTCGAGCAGCTTGCGATGGCTCTGCAGGTCCTTGCGAATTCGCTCGATGCTGTATCGGCACTGTTGCAACAGATCCTGCTCCAGGCGCGTCTCGACCTGCTTCATCGCATCGATGCGTTGCGTGTGCAGCTCGAACCAGAGCTCGCACAGCTGCGGTTCGACCGCCGCGCCGGGGCTGGTACGGCGGGCGATGTCACGCAGGCGGCAGGCGTTGATGTTCGTCTCGCTGGCGCACAGCGCTTGCCATAGCGTTTGCGCCGCCGGGCTGGCGAAGCGGCTGAAGGTGGCGAAGCAGCGCTCCTGGCCTTCGAGCAGGTGCTCCAGGCGCTCCAGCATGTCCGCACGGAAATAGCCGCTGGCGAAGCCGACCACACCTAGCGCGCGCTCCTGGCCGGCCAGTTCCTTGCCTTGCATGAAATTGAACAGTGCCACCAGGCAGCGCGTGATGTCCGGGTCGCCGGCGGTGTCGGCCGCTTCGAACACCACCGCCAGCAGCCCGCCGATCAGCCGCACCAGTGTCGCCGTGGCGTCCTGCATGCCGATGGCGTGCTCGCGGATGCGCCGGCGTAATGCGGGCAACTCGTCGAGGCTGTGCAGGGCATAGGCGATGCGGGTGAACAGGCGGGTCTTGTCGGCACTGCTGACGGCGTCCAGATCGATGCGATCCAGATCCAGGCGCACGTCGCGTTCCAGCGCCTCGGCTTCCAGGCTGAGCACGTCCAGCTGCTGGCGCTGATGGGCGGCGTTGCCGCTGAGGTAGATGTTAGAGTAGCCGCGCTCCTTCTGCAGTGCGTGTACCAGCTGGCTGATGCGGGTGACCAGTTTGCAGGTGCGCGCTAGATCTTCCAGGCCGAGCAGTTCGCTGCGCCGGGACGCCAGCATGAAGCGCAAGGTCGCAGGCATTTTCCGTCCGTGCATGGGCGGCATCTCCGCGGGTTGACGCGCAGGTTCCTGCAAGATGCAGTCCAGTAAGCCCGGCGCGTATCCGTGCTGCGGCGTTTGCGCCTATAATGTGCCCCTTTTCGCCCACGATCAGCGGAGCTGTTGATGTCCGAACGTACGGCTTACGTAGAGCGCAACACCCTGGAAACCCAGGTCAAGGTCACCATCAATCTGGATGGCACCGGCAAGGCGCGCTTCGCCATCGGCGTGCCCTTCCTCGAGCACATGCTCGACCAGATCGCCCGTCACGGGCTGATCGACCTGGATATCGAGTGCAACGGCGACCTGCACATCGACGACCACCACACCGTCGAGGACGTCGGCATTACCCTCGGCCAGGCCTTTGCCAAGGCGATCGGCGACAAGAAGGGCATGACCCGCTACGGGCATTCCTACGTGCCGCTGGACGAGGCGCTGTCGCGCGTGGTGATCGACTTCTCCGGGCGTCCCGGTCTGACCATGAACGTGCCCTACACCCGCGCGGTGGTCGGCAAGTTCGACGTCGACCTGTTCCAGGAATTCTTCCAGGGCTTCGTCAATCACGCCCTGGTCACCCTGCACATCGACAACCTGCGCGGCACCAACACCCACCACCAGATCGAAACCGTGTTCAAGGCCTTCGGTCGTGCACTGCGCATGGCTGTCGAACTCGATCCGCGCATGGCCGGGCAGATGCCGTCCACCAAAGGGTGCCTGTGATGCAGACTGTCGCCGTCATCGACTACGGCATGGGCAACCTGCACTCGGTGGCCAAGGCCCTCGAGCACGTCGGCGCCGGCAGGGTGCTGGTGACCAGCGATGCGCAGGTCATTCGTGAGGCCGACCGCGTGGTGTTTCCCGGTGTCGGCGCGATTCGCGACTGCATGGCCGAGATCCGCCGGCTGGGCTTCGATGAATTGGTTCGCGAAGTCAGCCAGGATCGCCCGTTCCTCGGTATCTGCGTCGGCATGCAGGCCCTCATGGAGCGCAGCGAGGAGAACGACGGCGTCGACTGCATCGGCCTGTTTCCCGGTCAGGTGCGCTTCTTCGGCAAGGATCTGCACGAGGACGGCGAGCACCTGAAGGTGCCGCACATGGGCTGGAACGAGGTCAAGCAGGCGGTCGACCACCCGCTCTGGCACGCGATTCCGGACAATGGGCGCTTCTATTTCGTGCACAGCTACTACATCGAGGCCGGCAATCCGCGCCAGGTGGTAGGTCGCGGCCATTACGGCAAGGACTTCGCCGCGGCGCTGGCTGATGGCTCGCGCTTCGCTGTGCAATTCCACCCGGAGAAGAGCCACACCCACGGGCTGCAGTTGCTGCAGAACTTCGCCGCCTGGGATGGCCGCTGGTAAATGAGCCGGGCCAAGCTCAAGCCGCCGGTCCTGACGCTGGATGCCGCTCAGGAGCAGGCGGCGCAACAGGTCATCAAGCGCTTTCTGGAAGAGCGTTTCGAACTCGAGCTGGGCTCGTTCGAGGCGCAGGAAGTGCTCGATCTGTTCGCCCGGGAAATCGCGCCGCTGTATTACAACAAGGCGATCTTCGACGTGCAGAGCCACCTGAAGGAGCGGTTCGAGAGCATCGAAAGCGACTTGTGGGCGCTCGAGAAGAGCTGACCCTTAACCGACACTTGATTTGAACAGGTTCAAGCCATGCTGATTATTCCCGCTATCGATCTCAAGGACGGCGCCTGCGTACGTCTGCGCCAGGGCCTGATGGATGACGCCACGGTGTTCTCCGACGACCCGGTGGCCATGGCTGCCAAGTGGGTCCAGGCCGGCTGCCGCCGCCTGCATCTGGTCGACCTCAACGGCGCCTTCGAAGGCCAGCCGGTCAACGGCGAGGTGGTTACCGCCATCGCCAGGCGCTACCCGGACCTGCCGATCCAGATCGGTGGCGGAATTCGCACTCTGGAAACCATCGAGCACTACGTGCGCGCCGGTGTCAGCTACGTGATCATCGGCACCAAGGCGGTCAAGGAACCGGAGTTCGTCAGCGAGGCCTGCCGCGCCTTCCCGGGCAAGGTGATTGTCGGTCTGGACGCCAAGGACGGCTTCGTCGCCACCGATGGCTGGGCGGAAGTCAGTGGCGTGCAGGCAGTCGATCTGGCCCGCCGTTTCGAGGCCGATGGCGTCTCGGCGATCGTCTACACCGACATCGCCAAGGACGGCATGATGCAGGGCTGCAACGTCGAAGCCACCGTGGCCCTGGCCAACGCCAGCCGTATCCCGGTGATCGCCTCCGGTGGCATCCACAACATCGGCGACATCCAGAAGCTGCTCGACACCAACACCCCCGGCATCATCGGCGCCATCACGGGCCGGGCGATCTACGAAGGCACGCTCGACGTCGCCGAGGCGCAGGCGCTCTGCGACCTGAAAGACAAGGACGAGTGATTCGCTGAACTGCGGTGGATCGGTGAAGCGCGATCCACCCTACACACAGAAGGACGAGTAAGCCGTAGGGTGGACAACGCTTCGCTTGTCCACCGTGCATTCGGTGACCCGGATAACGCTGCGCGGTTGTCCACCCAACGAGAGAGATCGACCATGGCCCTGGCCAAACGCATCATTCCCTGCCTCGACGTGGACAACGGCCGCGTGGTCAAGGGCGTCCAGTTCGAGAACATCCGCGACGCCGGCGACCCGGTGGAAATTGCCCGCCGCTACGACGAGCAGGGCGCCGACGAGATCACCTTTCTCGACATCACCGCCAGCGTCGACAACCGCGATACCACCCTGCACACCGTCGAGCGCATGGCCAGCCAGGTATTCATCCCGCTGACCGTGGGCGGCGGCGTGCGCAGCGTGCAGGACATCCGCAACCTGCTCAATGCGGGCGCCGACAAGGTCTCGATCAACACCGCTGCGGTGTTCAACCCGGACTTCGTCGGCGAGGCTGCGGATCGCTTCGGCTCGCAGTGCATCGTGGTCGCCATCGACGCCAAGAAGGTCTCCGCGCCGGGCGAGCCGGGTCGCTGGGAAATCTTCACCCATGGCGGGCGCAAGCCCACCGGGCTGGATGCGGTGGTGTGGGCGAAGAAGATGGAAGACCTCGGTGCCGGCGAGATCCTGCTGACCAGCATGGACCAGGACGGCGTGAAGAGCGGCTACGACCTGGGCGTCACCCGCGCCATCAGCGAAGCGCTGTGCATCCCGGTGATCGCGTCGGGGGGCGTCGGCAACCTGCAGCACCTGGCCGATGGCATCCTCGAAGGCAAGGCCGATGCGGTGCTGGCCGCGAGCATCTTCCACTTCGGCGAATACACCGTTCCGGAAGCCAAGGCCTACCTGGCCGCCCGCGGCATCGTGATGCGTTGATCCCGACGTGCAGCTGAATAAGGCTTAATGCCCGAGACAAGGACACGCCCGCCGCAGTCGTGGGCGAACAATCAGGAGATTTTTCTCATGCTCAAGACCATCGCCTCCATTGCCAGTGCGCTGCTGCTCGGCGCCTCGCTGGCCCATGCCCAGGAACCGGCGAAGATCGACCTGCTGACGGAGAACTTTCCGCCCTACAACATGGCGGCCGACGGCAAGAACTTCGCCCGCGATGAAAACATCAGCGGCATCGCTGCGGACATCGTGCGCGAGATGTTCAAGCGCGCCGGTGTCGACTACACCCTGACGCTGCGTTTTCCCTGGGAGCGCATCTACGGCATGGCGCTGGAGCAGCCTAACTATGGCGTTTTCGTCACCGCGCGGCTGCCCGAGCGTGAGGAGCTGTTCAAGTGGGTCGGACCCATCGGTCCGGACGACTGGGTGCTGCTGGCCCGTGGCGACAGCCCGATCAATCTGACCAGCCTGGATCAGGCGCGCCAGTACAACATCGGCGCCTACAAGGGTGACGCCATCGCCGAACACCTGGACGGTCAGGGACTGCAGCCGCAGCTCGCCCTGCGCGATCAGGAAAACGTGAAGAAGCTGATCGACGGCAAGATCGACCTGTGGGCCACCGGCGATCCCGCCGGCCGCTACCTGGCGCGCCAGGAAGGCGTGACCGGGCTCAAGCGCGTGCTGCGCTTCGACAGTGCCGAACTCTACCTGGCGCTGAACAAGCAGGTCGCCGACGAGACAGTGCAGAGACTGCAGAAGGCGCTCGACCAGATGCGCAGCGAAGGTGTGATCGACGAGATCAACGCGCGTTACCTCTAAGTTTCCCTGGTCGGCGCATCTCCTGCGCCGACTTTCTCGATGATGGCGGTGCGCCGGCAGGGTGCGCCAATCCGCTTCCTCGCGCCGTCCTGGCGCATGCACGCTTCCCCGCTCCAGCAGGCGCTTAGCCCTGGCGCCCTGGCGCTTCGCTGGTTCGCATCTTGCTTTGGATCGACCCCGGCTCTGGCTCGCGGAGGGGTGGGCCAGAGAATCGAGAAAAGGGAGCGATCGATGTTCAAGCGAATCATTGCCGTCGTCTTGCTGCTGCTCTGTGCTCACGCGCACGCGGCGCTGCCTGACGATTACCGAGTCGTGCTGCTGACCGAAAATTTTCCACCATTCAACATGGCCGAGGACGGCAAGAACTACGCGTCCGACGCGCGCATTCACGGCATCAACGCCGACATCGTGCGCGAGATGTTCCACCGCGCGGACATCCGCTACGAGCTGACCCTGCGCTTTCCCTGGGATCGCATCTACAAGCAGGTTCTGCAACAGCCGGATCAGGGGTTGTTCTCCACCACCTTCACCGCCGAGCGCGAGCCGCAATTCAAATGGGTCGGGCCGCTGGCGAGCATCAGCTGGGTGCTGCTGGCGCCCGCCGACAGTCCTCTGCGCCTGACCGGGCTGGAGCAGGCACGCGACTTGCGCATTGGTGCCTACAAGAACGACGCGGTCAGCCAGCACTTGGAGGGCAAGGGCCTGGCACCGATCAATTCGCTGCGCGACCAGGAAAACATCGGCAAGCTGCTCAAGGGGCAGATCGACGTCTGGGCCACCGCCGATCCGGTCGGCCCCTATCTGGCCAAGCAGGAAGGCGTCACCGGTCTGAAGCCGGTGCTGCGTTTCAATGAGGCGCGATTGTTCCTGGCGCTCAACCGGGCGACACCGGACGAGGTGGTCGAGCGCCTGCAGCGGGCGCTGGACGCAATGCGCGCCGATGGCACGGTGGACAGGATGCTCCAGCGCTATCTCTGATGCTCAGCGATAGATGCCGCCACGGCCGTGGGCGGCCATCGCCCGATTGCTGCGCGTGGCAATCATCTGGCCGACGTCTACCCAGTCGATGCCCTGTGCGGCCAGGCGTGGCAGTTCGCGTTCGAGCACGGCCAGCGTGCTCTCGTGGGGATGACCGATGATGACGACCGAACCTTGCTTGCGGGCCAGTGCCACAGCGGCGTGAAAGCGTTCGGCTACCGCGGACGGTGAGGGATCGTCATCGAGAAAGATGTCCCGCGACAGGCTGGCCAGTGCCGTGCGTTGGGCGCTGGCGGCGGCCACGGTGCGCGGGCTGGTACGGCTGTCGAGAAAGAACAGGTGGCGGCGCTGCAGTTCGCCCATGAGCCAGGTCATGGCCTGTGTCTGATCGGTCATGGCGCTGCCCATGTGGTTGTTCAGCCCGCTGGCATGCGGCACCGCTTCAAGGGCTGCGTCGAGGCGGCGCGCCAGCTCGTCGTGGGGCAGACGAGGGTGCCAGGCGAAACGGCCCTGGGCAGGCGCCATCGGCATATGCAGCATGACGGTCTTGCCGGCGCTATGGGCCTGTTCGGCCAATGCCGCAGCGTGGCGGGTGTCCGGCAGGATCGCCAGTGCGACCGGCCCCGGCAGCTCCAGCACACGGCGATCGCGCGCGGGGTTCTGGCCGAGGTCGTCGATGACCAGGGTCAGCCTGGGTCGGGGCTCATGTTCGTGTACGACGTCGCGGCCGAGCACGGCCTGGCTGAATACTGCCAGTACCAGTGCCAGGCCCGCTGCCCAGGCGGGCATGCTCATTGCCCGCGGGTGAGATTCAATCCCTTGAGCAGATTCAGCGCCTGGCCGAGCTGGTAGTCGTCATCCTGCGGGCGCGGCGAATCGCTGGCGATCTGCGTGCTGGTGGGGCGGTCCGGCCCGCCATTGCCATTACCCAGATGCCCGGCGAGATCGGCCTCGCGAAGGCCTTCGGCAGCCTGTTCACGGGTCAGCTTGGCGCGTTCGACCTTGATGTCGGGCTCGATGCCCTGGGCTTGGATCGAGCGGCCGTTGGGGGTGTAGTACAGCGCTGTGGTCAGTTTCAGCGCGCGGTCGTTGTTCAGCGGCAGCACGGTCTGCACCGAACCCTTGCCAAAGCTGTCGGTGCCCATCACCACGCCACGCTTGTGGTCCTGCAGGGCGCCGGCAACGATTTCCGAGGCCGAAGCACTGCCGCCATTGATCAGTACAACCAGCGGTACCCCTTCGCTGGCATCGCCTGCATCGGCGTTGAAGCGCAGCTCAGAATTGGCGATGCGGCCCTTGGTGTAGACGATCAGGCCCTTGGTGAGGAAGTGGTCGGAAATCTCCACCGCCGCCTGCAGCACGCCACCCGGGTTGTTGCGCAAGTCGAGCACCAGGCCGTTGAGCTTCTTACCGCCGTTGTCCTTCTTCAGCCGGGCCAGGGCCTTGCCGACTTCCTCGCCGGAATTGACCTGGAACTGGGTGATGCGCAGGTAACCGTAGCCGGGCTCCAGCATCTGGCTCTTGACGCTGCGCACCTTGATCACCGCACGGGTCAGCTTGACGTCGAACGGCTGACCGCCCTCACGTACCAGCGTCAGGCTGATGGTGCTGCCGGGCTTGCCGCGCATCTTGGCGATGGCGTCCATCATCGACAGCCCCTTGGTCGGCTGGCCATCGATCTTGACGATCAAATCACCTGCTTCGATGCCGGCCTTGGAGGCCGGGGTATCGTCGATCGGCGAGACCACTTTGATGAAGCCGTCTTCCATGCCGACCTCGATGCCCAGGCCACCGAATTCGCCGCTGGTACTTTCCTGCAGTTCGGCGAAGGCGTCGGGCTCGAGATAGGCCGAGTGCGGATCGAGGTTGCTGAGCATGCCCTTGATGGCATTCTCCAGCAGCGTCTTGTCATCTACCGGCTCGACATAGGCGGCCTTGATGCGGTCCAGCACTTCGGCGAAGGTGCGCAGTTCATCCAGCGGCAGCGGCGCCTTGGAGCTCGGTACCGCAGCCGCTTCCGCCGGAGGCTGCTGGGCCCAGGCACCGCCTTGCATGCCCAGCAGGATGGCCAGGGCGAGCGTGGAGGGGCGGGCGAAACGGCGCAGGTGCAACATGTCGAACTCCAGTAATGAGAGGGCACGCTAGGCAAATGGGGCGGCTCGGTAGGGCCGAATCACCCTCGACTAGCCTTGCGTGCGGCACCATTGGGCAGGATCGCTGGGGCGGCCCTGCTGACGAATGGCGAAATACAGTGCGGCGGTTTCCTGGCCGCCGCTGGTGCCAACGGTGGCGATCGGGTCGCCGGCCTTGACGATCTCGCCGGCGTCGCGCAGCAGGCTCTGGTTGTGCCCGTACAAGCTCAGGTAGCCGTTGCCATGGTCGAGAATCACTAGCAGGCCGGCGCCACGCAACCAGTCAGCGAAGACCACCCGACCGCCATGCACGGCACGAACCTGTGTGCCTGCACTGGCGCCGATCAGTACGCCGTCCCATTTGGTTCGAGCGTCGCCGCCGCGCGGAGTGCCGTAGCGGGCGACGAGACGTCCGTCGACCGGCCACGGCAACTTGCCCTTCGCCTGGGCGAATGGCCCGCCGAAACTGCTGCCGGCGCTGGAAACCATCGGACCGCTTGGCGCTGCGCTGCCGGCCTGGCGTTGCTGCTGTCGCTGGCGCTCGGCCAGCAGTTCGCGCTGGCGGGCCTCTTCGGCTTCGCGAGCCTGTCGTGCGAGGGTTTCTTCGATAGTCTTGAGCACCCGCTCGAACTGCGCCTGTTCCTGCCGACGCGCCTGCAGCTTGCGTTCACGGGTGGACAGGTCGCTGTTGAGCTTGGCCAGGGTCTGCTGACGCTCCTTGCGCACCTCGGCGAGCTGATTGCGCCGCTCCAGCAAGCCGTCCTTCTTTTCGGCGAGCAGGTTCTGCTGGGCTTCGATGTCGGCCTCGACGTTGGTCAGCTGGCGCAGTGTCTCGTTGAAGCTGTCGAGCTGCTCGAGACGGGCCTTGTTCAGATAGTCGTAATAAGTGAGGGTGCGGCTGAATTTTTCCGGGTTCTGCTGGTTGAGCAACAGCTTGAGATATTCCTGGCGGCCGTTCTGGTAGGCGGCGCGGGCCTGCAGGCCGATCAGCCGCTGCTGCTCCAGGCGAGCGCCTTCGAGGGTGGTCTTCTCCTCGTTCAGGCGCTCCAGCTCGGCCTCGCTGCGGTCGATCTCCTGCTGCAGGCTATCGACCTGCTTCTCCAGCCGGCCCATCTCGCTTTCGGTGGTCTGCAGCTGTTTCTGGACGCCGGACTTCTCCTGCTCGATCTGCTTGAGCAGCTTCTGCAGCTCGGCAATGTCCTGGCGGGCGGCTTCGATCTGCTGCCTTGCGGCGGCGCGCTCGTCCGCCACGGCCGGGCCGAGCAGGCAGAGAAAGGCGAGGGCGAGGAATGTACGAGGCATGGAAGGCTGTCAACCGAGGGTCATGACCGGCGTAGTATGCCTAAAAAGCGGACGGGAAGCTTGAGGCCCGTCGCGGGAAGCGAAGGCTGGCGCCCCCGCATCCCGCTAACGCCCGTCAGTTGAGTTCGACGATCGAGCGGCCGGTCATTTCCTGCGGTACCGGCATGCCCAGCAGAGTCAGCATGGTCGGCGCGACGTCGGCCAGCACGCCGCCTTCGCGGATCGAGACGTTGCGCTTGCCGATATAGATGAAGGGCACCGGCTCACAGGTGTGCGCGGTGTGCGCCTGGCCGGTCATGGCGTCTTCCATCTGTTCGACATTGCCGTGGTCGGCGGTCAGCAGCGCTTCGCCGCCGACCTTGTCCAGCGCCTCGACGATGCGCCCGACGCAGCTGTCCAGGCATTCCACCGCCTTGACCGCCGCTTCGAACACGCCGGTATGGCCGACCATGTCGCCGTTGGCGTAGTTGACGATGATGACGTCGTAGCGCTGGTTCTCGATGGCATCGACGATGCGGTCGGTGACCTCGGGGGCGCTCATCTCGGGTTTCAGATCGTAAGTGGCGACCTGAGGCGATGGGATCAGAATTCGTTCCTCGCCCGGGAAGGGCTCTTCGCGGCCGCCGGAGAAGAAGAAGGTGACGTGGGCGTACTTCTCGGTTTCGGCGATGCGCAGCTGGGTCTTGCCATTGTTGGCCAGGTATTCGCCGAGCACGTTGGTCAGCGCTTCCGGAGCGAAGGCGGCGGGTGCGGGGATGCTCGCGGCGTACTGGGTGAGCATGACGAAGCCGGCCAGCTGCGGCACGCGGGCCCGCGGGAACTCGCTGAAACCGGGCTCGACGAAGCAGCGGGTCAGCTCGCGGGCGCGGTCGGCGCGGAAGTTCATGAACACCACGGCGTCACCGTCCTCGACGCGCACCGGCTCGCCAATGCTGGTGGCCTTGACGAACTCGTCGCTTTCACCGCGCTCGTAGGCCGCGATCAGGCCGTCCACTGCGTAGTCGGAGCGGTATTCGGCCTTGCCCTCGACGATCAGCTCGTAGGCCTGCTGCACGCGGTCCCAGCGGTTGTCGCGATCCATGGCGAAGTAACGGCCGATCAGGCTGGCGATACGGCCCTTGCCCAGGCGGGTGAAGGTGGCCTGGAGCAGCTCGATGGAGCTTTGCGCGCTCTTCGGCGGGGTGTCGCGGCCGTCGAGGAAGGCATGCAGGTAGATCTTCTCGGCGCCGCGTTGGGCTGCCAGTTCCGCCATGGCCACCAGATGGTCCTGATGACTGTGCACGCCACCGTCGGAAAGCAGGCCGAGGATGTGCACCGCCTTGCCGGCCCCTGCGGCCTTGTCGACGGCGGCGCAGATGGTCGGGTTGGCGAAGAACTCGCCGTCGCGGATCGCCTTGGTCACCCGGGTGAAGTCCTGATACACCACCCGGCCTGCGCCCAGGTTCATGTGGCCGACCTCGGAATTGCCCATCTGCCCGTCCGGCAGGCCCACATCCATGCCGCTGCCGGAGATCAGTCCATGCGGTTGGCTGGCCAGCAGACGGTCATAGACCGGCTTGCGCGCGGCATGGATGGCGTTGAACTCGGGGCTGTCGCTGTGCCCGAAGCCATCGAGAATGATCAGTACCAGGGGTTTGGGCGCGGCGGTAGGGGCGACAGGCATGCTTTCGGGCTCCTTGCACGGGGCGGAAAAGGGCGGCCAGTCTACTGGCTGGCCGTGGCGAGGTCACGAGTCGTCAGGGTTCAGCCGGTAGGAGGGGCTGTGTATACTGGCCCGCATTTTATCGCCCGGGTACCCGTTGATGCTCGCTAACCTGATTGAATTTGTCTCTAACCACTATGTACTCAGCAGCCTGTTCGTGGCGCTGTTGATCCTTCTGTTCATCTCCGAGACACGCAAGGGTGGCAAGAGCCTGAGCAATCGTGAACTGACGGCGCTGGTCAACAGTGGCGAGGGCGTCGTGTTGGACGTGCGCGTCAAGAAGGAGTTCGATGCCGGCCATATCGTCGATGCATTGAACATTCCCTACGACAAGCTGGTCAGCCGCACAGGCGAGCTGGAAAAGCACAAGGCCAAGACCATCATCGTGGTCGATGCCATGGGTCAGCACGCCGGAACGGCCTGCCGTGAGCTGCTGAAGGCAGGCTTCACTGCCGCCAAGCTGTCGGGAGGGATTTCCAGCTGGCGCGGCGACAATCTGCCAGTGGTCAAGTAATCATGCCCAAGGTCGTCATCTATACCACCGCCTGGTGCCCGTTCTGCATCCGCGCCAAGGCGCTGCTCGATCGCAAGGGTGTCACCTACGAGGAAATTCCCGTGGATGGCAATCCCTCTCTGCGCGCCGAGATGGCCAGCAAGGCCGGGCGTACCTCGGTACCGCAGATATGGATCGGCGATAAACACGTCGGCGGCTGCGACGAGCTGCATGCGCTGGAGCGCGGCGGACGTCTCGACCCGTTGCTGCAGGCCTGAGGCCGACACGCGGGTGCGCGAACAATTCAAACGACACGCACAACTGGATAGAAGGTTGCAGAAATGACCGAACAAGCTAACAACGGCGGCGCAGCGTCGCAGAACGAACAGGGCGCGCAGTTCTCCCTGCAGCGCATCTACGTCCGCGACCTGTCCTTCGAGGCGCCGAAGAGCCCGGAGATTTTCCGTCAGGAATGGAATCCGAGTGTCGCGCTGGAT
Source organism: Stutzerimonas sp. R40042 (assembly GCF_026642215.1). NCBI lineage: Bacteria > Pseudomonadati > Pseudomonadota > Gammaproteobacteria > Pseudomonadales > Pseudomonadaceae > Stutzerimonas > Stutzerimonas sp. R40042. Next base: position 4,488,655 of record NZ_CP113258.1, on the reverse strand, counting down.
CTGAACACCAAGCAGAAGGCGCTCGAGGGTGACTTCCATGAAGTCGTGCTGACCCTTTCGGTGACGGTGAAGACCGGCGAAGAAGTGGCCTTCATCGCCGAAGTGCAGCAGGCCGGAATCTTCCTGATCAAGGGCCTGGAAGCGGCAGCCATGAGCCACACGCTCGGTGCGTTCTGCCCGAACATCCTCTTCCCGTATGCCCGTGAGGCGCTGGACAGCCTGGTGACCCGCGGTTCGTTCCCGGCGCTGATGCTGGCTCCGGTGAACTTCGACGCGCTCTACGCCCAGGAAATGGCGCGCATGCAGGGTGCCGGTGAGGCCCCCAGCACTGCCCACTGATCCATGCGGATCATGCAGGAAGCGTCTGACGCTTCCTGCATTCCCCTCTGCGCCTCAGCGCACCTGCACCACCAGCTTGCCGACCGCTTTGCGCTGACCCAGCGTGGCGATCGCTTGGCCAGTCTGCTCCAGTGGAAAACGTTGCGACACCAGCGGCTTGAGCTTGCCTTCGGCGTGCCAGGCGAACAGCTGGCGGAAATTAGCGGCGTTGTCCTGCGGCTGACGTTGGGCGAAGGCGCCCCAGAACACGCCGATCAGTGCTGCACCCTTGAGCAGCGGCAGGTTGGCCGGCAACGCCGGAATATCGCCGCCGGCGGCAAAGCCGATCACCAGCATGCGACCGTTCCAGGCGATGCTGCGGAAGGCTTCCTCGAACAGCTTGCCGCCCACCGGGTCATAGATCACATCCACGCCCTGGCCGCCGGTCAGTTCCTTCAGGCGCTCCTTCAGGCTCACTTCGCTGTAGTTGATCAGCTCGTCGGCGCCGGCATTCTTCGCCACCTCCAGCTTCTCGGCGGTCGAGGCTGCGGCGATCACCCGGGCGCCCATGGCCTTGCCGATCTCGACGGCAGCCAGGCCGACGCCACCGGAGGCGCCCAGCACCAGCAGGGTTTCACCCGGTTGCAGATTGGCGCGCTGCTTGAGCGCGTGCATCGAGGTGCCGTAGGTCATGCTGAAGGCGGCAGCGGTCTCGAAGTCCATGCTTGGCGGAATCGGCAGTGCGTTGCTGCTGGCGACCGCAACCTGCTCGGCGAAGCTGCCCCAGCCGGTCAACGCCATGACCCGGTCACCCACTTTCAGGTGGCTGACCTTCTCGCCGACCGCGGCAATCACGCCGGCCGCCTCGCCGCCTGGCGAGAACGGGAACGGCGGCTTGAACTGGTACTTGCCCTCGATCATCAGCGTGTCAGGGAAATTCACCCCGGCGGCATGCACGTCGAGCAGGACCTCGTTCGGCTTGATCTGAGGGGAGGGGGCATCTTCGACAACCAGGCTTTCGGGCGGGCCGAAGCTTTTGCACAGGACGGCTTTCATCGCTTTTCCTTGTTCGACTGGTCGGGCGCTTGCCGCCCGACGATGGATGGCTCGACTGCTCAGGACTATCCAGTCTAGGAGCGCTGCGTGGCGAGGCAATCAGCATCGTTCGCTGTAATGGCGACGTATAAGTGCCAGGCGATAGTGCAACGACTTGGGCGTTGTGCTGCGACTGGTTATGCTGGCGCAGTTTCTTTCCTGGAGCCGCAGCGTGAGATACCTACTATCGATGTTTTTCTGCCTGGCATTCGCCGGGGCTGTTCAAGCCAATGAGTCCGCCGAAGAGTCCGCTGCTCCCCAGACCCTCTATTACGCGCTGACGCCTGCGATGGTGGGCAACTATGGCTCCGGCGAGCGACTCAAGTACTACAAGGCCGATGTCGCGTTGCGCATCTCCAGCAAGGAGGTCGAAGATCGGGTCAAACATCATGAGCCGCTGATCCGCCACCAGCTGGTCATGCTCTTCTCGCAGCAGACCGACGAGACCCTGAGTGGTCCTGAAGCGAAGGAACAGCTGCGTCAGGAAGCGTTGAAGCAGGTGCGTGAGGTGCTCGAACAGGAGGAAGGCAAACCGCTTGTCGATGATCTGCTGTTCAACAACCTGATCATCCAGTAGTCAGCGCATCGCCAGAATCGCCATCCACTCGCTGTCGCTCACCGGCATCACCGACAGTCGGCTGCCTTTCTTCACCAGTGCCAGTTCATGCAGTGCTGGCTCGGCCTTCAGGCGCGCCAGTTTCAGCGGTGTCGCGAAGGCCTCGACAAACTCGACATCGACCGCGCTCCACGGATTGGCGCCTTCACGAGCCTTCGCATCGTGGTAGGGGCTTTCAGGGTCGAGCGCGGTGGGGTCGGGGTAGGCGCTACGGGATATCCGGCCGATTCCGGCGATACCCGGCTCGGCGCAGCTGGAGTGATAGAAGAAGAACTGATCGCCTTCCTGCATCTGCCGCAGGAAATTGCGTGCCTGATAGTTGCGCACGCCGTCCCAGCGTCCGCGGCCAAGTTTTTCCAGGTCCCGAATTGAAAACTCGTCCGGTTCGGACTTCATTAACCAGTACGGCATGAACCTTGCTCTCCTGTCAGACGGTTCGATCAGACCATGATGGCAAAATCTCCGACAATCGGCTGCAATACGGATTTGCGCGGTGCCGAGGCTTAACGGAAAATGCCGCGGCTGTAAGGTGGCCTATCGAGTCCTAGAACGATAAATCACACTGACTCGAAGCAAGCATTTCGCCTGGTAGGGGGAGGCGAACACACATGAAACGTAAGCCCGATATTCTGTGGATTTTGGTCTTTATCTTTGGTCTTGGCGTAGTCACCACAGGCTATACGCAGAGTCTGTGGGATCAGCACGATGGCGCGGCCGGCATGGCCCCGGTCATCCAGGTGCAGCAGGCTCAACAGCGATGACCTCGTGCCGCACGGACGCGGCGCTCCGTTACCCGGCGTACCAGCCCTGGTCCGTCACCGTAGCCTGAAGCGCTACATCCCAGCTCTCCAGCGGCAGTCGATCGACTCGCTGGCATTCGTGAGCAAGTCCCAATAACGTCGGTTTGTGACTTTTTTTGCGCATGGCGCGATACGCCAGACTGCGATCATAGAAACCGCCGCCCATTCCCAGTCGCCCGCCGTTCCCGTCGAAACCCACCAGTGGCATCAACAGCAGGTCGAGTGCCCAGACGCGACGCTGTCGAGAGCTTCGAATCACCGGTTCGAAAATGCCGAAGCGGTTGCGCCGCAGCCGCTCGCCGGGCTTGATGCGCTGGAACACCATGCGCGTGCGCGGCCAGGGGTTGAGGACTGGGAGATAGGTCGCCTTGCCGCGACGCTGAGCCGCTTGCAGCAGTAGGCGTGGATCGATTTCGCCATCGTTGGGCAGGTACAGCGCGATATGCCGAGCGCGCCGAAACTGCGGATGGTGGGCCAGCTGCCGGTAGAGCCGGCGAGCGGCGAGGCGCTGCTGGGCGGGTGTCAGTTGGCGCCGGGCGTGGCGTAACTTGCGGCGCAGCGCCGGGCGCGAAAGGCCTTCGGCTGCAATCATCGGAAGTGGCTCCCCAGCATGCCGCTGCCCGCGTAGGCCCTTGAACCCGAGAGTTCAAGGTGGCGACTACAGAGTACCTTAAGGCTTTCCGTCAGGCGGACATGCACACCGGCACCACGTGTAGCCTCCATGGTATTGCTTATCGGGAGAGGGTCATCGCCGACTGGCGAACATGCCAGGGAGTTGGGCGCAGTATAACGCAAAGCGTTTGCCGTTGATCAGTTGCCGGACGGGTTTGGATCGGTGGCGAGGGCGCTGTCGACCCGCTCGAGCAGCATGCGTACATGCTCGCGCGCGCTGTTTGCTTCGGCGTCCAGGCGGTCATGTTTGTGCAGCAGCTCGTGGGTAATATTCAGTGCCGCCATCACCGCGACGCGGTCTGCGCCGATGACTTTGCCGCTGCTGCGGATCTCGCGCATCTTGCGATCCAGGTAGCGGGCCGCGCCTTCCAGGTTGCTGCGTTCTTCCGGCGGACAGGCGATGCAGTATTCCTTGTCCATGATGTGCACGGTGACGGTGTTCGGCTGGGTCATGTGTCCTGCTCCAGGGCTTTCAGGCGCGAAATCATTGATTCGACCTTCAAACGTGCCATTTCGTTCTTTTCGATCAGATGAGCGCGCTCTTCACGCCAGGCCCGCTCGTTGGCCAGTAGCAGATGGTTCTGCGCCTTGAGCTGTTCGATGCGCTGAATCAGCTGCTCCAGCTTGATGGTCAGCGCTTTCAGATCGGCGTCTTCCATGGGATTCCTGTTGAGGCACTGGTGAAGACGAGGCGATGCCCAGGGGCTTCGATGGTCTTGCCGCGGCCGCCGGTGCTAGGATACGAAGCCTTCATTCTAGTCATTGCGCCACTGTGCGCCTAGCCGCCATGTCCATTCAGAACTCCCCCTACGCCGCTTTCACCACACTTCTGGCGAGCAGTCCGCAAACCGTATCGCCAGCCGAGCTGCACGGCCTGTTGCTGGGGCGCAGCTGCGCTGGCGCCGGCTTCGATGTCGAGCCCTGGCTGACCGATGCCTCCGACCTGCTCGGCGAGGCGCCTCAGGACAATGTGCGCCAGGCCCTGATCGGCCTGCAGGAGATGGTCAAGGGCGAGCTCGCCGGCGACGACATCGCCATTGTCCTGTTGCTGCCCAGCGACGAAGCACCACTGGCCGAACGCGCCGTGGCGCTCGGCCAGTGGTGCCAGGGTTTCCTGGCCGGTTTCGGCCTGACCGCTGGTGATCGTGCGCTGAGCAGCGAAGCCATGGAAGTGCTGCAGGACCTCTCTGCCATCGCACAGATCCAGGATTCGCTGGAAGAATCCGAGGATGGCGAAACCGATTACATGGAAGTGATGGAGTACCTGCGCGTGGCGCCGTTGCTGCTGTTCACCGAGTGCGCCAAACCGCTGCCCGCCGCAGCGAAACCGTCTCTGCATTGAGGAAACCGCTCTGTCCATGACTCGCATCCCGAAACCGGAATACGCCCGTCGGCGCAAGGCGCTGATGGAGCTGATGGAACCCAACAGCATCGCCATTCTGCCGGCGGCGCCGATGTACATCCGCAACCGTGATGTCGAGCATGTCTACCGCCAGGACAGCGACTTCCAGTACCTCTCCGGTTTCCCCGAGCCGGAGGCGGTGATCGCCCTGATCCCCGGTCGCGAGCATGGTGAATACGTGCTGTTCTGTCGCGAGCGCGATCCCGAGCGCGAGCTCTGGGACGGACTTCGTGCCGGGCAGGATGGTGCCATTGCCGAATATGGCGCCGACGATGCCTTTCCCATCGGCGATATCGACGACATTCTTCCCGGCCTGATCGAGGGCCGCGACCGCGTCTACTACGCCATCGGTACCAACGAAGCCTTCGATCACCGGCTGATGGAGTGGATCAAGACCATCCGCGGCAAGGCCCGCCAGGGCGCGCAGCCGCCCAGCGAGTTCGTCGCCCTCGATCACCTGCTGCACGACATGCGTCTGTACAAGTCGAGCAACGAGGTGAAGGTGATGAAGCATGCTGCGGAGATTTCCGCCCGTGCGCACATCCGCGCCATGCAGGCCAGCCGCGCCGGCCTGTTCGAGTACCACCTGGAAGCCGAACTGGACTACGAGTTCCGCAAGGGTGGCGCAAAGATGCCGGCCTACGGCAGCATCGTCGCCGCGGGTCGCAATGCCTGCATCCTGCATTACCGCGAGAACGACGCGCCGCTCAAGGATGGCGATCTGGTGCTGATCGACGCCGGTTGCGAAATCGACTGCTACGCCAGCGACATTACCCGCACCTTCCCGGTCAACGGCCGCTTCTCGCCCGAGCAGAAGGCCATTTACGAACTGGTGCTCAAGGCCAATGAAGAAGCCTTCAAGCACATCGCACCCGGCAAGCACTGGAACGAGGCGCACGAGGCCACGGTGCGAGTGATCACCGCCGGCCTGGTCGAGCTGGGTCTGCTGCAGGGTGAGGTCGACCAGCTGATCGCCAGCGAGGCCTACAAACCGTTCTATATGCATCGCGCCGGCCACTGGCTGGGCATGGACGTGCATGACGTCGGTGACTACAAGATCGGCGGCGAGTGGCGCGTGCTCGAGCCGGGCATGGCAATGACCGTCGAGCCGGGCATCTATATCGCCGTGGACAACCAGAACGTCGCCAAGAAGTGGCGCGGCATCGGCGTACGCATCGAGGACGACGTAGTGGTGACGAAGACCGGCTGTGAGATCCTTACCGATGGCGTGCCAAAAAGTGTTGCCGAGATCGAGGCGCTGATGGCCGCCGCTCGCGAGCAGGTCGCCTGACATGCAGAGCCTGGCGATCATCGGCGGTGGGCTGGTCGGTGCCAGCCTCGCGTTGGCCTTGCAGGACGGCGCCCGTGAGCGCGGCTGGCGGATTCATCTGATCGAGCCGTTCGAGCCGGGCCACGAGTACCAGCCGAGCTATGACGCGCGCTCCACCGCACTGTCTTACGGCACCCGGATGATCTATCAGCGCCTGGGGCTGTGGGAGCGGATCGCCGAGCGTGCCGAACCGATCCTGCATATTCACGTGTCCGAGCGCGGTCGTCTCGGCGCAGCGCGTTTGCATGCGCGCGACGAGGGCGTCGAGGCGCTGGGCTACGTGGTGGAAAATGCCTGGATCGGCCACTGCCTGTGGCAGGCGCTGGATGATCGGGTGGTGGTCCGCCATTGCCCGGCGGAGGTCGAGCGGCTGGAACCCAGCGCCACCGGCTATCGCCTGAGTTTCACCGATGGTCAGACGCTGGAGTGCGAGCTGTCCGTGCTGGCCGATGGTGGTCGCTCCGGCTTGCGCGAGCAGCTCGGCATCCAGGTCTCTCGGCGCCCCTATGGCCAGACCGCTCTGATCGGCAACATCACCCCGGGCAAGCCGCACGGCGGGCTGGCCTTCGAACGCTTCACCGAAGACGGCCCGATGGCGCTGCTGCCGCTGCAGGACAACCGCTGCGCGCTGGTGTGGACGCGTTCTCCGGCCGACGCCGCGCGTTTGGCGCAGGCTCACGAGGCGGCCTTCCTTGAGGAGCTGCAGGAGGCCTTCGGCTATCGCCTGGGCGCCTTGCAGCAGGTCGGTGCCCGGCATCTGTATCCGCTGACGCTGATCGAGGCCGAGGAGCAGGTGCGCTCGGGGCTGGTGGTGCTGGGCAATGCTGCGCACAGCCTGCACCCGATCGCCGGGCAGGGTTACAACCTGTCGCTGCGGGATGTGGATGCGCTGAGTGCCGCGTTGCTGCGCAGCGAGGCGCCGCTGGGCGATCTGCCGGTGCTGCAGGAGTACGCCCGCCGGCAGGGCCTCGATCAGCGGCTCACCGTTGGCTTTTCCGATCAGGTGACCCGACTGTTCGGCGACTCCGGACGCCTGGTCGCGGCCGGGCGCACGCTCGGCCTGCTCGGGTTGGATTTGACTCCCGCTGCCAAGCGCTGGTTCGCGCGCCAGGCGATGGGCCTGGGTACGCGCGCGGGTTGAGCGCGACAACGAAGGATTCGGCATGAGCGCTTCCAGGCTGGCGCGCAAGGCGCGGTTTCTGCGCTGGGCCATGAATTTCTACCCGCCTTACATTGGAGCCGGTGTTCGGGTGCGGCACATCAGTTCGGATATGCGCCTGGTTCAGGTCAAGATGGTGCTGCGCTGGTACAACCGCAATTATGTCGGTACGCAGTTCGGCGGCTCGCTGTATTCAATGGTCGACCCGTTCTTCGTGCTGATGCTGATGGAGAATCTCGGGCGCGACTACATCGTCTGGGACAAGGCGGCCAACATAGAATTCGTCAGCCCCGGGCGGGGTGCGGTCTACGCCGAGTTCGCCATCAGCGACAAGTTGCTGGATGAGATCCGCGCGAACACCGCCGACGGCAGCAAGTACTTGCCCAGGATGCATGTCGAAGTGCGGGACGGCGAGGGCACGCTGGTGGCACGGGTGCAGAAGACCCTCTACATACGACTCAAGCCGCGGGCGCGGCAGTCAGGAGAGAAGTGATGCAAGCGGATCTGATCATCGTTGGCGCCGGAATGGTCGGCAGCACGCTGGCACTGGCGCTCGAAGGCTCCGGACTGAATATCGTCGTGCTCGACGCCAGTCCGCTCGAGGTCGCCGACTTCGATCCGCTGGGCGGCTTCGAGCCTCGGGTCAGCGCGTTGTCAGCAGCTAGTCAGCGCATCCTGCAGCGGGTCGGTGCGTGGCCGGGTATCGCCGCGCGGCGCGCGAGCCCCTACATCGACATGCATGTGTGGGATGGCTCGGGTACCGGCCAGATTCATTTCTCTGCCGAGACCGTGCACGCCGAGGTGCTCGGGCACATCGTCGAGAACCGCGTGGTGCAGGACGCCCTGTTGGAAACGATGCAGCGTGGTGGCAGGTTGCAGTTGGTCGGCGACGCGCGCGTCGAGCAGCTGACGCAAACCGCCGAAGGCTGGCGGCTGACGCTGGGCGATGGTCGCGAGTTGCACACCCCCCTGCTGATCGCCGCGGACGGCGCCAACTCGGCGATTCGCCGCCTGGCTGGCTGCGAAACCCGCGAGTGGGACTATCTGCATCAAGCCATCGTTACCAGCGTGCGTTGCAGCGAGGCGCACCAGCGTACGGCCTGGCAACGCTTCACCGATGACGGCCCGTTGGCCTTTCTGCCGCTCGAGCGCGATGGCGATCGGCACTGGTGCTCCATCGTCTGGTCGATTACCGAGGCAGAGGCCAGGCGCCTCATGGCACTGGATGACCTGGCCTTTTGTGCCGCACTTGAGCGTGCCTTCGAGCAACGCCTGGGTGAGGTGCTGGCAGTCGATCCGCGGCTGTGCATCCCGTTGCGCCAGCGCCATGCCAAGCGCTACGTGCAGCCGGGTCTGGCGTTGATTGGCGACGCCGCACACACCATTCACCCGCTGGCCGGGCAGGGCGTGAACCTCGGCCTGCTGGATGCCGCGGTGCTGGCGGAAGTACTCGAGGCCGCGATTGCCCGTGGTGAGCGGGCGGCGGATGTGCGGGTGCTGAGCCGCTTCGAGCGTCGGCGCATGCCACACAATTTGGCGATGATGGCAGCCATGGAGGGCTTCGAGCGGTTGTTCCAGGCTGATCCGCTGCCGCTGCGCTGGCTGCGCAATACCGGTCTCAAGGCCGTCGAGGCGCTGCCGGAGGCGAAGGCGCTGTTCGTGCGTCAGGCGCTCGGGCTGAGCGGTGATCTGCCCGAACTGGCCAAGCCCTGATGTCAGATTGATATTTACAAAAGATTACCTGCACGATTTGTCGCATTGAGAAGGTAAATAACATTCACTATTATTTGGCCTCTGTTCCAACTCACCAAGAGGCTGTTTCATGCAGGCAAGCAAAGGTTTACTCGCCGCCCTGGCGCTTACGGCGCTGTCGGGCGCTGTCCAGGCTGCCGACGAAGTGGTGGTTTACTCCTCGCGCATCGACGAGCTGATCAAGCCGGTGTTCGACGCATACACCGAGAAGACCGGTGTCGCTATCAAGTTCATCACCGACAAGGAAGCTCCGCTGATGGCCCGCATCAAGGCCGAAGGCGAGAACACTCCTGCCGACCTGCTGCTGACCGTCGATGGTGGCAACCTCTGGCAAGCCGAAGAAATGGGCCTGCTGCAGCCGCTCGATTCCCAAGTGGTGAAGGACAACATCCCCGCTCAGTACCGCTCCTCCAGCGACGCCTGGACTGGCCTGTCGCTGCGCGCGCGGACCATCGTCTACTCTCCGGAACGGGTCAAGGATGGTGAGCTGACCACCTATGAAGCGCTGGCCGACAAGAAGTGGGACGGCCGTCTGTGCCTGCGTACCAGCAAGAAGGTCTACAACCAGTCGCTGACCGCCACCATGATCGAGACCCATGGTGCCGAGAAGACCGAAGAGATCATCAAGGGCTGGGTCAGCAACCTCGCTACCGATGTCTTCGCCGACGATACCGCGCTGGTCCAGGCGGTTGATGCCGGGCAGTGCGACGTCGGCATCGTCAATACCTACTACTTCGGCCGTCTGCATGCGCAGAATCCGCAGCTCAAGGCCAAGCTGTTCTGGCCGAACCAGGAAGATCGCGGCGTGCACGTCAATCTGTCGGGCATCGGCCTGACCAAGCACGCACCGAATCCGGACGCCGCGCGCAAGCTGGTGGAGTGGATGACTGGCGCCGAGGCGCAGAGCATCTTCGCCGACATCAACATGGAGTATCCGGCCAACCCGAGCGTCAAGCCGTCTGCCGAGGTGGCCGCATGGGGCGAGTTCAAGGCCGACACCATCCCGGTGGAAGTGGCTGGCAAGCGCCAGGCCGAAGCCATCAAGCTGATGGATCGCGCCGGCTGGAACTGATCAGCCTTTCGCGCTTGCAGCGCTGACGTGCGGCTCCGGCCGCTACGTCAGCCGCTGCGGTTATACTCGGCGCCCCGGCCTGGTCCGGGGCGTCGTCTTTTTTGCTGTCGAGGCTTGAGTGTCCCATCCCGTCGAGCGCCGCTGGTATCCCATCACTTTCGCCATCGCCGCACTGGTGTTGCTGCCGTTGAGCATTCTGCTGTTCAGCTGGAGCAGCATCGACACCGAGATCTGGGCGCATCTGTGGGATACACAGATGCCGCGGTTGCTGGGCAACACCCTGACCCTGGTGATTGGCGTCAGCGTTGGTGTGGTCGTGCTCGGCGTCAGCCTCGCCTGGCTCACGGCGCTCTGCGAGTTCCCTGGCCGCCGCTGGCTGGACTGGGCGCTTATGCTGCCGTTCGCGATTCCGGCCTACGTACTGGCGTTCGTCTTCATCGGCCTGCTGGATTTCGCCGGTCCGGTGCAAACCCTGGCACGCGAGTGGTTCGGCAGTGGCATCCGCTTTCCGCGAGTGCGCTCGACCGGTGGCGTCATCACGGTACTGGTGTTGGTGTTCTACCCCTATGTCTACCTGCTGGCGCGTTCGGCCTTTCTCGCCCAGGGCAAGGGGCTGATGGAAGCGGCGCGGGTGCTCGGCCAGTCGCCCTGGCAGGCTTTCTGGCGCGTGGCGCTGCCGATGGCGCGGCCGGCCATCGGCGCCGGGCTGGCGCTGGCGATGATGGAGACGCTGGCCGATTTCGGTGCGGTGTCGGTGTTCAACTTCGATACCTTCACCACCGCCATTTACAAGACCTGGTACGGTTTCTTCAGCCTGACCAGCGCCACGCAGCTGGCCAGCCTGCTGTTGCTGGCGGTGATGCTGGTGCTCTACGGCGAGCGTCGTGCCCGCGGTGCGGCGCGCCCGGCCAACGAGCGTGCGCGCTCGGCGGCACTGTATCGGCTGACCGGAATGAAGGCCTTTGCCGCCAGCGCCTGGTGCGGCCTGGTGTTTCTCTGCGCGTTCGTCATACCCGTGCTGCAACTGCTCGTATGGCTCTGGCAGCGCGGCCGCTTCGACCTCGACGAGCGCTATGCCGGGCTGATCCTGCATACGCTGTACCTGGGCGGCATCGCTGCGCTGATCACCGTTACCGCGGCGTTACTGCTGGCCTTCGCCCGGAGGCAGGCTCCGGTGCGCTCGGTCCGCAGTGCGGTGAGCCTGGCCAACCTGGGTTATGCGCTGCCCGGCTCGGTGCTGGCGGTGTCGATCATGCTGGCGTTCAGTTATCTCGACCGGCACATGGTGATTCCGCTGTCCAGCTGGCTGGGCGGGGCGGGCAAACCGATCCTGCTCGGCAGCCTCGGTGCCTTGCTGCTGGCCTATCTGATCCGCTTCATGGCAGTCGCCTTCGGCCCGCTGGAGAACGCCCTGGCGCGGATTCGCCCTTCGTTGCCGCAGGCGTCACGCAGCCTCGGCGTCGGCGGCCCGGCGCTGTTCATGCGCGTCTATCTGCCACTACTGCTGCCGGGTACCCTGAGCGCAGCGCTGCTGGTGTTCGTCGACGTGCTCAAGGAGATGCCGGCAACCCTGCTGATGCGTCCGTTCGGCTGGGACACCCTGGCGGTACGCATTTTCGAGATGACCAGCGAGGGTGAATGGGCACGTGCTTCGCTGCCGGCGCTGACCCTGGTGTTGGTGGGCTTGCTGCCGGTGGTGCTGCTGATTCGGCGCTCGGCGAGGCGTCCAGGCTGATCGTGCGGCTTGGCCGCACGGTGCTGAACGGCGCGGCCGCGCTGCTGCGGGCCGCGGGTCGACCTCCAGTCTCCTGGCGCCTGAAGCGCAGTGACCTACCGTCACCTTGGGGCTACAATGCGCGCCATTCGAAAGTCGCCGAGCCTCGCGGGGCCCGGTTTTACTGACTTTTCCAATGCCGATTCGGCGACCTGCCCGGAAGGAGAAACCCATGGGTCAGCGCACTCCCCTCTACGATCAGCACCTTGCGCTCGGCGCCAAGATGGTCGATTTCGGTGGCTGGGACATGCCACTGCATTACGGCTCACAGGTGGAAGAACACCATCAGGTGCGACGCGATTGCGGGGTCTTCGATGTCTCGCACATGACCGTGGTGGATGTCGCCGGCGAGCAGGCCACCGCCTATCTGCAGCGCTTGCTGGCCAACGACGTGGCACGCCTGAAGAGCGCCGGTCGCGCCCTTTATAGCGCCATGCTCAATGAGCGTGGCGGGGTGATCGATGACCTGATCGTCTACCTGACCGACTGGGGCTACCGCCTGGTGGTCAACGCCAGCACCCGCGACAAGGACCTGGCGTGGATGCAGACCCAGATGGCGGGCTTCGCCGTCGAGGTCAACGAACGCCCGCAGCTGGCCATGCTGGCCATTCAGGGCCCGCACGCCCGCGCCCGCACGGCCGAGCTGGTCAGCCAGGCGCGCGCCACCATGATTCACGAACTCAAGCCATTCCAGGGCCTGGCCGAAGGCGACTGGTTCATCGGTCGTACCGGCTACACCGGCGAAGATGGTCTGGAGATCATCCTGCCGGCCGAGCAGGCACCGGATTTTCTCAGCGAGCTGGTCGGCGCTGGTATCCCGCCCATCGGCCTCGGCGCACGTGACACCCTGCGTCTGGAGGCCGGGCTGAACCTGTACGGGCAGGACATGACCGAGGAGGTTTCGCCGCTGGCCGCCAACATGGGCTGGACCGTGGCCTGGGAGCCGGCCGAGCGCGACTTCGTCGGCCGTGCCGCGCTGGAGCAGCAGCGCGCCCAAGGCGATCTGCCGAAGCTGGTCGGCCTGGTGCTGGAAGAGCGCGGCGTGCTGCGTGCCCATCAGGTGGTGCGGGTGACCGGTGTCGGCGACGGCGAGATCACCAGCGGCAGTTTTTCTCCTACGCTTGGCAAATCCATCGCCCTGGCGCGCGTGCCGGCCGGCACCGCCGAGCGTGCGGAAGTGGAGATTCGTGGCAAGTGGTATCCGGTGCGGGTCGTACAGCCGACATTCGTGCGGCACGGCAAGGTACTGGTGTAAATTCGACCGACTGTTTTGCGCGACTGCTGTCATCAGCCTTGAGGACCCAACAATGAGCAATATCCCCAGCGATCTGCGTTACGCCGCCAGCCACGAGTGGGCTCGTCTCGAAGCGGACGGCAGCGTCACCGTCGGCATCTCCGATCACGCCCAGGAAGCGCTGGGGGATGTGGTCTACGTCGAGCTGCCCGAGGTCGGGCGCCAGCTCAATGCCGGTCAGGAAGCCGGCGTGGTCGAGTCGGTGAAGGCCGCCTCCGACATCTATGCCCCCGTTTCCGGTGAGGTGATCGCCATCAACGAGGCGCTGGCCGATTCGCCCGAGCAGGTCAACAGCGACCCCTACGGCAGCTGGTTCTTCCGCCTGCAGCCGAGCGACAAGGCGGAGCTGGACAAGCTGCTCGACGCAGCCGGTTACCAGGCCGCCTGCGACGCCGACGCCTAAGCATCATCCGCAAAAGCCCCGCTCTGTCGGGGCTTTTGTTTTTTTCGAGAGTAGCGACCATGCCGTATATGCCGAGCCTTTCCCAACTCCAGCAAACCGATGCCTTTCTGCGCCGTCACCTCGGCCCGGATCAGGGCGAACAGCAGGCCATGCTCGACGCGCTGGGGCTGGCCAGCCGCGAGCAGCTGATCGAGCAGACCGTGCCGCCGGCAATTCGCCTGAAGGACGAGCTGAATCTGCCGCCCGCGCTGGATGAACAGGCGGCGCTGGCCAAGCTCAAGGGCTATGCCGAGCAGAACCAGCTCTGGACCAGCCTGATCGGCATGGGCTACCACGGCACCATCACCCCGCCGGTGATCCTGCGCAACGTGCTGGAGAATCCGGGCTGGTACACCGCCTACACGCCCTATCAGCCGGAGATCGCCCAGGGTCGGCTGGAAGCGTTGCTGAACTATCAGCAGATGATCATCGACCTCACCGGTCTCGATCTGGCCAACGCCTCGCTGCTCGATGAGGCGACCGCAGCAGCCGAGGCCATGACCCTGGCCCGGCGCATGGCCAAGAGCAAGAGCAACCGCTTCTTCGTTGACGAGAATTGCCATCCGCAGACGCTTTCGGTGGTGCAGACCCGCGCCGAAGCGTTCGGCTTCGAACTGCTGGTCGGCACGCTGGACGAGCTGGCCGGACACGAGGTGTTCGGCGCGCTGCTGCAGTACCCGGATACCCATGGCGAGATTCGCGACCTGCGTCCGGCCATCGAGCAGCTGCACGCGCAGCAGGCGCTGGCCTGCGTGGCGGCCGACCTGCTCAGCCTGCTGTTGCTGACCCCGCCGGGCGAACTGGGTGCCGACGTGGTGCTCGGCTCGACCCAGCGCTTCGGTGTGCCGATGGGCTACGGTGGCCCGCATGCGGCCTATTTCGCCAGCCGCGACGAGTTCAAGCGCGGCATGCCGGGACGCATCATCGGCGTGTCCAAGGACGCCCGCGGCAACACCGCGCTGCGCATGGCGCTGCAGACCCGCGAGCAGCACATCCGCCGCGAGAAGGCCAACTCCAACATCTGCACCGCGCAGGTGCTGCTGGCCAACATCGCTGGCTTCTATGCCGTCTATCACGGCCCGCTGGGCCTCAAGCGCATCGCCCAGCGCGTCCATCGGCTGACCGCCATCCTCGCCGCGGGTCTGGAGCAGAAGGGCATCGTGCGGCTCAACCAGCATTTCTTCGACACCCTGACCCTCGAGGTCGGTGGCGCACAGACCGCCATCATCGAAAGCGCCGAAGCGGCGCAGATCAACCTGCGCATCCTCGGCCGCGGCCGGCTGGGTGTGAGCCTCGACGAGACCTGCGACGAGCGCACCGTCGAGCAGCTGCTGGCGATCTTCCTCGGTGCCGATCACGGCCTCGATGTCGCCGCGCTGGATGCCGGTGAGCTGGCCGCGGGCATTCCCGCAGGGCTGCAACGCGAAAGCGGCTACCTGGAGCATCCGGTGTTCAACTCGCACCACAGCGAAACCGAGATGCTGCGCTACCTCAAGCAGCTGGAAAACAAGGATCTGGCCCTGAACCAGGCAATGATCCCGCTCGGCTCCTGCACCATGAAGCTCAACGCCACCAGCGAAATGATCCCGATCACCTGGGCCGAATTCGCCAACCTGCATCCGTTCGTCCCGCGCGGGCAGGCCCAGGGCTACAAGTTGATGATCGAAGAGCTGGAAGCCTGGCTCTGCGCGATCACCGGTTTCGACGCCATCAGCATGCAGCCCAACTCCGGTGCTCAGGGCGAATACGCCGGCCTGGTCGCGATCCGCAAGTATCACGAGAGCCGCGGCGAAGGGCAGCGCGACATCTGCCTGATCCCGTCCTCGGCGCACGGCACCAACCCCGCTTCGGCACAGATGGTCAGCATGCGTGTGGTGATCGTCGAATGCGACAAGGGCGGTAACGTCGATCTCGAGGACCTCAAGCGCAAGGCCGCCGAGGCCGGCGACCGGCTGTCCTGTCTGATGATCACCTACCCGTCGACCCACGGCGTTTACGAGGAGAACGTGCGCGAGATCTGCGCGGCGATCCACGCTCACGGCGGCCAGGTATACATGGACGGCGCCAATCTCAACGCCCAGGTCGGCCTGGCGCGGCCGGCGGACATCGGTGCCGACGTCTCGCACATGAACCTGCACAAGACCTTCTGCATCCCCCATGGTGGCGGCGGCCCGGGCATGGGGCCGATCGGCGTCAAAGCGCACCTGGCACCATTCGTGGCCAATCACCCGGTGGTCGAGCTGGAAGGTCCGCAACCGGGCAACGGTGCGGTGAGCGCCGCGCCCTGGGGCAGCGCGAGCATCCTGCCGATCAGCTGGATGTACATCGCGATGATGGGTCCGCAGCTGCGCGACGCGACCGAGGTGGCGATCCTCGGTGCCAACTATCTGGCCAATCGCCTCGGCGGAGCGTTCCCGGTGCTCTACAGCGGACGCGACGGCCGTGTCGCCCACGAGTGCATTCTTGATCTGCGCCCGCTCAAGGCCGCCAGCGGCATCAGCGAGGAGGACGTCGCCAAGCGCCTGATGGACTACGGCTTCCACGCGCCGACCATGTCCTTCCCGGTGCCCGGCACGCTGATGATCGAGCCCACCGAGAGCGAGTCGAAGGCCGAGCTGGATCGCTTCGTCGAGGCGATGCTGAGCATCCGCGCGGAGATCGCCAAGGTGCAGGACGGTGAGTGGCCGGCGGACAACAACCCGCTGGTACGCGCGCCGCATACCCTGGCTGACGTGATCGGTGAGTGGGATCGGCCGTACAGCATCGCCGAGGCGGTGACGCCGAGCGCCCATGCACGCGCGCACAAGTACTGGCCGGCGGTGAACCGCGTGGACAACGTCTACGGCGATCGCAACCTGTTCTGCGCCTGCGTGCCGGTGGATGCCTACCGCGACTGAGTTGCGCTGAGGGCCGGGTGGGCGTCGATTCTCGGCGCCTTTCCGGCTTCTGCAAGGTGATTGGTGAGGTGAAATTCGGGCGATTTTAGCGATTGGTGCCGACTTCGTAGGGTGGATGTCGCTTCTTACATCCACCGGAACTCCGGCCCAGGGCTGCAGGAATCGGCAACGCCTGACCCACTCTATGCCTCAGGCTCTTGCTCGTCCTCGGCTGCCTCGTCCAGCATTCCCAGCCAGTTCGCCAGCACCAGCTGCGCTTCCTCGACCCCCTGCCGCTTCGGTGCCGAGAACAGCTGGACGCTGACGTCGGCGCCCCAGCCCTTGTGAATGTCGCGCTGGATGGCCAGCAACGCGTTCTTCGCCGCGCCGAAGGCCAGCTTGTCGGACTTGGTCAGCAGGATGTGCAAGGGCATCTGGCTGGCGCTCGCCCAGTCCAGCATCATGCGGTCGAACTCGGTCAGGGGATGGCGGATGTCCATCATCAGGAACACCCCGGCCAGGCTTTCGCGGCTACCCAGGTAGGCTTCGAGGTGGCGCTGCCAGTGCTGCTTGAGCGGGATCGGCACCTTGGCGTAGCCATAACCGGGCAGGTCGACCAGGCGGCGCTCGTCATCGAGGCGGAAGAAGTTGAGCAGTTGAGTGCGCCCGGGCGTCTTCGAGGTCCGGGCCAGGTTGGCGTGGGTGAGGGTGTTCAGCGCACTGGACTTGCCCGCATTGGATCGACCGGCGAAGGCCACTTCCAGACCCTCGTCGGCCGGGCACTGATCGACCTTGGCGGCGCTGATCATGAAGGAGGCCTGTTGGCAAAGGCCGAGAATCGGGTTTTTCGGTAGCATGGTCGTTCCGGTGAGTGCGCGCGGGGTGCGGCAATGGTTCGTTTCCGTTTCAGGAACGGAAGTATATAATGCCGCAGTTTTTATGTGCGCTTTGGCCTGATGTCGGGCTCCGAATGGCGTTCGGCCGGTATCAGGCGCAACGTGCGTCTGCGGGCCGCCGCCGGAGACGAAAGTCCTGCGTGCCACTATAACGAGCGTCGTCCCGGTTTTGATGCCGTGCGCGACCCGATGAATTCCCTTTCAAACCCTTAGCCGTAGTTGGATTAGCTGATGAACAAAATACTCGTGAGTCTGCTGTTGACCCTTGGCATCACCGGTATGGCCCACGCGGCTGGAAACGCCGAGGCTGGTCAGGGCAAAGTTGCAGTGTGTGGCGCCTGCCACGGTGTCGACGGCAACAGCCCGGCGCCGAACTTCCCGAAACTCGCCGGCCAGGGCGAGCGCTATCTGCTCAAGCAGCTGCATGACATCAAGGCTGGCAGCACCCCGGGCGCCGAGGAAGGCGTCGGTCGCAAGGTGCCGGAAATGACCGGTTTGCTCGATCCGCTGAGCGATCAGGATCTGGAAGATATCGCCGCCTACTTCGCCAGCCAGAAGGGCAGCGTCGGTTATGCCGATCCGGCTCTGGCCAAGCAGGGCGAGAAGCTGTTCCGTGGCGGCAAGCTGGATCAGGGCATGCCGGCCTGTACCGGTTGCCATGCGCCGAATGGCGTCGGTAACGACCTTGCCGGTTTCCCCAAGCTGGGTGGCCAGCACGCTGCCTACACCGCCAAGCAGTTGACCGACTTCCGCGAAGGCAACCGTACCAACGACGGCGACACCATGATCATGCGTGGCATCGCCGCCAAGCTGAGCAACAAGGACATCGAAGCGCTGTCCAGCTACATCCAGGGCCTGCACTGATAGCCGTTGCAGCCTGAGCAGAAGGGCGTCCGGGCCACCAGCCCCGACGCCCTTCTGCGTTTTCGGGACCTGCTGCATTGTCTGTATCACGTGCTTGCACAGTCGGATGAAAAACGCTGGCGAGTCCCGGCGTTTTGCTGCAGCCTGTTGCGCCATTGGTCCGTCGTTAACAGGAGTATTCCATGCGTAATTTCCTACTCACTGCCGTTTTCGCTGCCGCCAGCCTGTTCGGTCTGGCAGCCCAGGCAGCGGAGTTCCAGGCCGGCAAGGAGTATGTCGAGCTGAGCAGCCCGGTACCGGTTGCAGAGCCGAGCAAGATCGAGGTGGTCGAGCTGTTCTGGTATGGCTGCCCGCACTGCTATCAATTCGAGCCGACCGTCAAACCGTGGGCCGAGCAGCTGCCGGATGACGTCGATTTCAAACGCATCCCGGCGATGTTCGGCGGTATCTGGAACGCCCACGGACAGCTGTTCATCACGTTGGAATCCATGGGCGTCGAGCCCGAGATTCATGATGCGGTGTTCGCCGCCTATCATCAGGACCGCAAGAAGCTCGCGACCCCCGAAGAGATGGCCGAATTCCTCGCCGGCCACGGCATCGACAAGCAGACCTTCCTCAAGGCTTACAACTCCTTTGGCGTGCGCAGCCGCGTGGAGCAGGCCAAGAAGCTTGGCATGGCTTACCAGATCACCGGCGTACCGGTGATGATCGTGAACGGCAAATATCGTTTCGATCTCGGTTCTGCCGGCGGCCCGGAACGCACGCTGCAGGTGGCCGACTTCCTCATCGAAAAAGAACGCGCAGCGCGGTAGCCGAACGTGCTGCGCCGCTGGAGCGCTCCGCGCCACGCCGGCCCCGGCAAGGCTCGGGTCAATCCCCACTGTCTGGCCAGCAGCGGCCTGCCGGCGGACGGGCGGCTGCGGCTGCTCAGTTTCAACATCCAGGTCGGCATCAGCACCGAGCGCTACCACCACTACCTGACGCGTAGCTGGCAGCATCTGCTGCCGCATCCCGGACGCGCCGGAAACCTGCAGCGCATCGGCGAACTGCTCGGCAACTACGATCTGGTGGCCTTGCAGGAAGCCGATGGCGGCAGTTTGCGCTCCGGTTATGTCAATCAGGTCGAGCATCTCGCCCAGCTGGGCGCGTTTCCCTACTGGTACCAGCAGCTCAACCGTAACCTCGGGCGCTTCGCCCAGCACAGCAACGGTGTCTTGAGCCGGCTCGAGCCACAGAGGCTGGAAGACCATCCACTGCCGGGACCATCCGGGCGGGGCGCTATCCTGCTGCGCTTCGGCGAAGGGGCAGACGCGCTGGTGGTCGTCATGATGCACCTGGCGCTCGGTGGCGGGGCGCGGGCGCGCCAGCTGGCCTATATCCGCGAGCTGATCGGCGGCTACCGCCACCAGGTGCTGATGGGTGACATGAATACCCACGCCAATGATCTGCTGGAGAACTCCCCACTGCGCGACCTTGGCCTGCTCGCACCGCAGGTCGAGGCGACCTTTCCAAGCTGGCGGCCGCAACGCTGCCTCGATCACATCCTGTTGAGTCCGAGCCTGGCGCTGGAGCGCGTCGACGTGCTGCCGTTGCCGATCTCCGATCATCTGCCGGTCGCCGTGGAAATCAGGTTGCCCGACGCGTTCAAGGACGATTCCATGCCGGTTCAGGTAGAAGAAAGCAAATGAGCGACGAAGCCGAACGCTGGAAGGAAAAGTATCTGCAGCTGGTCGAGCGCCAGGACCGGCTGGAGGCCCGCTGGGAGCAGCGGGTGGACTTGCTGCGCCGCAGTCTGGTGCGCAGCAGCCTGGCGGTGGAGGGGGCCGATCCAGCCGTCGAGCGCTGCCTGCAGCAGATGCGCGAGATTCTGCGCGACGGCGATCTGGACGATGGCCTCGGGCAGCTGGTTCCGCGCCTGGAAAAAGCCGTGCTGGACTCCGAGCGGCATCGTCAGGAGCGCGCCGTGCAGCTGACCGAAGCGCTGCATCGGTTGGTTGCTCAATTGCTGGGGATGTCCTTGCCGGCCGAATTGCGCAAGCCGCTCAAGCGTTTTGCCAAGGAGTTGGATCAGCGCGCGACCCGGCTACGCGAACTGCCGGTACTGCTCAGTGAACTCAGTGTGCTGCAGGGCCAGGTTCTGGACCTGCAAGGACTGGGCACGCCGCAGCAAAGCGGATTTTTAAAGCGCCTGTTCGGCAATCGGGACAGTCAAGCGGTGGCGATCCCGCTCGAGGCGGCGATTCCAGCGGCGGTGACGGTCGAGACCGAGGCGGTTGTCGGCAGCGCGATGGCCGGTGCGTCCGCTGCGGCCGAAGCGGCCGTGACGCCAGCCTTGCCTGAGCCGGCGAGCGACGAGCAGCAAGCGCTCGAGCCCGCCGCAACAGCGGCTGAGCCCGAAGTAGCCGCACCGGTGGCGGATGCCGAGCAGACGCCAGTGGCCGAGCCGCAGGCGGCCGCCTACGCCCTGCCGGACTCACCGGAGCCCGCCTACAGCGTGGTTGCCGAACGCGTCGAGGCGACGCTCGCCAGCCTGCTCGACAGCCTCCATCTGCCCGAACAGCATCAGCCGCGGCTGCAGCTGTTGCGCGCCCGCATTCAGCATGGCTTGAACTGGTACGAGCTGGTACCGGTGCTGGATGACCTGGCGATGCTGATGATTGCCTTCAGCGATCAGGGGCAGCGGGATTTCGAGAACTACCTGCAGACGCTCAACGAGCGGCTCACCGCGATGCAGGAAAACCTGCTCGCCGCGCACCAGGGCCATACCGAGGGCCGCGACGCCGCACAGACGCTCGATGCCGAATTACGCGAGCAGGTCGGCGGACTGCAGGACAGCATGCGCCAGGCCACCGATCTGTCGAGCCTGAAAAAGGTGGTCGAGGCGCGCCTGGATGGTCTGCTGACCACGGTGGATACCTACCGGCAAAAGCGTAGCGAGCAGGAGCAGAAGCTTGGCGAGCGACTGCAGCAGTTGGTCAGCCGGGTCGGCAGCCTCGAACAGGCCGCGCGAGGGTTGCGCGGCCATCTCGAGGAGCAACGGCAGAAGGCTCTGCAGGATCCATTGACCGGGCTGCCCAACCGTGCCGCCTGGAACGAGCGCCTGGATCTGGAATTCGCCCGCTGGCAGCGCTATGGCGGCGACCTGTTACTGGCCGTGCTGGATGTCGATCACTTCAAGCGGGTCAATGATGGATACGGTCATCTGGCCGGCGACCGGGTGCTCAAGATCATTGGCTCGGAGCTGCAGAAGCGGCTGCGCAAGACCGACTTCATCGCCCGCTTCGGCGGCGAGGAGTTCGTCGTGCTGCTGCCCAACACGCCCCAGGAAGCGGGGCGGCAGTTGCTGGAAACGCTGCGCGAATCCATTGGCAACTGCCCGTTTCACTTCAAGGGTGAACGCATCGTGATCACGCTGTCGGCAGGCCTGACCGCCTTTAGTGATGGCGACACCACAGAGCGTGCCTTCGAGCGCGCCGACAGCGCGCTGTACCGCGCCAAGGAGGCCGGCCGCAATCGGGTCGAACCGGCCTGACCGGCTGACGCCGCGAGCCTGCGATCGCCCGGGTATAATCCGACCGCGCTGCCAAGCGCTGCCATGCCGGCGCGCCTGCCGGTATGCCGATCTGCGTCATTTCGCCGTCGACACAGAGGTCATCCCGATGAAAGCCTTCACCGCCACCCTGTTGCTCCTGCTGCTTGCCGGCTGCGCCAGCGGCCCGCGCATCGATACCCGCTACAGCTCGATCGGCCACGACAGCCGCGCGCAGTTCATCGTGCTGCACTACACCTCTGCCGACCTGCCGCGCTCGCTCACGCTGCTCAGTGGTCGTGACGTCAGCAGTCACTACCTGATCGGCGAGGCACCGGCGACTATCTACCGCCTGGTGGACGAGAACCGGCGCGCCTGGCATGCCGGCGAAAGCGAGTGGAACGGGCGCACCTGGCTCAATTCCAGCTCGATCGGCATCGAGCTGGTCAATCGTGGCTATGTCGAAAGCGCGGACGGACGGCGACTCTGGTACCCGTACTCGGACGAACAGATCGACGCGCTGGTGGCGCTGCTCAAGGACATCATGGTGCGCCATGATCTCAAGCCGGGCGCCATCATCGGCCACAGCGATATTGCGCCGCAGCGCAAAGTCGACCCGGGGCCGCTGTTTCCGTGGAAACGCCTCGCCGACGAGGGGCTTCTGCCCTGGCCCGAGGCGGACGCGGTGGCGGCGGAGCGGGCGAACTACGCGCTCAGCGGCGTGCCGTCGGTCGCCTGGTTTCAGGAGGCATTGGCGGTTCAGGGCTACCGCGTGCCGCGGCATGGGCAGCTGGATGACGAGACGCGTAACGTGATCGCCGCATTCCAGATGAAGTATCGACCGGCCCGTTTCGACGGCGAGCCGGATGCCGAAACCGCAGCGATGCTGACGGTACTCACTGCCCAGGCGGGCCGCTGACATAGCGGCCGGTGCGGTGCGTTGGTTGCGGCAAGTCCGGATGCACAGGGCTCCGAGACAAGGCGCTGCGACGAGTCATGGCAGGCCATGGCAAAAAGCAGCGACGCAGTATCGGGGCCATGGGCGCCGCGATTGGCCAACTGAACTTACCCAACAGGCCGCTAGTAGCGGGTCGTACCGATCAGCCGCGAGTCGGCCAGCGCCGCGCTGCGATGCTCGGCGGCAGCCTGGTACTCGTGATCGCTGATCATCGCCAGAAAGGCTTCCTTGGACGGGTAGCTGACCAGCAGCAGGTCATCCCACTGTTCCTCCGCCGGCGCGATCAGTGCGGCATGCGCCTTGGCACGGACCTCCACCGCACCGCCGCAGGCCTGCACCTTGGCCAGCGCCACACGGCTGTAGCGGGCATAGGCTTCGCGGCCGCTGCAGGGGCTGTGCTGGCTGCCCGCTGGGTATGTCGCCTGAGCGTTGTAGCGCAGCAGGTTGAGCATCAGGATCGGCACGCCCGCTGGCATCGCCGCGACGTAGGCGGCGAGTTGTTCGGGGCTGGGATTCACGCTTGGCATGGCAGGTCCTCGTGGTGGCGCCGTCAGATCGGCAGCGCGACGTAGAAGATGGTGCCGTGCCCGATCCGCGAATGCACGCCGATGCGTCCACCATGCAGCTGGGCGATTTCCTTGCATAAGGCAAGCCCCAGTCCGGCACCGCCGCGACGACGACCGATCTGCACGAAGGGTTCGAAGATGCGCGCCTGCTGGCTGTAGGGGATGCCTTCGCCGTTGTCCTCGACGCTGAGAATCATCCGCTCGCCATGATGGCGGGCCAGCAGCCGTACCTCGCCGCCTTTCGGCGTATGCCGCAATGCGTTACTCAGCAGGTTGTCCATCACCCGCTCGATCTGCTGACGGTCCAGCATCAGGGTCGGCAGTGGCTGCTGCAGCTCCAGCTGGAGCTGCACCTCCTGCTCGGCCGCGGCGACCTCGAAGCGCTGGCGTGCGGTTTCCAGCAGCTCCGGGATTTCACACGGCTCCAGCTCCAGCTTCTGCTGGCCGCTCTGGTAGCGGGAGAAGTTGAGCAGGTCGTTGATCAGCCGGACCAGTCTTTGCATCTCCTCGTGCACGGTATCGAACAGGTCCGATTCGCGGCTGCCGGCCGGGTAGCGCAGGCGTTCACGCAGCAGGCTGAAGGCCATCTGCATGCCGGTTACCGGCGTGCGCAGCTCATGTGAGGCGCGCAGCACGAACTCGTTGCGCACCCGCTCGAAGGTGCGCTGGTCGGTGACGTCGTGCAGCACCATGACCGCGCCGCTGATGCTGCCGTCGTGGTGGCTTACCGGGCTGATGCGCCAGGCCAGCAGGCGTCGCTCGCCATCGGCCTCGATCACCAGATCCTCGGGTGGGTCGGACAACGGTTTGTCGTCCAGTACCTGGCGTGCCGCAATGTCCAGCGCCGGGCAGCCGAGCGCCTCGCCCAGGGACAAACCGAGGTGCTCGTTCTCCCAGGCCAGTTGCCGTTGCGCTACCGGGTTGGCGTGCTCCAGACGCCCCTCGCGGTCGATGATCAGCAGACCATCGTCGATGCTGTCGAGCAGCGCCTGCAGACGCTGCTGCCCGTTGACCAGTGCCTCCACGTTGGTCTGCTTGAACTGGTGCAACGCCTGCGCCATCAGGCCGAAGCGGCGACTCAGCGAGGACAGTTCGGCGATCGGTGGGGTGGGCAGGGCGATATTGAAATCGCCGCGTCCGATCTGGTCGGCCGCCGCGGAAAGGCGTTCGATCGGCTCACCGAAGCGACGGGCGAAACTGTGCGCGGTGATGAAACCGATCAGCAGCACCGCAATGGCGGTCAAGCCGAGCAGGCCGGCGAGCAGCGCAGCACGGTCGCGGCTACGCAGCTCGGTGTCGCGAATCCGGTCGTACGCGGTGCGCTGCATATCGGTCATCAGGCCGCGCAACTGGTTGAAGGACTGGCTCAGCGGGTTGTCTTCGAGCAGGGTCAGATCCTGTCGGCCGGGCAGATCGACCTGTTGCAGAAAACTGGCGTAGGCGCTGGCGATTGCCTGGAACGCCTGCCGGTCGGCATCGTCGCGAGCTTCGGCGATACCGCGCTCGAGCGTTTGCTGGAAGGTCTGGCGTAACGGTTCCAGCGCCTGGCTGTTGTTCTCGTCGGTGAGCAAGACGACCAGATGGTTGCCCAGAACCTGGCGCAGCTGCTGGTTGATTTCGATGATGCCGAAATTGTTGCGGATGAGATGTTCCTGACTTTTCGCCATCTGCATCACGCTGACCAGCGCCAGCAACAGCCCGAGCAGGGCCACCGTCATCAGCGCCGAGAACCCGAGGAAGAGTCGGGTCCGCAGCTTCATCTGCAGTTTCATAGGCCGTACTGCTTGCGTTTTCTGTACAGCGTCGACGCGTCGATGCCGAGGATGCGCGCGGCCTGCTCGAGGGTATCACTGGTGCTCAGCACGCCGGCGATATGGGCCTTTTCCAGGGCTTCCAGGCTCAGTGGCTCACCGATGCGCGGGGCGTTGCTGGCAACCTGCTCGCCGAGGCCCAGGTGGCTCACCTCGATCATCTGCTGCGGACAGATGATGCTGGCGCGTTCCACCACGTTGCGCAGCTCCCGCACGTTGCCCGGCCAGCGATAGGTCTTCAGCGCGGCAATCGCGGCATCGCTGAAGCCGCGGGCCGGGCGCCCGTAGTTCTTGACGAAGGAAGCAAGGAAGCGTTCGGCCAGGGCCAGCACGTCTTCCGGACGCTCACGCATGGGGGGCAGGTTGAGGGTGATGACGTTGAGGCGGTAGAGCAGGTCCTCGCGGAACTTGCCCTCGCGCACCATCTCCTCGAGGTTGAGATTGGTCGCGGCGAGGATGCGCACATCGGCGCGGCGGGTCACCGGGTCGCCGACGCGCTCGTATTCCTTGTCCTGGATGAAGCGCAGCAGCTTGGGCTGCAGCGCCAGCGGGAAGTCGCCGATCTCGTCGAGGAACAGCGTGCCGCCATCGGCCTGGTTGACCCGGCCCAGGGTGCTTTCGGTGGCCCCGGTGAACGCGCCGCGGTTGTGGCCGAACAGCTCGCTTTCCATCAGGTCCGCCGACAACGAGGGGCAGTTGATGGTGACGAAGGCCTTCTTCGAGCGCCGGCTCCAGGTGTGGATGGCACGCGCCAGCTCGCCCTTGCCGGTGCCGGACTCGCCGAGGATGAGGATATTGGCGTCGGTGTCGGCGACCTGGCGTGCGGTTTCCAGCACCGCCATCATCGCCGGGCTGTGCGAGCCGAGCGCATCGCTGCGCTGCTTCATCTCGCCTTCCAGGGCCTCCAGGCGCGCCGCCATCTGCCGGACTTCCAGCTGCTTGGCTGCGGACAGGCGCAGTTGCTCGGGGCTGCACGGCTTGAGCAGGTAGTCCGCGGCGCCGGCCTGCATGGCGTCGACCGCGGTGTCCACGGCCGAATGGGCGGTGACGATCACGACCCGCATCCAGGGCGCGAGCATGCGCATCTGCTGCAGCACATCGAGGCCGTTGTCCTCGCCCAGGCGCAGGTCCAGAAAACAGAGATCGAATACTTGGCGCTGCAGGATGGCTTCTGCCTGCGCGGCGCTGGCGGCGGTCATTACGGTATAGCCGCGATCCTCCAGACAGTAACGGAAGGTACGCAGGATCGCCGCTTCGTCATCCACCAGAAGGATGCGCCCGCCGTTGTCCGTCGTTTGGTCCATGGATGCTCCCAATCAGATGGCGAATCAGTCGCTGAAAATAAAATGAATTATGGCGTGCGGCGCCTGGCAGGGGCGCCGTTGCGTTGTTGGCGAGTGCTTAGTCTATGAAATGTCTTGCAAGTTGCACGGTGACGATGAGCTCTTCCTGCATGCTGCATTCCGGACCCGGCACGGCGGCCATGCAAGTCGCTGATTTTGCTCGGTCGGAACTCGGCGACCGGCTGGCACGGGGCTTGCGACCAGGTAAGAGAACGCGCCGCGGCCCGCCGAGTGGGCGTGGCGCCGTCTTCACTCATCCAGGAGGCGTCATGAACCATTCCATGAATCAGCTCAACGAACTCATCGAGATCACCCGCGACGGCCAGCGTTTCTACCAGCATGCCGCCGAAGAAGCAAAGGACGTGGAACTGCAGCATCTGTTTCGCGACCTGGCGCAGGCCAAGACACAGGTGATCCAGGCGCTGTCGGTGAAGGTCGCTGCCAACCATGAACAGCCATCTCAGGGCGGGACGCTCACCGGGCGCATGCGCGAGCTGTACACCGACGCACGCTCGCGAGTCGGCGACCATGATCGCGCCTACGTTGACCAGCTAGAGCAGAGCGAAGCACACCTGCTGCGTGCCTTCGAGGACGCCGTCGCGGATGCGGAACCGGACGTGAAGGCCTTGCTGGCCATCGAACTGCCGAAGCTGCGCGCCTGCCACGAGCGCATTCGCCAGCTTAAAGCCACTCGCCACTGATGGTCGTGCAAAACGCCCGGCATACCTGGGCGGCTCGTGCAAATTAAGTTGCGTTCTTCTTTCTTTTCTTGTGTAACTTATTGATTTTAAAGGGGTTAAAAGAGTTTCTCGGGCTGGCACGCAGCCTGCAATAACTTGATCAACGCAACATCATGTTCGCCACGCTTTGCTTAGAAGGAGTTGAGGATGAATCGCCAAGCTAGCCTTTCTTTAGCCTGCAAGGGTTTCCTCTCTGCTGCAGTCGTCATGCTCATCATGGGTGCCGAGCGGCCGATGTCGCAACCGCTCGGCCAGACGCAGCAGGCCTCCGTGGAACGAATCCGGATGTATGACGCTCAACCTATTGAGCTCACGCGGACCAGCCAGGAACGGCAGACCATCGTTTACCGCCAGGCGCCTGCCGAACAGCGCTGGGTGTTCTGAGCAGGGAAGAAGGACGTGCGAGCGAACCGGCAGGGATGCGTAACCACATCGACGCCGATCGGCTGATCCGATCCGCTGAGTATCGTTCCTGAAACAGAGGAGTTACACCATGCTGAGTTGGGCCATTACCTTCCTGATCATCGCCATCATCGCTGCGGTACTGGGCTTCGGTGGCATCGCCGGCACCGCTACCGGTATCGCCAAGATCCTGTTCGTGGTGTTCCTGGTGCTCTTCGTGGCATCGCTGATCTTCGGCCGCGGGCGTGGACCGCGCGTCTGATGCAATCGATGGCCGCCCGCAAGGGCGGCTGGTTCAGGAGTGTCAGCGGCATGGGATGCCACTCTTGCCGGGTCATGTTCGGCTTTCGAAGGTGATCCAGAGCGCGCGTCGGGTGTAACGACTCTGCGCGCTCGACCCCTCAGCGGGGGGAACCAGGGGGTCGGGTTGTTCTGCCTTGGCGGAGCGACCTAGGGGTACAGGGAGTACCTCCGTTATCGGACCGGGTTCTGTCAGGCTGCAGCCAGGGTGGACCATTACTGCCCTGGCCTGCAGCTCACAACGCTCCGCTTCGCAGCCGCGCGGCTGCACCTCCTTTCCAAGCGTCTCTTTCTTCCCTTTGCCTGCCGACTGCGGATGACCCCTGCGCGCCTGCACCGCTATCATCGCCGCCAGCTTCGATGGGAGAACGACATGCTCAACGGCCTCTGGCTGGGGTTTTTTCTGATTGCCACCTTGGCGGCCCTGGGGCGCTGGCTGCTTGGCGGCGATCCGACCGTATTCGCCGCTCTGGTGGAAAGCCTGTTCGCCATGGCCAAGCTGGCCGTGGAAGTGATGATCGTCCTGTTCGGCACCCTGACGCTCTGGCTCGGCTTCCTGCGCATTGCGGAGAAGGCCGGGCTGATCGAGCTGCTGGCGCGTCTGCTCGGCCCGCTGTTTCGCCGGCTGATGCCGGAGGTGCCGGCCGGCCACCCGGCGCTGGGTCTGATCACTCTGAATTTCGCCGCCAACGGGCTGGGCCTGGACAATGCCGCCACGCCGATTGGCCTCAAGGCCATGCGCGCGCTGCAGGAACTCAATCCGCTGCCGAATGTGGCGAGCAATGCGCAGATTCTCTTTCTGGTGCTCAACACCTCTTCGCTGACGCTGCTGCCGGTGTCCATCTTCATGTACCGCGTGCAGCAGGGCGCGGACGACCCGACGCTGGTGTTCCTGCCGATCCTGCTGGCCACCAGCGCTTCGTCGCTGGCCGGCTTGCTGGCAGTGGCGCTGGTGCAGCGGCTGCGCCTGTGGGACCCGGTGGTGCTGGCCTATTTCATTCCCGGTGCGCTGCTGCTCGGCGGCTTCATGGCGCTGCTGGCCGGATTGTCGGCCACCGCCCTGGCCTCGCTGTCCTCGCTGCTGGGCAATCTCACGCTGTTTGGGCTGATCATCGCCTTCCTGCTGGTGGGTGCACTGCGCAAGGTGCCGGTCTACGAAGCCTTCGTCGAAGGTGCGAAGGAGGGCTTCGACGTGGCGAAGAGCCTCTTGCCCTACCTGGTGGCAATGCTGTGTGCCATCGGTGCGCTGCGCGCGTCCGGAGCGCTGGACCTCGGCCTGGAGGGCATACGCTGGCTGGTCGAGGCGCTGGGCTGGGACACGCGCTTCGTCGACGCCCTGCCGACGGCACTGGTCAAGCCGTTCTCCGGCAGTGCGGCACGGGCGATGCTGATCGAGACCATGCAGAGTCATGGTGTCGACAGCTTCCCGGCGCTGGTGGCGGCGACGGTGCAGGGCAGCACCGAGACGACCTTCTATGTGCTGGCGGTGTATTTCGGTGCCGTCGGCATCCAGCGGGCGCGGCATGCGGTGGGTTGTGCGCTGGTGGCGGATTTCGCCGGAATCGTGGCGGCGATCGGGGTGTGTTACTGGTTCTTCGGCTGAACCGGGGCGGCTTCGTAAGTCGCGCCGGTCGCCATGCAGACGGCCGTACCAGCCAGTGCCGCAAAAAAAGAACCCGCCTGACGGCGGGCTAAAGCGTGGCTCGTTGCCAGAGCCGAAACACCGGCTCGGCGAGAAACATCACCAGAAACAACCTGAGCACCTGCACCGCCGTCACCAGCGCCACCGACAGCTGCAACGCCTCGGCCGTCAGGCACAGCTCGGTGATGCCGCCGGGCATCATCCCCAGCATCAGCGAGGTTTCGTCCAGTGCCATCAGCCAACCCAGCCCGGCTGCCAGCGCGGCGGCGACCAGCATGGCCGAGAGGGTGAACAGCAGCACTCGCAACAGAAAGGCCGGTGCGCTGCGAAAGAAAGCCCGGTCGAAGTGACAGGCCAGCGACGAGCCGATCAGCCACTGGCCGACCTGGCCGAGCCCGTCCGGCAAGCCGATGTGCAGATCGAACCCCGCGCTGGCCAGCGCGCAGACGGTCAGCGGGCCAAGCATCCAGGGATTGGGCTGGCCGAGCCGGCGCCAGAGCAGGGCCAGCAGGCCGCCGGCCGGCAGCAGCACGGCCAGCCAGAAGCTGTCGACCGGCAGCGGTGCCGGTGCCTGGATCGGCGGCAGGCTCCAGGTGAAAAACGCCGGGATCAGCAGCACCACCAGCAGCATGCGCAGGCTGTGCGCGGCCGCGACGCGGCCGGGGTGGGCGGCGTGGCGGCTGGCCAGGTTGACCATCTCGCTGGCGCCGCCCGGCATGCTGGCGAAGTAGGCGGTGGCCCGATCGCAGCCGCCGCGCGAGAGGATGGCCATGCCAATCAGGCTCAACGCCAGTGTGCCGAGCGCGCCGGCGAGGATCACGCCAAAGTGCACCAGCACTTCGCGCATCACCTCGCCGGTGAAGTGCAGGCCGATGGCGCTGGCGATGATCCACTGCCCGGCCTGACGGCCGCGCGGCATCTCACTCACCAGCCAGCCGCTGCAGCGCACCGCGATCACCGCCAGCAGCGAGCCGACCATCCACGGCAGTGGCCAGTTGGCCAGACTCGCCAGCCAGCCGCCGACCGCGCCGATCAGTGGCGTTGCCCACCAGACCGGCAGCCGCTGGCGCATGTCAGGCCTGTGCCTCGACCACGTTGCCGCGAAGGCGCTTGAGGTACCAGCGCAGCCCCGGCATGGCCAGCATCGCCACGGTCAGCGCCCACAGCGCCAGGGTGATCGGGCTGCCCCAGAGGATGCCCAGCTCACCGTTGGAGATCGACAGTGCGCGGCGCAGGTTGTCTTCCATCATCTCGCCGAGCACGAAGCCGAGGATCAGCGCCGACAGCGGGAAGTCCAGCTTGCGCAGCAGATAACCGAACACGCCGAGGCCGACCATCAGCACCAGGTCGAAGGTGGTGCTGTGCACCGAATACACACCGACCATGCTGATCACGGTGATCGCCGGCACCAGCACCCAGTTCGGCACCGCGAGCATGCGCGAGAACAGGCCGACCAGCGGGATGTTCATCACCAGCAGGATCACGTTGCCGATGAACAGCGAGGCGATCAGACCCCAGACCACGTCCGGCTGCTGTTCGAACAGCAGCGGGCCGGGGGTGATGTTGTACAGCGTCAGCGCGCCGATCATCACCGCCGTGGTGCCCGAACCCGGTACGCCGAGGGTCAGCATGGGAATCAGCGAGCCACAGGCCGAAGCGTTGTTGGCCGCTTCCGGCGCCGCCAGACCGCGCAGGTCGCCATCGCCGAAGCGGCCCTTGTCGCCGGCCATGCGCTTCTCGCTCATATAGGTCATGGCACTGGCGATGGTCGCCCCGGCGCCCGGCAGGGTGCCGATGACGAAGCCAGCCACGGCGCTGCGCACCATGGTGAAAAAGGTCAGGCAGAACTCCTTGAAGTTGAACAGCAGCCGGCCGCTGGCCTTCACCGCCTGCTGCCCACTGTGGGTTTTCTCCAGCATCAGGAGGATCTCGCTGACGCTGAAGAAGCCGATCACCACGATGACGAACTGGATGCCATCGGACAGGCTGACGCTGCCGAAGGTGAAGCGGTAGACGCCGGTGGTCGAGTCGACACCGACGGTGGCCAGGCCCAGCCCCATCAGCGCGGCCATCAGCGTCTTCACCGGCTTGTCGCCGACCATGCCGCCGAGGCAGGCGATGGCGAAGATCATCAGCACGAAGTATTCCGCCGGGCCGAATGCCACTGCCCACTTGGCCAGCAGCGGGGCGAACAGCACCACGCCGCAGGTGGCGATGATGCTGCCGATAAAGGAGCTGACCGCGGAAAGCGACAGGGCGATGCCGGCCTTGCCCTGGCGTGCCAACGGGTAGCCGTCGAGGGTGGTCATCACCGCGGCGGCATCACCCGGCACGTTGAGCAGGATCGCCGAGATGCGGCCGCCGTACTCGCAGCCCAGATACACGGCGGCGAGCAGGATCAGCGCGGTCTCCGGCGGCAGGCCGAGAGCGAAGGCCAGCGGCAGCAGCAGCGCCACGCCGTTGATCGGGCCGAGCCCCGGCAGGAGACCGACCACGGTGCCAACGAAGGCGCCGAACAGCGCCACCAGCAGGTTGGTCGGTCGCGTGGCGACATCGAAGCCCTGCATCAAGAAATTCAGTGTTTCCATTTCAGCTCTCCAGCAGACGCAGCAGGCCAAGCGGCAGCGGCACGTCCAGCAGGTAATCGAACAGCCCGTAGAGCAGCACGCCAAGCAGCGCACCGCTGATCACGCTGGGCCACAGGCGACCGTTGAACAGCAGACCGAGGGCGAAGCCGGCCAGGGCGGTGCTGATGACGAAACCCAGGGTTTCGAACAGCAGCGCGTAGGCCAGCAGGGCCAGCACGCACAGCACGGCGCGCTGCGCCTTGGGCCGATCGAATGGTGGTGTCGGCTCACCGTGCGGCTTGAACAGCAGCCACGCCGCACCACAGGCCATCAGCAACAGCAACAGCAGCGGGTAGGCGCGCGGCCCGACCGGGTCGTAGGCAAAGGGCGCCTCGAAGCCCCAGGCGAGCAGGGCGAGGCCGGCGCAGGCGAGCAGCCACGCCGCGGCGAAGACACGTACGTACATGACGGGATACCTCAGGGATTCGGCGACCCGGCAGCTGCCGGGTCGACCGTGCGGCCCGCGAACGCGGGTCGGTTCGCGTTACTTGACCAGGCCGAACTCGCCGGCCAGCGTCTTGTAGTCCTGCACCTGTTTCTTGACGAAGGCTTCCAGCTCATCACCGGTCATCGACAGCGGGAACAGATCGCGCTGTTCGCGCAGCTTGGCGAAGTTCTCGTCGGCGAGCAGGCTGTCGAACTGGGTCTTCCACCAGTTGAACTCCTCGTCAGGTACCTCCGGCCCCATGTAGAAGCCGCGGATCACCGGCCAGCTGATGTCGTAGCCCTGTTCCTTGGCCGTGGGGATGTCGGCGAGCTTGCCCGGCAGGCGCTCGTCGGAGAGCACGGCGAGGATGCGGATCTTGCCGGCATCGAGCTGCGGGGTGACTTCGCCGAGGCCGCTGCTGGTGACCTGCACATGGCCGCCGAGCATGGCGGTGAGCGTTTCGCCGCCACCCTCGAAGGCGACGTAGCGCAGCTTCTTCGGATCGACACCGGCAGCGCGGGCGATCAGCGCGGTCTGCATCCAGTCCTGGCCACCGATGGTGGCGCCGGCGCCGAACACCACACTGCCCGGGTCCTTCTTCACCGCGGCAATCAGCTCGTCGAGGTTCTTGTAGGGCGCGTCGGCACGCACCGAGATGGCGCCGTAGTCGGTACCGACCGCAGCCAGCCAGCGCACGGCGTTCTCGTCGTAACGACCGAACTTGCCCTGGGCGAGGTTGAGCAATGAACCGCTGGAGAAGGCGGTGATGGTGCCGGCTTCCGCCGCACGCTGGGCGACCACCGCGTTGTAGGCCACCGCGCCGACGCCGCCGGGCATGTAGGTGACGCGCATCGGTGCTTCGAGCAGGCCGCTGTCCTTCAGGCCGCTCTGGGCCAGCTTGCAGGTCAGGTCGAAACCACCGCCGGGCTTGGCCGGGGCGATGCACTCGGGGCGCTTGGGTTCGGCCAGCAGCTGGCTCGAGAGCAGCAGGCAGGACGACAGCAGGGCGAAACGGCTGAGTCTGGTTTTCATCGGGTAGTCCTCGCGTTCTTGTTCTGTTTACCAGATCGGCAGGCTGTAGCTGACGATCAGACGGTTCTCGTCGGCGTCGCGGGCGAAGTCGGAGCGGTACATCGCGTTGCGCCAGCGCAGCGCGACGTTCTTCAGCGGGCCGCTCTGCACCACGTACTTGAACTCGAAGTCGCGTTCCCACTCGCTGCCGTTGTTGCCGCCTGAGTACTCGGCGTTGTCGCCGGAGATGTAGCGGGTCAGGAAGGTCAGCCCGGGGATGCCGACAGCGGCGAAGTTGTAGTCGTAACGGGCCTGCCAGGAGCGCTCGTCGGCGTTGGCGAAGTCGTTGATCTGCACGAAGTTGACCAGGAACGGATCACCGCCGTCGATGTAGGCGTAGCCGGTGTCGCCGCGCATCTGCTGGTAGCCGACACTGACCTTGTGCCCGCCCAGGCTGTAGCCGAGCATGCCGTTCCAGGCCTGGTTATCGATCTTGCCGGCATTCGCCTCGCCGGTGTCATCACTGAGCATCACGCGCAGGTCGGCGCTCAGCGCGGAGTTGTCGCTCAGCGGCTTGTTCGCCAGCAGGCCGAAGAAGTGCTGGCGGTACACGTCATCCAGCTCGCCGTAGTAGTAGCGCCCGGTGAGGTTCTCATTGAACGCGTATTCGGCACCGGCGAAGGTCAGGTGATCGGCCTCGGCGGCGCTGGCGAAACGGCCGTTCTTGTTGTTCAGCTGCAGGTCCTGGGAGTTGGTCGAGGAGCGGTCGATCACCTTGTCCAGGCGCCCACCGGTCAAGATCAGGCCGTCGATATCGGTGGAGGTGACGGTGGCACCTTCGAACACCTGCGGCAGGGTGCGGCTGTCGCTGGCCTTGACCACCGGCGTCTCGGGAATGTGCGAGCCGTAGCGCAGTTCGGTCTCGCCGATCTTCGCCTTGGCGGTCAGGCCCAGGCGGCTGAATTCGTCCGGCGTGCTGCCATCGTCCTGCACCGGCAAGAGGTCGGTGCCAGCGCGGCCGCCACCGGAATCCAGCTTGACGCCGAGCATGCCCA
Source organism: Stutzerimonas sp. R40042 (assembly GCF_026642215.1). Classification (NCBI taxonomy): domain Bacteria; kingdom Pseudomonadati; phylum Pseudomonadota; class Gammaproteobacteria; order Pseudomonadales; family Pseudomonadaceae; genus Stutzerimonas; species Stutzerimonas sp. R40042. The sequence continues at coordinate 4,453,882 of NZ_CP113258.1, read as the reverse complement.
GGGCATCGAGGCCGACGCCAACGGTGCCTTCGGTAAAACCGGACTGGACGTCGAGAATGAAGCCCTGGGTCCATTCTTCGCGCTTGGACTGGCCGCTGCCTTCGCGGAAATCGCGGTTCAGGTAGATGTTGTGGGTCTGCAGGGTCGCGCTGCTGTCTTCGATGAATGCGGCCTGGGCCATGGGTGCCAGCGAGGCGGCGGCAACGGCCAGGGCGAGACGGGCAGGAGCGGGTGAGCGTCTGACGACAGTCAGCATCGGGGTATCTCCACTATTGTTTTTGTTGTGACGGCGCGTGCGCCGCGCGTGGTGGTTCGAGCCACCTGCGAGCGATCCTAGGCGGTCAAGCTTTCGCCAGCCTTTCAGCGCCGAAAGCCGGCAGCGGCGTGAAAGTTCTGCCGCTACACTGGCGCTCCGTCGCCATCGCAGAGGACAGGCAATGCGAATTCTTCTGGTCGAGGACCACCCCCAGCTGGCCGAAAGCGTGGCGCAGGCATTGCGCGCCGCCGGCTGGACCGTGGACCTGCTGCACGACGGCGTTGCCGCCGACCTGGCGCTGGCCAGCGAGGACTATGCGCTGGCGATTCTCGATGTCGGCCTGCCACGGCTCGACGGCTTTCAGGTGCTGGCGCGCCTGCGCGAGCGCGGCAAGACGCTGCCGGTACTGATGCTCACCGCGCGCGGCGAGGTCAGCGATCGGGTGCACGGGCTCAACCTCGGTGCCGACGATTACCTGGCCAAGCCGTTCGAACTGTCCGAACTGGAAGCGCGGGTCAAGGCGCTGCTGCGCCGCAGCGTCGGCGGCGGCGAACGCCAGCAGCGTTGCGGCGCGCTGGTCTACGACCTGGATGCGCGGCGCTTCAGCCTGGCCGACGAGCCACTGACGCTGACCTCCCGCGAGCAGGGCGTGCTGGAAGCGCTGATCGCCCGTCCCGGTCGGGTGATGAGCAAGGATCAGCTGGCCGCCCAGGTATTCGGCCTCGACGAGGAGGCCAGCGCCGACGCCATCGAGATCTACATCCACCGCCTGCGCAAGAAGCTCGAGGGCCAGCCGGTGCGCATCGTCACCTTCCGCGGGCTGGGCTATATGCTCGAGGCGCTCGATGGCTGAGCGCGGGGCGGCCGGCAGTCTGCGTGCGCGGCTGCTGCTGCGGCTGGCGATCCTGCTCACGCCGCTGCTGCTGTACGGGGCCTGGAGTGCCTACTGGAACGGCCGCGCCGCCGCCGATACCGCCTACGACCGCACCCTGCTGGCCTCGGCCAGGGCGATCGCCGAGGGGCTGGTGACCAGCGACGGCAGGCTGCGCGCCAACGTGCCCTACGTGGCGCTGGACACCTTCGCCTACGACAGTGCCGGACGCATCTATTACCAGGTGCTGGACACCGAGGGGCGCCTGGTCAGCGGCTACGAACAGTTGCCCGCGCCGGGTGCCGAGGTCCGTCGCACCGACGACTACCCGGCGCTGGCGCGCTTCTACGACGGCGAGTTCCAGGGCCAGGGCGTGCGCCTGGTGAGCCTGCTGCAGCCGGTCAGCGAACCCGAGCTCAACGGCATCGCCGAGATTCGCGTGGCCGAGACGCTCGGCGCACGCGAGCGCATGGCGCGCAGCCTGTTGAGCGACACGCTGTGGCGCCTGGGCTTGCTGGCGCTTGCCGCGCTGTTGCTGGTCTGGCTGGCGGTCAGCGCGGCGTTACGCCCGTTGGCCCGGCTCAGCGAGGCCGTGCAGGACCGCGCCCCGGACGACCTCAGGCCGTTGCCGCTGGTCGATGTGCAGCGCGAGCTGAAGCCGCTGGTGGGCGCGCTCAACGGCTTCACCGAGCGCCTGCGCGGGCAGTTCGAGCGCCAGGCGCGCTTCATCGCCGATGCCTCACACGAGCTGCGCACGCCGCTGGCGGCGCTCAAGGCGCGCATCGAATTGGGCCTGCGCGAAGCCGAGCCCGCGGCGTGGCGCAGCACCCTGGAAGACGCCGGACAGAGCACCAACAAGGTCATTCATCTGGCCAACCAGCTGCTTTCGTTGGCGCGCATCGAAAGCGGTGCGCAATCAATCGCCGAGGGTGGCGCTCAGCGCTTGGACCTGTCGCAGCTGGCTCGCGAGCTGGGGCTGGCGATGGCCGCGCTGGCGCACCAGCGCGGTGTCGCGCTGGCGCTGGAGGCCGAGGCCCCGGTGTGGATCGACGGCGAACCGACGTTGATCAGCGAACTGCTGAGCAACCTGCTGGACAATGCGCTGGCGCATACCGCGGCTGGCGGCAACGTGGTGCTGCGGGTGCTCGACGGTGGCGTGCTGGAGGTGGAGGACGACGGCCCGGGTATTCCGGCCGCCGAGCGCGATCGCGTCTTCGCCCGCTTCTACCGCCGTGACACCGGCGGCCATGGCGCCGGCCTCGGGCTGGCGATCGTCGGCGAGATCGTCCGTGCCCATCGCGCAGAGATCAGCCTCGATCAGGGCGCTCTCGGTGGCCTGCTGGTGCGGGTGCAATTCATACTGGCTGAAAGCTGAAGCGGCCGCGCCTCAGGCGAGATTGATTGCGCCATCCGACGCGAAACCGGCGGCCTTGACGACGCAGTTGCGGCCGCTGCGCTTGGCCTCGTAGAGCGCGCGGTCTGCGGCACTGAGCAACTCCGACGGAGTCGCCGCGGCTTGCGGATCCAGCGTAGCCACGCCAAAGCTGATGGTCAGGCTGACGCGCTCGCCGTCGCAGTCGAGTTCCAGCCGCTCGACGTCCTGTCGCATCCGCTCGGCCAGCAGCACCGCCTGCCGCCCGGCGGTTGCCGGCAGAGTGATGACGAACTCCTCGCCACCGTAGCGCGCCGCGAGATCACCGGCTCGCTGGCAATGCCGCTGGAGTACCGCAGCGACCCGGCGCAGGCATTCGTCGCCGAAAGGGTGGCCGTAGGTATCGTTGATTCGTTTGAAGTGATCGATGTCGCCCAGCAGGACCGTCAACGGCGCGCCGCTGCGGCGTCCGCGGCGAACCTCGTCTTCGAGCAACTGATCGAACTGGCGGCGGTTGGCGAGGTGCGTCAACGGATCCGTGGAGCTCAGCCAGCGTAGCTCAGCATTCGCCAATTCAAGGCCGTGACGGGCCTCCTCGAGCGCCTTGGTACGCGCCACCACTCGGCTTTCCAACTCCTCGTTGGCGCGCTGCTGGATCTGCAGTGCCTGCTGCTTGGCCTGCAAGTGCTGCTCGCGTTCATCGGCCAGGCTACGCGAGGTCTCCAGCGCCAGCTGCTGGGCGGCGATGCGCTGATTGCGCTCCAGGTTGATCCGTTCGGCAAGCGCCATCGACAGCAGGACGAACTCGATGAACATGCCTATCAGCTGGCCATGCAGCGTCAGCCGATTGAGCGGCATGTAGCCCCACAGCGCCAGGAGGTGAATGACGGTGAAGCCCAGCAGCATTATCCAGGCGATGCTGAACAGCCGCGCCGATATGTTGCCGCGGGCCCACAACGTAAGCGTCACCGCCAGGCTGATCAAGCAATAAGGCAGCGCCACGTATTCCATGAACAGCCAGTGTGCATGTTCGGGAATCAGCAGCACCGCTAACAGCATCGTGGTCCAGTAGCAGCCCAGTACCCAGGTGATGTGCCAGACCCAGCCGCCGTACTGGCGAACCTGCAGAAAGCGTACGACGAAAAGCAGCGGGGTAAGGAAACACAGGGTCGCCGACAGCGTGTAGAAGCGCGCCGAGAACGGCGGTGCGCCGGGCCACAACACCAGTTGACCGAAGCCACTCATGGTGGCGACGTAGAACATTGCGCTGAGCAGATACAGCACGTACAGCAAGTAGCTGAGATCGCGGGTGAAAATCAGCAGGCTCAGGTTGTACAGCACGATGACGATCATGCCGCCGAAGAACAGGCTGAACAGCGCCGTATCGAGCACCTTGCCCTCGATGAAGCTCGTCTCGTCGACAAGCTCCAGTGGCAGCACCATCAGTTCGCTGGCCTCCAGCTGCAGATAGACCATCGCCTGCTCGCCGGGCTGCAGTTTCAGCGGGAAGACCAGGTTGTGATCGACAACCGGCCGCTGACTGACCGCCAGCGTATCGCCAGCGACCATGGCCTCGCCCCATTGGTCGTTCCGAGGGTAGTGGACGCGCAGCGTAACGCGGTCGAGCACGGGCCACTTGAGCAACAGATACCAGCTGCTGGCGTTTGCCTGGAGGTTGTGCACTGGGAATCGTAGCCATGCGCCTGCTGGCTGGCGGAGCAGATTGGGTACCTGCAGCGGCTGCCAGCCCCAGTCATCGCTGCGTGCCTGGTCGAAGCCTGCCTCCAGCCGGCCAAGCGCGTACTCCAGTTGGCCAACCTGCAGCCCGGAAGCATGTCGGCTGTCGATCAACACGCCGTCTTCGGCCACAGCTCGGCCCGGCGCAGCACCGAGCAGAAGCATGAAGCACAGGATCAGAAGCGCATTGAAATGCATCGGACTCTCATGGCCGGGCGCGCCGCCGGAATCGAGACGGAATGCTTCGGAGGGCTGCGACAGGGACGCACCCCGCCGTGGCCGGGGCTCGAAGCGGGCCATTGTATGTAACTTTTTGTATTTAGGCGCGTCCTACCGTGCCTCTTTGCCACTGCGCGCATACACGACGCCAGCCCACGGCATATTCAACGAACCTGCCACAGGCTCGGATACAGAGGTTGTCGTAAGGGTCAGGCATTGAGGGCTGGAGCCCGCTCGCCAGCGTTGATCTCAGTGGCCAGCACCACCTGATCGCGACCCTGGTGCTTGGCCTGATAGAGCGCAGCATCCGCCGCCGCCAGCAGCTCCGCTGACGTGGCGTGCGCCGGAGCCAGCGTCGCCACGCCGAGGCTGATGGTCAGCGGCACGGGCTGCTCGTCGTGCTGCAGCGACAGTTGTGCGATCGTGCGGCGGATAGATTCGGCCAGCGCCGCGGCCTGGGGCCCGTCGAGCCCCGGTAGCAGCACGACGAACTCCTCACCGCCATAGCGCGCCGCGACGTCGCCGGCGCGCTGGCAGTGGGCGGCGAGCACTGCCGCGACCTGGCGCAGGCACTCGTCACCGAACGGATGCCCATAGCTGTCGTTGACCCGCTTGAAGTGATCGATATCGGCGAGCAGCACCGACAGTGGACTGCCGGCGCGCCGCGCGCGGCGGATTTCCTCGTCCAGCAGGTGGTCGAAGCGTCGACGATTGGCCAGCTGAGTCAGCGAATCGGTGGTGCTCAGGCGCAGCAGCTCGGCGTTGGCGGCTTCCAGGCCCAGGCGGACATCCTCCAGCGCGCGGGTTCGCTCGTAGACCCGTGCCTCCAGCACCTCGTTGGCCCGCAGCTGCACGTCCAGCGCCTCCTGCTTGGCCTGCAGGTGCAGGGCGCGCTCGGCGGCGAGCGATTCGGACGTCTGCAGCGCCAGCTGCTGCGCGGCGATACGCCGGTTGCGCTCGATGTTGATACGCTCGGCCAGGGCCATGGAGAGCAGCACGAACTCGGCGAACATGCCGATCAGCTGGCCATTCAGGGTCCAGGCGTTGAGCGGCAGCACACCGTTGAGTGCCAGCAGGTTGACCACGGTGAACACCAGCAGCGTGCTCCAGGCGATGCTGAACAACCGCGCAGACGGGTTGCCGCGCGCCCAAAGATTGAGCGTGATCGCCATGGTCAGCACACAGTGCAGCAGCGCGACGCTTTCCATGAATGTATAGCGGGCCAGGGCCGGCGCCAGCAGCAGGATCACCACCACGGCTCCCCAGTACAGCGTGAGGGTGATCGAAACTGCCCAGACCCAACCGCCGTAACGCCGCACACCGAGAAAGCGCAGGGCGAACAGCATCGGTGTGAAGAAACACAGGGCGGCCGAGAGCCCGTAGAAGCGTGCCGAGAGTTCGGGAATCTCCGGCCAGAGATAGAGCTGGCCGAAGCCGGTGATGCTCAGTACGTAGAACACCGCGCTGAGCAGATAGAGCACGTAGAGCAAATAGCTTGGGTCGCGGGTGAAGATCAGCAGGCTGCAGTTGTACAGCACGATCACCAGGATGCCGCCAAAGAACAGGCTGACCAGGGTGACATCGTGAAGTCGGCTCTCGATCAGTTGCTTCTCGTCGATCAGCTCCAGCGGCAGGGCCAGCGTCTCGCGGGCCTGCACCTGCAGGTAGATCACCGCGCGCTCGCCCGCCGGCAACTCCAGCGGATAGACGAAGTGATGGTCCGCCAATGGCCGAGCGCTCATGGCCACGGCGTCCCCGGCGAGCATCGTCGTGCCCCAACGGTCGCTGTCCGGATAATGCAGGCGCACCGCGACGCGATCGAGCACCGGCCATTTCAGCAGCAGGTACCAGAGCCTGGCGTGCGCCGCGCTGTTGTGCAGGGAGATGCGCAGCCAGGCGCCGTCAGGCTGCTTGCCCAGGGTGGGCCTGGTCAGCGGCTGCCAGGGCCAGTGCGCGCCAGCGGCGTCATCGAAGGATGCCATGGGCTTGCCCAGTACATATTCCACCGCGTCGACCTGCAGTGCCGACGCATCGCGCACCTGCAGCGCCGGCGACGGCCCGGCAGTCACGGCGCTCGCGAGCGAGGACAGCAGCATCAGACCGGCGATAAACAGCAGGGTGCGCATCATGGTGGCTTGCCTCGTGGACGTCGCAGCGACTGACACGCATTCTGTCAGTCATCCGGCGCCAGAAACGCGCCGGCTGCGATGCCATCATGCCATCATGCTGTCCATCTGTCCCACACAGCTGACGGGCTGTCGTCTCAGGCGCGCCGGCGTGCCCAGAACTGCTGCACCAGCTCGAGCATGCCATCGGCCAGCTGGGCGACGCCGCTGGCGCTGCGCTGGCTGTGCATGCCGCTGCTGACATGTTGATCCGAGCTGCCGCGAATGCTGACGATGCTCTGGCTGATCTCCTCGCTGGCCGAACTTTGCTGGTCCACGGCAGCGGCGATCTGGTTGCTCATGGCGCTGATCTCGTTGACCCGGTTGTTGATATCGCTCAGCGAGTGTTCGGCCCGGTCGGCATGGCTGACGCTGTGCTCGGCCTGTTCGCGGCTGCGCTGCATGACGTCGACTGCCTGCCGCGTGCCGGTCTGCAGCGCGGCGATCATCTTCTGTATGTCCGCCGTCGCCATCGAGGTGCGCGAGGCCAGCTGGCGCACCTCGTCGGCCACCACGGCGAACCCGCGGCCCTGATCGCCGGCGCGCGCCGCTTCGATGGCGGCATTGAGCGCGAGCAGGTTGGTCTGCTCGGCAATGCTGTGAATCACCTCGAGCACGCGGCTGATTTCCTGGCCGTGGCTTTCGAGCTGATGGATGACTTCGGCGGCCTGCTGAATATCGCTGGCCAGGCGGGTGATGCTGCTGCCGGTCAGGCCGACGATCTCCCGACCGCTGGCGGCTTCGCTATCGGCCTGCGCGGCGGCCTCGGCGGTGCGCTGGGCGTTGAGCGCAACTTCCTGCACGCTGGCAGTCATCTGCTGGATGGCCGTGGCAATGAGGTCGGTTTCCTGCTGCTGTCGCGAAGCGCTTGCGGAGTTGCCATGCACCGCGCCAAGCAGGTTGCGGGCGTGATCGCTTAGCTGTCGGCTGCAGTCGGCGATGCGCCCGACCATGGCGCCGGCTTCGGTTTCCAGCATCTTCATGGCAAAGGCGATTTCGCCGATCTCGTCCCTGCGTCCGGTATAGATCAGTTGGCTGACGGGATTGCGGCCGATGCGCCGTGCCTGTCGGACCAGCTGTACCAGCGGTGCTAGTGCCAGTGCCGTCAGCCCGGCGGCGGCCGCGCCAGCCAGCACGACGGCGGTTGCACCTGCGATCAGCGGCGCGCCGCCCAGCAACGCGCCGATCGCCGCACCGGCAGCGCCGCCGAGGCCTGCCAGCAGCGCCACCCGAGCGCGCAGGCCGAGCGCTGGCGGGCGCAGCGAGGCCGCAGCCCGACCGTCGCGCATCCGCGCATAGAGTGCCTCGGCGGCCTGGATCTGTTCGGGCTGCGGGCGGGTCCGTACCGATTGGTACTCCGCCACCTTGCCGTTGCGGCTGACCGGCGTGGCGAAGGCGCTGACCCAGTAGTGGTCGCCGTTCTTGCAGCGGTTCTTGACGATGCCCATCCACGAGCGGTTCGCCTGCAGCGTCTGCCAGAGATCGGCGAACGCGGCCTCGGGCATGTCCGGATGCCGCACGGTGTTGTGCGGCTGGCCCAGCAGCTCGTCTTCGTCGAACCCGGAAATCGCCACGAAATCAGGGTTGGCGTAGCTGATGGTGCCTTTGAGGTCGGTGGTCGAGAGGATGTTCGCCGTGTCGTCCACGATGACTTCGCGGCCGCTGACGGGCAGGTTGAGGCGCATAAACAGATCTTCCTTGGTAATGGGTCTGAGTACGCGAGGCAGGTTCAGCGGCGCGGCTTCTGTCGGCGCGCTCGCGGGATGCGGCGGGGCATCTTGTACGGCAGTCAGGTTACGAATCGGTGATCAGTCATCCTCCTTGCCGCCCGCATCGGTCTCCAGCTGCTCCAGCAGGTCGATCAGGCGTCGGCGCAGTTGGCCGAGTTCGCGCGACTTGAAGGAGCGGCGGGTGCGCTCCAAGACCTGAATGGTCTCTTCCAGTGCCTCGCGCAGGATCTCTTCGGTCAGCATTGCTTGTTCTTCGTAGCGTCACATGCAGGTTGGGTGCCGTTTGTTCGCCCGGCGGTTCTGCCCTGACGGGGTTCGTCGAGGGCAAAAAAAAGGCGCCGGCCGTATGCACCCCTGATGGGATGTCACGGCTGGCGCCTTAGCTATCAGGTCCGGGTGTCCTGAGCGGTAAAGCAACTTTCGCAAAATGCGAAACTGGTGGCATTTTGCCTGTAGCCAGGTATGGTAACAAGCCCGGCAAGCGCATTATGGCGCCGTTCCGGCAGCGCACTGCGTCGCACCATTACGGGGCGTTCTCGCCCTGCTTCAGGCACGTCGGCGGGTCCAGAACTGGTCCACCAGCATTTCCATCCGGCCGGCCAGCTCGGCGACGCCCGAGGCGCTTTGCCGGCTGCGCAGGCCGCTCTCCACGTGATGGTCCGAACCGCTGCGGATGCTCACGATGTTCTGGTTGATGTCCTCGCTCACCGCGCTCTGCTGCTCGACGGCCGCGGCAATCTGGATACTCATTTCGCTGATCTCGTTGACCCGACTATTGATGCCCTGCAGCGAGCGCGCCGCCTGTTCCGCCTGCTCGACGCTGTGCATGGCCTGCTCACGGCTGCGCTGCATGACCTCCACCGCCTGGTGTGCGCCGCCCTGCAGGGCGGCGATCATGCTGTTGATCTCCTGAGTCGACTGCTGGGTCCGCGATGCCAGGTTGCGCACCTCGTCGGCGACCACGGCGAAGCCGCGGCCCTGTTCACCCGCGCGTGCCGCCTCGATGGCGGCATTGAGGGCCAGCAGGTTGGTCTGCTCGGCAATGCCGCGGATGACGTCCAGCACCTTGGTGATGTCATTGCTGTGCATCTCCAGTTCGTGGATCACCTCACCGGCCTGCTGGATGTCCAGTGCCAGCTGGCCGATGGCGGCACCGGTGCGATTGACCACCTCGGTGCCGGTCGCGGCTTCGCTATCGGCACGGCTGGCGGCTTCGGCGGTGCGCTGTGCGTTGCTGGCCACCTCCTGCACGCTGACTGCCATCTGGTTGATCGCGGTGGCGACCTGGTCCGTCTCGACCTGCTGACGGGCAGCGCTCTGTGTGCTGCTCTCCATCGCGCCGAGCAGCTCCTTGGCGTGCTGGCTGAGCTGGCGGGACGCATCGCCGATGCGCCCGACCATGGCGCCGGCCTCGGTTTCCAGCATCTTCATGGCGAAGGCGATCTGGCCGAAATCGTCACGGCGGCCGGTATAGATCAGCTGGCCCACCGGGTTGGCGCCGATTCGCCGCGCCTGTTCGACGAGCCGTTGCAGGGGGGCCTGCGCAAGATAGGCCAGGGTGCCGGTCGTCGTTGCGGCGACGGCCGTGGTGACCGCCGCGAATGCGAGACCCACACCACCCAACAGCGCGCCGGCGAGCACGACGGGCGCGCTGCCCAGCGCCGCCAGCAGCGCGACGCGGCTGCGTACGCCCAGCGGGGCGCGCCGCAGTGCGGCCGGCGGGCGTTTTTCACGCAGCTGCGCATATAGCCGTTCGGCCGCAGCAATTTGCGCCGGTTGTGGTTTGGTCCTTACGGACTGGTACTCGACGACCCGCCCGTTGCGACTGATCGGCGTGACAAAGGCGCTGACCCAATAATGGTCACCGTTCTTGCAACGATTCTTCACCATGCCCATCCACGATCGGCCGCCGCGCACGGATGACCAGAGATCACCGAAGGCTTCGGTGGGCATGTCCGGGTGGCGGACGATGTTGTGATGCTGTCCGAGCAGTTCGTGCTCTTCGAATCCGCTGACGCGGATGAAATCGGGATTCACGTAGGTGATGTCACCGTCGAGATCCGTGGTGGAGAGGATATTGGCTGTGTCGCTGATTGAAACGTTGCGGCCAGTGACCGGCAGGTTCATGCGCATGATGGGTCTCGTCAACAAGGCAAGGTGTTGTTCGGTTCCCTGGGCGCCTCTGCCGGCGCATCGGGATGCACCGTACCTTCCGTGTCGGTCTCGCCTTCTCGGCGATTCGCTTCCTGCTTCAGACGGCCCAGCGGGTCGTTCGGAACTTGTGTAGCGGTGCAGCGGACACGGAAAACGCGCCAGCACGGGTTCGCTATGTCGACGGCCCTGTTGGCTTACCATCGCCCTGACAAATCAGGGTGATGGCATAGTGATATCAGCCCCTAAGTGCGTTCAATACGACTGAAGTCCTACTACCTTGGTCAGGCATATCGATATGGCTGAGTGCCACTAATATTGTACATATTCTTTGCTTTGTACAATGGCTGTACATAAAAACTTCATCCCTGAGCCGCAACCCTGGTTCAAGCGGCCGGTCGTAGCTAGGGATGCAGGGTAGGAACGGCACGCAGGTCGCGAAGGCTGTTGCCGACGCCGACGCCTGCTAGACTCAAGTTCCGCGCAGACTCACAAGGGATGCCCGGGAATCCGAAAACAACCAAAAAGGAGTGCATCCATGAAAGGCAAATCCTTGGCATGGATCTTTACCGCCGCTCTGGCGGGTACCGGCCTGAGCGGAGTAGCACAGGCGCAAGAGAAGTTCGTCACCATCGGCACCGGCGGCCAGACCGGCGTTTACTATGTCGCCGGGCAATCGATCTGCCGCTTCGTCAACCGCAATGCGGAAAACATCAAGTGCAACGCGCCGGCCAGCGGCGGCGGCGTGGCCAACGTCAACGGTCTGCGCAGTGGCGAATTCAACTTCGGCATCATGCAGTCCGACCACCAGTACAAGGCGATGGAAGGCGTCGCGCCCTTCGAGAAAGAAGGGAAGATGGACGACATCCGCGCGGTGTTCTCCCTGCAGAGCGAAGTCTTCACCGTGCTCGCCCGTCGTGATGCCAACATCAAGGGCCTCGATGACCTGAAGGGCAAGCGCGTCAACATCGGCAACCCCGGTTCCGGCCAGCGCGATACCCTCGAAGAGATCATGAACGTCAAGGGGTGGGACAAGTCGGTGTTCTCCCTGGCCGCCGAGCTGAAGCCGGCTGAGCAGGCCAGCGCCCTGGGCGACAACAACATCGACGCCATGACCTACTTCGTCGGTCATCCGAATGGCGCGATCCAGGAAGCCACCACCACCGTCGATGCGGTCCTGGTGCCGATCACCGGCCCGGAGATCGACAAGCTGCTGGCTGCCAAGAGCTACTACACCAAGGCCGAGATCCCCGGCGGCCTGTACAAGGGCAACGACCAGCCGACCCAGTCCATCGGCGGCAAGGCCGTGCTGTCCACTACCGCCAAGGTCGATGCCGAAGTGGTCTACCAACTGGTGAAGTCGGTGTTCGAGAACATCGAGCGCTTCCAGCGTCTGCACCCGGCATTCAAGGATCTCAAGCCGGAAGAGATGATCGAGGTCGGCCTGAGCGCGCCGCTGCATGAAGGCGCCGAGCGTTACTACAAGGAACGCGGCTGGCTGTAAGGCTCGACAGGCCGCGTCGTTCGCCGGCCTGCTCGCCGTGCCTTAGCTGAAAACCCGTGCGCCGTATGGCCACGGGTTTTCGCGGTTCCGTTACCTGAAAAAACAGGCCTCATTTCATGCAAGACAAACAACTGTCCACCGAGGAACTGATTGCCCAGGATGTCGGTGCGCGCCTGCCCGAAGGTCCGATGGCGGCGATCATCGCCGGTCTGGCGCTGCTCTGGTCGCTGTTCCAGCTGTGGATTGCCTCACCGCTGCCCTTCGTACTCGGCTTCGGCGTACTGAACGACACCGAGACCCGCTCGATCCATCTGGCATTCGCTCTGCTGCTGGCCTTTCACGCCTATCCGGCCTTCAAGCGTTCGCCGCGTGATCGTGTACCGCTGTTCGATGTCGCGCTCGGGCTGGTCGCAGCGGCGGCGGCGGCTTATCTGTTCATCGCCTACGAGCAGCTGGCGCAGCGCCCGGGCAACCTGACCACCCTCGATCTGGTCACCGCCTGCATCGGCATTCCGCTGCTGCTGGAAGCCACGCGCCGTGCCCTCGGCCCGCCGTTGGCAATCATCGCCCTGATATTTCTGGTCTACAGCGTCGCCGGCCCCTGGATGCCCGGCCTGCTCGCCCACCGTGGGGTCAGCTTCACCGCACTGGCCAACCACCAGTGGATCACCACCGAAGGCGTGTTCGGCATCGCGCTCGGTGTCTCCACCAGCTTCGTCTTTCTCTTCGTATTGTTCGGCGCGCTGCTCGAACGCGCTGGCGCGGGCCACTATTTCATTCAGCTGGCCTTCAGCATGCTCGGGCATTTTCGTGGCGGCCCGGCCAAGGCCGCGGTCGTGGCGTCGGGCATGACCGGGCTGATTTCCGGCTCGTCGATCGCCAACGTGGTGACCACCGGCACCTTCACCATCCCGATGATGAAACGCACCGGCTTCTCCGCGGAAAAGTCCGGCGCGGTGGAAGTCGCCTCGTCGGTCAACGGCCAGATCATGCCGCCGGTGATGGGCGCCGCGGCGTTCCTGATGGTCGAGTACGTCGGCATTCCCTACGTCGAGGTCATCAAGCACGCGTTCCTGCCAGCGCTGATTTCCTATATCGCGCTGGTCTACATCGTGCACCTGGAGTCGCTCAAGTTGGGCCTGACTGCGCTGCCGCGAGCCAACGTGACCAAGCCCTGGATGCAGCGGCTGATCGGCTTCGCCTTTGGCGCGGCGCTGATTTCGGGGCTATCGCTGGGCGTCTATTACGGCCTCGGCTGGCTCAAGCCAGCGCTGGGCGACTCGGCGCTGTGGGTGATCGGGGCGCTGCTGGCGCTGGTCTACCTGGCACTGCTGAAGGTGGCGGCAAGCAGCCCGCCGCTGCCCGCCGAAGACCCCGACGCGCCACTCGAGGCGCTGCCGCAGACCCGCCCGGTGCTGCTCTCCGGCCTGCACTTCCTGCTGCCGGTGGTGGTGCTGGTCTGGTGCCTGATGATCGAACGGCTGTCACCCGGCCTCTCGGCATTCTGGGGCTCGGTGATGCTGGTGATCATCCTGCTCACCCAGCGCCCGCTGCTGTCGATGCTGCGCAAGGACGGCGCCCACGAGCACGGCACCTTCATGGACGGCGTGGTCGATCTGCGCGAGGGCCTGATCGCTGGTGCGCGCAACATGATCGGCATCGGTATCGCCACCGCGGCGGCGGGCATCATCGTCGGTGCCGTCTCGCAGACCGGCGTCGGCCTGGTGCTGGCCGATCTGGTCGAGCTGCTGTCGATGGGCAATCTGCTGCTGATGCTGCTGCTCACCGCGTTCCTCAGCCTGATCCTTGGCATGGGCCTGCCGACCACCGCCAACTACATCGTGGTGTCCAGCCTGCTGGCACCGGTGATCGTCGCGCTGGGCCAGCAGAACGGCCTGATCGTGCCGCTGATCGCGGTACACCTGTTCGTCTTCTACTTCGGCATCATGGCCGACGTGACGCCGCCGGTGGGTCTGGCCTCGTTCGCCGCCGCCGCAGTGTCCAAGGGCGATCCGATCAAGACCGGTATCACCGCCTTCTACTACAGCCTGCGCACCGCGGCGCTGCCGTTCCTGTTCATCTTCAACACCGACCTGCTGCTGATCGATGTGGACTTCTGGCACGGCGTTCTGATCTTCGTCGTGGCGACCATCGCCATGCTGATCTTCGCCGCCGGCACCCAGGGTTACTTCCTGGTGCGCAGCCGCTGGTACGAAAGCCTGCTGCTGCTGCTGGTGGCGTTCACGCTGTTCCGTCCGGGCTTCTGGATGGACATCATCCACGACCCCTACCGCGACATCGAGCCGACCGAACTGGTGCAGGCACTGGAACGGGTGGGGGAGGACAGCCAGCTGCGCCTGCGCGTGCTGGGTGAGGATGATGTCGGCGATCCGCGCGAGTTCGTCGTGCTGCTGGCGATTCCTGACGGCGAGAGTGGCGAGGAGAAGCTCGAGAAGATCGGCCTGATGACCTATGTCGAGGAGGGCAAGGTGCTGGTCGACAGCGTGACCTTCGGCAGCCCGGCCGCCGAGGCGGGGCTGGAGTTCGACCAGCAGATCCTCAGGGTGCGCGCGCCGACCGATCGCTGGCCCAAGGAATTCATATGGGTTCCGGGCTTCCTGCTGTTCGCGCTGATCGTCTGGCTGCAACGGCGGCGACTGGCGCAGGGCCGCTAAGTGGGTCGGCCGGCGGGCGCAGCGATGTCCCCGCCGGCCTAACCGACGTGCTCGACCATCCAGGCGCGCACCTGGCGCCGCTCGCGACGGGTGCACAGCTGGCGGGTGAGCGGGCTGTCGGGCAACAGCTCGGCGCCGTCCAGGGTAAAACGGCGGGACACGCCCAGCGGATGGCGATCCGAGCCATAGAAGGCCACCACGCGGATCTCCATGCCCAGAAACTGCCATTCGCCTTCCGGCTGGTGTCCGCGCAAGTCGATGCCATGCTGCTCGGCTGCCCGTCGCAGCAATGCCTGGAAGCTGCCGATGTGGGTGAAATCACCGCTGCGCAGCGGGCCCTGGTGGGTGGTCTGGTACAGCGCCAGATCGGGCGTCGCCTCATCTTCCTGACTTTCGCGGATATCGGTTACGTCGCCGAGCAGGCGGCCGCGGTTGGTATCCAGGCAGATCAGCACCTGATTGATGAACATCGGTTCGGCGCTCATGTTGGAGATCAGGCACAGCGAGGTTAGCCCCTTGCCGGCGCCGCGATTGATGATCAGGTTGGGTCGCCGCTGGCGCTTGAAGTTGGCCAGCAGCAGGTGCGCATAGAAGAGCCAGACCAGCAGTGTGCAGGTGGAAACCACCAGCGTGAGCAGCGGCTGATATTCGCGAACCCAGTCGAGCATAGGGGCCTCGTTGCGGATTGAAGCGGCTGCGGTCAGCCGGTGGGATGCGCGCGGCCTGGCAGCGGATGGTCGAGGGCGCGGTCGTCCGCTCGCGCCTCGGCAGACCGCCGCGTGTCGAGCGCGGCTGCCTCCAGCGCGGCATGCGCGGTGCTGCAGAACAGCGAGTTGAGCCGTTTCATGTCGGCGATGAGCTCCAGGTGCGCCGAGCTGGTCTGCAGGCTCTCGCTGACGCCGTGATGCAGACGTTCGACATGCGCGTGCGCCATGCGGCGCTCACTGCGGCGGAATTCGCGCTTGTGCTGGAGCAATTGGCGGGCGCCGTTGGCATCGCCGGAAAGGAACACCGAGAGTCCCAGGCGCAGGTTGGCTAGCAGCTGCTCGAGCAGCGCCTGCAACTCTTCCAGGCCCTGTTCGGAAAATGGCCGGCGGGTCGAGGTTTTCAGGTCGCGAAGCTTGCCCAGCATGTGTTCGGCGCTGTCGCCGGCCTGTTCCAGGTTGATCGCCAGCTCGATGATCTCTGCCCAGCGGCGCTGCTCGTCCTCGGCGAGGTCGTCGCGAGGCATGCGCGCCAGATACAGCTTCACGGCGTTGTAGAGTGCATCGACATCGTCGTCCAGGCGACGGATTTCTTCGCCGGGCTCGGGGCGGTCCTCGCGCAGCGCCTCCAGCAGGCGCACCAGCATCTGCTCGACCAGATCGCCGATACGCAACGTCTCCCGCGTGGCGTTGGCCAGCGCCAGACTCGGCGTTTCCAGTGCCGCCGGGTCCAGGTGCCGTGGCCGGGCCACGCCGCCGTCCGTTTGCCGCTCCGGCAGCAGGTTTTCGCACAGATGGGCTATCGCCGGCACGGTGGGCAACAGCAGCAGGCAGCGCAGGCTATTGTAGGCGAGGTGGAAGCCGATCACCTGTGTCTGGGTGCTGAAGCCGAACCCGCCCATCCAGGTCACCAACGGTTCGAGAAACGGCAGCACGGCCAGTCCGGCCAGTTTGTACAGCAGGTTGCCGAGGGCCACGCGGCGCGCCGGCACCGGTTGCAGGCTGGCATTGAGCCAGGCGAGCAGGCCGCTGCCGACATTGGCCCCGATGACCACCCCCAGTGCCACCGGCAGACCGATAAGGCCGGCACCGGCCAGGGTGGCGATCAGCAGCACCGCGGCAAGGCTGGAATAGGACAGCAGTGCGAACACCGCGCCGACGACGACCGCCAGCAGCGTATCGCCGGCCAGCGAGGAGAACAGCACACGCATTCCGCGCGCTTCGGTGATCGGCGCCGCAGCCTGAACGATCAGCTGCAGGGCAAGAATGATCAGCCCCATGCCGATCAGCACGCGTCCTAGCTGGCCGCTGCGGCTCTGCTTGCGCGACAGGAATAAACACACACCCAGCAGTGTCAGCAACGGCGACAGCCAGGACAGGTCCATCGTCAGTACCCGAGCCATGAGTGCGGTGCCGACATCCGCGCCGAGCATGATCGCCAGGGCGGTGGGTAGCGCCATCAGGCCCTGGGCGACGAACGAGATGACCAGCAGTGCGGTGGCGTTACTGCTCTGTACCAGGGCCGTAACGCCGATGCCGGCGCCGAACGCCAGCGGCGTGTGGCCCATGCTCCGCCCCAGCAATCGCCGCAGATGCGAGCCGTACACGCGCATGATGCCGGTGCGCACGATGTGCGTACCCCACACCAACAGGGCGATTGACGACAACAGGTGCAGCAGGGTCAGCATCGTTCGGGGCTCCTTCCCCGGCGAGCGGCAACGACAAAGTTCTGCGTCACAAGGACGCAGAACTGCACCGGGGATATCCGATTGACCCTGACCTGCCGGGCACGTTCACCGAAACGTCACGTACCGGGGCGCGCCCCGCTCAGGGGCGGGTGTAGTAGCCCACCCCAAGCAGCACGTCATCGACCCGCTGGATCAGCGAATGCTTCTGCTCGACGGCGTTGGTCGCCGGGTTGCGCCAGACGTAGTCGACCGTGCCGGAACCCTGCTTGCGCGCCAGCTCGATCATGTCCTTGAACAGCGGCTTGCCGGCGGCATCGGTAACGTTGCGCACGTCGACGCCCACCAGGTTCGGCGAGCTGCCGCTGGCGCGATAGCGACCATCGTCCAGGCCGATCGCGAAGACATACTCGTCGTTGTAGACGAAGCCGCCGCGCGGATCGTTGAAGCTGCGGAAGGCTGCCTCGGCGCCCTTTTCCTTGACCTGCTGCACGGCACGCTCGAGCAACGCCTGGGCCTGCTCGGCGGTGGCGCGGGGGATGTAGTAGCCGACGCAGAGCACATGGTTGCCGACCTTGCGGAACTGGCTGACCTTGTTCTCCAGCTTGTTGTCGGCCGGGTTGAGCCACTGATACTCGACCTCTCCGCTGTCCTGGCGCGTCGACTTGTCGAGGATCTCGCGCATGAACGGCTTGCCGGCGGCGTCCTTGAGATCGCTGACGTTAAGTCCCACCAGGCTGGCCGATGGGCCGCTGCTGGCCTGCATGGTGCCGTCCTCGCCGAGCACGAAGATGTAGTACTGGCCGCGGGCGAATTCGCCGTTGCGGTCGTTGAAGGTGGCCAGGGCCTGTTCCGGGCCCTTGGCCTGGTAGGTCAGCACGGCCTGGTCGAGCAGGGCGCGGGCGTTGCTGGCGTGGCTGCGCTCCACCGAGCCGAGGGTCCGCTCGCGGGCCGCTTCCTCGGCCTGCAGCGTGAACGGTACGGCGCCCAGCGTGGCGCAGATGGATAGGACGAGCAGCTTCTTGCGGTTCCGGTACATGAACGACTCCTGCGCTTGTGACGGGCGACGAAGCGGCCGCCCCTCGATCCCATGCTAGGCAGCAATCGCGGAATTGATATTGGTCGTGAGAAGCAGAAAGGCAGCGCGAAAGGATGAGAAAAGGCCCTGGGTCGATGCGACAGGAGCGGTCGCACGGCAAGTGCAAACTGGCTTCGCCGGCTCGCTCCCTCATCTGGCGGGCTGTAACCTAGCGACTTCTGTTCACGCGGTGCGCCCATGCTCAGCCTCTACCACGCCCCTGATCTCGAAACCCTCGGCGAACTGGCCACCACGCTGCTCGCCCAGCCGCTGGCCGACCCCTTCGCGCCGGCGCGAGTGGTGGTGCCGAGCCAGGGCATGGGCCGCTGGCTGACCCTGGAGCTGGCGCGCCGGCAGGGCATCGCCATGCAGCTGGAGTTGCAGCTGCCGGCGGCGTTCGTCTGGGACCTGAGCCGCACGGTACTGGGCAGCCTGCCCGAGCAGTCGGCATTCTCCCCGACCACCCTGACCTGGCGCCTCTACGGCTGGCTCTGCGAGCCGGCCAATCTCGAGCTGGCGCCGCGTCTGGCGCAGTACCTCGATGGCGGCGATGAGCGCCGGCGGCTGTCATTGGCGGCCAAGATCGCCGACGTCTTCGACCAGTACCTGCTCTATCGCGACGATTGGCTGGCGGCCTGGGAGCGTGGCGAAACCCTCGACCTCGGTCCCGACGAAGCCTGGCAGGCGCTGCTCTGGCGCGAGCTGACCAAAGACGGCCACCCGCACCGCGCGCGCCTGCTCGGCGACCTGCTGCAGCGCCTGTACCGCGACGAGCCGCTGCCGGACCTCCACGAGCGCCTGCTGGTGTTCGGCATCAGCAGCCTGCCGCCGCACCACCTGCGCGTGCTCGACGGCCTGGCGCGGCACATCGACGTGGTGGTCTGCGCGCTCAACCCGAGCCGCGAGGCCTGGGGCGAGATACGTGATATTCGCGAACTGGCGCGTCAGCCCGAGAGCGGCGCCGATGACTGGTATCTGGATGTGGGCCATCCGCTGCTGGCGAGTCTCGGCAAGCAGGGCCGCGACTTTTTCGACTCTCTATTCAGCCTGACCGCCAGCGAAGGCAGTCAGGAATTCGGCCTGTATTCCGAAGACGAGGACCTGCACGACGACAGCCTGCTGCATGCCTTGCAGAACGACATCCTGCGCCTGCGCACCCGCCTGCCCGATGAGCGCATCACCCTGGCCGAGAACGACCGTTCGCTGGAGGTGCATATCGCCCACTCGCCGCTGCGCGAGGTGGAAATCCTCCACGACCAGCTGCTGGCGCGCTTCGCCGCCGACCCGACGCTGACGCCGGATCAGGTGGTGGTGCTGACCCCCGACATCGAACGTTATGCGCCCTTCATCGAGGCGGTGTTCGCCCCGCGCGAGGGGAGCCCGCGGATTCCCTACAGCCTCGCCGACCGCAGCCTGCGCGCCGAGGTGCCGTTGATCGAGGCCTTTCTCGAACTGCTGTTGCTGGCGCAGAGCCGTTTCGCCGCCGAGGAAATCCTCGCCTGGCTGGAACAGCCGGCCATCGCCCGCCGCGCCGGCATCGAAAGCGAAGACCTACCGCTGCTGCGTGACTGGCTGCGCGAGGCCGGCGTGCGCTGGGGCCGCGATGGCGAGCAGCGCGCACGGCTGGGCCTGCCGGCCGAACCGGCCTTTACCTGGCGCCAGGGGCTGGACCGGCTGCTGCTGGGCTTCGCTGCACCGCCGCAGCTGGCCGGCGACCACGCACCCTTGCTTGGCGAGCACTGGCCGCTGGATGCGCTGGAAGGCGCGCGCGGGCAGTTGCTCGGGCGGTTGGTGGACTTCGTCGAGCGGCTCGGCAGCCTGGCCGATCAACTGGCTCGGCCGCGTCCGCTGGCCGAGTGGGCGGATGACCTGCAAGTGCTGATCGATACGCTGTTCGACGAGCGCGAGGCCGGCGACACGCTGCTGTTGCTCTCCCAGGCCTGCGCCGCCCTGCGCGATCAGGCCCAGGCCGCCGACCTCAGCCGGCCCATCGAGCTGGAACTGGTGCACCAGCAGCTCAGCGCCGCGTTGCAGCAGGGCGGCGGCGCCTCGGGCTTTCTCACCGGTGCGGTGACCTTCTGCACCATGGTGCCGATGCGCAGCCTGCCGTTCCGCGTGGTCTGTCTGCTCGGCCTGGACGATGGCGCCTTCCCGCGGCGCACGCCGCCGTCGGGCTTCGACCTGATCGGCCGGCATCCGCGCCGTGGCGACCGGGCGCGGCGCCTCGACGACCGCTACCTGCTGCTGGAGACGCTGCTCTCGGCGCGCCAGGCGCTGTACCTTTCCTATGTCGGCCGCGACCCGCGCGACAACGCCGTGCTGCCGCCCTCGGTGTTGCTCAGCGAGGTACTGGAGGCGGTGGACATGACCGCCGTGCTGGCCGAAGGGGCGCGGCCGGTCAGCCAGAAGATCCTCATCGCACATCCGCTGCAGCCGTTCTCGCCGCGTAATTTCGGCGAAGCGCCCTGTGCCGGCTATTCGCTGCCCTGGTTCCGTGCCGCCCAGCGCTTGGCCGAGCCACCCCAGGCGCAGGCGCAACCCTTCGCCAGCCTGCTCGCCGAACCCGATGAGGCCTGGCTGACCATCGAGCCGTCGCAGCTGCTGCAGTGCTTCCGCCACCCGGCGCGCTTCCTGCTCGAACAGCGCCTCGGCCTGCGCCTGGCCGATGATCAGGAATCGCTTGCCAGCGACGAACCGTTCGACCTGGAAATGCCGGCCTGGAACGGCCTGCGCCGCCTGTCGCTGCAAGCGATGGAGCAGGGCTGGAGCGACGAGGAGGAGCGGCGCATGGCCTGCGCGGCGGGCTGGCTGCCCACTGGCGAGCTGGGCCAGGCGCTGTGGGGCAAACTGCGCGGACCGGTGCGTGCCTTTGCACCGCGGCTGTTCGAACTGCGCCCGGATGCCGTGCCCGAGCCGCTGCCGGTGGATATCACCCTGGCTGGCGTGCGCATCCATGGCTGGCTCGATGGGGTGACGCCGGGCGGGCTGTTCGGCTGGAAGCTCGGCCGCCTCGGCGAATGGGACCTGCCGCCGTTCTGGCTGCGTCACCTGCTGCTCAACCTGTGCGCCACGCCCGGCATCGAACGCCACAGCCTGATGCTTTCGCCGGCCGGTGACTGGCAGCTGGGGCCGCTGGCCAATGCGGCCGAGCTGCTGGAGCCTTGGCTCGCGGCCTACCGCAGCGCGATCCGCGAGCCACTGCCGCTGTTGCCGCGCAGCAGCCAGGCGTTCGCCCGCGGCTACCGCAAGCCGAGCCGCGGCAGCGAGCCGCTGGACTGCGCCCGCAAGCGCGCCCGCGAAGCTTGGCTCGGCGCCGAGTTCAGCCCCATTGCCGCCGAAGCCGAAGACCCCTGGAACGCCTTGGCCTTCCGCGACCGCGATCCGCTGGACGAGCGTTTCGAAACTCTGGCCGAACAGCTGATCGGCCCGGCGTTGGATGCGTTGGCGGATGGAGAGGAGCAGAGTGATGACGTCTGAAGCATTGTGTCTCCACTTGCTGCCGTGCCTGTTCGACGGTCGGGGTTTCGCCCCTGACGGGCGAGTCACTTTCTCTTTGCTTGCGGATCGCCGCCCGGTGCAGAGAGAAAGTAACCAAAGAGAAAGCACACCCCGCATCCGGCCCCGGCTGCGCCGGGGTTCCCTCGTTCCATCGCTGCTCCAGGGGCACGCTCCGAAGGGACGTCCCTGTCCCTTCGGAGCTCTCGCGGCGTCCATGCCGCTCGACCCCTTGCGCATCGACTCCACTCGGCCTCCTGAGGGGCCCCGGTTCGCGGCGCCAGCTCATGTCGGTATCCGTGCTTTTCGCGGTGGCATCGGCTTCTTGTTTTTCAGGCGCAGGCGCTGTCAGGCGACTCATGAATCCCCTTCAGGAGGCCGAGCGCAGGCGTTGTGTAGGGGGACGCGAGGCATGGATGCCGAGCGAGGCGCGAAGGGACAGGGACGTCCCTTCGCGGCGTGCCCCCGGAGCAGCGCCGGAGCGAGGGAAGTCTGGCCGCGCAGCGGCCAGACCCGGATGTTGGGGTGCCCTTCTTCTTGCTTACTTCTTCTTGGGCAAGCAAGAAGAAGTAAGGCGCCCGGCGGGGCGCAACCCGAGGGTGCGGCCAGCACTGCAAAGTCGGCTTTGGCTCGGAGGATCAAGCCATGAAACTCGACCTCCTCGACTCCCCCTTCGACGGCCGCTCGCTGATTGAAGCCAGCGCCGGCACCGGCAAGACCTGGACGCTCACCGCGCTCTATGCGCGTCTGCTGCTGGAGCGCCAGCTCTCGGTGGGGCAGATTCTGGTGGTCACCTACACCACCGCGGCCACCGCCGAGCTGCGCGAGCGCATCCGCGCGCGGCTGGCTGATCTGCTGGCGGTTTATGACGGCACGCCGAGCAGCGATGACTTCCTCAATCGCCTGCACGCCCGCTACTCGGACGAAGCCTCGCGGCGGCGCCTGTTGCTGGCGGTGCACGGCTTCGACGAGGCGGCGATCTTCACCATCCACGGCTTCTGCCAGCGTGCCCTGCAGGATGCGGCTTTCGAGGCCGGCGGCGATTTCGACAGCGAGCTGACCGCCGACGACCACGAGCTCATCGATGCGCTGCTCGCCGACGCCTGGCGCAGCGAGCTGGCCGATGCCGACCCGGCCTGGGCGCGCTTTCTGGCCAAGAGCCGGATCACTCCGGTGTGGTTGCGCCAGCGCCTGCGCAGTCATCTGGGCAAGCCTTACCTGCGGGTCGAGCCGCAGGGTGCGCCGGTCGCGGCCGATCTGCGCCCGGTCGAGGCGGCCTGGCAGCGCGCCGCCGAGTTGTGGAAGCAGGCGGGCAGCGCCTGGATCGCCGAGCTGCTGGCGCATGGCGGGCTCAGCCAGAGCACGCACAAGAGCGTCAAGTTTGCGCCATGGCAGGCGGAACTGGATGCCTATTTCGCCGATCCGGCGGTGATGTTCGACCTGCCCGAGGGCGCGGCGAAGTTCGGCGTGCGCGCGCTGAGCAAGGCCTGCAAGAAGGGCTTCGACGCGCCGGTGTGCGAGCTGGCCCAGGCCCTGGACGAGCTGGCCGATCAGGTGGCCGACGCACTGCCGGCCGGCAAGCAGCGGCTGATCGCCCTGCAAGTGGCGCTGCTCGAGCGGCTCAACCGAGAGTTGCCTGAACGCAAGGCGGCGCAGCGGCTGCTGGCCTTCGACGACCTGCTGAATCGTCTGTATCAGGCACTGCAGGGACCGGTCGGCGAGGACCTGGCGGCCTCGCTGCGTGCGACCTATCCGCTGGCGCTGATCGACGAGTTCCAGGACACCGACCCGATCCAGTACGCCATCTTCGACCGCATCTATGCCAAGGGCCGTGATGCCTCGCTGTGCTTCGTCGGCGATCCCAAGCAGGCGATCTACGCCTTCCGCGGTGCGGATCTGGCCACTTACATGACGGCCAAGCAACAGGCCGATCGCGAGCCCTTCAATCTGCCGACCAACTACCGCTCGACGCCCGAGCTGATCGCCGCGCTCAACCAGCTGTTCGACCATCCGCAGCCGTTCGCCCAACCCGACCTGCGTTATCCAGCGGTAGGCGCGGCGGACAAGCCGCGTGCGAGCCTGCGTCTGGCAGAGGAGGGCGAGGCGGCGCCGCTATCGCTGGTCTGGCTCGGCGACGATCCGCTGGGCAAGGCCGAGGCCGCGCAACTGGCCGCGGCCGACACGGCACGACGCATCGCCGTGCAGCTGGCCGCCGCCGCCGAGGGCCGCGCCGGCTTCACGCAGGGCGACCGGTTCACCCCCCTCAAGGGCGGCAATATCGCCGTGCTGGTGGCCAATCACCGCCAGGCCGGGATGATCGCCGACGAGCTGGCCGCGCGTGGCGTGCCCAGCGTGCGCCGCGGGCGCGACAGCGTCTGGCGCAGCGAGGAGGCTGCCGAACTGGCCGCGGTGCTTGCCGCCTATGCCGAGCCGGGACGCGAGGGTCTGCTGCGGCATGCCCTGGCGACGCGGCTGTTGGGCCGCAGCGCCGCCGATCTCGCCCGCTGCCAGGATGACCAGCATGAATGGGACGCCGAACGCGAAGCCGCCGAGCGCTACCACCAGCTCTGGCAGCAGCAGGGCTTCATGCGGGTGTTCCGCGCCTGGCTCGACGAGCAGTCGGTGGCCGAACGTCTGTTGACTCGGGTCGACGGCGAGCGTCGGCTGACCAACCTCTTGCACCTCGGTGAATTGCTGCAGGCCGAGAGCCTGCTGCGGCCCGGGCTCGAGCCGCTGCTCGCCTGGTTCAACGCCCAGCGCGGCAGCGAGGGCGCCGGTGAGGAAGCGCTGCTGCGCCTGGAAAGCGATGCCGAGCGGGTGCAGATCGTCACCATCCACACCAGCAAGGGACTGGAATACCCGCTGGTGTTCTGCCCCTTCCTCTGGGACGGCAAGCTGCTCGGCAAGAACCTCGACAGTGCCCGTTGTCACGATGCCGATGGCCAGCCGCTGCTGGACCTGGGCAGCGGCGAACTGGAGGACAACCTCGAACGCGCCCGTCAGGAGGTGTTCGCCGAACAGCTGCGACTCGCCTACGTCGCCCTGACCCGCGCGCGTGACCGGCTCTGGCTGCACTGGGGGCCGGTGAGCCTGCCGAAGGCGAAGAAGGATGGCAGTCTGCCCGACGAAGGCTTGCACAGCAGCGCCCTGGCCTGGCTGCTGCACGGCCGGGATCTCCTTGGCGAGCACCCTTTGAGCGAGCTGGGCAACCACCTGGCTGGCCTCAACGGCGGTAGCCTGCGTCTGGCCATCGAGCGGCTGGTCGCCGCGAGCGACGGGCGCATGGCCTGCTTGCCGCTCGAGTCGCGTGAGGCCAGCACCCAGGGCAGCAGCCGCGCAGCGCCGCCCGGGCAGCTGGCGCAGCTCAACCGCAACCTCTACAGCGCCTGGCGCATCGGCAGCTTCTCCGGGCTGGCCGCCGGCATGCACATGGAAGCGCCGGACCGCGACGCCCTGGCGATGCCCGATGCCGGCGAGCCGGGCAGCGGCTTCTTCGCCTTTCCACGCGGTGCGCGGGCGGGAACCTGCCTGCATGCGATCCTCGAAGACTGGGCGCGGGGCAAGGGCGAACTAGAGGCGCTGGTCGAGCCGGCGCTCAAGGCCTACGGCTTGCCGCTGGAATGGAAGGAGATCGCCACGGCGCATCTGCAAAAGGTGCTGCAGACCGATTTGGACGGCGCCGGGTTGACCCTCGCCAGCCTGCAGGCAGCGCGCCGGCTGCCGGAGCTGGGCTTCACCTTCCCGGTGCGCGAGCTGGACGTGGCGCGCCTACGCGCCTTGCTGACCGACCCGGCCAACGGGCTGGCCGCACCGCTGCGCGAGGCCGCAGCGCGGCTGGAATTCGACAGCCTCAAGGGCTTTCTCAAAGGCTTTATCGACCTGACCTTCGAGCACAGCGGCCGCTGGTACATCGCCGACTACAAGTCCAACTGGCTCGGCCCGGACGCCAGCTACTACAGCGGCGAGCGACTGCTACAGGCGCTGGCGGGCGAGCACTACTACCTGCAATACCTGATCTATCTGGTGGCGCTGCGCCGCTTCCTACGCCAGCGTCTGGCAGATTTTCGCGACGAGCAGCTGGGCGGCGCCTTCTACCTGTTCCTGCGCGGCATGCCCGAGGCCGGCGTCTACTTCGCGCGACCGGACGATGCGCTGCTCGATGCGCTGGATCGACTGTTCGAGGAGGGACGGTGATGCAGGCCCGTTCCGGTGCCATCGCTGGCGGGCTGAAGCCCACCCTACGGCCTTCGTCGATGCCTGTAGGGTGGGCTTCAGCCCACCGTTGCGACCGCCACCCTACACGTCCTGTATCGAGGCTTACCCGATGACCCTGCCTGCAGAGCTACCCCTCGGCCCATTGGAGCGCGCCTTTGTTGCCAGCCTGCAACGCCTTGAGCCGGACGCCTCCGAGCCGGTGCTGCTCGCCGCCGCGCTGTGCTGCGAGGCGCTGTCGGCCGGCGATGTCTGTCTGCCGCTGGAACGCCTGGCTGGCAGGCGGCCCTGGCCCGATGTCGATCTCAGCATGCCGTCACTACCCGTTTGGCGCGCTCAGCTCGAAGCCTCTTCGCTGGTCGGTGCACCAGACGACTACGCGCCGCTGACCCTGCTCGGCAACCGGCTTTACCTGGCCCGCTACCAGGCCTACGAACAGCAGCTGGCCGAACAGCTGCTGGCCCGCGCCGGCGATGCGCCCGAGGTGGACGAAGTATGGCTTGCCGAGAGCCTGGCGCGGCTGTTCGCCTTCAATCAGCAGCGCCCTGACTGGCAGCGCCTGGCCGCCGCCCAGGCAGTTCGGCGTCGGCTGGCGGTGATCTCCGGCGGTCCCGGCACGGGCAAGACCACCACCGTGGTGCGCCTGCTGGCGGCGCTGCTCGAGCAGCCTGGCGGCGAGCGCCTGGCCATCGGCCTCGCCGCACCCACCGGCAAGGCCGCCGCGCGCATGGCCGAGGCGATCCGTAACGCCAAGGCCGAGCTGCCGGTCAGCGATGCGGTGAAGGAGGCCCTGCCGGACGAGGCGCGGACCCTGCACCGCCTGCTCGGCAGCCGCGGCGACAGCCCCCGTGTGCGCCACGATGCGGCCAATCCGCTGGCGCTGGACGTGCTGGTGGTGGATGAGGCGTCGATGGTCGACCTGGCGCTGATGGCCAAGCTGGTCGTCGCGCTGCCACCGAAGGCGCGGCTGGTCCTGCTCGGCGACAAGGATCAGCTGGCCGCCGTGGAGGCCGGTGCGGTGTTCGCCGAACTCTGCGAAGGCCGCGGTTTCGATGCCCGGGCGGCAAGCGAGCTGGAGCGCATCACCGGCCAACCCGTGCCGGTCGAGACGCCGCGCTCGCGTCTCGGCGATGCGGTGGTGCTGCTCACCCACAGCCACCGCTTCGCCGGGGACAGCGGCATCGGCGAGTTGGCGCGGCGGATCAACGCCGGCGATGCGAAAGGCACCGTCGCGCTGCTGCAGGAAGGTCGTACGGATCTCGCCTGGAACGCGACGCCCAGCCCGACCGCCTTGATCGAGCGGCTGGAGCAGGGGTACGGCGGCTACCTGCAGGCTGCGCGGCAGGGCGATTCAGGCGCGGCGTTCGAGGCCTTTAACGGTTTCCGGGCGCTGACTGCGCAACGCGAGGGCCCGTTCGGCGTGACCGGTATCAACGAGGCGCTGGAAACACGCTTCAGGCGTCGCCTCGGCGTGCCGGCCCGCGAGCGCTGGTATCCCGGGCGGGCTGTGATGGTCCGGCAGAACGACTACGCGCTGGGGCTATTCAACGGCGACATCGGCCTGTGCCTGAAAACCGAGCAGGGCCTGCGGGTGTTCTTCGAGGGTGACGACGGTTATCGCGGCTTCGCGCCGGCACGGCTGCCGAGCCACGACAGCGCCTTCGCCATGACGGTGCACAAGAGCCAGGGCTCGGAGTTCGCCGAGGTACTGCTGGCGCTGCCGGATCAACCGAGCCCGCTGCTGACCCGCGCGCTGTTCTACACCGGCATCACTCGCGCCAAGCGCCAGGTGGAAATCTGGGCGCTGCCGGCACGCCTGGCCGAAGCGGTCAGCACCCGCGCAGAGCGCGCCGCCGGGCTGGCCGAGCGTCTGAATAGTGCCGCGGCTGCGTGCGAAGCCGCGGCGTTGACGCCTCGGAGCCCGGCGGAGGCGCCGCCAGGTGACCAGCTCAGCCTGTTCTAACCCGTGCGGGCGCGCACGTAGCCTGCATGATCGGCGCAAATGAGCCTGGTTTCGTGAAGTGGTTTTGCGTATGTGCGACTGAATTCTGTTCCGATGGCCGCTTGCGAAAAAATCCGTCGGAGAACGCGATGAGAACCTTCTTCCTTCTGCTCTGGGGCGTGCTGAGCCTGACGATCAGCACCGCCGCACTGCGCGAGCTGTGGCTGGCGCCGTCACTGCGCAGCGGTTTCGTTCTGTTGCTGGTCGTCTATTACATCTTCTGCTTCTTCCAGCTCATTCGAGCCGCCTACCTGCCGTGGGGGCTGTTGGGCGCCTACCGGCGCAGCGGCTACTGGCTGTGCCTGATCCTGCTGCCGCTGACGCTGATTCCGCTGCATGCGGCCTACCGGATCTGGCAGCAGGGCGGCTACGTGCCGGCGCAGGGCTCGCAGTTGGCCGCTTGGCACCAGCTGCTGGGCTGGCTGCAGGATGCCCTCGGCTATCTCGGTCCGTTGCTGGTGCTCTGCGCGCTGGGCTTCGGCCTGGCGCTGATGCTGCTGCGCCTCCTGCGCGGACAGGTGGCGCGCTGATCAGCCGTTCAGCAGGGTCAGCACCAGCGGCAGGCTGGCTGCGGCGAGCAGGGTTTGCAGGGTGATGATGCCCGCCATCAGATGACTGTCACCGCCCAGCTGGCGGGTCAGCACGTAAGCGGTCGGCGCGGTGGGCAGCGCGAAGAACAGCACCAGGATGGTCGTTTCCATATCTGGCAAGCCGAGCACCCGTGCCACGCCGAAGGCCAGTAGCGGCACGGCCAGCAGGCGTACTGCGCTGTTCCAGCCCAGCGCCGGAATCTCACCGCCCAGCTCCTGCGGCTTTAGCGCCGCACCGACACAGAGCAGGCCCAGCGGCAGGCTGGCAGCCGCTAGCAGGCCCAGCAGCCGATCGGTACCGCCTGGCAATCCCAGCCCCGACAGGTTCACCAGCGCGCCGGCCAGGCAGGCCAGGATCAGTGGATTCCTGGCGATCGGCAGCAACAGACCGCGCACGCTCACACCGCGCTCGGCGGTCAGCGCCCAGACCGACATCACGTTCACCGTCGGCACCATCAACGCCAGCATCAGGGCCGCCAGTGCCAGGCCTTCCTTGCCGAACAGGCTGCCCACCGCGGCAAGACCGAGATAGGTATTGAAGCGCAGCACGCCCTGGGTGATGGCACCGAAACGCCCGGCTGACCAGCCGCGCAGACGCTTGGCGATCAGCAGCCCGACCCAGGCCAGACCGAGGCCGAGCAGCACGGCGCCGGCCAGCCGTGGCAACGCGGGGTTGTCCAGGGGTGCGGTGGCCAGGCTGCTGAACAGCAGGGCAGGAAAGAGCAGGAAATAGTTGATGCGCTCGGCGCCGGGCCAGAACTCGGCACTCGGAAAGGCGCGCAGGCGCAGGAAATAACCGGCGACGATCAAGGCGAACAGCGGCCAGAGGGCAAGCAGAAGGGTGGTCACGCGGATACATCCAGCAATGCATGTAGCGCGATCTTCGATGCTTGAAACGTCCAGTGCAAGCGCTCTGTCCAAAGACCAGGCTGTCTGCCACGACGCCCGTCGGACGGTTCCGATCGGCTGCTGGCGTAGTGATATCATCGCCGTCATCGAATTTGCGGGTTCTTCCATGCGACATACCACCGATCAAGCTGCGACCGAGGGCTTTCGCGAGACGCCTTACGGCCGCCAGCTGCACGGCGGCTTTCGATTGCTTCGCTTCAGGCCGCAACTCGAGCACGAATTCCGCGCCTATCTCGACGGCCAGGCCCGGGCATCGCAGCGGCTTGCGGCGCTGCTGCTGATCGTCGCGGTATCCGGCTACCTGTACTTCGAGCACCGCTATTTCCAGCTGGATGATAGCGACTGGCTGGGTACGCTTACCCTGCTGCGGCTGCTACAGATCGTGCCGGGCATCGTCGTGCTGGTACTGTCGTTCTACAGCCGTACCTTTCGCGCCCAGGCCAATCGGATATTCCCCGCGTTGCTGGTGCTGATCGGTGTGATCGCAGCATTCATCGACATCCGCTTCGAGGCGCTGGATGCCCCGCTCAACTTCCAGTACGGCGCCGGGCTGCTGATCGTCAGCTCGTTCTTCTTCCTCGGTGTGACCTTCTGGGTGGCACTCCTGGGTGCGTTACTGATCGTGCTGCTGGACGTGCTCATGGCGTACCTGATCCTGACGCCCGCACAGTTGCCGCAGCACTGGATCGCGGTCAGCTATTACACGCTGCTGCTGATCATCGGTGCCGTCAGTCGCTACCTGCACGAGTACTCCCAGCGCGAGCAGTTCCTGATGCGCCAGTTACTGGGCTGGGTGGCCGAGCACGATGCCCTGAGCGGTCTGGCCAATCGACGCAGTCATGATCGGGCGCTCGACCAGCGAATAGCCCAGGCGCGCCGGGATCGCCGCCCCCTGAGTCTGCTGCTGCTCGATCTGGATGACTTCAAGGCCTACAACGACGCGTTTGGCCACCCGGCCGGCGACGCACTGATTCGCACGTTCGGTGAACTGCTGGCAGGTTTCGCACGACGTCCGCTGGATCTGGCAGCACGGGTTGGCGGAGAGGAGTTCGCGCTGCTGTTGTACAACTGCGACAGCGCAGCGGCACAACGCATCGCACGGCAGGTGATCGCGGCGTTGGCCGCGCTTGAACTCCGCCACCCGCGTGACGCGGCGTTGCGGGTTGGGGTCAGTATCGGTGTGGCGACCCTGCAGGAGGGGCAGCGGGGCGAACAGCTCTATCAGTGTGCCGACCGGGCACTGTACCGGGCCAAGACGAGCGGCAAGAACTGCTTCGTCCTGGCCACCGGGCGGCCGGGCGCCGACGTGCCGACGGGCTAACTGTCGGAAACCAGTGTGCTGGTCTCAGCGGCGCGGGGTAACGGGGCGGGTGCGGCCGCTGCCGTCGATGGCGACGAAGACGAACACCGCTTCGGTGACCTTGCGCCACTCGCTGGACAGCGGATCGTCGCTCCACACTTCCACCAACATGCGAATCGAGCTGCGCCCGACTTCCAGCGTCTGGGTATAGAAGGACAGCTGCGCGCCGACCGCTACCGGCACCATGAACGCCATGCGATCGATGGACACCGTGGCGACACGCCCGCCGGCCACGCGGCTGGCCATCGCGGTACCGGCCAGGTCCATCTGCGACACCAGCCAGCCACCATATATATCGCCGAAACCATTGGTTTCCCTGGGCAGCGCGGTGAGCTGCAGCGCCAGGTCGCCCTGCGGGATCGGATCTTCCTGTTCGTATTCGTTCATCAGTCGGACTCGCGGCGCGTTTGTTGTTCTGGCGCGAAATGCCCGCGCTAGCGCGGGCGATGGCGCCGAGTATAACGGCTGTGAACCGCCACAGCGACCGCACCAGGTCAATGGTGCACGTGGTCATGAGATTGTCACACTTGATTCATAGAGTGTTCACACGGCCTGCAGATACTGGCCCCCGTTCCAACACACTCGAGCACACACCTGCTAGGAGCAAGGTATGAAACTGAATCGTTTGATGGCGGCCCTGACCTTCGTTGCCGCTGGCGTTGGCGCCGCGAGCGCAGTCGCTGCTGTAGACCCGGCGCTGCCGAGCTACCAGAAGACCTCCGGTGTTTCCGGCAACCTGTCCAGCGTTGGTTCCGACTCCCTGGCCAACCTGATGACCCTGTGGGCCGAAGAGTTCAAGCGCAGCTATCCGAACGTCAATATTCAGATCCAGGCTGCCGGCTCCTCCACTGCGCCGCCCGCGCTGACCGAGGGCACTGCGAACCTGGGCCCGATGAGCCGCCCCATGAAGGACAACGAGATTCAGGCCTTCGAAGAGAAGTACGGCTACAAGCCCACTGCCGTTCCGGTGGCGATCGACGCCCTGGCCGTGTTCGTGCACAAGGACAACCCGATCAAGTCGCTGGACATCGAGCAGGTCGATGCCATCTTCTCCAGCACCCGCCTGTGCGGTGGTGAGAAGGACATCAAGACCTGGGGCGACCTGGGCATGACCGGCGAGTGGGCGGCCAAGCCGATCCAGCTGTTCGGTCGTAACTCGGTATCCGGCACCTACGGCTACTTCAAGGAAGAAGCCCTGTGCAAGGGTGACTTCAAGTCCAACGTCAACGAGCAGCCGGGTTCGGCCTCGGTGGTGCAGTCGATCTCCAGCACCCTGAACGCCATCGGTTACTCGGGCATCGGCTACAAGACCTCCAGCGTCCGTGCGGTACCGCTGTCCAAGGGTGGCGAGGCCTTCGAGGCCAACGAAGAGAACGCTCTGGCCGGCAAGTTCCCGCTGGCTCGCTTCTTCTACGTCTACGTCAACAAGGCGCCGAACAAGCCGCTGAGCCCGATCGACGCCGAGTTCCTCAAGCTGGTGCTCTCCAAGCAGGGTCAGGAAGTCGTGGTCAAGGACGGCTACATCCCGCTGCCGAAGAAGGTGGTCGACAAGACCATGCAGGAACTGGGTCTGTAAGACCCGCGTGACGGCCGGCGCCTTAGCGCGCCGGCCATGCGCAGATGCCCGCCACGCGATACGCGCTGGCGGGCTTCGTCGCGTCACCTGGCTGTAATCTTTCTGTCACACGGCTTTATTAGATTAGGCGCCCCGAAGGGCCGCTCAGGCCCAGGAGCCCTGGCATGAACGACATGGAAAACATGACCGCGAATTCCGATGTGCAACGGCTGGACTTCAACACGCCGGCGCTGCAGCGCAAGCGCCGCATGCGCGCGCTGAAAGACCACCTGGCGCGCTGGTACGTGTCCATCGGCGGTCTGGCGGTACTGGGTGCCATCACCCTCATTTTCTTTTATCTGGGTCAGGTCGTACTGCCCATGTTCCAGGGCGCCGAACTGGAGAGCCGCGAGATGCAGCGGCCGGCCTGGCTGGCCGAGGCTGGCGAAGCGCTGCTGCTGAACGTCGAAGAACAGAATCAGGTCGCCCTGCGGCTGGGCTCGGACGGTCAGGCGCGCTTCTTCGCGCTGAAGGATGGCTCGCTGCTGTCCAGCAAGGCCATACCGCTGCCCGCCGACAGCAGCATCGTTTCGGTAGGCCAGGACACGCCCGGTACGCGGCGACTGGTGTTGGGCCTGGATAACGGCCAGGCGCTGGTACTGGAGCACAACTACAAGGTCACCTACCCGAACAACAAGAAGACCATCACCCCTGAACTGTCCTATCCGTTCGGTGAAGAGCCCCTGCAGCTCGACGCCGAAGGCCGGCCGATCGAGCAGGCAGCGGTCAGCCTGAACGGCAAGACCCTGCTGGTCGCCGGTGCAACCGGCACCGCTCTGCACGCCCAGCGCATCGCCAGCAGCGAAAACCTGATGACCGGCGAAGTGACGCTGGAGCAGGAGCGCCTCGACCTGCCGCAACTGGCCGAGCCGATTCGCCAGCTGCTGATCGATCCGCGCCACATGTGGCTCTACGCGGTTAGCGGCAAGGCCAGCGTGGATGTCTTCGATCTGCGTCGCAAGCAACTCAACGGCCGTTACAAGCTGGTCGGCGATGGTAGCGAGATCACCACGATCAGCCCGCTGCTGGGTGGCATCTCGCTGATGGTGGGTGATTCCAAGGGTACCGTCGGGCAATGGTTCATGGTCCGCGCCGCCGACGGTCAGGCCGAGCTGAAGAACGTGCGCAACTTCCAGCTGGGCAGCAGTCCGATTCGGCAGATCCTGCCGGAAGAGCGGCGCAAGGGTTTCCTCGTCCTGGACGACAGCGGCAACGTCGGTGTATTCCACAGCACCGCGCACCGCACTCTGCTCAAGGAGCAGGTTGCCGACGGCGCTGCGCTGGCCGCGCTGTCGCCTCGCGCAACCCGCCTGCTGGTGGAGTCCGACAAGGGCCTGCAGCGTTTCGTGATCGACAATCCGCACCCGGAAATTTCCTGGAGCGCGCTGTGGGGCAAGGTCTGGTATGAGAGTTACCCGGAGCCGGATTACGTCTGGCAGTCCACCTCGGCCAATACCGATTTCGAACCCAAGCTGAGCCTCGCGCCGCTGGCCTTCGGTACGCTCAAGGCGGCGTTCTACGCCATGCTGCTGGCCGCGCCGCTGGCCATCTGCGCGGCTTTCTACACCGCCTACTTCATGGCGCCGTCGCTGCGCCGCAAGGTCAAGCCGGTGATCGAGCTGATGGAGGCACTGCCGACGGTGATCCTCGGCTTCTTTGCTGGCCTGTTCCTCGCGCCATTCCTGGAGAACCACCTGCCGGGCATCTTCAGTCTCCTGCTCCTGATGCCGGTCGGCATTCTCTTCGCCGCCTGGACCTGGAGTCGCCTGCCACAGCGGGTGCGTCTGGCGGTTCCGGAGGGCTGGGAAGCGGTGCTGCTGATTCCGGTGATCCTGCTGATCGGTTTCGGCTCGCTGGAAATCAGTGGCCATCTGGAAAACTGGTTCTTCGGCGGTGACATGCGCCTGTGGCTGTCCAACGACATGGGCATCCCGTTCGATCAGCGCAACGCCCTGGTAATCGGCCTGGCGATGGGCTTCGCGGTGATCCCGACGATCTATTCGATCGCCGAAGACGCCGTGTTCAGCGTGCCGAAGAGCCTAACCCTGGGCTCGCTGGCACTCGGTGCCACGCCCTGGCAGACCCTTACCCGCGTGGTGCTGTTGACCGCCAGCCCGGGCATCTTCTCGGCGCTGATGATCGGCATGGGGCGCGCCGTGGGCGAGACCATGATCGTACTGATGGCCACCGGCAACACGCCGATCATGGAAGCCAACATCTTCGAGGGCATGCGCACCCTGGCCGCCAACGTCGCGGTGGAAATGCCCGAATCCGAAGTCGGTGGCACCCATTACCGCGTGCTGTTCCTCGCCGCGCTGGTGCTGCTGATGTTCACCTTCGTCATGAACACCCTGGCCGAGCTGATCCGCCAGCGGCTGCGCGGCAAGTACGCCAGCCTGTAAACCAGACTTCGCAAAAGGTATCGATCCGTGAAAAAGGATTCGTTGAACACCTGGGTCAAGAGCGGCACACCCTGGATCTGGATGAACGCCGGCGCGGTGGCCATCGCCGTGATCATGACCCTGGGGTTGCTGGCGATCATTGCCGTGCGCGGCCTGGCGCACTTCTGGCCGGCCGACGTGATCGTCGCCGACTACAGCGTGCCCGGCGCCGAGACGCGTGTGCTGGCCGGCGAGGTCGTGCAGGCCGAAGAAGTGCCGCGGGCGCGCCTGGCGGCCAGCGGCCTGCCGGTGAACATCGAGGGCGGCGAGTTCATGACCCGCGAGCTGCTCAAGGTCGGCAACCGCGAGGTCTACGGCGCGGACTTCTCCTGGGTCGTGGGTGAGTGGCTGAGCAACCAGCGCACACCCGCCGAGCTGATGGTGCTGGAGCGCCGCGAGTGGGGCAATTTCTATGGGTTCCTGCTCAACGTGAAGGAGGCCGGCCAGCTGGTCGCTGAGGGCGAAGGCGCCTGGAATGAGTTGCAGGCCCGTATCGACCGCGTCGATGAGCTGCACACGCAGATCTCGCGCATCGAAAAGGTGGAAATCGGCCGCATCAACCACGGCCTCGAGCGTCTGCGCCTGAAGACCCGCAAGCTGGAGCTGGACGATCGTCTGGACGCCGCGGCGCAGGCCGAATTGGATGCCGAGCGCGCCCAGTGGGATGCCGAGTACCGGGTTCTGGAAGACAAGCTGGTGGCGCTGCAGCAGCAGTTCAACCGCGACAGCATCACCGTGCGCACCGCCGATGGCCGCGAACAGGAGATCAGCCTGGGCAAGGTGGTGCGAGCGTTCCAGCCCAATGCCATGTCGACGCCGCAGAAGCTGATGTTCTACTTCGCCAAGCTGTGGGAGTTCGTCAGCGACGAACCGCGCGAGGCCAATACCGAGGGCGGCGTGTTCCCGGCGATCTTCGGCACCGTGCTGATGACCCTGATCATGGCGGTGATCGTCACCCCGTTCGGCGTGATCGCCGCGGTCTACCTGCGCGAGTACGCCAAGCAGGGCCTGCTCACCCGCATCATCCGCATCGCCGTGAACAACCTGGCCGGCGTGCCGTCGATCGTCTATGGCGTGTTCGGTCTGGGCTTCTTCGTCTACGTGCTGGGCGGCTCGCTGGACCGGCTGTTCTACCCGGAAGCCGCACCAGCGCCGGTGTTCGGCACGCCGGGTCTGATGTGGGCCTCGTTGACCCTGGCCATCCTCACCCTGCCGGTGGTGATCGTCGCCACCGAGGAAGGCCTGGCGCGCATTCCGCGGATGATCCGCGAAGGCTCGCTGGCCCTCGGCGCGACCAAGTCCGAGACGCTGTGGAAGGTGGTGCTGCCGATGGCCAGCCCGGCCATGATGACCGGCCTGATCCTCGCCGTGGCCCGCGCCGCCGGCGAAGTGGCGCCGCTGATGCTGGTCGGCGTGGTCAAGCTGGCGCCGAACCTGCCGCTCAATGGCAACTACCCTTACCTGCATCTGGATCAGAAGATCATGCACCTGGGCTTCCACATCTACGACGTCGGCTTCCAGAGCCCCAACGTCGAGGCGGCGCGCCCGCTGGTCTACGCCACGGCGTTCCTGCTGGTGCTGGTCATCGCGATTCTCAACTTCAGTGCGGTCGTCATCCGCAACCACCTGCGCGAGAAATACAAGGCGCTGGATCATTGATTGGTGCTGCAAGCCCGGCGGTCTGCTTCGAGACGAGGCAACCGGCCTGGCTTGCAGCCAATAGCTTGCAGCCCGGGGCTGCAAACGGAGCGAGCACATGCAAACCAACACCCACTCCATCGACATTTCCGCGCTGGGCCGCGACAAGCGCAGCCTGAACCTGGCCAACGAGCAGGTCGCCATCGAGGTGCCTGACCTCAGCCTGTACTACGGCCAGAAGCAGGCGCTGTTCAACGTCAGCATGAACATCCCGCGCCAGCGCGTGACGGCCTTCATCGGGCCGTCCGGCTGCGGCAAGTCGACCCTGCTGCGCTGCTTCAACCGTATGAACGACCTGGTCGACGGCTGCCGCATCGAGGGCGCGATCAACCTCGACGGCACCAACATCTACCGCAAGGGCGAAGACGTGGCCGACCTGCGCCGTCGCGTCGGCATGGTGTTCCAGAAGCCTAACCCGTTCCCCAAGAGCATCTACGAGAACGTGGTCTACGGCCTGCGCATCCAGGGCATCAAGCAGAAGCGCGTGCTCGACGAGACCGTCGAGTGGGCGCTCAAGGGCGCGGCGCTGTGGGACGAGGTCAAGGACCGTCTGCACGAATCGGCGCTCGGCCTCTCCGGTGGTCAGCAGCAGCGCCTGGTGATCGCCCGCACCATCGCCGTGCAGCCGGAAGTGCTGCTGCTCGATGAGCCGAGTTCGGCCCTCGACCCGATCTCCTCGCTGAAGGTCGAAGAGCTGATCTACGAACTGAAGGCCAAGTACACCATCGTCATCGTCACCCACAACATGCAGCAGGCCGCGCGGGTGTCCGACTACACGGCGTTCATGTACATGGGCAAACTGATCGAGTACGGCGACACCGATACGCTGTTCACCAACCCGGCCAAGAAGCAGACCGAAGACTACATCACCGGCCGCTACGGCTAGCCGGCTATGGCAAATCGCGCTGCGCGTTGTCGGCGGCGCTTGCCGTACCTGGTTCGTACTGTCTGCGCGCCGCCTCCTAGCGCAGCACGCTTTGCCAAAGGCCGGACCGTCCGGCGAGAGAACAACAGTTTCGCAAGGGTTCGCACATGATCAGCAAAGACAGCCACACCCAACACATCTCCCAGCAGTTCAACGCCGAGCTGGAGGAGGTGCGCAGCCACCTGCTGGCCATGGGCGGGCTGGTGGAGAAGCAGGTCAACGACGCGGTCACCGCGCTGATCGAGGCCGATTCCGGGCTCGCTCAGCAGGTTCGTGAGGTGGATGACCAGATCAACCAGATGGAGCGCAATATCGATGAGGAATGCGTGCGCATCCTCGCCCGCCGCCAGCCGGCGGCCTCCGATCTGCGCCTAATCATCAGCATCTCCAAGTCGGTGATCGACCTCGAGCGCATCGGTGACGAGGCGACCAAGATCGCCCGCCGCGCCATCCAGCTGTGCGAGGAAGGCGAGTCGCCCAAGGGTTACGTCGAGGTGCGTCACATCGGCGACCAAGTGCGTCGGATGGTGCAGGAATCGCTGGATGCCTTCGCTCGTTTCGATGCCGAGCTGGCGCTGTCGGTGGCGCAGTACGACAAGACCGTCGACCGTGAATACAAGACCGCGCTGCGCGAGCTGGTCACCTACATGATGGAAGACCCGCGCTCGATCTCCCGCGTGCTCAGCGTGATCTGGGCGTTGCGCTCGCTGGAGCGCATCGGCGACCACGCGCGCAACATCGCCGAACTGGTGATCTACCTGGTGCGCGGCACCGACGTGCGCCACCTCGGCTTGGCACGCATGGCCGAGGAAGTGGAAGGCACCAAGGAGCGCTGACAGGCGCGCCGGTAGCGGTGCGCGTCCGCTCACTGTCTGCGGGTGCGCGCTGCGCTCAGCTGGCTATCAGCGCCTCGCTCAGATAGTCGATCAGTGCGCGCGTCTTCGGCGGCAGGTGATGATTCTGTCGCCACAGCAGCCAGGCCGCGCCCTGGTAGGAGCCGGTGTAGCGCCACTGCGGTAGCACTTCACGCAATTGCCCGTCGGCCAGCGCCTGGGCGGCGGTGAAATGCGGCAGGCAGGTGATGCCCAGACCCGCCAGCGCCACCAGTAGCCGCGCCTCGCTGTGGTTGCTGATGTAGCGGCCACGCACTGTCACCGTCTCCTGCAGCTCGCCGCGGCGCAGGTGCCAGCGATTGTCTCCCGCCGTTTCCCCCAGATACAGGCAGCTGTGGCGCAGCAGGTCCTGCGGATGCTGCGGCTCGCCGTGGCGCTGCAGGTAGTCGGGGCTGGCGCAGAGCAGTTGGCGCACCGGCCCGAGCGGCTTGCCGGCCAGGCCTTCGGGTGGGTTGTCGGTGACCTGCACCAGCAGGTCGAAACCGTCCTCGATCAGGTCCGGGCTCTGGTCGCTGATCCGCAGCTGCACATCGACCTCGGGGTAGCGCTGGAGAAAGGCCGGCATCAACGGCCCGACGACGAACTTGCCATAGGCCTTCGGCACGCTCAGGCGCACCAGCCCGCGCGGGCTGCGCATCAGCCGCTCGCCGATGGCGACGGCGGCCTCGGCCGCATTGAGCATGTCCCGGCAATGCTGGTAGAACTCCGCCCCGGCCTCGTTCAGCCGCAGCTGGCGCGTCGTGCGTTCCAGCAGGCGCAGCGCCAGGGCCTGCTCCAGCCGCGCCACCTGGCGGCTCACCGCCGACGGTGTGCTGCCCAGCAGGCGCGCGGCGCCGGAGAAGCTGCCGGCCTCGACCACCCGCACGAACACGGCCATGTAGGGCAGCAGGGCTGCGCTGTCATTCGTTCCCATGCGGAATAGGTCCTGTGCTGTTTCGCTGGATTATCGACTGCTGCGACAGGCCCGACAATCAGCGCCTGATTGGTGCGGGGATTCGAACATGAAAGGCACGTTGAGACAGGGGCTGTGGCTGGCCGATGGCATGCTGCTGACGGTGGCGCTGATCTGGGGCAGCAGCTATGCGGTGGCCAAGCAGGCGCTGCTGTTCTACCCGGTGCTGGGTTTTCTGGCGATCCGCTTCG
Source organism: Stutzerimonas sp. R40042 (assembly GCF_026642215.1). Taxonomy (NCBI): domain Bacteria; kingdom Pseudomonadati; phylum Pseudomonadota; class Gammaproteobacteria; order Pseudomonadales; family Pseudomonadaceae; genus Stutzerimonas; species Stutzerimonas sp. R40042. Next base: position 4,414,452 of record NZ_CP113258.1, on the reverse strand, counting down.
GTCTGACCTTTGTCCTGCTGCTGCCGCAACTGCGCGGCGCCGGTCGCCGGGCGCTGCGCCCCGGCCTGCCGCTGGGGCTGGTGATGCTGGCGATCTTTCTCTGCGAGACCTGGGGCGTGATGCTGACCAGCGCCAGCAATGCGGCGTTTCTGATCAGCCTGTGCGTGGTGATCACGCCGTTCATGGAATGGCTGCTGCTGCGCCAGCGGCCGCACAGCACGCTGTTCCTCGCCTGCGCGCTTTCGTTGGCGGGCGTCTGGCTGCTGACCGGCGGCCCGCAGCTGTCGCTCAATCTTGGTGATGCGCTGATGCTGGCCGCCGCGTTGCTGCGCGCGGTGCTGGTCTGCCTGACCCGGCGATTGACGGCCGGCCGGGAAATTCCGGCACTGGCGCTGACCGCGGTGCAGAGCGGAGTCGTCGCGGCGGGCTGCATCCTGCTCGCCGTGTCGATGCAGGGCGGACTGCCGGCGCTGCCGATGGAGCCGGGCTTCTGGTCCGGCACGCTGTATCTGGTGCTGTTCGCCACGCTGTTCGCCATGTTCGCGCAGAACCGCGCGCTGGGGCGCAGCAGCGCAACGCGGGTGTCGCTGCTGATGGGCTCCGAACCGCTGTTCGGCGCGATCATCGCCGGTCTCTGGCTGGGTGAGCGGCTGGGGCCGATGGGCTGGGCGGGAGGGTTGCTGATCATGCTGGCGACGCTGTGCACCTTGCGGGTCGCACCTGCGCCGGTGCCGGCCGCCAAAGCGCGATGCGCGCGGATGCATGGGGAAATGCTCGGTTAGTCCCTGCCTTTGCCGATCTCGTCACCGATCATGCGGCAGACACCACCGGGGTATGGTGGGCTTCAGCCCACCGACAACCCCGCGCACGCCACCCGCTGGTGGGCTGAAGCCCACCCTACGCTCCACCTGATCGGCTCAGTTTTGCTGCAGTTGAGTTTCCAGCTCGTCCAGCGCCGCCTGACGCTCGCCGTCCTGCAGGCGGGCGCCGGGGTTGAGCGACGACCACTCGGGATGCGCGCGACAGCGTTGCAGGGCTTCGGGCAGCTTGCCCTCGCGCCAGCCCTGATCCTGCGGCGTGGCCAGGCGGATCGCTTCGGTGGCGGCGTGCCCGCGAGTCGCAAGCACGGCCAGCAACTGGCGTTGGCGCAGGGCGAGCAGGCGCAGTACGGCGTCGTCGACGCTCAGCTCGCGCTGGCCTTTGAGCTTGCCGAGCAGGCGGTTGCCATAGTGCCGCGCGGTCTGCGCGCCGCCGCCGGCGATGGCGCCGAGCAGCGCCGCGGCGCCGAGGGTGATGCCGCCGACCATCAGGTCGACCCCGGCACCGGCGGCCGCGCCTGCGGCCATGCCGCTGCCGATCTTCACGCCCAGCTGCTTGAGGGTCTCGGGGTTGAACAGGTCGTCGCCCCAGCGCCCGTCGAGCAGCGGCAGCTCGCTGGCTGCCGCCTGCTCCTTGCGGAAGGCGTACAGCCGCAGCAGGGCCTCGACGCAGCGCTGCTCTCTGCCGCGCACGGCGTCGTGCAATTCACGAATGGCGCCGCGTTCCAGCTCGGGCTGTGCGGCCACGCTGCGTCGGCAGGCGGCAACGTCCACCAGCAGTTCGGCGATCAGTCTCTGGCCGCTGGCCAGGCGTGCGGCAGCCTGGGCCTCGTGGTCCTCGATCAGTCGCTGCAGCTTGGGTCGCGCCTGTTCCAGCAGCAGCGCCAGGCTTTCGTACAGCCGGCGCTCACCGTCCACGGGTGGCGCCACGCTGTCGAAGCGCACCAGCGCATGCAGGCCGAGGCGGGCCAGCGCCTGGCGCCATTCCTCCTCGCGATGGCCGGGCTGGGCGACGAAGTTGAGCACCGGCAAAAGCGGCTTGCCGCAGCCGGCGAGTACCGCCAGCTCGTCTTTGTACTTGGCCAGCACCGGCTCACGGGCGTCGATCACGTAGAGCCCGGCGTCGCTGGCCAGCAGCTGACGCAGCACCTTGGCTTCCTGCTCGAAGCGCTGGCGTGCCTCGCTGCCGTCGAGAAAGCGCGCGGTGCGTGCCGGGCCGTCGAGGCGCTCACCGGGGCGTTCGACGCGTTCGAGGTAGTCGAGCAGGGCGATGGCATCTTCCAGGCCGGGGGTGTCGTAGAGCTCCAGCAGCGGCTCGCCGTCCACCGACAGCCGCGCACCCTCGACGTGGCGGGTGGTGCTCGGCCGGTGCGAGACCTCACCGAAGCCGATGTCGCGGGTCAGGGTGCGCAGCAGCGAGGTCTTGCCGACATTGGTATGGCCGACCACGGCCAGTTTCAGCGCTTCAGTCATGGCCTGTCTCCAGCCAGCGCAGCGGGGCGCAGCTCGAATGCGTCAGCCCCAGGGTATCCAGCGCCTGATGCCAGTCTTCCAGGCGCGCGCTGTCCAGGGCCTCGCCCGGTGGTGCTTGCAGCAGCCAGACGCGAGTCGCCGCCGCGCAGCGCGACAGTTCGCCGATCAGCGCCAGCGTGCCGCGATCCGGCGAGCGTCGGGGATCGCAGGCGATGGCCAGGCGCGCCGGTGGAAAACGGCTTAGCTGATCGAGCAGGCGCCGGCGTCCCTCGCGATCATCGAGAATGCCGGCATCGGCGATACCCTTGGACAGAGCCGGCGGCCAGGGGCGGCTGCCGTCCAGCTCGATGGCCACCAGCACGGCGCCAGCGCTGCCATCGAGCTGAGCGCCGGCGCTGGGCGCGTGCAGTTGGGCGGGCGCCGCATCACGGATGCCGAGGCGCTCGCTGGGTGGCTGCAGGCGTTCGCGCAGCAGGCGGTAGGCCGGCAGGTTCAGATCGAGGGTCAGCGCAGCCCGCCCACGCCGCCAGCGCCACAGGCAGAGGCTCGCCAGCAGCAGTCGCGGCAGCAGGCCGTAGACCAGCAGCACGCCGACCAGCCAGCCGGCCCAGCGTTGCCGCGCACCGTCCAGATCGCCGGCGAGTGCGCCGCTGGCGCGGATCTGCTCGACATCCGGCACGCTGAAGCCGAGCAGGGCCGGTAGCGCGCCGAAGGCCTGGGTCAGGCCGACGAAGGCGTTCTCGCCAAGGATGGTGGTTTCCCAGACGAAGCCGTAGCGGCGGGTCGCCAGCAGGGCGAGGAGGGTGAGCAGGGCGCTGGTCATCGCCAGCAGCCATAGGGCGTGCACGCCGGTTCCCAGCAACCAGCGGCCGAGTCGGCGCTGATGCAGCACGCTCAGCAGCGCAGGGGCCAGCTGCGCGGCGCGGGCATCACGGGCGAGCTTTTCGCTCAGCCAGAGCCACAGGCGCCCCAGCGCGCCGCTGCTGTCGCCGGTCAGCAGCAGGCCGAGCAGCCAGCCGAGCAGGGTCAGCAGGTTCAGCCCGAGCAGGCTGCCCAGCGCCCAGAACACGTTGACCGGTCGCTGCCCGTCGCCGAGCGCGGCGAAGGCCAGCCCGGCACCGGTGAAGAGCGCCAGCAGGATCAGCGCGAGCGCGCCCAGGCGGGCGCCCTGACGCCAGTGCCGAAGCGCCTCGATGAGCCCGTCACGGTGGGCCAGCCAGAGCGCGCGGCGCTCGATCAGCGCTGGCAGATCGCCGCCCTGGGTACGGGCCTGGCGGTTGGCCTCGTCGTCGTCCAGCGGCCCGGCATGCTCTTCGCGCAGGCGCACGGCTTCGGTCAGCCAGATTCGGTCGAGCGGAGTGAGATCGGGAGAGGGGCGGACGGTCACGCGGCTTCTCGCTGGCGGGTCGAGCCCTGAGGATAACCGCTGCCGCGCGGAACGGGGAAACGGGGAGCCGTTGCGGCTCCCCGCTGTGGTCGTCAGTCGGCGTTGCGCAGGCGCACGGCGATGTCCGGCTGGTCGATGAACAGGCCATCGATGCCGGCATCGAGGAAGGCGCGGATCTCCGCTTCGCTGTCGCCGCGCTCGTGGCGCTTGTCGCTGCTGCGCAGGTTGGCCGGGAGGAAGGCGTTTTCTGCGCGGAAGGTGTACGGGTGGACCTTGAGCCCGACCGCATGGGCGGCGGCGACGAAGCCGGTCGGCGTGCCCAGATTGCCGTTGCCGTCACGCGGAATGATGTAGCTCTTCTCCGGGCCGACGCCGGCGGCGTAGCGGGAGATGGCCTTGAGCCCGGCGGGGGTGGCCATCTGCGCGTAGGTCAGCTTGGTCCCGCGCACCTGCTGGTCATACGGCTGGCCGGAGCTGAACAGCTGCACCAGGCGCAGCTGGGTCAGGCGGCTGAGGGTCTTGAGGTTGTCCACCTCGAACGACTGGATATACACCGGCGCGTGACGCCCGACGTAGCCGTTGCGGGTGAGGATGCGCACCAGCGGCTTCTCCATGGCCAGGCCGAGCTGCTGGAAATGGGTCGGATGCTTGGTTTCCGGGTACAGACCGATGCGTCGGCCCTGGCTGAGCTGCAGCGTTTTCACCAGGTCGATGATCTCCTGCAGGGTCGGGATTTCCAGGCTGCCGTCCATGCGGGCATTGCCCGGGCGGATATCCGGGATGCGCTCGATGGCGCGCAGGGTCTTCAGCTCGGCGAGGGTGAAGTCTTCGCTGAACCAGCCGGTGAGGGTGACGCCGTCGACCTGCTGGGTGCGCTTGCGATCGGCAAACTCGGGACGCTGGGCGACATCGGTGGTCAGGCCCAGCTCGTTGTCGTGGCGGGCGACGATATGGCCGTCGCGGGTCATCACCAGGTCCGGCTCGATGTAGTCGGCGCCCTGGAAAACGGCCAGCGCATAGGCGGCCAGGGTGTGCTCCGGTACATAGCCGCTGGCGCCGCGGTGGGCGATCACCAGCGGGGTCGGCTCGCCCCGCGCAGCCTGGTGTTTCGCGGCGTGTTCATCCGGCGCAGCGAAGCCGGCGAGTGGTAGCAACAGGGTGCAAGCGGTGAGCCAGCGGCGAAGGGAAGCGGTGGTCTTGCGGGCCATTTCGGCATCTCCTCGGTTTGGATGTCACAGCCTGCGCCACTTGCATGACCGGACGTTGACGCTGCGTTGCCCCTTGCGTTGCAAAACGGTTAAGCCGACGAACGGCTGGCGCTGCGGGAATCGGGGCCGCTCTGGTATTCTCGCCGCCATGAATCAGACCCGCCTTCCCCTCGCCATGATCGCCGCCCTCGCGCAGAACCGCGTGATCGGCCTCGACAACCGCATGCCCTGGCATCTGCCCGCCGATCTCAAGCATTTCAAGGCCATGACCCTTGGCAAGCCGATCATCATGGGTCGCAAGACCTGGGACTCGCTCGGCCGCCCGCTGCCGGGGCGGCTCAACCTGGTGGTCAGTCGCCAGGCCGATCTGCAGCTCGACGGCGCGGAAACCTTCACCGATCTGGATGCCGCGCTGGTGCGTGCCGAGCAGTGGGCGCGCGAGCAGGGTGTCGCCGAGCTGATGCTGATCGGCGGTGCGCAGCTGTACGCCCAGGCGTTGGGGCAGGCGCAGCGGCTTTACCTGACACGGATCGATGCCGCTCCAGAAGGCGATGCGTTCTTTCCGGCCTTCGACGAAGCCGAGTGGCAGTGCATCGACAGCCAGCCGCGCCCGGCCGAGGGCGAGGCGCCTGCGTATCGGTTCGAGACCTGGCAACGGCGCTGATCGGCGCCGTCTTCGCTTGATCGGCGCCAAGTCCTTCCGCCTGGCCAGCTTCTATCCTTCGCAACAACCGTTTTCGAGACCCAGCCGATGCAAACCCGCGAATCCGACGTGCCGCAAGCCGAGCGCGTATCGGCGATCTTCGTTCGTCACCCGCTGTGGGAGGACGCTCTGGCGCTGCTCACCGGCACCGCGCTGGTCGCCCTTGGCATCGCCTTCTACAGCCACGCCGGGCTGCTCACCGGCGGCACCGTTGGGCTGGCCTTTCTGCTCAAGTACCTGGCCGGCTGGTCGTTCGGCCCGGTGTTCTTCCTGCTCAACCTGCCGTTCTATGCATTGGCGATCTGGCGCATGGGCTGGAAGTTCACCCTGCGCACCGTCTGCGCAGTGGGGCTTGTCTCGCTGTTCGCCGAGCTGACCCCACAGTGGGTGCGCTTCGCCGAGCTGAATGTGGTTTACGCCGCAGTGTTCGGTGGTTTCGCCATCGGCATCGGCCTGCTGATCCTGTTCCGCCATCGCGCCAGTCTTGGCGGGGTGAACATCCTCGCGTTGTTCCTGCAGGAGCGTTTCGGCCTGCGCGCCGGTACCTTCCAGATGGGCATCGACGCGCTGATCGTCATGGCCGCGGTGTTCGTCGTACCGGTGGACAAGGTGCTGCTGTCGGTGCTCGGCGCCGTGGCGCTGAATCTGGTGCTGGCGATCAATCACCGCGCCGATCGCTACATGGGCGTCAGCTGAGGCTGATCAGCTCCACCTGCGCCTGGCCGTCGTTCAGCTCCAGCAGTGCCAGGCTGATCGGCAGGCTGAAGCGTCGCGGACCTGCGCTGCCCGGGTTCACGTAGAGCACGCCGTCGCGCCGCTCGACCTTCGGTTTGTGCGAGTGGCCGGCGATCACCACGTCGACGCCGGCGGCAAGCGGGTCGATATCCAGCTGCTTGAGGTCGTGCAGCACGTGCAGGGTGAGACCCTCGATGCGCAGGTCGAGGCGTTCGGGCAGCACCTGCGCCCAGTCGGCCGTATCGATATTGCCGCGGATCGCCTCCAGCGGCGCGATGGCACGCAGCCCGTCGAGCACCTGCGGTTTGCCGATATCGCCGGCGTGAATGATCTGTGCGCAGCCCTGCAGTGCCGCCACCGCCTCGGGGCGGAGCAGGCCGTGGGTATCGGAGATCAGGCCGATGCGCATGCCGGTGTTCCCTTTAACTGCTTCGTCAGGTCATCCGACCCTTGGCCGACCGCTGTGGTTGCGGCAGGCTTGGGCTGTTCGGGTCGAGGAGTCTGGCATGGATCGGGTGGATTGCGTGGTGGTGGGTGCGGGAGTGGTCGGGCTGGCGGTGGCGCGTGCGCTGGCGCTGGCCGGTCGCGAGGTGCTGATACTGGAAGCCGAGGCGGCCTTTGGCACCGCCACCAGCGCGCGCAACAGCGAAGTCATCCACGCCGGCATCTACTACCCGCGGGGCTCGCTCAAGGGCCGGTTGTGCGTGGCCGGGCGTCGCCAGCTCTACGATTTCTGTAACAGCCACGGCGTGGCCCATCGACGTTGCGGCAAGCTGATCGTCGCCACCGACGAGGCCCAGATCGCTGCGCTGGAACAACTGCGGCGGCACGCGCTGGCCAATGGGGTCGATGACCTGCAGTACCTCGATGGGCGGGAGGTGCTGGCGCTGGAGCCGGAAGTACAGGCGGTGGCTGGGCTGCTCTCACCGAGTACCGGCATCATCAACAGCCACGCGCTGATGCTGGCACTGCTGGGCGATGCCGAGCGCCACGGCGCGGTGCTGGCACTGAACGCGCCGGTAACGGCGATCACCGTCGGCAGCGCAGGCTTGCAGGTCGAGGTGGGCGGCGCCGACCCGCTGCAGTTGCTGGCCCGCACCGTGGTGAATTGCGCCGGGCATGGCGCGCCCATCCTCGCCGCGCACACCGCCGGGTTGGACCCGGCCGCGCGGCCGCGGCAGTTCTTCGCCAAGGGCAGCTACTTCAGCCTGAGCGGGCGCACGCCGTTTCGCCATCTGGTCTATCCGCTGCCCGAGCCCGGCGGCCTCGGTGTGCACCTGACCCTGGATCTGGCCGGCCAGGCGCGTTTCGGCCCGGACGTGCAGTGGGTCGAGGCGCTCGACTATCGCATCGAGCCGGAACGGGCCGAGGGCTTCTACGCCGCGATTCGCCGTTATTGGCCGGCGCTGCCGGACGCTTCGTTGCAACCGGCCTACACCGGCATCCGCCCGAAGATCAGCGGCCCTGCCGAGGCGGCCGCGGACTTTCGCATCGATGGCCCGGCGCAGCACGGCGTCGCCGGGCTGGTGAACCTGTTCGGCATCGAGTCGCCGGGCCTGACCGCCTGCCTGGCGATCGCGGATCACGTGGCGGCCCGGCTGCACGAGCCGCGCGCATAAAAAACCCGGCACAGGGCCGGGTTTTTTTCTTGTCGCAGCGATCAGCCGTCCAGCATCGCCTTGTTGCGCACTGCACCCTTGTCGGCGCTGGTAGCAAGCAGGGCGTAGGCCTTGAGCGCGGTTGAGACCTTGCGCGCACGCGGCTGCGCCGGCTTCCAGCCCTTCTTGTCCTGCTCGATGCGGCGGTGGGCCAGCTCTTCATCCGACACCTGCAGCTGGATGCTGCGGTTGGGGATGTCGATCAGCACCTTGTCGCCGTCCTGCACCAGGCCGATGGCGCCGCCCGCGGCCGCTTCCGGCGAAGCGTGGCCGATAGACAGGCCCGAGGTGCCGCCGGAGAAGCGACCGTCGGTGAGCAGCGCGCATTCCTTGCCGAGGCCCTTGGACTTCAGATACGAGGTCGGGTAGAGCATTTCCTGCATGCCCGGGCCGCCCTTCGGACCTTCGTAGCGGATGATGACGATGTCGCCTGGCTTCACCTCGTCGGCGAGGATGCCTTTCACGGCACTGTCCTGGCTTTCGTAGATCTTCGCCGTGCCTTCGAACACGTGGATGGACTCGTCCACGCCGGCGGTCTTCACCACGCAGCCGTCCAGGGCGATGTTGCCGTAGAGCACGGCGAGGCCGCCTTCCTGGGAATAGGCGTGCTCGATGCTGCGGATGCAGCCTTCGGCACGGTCCAGGTCCAGGCTCGGCCAGCGGGTGGCCTGGCTGAAGGCGACCTGGGTCGGGATGCCCGCCGGACCGGCCTTGAAGAAGGTATGTACCGCTTCGTCCTGGGTCTGGGTGATGTCCCATTCGGCGATGGCATCGGCCATGCTCGGGCTGTGCACGGTGGAAACATCGGTGTGCAGCAGGCCGCCACGGGCCAGCTCGCCGAGGATGGAGAAGATGCCGCCGGCGCGGTGCACGTCTTCCATGTGGTACTTCTGGATGTTCGGTGCCACCTTGCACAGCTGCGGAACCTTGCGCGAGAGCGCGTCGATGTCGCGCAGGTCGAAGTCGACCTCGGCTTCCTGGGCGGCGGCCAGGAGGTGCAGGATGGTGTTGGTCGAACCGCCCATGGCGATGTCCAGGGTCATGGCATTCTCGAAGGCCTTGCGGCTGGCCACGTTGCGCGGCAGCACGGACTCGTCGCCGTCCTGGTAGTAACGCTTGCACAGCTCGACGGCGATACGCCCGGCGCGCAGGAACAGCTGCTCGCGGTCGGCGTGGGTGGCCAGCGTGGTGCCGTTGCCCGGCAGGGACAGGCCGAGGGCTTCGGTCAGGCAGTTCATCGAGTTGGCGGTGAACATGCCCGAGCAGCTGCCGCAGGTGGGGCAGGCGCTGCGCTCGTATTCGGCGACCTTCTCGTCGGAGCAGGAATCGTCGGCGGCCACCACCATGGCGTCGACCAGGTCCAGGCCGTGGTTGGCCAGCTTGGTCTTGCCGGCTTCCATCGGGCCGCCGGAGACGAACACCACCGGGATGTTCAGGCGCAGCGCGGCCATCAGCATGCCGGGAGTGATCTTGTCGCAGTTGCTGATGCAGACGATGGCGTCGGCGCAATGCGCATTGACCATGTACTCCACGGAGTCGGCGATGATCTCGCGCGACGGCAGCGAATAGAGCATGCCGTCGTGACCCATGGCGATGCCGTCGTCGACCGCGATGGTGTTGAATTCCTTGGCCACGCCGCCGTGCTTCTCGATCTCGCGGGCGACCAGCTGGCCCATGTCTTTGAGGTGCACGTGGCCGGGGACGAACTGGGTGAAGGAGTTGGCGATGGCGATGATCGGCTTCTTGAAGTCTTCGTCCTTCATGCCGGTGGCGCGCCACAGCGCCCGGGCACCGGCCATGTTGCGGCCGTGCGTGGAGGTTTTCGAACGGTAATCAGGCATGACGGTTCCTGCGGCTAATCAGGTAATCGGAGGTATGCGTATGGTGAGCAACGCCTGTGCCGGATGCAACGGAGGATGACCGTGCGTTCGGAAGGGGCCGGGTCGAGGCGGGGTAATCGCTCGTGGGGCCTGGGCTCAGGGTCCGCCGTGTGGTGAATGGCGAGATATCACCGATTCTACGCACGTTCCGGCAGCCGGGCCAGGCGGGACGATTGCCGGTACGCCGGCATGCCGCGCGCTAGCCGCATGGCGACGCCGGAGGAGGCGTTCGAGACGCACATCCGCTGAAAAATGCCGCATTGACCGCTGGTCCGCTTCTGCCTGCGTGCGACTGGCGGGTCGATTATCGCTCGCTAGAGTCCATTCCCGACCGTTTCGCTGGCTGCCGCGCCACTGGAGTTGCGTGCTGCCCGCTGGCGGTCGGCCGGTATGTGTCCGTTTCGCGACGGTAGGGCAGCGTTCGACCGGCGATGAATCCTTATACCAATGACAAGAACGAGGAATGCAGATGCGCAAGTTCACACTTGGATGCCTGAGTGCCACGGCGCTGGTCGCCCTGTCCGTTTCCGCCACCGCCGCTCCGCTGCCCGATACGCCCGGCGCGCCCTTTCCGTCGGTTTCGAGCTTCGACAACGACGGGCCGTACGCGGTGACTAGTCAGAGCGAGGGGCCCAATTGCCGGGTCTACCGGCCACGCACGCTCGGCCAGGGCGGAGTCCGCCACCCGATCATCCTCTGGGGCAACGGCACCGGTACCGGGCCGACCACCTATTCCGGACTGCTGAGCCATTGGGCCAGCCATGGCTTCGTGGTCGCCGCGGCGGAAACCTCCAACGCCGGTACCGGGCGGGACATGCTGGCCTGCCTGGATTACCTGGTGCAGGAGAGCAACCGCACCTATGGCACTTACGTCGGCGTGCTGAACACCGGGCGGGTCGGGACCTCGGGGCATTCCCAGGGCGGTGGCGGCTCGATCATGGCCGGGCAGGACGATCGCGTTAAGGCCACCGCGCCGATCCAGCCGTACACCATTGGTCTAGGCCATGACTCGTCGTCGCAGCGCAACCAGCGCGGGCCGATGTTCCTGATGTCCGGCGGTGCCGACACCATTGCCATTCCTTACCTGAACGCGCAGCCGGTCTTCACCCGCGCCAACGTGCCGATCTTCTGGGGCGAGCGGCGCTATGTCAGCCACTTCGAGCCGGTGGGTGATGGCGGGGCCTATCGCGGCCCGACGACGGCCTGGTTCCGTTATCACCTGATGGACGACGAAAGTGCGCGCAGCACTTTCTACGGACGCTTCTGCGGGTTGTGCACCAGCCTGTTGTGGAGCGATCAGCGCAAGGGCATCGAGTAAGGGGATGAGCGCAGGGCGGCGGTTCGCCGCCGCCTTGCGCGCCTGATGCGGGGGTCAGCTGTTGGGCAGGATGCGGCAGGTCAGGCTCTTGATATAGCGGGTCTCCGGGATCGCCGGATGCACCGGATGGTCTGGGCCCTGAGCGCCGCGCTCGAGCAGCTGGATGTTGCGATCCAGATGGCGCGCGCTGCCGAGCAGGATGTTCTGCAGGTGGTCTTCTTCCAGGTGCATGGAGCAGCTGGCGCTGACCAGGATGCCGTCCTTGTTCAGCAGGCGCATGGCGGCCTCGTTAAGGCGGCGGTAGGCGGCCTCGCCGTTCTTGATGTCCTTCTTGCGCTTGATGAAGGCCGGTGGGTCGGTGATCACCACGTCGAAGCGCTCCTCGGCGTTCTTCAGTTCCTTCATCGCCTCGAAGGCATCGCCCTCGACGCAGGTCATCTTCTCGCCCACGCCATTGAGTGCGGCATTGCGCTCGACGCCGTCCAGGGCAAAGGCCGAGGCGTCGACGCAGAACACCTCGCTGGCGCCGAAGGCGGCGGCCTGCACGCCCCAGCCGCCGATGTAGCTGAACAGGTCGAGCACGCGCTTGCCCTTCACATAGGGCGCCAGGCGCGCGCGATTCATGCGGTGATCGTAGAACCAGCCGGTCTTCTGGCCCTGCAGCACCGGCGCCTCGAACTTCACGCCGTTCTCTTCCAGCGCGACCCATTCCGGCACCACACCGAAGGCGGTATCCACGTAACGCTCCAGGCCTTCGGCGTCGCGGGCGCTGGAGTCGTTCTTCCAGAGCACGCCGCGCGGCTTGAGCACCTGCACCAGCGCCTCCAGCACGGCATCCTTGTTGCGCTCCATGGTCGCCGAAGCCAGCTGCACCACCAAGTGGTCGTGGAAGCGATCGACCACCAGTCCCGGCAGCAGATCGGAATCGCCGTAGATCAGCCGGTAGCAGGGCTGCTCGAACAGCCGCTCGCGCAGGCTCAGGGCGACCTTGATGCGGTGCACCAGTAGCGACTTGTCCAGGCTGTGCTTGAGGTCGCGCGACAGCAGCCGCGCGCAGATCAGGTTGTTCGGCGACACGCCGACGATACCCAGCGGCTTGCCACCGGCGGCTTCGAGGATGGCCTGGTCGCCGGCGGCGAAGCCGGCCAGCGGCGTGGCGGCCGTGTCGACTTCGTTGCTGTAGACCCACAGATGGCCCGCGCGCAGGCGGCGGTCGGCATTGGCTTTGAGACGCAGGCTGGGCAGGGTCATCGGCAGGGCTCCGGAAAAAAGACGGGCATTCTAAACGAGCGGCCCGCCGCATGCGCTGGGGTCGTAGGAAAAACGCCCGCCGCGTGCCTGTCGATGCCTCGCTCAGGCGGACAACGCGTCGATCAGCGCCTGGCTGAATGCCGGGATGTCATCGGGCTTGCGGCTGCTGATGAGGTGGCCATCGACCACCACTTGCTCGTCAACCCACTCGGCGCCGGCATTCTTCAGGTCGTCGGTGAGCGATGGCCAACTGGTCATGCGCTTGCCGTTGACCAGATCGGCCGAGATCAACAGCCAGCCGCCATGGCAGATCACGGCGATGGTCTTGTTCGCACGGGCGGCATCGCGAACCAGTTCCTGGGCCATCTCATCGCTGCGAATGGTGTCGGAATTGACCACGCCGCCAGGCAGTAGCACGGCGTCGTAGTCCTCCATGCGGATGCTGTCGAAGGTGTTGTCGACATGGAACTTGGAGGCCGGGGTGGTGTGGTTCCAGCCGGTCACCTCACCATTCTTGGCAGAGATGATCTCGGCGGTTGCGCCGGCCTTTTCCAGCGCCTCCTTGGGCCCGGTCAGTTCGACCTGCTCGAAGCCATCGGTCACCAGGATTGCCACACGCTTGCCTTTGAGTGAATCGGCCATTGCTCTGTCCTCCTCGTCGGTTCGACTTTCATGCACTTGAAATCCGACCATCAACTCGGCCAAAGTTCGCACTCTTTTCGCACAGTAGTGGCCTTCGGCTAGTCCCGGGCCGAGCCTCACCATGACCATCGAACTTACCGACGAGCAGATCCGTAGCGTGCTGCAGGGAATCAACGTGCCTGCGCAGCCGCAGATCATGGTTGACCTGCAGATGGAGCAGATGGCACCGGAGCCCGATCTGCGCGCCATTGCGCGGCTGATCAGCCAGGACCCGGGACTGTCTGGGGCGTTGCTCAAGACGGTCAATTCGCCGTTCTACGGTCTGGCCAATCGTGTCGCCTCGATCCAGCAGGCGGTCAATCTGCTGGGCTGCAACACCGTGATCAATCTGATCAACGCTCAATCCATTCGCGGCGAACTCACGGATGCCGCGATCGTCACGCTCAACCGCTTCTGGGATACCGCGCAGGACGTGGCCATGGCCTGCCTGACGCTGGCCAAGCGCATCGGCTATGCGTCGCCGGACGAGGCCTACACCCTCGGACTGTTCCACAATTGCGGCATCCCGCTGATGCTCCAGCGTTTTCCCGGCTACATGGCGGTGCTGGAGGAGGCGTACGCCAGCACCAACGCCGAGACGCGGGTGATCGATATCGAAAATCGCGTCCTGAATACCAACCATGCGGTGGTGGGGTTCTTCGTGGCGCGCTCATGGAAGCTGCCGCAGCATCTGTGCGATGTGATCGCCAACCATCACAACGCCCTCACCCTGTTCCGGGACGGGCTCGGCGACGGACGGGTCGAGACGCTGCTGGCCATTCTGAAGATGGCCGAGCATATCTGTGCCTGCCACCAGTTGCTGGGCGACCAGCCAGACGATCATGAGTGGGCGGTCGTGGCCGAGCAGGTGCTCGAGCACGTCGGACTGTCGGAATATGATTTCGAATGCATGCGTGACAGCATCCGCGAACTGGGTATCGGCTGACCGATCCCCAGCAACGTGAAGGGCCGTCCGAGGCCGACGTAGGAAGCGCCCATGCCTGAGTTACCTGAAGTCGAAACTACCCGTCGTGGCATCGAGCCGCATCTGCTCGGCCAGCGCGTCAGCCGCGTGCTGGTGCGCGACCGGCGCCTGCGCTGGCCGATTCCTGAGGATCTCGACGTGCGCCTGTCCGGGCAGCGGATCGAGGCCGTCGAACGCCGCGCCAAGTACCTGCTGATCAGGGCCGAGAGTGGCACGCTGATCGTCCATCTGGGCATGTCCGGCAGCCTGCGCCTGGTTGACGCCGCTTTGCCGGCGGGCAGGCATGAGCATGTCGATCTGCTGCTGGAGTCCGGCCAGGCGCTACGCTACACCGACCCGCGGCGCTTCGGCGCGATGCTCTGGAGCGAGGAACCGCTGGCCCATGTGCTGCTCGCCAGCCTCGGGCCCGAGCCGCTGGGAGAGGATTTTGACGGCGACCGACTGTATCGGCTGTCGCGCGGGCGCAGCATGGCGGTCAAGCCGTTCATCATGGACAACGCGGTGGTGGTGGGCGTCGGCAACATCTACGCGAGCGAGGCACTGTTCGCCGCCGGGATCGATCCGCGGCGGCCGGCCGGCAGCATCTCGCGGGCGCGCTATCTGAAGCTCGGCGAGGAGATCCGGCGCATCCTGGCCATGGCCATCGAGCGCGGCGGCACCACCTTGCGCGACTTTGTCGGCGGCGATGGCAAGCCCGGCTATTTCCAGCAGGAACTGTTCGTCTACGGTCGCGGAGGTGAATTCTGCAAGAGCTGCGGCTCGACCCTGCGCGAGATCCGCCTGGGCCAGCGGGCCAGCGTCTACTGCAGTCGCTGCCAACGCTGAGGTGGCGTAACTGCGCGCGCGTTGACGGCGTTCACGCCCCGCGGGGCGCGGCCACTGCTATAGTGGCCGTCACAACTAAAATTGCCGCGTTTCGCACAGCTGAAGGACCACACCATGAATCTGTTCCGCTCCACCGCTGCTGTCTTGGCTCTGACCACTGGCCTGCTGGCAATGCCGGCGCACGCGGAATCGGTCCCGCAGAACGCCAGCGGCGATCCGATGTACACCGTCGAGGCGCCCAAGGCCTACTCCATGGTGGGCGACCTGATCATCGCCCGTCCGCTGCTCATCGCCGCGACGGCCATCGGTGCCGGCATTTTCGTTGTCAGCCTGCCGTTCACCGCGCTGGGCGGCAACGTCGGCGAGGCCGGCAAGGCATTGGTGGTCGAGCCTGGCAAAGCGGCTTTCGTACGCTGCCTGGGCTGCACCACCAGCGGCTACAACGCCCAGCGTTGATCGACGTCATCCGCACCGCGACTGGCGAGGCCTGAACCTTCCGGTCGCGGTGTTGCTGCAGTAGGCTTCGCCTCCCATCCCGCGCCGCGAAGCTCCCTCCTTGAACAGCCGCTTCTTCAAGACTTTCTTGCCCATCGTGGGCCTGCTGATGTTGTCTTGGTCGTTCTGGGCCAGCGACGGTTGGCTCGAGCTGTGCGCGGGACTCGCGCTGTTCCTGTTCGGCATGCAATGCCTCGAAGAGGGCCTGCGCCAGCTGGCCGGCAGCAAGCTCGAACAGCTTCTGGCGCGCAGTACCGCGACGCCGCTCAAGGGGCTGATGTTCGGCATCAGCGGCACCATGCTGCTGCAGTCCAGCACGCTGGTCTCGTTGCTCACCATCGCCTTCATCAGTACCGGCTTGATCAAGCTCGCCGGCGGCATCGCCATCCTGTTCGGCGCCAACCTCGGTTCCACTACCGGCATCTGGCTGCTGGCACTGGCCGGGCAGAATGTCAGCCTCAGCCCGCTGGCCTTGCCGCTGCTGGTCTTCGGCGTGCTGGCGAGCTTCAGCGGCGACAAGGGCAAGGCCGCCGGGCGCATCGTGCTCGGCATCGCCTTCATCTTTCTCGGTATCGATCAGATCAAGAGCGGGTTCTCCAGCTTCGGCGGCATGAACCTGTCGCAGTATCACGCCGGTGGCCTGACCGGCCAGTTGCTGTTCGTCGGTATCGGCCTGCTCGCCACCGTGGTACTGCAATCGAGCCATGCCACGCTGATGCTGACCCTGACCGCGCTGGCTGCCGGTCAGCTGGATCTGATCCAGGCCCTGGCCACCGCCATCGGCGCGAACGTCGGCACCAGCGTCACCACCGCGTTTGTCGGCTCGCTGGGCGGCAATCGCAATGGCCGGCGCCTGGCCCTGGCACATGTGCTGTTCAACGTCACGACCGCCGTCCTGGCGATCGCGCTGCTGGTGCCCCTGGCATGGCTGGTGACGTGGCTGGTCGCGCCGCTGGGGCTGGGTGAGAATCGGCTGATTCAGCTGGCGCTGTTTCATACGTTGTTCAACGGCATTGGCGTACTGCTGTTCTGGCCCTGGCAGACGCAGCTGGCGAATTTCCTGCTGCGCGTACTGCCGGAGCGGGCCGAGCCGACGGTGCTGATCACCGAGCTGGCGCCGGCACAGCCGGACGGAACCACCCACGCCCGCTATCTCAATGATCGCGCGCTGGATTCGGCCGATGCAGCGGCCAGCGCGGTGGCGCAGGAACTGCAGCATCTGGCGCGCCTGAGCCTGGAAGTGATCTGTCACGCGACCTACCTGCCGGTGGAGCAGCTACGCCAGCAGGGGCCGATCGACGAGACGCTGATCAAGGCGAAGCCCGAAGCCCAGGCGTTGGATGCCGAGGGCCTCTACAAACGCCATATCAAGGGCGTGTATTCCGACCTGCTGACCTTCATGGGCCGCCTGGAGCTGCCGCTGGACGAGAGCCACCAGGCGTTCTGGCTGAACTGCCAGGTCGCTGCGCTGCAGCTGGTGGATGCGGTCAAGGATGCCAAGCACCTGCAGAAGAACCTTGGCCACTACCTGCGTACCGATGAGTCTGGTGCTCGACAGGCCTATGTCGAACTGCGCCGACATCTGCTGGAGTCGCTACGGGAGATCCGCGCATTGAGCCACTCGGAGCTGCCTGATGAGCTCTGGCGCGAGCGACTGAACTGGCTGGACGAGCGCGCCGCGCAATTCGACGCCGAATTCCGCCGGCGGCTGTTCGAGTCGATCCGCAATCACAAGCTGGACGGCCTGCAGACCAGTTCGCTGATGAATGACCTGGGCTATGCCAGTCGCATCATCCAGAGCCTGCGCAACGCCTTGCTGCTGGGCGAGGGCCACGAGCTGACGCGCCAACTGCGACAGCTGGCGGCCGACGACGGCCCGGTCATTGTGCAGCCGTGATCGGCTGGCGCCGTGCCGGAACCTTCAGTGCGCGGCCGATCCCGCGTGGGTCGCTGGCCGCCTCGACCTGACCGCTCGGCTTGTGCCAGTAGAGCACCTGCTGATTGCCGTAGTCGCGCTCGATCAGCCTGGGCTGGTGGCCGCGGGCACGTAGCGCGTCCAGCTGCGCCGGGCTGAAGGCATCGGCTTCGTACTGCAGCACATCCGGCAGGTACTGATGGTGATAGCGCGGCACTGCCGGCCAGGCCTGCACCGGCTCGCCATCCAGGTAAGACAGTGCCGAAAGCAGCACCATGCTGGGGATACGGCTGCCGCCGGGCGTGCCGAAGGCGGCGAACTCCTCGGCGCTTTCGATGAAGGTCGGGCTCATGCTCGACAGCGGCCGCTTGCCGCCGGCGACGGCGTTGGCGCTGCTGCCTTGCAGGCCGTAGGCATTGCTGCCGTCGATGTCGGCGGCGAAATCGTCCATCTCGTCGTTGAGCAGCACACCGGTGCCGGGCACGGTGAAGGCAGCACCGAACATCATGTTCAGCGACAGCGTCGCCGCCACCGCATTGCCTTCGGCATCGATCACCGCGAAGTGTGTGGTGTGCTCGCCCTCGCGCCAGCGCGGTGCCGCTGGCAGGTCGCTGCTCGGGGTGGCGCGTTCGCGGTCGATGGATGCCGCCAGTTGATCGAGGTAGGGGGCGGACAACAGCCGTGCGAGCGGTGCGCTGACGAAATCGGGGTCGCCCAGCAGACCACGGTCACGGTAAGCGCGGCGCAGCGCCTCGATCACCAGGTGGCTGCGCTGCAGCGGTTCGGCCTCGCGCCAGGCGAGGCGTTCGAGGATGCCCAGGCTCTGCGCGAGGATCATCCCGCCGGCCGAGGGCGGCGGCGCGCCAATCAGCTCGCGGCCGTCGGCCAGGACGAAACGCAGCGGTTCGCGCTCCACCGTGCGGTAGTCGGCGAGGTCCTCCAGCGACCAGATGCCGCCAGCCGCACGCACGCCCTGGACCAGCTTCTGTGCCAGCTCGCCGCGATAGAAGCCGTCACGGCCGTGGTTGGCCAGGCGCTCCAGGGTTTGCGCCAGCTCCGGCTGGCGCAGCAGATGGCCTTCGGGCGGAAGTTCGCCCTCGTCGAGAAACAGCCGCGCGCTCTCGGGATCGTCACGCAGTGCGGCCAGGCGCCAGCCGGCGCGCTGGCGGTACACCGCATCCACCGCGAAGCCGTCGCGGGCCAGGGCGATGGCGGGTGCCAGGGTCGTCTTGAGCGGCAGGCGACCGCGTTTTTCGGCGAGTTCGACCAGTGCCGCTGGCGTGCCGGGAATCGCCGCGGCCAGCGGGCCGTTCAGCGAGAGTTCGCGCTGGATCTTGCCTTCGCGCAGATACATGTCCGGCGTGGCGGCGCTGGGCGCTCGCTCGCGGGCGTCGAGAAATACATGACGGGCCGGCTCGGCGGCCTCGCGCAGCAGAAAGAAGCCGCCGCCGCCGAGCCCGGAGCCGTAGGGTTCGACCACGGCCAACGCGGCGCTCACCGCGACGGTGGCGTCGAAGGCGTTGCCGCCTGCTTCGAGGATCTGTCGGCCGACTTCGCTGGCCAGGGGGTGGGCGGTGGCAACGGCACCGTTGTCGAGCGGGCTGGCCTGGACGCTGCAGGCCAGCAACAGCAGGACGGCGAACCAGCCGTGGAGCACCCTGAACAGGAGCGTCCGCCGGGTCGGTTGCCGCCAGCGCATCACGCCTTGCCGGTGATGATCAGGTACTTCTGCATCAGTTCGTCCTTGCTCTCGACGTTGTTCTCGTCGAGCGGAATGCAGTCTACCGGGCAAACCTGCTGGCACTGCGGTTCGTCATAGTGGCCGACGCACTCGGTGCAGAGGTTGGGGTCGATGACGTAGATCTCCTCGCCCTGGGAGATGGCGCTGTTCGGGCACTCCGGCTCGCAGACATCGCAGTTGATGCAGTCATCGGTGATTTTCAGGGACATCCAGCGAACTCCTGCCGTGGCTCGAACCACGGCACAGCTAAATTACGACGGCCAATTGTGCCGCATCGGCGCGCGGCGTGCATCCGACGCAGCGCCGACGGTGGCCCTCAGTTCTGGCCGAAGCGCGTCTTGAGCGCCTGCATCACGGCCGGATGGACGAACTTCGAGACGTCGCCCTGGAGCGAGGCGATCTCGCGCACCAGGGTCGAGGAAATGTAGGAGTACTTTTCCGACGGCGTGAGGAACAGGCTTTCGACGTCCGGCGCCAGCTGCCGGTTCATGTTGGCCAGCTGGAATTCGTATTCGAAGTCGGATACCGCGCGCAGACCGCGCAGCAGGATGTTGGCCTGCTGCTCCTTGACGAAATGGGCGAGCAGGGTGGAGAAGCCGATGACCTTGACGTTCGGCAGGTGCTTGGTCACCTCGCGGGCCAGCTCTACACGTTGCTCCAGCGGGAACAGCGGGTTCTTCTTCGGGTTGGCCGCCACGGCGATGATGACCTCGTCGAACAGCCGCGAGGCACGTTCCACCAGATCGGCGTGGCCCATGGTGATGGGATCGAAGGTTCCCGGATACAACACTCGATTCATCGCGGCGTCCTGACGCATGCGTGGGGGTGTGGATGGTAGCGGCTCGGTATCGGCAGCGTAAAGCCTGAATGGCCGTGCGGCGATCTGCCGCGAATGCGGGGCAATCTCAGGCGTTCTGCAAACGATCGATCAGCTCTGCCGTCAGTTTCGCGCACAGTGCGTAGATCGACAGCTGCGGGTTGGCGCCGACACTGGTGGGAAACAGCGAGCCGTCGTGTATCGACAGGTTGCCCAGCTGATGGTGCCGGCCGAGGCTGTCGGTTACCGCCTGGCGCGGGTCCTCGCCCATGGCGCAACCGCCCATGACGTGGGCGCTGCCGAGGCGGGTGCGGTACGGCGCGAGGTCGAGACGCTCGATCAGTTCGCGGGCGGCGCGGGGCGTCTTCACGTAGCGGGCGTCGGCATGCAGCGGCAGTACGGCGCGCGCCCCCGCGGCGAACTGGATCTCGGCCATGCTCAGAAAGGCGCGGCGGATACCGTTCCAGGCATAGTCGGTCATGCGGTAGTCGAGCACTGGGCTGCCGTCGCTGCGCAGCTCGACCGTGCCCTCGGCACTGTCCGGATGAAAGCCGTCGCGCTGCAGGGCGATCATCGCGTGGGTGTGCGGCAGCGCGGCCAGGCGCCGGGCGTTCTGCATGCCATAGTCGCCGAGCAGGGTGGCGGCGAGAGCCGGGTGAACCGGCGGCACCTCCAGCTTGTAGCCGGCAGGGCCGGTCGCGCCGTCGCGCCATTGAAAGTGATCGGAGTAGATCGATTGCGGTGCGCCGTAGAAGGCTTCGATGCGCTCGTCGAAGCGTGCCGCGGAGAAGTTCGTCAGGTGCAGGAAGGTGCGCTTGCCGACGCGCTTATGTGGGTCCGGCGCATCGGAGCGCAGCAGCAGCGCCGGGGTGTTGATACCGCCGCCGGCGAGGATGTAATGCTTGGCGATTACGCGGATGCGTCGACCGTTCGGCGCCACGCAACGTTCATCCATGCCCAGGCAGTCCAGGCCGACGACCCGCTCGCCCTGCATCAGCAGGCGTTCGGCGCGGGCGAGGTAGAGCAGCTCGCCGCCCTTGTCCAGCAGCGCTGGAATGCTGGTGACCAGCATCGACTGCTTGGCATTGGTCGGGCAGCCCATGCCGCAGTAGCCCAGATTCCAGCAGCCGCGCACGTTGCGCGGGATCACCGCCCAGTGATAGTCGAGCCGTTCGCAGCCGCGTTTGAGCACCTGGTTGTTGGCGTTCGGCGGGACTGCCCAGGGCGTGATGCCTAGGTGCTGCTCCATGCGTTCGAACCAGGGCTGTAAGGCCTCGGCGGAGAGGCCGCGCACACCGTGTTCGCGCGCCCAGTGCGCCAGCGTCTGCGGCGGGGTGCGGAAGCTCGAGGTCCAGTTCACCAGGGTGGTGCCGCCTACCGCACGGCCCTGCAGGATGGTGATGGCGCCGTCCTTGCTGGTGCGGCCGATGGCCTCCTGATAGAGCGAGCGGTAGGCACGGGCTTCCTGCATGTCGAAGTCGCGGCTGGTGCGCAGTGGGCCTTCCTCGATCAGCAGCACTTTGAAGCCGGCGGCACTGAGGATTTCCGCGCTGGTGGCGCCGCCTGCGCCGCTGCCGACGATGGCGATGTCGGCTTCCAGCGTCAGGTCGTGCGGCAGGCGCGAGCCGTCATGGGTGGTCCAGCCACGGGCGAGGCCTTCGGCGAAGAGATCGGGAACGGGCACGGCGGCCTCCTTGGTCAGACGGCCGGTGGCCCGGGATAGCCGCAGTGCGCCCAGGAAGCCGGGCAGGCGTACCAGGCCATGAGGATCATCTGCAGCAGCGAGGCATGCCCCTGGCGCAGCAGCGCCAGCGAGCTGTTCTGCCAACGGTTTAGGAACGCCCGCAGTTCGTCATCCGAGGCCTCGCGCCAGTCGCGCCAGATGCCAGTGAGCGGACCGCGGGTCAGGGGTTGGGTGAGCACATCGAACAACTGGCGTACCTGGGCCGCCAGCGCCGGCGAAAGATGGTGCAGGCCCTGATCCAGGCTGATAAGAGTGGCTGCCGCCGCTTGCGGCATTTCGGCCGGTGGCACCGACCCCTCCAACAACAACGGAATCAGGCGATGTAGCATCGGCAGGTCGCTCTCGCGCAGCACGGCGAAGCCGCTGGCGGGAACGGCGGCTGTCGCCCCGGCGCAGCGGCCGAGCAGTCCGCCGGCGGCCAGGATGGTGCTGCCGAGCAGCCCGACCTTGAGCAGGGTGCGGCGGTTCATGGCGAGATCGTGCATCGTGGCGTCGCGTTTCAGCGGATGAACAGAGCGTAGATCAGCTTCTGCCACCACTTGCCGTAGGGTGGATAGACCAGCCGGGCGGCGTTGAAGCGCTGCTTGGCGAAAACGCTCTTGGCCTTGCTGAAGGTCAGGAATCCCTCGCGGCCGTGGTAGTGGCCCATGCCTGAGGGGCCGATGCCGCCAAAGGGCAGATCGTCCTGGGCGACGTGCAGCAGGGTGTCGTTCAGGCAGACCCCGCCCGAATGTGTCGAGTCCAGAACCCGCTGCTGTTCGGGCCGGTCGTAGCCGAAGTAGTAAAGCGCCAGCGGCCGCGGCCGGGCATTGACGTAGGCCAGCGCCTTGTCCAGCTCGTCGTAGGGAATGATCGGTAGCAGCGGGCCGAAGATCTCCTCGTGCATCACCCGCATGTGCTCGTTGACCTCGAGCAGCAGGCAGTGCGGCATACGCCGCTGCTGCGCCTCGGTGAACAGTGGCACGACCTGGGCGCCCTTGGCGCGGGCATCGTCGAGGTAGTCCTGCAATCTTGCCAGCTGACGCGCATTGATGATTGCGGTGTAGTCGGGGTTGTCCGCAAGGCTCGGATACAGACGCTGTACCGCTTCACGATAGGCGTCGACGAAGCCCTCGAGGCGGGCCCGCGGTACCAGCACATAGTCCGGCGCGACGCAGGTCTGCCCGGCATTCATGCATTTGCCGAAGGCGATGCGCTCGGCGGCATCGGCCAGCGGTACCGTGGCCGAGACGATGGCCGGCGACTTGCCGCCCAGCTCGAGGGTCACCGGGGTGAGGTTCTCGGCGGCGGCACGCATCACGTCACGGCCTATATGCGTTGCGCCGGTGAACAGCAGATGGTCGAACGGCAGGCGGGCAAAGGCGCGCCCGACCTCGACATCGCCGAGCACCACCGCCACCTGATTCTCCGGAAAAACCTGCGCCAGCAGCGCCTTCAGCAGCTGGCCGGTGGCCGGTGTCGACTCGCTCATCTTCAGCATCACCCGATTGCCTGCCGCCAGCGCGCCGACCAGTGGGCCGATGGCCAGGTAGAGCGGGTAGTTCCACGGCACGATGATGCCCACCACTCCCAGCGGCTGATAGACGACCCGCGCACTGGCCGGCTGGAAAGCCAGGCCGACCCGGCGCCGCGATGGCTTCATCCAGCGCCGCAGATGGCGGCAGGCGTAGCGGATGCCATGCAGGCTGGGCATCAGTTCGGCCAGCAGGGTCTCGTCGGCCGAGCGATGACCGAAATCCGTGCTGATCGCCTCGATCAGAGCCGGCTGGTGAGTCGCCAGCACATCGCGCAGCGCGTCCAGCCAGCGCAGACGGTCTTCCTCGGATGGCATCGGTGCGGCGGCGAATGCTGCACGCTGGCAAGCGAACACCGCTTCAAGGGCGGCGAGTGCTTGTGGAGTGTCGGCTGACATTGGGGCTCCGGCTGGCGAGGCGGGTTGATAGATTTCTAGAGTAATTGCTCTAAACTGTCAACGAGACGTGCTTGCCCGACCGCTGCCGTGTACCGTTGCCCCTTCGCTCCATCGCCGAGATCCCGCCGCCCATGGCACCCCGAGCAAAGACCCGCGATCGCATCATCGAAGCCAGCCTGGCGCTGTTCAACGCCCAGGGCGAACGCAACGTCACCACCAACCACATCGCCGCGCACCTGGGCATCTCGCCGGGAAACCTCTACTACCACTTCCCCAACAAGCAGGCGATCGTCGCCGAGCTGTTCGGCCAGTACGAGGCGCGGGTCGATGCCTTTCTGCGCCTGCCGCTGGCGCGCGCGATGCAGGTAGAGGACAAGGCGATCTACCTGGAGGCACTGCTCGGCGCGATGTGGGATTACCGTTTTCTGCACCGGGATCTGGAGGGGTTGCTCGACGCCGATATGGAGTTGGCGCGGCGCTACGAAGGCTTTGCCGCGCGTTGCCTGCAGCATGCTCGGGCGATCTACCAGGGTTTCGTCGAAGTCGGGATTCTGGAGATGGACGATGAACAAACCGAGGCGCTGGCGCTCAATGCCTGGATCATCGTTACGTCCTGGATTCGCTTCCTCGGCACGGTTGGCGCCGGGGCGGGCCAGCTCGATCCTGTGCAGATGCGGCGTGGCATCTATCAGGTGCTGGCGCTGGAGAGCGGCTTCGTCGCGACCGAAGCGCGCGAGGCGGTGGCTGCATTGCGGGGTCAGTACTTCGTTGCGCTGGAGTCGCTGCTGCCGACGGCGGATGCCTGACGCCTCTCAGGGCTCGCTCAGCCACTGCGGAATCCGTCGCTCCAGGTAGTAGCGAGGGCGGCGTGGCGTGCCTTCGACAAAGCCGACGTGGCCGCCGCGACGGTGCAGCTCCAGGGTTGTGGTTGCGGACAGTTCGGTTGGTTCCGGTACGCTGTGGCGGAACACGAAGGGGTCGTCCGCGGCCTGGATCAGCAGGGTCGGTGTCGCGATCGCTGGCAGGTAGTAGCGGCTGGAGGCACGGCGGTAGTAGTCCTGGGCGTCGCTGTAGCCGTGCAGCGGTGCGGTGAAGCGACCGTCGAAATCCCAGAAGGTGCGCATGCCGTGCAGCGGGCCGAGGCTCTGCAAGGCACCGAGGTGGTTCAGCAGCCCCTCGCGCTGGAAGCGCTGTTGTTTGTCCCTCACGTAGGCCACCATCGCCTTCATGAAATGCGCCTGGTAGACGCGGGAGAAGCCGAGGCCGATGCGATCGGCGCACTGGTCCAGGCGAAACGGCACCGACACCGCCGCCGCCTTGCGCAGCGGGCAACTGGAACCGGTTTCGCCGAGGTACTTGAGCAGCACGTTGCCACCCAGCGAGTAGCCCACCGCGTGCAGCGGTGCCATGGGTCGGCTGGCCTGTAGATGCCCGATCACTTCGGCGAGATCGTCGCTGGCGCCGGAATGATAGGCGCGCGGCAGTAGATTCGGTTCGCCCGAGCAGCCGCGCCAGTTGATCGCGACGCTGCCCCAGCCCTGTGCGGCCAGTTGTTGCTGCAGGCCGAGCACGTATAGCGAGCTGGACGAGCCGGTCAGCCCGTGCAGCACCAGCACCAGTGGCGCCGTGGCCTCATGCGGGCCGTGCCAGTCCAGGTCGATGAAATCGCCATCGGCCAGCCACAGTCGCTCACGCCGGCGTTCGAGACGCGGCGCCTTGCGAAAGAAGGGGTTCCACAAGGTCTGCAAGTGCGGCCCGGGAAGCCACCAGGCGGGTTGGAAGGTTTCGGACACGGTCTCGGGTTCCTCGTTTGCTCCGACGTTAGAGCGTTGGCGGCTCGAAGAAAAGCATGATGCAGGCATTGAATGATGCCTGCCGCCCGGCGACTTACGCCTTTGGGGATATGGTCAGCGCCACCCAAGGGGTGGAGAGTGACGCGATAGTCTTATCCGGAACCCTGCCCATGACGCCTACCCCCTTCGACCAACTGCTCGGCGCCGCGCGCCAAGAGCGCGAGCCCCAGCGCCTGCTGTTCGTCTTTGTCAGCGCCGAACTGCCCGAGGACGCCACCGAGGCCGAGCGCCAGCGTTTCGAGGAAAACGCCGGCGGTTCGCTGAAACCGGTGCTCTGCGTCGACAAGCTGCCCGAGGAACTGAGCGACTTCGCCGCGCTGCGTGAAGAATCCGAGCGCACCGGCGTGGCCTGGGACCTGCTGTTCGCCGCGGCGCTGCCCGGCCAGGCCGGCATCACGCCGAACGCAGACGAGGCCGAGCAGCCACTGAAGATGATGGTCAGCGCGATCGAGACCGGCAACGTCGGCCGCTTCCTGGCCTTCGATCGCAACGGTCAGACCGTCGACTTCTACTGAAGTCGCCGACTTCAAGCGGTAGGTGCGTGGCGCTCCCAGAGTGCGTAGTGCACCTTGCCGGCCTGCTTCTCCCGATGCAGTCGCCAGTTCCCCGGCAGGCCGAGGCTGGACGGCAGCGCCTCGCTTTCGGTGTAGACCCAGGCGTGTTCGGCCAGCCAACCCTTGCTCTCCAGCAGCTCGCAGGCCGGTTGCAACAGATTCTTGTTGAACGGCGGGTCGAGGAATACCAGGTCGAAGGCGGTCGGCGTCTGAGTTTCCAGATAGCGCAGGGCATCGCTCTGCAGCAGTTGGCCGTGGCCGCAGTTGAGCGTGTCCAGGTGCTTGCGCAGGCTGGCGATGGCATTGGCGTTCACGTCCAGCGCCAGGGCCATGCTGGCGCCGCGCGACAGCGCTTCCAGATAGATCGCGCCGCTGCCGGTGAACGGATCGAGCACCCGTGCGCCGGATAGGTAGGGTGCCAGCCAGTTGAACAGGGTTTCGCGCACCCGGTCCGGCGTAGGGCGCAGGCCTTCGGCATCGGGAAAGCTGAAGCGGCGCGAGCGCCACTCGCCGCCGATGATGCGCAGCTGGCCCTGGCCGCCGTGGGCGTTGGGGCGAATGGGTGGATTGGCCATCAGTGCTCCGGAACGCCGCTGGGCTGTTCGGCTGGTTTATCGGTGGGCGGCGGCAGCGGCTGCTGCTCGACGTTGGGGCCGGCGGTGACGATGACGAAGGCATCGGCCTGCAGATGCTTGTTCATCGCGGCTTTGACTTGTTCGACCGTCAGCGCCTGCACCTCGCCCATGAAATCCTCTAGGTAGGTCAGCGGCAGGTCGTAGAAGCCGATGCTGCCGAGCTGACCGACGATGTCGGCATTGCTTGCGGTAGACAGCGGGAAGCTGCCGGCGATCTCGCGCTTGCTGCGCTCCAGCTCGGCCTCGGTCGGACCCTCCACGAGGTAGTCGCGGACCAGCTGCTGCACCAGTTCCAGCGCGCCATCGGTGAGTTCGGCGCGGGTCTGCATGCTGATCATGAACGGCCCTTCGGCGCGCATCGGGCTGAAGCCGGAGTAGATGCCGTAGGTCAGGCCGCGCTTTTCGCGCACCTCTTCCATCAGTCGCGTGCCGAAGCCGCCGCCGCCGAGGATCTGGTTGCCCAGATACAGCGCCGCATAGTCCGGATGGCCGCGAGGGATGCCGAGTTGGGCCAGCATCAGGTGGCTCTGGTTGGAGGGGAAGTCAACGTGATGCTTGCCGGCTGCGGGCGGTTGGGGCGACGGCGTCGTTGGCAGCGCCGGGCCTTCCGGCAGCGCGGCGGAGACCTCGGCGGCGAGCGCTTCGGCTTCCTCGCGGGAAAGGTCGCCGACCAGTGCGATCACCGCATTGCCTGCCGCATAGGCGCGGGCGTGGAAGTCGCGCAGCTGCTCGACGCTGATCGCCGGAATCGACTCGGGCGTGCCTTCGCTGGGATGGGCGTAGGGGTGATCGCCATAGAGTTGCTCGAACAGCTCGAGGCTGGCCAGCTTGCCGGGGTTCTGCTTCTGGAATTCGAAGCCGGCCAGCAGCTGGTTCTTGATCCGTTGCAGCGAGTCCTCCGGGAAGGTCGGCTGGCCGATGACCTGGTTGAACAGCGCCAGCGCCGGCTCGCGCTTGTCCGGTGCACTGAGGCTGCGCAGGCTGACCACCGCCATGTCGCGGTAGGAACCGTTGCCGAAGTTCGCACCGAGGCCTTCGAAGCCGCGGGCGATGGCGCTGACGTCCTTGCCTTCGACGCCCTCGTTGAGCATGGCATTGGTCAGCAAGGCCAGGCCGGGCATGTCGCCGTCCTGGCTACTGCCGGCGGAAAAAGTCAGGCGCAGGTCGAACATCGGTAGCTCGCGGGCCTCGACGAAAAGCACCTTGGCGCCTTCGCTGGTCTGCCAGCTCTGGATGTCCAGCTTGCGACGGGCCAGCGGCTGGTCGCTCAGCTCGCTGAGCGATTCCAGGCGCGGCTTTTCGGGCGTTGCGGTCGGCACGGCAGGCTGGCTCGCCTCGCGGGCGACATCCTGCTCCGCCGGCTGGCCGGGCTGTGGCAGGGCGGTGGAGCCTTCGTCGCAGCCCGCCAGGCCGAAGCTGGCCGCCAGCAGCAGGCCAAGCAGACCGTTGCGCAGGGCTTTGCAATCACTCATCACGGGCTTCCTCGGGCAGAACATGGGCGACGCTCAGGCGGGAGCGGGTGAAGTAGGTGCGGGCGGCCTGCTGGATGTCCTCGGGCGTGACCGCTTCCAGCGCGCTCAGCTCCTCGTCCATCAGGCGCCAGGACAGCCCGACGGTTTCCAGCTTGCCGATGGTGGTGGCCTGCTGGGTGATGGAGTCGCGCTCGTAGACCAGGCCGGCGATGACCTGGGCACGCACGCGCTCGAGTTCGTCCGCCGAGGGTGGCGTCTCCTTGAGCGCGTCCAGCTGCCGCCAGAGACCGGCTTCGACTTCTTCCAGGGTGCGGCCCTTCTGCAAGTTCGGCGCGGCGCTCAAGACGAACAGGCTGTCGCCACGGGCATAGGCGTCGTACCAGGCCGAGGCGCTGGTCACCAGTTCCTCACCGCGCTCCAGCCGCTCCGGCAGGCGCGCGCTGTAGCCGCCGTCGAGCAGGGCGGAGATCAACCGCAGGGCATGCACCTGGCGAGCGTTCTCCTCGGTCGCAAGGCTCGGTGCATTGAAGGCCATGAGCAGCGTCGGCAGCTGGGTCTTCACGTGCAGCTGGAGGCGGCGCTCGCCCGGTTCGTCCAGCTCAAGCGGCCGCTTGGCCGCCGGCACCTCGCGTTTCTCGATGCCGCCGAAGAAGCGTTCGGCCAGCCCGCGGACCTCGTCGACGGTCACGTCGCCGACCACCACCAGGGTGGCGTTGTTCGGTGCATACCACTGCTCGTACCAGGCGCGCAGCTCGTCGGCCTGCATGCGGTTGAGATCGGCCATCCAGCCGATGGTCGGGTTGCGGTAGCCGCTGGCGGGATAGGTGATGGTCTTGAAGCGCTCGTAGGCCAGCGAGCTGGGCTTGTCATCGGTGCGCAGGCGGCGTTCTTCCTTGATCACTTCGATCTCGCGGGCGAACTCCTCGGGCGGCAGCCTGAGGCTGGCCAGGCGGTCGGCTTCGAGCTCGAACGCAACGGCCAGGCGGTCGCGTGCCAGAACTTGGTAATAGGCCGTGTAGTCGTCGCTGGTGAAGGCATTTTCCTCGGCGCCCAGCTCACGCAGGATGCGCGAGGCTTCGCCGGCATCGAGCTTGCGGCTGCCCTTGAACATCATGTGTTCGAGCGCGTGGGAGAGGCCGGTCTGGCCGGCTGTCTCGTAGCTGGAGCCAACCTTGTACCAGAGCTGGGAAACCACCACCGGCGCACGATGATCCTCGCGCACGATCACCTTCAGGCCGTTGTCGAGGAAGAACTCGTGGGTGGGCTGGCTGTCTGCTGCTGCCAGCAGGGGCAGATAGAACGCTCCGAGCAGCAGGGCGGCGGCGCGGCGTAACATCAGAGGCATAGTCGGGACTCGTCCAGGTTGGTGCCCGCCACGGCAGATGGCAGGACGGCGACACGGCAGCCATGGTAATGGCCCGCGCGGGTCAGGCAAAGCCGGGGTATCCGCACAGTCTGCTCGGCCACAGTGCCCGCGCTTAGCGCACCTGCCTGGCGAGGTGCTAGGATAGGGCCCATTTTTAGGCCGGAAGCCAGGCTGCCGGCGTTTCGCATCCTTGAGAATACCTTCTCCATGTTTGGTTCCAACGACGACAAGAAGACGCCGGCCGAGCCCGGTGAAAAGAAAGGCCTGTTCGGCTGGCTGCGCAAGAAGCCGCAGCCCGCGCCGGCAGAGCAGCCCGCCGCCGAACAGCCGGACAGCGAATCGGTCGAGCAGACCGGGGCGCCTGTCGAATCGCCTGTCGCGACACCTCAGGAAGAGCAACCGGCGCGCATGGTCGAGGCCGATATGCAGCCGGCTGAGGACATAGAGCCGGTGCTGCTGCACCCTGAGCCCGAACCCGAACCCGAACCCGAACCCGAACCCGAACCCGAACCGGAGCCGTTACTTGCCCCGGTCGTAGCGACCGCGCCGGAGGCCCCAGCCAAGCTCGGCTTCTTCGCTCGCCTGCGCCAGGGGCTGTCGAAAACCAGCGCCAGCATTGGCGAAGGTATGGCCAGCCTGTTCCTCGGCAAGAAGGCCATCGACGACGATCTGCTCGACGAACTGGAAACCCGCCTGCTGACCGCCGACGTCGGCGTCGAGGCGACCACTGCGATCATGCAGAATCTCACCCGGCGCGTCTCGCGCAAGGAGTTGGCCGACAGCGGCGCGCTCTACACCGCACTGCAGGAAGAACTCGTTGGCCTGCTCAAGCCGGTCGAGCAGCCGCTGACGATCGATGCTGGCAAGCGCCCGTATGTCATCCTGGTGGTCGGCGTGAACGGCGTCGGCAAGACCACCACCATCGGCAAGCTGGCCAAGAAGCTGCAGCTCGACGGCAAGAAGGTCATGCTCGCCGCCGGCGACACATTCCGCGCTGCGGCGGTGGAGCAGCTGCAGGTCTGGGGCGAGCGCAACGGCATTCCGGTGGTCGCCCAGCACACTGGTGCCGATTCCGCCTCGGTGATCTTCGATGCGGTGCAGGCCGCCAAGGCGCGCGGCATCGACGTGCTGATCGCCGACACCGCGGGCCGACTGCATACCAAGGACAACCTGATGGAAGAGCTGAAAAAAGTCCGTCGGGTGATGGGCAAGCTCGACGAGTCGGCTCCCCACGAAGTCCTGCTGGTACTCGACGCCGGCACTGGCCAGAACGCCATCAACCAGACCAAGCAGTTCAACCAGGCGGTCGAGCTGACCGGGCTGGCACTGACCAAGCTCGACGGCACCGCCAAGGGCGGCGTGATCTTCGCGCTGGCCAAGCAGTTCGGCACGCCGATCCGCTACATCGGCGTGGGTGAAGGCATCGACGATCTGCGCACCTTCGAGGCCGATGCCTTCGTCAAGGCGCTGTTCTCCCAGCGGGAAGACGCATGATCCGTTTCGAACAGGTCGGCAAACGCTACCCCAACGGCCACGTCGGGCTGCACGAGCTGTCCTTCCAGGTCAGGCGTGGCGAGTTCCTCTTCGTCACCGGCCATTCCGGTGCCGGCAAGAGCACGCTGCTGCGCCTGCTCTTGGCGATGGAGCGGCCCACCAGTGGCAAGCTGCTGCTGGCCGGGCAGGACCTGTCGCGCATCACCAATGCGCAGATCCCTTTCCTGCGCCGGCAGATCGGCGTGGTGTTCCAGAACCACCAGCTGCTGTTCGATCGTACGGTGTTCGACAACGTCGCCCTGCCGCTGCAGATCCTCGGGCTGAACAAGCGCGAGATCGGCCAGCGGGTGATGACCGCGCTGGAGCGCGTCAGCCTCAAGGACAAGGCGCTGCAGTATCCGGCGGACCTGTCCACCGGCCAGCAGCAGCGTGTCGGCATCGCCCGCGCCGTCGTGCATCGGCCGGCTCTGCTTCTCGCCGATGAACCGACCGGTAACCTCGACCCGCGACTCGCTGCGGAGATCATGGGCGTGTTCGAAGACATCAACCGCCTGGGGACCACAGTGCTGATCGCCAGCCACGACCTGGCGCTGATCGCGCGGATGCGCCATCGCATGCTGACCCTGCAACGTGGTCGCCTGATCGGCGACGGGGAGGCCAGCCGATGAGCAGCGAACGCAATCCCAAGACCAACCCGAGCACGGCCGAGCGCGTCGGCGGTTCGGTGAAGAAGCCGGAGCAGCCACGCGGCGACGAGCCGGACTTCAAGACGCTATTCCACGCCTGGCTGGAAAGTCACCGCGCCAGCCTGGTGGACAGCGTCGGGCGCCTGATCAAGCAGCCGATCGGCAGCTTCTTCACCTGCCTGGTGATGGCCGTGGCGTTGAGCCTGCCCATGGGCCTGGCGCTGCTGCTGGACAACGTCGAGCGACTCGGTGGCTCCTGGCAGCGCGCCGCGCAGATCTCGCTGTTCATGGACCTCGAGGTGGATAGCGCCGCCGGTGAGCGCCTGCGTGACGAGGTTGCGGCCATGCCCGATGTGGCAGCGGCGGACTGGGTCAGTCGCGAGCAGGCGCTGGACGAGTTCCAGCAGCTCTCCGGGCTTGGCGAAGCGCTCAAGGAATTGCCGGAGAATCCGCTGCCCGGCGTGATCATCGTGACACCCGAAGAGGTGGACAAGGACAAGCTCGAAGCGCTGCGCCAGCAGCTGGCCGAGTTGCCGGGCGTGCAGCTGGCGCAGCTGGATCTGCTCTGGGTCGAGCGGCTGACCGCCATCCTCAAGCTCGGCGACCGTTTCGTCTTTGGCCTGACATTGCTGCTGGTGGCGACGTTGCTGCTGGTGATTGGCAACACCATCCGCCTGCACATCGAGAACCGCCGCACCGAGATCGAGGTGGTCAAGCTGGTGGGCGGTACCGATGGTTACGTTCGCCGCCCGTTCCTCTACATGGGGGCCATCTATGGCCTGGGTGCCGGCCTGATCGCCTGGCTGCTGCTGGTCTACGGTCTGGGCTGGCTGAATGAAGCCGTGGTCAACCTGGCGGGCCTCTACGGTAGCGATTTCGGCCTGGGGGGCGTTCCGGCCGGCGATGCGTTATCGCTGGTGATCGGTGCGGTGCTGCTCGGCTACATTGGTGCCTGGCTGGCTGTCGCAAGGCATCTGAGCGAACTCGCTCCGCGTTAAAGTTTCGTTTAAAAACAATGACTTGATTGTTGTATCGGGGAACTTTTCCACAGGCTTGCAGTCTCATGCGGCAATGCTAAACTGCTGCAGCTTCGTCATTGGAGGTACTGCATGACAACTACTCTGCAACCTGTTCAAGCGCTAGTCCCGGGAGCGAATCTCGAGGCCTACGTGCAGACCGTGAACAGCCTCCCGCTGCTCACCGTCGAGCAGGAGCGCGAGCTGGCCGGGCGCCTCTTCTATCATCAGGATCTCGAAGCGGCTCGGCAGATGGTGCTGGCGCACCTGCGTTTCGTCGTTCACATCGCCCGCAGCTATTCCGGCTACGGGCTGGCCCAGGCCGACCTGATCCAGGAAGGCAATGTCGGCCTGATGAAGGCGGTCAAGCGTTTCAATCCGGAAATGGGTGTGCGGTTGGTGTCCTTCGCCGTGCACTGGATTCGCGCCGAAATCCACGAGTTCATCCTGCGCAACTGGCGCATCGTCAAGGTCGCTACCACCAAGGCGCAGCGCAAGCTGTTCTTCAACCTGCGCAGCCAGAAGAAGCGTCTGGCCTGGCTGAACAATGATGAAGTCACCGCCGTGGCCGACAGCCTGGGCGTCGAGCCGCATGAAGTGCGCGAGATGGAAAGCCGCCTGACCGGTCATGACATGGCCTTCGACCCGGCCGCCGATGCCGACGACGACAGCGCCTACCAGTCGCCTGCGCATTACCTGGAAGATCATCGCTACGATCCGGCGCGTCAGCTGGAAGATGCCGACTGGAGTGACAGCTCCACCTCCAGCCTGCACGCCGCGCTTGAGGGGCTCGACGAGCGCAGCCGGGACATTCTCCAGCAGCGCTGGCTGAACGAGGACAAGGCGACCCTGCACGACCTGGCGGCCAAGTACAACGTGTCGGCCGAGCGCATTCGTCAGCTGGAAAAGAATGCGATGAACAAGCTGAAGGGCTCGATCCAGGCCTGACGCCCCTTAGCAGGAACGAATCGCGGGATGCCGATGGCTCCCGCGATTTTTTTTTGCCGAACGTCCGGCTCGCAGGCGTTAGTTATCGCTGTTCGTCGCCTTGATGAAGCGTGTTTCGTCGCGCCTGGTCTATCGCCGCCAGCAGCTGTGCATTGGTGATCGGCTTGTGCAGCCAGACGATCCGGTCAGGGAATTTCGCCTCGTCGAACTGGTGCGCTGCGGAGATCACGACGATCGGCAATTCGTGTATGGCCGGCCGTGCGCGCAGTTCGTCAATCAACTGTGCCCCGCTGCCATCGGGTAGGTGCAGGTCCAGCGTCATGGCCTCGTAGCACCCGGTGGCGAGTTTCTCCCGTGCCTGATGCAGGCTCTGCACGCGATCCACCGCGTATCCTCCCTCGCGCAGCATCATGTGCAGCAGGCGCCCGGTATCCGGCTCGTCTTCGACGACCAGTATCCGCGGCAGGCCTTCCCGGTTGTCTGCCTCGCTTGTCGGCGTCTGGATCGGCAGCTCGCACCAGAAGGTGGTGCCAGCGCCGGGCTGGCAATCGAAGCCGACTGTGCCGCCCATGCGCTCGATGAGCTCCTTGGTGATCGCCAGGCCCAGGCCGGTGCCCGACTTCTGCCGACTGTCAGAGGCATCGGCTTGGGCGAACTTCTCGAATACCCGTGAGCGGAAGGCGTCCGGTATGCCCGGCCCCTGATCGGTCACGCTGATGCGTACCCGCGCGCCGCGAAGGCTGGTGTGCAGACGGATCTCTCCGCCTTCGGGAGTGAACTTCACGGCATTGGAAAGAAAATTGCCGAGCACCTGCTGCAGGCGCAGGCTGTCGACCCAGACCAGGACGTCCTGTGGATGGTGCAGCGTGCAGCGCACGCCATGCTGGCCGCACAGTGGCTGATTGCTTGAAAGCGATTCCTCCAGCAGCTTGCCGAGTGAATGCTCGCGCAGTTCGAAGGCCATCTTGCCGGCAGCGATCTTCTCCATGTCCAGCAGGTCGTTGATCAGATGACCCAGGCGCAGGCTGTTGCGGTAGGCGATCTCGAGCATCTGCTGCATGGCTGGCGGCGCCGCACCGAGTGCGCCGCCGACGATCAGGCCGAGCGCACCGCTGATGGAGGTCAAGGGCGTGCGCAGTTCATGGCTCACGGTCGAGACGAAGTCATTCTTCATCTGCTCGATGCGCTTGCGCTCGGTCAGGTCCATCAGGGTACCGCTGATGCGCTGGGCCATTCCTTGCGGGTCGCGCTGGATATAGCCACGCAGCAGAACGGGTACGACATGGCCGTGCTTGTGTTGCAGGCGCAGTTCGCTCGTGAAGTGATCGATATTGGACAGCATGGTTTGCGCCAGCTTGGCTTTCTGCTGCGTCAGGTTCTCGGGTACGGTCAGGCGTTCCCATAGCTTGAGGTCGCAGGTCAACTCGTTCGGCCGGTAGCCGAGCATTTCCCACGCGCGTGGCGAGGCATACATGCTGCCTGCTTCCAGATCGAGATCCCAGAGGCCATCGTTGCTGCCCTTGAGGGCCAGCGAGAGCCGCTCCTCGCTCACCTTCAGGTCATTCTTGCTTTGGCGGATGCGCTGGGTCATCTCTTCCGCCAGGGCCTGGATGCGGCTATGGCGCAGGGCAAGCGAGGAGCTGAGGAAGAACACCAGCAGGCTCAGGCCGAGGCCCAGGGCGAGCATCAGGGTTTCGTTGCCGTGGAAGCGCGCGTCGAACTCCGGCCGGCTGTCCATGCGCAGGGTCCAGGTCTGGCCGTACAGGTGCAGCTGCTGCAATCGGCTGTAGCGAGCGTCGCCGGGCTGTGGCGCATCGGGCGAGGCATAGAGCAGTTGTTCTGGGTCTTCGTCGTCGCTGGCGTAGATATGCAGCGCCAGCGGCAGGTCGGCGGCGCGCAGGATGCCCTGCATCAGATCATCGAGGCGATAGGGGCTGTAGACGAAGCCGATGAGCGCCTGCATGCGCTGTGCGGGTGTGTCGGTCGGCTCGCCTTGCCGGTATACCGGCACGTAAAGCAGTACGCCGGCCTGGACCTTGCCGTGGGTCTCCTGCATCAGCGTCACCTTCGCCGTGATGCTGGTCTCGCCCAGGCGCGCAGCCCGCAGCATGGCCCGGCGGCGGGTCGGCTCGGAGTACATGTCGAAGCCGAAAGCGGCCAGGTTGCGCCCGACGAAGGGCTCGAGAAAAACGATCGAGGTATAGAGGTCGCGCTCACCAGGCGGATGGATGTCGTACTCCGGGAAGCCTTCGGCTCGAATCCGTGCGATATGCGCGTCCCGCTCGTCCGGCGCGATGACCTGGCTGAAGCCTACGCCCTGGATGCCCGGGTAGCGGTCTGGCAGCAGCAGGCGCTGAACATACAGACGCCATTGCGCGCGGCTGACGTGGTCGACGGCGTCGAACAGGCCGGCGCCCCCGAGGAGAATCTGCTCGTGGTCGCGTAGCCGCTTGCGGATGGCTTCGGTGACTTTCTCGCTGAGTAGCTGGAACTGCTGTTCGGCCGCCCGGTCCTCGTTGGCGCGCAGGTTCTGCCAGGCCGCCAGCTGTACCAGCAGGGTGAACAACAGCATCGCCCAGGCAATACCGTTTTGCCGGGTGAACAACTGTCGCAGGGCCTGGAACTGGCTGGCGGGTTGGGCTGGGTTGCTCATCATCTTCGCTGCAGTGCGCATGTCTGAATCGATTTGGATGCCCCGCGGGTCAGAATGTGCGTCAGCCCGCCGGTAGCCGATCGGTTCAGTATGCCGCAAGCGCTGAGGCGGAAACTGGAATGGATCGGCGACTCCGGGAACTCGGTCAGCTTACCCTTCGTACTGGCCGTTTGATATACGCGCCCGCTCAGGCGCGCGACGAGTGGCAGTGCTGCTCATAGTCGAGTGCCGTAGGGCTCCACTCGATCGATTCTGCTGGCAGCGGCCGGGCGAAGCCGTAGCCCTGCCCGTAATCGCAGCTTTGTCCGAGCAGGAAGGCCGCCTGCTCCGCGGTTTCGATGCCCTCGGCCACCACTTTCAGGCCGAGGTTGTGTGCCAGGCCGATGACGGATCGGGTAATGGCGGCGTCATCATGGTCGTTCGGCAGCCCGCGAACGAACCCTTGATCGATCTTGAGCTTGTGTACGTTCATCCGCTTGAGCCGCTGCAATGACGAGTAGCCGGTACCGAAATCGTCGATCGCCAGCTGCACCCCGAGTGCGCGCAGGCGCTGCAGTAGCTGGACGGCGGCATCCGGGTCCTGCATCACTGCGCTTTCGGTGATCTCCAGCTCGAGATGGCGCGCGTCGAGTCCGGATCTGGCGAGGATCGTGGCGACCTGCAGATCGAGTTCGCCGTTACCGAACAACCTGCTGGAAATATTCACGGCGATGAAGCCGAGCGGCCGATTCTGGGCCAGCCACTCCTGCGCCTGGTGGCAAGCCTTTTCCAGTACCCAGCGGTCAATGGCGCTGATCAAGCCGGTTTCTTCGGCGATGGGAATGAAAATGCCCGGTGCGATCAGCCCTTTCTCCGGATGCAGCCAGCGTACCAGCGCCTCGAAGCCGGTGATGGTGCCGTGACGCAGATCGTAGATCGGTTGGTAATGCAGACGCAGCTGGCCCTGTTCCAGCGCCTGGCGCAGCGCGGTGACCAGTTCGACGCGCAGACGGGCCTGGCTGGTCAATTCCTGGGAATAGAAGGCGTAGGTGGAGCGGCCGCTGCTCTTGGCCTTGAACAGAGCCGAGTCGGCATTGCGCATCAGTTGCTCGACATTCTGTACGTCGGTGGGGTACGGGTAGAGCACGATGCCAATGCTGGCACTGCTGAACAGCTCGCGGTCGTCCAGGTGATAAGGCTCGTTCAGCCGATCCAGCAGGCGCAACGCCAGTGCGGTCGCCTTTTCCGCGCCGTGATCCTCGCAGAGCAGGGCAAACTCATCGCCGCCCAGCCGGCCGAGGGTCATGCCGTTCTCCAGCTGTTCGCTCAGTCGGGCGCTGACGGCCTGGAGCAGGGCGTCGCCCAGGCTGTGCCCGAGGCTCTCGTTGATGTCCTTGAAGTGGTCCAGGTCGATCAGCAGCAACGCGCCGCTGCGTTTGTTCGCCCGGGCGCGCTCGAGGTCCTGCTTGGCACGCTCGGTGAACAGCAAGCGATTCGGCAGATTGACCAGCGGGTCATAGTGAGCGAGCTGGTCGAGTTCTTCGCGTGAACGCTTCAGCGCCGAGAGATCGGAAAATACCGCGACATAATGGCTAAGCTGGCCCTGATCGTCGTAGATGCAGCGCAGATTCTGCCACTGTGGATAGACGTCGCCATTCTTGCGCCGATTCCAGATCTCGCCGCTCCAGGACCCGTGCTCGCGCAGTGCATGCCACATCTCCTGATAGAAGGCTGCATCGTGCTTGCCAGAGGCGAACAGTTTCGGCGTCTGGCCGAGCACTTCCTCCGTGCTGTAGCCGGTGATGCGGCTGAATGCCGGGTTGACGTGCACGATGTGCTGATGCGGATCGGTGACCAGCACGCCTTCCTGGGTGCTGTCGAAGACCGCAGCGGCCTGCTTCAGACTGGTCTTCTGCAGATGCTGGGCGCGCTGCTGCTCATCGAAGCGACGGAAGTGCTGTCGACCAAGCAGAAAGATCAGGCCGCTGGTGAGTGTCACGAACAGCGCGCCCTTGCCCATGTGCCAGGCCTGGTTGTCGCCTGCCACCAGACGGCTGACCAGGGTGTCGCCAAGAAGGATCCACAGCATCGCCAGGCAGAAGTAGCCCAGACTCAGCCGCGCGAGGTATGTGTTCATCGTTGCTCTTGGGTCCGATCAAATACTGCATAGTCAAACCCCATCGCACTGGGCGAGCGGGAGATACGTCAAAAAGCACCGGTGGTGCTGCTTCCTGCTGCGCCGGTTGTCTTGCATGCTGGCTCAAAGCCAGCTTGGCCACCAGTCCCGGCGGTCAGGTTTGATGCGCTGCAGGTAGTGGCTGCCGCCGAGCTGGCGCATCTGCTGCCGGATCCAGGCGGCCCGATTGTTCACATGGCCGCTGGGTTTGCCAGCGCTCCATTGTCGCGGGTTCGGCAACACGGCGGCCAGCAGGCTGGCCTGACGGCTCGACAGATAGGGCGCGCCAATGCCGAAGTGATGACGCGCGGCCGCCTCGGCACCGAAGATTCCGTCGGCCCATTCCACGCTGTTGAGGTACACCTCGAGAATGCGCTGCTTGGGCCACAGCAGCTCGATCAGCGCAGTGAACCAGGCCTCCAGTCCCTTGCGCGGCCAGCTGCGGCCGGACCATAGGAAAAGGTTCTTCGCCACCTGCTGACTCAATGTGCTGGCACCGCGCAGTGAACCACCGCGTTCATTGTGGCTGAGGGCGGCGCGAATTGCAGCGATGTCGAAGCCCCAGTGGTCGGCGAACTTCTGGTCCTCGGCGGCGATCACTGCCATCTTCAGGTCGTCTGGCAGCTCTTTCCAGGGCCGCCACTTGCGGGTCAGGTCGATAGCTTCGCCTGTGTGCCAGGACTCGATCTTGCGCTCGATCATCAAAGCGGTGAACGGCGGTGGCACCCAGCGCAGCAGCAGTACCAGCAGCACCGAGAGGCCGATCAGCCAGAGCAGCAGTTTGGACAGGCGCAGCAGGAGGTTCCGCAACATGGCACTTGGTCGTGGGCGAAAAGAGCGGGCATTATAGCGGCCGCTAAGGCTATCGACCGGAAATGGCAATGATTCGTGCTTATATCGTCCTTGCCGCGCTGTTCGGCTTTACCGGCGTTGCGCTGGGCGCCTTCGCTTCCCATGCCCTCAAGAGCCAGTTGAGCGCTGCCTATCTCGCGGTGTTTCAGACCGGCGTGCAGTACCAGATGCTCCATGCACTGGCGCTGCTGGGCGTCGCGCTGCTTTCACTGCATCGGCCCGGCCGCCTGCTGACTGTGGCAGGCGGCTTGTTCGTCGTCGGTATCCTGCTGTTCTCCGGCAGCCTCTACCTGCTCACCCTGAGCGGCGTCGGCAGGCTCGGCATGATCACGCCGATCGGGGGCATGTCATTCCTGGCCGGCTGGTTGTGCCTGGGACTGGCTGGTTGGCGCCTGCGCGGCTGAGCGGGACGAACGGCCGCGGCCTTCGCCTTGGTGCACCGGGTGGTTCGGGCTAGAATGCCGTCCCCTTTGCGCAATGCGGCGAACAGCATGCAGATTCAGTTGAACGGCGAACCCTACGAGCTGCCAGCCGGCGAGACGGTGGCTGACCTGCTGGCGCGTCTGGAACTGACCGGCCGTCGTCTGGCCGTCGAGCTCAACCGCGATATCGTGCCGCGCAGCGCGCACGCCAGCACCGCGCTCAGCGAAGGCGACCAGGTCGAAGTGGTGCACGCCATCGGTGGCGGTTAGCCGCCGCCCGCTCATTCGAATGACGCCGCCTCTGCGGCGCCCAGCCCGCAGCAATACGTCCGAACGAGGATTTCTCATGCCCCCAGTTCCGAACGACAAGCCTTTCACCCTGGCCGGTCGCACCTATCAATCGCGCCTGCTGGTCGGCACCGGCAAGTACAAGGATCTCGAGGAAACGCGCGCGGCCATCGAGGCCTCGGGTGCCGAGATCGTCACCGTCGCGGTGCGCCGCACCAACATCGGCCAGAATCCGGGCGAGCCGAACCTGCTCGATGTGATCAGCCCCGAGCGCTACACCATCCTGCCGAACACCGCCGGATGCTTTACCGCCGAGGACGCGGTACGTACCTGCCGCCTGGCACGTGAACTGCTCGATGGCCACAAGCTGGTCAAGCTGGAAGTGCTGGCCGACCAGAAGACCCTGTTCCCCAACGTGATCGAGACCCTAAAGGCCGCCGAAGTGCTGATCAAGGACGGCTTCGACGTCATGGTCTACACCAGCGACGACCCGATCATCGCGCGCCAGCTGGCCGAAATGGGCTGCATCGCGGTGATGCCGCTGGCCGGCCTGATCGGCACCGGCCTGGGCATCTGCAACCCGTACAACCTGCGCATCATCCTCGAGGAAGCGACCGTGCCCGTGCTGGTCGACGCCGGTGTCGGCACCGCTTCGGATGCCACCATCGCCATGGAGTTGGGCTGCGAAGCGGTGCTGATGAACAGCGCCATCGCCCATGCGCAGAATCCGGTGCTGATGGCCGAGGCGATGAAATACGCCATCGAGGCCGGGCGCCTGGCGTACCTGGCCGGGCGCATGCCGAAGAAGCTCTACGCCAGTGCCTCGTCGCCGCTGGATGGGCTGATTCGCTGAATCGATTCGTGGCCGGCCTCGACCGTGGTCGGGGCCGGCCTTTTTTATGTCTTGCAGGTAAACCATGACTGAGCAGAACCCCGCGGCCGAAGAGCAACAGAGCGCGCCTCGCCGCACCATCAAGAGTTTCGTCATGCGCGCCGGGCGCATGACCGAAGGCCAGCAGCGCGGCCTGGAGCAGGGCTGGCCACTGTTCGGTCTTGAGCTGGCGGATGGTCTGCGCGACTTCGACGCCGTCTTTGGCCGCAGTGCGCCGCGCACCTTCGAGATCGGCTTCGGCATGGGTCATTCGACCCTGGAGATGGCTGCTGCGGCGCCGGAGCAGGACTTCATCGGCGTCGAAGTGCATAAACCGGGCGTCGGCGCGTTGCTGAGCGGACTTGTGTCACAGAAATTGAGCAACGTCCGAGTCTACAGTTGCGACGCTCTGGAGGTGCTGCGCGATTGCGTACCCGACGCCAGCCTCGACCGCGTGCTGCTGTTCTTTCCAGACCCCTGGCACAAGAGCCGTCATCACAAGCGTCGCATCGTTCAGCCGGCCTTCGCCGAGCTGGTACGCAGCAAGCTGAAGATCGGCGGCGTGCTGCACATGGCCACCGACTGGGAGCCCTATGCCGAACACATGCTCGAAGTGATGAGCGTCGCCCCGGGCTACCGCAATCTGGCCGAGGATGGCCGCTATGTGCCGCGACCCGCTGAGCGGCCGGTGACCAAGTTCGAACGCCGCGGTGAGCGGCTCGGGCATGGCGTCTGGGACTTGAAATTCCAGCGCGTCGACTGAGTGACAGCGTAATAACGGCAGCCTGTGCTGCTGCCGCCGTACCGCCCGCGGGCGGTGCCAGGCCAGCCACGCTGGCCGCATCCAATCGAAGAGCCGCAACAGCGGCCAGGGACGAATGCCGGCCAGGAAGGCATGCCTGCCCACACCGATAACAATGCAACGCCGATGATCGGGCATGCCTGGCAGCGCCCTGACATCGTGCGCAATTGGGGGAGTAGACGATGTACGCGAAGATTGGAGCCTTGATGCTGGCCACCTGTGCCGCACTGCCGGTACAGGCCAAGGTCGACAGTACGCAGGCCGCCCGGCTCGGGCAGGACCTGACGCCGCTGGGTGCAGAACAATCGGCGAATGCGGCCGGCACCATTCCCGCCTGGACTGGAGGCGTCGCGCCGCCAACCGGCTATGAACGTGGCATGCACCACCCGGATCCCTTTGCCGCCGACGCGATGCTCTATCGGGTCGATGGCACTAACCTGGCCGAGCACAGCGAACAGCTATCCGCGGGCATGAAGGCGCTGCTCGAGCGCAATCCTGACTATTACCTGCGCGTGTTCCCGACCCGCCGCAGCGCGGCGGTACCGCAGCGCATCTACGACGCCACTCGCTTCAACGCCGTCAGCGCCGAGCTGATCGCCAACGGCAACGGCATCCAGGGCGCGGCGGCCGGGATTCCCTTCCCGATTCCGCAAAGCGGTATCGAGGTCATCTGGAACCACATCCTGCATTACAAGGGTGACCAGAGCCACATGATCAACAACCAGGCAGTGGTGATCGGCGGCCGGGCCAACTACATCAAGCGCGATCGCCACGTGTACTACGTCTATAACCGCGAAGGCATGACCTACGCGGATCTGGACAATACCGTGCTGTATTACAAGTACCGCGTCACCGCCCCGGCCAAGCTCTCCGGCACGGCGCTGGTGGTGCAGGACCCGATTGATCAGGTGCTCACCACCCGCAAGGCCTGGCGCTACAGTGCGGACGACCGCCGTGTGCGTCGTCTGCCCTCGCTTGCCTACGATTCGTTGCAACCGGACACCAGCGGCCTGGCCACGGCTGATGTGGTCGATTCGTTCAATGGCGCACCGGATCGCTACGAGTGGGAGCTGCTCGGCAAGCGCGAAATGCTGGTGCCCTACAACAGCTACGCCCTGCATCAGAAGGGCATTGCCTACGACACAATCGTCCAGCCGCGCACGCTCAATCCCGACCTGCTGCGCTACGAGCTGCACCGCGTGTGGGTGGTCGACGCCACGCTGCGCAAGGGCTTCAGCCATCTCTACGACAAGCGCCGCTTCTACATCGACGAGGACAGCTGGGCGATCCTGGCGGTCGATCTGTATGACGAGAACGGGCAGCTGATCGGCCTGCAGGAAAGCCATCCGATCAGCTACTACGAGGTGCCGATGTTCAACAGCACGCTGGAGACGCTCTACCACCTCAAGGACGGCAACTACTTCGTCGATGGCCTGGATAACAACGAGCCGATGTACGACTTCGACGTGAAACTCGGCCCGCGTGACTTCTCGCCGCAGGCGCTGCGTCGCGGTAATTGAGGTTCACCTGCTAAGCGAAGGGCGCCGCTGGCGCCCTTTTTTATGCGTGGTGCAGGCCGGTTGCCGCCAGGCTGACGCGGGTACCGGCTTCGCCGCGGACGATGACCTCGATCTGTTCGAGCGAGCCGATCACCGCGACCTTGCCGGTATGACGGGCGAACTGGCAGGCTGCCTCGACCTTCGGTCCCATGGAGCCGGCAGCGAAACCCAGGCCTTGCAGTCGGTCTGGATGGGCTTCGACGATCCGCCGCTGCTGCAGGGTGCCCCAGTCCAGGTAGGCGCCGTCTACATCGGTCGCGATCACTAGCAGATCGGCGCCGAGCTGCTCGGCCAGCAGCGCCGAACACAGGTCCTTGTCGATCACCGCCTCGACCCCTTGTAGCCGCCCCTGCTGGTCGTAGACGGTCGGAATGCCACCGCCGCCGGCGCAGATCACCACGCAGCCCTTCTCCAGCAGCCAGCTGATCGGCCTGATCTCGAAGATCCGCTTTGGACGCGGGCTGGGCACCACGCGGCGGAAACGCTCACCGTCGGGCGCGATGCTCCAGCCCCGTTGTTCGGCCAGACGCTCTGCCTCTTCGCGGCTGTAGACCGGGCCGATCGGCTTGCTCGGTGCCTTGAATGCCGGGTCCTCGGGGTCCACCTCGACCTGGGTTAATAGCGTCGCGAAGGGCACCTCGAACGGCAGCAGGTTGCCCAGCTCCTGCTCGATGATGTAGCCGATCATGCCCTCGGTTTCGGCTCCCAAGACGTCCAGCGGATAGCTGGGTACCTCCTTGTAGGCGGCCCCCTGCAGGGCCAGCAGCCCGACCTGC
Organism: Stutzerimonas sp. R40042; assembly: GCF_026642215.1. Taxonomy (NCBI): domain Bacteria; kingdom Pseudomonadati; phylum Pseudomonadota; class Gammaproteobacteria; order Pseudomonadales; family Pseudomonadaceae; genus Stutzerimonas; species Stutzerimonas sp. R40042. The sequence continues at coordinate 4,370,504 of NZ_CP113258.1, read as the reverse complement.
GGGCCGTTGCCGTGCGCCACCACCAGTTCGTTGCCCGGTGCGACCCGCGCGATCTGTGCGCAGGCCCGGCGGATGTTCTCTCGCTGATTCTCGGCGCTCAGCGGCTCCCCTCGGCGAAGCAGGGCATTGCCGCCCAGCGCGATGACGATGCGCATGTCGGTTCCTCCAGCGCGCCCGTCACGGGCGCCGGTCACGTCAGATATCGGCGAGGGTGGAGACCAGGATCGCCTTGATGGTGTGCATGCGGTTCTCTGCCTGCTCGAAGGCAATGCAGGCCGGGGATTCGAACACCTCCTCGGTGACCTCGATACCGTTGGCCAGGTGCGGATAGCGCGTGGCGATCTCCCTGCCGACCTTGGTCTCGCTGTTGTGGAACGCCGGCAGGCAGTGCATGAACTTCACCCGCGGATTGTTGCTCGCCTGCATCAGCGCCGCGTTCACCTGGTAGGGCAGCAGCTGCTGGATGCGCTCGGCCCAGGCGTCCATCGGCTCGCCCATCGAGACCCAGACGTCGGTGTGGATGAAGTCGACGCCCTGCACCGCCGCCTGCGTATCCTCGGTGAGCAGCAGGCGCGCACCGCTCTGCGCGGCGAATTCCTCGCAGGCCTTGACGTGCTGCTCGCTGGGCCAAAGGGCGCGCGGTGCGGCGATGCGGACGTCCATGCCCAGCTTGGCGCCGATCAGCAGCAGCGAGTTGCCCATGTTGTTGCGTGCATCGCCCACGTAGGCGTAGCTGATCTGGTGCAGTGGCTTGTCGCTGTGCTCGCGCATGGTCATGACGTCAGCGATCATCTGGGTCGGATGGTATTCGTCGGTCAGGCCGTTGTAGACCGGCACGCCGGCGTACTGCGCCAGCTCCTCGACGATCTCCTGCCGGAATCCGCGGTACTCGATGGCGTCGTACAGCCGCCCGAGCACCCGAGCGGTGTCCTTCATGCTTTCCTTGTGGCCGATCTGCGAAGAGTTGGGGTCGATGTAGGTGACGTTGGCGCCCTGATCGTAGGCGGCCACCTCGAAGGCGCAGCGGGTTCGCGTGGAGGTCTTCTCGAAGATCAGCGCGATGTTCTTGCCCTTGAGATGCTGGCGTTCGGTGCCGCTGTACTTGGCGCGCTTGAGGTCGCGAGAGAGGTCGAGCAGATACTGCAGCTCGCGCTCGCTGTGGTGCATCAGGCTGAGCAGGCTGCGGTTGTGGATGTTGAAGGCCATGGCGAGTCCTCCGCAATGTGGGGTTGCCGGGCAAACCCCGGCGCGGTGATCAGTAGTCGAGCGCGTCGCGCACGATCGGGCAGGTCATGCAGTGACCGCCGCCGCGGCCACGGCCCAGTTCGCTGGAGCTGATGGTGATGACTTCGACGCCGGCCTTGCGTAGCAGCGTGTTGGTGAAGGTGTTGCGGTCGTAGCCGATGACCACGCCGGGCTCTAGGGCGACCACGTTGTTACCATCGTCCCACTGCTCGCGCTCCACCTCGTAGCTGTCGCCACCGGTTTCCACTACACGCAGAGCCGGCAGGCCGAGAGCTTCGGCTACCACCTGGAGGAAGCTGGCCTTTTCCCGGCGCAGATCGATGCCGCCGGGCTTGCTCTCGTCAGGGCGCAGACTGAAGGCGACGATGCTTTGCACCACTTCTGGGAAAACGGTCACCAGATCGCGATCGCAGAAGCTGAATACCGTATCCAGATGCATCGCCGAGCGCGCACGCGGCAGGCCGGCGACGATCACCCGCTCGGCCGCACCGTGGCGGAACAGCGACAGCGCCAGCTGGCCAATGGCCTGCCGTGAGCTGCGTTCGCCCATGCCGACCAGCACCACGCCTTTGCCGATCGGCATGACGTCGCCACCTTCGAGCGTGGCCAGGCCGTGGTCGAGCTCGGGATCGCCATACCAGACCTTGAAGTCCTGACCGGCGAACTGCGGATGGAAGCGGTAGATCGCGGCGGTGAGCAGGGTTTCCTGGCGGCGCGCGGTCCAGTGCATCGGGTTGAGCGACACGCCGCCGTAGATCCAGCAACTGGTGTCGCGGGTGAACAGGGTGTTGGGCAGCGGCGGCAGGATGAAGCTCGAGTGGCCCAGGTAGTCGCGGAACAGGCTGACGATCTCGCCGCTCTGGGTGCCGGGGATGTCACTGCCCGAAACACCGCCGATCAGGTACTCGGCAAGCTGTCGGGGTTGCTGTTCTTCGAGCCAGCTGCGCACCTCGTCCTGCAGGCCGATGCCGACCTGGTTGGCGGTGATCTTGCGGTCGAGAATCCACTTCAAGGCCTCTGGATCGCTCACCGTCTCGGTCAGCAGGTTGTGCATTTCCAGCACCTCGACGCCGCGCTCGCGCATCTTGGTGACGAAATCGAAATGGTCGCGCTTGGCCTGGTTGACCCAGAGCACGTCGTCGAACAGCAGCTCGTCGCAGTTGCTCGGCGTCAGGCGCTGGTGGGCCAGCCCGGGCGCGCAGACCATCACCTTGCGCAGCTTGCCCGCTTCGGAGTGAACACCCAGTTTCGCCGGTTGCTGAGTCATGGCATTGCCTCCGTCAATCGTTGCACCTGTGGGTGCAGAGTGGCTCGCCGCCGCTTGTGGCCTTGGCGAGAGGGCGCGTTGCTGCTCCGGTCAGAGGGACAGGAAACCGTCGTACAGACCATAGGCCGCGATCGCTGCACCGACGAGCACGGCAGCGAAGATCAGCTTCTCGGCGCCGCTGAATACCGGCTGTCCCAGTTCGCGCTTGGCCTTGGCGAAGAACAGTGCCCCCGGCGCATAGAGCAGCGCCGACAGCAGTAGGTACTGCATGCCCCCGGCGTAGACCAGCCACACGGCATATAGCGTAGCGACGGCGGCGATCAGCGTGTCCTTGCGCCGTTCACCCGCGGCGTTGGCGTATCCCTCGCCGCGAACCCCGAGCAGCAATGCATAGGCCGCCGACCAGAAGTACGGCACCAGGATCATCGAGGTGGCGAGGTAGAGCAGGCTGAGGTAGGTGGAGGCGTTGAACAGGGTGATGATCAGGAACAGCTGGATCAGCCCGTTGGACAGCCACAGCGCGTTGACCGGAACGTGGCGGGCATTTTCCTTGCGCAGGAAGCTCGGCATGGTGTGGTCACGGGCGGCGGCGAAGAGAATCTCGGCACACAGAAGGGTCCAAGACAACAGGGCACCGGCCAGCGAAACCACCAGGCCGACGCTGATCAGCACTGCGCCCCAGCGACCGACCACCTGCTCCAGCACGCCTGCCATGGAGGGGTTCTTCAGGCCCGCCAGCTCGGCCTGGCTCATGATGCCCATCGACAGGATGTTCACCAGCACCAGCAGCGCGAGCACGCTGTAGAAACCGATGACCGTTGCGCGCCCGACATCGCTGCGGCGTTCGGCGCGGGCCGAGAACACGTTGGCGCCCTCGATGCCGATGAACACCCACACCGTCACCAGCATCATGTTGCGCACCTGCTGCATGACGCTGCCCAGCTCCAGGTTGCCGCGACCCCAGAAGTCGGCGGTGAACACGTCCAGGCGGAAGGCCAGCGCGGTGATCACGATGAACAGGAGCAACGGCACGATCTTGGCGATGGTGGTGACCAGATTGACGAACGCCGCCTCGCGGATACCGCGCAGGACGAGGAAATGCACGCCCCACAGCACCAGCGAGGCGCCGATCACCGCCGGCAGGGTGTTGCCCTCGCCGAACATCGGTACGAAGTAGCCGAGGGTGCTGAACAGCAACACGAAGTAGCTGACGTTGCCGATCCAGGCGCTGATCCAATAGCCCCAGGCGGACGAGAAGCCCATGTAGTCGCCGAAACCGGCCTTGGCATAGGCGTACACGCCGGCGTCGAGTTCCGGCTTGCGGTTGGCCAGGCTCTGGAAGACGAACGCCAGGGTCAGCATGCCCACCGCGGTGATCGCCCAGCCGATCAGGATGGCGCCGGCGCTGGCACTGGCCGCCATGTTCTGCGGCAGGGAGAAGATTCCGCCGCCAATCATCGAACCCATCACCAGCGCCACCAGTGCGCTGAGCTTCAGTTGCTTCGAGGTCGTGGCCATAACCCTGTCTCCTGTGAAGACCGTGCGTAGCGGGACCATTGAATGCCTGCCCGTGCGATGCGGTGATGACAGGCGTCAAGAAAGTATGGATGTAGCGGTGCAAGGATGCTCTGGGCCGGTTGCGCTGCGACGAATGCGGCCAGCCTCGGTGTCAGTTATCGAGCGCTCAGGCGCGACGAGGGGGAAACGGTGTTCAGACCCGGACATGTGGAAATCAGCCGGCTGCCGACCGATGTGCGGCTCGGCTATCGCCTGACTCTTGACTATCACGTCGAAGGCGCTGAGCCGAGACCGGAGTGGGCCTGCTTTCATCTCTGCGTCGAAGCCGGTCAGGTGCATATCGACGAGCGCTTCCGGATGCATCGGGATGTCGCCTGCAACTTCCTGCAACGGGTAAGGCAGTGCCTGCGCGCGCACGGCGTACAGGTCAGGCAGGACATCCTGTTCGGCTTTCATGGCCTGTATGACCCGCTGTATGCGGATCTGCGCGAGCAGCTGCATCTGCAGCCCGGTGAGGCGGTCGATCTCGACCGCTTCCTGCGCGAGGGCTGAGCGGCGTCAGTTGCGGTCGGCGATCACACCGATGAGGAAGAAGATCAGCAGCAGTACCGGCGCCAGGCTGTAGTTGTTCAGGTGCGCCAGGCCTTGGGTCATCCACGGCGTGAGAAAGACGATGGCCAGGCCGTAGCCGACCGCGCAGACAAGCACGAAGATCAGCGTGCGGAAAAAGAAATTCAGACTGCTGACCGCGCCCTTTACCCAGGTATTGATTGCCGGCCCGAACAGCACGAAGAGGGTCGCCATCAGTGCCAGGGAAATATCGGACAGGTGGCTGCGGCTCCAGCGCGACAGCGTGACGATCAGGTCGAGTAGCAAATCCATGCAGGGTCCTTAAGGCAGGAAGCTCTGTAGCAGGTCGTTGAGAAACAGCTGGCCCTTCGGCGTTGCCACCAGGCGTGCCGGATCAGCCGAGAGCAGGCCGCGTGCTTCGGCATCGCGCCGTGGCTTGGCGAGTACATCCAGCGCCAGTCCGGTGCGCTGAGTGAACAGCATGGCCGGTACGCCGTCGGTGAGGCGCAGCACATTCATCAGGAATTCGAAGGGCAGCTCGTCCGCTGTCAGCTGTTTTTCGCCTGCGCGGAAGGCCTTGCCCGGATCCAGATAGTCCTTCGGCAGGCGGGTCTTCCAGCTGCGCAGGATGCGCCCGTCGGCGTGGCTGAGCTTGGCGTGGGCGCCGGCGCCGATGCCGAGGAAGTCGCCGAAGGTCCAGTAGTTCAGGTTGTGCCGCGCCTGTTGCCCGGGCAGGGCGTAGGCCGAGGTCTCGTACTGGCGATAGCCATGCTCGGCGAGCAGCGCCTGGCCGGCTTCCTGAATGTCCCAGAGGATGTCGTCTTCGGGCAGCTGCGGCGGTTGGCTCCAGAACACCGTGTTCGGCTCCAGCGTCAGCTGGTACCAGGACAGGTGCGTCGGTTGCTGGGCGATGGCGATGCGCAGGTCGCTCAACGCATCCTCCAGGCTCTGGTCCGGCAGACCGTGCATGAGGTCGAGGTTGAAATTGTCGAAGCCTGCGGCGCGGGCCATGTCGGCGGCGCGGATCGCTTCGTCGCCATCGTGGATGCGCCCCAGCGCCTTGAGCTTGTCGGCCTGGAAACTCTGCACGCCGATGGACAGCCGGTTGATGCCGAGCTGGCGGTAGTCGCGGAATTTGGCCTGCTCGAACGTTCCCGGATTGGCCTCCAGGGTGATCTCGATATCCTCGGCAAAGCCGACCAGCCGCTCCAGCCCGTCGACGATCGCCGCCAGTGCCTTGGCGGAAAACAGGCTTGGCGTACCGCCGCCGAAGAAGATCGAACTCAGCCGGCGGCCCTGGACGTGCTCGAGATCCGCGCGAAGATCGGCCAGCAGCGCGGCGACATAGGCGTCTTCTGGCAGCTTGGGACCGGCTGCGTGGGAGTTGAAGTCACAGTACGGGCACTTGCGCACGCACCAGGGAATATGGACGTACGCTGCCAGCGGTGGCAGTTCGAAGCGGCCCTGTCCGGATGTAGGCATGGGGCTTGCGGTGATCATATCCCCAGCCGCTGCTTGAGCAGGGCCATGGCGCGTGCACGGTGGCTGAGCTGGTTCTTCTGCGCAGCTGGCAGCTCGGCGCTGGAGCAGTCGCACTCCGGCACCCAGAACAGTGGGTCGTAGCCGAAGCCGTGCTCGCCACGCGGCGCATGCAGGATGCGGCCGTGCCAGAGGCCTTCGCAGATGATTGGCAGCGGATCGTCGGCGTGCCGCACCAGCGCCAGGGCGCAGACGAACTGCGCGCCGCGCTCGGCATCCGGCACGTCGCGCAGCACCTGCAGCAGCTTGGCATTGTTGGCGGCATCGCCCTGGCCATCGGCGTAGCGCGCCGAGTAGATGCCCGGTGCGCCACCCAGAGCGTCGACCGCCAGACCGGAGTCGTCGGCCAGCGCCGGCAGGCCGGAGATCCGTGCCGCATTGCGCGCCTTGAGAATGGCGTTCTCGATGAACGACAGGCCGGTCTCTTCCGGCTCCACGCTGCTGAACTCGGCCACCGAGCGTACGCGCACGGTGTCGCCGAGCATGGCCTGGAGTTCCTTGAGTTTGCCGGCATTGTGGCTGGCCAGCACCAGTTCGGAAAAAGGCATCATCGGTCGGGGAAGAATTCCTGGGTGAACTCGAAGCTGAACGGCTCGGCGCCGGTCGGCTGTACGGTGAGAGCGAAACGCAGGGTTTCCTGCGAGTCGAAGGGGAACTGCGCGAGGTAATAGATCGCCTCGTCGCCTTCCTTGAGTTGCTTGAAGCCCAGCGCGCGATCCTGTCCGAGCAGGTTCTTCACTACACCGCTGACCTGCGCCGCGACCGGCTTGCCGCCCTTGATCACCGAGACGTTGACCACGCCCTGGGTCTTGCTGCGCGTGAGTCCGGCGGCGGCGGCAATGTCCGGCTGCAGGAAGCCCGAATTGAAGGCGCTGTAGTGGATGTCGTATTCGCCGACGCTGTGCTTGCGCTCGGCCAGCGCCGGCAATGTGAGGAGTGCGGCCAACAGGCCGATCAGGACGCGTTTCATATGCTTACCTCCAGCGTTGAACCGCTCAGCGGGACGGCCCGGTGACGCGGTAGATGCCGATTTCACCCAGCAGATTCGGCCATAGTCGACTGGCCCAGCCATGCCTGTGATCGCGGTCGACGGCCAGGCGTTCGAGTACTCTGGCACCGCTTTCCAGACACAGCCTCTCGAAATCTTCGAACGTGCAGAAGTGAATGTTCGGCGTGTTGTACCAAGTGTAGGGGAGGAACTCCGACACCGGCATGCGGCCTTTGCTCGCAAGGTACCAGCGACAACGCCAATGGCCGAAGTTGGGGAAGGTGATGATGCACTGGCGGCCGACGCGCAGCATTTCCTTCAACAGCTGGTCGGGGTAATGCACGGCCTGCAGCGCCTGGGTCATCACCACCATGTCGAAGCTGTCGCTGGCGAAGTTGCCCAGGCCTAGGTCGAGGTTCTGCTCGATGACATTGACGCCCTTGTCGATGCAGGCGGCGATGTTGTCCGGGTCGATTTCCAGGCCATAGCCGCTGACCTGCTTGTGGTCACGCAGCCAGGCCAGCAGCTCGCCGTTGCCGCAGCCGAGGTCGAGAACTCGGCTGCCGGCCGGAATCCACTCTTGGATGATGTCCAGATCGGCGCGCATCTTCGTTCCTTATACGGCTATGCGGTTCATGTAACCGCGGAAGGCTTGCAGGTAGCGGGGGTTGGGGATCAGGAAGGCGTCGTGGCCCTGCGGCGCATCGATCTCCAGGTAGCAGACGTCCTTGCGCGCGGCGAGCAGCGCGTCGACGATTTCCCGCGAGCGTTCCGGCGAGAAGCGCCAGTCGGTGGTGAAGGACATCACACAGAAGCGCGCTTGGGCGACCTCGAAGGTCTTGGCCAGATTGTCATCATTGGCCGCGGCCGGGTCGAAGTAGTCCAGCGCCTTGGTCATCAGCAGGTAAGTGTTGGCGTCGAAACGCCCGGAAAACTCCTCGCCCTGGTAGCGCAGGTAGCTTTCGACCTGGAACTCGACGCTGTTGAAGTCGTAGTTCAGCTTCTCGCTCTTCAGCCCGCGGCCGAACTTGGTGCCCATGGCGTCATCGGACAGGTAGGTGATGTGCCCGACCATGCGCGCCAGCATCAGTCCGCGCTTGGGGATCACGCCCATCTCCTGGAAGTGCCCGCCGTGGAACTCGGGGTCGGAGAGGATCGCCTGGCGCGCGACCTCGTTGAAGGCGATGTTCTGTGCCGACAGCCTGGGCGCCGAGGCGATGGCCAGGCAGTGACGCACCCGCTCGGGGTAGCTGATGGTCCACTGCAGCGCCTGCATGCCACCCAGGCTGCCGCCGACCACCGCAGCCCACTGGGCGATGCCGAGCCGGTCGGCAAGCAGTGCCTGGCTATGCACCCAGTCCTCCACCGTGACCACCGGGAAGTCGGCGCCGTAGGGCTTGCCACTGGCCGGATTGGTGCTGCTGGGACCGGTGGAGCCGTTGCAGCCGCCCAGATTGTTCAGGCTGACGACGAAGTAGCGCTCGGTATCGATGGCCTTGCCCGGACCGATGCACGAGTCCCACCAGCCAGGCTTGCGGTCGTCCACGCTGTGGTAGCCGGCCGCATGGTGGTGGCCGGACAGCGCATGACAGATCAGCACGGCATTGCTGCGCGCGGCGTTCAGCTCGCCGTAGGTTTCGTAGATCAGCTGGTAGTCGGCCAGCGTGCGGCCGCAGGCGAGTGTCAGTGGTTCGGCAAAATGCGCGACCTGCGGACTCACCAGGCCAACGGAATCGGCGGGAATTGCAGTGGGCATCGACCCTGGCTCTTGCTTGAGGAAGGCGGCAAAGTCTAAAGGTAAGCGCGGCGCAATTCATCCTGAAATGCAACAGCGAGCGGGGCTCTCGCCATTTCCTCGCTGGCTGCGACGAAATGGCGACAGCTTTAGCTGATCTGCGCGTTGGTCAGGCTGACGACCTTGCCCTGCCGCCGTAGCGGCGCCGGTCGGCGCAACGCACGGAGCATTTCCGTGGCCTGCGCCAGTTGTTGCTCCAGCTCGCCGCTGTAGCGGGTCAGCAGCTGGCCGCGCTGGCTGTTCTGCTGGCTCTCGCTGGCCAGCGACTTGAGCTTCAGGATGTGGGTTTCCAGCTGTTGCTTGTGTTCGAGCGAGTACTGCAACAGCGGCATCAGGGCCTCGCCAGCCCACTGTTCGGCCTCCTGACGCAAACGCTGGTGCAGACCGATGACTTCCTGGACCAGGGTGGCGAAAAAGCGCCGGGTCAGGGTGCGCTGCTCGGTGAGCAGGGTCTTGAGTTGCAGGCGGAACTGATCGGCCTTGGTTTGCAGGGTACGCAGCTCGCGCTGGTAAGGCTGCAACTGGAACAGAGGCGGGTCGATGCCGTGCAACGGATTTTCTTCGTTGTGTCGACGATAGATGGCCGAGACCATCTTGTTGGCACGTTCGGCCTCCTGCTCGAGGATTCCCAGGTCCTGCTCCACGGAGCGGAAGAAGTGCAGGATCGCCAGGTTGATGCCCAGCGTGGTCAGGCTGCCGGTCAGGCTGCGGCGCAGGCGGGTCAGATGCTCTTCGAGGCGCTCGGCACGTATCGCCGTACGCAACAGGTCCCCCTGACGTTGCAGCAGGCGCTGGTTGGTCTTCAGATCGAGCAGGCGCTTGTGGTGACGATTATGGTCGTGGCGGGTGCGCGCGGTGAGCTCGAGCAGCATCTGCCCGCTGCCCATCTGATGGCTGGCGAGCAGGTCGCGCTGCTCGATGACCTTTTCCAGGCGCAGGCGGAGCGTGTGCTGGCTGTTCTGCAGCAAGGCCAGCACCTGATGCACGACCTGTTCCTCGAGCAGCTGTTCCTTGTGCGTCAGAATTCGCTGGCTGAGCAGGCGTTCCAGCTGCTCCAGCTGGCTGCGCTCGAGCAGCGCCTGGTCGCCGCGGATCTTGGCCATCAGCGCCTGCTTGGCCGACAGCGGCATCACGTCAGCCGGGTCGATGCCCAGCTGCTGTGCGGTGCTCTGGCGGATCTGCTCGATGGCGTTCTGCACGAAGTCTTCGCCGGCGACGTCGTCCCAGAGCACGTCGATCTTGTTCAGCACGGCGAACAGACTGTTCTGCGTGTCTTCGTCGAGCTGACGGATGTGCTGCTGCCAGATCTGCATGTCGCTGGCGGTGACACCGGCGTCAGCCGACAGCAGGAATATGATCGCCTGGGCATTGGGCAGCATCGACAGGGTCAGTTCCGGCTCGCTGCCCAGCGCATTGAGTCCGGGGGTATCGAGAATGCGCAGGCCCTGACGCAGCAGCGGGTGATCGAAGTTGACCATTGCATGGCGCCAGGCCGGCACCCGTACATGATCGCTGCCGTCTGCGCTTTCCAAGGTGGCGGGGTCGAAGCCGAGCTGGATCGCCTGCTCCACCGGCATGGCCTTGGTCAGTGCGACCTGGGCAAAGGCTTCGGCCATATTGTCCGGGTCCTGCGGGTCGAGGGGCAGGTGCAGCCACAATCGCGGGGTCCGCTTGAGTTGGGCGATACTGGCATCTTCCAGGCGCGACTCGATGGGCAGGAGGCGGATATAGGAGCGCTCCGAACGCGGGTCGAAGAACAGCTCGGTGGGGCACATGGTGGTGCGTCCGGCGCGCGAAGGCAGGATGCGTTGGCCGTAGTTGGAAAAGAACAGGCTGTTGATCAGCTCGGTCTTGCCGCGCGAGTACTCGCCGACGAAAGCCAGTGTGATGTGGTCGGTACGCAGGACCCGCAAGGCGCGTTCCAGGCGGGCATCGACCGCTTCGCTGTTGAGGCGGTTGTGTGCCAGCCAGCTGCGGTAGCGGGTGATCTCGCGGATCAGGTCGCGCTTCCAGGCGACGTAGGCATCCACTTGTCGATCGAGTCGTTCCATGCTCATCCAGCTCCTGGACGTATGTCCGGCGATTATCGGGCCCGCCGGCATGACGTCAATTCAGTCGGAGCCTGCTGCGCCGGACGGGCGAGCAGGGTGCACGAACGGTCATCGCAGGGCTCGAAGGCGTGTCGATGTACTCGTTCACATCCCCGCATTCAGCAGGCGAGGCAGGATGGAAACAACCGAGCGAATGGAGTCTACGTGCAGCCAGGCGGCAAGCCGAGGCGCATTTCCGCCCCCGCTGCCGCTTTGACAGCAAAACTTGAACGGCGTCTCAGATGAGCATGCGCAGGATGTTCGGCATGTGGGTCATCGTCGCCAGGTTGTTCACCACCAGCATGTCCAGCAGCTTGATCGCCAGGAAGGCGAAGATCGGCGAAATATCCAGCCCGCCGAGGTTCGGCAGCAGGCGGCGGAATGGCATCAGCACCGGTTCGCAGATCTGACTGACCAGCTGAGCGCCGGGGTTGTGGCTGCCCGGTGCGACCCAGGAGAGGATTACGCTGATGATCAGCGCCCAGAAGAAGATGTTGAGGAACAGACCGGTGATGCCTACCAGCGCCCAGACAAGGAGCAGCAGCGGATTGCCGGTGGTGCCGTAAGCGATCAGCAGGATCAGCGCCATCAGCACCATTTGCACGATGATCGCGAGGACCAGCGAGGACAGGTCCAGCGAGCCCATGCTAGGAATGATTCGGCGCATCGGGCGCAGTAGCGGATGGGTGGCCTTGACGATGAACTGGCTGAGCGGGTTGTAGAAGTCGGCGCGTACCAGCTGAAGGATGAAGCGCAGCAGCACGATCAGCAGATAGAGGCTGCCCAGGGTCTGGATGACGAGAATCAGGGCTTGCGAGAGTTGGGACATGAATGCTCCTTATTGACCCAGTTGTTCGGCCAGCTCGGCCGAGCGCTGTGCGGCCGCGTTCAGCGCCTGCTGCACAAGCTGTTCGAAGCCGCCCGTCTGGAAGGCTTTGATCGCTGCTTCGGTGGTTCCGTTCGGCGAGGTGACGCGACGCCGCAGTTCGGCGGCATCGACATCGCTCTCGCAAGCCATGCGCGCGGCGCCCAGCGCGGTCTGCAGGGTGAGCTGGGCGGCGGTTTCGCGAGGCAGGCCGAGCTGCTGGCCGGCCGCCGTCATCGCCTCGATCAGCAGGAAGAAATAGGCCGGACCACTGCCGGAAACGGCGGTCACCGCATCGATCAGGTGCTCCTCGTCGAGCCACAGCGCCATGCCGACGGCTGACAGCAGCTGTTCGGCCTGCCGCTTCTGCTCGGCGCTGACCTGGGCGTTGGCGAACAGCCCGCTGACGCCCTGGCGCAGCAGCGCGGGGGTGTTGGGCATGCAGCGCACGATCGCCTGCGGTCGCGGGCCGAGCCAGCGCTGCAGGCTGTCGCAGCTGATGCCGGCGGCGATGGACACGATCAGCGGCCCATGTTCGAGGTGGGCGGCCAGGTCGCGGCAGACGGCCTGCATCACCTGCGGCTTGACCGACAGCACCACCACATCGGCGCCAGCCAGTGCTTCGGCATTCTGCGCGAAGGTCTGAATGCCGTGTTCGGCGCTGATCTTCGCGCGCTGTTCGGCGCCGGGGTCGCTGGCGCGGATGGCGTCGGCGGGGAAGCCCTGGGCGCGCAGGCCGCCGATCAGGCTGGCGGCCATGTTGCCGGCGCCGATGAAGGCGATGCGGGGAGTGGTCATAGCAATTCCTTTATTGAGGGCGGCCGTAGTCACGAGCGCCGAAGAGAGCGGTGCCGATGCGAACCCAGGTCGCACCTTCGGCAATGGCCGCTTCGAGATCCTGGCTCATGCCCATGGACAGCGTATCCAGGTCCAGTGCCAGCTCGTCGCGCAACAGCCGCAGGCGGGCGAAGGCAGCGCGCTGCTCGGCAGGGTCCTCAGTGGGTGCCGGGATGCACATCAGGCCGCGCAGACGCAGCTGAGGCATCGCAGCGACGGCCTCGGCCAGCGGCCCTAACTCCTGTGGAGTACAACCCGATTTGCTGGCCTCGCCACTGACATTGACCTGCAGGCAGACGTTCAGCGGCGGCAGCGTGGCGGGGCGCTGGTCGGACAAGCGCTGGGCGATCTTCAAGCGGTCCACCGAATGCACCCAGTCGAAGTGCTCTGCGATGGCTTTGGTCTTGTTCGACTGGATGGGGCCGATGAAATGCCAGATCAATGGCAGGTCGTCCAGTTCGACCTGTTTATCCAGCGCTTCCTGTAGATAGTTCTCGCCGAAATCGCGCAGACCGGCAGCGAACGCCTCGCGAATGGCGGCGGCTGGCTGGGTCTTGCTCACGGCCAGCAGGCCGACCGTGGCAGCGTCGCGATGCACAGCTTGCGCCGCCTCACGGATGCGCGCTGCGACCTTTGCAATATTCTTCTCTATCGTGGACATTACTTGCGCCCGCTGCCTTGGGGTCTGCGCGGCATTCTACCTGCTTGCTTGTAATTGGGGAGTCCCATGGATATCACAGAACTGCTGGCCTTCAGCGCCAAGCAGGGTGCGTCGGATTTGCACCTTTCCGCCGGCCTGCCGCCGATGATCCGCGTCGATGGCGACGTGCGGCGCATCAACCTGCCGGCCATGGACCACAAGCAGGTGCATGCGCTGATCTACGACATCATGAACGACAAGCAGCGCAAGGATTACGAGGAATTCCTCGAAACCGACTTCTCGTTCGAGGTGCCGGGCGTGGCGCGTTTCCGCGTCAACGCGTTCAATCAGAACCGCGGCTCGGGCGCGGTATTCCGGACCATTCCTTCCAAGGTGCTGACCATGGAAGACCTGAACATGGGCGAGGTCTTCCGCAAGATCACCGACGTGCCGCGCGGGTTGGTGCTGGTCACCGGGCCGACCGGTTCGGGTAAGTCGACTACCCTGGCGGCGATGCTCGACTACCTAAACAACACCAAGTACCACCATATCCTTACCATCGAAGACCCCATCGAATTCGTTCACGAATCGAAGAAATGTCTGGTCAACCAGCGCGAGGTACACCGCGATACCCTCGGCTTCTCCGAAGCCCTGCGCTCGGCCCTGCGTGAGGACCCGGACATCATCCTGGTGGGCGAGATGCGCGACCTGGAAACCATCCGCCTGGCGCTGACGGCCGCGGAAACCGGTCACCTGGTGTTCGGCACCCTGCACACCACCTCGGCCGCCAAGACCATCGACCGTGTGGTCGACGTGTTCCCGGCCGAAGAGAAGTCCATGGTCCGCTCGATGCTCTCCGAATCCCTGCAGGCTGTGATCTCGCAGACGCTGCTGAAGAAGGTTGGCGGTGGTCGCGTGGCGGCCCACGAGATCATGATCGGTACGCCGGCGATCCGTAACCTGATCCGCGAGGACAAGGTCGCGCAGATGTACTCGGCGATCCAGACCGGCGGCTCGCTGGGCATGCAGACCCTGGACATGTGCCTCAAGGGGCTGCTGGCCAAGGGCCTGATCAGCCGCGACAGCGCGCGCGAGAAGGCCAAGCAGCCAGAGAATTTCTAGACCGCCTGACAACCCCGGACGCCGCTCGGTGCGGCGCTTGCCACGATTGCGAGTATGACGATGGAATTCGAGAAACTTCTGCGCCTGATGGTGGAAAAGGGCGGCTCCGATCTGTTCATCACGGCGGGCGTGCCGCCGTCGATGAAGGTCAACGGCAAGATCATGCCGGTGAGCAAGACCGCCATGTCACCGGAGATGACCCGCGAAACCGTGCACGGCGTGATGAACGAGCAGCAGCGTCGCGAGTTCACCGAAAATCACGAATGCAACTTCGCCATCAGTGCCCGCGGGATCGGTCGCTTCCGTGTCAGTGCGTTCTATCAGCGAAACCTGGCCGGCATGGTGCTGCGTCGCATCGAGACCAACATTCCGACCATCGAAGAGCTGAAGCTGCCTGACGTTCTCAAGAAGCTGTCGATGACCAAGCGTGGCCTGGTGCTGTTCGTCGGCGCCACCGGCACCGGCAAGTCGACCTCGCTGGCCTCGATGATCGGCTACCGCAACAAGAACTCCAGCGGCCACATCATCTCCATCGAAGACCCGATCGAATTCATCCACCAGCATCAGAACTGCATCGTTACCCAGCGCGAAGTCGGCATCGATACCAGCTCTTTCGAGGTGGCACTGAAGAACACGCTGCGCCAGGCGCCGGACGTGATTCTCATCGGCGAGATTCGTACCCGCGAGACGATGGACTATGCCGTAGCCTTCGCCGAAACCGGACACCTGTGTCTGGCCACGCTGCACGCCAACAACGCCAACCAGGCGCTGGACCGCATCATCAACTTCTTCCCGCCGGATCGGCACAACCAGGTCTGGATGGATCTGTCGCTCAACCTCAAGGCCATCGTCGCCCAGCAGCTGGTGCCGACCCCGGACGGCAAGGGTCGTCGCGCGGTGATCGAGGTGTTGATCAACACCCCGCTGGCCGCGGACCTTATCCGCAAGGGCGAGGTGCATGAACTCAAGTCGCTGATGAAACGCTCCACCGAGCTGGGTATGCAGACCTTCGACCAGGCGCTGTACAACCTCTATGTGCAGGGCGAGATCACCTATGAAGATGCGCTGTTGCACGCCGACTCGGCCAACGACCTGCGGCTGTTGATCAAGCTGGGTTCGGAAACCGACGGCGAGCACCTGACCACTGTTTCGCAGGGGTTGAGTCTGGAGGTCAGCGACGACGATCCGGGTCGGCGCTTCCGTTAATCGACCTTAGCCCGGTTGCCGGCCGATGCGCTTGCCATGCCGGCCGGCCACGCGCTCGGCCTGGCCGTCACGCTGCGCACCGGCGCGTGCGCGGCTCATCAACTCGGGAATCAGCATGCCTTCGGGCAGGTTCTTCCAGAACCGCACCGGCAGGTTGCTTTCCATCACGCTGCGGTTCAGCCGGGCCGGGTTGAAGGTACTTTCGTAATACGTCTTCCAGAGTTCGCCACCGGGATCGGCAGCGTTCTGCGCCAGCTGCTGCCACTGTGGTGGGCAGGGACGGGTGTAGTACAGCTCCTGGCCATCCCAGCAAACACCTTCTTCCGGTGTCGCGATCAGCCAGCTGTTCTCACCCATGCGCTCGGCGAAATGCCCTGCCGCCCATGGCAGCACGTCGTGCGCCGGCTCGAACCAAGCCACATGCCGAGGCCCATCGTCGCTCTCCAGCGGGCTGAAGCGCAGGAAGGCATGCAGATGGTGCGCCTCCCGCCGAACCACCTTGATCCGGCTATGCAGCTCGCTGCCGTCGACATCGCCTGCCATTCTGGCGCTGGCGTCACCTTGGGCAACCCGCCAGAGCACGCGATACAGCAGGCTCCAGCGCTGATCGGTGCGAAAGCGGGCGGCCATCTCCAGTTCTTCGAGCAGCTGGCGGGGGACCCGAATGCGCGGCCCGTCCGTGGCCGCTGACGCGGACATTGGCTCATCGAACAAGCCGGCGTCACCGCCGCTTGCCCAGTTCAATTCATGCGGCGCGATCCGCTCCTGCAGCAGCGCCCGCGCCGCGTCTCGCCAGCCCTGGAAGCTGCCGTCGAAGTGCACCGTGCGCATCACCAGAGCGCCATCTGCGTCGGCGTGCCATCGCGCAGGTGCTGCCGCAATGCCGCCGATTCCTGCCCGGCGAGGCTGGGTCGATAGTCCTGGGTGACGATGAACGGCTTGGCCTTCTCCAGCGAGCAGCGCAGGCGAGTCAGGTCCTCGAAGCGGATGCGCTTGTGTCGCCGCAGGTCCACCAGGCGCTTGGCACTGAGCACGCCGATGCCGGGAACGCGGGCGATCATGGTCGGTTCGGCACGGTTGAGATCAATCGGGAAATGTTCCCGGTTAGCCAACGCCCAGGCCAGCTTCGGGTCCACATCGAGGGCCAGGTTGCCGGGCCCGCTGAGCAATTCGCCGGCCGAGAAGCCGTAGCCGCGCATGAGAAAGTCCGCCTGGTACAGCCGATGCTCGCGCAACAGGGGCGGCGCGGCGAACGGTACGGTCTTCGGACTGTGCGGGATGGGGCTGAACGCCGAGTAGTAGACACGCCGCAAGCGGTAGTCGCCATAGAGGGACTGCGCGGTGTGCAGAATGGTGCGGTCGTCGGTGTCATCGGCGCCGACGATCATCTGCGTGCTCTGCCCGGCAGGCGCGAAGCGCGGCGCGCGCTTCTCCGTGCTCGCCTCGGCCTCGCCCTGGTGAATGGTGTGCATGGCCTGCTTGATGGTCAGCACCTGCTTTTCCGGTGCCAGGCGGATCAGGCTGGTTTCGGTCGGCAGTTCGATGTTAACGCTGAGCCGATCGGCGTAGCGGCCGGCCTCGGCGATCAGCAATGGGTCGGCATCGGGAATCGTCTTCAGGTGGATGTAGCCGCGAAACTCGTGCTCGTCGCGCAGCAGTCTGGCGACGCGCACCAGCTGCTCCATGGTGTAGTCGGCCGAGCGGATGATGCCTGAGCTGAGGAACAGGCCGCTGATGCAGTTGCGCCGGTAGAAATCCAGCGTCAGCTCGACCACCTCCTCCGGCGTGAAGCGCGCGCGCGGTACGTCGCTGGAGCGTCGATTGACGCAATATTGGCAGTCGTACAGGCAGAAGTTGGTCAACAGAATCTTCAACAGCGACACGCACCGACCGTCCGGGGTGAAGCTGTGGCAGATGCCCATGCCGTTGGTGGCGCCAAGCCCGCGCTTACCTTTAGAGGAGCGCTTCGGCGCGCCGCTGCTGGCGCACGAGACGTCGTACTTGGCGGCGTCGGCGAGTACGCTGAGTTTGTCGATCAGCTGCATGATCCGGCTCGTGACACTGTTTGCATATACAGTATCACGACGAATCGAACCGGCAAGAACCATCTGGCGGGCTCTTCGATGGGCTTATCGGATAAGCTGGAGACCACTCATCAATCGCAAATCGAGGTTCGGATGCAGCAGAACACTCACAGCACGCTGATCGGCTATCTCCTATGGATCTTTGGCTTTCTCGGCTCCCATCGCTTCTACTATGGCAAGCCGATCACCGGCACCATCTGGTTCTTCACCCTTGGGCTGTTCTTCATCGGCTGGATCATCGACCTGTTCCTGATCCCGTCGATGGATCGTGAAGCGGATCTGCGCTTTCAGCCGGGGCCTATCGATTACACGGTGGGCTGGATCCTGCTGACCTTCCTAGGGGTCTTCGGCGTGCACCGGATGTATCAGGGCAAGTGGATCACCGGCATCCTCTACCTGTTCACCGGCGGGCTGTTCTTCATCGGCGTGCTCTATGACTTCTGGACGCTGAACACGCAGATATCGGAGCGTAATCGCGCGCGGGTCTGACGCCCCGAGAAGCTACGGGCCGGGCCGGGGCGAGCGAGCCGCCGCCCCGGCCACCTGCGTTCAGGCCTGGTAGCTGATGTGGCCGTCGACGAGGGTGTAGCGCACCGAGCCCGGCAGGCAGTGGCCCATGAATGGGCAGTTGCGACCTTTCGAGTACCAGCTTTCGCCGACCAGGGTCGAGCTGTGCGGATCGAACAACACCAGGTCGGCGGCCTGACCGGCCTGCAGCGTGCCGGTTGACAGCTGCAGCGCGGCGGCGGGGCCGCTGGTGAGGCGCGCGAGCAGGGTCGGCAGGTCGAGCAGGCCGTCGTCCACCAGCGTCATCGCCAGCGGCAGGAGTATCTCCGCACTACTGATGCCTGCTTCGGTCTCGCCGAACGGTGCCAGTTTGGCATCGGCTTCGTGCGGTTGATGGTGGCTCGAAATCGCCGAGATCACGCCCGCCCTGACCGCCTCGCGCAGGTCATCGCGATCCGCCGTGCTGCGCAGCGGCGGCTGCACGTGGTACAGGCTGGAGAAGCCGTGCAACGCTTCGTCGGTGAGTATCAGCTGATACATTGCCACGTCGGCCGTGACCGGCAACCCGCGGGCCTGGGCCTGGGCGATCATCTCCGCGCCACGCGCGCTGGTCAGCTGGGTGAAGTGCGCGCGCACGCCGGAGCGCTCCACCAATAGCAGGTTGCGCGCCAGCGCCACGGTTTCCGCGGTCTCTGGAATGCCGGAGAGGCCGAGGAAACTCGCGGCCGCGCCCTCATGGGCGAGGCCGCCTTCGGCGAGGTCGCTGTCCTGGGAATGGAGGATCACCGTCAGATCGAAGGTGGCGGCGTACTCCAGGGCGCGGCGCAGGTTGCGGTTGCTGGCGAATTCGGTGAGGCCGTTGCCGAAGGCGACGCAGCCGGCTTCACGCAGTGCGACCAGTTCGGACAGCTGTTCCCCGGCCAGGCCGCGGGTCAGCGCGCCGATGGGAAAGACCTTGGCGTGCCCCGATTCGCGGGCGCGGTCGAGGATCAGTTCGGCCACCGCCGCGGTATCCAGTATTGGGCGTGTCTGCGGCGGGCAACACAGGCTGGTGATTCCGCCAGCTGCGGCGGCCAGGGTCTCGCTGGCGATGCTGCCCTTGCGGCTGTAGCCGGGTTCGCGCAATGCCACGGACAGATCGACCAGTCCCGGAGCGGCAATCAGCCCCAGCGCATCGATGCTGCGCTGGGCCCCGAAGCCGGCTGGCGCCTGGCCGATGGCCGTGATCCTGCCGTCCTGCAGGAAGATATCGGCGACTTCGTCGCGCCCGCTGCTGGGGTCGATAACGCGCGCGCCGAGGATTCTTGTTGCCACCATCACTGCTGCTCCTCGGAAACGGACTCGGAATCGATCTGACGCTGCGCGGTCTGGCCGCTCATCGCCATGGACAGCACGGCCATGCGGATGGCGATGCCGTAGGTAACCTGATTGAGAATGACCGACTGCGCCCCATCGGCCACCGCGGACTCGATCTCCACGCCGCGGTTGATCGGCCCTGGATGCATGACGATGGCATCCGGCTTGGCCAGTTCAAGACGTTGAGTGTTCAGGCCGTAGAGTTTGTAGAACTCGCCTTCGCTGGGCAGTAGGCCGCCCTGCATGCGCTCGCGCTGCAGGCGCAGCATGATCACCACGTCGACATCGCGCATCCCTTCGTTCATATCGGTGAATACGCGTACGCCGTATTGCTCGATGCCCTCGGGTAGCAGGGTTTTCGGCGCGATCACGCGGATGTCGGGGCAGCCCAGGGTGCGCAGGGCCAGCATGTTCGAGCGGGCCACCCGCGAATGCAGGATGTCGCCGACGATGGCCACCGAGAGGTTCTCGAAACCGCCCTTGTGTCGACGAATGGTGAGCATGTCGAGCATGCCCTGGGTCGGGTGGGCATGGCGCCCATCGCCGCCATTGATCACCGCCACCTCGGGGCAGACATGTTCGGCGATGAAATGCGCCGCCCCGGAGTCGGCATGGCGCACCACGAACATGTCCGCTGCCATGGCTTCGAGATTGCGCAGGGTATCGGTCAGGGTCTCGCCCTTGCTGGTCGAGGAGGTGGAGACGTTGAGCGTGATGACGTCCGCCGAGAGTCGCTGTGCCGCCAGTTCGAACGTGGTGCGGGTACGCGTGGAATTCTCGAAGAACACGTTGCAGACGGTCTTGCCGCGCAGCAGCGGGACCTTTTTCACCGCCCGTGCGCCGACCTCGAGGAAGGAGTCGGCGGTGTCCAGGATCTCGGTGAGCAGCTCGCGGGGCAGGCCGTCGAGGGAGAGAAAGTGGCGCAGCTGGCCTTGGTCGTTCAGCTGTAGCGGGCGCTTGGCGTCAGTGGGCGTCATCGCAGGTCTCGGTGGGCGGCGGGTGATGGACGATGGGTTCGGGGTTCGGCAGGCTCGCTCAGGACGGGTGGGTTTCCAGCAGCTGCGGTTCCAGTGCCAGCGGCGCTGGCCCGAGCAGCTTGATGCGCTGTTCCGGTGCCAGCGACAGGGTGGCACCGACCACGTCGGGGCGGATCGGCAGTTCGCGGGCGTTGAGGTCGAGCAGGCAGACGAGCGTCACGCTGGCCGGCCGTCCGTAGTCGAACAGCTCGTTCAGTGCGGCGCGGATGGTGCGGCCGGTCATCAGTACGTCATCGACCACCACCAGATGCTGGCCTTCGATCTCGAACGGCAGCTCGGAGGGCTGTACCTGCGGGTGTAGGCCTTTCTGGGTGAAGTCGTCGCGATAGAAGGACACGTCGAGGATGCCGAGCGGTTCGTGCTGCCCGCGGGCTTCGAGCAGCGCCTGGGCGACCCAGACGCCGCCGGTACGAATGCCGATGAAGCGCGGCTCCTGAATGTTGCGTGCGCTCAGATGCTGCGCCAATGCGGCGACCATCTCGGGTAGAAGCTGTTCGGGGTTGGGCAGGATCATGGGGTCTCCTTCAGGGACGGCTCAGACGGCGGCTTGATCGTTCAGCCAGCCTTCCAGCAGTAGTGCGGCGGCCAGGGCGTCGACCGGGCGTTCACGATAGCCGCCGTGCTGGCCCTGACGCAGGCGCTCGCCCTTGGCTTCGAATGTGGTCAGGCGTTCGTCGTGGGTGTGCACCGGCAGGCTGAAGCGACCGCTGAGGCGTCGGGCGAACTTCTCCGCCCGAGCACTCATGTCGCTGGGACTGCCGTCCATGTTCAGTGGCAGGCCGACCACCAGTGCGTCGGGCTGCCATTCGCGTAGCAGTGCTTCGATCTGCTGCCAGTCCGGCACACCGTTCTGTGCCTTGAGTACGCAGAGCTCGCGCGCCTGCCCGGTGATGGCCTGGCCAACAGCCACGCCGATCTGCTTGGTGCCGTAGTCGAACCCGAGCAGGAGTCGCGGGGCGCTCATGCGTGGCCGACCTGGGTGCTGAGCAGGCGCAGATCGACCCCAAGGGACGCAGCGGCTGCGTTCAGGCGCTGATCGTAAGGCAGGTCGAACAGAATCTCCGGATCGGCGGCACAGCTCAGCCAGGTATTGTCTGCCAGCTCCGCTTCCAGCTGACCGGCCTCCCACCCTGCATAACCCAGGGCGACGAAGTGGCGCTGAGGTCCCTGGCCGTCGGCGATCGCGAAAAGCACGTCCTGTGATGTCGACATGCCAAGCGGGCCGAGCGAAAGGGTGGCCTGGAACTGCTGCTCCGGCGAATGCAGGACGAAGCCGCGATCGGTCTGTACCGGGCCGCCAGAAAAGATCGGCAGGTTTTCACACAGGGGGGGAATCGGCTCGTCCGGGCGTAGCTGTTCGAGTACGTCGGCCAGGCTCAGTCCGCTTGGACGGTTGATGATCAGGCCCATGGCGCCTTCTGCGCCGTGCTCGATCAGGTAGATCAGCGTCTGGGCGAAGTTCGGATCGGCCATCTGTGGCATGGCGATCAGGAAGTGGTGCTTGAGGTAGCTGGGCGCGGTGCTTTTCATGCGCGTTAGCTTAAGCGTTGCACCGCATTCCGGCTACAGCTTCGATGGTTGCCAAGCGTGGCGATTCGCCCCTTTTGCAGGGCTGCGGCAAGCTCCGAACGGGACGCACCAGTGCTTGACGAGGCCTCCGGCGGGACGGGCGGCTCAGCGGCTAGAAAGCCTGTCGCCCCGTTCGAAGCGCCAGGTGCGGATGATCTCGACCTGGTCGAATTTCTGCGCCAGTTCGCCGGTGAATGGCGCAAAGGGTGCTGCCAAGCGAACAATGCGCAGTGCTGCGTCGTCGAGCACCGGTTGACCGGACGATTCGATCACCCGCAATTCCTGAACGGTGCCGTCCCGGTTGATGGTCACCAGCATGCGCAGGCTGCCATATATCTGCTGGCGACGCGCCTCGTCCGGATAGTTGAGATTGCCGATGCGTTCGACCTTCTTGCGCCATTCGTCGCGGTACCAGGCGCTGATGTCGCGCATGGTGGCCGCACTGTTCTGCCGGCTGACGCGGGGTCGCTTGGCGTAGCGCTCCACATCCTGCGCCAGCTCTGCTTCGAGGCTGGCGATCTCGGCGCTCAGTTGCGAGCTGTCGAATGCCGGCGCCGGCTGGGCCTTGGGTTGTGGCTGGGTTTGCTGTTTGACCTCGGCTTTTTCCGGCTGGCGACTGCGAGTGGTTACCACGGTCTTGGCCGGCGCCGGGCTAGTGCTCTGCGGTGGCGCCGCTGGCGGCGTTACCTTGCGCACTTCGGTGTCCTGGAAAGGGGCCTGTTCGGTGGTCTTCGGCGAAGCCTTGTGTTCCAGCGTGCCGCTGCCCAGCTGATTATCCTGGGCGAGGAAGTCGGCATCCTTCGGCTTCTCTTCGCTCTTGAATGTCGACAGCGTGATCTCGAGCGTCTTGCTGATCTGCTTCGGCTCCGACAGCGTGAATCCAAGGCCGAGGATCAATGCCAGGTGCAAGGCTGCAGCGAGAAACAGCGTGAAGCCGAGCCTGTCCGCCGGACGGACGCGGGTGGTTTCAGGCGCAGGTTGGCGAATAGCAGCGTTCATCGCAGGTCAGGTCGGCTCGAAGTGCCGCGCAGTCTGCCGGCTTTGAGCTTGGAGTCGCAAGCGCCAAGCTCAAAGCTGTTAGCTGGTTCAAGCTTGCAGCTTGCTCGCGATGGCATCCATCAGGCGCTCGCCGATGCGGGTGTCGAAGGCGTTGTCGATTTCCCGGATACAGGTCGGGCTGGTGATGTTGATTTCGGTGAGGTAATCGCCGATGACATCCAGGCCGACAAACAACAGGCCGCGCTCGCGCAGCTGTGGCCCGACGATCGCTGCGATTTCGCGATCGCGATCCGACAGCGGCTGCGCCACGCCGCGTCCGCCGGCGGCCAGATTGCCGCGGGTCTCGCCGGCGGCCGGGATCCGAGCGAGGCAGTACGGCACCGGCTCGCCGTCGATCATCAGGATGCGCTTGTCGCCGTCCTTGATCGCCGGGATATAGCGCTGAGCCATGATCTGCCGGCCGCCATGCTCGGTCAGCACTTCGAGGATCACCGACAGGTTCGGATCGCCTTCACGATGGCGGAAGATCGAGGCGCCGCCCATCTCGTCAAGGGGTTTGAGAATGATGTCACGGTGCTCCCGAGCGAACTCGCGGAGAATGTCGGCGCGCCGGCTGACCAGGGTCGGTGGCGTGCACTGTGGAAACTGCGTGGCGAAGAACTTCTCGTTGCAGTCGCGCAGGCTCTGCGGGCGGTTGACCACCAGCGTTCCGGCTTTCTCTGCCAGCTCCAGCAGATAGGTGGCGTAGACGTACTCGCTATTGAACGGCGGGTCCTTGCGCATGAGGATGACGTCGAGCTCGCCTAGCGCCGAGTCGAACTCATCGCCTGTTTCGAACCATTTCTGTGGGTCGTTGAACACTCGGAGCGGACACATGCGCGCGCGCGCCTGGTCGCCGAGCTGGTAAAGGTCTCGTTGTTCCATGTAGAACAGCGTCCAGCCTCGCGCCTGGGCAGCAAGCAGCATGGCGAGCGAGCTGTCCTTTTTGAAGGCGATCTGCGCGATAGGGTCCATGATGATCCCGACGCGAACGGTCATGAGGTTTCTCCGGCATGGGGCAGCATCGCGCTGCTGGTGGCTCGATTGGTCGCTGCAGATTGGCCGTGGTTGTGCACTCGGTCAAGGAAAATTGGCATGCTTTTGCGGCTGATAGCATGGCCAGAAGGAGTGTGCTAAAAAGGTCCGGCGATTGGGTGCAGCCCATCGATGACAGGGCCTCCAGCGCACTGACATAACGATAAACTACGACTCACCGAGGCGATGGTAGGGCGAAATGGAACAGCACTCCGAGGGCTTGAAGGTCATGGTGATCGACGATTCGAAGACGATTCGTCGCACCGCTGAAACCCTGCTGAAGAAAGTAGGTTGCGATGTCATCACCGCTGTTGACGGTTTCGATGCGCTCGCCAAGATTGCAGATACTCATCCTCGTATCATCTTCGTCGATATTATGATGCCCAGGCTGGACGGTTATCAGACCTGTGCACTGATCAAGAACAACAGTTCCTTCAAGTCGACGCCGGTGATCATGCTGTCTTCCAAAGATGGCCTCTTCGACAAGGCGAAAGGGCGTATCGTCGGGTCCGATCAATACCTCACCAAGCCGTTCAGCAAAGAAGAGCTGCTAGGCGCAATCAAGGCGCACGTCCCTGATTTCGCGCCGGTGGAACAAGCATCCTGAAGTTCGGCATTGTTTGCCGCTGAAGCCTTCCTATGGAGAAATCATGGCTCGCGTTCTGATTGTTGATGATTCACCGACAGAAATGTACAAGCTCACCGCCATGCTGGAGAAGCACGGGCATGTGGTGCTCAAGGCCGAGAACGGGGCTGATGGTGTTGCTCTGGCTCGCCAGGAAAAACCGGATGCCGTGCTGATGGATATCGTCATGCCCGGGCTGAACGGATTCCAGGCCACGCGCCAGCTGACCAAAGATTCTGAAACCAGTCACATTCCGGTGATCATCGTTACCACCAAGGATCAGGAAACCGATAAGGTCTGGGGCAAGCGCCAGGGCGCCAAGGATTACCTGACCAAGCCAGTGGACGAGGCGACATTGCTGAAAACCCTGAATGCCGTTCTGGCGGGCTGACGCCGGGGTAGCCAACACTCGGACAAAGGGACGTGGCCAGCATGGCTGACATGCCAACGCCGTTTCAGCACCTGCTGGAGCTAGATAGACAATGCCGCATGCATGCGGCAGGCCTGCCTTCACAGCAGGAAGCCGTACAGACCTGGGGAGGGATCGGCTTCCGCATGGGTGGACGCTTGTTCGTCGCGCCGATGGGCGAGGTCAGCGAGATCCTGCATGAGCCGCGATATACCTTGTTGCCAGGCGTCAAGAGCTGGGTGAAGGGTGTGGCAAACGTTCGCGGCAGGCTGCTGCCGGTGATGGACCTGTGTGGCTATTTCGGGCTGGAGCTATCGGCCTTGCGCAAGCAGCGCAGGGTGCTGGTGGTAGACCATCAGGAAGTATTCGCCGGACTGACCGTCGACGAAGTGTTCGGCATGCAGCATTTTCCGGTAGAGGCCTTCTCGGAGGAGCTGCCACCGATCGAGGCGTCGATTCAGCCGTTCATTCACGGTGTCTTCCAGCGCGAGCAACCCTGGCTGGTCTTCAGTCCGCACGCACTGGCTACGCATCAGGCGTTTCTAGACGTCGCTTATTAGTTGTAGGTGGGTCGACCTAGGTCGGCCTTTTGGTTCTTGGATGGAAGCGCACGGGGGTCCAGGCGGGGGCCGGATAATGAACAAGATGAATGCTAGTGCTTTGTTGAGCGGGGTGCGCAGCAATACGCTGATCACCGGCCTGTTTGTCGTGTTGATCGTATCGATCGTGTTGTTGTTCGCGAACTTCGCGTACGTCAATACGCAAGCCGATCATGACAACGAGTACATCGCTCACGCGGGAGAGCTACGCGTACTGTCCCAGCAGATCGCCAAGGATGCCGTGGAAGCGGCGACGGGCACCCAGGAGGCGTTCGCGTCCCTGAAGCAGGCTCGTAACGAGTTCGAGCGACGTTGGGGGTATCTCGCCCAGGGTAACGAAAGCATCGGGCTGCCTGCGGTGCCCGAATCGCTGCGTGCCGAGGTCAATGCGGTGGAGCAGGACTGGAACACTCTGCGCCGTGACACGGACGCGATCCTTTCCAGCGAGCAGACGGTACTGTCTCTGCATCAGGTGGCCAGCACTCTCGCCGAAACCATCCCGCAGCTGCAGGTAGAGTACGAGGAGGTCGTCGATATTCTGCTTGAAAGCGGCGCGCCGGCTGCCCAGGTCTCGGTGGCCCAGCGCCAATCGCTGCTGGCCGAACGTATTCTCGGTTCGGTGAACAAGGTACTTTCCGGTGATCAGGACTCGGTTCAGGCAGCTGATATGTTCGGCCGGGACGCCAGCCTGTTCGGTCGCGTACTGAACGCGATGATCGAAGGCAACGTCGCCATGGGCATCAGTGCGGTGGCTGACGAAGAGGCACTGGACCGTCTTGCGGAGATCTCCGAGCTGTTCCAGTTCGTATCGGGTTCCGTGGACGAAATTCTGGAAACCTCGCCAGAGCTGTTCCAGGTCCGCGAGTCGGCAAACAGCATCTTCGAGGTTTCGCAGACGCTTCTGGACAAGACCTCTGCCCTTTCCCAAGGTTTGCAGAACCGTGCTGATGCACGTTATCTGAACACCATTATCGGTTACGTATTGGGTGCGCTTGCGCTGGCATCGATCATCCTGATCGGCTTGGTAATGGTTCAGGAAACGCGTCGCCGCTTGAGCGAAACCGCCGAGAAGAACGAGCGCAACCAGGCGGCGATTCTGCGACTGCTCGATGAGATCGGTGACCTTGCTGACGGTGACTTGACGGTAGCCGCAACCGTAACCGAAGACTTCACTGGCGCAATCGCGGACTCGATCAACTATTCCATCGACCAGCTGCGCGATCTGGTAGCAACCATCAACCAGACGGCGGTACAGGTATCGGGCGCAGCCCAGGAGACCCAGGCGACGGCAATGCATCTTGCCGAAGCGTCCGAGCACCAGGCACAAGAGATTGCCGGTGCGTCGGCGGCAATCAACGAGATGGCCGTTTCCATTGACCAGGTATCGGCAAACGCTGCGGAATCGTCCGCGGTAGCAGAACGCTCGGTAGCCATCGCCAACAAGGGCAACGAGGTCGTACACAACACCATTACCGGCATGGACAACATCCGTGAGCAGATCCAGGACACGTCCAAGCGGATCAAACGTCTCGGTGAGTCTTCCCAAGAGATCGGCGACATCGTAAGCCTGATCAACGACATTGCCGACCAGACCAACATCCTTGCACTCAACGCGGCGATCCAGGCCTCCATGGCCGGTGACGCGGGGCGTGGCTTCGCGGTGGTTGCGGACGAAGTACAACGCCTGGCGGAACGTTCCTCCGCTGCAACCAAGCAGATCGAAGCGCTGGTCAAGACCATTCAGACCGACACCAACGAAGCGGTCATCTCGATGGAGCAGACCACTTCCGAGGTGGTCCGCGGTGCGCGCCTGGCACAGGACGCCGGGGTGGCACTGGAGGAGATCGAAAAGGTATCCAAGACCCTCGCGGCGCTTATCCAGAACATCTCCAACGCAGCTCGTCAGCAGGCTTCGTCTGCCGGTCATATTTCCAACACCATGAACGTGATCCAGGAGATCACCTCGCAGACCTCGTCGGGTACCACCGCTACGGCCAAGAGCATTGGTAATCTGGCCAAGATGGCCAACGAAATGCGCCATTCCGTTTCGGGCTTCACCCTGCCGGATACGCCGGATCAGGCCTGACTTGACGAGTGCGGCAGTCAAGTGATGGCTGCCGCCGAGGATCACGAGCGAGGGGCAGGGCATGCAGCCAAGGTTTGACTGGGCACTGGAGCCCTTGGCCGATATGTCGCCGGCGGAGTTCCATGACTGGCAGACGCTCCTCGAGGAGCGTTCCGGAATGGTCGTCAGCGAGCACAGACGCAGCTTCCTGCAGACCAATCTGAGCGCACGTATGCGTGAAGTCGGGGCGGCCGACTATGCCAGCTATTACCGGCAGGTCACTTCCGGCCCTCGCGGTGCAGTTGAGTGGTCGACCCTCATGGACCGCCTGACA
Source organism: Stutzerimonas sp. R40042 (assembly GCF_026642215.1). Classification (NCBI taxonomy): domain Bacteria; kingdom Pseudomonadati; phylum Pseudomonadota; class Gammaproteobacteria; order Pseudomonadales; family Pseudomonadaceae; genus Stutzerimonas; species Stutzerimonas sp. R40042. The sequence goes on along the minus strand of NZ_CP113258.1, from coordinate 4,342,164 downwards.
GTGCAGGAGACGCGCTTCTTCCGCCATCCGGCTTCGTTCGCGCTGCTTGAGAGTCACCTGCGACACCGGCTGGATGAAGGCTCGCTCGCTCGCCCCTTGGCGCTTTGGAGCGTCGGCTGTGCAAGCGGAGAGGAAACCTATTCACTGGCGATGATCGCGGATCAGTTGCTGGCTGACAGCGACTCCGGATATGGCTTCGGTGTAACGGGAACCGATATCAGCCTGAATGCGCTAGCCAAGTGCCGTGCCGCAGTCTACGGCGCCCGCAGGCTGGAACAGGTGACGCCAGCGTTGCGCGAGCGCTACTTCCAGCCTTCGGTCGACGATCGCTTTCAAGTCATCCCTGCCCTGGCCGCGCGAGTGTGCTTTGCGCGGCTCAATGTGCTGGAACTGGCGAATTCGCCGCTTTCCGGCATGGACGTCATTTTCTGTCAGAACCTGTTGATCTATTTCCGCCGCTGGCGCCGCAGAGAGATCCTCAATCGCTTGGCCGAGTGCCTGGCGCCGGGGGGATTGCTGGTGATTGGGGTCGGGGAAATAGTCGGTTGGCAGCATCCGGATCTGGTTCCGGTTGCCAACGATCAGGTCCTGGCCTTTACCCGGAAAAGTTTATGAGCGGAGTCGCTATGGGTGATCGGCACGATTATGTCGCCCTGGAGTGGGTGAAAGGCGAGATTGCCGAAACGCTTAAGCAGGCGCGTCAGGCGCTGGAGGCGTTCGTCGAGAATCCGCAGGACTCGACTCGGATGCGCTTCTGCCTGACCTACGTGCATCAGGTCCATGGCACTCTGCAGATGGTCGAGTTCTTCGGAGCGGCGCTGCTTGCGGAAGAAATGGAGCAGCTGGCAAGGGCCCTGCTGGAAGAGCGGGTGGCCAACCAGGGTGAAGCGCTCGAGGTCATGATGCAGGCCATCCTGCAGCTGCCGGCCTATCTGGACCGTATCCAGAGCGCGCGCCGTGATCTGCCGATGGTGGTCCTGCCGCTGCTCAACGACCTTCGCGCCGCGCGTGGCGAGAAACTGCTGTCGGAGACCAGCCTGTTTTCTCCAGATCTGTCGGGGCGGACGCCCGCGCTTTCGCAGGAGTCGGTGGAGCGTTTGCGCACCCAGGAGCTGCCAGCGTTGCTACGCAAGCTGCGGCAGATGCTGCAGGTCGCTCTGGTCGGCGTCATTCGCAATCAGGACCTGCCGACCAACCTCGGTTACATGGCTCGGGTGTTTGCCCGTCTGGAAACCTTGTGCCAGAACGCTCCGCTGGCTGCCCTGTGGCAGATTGCTTCGGGGATGGTCGAGGGGCTGGCCAGCGGCGGCGTGACTAACGGTACCTCGGTCCGCACCTTGCTGCGCCAGGTGGACAAGCAGCTAAAGCGGTTGGTTGAGGAGGGTGCCGATGGTTTCAATCAGGCTGCTCCGGACGAGCTGATCAAGAACCTGCTTTTCTACGTTGCCAAGGCGCCGGGGCAGACGCCTCGCATTCAGGCACTCAAGCAGCATTACCGTCTGGATGAAGCGCTGCCTGACAGCGCTGTCGTCGATCAGGAGCGGGCCCAGCTTGCCGGTCCCGACCGCGGTGCAATGCGCTCGGTGGTCGCGGCCCTTTGCGAAGAATTGGTGAGGGTCAAGGATAGCCTCGACCTGTTCGTGCGCAGCGATCGCAAGGTCATCGCCGATCTTGCCAGCCTTGAGGTGCCGCTCAAGCAGATCGCCGACACGCTGGCCGTTCTCGGTTTCGCACAGCCGCGCAAGATCGTTCTCGATCAGATCGCCTTGGTCCAATCCATCGGCCAGGGGCTGCGCGCGCCGGATGACGCTGTGCTGATGGATATTGCCGGCGCGCTGTTGTACGTCGAGGCGACGCTGGCTGGCATGGTCGGGGGGCCGGCCGAAGAGCGTGGCGAAGAAAGCCACTTGCCCACGACCGATGTGGCGCAGATTCATCAGTTGGTCATTCGTGAAGCGCGTAACGGCCTGGAGCAGGCGAAGGACGCGATCATCGAATTCATTGCTTCGCAGTGGAACCATGAGCATCTGGCGCGGGTGCCGGAGCTGCTGACCCAGGTCCGCGGTGGCCTGGCAATGATTCCGCTCGAGCGTGCCGCGGCACTGTTGCAGGCCTGTAACAGCTATATCCAGGATCAGCTGCTGGCGCGCCAGGCCGTGCCTGATTGGCAGAGTCTGGACACCTTGGCCGATGCGATCACCAGCGTCGAATACTACCTGGAGCGTCTGACCGAGGATTGCGGTACTCAGGGAGACCTGATCCTCGACGTCGCTGAGGAAAGCCTGCAGAACCTCGGTTATTCACTGGGCCGCACACAGCAGCCGATGGCCGCTCTGTCGCAGGTCGAAGCCACGCCTGACGAGACTCTCGACGAGATCGAGGTACTGTTGGAGGAGCCTGAGTCGCTCGACGAGACCTTTGAGCCGATGTTGGACGACGGCGTTGGTCACGAGTCGCAGGCTGAGCCGTCGATGCCATCCGGCCAGGATTCGGTCCTGTCAGAAGACTTCGACTTGCTCGGCGGCGACACGCCTGCCGACGAGCAGATCGTTTTCAGTCTGCCCGAAGACGCCGGCGAGGCAATCTCCGACGATGTACCTGATGCCGTCGACGACGAAACCGCTTTGCAGCAGTGGAGCGAGGCGCAAATGGCCGACCTCGATCTGCCCGAGGTTGCGCTCCCCGATTATGCCGAGCCCGAGCCTGTCGAGAGTGTCCAAGTTGAGCAGCCGCTGAGCATCGAGCAGGTCATGGCGGCGCCTGTCGCGGCAATCAACCCACCTGCGCAGGACGTTCCCCCGACTTTGCTGCCGCCGCCGTCCGATGAGGAGCCGGTCGATGAAGACCTGCTCGAGGTCTTCATCGAGGAAGCCGCCGAAGTCCTGGAGACCATCGGTGAGTACCTGCCGCGCTGGCTCGGTGATAATCAGGACAAGGATGCGCTGACCGAAGTTCGCCGTGCATTCCATACCCTGAAAGGCAGTGGTCGGATGGTCAGGGCGCTGGTTATCGGGGAACTCGCCTGGTCCGTGGAAAACCTGCTCAATCGGGTCCTGGACCGCAGCATCGAAGTCTCCGACTCGGTTGGCCATGTGGTAAACGAGGTCGTCGCCCTGATGCCGGCTCTGGTTGAGGAGTTCGCAGCCAAGAATCAGCGCCAGCGGGATGATGTCGACCGCCTGGCTGCCGCCGCGCACGCCTTGGCCAAAGGCCAACCCGTCGCGCTGTCACTTCCGTCGAACGAGCAGGCGCCTTCGACTGATGAGGTGCCACAGCAGGCTGCCCTGACGCAGCACCAAGATGCGCTGGATCCGCAGCTGCTGGAGATATTTCGTAACGAAGCAGAGTCGCACCTGACCACGCTGGTCAGTTTTCTGGCCGATTGCGCACAGCGTCTTCCGCAGCCGGTGACCGACGCCCTGCAGCGCGCGTTGCATACCCTCAAGGGCAGCGCTCATATGGCTGGCATCCTGCCTGTTGCGGAAATCGCGATGCCACTGGAAAAAATGGTCAAGGAGTTCAAGACCAACCTGATCCCCATGGATCTGGCAGAAGCTGAGCTGCTGCACGAGGCCGAGCTGCTATTGCGCCAGGGCCTGGCCAATCTCGATCACCAGCCGCTTGCTCCGATCGATGGTGCGGCCGAGTTCCTGGAAAAGGTGTATGCGCTGCACAAGGCGCGTCTGGCCGAAGCCGGCGCCCGTCAGCAGAACGATGCAGGCGAAGTGCGTGATCCCAACATGATTGCGCTGTTCCTGTCCGAGGGGATGGATATCCTGCTCGATGCTGAGGATTTGCTGCGCAGTTGGCGTAATCACCCCGCCGAGCGACAGGAGCTGACAGCACTGCTGGAAGAGCTGACGACGTTGGGTCAGGGCGCCAAGATGGCCGAGTTGCCGCAGATGGAAGCGCTATGCCAGGTATTGCTACGGTTGTATGCCGTTGTCGAGGAAGGCCGGCTGGCGGTAAGTGAGCGCTTCTTCGACGATGTCGAGCAGGGCCACGAGGCACTGGTCGGCATGATGGATCAGGTCGCGGCTGCTTTGCAGGTAACGGAGCAGTCCGAGCTGGTGGGGCGACTCGAGGCGCTGCTCGCCGAGGCCGTCGATCCGCTGGCCATTGCGCGGCTGCCGGACGCTGAAACAGATGATGCAGAAAAGGCGGTGGCCCCGACAGACTCGCCAGCCGAAGCCGAAGCCGAAGCCGAAGCCGAAGCCGAAGCCGAAGCCGAAGCCGAAGCCGAAGCCGAAGCCGAAGCCGAAGCTTGGCCTGCAGATGATTCGACGCAGCCACAACCGCAGGAAGATTTCGATCCGGAGATGGTGGACATCTTCCTCGACGAGGCTGTGGACCTGATGGAAAGCGCTGGACAGGCGCTAGATCGCTGGCTTGCCGATCCGTCCAACCAGATGGCGCTGTCGGCGCTGCTGCGCGATTTGCATACCCTTAAGGGTGGCGCCCGGATGGCGGCCATTCGCCCGATAGGTGATCTGGCGCACGAACTCGAGTCGCTTTACGAAGGGCTATCCGATGGACGTTACGTCCATTCGGCCGAGCTGGCCGCGCTGCTCCAGCGCAGTCACGACCATCTGGCGCTGCAGCTCGAGCAGCTGCAGCGCCAGCAGCCAATGAGCGGTGCCGAGGCGCTGATCGATGCGATGCGGGGTTTTCGCCAGGGAGGCAGCTTTCCCGTCGAGGAAATGACATCCGAGGCTCGGCCTGACAATGGCGATCTCGATCGCGGCCCCGACGCATGCCCGAGCACAACCGATGAGCTGTCCGGCCTGCCGGAGCAGGGCGAGCTTTCCGACGCTGCGGAGCTGCCATTGCCGGAGCTCGATGAGCTTACGGTAGAGCAGAGCGATGAGGATGCAGCTAGCACTGAACCGATGCCGGATCCGTTGACGTTCGTCGAGGAGGTCGAGCTGGACCTGCCTGAAACCGATGATCGTTCCGCCCCTATCGACCCGGCGGAGACCGAGGCAAGCACCCCGGCCAATGAGCGCGATCCGGAACTGGTCGAGATTTTCCTGGAGGAAGGCTTCGACCTGCTGGAGAGTGCTGCTGGCGGCCTGCAGCGCTGGATGACCGATGTCGACAACAGTTTCGAGCTCGAAGCGCTACAGCGTGACCTGCACACCCTCAAGGGCGGTGCGCGGATGGCCGATATCGGTGAGGTCGGTGACCTGGCGCACGAACTTGAATACCTGTACGAGGGGCTTTGCGCCGGCCGCTATCGGGCCAGCCCCGAGCTGTTCGGGCTGCTGCAAGCCTGTCAGGACCGACTGGCCGAGATGCTCGAGGCCGTTCGTGCTCATCAACCGTTGCCGAAAGGCGATGGGTTGATCGAAACCATCAAGGCTTTTCGCGACAGCCCCGCGGAACAGCTGAGTATGCCCAGCAGCGTGTCGCTGAAGGCCGCGCAAGAGGATGCTCCACAGACTGCTGAAGCCGAAATTCTCGATATTTTCGTCGAGGAGGCCGATGATCTGCTTGAGGACATGGAGGCGGCCCTTGGTCGCTGGGATGCGTGCCGCGACGATGCTGCACCGCTGGCGGACATTCTTCGCGTTCTGCATACCCTCAAGGGCGGTGCTCGCCTTGCCGGGCAGGGTGCGCTGGGCAACCTGGCGCACGATCTGGAACAGCGCCTGAGCGAGGCTCAGCAGTCGGGGGCGCCCTGGCCGGATAGCCTGTTTCTCGATGTACAACAGGGATATGACGCACTGCTGAGGGATGTCGAGCAGCTGCGCGCCGGCCTAGCGGACGATGGCGCCGAGCAACCGCAGGAGGAGCCGGTCGAGGTTGATCAACCGCTCGGCCAGCCGGCGGCATTGCTACAGACGATTGTCGCTGCCAGCGTCCAGCCGGCTGCAAGCCCCGCTCCGGCGAAGGTGCTGCCGTTCATTCGCCGCGCGCAGCAGGCGGCTCAGGAAGCTGCCGCACGGCGCGCACCACAGGAGCTGGTGAAGGTACCGGCGGAGTTGCTGGAAGGGCTGGTCAATCTGGCCGGGGAAACCTCGATCTTCCGTGGCCGGGTGGAGCAGCAGGTCAGCGACGTCGGGTTCACGCTTGGCGAGATGGAAGCGACCATCGAGCGTGTCCGCGACCAGCTTCGCCGTCTGGACACGGAAACCCAGGCGCAGATTCTCAGCCGCTATCAGGCCGAAGCCGAGCGTGCTGGCTATGACGATTTCGATCCGCTGGAGATGGACCGCCATTCGCAGCTGCAGCAGCTTTCCCGTGCGCTGTTCGAGTCGGCCTCCGACTTGCTCGACCTGAAGGAAACCCTGGCGGCGCGCAACCGAGACGCTGAAACGCTGCTGCTGCAGCAGGCGCGGGTCAATACCGAGCTTCAGGAGGGCCTCATGCGCACCCGCATGGTGCCCTTCGAGCGCCTGGTGCCGCGCCTGCGCCGGATCGTTCGGCAGGTCGCTGGCGAGCTCGGAAAACAGGTCGAGTTCATGGTCGGCAATGCCACCGGGGAGATGGATCGTAGCGTTCTTGAGCGCATCGTCGCGCCTCTCGAACACATGCTGCGCAACGCCGTCGACCACGGCATCGAGTCGGTCGAGCGGCGCCGGGCCGCCGGCAAGCCCGAGCAGGGCACGATCCGTCTGGACCTGGCGCGTGAAGGTGGCGATATCCTGCTGACCCTGGCGGATGACGGTGGCGGTATCAACCTGGAGGCGGTGCGGCGCAAGGCGATCGAGCGCGGCCTGATGTCCACTGGTAGCGATCTGTCCGAACATGAGATTCTGCAGTTCATTCTCGAAGCCGGCTTCTCCACCGCCGAGCGCGTCACGCAGATCTCCGGCCGCGGCGTCGGCATGGACGTGGTGCACTCGGAGGTCAAGCAGCTCGGCGGCTCCATGAGCATCGAATCGACCCTCGGTCAGGGCACACGCTTCCTGATTCGCCTGCCATTCACGGTGTCGGTCAACCGGGCACTGATGGTCTATTCCGGTGAGGATCTCTATGCGATTCCGCTGAATACCATCGAGGGTATCGTACGGGTCTCGCCTTACGAGCTGGAGGCCTACTACCAGCCGGATGCACCGCGTTTCGAGTACGCCGGGCAGGCGTACGAACTGCGCTACCTCGGTGATCTGCTGAACAACGGGCAGAAGCCGAAGCTGGTCGGACAGAGTCTGCCGCTGCCGGTGATCCTGGTGCGCTCGAAAGAGCACAGCGTCGCGGTGCAGGTCGACAGCCTGGCCGGCTCCCGCGAAATCGTGGTGAAGAGCCTCGGCCCGCAGTTTGCTGGTGTACATGGCATCTCCGGCGCGACCATCCTTGGGGACGGCCGCGTGGTGGTGATTCTCGACCTGCTGGCTACCATTCGCGTGCTGCATGCCCATCAGCTCACTCAACTGCATCAGCCTCGCCTGCTCGAGCAGCAGCCGCAGGAACCCGTCGAGACGGAGAGCGAGCGGCCAACCCTGGTCATGGTGGTCGACGACTCGGTCACCGTGCGCAAGGTGACCAGCCGTCTGCTGGAGCGCAACGGCATGAACGTGCTGACCGCCAAGGACGGAGTGGACGCCATCACCCAGCTGCAGGAGCGCAAGCCGGACATCATGCTGCTCGATATCGAAATGCCGCGCATGGACGGTTTCGAGGTGGCCACGCTGGTGCGTCACGACGAGCGTCTGAAGGACCTGCCGATCATCATGATCACCTCGCGTACAGGCGAAAAACACCGCGATCGGGCGCTCGGCATCGGGGTCAACGAGTATCTGGGTAAGCCGTATCAGGAGTCTGTCCTACTCGAAGCCATTCAGCGCCTGGTTCACGCCGATGTCTGACGTTCTCTCTGCACGCATAGCGGTACTAGCCGACACCTCGCTGCAGCGCCATGTGCTGCAGCAGGCGCTGACCGGCAGTGGCTATCAGGTCGTGCTGAACAACGACCCGGCGCGCCTGGAGCCGGCCGACCTGGACGGTACCGAGGCCGATCTTTGGCTGGTGGACCTAGCGCAGACCGAGGATTCGCCGCTGGTGGATGCGCTCCTGGAGCGAGATACCACGCGCGTGCTGTTCGGCGAAGGGCATGCACCGGAACGGCACTCCGAATTCTACCCGCGCTGGGAGCGCAGCCTGTTCAGCAAGCTCAAGCGCCTGGTGGGGGATCCGTCGCATGCGGTGGGACCACGCCTGGATGTGTTGCAGGGCGACGGGCAGGGGCTCGAGCGACTGACGCTGCCGGCGGTGCTCGCCGATTCGGCGCTGCATGTAGGCGAGCCAGCAGCTCAGGTCTGGTTGCTGGCTGCCTCGCTTGGTGGGCCTGAGGCAGTGAAGGCGTTTCTCGACGCTTTGCCGGGCGGGCTGCCGGTGGGTTTCATCTATGCCCAGCACATCGAGGCCAGCTTCGAATCGGCGCTGTCCCAGGCCGTGGGCCGGCACAGCCAATGGCAGGTGCGCCAGGTCCGTCCGGGCGAGCGGGTTCGCTGCGGCGAAGTGATCATCGCGCCGATCGGCGAGGAGCTGGGGTTCGAGGCCGACGGCCGCACGCGGCTGACCGGTCGCTGCTGGCCGGAGCCGTATAGCCCGTCGATCGATCAGATGATGCTGAACCTGGCGCAGCAGTTCGGCGAACGTTGCGGCGTCATCGCCTTCAGTGGCATGGGCAGCGACGGCAGCGCGGCCGCCGCCTATGCCCTGCGCCAGGGCGCCAGGGTCTGGACGCAGCGGGCCGACTCCTGCGCCTGCTCGAGCATGCCGGACAATCTTCGCGAGGGTGGCTACAGCTCCTACAGTGGCGATCCTCGCGAACTGGCCCAGGCGCTGGTCAATCATTTGGTGAATCAGGTCGGTACGACCACCACGTCTTTACTACGGAATAACTCATGAGTCAGATGGTCGTTTCTCAGGACGCGGAAAGCCTCACCGGGCTGCTGATGCCGCTTGCCGACCGCATGTTGCTGGTACCCAACGTCGCGGTGGCCGAGCTGATTCCGTACCGCGCGCCGCAGGCCGCCGAGGGCATGCCGGCCTGGTTTCTCGGTCAGGTGCAGTGGCGCGACCTGAGCCTGCCGCTGCTGTCGTTCGAGGCAGCGTCTACCGGCCAGCCGCCAGCGGTTGGCCAGACTGCCCGGGTAGCTGTGCTCAACGCGGTGGGCGGGCGCGAACACGTCAAGTTCATCGCATTGCTGGTGCAGGGTATTCCGCATTCGATAAAGGTGGATACCAGTCTGGCTCGAGCGGATGCGGCGCTTGCCCCGCTGGAGCTGGACGCTGTCGACCTGGGCGACATGCAGGCGCGCATTCCCGATCTGGTCGGCCTGGAGCAGCAGCTGGCGGATGCCGGGCTGATCTGAGCACGCCCGGGTGCTAGAAGTCTCCCCATAGCTGCTGCGCCACGCTCAGCGCCACCACCGGCGCCGTTTCGGTGCGCAGAACCCGCGGCCCCAGCCGCGCCGGAAGAAAGCCCTGCCCGGCAGCCTGTTCGACTTCGCTCTGGCTCAGACCACCCTCCGGACCGATCAGAAACGCCAGGCTTTGCGGCTTGGCATGGCTCGCCAGCGGCTCGGCCACCGGGTGCAGCACGAGCTTGAGGTCGGCCTCGACGGCCAGCCAGTCGCGCAGCGCAACCGGTGAATGGATGATCGGCAGGACCGAACGGCCACACTGCTCGCAGGCGCTGATGGCGATCTGCCGCCAGTGGGCCAGGCGCTTGTCGGCCCGCTCATCGTTGAGGCGCACTTCACACCGCTCGCTGATCAGCGGCGTGATTTCGCTGACGCCCAGTTCGGTGGCCTTCTGGATCGCCCAGTCCATGCGCTCGCCGCGCGAAAGGCCCTGCCCGAGGTGTATCTGCAGCGGTGATTCCGTCATTCCTGCCAGGCGTTCGTGCAACTCGACGCTAACGCGCTTCTTGCCGACCTCCGTCAGCTCGCCGCGATACTCCTGGCCGCTGCCATCAAACAGCTGCACCGCGCTGCCGGTCGACAGGCGCAGGACTCGCCCGATGTAGTGGGCCGCTGCCTCGGGGAGTGCATGCTGGCCGAGGGAAAGGGGAGCGTCGACGAAGAAGCGGGATAGGCGCATAGGGCAACGGCAGGGCGAGGTGGATGAGGCTGCAAGTCTAAAGCATCGGCGGTCCGGTCAGCAGACCGCCGCACGCTTGCGTGATTTCAGCCCGGATCGCGGAAATCCGGATACGGCCCCGCCGGCACCGATACCTGCGCACTGTCGCGCGTGGCGATGTCGATACCCTCGCTGGCCACGGTGGCGAGAAAATCAATCTGTTCCTCAGTAATGCAATACGGCGGCAGGAAATACACCACGCTACCGAGCGGTCGCAACAAGGCGCCGCGCTGCAGTGCGTGCTCATAGACCTTGAGGCCGCGACGCTCCTGCCACGGATAGGCCGCGCGAGTGGGCTTGTCCTGCACCATTTCAATGGCCAGTGCCATGCCGGTCTGGCGCACCTCGGCCACGTGCGGGTGATCGGCCAGGTGCGCGGTGGCGCTGGCCATGCGCGCGGCCAGGGCCTTGTTCGCTTCGATGACATTGTCCTCGGCGAAAATGTCCAGCGTCGCCAGCGCGGCGGCGCAGGCCAGCGGGTTGCCGGTGTAGGTGTGCGAATGGAGGAAGGCGCGCAGGGTCGAGTAGTCGTCGTAGAACGCCTGGTACAGCTTGTCTGTGGTGAGCACCGCGGCCATTGGCAGGTAGCCGCCGGTCAGTGCCTTGGACAGACAGAGGAAATCCGGTGTGATGCCGGCCTGCTCGCAGGCGAACATGGTGCCGGTGCGACCGAAGCCGACGGCGATCTCGTCATGGATGAGGTGCACCTCGTAGCGGTCGCAGGCTTCGCGCAGCAGCTTGAGGTAGACCGGGTGATACATGCGCATGCCGCCGGCGCCTTGGATCAGCGGTTCGACGATGACCGCGGCGATGTCCTGATGATGCTCGGCCAGGGTCTGCTCCATGTGCGCGAACATCTGCCGCGAATGCTCTTCCCAGCTCATGCCCTCGGGGCGCAGGTAGCAGTCCGGGCTCGGCACCTTGAAGGTGTCCAGCAGCAGCGGCTTGTAGGTGTCGGTGAAGAGCGCGACGTCGCCTACTGACATGGCGGCAACGGTTTCGCCGTGATAGCTGTTGGTCAGCGTGACGAAGCGCTGCTTGCGCTCGCGGCCACTGTTGCGCCAGTAGTGGAAGCTCATCTTCAGCGCCACCTCGATGCCGGTGGAGCCGTTGTCGGTGTAGAACACGCGATCCAGCCCGGCCGGCGTCAGGGCGACCAGGCGCTCCGACAGTTCCACCACCGGCTGGTGGCTGAAGCCGGCGAGCATCACGTGCTCGAGCTGGTCGACCTGGTCCTTGATGCGTTGGTTGATGCGCGGGTTGGCATGGCCGAACACGTTGACCCACCAGGAACTCACCGCGTCCAGGTAACGCTTGCCGTCGAAATCCTCCAGCCACACGCCGTCGCCCCGGCGGATGGGAATCAGCGGTAACTGCTCGTGGTCCTTCATCTGGGTGCAGGGATGCCAGAGCACGGCGAGGTCGCGTTGCATCCAGCTGTCGTTCAGGCTCATGGTTGGTCCTCCGCAGTGAGTCGCGAAGCCTACTTGCAAGTGACACTCGATGCGATCAGTTATCGATTTGCTCGATGTTTCAAAGCGAAAAAATGCGCTCTATTCCGATAGGTAACCGGCTAGGCTTCTAACCCTCGAAATTGAAGGATGGATTCGATGCGTTGGCGCAACTCTTCCACGCACTACGGGCTGACCAGTATCGCGTTGCACTGGCTGGTGGCCGTCGCGGTCTTCGGATTATTCGCCCTGGGCTTCTGGATGGTCGGGCTTAACTACTACAGCAGCTGGTACCGCACCGCGCCGGACCTGCACAAGAGCATTGGCATCGTGTTGTTTTTGATCATGCTGCTGCGGGTGCTCTGGCGCTTCATCAGTCCGGCACCAGGGCCGTTGGCAAGCCAGGGCCGGCTAACCCAGCGGGCTGCCAAGCTTGGGCATGGGCTGCTCTACCTCGGCCTGTTCGTCGTCATGATCTCCGGCTACCTGATTTCCACTGCCGACGGCCGGCCGATCGGTGTGTTCGGCCTGTTCGACGTGCCGGCGCTCATCACCTCCATTCCGGACCAGGCCGATCGCGCCGGGCTGGTTCACGAGTATGCCGCCTGGGCGCTGGTGATCTTTGCCGTCGTACATGCCCTGGCCGCGCTCAAGCACCATTTCATCGACCGCGATGCGACGCTCAGGCGCATGCTCGGTTTCAATGCCGATTAATCATCAAAGACAGGAGAATCACTGATGCTCAAGAAAACCCTCGCGGCACTGATCCTAGGGTCCGCACTGGTCGGCGGCCAGGCATTCGCGGCCGATTACGCCATCGACAAGGAAGGCCAGCATGCCTTCGTCAACTTCAAGATCAGCCACCTCGGTTACAGCTGGCTGTGGGGCACCTTCAACGACTTCGACGGCGACTTCAGCTTCGATGCGGCCAAGCCGGAGGAGAGCAAGGTCAACGTCACACTGAAGACCGCCAGCGTCGACACCAATCATGCCGAGCGGGACAAGCATCTGCGCAGCGATGACTTCCTCAATGTCGCCAAGCACCCGACGGCCACCTTCGAGTCGACGTCGGTGAAGTCCACCGGCGAGGGCACCGCCGACATCACCGGCAACCTGACCCTCAACGGCGTGACCAAGCCGGTGGTGATCGCCGCCAGGTTCATTGGCGAAGGCAAGGACCCGTGGGGTGGCTACCGTGCCGGCTTCGAAGGCAGCACGACGCTGACCCTCAAGGACTTCGACATCAAGATGGATCTCGGCCCGGCCTCGCAGACGGTCGACCTGATCATCTCCGTCGAAGGTGTGCGCAAGTAAGCCCTGTTTCGGGTTGACGAACGCCGGCACCACGCCGGCGTTCTGCTTTGCGAAGGTTGCTCGCCGCTGACTGGACAGGACGCAACGCAATGTCTGGAATGCACGTTTCGCAACATTTAACCGGGACAGCGGGAGGTTTTGGCGGTTTACAGACAGTGATGGATGTAAGTATATTCCGGTCCATTCTGCTATCCGCATCTGCGGCGTGCTTTGCTCATTCCCGCCTGCCGGTTTTCAAGAGGTCTATCCATGTCGATCAAGTCAGCCAGTGCTGCCCTGATGTCCATTCTCGCCGTGGCTGTTTTCCTGGCCGGATGCCAGGAGGAAGCCGCGCCACCGGCGCAGCAGAAGCCCAAGGTAGGCATCGTCACCGTGCAGACGGAACCGTTCGCGGTGACCACCGATCTGCCTGGCCGCACGCGCGCCTACCGCATTGCCGAAGTACGGCCGCAGGTCAATGGCATCATCCAGAAGCGTCTGTTCACCGAAGGCAGTGACGTCAAGGCCGGGCAGCAGCTGTACCAGATCGATGCCTCGGTCTATGAAGCTACCCTGAAAAGCGCTCAGGCCAGCCTGGCTTCCAGCAAGTCGCTGGCTGACCGCTACGCCGAGCTGGTCAAGGATCAGGCTGTCAGCAAGCAGGCCTATGACGAGGCCCGCGCAGCCAGCCTGCAGGCCGAAGCGGAGCTGGAGCGCGCGCGCATCGACCTGCGCTACACCAAGGTGCTGGCGCCCATCTCCGGCCGCATTGGCCGTTCCGCCGTCACCGAAGGTGCGCTGGTCAGCAATGGCCAGGCGCAGGAGCTGGCGACCATTCAGCAGCTCGATCCGATCTATGTCGATGTGACCCAGCCGGCCCGCGACCTGCTGGCGTTGCGCCGCGATCTGGCCGAGGGCCGGCTGCAGAAGTCCGGCGAGAACGCCGCGCGGGTCAGCCTGAAACTGGAAGATGGCAGCGATTACGGCCATGAGGGCAAGCTCGAATTCAGCGAAGTGACGGTCGACCCTGGTACCGGTTCGGTGACCCTGCGCGCCGTCTTCCCCAATCCGGACAAGATTCTTTTGCCGGGCATGTTCGTCCATGCGCAGCTGGTGGCAGGCCTCAAGAGCGAGGCGATGCTGGTGCCGCAGCAAGGCGTGACACGCAACGCCAAGGGTGAACCGACCGCGATGGTGGTCAACGCGGAGAACAAGGTCGAGCTGCGCACGATCAAGACCGAGCGCGCGGTCGGCAACCGCTGGCTGGTCGGCGATGGCTTGCAGCCCGGTGATCGCGTGATCACCGAGGGGTTGCAGTTCATCCAGCCGGGTGTAGAGGTCGAGGTGGCGCCGGCGACCAACGTCGATAACCGGGGGGTGAGCGCACAGCCCCAAGGCCAAGAAGGCTGAGGGGTTACTAGTTCATGTCCAGATTCTTCATCGACCGGCCGATCTTCGCCTGGGTAATCGCCCTGGTGATCATGCTCGCCGGCGGCCTGTCCATCCTCAAGCTGCCGGTCAACCAGTACCCGAGCATCGCCGCGCCTGCTGTCGGCATCTCCGTCAGCTATCCGGGCGCCTCGGCGCAGACGGTGCAGGACACCGTGGTGCAGGTCATCGAGCAGCAGCTCAACGGTATCGACGGGCTGCGCTACATCTCCTCGGAAAGCAACTCCGACGGCAGCATGTCGATCACCGTGACCTTCGATCAGGGCACCAATCCCGATATCGCCCAGGTCCAGGTGCAGAACAAACTGCAGCTGGCGACCCCGTTGCTGCCGCAGGAAGTCCAGCAGCAGGGCATCCGTGTGACCAAGGCGGTGCGCAACTTCCTCATCGTCATCGGTCTGGTCTCCACCGACGGCAGCCTCGACCAGCGTGACCTGGCGAACTACATCGTCGCCAATATGCAGGACCCGATCTCGCGGACCAAGGGCGTGGGCGACTTCCAGGTGTTCGGTGCCCAGTACGCGATGCGCATCTGGCTCGACCCGGCCAAGCTGAACAACTTCAGCCTGACGCCGGTGGATGTCAGCTCGGCTATCCAGGCACAGAACGTCCAGGTCTCGTCCGGCCAGCTCGGTGGTTTGCCGGCGCTGCCGGGCCAGCAGCTCAATGCCACGGTTATCGGCAAGACTCGTCTGCAGACTCCTGAGCAGTTCCGCAACATCCTGCTCAAGGTCCACGCCGACGGCTCGCAGGTTCGCCTGGGTGATGTCGCCAAGGTCGAGCTGGGCGGTGAGAACTACTCGGTCAGCGCGCATTTCAACGGCAAGCCGGCTGCCGGCCTGGCGTTGAAACTGGCCACCGGCGCCAACGCGCTGGATACCGTCGAAGGCGTGCGCAAGACCATCGACGAACTCAAGCCGTTCTTCCCGCCGGGTGTCGAGGTGGTCTATCCGTACGACACCACACCGGTCATTTCCGCATCCATCACCGGGGTCATGCACACGCTGCTCGAGGCGTTCGTGCTGGTGTTCCTGGTGATGTACCTGTTCCTGCAGAACTTCCGTGCGACGCTGGTGCCGACGCTGGCGGTGCCGGTGGTGCTGCTGGGTACCTTCGGCGTACTGGCGGTGTTCGGCTTCAGCATCAACACGCTGACCATGTTCGCCATGATCCTGGCGATCGGCCTGCTAGTGGACGACGCCATCGTGGTGGTGGAAAACGTCGAGCGGGTGATGCGCGAGGAGGGCCTCTCGCCGCTGGAAGCCACGCGCAAGTCCATGGGCCAGATCCAGGGCGCGCTGATCGGCATTGGCGTGGTGCTGTCGGCGGTACTGCTGCCGATGGCCTTCTTCGGCGGATCGACCGGGGTGATCTACCGGCAGTTCTCGATCACCATCGTATCGGCCATGGTGCTCTCGGTGCTGATGGCACTGATCTTCACTCCGGCCCTCTGCGCGACGCTGCTCAAGCCGATCGACAAGGATGACCATCACGAGAAGCGCGGTTTCTTCGGCTGGTTCAATCGCACCTTCGATCGTAGCGTCAACGGCTACGAGCGGGGCGTACGGGGGGTGCTCAAGCGCAAGGCGCCATTCCTGCTGCTCTACGTGCTGATCGTCGGCGTGATGGTGGTGCTGTTCAGCCGCATCCCGACCGCGTTCCTGCCCGAAGAGGATCAGGGCGTACTGTTCGCCCAGGTGATGACGCCGTCGGGCTCGACTGCCGAACGCACCCAGCAGAGCATCGACGCCATGCGTCGCTACCTCTTGGAAGAAGAAGGCGACATCGTCCGTTCGGTGTTCACCGTGACCGGCTTCAGCTTTGCCGGCCGGGGCCAGAGTTCGGGTATCGCCTTCATCGGCCTCAAGCCGTGGAGCGAGCGCACCGACAAAGAAGACAGCGTATTCGCCCTGGCGCAGCGGGCGCAGCAGCATTTCGCCAGTTTCCGCGACGCCCAGGTGTTCGCCTTCGCGCCGCCGGCGGTGATGGAGCTGGGTAACGCCACCGGCTTCAACCTGTACCTGCAGGATCGTGCTGGTGTCGGCCAGGAGGTGCTGCAGCAGGCGCGGGACAAGTTCCTGCAGTTGGCCAGCCAGAGCCCGGTGCTGACCCGTGTGCGGCCCAACACCCTGCGCGACGAGCCGCAGTATCAGATCCTCATCGACGACGAGAAGGCGCGTGTGTTGGGCATTTCCCTGGCCGATATCAACAGCACGCTGTCGATCGCTTGGGGTGGTCGCTACGTCAACGACTTCATCGACCGCGGTCGGGTGAAGAAGGTCTACCTGCAGGGCATCCCCAGTGCACGGATGAATCCCGAGGACCTGGAGAAGTGGTACGTGCGCAACGATGCTGGCGAGATGGTGCCGTTCAGTGCCTTCGCCACGGGCGAGTGGACCTACGGCTCGCCGAAGCTGTCGCGTTTCAACGGCGTCAGCGCGATCGAGATGCTCGGCGAGCCGGCGCCCGGCTACAGCTCGGGCGATGCCATGGCCGAGGTGGAGCGCATCGCCGCCCAGCTGCCGCCGGGGGTGGGCTATTCCTGGACCGGCCAGTCCTACGAGGAGCGCCTGGCCGGCTCGCAGACGCTGGCGCTCTATGCCCTGTCGCTGCTGGTGGTGTTCCTCTGCCTGGCGGCCCTGTACGAGAGCTGGTCGATTCCGTTCTCGGTCATGCTGGTGGTGCCGCTGGGTATTGTTGGGGCGCTTGCCTTCACGCTGGCGCGTGGATTGTCCAACGAGGTGTTCTTCCAGGTCGGTCTGGTCACCACTATCGGCCTGTCGGCGCGTAACGCGATCCTCATCGTCGAGTTCGCCAAGGCGCTGCACGAGCAGGGCATGAGCTATGCGGACGCCGCCTTGCGTGCCTGCCGTATGCGTCTGCGCCCGATCATCATGACCTCTCTGGCGTTCATTCTCGGCGTGGTGCCGCTCGCCATCGCCTCCGGCGCGGGTGCCGGCAGCAAGCACGCCATCGGTACCGGGGTGATCGGCGGCATGCTCACCGCGGCGGTGCTGGCAATCTTCTGGATTCCGTTGTTCTACGTGATGATCTGCTCGTTCTTCGATCGCACGGATTCCGCCAGCGAAGGTGGGAAGGAGGATTCGCTGTGAACAAGTCTCTGTTGAGTCTCGCGCTCGTGGCGGCGCTGAGCGGCTGCTCGCTGATCCCCGAGTACCAGCGTCCGGATGCGCCGGTACCGGCTGACTGGCCACAGGGCGAAGCCTATTCGAAGGCATCCCCCGAGGCTCGGGCGCAGGCCCTTGGCTGGCGCGAGTTCTTCCGTGATCCGGCGCTGCAGCAGCTGATCGAAGTGGCTCTGGAGAACAACCGCGACCTGCGCGTCGCGGCGCTGAACGTCGATGCCTATCGCGCGCTATACCGCGTGCAGCGCGCCGATGTGTTGCCGGCGGTGAGCGCCGACGGCGCGGGGACGCGCAGCCGTACACCGGGCGATCTGAGCATGAGCGGCGAGCCGGCCATCAGCAGTCAGTACAGCGCCACCTTCGGCGTGTCCTGGGAACTGGATCTGTTTGGCCGCCTGCGCAGCCTGCGCGACCAGGCGCTGGAAGAGTTCTTCGCCAGCGAGGCCGCGCAGCGCAGCACGCAGATCAGCCTGATCGCCAGTGTCGCCAATGCCTGGCTGACGCTGCAGGCCGATCAGGCGCTCCTGCAGGTCACCCGCGATACGCTCAAGACCTACGAGGAAAGCCTGGGCCTGACTCAGCGCAGCTTCGATGTCGGTGTCGCCTCGGCGCTGGAGCTGCGCCAGGCGCGCAGTGCAGTGGACAGTGCGCGGGTGAGTATCGAGCAGTACACCCGTCTGGTGGCGCAGGATCGCAACGCACTGACGTTGTTGCTGGGGCAGGCATTGCCGACCGGACTGCCGGCAGACGATCGGCTGGAGCGGACCCAGCTGGCACCGTTGCCGGTCGGACTGCCCTCGGATCTGCTGCAGCAGCGCCCTGACATCCTGCAGGCGGAGTATCAGCTGCGCGCGGCCAACGCCAGCATCGGCGCGGCGCGCGCGGCCTTCTTCCCGCGCATCAGCCTGACCGGTGCGGCAGGTACCGCCAGCCGTGAGCTGTCCGGCTTGTTCGACGGCGGTTCCGGTTACTGGAGTTTCTCGCCGAGCATCAGCGTGCCAATCTTCAATGCCGGCCAGTTGCGCGCGAATCTGGACTACGCAGAGATCAGCAAGAACATCCAGGTCGCGCAGTACGAGAAGGCGATCCAGACCGCATTCCGCGAAGTGGCCGATGGTCTCGCGGCGCAGGCCACCTACACCCGCCAGGTGCAGGCGCAGCGCGATCTGCTGGCGACCAGCGAGGACTACTACAACCTTGCCGAGCGCCGTTATCGCACCGGCGTGGACAGCTATCTGACCGTGCTCGATGCGCAGCGCCAGTTGTTCAGCGTGCAGCAGCAGCTGATCAGCGATCGCCTCGCGCAGATGACCAGCGAGGTCAATCTGTTCAAGGCCCTGGGCGGTGGCTGGCAGGAAACGCTGCAGGCGGCGCCCGCCGAGGGCTGAGTGACATCGACGGCTGTCCCCGGTTCTGGGGAGCGGTCGTCGAGTGGATAAAAAAACGCCGCCCGATGGGCGGCGTTTTCGTTTCGGACGCGGGGCTCAGGCCTCGCGGTTGCGCGTCAGCAGCGCCGGCTTCTCGCCACGCGGGCGAGACGGCAGCTGCTCGAGCTGCTCCAGGCTCGGCAGGCGGTCGATCTTCGATTCCTTGTGGATGATCACCGGCTGCTTCTCGCGCGGCTTGGCCGCTTCCTGGCGCGTCACGGCCGGTTCATCGATGCGGCGACCTTCGTTCTTGCGCCGTGGCTGACCGTTGCGTGGCTGGCCATTGCGCGCAGTCTGGCCCTGGCCCGCAGCCGAACGCTTGCCCTTGCCGCCCGCTGCGCCGCCGCCATTGCGCGCGGCTCCGGCTGCGCGCGGTGCGGAGCCGGGCTGGGCCTGGCCGCCGGAGCGACGTCCGCGGTTCTGCTTGTTCTGATAGGGGCTCACGTAGTCCACCCGGTTGCCGAAGTTGTCCACCTCGTCATCAAGGAACTCGTCCGGCGCCCGGTCCGGTGGCAGCTGGGGCGGCCCGGCGACGACCGGGCCCTGGGCGGCCGCGCCATCACGGGCGGGCTTGCGCGCCTTGCTCTTGCTGCGGCGGTTGCGCTCCTTCGGCTCGCCGCCCTTTTCTGCCGGCTTGTCGCGTTCGCCACGTGCCTTGCGCTCGCCACGCTGCGGGCGTGGTTGGCGGGGCTCGCGTACTTCCGGCTTCTCGGCTTCGATGCTGCTGGCGTCGAAGCCCTGCAGATCGCCATCCGGGATGCGCTGCTTGGTCATGCGCTCGATGCCCTTGAGCAGCTTTTCCTCGTCCGCCGCCACCAGCGAAATGGCTTCACCGCTGCGCCCGGCACGGCCGGTGCGGCCGATGCGGTGCACATAGTCTTCCTCGACATTGGGCAGCTCGAAGTTGACCACGTGCGGCAGCTGATCGATGTCCAGGCCGCGGGCAGCGATATCGGTGGCCACCAGAATGCGCACCTGGTTGGCCTTGAAATCGGCCAGGGCCTTGGTGCGCGCGTTCTGGCTCTTGTTGCCGTGAATCGCGGCAGCCGGCAGGCCGTGCTTCTCCAGGTACTCGGCCAGGCGGTTGGCGCCGTGCTTGGTACGGGTGAAGACCAGCACCTGTTCCCAGGCGCCCTGGGTGATCAGGTGGGCGAGCAGGGCGCGCTTGTGACTGGCGGCGACGCGGAACACGCGCTGTTCGATGCGCTCGACGGTGGTGTTCGGCGGGGTGACCTCGATGCGCTCCGGATTGTGCAAGAGCTTGCCGGCAAGGTCGGTGATGTCCTTGGAGAAGGTGGCCGAGAACAGCAGGTTCTGGCGCTTGGCCGGCAGCTTGGCCAGGACCTTCTTGACGTCATGGATGAAGCCCATGTCGAGCATGCGGTCGGCTTCGTCGAGGACGAGGATTTCCACGTGCGACAGGTCGATGGCCTTCTGGTTGGCCAGATCGAGCAGGCGACCGGGGCAGGCGACCAGCACGTCGACGCCCTTGGCGACGGCCTGGATCTGCGGGTTCATGCCGACGCCGCCGAAGATCACCGCGCTTTTCAGCGGCAGGTCGCGGGCGTAGATCTTGAAGCTGTCGTGAACCTGGGCGGCGAGTTCGCGGGTCGGTGTCAGTACCAGCACGCGCGGCTGCTTCGGGCCGTAGCGATGTTCACGATCCGGGTGACCACCCGGAAACAGTAGTTCGAGTACCGGCAGGGCGAAACCGCCTGTCTTGCCGGTACCGGTCTGGGCGGCGACCATCAGGTCACGGCCTTGCAACACGGCGGGAATGGCCCGCTGTTGCACGGGAGTAGGCTGGGTGTAACCGGCGGCCTCGACGGCACCGGCCAAAGCCTCGGAGAGACCGAGGGAAGCAAAGGACATGAGTAATCCTGTCTTGTAAGGGGCGATGCCCTGGGATGATCATGCCTGGCCCGAATCGCGACTGGCGTGCGATCCCGTCCGGTCCTGCCGCGCATGGTGATGGCGACATCCGGGCGTAAGCCTGGCGGAAGCGCGGAGTATAACAGAGCCTGTCAACGCCGCATTGCTCTGACAGTGTCGCAGGTCACGGGTTCATTAGCCAGCTCCGTATTTCCCCGGAGCTGGCCGGAACTCAGTGCGACAGGCCGAGGTTGTTCCAGATCGCCAGGCTCGGCTCGGCCTGGTTCAGCGTGTAGAAGTGCAGGCCCGGGGCGCCGCCGGCCAGCAGCTTCTGGCACATCTCGGTGATCACCTGCTCGCCGAAGGCCTGGATGCTCTGCATGTCGTCGCCATAGGCTTCGAGCTGCTTGCGTACCCAGCGTGGAATTTCCGCGCCGCAGGCATCGGAGAAACGCGCCAGCTTGCTGTAGTTGGTGATCGGCATGATGCCGGGCACCACCGGCGTTTCCACCCCGAGCTTGCGCACGCGCTCGACGAAGTAGAAATAGCAGTCGGCATTGAAGAAGTACTGGGTGATTGCACTGTCGGCGCCGGCCTTGGCCTTGCGCACGAAGTTCGCCAGGTCGTCCTCGAAGTTGCGTGCCTGGGGATGCATCTCCGGGTAGGCGGCGATCTCGATATGGAAGTGGTCACCGGTTTCGGCGCGGATGAACTCCACCAGCTCATTGGCGTAGCGCAGCTCGCCGCTGGCCATGCCCATGCCGGACGGCAGATCGCCACGCAGGGCGACGATGCGCTTGATGCCGGCACTCTTGTAGAGGTTCAGCAGCTCGCGCAGCTCGGCTTTGGTGTCGCCGACACAGGACAGGTGCGGCGCGGTGGGGATCTTCACCTCACCGTCGAGTTGCAGCACGGTGTTCAGGGTGCGGTCGCGCGTCGAGCCACCGGCACCGTAGGTGCAGGAGAAGAAGTCGGGCTGATAGCCTGCCAGCTGGCGGGCCACGTTCAGCAGTTTTTCATGCCCGGCTTCGGTCTTGGTGGGGAAGAACTCGAAGCTGATGGACGGGCGGTTCGAAGAGGTCATACAGAAATTCCTTGAGCTGCACATCGCCGACCCCGAGCGCTAGGGCTCGGTGGTCGGCGGCATGACCTGCTTAGTAGCGGTAGCTGTCCGGCTTGAACGGACCTTCGACGGCAACGCCGATGTACTCGGCCTGCTTGGCGGTCAGCTGGGTGACCACGCCACCGAAGCCCTTGACCATCTCCAGCGCCACTTCCTCGTCGAGCTTCTTCGGCAAGACCATGACGGTGACGTTCTGGGTCTTCTCGGCCACCGGCAGGTCGGCGAACTTCTCGTTGTAAAGGTGGATCTGCGCCAGTACCTGATTGGCGAACGAACCGTCCATGATCCGGCTCGGGTGACCGGTGGCGTTGCCCAGATTCACCAAACGGCCTTCGGCGAGCAGGATCAGATAGTCATCATTGGCCGGATCGACGCTCTTGCCGGTGCGGTGGATCTTGTGCACCTGCGGCTTGACCTCTTCCCAGCCCCAGTTGGCGCGCATGAAGGCGGTGTCGATCTCGTTGTCGAAGTGGCCGATGTTGCATACCACGGCGCGCTTCTTCAGCGCCTTGAGCATGCCGGCGTCGCAGACGTTGACATTACCGGTGGTGGTGACGATCAGGTCGATCTTGCCCAGCAGCGCGGCGTCGACGCTGGCGTCGGTGCCGTCGTTGAGACCGTTCTTGTACGGCGAGACCAGCTCGAAGCCGTCCATGCAGGCCTGCATGGCGCAGATCGGGTCGACTTCGGACACCTTGACGATCATGCCTTCCTGGCGCAGCGACTGTGCCGAGCCCTTGCCCACGTCGCCGTAGCCGATGACCAGCGCCTGCTTGCCGGAGAGCAGGTGATCGGTAGCGCGCTTGATGGCGTCGTTGAGGCTGTGGCGGCAGCCGTACTTGTTGTCGTTCTTGCTCTTGGTGACCGAGTCGTTGACGTTGATCGCCGGCACTTTCAGGGTGCCGCCCTTGAGCATGTCGAGCAGGCGGTGCACGCCGGTGGTGGTTTCCTCGGTGATGCCATGCACGCGCTCGAGTACCTGCGGGTACTTGTCATGCAGGATCTGGGTCAGGTCGCCACCGTCGTCGAGCACCATGTTGGCGTCCCACGGCTGGCCGTCCTTGAGGATGGTCTGCTCGATGCACCACTCGTATTCTTCCTCGGTTTCGCCCTTCCAGGCGAATACCGGGATGCCGGCAGCGGCGATGGCGGCAGCGGCCTGGTCCTGGGTGGAGAAGATGTTGCAGGAGGACCAGCGTACCTCGGCGCCGAGGGCGATCAGCGTCTCGATCAGCACGGCGGTCTGAATGGTCATGTGGATGCAGCCGAGGATTTTCGCGCCCTTGAGCGGCTGCTCGGCCGCGTACTTCTTGCGCAGGCCCATCAGGGCGGGCATTTCCGATTCGGCGATGATGATCTCGCGGCGGCCCCAGGCGGCCAGGGAAATGTCGGCGACCTTGAAGTCGGTGAAACCGGCAGGCGTCATGACAGCACTCATCGAAGAGTTCTCCATTCGTATAGATGCGAATGGGCGCCGTTGATGCGTTCTAGGAAACGCCCCATCCGAGCCTGACAGGCCTGCTCTGTAACAGAGCAACCTGCTGCAGCGCCCCTCGGACGGGTGGCGGGCACGATCGAAGCGGAGTCGATCGCGTGAAGCCCGGCGATTATAGCGATGACCGCCGGCAATCCCAAGCTGTCCGTCAGTAAGTGCTGGCCGAGTTGCCGCGGCAGATTCGTCGGACCAGCCGGCCGATGCTCAGCCCTTGCACCAGGATCGAGAACAGGACGACCAGGTAGGTGATGTTGAGCAGCAGGTTGCGCTCTTCGCTGGCCGGCAGTGCCAGGACCAGCGCGACCGAGATGCCGCCGCGCAATCCGCCCCAGGTCAGGATGCGTACCGTGCCGGCAGGCAACGCACGGCCTGCCGCACGCAACGCCAGCGCTGCCGGGCCGACTGCGGCGAGGCGTGTGGCCAGTATCAACAGCGTTACGCAGAGGGCGATCAGCAGGTACTGGGCACTGAACGGTAGCAGCACCAGTTCCATGCCGATCAGCACGAACAGCACGGCATTGAGGATTTCGTCCAGCAGCTCCCAGAAGTTGTCCAGGTTTTCCCGCGTATGCCTGGACATTGCATGGCGTCGGCCCTGATTGCCGATGATCAGCCCGGCTACGACCATGGCGATCGGGCCGGATAGGTGCAGATGTGTCGCCAGCGTGTAGCCGCCCAGCACCAGCGCGAGCGTCAGCAGGACCTCGACCTGATACTGGTCGATGCTCTTGAGCAGGGCGAAGGTCAACGCCCCGAGCAGGGCGCCGAGCAGGATACCGCCTCCGGCTTCCTCGACGAACAGCCAGAGCGCCTCGCCAGCCCCCGGCGCCTCTCCGCGCGCCAGCACGCCGAGCAGCACGGTAAACACCACCACCGCGACGCCGTCATTGAACAGCGACTCCCCGACAATGGTGGTCTCCAGCGCCTTGGGTGCGCCCGCCGAGCGCATGATGCCGAGCACGGCAATCGGGTCGGTTGGCGAGATCAGTGCGCCGAACAGCAGGCAGAAGATCAGCGGCGGCTGCAGCCCGAACAGCCCGAAGATCCACCAGCTGCCCAGGCCGATCACAGCGGTGGAGAACAACACGCCGACCGTCGCCAGCAGGCCGATGGCCCAGCGCCGGGCACGCAGATCGGCCAGATTGATGTGCAGTGCGCCGGCGAACAGCAGAAACGACAGCATGCCGTCCATCAGCAGGTGATTGAAGTCGATCCGCCCGACCAGCGCCTCGATGCGTTGCTCAAGCAGTGGCAGGCCGAGCATGGCCAGACCGTGCAACAACAAGGAGAACAGCAGCGCGGTGGCCATCACGCCGATGGTCGGGGGCAGGCCGATGAAGCGGTAATTGACGTAGGCGAGCAGCGCCGTGAGGCTGATGAATATTGCGGCGAGTTCGAGCATGAAACCCTCGCATGAGGTCAGTGATGCAAGGGTGGACTCGCCAGGTGCGCGATTGGTGCCGGCTGCGCCCGGCTTTGCCGGCCAGGCGGTGGGTGACGAACTCAGCGCAGGGCGCGGCGTCGAACCAGAAGGTTCGGTGAACCTTGCCGGGCGAAACCGTTTCAGGAGACCACCATGAACCCCATGCTTCGCTTAGCGCCCGTGTTACTTGTTGGCGCTTTCAGCCTGCCTGCCGCTGCCAAATCCTGCTATGTGCACAGCGAAACCTCCGGTGCGGTTCCTGCGCCAGTGGTGACCGAGCAGTGTTTCGAATTCCACGGCGTGGACAAGGACGACGCCATCGACTGGGTCTGCCAGGACAACGAGGCCGTGAGAAATTCGCGCCGCGAGCTTCGCGACAGCTGTCCCGACGGCCACTTCGGTGTCTGCACCGCGCCGATGACGGCGGAAACGCTGGCCAACGAGCGTGCCACCGGCTCCCAGGCGAAGAACGGTACCTTGCCCAGCCAGGTGGGCGGTGAGGCGACGATCGTCACCTATCACTATCACGCCAGTGATCGGGCCCAGGCCAAGATCGATTGCGAAAGCGCTGGCGGCAGCTGGTCGCAATAGCCTGCCGGGCAATCGTTGCTGACGAAGTCGAAATCCGACTGATTTGTTCAGCCGCGCATGGACGGGGATAATCCCGCGCTTTGCATCGACGAGTGGTTGAACCATGAAGCTGAGTTTGCTGAGCCTGCCCCTGCTTGCTGTCCTGGCGCTGACGGGCTGCGATCGGGTCGATCCCAATTCGCCGCTGGGCAAGCGCAAGGCGATCTATCAGGCAATGCTCGATACCAAGGAAGACCTGGGCGGAATGTTGCGCGGGCGCATTCCGTTCGATGGCGACGCCTTTCGCTCCGGTGCGGTCAAGCTGGACGAGCTTTCGCGGCAGCCGTGGCAGCATTATCCCGAGGTGAAGGAAGAACAGAGCGATGCGCGCGACGACGTTTGGCAGCGTCAGGAACGCTTCAACGAGCTGGCACGTGCGCTGGAGGCCGAAACGGCCGCGCTGGTCGAAGTGACCACGGCTGCGCCGGTCACGGCCGAGGGTGTGGCGCCGGCGTTCCAGCGCGTCGAGGATGCCTGCGAGACCTGCCACAAGGAATTTCGTGCCTATTGAGGTGAGTCATTGGCGCAGCGCCTCGAGCTTTTCCCGGGACTTGGCCAGCTGATTGCGGCGCAGCTCGATCAGCTGCGCGTCGCCGGTACCCAGCGCCTGGCGTAACAGCGTTTCGCGCCGCTCCACCTCACCATAGACGCGCTCGTACTCGACCTGCCGCGGATGCAGCGCGACCAGGCCCTGGCATTGCTCGGTCAGGGTCTGCAGCTCGTGATTGAGCTGCGTCTGTTGCAGCTTGTCGCCCTGCAGGCGTGCCTGTTGCAGCTGCTCGCCCAGCGCCTGACGCTCGGTCTGGCACTGGCTCTCGACGGTCGAAGGGGCTGCCAGCAGCGGGCTGATGACGGCCGTACCGATCAGCAGGGCAAATGGCCAATGTCGCAAAGACATGCCTCGCCTCCATGATTGTTATTCAGCCTCTATCGACAGCGGGGTAGAGCGAAAGTCCCTCAGGTACCCGGAATGCCGACGACCCGTAGCCTTTCACGCAGCGCTTGCAGTTCGGGTTCGCGAAAGAATGCCTGAAGCTGGTTCGCTCGCGCCGGTCCCACGCCGGCTTCGACCTGCCATTGCGCCGGGGCCCGCGCTGCCAGTGCGTCCCAGTCCAGATTCACTTGCGGTGCTTTGCCGGGCATGCCCAGCGCCTTCAGCCACTGCGCCAGCGGTCGTTTGCGGGCCTGGGCGAAGGTGGTCGCCAGTTTGCTCGCGCGCGCTTCGCCGATGCCCGGCACCTGCTGCAGCGTGACGGCATCCAGCGTCAGCCAGGCGAGCAGGTCGGGTAGCAATCCGGCGTCGAGCAGCGCCTGCCAGCTGCCGGCTCCGATGCCGTCGAGGGCGAGGCCCTGCTTGCCGCCGAGCCAGACAAGTCGGGAAAGAAACTGCTGCTCGCAGCCGGGCAGTGGCCGCCAGCAACTGTGCGGGTGATAACGGTTCGGCTCAGGCACGGCCACTGCGGCCCGCTCCGTGGCGCGCCAGGCCACTGAGTCCAGCTGCGGAATGCTGTGCCCGGCGAGCGCAACCGCGACCCGGTCGCCGGGGCGCACGTCCAGCGCCCGCCAGCGCTCCAGCGAGCCGAGGCTCAGCGTGCGAATGCGTCGGCCGTCGAGCTGGACCGGGACGAGCTGCAGCAGCGGCGTGATGCGCCCGGTGCGACCGATGCGAAACTCCACCTCGCGCACCTCGGTCAACGCCTTGCGCAGCGGGTACTTCCAGGCGGCGGCCCAATAGGGTTCCGCCTGCCAGCGCTCGGCCGGTGGACGCTGACCCTGGCGCAGCACCACGCCATCGCTGGCGAACGGCAACGCTTGGCGGTACCAGTGCTCGCGCCAATGTTGCGCTTGTTTGAAGCTCTGAACCGGTAGCGTAAGCGCCTGGCTGTCGGCGAAACCAAGCTCAGCCAAGCGTGCGAGGCGGGTTTGCATCGGCGCAGGGCCGTTTGGCCAGTCCCAGATGAACAGGCCGATCCGCGCGGCGCTGCTGGTGCCCAGACTGTTGCTGGCCATGGCGCCAGCGACGCGCCCGCGAGCCCCCGCGCTGCCGTGGGTGGCCTGGACATGCTGGTCCATTCGCCAATACAGCTCCCCCTGCAGAATGACCTCGCCGGCCAGCGCCAGGCGCGCCGGGATCGCCGCCAGTCTGCGGGCATTGGCCGTCCAGTCCTGCCCGGTGAGGCCGTCGCCGCGGCTGATGGCCTGCTGCAGGACGCCGTCGCGATAGACCAGGGTGACCGCGACACCGTCTATCTTGGGCTGGATCCACAGGTCCTCGCGCCGCGCGATCCAGGCGGCGACCGCCTGCTCATCGGCGAGCTTGGCCAGGCCGGTCTGGCGGATCGGATGGCGAAGCGGGCCGCCGGCGCCGGCCAACGGGTCCGGAGCCGCGAGGGTGCTGGGGAAACAAAGGTGCCAGTCGTGCAGGCGCGCACGGCTCTGGTCGTAGATTTCGTCATCCACCAGCGCCAGGCCGCGGCGGTGATAGGCGTCGTCCCACTCGGCGAGCTGCGTTTGCAGCTGGTGGATTTCCTGCTGTGCTCGGGCGTCGTCCCAGGTTGGGCAGGTGGCGAGGCAGACAGGGGTAAACAGGCACAGCGATAGTGCGATCAGGCGTTGCATGACGAGCATCCTTGCTCTGGTGACAGGAGCGTGGCCCGCCGTCGCTGGCGGGCCGATGCCGGATTGTCGCCTGCCTGGCGCGTGCCGACCGTGCGTCAGCGCATGTTGAACAGCTCCTGATGGAAATCTCGCGGTGGCAGGCCGTGGCGCTGCAGGTCCTTGCTCAGATCCTGACCAAAGCCGGCCGGGCCGCAGAACCAGACGTCACTGTTCTGCCACTGCGGCGCCAACTGGCGCAGGCGCTCGGGTGTCAGCCGGCCGCCCTCGCTGGCTACCAGCACGTGCAGACGCACGCGAGCGCGTTCGGCCAGCTGACGGATGCGCTCGATGAAGCCCTGATCCGGCGCGCTGGTGCAGTAGAACAGGTCGACGTTGTCGCCCGTGCCGCTGTCGGCCAGCGCCTGCAGGCGGCCAATGAACGGCGCGATGCCGATGCCGCCGGCCACCCAGATCTGACGCGGCTGGCGGCTGTGGAAATCGAAGCAGCCATAGGGCCCTTCGACCTTCACCGCGTCGCCCACCTTCAGGGTGTCCGGCAGGGTACGGGTGTAGTCACCGAGCCCCTTGATGGAGAAGGCCAGCTTGCCGTCGTTGCACCAGGCCGAGGAGAGGCTGAAGGGGTGCGGCCCTTCCTTGTCGTCGAAAGTGACGAAGGCGAACTGCCCGGCCTTGTGCCCCGGCCAGGCGCCGTCGAGCTTGATATCGACGCGCAGCACGCGGTTGTCGCGGTGATGGGTCAGGCTTTCGATGCGGCCGACCACCTGATGCTTGCGGCCGATGCGGCGCAGCAGCGAAATGCAGGCAGCGACAGAGCCCGACGCCATCAGCACGGCGAGAACCAGGCCCAACGGCGAGGTCCAGTAGTCGGGCGGGGTCAGCACGATCGAGTGCGCCACCAGGGCCAGGTAGATCAGCGCCAGCCAGCGGTGCGTCTTGAAGAACCAGCGATAGGGGAAGCGCTTGACCAATGCCAGCACGATGAGGATGACGGCGGCATAGAAGGCCCATTCACCGATGTCCTCGGCGAGGCCGCGGAAACGCTGCAGCACGGCGAAGATGCCTTCGTGCCCCTGGCCCTCGCCGGCGCGCCGGGCCGGCTTTTCCAACCAGCCGAAGCCGACCAGCCATTTCGGAATCTGCCCCCAGCCCCAGTGGAAGATGGCGATCACCAGCGCGCTGATGCCCAGCCACTTGTGCAGCCGATAGGTCTTGTCCAGGCCGTCGAAGAAGCGTTCGAAGCGCCGCGGCCGCACCGCCAGTATCATCGCCACGCTCATCGCGACGATGCCGAGCACCCCGCTGTAGTGCACCATTACCTTGCGCAGCGGCCAGATCTGATAGCGCGCCATGATGAAGTCATCCACCAGCAACCAGAGCAGCGTCAGTCCGACGAACAGCGCGACGTAGGTGAGTTTTATCTGTCTCATCTCGGGAAAGCCTCCTTGCTGGCGTCCCGTATGCCAGCGCTTCCAAGCATCTGTGCAGCGCCGCGACGCCGCCATGATCACGGTCACTACGAAGCGTGACTGGGAGACGGCGGGCGCTCTGCGTTGCGTTTTTATCTACAATTCCGCCCCTGATTCCTCGAAGAGACGAGCCCGTGCAACCAGTGATCGCCATCGAGCAGCTCACCAAGACCTACGCTTCCGGCCACCCGGCGCTCAAGCGCATCGACCTCGAGATCCGCAAGGGCGAGATCTTCGCCCTGCTCGGGCCGAACGGCGCCGGCAAGACCACGCTGATCAGCATCATCTGCGGCATCGTCAATCCCGGCAGCGGGCGAGTGCTGGTCGACGGCCACGACATCGTCCAGGACTACCGCGCCGCCCGCTCGAAGATCGGCTTGGTGCCGCAGGAGCTGTTCAACGAGGGCTTCGAAAGCGTCTGGGCGACGGTGCGGTTCTCGCGCGGCCTGTTTGGCAAGGCGCCTGACGATTCGTTCCTGGAGAAACTGTTGCGCGATTTGTCGCTATGGGACAAGCGCCATGCCCGAATCCTGGAGCTTTCCGGCGGCATGAAGCGCCGCGTGATGATCGCCAAGGCGCTGTCCCACGAACCATCGATCCTGTTCCTCGACGAGCCCACCGCCGGCGTCGACGTCGAGCTGCGTCGCGACATGTGGGAGATGGTCCGCGGCCTGCGCGAGCGCGGCGTGACCATCATCCTCACCACGCACTACATCGAGGAGGCCGAGGAGATGGCCGACCGCATCGGGGTGATCAGCAAGGGCGAGATCATCCTCGTCGAGGACAAGCATGTGCTGATGCACAAGCTCGGCAAGAAGCAGCTGACCCTGCACTTGCAGCGTCCGCTGACGGCGATCCCGGGCGAGCTGGCCGACTATCCGCTGGAGCTGACCGATGCCGGCAATCAGCTGGTGTTCACCTTCGATGCCCAGCACGAGGACACCGGTATCGCCGAGCTGCTCAGGCGCCTGGCCGCCCACGGCATCGATTTCAAGGACCTGCAGTCGAGCCAGAGCTCGCTGGAAGAAATCTTCGTCAACCTTGTTCACGGTCGCTGAGGAAAAGCCCGCATGAATTTCTACGCGATCCGCGCGATCTACCTGTTCGAACTGGCGCGCACCTGGCGCACCCTGCTGCAGAGCATTGCCACCCCGGTGATCTCGACGTCGCTTTACTTCGTGGTATTCGGCTCGGCCATCGGCGCACGCATGGAGGCGATGCACGGCATCCCCTACGGCGCGTTCATCATCCCCGGCCTGATCATGATGGCGCTGCTCACCGAGAGCATTTCCAATGCCTCGTTCGGCATCTACATGCCGCGCTACTCGGGGACGATCTACGAGGTGCTGTCGGCGCCGGTGTCCTACATCGAGATCGTCATCGGCTACGTCGGTGCGGCGGCGACCAAGTCGCTGGTGCTCGGCGTGATCATCCTCATCACCGCGCGGCTGTTCGTCGACTACGAGATCCAGCATCCGCTGATGATGGCGCTGTTTCTGGTGCTGACGGCGATTACCTTCTGCCTGTTCGGCTTCATCATCGGCATCTGGGCCGACGGCTGGGAGAAGCTGCAGATCGTCCCGGCGCTGATCGTCACGCCGCTGGCCTTTCTCGGTGGCAGCTTCTATTCCATCGAGATGCTGCCGCCGCTGTGGCAGAAGGTCACCCTGTTCAACCCGGTGGTCTACCTGATCAGCGGCTTCCGCTGGAGCTTCTACGGTGTCTCGGACATCAGCGTCGGCATCAGCCTGGCGATGATCCTCGGCTTCCTCGCCGCCTGCCTGCTGGCGGTGTGGTGGATATTCAAGACCGGCTATCGCTTGAAGAACTGAGGACGGGAAGGCGGTTTTGCGGGCAGCGCAGGATTCGCTCTACCGGATCGGCTGATGCAGCTCTCGGCATCCTGCACCGAGAGCTGCGGCTGGTGGATCAGAGCCCCTGAGGTAGGAAACGGGTGGCCCCGCTCACATCATCGATTTTCTTGATGCGCAGGGCCTTGTGGCAGGTCTCGTCGCGCGTTCCGCTCGGACAGTAGCGGCTGATGAACGCATCCAGCGTCATGTCGGAGCCATCCACGGTGAGGATGCGGCGCCAGTATTCGCCGTCGATTCCCTGGGCTTGTCGCTCCCGAGTTCTTTCCTGATCCACTTCCAGACGACCACGCACGTCAACGTTGGGAACGCTTGGTACTGGGTCTTCATTCGAGCAGCCGGATAACGCCAGGCATGCGAATGCCAGCATTGTAATGTGCTTCATGAAATCATCCTGAAAGCCCCGGCTTGCCGGGGCTGTAGCTGAGCCTTAGTCGAAGAGGCGCTTGGAGCGATTGACTTCGGCTTGGCCGGCATCTTCGAGCAGAGCCTTGGTGCCGGAAGTTACGTTGCGCAGCGAGTCCGCCTCCGACTGGATCACGTCGGTACGTGCGGCCTGATCGCGCAGTTCGGCATCGATATAGTCGTTGGCGCGCGCGGTGCGTGCACGCTTGGCCTGAAGCTCCAGGCGACGCTCTTCGAGCTCGAGGGCTCGTAGTTCGTCCTCGAAGGCTTCCTCGCGCGAGCGGACACGCTTGTTCTCCGCTTCGATCGCAGCGCGCTGCTCGCTAGCTCGTTTCTGTGCGGCTTGCTGCGCGGCGGCGCGCTGGCGCCGCTCGGTCTCCTCTCGGGCTTCTGCTCGGGCACGGGCGGCTGCAGCCTCGCGGATTCGCTCGGCTTCGGCAGCGGCCTCAGCCTGCTTGGTCTGCTGTTCGATCTGGTAGAGCTGATCGAATTGATTGGCGGCGACAGATGTAGAGACGAGCAGCGCAGTTGTTGCGAGAAGGGCGAGTCTCATCGCTTAACCCTTCTGCGGCTCGGGGCAGGTCGCATTCGGCTGAATGCGTGTCTCGTTGTTGATGGTCATCACCATCAAGGAGATTTCACCTGCCTTGAACTCGCAGGGACGGCCAACCTGAGCCGAGGTGAAGATCTTGCCGTTTTCCGAATAGCCGATGAGCACGCCGGGAACCAGCGAGGTGTCGCTGACCAGCGAGCCAGCCATGGCGCCGGCGGCACCGCCGGCGACCCCGCCGACGATGGCCGTGTCAGTGTTGTTCTGGTTGCCCAGCGCGGCGCCACCAATGGCACCGAGCAGGCCGCCGACCATCATGGCGGCTTTCTTGTTCTGCTCGTTGCTGACTTTGATCTTGGTGGCGGAGACGGTGACGATCTTGACCGTCTTAGCCTCCTGCTGCGTGTTGACCTGTGAGGCGTCGAAGACGTCCGCCTGGTACTGCTCGCCGGTGCTTTGGCAGCCGGTAATCAGCGTGGCGATGGCGAGCGATAGGCAGCAACGTTTGATCATGATCCTTTTTCCTTATCCCTGATCGTGGTTCTGAATCCGTGACGCATCCGTACATGGATGGCGATTTGATATCAGTTTATGCGGGGCAGGAAATTGCGGTAAACCCTCGGCTGGCTGCCGCAGGGCAGGCTCAGCGGGCAAAAAGCGGCGCCAATACTGGGGGATTGATAGCAATCTGCGGCAGATGGTCGCGTCCAGGCCTGCGCCTGTATCAAGGTGGTGGCGCGGCAATGAAAAAGCCCCGCACGGCATGGCCGGCGGGGCTTGGCTGCTGCGTGGGTTGGTTAGTTACAGCCCCGCTGCAGCACGCAGTGCGTCGGCCTTGTCGGTGCGCTCCCAGGTGAAGGCGGTGAAGGTGTCGGCACCCACCGTCATTTCGTAGGGGTTGCGGCCGAAGTGGCCGTAGGCCGCGGTGGCGCGATACATCGGGTGTAGCAGGTCGAGCATGCGAGTGATCGCGTAGGGACGCAGGTCGAAATGCTCGCGCACCAGGGCGATGATCTTCTCGTCGCTGAGCTTGCCGGTGCCGAAGGTGTTCAGCGAGATGGAGGTCGGCTGTGCCACGCCGATGGCGTAGGACACCTGGATCTCGCAGCGGTCGGCGAGGCCCGCGGCAACGATGTTCTTGGCGACGTAGCGGCCGGCGTAGGCGGCGCTGCGGTCGACCTTGGACGGGTCCTTGCCGGAGAAGGCGCCGCCGCCGTGGCGGGCCATGCCGCCGTAGGTATCGACGATGATCTTGCGACCGGTCAGGCCGCAGTCGCCGACCGGGCCGCCGATGACGAATTGGCCGGTCGGGTTGATGTGGTACTGGGTGTCCTTGTGCAGCAACTCGGCCGGCAGGCTGTGCTTGATGATCAGCTCCATCACCGCTTCGCGCAGGTCGCTCTGCTTGACGTCGGGGTTGTGCTGGGTCGACAGCACCACGGCATCGATACCGGCGACCTTGCCGTTCTCGTAGCGGCAGGTGACCTGGCTCTTGGCATCCGGGCGCAGCCACGGCAGCAGGCCGTTCTTGCGCGCCTCGGCCTGGCGCTCGACCAGGGCATGGGAGAAGCGGATCGGCGCCGGCATCAGCACGTCGGTCTCGTTGCTGGCGTAGCCGAACATCAGGCCCTGGTCGCCGGCACCTTGGTCTTCCGGCTTGGTGCGGTCGACGCCCTGGGCGATATCCACCGACTGCTTGCCGATGATGTTGATGATGCCGCAGGTGGCGCCGTCGAAACCGACCTCCGAGCTGTTGTAGCCGATGTCGACGATGACGTCGCGCACCAGTTGCTCCAGATCGACCCAGGCGCTGGTGGTCACTTCACCGGCGACGATGGCCACACCGGTCTTGACCAGGGTTTCGCAGGCCACGCGGGCGTGCTTGTCCTCGGCGATGATGGCGTCGAGCACCGCATCGGAGATCTGGTCGGCGATCTTGTCCGGATGCCCTTCGGATACGGACTCGGAGGTGAAAATCGAGTATTCGCTCATCTATCGGTTTCCTATTACCGGTGGGTGAGTCGGTCGTCAGGAGCGGACCGGGAGAAGCACCGGGCCTGGATCTGAAAACCGTTTTTCAAGCCAATGTAGAGGCTCTCGCCGGGCGTGAGCCCCGCGGCATCGGCCCAACGGGCCAGATCGTCCTGTTCGAAGCCCAACCAGAGATCGCCGCAGGCCTCCCTGGCCCAACTCTGGTTGTGGCTGCACAGCTCCGTGACCAGCAGACTACCGCCTGCGTTCACCAGCCGTGCCAGTTGTTTCATCGCTTCGCCCGGCGCTGCCAGGTGATGCAGCACCATGTTCAACACCACACAGTCGGCTGGGCGGCAGTCGTCGTGCAGTGCGTCGGCGAGCTTCAGCTCGACGTTGTCGAGCCCCTCCTGTTCGCAGCGGGCACGCGCCAGGTCGAGCATCGCCGGGCTGTTGTCCAGCGCCACGACGCGGGCGAAGCGACCAGCCAGTTCCGGTAAAAAGCTGCCGTCGCCGGGGCCGACTTCCAGCGCCGTGGCGTCGGCAGCGAAGTTCAGCGCGTCGAGCAGGGCCACCACGCTGTCGCGGTACTGCGGCAGGCCGGCGATCAGGTCCTGGCGGGCCTGAAAGCTGTCGGCCATGCGCGCGAAGAAATCCTCGCTGGCGGCGCTGCGCTGGGCATGCACGGCGGCGATGCGCGCCTCGATCTCGCGCGGCAGTTCCAGGCGGTCCGCTTCTTCCAGCAGCGCCGCATGCAGCCTGCCGCCGAGGCTGTCGAGCTGCGGCAGGCTGCGCCGGTAGAACACGGCATTGCCTTCGCGGCGGGTCGCCAGCAGCCCGGCCTGGGTCAGCACCTTGAGGTGATGGCTCATTCCCGACTGGCCGGTGGCGAAGATCTGCGCCAGCTCCAGCACGCCGAACGAGTCGCTGGCCAACGCGCGCAGCACGTTCAGCCGCAGCGCATCGCCGCCGGCCTTGCACAGGGCGGCGAGCTGGTCACTGGCGTCGTAACGGATCTGGGGAAAGCGCAGGCTCATAGGCCGCGAAGTCTAGTCGGACCGTTTTCACCCAGCAAGGGCAATATCAAAAAGTTTTGATATTGCCCTTGCTGGCGCAGGGTCAATGCAGCAGGCGGGACAGTCCGAGGGTGCAGGAGACCAGACCCAGGCCGATGAGGAAGTAGTTGGGCAGGATATCCAGCAGGCGCTGGATCAGCCCTTCGCCGGCCAGGCGACGCGACAGCAGGCTGTAGGTGAGCAGGATGCTCAGGTCGATGATTGCCCAGATCAGGATGAGCACCATTGCCTGCGGCGCGAACGGCTGCGCGGGCAGGATGAAGCCGGGCAGAAAGGCGAGGAAGAACAGGATGTCCTTCGGGTTGGACAGGCCCACCGCCATGGCCCGCCAGAAATAGTGCGCTTCACTGCGGGTTGGCGTGGCGGTGTCGCTGCGGCCGCCACACAGGCCGTCGCAGCCGAGCCAGATAAGGTAGAGCCCGCCAAGGATCTGGCCGGCCTCGAGCACGATCGGTTGCAGGTCCAGCGCCAGGTAGATCATCACCAGCGCGGCGATCATCAGTACCTGGGCCGATACCACGCCACCGAGAATCGTCCACAGCGGCCAGCGGCGGCGGGCGTCGGCCACCACCAGGGCGACGACGGGGCCGGGCGAGGCGATCAGCAGGGCAACGGCGGCGGCAAAGGCGAGGTAGGTGGCGTTCATAGTTCGGTCACCAGGCCGAAGACCCGGCTGCGGTTGCCCAGGCGCTCGGTGTAGAAGTTCGGATTGGAAATGGCGAATGCCCGCTGTATCCAGCGGTCGCTGCCGTCGAAGCGGGCGCTGAACGGGCTGCGCGCATGGGCGGTGCGGCGATTGTCGATGATCAGCAGGTCGCCACGATTCAGCCGTACCGGCTCGACCACGTCCCAGGCGATGCTGCGCAGTTTGTCCAGCAGCTGCTGGGCACGGTTGCTGAAGGCCTGCATGAAGTGCGGGTCGAAGCGGAAGAACGGCGCATCCGGATCACCGTAGAGCACCGTCTGGTGGCGATTGATGTCGATGCGCTGGTTCTTCGAAGTCGGTCCGTAATCGGAGAGGAAGTTGTATGGCTCGGTGAGAAAGAACGCCTGCTCCTCGAAGGTCAGGCGCTGCAGGATGCGCTCGATCGAGGCGATGTAGGTCACCGCTTCGGCTGCCGGGTCCTGGCGCAGGCAGAGCAGAACCAGATGATCGGGCAGGACGGCATGGAAGGCGTTTTCCGTGTGCAGGTCCAGTTCGGTGTCGAAACTGTCGGAGGTGGCCGCCCGTGACAGCGCTTGTTGCGGGAAGAAATTGTTGACGATGCAGCCGTCGGACTCCTGGGTGTAGCCGATCGGCTCGCCGAGCAGGGCGGTCGCCTGCAGCAGCAGGCGTTCGCTGCTGTCGTCCGGTTTGCGAATGTCCTCGCGGCTGACGGGCGTGGGCGGGATATCGCCGATCGGCAGGTTTTCCAGCAGAAGGAAGCCTTGCTTGTTGCCGAACAGGCGGAAGTTGATGATCTGACCGATCTGCTCATGGCGCAGTGCACCTTGTGCCACCGCGTTGGCCAGAAGCCGCTCGTAATGATCGTTTTGCATGCGTCGTTCCCTGAGTTTTATTGTTGCTGGGCGATGACAGGCGGTGGCCCGGTATTGGCCTTGAGCCTTGTGCTGGCGCAGTATTGGCGGCGGCGAATGCGATGAAAAACGGAAAAAACGAGGAGGAAGCATGAGTGAAAGTCATGCATGACGGAGCGGCTGAATCGCTTCGCATGCCGCCGCTCTATGCCCTACGGGCCTTCGAGGCGGCGGCGCGTTTCGGCTCCTTCACCCAGGCGGCGCAGAGCCTGTTCATCACGCAGAGCGCGATCAGTCGGCATGTGAAGACGTTGGAAGAGCACCTCGGCTGCCAGTTGTTCGAACGCCACGGTCCGCGGCTGCTCCTGACCGATGCCGGTCGTTTGCTGGCGCAGGAGCTGAGGGTCGGGTTTCGGACCATCGAGAATGCCTGCGTCGCGGTTACCCGACAGCGCGGCGCGTTGCGTCTCAAGGCGCCCTCGACGCTGACCATGCGCTGGCTGCTCGCCACGCTGGAAGGCTTCCAGGTGGCCAACCCGCAGAACCGCGTGCAGCTGACCAGCGCCTGGATGGACCTGGACGCCGTGGACTTCCACAGCGAGCCGTTCGACTGCGCGATCTTGCTCGGCAATGGCGGCTTTCCTGCCGATTGGCGCCGGGTCAAGCTGTTCGATGAATGGCTGGTGCCGGTCTGTGCGCCCGAGCTGCTCGGGGCCGCGCCGTGGAGCACGCAGCAGCTGGCGCAGGCCGAGCTGATCCATCCGTCGCGCGACTGCCGTGACTGGCGGCGCTGGCTGCAGCGCACCGGGCGGGCGGATGAGGTCGCCTGGCAGCAGGGCAAGCTGTTCGACACCCTGGAGCTGGGCATCTCCGCCGCTGCTCAGGGGCATGGCGTGTCGATCGGTGATCTGGCGCTGGTCGGTGCCGAGCTGCAGCGCGGCAGTCTGGTGCTGCCGTTCGGGCAGGCGGTCAAATCCGGCGACAGCTACTACCTGGTCTGGCCGGCCGGCGACAGCGAGTCTTCCACCTTGACGCGCATGCGCGACTATCTGCTCGAGCACCTGCCGGATGTCACCGGGCAGGGCATCGAGCTGTTGGATTGACGGTGCTTGCCAGGCCATTCAGTCATTGCCCCGGCCACCCTCGGTAGGGGAAAATGGCCGCCTTTTTCCAGGTACACCCCCGCAGGAGATTCAGCGATGCCCAGCCGTCGTGAGCGAGCCAATGCCATCCGCGCACTCAGCATGGATGCCGTGCAGAAAGCCAACAGCGGCCATCCCGGTGCCCCCATGGGCATGGCGGACATCGCCGAAGTGCTCTGGCGCGACCACCTGAAGCACAGCCCGACCAACCCTCAGTGGGCCGACCGCGACCGCTTCGTGCTGTCCAACGGCCATGGCTCGATGCTGATCTACTCGCTGCTGCACCTGACCGGCTACGACCTGTCCATCGATGACCTGAAGAACTTCCGCCAGCTGCACAGCAAGACCCCGGGCCACCCGGAGTTCGGCTACACCGCCGGCGTCGAGACCACCACCGGCCCGCTGGGTCAGGGTCTGGCCAATGCCGTCGGCTTCGCCCTGGCGGAGAAGGTCATGGCCGCGCAGTTCAACCGCCCCGGCCACGAGATCGTCGACCACAACACCTACGTGTTCCTCGGCGACGGCTGCATGATGGAAGGCATCAGCCACGAGGTCTGCTCGCTGGCCGGCACCTTGGGGCTGAACAAGCTGATCGCCTTCTACGATGACAACGGCATCTCCATCGATGGCGAGGTGCATGGCTGGTTCACCGACGACACCCCGCGTCGCTTCGAGGCCTACGGCTGGCAGGTGATCCGCAATGTCGACGGCCATGACGCCGACGAGATTCAGATGGCGCTGGAAACCGCGCGCAAGAGCGACCAGCCGACACTGATCTGCTGCAAGACCATCATCGGCTTCGGCTCGCCGAACAAGCAGGGCAAGGAGGAGTCCCACGGCGCTGCCCTGGGCGATGCCGAAATCGCCCTGACCCGCGAAGCGCTGGGCTGGAACCACCCGCCGTTCGAAATCCCCGCCGAGATCTACGCCGAGTGGGATGCCAAGCAGAAGGGCGCCGATGCGGAAAACGAGTGGAACAAGCGCTTCGCTGCCTACGAGACCGAGTTCCCGGCACTGGCCGCTGAATTCAAACGCCGCATGGCCGGCGAGCTGCCGGCGGACTTCGCCGAGAAGGCCAGCGAGTTCATCCGTGAAGTCGCCACCAAGGGCGAAACCATCGCCAGCCGCAAGGCCAGTCAGAACTGCCTGAACGCCTTCGGCCCGCTGCTGCCGGAGCTGCTCGGCGGCTCGGCGGACCTGGCCGGCTCCAACCTGACCCTGTGGAAGGGCTGCAAGCCGGTGGTGGCCGAGGATGCCTCGGGCAACTACATGTATTACGGCGTGCGCGAGTTCGGCATGGCCGCGATCATGAACGGTGTCGCCCTGCACGGCGGCCTGATCCCCTACGGCGCGACCTTCCTGATGTTCATGGAATACGCACGCAACGCCGTGCGCATGTCGGCGCTGATGAAGCAGCGGGTGATCTACGTGTTCACCCACGACTCCATCGGCCTCGGCGAAGACGGTCCGACCCACCAGCCGGTCGAGCAGCTGGTCGCCCTGCGCACCACGCCGAACCTGGATACCTGGCGCCCGGCCGACACCGTCGAGTCCGCGGTGGCCTGGAAGCACGCGGTCGAGCGCAAGGACGGCCCGAGCGCGCTGATCTTCTCGCGGCAGAACCTGCCGTTCCATGTGCGCGACAATGAAACCGAAGCGGCCATCGCCCGCGGCGGCTACATCCTGAAGAACTGCGCCGGCGAGCCGGAGCTGATCCTGATCGCCACCGGTTCGGAAGTCAGCCTGGCGGTGCAGGCTGCCGACAAGCTGACCGAGCAGGGCCGCAAGGTGCGCGTCGTCTCGATGCCCTGCACCAGCGTGTTCGACGCCCAGGACGCGGCCTACAAGCAGCAGGTACTGCCGGTGGAAGTCGGTGCGCGCATCGCCATCGAGGCGGCCCACGCGGACTACTGGTACAAGTACGTCGGTCTCGACGGCCGCATCATCGGCATGACCACCTACGGCGAGTCGGCCCCGGCCGGTCAGCTGTTCGAGGAATTCGGCTTCACCGTCGACAACATCCTCTCGGTGGCCGAAGAGCTGCTGGAAGACTAAATCGAGCGGCGGTGGATGACCCTGGTCATCCACCCTACGTCACGCCACCTTGCGTAGGGTGGAAAACCCGCGCGGTGGTTTTCCACCGCCAGGACCGACGATTCCCATGGCCAACGCCCGTCCCTATCGCGTCGCCCTCAACGGTTACGGCCGCATCGGTCGCTGCGTGCTGCGTGCCTTCTATGAGCGCGGCGCTGCCTTCAATTTCCAGTTCGTTGCCCTCAACGACCTGGCCGACATGGCCAGCCTGGAATACCTCACCCGCTTCGATTCCACTCATGGTCGTTTCCCCGGCGAAGTGGGCGTGGACGGCGATTGTCTGCATCTGAACGGGCACTGCGTGAAGGTGCTGCGCGAGTCGACGCCGGAAGCCATCGATTGGCGCGCGCTCGACGTCGATCTGGTGCTGGAGTGCTCCGGCGCGTATACCAGCCGTGCCGATGGCGAGCGCTTCCTTGCGGCGGGTGTGCCGCGGGTACTGTTTTCCCAGCCGATGGCCAGCGCGGCGGATGTCGACGCCACGGTGGTGATGGGCATCAATCAGGGGCAGCTGACGGGTTCCGAGCGGCTGGTGTCCAACGCCTCCTGCACCACCAACTGCGGTGTGCCGTTGCTCAAGCTGCTCAACGATGCGGTGGGCATCGAGTTCGCCTCGATCACCACCATCCATTCGGCGATGAACGACCAGCCGGTGATCGACGCCTACCATCACGATGACCTGCGCCGCACTCGCTCGGCCTTCCAGTCGGTGATTCCGGTGTCCACCGGCCTGGCAAAAGGCATCGAACGCCTGCTGCCGGAACTCTCCGGGCGGATTCAGGCCAAAGCCGTGCGGGTGCCGACGGTGAACGTCTCCTGCCTGGACATCACGCTGCAGACGGCGCGCGATACCGATGCGCAGACCATCAACAAGGTGCTGCGCGAGGCCGCCGAAAGCGGCCCGTTGCAGGGGTTGCTGGCCTACACGGAATTGCCGCATGCCAGTTGCGACTTCAACCACGACCCGCATTCGGCGATCGTCGACGGCAGCCTGACCCGTGCCTCCGGCCCGCGCCTGGTGAACCTGCTGGCCTGGTTCGACAACGAATGGGGGTTCGCCAACCGCATGCTCGACGTCACCGACCATTACCTGCGCGTGGCCCATCGCCCGTAGCGGCACGCGCTTGCAACATCGCTGCTTCTCGACCTTAAGGAAGACCAACATGACCGTTTTGAAGATGACCGATCTCGACCTCCAGGGTAAGCGCGTGCTGATCCGCGAGGACCTCAACGTGCCGGTGAAGGATGGCGCGGTGAAGAGCGATGCGCGCATCCTGGCCTCGTTGCCGACCATCAAGCTGGCGCTGGAGAAAGGCGCTGCGGTGCTGGTCTGCTCGCACCTGGGCCGTCCGGAAGAGGGCGTCTACAGTGAGGAAGACAGCCTCAAGCCGGTCGCCGACTACCTCTCCAAGGCCCTCGGCCGTAAGGTGCCGCTGGTCAAGGATTACCTGGACGGTGTCGAGGTCAAGCCGGGTGAGCTGGTCCTGCTGGAGAACGTGCGCTTCAACAAGGGCGAGAAGAAGAACACCGACGAGCTGGCGCAGCAGTACGCTGCCCTCTGCGACGTCTTCGTCATGGATGCCTTCGGCACCGCTCATCGCGCCCAGGGCTCGACTCATGGCGTGGCCAAGTTCGCCAAGGTCGCCTGTGCCGGCCCGCTGCTGGCCGCCGAGCTGGATGCGCTGGGCAAGGCGCTGGACAAGCCGCAGCGGCCGATGGTGGCCATCGTCGCCGGCTCCAAGGTATCGACCAAGCTCGACGTGTTGACCTCGCTGGCCGACATCTGCGACCAGCTGATCGTCGGCGGCGGCATCGCCAACACCTTCCTCGCCGCGGCCGGCTACAAGGTCGGCAAGTCGCTGCACGAGGCCGATCTGATCGACACCGCCAAGGCCATCGCGGCCAAGGTTGCCGTTCCGCTGCCGGTGGACGTGGTGGTCGCCAAGGAGTTCGCCGAGAGCGCCGAGGCCACGGTCAAGGCCATCGCCGACGTCGCCGACGACGACATGATCCTGGACATCGGACCGAAGACCGCGGCCATGTTCGGCGAGATGCTCAAGGCTTCGCAGACCATCCTCTGGAACGGCCCGGTGGGCGTGTTCGAGTTCGACCAGTTCGGCAACGGCACCAAGGTGCTGGCCCAGGCCATCGCCCAGAGCCCGGCGTTCTCCATTGCCGGCGGTGGCGACACCCTGGCGGCGATCGACAAGTACGGCGTGGCCGAGCAGATTTCCTACATTTCCACCGGTGGCGGCGCTTTCCTCGAGTTCGTCGAGGGCAAGGTGCTGCCGGCGGTCGAGGTGCTGGAACAGCGCGCCAGCTGATACCGATCGGGCAGCCAGTGTCGTCCTCGGTACTGGCTGCCCGCTGATGCAAGCGGCAACCCCGGCGGCTCGCCGTGGTCTTTGTTCTTATCGGAACAAGGAAAGGGGATTCCCCATGCGCTACATCGCTGTTGCCGTTTGTTGCCTGGGCCTGGCCGGTTGCGCCGGCAATTCACCGGATACCGCCTGTCAGGTGCTCGACCCGCCGCCGGTGCTCAGTCCGACCGCCGAGCATGATCAGCGCATGCAGATGCAGGCCACTGGCGATCCGACCGTCGTTACCCAGGGCGGACTGCAAGACTGTCCGGACTGATTTCGCCTCGAGGAGATGGAATGAACAAAGGCTTGCCCATGCTGCTCGCCGCGCTGCTGCTCGGCGGGTGCGGGCACTGGCAGTCCGGCCCGGACGCACCGTTCGTGCGCTGGAAGTGCCAGAGCCAGCAGCACATCGCCTGGCGCTATGCCAATGCCGAACGCAACGTCATCGATCTGAAGATCGGCGACAGCGAGCGGATTCATACGTTGCGCAAGGAACCTGCAACGCATGGCACTTTCTATAGCGATGGCGTAATCGCTTTCCATGACAGAGGCAACCAGGCGCTGGTGTATCGCGTCACCGATGACAAGGTGCTGGCCCACGGCTGCAGCGCATCGCTCATCAGCCTCTAGGCGACACGTTGCGAACGCCTCGCGGCTGCGGGGCACGAATTGAAAGCTGGCGGGACGCTGGCATTTGTCGCTCCCGCCTCTACAATGCCGCGCCCAGCGTGCGGCGCTTGAACAGCGTCGGCCACTGCGGCAGGCTCTACACGATCAAACGACCCAGACCGGGAGAAAGGAAAACATGGCACTCATCAGCATGCGCCAGATGCTCGACCACGCCGCCGAGTTCGGCTACGGCGTGCCGGCCTTCAACGTCAACAACCTCGAGCAAATGCGCGCCATCATGGAAGCGGCCGACAAGACCGATTCCCCGGTGATCGTCCAGGCTTCCGCCGGTGCGCGCAAATATGCCGGTGCGCCGTTCCTGCGTCATCTGATCCTGGCGGCGATCGAAGAATTCCCGCACATCCCGGTGTGCATGCACCAGGACCACGGCACCAGTCCGGACGTCTGCCAGCGCTCGATCCAGCTGGGTTTCAGCTCGGTGATGATGGACGGCTCGCTGAAGGCGGACGGCAAGACCCCCGCCGATTACGACTACAACGTGCGCGTGACCCAGCAGACCGTTGCCTTCGCCCATGCCTGCGGCGTTTCCGTGGAAGGTGAGCTGGGTTGCCTGGGCAGCCTGGAAACCGGCATGGCCGGTGAGGAAGATGGCGTTGGCGCCGAGGGCGTTCTCGATCACAGCCAGCTGCTGACCGATCCGGAAGAGGCTGCCGACTTCGTCGCCAAGACCAAGGTCGACGCCCTGGCCATCGCCATCGGCACCAGCCACGGCGCCTACAAGTTCACCAAGCCGCCGACCGGCGACACCCTGTCGATCCAGCGCATCAAGGAAATCCATGCGCGCATCCCGGACACCCATCTGGTGATGCACGGTTCCTCGTCGGTGCCGCAGGAGTGGCTGAAGA
The DNA here is from genome assembly GCF_026642215.1 of Stutzerimonas sp. R40042. NCBI lineage: Bacteria > Pseudomonadati > Pseudomonadota > Gammaproteobacteria > Pseudomonadales > Pseudomonadaceae > Stutzerimonas > Stutzerimonas sp. R40042. The sequence continues at coordinate 4,298,156 of NZ_CP113258.1, read as the reverse complement.
TCATCAACGAGTACGGCGGTGAGATCGGCGAAACCTACGGCGTGCCGGTCGAGGAGATCGTCGAGGGCATCAAGTACGGCGTGCGCAAGGTCAACATCGACACCGACCTGCGTCTGGCCTCCACCGGCGCGATCCGCGAATTCCTGGCGAAGAACCCCAGCGAGTTCGACCCGCGCAAGTACCTGGCCAAGACGGTCGCCGCCATGCGCGACATCTGCATCGCCCGCTACGAAGCCTTCGGTACCGCCGGCAATGCCAGCAAGATCAAGCCGATCTCGCTGGAAGGCATGTTCCAGCGCTATGCCAATGGCGAGCTGGATCCGAAGATCAACTGATCGCTCGGACATGAAAAAGCCCGCTGATGCGGGCTTTTTCGTTTCTGCGCGCCGGCAGTGCTCAGCTGGCGAGCAGCTCCTGGATCTGGCAGCGCAGGGTATCCAGCGCGAAGGGCTTGGCCAGCACCGGCGCCGAGCGGGCAATGGGGCTGCCGGATTCGTAGATCTCGATGGGGTAGCCGCTGATGAAGATCACCTTGAGCTCTGGTCGCAGCTTGAGCGCGGGCTCGGCGATCATCACTCCGGAGACGTTGCCTGGCAGGCGGAAGTCGGTGACCAGCAGATCCAGATGTGGCTTGGTCGCCAGGATTTCGAAAGCCTTGGGCGCACTGTCCGCTTCCAGCACCTGATAGCCCTCTCCGGCCAGATAATCCGAGAGCAGGCTGAGGATATGCGGCTCGTCTTCGACGAGCAGTACGATTTTTGGCAGGGCGTGATTCATGGTGGGTCTCGATGTTGCGTTACGTGCTGCATGCCCGCCCGTAGCTTGGAGCCGGACAGGGTTTCGACAGGTTACGCGCTGCAAGTTTCAGTCCTGCGGCTGAACGGTCGTCGTGTCGGCTGCCGCTGTGCGCTGGTGCACGCTTGCGATCATACTCGACGCTTTCAGCACTGCGCTCAATGTCGACCTTAGCCGGGGGCGCCCAGCTGGGGACGCCTGGGCTGGCTCGCGGCGCCCAGCCGCGCTAGGGTTGCCCTTGATCATTCTTGCAGGAGAGACCATGAGCGACCCGTGGAGCGCGGCACAGCGCACGCTCGATCATTACCGAAGCAATGCACAGGCCTTTCGAGAGGGCACGCGCGAGCATGACGTCAGCCAGAACATTGATGCCCTTCTGCGTCACATTCGGGCCGAGCCTCCCCTGCGCATCCTTGATCTCGGCTGCGGTCCTGGGCGCGATCTCAGGGCTTTCAAGGCGCGAGGGCATGTAGCCGTAGGACTGGATGGCACCGAGGCATTCGTCGACATGGCCCGCGCCGAGAGCGGCTGTGAGGTCTGGCAACAAGACCTCTTGCAGCTGCAGCTGCCATCAGCATCGTTCGACGGTGTATTCGCCAACGCGGTGCTGTTTCATGTGCCCAGCCGTGAGCTACCTCGGGTGCTGGCGCAGCTGCACGAAACCCTGAGGCCGGACGGGGTGTTGTTCTGTTCCAATCCGCGCGGTCACAACGAGGAAGGATGGAGCGGCGACCGCTACGGCGTCTGGTACGACTGGCCTGCCTGGCGCAAGCGGTTGCTGGCTGCCGGTTTCACCGAACTGGAGCACTACTATCGTCCGGCCGGCTTGCCACGTGCCCAGCAGCCCTGGCTGGCGAGCGTCTGGCGCAAGGTTTAGCGGTAGCGCAGGCCGCAGAATGCAAGCTGCGTCACACTTCATGTTGCGTTTTGCACGGTCGGATGAAATGTGATATTTGCCTAACTCATTGTTTTATAAGAATAAAAATAATAATCCGCGGTTGGCACGAACGCTGCTCCCGTAATGTTCGCTGGAACTTTACTGGAGTACAGAACAATGACCGCTGCACAACAATTCCTCACTGCCGCTTTCCCTGAGTTCGAAGTACTCACCGAGCCACGCCCGGATGGCGGCTTGCTGCTGACCCTGCGCAACGATGACCGCACGCTGGTCAAGCGAGCGCTGTCGAAGGGGCAGACCCAGACGAAGATTCAACTCGAATGGGTCGTCAGCTCGGTTCGCCGGGATCTGGCGCTGGAGGCCGGGATGTCTCCATCCATCGCGCATTTGCAGAGCCAGAGCCGTACCGCACTGCCGACCTACGAGTACGCCTGAGCCCTTACCGGCTGCCGCCCACGCCGCAGCCCTTCGAGCCGAACGTCGCGGTTCGGCTCCTTTGCCGTGAAGCTGAAGAGGACAACACATGAACGCCATCGACCTGCTGATTGAGGACCATGAGCGCGTGAAGGACCTGCTGACGCGCTTGACCGAGTCCACCGAGCGCGCCGTGAAGACGCGCACCGATCTGCTGAGCAAGCTGGAAATGGAAGTGACCATTCACACCCAGCTCGAAGAGCAGATCCTCTATCCGGCCTACAAGGAAGCGGGCGGCAAGGAAGAACTGAAGATGTTCCACGAGGCCAAGGAAGAGCATCGCGCCGTCGATTCGCTGGTGCTACCGGATCTCAAGGCCACCGACCCCGGAAGTGTGGAATTCTCCGGGCGCGCCAAGGTATGCAAGGAACTGCTCGAGCACCATATCGAGGAGGAGGAGTCGGAGATGTTCCCGCAGGCGCGAGAACTGTTCGATGCCAAGCGACTCGAGGAGATGGGTGAGCAGATGAGCCAGTTGCGCACCCGTTTGAAGAAGGAGATGGCTGGCAAGCAGGCCGCCTGATCCGTTCGCCTGGATACCGGGATCGCCCGGCCCGGTATCCCGCTCTCCTAGCTTCCGAGCGGACCTTCGTCTTTGCTGACGTGCATCAATAATGCGACGAAGCGTCGCTGCGACCCTTGATGGCTTTATAGCATCAGCTGGTGCACTCACCACACTCAGCTGGCTGCAAGCCGGGTGTGGAAGTGTGGTTGGGCCAGCATCGACAGGGGCGGGCATGGAAGACGAGCTGAGGTCACTGCTGCATCGGGTTGGTCTGGGACTCGATCAGATCCTGACGCGCAAGCGTTTCCTACAATGGCAGACCGCTGATGCGCTGCGCCTGAATCGGCTCGCCGCGGAGCTTGAGCCGGCTCATCACGCCTTCATCGAGCGGCTCTATACGCATCTCGCCACGTTCGGCCAGCCAACGGTCATGCAGAACGATGGGATCGGCCTGGCACGTCTCAAGCAGCGTCAGCAGGATTACTACCGGCGACTCTGGAACGGCCCGTACGAACGTGACTACGTGCGCGACCGCCTGTTGGTCGGCCTGGTGCACCAGCGCGTCGGTGTCGATCTGGAATGGTATCTCGGCGCTTACCGGCTGTACCTGTCGGACATGCTGCGGGCGCTGCTGGGCGAAGGCGAGCAGCAGGCGGCCTATGACAGCCTGCTGAAGATCGTCTTCTTCGACATGATTCTGGCCATCGACACCTACAGCGCCGCTCAGCGGCACGCGGTGGAAGACAGCGAGGCGCGTCTGACCCGCGCCTTGCGTGGCTCCGAAGACGGCATCTGGGAATGGGACATCGAGCATGACCAGCTGCACCTGTCCGAGCGCTGGACCGCCATGCTGGAAATGCCGTCGCAGCCCGACTACACCAGCCGCGACTGGTTCGGACGGGTGCATCCAGACGACTTGCCGGGCCTGCGCGAGGCCATCGCCGATCATCTCAACGGACACACCGCCTCGCTGACCTACGAGTACCGGGTGCGCACCGAACGCGGTGAGTACCTCTGGGTGCTGCTGCGCGGCGTCGCCGAGCGCTGCGAGCTGGGCACGCTGCGCCTGGCCGGTTCGCAGACCGACATCAGCGCACGTAAGGCGGCCGAGGAATGTCTGCGGCATGCGGCGCGCCATGATTCGCTGACCGGGCTGGCCAACCGCCTGCACCTGGAAGAGCTGCTCAAGGAGGTTCAGCAACGCCCGCATGGGCGTGCCGCCGCGTTGCTCTTCGTCGATCTGGACCGTTTCAAGCTGATCAACGACAGCCTCGGACATGGCGCCGGCGACCAGGTGCTGGTCGAAGTGGCGCAGCGGCTGCTGCGCTGCCTGCGGCCGGGCGATCACCTGGCGCGTTTCGGCGGTGACGAATTTGTCGCCCTGCTCGGCGATCTGGCCTGCGAGGCCGACGCCGAGCGGGTTGCCCAGCGCATGCTGGTTGCCCTGCGCGAGCCGCTGCAGCTGGGCGAGCGCACCCTGTCGGTCAGCGCCAGCATCGGCATCGCGCCGTTGCAACGCGACGGGCAGGCACTCAATGCCCTGCAGGCGGCGGATCTGGCGCTGTACCGGGCCAAGAGCGCCGGCAAGGACCAGTTCGCGCTGTTCTGCGATGGTCTGCACAGCAAGGCGGCTCGCCAGCTGGAACTCGAAAGCGCATTGGCGCAGGCGCTGACCCGCGGCGAATTCACCTTGCACTTTCAGCCGATCTGCCGGGTGGTTGGCGATCAACCCTATCTGCTTGGCGTCGAGGCACTGTTGCGCTGGCGCTTCAATGACAAGGCAGTGGCGCCCAACGAATTCATTCCGGTGCTGGAGGAGTCGCGCGAGATCGTCCGGGTCGGAGAGTGGGTGCTGCGCGAAGCCTGCCGGCAGGTCCGCCGCTGGCAGCAGGCGGGACAGCCTCTGCTGTACTGCGCGGTCAATCTGTCGATACGTCAGCTGCAGCAGGTTGATTTCGCCGAGCTGCTGGCGCGCGTACTGCAAGAAACCGGGCTGCCGCCGCAGAGTCTGCTGCTGGAGATCACCGAAACGCTGCTGATGCACGACAGCGAGATGATGCTCAGTTGCCTGCGCGAGATCGCGGCGCTGGGCGTGCGTCTGGCGCTGGACGATTTCGGCACCGGCTACTGTTCGCTCGGCTACCTGAAGCGCTACCCGCTGCATGTCCTGAAAGTCGATCGCAGCTTCATTGCCGCGGCGCCGGCAGATACCGATTCGGTGGCGATCAGTCGGGCGATCATCGGGCTCGGCCAGAGCCTGGGCCTTGCGGTGGTCGCCGAGGGCGTGGAGCGGTGCGAGCAGGTGGTCTTTCTCGGCGCCGAGGGTTGTCGGACCATCCAGGGCTACTGGCTCAGCCCGCCGCGCCCGGCGGCGGAGTTGCAGCGGCTGTTCGACGGCGAGCGTTGTCTGGACGGCCTGTGGAGCCTGCGGCGTCCGGCAGCAGCGGAGCGCCTGTCAACTGAGACCCTGTCGGGCTGATCGAGCTGCGCTGCGGATAACCGACCAGGCGGGCAGGGCACTCTTGCGCCAAGACAGGGTCAACCTTCTGTGAATCTGACGATTCAAGCGATTGCCGGCCACCCGCCGGTTCACTCTGAAGGAGGTTAATCATGCGTCTTAGCTATCTGCTGCCCCCCGTGCTCGGACTTCTGCTGGTAGGTTGCGGTCCGGATGAAGACCGCGAGCGCGAGCCGACTCCGCCGCCGGCGACTACCGAGCAGCCTGCCGCGCCTTCCACCAGCACCACCACGCCGCCTGCAGACACCGGCACTGGTACCGGCACCGCACCAAGCACCGGAACTGGCACCGGCACTTCCGGCGGCATGGCAACCCCACCGGCCGACAACGGCAGTGGTCTGGGCACCGAGTCCGGTTCGGGCACCGCACCGAGCACTGGCACCGGCACTTCCCAGTAACCGCCGAGCATCTGATCCAGGCGCCTCCGCACATGCGGGGGTGCCCTCAACCGGAGACGAAGATGAAGCCGATACATGCCTTGGCCGGCGCGCTGGCTGCCCTCACATTGCTGGGCTGCTCGCCGGACGATGAAAGATCTGCCTACGACAACAACACCCGCAACCAGCAGGAATATCAGAACACCGCGACCGACCCGGCGGGGCCGCGGGAGATTTCGCCACCCTCCAACCGGACCAACGAGTAATCCGGGCGGCCTGCTCCGGCAGCGTCCGCTAGACGAACTGGCCGGCGGCGTGGCCGGATGCCCAGGCCCACTGGAAGTTGAACCCGCCCAAGTGGCCGGTAACGTCCAGTACCTCGCCGACGAAGTACAGCCCTGGCGACTTCTGCGATTCCATGGTCTTGGACGATACTTCGCGGGTATCCACCCCGCCCAGCGTGACCTCCGCCGTCCGGTAACCCTCAGTCCCCGCGGGTACCAGCTGCCAGTCCGCCAGTTTGTTCGCGATCGCCTCCAGCTCACTGGGCCCGTACTGCTTCAACGGTCGCGAGTCAAACCAGTGCTCGCACAGCAGCCCGGCCATCTTGCGCGTGAAGACTTCGCCGAGCAGCGTTTTCAGTTCGATGTTCGGCCGTTCCTGCTTCTGCGCCACCAGCCATTCGCCGAGTTCGAGATGCGGTAGCAGATTGATGTGCACCACGTCGCCCGGCTGCCAGAACGACGAGATCTGCAGGATCGCCGGTCCGGACAGGCCGCGATGGGTGAACAGGATGTTCTCGCGAAAGCTCTGCCCGTTGCAGCTGACCAGGCAATCCTCCACCGAGGTGCCGGACAGTTCGCTACAGATGGTCTTGAGTTGCGGGTCGGTGATGGTGAATGGCACCAGCCCTGCGCGGGTCGGCAGCACGTTGTGGCCGAACTGGCGGGCGATCTGGTAGCCGAAGCCGCTGGCGCCCAACGTCGGGATCGACAGCCCGCCGGTGGCAATCACCAGCGACTGGCAGCGCACCGAGCCGATGCCGGTCTGCAGCGCATACCCCTGATCGAGCCGCTCGATCGCCGTCACGGCGGTGTCCAGGCGCAGATCGACTCCGGCCCGCACGCATTCGTCCAGCAGCATCTCCAGGATGTCGCTGGATTTGTTATCGCAGAACAGCTGGCCGAGCTTCTTCTCGTGATAGGGCACGCCGTGGCGGCTGACCATCTCGATGAAGTCCCACTGGGTGTAGCGCGCCAGCGCGGACTTGCAGAAGTGCGAGTTGCTGGAGAGGAAATTCGACGGCTCGGTATAGAGGTTGGTGAAGTTACAGCGCCCGCCGCCGGACATGAGGATCTTCTTGCCGGCCTTGTTGGCGTGGTCCAGCAGCAAGACCTGGCGGCCCCGTGCAGCGGCGGTGAAGGCACACATAAGGCCGGCGGCGCCGGCGCCGATAACCACCACGTCAGTCTGCACCAATGCGCACCTCGTTCGAAAACGCGCGATGGTACTCCGCTCGCGGTTTCGCTGCAGCCCGGCATCCGACGAGGCGCCGACGTCAATCGACCTGCGTTGTGTTCTGATGGGCTGATAGCGCTTTGCCAGAAGGGTGGGTGGACGTGATGGTCATGCGACGATTGATCGGACTGATGCTGCTGCTGGCAAGCGCTTCGCTGCCGGCGGAGGTGCTTCGTCTGGCCGGCAACGTCTGGCCGCCCTATACGGATAAGAGCCTGCCCGGAGAAGGGCTGTCCGTCGAGCTGATCCGCACCGCGCTGGAACGCGGGGGCTACCGGGTCGAGTACATCGATGTGCCCTGGGAGCGCGCACTGTTCGGCCTGCGCAGCGGTAGCTACGACATGGTCAATGGCTGGCCGACGCTCAAGCGCGTCGACTACACGCTGAGCTCCCGCCCGTTTCTGGTCAACCGGATGCGCTGGGTCCAGCGACGCGGAAGCGACTTTCGCTATGACGGCCTCGATAGCCTGATCGGCCATCCGATCGCCTTGAGCCGGGGCTACATGTACAGCGACGAACTGGACGACAACACGCGGTTGCAAAAGGGCTACGCTGCCAGTTTCGTCCAGGCGGCGGCGATGGTGCTTGCCGGCCGCGTCGACTTGACGCTGGAGGATGAGCGCACCGTACTGTTCCATCTCGAGCGCGAGCTGGGCCATGAGCGGGATGAACTCTCCTTCGTCCCCGGTGAGTTCAGGCGGGCCGGGCTGTCCTTGGTGGTGCGCAGCGACCACCCGCAGGCGGCCGACATCGTGGCGACCTTCGAGCGTGAGATCGCCGCGATGGTCGAGGACGGTAGCTACGCGGCGATCTTTCGCCGCCACGCCATGCCCGCCCCGGAGGCGTTGCCCCGGTACTAACGCTGAACCGGCTGCTGCTTGATCAGGTGCGCGGCCATGCTGCGCAGCGGCGCCAGCTGACGGCAGATCAGCCCGAGCTGGGTCTGCACCAGGCGATGGGCATCGTCCATCTCCTCCGGTATCTGTTCGAGCTGCTGCGCCAGGGCTTCTTCCTCTTCGCTGTAGATGGCCACGGGTTCGTTCTGTGCCAGCGCCTTGGCCAGATCGTCGAGGCTCGCTGCCAGCTGCCCTGCGGCGCGCTCGAGCAGCGCATCGCTGGCATCATCAGGCAGGCTTTCGCGATGGGCGCCGAGGCCGGACAGGTAGTTCAGCAGGGTGTGCGAGAGGATCAGAAAGCGAAAGCCGGTCTCGGCATCCTTGCGGAAGTGGCCGGGCTCCAGAAGCATGTTGGAGAGGGTGGTCGACAGCGCGGCATCGGCGTTGTGGGCGTTGCGCCGGGCCAGGCGGTAGGCCAGGTCGTCGTGCTTGCCGCTGTCGTACTGGCGCATGATCTGGCGCAGGTAGTCGCTGTTGCAGCTGAGGGTGTTGGCGACCACCTGGTTCAGACGCCGGCCTTGCCAGTCCGGCAGGATCAGGAACACCGCGGCGGCTGCGATCAGGCTGCCGAGCAGGGTATCGAACAGCCGCGGCCAGATCAGCCCGTAGCCATCGCCGACCTGGTTGAAGCAGAACAGCACCATCAGCGTGATCGCCGCCGTGGCCAGGGTGTAGCGCGTGCTGCGGGTGGCGAAGAACACCACTCCGGCGACCACGGCGAACAGTGCCTGCACCGGCTGGCTGGGGAACAGATCGAACAGCGCCCAGCCGACCACCAGGCCGAGCACGGTGCCGCTGATCCGCTGCACCAGCTTGATCCGGGTGGCGCCATAGTTGGGTTGGCAGACGAATACGGTGGTCAGCAGCACCCAGTAGCCCTGCTCGGGATGGATGGCGTGCAGCGCGGCGTAACCCGCGACCAGGGCGACGGCCATGCGCAGGGCGTGGCGGAACAGCAGGGACGTCGGCGTCAGCTGCAGGCGGATGCGGTTGAATGCCTCGCGCAGCGTCTGCGGTTGGCGATCCAGCAGGCTGCTGTCCTGCGTGCCTTCCAGCGCGGCGGGGTCGCTGGCACTGGCGAGCTGGCGCTGCAGGGTGGAGAGGTTGCTCGACAGCGCACGCAGCGAGCGCAGCAGGCCGCGCCAGGCCGGGTTGTTCTGCTCGCGCAGGTGCTCCAACGACGCTTGCAGGTCCTCCAGTGCCTGCCCATTGGCCTCGCTGTAGCGAAACGTCTGGCGCAGCTGGATGGCCTCGCCGAGTTCGCTGCAGGCGCTGGCCTGCAGACGCAGCAGGCGCTGGCAGCGAAACAGCACGTCGCTGTGGAAGAAGGCTTCGGCCAGGGCCTGGTAGGGGTAGTGCGAAGAGCTGACACGCTCGTGCAGGTCCTGGGCGAGGAAGTACAGCTTCAGGTAGTGATTGATCTTGCTGCCGGGGCGACCACTGCCCAGGCGGTGCAGCAGGGTTTCCTTGGCCGCATTCAGGGCGCTGACCACCCGGCCGTTCTGCTGCGCCAGCTCGAGCCGGCGCTGTTCGACGTCCAGCTGGCGCACCGGCTCGAACAGCGCGGCCTTGTAGCGGAAATACAGGCCCAGCTCGCGATACAACCGCGCCAGGCTCTGCTGCACCGGTTGGTGCGCAAACAGCGCGTTCCAGCATACCGACAGCAGGCCATACCAGGCGGCGCCGGCCACCAGCAGCAGCGGGTCGCGCCAGAACTGCTGCAACTCGCCGTTGCGCTGGTCGGCGGCGATCATGCTGTAGATGGAGAGGATCAGCGTGGCCTGGGCGATCGCGCCGTAGCGTTCGCCAAGCGCACCGAGCATGACCAGGGCGAAGGTGGACAACGCCAGGCCGGCGACGAACAGCCACGGATAGGGAAACAGCAACTCGACGGCTACCGCGGCGATGCTGAAGCACAGCAGGGTCACCAGCAACGCGCTGAGCCGGCCCAGCCAGCTGTCGTCGGTCTCCGCCAGGGCGCTGGCGATGATTCCGAGGAACAGCGGGATGATCAGCGACGGCTGTCCGAGATACCAGCTCAGGCCCATGCTGCCGGCCATGGCGATCAGCACGCGCAGGCTGTAGCCGAACTTCTCCAGCGCCCAGAGGCGCCGCAGTGACTGGCGGAACGAGGATTGCGGCATCTATCGGTCCATCAAGGTGGCAGCGGATTGGACGGTCGCGCTCTTGCGGCTGTCACGGTAGCGATCTTGCTTTGCAAGTCCCATTCCCTTGATGGCCGTATGCGTGTCTCGTCTTCGCCGTGCACTGCGGTACGGTTCTACAGTTGTCTCACCTTCAGCGAGCGGCCCTTGATCTTGCCATCGTTCAGGCGCTTGAGGGCCTGCCTGGCGACAGTTCGTTCCACTGCGACAAAGGCCTGGAAATCGAAGATGGCGATCTTGCCCACCTGGCTGCCCGGGATGCCGGCGTCGCCGGTCAGGGCGCCGAGGATGTCGCCGGGGCGCAGCTTGTCCTTGCGCCCCGCGGCGATGCACAGGGTCACCATGGGTGGCTGCAACGGTTCCCCGGACTGCGACTTGAGCGCATCCAATGGCTGCCAATTGAGTGGCGCTTGCTGCAGATTTTCGATGGCCTGTGCACGATGGGCTTCGGCCGGCGCCACGAGGCTGACCGCCAGGCCCTGCTTGCCGGCCCGTCCGGTACGGCCGATGCGATGCACGTGGATCTCCGGATCGCGCGCCAGCTCGACGTTGATAACCAGATCCAGCGCCTCGACATCCAGGCCGCGCGCGGCAACATCGGTTGCCACCAGCACCGACAGGCTGCGGTTGGCGAACATCGCCAGCACCTGGTCGCGGTCGCGCTGTTCCAGATCGCCGTTGAGCGCTGCCGCGGAAATGCCTTTGCTGGTCAGCTGCTCGACCAGCTCCTGGCATTGCTGTTTGGTAAAGCAGAACGCTACGCAGCTCTGCGGTCGAAAGGCGCTCAGCACGCGCACCACGGCAGTCATGCGCTGCTGCGGATCGATTTCATAGAAGCGCTGTTCGATCTGGGTGTCGTCATGCAGCGCCTCGACCCGTACCTGCTGCGGGTCGCGCATGAAGGTAGCCGACAGTTGCTTGATGCCGGCCGGGTAGGTGGCCGAGAACAGCAGCGTCTGCCGCCTGGCCGGCGTCTGTCCGATGATTTCGGCGATGGCGTCGTAGAAGCCCATGTCCAGCATGCGGTCGGCTTCGTCGAGGACCAGCGTGTTCAGGCCGTCGAGCTTGAGTGTGCCTTTCTTCAGGTGCTCCTGCACGCGTCCCGGCGTGCCGACGATCACGTGGGCGCCATGCTCGAGCGAAGCGATCTGCGGGCCGATGGAGACCCCGCCGCAGAGGGTGAGGATCTTGATGTTGTCCGCCGCCCGCGCCAGCCGGCGCAGTTCCTTGGCCACCTGGTCGGCCAGCTCGCGGGTCGGGCACAGGACCAGCGCCTGACAGCCGAAGTAGCGCGGGTTGATCGGGTCGAGCAGGGCGATGCCGAAGGCGGCGGTCTTGCCGCTGCCGGTCTTGGCCTGTGCGATCAGGTCCTGGCGCTTGAGCATGATGGGCAGACTCTGCGCCTGGATCGGGGTCATCGCCGTGTAACCGAGCGCTTCGAGATTGGCCAGCATGGCCGCGGAGAGGGGCAGCGAGGAAAAGGCGGTACTGGTCACGGAAAGAATCTTCGGCAAGGAATCGACCGGCAGTCTAACAGGCGCTACTGAAACGCGCGGCGCGCATGGGCGCTTCGGTAGACGGAACCCTGGAGGTGACACCTGATCGAAAACTACCCAATCGCTCTAAGCAGGAGGTTGTTTTGTCTCGTGTGCTTTTCCTCGCTGGGTTGCTGGCACTGCCCGCTTTTGCAGCCGAGCCCACGCTCTATGGACGTTACGAACGAATCAAGATCGAAGAGATCGGCAAGATCCTTCCGGCCAAGATGGACACTGGCGCAATGACGGCCTCGCTGTCGGCCCGTGATATCGAGCAGTTCCAGCGCGACGGCGAGGACTGGGTGCGGTTCCGCCTGGCCGTGGATGGCGCCGATGACACGCTCTATGAGCAGCGCATGCTGGGCATCAGTCGGATCAAGACCCGTGCCGAGGAAGCCGGTGACATCGATCCGGGAAGCGAGCCGCCGCGCGCCGAGCGTCCCATCGTCGGCATGCAGCTGTGCATTGGCGACCAGCTGCGCGAGGTCGAGGTCAACCTCACCGACCGCAGCCATTTCAGCTACCCGCTGCTCATCGGCGCGGAAACCATTCGCGACCTGAACGCCGCGATCTACCCGACCGAACGTTACACGGCGGGCCAGCCGACCTGCTGAGCGCCGCCGTGCGTCAGCCTTAGGCCTGCGCCTCGCCTCGCAGTGCTACGGCGGGCCCAGGCCGTACCGGGCCGGGGTCCGTCCCTCCATTCACGGCTGGTCTGCCGTTCACTGGCCGGCGGTGCGCATGACTAGCTAGCAGTCGTGCCATGGTGCGCTGCGGATTGTCTCGGCCCGACTCGAACAAGTGCAATGAATTGGCAATACATTAGTGCTAATTAATGGCGTGATCTGGCGTGGAATTAATTAATTTATTTAAGTGGAATCGCTATAAGTTAATTAATTCGTTGTGTCTTTTTGTATTGCATTGCCCGTGTATTGTTCTGCTCTGCCGTTGTCTTTCACATATATATAACGGTTGGTAGTTTGGTGACCGGTTAGTCGCGTTTAAACCGGCCGTTGCCGGCCGCCAATCTCATCCGTACGGCTGCTGGCGGACCGCTGGCAAGGAGATGGGCGGCGGTCTGGATCGAAGGTTGGCGGCCGTCTGATGGCAAAGTGCTGGTGGCGAACGCGGCGTCTTCGCAGGCTCTGGCGCAGTGCCCGGTCGCCGCTCGGGGTTGATTGTCAGACTAAAGTCGGGGCTTTCATTCTATAAGGCACCTTTGTTAGATTCAGCATGTGGTTTTCTCTCACTCGCAATAACAATAAGGCGGAGAACGTCAATGGCCGACAACGATAAAGAAAATGCTGCTGCGTACTGGAAGGCGAATGTTCGCCTCATAACATGGAGCCTCGTGGTCTGGGCTCTGGTCTCTTATGGCTTTGCCATTCTCTTGCGTCCCCTGCTTTCCGGGATCCCCGTCGGGGGTACGGATCTAGGCTTCTGGTTTGCTCAACAGGGTTCCATCATCACGTTCATTGCGATCATCTTCCACTACGCGTGGCGGCTGAACAAACTGGACAAGGAATTTGGGGTTGAGGAATAAGCCATGAGCCAATATTGGATCAACATGCTGTTCGTGGGCGCCTCGTTCCTGCTCTATATCGGGATCGCGGTCTGGGCTCGCGCCGGGTCAACTAAAGAGTTCTATGTCGCTGGTGGTGGTGTTCACCCGGTAACCAACGGTATGGCAACGGCGGCAGACTGGATGTCTGCGGCTTCCTTCATTTCCATGGCCGGTCTGATCGCTTCCGGCGGTTATGCCACTTCCGTGTACCTGATGGGCTGGACCGGTGGTTACGTGCTGCTGGCGATGCTGCTGGCGCCGTACCTGCGCAAGTTCGGCAAGTTCACCGTGCCGGACTTCATCGGTGACCGTTTCTACAGCCGTGGCGCTCGCCTGGTAGCTGTCGTCTGCCTCATCCTCATCTCCGTTACCTACGTAATCGGCCAGATGGCTGGTGCTGGTGTGGCGTTCTCCCGCTTCCTGGAAGTGAGCAACTCCGCCGGTATCTGGATCGCTGCTGCCATCGTGTTCGCCTACGCGGTATTCGGCGGCATGAAGGGCATCACCTATACCCAGGTGGCGCAGTACGTGGTTCTGATCATTGCCTACACCATCCCGGCCGTGTTCATCGCCATGCAGCTGACTGGCAACCCGATCCCGATGCTCGGGATGTTCGGCACTCATACCGAGTCCGGTATGCCGCTGCTCGACAAGCTGAACCAGGTCGTTACTGACCTCGGCTTCGCTGCCTACACCGCTGACGTCGACAACAAGCTGAACATGTTCCTGTTCACCCTGTCGCTGATGATCGGTACCGCTGGTCTGCCGCACGTCATCATCCGCTTCTTCACCGTACCGAAGGTGGCTGATGCCCGCTGGTCCGCTGGCTGGACCCTGGTCTTCATCGCCCTGCTGTATCTCACCGCTCCGGCCGTTGCCTCCATGGCACGCCTGAACCTGGTCAACACCATCTATCCGGAAGGCCCGCAGGCCGAAGCGATCCGTTATGAAGATCGTCCGCAGTGGGTGCAGACCTGGGAACAGACTGGTCTGATCAAGTGGGAAGACAAGAACGCCGACGGTCGTGTGCAGATGTACAACGACGCCAACGCCGCCTTCACTCCGACCGCTACCGAGCGTGGCTGGAACGGCAACGAGCTGACCGTGAACAATGACATCATCGTTCTGGCCAACCCGGAAATCGCCAACCTGCCGAGCTGGGTCATCGGTCTGATCGCTGCGGGTGCTATCGCTGCTGCGCTCTCGACCGCTGCGGGTCTGCTGCTGGCGATCTCGTCTGCCATCAGTCATGACCTGATCAAGACACTCATCAATCCGAAGATCAGCGAGAAGAACGAAATGCTGGCCGCTCGTCTGTCCATGACGGCAGCGATTCTGCTGGCCACCTGGCTGGGTCTGAATCCACCGGGCTTCGCCGCGCAGGTGGTGGCGCTGGCATTCGGTCTGGCGGCAGCGAGCCTGTTCCCGGCGCTGATGATGGGTATCTTCTCCAAGCGCGTGAACAGCAAGGGTGCGGTCGCCGGTATGCTGGTTGGTGTGGTAAGTACCGCCGTGTACATCTTCCTGTACCTCGGCTGGTTCTTCATCCCTGGCACCGCAAGCATCCCGAACACCCCTGATCAGTGGTGGATGGGCATCTCCCCGCAGGCCTTCGGTGCCGTGGGCGCGATTCTGAACTTCGCTGTTGCCTACGCCGTTTCGATGGCTACCGAGGCCCCGCCGCAGGAGATTCAGGATCTGGTCGAGAGCGTTCGTACCCCGAAGGGTGCTGGCGTTGCACTTGATCACTAACTGATAATGCAGCCGGACGTCAGACCTGCTCTGACACAAGGTTGAGGTAGAAGTCGGGCTTCCAGTTGGAAGCCCGATTTTTTTAGGGGGAGTCGTATATGTTCTGGCATCTAATCGCGGCAATCGTCGCAGGTGTGGCGGGAGCCGGTATTGGCCTGCTGCTGCGCTCACTGACGCGTAAGCGACTGCCGAAATGGATCATTCCCGTCTGCGCCGGTCTGGGAATGCTGAGTTACACCATCCATTACGAGTACACCTGGTTCGAAACCACGCAAGCGCGCCTGCCGGAAGGATCGCTGGTGGTCAGGAGCGAAGAGGGCGAAATGCTCTGGCGCCCATGGACGATGATCTATCCGATGCCGTTGGCCTATACCGTGCTGGACGGTGCGAATGCCCAGGTACAGGACACCACTCAAGGCCGCCTCGGCCGCTTCGTGCTGTACCGTTTTGAGAAGCAACACCTGACGTCGGTCGTGAAGAGCGCCAGCTATCAGCTGATCTGCAGCGAGAGGGCCATGTTCAGGCTCAACGATGCCGGAGAGGCCAAGGTCGAAACGCTGACCGAGCTGGAAAGCGATTCACCGCTGTACCAGGCCATCTGTGAACGTGACCGTTGACGGGATATACCAGCAGAGCCAGGCACCACGCACCGGCCACCGGTGTTCGGTGCCTGCCACGGCGTGGCGCGAATCGGAGCGGGCCGAAGTCCGCGTGACCGAGGCCACCTGCCGCCACGTCGCGGCGCGGTCGTGGCATCAGATCGAGTTGAACGCCGCCTTGCGTGCGCGCTGCCAGCATCTGAGCCGCTGAGCCAGTTCGTCGAAACGCTGGAGTCCGGTGCGCTGCGCGCGATTCAGCAGGATCAGGGCGATCTCAGCTGTAGCCATGGCGTCGGCTGCGGCATTGTGGCGTTGCGGAATGTGGATGTTGAAGTAACCGAGCCAGTGGTCCAACCCGCCGCGATGAATCATCGCTTCCGGAAACAGCATGGGCGCCAGATCGGCTACATCGAGAAAGCTGTGTTCCAGGTTATAGCCAAGCTCCTGTTTCAGCGCGCGGGCCAGCATGCGCTGATCGAACGGGGAGTGAAAGGCCAGGATGACGCTGTCGCCGGCGAACTCCATGAAGCTCAGCAGAGCCTCTGCCGGCGGCAGGCCGCTGGCCAGTTCGCTGGGCGCGATGCCATGGATCAGTACGCTTTCGTTTACCTTGACCTGGCGGCAGAGCGTGCATTCGAACTGCTGGGAATAGGCGATGGCGCCGTTCTCGATTACCACTGCGCCGATGGCGATCACCAGGTCGCGCTTGAGATGCAAGCCGGTGGTTTCCAGATCCAGGACAACCAGCCGTTGCTCGCGCAGAGGCACGGCTTTGGGAGGAGACGGCCGCTGCAGCTCGGCAACGCGCTGTTGCTGCTCCAGGGATAGTTTCGGCCCGCGTGGGTTGAACCAGAACATACTCATAGCTGATAGCGCACCGCGAGACTGGCCTGTAGACGCTGGGCCTGACGGAAGGACTCACGCAGGATCCGGCGGTCGAGCACGTTGAGCGTATCCGGGTCCAGGCGGTTGGAATAGGGCAGTCCGTCGCGTGCCTGCTGCTGGTGGTGCTGCATGCGGGTCTGCTGAATGAAATGATAGGCCTCTTCGTAGGCCGCACCGTCCTTCTTTTCGATCACGCCCTTTTCGACCAGTTTGCGCAGTCGTTCGAGCGTGTTGCAGTTGCCGATGCCATTGCTCAGCGCCAGTAGTCGTGCACCATCGACGAACGGCGTCAGGCCCTGCACCTTGAGGTCCAGCGTGTCCTTGCCGTCGCCTTTGCGGGCCACCACGAAGTCACGGAAGCGGCCCACCGGCGGACGATGGCGCAGGGCGTTTTCGGCCATCATGCGCTGGAACAGGCTGTTGTCGCCGATCTCCTCGAGCAGGTCCTGGCGCAGTTGCTCGCAGCCCTCGGAAGGGCCCCAGATGCTGCGCAGATCGAAATAGATGGTGCTACCGAGCAGGTTTTCCGGCGTCGCCTCACGAACGAACGAGCTGAAGCGCCGACTCCATTCCTGTCGCGACAGGCACAGCTGCGGGTTGCTGGCCATGATGTTGCCTTTGCACAGGGTAAAGCCGCAGGTATCCAGGTCGCGGTTGATCCGCTCGGCCAGCGGCAGCAGCCGGCCGCGGATATGCGCAGCCTCGGCGGCATCGGCGGCCTCGAAAAGCATGCCGTTGTCCTGGTCGGTGTGCAGCGTCTGCTCCTGTCGACCCTCGCTGCCGAAGCACAGCCAGGTGAACGGAACGCCCGGATCGCCCATGTGCTTGATCGCCAGCTCGATGACGCGGCAGACGGTGTGATCATTGAGCAGGGTGACGATGCGGGTGATCTGCGTCGATGACGCGCCATGGGCGAGCATGTTGTCGACCAGCTGGCGAATGCGGCTGCGGATGACCACCAGTGCATCGACATGATCGGCATGCCGAATCGTCTGTGCCAGGTGCACCAGGTCGACCCGCTGCAGGGAGAACAGGTCGCGCTCGGAGATCACGCCGCGCAGCAGCCCGTTATCGACGACGCAGACATGGGCGATATGCCGCTCGGTCATGGCGATCGCCGCGTCGAAGGCGGTGGCGTCGGGCGGCAGATAGAATGGATCGTGCGTCATGAACTGCGAGATCGGCTGGCTCAGATCGGTGGTGCCGGTGCCGATGGCGCGACGCAGGTCGCGCAGAGTGAAGATGCCCTGGGGGTGCAGCGCTTCATCGACGATGACGATGCTGCCGACGTTCTCCTCCTGCATCATCGCCACCGCTTCGTTGAGCGGCCGGCTCGGCAGGCAGGACACCGGGTGATGCAGGGCCAGCTCGCCGATGCTGGTTTCCAGCGAGAAGTTCTCACCGAGGCTTTCCACCGCACGCATCTGCGCCTGTTGGTTGACCAGGTCGAGCAGGCTGCTGACGCCGCGTATGGCGAAATCGCGAAACACGTCGGAGCTGGAGACCAGCTTGACGAAGGCAGGCTTGTTCAGCAGGAAACAGAAGGTGTCCTCGGCCGCCAGGTGCGCGGTACGGGTGGCTCGCTCGCCCATCAGCGCGGCCATCGGGAAGCATTCGCCGACGATGACCTCGAAGGTGGTGTCGGTGCCGCGCTTGGCGGTATGCGGGCGCTGACCGTGAACGCGGCCCTGCTTGACGATATAGAAGTGCTGTACCACACCGTCCTCGGGCGAAATGATGCAGTCGCCCTCGGCGTAGAAGCGCAGCTCGCAGTTCTCCACCAGGTAAGCCAGATGGGCCGGCTCCATCTGGTTGAACGGGGCGTACTTGCGCAGAAACTCCATGGTTCCATGGATGTTCTGCAGTACAGCCGTCTTCCCTGCCTGGGAGAAGGCGTCGGGTGTGCTCATGTTTGGCTTCCACTTTTTATTAATGGTGGGCTGCGGGTCGGCCAGACCCAATTGGACGTAAGTCTAGTCAGCGCGGACGCTAGGAAAGCTGATCGGGATCAGCCTCATGTTTCGAGCTGTTGCGTTGAATTTCAGGCATAAGAAAGCCGGCCACTGGGGCCGGCTCCTTTGCTTCGTCATCGAGCTCAGGGCAGGGTGAACAGCACCTTGACCGAGCCGTTTACTGCCGAGGCGTCGACGTAGCCGATGGCGTCGGCTTCGGCGGCTACCTTGGCCATCACCGCCGCGTCGTCGGCGACGCTGGGCAGGGGCTGGCCCTTGCCGGTGAAGATCAGACCCGACCAGTAGGACTTGAGCTGCGACTCGTTCTTGCTGGTCACGCCGGCGTAGA
This sequence comes from Stutzerimonas sp. R40042, assembly GCF_026642215.1. Taxonomy (NCBI): domain Bacteria; kingdom Pseudomonadati; phylum Pseudomonadota; class Gammaproteobacteria; order Pseudomonadales; family Pseudomonadaceae; genus Stutzerimonas; species Stutzerimonas sp. R40042. The sequence goes on along the minus strand of NZ_CP113258.1, from coordinate 4,279,374 downwards.
AGGCTTCCTTGGCCGGGTTCCAGCCCCCCTGGTCGACGCCCTTCATGGACTTGTCCTTGCCCAGGAAGATGTTGGCTACTTCCGACTGCGACGGTGCCTTGGCCGCGCCGGGATTGACGATCACGGCCACTTCGGCCTGCGCCAGGGAAGCCAGGCCGAGCAGCATGGCAGCGCCGAGGGTGCGAATGGATGCTTTCATCTGGACGCTCCTCAGAATACGAAATCGACGCCGACGGAGACGATGTCGCCGTCGTAGTTGCGGGCCGGGGCGATCCCGACGGCGTTCTCGAATACTTCCTGTGCGTTGCGGGTGAACACGCCGTCGTAGCCGTTCTTGGTATCGACGCGCTTGTACTCGCCCTTGACCACCACGGTCGGTGCAGCCTGGTAGTTCAGGCCCAGGGTCCAGGAGCTCTGGCGACCGCCGTTGTCATCCAGCTGCGCGTAGGTAAGGTGAGGCAGGAAATCGCCGAAACGACGGCCGCCCATCAGGTAGAACGAGTCGATGGATTCCATATCATCGTTCTCGATCATGCGCGAGGTCCACTCGTTGCTGCTGACCCAGGTACCGTTGTCGTACTGGTAGCCGATCGAGGTGAACTTGCCTTTTTCCTTGTCCAGATCCAGCAGGCTGAGGGTTCGCATCATGCCGCCGCCAACATCCACCGTGCCGCTGATGTCGGTCTTGATATCCGCCTCGACATAGCCGATGCGCAGCGTGCCGAAGTCGTTGCTGGCCAGGCTGACGCTGGCGCCGAACAGCTTGCCGTAGTCGATATCGAACTGCTCGTCGTAGGCGTAGTAGTCACGGTTCTTCGCCTGGCCGCCGGCGAGCTGGAAGGTCACCGAACCGTACGACAGCGGCATGGTGTAGACCGCATCGACGCCTTCGTAGTTAGTCACCTGAACCTGGCTGTAGACCTCGTCGGGCAGGCGCAGCCAGGGGTAGCTGTAGCCCACGTCGAGGCTTTCGGAATACATGTAGACCGGGCTGCGCAGGCGGCCGGCGCGGAGCATCAACTGGTCGTTGGCCTGCAGCGACAGGTAGGCCCATTCCAGGTTGGCTTTCCACTCGTCCTGTTGCGCCTTGGCTGTGGCCTGCACGGTCACGCCCAGCGTGTCGGTGATGCCGTAGCTCAGCTGGGCACCGAACTTGGACAGCTGATCGCCGCGCCAGGAATCGTTGGTCTGACCCTGGACGCCATAGCTGCGACCGTCATCTTCGCCGCCGAGATGGGTGAAACCGACGGTACCGAAACCGTTGAAGCGATGTTCACCCTGTTCCAGGGCAAAGGCAGGGGTGGCGGCCAGGCAGATAGCTGCCAGACCGGCGACACGAAGTGCAGTCATTGGATGCTCCAAAAAATCGTTAAACACGGAATTGGCTCGTAGCCGCGCGCAGGTGGTCTCCGGTACTCACCAGTTGTTCGCCAAGGCGGGCGGTGGCTTCGGCGCCGTTTGCGGTTGCTTGTGCGTCCTGCTGCAACACTTGGGTTTCTTGTCTGATGGAACTCGACAGGCCGATCTGTTCCTGTGTGAACTGGGCGATGCCGGCGTTGAGTTCGTCGATCTGGTTGACCGTGCCGGCGATGGCTTCCAGCAGCTGTGTGGCTTCGATGGAACGCTCGATGCTGGCGCGGGATTTCTCGCCGTTGCTGGTCATCACGTTGAGCACGGTGTTGGCGCTGTTCTGCAGGCGCTGGATGATCTGTTGGATCTCGGCGGTGGAGGCAGCAGTCTTCTGCGCCAGATTGCGCACTTCGTCGGCGACCACGGCGAAGCCGCGGCCCTGCTCGCCGGCGCGGGCGGCCTCGATGGCGGCGTTCAAGGCCAACAGGTTGGTCTGTTCGGCGATGCTGCGGATCACGGTCAGTACCGAGCCGACTTCCTGGGTTTCTTCCTCCAGCTGTTCCATGGCCTTGACCGCGCCCATCACGCTGTCGCCCAGGTCGTTGATGCCGGTCGACAGACTGCCGACGTGCTCGCGTGCCGTCGCCGCCTGGCGCGCTGCGGAATTGGCCTCGTCGGATGCCTGCTGCGAGCGCTGCGCGACTTCCTGAATGCTGCCGGTCATGGTCAGGATGTCGCGGCTGATCGAATCGGTGTGGTGCTGTTGCGACTTGGCGTTTTCCTCCGAGCCCTGGGTGAGCTGGTAGAGGTCCTTGGAGACCTGGCCGAGCGGGGCGGCGGCCTCGATGATCTGGCGGATGGTGCGCTGCAGCTTGTCGAGAAAGCTGTTGAACAGCTCGATCATGGCGCCGATCTCGTCGTTGGACTCGACGTTGACGCGCTGGGTCAGATCGCCGTCGCCGCGGGCGATCGATTGCAGCGAGGCGATCACCCCGCGGATGTTGACCATCACGCTGCGAATCACCAGCCAGGCTCCGAGGCTGACCAGTACCACCAGCACCAGGCTGAGAATGATGCCCAGGCGGGTGGTCGCCGCGTTGGCTTCGCGGGTTTGCACCAGGGTCTGCTGAAAATCGGCGTAGGCCTGAGCACGGAAGTCGCTGGCGAGCTTCTGCGCCTGCGCCAGGTCACTGGCCATGCGATCCAGACTGGGGCGCAGGTCGTCGAACGAGGCGCTGCCGTCGATCAGCTTGGAAGAGGCGGCGAGGGCATTGTCGGCGTAGTCGCGCACGGCCTTGCGCCAGTCGCTCAGGGCCTGATGCTGCTGGCGCTGCTCGCTCAGCAGCGACGCCAAGGCTTGCTGCTGGCTGTCGATCTGCTGCAGCACGTCGCGCGCTTCGTCGAGAATGCCCGGCTCGCCCGCCGCCACTGCATTGTTCAGCAACGCCGGCACGCGGGAGAACTGGAAGATCACCGCGTCGGCCTTTTCCAGCGTCGGGTAGCTGCGGGTCTCCAGCAGGACCAGGCGCGAGTCGGTCGCCGAAAGCTGCAGCGAGGTGTAGACCACATACAGCACGAGGCCGAGCAGGGCGACGGCCGGGACCAGGGAAAGCTTGGCGGTCAGCGAGAGGTTCTTCAGCATGCAGCGAACTCCAGTGCAGGGGCTTACGGGTACCAGGAAGAGCACGTTGATGGCCAAATGCTACTTTGGCGGCGCAAGTGTGACCGAAAACGATATTCGGGTCACGTTATCGGTTGTAACAGGCCTAACTTGAGGACCGTCGGCCGGATTACGGGCATAAAAAAACCGCCCCGAAGGGCGGTTCTTTCTGCAGCGGCTTGGCGGGTTACAGGCCGTTCTTGGCCTTGAACTCGCGGCGGCGGCGGTGCAGCACCGGCTCGGTGTAGCCGTTGGGCTGCTTGGTGCCTTCGAGGACCAGCTCCAGCGCGGCCTGGAAGGCCACGCTGTTGTCGAAGTCCGGCGCCATCGGGCGGTACAGCGGGTCACCCTGGTTCTGGCGGTCGACTACCGGGGCCATGCGCTTGAGGCTCTCGATCACCTGATCCTTGGTCACCACGCCATGGCGCATCCAGTTGGCCACGTGCTGGCTGGAGATACGCAGGGTGGCGCGGTCTTCCATCAGCGCGATGTCGTTGATGTCCGGAACCTTGGAGCAGCCGACGCCCTGTTCGACCCAGCGAACCATGTAGCCGAGGATGCCCTGCGAGTTGTTGTCCAGCTCGTTGCGCTTTTCTTCCTCGCTCCAGTTGGTGTCTTGCGCCAGCGGGATGGTGAGGATGTCGTCGATGGACGCCTTCTCGCGCTTGGCCAGTTCGACCTGACGCGCCTGCACGTCGATCTTGTGGTAGTGCATGGCGTGCAGGGTGGCAGCGGTCGGCGACGGTACCCAGGCGGTGTTGGCGCCGGCCATGGGGTGGCCGACCTTCTGCTCGAGCATCGCGGCCATCAGGTCAGGCATGGCCCACATGCCCTTGCCGATCTGCGCCTTGCCCTGCAGGCCGCAGGCCAGACCGACGTCGACGTTGTTGTTCTCGTAGGCGCTGATCCACTTCTCGGCTTTCATGGCCGCCTTGCGCACCATCGGGCCGGCTTCCATGGAGGTGTGGATCTCGTCACCGGTGCGGTCGAGAAAGCCGGTGTTGATGAACACCACGCGCTCGCGCGCTTCCTTGATGCAGGCCTTGAGGTTGATCGTGGTACGACGCTCCTCGTCCATGATGCCGACCTTGAGGGTGTTGCGCGGCAGGCCAAGAACGTCCTCGACGCGGCCGAACAGTTCGGTGGCGAAGGCCACTTCTTCCGGGCCGTGCATCTTCGGCTTGACGATGTACATCGAGCCGGTGCGGGTGTTCTTGCGGCTGGTGTTGCCTTTGAGGTTGTGCACCGCGATCAGGCTGGTGAACAGGCCGTCCATGATGCCTTCCGGCACTTCATTGCCTTCCTTGTCGAGGATGGCGTCGTTGGTCATCAGGTGACCGACGTTACGGATGAACAGCAGCGAGCGGCCATGCAGGGTCAGCTCGCCGTTGCCGTCGGCCTTGGTGTAGACCCGGTCCGGGTTCATCGCGCGGGTGATGCGCTTGCCGCCCTTTTCCAGCTCCTCGACCAAGTCGCCCTTCATCAGGCCGAGCCAGTTGCGGTAGACGATGGTCTTGTCGTCGGCGTCGACGGCGGCGATGGAGTCTTCGCAGTCCATGATGGTGGTCAGCGCCGCTTCCATCAGGATGTCCTTCACGCCGGCGGCGTCGGTCTGGCCGATCGGGCTGGCCGGGTCGATCTGGATCTCGAAGTGGATGCCGTTGTTCTTCAGCAGCACGGCGATCGGTGCGCTGGCTTCGCCCTGGAAGCCCTGCAGCTGGGCCGGGTTCTTCAGGCCGGTGGTGCTGCCGTCCTTCAGCGAGACGACCAGCTTGCCGCCTTCGATGCGGTAGCCGGTGGAGTCGACGTGCGAGCCGGTTTCCAGCGGAGCGGCTTCATTGAGGAAGTTGCGCGCGTAGGCGATGACCTTGTTGCCGCGGATCTCGTTGTAGCCCGGGCCCTTGGTAGCGCCGTCTTCTTCGGAGATGGCGTCGGTGCCGTAGAGGGCGTCGTACAGCGAGCCCCAGCGAGCGTTGGCCGCGTTCAGGGCGAAGCGCGCATTCATGATCGGCACCACCAGCTGCGGGCCGGCCATGCGGGCGATTTCTTCGTCGACGTTCTCGGTAGTGGCCTGGAAGTCTTCGGCTTCCGGCAACAGGTAGCCGATTTCCTGCAGGAAGGCCTTGTACGCCACGGCATCGTGGGCCTGACCGGCGCGAGCCTGGTGCCAGGCGTCGATCTTGGCCTGTAACTCGTCGCGCTTGGCCAGCAGGGCGCGGTTCTTCGGCGCCAGGTCGTGGATGACGCTGTCGGCGCCAGCCCAGAAGGCGGCGGCATCGACGCCGGTACCGGGAATCGCCTCGTTGTTCACGAAGTCATACAGGACTTTGGCGACCTGCAGGCCACCGACTTGAACGCGCTCAGTCATTACTCGCCTCACTTGGTTCTTCTAATTTCGCCGGACGGTTTCGCTTTTGTAGTCCGAGGTCGCCGGATACTACATGAAGCGTCGGGGAAAATCAGTCCGCTGAAAGCGCAGGTTGCGTCGGCCTTGCGAGCATGCCGGTACAGGCGGTGCTGTCATCGCGAGTGGGGCCTGCTATACCTATTGGGCCGTCGCCATCGGGCGCGCGAATCCCGCCACAGGAGCAGTCCATGGATCACCTCGTTCTCACCGTCATTGCCAAAGATCAGCCCGGTCTGGTCGAACGACTGGCCAAGTGCATTGCCGATCATGGCGGCAACTGGCTGGAGAGCCGCATGTCGCGCATGGCCGGGCAGTTCGCCGGCATTCTGCGGGTGGCCGTGCCGGCAGACGCCCATGCCGAGCTGACTGCCGCGCTGGAAAGCCTGCAGACCCAGGGCATTCGCGTGTTGCTGGCCCACAGCGGTGCGGAGCCGACAACAAGCTGGCAGGAAATTCAGCTGGAACTGGTCGGCAACGATCGCCCGGGCATCGTCCGCGACATCACCCACCTGCTCGCCGAGCACGGCGTCAATCTGGAAAGCCTGGATACCGAGGTGCTGCCGGCGCCGATGAGCAGCGAACTGCTTTTCCGCGCCGAGGTGCGTCTGGCGGTGCCCAGCGAGCTGTCGCTGGAGCTGCTGCAGCAGCGCCTGGAAACCCTTGCCGACGACCTGATGGTCGAGCTCAAGCTGCAGCCGGCCGAGCGGATGTAGTGCTCAGCCGGCGCTTTTGCGCATGATGCGCCAGGTGTCCAGGCTGTACACCGCAAGTCCGGCCCAGATGCAGAAGAAGGCCAGTTGCCGGTCGACCGGGAACGGCTCGCCGAACAGCTGCACGGCGAGGATCAGCAGCAGCGTCGGCGTCAGGTACTGCAGGAAACCCAGGGTCGAATACGGCAGGTGGCGCGCGGCGGCGTTGAAGCCGAGCAGCGGGATCAGCGTCACCGGGCCGGCCGCCATCAGCCAGAGCGCGTCGGTGCTGGTCCAGAATGCGGGTTCCGTGCTCGTGCCGCTGCTGAACCAGAACAGCCAGACCAGCGCGACCGGCAGCAACATCCAGGTTTCCACCACCAGTCCGGGCAGTGCGGCCACCGGTGCCAGCTTGCGCAGCAGGCCGTAGCTGCCGAAGCTCAGCGCCAGCACCATGGAAATCCATGGGAATTCGCCGAGCATCAGCAACTGCAGACTGACACCGACGGTGGCCATCGCCACCGCCAGCCACTGCAGCGGGCGCAGCCGCTCACGCAGCACGATCATGCCGAGCAGCACATTGACCAGTGGATTGATGTAGTAGCCCAGGCTCGCCTCGACCATGCGGTCGTGGTTCACCGCCCAGACGTAGATCAGCCAATTGGCCGCGATCAGCACGCTGGAGATACCCAGCACGCCCAGGCGCCGCGGGTGCGCCAGCAACTCGCGCCACCAGCCTGGATGGCGCCAGACCAGCAGTACCAGCGAGCCGAACACGGCCGACCAGATCACCCGCTGGGTGACGATCTCCAGCGCGCCGTACTGCTCGAGCGCCTTGAAGTAGAGCGGAAACATGCCCCAGATGCTGAAGGTGGCCAGCCCCAGCAGATAACCCTTGCGCAAATCGGCGGTTTGCATGAATTCCTTCTACGGGCAGCGGAGAGCCGGCCATTCTGCGCCTTTGCCTGCGGGAGAGAAAGATTAGTCAGCTAACAGAGCGATCCCGCGCGACGGACTGTCCGATCGATCAACAAAGGGGAACACTCGGGCGCTTGCCCTCGTCTCATCTGCATCGCTAATCGAGACGGCAGCGCGCGGGTCAGCGCGAGCGGAGGACGGCAATGCGCTTGCACAATCAGGTCGCCCTGGTCACCGGCAGCACTCAGGGCATCGGCCGCGGCATCGCCGTGCGCCTGGCCGAGGAGGGCGCCGATATCGTCATCAACGGCCGCAAGGAGGACGACGAGGCCCGCGAAAGCCTGAAGCAGGTGCGCGCCCTCGGTCGACGGGTGTGCTTCATCGCCGCCGATGTCGGCGAGGTCGGGCAATGCCGCCGGCTGGTGCGCGAGAGCATCGCGCAGATGGGCAGGCTGGACATCCTGGTCAACAACGCCGGGGTGCAGAAGCATGCGGCGTTCCTCGAGGTACAGGAGGGGGATTACGACCAGGTTCTGGACGTCAACCTGCGTGGGCCGTTCTTTCTTGCCCAGGCCTTCGCCCAGTACCTGCGCGAGCAGGGTCGTGGCGGGCGCATCATCAACAACAGCTCGGTGCACGAGGAGCTGCCGCATCCCAACTTCACCGCCTACTGCGCGAGCAAGGGCGGGCTGAAGATGCTCATGCGCAACATCGCCATCGAACTCGCGCCGCTGGGCATCACGGTGAACAACGTGGCGCCCGGCGCGGTGGAGACGCCGATCAACCGCGAGCTGATGAACCAGCCGGACAAGCTTGCCAACCTGCTGCAGAACATCCCGGCCGGCCGTCTCGGCCGCCCGCACGACGTCGCTGGCGTCGTCGCCTTTCTCGCCTCACCGGATGCCGAATACATCACCGGGACTACACTGGTGGTCGATGGCGGCCTGCTATGGAACTACAGCGAGCAATGACCGATACCCCCCCGAACCAGCCGTTCAGTCATGACACCAGCGCCATCTCGCGGGCCGACACGCTCAGCCCCGCCGATCGCTACCAGGAGCTGTTCGTCGCCGTGCAAATGCAGCGGGTGTTTGCCGACAGCAAGACCTTCGTCGACTGCGCGCCGCGGCGCCATCCCGAAGCCATCCTCGAGGCCTACCGCGCCTGCTGCAACGAGCCCGGCTTCGATCTGTCCGCCTTCGTTCACGAGCATTTCAGCCTCTACGAGATGCCCGCCAGAGACTTCGTCGCCAACCCCGACGACAACCTGGCCGAGCACATCGACCGGCTCTGGCCGGTGCTGACCCGCCATCCACGTGAACATCCGGCGCATTCCTCGCTGCTGCCGCTGCCGTACGACTACGTGGTACCAGGCGGGCGCTTTACCGAGCTGTACTACTGGGACTCCTACTTCACCATGCTCGGCCTGGACGAAAGCGGACACTGCGATCTGCTGCGCTCGATGGCAGACAATTTTGCCTACCTGATCGACACCTACGGCCACGTACCCAACGGCAACCGCACCTATTACCTGGGGCGCTCGCAGCCGCCGGTCTTCGCCCTGATGACCGAGCTGTTCGAGGAAACCGGCGTCCACCGCGCCAGCGACTACCTGCCGCAACTGCGCAAGGAATACGCCTTCTGGATGGAGGGTGCCGACTCGCTGCGCCCAGGCGAGCAGCATCGACGCTGCGTCTGTCTGGCGGACGGGGTGGTGCTCAACCGCTACTGGGACGAGCGCGACACACCACGCGAGGAGTCCTATCGCGAGGATGTCGAGACTGCGCGGGCCAGCTGCCGGCCGCGGCACGAGGTCTATCGCGATCTGCGTGCTGGCGCCGAGTCGGGCTGGGACTTCAGCTCGCGCTGGCTCGACGACGCCCATCGGCTGGCGACCATCCGTACCACCGGCATCCTGCCGATCGACCTCAACGCGCTGCTCTACAAGCTGGAGCGGCAGATCGCCGAGCTGTCGGCGGTGAAGGGCCAGCACAGCTGTGCCGAGACCTTTGCCCAGCGTGCCGAATCGCGCCGGGCGGCCATCGACCGATACCTGTGGAACCCGCGTTGCGGTGCCTATTTCGATTACGACTGGCAGCGTGGCCGGCCTCGCGACAACCTCACCGCCGCGACCCTCGCGCCATTGTTCGTGCGCATGGCCGGTGCCGAGCAGGCCGCGGCGGTGGCGGCGACGGTACGTGAGCGCCTGCTGGCGCCGGGCGGCCTGGCCACTACCGAGATCAGCGGCAGCGGCGAGCAGTGGGACCGCCCCAATGGCTGGGCACCGCTGCAGTGGATGGCCATTCGTGGCCTGCAGCACTATGGCCATAACGCCCTGGCGCTCGAAATCGAGGAGCGCTGGCTGACCATCGTCAGTCACCTGTTCGAGCGCGAGAACAAGCTGGTGGAAAAATACGTGCTGCGGCCCTGTACCGAGCATGCCGGCGGCGGCGAATACCCGTTGCAGGACGGCTTCGGCTGGACCAACGGCGTCACCCGCAAACTGATGCAGGAAGATCCCAATCACGAGGCCAACCGCTGTCGTGCCGGGCATTGTCGCAGCGCGCCGGCTTAACGCAGCTGGCAATCGCACGGGCGCTATTTCCACACGGATGCCATGGATCAATAGTTATCGTACAACTGCTGGGCTATGATAAGCGTCGCTTCCGCTTTCAGAGATTGCCGCCCATGGAAAACCAGAGCGCTCAACCGCGTGCCCGCCGCAAACATCGCAGTCTTGCCCAGGAACTGGTCGCCGAACTGTCGCAGCAGATTCGTGATGGGGTGATCAAGCGTGGCGACAAGCTGCCGACCGAGTCGGCCATCATGCAGGCACAGGGCGTCAGCCGCACCGTGGTGCGCGAGGCGATCTCGCGGCTGCAGGCCTCGGGGCTGGTGGAAACACGGCACGGTATCGGCACCTTCGTGCTGGATACGCCGAGCACCACCGGACTGCGCATCGACCCGGCGACCATCGGCACGTTGCGCGATCTGCTGGCGATTCTCGAATTGCGCATCAGCCTGGAAGTGGAGTCGGCCGGTCTGGCCGCGCAGCGCCGCACGCCCGAGCAGCTGGCGGCCATGCGTGCCTTCCTCGATCAGCTGAACCAGAGCGCGGCGCACTCCAGCGATGCGGTGGCCTCGGACTTCCAGTTCCATCTGCAGATCGCCGAGGCCACCGGTAACCGCTACTTCACCGACATCATGAGTCACCTGGGCACCACGCTGATTCCGCGCAGCCGGGTCAACTCTGCGCGCCTGGCCCATGACGATCAGCAGCACTACCAGGCCCGCCTGGGCCGCGAGCACGAGCAGATCTACGAGGCCATCGCCCGGCAGGACCCGGAATCGGCCCGCGCCGCCATGCGTCTGCACTTGACCAACAGCCGCGAGCGGTTACGCCAGGCCCATGAGGAAGCTGAGGCGAGCACGGTCGGCTGACCGCCGCGCCTCGTCAGCCAGCTGCCGCGCCCGGCGGCGGGCGACGCTTCTGCACGAACCCTAGCGGCGGTACGCCAGCAGCACGATGCCGCCGACCACGATCAGCCCGCCGAACACCTGCGAGGGGCCGAGCAGCTGACCGAGCACCAGCCAGCCGAGCAGCATGCCGGCGACCGGCTCCATGTTCATCACCGGCGCGTTGCGCGCGATGTTCAGCCGTGGCATGCAGATGAACAAGGTCGAGAAGGCCGCGCCGTAGAGCAGCACCAGGCAGGCGAGGGCGATCCAGCCGGCTGTGGCGTTGGGCAGGCCGAGCCCGCCGGGAATCAGGCCGCTGCTGCCGAGCAGGGCCGAGGCGAGAAACACCACGATCAGCGTCAGCATGCTGCGCACCGAACCGGCCATGCTCGACAGCTTGTGTTCGGTCACCCACAGCGCCACCGCGAACACCGCGGCGGCCGTCAGGCTGAACAGGATGCCGGCGACCCACTGGCCATCCGGTGCCTCGGCGCTCAGCAGGCGCGCCGGCACATCCAGCACCAGCACCAGGCCGAACAGGATCAGACCCATGATCGCCAGCGCCTGACGGGTCGGCCTTGGGCCGCCGAGGAGCCAGGTGAGCAGCGCCAGCAGGATCGGCGAAAGGTTCACCACCAGCAGTGCCAGCGCCACCGGGACGCGCGCCACCGCCGAATAGATGCAGAAGCTCTGCACCGCGATCAGCAGGCCGAGCAGAAGCTGCCAGCGCCAGGTGGCCGGGCTCAGGCGCAGCGACTCGCGCCGCCAGAGCACCAGCGCCGCCAGCACCACAAGGGTCACGCCGGCGCGACAGAGCATGGCCAGCAGCAGGCCGGTGTCGTGATCGAAGGCGATGCGCGCGGCGATGTGGTTGCCGGCGAACGAGCAGGCCAGGGTCGCCAGAATCAGCACGGAGATATGGCGGGGAAACGGCGCGGCAGCTTGCATGAAATCCAGTCCTTCTAGTGCCTGTACAGAGTTCTACGCATTCGGATTGCAGGATGGCTTGGCGTTAGGCGGCCAGTTCAGGGTGGTGTCTGCGTCAGTGTGCAAAGTAAAACGCCGCCCGGGTGGGCGGCGTCCTCGTTCCCATTTGCGTGCCGTCAGATTTTGTAAATGAGCATTCCGAGCCTGTTTTTAACGCAGGAGGGCCGACGCGCAGCAGATCGTGAGCTGGATCAGAGCACTACGCTCGGCAGCCACAGCGAGATCATCGGGATATAGGTCACGGCCATCAGCACGGCGAACAGCGCGGCGTAGAACGGCAGCAGCGCCTTGACGGTGTTCTCGATGCTGACCTTGCCGATGGCGGCACCGACGAAGAGTACCGCACCAACCGGCGGGGTAATCAGCCCGATCCCCAGATTGACCAGCATGATCATGCCGAAGTGCACCGGGTCGACGCCGAACGACGTCACCACCGGCAGCAGGATCGGCGTGAGGATCAGGATCAGCGGCGCCATGTCCATCAGCGTGCCGAGCACCAGCAGCATCGCGTTGACGCACAGGAGAATCACATAGCGATTGTCCGACAGGGTCAGGAACGCGGTGGTGATCTTCGCCGGGATCTGCATCAGCGTCATGATGTAGCCGAAGCTGGCGGCGAAGGCGATCAGGATCATCACGATGGAAAGCGTACGCACCGTGCGGTGCAGCATTTTCGGCAGCTCGCGCCACTGGTAGTCGCGGTAGATGAACATGGTGACGAAGAAGGCCCAGACCACGGCCACCGCGGCCGACTCGGTGGCGGTGAACACGCCGGAGAGGATGCCGCCGAGGATGATCACCATGGTCATCAGCCCCCACAGCGCCTCGACGCAGATCTTCAGCGCCTGGCGCAGCGGCACCACTTCGCCCTTGGGGTAGTTGCGCTTGCGCGCGAACAGCAGGCAGAGCGTGGCCATGGCGGTGCTGAGCAGCAGGCCAGGGCCGATGCCGGCGACGAACAGCGCGGAAATCGATACGGTGCCGCCGGCCGCCAGCGAGTAGATCACCGAGTTGTGGCTGGGCGGGGTGAGCAGCGCCTGCACCGAGCCGCTGACGGTCACCGCGGTGGAGAACTCGCGCGGATAGCCCTTCTTTTCCATCTCCGGAATCAGCACCGAGCCCACCGAGGCGGTATCAGCCAGCGAGGAGCCGGAAATCGCGCCGAAGAAAGTCGAGGCGGTGATGTTGACCAGCGACAGCCCGCCACGGACGAAACCCACCAGCACGCCGGCGAAGGCCACCAGTCGGCGGGCCATGCCGCCCTCGGCCATGATCGCGCCGGCCAGGACGAAGAACGGGATGGCCAGCAGGGAGAATTTGTTCACGCCGCCGGCGATCTGGATCATCACGGCATGCAGGGGAATATCGATCCACCAGGCGCCGACCAGGGTGGCCAGGCCGAGGGCGTAGGCTACCGGGACGCGTAGCAGGATAAGGACGATGAAACTGCCCAGCAGGACGACGGCATCCATTACACGGACTCCTTGGACTCTTCGCGGGCTTCGTAGTCGACGACCCGGCGTTTGCTCTGGTCGCCGTACAGCAGTTGCTCGATGACGAACAGCAGGGTGATCAGCCCGCCCAGTGGGATCGGCGCATAGCTGACGCCGACGCGCATCCAGGGCAGGGTGCTGAGGTACTGGTTCCAGGTGGCAACGCACAGCTTGTAGCCCCAGATCAGCATGAACAGGCTGATAGCGGCCATGGCCAGGCGCACGAACAGAACGACGAAAGGCTGGGCCAGCGGCGGCAGGCGATCACTGAGCACCTGCACGGCCATGTGCGCGCCCGCGCGGTAGCTGGCGGCGGCGCCGACGAAGGTGAACAGCACCATCAGCAGGATGGCGATGGGCTCGGGCCAGCCGAGGCCCTGGCCCAGTGCGTAACGGCTGAACACGCCCCAGGGGATGATCGTCGCCATGATCACGATCGCCAGGGCGGCGACGATGACGCAGGCGCGATAGATGACGTCATTGACGCCCAGAACCAGGTTTTTCATGAGATTCCACCGGTTGCATCGCGGCGGTGCGGGCCGCCGCGATGCGCTTGCACGAGGATTACTGAACGGCTTCGATGCGCTTGATCAGCTCGGCGTAGGGCGCGCCGTACTTCTCGCGGATCGGCGCGGTCGCGTCGAAGAAGGGCTTCTTTTCGACTTCGATGAACTCGACCCCGGCTTCCTTGAGCTTGGCTTCGCTGGCGGCGGACTTCTCGTCCCACAGCTTGCGCTCTTCGAACTGCGCTTCCTTGGCGAACTTCTTCACCAGCTCCTGCTGCTCGGCACTGAGCTTGTTCCAGGTGGTCTTGGAGATCACGATTGGCTCGGGCAGGATCAGGTGGCCGGTCAGGCTGTAGTACTTGGCGTTGCGGAAGTGGTTGTGCTCGAGCATGGTCGGCGGGTTGTTCTCGGCACCGTCGATCACGCCGCTCTGCAGCGCGCTGAAGATCTCGCCGGTGTCCATGGCGATACCGCTGGCGCCCAGGGCATTGAAGGTTTCGATGAACATCGGGTTGCCGATCACGCGGATCTTCATGCCCTTGAGGTCTTCCAGACTCCGCACCGGCTCCTTGGTGTAGAGGTTGCGCACGCCGCCATCCATCCAGGCCAGGCCGACCATGTTGAATTCGGAATTGGTGATCTTGTCGAGGATCTCCTGGCCGATCTCGCCATCGATGACCTTGCGCATGTGTTCATGGTCGCGGAACACGAACGGCATGTTGAACACGTTGACGTCCGGGACCACCGGTCCGAGGGTGCCGAGGCTGACGCGGGTCATCTGCACGGCACCGAGCTGCACCTGCTCGACCACTTCCTTTTCTGAGCCGAGGACGCCACCGGAGAACATGCGGTAATCCAGCTCGCCCTCGGTGGCTTCGGCGATCTTCTTGCCCATGTTCTCCTGCGCGACCACCGTGGGGTAGCCGGCCGGGTGGATCTCGGCGATCTTCAGCGTCATGGCATGCGCCAGCCCGCTGACGCAGAAGGCGAAGGGTAGGGCGGTAACGAGCAACTTGCGTTTGAGGTTCATGACACTCTCCATCTTGTTTTTGTTGGTGTGCAGCGTTGCGAGAAGCGAGGTTGGGCACGCAGCGGCCCTTCCCTGGTGAGTCAGTTGAAAGTGGGTTCCTCCAGTCCGGTAACGCCCGGGTTCAGGGCGAAGACGCCCCCGGCCAGCGGCTGGTCGCCGAGATCGCCGCCGGGGCGGATCGAGGTGACGAACAGGGTGTCCAGACGCGAGCCGCCGAAGGCGCACATGGTCGGTTTCTTCACCGGTACTGCGAGCGAGCGGTCCAGCCGGCCATCGGGGGTGAAACGGTGGATCAGCCCGGCATCGTTGCCGCAGATCCAATAGCAACCGTCGGCATCCACCGCGGCGCCGTCGGGCCGGCCGTGGTGGTCGAGCATGTCGACGAACAGGCGTCGGCCGGTCGGCGTGCCGCTGTCCGTGTCGTAATCGAAGGCCCAGATCTTCTGCACGCTGGGATGAGAATCGGAGAGGTACATGGTGCGTCCATCCGGGCTGAAGGCCAGGCCGTTGGGCACGATGAAGCCATCGAGCTGCGGTCGCAGCGACGTAGCGCCGGCATCGCCATCCAGCCGGTAGAGCGCGCCGACCGGATGTCCGGCGGCCATGTCCAGCGCCATGCTGCCGGCCCAGAAACGGCCCTGGCGATCGCAGCGGCCATCGTTCATGCGCATCTCGGGCAGCTGGTGCTCGATGGTCGCCAGCGCGCGGCTGTCGAGTTGGCCGTCCGGGCGCGTCTGCAGGGCGAAGAAGCCGCTCTCCATGCCAGCCACCCAGCCGTCGCCGTGACGCGCGATGCAGGCCAGCATCTGCTCGCCCTGCCAGTGGGAAACCTGGCCGTCGGCAGCGCTCCAGCGCAGCAGCTCGCGGTTGGGGATGTCGACCCAGTACAGCGCCTGTTCGGCGGCGACCCAGACCGGGCTTTCACCAGTGGCGCAGCGCAGGTCGGCGATGAGTTCAGCTTCACTGGCCATTGCGTTTCTCTTTGTTGTTGTACGCGGGCGAAGGGGGCGATCAGTCGAAGGGGCCGGCCGCGACGAAGGCGCCGCCCTGGTAGATGCCGGCCGGGTCGTCAGCGCTGTACGGCGGTTGCTGCTCGACCTTGTCGCGGAACGCTTCGGAGCTGTCCTGCGCCTGGAAGCCCAGGTGCGCCGCCAGATGGTTGTCCCACCACACGTCACGGTTGGCGGACATGCCGTAGACCACGGTATGGCCCACCGCTGGCGTGAACAGCGCGCAGCGCATCAGCTCGGTGAGATCGCGGAAACTGAGCCAGGTGCTCATCATCCGGCGGTTGGCCGGCTCGGGAAACGAGGAGCCGATGCGAATGCTCACGGTCTCGATGCCGTAGCGATCGTGGTAGAAGCTCGCCATGTCCTCGCCATAGGACTTGGACAGGCCGTAATAGCCGTCAGGGCGCCGTGGTGTTTGGGCGTCCAGGGTTTCGGTCTGTGGGTAGAAGCCGATCACATGGTTGGAGCTGGCGAAGACCACACGCTTGATGCCATGCAGGCGCGCCGCTTCGTAGATGTGAAAGGTGCCGCGGATATTGGCGTCGAGGATTTCCTCGAACGGCCGCTCGACGGAGACACCGCCGAAGTGGGCGATGGCGTCGACACCTTCGCACAGGGCATGCACCGCCGCCTTGTCGGCGAGGTCGCACGGCACGACCTCCTCGTGCTCGCCGGCTGCCGGAGCCATGGGCGCGATATCGGACAATCGGATGATGCGGGCGTAGGGCTGCAGACGTTCACGCAGTTCCTTGCCGAGGCCGCCCGCTGCACCAGTGAGCAGAAGGCGGCCGAACGGGGGATTTTGAGTGGTGGTCATCGGAGTGCCTGTCGTTATTGTTTTGAAGTCATCTGTTGTCATATGACATGGCGCAAATATCAGCATTTGCCTGGTTAAATGTCAACAGGCTTAAAGTCGTATTCGCTCAGCTGTGCTGGTGCACCCGGTGCGCGCCGTTGGCATATGTGGGCGTTAAGCCTCTCCGCCAGCGGCTCCCTGGCTGTGGCGGTGACACCTGGCGAAGGCGACAACCGAGCTCATCGTTTTCGACGATAGTTGTATGATGACTTGGCGGAATAGCAAGACCTGCGACAGGACACCTTCGGCTTAACTAGCGCCTGCGATGCGATCGTCAGGCTCGCTTCAGTGTATCCGGCATGATCCGCGACCTATGGCAGCAGCTCCAGGGGCGGGTGTGGTGCGAGGCTCGCGCAACGCTATCGCAGCAGGTGCTGCTCCACCCATTGAGCGACCGTCGTGGTCGGAATGCCGCGCTCAGCGTTATAGGTGAGGGATTTGTCCCAGGCGACTCCCACGCCCTCGGCAAATACCGCCCGGTACTTGCGCATGGGGTCGTCCGGGGCGGCCATCAGCTCGTTTCGTAGCATCGGGATCGTCCATTGCTCACGCCGCATCGGGCGCCTCAACACGCGCTCGATGGTGTCGGCCAGCTGGCCATAGCTGATGGTATCGCCGGCGCAGAAGACTATCGGGTCGCCCTGGACCGGTTCGCAGACGACTCGGGCGGTCAGGTCGCCGATGTCCTCCGGGGTCGTAACCGTCACAGTGGTATCCCAGCTGCCGAGAGCGCGAACGATGTCGTTGTCCAGATCGACCACGCCCAGCGCCGGCTCGAACAGGAAGCTGGTGAACATACCGGTGGAGATGATCTGCCATTGAAGCCGGGTTTGCGCACGCAGCATGTCGCGTACGTTCAGCTGTTCGTCGAACAGTGGCTGTGGGCTCCCGCGACCGATGGCGTCATAGTCGACGCCGAACTGCCATGGGATATAGCGCTTCACGGTCGACTGCAGCGCCGCCTGGGTCAGTTTGCGTTGGATGCCGGGCCCCGCCGCGAAGCCAAGGCAGCTGATCAGCGTGTCGAAACCGCTGAACAGCTGCGCCAGACGCTCAACGGAGTCGCCAGCTGCATCGGCATGGACATAGGCGACCCCGAGGTGCTCGAGCGTTTCGGCCTGCGATCCGCCCTGGTCATGCCCATCAGCGGGTGGTCGCAACATTGCCGTGACGCGCGACTCGGGTCGGCCGGCAAGTGCCTGGAGCACGGCCATGCCGAGTTCGCCGACTCCCAGTACCAGGACGTTGTCAGTCTTTTCAGGGGTGAGTGACTGCATATGTGCGATCTCCTCGATGGACTAGCGATGGACGGGTTTTATCCTGTCACTCTCGATGGGCATACAGAAGAAGGCACACGCGTGATACCGCATGAACACATGACCGAAGATGAGGTGATCCATTATTCGCAGGCTGCGTGCGAGGCGCTCAGCGCCGAGGATGGCAAGCTCAAGCGTGAGGTGCTGACGCATGCCGGTAACCGATGGTCGCTCGGCATCGTGCACGCGTTGGGCGTAAGCGGAAAACTTCGCCATGCCGAGCTGGCCCGCCGCCTGGACGGCATCACCCAACGCATGCTGACTCGCAGCCTCAGGCAGCTGGAGCGCGACGGACTGATTCTGCGCTTCGACCACCGGGAAGTGCCGCCGCGGGTGGAATACGAGCTGACGGCGCTTGGCCGGAGTTTTCTGGCTCGCATGGTGCCGCTGTGGATGTGGCTGCTGGAGAATGCCGAGGCGTTTCGCGCATCCCGTGATCGTTTTGGCGGGAGCAACCCAGGTAGCGCTCGCTGACGCTCAGTTCGCTGGTCTGTTTCGGCGCAGGCCGAGGGGCTGACAGTAGCCACGGCGAGGCGGATCGGCGGAGTCAGACTCGCTCCTCGGTGGGCCCGCTTGGAGCGGCAGCCGCTTCAGAACTGCCGGACCAGCGCGGCGACCGCGATGCCGGCGGCAATCGCTGGCAGTGGCTTCTTCAGCACCAGCATGGTCGCTGCCGTGGCCAGCAGCGCCAGGCGGGCGCCGGCGTCCCCCTGCAGGGCTATGGGCGCGACGATCGCCACCAGCACCGAGCCGGACATGGCGGTGATGAACTGCCGGACGCGGTCGCTGATCGGCACGAAGGCCATGACGAGCACGCCGCCCCAGCGCGTCGCCAGGGTCACCAGGGCCATGACCAGCACCACGATCAGCGCGCCGGCGCCCGTTGCATCAAGATTCACGCGCTTTCTCCTGCCACAGCAGCCCCATCGCGCCACCGGCCAGCGCGCCCACCACCACGTGGCTGTTCTCCGGCAGGTAGCTGAAGGCGAGCAGCGAGGCGGCGGCGGCAACGCTCCAGATCACCAGCATGCGCAGGTTCTTTTCGCCGCCGACCACCATCGCCAGCAGGAAGCAGCCCATTACCATGTCCAGGCCCAGGCGCTTCGGATCACTGACCGCACTGCCGAAATGGATGCCCAGCCAGCTGCCGACCACCCAGAACGACCAGAGCGCAAGGCCGCCACCGAGCAGCAGGCCGAAGCCCGGGCGGTTGCGGTTGAAGGCCTGCATGGCCATCGCCCAGTTGGCGTCCGAGGCGATCAGCATCACCCCGTAGCGCCGACCCGGCGGCAGCTGGCGCAACCAGGGATAGAGCGTGGCGCCCATCAGCAAGTGGCGGGCGTTGATGGCGAACACCGTGACCATCAGGGTGAACAGCGGCACCTGAGTGCCCCACAGCTCCAGCGCGGCGAACTGCGAGGCGCCGGCGAACACCAGCGCGCTCATCGTGAGGATCACCGAATCGTCCAGCCCGTTCTGCACTGCCGCCAGACCGAAGGCGGCACCGAACAGGGTGACGAAGATGGAAATAGGCGCGAGCTGGCGAAAACCGGTCCAGACCATGCGCCGGTCGAAATGATGCAACTCGGTTTCTGTGTCGGTCATGCAAGTTCTCCAGTTGAGCGCGCTGGACTGGCGGAGCTGTCCGTGCATTGCCCGGCCGGCCAGATTAAGACCAGTTCGATCGGCGCAACAGTTCAGTTGCGCACCAATCGGCCGGTACAGCGTAGGTGCAGCGGCAGCATCGAGGCGGGCGAGCCGTTCAGGCGACACGGAGCGAGCGGCTCCTGCCTGGTTTGCCTGCTGCGGCTAGATCGGCGGCATGCTCTGGGCAATATCGCCGGCCGCCTGACGCACGGCATCGCGCGCCGCCTCCAGCGCCGGGTTGTCGTTGTCGTCGCGCCAGGCCAGGTGCAGCTCGGCGCAGATCCCCGCCGGCAGCGGCAGTTCGCGAAAGCACACATGCTGGAAGCGGATCGCGCCGGCCCCGCGCGGCACCAGCGCCAGGCCGAGGCCAGCGTTGACCAGCGAGAGGATGGTCAGCGTCGAGCCCAGCGACTGGACGAATTCGGGCTGAATGCCGCTGGCGCGGAACAAGCCGGTGTGCAGCTCGTTGAACGGCTGCCAGGCGCCATGGGCATAGAGGATGAACGGCTCGCCATTGAGCATTTCCAGGGTCGGCGCCGGATGCTGCGCCAGCGGGTGCCGGACCGGCGTCGCCAGCACGAAGGGCTCGCGCAGCAGGCATTCGCTGACCAGCCCCGGCTGCTGCAACGGCTCGCGCACCACCGCCAGGTCGACCCGGCGTGCGCGCAGTGCCTGCAGTTGTTCGAAGGTGGTGGTCTCCAGCAGGTTGATGGCCACGCCTGGCCGCTCCCGGCGTACCTGGGTGATGGCGCGCGGCAGGAAGTCGTAGACCGCGCTGGCCACGAAGCTGATGGTCAGCGAGCCGCTCTCGCCCAATGCGGCCAGTCGCGCGCCCTGCGCCGCGCGGTGGGCCTGGTCGAGCAACGCCTGAGCCTCGACGAAGAAGGCGCGGCCGGCGGCGGTGAGCGCCACCGAGCGCGTGCTGCGGGTGAACAGCGCGACGCCGAGCTGATGTTCCAGCAACTGGATCTGCCGGCTCAGTGGCGGCTGGGTCATGTTCAGACGCTCGGCCGCGCGGCGGAAGTTCAGCTCGCTGGCCAGGATGGTAAAGCAGCGCAGCTGGGCAAGTTCGAACATTGATCCGTTCCTGGTATCAATCGAGTGCAGAAATGAATTAGACCGTATCAATCCTTCGGGGAGATTATCCAGCTCATTCCCTGATTGACGAGGCGGCGACACACGAATGAGCGACCTCTATGAAGCGGACCGCATCAGCTGGATCGGCCTGCGTGCTGTGGAGTTGCCATTGCAGCGGCCCGTCAGCGACGCCAAGGTGCTTACCGGGCGACAGCTGCCCCTGGCGTCGGTCAGCCTGCTGTTCGTCGAGCTGCAGTCGCAGCAGGGGCATCACGGCCTCGGTTTCAGCTACAGCCTGCGCACCGGCGGCCCCGCGCAATATGCCCACGCGCGGGAACTGGCGCCGTTGCTGCTGGGCGAAGACCCCAACGACATCGCCCGCCTGTGGAGCCGGCTGAGCTGGGCCAGCGCCTCGATCGGGCGCAGCGGCCTGGCGCTGCAGAGCATCGCCGCCTTCGATACGGCGCTGTGGGACCTCAAGGCGCGCCGCTCCGAGTTGCCGCTGGCCAAGCTGCTCGGCGCCCATCGCGACGCGGTGCCCTGCT
Organism: Stutzerimonas sp. R40042; assembly: GCF_026642215.1. Taxonomy (NCBI): domain Bacteria; kingdom Pseudomonadati; phylum Pseudomonadota; class Gammaproteobacteria; order Pseudomonadales; family Pseudomonadaceae; genus Stutzerimonas; species Stutzerimonas sp. R40042. Next base: position 4,258,424 of record NZ_CP113258.1, on the reverse strand, counting down.
ACAACACCTCCGGTGGCTATCTGCAGGCGCCCATCGAGGAGGTCATCGAAAAGGCCGAGGCGTCCCGCGCGCGCGGTATCGGCGGGATCAAGCTGAAGATCGGCCAGCCGAACCGGCGCGAGGACCTGCGCCGCGTGCGGGCGCTGCGCGAGGCGCTGGGGGCGGATGTGGCGCTGATGGTCGACGTCAACCAGCAATGGGACCGCACCACCGCGGCGCGCATGGGGAGGGCGCTGGAGGAGTTCGACCTGACCTGGATCGAGGAGCCGCTGGACGTCCACGATCTGGACGGCCATGCCGCCCTGGCCGCGCAGCTGGTCACCCCGGTAGGTAGCGGCGAGATGCTCGCCAGTGCGGCCGAGGCCTGTGCCTTCGTCGAGCGCGCGGCGGTGGATGTGATCATGCATGACGCGCCGCGCATTGGTGGCATCACGCCGTTCCTGCAGGTGGCCGAGGCGGCGCGGCGGCGCGGAATCATCATGGCGCCGCATTTCGTCATGGAATTGCATATCCACCTCGCTGCGGCCTACGAACATGCCACGTGGGTCGAGCATTTCGAATGGCTCGAGCCGCTGTTCCAGGAACGACTCGAGATCCGCGATGGCTGCATGCAGGTGCCGACCCGGCTCGGACTGGGGCTGAGCCTCAGCGAGCGGGTGGCGGGCTGGACGCTGGCAAGCGATGCGTTCGGTCGGCGCGGCTGAGCCAAACCCTCCTCCGGCCGGAAGAAGGGCGTCGGTTTAGGTACGCAGGGCCTGCGCGATGGCACCGCTGCGTGGCCGCACGGCGCTGTACAGCTGCCAGAGCACGAAGGCCAGGGCCAGGCCGAGGAATGTCGCGGCGATGGGGTTGCTGACGAAGGCGGCGAAGTTGCCATCGGACAGCATCAGGCCGCGGCGCAGGTTGGTTTCGGCCATCGGCCCGAGGATGAAGCCGATGATGAAGGGCGCGACCGGCATCCCCGCCTTGACGAAGCCGTAGCCGAGCAGCCCGAACAGCAGGATCGACCAGACGTCGAACAGCCGGCTGGAGAGGCCGAACGCGCCGACCACACAGAGCACCAGAATGATCGGCAGGAGGATGTGCTTGGGCACGTCGAGCAGCTTGATGAACAGGCGCAGGCCGTAGAACTCCATGAACAGCATCATCACCGAGGCCACCAGCAGCGCGGCGAAGATGGTGTAGACCAGCGGCCCCTGGCTGACGAACAGCAGCGGCCCGGGCTGGATGCCGTGGATCAGGAAGCCGCCAAGCAGGATCGCCGTGGTGGTGTCGCCGGGGATGCCCAGGGTCATCAGCGGCATCATGGCGCCGCCGATGCCGGCGTTGTTCGCCGTCTCGCTGGCGACCACGCCGCCGATGTTGCCCTTGCCGTAGGTTTCCGGCTGCTTGGCGCGCTTCTTGGCGACGATGTAGGAGAGCAGGTTGGAGGTGCCGGCACCGATCCCCGGGAGGATGCCCACCGCCAGACCGATCAGACCGGAACGGCTGGCGTTGGGCAGCTCCTGGCGGAACTCCCTGAGCGAGAAGCCGAAGCCCTTGATGTGCTTCATGCTCACCGAGCCGACCTTGCTGCGCGCGGCGTGCCGCCCTGTTTCGGCGAGCTTGATGACCTCGGCCACGGCGAACATGCCGATCATCACCGTGAGCATGGAGAAGCCGCCGTTCAGCTCGCTGACGCCGAAGGTGAAGCGGCGCACCGCCTCCACCGGGGCGATGCCGACGGTGGACACGGCGATGCCCAGCGTGCCGGCAAACAGCCCCTTGACCATCGAGCCGGCCGACAGGGTGGCGATCAGCGTCAGGGAGAACACCGCGATGGCGAAGTATTCGTGCGGGCCGAAGCTCAGCGCCACCTTGGCCAGCTGCGGGGCGATGAACATCAGCGCGATGATGCTGAAGATGGTGCCGAGAAAGGAGAACACGATGCCGACGCCGAGCGCCTTCACGCCCAGCCCCTGCTCCATCAGCGGGCCGCCGTCGAACACCGTGGCGATGGACGATGGCGTGCCGGGAATCTTCAGCAGGATCGCCGAGATCAGGCCGCCGGATGTGGCGCCGATGAACAGCGCGACCAGCAGCGACAGGCCGGCCTGCGGACCCATGGTAAAGGTCAGCGGCAGGCACAGGGCGACCGCCATGGTCGCGGACAGACCGGGCACGGCGCCGAAGACGATGCCGACCGCGACGCCGCCGAGCATCAGCAGCAGGATGTTGAGCGAGAAGACGGCACCGAAGCCTTGCTGCAGTAATTCGAGCATGGTCGATTCCTCAGAAATTCAGCAGGCCAGCGGGCAGCAACAGGTCGAACGCCTCGCGGAACAGCAGGTAGATGACGATGGACGTGACCACTGCGATGGCCGCGTAGGGCAGGTGGCGGACCTTGTGGTCCACCGGCGTCAGGACGATGAACTGCAGGTAGAGGTACAGCGCGGTCATGATCGGAAAGCCCACCGGGCCGAGCAGCACCACGTAGAGCAGGATCAGGCCGAGGGTCTTCAGCACGGTCAGCGGCTCGATGACGCTGGTACTGGATTGCTCCGGGGCGTCGGCGCCGCTCTCGGCTGCGGGCCGCGCGCGGTTGCCGAAGGCGCTGAGCGTCTGCAGCGCCCCGAGCAGGCAGAGCAGGAAGGCCAGCAGGGTAGGGACGGTGGCGGCATCGATGCCGTCGTGGCCGGGTACGCGGTAGGCCATCACCAGATAGGCGATGCTGGCGCCGAGCATGGCCACGCCGATGATCAGTTCTTTCTTGTTCGCAGTGGTCATGGCAAACCTCCGTGCGTGAGGAGAGACAGCCAGCCGGCGTGGCCGGCTGGCGACACGTCAGGGATCAGTTCTTGGCCTGACGCAGCTCGTCCTTGAACTGCATGAAGTCCTCGCGGGTCTTGGCCAGAATCGCCTTGGCCTCTTCGGTGCCGTGGTAGGCCACCGGCTGCTTGAACTTCTTCAGCTCCTCGGCGTACTCGGGAATCTCGGTGATCTGCTTCATCACGTCGGCCATCTTCTTCACGATGGCCGGGTCGGTGCCCTTCGGGAAGGCGACCACGTAGGGCTTGTCCATGGTGATGTCCAGGCCCTGCTCCTTGAGCGTCGGCACCTCGCCGAGCAGTGGGTTGCGCTCTTCGTTGGGCTGGCCGAGCGCGACCATCTGCCCGCCGCTGACGTAGTCCTGCACCGAGCCGTAGGTGATCGCGCCGAGGTCCAGGCGTCCGCCGAGCATGCCCACCACGCGGTCGGAAACCGTACCGCCGTCGACCATCTTCAGCTTGGTATCGGTCAGCTTCTCCAGCATCAGCCCCTGCACGTGGGAGAAGCTGCCCATCTCGGTGCCGTAGGTGATGCTGCCCGGTTCGGCCTTCGACTTGGCGATCAGGTCCTGCATGCTGGTCACGCCGGACTGCTTGGACGCGACGAACACCGTGCTCTTGTCGACGCCGGCGATGCAGGACACGTCGAAGGTCTCGTAGCTGTCCTCGGTGAGGCCGGCAACCTCGTTGACGATCAGCTGGCCCGGGTGGGTGAAGAGGATGGTGTTGCCATCAGCTGCCGCGCCTTTGACCTGTTCGGCGGCCAGGGTGCCGCCGCCGCCGGCGATATTGGTCACCACCATGCTCTTGCCGGTGATCTGGTTGAAGTACTTGGCCATAGTGCGGGCATTGAAATCGGTGTCGCCACCGGGGTTGGCGATCACCACCACCTGTACGGGGCGGGTCGGCCATTTCACCTCATCGGCAGAGAAGGCGCTGCTGCTGAAGGCCATTGCGGCGGATACCAGGGAGGCGCATATCGCTTTTTTCATTGTTCGATCTCCAGTGGTTGGGGTACTGCGGGTCAGACGGGTGCGCGTCCGAAGCTCGGCCGCTTGGGATGGTATTGCCAGCCCGGAATCAGGTACTGCATGGCCATGGCATCGTCGCGGGCGCCGCTGGCGACCTTCCTGTACAGCTCATGGGCGGCCATGATCCGGTCCATGTCCGGCTCGATGCCCAGGCCCGGGCGCTCGGGCACGTGGACCTGGCCGCCGACGATCTGCAGCGGCTCGCGGGTCAGGCGCTCCTGGCCCTCCTGCCAGATCCAGTGGGTGTCGATGGCGGTGATACGGCCCGGTGCAGCGGCCGCGGCATGGGTGAACATGGCCAGCGAAACATCGAAGTGGTTGTTCGAGTGCGAGCCCCAGGTCAGGCCGAACTGCTCGCACATCTGTGCCAGGCGCACCGAGCCCTGCATGGTCCAGAAGTGCGGGTCGGCCAGCGGGATGTCGACCGATTCCAGGCGCAGCGAGTGGCCCATCTGCCGCCAGTCGGTGGCGACCATGTTGGTGGCGGTGGGAATGCCGGTGGCGCGCTTGAACTCGGCCATGATCTCGCGGCCGGAGTAGCCGTTTTCTGGGCCGCAGGGGTCCTCGGCGTAGGCGAGCAGGTGACCCTGGCCTTTGCACAGGGCGATGGCCTCGTCCAGTGACCAGGCGCCGTTGGGATCGAGGGTGACGCGGGCATCGGGGAAGCGCGCCTTGATCGCGGCGATCGCCTGCATCTCTTCCTCGCCGCGCATCACGCCGCCCTTGAGCTTGAAATCGGCGAAGCCGTAACGCGCATGCGCGGCTTCGGCCAGACGGGCGATGGCGTCCGGGGACAGCGCCTGCTGATGGCGCAGCTGGTACCAGTCCTCACCGGTGCTGGCCAGGTAGGGCAGGTCGGTACGCTGGCGATCGCCTATATAGAAAAGGTAGGCCAGCATCGGCACGGCGTCGCGCTGCTGGCCACTGCCCAACAGCTCGGCCACCGGCACCTGCAGGTGCTGGCCGAGTAGGTCGAGCAGCGCGGCCTCGACCGCGGTGATCACGTTGTCCATACGCAGGTTGATCTCGTGCGGCTGGCGCAGCACGGCGGCCTCGGCTTCGGAGGTCACCTCGTGGCGGGTCGCCTGCGGGGTGCCGGCGGCGTTGCCGGCGATGGCGCTGCGCAGGCTGTTGAGCGTGCGGTTGTAGAGGCCGATCGGCTGGTCGATGACCAGCGGGCGGCAGCGCTCCAATGCCTGACGGATACCCTCTCCACCGGGTACCTCACCGATACCGGTGTTGCCGGCATTGTCGGTGAGCAGCACCAGGTTGCGGGTGGAGTAGGGAGCATGGGCGCCGCAGAGGTTGAGCAGCATGCTGTCGTAGCCGGCCACCGGGATGACCTGCATGCTCTGGACGCGGGGCGTTGCACTGAACGGCTGGCTCATTGTGCGCGGCCTCCGCTGTAGGCGAGGCGAGCGACCGGGGTGGGCGCTGTACGCGCATCTGCTGAGGCAGCGCGGCGGATGACGTTGTCGGCAGCCGGCGGCTGCGCAGGGGACGGGCAATTGCGGAACATGTCCGGGGCCTCGCTATTGTTATTGTGGTCATAGGTCGTCGTACGACTATGGAGGATTTTTTACAGTTCGCTACGTCACCTGTCAAACGAAATCATCGCTGCATTCAGCTGGGTCGTCTGCCGCTGCTTATGCCGTTAAAGCTGCCGCTGTCACGGTGATTGACCTGGCCGAGCGAGTGAAAAGCAGAAAGCTTTCATTCAGCTTTCAGCGCTGAAGAAAATCCGCAGAAAAAACGGTTGGACTATTTTTAGTTGTACGATAACGTATCTCAAGGCTGATGCCCTTGTACCTCTCCAACATGCATTCAGGATGCTCGAATAATGAACCCACAAGAATTGAAGGCCATCCTCTCTTCCGGCCTGCTGTCGTTCCCGGTCACCGACTTCGACGCGCAGGGCGACTTCAACCGCGCCGGCTACGTCAAGCGTCTGGAATGGCTCGGCCCGTACGGAGCCTCGGCGCTGTTCGCCGCCGGCGGCACCGGTGAGTTCTTCTCGCTGGAGCCGCGCGAGTACAGCGAGATCATCAAGACCGCCGTCGATACCTGTGCCGGTACCGTGCCGATCCTCGCCGGCGTCGGTGGTCCGACCCGCCTCGCCATCCAGATGGCTCAGGAGGCCGAGCGCCTGGGCGCCAAGGGGCTGCTGCTGCTGCCGCACTACCTCACCGAAGCCAGCCAGGAAGGCGTGGCCGCCCATGTCGAGCAGGTCTGCAAGTCGGTGAACATCGGCGTGGTGGTCTACAACCGCAACGTCTGCCGCCTGACCGCGACGCACCTGGAGCAGCTGGCCGAGCGCTGCCCGAACCTGATCGGCTACAAGGATGGCCTGGGCGATATCGAGCTGATGGTGTCGATCCGGCGCCGCCTCGGCGACCGCTTCAGCTACCTCGGCGGCCTGCCGACCGCGGAAGTCTATGCCGCGGCCTACAAGGCACTGGGCGTGCCGGTGTATTCCTCGGCGGTGTTCAACTTCATCCCGAAGACCGCCATGGATTTCTACAAGGCCATCGCCCGTGAGGATCATGAAACCGTCGGCAAGCTGATCGACGATTTCTTTCTGCCGTACCTGGAGATCCGCAATCGCTGCAAGGGTTATGCGGTCAGCATCGTCAAGGCCGGCGCCCGAATTTCCGGCTACGACGCCGGCCCGGTCCGCGCGCCACTGACCGAGCTGAAGCCCGACGAGTACGAGCGCCTCGCGGTGCTGATCGAACAGCAGGGCGCGCAGTAAGCGCGGCCTTTTCCGACCTCCTGGCGCCGCTGTGCCGCACGGTCGCGCCGGGCATCACCAGAGGACAGTTTGCATGGCTGACGTACAACGCTACGACAACTACATCGACGGCCAGTGGGTCGCCTCGGATCGCTACCAGGCCAACACCAATCCGTCCGACCTGTCGGACGTGATCGGCGAATACGCCCAGGCCGATGCCGCCCAGGTCGAGCAGGCCATCGCCGCCGCCCGCCGCGCCTTCCCGGCCTGGGCCAGCGTCGGCATCCAGGCGCGCGCCGATGCGCTGGAAAAGGTCGGCCTGGAAATCCTCGCCCGCCGCGAAGAGCTCGGCACGCTGCTGGCCCGCGAGGAGGGCAAGACCCTGCCGGAAGCCATCGGCGAAGTCGCCCGTGCCGGCAATATCTTCAAGTTCTTCGCCGGCGAGTGCCTGCGCCAGGCTGGCGAGACGCTGCAGTCGGTGCGCCCCGGAGTCGGCGTCGAGGTCACCCGCGAACCGCTGGGCGTGATCGGCCTGATCACCCCCTGGAACTTCCCCATCGCCATCCCCGCCTGGAAGATCGCTCCGGCGCTGGCCTTCGGCAACTGCGTGGTGATCAAGCCGGCCGACCTGGTACCGGGCTGCGCCTGGGCCATCGCCGAGATCATCTCCCGCGCGGGTTTCCCGGCTGGCGTGTTCAACCTGGTGATGGGCCGCGGCCGTGAGGTCGGCGAGGCCATCGTCAACGCCAGCGACGTCGATGCCGTGAGCTTCACCGGTTCGGTGGGCGTCGGTCGCGGCATCGCCCAGGCCTGCGTGGCGCGCGGCGCCAAGGTGCAGCTGGAGATGGGCGGCAAGAACCCGCAGATCGTGCTGGACGACGCCGACCTCAAGGTCGCCGTCGAGCTGTGCACCCAGAGCGCCTTCTACTCCACCGGCCAGCGCTGCACGGCCTCCAGCCGCATCATCGTCACCGAAGGCATCTATGACCGCTTCGTCGAGGCGATGGTCGAGCGCATCAGCAAGATCAAGGTCGGCCCGGCGCTGGAGCAGGGCGTCGACGTCGGCCCCGTGGTGTCCGAGGCGCAGCTGGAGCAGGACCTGCGTTACATCGAGATCGGCAAGCAGGAGGGCGCGCGCCTGGCCTGCGGCGGCGAGCGGGTGAAGTGCGGCAGCGACGGCTACTTCCTGGCGCCGACGCTGTTCGTCGACAGCAACCCGAACATGCGCATCAGCCGCGAGGAAATCTTCGGCCCGGTGGCCAACGTGGTGAAGGTCAAGGATTACGACGAGGCGCTGGCCATGGCCAACGACACCGAGTTCGGCCTGTCCGCCGGTATCTGCACCACCTCGCTGAAATACGCCAACCACTTCAAGCGCCACGCCCAGGCCGGCATGGTGATGATCAACCTGCCCACCGCCGGGGTGGATTACCACGTGCCGTTCGGCGGCCGCAAAGGCTCGTCCTATGGCCCGCGCGAACAGGGTCGCTACGCCCAGGAGTTCTACACCACGGTGAAGACCACCTATATCGGCTGATGTTGAAAGCCGGCCGAAAGGTCCGGCCGCAAGACTGCGTCACGGCGCCCCCGGTGGGCGCCGCATCCCCACAAGAACAACAGAGGGACACCCATGACCACCGCCATGTCGGGCACGCCCCGCATCACCGAACTCACCGTCGTGCCCGTCGCCGGGCAGGACAGCATGCTGATGAACCTCAGCGGCGCCCATGGGCCCTGGTTCACCCGCAACATCCTCATCCTCAAGGACAGCGCCGGCCACGTCGGCGTCGGCGAAGTGCCGGGCGGCGAAGCCATCCGCCAGACCCTCGACGATGCGCGTGCCCTGCTGGTCGGCGAACCGATCGGCCAGTACAACGCGCTGCTCGGCAAGGTGCGCCGCGCCTTCGCCGACCGTGACGCCGGCGGCCGCGGCCTGCAGACCTTCGACCTGCGCATCGCCATTCACGCCGTCACCGCGCTGGAGTCGGCGCTGCTCGACCTGCTCGGCCAGCACCTCGAGGTGCCGGTCGCCGCCCTGCTCGGCGAAGGCCAGCAGCGTGACGAAGTGGAAATGCTCGGCTACCTGTTCTTCATCGGCGATCGCAACCGGACCGACCTCGGCTACCGCGACGAATCCAACTCCGACGACGCCTGGTTTCGCGTGCGCAACGAGGAGGCCATGACGCCGGAGCGCATCGTCCGCCAGGCCGAGGCGGCCTACGAGCGCTACGGCTTCAAGGACTTCAAGCTCAAGGGCGGCGTACTGCGCGGCGAAGAGGAAGTCGAGGCGATCCGCGCCCTGGCCCAGCGCTTCCCCGACGCCCGGGTGACCCTGGACCCCAACGGCGCCTGGTCGCTGGACGAAGCCATCGGCCTGTGTCGCGATCTGCACGGTGTGCTGGCCTATGCCGAAGACCCCTGCGGTGCCGAGAACGGCTATTCCGGTCGTGAAGTGATGGCCGAGTTCCGCCGCGCCACCGGCCTGCCCACCGCGACCAACATGATCGCCACCGACTGGCGACAGATGAGTCACGCGGTGTGCCTGCACTCGGTGGATATCCCGCTGGCCGACCCGCACTTCTGGACCATGGCCGGCTCCGTGCGCGTGGCGCAGATGTGCGCCGACTTCGGCCTGACCTGGGGCTCGCACTCGAACAACCACTTCGACATCTCCCTGGCGATGTTCACCCACGTGGCGGCCGCCGCGCCGGGTCGCGTCACTGCCATCGACACCCACTGGATCTGGCAGGACAGCCAGCACCTGACCCGCGAGCCGCTGAAGATCGTCGGCGGCAAGGTCGCGGTGCCGCAGAAGCCGGGGCTGGGCGTCGAGCTGGACTGGGCTGCCCTGGAGCAGGCGCATGCCCACTACCAGGAGAAAGGCCTGGGTGCCCGCGATGACGCCATCGCCATGCAGTACCTGATCCCCAACTGGACCTTCAACAACAAGAAGCCCTGCATGGTGCGCTGAGCCACTTGCCGGGCGGGAGTCGGATGGCTTCGGCCATCCACCCTACGGGTCCGTGCCGGATGGGAAACTCGCACGGTGGGCTAAAGCCCACCCTACAGAGCCGGCAACACCGTAGGGTGGGCTTCAGCCCACCAGCGGCCTGCCGGTAAGCCGCGTGCTTGGCGGGGCGACACCAGCGAAACGACGTCAGAACAACAACCGGACCCTAACCGGAGCAGACATGAGCGAAACCGTGCAACTGATTCCCCACCAGGATTCCCCGCGCTGCATCCGCCTGAACGAGGCGGACAACGTCGCCGTGGTGGTCAATGACGGCGGCGTGCCGGTCGGTGCGCAGTTCGAGGGCGGGCTGGTTACGGTCGAGGCCGTTCCGCAGAGCCACAAGGTCGCGCTCGTCGACATCGGCATAGGCGAGCCGGTACGCCGCTACGGACAGATCATCGGTTACGCCCTCGAGCCCCTGCGCCGTGGCAGCTGGGTCAAGGAAACCCAGTTGCGGATGCCCAGCGCACCGCCGCTGGACAGCCTGCCGCGCGCCACCGCTGTGCCGCCCGGGCTCGACCCGCTCGAGGGCTACACCTTCGAGGGCTACCGCAACGCCGACGGCACCGTCGGCACGCGCAACATCCTCGGCATCAGCACCACGGTGCAGTGCGTCACCGGCGTGCTGGAGCATGCAGCCAAGCGCATCCGCGACGAGCTGCTGCCCAAATACCCGAACGTCGACGACGTGGTCGCCCTGACCCACAGCTACGGCTGCGGCGTGGCGATCAATGCCCGCGACGCCTACATCCCCATCCGCACCGTGCGCAACCTGGCGCGCAACCCGAACCTCGGCGGCGAAGCGCTGATCGTCAGTCTCGGCTGCGAGAAGCTGCAGGCCGAGCAGGTGATGCACGAGGGCGATCCCTCGGTGGACCTGCGCGACCCCTGGCTGTACCGCCTGCAGGAGTCGAACAGCGGCTTCAGCGAGATGATCGAGCAGATCATGGCCCTGGCCGAAACGCGGCTGAAGAAGCTCGACCAGCGCCGCCGCGAAACGGTGCCGGCCAGCGAGCTGATCCTCGGCATGCAGTGCGGCGGCAGCGACGCCTTCTCCGGCATTACCGCCAACCCGGCGCTGGGCTATGCGGCGGACCTGCTGGTGCGCGCCGGGGCCACGGTGATGTTCTCGGAGAACACCGAGGTGCGCGATGCGGTGTATATGCTCACCGCCCGCGCCGAGACGCCGGAAGTGGCCGACGCACTGATTGCCGAGATGGACTGGTATGACCGCTACCTGGAGCGCGGCGCCGCCGATCGCAGCGCCAACACCACCCCGGGCAACAAGAAGGGCGGGTTGTCGAACATCGTCGAGAAGTCCCTGGGCTCCATCGTCAAATCCGGCAGCGGCGCCATCAACGGCGTGGTCGGGCCGGGCGAGCGGGTTGCGCGAAAGGGCCTGATCTTCTGCGCCACCCCGGCGTCGGACTTCGTCTGCGGCACGCTGCAGCTGGCCGCCGGGATGAACCTGCACGTGTTCACCACCGGCCGCGGTACGCCCTACGGCCTGGCCATGGCGCCGGTGATCAAGGTGGCGACGCGCACTGAACTGGCCGAGCGCTGGCCGGACCTGATCGACATCGATGCCGGGCGCATCGCCAGTGGGCGGGCGAGCATCGAGGCGCTCGGCTGGGAACTGTTCCACTACTACCTGGACGTCGCCAGCGGTCGCAAGCAGACCTGGGCTGAGCGCCATCGGCTGCACAATGACCTGGTGCTGTTCAACCCGGCGCCCATCACCTGACGAGCATCGCTGTATCGCTTCACGCCTACCGAATGAGGAGAGCTTCATGCCCTATCTGCTGCAGGTCGCGCCGCTGTCGGCACGGCTCGACCGTGAACTGGCCGACCGCTACGACGTCCTGCCGTTGTGGCAGGCCGATGTTGCCGAGCGCCTGGATGAGGTGGCGGGCTGCATCGAGGTGGTGGTCACCGGTTCGCGCTTCGGCTGCTCGGCCGAGCTGATGGCGCGGCTGCCGGCGCTCAGGGCCATCGTCAGTTTCGGCGTCGGCTACGACCCCATCGATGTGCCTGCCGCGCAGGCCCGCGGCATCGCCATCAGCAACACGCCGGAGGTGCTCAACGACTGCGTCGCCGATCTGGCCATGGGCCTGATCATCGACGGCCGCCGGCAGCTGAGCCGCGCCGATCGCTTCGTCCGCGCCGGCGGCTGGCTGAACGGCAACCTGCCGCTGGCGCGTCGGGTCAGCGGCAGCCGGCTGGGCATTCTCGGTCTCGGCCGCATCGGCCTGGCGGTGGCCCGCCGCGCCGAGGGTTTCGCCATGCCGGTGCGTTACCACAACCGCCGGCCGCTCACCGACTGCCCTTACGAGTACGCCGCCAGCCTGGTCGAGCTGGCGCGCTGGGCCGACGTGCTGCTGCTGACCTGCGTCGGCGGCCCGCAGACCCGCGGCCTGGTGAACCGCGACGTGCTCGAGGCGCTTGGCCCGGACGGCCTGCTGGTGAACGTCGCGCGCGGTTCGGTGGTGGACGAGCCGGCGCTGGTCGAGGCGCTGCAGGCCGGCCGCCTCGGCGGTGCCGCGCTGGACGTGTTCGCCGACGAGCCGCGAGTGCCCGATGCGCTGCTGGGTATGGACAACGCGGTGCTGCTGCCGCACGTCGGCAGCGCCACCCGGGAAACCCGCGCCGCCATGGAAGACCTGGTATTGGCCAACCTGCAGCGCTTCCTCGCGGAGGGGCAGCTGGTGACGCCGGTCTGACCGGTGTCAGCGGCGCACGCGGCGGTTGTCACAGGCTTCCGTCGTGATTACTTGACCGCTCGCTGCGTGCACCCCGAACGCCACAAGCGCTCTGCCGGTGCCGGCACATTTCTGGAAGGGCGAACGCCATGGCTTGCTTCGATGAGTTGCATCTCAGCCGTGCCGGTTTGCAGCTATCGGTGTGTCCCGCGCTGGGCGGCGCGATCACCCGCTTTGCCCTCGACGGCTTCGATCTGCTGCGGCCCTGGGATGGCAGCGAGCAGGTGCGGCGCACGGGCTGCTTCGTGCTGGCGCCGTACTCCAATCGCGTCGCCAGCGGCTGTTTCGACTTCGACGGCAGCTCCTATCAACTGCGGCGCAACTCCCCCGATCACGCCCTGCCGATCCATGGTGTGGCCTGGAAGCGGGCCTGGCAGCTGGACGAGCAGGGCGCCGACCAGCTGCGGCTGAGCCTCGCGCATGATCCGAGCGAGGGCGATAGCGCCGCGGACTGGCCGTTCGCCTTCCACCTCAGCCAGCGGCTGCAGCTCCTCGACGATGGCCTGGTGTTGGAGCTGCGGCTGCACAACCGCGACAGCCGGCCAATGCCTGCCGGACTCGGCTGGCACCCGTACTTTCCGCGGCATGCAGGCGTGGAGCTGCAATTCGCCGCCGAGGCGGTCTGGCTGGCCGACGAGCAGCAGCTGCCGCTGCGCCAGGCAACCATTGCGCCGGTCTGGGATTTCCGCCAGTTGCGCGTCGTGGGCGAGCCGGGGCTGGACAACAATTTCACCGGCTGGGACGGCCAGGCCCGGCTCCGCTGGCCGGAGCAGCGGCTGGGCCTGGCGATCGAGGCCGGGCCGGGGCTCGAACACCTGATCGTCTACACCCCGCCGGTTGACCAGGGTTTCATTGCTGTGGAGCCGGTATCCCACGCCAATGCCGCGCTGAATCGGAGTAAAGACGGGTTGGAAATCCTCGCACCTGGGCAGGCCATGGTTCGCCACTGCCGGCTGCGCATCAGCTCGGACTGCTGAGCCTCTAGCGGCAGTAACAATACCCGGACGGTTAGCGATGGTTGGCGAAATTCCCGGCCGCAGGACGACGAAGCCGAGGAAACAGAAAAACAGATCTTCTAAATGAAAACATTTATCAATATCATGCGCATCCTCAATCCATAACAAGGTCATAACGGTCATGAGTGATGCTGTCGCTTCGCCTCCTTTTTCCCTGCGCCCTCTCGTGCTGGCCCTGCCTCTGGTCGCCTGCTTCGCTGTCCAGGCTCAGGAGGCGGTCGAACTCGAAGCGCAACAGATCACCGCGCCACGCGAAGCCGAGGAGGGCGACGGCCCGGTAGAAGGTTACGTGGCCAAGCGCAGCGTCAGCGGGACCAAGACCGACACGCCGATCATCGAAATCCCACAGTCGATCAGCGTGATCACCGCCGACCGCATCCGTGATCAGGGCTCGCTGACCATCCAGGACTCGTTGCGCTATGTCGCCGGCATGCGTGGCGAGGCTTATGGTCTGGACAGTCGCGGCGACTTCGCGCTGATCCGCGGCGTCGCGCCGACGCTTTTCCTTGATGGCCTGCAGCAGAGCGTCGGCCACTACACGAACTCACGCACCGATCCCTTCACCCTGGAGCGCGTCGAGGTGATCAAGGGGCCGTCATCCATGCTCTACGGGCAGAGTTCGGTCGGCGGCCTGCTCAATTTCGTCAGCAAGCGCCCGCAGGCGGAACAGAAGAATGAGCTGCAGCTGCAATACGGCAGCTTCGACCGCAAGCAGATCGCCTTCGACAGCACCGGCCCGCTGGATGAAGACGGCACGTTGCTTTACCGCGTGGTGGCGATCCAGCGTGACAGCCAGACCCAGGTCGATCACACCAAGGACAACCGTCTGGTGTTCATGCCGTCGTTGACCTGGCGTCCGAACGAGCAGTTCGAATGGACGCTGATGGCCAACGTGCAGAAAGACGACAGCGGCACCACCAGTTCCTTCCTGCCGCACCGCGGCACGGTGCTCGGCGCGCCCTACGGCGAGATTGGCAGCGAGCGCTTCGTCAGCGAACCCGGCTTCGACGAATATGACACCGAGCAGAAAGCACTGACCTCGCAGATGACCTGGCGTGTCGACGACACCTGGACGCTGCGGCAGAACCTGCGTTGGCAGAAGAGCAAGGTCAGCTACCAGACCATGTATGGCTGGCCGCCGGTGCTCGGTGCCGACGACCGCACGGTCAATCGTGTCTATTACGTCTCCAAGCCTGAGGTGACCATCTGGAGCGCCGACCACCAAGCCGAGTCGCGCTTCGACACCGGCCCGCTGCAGCACACTGCGCTGGTCGGTGTCGACTACCGGCACGCCGTCACCGATAGCAAGACCGCTCGCGGAGCCGCCACCCCGCTGGATCTCTACGATCCGGTCTACGGCACCTTCGATCCATCCGGCATCACGCTTTCCGATGTCCCGCAGCAGCGCGTTGCCCAGCAGGGCCTGTATGTTCAGGACCAGATCCGTCTCGACAAGTGGCTGGCAACTCTGGGCCTGCGCAAGGACTGGGCTGACACGCGCGTCGAGCAGGGCACCCGGCAGAAGGATGACGCGGTCACCGGTCGCGTCGGTCTGACCTATCTGTTCGACAATGGCGTGGCGCCCTACATCAGCTACAGCGAGTCCTTCACGCCGATCATCGGTCTGGATAATTTCACTCAGCAGTCCTACAAGCCGCTCGAGGGCGAGCAGTGGGAGCTCGGGGTGAAGTACCAGCCGGCAGGCAGCAACACGCTGCTCACCGCAGCGGTATTCGATCTGCGCGAGAAGAATCGCCAGATAGCCGGATCGGTACCGGGCAGCAATAGCCAGGCCGGCGAAGCGCGGGTCAAGGGACTGGAGCTGGAAGGGCTGGTGGAGGTGAACCCCAACTGGGATCTGATCAGCACCTACACCTACCTCGACAGCGAAGTGGTCAAGGGGCCGACTGCCCAGCAGGGCAAGCGCATCGCCAGTGTACCCGAGCACATGGCCTCGCTGTGGTCGCAGCACCGCTTCAGCATCGCCGGCATTCCCGGCTTCAGCGCCGGTGCCGGTGTGCGCTACGTCGGTGCCAGCTGGGATGGCACCGACAGCCTGAAGACGCCGTCGACCACGCTGTTCGATGCCATGCTCGGCTACGCCTACCAGGACTGGGCGTTCACCCTTAACGCCACCAACCTGGAAGACGAGACCTACTACACCACCTGTCTGTCGCGTGGCGATTGCTTCACCGGCAACCGCCGTACCGTGGTGGCGACCGCCAGTTACAGCTTCTGACCACCGCCAGGGCGCCTGGCGCCCACTGGCTAACGATGGAGGGACACCCACGGTGAGCCGCAATGCATCCATGAATCGCTGGCAGATCGCTTCACGCGTACTGGCGGCGCTGGTCGGCGGCTATGCCGTGGCGTACGCGGTGACCGCCTTTCTGGCGGTTTACCTGCCGCTGGCACGGCCTGATCGGGTGGTGTTTTCCAGCCTGGCCAGCTTTGCCGTGTGGACGGCGGTGGCGATCTACGTGTTCGCCGCTCGCAGTGCTAGCCGCATCTGGCTGTTGATCGTCGGTGTGACCGCGCTGCTGTGCCTGGCCGCGTTCCTTTCCGGCGACTGGAGGGTTCGTCCATGAGACTGCGCCAAAGCATGGCCGGCCTGCACACCTGGGGCGGCTTGCTGCCGAGCTGGCTGCTGTTCGTGATCATCTTCGCCGGCACGGTGGCCTGCTTCGACAAGGAGCTCAGCCGCTGGATGCGCCCCGCGCTGCATGACGGCGTGGTATCGAGTCTGGGTGCCGATGACGTGCGTGGCTGGTTGCAGCAGAACGTCAGCGACGAGCTGCATGCCTTCTGGATGCACGGCCCGACCGAGCGTGAACCGTACTGGCGACTGGGCTGGGAAGTCGACGCCACCAAGACCATCCACAACGTCGCGTTCGACCCGCGCAGTGCGCAGGCCGAGCCGATGCCGGAAACGCTGGGTGGCGAGTTCTTCTTCAAGCTGCACTACAACCTGCACGCCGGCGACATCGGCATGTACATCGTCGGCCTGGCCGGCATGTTCATGCTCGTCGCGCTGGTGTCGGGGGTGATCATTCACCGGCGCATCTTCAAGGACTTCTTCACCCTGCGGCCCAAGGCCAACGGTCAGCGAGCCTGGCTCGATGCGCACAATCTGTTCGGCGTGGTCGGTTTTCCGTTTCATCTGGTGTTGGCCTACACCGGCGTGGCGATCTTCGTCGCGTCCTACATGCCGGCCGCCGCGCAGGTGAGTTATTCCGGCAACGTCATGCAGTACTTCGGCGAGGTGATGGGCAGCTTCGAGCGTGAAGAGGTGGGCCAGCCGCCGCCGGCTCCGGTGTCCCTCGATGCGCTGATCGCCGAATCGCAGCGGCAGTGGGGCGGAGGCGAGGCGGGCTGGGTCAGCGTGCATCATCCCGATGATGCCTCGGCAGTGGTGGATGTCCGTCGCCGGGACCGTTCGCGGATCGGCTCGCCGCAGGACACCCTGAGTTATGACGCCGGCACCGGCGAGCTGCTCAACCGCCAGGACGCATCCACCGGCTACCGCGCCTATCTCTGGCTGGCGGGGCTGCACATGGCGCAGTTCGGCGGCACGCTGGTGCGCCTGCTCTATCTGCTGATGGGTCTTGCCGGTTGCGCCATGCTGGTCGGCGGGCTGCAGGTCTGGCTAGCCAAGCGCGAGCAGCGCGGCGACCGCAGCGTGATCTGGGTGCGCGCGCTGAACGCCTCGGTGTTCGCCGGCTTGCCACTGGCCAGCCTGGCGCTGCTGTGGGGCAACCGGCTGATCCCGGCCGGTTACAGCGAGCGTGCCGTGGCCGAAGGCTGGGTGTTCGCTGGTGCCTGGCTGCTGGTTGCGTTCTGGGCAGTGCTGCGGCGTCAGCAGGGGCGGCGTTTGCTGCGCGGACAACTGCTGCTCGGCGCGCTGCTTGCGCTCGGCCTGCCGATCATCAACGGGCTGACTACCGGCGGTCATCTGCTGGCCAGCATCGGGCGCGGCGACTGGGCGCTGGCTTCGGTGGACCTGTTCCTGATCGTCGCCGGACTGATCTGTGCCGCCTGCGCCTGGCGCTTGAAGGGCGTACCCGCACCGGCTGTCGCACGCCGCCGCGCGCCGCGTGTGCAGGAGGCATGAACATGCTGCTATCGGCTTTCGCGTTGAGTTATCTGGGCATGGTGCTGCTCTGCCTGGGCATGCATCGACATCGTGGCGAGCTGCTGCGCGCTAATCGGCGCGTCCCTGCTGTCATGCTCTTGCGTGCGCTCGCGGCGGCCTGCTTCGGTGCGGCGCTGTGGGCGAGCGTCGCCAGCCTGGGTGGGGAGATCGGTGCGGTGGTCTGGCTCTGCCTGGTGATGCTCGCCGGGGTTGCACTGGCAATGCTGCTGGCCTGGCGTGCGCGCTGGGTGCTGCCGCTGGTTCCGCTGCTGACGGCCGGCGCGGTGCTGTCGGGCCTCTGGTAACGAGCAGATGTCCTTGTGGCGGGCAAAAAAAGACCCGCCTAGGCGGGCCAAAGAAGTTATCGCAACCGGAGCGAGGAGGGTTGCGTACTGCCCTACCGCTTACAGCAGAGACAACGGGTAGTTGAAGATCAGCCGGTTCTCGTCGAACTCGGTAGCGCTGAAGTCGCGGCGGATGCTGGAGTTGCGCCACTTGATGTTGAGGCTCTTGAACGGCCCGCTCTGCACCGTGTAGGCCAGTTCCGATTCGCGCCCCCATTCCTTGCCATCGTCCACGCCGCCGGCTTCGATCTGATCGCCGCTGATGTAACGGTTCATGATGGTCAGACCCGGAACGCCCATGCCGGCGAAGTTGTAGTCATGGCGCAGCTGCCAGGAACGCTCGTTGGCATTGTCGTAGCTGGAGTTGAACGAGTCGTTGGCGAGGGTGCCGCCGCTGGTGCCGTTGACGCGCATCCAGCCGTTGTCGCCGCTGACCTTCTGCAGGCCGACGTAGAAGGTGTTGCCGCCGACCTGCAGGCCGAACAGGCCGGAGTAGGTCTTGTTGTCGAGGTCGCCGGCCAGCGCGCTGCCTTCTTCCTTGCCGGTGAAGTAGCCTAGGTTGGCGGTCAGTGCCACGCCTTCGCCGAGCGGCTGGGTGTGCAGCAGCTGGAAGTAGTTCTGCTGGTAGATGTCTTCCAGGCGTGCATGCCAGGCGCCGACCTTGGTCTTCGCGCCGAGCTCGTATTCGCCGCCGACGAAGTTGAAACGGTCGGAACTCGCGCCGCCGTAGAACATATCCTCCATGCTGCCGTCGTCGCGCGGGCTGTTCTGCCGCATCTGGCCGCCGTAGAGCGACAGGCCCTTGATTTCCTTGGAGGTGATCATGCCGCCCTGGAAGGTCTGCGGCAGCGAACGGCCATCGTCCGAACGCAGGATCGGCAGTACCACCATCCATTCACCGACGCGCACCTCGGTTTCGGAGAACTTGGCCTTCGCCGCGACTGCCAGGCGAGAGAAGTCATCCGCCGGATGCCGATCGCCCGGTGCGCCGTGAACCGGCAGCAGGCCGGTGCCATAGGTGCCGCCACCGCCATCGAGCTTGACCGCCAGCATGCCCAAGGCGTCGACGCCGAAACCCACCGGGCCGGGCGTATAGCCGGACTGGAAATTGAGGATGAAGCTCTGCGTCCACTCTTCACCCTTGCTCTGCGGGTAGTCGGTGTCGACGAAGTTGCGGTTGATGTAGAAGTTGCGCAGGTTCAGTGAAAGCGTCGAATCGTCGATGAAGCCTTCGGCTTGCGCGCCGGTGCTGACGCCGAGCGATACGAGGGTCATGCAGCCGCCGAGAAACAGCGCAGCGGAAGAGGGTGTGCCTGGGGTCATTATTGTTGTGCTCCCTTGCTTGATGGGCCGCCCCGGTGTGGCCACCGTTGGGGCGGTGGTCTATGCCTGATCGGAAAGTCTAATGACGTCAGTTGTCATATGACTGCAGGGATTATGACGATGCTCGCGTCGTTGTCAATCTCGCCACCGCTGAAAGGCAATAGCCTGCAGGCGCCTATTGATAGGCTTTGAGCGATTTGTGACGGGCGGGTAAGCGTTTCGTGATACGGCAGTGAGTGCTCTTGCTGGCGTACGATCGATGATTGGTGGTCGTATGACTAATGGCGCCGGTAGGGAGAATCTGTGATGGGTGACAGGTCGAATGTGCCCTTCTCAACGAAGCGCTGGGTACCGAACAGGCCGCCGGCGAGTTTGCCGCGCAACACATAGGGCACTTCGTCGAGGCCGATGTGCTCGGCTAGCCCCAGCGCCTGGCGCGCGGCGGAGAAGGCGGAGATGGTTACCGGCACTTCGAGCACGCTCTCGCCGAAGCGCGGCACCGTGCCGCGCTGGTCGCTGACACCACTGGCCAGCCGCCGGCCGTTGATCTCCAGGTCCAGGGCGACGCCGTTGTAGTCGATGGCGCCCTCGTTGGGGTTCTGCAGGCGCAGCTTGACCAGGAAGCGCACCTCCAGTCCCTCGCCCTGCAGCGGTTGAATGCCGGCGACCTGGACATTGAGCGGATCGCGCGGCGAAAAGGCAGCGCAGGCGCCCAGAGCCGATGCAAGCAGAATGATCAGCAGCAGGCGCAGCGGGTGGTGGAACGTGGAAGATGTGTGCACTCAGGGTTTCCTGTCGAGGTTCTTGATGCCCTGCAGCAGCTCGATGGGCAGCGGGAAAACGATGGTCGAACTTTTGTCACCGGCGATGCTGCTCAGCGTCTGCATGTAGCGCAGCTGCATGGCTCCCGATTGCCGGCCGAGCATCTCGGCGGCCTGCATCAGCTTCTCCGACGCCTGCAGTTCGCCCTCCGCATGAATGACCTTCGCCCGCCGCTCGCGTTCCGCTTCGGCCTGCCGCGCGATGGCCCGGATCATCGATTCGTCGAGGTCGACGTGCTTGATCTCGACGTTCGCCACCTTGATGCCCCAGGCGTCGGTCTGCGCATCGAGCACCTGCTGGATGTCGCTGTTGAGCTGTTCGCGTTCGGCCAGCATGTCGTCCAGTTCGTGCTTGCCGAGCACCGCACGCAGCGTGGTCTGCGCCAGCTGGCTGGTGGCCGAATGGTAATCCTCGACCTGGATGATCGCCTTCTGCGCGTCCAGCACGCGGTAGTAGACCACCGCATTGACCTTCACCGAGACGTTGTCGCGGGAGATCACGTCCTGGGTCGGCACGTCGAGCACCAGCGTGCGCAGATCGACCCGCACCATCTGCTGGATGCCGGGAATCACCAGGATCAAGCCCGGCCCCTTGACCTTCCAGAAACGTCCGAGCATGAACACCACGCCACGCTCGTATTCGCGCAGGATGCGGAACGTCGACGCCAGCAGGCCGAACAGCAGCACCAGCAACACCAGAAAACTCATTTCATAGCCCATGGTTCAGCTCCTCTCGATGGGTGGATGGCTGTGCAGCGACTTCCAGCTGCAGTCCGTGCCGCGCGATCACGCGTACCTGCTGGCCGGCCGCCAGTGGCGTGGCGCTGTGCACCTGCCAGTTCTCGCCCTGCAGATGCAGCCAGGCGCTGTGCGGATCCTGTGTCGAGACCGAGCTGATCGGCGCGACGCTGCCGATCAGCTCGCTGTCGCCGCCGACCAGGCGCTGGCGTCGCGCCTTCAGCGCCATGGCAACGATGGCGAACACCAGCAGCGCACTGGTGAGGGCAAGGGTGATGATCAATGCCAGCGGAATGCCGAAGCCGGGCACTTCGGTGTCGATCAGGATCACCGCGCCGGCAACGAACGCGGCCACGCCGCCGATGCCGAGCACGCCGAAGCTCGGTAGAAACGCTTCGGCGACCATGAAGGCAATGCCGAGCAGGATCAGCGCCACGCCGGCGTAGTTCACCGGCAGCAGCTGCAGCGAATACAGCGCGAGGATCAGACAGATGCCGCCGAGCACGCTGCCGGCGCCGATGCCGGGGTTGGAGAATTCGAGGATCAGCCCGTAGATGCCGATCATCATCAGGATCAGTGCCACGCTCGGGTTGGTGATCACCGCCAGCAGGCGTACCCGCCAGTCCGGCGCGTGCTCGATCAACTGCGCGTCAGCCGTGTGCAGCGTGACTTCGGTATCCGGGACGGCGAGCGTCTTGCCGTCGAGCTGGCGCAGCAGGTCGGCGACGTCGCGCGCGAGATAGTCGATCACCTTGTGCTCCAGCGCTTCGCTGGCCGACAGGCTGACCGCCTCGCGCACCGCCTGCTCGGCCCACTCGGCATTGCGCCCGCGCAGCTGGGCGAGGCCGCGGATATAGGCCGCCGCGTCGTTGACCTGCTTGCGGCTCATGGCATCGCCGTGTGCCTTGGTTTGCTCGTCCCGCTCGCCTTGCGGCTGCTCGGGCGGCGCGCCGGGCATGCCACCGATCTGCACCGGCGTCGCCGCGCCGAGGTTGGTGCCCGGCGCCATCGCCGCGACATGGCTGGCGTAGAGCATGTAGGTGCCGGCACTGGCCGCGCGGGCGCCGCTGGGGGTGACGTAGGTGGCGACCGGGATGGGGCTGGCGAGGATCGCCTTGATGATGGCGCGCATCGAGGTGTCCAGCCCGCCGGGAGTGTCCAGTTCCAGCACCACCAGCTGCGCACCCTCGTCGCGGGCGTGTTGCAGGCCACGCAGGATGTAGTCGGCACTCGCCGGACCGATGGCGCCATCGACCCGTAGCAGCGTCACCGGTGCGGCGGCGTTCGCACTCTGGACCGCCAGCAGGAGCAGCATGGCCAGCAGCCAGTGGGCGGAATGGCGAGGCATGGCAGGCGTCCTCTTGTGCGAACGGGCACCCGGCGTGCCCCTGTTCAGCGTAGACCACCGGCTGTTACCGGGTTGCGGCGGCACAGAGTTCGCTTCCCGGCGGTCTGAACTCCGGCGCGCGGCACGGCCTCTGACGACATAGAGCCGGCGATCCTGTCGGCTCGTCGAGCGAGGAGTGCCCATGCGCGTCCATCACCTGAACTGCGGTTGCATGTGCCCGCTCGGCGGCGCCTTGTTCGATGGCTTCAGCAAGGGGCTGACGGCGCAGCTGGTTTGCCATTGCCTGCTGCTCGAGACCGAGCAGCACGGGTTGGTGCTGGTGGATACCGGTTTCGGCACCGAAGACGTGCGGCGCCCCGGCGAGCGGCTCAGTCCGTTCTTCCGGGCGCTCAACAACATCCGCCTGGAGCCGCGCTACACCGCGCTGGAGCAGCTGCGCCAGCTCGGGTTCGCCGCCGGGGACGTGTGCCATATCGTGCTCACCCATCTGGATTTCGATCACGCCGGCGGCCTGTCGGATTTTCCGCAGGCCCAGGTGCACGTGCTGCAGCGCGAGATGGATGCCGCCCGGGCGACACGCAGCTTCATCGGCCACAACCGCTACCGTCACCGGCAGTGGGACGAGGTGCGCAACTGGCAGTTCTACGAGCCGGGCGGCGAGCTCTGGTTCGGTTTCCAGGCGGTGCGCGAGTTGCGGGGGCTGCCGCCGGAAGTCCAGCTGATCCCGCTGACCGGGCATGCCCACGGTCACGCCGGGGTCGCCGTGCAGACCGATAGCGGCTGGCTGCTGCATGCCGGCGACGCCTATTTCTTCCGCGAGGAGGTCGGCCGCAACGAGCGCCATTGCACGCCGGGGCTGCGCTTCTACCAGCGCATGATGGAGGTCGATCGCACCGCGCGGCTGGCCAATCAGCACCGGCTGTGGACGCTGTCGCTGGAGCACCGCGACGAGGTCACGCTGTTCTGCAGCCACGACGCGCAGGAGCTGACGCGTATGCAGCGCGGTGCGCACTGATGGCGGCGCCACGTAGCCGGGCGGTGGAACGGATGATGGCCGCCGTGCGCTGGATCGGCTTCGGCGCCTGTTCGCTGGCCGCGCTCGGCTATGCGGCGATCGGCAACTACAGCATGACCGGCGCCATGCTGGCGCTGGCCGTGCTCTCCTGGATCAACATCCGCCGCAAACGCGAGCCGCGCCCGTAACGACAGCTCAGCGCCGGCGACGGCCAAGCAACAGGCCAACGCCGAGCGCCAACAGCGCACCGGCGCCAACGGCCAGTCCGCTGGCGGTCGCCGCACTGAGCGATACGGCCCGGGGTACGGCCTGCTCGGTGAAGCGCCCGTCGGTCCGATGCAGACCCTCTACCGGCTCGAACAGGTTGTCGGGGCGCTCGGATGGGGCAGGCTCGGCGGTCAGCTGGCCATCCCAGGCCTGACGGGCGAGCATTCGATCGAGTAGGCCGGGCATCAGCTGCGTACCCAGGATCGCCTTGAAACTGGCGGCGCCCAGCCAGAGTTCCCGTGGCGCGTTCCTGGCCGCACGCAGGATGGCGCGGGCCGCGACGTCCGGCGTGTGGATCGGCGGCACCGGCTGCGCACGCCGGCTCATCCGGTTGCGCGCCCAGTCGAACTGCGGCGTGTTGTGCGCCGGCAACTGCACCATGGTCAGGCGAATGGCGCTCCTGTCGTGAATCAGCTCGCAGCGCAGTGAATCGATGAAGCCGCGGATGGCGAACTTGGCGCCGCAATAGGCCGACTGCAGCGGAATCGCACGATAGGCCAGCGCCGAGCCGACCTGGACGATGGTGCCGCGGTTGCGTGGGCGCATGCAGCGCAGCGCAGCGAGAATGCCGTGCACGCTGCCGAGATAGGTGACCTCGGTGACGCGGGCGATCTCCTCTGCGCTGAGCGTGGCGACCGGACCGAACACGGTGGCCATTGCGGCATTCACCCAGACCTCGATGGGCCCCAGTTCCGCCTCGATGCGCGTCGCCGCGGCGTCCAGCGCAGCCGCGTCGGCGACATCGACGGACAGGGCCAGCACCTGCGCGCCCGACGCTTCGATCTGCAGCCTCGTTTCATGCAGCCCCTGATCGCCACGGGCGATCAATGCCACTCGGTAACCGGCCCTGGCGAAGGCCTCGGCGGTCGCGCGGCCGACACCGGCGGTCGCACCGCAGATCACCGCAGTTGGTTCGGCCATGGAATCCCCCCTGTCGTCAGTTCACCGCCGGTACGTTGGCCGGCTCTGTAAGCGACCTGCCGCAGCGCGGGCTAGTTCCTGCTCACGACGGACGCATTTTCCGAGTGATCCGCTCGGCTATCGACCAATGGCCAATAGCGATTACGTCTTTAGTCTGAGATTGTTAGCAGGCTAAGCGAAAGCCTGGCGCTGCCCCTTGGTCCAAAAGGCGAAGTGGCACGACGCGGCAGCCACCGCAGGTGGGGCTGCGTCCTTTCCTCTGTGCATCGATCAGATGCCCTCGGCGACTTATCCGGTCGCCTTCGGATCGTGGAGCCGCTGCCCCGGCAGCGGACTTTCCCGGCGGCAGCGCGAAGGAACCGGTCGACACCGATCAGGTCGATTCAGGTAAGCCAAGTTTGGCTACCTCTGACCTGACGGAGACCATGATGGACCTCATCCGCATCATCCTTGCGATTCTGCTGCCGCCGCTGGGCGTATTTCTCCAGGTGGGCTTTGCCGGTGCGTTCTGGCTGAACATCCTGCTCACCCTGCTGGGCTACATCCCGGGCATCATCCATGCGGTCTGGGTCATCGCCCGCCGCTGACGAGCCCCGGCCCGGATGGTCGGGCCATTTTGAACTCCCTCTCCTGGCCGTGTAGAGTCGCCGTCCCGGCGCTATGGAACCTATTGCGCGGGAAACACTCAAGAAAACGCCGTTAACGAGTGCGATCAGGCGGTAGCCATGCCTGCCGCCGGCAATCCTTGCTTGCGTTCGCCCGTCCCGGGTACACGGAAAGGAAACCAGATGAGCGAGTCCTTCATCGACCAAAACAATTTCAGGCGGATCCTCAACCGCAACGTGGCGGTGCCCCTGGGGTTCGGTTTTCTCAGCGCCTTCTTCTTCAGCGCCATCGTCTATTACCTGCTGAGCGTGGGCCAATGGGTCGAGCGCTCGGTTCAAGGCGTCGCCTATGCGCACGAGGCGCAGAAGATGCTCAACGACATCGAATCCTCGATGCGTGGCTATCTGATCGCCGGCCAGGACCGGTTCCTCGAGCCCTACGAGCGCGAGCGGCCGTTGTTCGAGGAGCAGTTGGAACTGATGCGCAAGTACTCGGCGGAAGATGCCGAGCAGCTCGAACGCGTCGAACGCATCGCGATGCTGCACAGCCAATGGCTGGCCTTTGCCGAGGACCTGATCGGCCAGCGCGGTCAGGGGCTTTCGGTCATCGAGGACGTGCAGAGCAAACGTGGGCTCGAGTTGAAGGAGGATCAGCGCCGGCTGCTCAACGATTTCATCGCCCGCGAGCGCCAGCTGCGCAGCGAGCGTACCGATGTCTCGGAGGTCATCACCACCGCGCTGATCGGGGGGTTCCTGCTGTTCAGCCTGATCTTCAGCGGCCTGCTGGTCTACCTTGGTCGCCGCGACCTGACCTCGCTGTCGGAAAGCTACTCGGAGTCACTGCAGCGCCAGCAGTCCCATGCCGAGGCGCTGGAGCAACAGGCCTGGTACCGCACCGGGCAGACCCAGCTCAGCGACTCCATCATCGGCGAGCTGGCGCTGCCGGCTCTCGGTCAGGGGGTGCTTAATTTCCTTGCGCGCTACATCGATGCTGCCGTCGGCGCGCTCTACGTGGTGCAGGACGGCAAGCTGCAGCGCGTCGCTGAGTATGCCTACGACCCGGAGCATCTGCAGAGCGCACGGACCCTGGAAGTCGGCTCCGGGCTGGTCGGCCAGGCCGCGCTGGAGCGCCGGGTGATGGCGGTCGAGGACCTGCCGGCCGATTACCTCAAGGTGACCTCGGCGCTGGGCGGCACCCAACCGCGTTCGGTGCTCATCGTGCCGGTGGAAGACAGCGGCCTGCTCAACGGCGTGATCGAACTCGGCTTCCTGCGACCGCTGCGTGAGCAGGACAGCGAGCTGCTGCGGCGCATCGTGCCCAGCATCGGCTCGGCGATCGAGGCGGCGCGCTACCGCCAGCGCCTGCAAAAGGTGCTAGCCGAAACCCAGCAGCTCAACGAGGAGCTGCAGGTGCAGCAGGAAGAGCTGCGTGCCGCCAACGAAGAGCTGGAAGAACAGTCGAACGCCCTGCGGGAGTCGCAATCGCACCTGGAAGAACAGCAGGCCGAGCTGGAGCAGACCAACGAGCAGCTGGCCGAGCAGACCGAAACCCTCGCGCGTCAGCGCGACGAGATGGACGAGAAGAACCAACGCCTGAACGAGGCCCAGCTGATGCTCGAGCAGCGCGCCGACGAACTGCAGCGCGCCAGCCGCTACAAGTCCGAGTTCCTCGCCAACATGTCCCACGAGCTGCGCACGCCGCTGAACAGCTCACTGATCCTGGCCAAGCTGCTGGCCGACAACCCCGAGGGCAATCTCAGTGACGATCAGGTGCAGTTCGCCCGCTCCATCTATTCGGCCGGCAACGACCTGCTCACGCTGATCAACGACATTCTCGACATCTCCAAGGTGGAGGCCGGCAAGCTCGAGGTGCACCCCGAGCTGACCGTGCTCGCCCGACTGGTCGATGGGGTGAAGAACCTGTTCCTGCCTCAGGCCATGGAGCGATCGCTGCAATTCGAGGTCGAGCTGGCCGATGATCTGCCGGTCAGCCTGTTCAGCGATCGGCAGCGTCTGGAGCAGATTCTCAAGAATCTGCTGGCGAATGCCTTCAAGTTCACCGAGAAGGGATCGGTGACGCTACGGGTGGAAAAGCGCGGCGAAGACCAGCTGGCATTCGCCGTGCGCGACACTGGCATCGGGATTGCGCCGGAGCAGCAGGCCGCCATCTTCGAAGCGTTCCGTCAGGCCGACGGCACCACCAATCGCCGCTATGGCGGCACCGGACTGGGACTGTCGATCTCGCGCGAACTGGCCAATCTGCTCGGTGGCGAGATCGAGGTGCAGAGCAGGCCGGGGGCGGGCAGCACCTTCACCCTGGTGGTGCCGGAACACTACAGTGAGCCGCGCCCCATCACGCCAGCCAGCGTGCCGGCGGCGGCGCCTGTCGCGCTCGAGCCTCCGGCGCCTCCAGCCGCCGTCGAGCGAGACCTGCTGCAGCGTGCCGCGGCTCCCCGCCAGTGGCTGCCGGATGACCGTGACGAGCGGCCGTTCGAGGCGCGCTGCGTACTGGTGATCGAGGACGAGCCGCAGTTCGCGCGCATCCTCTACGACCTCGCCCACGAGCTTAACTACAGCTGCCTGCTGGCGCAGAACGCCGACGACGGCTTCGATACCGCCGTGCAGTACAAGCCCGATGCGATCCTGCTCGACATGCGTCTGCCCGATCACTCCGGTCTGACCGTACTCGAACGCCTCAAGGAAAATCCCGCCACTCGGCATATCCCGGTGCACGTGGTATCGGTGGAGGACCGCAAGGAAGCGGCGTTGCAGATGGGGGCGGTGGGCTACGCAATGAAGCCGACCACCCGCGAGGACCTCAAGGAGGTGTTCGGCCGTCTGGAAGCCAAGCTGGCGCAGAAGGTCAAACGCATCCTGCTGGTCGAGGACGACGCACGTCAGCGTGAGAGCGTGTCGCGGCTGATCGAGGACGTCGATATCGAGATCACCGCTGTCGAGTTCGGCGAGCAGGCCCTCGAACTGCTGCGCAGCACCGTGTTCGACTGCATGATCATCGATCTCAAGCTGCCGGACATGGACGGCAGCGAGCTGCTCGAACGCATGGCTCGCGAGGACATCTGCTCCTTCCCGCCGGTGATCGTCTACACCGGGCGCAACCTGACCCGCGACGAGGAAGCGGCGCTGCTCAAGTATTCGCGTTCGATAATCATCAAGGGCGCGCGCTCGCCGGAGCGTCTGCTCGACGAGGTAACGCTGTTCCTGCACAAGGTCGAGTCGGACATGCCACCGGAGCGGCAGAAGATGCTGAAGAGCGCGCGCAGCCGCGAGAAGGCTTTCGAGGGCCGCAAGATCCTGGTGGTGGACGACGACGTGCGCAACGTCTTCGCCCTGACCAGCGCACTGGAGCAGAAGGGCGCATTGGTGGAAATCGCCCGCAATGGCCTGGAGGCCATCGACCGGCTGCAGCACGATGGCACCATCGACCTGGTGCTGATGGACATCATGATGCCGGAGATGGATGGCTTCACCGCCATGCAGGAAATTCGCAAGGACTCCCGTTTCGCCAAGCTGCCGATCATCGCGGTGACCGCCAAGGCGATGAAGGATGACCAGGATCGCTGCCTGAGCGCTGGCGCCAACGACTACCTGGCCAAGCCCATCGACCTCGATCGGTTGTTCTCGCTGATCCGTGTCTGGCTGCCGAAAGTGGAGCTGCTGTGAAATGCCCGACCGCAATGTCGAGATCGAACTCAAGCTGCTGATCGAGGCCATCTACCTCAAGTACAGCTACGACTTCCGCGACTATTCCGGCGCTTCGCTCAAGCGCCGGGTATTGCTGGCATTGAAGCAGCTGCAGTGCCAGAGCATCTCCGAACTACAGCGAAAGATTCTCTACGATCCGCAGGCGTTCATGGAGCTGCTGCAGTACCTCACCATTCCGGTGAGCGAGATGTTCCGCGACCCGAGCTACTACCGGTCGCTGCGCGAGCACGTGGTGCCGGTGCTGCGTACCTACCCGTCGCTGAAGATCTGGATCGCCGGCTGCAGCACCGGCGAGGAAGTCTATTCGATGGCCATCCTGCTCAAGGAAGAGGACCTGCTGGAGCGTTCGATCATCTACGCCACCGACATCAACCCGCGGTCGCTGGAACAGGCGCGCCAGGGCATCTTCGCCATCGACCACCTACGTCAGTACACCGCCAATTACCAGCAGGCCGGTGGCACGCAGAGCTTTTCCGACTACTACACCGCCGCTTACGACTCGGCGATCATGGACAAGTCGCTGAAGGAAAAGGTTACGTTTGCCGACCATAGCCTGGCGACCGATAGCGTATTTTCCGAGACACAGCTGATTTCTTGCCGAAATGTGCTGATCTACTTCAATAAGCCGCTGCAGGATCGGGCGTTCGGCCTGTTCCACGAGTCGCTCTGCCACCGGGGCTTCCTTGGCCTTGGCAGCAAGGAGACCGTCGAGTTCTCGGCCTTTGCCGGTCTCTACGAGCCATTCGACAAATCGGAAAGGATCTTCCGCAAGCTATGAGCAGCGAGCAGGCTATCTTGCGCAGCAAACGGCAGCCGCCCATCGAGGCCGTAGTGATCGGTGCCTCGGCCGGCGGGTTGGAGGCGCTCGGCATGCTGCTCGACGATCTGCCGGCCAACTTCCGCCTGCCGATTCTGGTGGTGCAGCACGTTCCGGCCAACGGCCCGACCCACCTGGCCGAGATATTCGGCCGCCGGACCCGGTTACGGGTGAAGGAAGCCGACGACAAGGACGCGGTAAGTGGCGCCACCCTGTACTTCGCGGCGCCCGGCTATCACCTGCTGGCCGAGCGCGATCGCAGCCTGTCGCTGAGCCAGGACGATGCGGTGCATTTCTCGCGGCCGTCCATCGACGTACTGTTCGAGTCCGCCGCCGATGCATGGGGCGCGCAACTCGCCGGGTTGCTGCTCACCGGTGCCAATGAGGACGGCGCCGCGGGACTCGAGGCGATCCATCGTTGTGGTGGCCTGACCGTTGTCCAGGACCCAGCCGAAGCGGCGGTACCGACCATGCCGCGTGCCGCGCTCCAGCGCTTCGCGCCGGATTTCATCTTGCCTCTGCGCGACATCCACCGATTGTTGCGAGAACTGGAGTGACCATGCCCGACCATACCGACGAGGTGAATCTGCTGATCGTCGATGACCTGCCGGAGAACCTGCTGGCCCTGGATGCACTGCTGCAGGCGCCGGGCGTCAGGGTGTACCAGGCCGAGTCGGCCGAACAGGCGCTCGAACTGCTTCTGCGGCACGATTTCGCCCTGGCCATTCTCGATGTGCAGATGCCGGGCATGGACGGCTTCCAGCTGGCCGAGCTGATGCGCGGCACCGAGCGCACCAAGCAGATCCCCATCGTCTTCGTCAGCGCCGCCGGTCGCGAACTCAACTATGCCTTCAAGGGCTACGAGAGCGGCGCGGTGGATTTCATGCACAAGCCGCTGGACGCCCATGCGGTGCGCAGCAAGGTCAGCGTGTTCGTCGACCTGTATCGCGGGCGCAAGCGTCTGGCTCGCCAGCTCGATGCGCTGGAGCGCAGTCGCCGCGAGCAGGAAGTGCTGCTCGACGAACTGCGCAGCACCAAGGCCGAGCTGGAGAATGCGGTGCGCATGCGCGATGACTTCATGTCGATCGTCTCCCACGAGCTGAAGACCCCGCTAAACACCCTGATTCTCGAGGTGCAGCTGCGCAAGCTGCAGCTCGGTCGCAACAATCTCGAGGCCTTCAGCGAAGAGCGCCTGCGCAACATGGTGGACAAGGACGAGCGGCAGATTCAGAGCCTGATCCGGCTGATCGACGACATGCTCGACGTGTCGCGAATCCGTACCGGCAAACTGTCGATCCGCCCGGCGCAGATCGATCTCGCGCAACTGGTGGGCAACGTCGTGGAGAGTTTCGCAGCGCAGATGGAAGCCTGCGGCTGCGAATTGCGGCTGGAGCGAAACGAGCCGATCATCGGCGTCTGGGATGCCTTCCGTATCGAACAGGTGCTGGCCAACCTGCTGACCAATGCGATGCGCTACGGTGCCGGCAAGCCGGTGCATGTCAGTGTTGCGTCCTGTGCGGAGGGTGCGTGCATCGAGGTGCGCGACCACGGCATCGGCATCAGCCCGCAGAGTCTGGAGCGCATCTTCTGCCAGTTCGAGCGTGCCGAGGGTAGCGAAAGCAGCGCCGGACTCGGGCTTGGCCTGTTCATCGCCGACCAGATCGTCAGGGCGCACAACGGCCGCATCCAGGTTCACAGCGAGGAAGGTCAGGGCTCGCGGTTCCGCGTGCTGCTGCCATTGGGCAAGTAGCGCAGCGGCGGCACTCCAGCGGCGATATGGGCTCGGCCCGTCACGGGCCGCGCACCTCAGGACGAGCAGCTGATCTCCAGATGCTTGCCCCATTCCGGCGGGCGCTCGGCGTAGCGCTGCATGCCGGGCTGCTCATCGAACGGTCGGCTGAGCACCTGGTGCAATTCGCGCACCGGCCCGTAGTCGCCTTTCTCCGCCGCCTCGATGGCCTGCTGCGCCAGGTAGTTGCGCAGGATGTACTTCGGGTTGACCGCCTGCATGCGCGCCTGGCGCTCGGCCGGCGCGCTGCCCTCGCGTGCGGTGCGCGCGCAATAGTCCGCCGCCCAGGCATCGAAGCCCGGCAGATCGACGAAGTCCTCGCGCAGGCGGCGGACCGCCTGTTCGGCAGGACTCTCGCTGAGTTCGCGGAAGAAGTTCGTGTAATCCACGGCGCTGGCCTGCATCAGTTGCAGCAGACGGCGCACCAGTGCCTCGTCATCCGCCTCGGCCGCGGCGAAGCCCAGGCGTCGGCGCATCAGGTCGAGCCATTCGGCTTCGTACAGCGGTAGGAACAGCTCCATGGTTTCACGCAGCAGCTTGACCTCGACGAAGGGCGTCAGCGCCTGGGCCAGCGCTGCCAGATTCCAGTGAGCGATGGGCACCTGATTCTCGAAGGAGTAGCGGCCGGTATCGTCGGAGTGGTTGCAGATGAACCGCGCGTCGAAATCGTCGAGGAAGGCATAGGGGCCGAAGTCGAAGGTGATGCCCAGGATCGACATGTTGTCGGTGTTCATCACCCCGTGGCAGAAGCCGTAGGCCTGCCAGCGGGCGATCAGCGCCGCGGTGCGTTCGAGCACTTCGCGGAAGAACGCGTGGAATGGTTCGGGATGTTCCAGCAGGTCGGGAAAATGCGCCTCGATGACATGCTCGAGCAGCTGCTTCAGCTCGGCATGCTGGCGGGTGTAATAGAAGAATTCGAAATGGCCGAAGCGCACGTGGCTCGGTGCCAGGCGCAGCAGCATGGCGCCACGTTCCGGTCGCTCGCGGTAGACCGTTGTGTCTGAGCCGGTCACGCACAGCGCGCGGGAGCTTGGGATGCCCAGCGCATGCAGGTGTTCGCTGGCGAGGAACTCGCGGATCGACGAGCGCAGCACGGCACGGCCATCGCCCATGCGCGAGTAGGGCGTCTTGCCGGCACCCTTGAGGTGCAGGTCCCAGTGCTCGCCCGCTTCGTTGACCACCTCGCCGAGCAGCAGGCCGCGGCCGTCGCCGAGCTGCGGGTTGTAGCTGCCGAACTGATGACC
This sequence comes from Stutzerimonas sp. R40042, assembly GCF_026642215.1. Taxonomy (NCBI): domain Bacteria; kingdom Pseudomonadati; phylum Pseudomonadota; class Gammaproteobacteria; order Pseudomonadales; family Pseudomonadaceae; genus Stutzerimonas; species Stutzerimonas sp. R40042. The sequence goes on along the minus strand of NZ_CP113258.1, from coordinate 4,225,980 downwards.
GGAGTAAACCATCGCCCGCGGTTCGGCGGTGGACCAGATCTTGTGTCCGGAGAACAGCTCGGCGAACAGCGGCTGCTCGGCCTCGGCCGGATCCAGGTCGAGCAGGGCCATGGCCGCCGCGCTGACGACTACCAGGCGCGGTGCCTCGAGTGGTTGCGGCGGCACCTCGGTGGAGAATGTATCGCCAAGGCGGGCGAAGCGGTTGTCGAAGGTCAGTTGGGTCAGGGTCTTCAAGATCCCTCCGGCGCGACATGCAGGCAAGAATAGCCCGGCAATTGCCGGGCGTGTTCAGGTGGTTGGAGGCTGCGATCCGTCTGGGCGTTCCTCAGCCGCGATCGTCGGTCTCCGACTTCGGCGTATCGCCGGCCGGTTTCGGCGTGGTGCTGAGCTGCAACTGCTGGCCGGCGAAGTTCTTGAGGAACACATCGACCTGGCGGAAGGCGATGTTGATGCCGGCCTTGGCGAACTCGCGATCGATGAAGCGGTTGATCTCGTCGGTGGCCGGGTTGCGGTCGCCGAGATCGCGCACGTGGATGCGCAGCTCATGGTCCAGCGTGCTCTCGCCAAAGGTGAGGAAGAACACCTGCGGCTCCGGCTCCTTGAGCACCCGCGGATTATCCTGAGCGGCCTTGTAGAGCAGCTCCTTGACCTTCTCCAGATCCGAGCCATAGGCCACGCCGACCTTTACCGTCACCCGGGTGACGGTGTCGCTCAGCGACCAGTTGATCAGCTGGCCGGTAATGAAGGTCTTGTTCGGGACGATGATGTCCTTGCGGTCGAAGTCGGTGATGGTGGTGGCGCGGATGCGAATCCGGCTGACCGTGCCGGACAGGTTGCCGATAGTCACCACGTCGCCGATCCGTACCGGACGTTCGAAGAGGATGATCAGGCCGGAGATGAAGTTGGCGAAAATTTCCTGCAGGCCGAAACCCAGGCCCACCGAGAGCGCCGCCACCAGCCATTGCAGTTTGTCCCAACTGACGCCGAGGGTGGACAGCGTGGCAACGATGCCGAAGCCGGCCAGCGCATAGGACAGCAGCGTGGTGGTGGCGTAGGCGCTGCCCTGGGCCAGGCGCAGCTTGGACAGCACCATGACTTCCAGCAGGCCCGGCAGGTTGCGTGCCAGGGCCACGGTGATGGCGACGATCAGCAGCGCGCCGAGCAGGTTGTTCAGGCTGATCGCCGCGGTGGTGAGCGTCTCGCCGCTGCCGGTGGTGTATTCGTAGAGGGTGATGTTGTCCAGGTAGGAGACCACCGAGATCAGGTCCGACCAGACCCAGTACAGCGCCACCAGGAACACGCCGAACATGGTCAGGCGAGTCAGGCGCAGCGACTGCTGGTTGACCTGCTCGATGTCCAGCCCCGGTTCGCCCTGGGTTTCCACCGTGTCGCTGCCCTCGTCGACCTGCGTCTGGCGCTTGGCCAGCGCGCGCTTGTAGGCCAGGCGCCGTGCAGCCACTGTCAGCCCGCGGATCAGCGCGGCTTCGACGACGATCCAGATCATCAGCAGGTAGAGGGTGTCGATCAGCCGGTCGGTCAGCTTCAGGGCCGTGTAGTAGTAGCCAAAGCCGACTGCGACGATCAATGCGATCGGCAGCACGCTGAACAGCAGCCCGATCATCAGCCGCAGCGGCGGGGCGTTCTGGCTCGACGGGCCCTTGAGCAGCAGGCGATTGAGGCGCCAGCTCATCAACGCGAAGCAGGTCAGCACCACCAGGATGCCGAGGACGTCATCGGCCAGCCGCGCCGGTTGATGCTCGGCGACGCTGACCACGGCGACCAGGGCCATGACGATCAGCCCCAGTCGGCGGATTTCGTCACGCAGGAAGGCCACCTGCGGCCGTGACCAGCCGAAATGCAGCTCGGCTACACGCCCCGGCGAGAGCATGCGGTAGGCGCTGTAGAACACCAGCCAGGCCTGGGCCATTTCAAAAAGGGCGGCACCGAGGACGTAGTTCTGTCCGCGTGCGTCCATCTGCAGCAGGTAGCCGCATAGAGTCAGGAACAAGGCGCCGGGCAGTGCCAGCAGCAGGTTGAGCAGCAGCGCCAGTGGGGTGTGCAGCTGGCTATCGTTGCGGAAGTGACCGATTTCTTCGCTCAGCGAGCTGAGCTTGGCCTCGATCTTCCGACGCCACCAGAGCAGGGCGGCGATCAACAGCAGCAGCGGCAGGAAGAACAACGGGCGCTCCTTGAGCCCTGCCCCCAGTTCCTGCAGCGCGGACAGCCAGGGCATCGCCGCGAGCTGATTCTTCAAGCGCTGGGCGGCGCCCTGCAGCCAGTCGAAGTCCAGCGGCTTGTTGCTGGGAATCCAGAACATCTGCTCGTCGAGGGTATTGCTGAGCGCGCTGGCGGTGTCCTGCAGCTGCTTCTGGTTCAGCTGCAGGGTGATGGATGCGTTGAGCAGGGCATCCAGTTCGCGGTTCAGACGGTCGAGCAGCTCGCTGCGGGTGGTCGCCAGCTCCAGCAGGGTGCGCCGCAGTTCCGGCGTGACCTCCTCTTCGTTCTGCTGGGCGAGTAGCTGGTCGACGTAGGCAGAGGGGTTGCCTGCGGCTTCACGGCGCTGGTTCAGCTCGAACTGATAGAGGCGGATATCGGCGATCTCGTCGGCGAGATTCTTGTCCAGCTGCAGGCTCGGCAGCGCCTGCTTCTGCTGATAGAGAATGCGCGACAGCAGCAGGCTGCCTTCGAGCACGGCGATCTGCTCCTCCAGTGCCTGATCGGTCTGGTTGAGCGTGTCGAGCTGCTGGCGGGTCTGCAGATTCTGCTGGTTCAGACGGTTGAGGCGTTCGGTGGCGCGCAGCAGGTAATCGGAGAGCTTGAGGTTCTCGGCGCTTTCGGCGGCGAGCAGTTTGTCCGAGCCGGCCTGCTGCACCCGTGCCGAGAACTCCGCCACGGTCTGTTCCGATTCGGCCCGGCGCTTCTCGTTGATCAGGGTCTGCAGCGCCTGGGTTTCTTCCTCCGCACGCCGAATGCGCTCGGCCAGCAGATCACGGCGAGCCTTGCCGAGGTCCTGCAGCAGGCTGTTGCCGGCCAGCTCCTGACGACGCAGCTCGATCTGTGCCTCGAGCGAGGCGATCTCGGCATTGAGCAGCGCGCGGCGCTCCTCGCTCAGCGGCTTGCCGGATTCACGGCCACTCTTGAGCAGGTTGTTGATCTCCTGGATGCGCGTCTGCGCCGTACCGATCTGCGCCTGAGCGCGTTCGGGGCGTGTCTGCGCCGAGATGATCATGCTGTTGGCCGAGCTGTATTGCTTCTGCCATTCCGCCAGTTCCTCGACCCGCGCGCTCAGGCGCTGTTCGAGCGCATCCACCGACTGGCTGGCATAGCGCTTGGCAGGATCCTCGTCCGGGCTGGCCTTGAGCTTGGCCAGTTCGCGCTGGGCTTCGGCGATCTCCTTCGGCGCCTGCGCCAGTTGCGTCTTCAGCTCTTCGAGGCGGGCCTTGCTGGTTTCGGTCTGCTCGACCATGCGGAGGGTTTGTTCGCCCAGCGATTGTTGGGCGGGCTTCGCTTCGCCTTCGGCACTGGACGGTGTGCCGGTGAGGCTGTCCAGCGATTGGGCATGCAAAGGGGCGACGAACAGGCAGAGCGTCGAGAGCAACAGCGTGCGCAGAAGTGACATGAGGGCAGTGACGTAGCGGATGACCGGAAAGAGCGGAAGTCTACGGACTGTGCCGGCCCAGCGCGAGTACCCGACAGTCGACCGGCAGATGAGCGGTGAGGCCGCGTCAGCCGGCGGCTGTACTGGCATCAGAACATCAGTTGCGGGCCGGGCTTGTCGCCTTCGGGAAACTTCAGGCCGACCTTGCGCACTTCACCGGCGTCCATGGCCGCCACGGTCCAGGTCAGGCCGTTCCATTCGACCTGATCACCCACCACCGGCCGACCACCGACCTCGTCGGCCATGAAGGAGCCGATGGTCTGCTCGCCGTCGACGTCGCCGAGCTTGAGCCCGTAGAGCGCGGCGATGGCGCTGAGCTGGGCGTCGGCTTCGAGGATGAAGTCGCCGAAGAAGCGCAGGTCCTGGCCGCGCTTGGGCGCCTGGCTGAACAGCTTGCCGAGGGCCGGCAGGTCTTCGTCGTGGCCGATCACGCAGAGGATGTCGTTCACCTGCAGACGGGTGCTGCCCGACGGGTGCAGCAGCTCCTTGCCGCGGAACAGCGCAGCAATGCGAGTTCCGGGTGGCATCTTCAACTCGCGCAGGGCGGCGCCGACGCACCATTTGCTGGCGCTCAGGCGGTAGACGAACATCTCCCACTGGCTGGTGGTGTGCACCTGCAGCCCGGTGCGCGAGACCGGCATCGGCGATGGCGGGACCTCCACCTTGGCCTTTTTCGCCGCCCAGGCCAGGGTCGAGCCCTGCAGCAGCAACGATACGAGGACGATGAAGAACGCCACGTTGAAGAACAGCTGGGCGTTCTCCAGCCCGGCCATCAGCGGGAACACCGCGAGGATCACCGGCACCGCACCGCGCAGGCCGATCCAGGAGATGAACAGGCGCTCGCGCAGGTGGAAGCTGCGAAACGGCAGCAGGCTGACGAACACCGCCAGCGGCCGGGCGAAGAGGATCATCCACAGCGACAGCGCCAGTGCCGGCAGGGCGATGGGCAGCAGCTCGCTGGGCGTGAGCAGCAGACCGAGCACGAGGAACATGCCGATCTGGCTGAGCCAGGCCAGACCGTCGAACATGTGCAGGATGCCGTGGCGGTTGCGGATCGGGCGGTTGCCCAGCAGCAGGCCGCAGACGTAGATCGCCAGGATGCCGCTGCCGCCAATCGCGCCGGACAGGGCGAAGATCATCAGGCCGCCGGCCACCGCCAGCAGCGGATAGAGGCCGTCGGCCACCGACAGCCGATTGATCAGCTGCAGCAGCAGCCAGCCACCGAGCAGGCCGAGCACGGTGCCGATGCCGAACTGCTGCAACAGGTTGAGCAGGAAATCCCAGCCGAACGTGGTCTGCCCGGCGAGCAGCATGTCGATCAGCGCGACGGTGAGGAACATCGCCATCGGATCGTTGCTGCCCGATTCGATCTCAAGCGTCGAGCCGACCCGTTCGTTGAGGCCCTTGCCGTTGAGCAGATTGAACACCACGGCGGCATCGGTGGAGCCGACGATCGCACCGATCAGCAGGCCCTGCAGCAGCGGCAGGTCGAACAGCCAGGCGGCGGCGAGGCCGGTCAGGCCGGAGGTGATGGCGACGCCCAGGGTGGCCAGGGAAAAGGCAGGTTTCAGCGCGACGCGGAAGGTCGCGGTGCGCGTGCGCATGCCGCCATCGAGCAGGATCACCGCCAGCGCCAGGTTGCTGATGACGAAGGCGAGCTGGTAGTCCTCGAAGACGATGCCGCCGATGCCGTCGACGCCGGCGAGCATGCCCACGGCGAGGAAGATGACCAGGATCGGTACGCCGAGGCGATTCGACAGCGAACTCATCAGGATGCTGGCAGCAACCAACAAGGCACCGATAAAAAACAGGTGGTTGATGTTGCCGACGTCCAAATGCGCTCTCCCCGGTCATTGCGGCCCCATGCAGGGGGCATGCCAGCGATTCTAACCTGATGATTTGACGGGCTGTCAAAAAAACGCCCCGCATTGTGCGGGGCGCTGTAACAGGATTTCTAGCGGCTTAGAACCAGGCGTCCTGCATGCCCAGGCAGGTGTCGTCGCGGGCTTCGAGAATGGCAAGCTCATGGGCGCAGCCCGGTACCTCCCAGGTCAGGAAGTAGCGCGCCGCCTGCAGCTTGCCACGGTAGAAGTCAGCATCGGCCGGATTGCCCTCGGCCAGCCCGCGTTCGGCGCGCAGCGCCTGTTCCAGCCAGCGCCAGCCGACCACGGCATGGCCGAACACCTTCAGGTATAGCGCCGAGTTGGCCAGGGTCTGGTTGACCTTGCCGGCCATCAGGTCGCCGAGCAGCGCCTGGGTCACGCTGGTGAGGCGGGCGATGTGCTGCTCCAGCGGCTGGCGCAGTGCGCTCAGCGAGTCGTATTCGGCGGCGTGCGCGCAGCTGGCCTGGATCAAACCGAGCAGCTGGCGCAGGCCGGCGCCCTTGTTCTGCATCAGCTTGCGGCCGAGCAGGTCCAGCGACTGGATGCCGTGGGTGCCTTCGTGGATCGGATTGAGGCGGTTGTCGCGGTAGTACTGTTCCACCGGGTATTCGCGGGTGTAGCCATGCCCGCCAAGGATCTGGATCGCCAGTTCGTTGGCCTTGAGGCAGAACTCCGAGGGCCAGGATTTGACGATGGGCGTGAGCAGGTCGAGCAGCTCGCCGGCGTTGCGCCGCTCCTCGTCGCTCTCGGCGGTGTGCTCGTCGTCCACCAGGCGTGCCGAGTACAGGCCGAGATCGAAAGCGCCTTCGACATAGGCCTTCTGCGTCAGCAGCATGCGCTTGACGTCGGTGTGTTCGATGATCGGCACCTGGGTCGAAGCCGGGTCCTTGCCGTCCGGCAGGCGACCCTGCGGACGCTCGCGGGCGTAGTTCAACGAGTAGAGGTAGCCGGCGTAGCCGAGCATGATCGCGCCCATGCCGACGCCGATGCGCGCCTCGTTCATCATCTGGAACATGTAGGCCAGGCCCTTGTGCGGCTCGCCTACCAGATAGCCGACGCAGTTGCCGTTGTCACCGAAGTTCAGCGCGGTGCTGGTGGTGCCGCGCCAACCCATCTTGTGGAACAGCCCGGCGAGCAGTACGTCGTTGCGTTCGCCCAGCGAGCCGTCGTCGTTGACCAGGAACTTCGGCACGATGAACAGGCTGATGCCCTTCACTCCGGGCGGCGCGTCCGGCAGCTTGGCCAGCACCATGTGCACGATGTTTTCCGATAGCGGGTGGTCGCCGCCGGAAATGAAGATCTTGTTGCCCTTCAGGCGGTAGCTGCCGTCACCGGCCGGTTCGGCGCGGGTGCGGATGTCCGACAGCGAGGAGCCGGCGTGCGGCTCGGTGAGCGCCATGGTGCCGAAGAAGCGGCCATCGATCATCGGCTGCAGGAACAGGCGCTTCTGCTCGTCGGAGCCGAAGGCCTCGATCAGGTGAGCCGCACCCATGGTCAGCATCGGATAGGAGCTGGTGGCGATGTTGGCCGACTGGAAGTGGGCGAAGCAGGCGCGCGACAGCAGGTTGGGCATCTGCATGCCGCCGTCTTCGAAGTTGCGTCCGGCGTTGTGGAAGCCCGCCTCGATGAAGGCATCGACCGCCGGCTTCACCTCGGGAATCAGCACGGCCTCGCCGTTCTGGTAGACCGGTTCGTGCTCGTCGGACTTGCGGTTGTGTGGGGCGAAGTACTTCTCGGCGATGGTACGTGCGGTGCCGAGGGCGGCATCGAAGGTTTCGCGGCTGTGCTCGGCGAAGCGCTCGCGGCGGGTCAGGGCTTCGGCGTCGAGCACTTCGTAGAGTTCGAAAGCCAGGTTGCGCGGGCAGAGCAGGGTCTCGGTCATGGTCAACCTCCATTTTTATCGACCCGAGTCTAAGGACGGCGGTTTTCCGTTGCCTAGCTCCATCCATTGCACTGATGGAGCGTCAACACGGTCGCTCTCGTCTGCTAGCCGAGCAGCTGGCGCATCAGCGAGGCGAGTTCGCCTTCGGCCAACCCGGCGGCCTGCAAGTGCGCCAGTGCCGCTTCGCGGTGCGTCGCCAGTTGCTGGCGCGCGGCCTGCGGACCGAGCAGCGAGACCACCGTGGCCTTGGCCCGATCCTGCTGGCAATCCTTGCCGGTCTGCTCGGGACTGAGGCCGTCGGCGATGTCGTCGAGCAGCTGGAAGGCCAGGCCCAGTTCGACGGCGAAACCGTGAAGATGCCGCATCAGCGTTCGATCGGCCCCGACCAGCAGCCCGGCCAGGGTCAGCGCAGCGCTAAACAGGGAGCCGGTCTTCAATTGGTTGGTGGTGGTGGCTGCATCGAGTGGGTGAGCCTGTTGCTGCGCACCGTGCAGGTCGCGGAACTGCCCTCGCACCAGGCCCTGCGCACCGACGGCGCGAGCCAGGATGGCGACCGCTTCGTTGCGCTGTCTGGGCGTCAGGCCCGGCGCGGTGGCGGTGATGCCGTAGGCGTGGCTGAGCAGGGCCACCGAGGCGAGTACGGCGACGTCTTCGCCGAAACGCAGGTGCAGGGTCGGCTGGCCGCGGCGCAGGCTGGCGTTATCCATGCAGGGCATGTCGTCGAGAAACAGCGACGCGGCATGGATCATCTCCAGCGCACAGGCCGGATCCAGGCCGATGGTCGGGTCGCTGCCCAGGTCGCCGAGGGCCAGCAATAGCAAGAGCGGCCGCAAGCGCTTGCCGGGTGCCAGGGTGCCCTCGCGAAGCGCGAGCGTGACCGTGTCCAGCTCCGATTCGGGAAACGGCAGGCGCAGCGCCAGGCGCTCGTCGACTTGCCGGCGCAGGCGCAGCAGGCTGTCGCATGACGGGAGCGGGAGGCTGGTATTCGGCGTTTGCATGGCGCTGCCCTCGCTGGCGTCCCGGCACGAGCCAGGATGGCGGATAGGTTGTACAACCTGATGGGCGGTTTGACAGAAACTTGTACAACTCGTGCCATCGCATAGCACTTTTTTCAGGTCATCACGTCCAATGAAGTCATTCCGGGGAGCCGATTCCATGAGCAAGCAATCGCTGGTCAGCCGCAAGAACGATCATCTGGACATCGTCCTCGATCCCGGGCGCGCGGCGATCGCAGCAGGGAACGGTTTCGCTGCCTTCCGCTTTGAGCACTGCGCCCTGCCCGAGTTGCACCTGGACCAGATCGACCTGCGCAGTCAGCTGTTCGGGCGGCCGCTACAGGCACCGCTGCTGATCAGCTCCATGACCGGTGGCGCAGCGCGCTCGGCGGCAATCAACGCGCATCTGGCCGAGGCCGCCCAGCAGTTGGGTATCGCCATGGCTGTCGGCTCGCAGCGGGTGGCGCTGGAAACCGCGGGCGACCAGGGGCTCACCGGCCAGTTGCGCCAGCTGGCGCCGGACATCCTGCTGCTGGCCAACTTCGGCGCCGCCCAGCTGGTGCGTGGCTATGGCGTGGACGAGGCGCGGCGGGCGGTGGAGATGATCGAAGGCGACGCGCTGATCGTGCACCTCAACCCGCTGCAGGAGGCCGTGCAGGCCGGCGGCGATCGGGACTGGCGCGGCGTGCTGCAGGCGATCGAGGCACTGGCCGCGCGCCTGCCGGTGCCGGTGGTGATCAAGGAAGTCGGCGCGGGTATATCCGCAGCGGTGGCCCGGCGACTGGTCAATGCCGGGGTGGCCGCCATCGATGTGGCTGGTGCCGGCGGCACCAGTTGGGCTGCGGTGGAGGCCGCGCGGGCGGCAGACGCCAGCCAGCAGGCCGTCGCCCAGGCCTTCGCCGACTGGGGCATACCCACGGCGCAAGCACTGCTGGCGGTGCGAGAGGCCTGCCCGAACACGCCGCTGATCGCCTCCGGCGGTATCCGCGATGGCGTCGAGGCGGCCAAGGCGATCCGCCTGGGCGCCGATCTGGTGGGGCAGGCGGCCGGCGTGTTGCAGGCGGCGATGCACAGCAGCGAGGCGGTGGTCAGCCATTTCGAGGTGCTGATCGAGCAGTTGCGCATCGCCTGCTTCTGCACCGGCTCGGCCGATCTCGCCGCGCTGCGACAGGCGCGGCTGCTGCAGCTGTCCGCCTGCTGATGCCCGGCCCGGCGCGCCGATGACACATTTTGCGGCGATTGCGCCGCCCTTCATGAGCCATCTGCGGGCGTCCGAGGCGATCGCCTGGCAGCTGCAGCAACATGGCCACCGCGTGACCTTTATCCAGCAGGCCGATGTCGGCGCGCTGCTGGCCCTACCCGCGGCGGGCTTCGCCGCCATCGGTAGCGACACCCATCCGCCGGGCTCGCTGGCCGCGGTGGTGCGTCGTGCCGCCAGCCCCGGACCGTTTGGCATTCGCCGGGTGATCGCCGACATGGCGGCGAGCACCGAGCTGTTCTGCCGCGAGGCGCCTGCCGTGTTGCGGGCGCTGGAAGTGGATGCGGTGCTGGCCGACCAGATGGAGCCGGCCGGTGCCCTGCTGGCCGAGCACCTCGGGCTGCCATTCGTTTCCATCGCCTGTGCCCTGCCGTTCAACCGCGAGCCGCTGGTGCCGCTGCCGGTGATGCCCTGGCGCTACCGGGCCACGGACTGGGGCGAGCAGCTCAACCGGCACAGCAGCGGCGTCTACGATCGGCTGATGCGGCCGCACGGCGAAGTGATCGAGCGCTATTGCCGGGCGTTCGGCCTGGCCAGGCGCACAAGCCTGAGCGACTGCCTGTCGCCGCTGCTGCAGATCAGCCAGACGGTGGAAGGTTTCGACTTTCCGCGTCAGGCCCTGCCGGCGCACTTCCATGCCGTCGGCCCGTTGCGTCGACCTCTGCAGGCGGAGGGGGAGCTGGACCTGTCGATCGACCGCGCACGGCCCTTAGTCTTCGCCTCGCTAGGCACGCTGCAGGGCCACCGCTACGGCCTGTTGCGCAATATCGCCCGCGCCTGTCGGCGGCTCGATGTGCAGCTGTTGATTGCCCATTGCGGTGGGCTGGATGCCGCAGCGGCTGCCAGGCTCCGGCAGGAAGGCGCATGCTGGGTCACCGATTTCGCGCCGCAGCGGGCCGTGCTGGCGCAGGCGTCTGCCGCGGTGACTCATGCCGGGCTGAACACCGTGCTCGATGCCTTGGAGGCGGGTGTGCCGATGCTGGCGCTGCCGATCGCCTTCGACCAGCCCGGTGTCGCCGCGCGTATCGAGCACGCCGGCATCGGGCTGCGCCTGCTTCCGGCGCTGGCCAGCCCGGCGCGTATCGCCCATGCGCTGCGGCGGCTGCTCGACGAAGCTGCCTTCCGCCAGCGTGCCGCGGCGCTCGGTGAAGAGGTTCGCCAGGCCGGTGGCGCGGCCCGCGCCGCCGAGCTGATCGAAAGCGCGCTCTGCTGCGTTCGGCCTCGGTCGGAGGTGGCCGATGACGCCTGATGCAGACCTGATCCTGGTCGGCGGTGGCCTGGCCAACGGGTTGCTGGCCCTGCGCTTGCGCCAGCGGCGGCCGGAGCTGCGCGTGCTGCTCCTGGAGCAGGGCGAAACCCTCGGCGGCAACCACACCTGGTCGTTTTACCAGCACGACCTGACCCCGGCGCAGCAGGCCTGGCTGGCGCCGCTGGTGGAGCAGCGCTGGCCGGGTTACGAGGTGATCTTTCCCGCCCTGCGACGGCAGCTCGGCAGCGGCTACGCGAGCATTTTCTCGTCGCGCTTTCATCAGCACCTGATGGCTGAGCTCGGCGGGCAGATTCGCCTGGGCGTGGAGGTGTCCGCGGTCGAGCCGCAACGCGTTCAGCTGGTCGGTGGGCAGAGCCTGGAGGCCGGGGCGGTGATCGACGGGCGCGGCGTGCGGCGCAGCGCTCAGCTGGCGCTGGGCTTCCAGAAGTTTCTCGGCCAGGAGTTGCGCCTGCAGCAGCCCCATGGCCTGCAGGTGCCGATCATCATGGACGCCAGCGTCGCCCAGAAAGACGGCTATCGCTTCGTCTACGTGCTGCCGCTCAGCGTCGACAGCCTGTTGATCGAAGACACCTACTACGCCGACGGCGATGCGGTGGCGCCGGAGGCTCTGCGCGCCAATATCCAGCGCTACGCCGAGGGCCGCGGTTGGGCGATCCGCGAGGTGCTGCGCGAGGAGCAGGGCGTGCTGCCCATCGTGCTGTCCGGCGATATCGCGGCGTTCTGGGGGGAGGCGCGTGGCGTGCCGCAGAGCGGGCTGTCGGCTGCGTTGTTCCACCCCACCACGGGCTATTCGCTGCCCGATGCGGTGCGCCTGGCCGACCACCTGGTTGCCCTCGATCGCTGGGATGCAGGCAGCCTGTTCGCCGCGATTCGCGACTATTCCACGCTGCAGTGGCGCAGGCGCGGCTTCTTCCGCCTGCTCAATCGCATGCTGTTCATGGCCGGCCCGGCGGATCGCCGCTGGGCGGTGATGCAACGTTTCTACCGGCTGCGCGAACCGCTGATCCAGCGCTTCTACGCGGCCGAGCTGACTGCCTGGGACCGCTTGCGCATCGTCTCGGGCAAACCTCCCGTGCCGGTGGGCGAGGCGCTGCGGGCGCTGGCCGCCAGCAATCTGCACAAGGACAGACGATGAACCAGGCAACAGGCGGTGTGAGGCGGGCGGTGGTGATCGGTGCCGGTTTCGGCGGGCTGGCGTTGGCGATCCGCCTGCAGCGCGCCGGCGTCCAAACGACGCTGCTGGAGAAGCGCGACAAGCCGGGCGGCCGCGCCTACGTCTACCACGACCAGGGCTTCACCTTCGATGCCGGGCCGACGGTGATCACCGATCCGCCGGCACTGGAAGAACTCTTCAGCGGCGCCGGCAAGCGCATGGCCGACTATGTCGAGCTGCTGCCGGTCAGCCCCTTCTACCGGCTGTGCTGGGAGGACGGCTACAGCTTCGACTACGTCAACGACCAGGCCCAGCTGGACCGGCAGATTCATGCATTGAATCCCAAGGATGTCGCCGGCTATCAGCGCTTTCTCGCCTATTCGCGGGCGGTGTACGAGGAGGGCTACGTCAAGCTCGGCACCATGCCCTTCCTGTCGTTTCGCAGCATGATCGGCGTCGCCCCGCAGCTGGCCAAGCTGCAGGCCTGGCGCAACGTATACGACATAGTGGCCAAATTCGTGGAGAACGACCGGCTGCGCCAGGCGCTGTCCTTTCACTCGCTGCTGGTGGGCGGCAATCCGTTCGAGACCTCGTCCATCTACGCGCTGATCCATGCCCTGGAGCGCCAGGGTGGTGTCTGGTTTCCCCGCGGCGGCACCGGGGCGCTGGTGCGGGGGATGGTCCGGCTGTTCGAAGATCTGGGCGGCAGGCTGGAGCTGAACGCCGAGGTCGCGCGGATCGAGCTGGAGGCTGGACGCGCGAAGGCCGTGATCACCGGTGACGGTCGCCGTTTCGACACCGATGCGGTGGCCTCCAACGCGGATGTGGTCAACACCTACAAGCAGCTGCTCGGGCATGAGGAGCGTGGTCGCGACGAGGCCAAACGGCTCTCCGGCAAGCGTTTCTCGATGTCGCTGTTCGTCATCCATTTCGGCCTCAAGCGCCGTCATGAGCACCTGCAGCACCACACGGTGTGTTTCGGCCCGCGTTACCGCGAGCTGATCGACGAGATCTTCAAGCGCGAGACGCTGGCCGACGACTTTTCCCTCTACCTGCACGCGCCCTGCGTCACCGATCCCTCGCTGGCGCCGGAAGGCTGCGCCAGCCATTACGTGCTGGCGCCGGTGCCGCACCTGGGCACGGCAAATATCGACTGGGCGGAGGAGGGGCCGAAGTACCGCGACCGCATCTTCGAGTACCTGGAGCGGCACTACATGCCGGGGCTGCGAGGCGATCTGGTGACCCACCGAATCTTCACGCCGCAGGATTTCCGCGACGAGCTCAATGCCCATCTGGGCTCGGCGTTTTCGCTGGAGCCGATCCTCACGCAGAGCGCCTGGTTCCGCCCGCACAACCGCGACGACGTGATTCCCAACCTCTATATCGTTGGCGCCGGCACTCACCCGGGTGCCGGCGTGCCGGGCGTCGTCGGTTCGGCCAAGGCCACCGCCGGGCTGATGCTGGAGGACTTCATGCTGAAGGGGCAGGCCGGATGAACGATCAGGTCATCGATCACTCCACTCAGGCGATCAATGTCGGCTCCAAGAGCTTCGCCGCGGCGGCGAAGCTGTTCGACGAGCGCACCCGCCAGAGCGCGGTGATGCTCTACGCCTGGTGCCGTCATTGCGACGATGTGATTGACGGCCAGACGCTGGGGCATGGCCAGGTCGAGGGCGATCGCAACAGCGGTAAGGCGCGGCTGGCCGAGCTGGTCGATCTCACCGAGCGCGCCTACGCTGGCGAGCCGATGGCCGATCCGGCGTTCGCCGCCTTCCAGCAGGTGATCCAGCGTCATCGGATTCCCAAGGCCCATCCGCTGGAGCATCTGGCGGGTTTTCGCATGGATGTGCAGGGCTACCGCTACCAGACCCTCGACGACACCTTGCTGTACTGCTACCGCGTTGCCGGCGTGGTGGGCCTGATGATGGCGCGGGTGATGGGCGCCGAAGCGGAGCCGACGCTGGATCGCGCCTGTGACCTGGGTTTGGCCTTTCAGCTGACCAACATTGCGCGGGATATCGTCGAGGATGCACAGATCGGGCGCGTCTACCTGCCGGCCGAGTGGCTGGCGGAGGTGGGTATTCCGGAGGACGAGGTCGCGCTGCCTCAGCATCGTGCCGCGTTGGCGACGCTGGCGGCGCGACTGGTGGATCTGGCCGAGCCCTACTACCAGTCGGCGTCTCAGGGCTTGCGCGACCTGCCGCTACGCTCGGCCTGGTCGATCGCCACGGCTCATGGCGTCTACCGGCAGATCGGCGTCGAGGTGAAAGCGCGCGGCGTGGCGGCCTGGGATGCGCGGGTGTCGACCAGCAAAGGGCAGAAGCTGCAGTTCCTGCTGGGGGGCGGCGTGCTGGCGCTGGCCTCGCGGCGGATGCAGGTCAGGCCGCGTCCTGATGGTCTCTGGAGGCGTCCTCGCTAGCGCTAGCGCTCGCCTTGCGCAGCGGCCCGCCGTGCAGCTCGCGCAGCTGGCGCTTGAGCACCGGCAGCGGCGGCGCGTAGAGAAAGCCGAAGGATACGCAGCGCTCCTTGCCTTCGACCGCATGGTGCAGGCGGTGCGCCTGATACAGCCGCTTGAGATAACCGTTGCGCGGCACGTAGCGCAGCGGCCAGCGGTGATGGACCAGCCCGTCATGAGCGACGAAATAGAGAAAGCCGTAGGCCGTCATCCCGGCGCCGATCCATTCCAGCGGGTGATAACCGGCCGTGCCGAGGGCGATCAGCAGGATCGCCACGCCAGCGAACACCACCGCATAGAGGTCGTTCTTCTCGAACCAGCCGTTGCGCGGCTCGTGGTGCGACTTGTGCCAGCCCCAGCCCCAGCCGTGCATCACGTACTTGTGTGCCCACCAGGCGAAGACTTCCATGCCGGCCAGGGTGGCGAGGAAGACGAGCGTATTGGTCAGTGGGCTCATTGGCGGCGTTCCGTGTGACGTGCGGTCGATTCTACGCCCCGTCGCGGCGGCTCAGGGCTCGCTGCGACGGAATGCGTAATGACTCAGGCCCGCCAGCCGCCGGCAAGTTCACGAGTCAGCTGGGCGGCCGGGATCTCCCGGCAGCCGCTGACATTTTGCCCGGCCCACAGCGGCGTACAGTGATCCAGGCCCTGCTTCTCGGTCTGGGCGCGCAGCGCACCGATGGCGTTGCCGGCCAGCGGGAAGGGCGGCACGCCTTCGGGCAGCGGACCCAGCTCGCGCATGATGCGGTTGACGATGCCGCGCGCCGGGCGCCCGCTGAACAGGGTGGTCAGCGCGGTATGCACTGCCTGCGGGCTCTTCAGCGCGGCGCGATGCAGCGCATTGGTGCGGCTCTCCGCGCACAGCAGGTAGGCGGTGCCCAGTTGCACACCGGCGGCGCCCAGGGCCTGCGCTGCCGTCACGCCCTGGGCATCGGCGATGCCGCCGGCGGCGACCACCGGTACGTCCAGCGCGGCGACCAGTTGCGGCAGGAGGGCGAAGGTGCCGAGTTGGGTGGTCAGATCCTCGCTGAGGAAGATGCCGCGGTGGCCGCCGGCCTCCAGGCCCTGGGCGATCACCAGGTCGACGCCGTGCTGCTGCAACCAGAGGCCTTCGGCGACCGTTGTCGCGCTGGAGGCGATCTTCGCCCCGGTGGCGCGGGCGCGCTGCAACAGGTCGGGGCTAGGCAGGCCGAAGTGGAAGCTGACCAGTGCGGGCCTGTGCCGCTCCAGCACCGCGGCCATTGCTGCGTCGAACGGCTGGCGGGTGGCGCCGGCCGGAATGTTGGCCGGGTCGACGTCGAATTCGGCGAACAACGGTGCGAGCATCCGGTGCCAGGCGTCGAAGGCCGTCGGGTCGGCTGCTGGCGTCTGGTGACAGAAGAAATTGACGTTGTAGGGTCGGTCGGTCAGCGCCTCGATGGCGGTCAGCTCGGCGTCCAGCGCTGCCGCATCGAGCATGCCGGCCGGGATCGAACCCAGCCCGCCGGCCTCGCACACCGCCGCGGCCAGCAGGTGATTCTGCGCGCCGGCCATGGGCGCCTGGATGATCGGGTGCTCGATGCCGAAGAGATCGCGCAGGTCCATGAGGTCAGCTCCGTTCAGTCGTCGTGGGGCGCCACTGTAGCCCGTGTCGGTGGCCGGGGAAAACGACGCTGGTCATGCCGGACCTGCGCTGGGCAGGGCCGACGGGTAAACTGCGCCGCTCTTCAGGAGGATCAGATGAACTACCGCCACGCCTTCCATGCCGGCAACCACGCCGATGTGCTCAAACACCTGGTGTTGAGCCGGATCTTCGCCCTGCTGTCGCGCAAGGAGGCCCCGTTCGCCTACCTCGACAGCCACGCCGGCGTCGGCCTCTACGACCTGGCCGGCGACCAGGCCAGCCGTACCGGCGAGTGGCTGCAGGGCATCGCCCGCATCTGGCAGGCCGAAACCCGCCCGGCGCTGCTAGACGACTACCTCGGCGTGATCCGCTCGCTCAACCCGGACGGCGCGCTGCGCTACTACCCGGGCTCGCCGGAACTGGCGCGGCAGCTGACCCGCGAGCAGGATCGGCTGCAGCTCAACGAGAAGCACCCCGAGGATGGCGCCCTGCTCAAGGACAACATGTCCGGCGACCGCCGCGTGGCGGTGCACCGGGGCGAGGGCTGGCATGTACCGCGGGCGCTGATGCCGACCCGCGAGAAGCGCGTGGTGCTGCTGATCGACCCGCCATTCGAACAGGCCGACGAACTGAGCCGATGCGTCACGGCGCTCAAGGAAGCGCTCGGCCGCATGCGCCAGACCATCGGCGTGATCTGGTATCCGATCAAGGACGAGCGCCAGCTCAAACGCTTTTATCAGGACCTCGCCCGCAGCGGCGCCCCGAAACTGCTGCGTGCCGAACTGTTCGTCCACCCCGCCGACGATGCCGGCCGCCTGAGCGGTTCGGGCCTGGCCATCGTCAACCCGCCGTGGGGGCTGGAGGAGGAGCTGCGTGAGCTGTTGCCGTGGCTGGCCGAGCAGCTGGCGCAGAGCCAGGGCAGCTGGCGGCTGGACTGGCTGATCGAAGAGGCCTGAGCCGCCGAGATCGCCGCCTGGTGGACGTCCACACGGTGGATCGATAAAGCGCGATCCACCCTACGCAGACGCCTGGATTCGTAGGGTGGATGTCGCTTTTCACATCCACCGTCACGGCGCTGAAGTCGCACCGCTTGGCCGTCCTCAGAACAGCCTGAGCGGCTCTTCCTGCAGCGCCGACATCTGCTCGCGCAGGATCAGCACCTGGTCGCCCCAGTAGCGCTCGCTGCCGAACCAGGGAAAGCTCATGGGGAAGGCCGGGTCGTCCCAGCGTCGTGCCAGCCAGGCGCTGTAGTGCATCAGCCGCAGCGCGCGCAGGGCCTCGATCAGCGGCAGCTCGCGCGGGGCGAAATCGTGGAATTCGTTGTAGCCGTCCACCAGTTCGGCCAGCTGGGCGAGCCGCTCGTGTCGCTCGCCGGCGAGCATCATCCACAGATCCTGTACTGCCGGGCCCATGCGGCAGTCATCCAGGTCGACCAGATAGAAGGCGTCGTCGCGGGCGAGGATATTGCCCGGGTGACAATCGCCATGCAGGCGGATCGGGGTGAAGTTGGTGCTGGCGAAGACATCCTCGACCCGCTTGAGCAGGTCCCGCGCCACCGACTCATACGCTGGCAGCAGGCTCCGCGGCACGAAGTTGCCTTCCAGCAACGTGCTCAGCGAATCATGGCCGAAATTCTGCACGCCCAGGGTTTCGCGATGCTCGAACGGGCGGTTGGCGCCTACCGCATGCATGCGGCCCAGCAGCTGGCCTAGGCGATAGAGCTGGTCGAGATTGCCGGGCTCCGGTGCGCGGCCGCCGCGGCGCGGGAAGAGGGCGAAGCGAAAGCCGGCGTGCTCGAACAGCGTCGTGCCGTTGCGCTCCAGCGGTGCCACCACCGGCACCTCGTGCTCGACCAGTTCCAGACTGAACTGGTGCTCCTCGAGGATCGCCGCGTCGCTCCAGCGGCCCGGACGATAGAACTTGGCGATCAGCGGCGTTTCGTCTTCGATGCCCACCTGATAGACGCGGTTCTCGTAGCTGTTGAGCGCCAGCACGCGGGCATCGCTGAGGTAGCCGATGCTTTCCACGGCGTCGAGGACCAGGTCCGGCGTGAGTGTGTCGAAGGGATGGGACATGACCGGCTCCGCTGACTAGGTCGTCCAGTGTACGCCCTCCATCGGTCGGCGGCTTCATTCGCCGGGTTTCGGGGTGCGCGCCAGGCAATAGACATCGACCCGTTCGGCGCCGGCGCGCTTGAGCAGGCGCGCAAGGGCTTCGGCGGTGGCGCCGGTGGTCAGCACATCGTCGACCAGCGCCAGATGCCGGCCCTTGACGTCGGCACCGGCTGCGATGGCGAAGGCCTGACGCAGGTTGCGGCGGCGGGTGGCGGCGTCCAGCTGCTGCTGAGCCGGTGTGTCGAGTACACGTTCGAGCACGCGGGCGTCGGTGGCGATGCCCAGTGGGCGGCTCAGCCAGTCGGCGAGCATCTGCGCCTGGTTGAAACCGCGCTGGCGCAAGCGCCGACGGGCCAATGGCACCGGCAGCAGCAGGTCCGGCCGCGGCAGCCCATCGGCGAAGGCATGCTCAAGATGATGGGCCAGGCGTTCGCCGAGCAGCCGGCCATAGGGCCAGCGTGCCTGGTGCTTGAAGCGGGTGATCAGCGCATCCACTGGGAAGGCGAAGCGCCAGGGCACTTCGACGTGATCGTAGCTCGGCGGTCGCTTCAGGCATTCGCCACAGACCAGCCCGCGGCTGGGCAGCGGGACCGCACAGACCGTGCACCGAGCGTCGAGCCACGGCAGATCCGCCTCGCAGGGGCTGCACAGTGGCTGACCCTCGCAGCGCTCGTCGCAGAGCAGGCAGTGCTGTTCAATAATTGACCAGTTGTTAACCATGATTCCCTTCCTGGTTGACAGCGTATCGGGCTTGGCTAACCATTCAACATCCGTGTCAGGCCGCCGAGCCGCTATTAATTACAAGGAATGCCCATGAGCGCCACCTCCGCTTCCGTTACCCGCCACGACTGGTCCCTCGCCGAGGTCAAGGCGCTCTTCGAGCAACCCTTCAACGACCTGCTGTTCCAGGCGCAGACCGTGCATCGCCAGCACTTCGACGCCAACCGTGTTCAGGTTTCCACGTTGCTCTCGATCAAGACCGGTGCTTGCCCGGAAGACTGCAAGTACTGCCCGCAGTCCGGTCACTACAACACCGGTCTCGATAAAGAGAAACTGATGGAAGTGCAGAAGGTGCTGGAGGCCGCAGCCGAGGCCAAGGCCATTGGCTCGACCCGCTTCTGCATGGGCGCGGCCTGGAAGCACCCGTCAGCCAAGGACATGCCCTACGTGCTGAAGATGGTCGAGGGCGTCAAGGCCATGGGCCTGGAAACCTGCATGACCCTCGGCAAGCTCGATCAGGAGCAGACTAAGGCGCTGGCGGCGGCGGGGCTGGATTACTACAACCACAACCTGGATACCTCGCCGGAGTACTACGGCAACATCATCACCACTCGCACCTACGGCGAGCGTCTGGAAACGCTGAGCTACGTACGCGAGGCGGGGATGAAGATCTGCTCGGGCGGCATCCTCGGCATGGGTGAGTCGCTGGACGATCGCGCCGGCCTGCTGATCCAGCTGGCCAACCTGCCGGAGCACCCGGAGTCGGTGCCGATCAACATGCTGGTCAAGGTCAAGGGCACGCCGCTGGCCGAGGAACAGGACGTCGATCCGTTCGACTTCATCCGCATGCTCGCGGTGGCGCGGATCATGATGCCGAAATCCCATGTGCGTCTGTCGGCCGGGCGTGAACAGATGAACGAGCAGATGCAGGCCCTGGCCTTCTTCGCGGGTGCCAATTCGATCTTCTACGGCGAGAAGCTGCTGACCACCGCCAACCCGCAGGCGGACAAGGACATGCAGCTGTTCGCGCGTCTGGGCATCAAGCCGGAAGAACGTCAGGAGCACGCCGACGAGGTGCACCAGGCAGCCATCGAGCAGGCGCTGATCGAGCAGCGCGACAGCAAGCTGTTCTACAACGCCGCGGTCTGATCTTCTCGCCGGGGGGATGAGCGTCGCGTTCGTCCTCCCGGTGCCTGCTCTGGTTTCTTCGCAGTGACGGCCCGCTTGCGGTTGTTCACCGTCTCCGGTTCCTGCCATGACATTCGATCTCGCTTCCCGCCTCGCCGCCCGTCGTGCCGAGCACCTCTACCGCCGGCGTCCGCTGCTGCAGAGTCCGCAAGGGCCTGAGGTGACGGTCGACGGTGAACGCCTTCTGGCGTTCAGCTCCAACGACTACCTGGGCCTCGCCAACCATCCCGAGGTGATCGCGGCGCTGCAGCAGGGCGCCGCGACCTGGGGCGTGGGCGGCGGTGCCTCGCATCTGGTGATCGGTCACAGCACGCCGCATCACCAGTTGGAGGAGGCGCTCGCCGAGTTCACCGGCCGGCCGCGTGCGCTGTTGTTCTCCACCGGCTACATGGCCAATCTGGCGGCGGTGACCGCGTTGGTCGGGCAGGGCGACACGGTGCTGGAAGATCGCCTCAATCACGCCTCCCTGCTCGATGCCGGTCTGCTCAGTGGTGCGCGCTTCTCTCGCTATTTGCATAACGACGCGAGCAGCCTCGCCAAGCGACTGGAGAAGGCCAGCGGCAACACCCTGGTGGTCACCGATGGCGTGTTCAGCATGGACGGCGACCTCGCCGACCTGCCGGCGCTCTGCGCCGAGGCGAAGCGACATGGCGCCTGGGTGATGGTCGACGATGCCCACGGCTTCGGCCCGCTGGGCGCCACCGGCGGCGGCATCGCCGAGCATTTCGGTCTCGGGATCGACGAGGTGCCGGTGTTGGTCGGCACCCTCGGCAAGGCCTTCGGTACCGCGGGCGCCTTCGTCGCCGGCAGCGAGGAGCTGATCGAAACGCTGATCCAGTTCGCCCGTCCCTACATCTACACCACCAGCCAGCCGCCGGCGGTGGCCTGTGCCACACTGAAGAGCCTGGAGTTGCTGCGCAGCGAGGGCTGGCGCAGAGACCAGCTGAACCGACTGGTCGCGCGCTTTCGCGCCGGCGCGGCGCAGATCGGCCTGACGCTGATGGCCAGCCCGACGCCGATCCAGCCGGTGCTGGTAGGCAGCAGCGAGCGGGCGCTGCGGCTGTCGGCCTTGCTGCGCGAGCGCGGCATCCTGGTCGGCGCCATCCGCCCGCCGACCGTTCCGGCCGGTAGCGCACGACTGCGGATCACCCTCACCGCGAGCCACAGCGATGCGCAGATCGAGCGCCTGCTGGAGGCGCTGGCCGAGTGCTGGGCCCTGTTGCCCGAGGAGTGCGACGATGCGTGATCGACTGATTCTTCTACCCGGCTGGGCGTTCGGCCCGGCGGCGCTGGAACCCCTGGCCGAACTGCTGCGCGAGCGTGAACCGCGGTTGCAGGTCGAGATCGCGTTGCTGCCAACGCAACCGCAGTCCGGCGCCTGGCTTGACGAACTGGATGCGCGAGTGCCGCCTGACAGCTGGTTGGCCGGCTGGTCTCTGGGCGGCATGCTGGCCACGCAACTGGCCGCGCGTCGCGGCGACAGCTGCCCCGGCCTGATCACCATCTGCAGCAACCCCTGCTTTCGCAGTCGCGACGACTGGCCGACGGCCATGCAAGCGGAAGTGTTCGATGCCTTCGAGGAAGCCTTCCGCCTCGGCCCGGACGACACGCTCAAGCGCTTCAGTTTGCTCTGCAGTCGCGGCGCCTACGATCCACGCACCCTTGCCCGACAATTGCAGGTGAGCCTGCTGGATCAGCCGCAGGCGGTGTCGGCCGCGGGTCTGCGCCTGCTCGCCGAACTGGACGGGCGCGCGGCACTGCAGCGCTATGTCGGGCCGCAGCTGCACCTGTTCGCCGGCAGCGATGCGCTGGTACCGGCGGCCGCGGCCGAGGCGTTGCTGGCCTGCCTGCCGGATGTGGAGGTCGATGTGCTGGCCAATGCCAGCCATGGCCTGCCGCTGGAGCGCGCCGAAGACGTGGCGACGGCCATGCTGGCCTTCATGGGCGAGGGCGAGGATGACTGACAGCACCACCCTGTTGCCGGACAAGCGCCAGGTCGCCGCGTCCTTTTCCCGTGCTGCGGCCAGCTACGACAGCGTCGCTGCCCTGCAGCGGCAGGTCGGCAACCAGCTGCTGGCGCGGCTGCCCGCCGATCTGCAGGTCACCAGCTGGCTCGACCTGGGCAGCGGTACCGGCTATTTCTCTCGCGCACTGGCAGCAGCGTTTCCCCACGGCGACGGCATCGCGCTGGATATCGCCGAGGGCATGCTGCGTCATGCTTGGCCACAGGGTGGTGCGCGCCATTTCGTGGCCGGCGATGCCGAGCGCTTGCCGCTGCGCGATGCTGGCCTGGACCTGATCTTTTCCAGCCTGGCCCTGCAGTGGTGCGAGGATTTCGCCAGCGTGCTTGGCGAAGCACGCCGCGCGCTGCGCCCGGGCGGCACTTTCGCCTTCAGCAGCCTGTGCGTCGGAACCCTGCAGGAGCTGCGTGACAGCTGGCAGGTGGTGGATGGCTTCACCCACGTCAACCGCTTTCGCACCCTGGAAACCTACCAGCGGCTCTGCCAGGACAGCGGTCTGCGACTGCTCGGCCTCGACGTTCGTCCAGAGGTGCTGCATTTCCCCGATCTGCGCCAGCTGACCCACGAACTCAAGGCGCTCGGCGCGCACAACCTCAACCCCGGTCGACCGGGCGGGCTGACCGGTCGCGCACGCATCCGAGCGCTGGTCGACGCCTACGAGGGCTACCGCCAGGCCGAGGGGCTACCCGCCACCTATCAGGTCGTCTACGGGATTCTGCGTAAGGAACCATGATGAGTTGCGCCTTCTTCATCGCCGGCACCGATACCGACGTCGGCAAAACCACCATCGCCGCCGGCCTGCTGCATGCCGCGCGCTCACAGGGGTTGTCCACCGCGGCGATCAAGCCGATCGCCTCTGGCTGCGAGCTGACCGACGCCGGCTTGCGCAACAGCGATGCGCTGGCGCTGCAGGCCGAATGCAGCCCGGCGCTGGAATACGCGGCGGTCAACCCGTTCGCCTTCGCGCCGGCGATCGCGCCGCACATTGCCGCTCGTGAAGCCGGTGTCGAGCTGAGTGCCGAACGCCTGGTTCAGGTGATACGTCCGGTGTTGGCGCGGCAGGCCGATTTCACCCTGGTGGAAGGTGCGGGTGGCTGGCGCGTGCCGCTCAGCGCGCGGGAAAGTCTTTCGGCGGTTGCGCAGGCACTGGGTTTGCCGGTGATCCTGGTGGTTGGCGTGCGGCTGGGCTGCATCAATCACGCCGTGCTCAGTGCCGAGGCGATTGCCCGGGATGGGCTGGTACTGGCCGGCTGGGTGGCCAACATCGTTGACCCGGCAACCTCGCGTCTGGAGGAGAATCTGGCGACGCTGGCCGAGCTGCTGCCAGCACCGTGCCTCGGCCGTGTGCCACGCCTTGACCAGCCGAGCGCGCAGCAGGTCGCCCGCCATCTGTCGCTCGACGCCCTGCCATTGCCGAGCGGTCAAGGTTCCGCGAACTAGCGCCTTGCCGGCACAAGCGGCATCTGCTTGAATGATGGCTACCTGATAGCGCTCGGAGCGAGCCATGCAGATCACCAACAGCCTCATGGGCGCCGGACTGAGCGCCTTCCAGAACGGTCAGCAGCGCGTCGAGCAGGCCGCATCCAGCATCGCCTCCGCCAGTGCGCCCGCGCTGGGCAATTCCCAGGCGGTCGCCGATCTCACCGAAGAGCTGATCCAGCTGAAGCTCGGCGAGCACACTGCCAAACTCGGCACCCGCATGATCCAGAGCGCCGACGAAGTGCTCGGTACGCTGATCGACACTCAGGCCTGATCGAGCTTCCCGCTCCCCATTCTCTTGCTGCGAGCGCGCCGCTCTGCCAGGCGCCTGTTCGGCTGTTTCCACGCTCGTTGTCTGGCTCGCCATCGCTTACGCCACCCCGACAAGTGATTGCAACAATGCATTTCCAGTAGACCCATCTGCCTTGCCTGGCGTCGAGGCCGGTGCGACTGTGCCCGTAATCTGGCCGATTCAGCCGATCGATGGCGACCCTTCCCCTGCTTGACATCGCTCAGGTCGAAACGTATGTTTCAAACGCCTGTTTGACCCGTCGGGCGTATCGTCCGACGGTCGGAATCGAATTCGAATGGCCGGACTTGCCGGTCAGCTGCAACAAGAACTCACCGCTGAGGTTTACGCTATGCCCGATTACAAGGCCCCCTTGCGCGATATCCGCTTCGTACGTGACGAGCTGCTCGGCTACGAGGCGCACTATCAGAGCCTCCCGGGATGTGAAGACGCCACCCCGGACATGGTCAATGCCATTCTCGATGAAGGCGCGAAGTTCTGTGAGCAGGTGCTGGCACCGCTGAACCGCGTCGGCGATACCGAGGGCTGTACCTGGAGCGAGTCCGGCGTGAAGACGCCGACCGGCTTCAAGGAGGCCTATCAGCAGTTCGTCGAAGGCGGCTGGCCGAGCCTGGCCCACGACGTCGAGCACGGCGGCCAGGGCCTGCCGGAGTCTCTCGGCATGGCCATGAGTGAAATGATCGGTGAAGCCAACTGGTCCTGGGGCATGTACCCCGGCCTGTCCCACGGCGCCATGAACACCCTGCATGCCCACGGGACTCCCGAGCAGCAGCAGACCTACCTGACCAAGCTGGTATCCGGCCAGTGGACCGGCACCATGTGCCTGACCGAGCCGCACTGCGGTACCGACCTGGGCATGCTGCGCACCAAGGCCGAGCCGCAGGCCGACGGCAGCTACAAGGTCACCGGCACCAAGATCTTCATCTCCGCTGGCGAGCACGACATGGCCGAGAACATCGTCCACATCGTACTGGCCCGCCTGCCCGACGCCCCTGCCGGTACCAAGGGGATCTCCCTGTTCATCGTGCCGAAGTTCCTGCCGAACGCCGAAGGCGAGGCGGGCGAGCGCAACGGCGTGTCCTGCGGCTCCATCGAGCACAAGATGGGTATCCACGGCAACGCCACCTGCGTGATGAACTTCGACGGCGCCACTGGCTTCCTGATCGGCCCGCCGAACAAGGGGCTGAACTGCATGTTCACCTTCATGAACACCGCGCGCCTGGGTACCGCGCTGCAGGGCCTGGCCCACGCCGAAGTGGCCTTCCAGGGCGGCATCAAGTACGCCCGTGAGCGTCTGCAGATGCGTTCGCTGACCGGCCCCAAGGCTCCGGAAAAGGCCGCCGACCCGATCATCGTGCATCCGGACGTGCGCCGCATGCTGCTGACCATGAAGGCCTTCGCCGAAGGCAACCGCGCCATGCTCTACTTCGCCGCCAAGCAGGTCGACGTGATGCAGCGCAGCCAGGACGAGGAGCAGCGCAAGGCGGCTGACGCCATGCTGGCCTTCCTCACCCCGATCGCCAAGGCGTTCATGACCGAAGTCGGCTTCGAAGCGGCCAACCACGGCGTGCAGATCTACGGTGGCCACGGCTTCATCGCCGAGTGGGGCATGGAGCAGAACGTGCGCGATAGCCGCATCTCCTGCCTGTATGAAGGCACCACCGGCATCCAGGCGCTCGACCTGCTCGGCCGCAAGGTGCTGATGACTCAGGGCGAGGCGCTCAAGGGCTTCACCAAGATCGTGCACAAGTTCTGCCAGGCCAATGAAGGCAACGATACCGTCAAGGAATTCGTCGAGCCGCTGGCCAAGCTGAACAAGGAATGGGGCGAGCTGACCATGAAGGTCGGTATGGCCGCCATGAAGAACCGCGAGGAAGTCGGTGCCGCATCGGTCGACTATCTGATGTACTCCGGCTATGCATGCCTGGCCTACTTCTGGGCCGACATGGCGCGCGTAGCAGCTGAGAAGCTGGCGGCCGGTACCGAGGAAGAGGGCTTCTACAAGGCCAAGCTGCAGACTGCCCGCTTCTACTTCGCACGCATCCTGCCACGTACCCGTACCCATGTGGACGCCATGCTGTCCGGCGCCGACAACCTGATGGAGATGGCCGAGGAAGATTTCGCCCTCGGCTACTGATCGGTTGCTGCTGAAGAAGGCCGCTGCATCTGCAGCGGCTTTTTTTTTGCGCCGATTTCGGCC
Organism: Stutzerimonas sp. R40042; assembly: GCF_026642215.1. NCBI lineage: Bacteria > Pseudomonadati > Pseudomonadota > Gammaproteobacteria > Pseudomonadales > Pseudomonadaceae > Stutzerimonas > Stutzerimonas sp. R40042. The sequence goes on along the minus strand of NZ_CP113258.1, from coordinate 4,199,791 downwards.
GGTCTGCAAGACAACTGTGCTTTTCGACCTTTTGGCTGCACATCCGTAACCGTTAAGGCAAAATGCCAGCTTTTCTCGCTGCGCCGGTATTCTCGTGTCGCGCCCCTATTCGCCTCGCTTCAGCCACTTCCTTGCACCGCTGGCATTGTTGCTTGGCGGCGAGGCGATCGCACGCCAGGTCGTGCTGAATGAGTTCTTCACTTCGCTGTACAACGTGCTGCCGACGGTACTGTTGCTGCTCGGTGGGGCGCTGTGCGCGATGTACGGCCGCATTCGCGAGCTGTTCCTGCTGCTGTGCGTCTATATCGTCTATTTCCTGCTCGACACTCACGCCGACTATTACCGGGCCCATGGCAGATTGCTGGACGACGCGGCACTGACGTTCCATCTGTGCAGTCTGTTGCTACCGCTTTTATATGGCTTATATGGCCTGTGGCGAGAGCGCAGCCACCTGGCACAGGATGGTCTGGCCCGGGCGGCGGTGCTGTTTGCCCTGGGCGTCGTTGCGGTCGCGTTGGCGAAGCGATTTCCGGAGGCGCTGCACGCCTGGCTGGTGGTGATCCGCTGGCCATCGCTGCAGGCCGATTGGCTGCCGCTCATCCAGCTGGCCTATCCCGCTTTCATCGTTGCGCTGGCGTTGCTGGTGGTGCAGTACCTGCGGCAGCCCAAGCCTTCACATGCGGCGCAGATCGTCGCGCTGATCGCCTTGCTGCTGATGCTGCCTCAGACGTTCAGTCGCATCGCCGCACTGAACATCCTCAGCAGCCACGTGTTGCTCATGCTGGTCGTGGCCATCGCTCACGAAGCCTATCTCATGGCCTTTCGCGACGAGCTGACCGGTCTGCCGGGGCGGCGTGCGCTGAACGAGCGACTGCAGCGCCTCGGCCGGCAGTACGTGCTGGCCATGGCGGACGTGGATCATTTCAAGAGTTTCAACGATACCCATGGCCATGATGTCGGCGACCAGGTGCTGAAAATGGTGGCCAGCCGCCTACGCAAGGTCGGTGGTGGCGGGCGCGCCTATCGCTACGGTGGCGAGGAGTTCACTCTGGTGTTTCCGGGGCGTAGCGTCGAGCAGTGTCTGCCGCACCTGGAGGCTGTCCGCCAAGCGATTGAGGGGTACGCCCTGCAACTGCGTGACGCCAGCAAGCGACCCAAGGATGACCGCCAGGGACGTATGGCGCGTGGTCATTCATCGACAGCGCAGGTGTCGGTGACCATCAGTATCGGGGTGGCCGAGCGGCAGGGCGACCAACGCAGCCCGGAGGAAGTCATCAAGGCGGCCGATCAGGCGCTGTATGGCGCCAAGAAGGCCGGACGCAATTGCGTTCGGGTGCATGGCAGCGGGCGCGGCGCAGTGCGTATGGCCGGCCATTCGCGTTAGGGCTGTAGCGGTTCGCTTATGACCGAATAAAACTATCTGGTCATAAAAAGACGCTTAATCCTGTCCTGGTTGTTCGGTTAGACTCGTTGGAAACGGCCCATAGTGGCTGCAACCCAGTGTCTTGCGAGGAACCTTGCCATGGCTGACTACCAAGCCCCGCTGCGCGACATGCGTTTTGTCCTGAATGAAGTCTTCGATGCGCCGAAGCTCTGGCAGACGCTGCCAGCCCTGGCCGAGGTGGTCGATGCGGAAACCGCCGACGCCATCCTCGAAGAGGCCGGCAAGATCACCGCCAACAGCATCGCCCCGCTCAATCGCAGTGGTGACGAAGAGGGTTGCCGCTGGGACGCTGGTGCAGTGTCGACGCCGGCCGGCTACCGCGACGCCTATCAGCTGTATGCCGAAGGCGGCTGGGTGGGTGTTGGTGGTGATCCGGCATTCGGCGGTATGGGCATGCCCAAGGTCATCTCGGCTCAAGTCGAAGAGATGATGAACTCCGCCAGCCTGGCCTTTGGCCTCTATCCGATGCTGACGTCCGGCGCCTGCCTGTCGATCTACGCCCACGCCAGCGAAGAGCTCAAGCAGAAGTATTTGCCGAACATGTACGCCGGCGTCTGGTCCGGCTCCATGTGCCTGACCGAACCGCATGCCGGTACCGATCTGGGCATCATCCGCACCAAGGCCGAGCCGCAGGCCGATGGCTCCTACAAGGTCAGCGGAACCAAGATCTTCATCACGGGCGGCGAGCACGACCTGACCGACAACATCATCCATCTGGTACTGGCCAAGCTGCCGGATGCACCGGCCGGTTCGCGCGGCATCTCCCTTTTCCTCGTGCCGAAGGTTCTGGTCAACGACGACGGCTCGCTGGGCGAGCGCAACTCGTTGTCCTGTGGATCGATCGAACACAAGATGGGTATCCAGGCGTCCGCGACGTGCGTGATGAACTTCGACGGCGCCACTGGCTGGATGGTCGGTGAAGCCAACAAGGGCCTGGCGGCGATGTTCACCATGATGAACTACGAGCGCCTCGGCGTCGGCATTCAGGGGCTGGCCACTGGCGAGCGTTCCTACCAGAGCGCCATCGAGTACGCTCGCGAGCGCATCCAGAGCCGTGCCCCGACCGGCCCGATTGCGCAGGACAAGGCTGCCGACCCGATCATCGTGCACCCCGATGTGCGGCGCATGCTGCTGACCATGAAGGCGCTGAACGAAGGCGGGCGAGCCTTCTCCAGCTACGTCGCGTTGCAGCTCGACATCGCCAAGTTCAGCGACGACGAAGCGGCTCGGCAGCGGGCCGAGGCGCAGGTTGCGCTGCTGACGCCGGTGGCCAAGGCCTTCCTCACTGACATGGGACTGGAAACCACCGTGCATGGCCAGCAGGTCTTCGGCGGCCACGGCTTCATTCGCGAATGGGGGCAGGAACAGCTGGTGCGCGATTGCCGTATCACCCAGATCTACGAAGGCACCAACGGCATCCAGGCGCTGGATCTAGTGGGACGCAAGATCGTCGGCAGCGGCGGAACCATGTACCAGGCGTTCGTTGACGAGATCCGCGCGTTCGTCGCCAGTACAGGTAAGGATCTGAACGAGTTCACCGAGCCGCTCAAGGCTGCGCTGGACAACCTCGACGAGCTCACCGCCTGGGTGATCGATCAGGCCAAGGCCAATCCGAACGAGATCGGCGCCGCTTCGGTCGAGTATCTGCACGTGTTCGGCTACACCGCGTACGCCTACATGTGGGCGCGGATGGCGGCGGTTGCGCTGGCCAAGCAGGGCGAGGGCGATTTCTATCAGAGCAAGCTGGGCACGGCGCGCTTCTACTTCGCCCGGCTGTTGCCACGCATCCACTCGCTGACTGCGTCGGTGAAGGCAGGAAGCGATTCGCTGTACCTGCTCGAAGCGGCACAGTTCTGAGTGGAGAGGCTTAATCTAAGGGCAATTTGAAATTATTTGGCCATGATGTGGAACGATTAAGCCGCCCCTTCTGTCATAAAACTCGCGCCATGTAAGCCTGGACTTACAGGATTGCGTCAAGGATGACGCGATGTAGGAAAAGGCTTACAGGGCGTGATGCAAAATGGCTACTACTGGCTCACAAGGCCTGGCGGTACTCTACTGCATAGGGACGTTGCGCAAGGAAAGCGCGGATCAACAACACGGACCAACAAGGAGCGGTGCCAGGACGGCACGCGATCATGGATGTCAGGATTCAGTCTGCAGAGCCCCGCTTCGGCGGGGTTTTTCTTTTCCGCGCCGCCGTGGCTTAGCCATGGTGCTATGGGCAAAGCGCGCGGGCCTTCTTTCTTGGCGAGGCTTAACCTGCCCCTTCGGCGCTTTCAGCCGGGCAGGCACACACCTGTCCCACCCAGCCCGCAATAACCCCCCGGATTCTTGGCCAGATATTGCTGGTGGTATGCCTCTGCATAGAAAAAAGCTGGAGCGTCGGTAATTTCCGTGGTGATCGCGGGATAGCCGGCCGCGCTGAGGCCGCGCTGGAATCGCTCGCAACTGGCCTCCGCTGCACCCCGCTGGCGCTCGTCCATGCAAAAGATCGCGGATCGGTACTGGCTGCCGACATCGTTGCCCTGACGCATCCCCTGGGTGGGGTTGTGCGATTCCCAGAAGATCCTCAGCAGTGTTTCGTAATCGATGATCTGTGGATCGAACACTACCAGTACGGCTTCGGTATGGCCGGTCAGGCCGGAACAGACTTCTTCGTAAGTCGGATTGGGCGTCGGGCCGCCAGCGTAACCGACGGCCGTCGTCCAGACGCCAGGCAGTTCCCAGAATCTCCGCTCCGCCCCCCAGAAACAGCCCATCGCGAAAACAGCCTGCTCGAGGCCTTGGGGAAAGGGCGGTTGCAGCGGGTGCCCGTTGACATAGTGTGCAGCGGGAACCGGCATCGGTGTCGAACGGCCAGGCAACGCCTGCTCGGCCGTCGGCAATGTCTGTTTGTTGAGCAGAATCTGCGAACGTAGGGACATGCGGGCCTCGGTCAGAGCGTGAGCTGGACTTGTAGGCTACAAAAGGCCGGGCGGTAGCGAAAGCGTCGCGCGTCGCCTGGCATGCTCAGGCATTGTGTGGATAACGCTGCAGCGCCTCATGCAGCGAGCTGCTGGAGATCGGTCTGTCGAACAGGTAGCCCTGGCCGATGTCGCAGCGATGCTGGCGCAGGAACCTTAGCTGTTCGGCGGTTTCGATGCCTTCGGCGACGACTTTCAGATTCAGTTTGCGTGCCATGGCGATCACTGCCGAAGTGATCTCGACGTCGTCCTGGTTGCCCGGGATGTCCTTGATGAAGCTTCGGTCGATCTTGATGACGTCGATGGGAAACTTCTTCAGGTAGCTGAGCGAGGAATACCCTGTGCCGAAATCATCCATCGCCAAGGTGAGCCCCAGCGCCTTCAGGCCGAGCAGCTGCTGGCGGGTTTCCTCGGTGGCATCGAGCAGCAGGCTCTCGGTCAGTTCCAGCTCCAGCTGAGCAGGTGGCAGTTGCTCTTCGAGCAGTATTGTCGCGATCGAACCGAGCAGGTCGGGATCGGAGAACTGCTTGGGTGACAGGTTGATCGCCACTTGCGGGGCGCCAAACCCCAGTGCCGACAGCCGGACACCCATGCGGCACGCTTCGCGCGCCACCCATTTGCCAATGGGGATAATCAGGCCGGTTTCTTCCGCAACGCTGATGAACTGATCCGGGCTGATCATGCCCTTTTCCGGATGATTCCAGCGCAGTAGTGCCTCCAGGCCCTGCAGTCGACCGCTGCGCAGGCAGAGCTTGGGTTGATAGAACACCTCCAGCTCGCTCTGTATGAGCGCGCGGCGCAGGTTGTTCTCGACGAACAGTTTGTAGTTGGCCTCGGCGTGCAGCGCCTCGGTAAACACCTGTACCTGATTCTTGCCGTTGGCCTTGGCTTTGTGCAGCGCCTGCCCGGCATGCTTCATCAGCGTCTCGGGATCGCGGCCATGCTCGGGCGAACAGGCGAGACCGAGCGAGCCACTGACGCTGATCAGCTGTTTGTCGACGAACAGTGGCTTGTCGAGGATGTGCAAGACCTGGTCGGCAAGGCGAATCCCCTCCTCGAGTTCCATTTCATCGAACATCAGGGCGAACTCGTTGCTGGCGAAACGCGCCAGTACGCTTTGCTGGCTCAATCCGTTGCGCAGGCGGCGGGCGAGGCTGGCAAGCAACTTGTCGCCGGTCTGGTGGCCAAGGCTGTCGTTGATCCGCTTGAAGTTGTCGATATCGACGAGCAGCAGGCAGAGCCGCGGCTCGGCGCCGGCTGCGAAGCGTTCTTCGAGGCTGCGGATGAAATAGGGTCGATTGCCGAGGCTGGTGAGATTGTCGGTGTAGGCCAGGCGCTCGATGTGCTGGTGCGCCAGCTTGCTACGGGTGATGTCTTCGTAGATGCCGATGTAGTGGGTGAGAATGCCGTCCTCGTTGAAGACCTTGGAAATCGACAGCTGGCCCCAGTATGGCTCGAGGTTCTTGCGTCGCGAGCGGAACTCGCCCTGCCAGCTGTTGCTGTGCGCCAGTGCCGATGACGTGGCGAACAGCAGCTCGCTGAGATTTTCCAGCGCTTTGAGGTCTGCCAGACGCTGACCGCGAACCTCGGACTCGGTGAACTGGCTGATGGTCGTGAAGGCCGGATTGACGTACTCCACCCGTCCTTCGCGGTCGACCAGGATGAATGCGCTGGCACTCTGCTCGACGGCGCGCTGGAACAGGCCGAGCATATGGGTGGCACTGAGGCGCTGCTGGTTGGCCAGTACCTGGGCGTACTGATCGGCCAGCTCGCCGGCGAACGCAATCTCGTCGGCTTGCCAGGTTCGCGGATTGCCATCGTGTTGCAGGCTCAGCACGCCAACCACCTCGCCGCCGACTCGGATGCTGGCGTCGAGTATCGACTGGGTACCCAGGGGCGCGTAGAGCTGTCCGCCGAGTTCGCTGGTTCGATGATCCTGCAGCACGTCCCGTGCATCCACTGCACGACCGCTCTGCAGCGCCTGCAAGTAGCGGGGAAAGGGCGCCAGCTCGAGCGGCGCGAGGGTTTCATAGCTATCGCTGATGCGTGCGTAGCAGGCGATCGGCTCCAGGCGCGTTCCGCTCAGGTGCCAGATCGCGGCACGGTTGAGCTCGTAGACTTCGCAGGCCGCCTGGGTGATCAGCTGCGCCGCTTCGAGTTGTGGGTTGGCCGAGCCGTAGCGGTGCCTGGCCAGCCGGACAATGAGGCTCTGCTGGGTGCGTGAGCGCAGCATGTGCTCGACATGCTCGTCCTGGGCCTGCTCATGCTCCTGCAATGCCATGCGCAAGCGGGCGTTCTGCGTTCTCAGGTCATGATCCGACTCGGGGTGCCGGCCGGCCAACAGGTATCCCCTGAGTAGCTCGCGACCGTATTGCTGGCAAACTTCGCCGAGCTCGGTGATATCCAGGACTCCGTCAGGCGTGTGCAGCCGGTAGCCGACCTGATAGTGATTGCGCCCGGCCAGCTGCTGCTGGATGTCTTCGTGCAGCTGATGGCGAGCGCTGGGTTCCATGAGACTGGCATAGGGCGAGTCGACCAGCGAGCAGAGATCGCTGGCACTGACTCCGAATGCACGTTCGCAGGTTGGATCGAGAAACAGCAGTGTCCAGCTCGGCTCGTTCAAACGCTCGAAGCGCAGCATGCCGAGCCGTGATGGCACTGGCAACTGCGTCACAACCTCGGTCGCCAGTCGGCTGGCGGCATCGGTATGTATTTTCATCGAGCGGCTGGCTTCCAGTATGCTCCACGGAGTTGGGCTGGCCTGGGCTCCAGGTGCCGTTCCAGCGAAGGACGATGGCTAAATAATATTAATTCCGGGCAAGGGTGCATCATGCGACAGGGACTGACAAGTCGGCTTGCGAAGTTAGTGATGGTCTCGCTTTTCTGTACCTTCGGGATACCCCTTCAGGCTGCTGAACCGGTGGAGTTCGCATCTGACGAATCGGCCAACTATCTGGCCGAACTGCGCCGGCTGTATCTGACCGGCAGCGACCGCCAGGCCTTGCTGGCACACAGCAACGGGCTGCTCGGTACCTACGCCTTGCGTGCCGGGTTCCAGATCGGTCAGCCCAACCCCCAGGATGTGCTCTACGAGCTGAGCGTAGCGACGCCCGGCGAACTCCGCATCCGCGAAGAGGTGCGTGGCAGTAACAGCGGCGTAGCGGTACGCAACCGCAGCCTTTCGGTATTCGGGCTCGACCCCTATCTCCAGTACCAATGTCCGGCGCAGGGCTTCAGCTGCGCGATCAACAGTCCGGTCGATGGTTTGCCGCTGGTGGTGATCCAGCGTGACCCGGCGGGTGCCGAGGAGCTTGCCAAGGCGCTGTCCTATCTGATTCGAAACCTGCAGAAGGGGTGAACCCGACGCTGCAGATTGTTCGACCGTCGGGCTGAGTCGTAGACGGCTCCGGTAAAGAAAAACGCCGCATCCTCGAAGAGAATGCGGCGTTTTTTCTTCAGCCCGAGCGGTTACAGCAGCAGCGTGCGGATGTCCGCCAGCAGTTCGGACAGGCGCTTGGTGAAGCGCGCCGCCGCGGCGCCGTTGATCACTCGGTGATCGTAGGACAGCGACAGCGGCAGCATCAGGCGCGGCTGGAAGGCCTTGCCGTCCCACACCGGCTGCATGGTGGCCTTGCTGACGCCGAGGATCGCCACCTCCGGCGCATTGACGATCGGCGTGAAGCCGGTGCCGCCGATGTGGCCGAGGCTGGAGATGGTGAAGCAGGCGCCCTGCATGGCGTCCGGCGAGAGCTTCTTGTTGCGTGCCTTGTCCGCCAGTTCGGCAGCTTCGCCAGCCAGTTGCAGCAGGCTCTTCTTGTCCACGTCGCGGATGACCGGAACCATCAGGCCGTCCGGCGTGTCCACGGCGAAGCCGATGTGCACGTACTTCTTGCGGATCAGCGCCTTGCCGCTCGGCGCCAGCGAACTGTTGAAGTCCGGCAGCTCCGTGAGCAGGTGCGCGCAGGCCTTGAGCAACAACGGTAGCACGGTGAGCTTGACGCCGGCCTTCTCGGCCACCGCCTTCTGCGCCACGCGGAAGGCCTCCAGCTCGGTGATGTCGGCCGACTCGAACTGGGTCACGTGCGGCACGTTCAGCCAGCTGCGATGCAGGTTGGCGGCGCCGATCTGCATCAGTCGCGACATCGCGACTTCCTCGACCTCGCCGAATTTGCTGAAGTCCACCGCCGGGATCGGCGGAATGCCGGCTCCACCGGCCGCGGCCGCGGTCGGTTCGGCCTTGCCCTGCTGCAGCATGGTCTTCACATACTGCTGCACGTCTTCCTTGAGGATGCGTCCCTTCGGACCGCTGCCGGCGACCGCGCTTAGTTCGACGCCGAACTCGCGGGCCAGCTGGCGCACGGCCGGGCCGGCATGCACCTTGGCGCCGTCGCGGCTCGGTGCGCCGACCGCCTGTGGAGTTTCGCTCTGCGCGGTTGGTGCCGGCTTGCGGTCGGCTTGTTCCGGGCTTGCGGCCTTGGCCGGTTCGGCGGGACTCGGTGCTGGCGTCGACTCGGCCTGCTTGGCCGGTGCCGCACCCTGGACCTTTAGGGTCAGGATCAGATCACCGGTGCCGACCTCGTCGTTCAGCTTGATCGCCAAGCTCTCTACCACGCCGGCCACTGGAGACGGAATCTCCATGCTGGCCTTGTCCGATTCCAGGGTGATCAGCGACTGCTCGGCCTGTACCGAGTCGCCCGCCTTGACCATGATCTCGATGACGTTGGCCTTGCCCGCCGAGCCGATGTCCGGCACGCGAATCTCCTGGCTCTGTTCGGCGCCTGCGGCGGCCGGTGCTTCGCTGGCCGCAGGGGCTTCAGTGGCTTCGGCTTCATCGGGCGCCTGGCTCGGTTGCGCGGCCTCCGCGGCAGGCGCCGCGGGTGCTTCGGCAGCGGCTTCGCCACCTTCGCTTTCCAGCTCCAGCAGTTCGTCGCCTTCTTTCAGGCGGTCGCCCAGCTTGACCTTCAGCGCCTTGATGACGCCCGCCTTGGGTGCCGGAATCTCCATGCTGGCCTTGTCCGACTCCAGCGTCAGCAGGCTCTGTTCGGCTTCGATGCGGTCGCCGACCTTGACGAACAGCTCGATCACTTCACCTTCGCCGCTGCCGATGTCGGGTACGCGAATCAGTTCACTCATGGCTTCGCTCCTCAGCAGTCCAGCGGGTTGGGTTTGTCGGTATCGATGCCGAACTTGACGATGGCCTCGGCCAGCACCTTGGCTTCCATCTCCCCGCGTGCGACCAGTTGCTCCAGCGCGGCCAACACGACCCAGTTGCGATCCACTTCGAAGTGATGACGCAGCTTCTTGCGGCTATCGCTGCGGCCGAAACCATCGGTGCCCAGCACGCGGTATTCGCGGCTCGGTACCCACTGGCGGATCTGGTCGGCGAACAGCTTCATGTAGTCGGTGGAGGCCACTACCGGGCCCTTGCGGCCGGCCAGGCACTGTTCGACGTAGGACTGCTGCGGCTTCTCGTGCGGGTGCAGGAGGTTCCAACGATCCACCGCAAGGCCGTCGCGGCGCAGTTCGTTGAAGCTCGGCACGCTCCAGACGTCAGCGGCGACGCCGTAGTCTTCGCGGAGGATCTTCGCCGCCTCGCGCACTTCGCGCAGGATGGTGCCGGAACCAAGCAGCTGGACGTGATGCGCGGCGTCCATCTTGTCTTCTTCGAGCAGGTACATGCCCTTGATGATGCCTTCTTCCACACCCTCCGGCATCGCCGGCTGCTGGTAGGCTTCGTTCATCACGGTGATGTAGTAGAAGATGTTCTGCTGCTCTTCGGTCATCTGGCGGATGCCTTCACGGATGATCACCGCCAGCTCGTAGCCATAGGTGGGGTCATAGGTGCGGCAGTTGGGGATGGTTGCGGCGAGGATATGGCTGTGGCCGTCCTCGTGCTGCAGGCCTTCGCCATTGAGCGTGGTACGTCCGGCGGTGCCGCCGATGAGGAAACCGCGTGCACGGCTGTCACCAGCCGCCCAGGCCAGGTCGCCGATGCGCTGGAAGCCGAACATCGAATAGAACACGTAGAACGGCAGCATCGGCTGGTTGTGATTGCTGTAGGCAGTCGCCGCGGCAATCCAGCTGGACATGGCGCCGGCCTCGTTGATGCCTTCCTCGAGGATCTGACCCTTCTTGTCCTCGCGGTAGAACATCACCTGGTCTTTGTCTACCGGCTGATACAGCTGGCCGACCGAGGAGTAGATGCCGAGCTGGCGGAACATGCCTTCCATACCGAAGGTACGCGCCTCGTCCGGAATGATCGGCACGATGCGCGAGCCCAGATCCTTGTCCTTGACCAGCTGTGCCAGTACGCGGACGAAGGCCATGGTGGTGGAGATCTCGCGATCGCCGGAGCCGTCGAGGATGGCCTTGAGGGTGTCCAGCGGCGGCGTCGGGATGCTGAAGCTCTTGGTGCGGCGCTGCGGCACGAAGCCACCGAGGGCCTCGCGCTTCTGGCGCAGGTACTTGGCCTCGGCGCTGTCCTCCTCGGGTTTGTAGAACGGCAGCTTCTCCAGGTCCTCGTCGCGGATCGGGATGTTGAAGCTGTCGCGGAAGCGCTTGAGGCTCTCGACGTCGACCTTCTTGACGTTGTGCGCGATGTTCTGCGCCTGGCCGGAGCCGGTGCCGTAACCCTTGATGGTCTTGGCCAGGATCACGGTGGGCTGGCCCTTGTGGTTCACCGCCTGGTGATAGGCCGCATAAACCTTGTACGGGTCATGGCCGCCGCGATTGAGCTTCCAGATTTCCTCGTCGGAGAGGTCCTCGACCATCTTCAGCAGCTCGGGGCGTGCGCCGAAGAAGTGCTTGCGCACGAAGGCGCCGTCGTTGGCCTTGTAGTTCTGGTAGTCACCGTCGACCACCTCATCCATGCGCGCCTGCAGCAGGCCGGCATCGTCCTTGGCGAACAGTGGGTCCCACAGACGGCCCCAGATGACCTTGTTGACGTTCCAGTTGGCGCCGCGGAAGTTGCCTTCCAGCTCCTGGATGATCTTGCCGTTGCCGCGCACCGGGCCGTCCAGGCGCTGCAGGTTGCAGTTGATGACGAAGATCAGGTTGTCCAGTTTCTCGCGGCCGGCCAGCGAGATGGCACCGAGGGATTCCGGCTCGTCGCACTCGCCGTCGCCGAGGAAGCACCAGACCTTCTGCTTGCCGGCCGGGATGAAGCCGCGGTCTTCCAGGTACTTCATGAAGCGAGCCTGGTAGATCGCCTGGATCGGGCCGAGACCCATGGAGACGGTGGGGAACTGCCAGAAGTCCGGCATCAGCCAGGGGTGCGGATAGGAGGACAGGCCGTTGCCGTCCACTTCGCGGCGGAAGTTGTTCAGCTGCTCTTCGCTGATGCGACCTTCGAGGAAGGCGCGGGCGTAGACGCCAGGGGAGGCGTGGCCCTGGAAGTAGATCAGGTCGCCACCGTGCTCTTCGGTCGGTGCCTGAAAGAAGTAGTTGAAGCCGATGTCGTACAGCGTCGCGCTGGAGGCGAAGGTGGAGATGTGACCGCCGAGGTCCGGGTCCGCCAGGTTGGTGCGCATGACCATGGCCAGCGCATTCCAGCGTACCAGCGAGCGAATGCGGCGTTCCATGAACAGGTCGCCGGGCATGCGTGCTTCGTGGGTGACGGGAATGGTGTTGCGATACGGCGTGGTGATGGCGTAGGGCAGCTGGGTGCCGCTGCGTGTGGCCAGTTCGCCCATCCGGGTCATCAGGTAGTGAGCGCGTTCTTCACCCTCGCGGTCGAGGACGGACTCGAGGGCGTCCAGCCATTCCTGGGTTTCGACGGGATCGAGATCTTGCATGGCTTGCTCCATGGCGGAAAGGCTTCCAGAATCGGTCGCCTGTTCGCTACCGGCTTTGTGGGCCGGTGCGTGTAATGTTCTTGGACGAGTGCCGGGGGTAGGGCCGGGCGCCTGTAGTTTTACTACAAAAATGCGCCGGGATCAGCCCCCTGAAATACTCTTTAGTAGTAAAACTACAGATCAGCGGCACTGGCATTTCCCTGTAATAGGTACTTGCGAGGCTCTGAATCGCGCGGTCCATCGTATTCGCTGCTGTGAAGGAAACCTTCCAATGAGTCTGCCGTCGCTGGTTGCATTGCCGCCCTCACTCCTGCCTTTTGTCAGTCGTGCCGAGGAGTCGTTCCTCGCGGCTGCCGGCAACCTGTCGGAAGCGCTTGCGGCACGATGCCGCGCCTGGCTGACCGAGCATGGTGAGGCGTTCGCCCGGGTCTGTGCGGCGAGCGACTTCGTCAGCGAACAGGTTAGCCGAGATCCACAGATGCTGCTGCAGCTGGCCGAACTGGGCTGGCTGGATCGGTCGCTGGAAGCCGGCGAGCTGCGCGATGCGCTGAGCGAGCTGATTGCAGTCTGTGACAATGAGGACACGCTGGCGTTGACGCTACGGCGCTTCCGTAGCCGCCAGCAGGTGCGCATCATCTGGCGCGACCTGACCCGCCAGGCGGCCCTGGCCGAAACCTGTCGCGATCTCTCCGATCTGGCCGACGCCAGCGTCGATCTGGCCTACCACTGGCTCTACACCCGCCATTGCGAGCAATTCGGCGTGCCCACCGGACGGCGCAGCGGCCAGCCGCAGCACATGGTGATCCTCGGCATGGGCAAGCTGGGCGCCCATGAACTGAACCTGTCCTCCGACATCGACCTGATCTTCGGCTATCCGGAGGGTGGCGAGACCGTCGGCGCCAAGCGCTCGCTGGACAACCAGGAGTTCTTCGTCCGCCTCGGCCAGCGGCTGATCAAGGCATTGGACGCCATCACCGTCGACGGCTTTGCCTTCCGCGTCGACATGCGTCTACGTCCCTACGGCTCGTCCGGACCACTGGTCTACAGCTTCAATGCGCTGGAGCAGTACTACCAGGATCAGGGGCGCGACTGGGAGCGCTACGCCATGATCAAGGCGCGGGTCATCGGCGGCGACCAGCAGGCCGGCAAGGAGCTGCTGGAAATGCTGCGACCCTTTGTCTACCGGCGTTACCTGGACTTCTCCGCCATCGAAGCGCTGCGCACCATGAAGCAGCTGATCCAGCAGGAAGTGCGGCGCAAGGGCATGGCTTCGAACATCAAGCTGGGCGCCGGTGGCATTCGCGAGGTCGAATTCATCGCCCAGGCCTTCCAGCTGATCCACGGAGGGCGCGATCTCAGCCTGCAGCAGCGTCCGTTGCTCGGTGTGCTGGCCACGCTGGAGGGACAGGGTTATCTGCCGGCCGCGGCAGTGACCGAACTGCGCGAAGGCTATGAGTTCCTGCGCTACACCGAGCATGCGCTGCAGGCCATCGCCGACCGTCAGACGCAAATGCTGCCGGAGAACGAGGCGGACTGTGCGCGGGTGGCGTTCATGCTCGGCTTCGACGGTTGGGCGGCCTTCCACGAGCAGCTGCTGCACTGGCGCGAGCGCATCGACTGGCATTTCCGCCAGGTCATCGCTGACCCGGATGAGGACGAGAATGCCGAGGGCGAGACGCTGGTCGGCGGCGAATGGCTGCCGCTGTGGGAGCAGGACTGGGACGAGGAGTTCGCCTGCCGCCAACTGTCCGAGGCCGGTTTCCGTGATGGTCAGGGCGCCTGTCAGCGGCTCGCCGCGCTGCGCAACGCCAGCCAGGTGCGCACCATGCAGCGTCTCGGTCGCGAGCGCCTGGACGCCTTCATTCCAAGGCTGCTGGCGCAGATCGTCGAGCAGGACGACCCGGATCTGGTGCTCGAACGCGTACTGCCGCTGGTGGAAGCGGTCGCCCGGCGTTCGGCCTATCTGGTCCTGCTGACGGAGAATCCCGGGGCGCTGCAGCGCTTGCTCGAGCTCTGCGCGGCCAGCCCGTGGATCGCCGAGCAGATTGCACGCTTCCCGCTGTTGCTTGACGAGCTGCTCAACGCCGGTCGTCTGTACAGCCCGCCGCTGGCGCCGGAACTGGCGGCTGAACTGCGCGAACGGCTGATGCGCATTCCCGAGGATGACCTCGAGCAGCAGATGGAGGCGCTGCGGCATTTCAAATTGGCGCACCGGCTGCGGGTTGCCGCTTCGGAGATCGCCGGGACGCTGCCCTTGATGAAGGTCAGCGACTACCTGACCTGGCTGGCCGAGGCGATCCTGCAGGAAGTGTTGACCCTCGCCTGGCGTCACACCGTCGCGCGTCATGGCCAGCCACAGCGCAACGACGGCACGCTCTGTGATCCGGCGTTCGTCATCGTCGGCTACGGCAAGGTTGGTGGCATCGAGCTCGGGCATGGTTCGGATCTGGATCTGGTGTTCATCCACGACGGCGACCCCGCCGCCGAGACCAATGGCGCCAAGCCCATCGATACCGCGCAGTTCTTCACTCGCCTGGGCCAGCGCATCATCCATCTGCTCACCACCCAGACCACCTCCGGCCAGCTCTATGAGGTGGACATGCGCCTGCGTCCGTCCGGCGCCTCCGGGCTGCTGGTCAGCTCGCTGGGCGCCTTCGAGCGCTACCAGAGTCAGGAGGCCTGGACCTGGGAACACCAGGCGTTGGTGCGCGCGCGGGTGCTGGTCGGCTGCCCGCAGCTGACGGCCGACTTCGAACGGGTGCGCGCCGGTGTGCTGGGTCGCGAACGCGATCTCGAGGCGCTGCGCCGCGAGGTCAGCGAGATGCGCGCGAAGATGCGCGACAACCTCGGCACCCGCGCGACGCATGCGGGAACCGCCGAGCAGGCCTTCGACGCCGCTGCCGAGTTCAATCTCAAGCAGGACGCCGGTGGTATCGTGGATATCGAATTTATGGTGCAATACGCGGCTTTGGCGTGGTCGCACCAGCATCCCGAACTGCTGCGCTATACCGATAACATCCGCATTCTCGATGGGTTGGAGCAGGCCGGGTTGATGACCGGCGATGAGGTGCGGCTGCTGCAGGACGCCTACAAGGCGTACCGTGCCGCGGCTCACCGGCAATCACTGCAGAAGCAGCCCGGAGTGGTGAGTGGGGATCAATTCCACGACGAGCGTCGCGCAGTCATGCGGATCTGGCGCGAGCTGGGGCTCAGCTGAGCCCGCGTCGGGCTACCGAGCAATATCGAATTCTGAGGAGCTGGCAAGATGTCGATGGCCGATCGTGATGGCGTCATCTGGTATGACGGCGAACTGGTGCAGTGGCGCGATGCGACCACCCATGTGCTGACCCATACCCTGCACTACGGCATGGGCGTGTTCGAAGGCGTGCGCGCCTACAACACCCCGGACGGCACGGCGATCTTCCGCCTGCAGGCGCACACCGACCGCCTGTTCGATTCGGCGCACATCATGAACATGCAGATGCCGTACTCGAAGGAAGAGATCAACGAGGCGACCCGCGCCGCGGTGCGCGAGAACAACCTGGAAAGCGCCTACATCCGCCCGATGGTGTTCTACGGAAGCGAAGGCATGGGCCTGCGCGCCAGCGGCCTGAAGGTGCACGTGATCGTCGCGGCCTGGCATTGGGGCGCCTACATGGGCGACGAGGCGCTTGAGCTGGGCATCAAGGTGCGCACCAGTTCCTTCACCCGTCACCACGTCAACATCACCATGACCCGCGCCAAGTCCAATGGTGCCTACATCAACTCGATGCTGGCCCTGCAGGAAGCCATTTCCGGCGGCGCCGACGAAGCGCTGATGCTGGACCCCGAAGGCTACGTGGCCGAGGGCTCGGGCGAGAACATCTTCATCATCAAGGATGGCGTGATCTACACCCCGGAAGTCACCGCCTGCCTGAATGGCATCACCCGCGGCACCGTGCTGACCCTGGCTGCCGAGCACGGCCTGAAAGTCGTCGAGAAGCGCATCACCCGCGACGAGGTGTACATCGCCGACGAGGCCTTCTTCACCGGTACCGCAGCCGAAGTCACGCCGATCCGCGAAGTGGACGGCCGCGCCATCGGTATCGGCCGTCGCGGCCCGATCACCGAGAAGCTGCAGAAAGCCTACTTCGATCTGGTCACCGGCAAGACTGATGCCCACGCCGAATGGCGGACCCTGGTCAAGTAAGCCTGGTGCTGGAAGCCGGCAGCGCATGACTCGCTTGCCGGCCACGCATCCAGCCCCTCAGCTTATGGCTTAGAGCTTATGAACATACTGATCGTAGGACCCAGCTGGGTTGGCGACATGGTGATGGCGCAGACGTTGTTCGTCTGCCTGAAACAGCGCCATCCCGACTGCCGGATCGACGTGCTGGCGCCCGAGTGGAGCCGGCCGATTCTCGAGCGCATGCCCGAGGTGCGCCAGGCGCTGAGCTTTCCGGTCGGGCACGGCGTGCTCGACATGGCGACCCGGCGCAATGTTGCGCAGAGCCTGCGCGGTCAGTACCAGCAGGCGATCCTGCTGCCCAACTCCCTGAAGTCGGCGCTGGTGCCGTTCTTCGCCGGCATCCCCAAGCGCACGGGCTGGCGTGGCGAGATGCGTTTCGGCCTGCTCAACGACATGCGCAAGCTCGACAAGCAGCGCTACCCGCTGATGATCGAGCGCTTCATGGCGCTGGCCTTCGAGCCGGGCGCCGAGCTGCCCAAGCCGTACCCCAATCCCTCGCTGCGTATCGACACCGCGACTCGCGACGCCGCCCTGGCACGTTTCGGCCTGAGTCTGGACCGGCCAGTGCTGGCGTTGTGCCCCGGTGCCGAGTTCGGCGAATCCAAGCGCTGGCCGGCGGAACACTTCGCCAAGGTGGCCGAGCTGAAAATCCGGGACGGCTGGCAGGTCTGGCTGTTCGGCTCGAAGAACGATCACCCGGTCGGCGAGCAGATTCTCGAGCGGCTGATTCCGGGCCTGCGCGAAGAGGCAGTGAACCTGGCGGGCGAAACCAGCCTGGCCGAGGCGATCGATCTGCTGTCCTGTGCCGATGCAGTGGTGTCCAACGACTCCGGTCTGATGCATGTCTCCGCCGCGCTCGGCCGGCCGTTGGCGGCGGTTTACGGCTCCACCTCGCCAGCCTTCACTCCACCGCTTTCCGAGCAGGTTGAAGTGGTGCGCCTGGGCCTCGACTGCAGTCCCTGCTTCGAGCGCACCTGCCGCTTCGGCCACAACAATTGCATGCGCGAGCTGAAGCCGCGCGCGGTGATCGAGGCGCTGGAACGTCTGGTCCCGCAGTCGGTCGAGGTGCGCTGATTGAAGGTCCTGCTGGTCAAGACCTCGTCGCTCGGTGACGTCGTGCATACCCTGCCGGCGCTGACCGACGCGCAGCGGGCGCTGCCCGGCATCCAGTTCGACTGGGTGGTGGAGGAGGGCTTCGCCGAGATTCCGGCCTGGCATCCGGCGGTGGCACAGGTGATCCCGGTGGCGATTCGTCGCTGGCGCAAGCACCCGCTGCAGACCCTGCGCAACGGTGAATGGCAGCGCTTCAAGGCACGCCTGCGAGAAGGCCGTTACGACCTGGTGATCGACGCCCAGGGCTTGCTGAAAAGCGCCTGGCTGACCCGCTACGTCAAGGCTCCGGTCGCCGGATTGGACCGGGAGTCCGCGCGTGAGCCCATCGCCGCACGCTTCTATGACCGATGCTACGCCGTGCCGCGTGACCAGCATGCGCTGGAGCGGGTGCGTCAGCTGTTCGCTCAGGCGCTCGCGTATCCGCTGCCGCAGGATGTCGCCGACTACGGTCTCGATCGCGAGCAGATGGCGGCGCCCAGCGACCAGCCCTACCTGCTGTTTCTGCACGGCACCACCTGGCCGAGCAAGCACTGGCCGGAGGCCTACTGGCGCGAGCTGGCCGAGCGCATGAGCGATTTCGGCTGGGCGATCCGCCTGCCGTGGGGCAATGCCGAAGAGAAGGCGCGGGCCGAACGCATCGTCAGCGGCATAGCCAACGCCGCGGTGCTGCCGAAGCTCAATCTTGCCGGTGTCGCCCGGGTCATCGCCGGTGCACGCGCTTGCGTCGCGGTGGATACCGGTCTCGGCCACCTGGCCGCGGCGCTGGATGTGCCGAGTATTTCGCTCTATGGTCCGACCTTGCCGGGGCGGGTCGGCGCCTATGGCCGCTCCCAGGTGCACCTGTGTGCCGGCGGACCGAACGCCGGTCGCGGTGACCGGTACAAGCCCTGTTTCGACGATCTGCGCCCCGAGCGCGTCGTCACCGAACTGAAAGCCCTGCTGCGGGCCCCGGAGTCCGTCTGATGCAACTGGCCTTCATTCTCTACAAGTACTTTCCGTTCGGCGGTCTGCAGCGCGACTTCATGCGTATCGCCCTGGAATGTCAGCGTCGCGGCCACACGATCCGCGTCTACGCGATGATCTGGGAAGGCGAGGTGCCGGACGGCTTCGAAGTGCTGATCGCGCCGGTCAAGGCGTTGTTCAACCACACTCGCAACGAGCGCTTCACCGCCTGGGTCGAGGCCGATCTGGCCAAGCGGCCGGTGGACCGGGTGATCGGCTTCAACAAGATGCCGGGGCTGGACGTGTACTACGCCGCCGACCCTTGCTTCGAGGACAAGGCGCAGACGCTGCGCAACCCGATCTATCGGCGCTGGGGCCGCTACAAGCACTTCGCCGAGTACGAGCGCGCAGTGTTCGCGCCCGAGGCGAAGACCGAAATCCTGATGATCTCCGAGGTGCAGCAGCCGCTGTTCGTCAAACACTACGGCACGCCCGCCGAACGCTTTCACCTGTTGCCGCCGGGCATTGCCCAGGATCGCCGCGCGCCGGCCAATGCCGCGCAGATTCGCGCCGAGTTCCGTGAGGAGTTCGAGGTGCGGCCCGACGAGCTGTTGCTGGTACAGATCGGTTCCGGCTTCAAGACCAAGGGACTGGACCGCAGCCTCAAGGCACTCGCCGCATTGCCGCACGAACTGAGCCAGCGTACCCGGCTGCTGGTGATCGGCCAGGACGATCCCAAGCCGTTCAAGCTGCAGGCCAAGACGCTGGGTGTTTCCGGCATGGTCGAATTCCTCAAGGGGCGCAGCGATATCCCGCGTTTCCTGCTGGGCGCCGATCTGCTGATCCATCCGGCCTATAACGAGAACACCGGTACCGTCCTGCTGGAAGCGCTGGTCGCCGGGCTGCCGGTGCTGGTCACCGACGTATGTGGCTATGCGCACTACATTACCGATGCCAACTGCGGTCGCGTGGTGCCCAGCCCCTTCGAGCAGCAGGCGCTCGACCAGATGCTGGCGCAGATGCTGGCGCAGATGCTCGCCGATGATGCGCAGCGCTCGGCCTGGAGTCGCAACGCGCTGGCCTTTGCCGAGACGGCCGATCTCTACTCGATGCCGCAGAAGGCCGCCGACGTGATTCTCGGGGAAAGCGCATGAACGTCGTGTGCCTCCTGCGGGCGCCGTCATTGGGGGCTCCATGCGTCTGATGCTGACCGAGCCGTTCGAAAGCCTGTGGCAGGGCAAGGACCCCTTCGAAGAGGTCGAGCGTCTGCAGGGCCAGGTCTACCGGGAACTGGAAGGTCGCCGCACGCTGCGTACCGAGGTTGCCGGGCGAGGTTACTTCGTCAAGATTCATCGCGGCATCGGCTGGGGCGAGATTGCCAAGAACCTGCTCACGGCCAAGGCGCCCGTGCTTGGCGCTGGTCAGGAATGGCGCGCGATTCAGCGGTTGCACGAAGTGGGTGTGCCGACCATGACCGCAGTGGCCTATGGCGAGCGCGGGCGCAATCCGGCCAGCCAGCACTCGTTCATCATCACGGAAGAGCTGGCGCCGACTGTCAGCCTCGAGGATTTCTCGGCGAACTGGCGGGAGCAGCCACCGGCACCGGCGCTCAAGCGCGTCCTGATCGCCGAAGTCGCCCGCATGGCCGGCACCATGCATCGCGCCGGGGTCAATCACCGCGACTTCTACATCTGCCACTTCCTGCTGCACACCGATAGGCCGGTGACGGTCAGCGATCTGCGCCTGTCCTTGATCGACCTACACCGCGCCCAGACTCGCAGTCACACACCTGTTCGCTGGCGCAACAAGGATCTGGCCGGGCTGTACTTCTCGGCCCTCGAGATCGGCCTGACCGGCCGCGACAAGCTGCGCTTTCTGCGCGATTACTTCCAGCGGCCGCTGCGCGAAGTCCTGCGCGACGAGGCTGCCTTGCTGGCGTGGCTTCAGCGCAGGGCTGAAAAGCTACTGGATCGTAAGCAGCGTTATGGGGATGCGCTTTGATGGCAGGCTGGACTCTCGATCCTGCCTACATCGATCTGCATGATGACTTTGGCAGCCTGACAAGCGTGTTCGCCCTGCAAGGCGAGCGTCTGACGCAAGATCTGCTTTCGGAGGTCATCCGCATCGAGCGCAACGGCGTGCGCTACTACGTCAAGCGCTATTCCGGCGCAGGCAAAGGTTTGCGACGATTCATCGGCCGCCCACGTGTCAAGGCAGAGTGGCAGAACCTGATGCTGTTTCGACGGTGGGGCATTCCGACCGCGCCGATCGTGGCTTACGGCATGGAGCGGCGCGGCGGTGCGTTTTTACGCGGTGCCCTGATCACTCGCGAGCTGGAGCAAACCGACGATCTGGCGTTGCTGGCGACCACTCACGACGCCCGTCTTCGCGATCCGCGCTGGGTGCAGGAGGTCAGCCTGCAGTTGGCGCGCTCGACACGGGCGATGCATGATCGGGGCTTTGCTCACAACGATCTCAAGTGGCGCAACCTGTTGGTCGATCCGCAGCGTCGCCTTTATCTGATCGACTGCCCCACCGGCGCGTTTTGGCGGGGCCCGTTTCTGCAGCGGCGCATCGTCAAGGATCTGGCGTGTCTGGACAAGGTGGCCAAGTACCAGCTCAGCCGAACCCAGCGCCTGCGGTTCTATCTGCAGTATTGCCAGCGAAAGCGACTGGTTGACAAGGACAAGCCGCGCATCCGGCAGATTCTGAATTATTTCCAGGGGCGGGAATGAACGATTTCATTGCGCAGGCCGATCGTCCAACGCTCGAGCGCCATGGCTTGGCGAGCTTCGATGCGCTCTGGTCGGTCCAGTTGTCGGCGGTGGATGAGCCCAATGTCGAACGCGGCGGCTGGAGCAGTGTTTTCAGGCTGGAGCTCGATGATTCGGCGTTCTACCTCAAGCGGCAGAGCAATCATCTGACCCGCACCCTGGCGCACCCTTTTGGTGAGCCAACCTTTGCCCGGGAGTTTCGCAATATCCGTCGTTATGCGCAGCTTGGCGTGCCGGCGCTTCAGGCCAGCTTCTTCGGGAAGCGCAAGGTTGATGGCGAAAGGCGTGCAATTCTCGTGACCCGTGCATTGGATGGTTGGATAGATTTGGACGGATGGCTGAAACGATGGCCCGAGCTGAACGAACCTCGACGCCAGGCCATCATCGGTGCGGTCGGTGCGCTGGCGCACACGCTGCATCAGGCCGGTCAGATGCATGGCTGCTTCTATCCCAAGCACATCTTTCTCCGTGAGCAGGACGGACATTGGCAGGCTTGCCAGATCGACTTGGAAAAAACCCGTCCTCTGTTGTTGGGGCGGCGCGACCGGATCAAGGATCTGGAACCTCTCGTGCGGCGTGCAAGCTGCATCGGTGAGCAAGGCGTACGGCACTTGCTGAATGCCTATCTGGACGATCCTCGCCTGGTCGAGCCATGGCTGTTGCAGTTGCAGCGGCGACACAAAGCCAAGGAGGCGCGCTGATGAGATTGGCCGATCTGACGGTCGCCGGGCGCGAGCCTGCCTGCCCTGCGCTCGTCGAGCTGTCGGGTGTGGCGGGTCTGCATGTCGATTCGTGGTTGCGCATCCTGCCTGGGCAGCGCTATGTCGGTCGCGCGCGCTGGAACGGTCGCCAGGTCCTGGCCAAGCTGATGGTGGGTGCCAAGGCGCAGCGTCATTATCGACACGAGCTGGCTGGTGCGAAGCTGCTGGCGGGCCAGCATTTGCCAACACCTGCGCTGGTGGGGCAGGGCTGGCAGGAGGGGGAGGGTGGCTGGCTGCTGTTCGACTGGCTCGTTTCCGCCGAAAGCCTGTGGGAGAGCTGGCGCTCCGTCGAGGCGGCACCCTTGCTGACGGACGGGCAGCGTGGCGTGCTCAGTGAGGCGCTGGGGCTGATCGCCAGGATGCATGTGCAAGGCTTATGGCAGGCGGATCTGCATCTGGACAACCTGCTGCGGGCCGACGGACAGCTCTATGTGGTCGACGGCGGCGGTGTAAAGGCCGAGACGCCTGGGGAGCCGTTGTCGCGTGAGCGGGTACTGGAGAACCTGGGCGTCTTCTTCGCGCAGCTGCCAGCAGAGATCGAGCCGTTCATCGAAGAGTTGCTGGTGCACTATCTGCTGGCAAACAGCGAGCATGCCTTGCCGCTGGAGGCGCTGGTCAAGGAGGTTCACAAGACTCGCGCCTGGCGCCTGAACGATTATTTGAAGAAGGTCGTGCGGGATTGCAGCCTGTTCAGCGCGCGTATCGGCGCGTTCGGCGCGCAGGTGGTTCGGCGTGAAGAGGCGTCTGCCTTGCGGCCTGTACTGGCTGACCCAGATGCATTCATTGCTCAGGGCGGCCTGTTCAAGACCGGCGGCGCAGCCACCGTTGCGCAGTGCGTACTGGACGGCCGGCCACTGCTTATCAAGCGCTACAACATCAAGAATCCGCTGCATTGGCTCAAGCGTTTCTGGCGGCCCAGTCGGGCCTGGCACAGTTGGGTCGAAGGCAATCGCTTGGACTTTTTCGGGATCGCCACGCCGCGCTTGCTGGCCGTCATCGAGCGCCGCTGGCTGTGGATGCGCGGACCGGCGTGGCTGATTACCGAATTGCTGCATGGAGAAGATATAATCACGCGTTTTCAGCCGTATCTGGATGGCTGTCCTCCAGAGCAGGAACTGGTTGCCCTGGACCGGCTGTTCGCGGCACTGATTCGCGAGCGAATCAGTCATGGTGATCTCAAAGGGCACAACCTGTTCTGGGAGCATGATCGCTGGTCGCTGATCGACCTGGATGCCGTGCAGCAGCATGGCAGCGATGCCAGCTTCGCCCGGGCCTATGCCAAGGACCGTGCGCGATTCCTGCGCAACTGGCCGACCGACAGCGCCCTGTACCGGCTGCTTGACGAACGTTTACCCGCGGTGCCCGGCACCAGCATCGAAGATTAAGAGGCAATACCCGTGGCATTGACGATTCTCGGCCTTTCCGGCGCCCTCAGTCATGATCCTTCCGCCGCCCTGTATATCGACGGCAAGCTGATCGCCGCCGTCGAAGAAGAGCGCTTCGTGCGCGACAAGCATGCCAAGAACCGCATGCCCTACGAGTCAGCCAAGTTCTGCCTCGAGCAGGCCGGCATCAAACCGTGCGACGTCGATGTGGTGGCGATCCCGTTCGCCCCCATAAGCATCTTCGAAAAGGCGCGCTGGCACTATGCCAAGCGTTACTGGTACGCACCGGATCGCGCGCTGGATGCCATTCTCATGGGCAACCGCCGCTACTACCGCTACAAGAAACGCATCGAATGGTGTCTCCAGCAGCTGGGCTTCGACCTGAAGAAGGTCAAGATCCAACCGGTCGAGCATCACCTGGCTCATGCCTCCAGCGCCTATCACTGCTCCGGCTTCACCGAGAAAACCGCGATTCTCGGCATCGATGGCAAGGGCGAGTACGCCACCACCTTCTTCGGCTGGGGTGAGAACGGCAAGATCCACAAGATCAAGGAATTCTACGACCCGGACTCCTTGGGCGGACTGTATGGCGCGATCACCGAATACCTCGGCTTCGAGATGCTCGATGGCGAGTTCAAGGTCATGGGCATGGCGCCGTACGGTGACGCAGCCAAGTACGATTTCTCGCGCTTGGCGACCTTCGAGAACGGCGAGCTGACCATCAATACCGAATACGCCAACGTCATCGGCTTCCGTCGCTACAAGGAGAAGGGCAAGGGCTACTACTTCTCGCCCAAGCTGATCGAGTGGCTGGGACCCAAGCGCGAAGGAGATATCGCCGACGATCCGTACATTCATTACGCGGCCAGCATGCAGGCGCTGTTCGAGAAGCTTGCGCTGGAGATGATGGACTACTACCTCGGTGACATCATCCGCGAGACCGGCAAAATCGCCTTTGCCGGCGGTTGCGCGCTCAACGTCAAACTCAACCAGAAGATCATCGCCCGCGAGGAGGTCAAGGAGCTGTTCGTTCAGCCTGCCTCGGGTGACGCTGGCACCGCCGTTGGTGCTGCGGCTTATGTGTCGGTGCAGCGCGGCGTGCCGGTGGAGAAGATGGAGCACGTCTATCTCGGGCCGTCTTATTCCAACGAAGACGTTATCGCTGCCTGTGCCCGCCACCCGAACAAGCCGGTGTTCAAGCAGATCGCCAACACCCCCGAGCGCATCGCCAGGATCATGGTCGATGGCAACCCGGTGGCCTGGTTCCAAGGGCGCATGGAGTTCGGCCCGCGCGCCCTTGGCGGCCGTTCGATCATCGGCTGCCCGAGCGTGCCGGGCGTGGCTGACCGTATCAACGAGCAGATCAAGTTCCGCGAGCGTTGGAGACCCTTCTGCCCGTCGATGCTCGATACCGTGGCGCCGCAGATGCTCAAGGTCGACCATCCGAGCCCATTCATGACATTCACCTTCGAGGTGAACGAAGGCTGGAAGGAGCGTGTCGGCGAGGTGGTCCATGAAGACGGCACCTCCCGCGCCCAGGTTCTCGAGCGCCGCCACAACCCGCGCTGGTATGACCTGATGCTGGAGCTGGAAAAGCTGACCGGCAACGGCGTGTCGCTGAACACATCGCTGAACCGCCGTGGCGAGCCGATGATCTGCTCGCCAACCGATGCGCTGAACATGTTTTATGGCTCAGACCTGCAGTACCTGATCATGGAGGACATCCTCGTGGTCAAGGAGGGCAAGGATTGGTATGAGCACATCTGATTTGCTGATCAGTATCGTCATTCCAGCCTACAACTATGCGAAGACGTTGCCTCGCGCGGTCGAGTCCGTGATCGCTCAGTTAAGTGAGAGTAGCGAGCTGTTGGTCATCGATGACGGTTCAACCGACGAGACACCTGCGGTACTTGCCGATCTGCAAGACAAGCATCCTGGACTTTTTCGTGCTATCCGCAAGCCCAACGGGGGGCTTTCATCGGTCCGTAATCGCGGCATAGCAGAAGCCAAAGGGACGTATCTGGTGTTTTTGGATGCCGATGACGAGTTGGCGCCGGATGCCCTGAGGTTGTTGAGTGAGCACCTCGCGCAACATCCGCAAACGCGCATGGTAATTGGTGGGTACTGGGCGGTCTGGCCTGATGGAAAGCGCCGCAAACATTTGCCAGCGGCGCTTCCTAAAGATCGGCAGGGGCGGTTACGTGGGTATTTGCTGGATAAGACCATCGGTCTTGCCAACGGGGCATCCGCCATCCATTGCGACGTTTTCCGGCTCGGAAACTACCCAGAAAACTTTCGAAATGCCGAGGACATTCCAGTCTTCAGTCAAGCACTCGCAAACTTTGAATGCTCGGTTCTTGCCGCGCCCATGGCGTTGATCTACAAGCACGACGACAGCATGAGGCACGATATCAAGCAGGATTGTGCGGTTGGGCTTGCCGTCGTCGAGGAGATATTCGACAAGGGGCGGGTGCCTGCGGAAATGGCGCCGTTACGCAGGGCATTCAAAGCTCAGCGTTGCCTTTCGCTGTTTCGTGGGCTTTTGAGCGCAGGGCGGTTTGTCGAGGCGCGCCAAATGTATCGCCAGGCGATCGGTACTGATTGGCGAGTAGTATTCAAGACGTCATATACCCGCAAAGCGCTGCGGCTTTGGCTGAGCGGAAAACGCTGAGCGTGGGACGTCCCGTGGACAGGGCGTTGCGTCGACTGCGTGACTTCGTAGTCAGCGCACCCGTGCGCCGGGGGAAGGGGCAAATGGCGGCATGGCGACTGCGCTGTCGGTTGGCGGGTAAGAGCCTGTTGGCTTTCATGTTCTCCAAAGGCCGCCATATCCCAGCAACGCAATGCGACGTCTTGTTGATTCATCCCTCGCGTAAATCGTACGAGCAAGGCCGAAAAGGCGCCTTTCTACAGGCATTGAGGGCCACCGGTCTCCACGTTGAGGAATTTGTCGAGGAGTCAGATGATGTACTGATTCGCGCCCGACAGTTCTCCAGACCCGCCAAGCCAGTTCCGTTGCTGTTGTACTGGCATGCTGCGCATGCAGCGTTTCTGCTGCGACGTTATCGGGCCAAGGTGGTGCTGACCGAGCGAAACGGGTGGATAGTCCCAAGTTTCATCAAGGCGCTACGCACCGAGGGCATGCGAGTAATGCATCTGGCGCATTCGGTGCCGTCTGGGCAGTCCAGTCGCTATGACTACTTCGATTACGATTACTATCTAATGTTTGGCAAAAGCTCCTATGACTATCTTTACTCGCTTAGCGAAGCTTTTGGTGAATGCTGTGCCGTATATGCGGGGCCGTATTATCTAACAGATAAAAAAAGTACCGTGCGGGCTGAGACTTACAGTGGGCAAGCACCGCGTTTGTTGTTTCTCGGCTCAGGCCCGGATTACGAACATGCCGAATCCTATCAGCATTATTGCAGGTGGGTCGTGACGTGGCTTGAACAGCACCTAGATGCAAGACTTTCGGTGAAGCTTCATCCCCGTGGGGAAGGTTATCCCTGGCTGGACTATGCAGCGAGTTATGAGCGAATTACTCTCTTGCCTGTAGGCGTGACGCTAGAGCAATGTGCCGAGCACTTCGATCTTGTACTGTGTGGGTATACCAATGCCATTTTGGATGTTGCTCGTGCCGGTACTCCTTTCGTGCTTCTGGGGCAAGGTGAGGATTTTTTTTCTGTTGAGCAATATGCCTTGCCGATGTGCACCCACGAGTCACAATTGGCATTGTGTATCGAGTCGGTTCTAGAGGATCCAGAAAAAATATGTCAACGTTTGTCGGCTTTTCTGGGCTATCACCTTTATCACGCAAGTGACCCGCTGGCCTCGCTAGTGGGCAGCGTGGAAAAGGTGATAGCCGGCTCGGGGCTGGCTGGTATCCGCCTTTCTGCTCCCGAAAAAAAAACTAATTAAGCACTCTTATGAAAATAGTATTTCTCGGGTTGGCCAAGCATCAAACTAGGTATTTTAGTTCCCTTCTCCAGAACACTGAGTTGAGTGGGGTTGTTATTACTCCAGCTGCGCTACCGAGTCCATCCATTTCGCTTCTCCGACAAGCGCTACGCCGTGTGGACTGGGGGCGTCTGGTGAAAGAAAAATGCACCGAGCGGGCGACCAAGGGGCGTTATCATGGCGCACTATACCGAGTGCTGCTCAGGCTTGAATTGCTGGTTATGGCGCTTCGTTTCGGTCGATTGCTGCGCAAGGAGAATCCCGATGCTGTAGCTGTATGGAACGGTGGTCATCGTTATTGCGCATTGCTTGCAAGCATGTGCAGCGCCAACGTGCAGATGCTTTATTTCGAAAACGGCTTGCTTCCTGGCACCACGACAGTTGATCCCAATGGCGTAAATTATCGGAACTCCGTGCCTCGAGATCCGGCATTCTATCGAGATTACGCCAACCGACATCCTGAGCGGCTCCGACCTATTCGAGCGGTTGCGCTGATTCCCAGAGAAACGAAGCGTCAAAGCCAAGCGGTCGAACTTCCCGGTAAGTTTATTTTTATTCCGTTTCAAGACGATTGGGATACTCAAATTCGGCTGTTCTCGCCGTGGATACGCAACATGCGCGAGCTTTTTTCCTTTGCTGAGCTAGTAGCGGAGCGCATTGGGAGAACGGTGGTTCTGAAGGAGCACCCGTCAAGTCGGGTCAAATATCCGGATCTGGCCAGGCGTGTCTCAGATAGGGTCATTTTCGCCAACGGGAATTCGACGCAGGAATTGATCGAAAAAGCAGATTGCGTCGTTACGATCAACTCGACAGTCGGCCTCGAAAGCATTCTCTTGGCGAAGCCCGTGCTGGTTTTGGGGGAGGCTTTCTATGCGGTGGAAGGCGTTGCGGCCAAAGCGCGAAGTGCAGAAGAGGCTCTCGCGTTGCTAGAACAACTGCCAGCCTGGGCGTTGAGCGAGGAGCTGCAGCGTGCGTTCATCAGCTATCTCCAAGATGAGTATTGTGTGGCTGGCCGCTGGCAAGACGGCGGATCAGAACACTATGCGGCGGTAGCGAGGAGAATCGAGGCCTTGGCAGCATGAGTCTACCTTGGTCATTTCCAGAACCCTTGAGAGTGTTGCTCGCGCTCGGACTATATCTGCAGCTGGCGGGAGTTTGTTTCATTGTGGATGGCAGTCGTTACGCCACCATTACCAACATAACGCTGTTCGCCCCCGCACTCGTCGCGCTCGTTTTCTTTAGGCAGTCCTGGCCGCCCTTCAATAAGGCTGCCTTCGGCGTGTTGTTGGCCCTGTGCGCGTGGGTGGCCTTCGTTGCTGTGTTCAACGAGGGGAGCGTTGGCAAGCCGTGGAGATGGCTGCGACTGCTCCTTTATGTGGGACTCTACGTAGTAGCCATAGGCCTGGTGATGCAAAGCGAGACGCTCTGGCGAGCCCTGCTTTTGTCGGTGGTCAGCACTGCGGCGGTGTTTGCATGGCTCAGCCTGTTTCAAGCGCTCTTCATCGATAACCGAGGCTTCGGTTTCAGAGAGTTCAGGCTGGACTCCTGGGCGGGTCATGAAATGGCAGATTTCGAAAATCCGATTGTGTCCGCCTTGTATTTTGGCGTCATAGCGATCATGGCGCTTTGCCTGTCGTTGCGCGAAAAAGGTGGGCTCAAGCTATTGTCCATACTCGCATTCCTAGGAGCTTCGGCGTACTGCTATTTCACTTATTCGCGAGGGGTCTGGGTTGGCTTATTGGCTGCGGTTATGGCCTGTCTGGCGGTTTCGCTCACGGCACGACAATTTCGCTTGCTGCTATGGGGCTTTCTTCCGTTAACCCTTGCCGGACTCTTTCTTCTCGGAACAGCAGGTGGAATAGACGCGAGTTATCGAGACGAAATCTTTTGGCAATGGTGGTCGAGGATCGGCACGTTCTGGTTATGGGGGGCCGGAGCGGGGGGCGATCCGAATATTTGTATTGAAGGGATTCAGCGCTGTTTCAATCAGGCGCACAGCCTCTACCTGCAGATTTTCTATGAGTATGGGATTCCCGGTTTGCTGCTCCTGCTGGTGTTGATTGCCGCGCTTCTGCTAGGTGGATGGCGCCATCGTTCGGGGCAAAACTTCACCCCTCTGGGCTTGGCGCTAATGGTGTTTGTCATCGTTGTATCCGTTGCAAATTACTATGTGATTTTTCTGCGTCCAGGTGTGTTCTGGATTGTTTTCTGGCTGCCGGCTGCAATCCTGTTATGCGAAGGCGCGGGGAGTGGGCGCTCCGAGGTGAGATGATGTCAATGTTGAAAAACATGAAGCGGTACTGGTGCCTAGAGATTCTAGGCACGCCGAACGAGTTTTCGTGGCGCAGGCTCTGGCGGAAGTACAAAAGAAGCAATCGTTATGCTTATTTGTTCTGGTTTCGGGTTGCCTACGTGCTTCACGCTGATGGCGGTCGCTTTTGGAAGCGGCGAGCGAAGCTGCTCAACGAGCGAATAAGCCGAAAGTACAACGTCGAGATCATGCTTGGCGCGACGGTTGGTGAAGGCTTATGGATTGCCCATACCTCAGGTATCGTGATTAGCGCGTACTCTAGAATTGGCAAGAACTTCAAGATCTGGCAGGGCTGCACCGTTGGCATAAAAGGTGGTGAGGGCGAAAAATCGATAATTATTGGAAATGATGTCAGTCTTTGTGTTAACTCATGCGTGATTGGTGATGTTATCTCCATTGCGGATAACGTGGTGATCGGTGCCATGACGCTGGTCAATAAAGATATTTTCCAACCTGGAATTTATGTGAACAAGCGGGTTCTGGGTAAGTTTGGTTGCGGTGACGGTTTGCCGAAGTCCCCTATCTAGCTGTTGGTCTGCTCACTTTTCAAGGGGCGTTTGTATAAAGCTTGATAAGCTCCTCAATAGGGAACTCCTCAAGCTTTTTTCTTTTTAAATGGTTGCGTAAGTGGCCAAAGTTCCGGCTGACCAAGCTCCGGCCGAGAGGCGCTCGCTTATTCTGCAGGTCAAGGACATCGATCAGGCCAAACGAGCCGTTTGGAAGTAAAATAATATTTCCAATATGCAATGACCTGAAGTAGATGCCGCTTTTATGCAGGCTTTTTATAAATTTAGCTAGCTCGGGCAGGTGTTTTTTGATCAGATACGGGTCAGTACGGAAAACGGACTCTATCGAAACACCTGGAAGAGGTTGGTACAGGCAGCCGCTCAGACCTGTGCTCTTGTCAAGCCAAAACGTCTCGATGATTTCAGGCACGTTGAAGCCGGCGTCTCGTAGCATCGCAAGGTTCCTGGCGAACCGTGCTGCATAGGGAAACAGACGAGCCAGAAAGGGGCGTCGACGAGTATAGAAGATCTTCAGAAAGCTCCCGTCCGCCAACGCTAGAACTTTGGGGCCGCGCGCGTCCTTTTCCAGTACCTTGCCTTCCGTCAGCCAGTTTTCCAACTCCTGCGCTGTTACAATCCGCATCTTGTTCCTCTAGCCAGTCGTATGGGGCTGCCGAATGGCCAATTCTACCCAGCAATCGAGCATGAAGGTCTATTTGCGGTTGCTGCGCTATGTGGCCCCTTACTGGGGACTGTTCGCAATGAGCCTCCTTGGCTTTCTGCTCTTTGCCTCCACCCAGCCCGCGCTGGGCTACATTCTGAAGTTCTTCGTCGATGGGCTGAACAACCCGGACGCGAGTTTCTTCGCCCAGGTGCCGCATCTCAACGAGGTGCGGTGGCTGGCCGAGCTGAAACTGCTGCAGGCAGTGCCGCTGCTGATCATCCTGATCGCGCTGGTGCAGGGCATTGGCTCGTTTCTCGGTAATTTCTTCCTGGCCAAAGTTTCCCTCGGGCTCGTGCACGATCTACGCGTCGCGCTGTTCAACAACCTACTGACCCTGCCCAACCGCTACTTCGACAGCCACAACTCCGGCCATCTGATCTCCCGAATCACGTACAACGTGACCATGGTCACCGGCGCGGCGACCGATGCGATCAAGGTCGTGGTGCGCGAGGGCATGACGGTGATCTTCCTCTTCGCCACGCTGCTGTGGATGAACTGGAAGCTGACCTTGGTGATGCTGGCGATCCTGCCGGTGATCGGCTTCATGGTGTCGAGTGCCAGCAAGAAATTCCGCAAGCAGAGCAAGAAGATTCAGCTTGCGATGGGCGATGTGACGCATGTGGTATCGGAAACCATTCAGGGGTATCGCGTGGTACGGAGCTTCGGTGGCGAGCCCTACGAGCGGGATCGCTTCTTTGCGGCGAGCTCGGAGAACACGGCTAAGCAGCTGCGCATGGTCAAGACCAATGC
The DNA here is from genome assembly GCF_026642215.1 of Stutzerimonas sp. R40042. NCBI lineage: Bacteria > Pseudomonadati > Pseudomonadota > Gammaproteobacteria > Pseudomonadales > Pseudomonadaceae > Stutzerimonas > Stutzerimonas sp. R40042. The sequence continues at coordinate 4,168,137 of NZ_CP113258.1, read as the reverse complement.
GGTATACACGCCGAGCCTGCAGCTGGTGATCTACAGCGCCATGGCAGTGCTGATGTTCCTTGTGCTGCTGCTGCGAGGCGATGCGTCGGCTGGCGATCTGGTCGCTTACATCACGCTGGCCGGTTTGCTGCCCAAACCGATTCGCCAACTGTCGGAAGTCAGTTCGACCATTCAGAAAGGTGTCGCTGGCGCCGAGAGCATCTTCGAGCAGCTCGACGAGCAGCCGGAAGTCGACAGTGGCACGCTGGAGCGCGACTCGGTCAGCGGACGTCTGGAAGTGCGTAACCTCAATTTCGTCTACCCGGGCAGCGACAAGCCAGTGCTGCACGATATCAGCTTCACCGTGGAGCCCGGGCAGATGGTGGCGCTGGTCGGTCGGTCCGGCAGCGGCAAGTCGACACTGGCCAATCTGATTCCGCGTTTCTATCACCACGAGACCGGCCATATCCTGCTCGACGGTGCGGATGTCGAGTCCTACACGCTGCGCAACCTGCGCCGGCATATTGCCTTGGTGACGCAGCAGGTAACCCTGTTCAACGATACCGTGGCCAACAACATCGCCTACGGCGATCTGGCCGGCGCGCCGCTGGACGATATCCGCCGTGCGGCCCGTGATGCCTATGCCGACGAGTTCATCGAGCAAATGCCCGAGGGCTATCAGACCCTGGTCGGGGAAAACGGCGTGCTGCTGTCCGGTGGACAGCGGCAGCGCCTGGCGATTGCCCGTGCACTGCTCAAGAATGCCCCGGTGCTGATTCTTGATGAAGCGACTTCGGCGCTGGATACCGAGTCCGAGCGGCATATCCAGGGGGCTCTGGACCATGTGATGCAGGGCCGCACCACGTTGGTCATCGCTCACCGGCTGAGCACAATCGAGAAGGCCGACCTGATCCTGGTGATGGAGCAGGGCCGCATCGTCGAGCGTGGCACCCATGCCGAGCTGCTGGCGGCGAACGGTGCCTACGCCAGGCTCCACGCGACGCAGTTTCAGGACGACACGCCAGACGAGCAGGGCGCCTGATGCTGCAGTTTCTGAGGAGCTGGCGTGAGCGCGGCTGGTGCGAGATCGATGCCGACACCTATGCGCAGATCTGGCAGCGCTACGGCGGCAGCGTTGCCACTCACCCCGCCGTCGTCGAGCGCCTGGCCGGTCTTGCCGGGATTCCGGTGCGCTATCTGGCGTGGGAGCGGCAGGGCGAATTGATCGCCGCGGTGCCCTGCTGGGGCCGGCATCTGGCCCTGTCCAAGGACGTATTGAAAAAGACCGGCAAGCGCGGGCTGTTCGATCTGGGTAATGCCGAGATCATCCTGCCCGTCGCCGAGCAGGCGGCGATCCCGGTCCGCCAGCGCATGCGCTACGTGTCAGAGCTCAATGCAGGCGCGATCAGCACCTTGCGCGAGCAACCGGAGGGTCTGGCGCTGGCGCGCGAACCGGAGGCGTACTCGAAGAAGTTTCGATACAACCAGCGCCGCGAACAGCGTTTGCTGGAAGAGGCGGGCGGTGCGCTTCGCCCCGTGCTCGATTTCTCTGCGGCGGAGCAGGCGACGATGTACGCCGAGTTGTTTCAACGGCGCTGGAATTTCGAGGCGCCGGGGAGGGCGCATCTGCACGAGGTGTTCGAGCTGCTGCGCGAGTTCATGACCGGCTCGGTGGTGTTTCTCGACGAGCAGCCGATCGCCATCCAGGTTCTCTATCGGGTCGAGTCGCCGAAGTGGGTGTCCGTCGAGTACATCAATGGCGGTGTCGACCCGGTGCAGCGGGACTTCAGCCCAGGCAGCGTGCTCAGCTTCGTCAACACCCAGACGGCCTGGGCCGAGGCGCGGGCGTTGGGCAAACCGCTGCGTTACTCCTTTGGCCGGGCGGATCGCGAGTACAAGGATCGCTGGTGCCACCGAGTTCCGGTCTATCAGGTGTGAGCCATGAGTGCACGCAAGCAGCAGTTGCTTAGACGCCACCGCAAGCACAAACGCATCGCCCTGCTGGTCGCGCTGGTCGCGCTGCTGCTGCTCGGCGCGCTGGTTGCTTGGTGGTTGGTTCCGCTCTTGCTGGTGTTGGGCTGGATCGCTCATGAGGCCTGGTTTGCCGACCACCTGTTCTACAGCCCTCAGGACGATTACGACTATGTATTCCCGGATGATGCCCAGCGTTATCCGGTGCGGATCGACGGCGGCCGAATCACGGCGCCGGAGCGCTTCGAAGCCGCGGATACGCTTATTCTCGAGATCGAGCTCAAGGCCAGCTGGCTGGGGCGGTGGCTTGATCCGCAGGTGTGGGTCGGTGACGACCGTCAGGATTTCGAGCGGGGCGTTGCCGGCCGGCGCTATCTCAACCTGTCCGGCCAGCATGGGCCGCTGAGTGGCGGTGTGCTGCGTGTCAGCGGGCGCTTCTGTCGCCTGTCCGGCGAGGCGACGCTCTTCGCGATGCGCAACCCGGATTATTCCGAGCGCCGCGTGCTGATCGTCGCCCCGCACGCCGACGATGCCGAGCTGGCCGCTTTCGGTCTGTACAGTCGGGCACGCGATGTGGCCATCGTGACCCTGACCCAGGGTGAGATCGAAGCCGACAGATACCGTCGGCTGGGTCTGGACGATGCATCTGCCGCCAGGCTCAAGGGGCGGTTGCGCACCTGGGATAGCCTGGCGGTGCCGTTGTGGGGCGGCGTGCCGCAGTCGCGGTGCGTCCAGCTGGGCTATTACTGCCTGCAGCTGCCCGCCATGGCTGCAGACCCGCAGACGCCGTTCGGTTCGCGCGAATCCGGTGAACAGGACGTGCGCAGCGTGCGCCGGCACAATCCGCTGCTGTTGCCCGCGGACGTGGACGGTGTGCCCAGTTGGGACAATCTGCAGGCCGATCTGCGGGTTCTGCTCACCCATTTTCGCCCTGAGGTGGTGGTCACACCGCACCCCGAACTGGATCCTCACGCTGACCATGTGGCTGCCACCCGGGCCTTGTATCAGGCCATGGAGGAGGGCGACTGGCTGCCGGAAACACTGCTGTTGTACGCCAACCATCTGCACGATAACGACCGCTGGCCAATGGGCCCGGCGGATGGCGGCATCGCCCTGCCGCCCGCTATCGAGTCGCTCCCAGCGGATCGCCTGTGGAGCCCGACGTTGGATTCCGAGGTTCGGCTGAACAAGGCCATGGTGCTGGCGATGCAACACGATCTGCAGGGTCCTTTGCCGTTCAAGAAGCGTCTGCGCCGCCTGATCCAAGCCATGCTTGCCGGTCGCCGCTGGCCGGCCACTGGCGATGACGAGTTTTTTCGCAAGGCCGTGCGCAGGCACGAGCTATTCTGGGTGCGCAAGCTCTAGCAGCCTTGTCGCGCTGGCCGGACCAGCGCGAGCTGCGTGTTATGATCGCCGCCGTTTTCTGTTTGTCATCGGAGCCCCAATGAAGCTGTCCATGCCCCGTTTCGACCAAGCCGCCGTACTGGTGGTGGGTGATGTCATGCTCGATCGCTACTGGCATGGCGGCACGTCGCGGATCTCGCCTGAGGCGCCGGTGCCGGTGGTCAAGGTCGAGCAAATCGAAGATCGCCCAGGCGGTGCGGCCAACGTCGCGCTGAACATCGCGGCGTTGGGGTCTGCTGCGGCGCTGGTGGGTGTGACCGGCGAGGACGAGGCGCGTCAGAGCCTGGCTGACAGCCTCGCGGCTGCCGGTGTGCAGGCGCATTTCCAGTGCATCGATGACCAGCCCACCATCGTCAAGCTGCGGGTGATGAGTCGCCATCAGCAACTGCTGCGCATGGATTTCGAGGAGCCGTTCAACACCGATCCGGCCGCGTTGCTGGCCGAGGTGGAAGGGCTGCTGGCCGGGGTCAAGGTGCTGGTACTGTCGGACTACGGCAAGGGCGCGCTGAAGAACCATCAGGCGCTGATCCAGGCGGCGCGACGCCGCGGCATTCCGGTGCTGGCCGACCCCAAGGGCAAGGACTTCGACATCTACCGCGGTGCCACGCTGATCACGCCGAACCTGGGCGAATTCGAGGCGATCGTCGGGCATTGTGCCGACGAGGCCGAGTTGGTCAGCAAGGGGGCCGAGCTGATGAGCCGGCTCGAGCTGGATGCGTTGCTGGTCACCCGTGGCGAGCATGGCATGACCCTGCTGCGTCCCGATCACGCGCCGCTGCACCTGCCGGCTCGTGCCCGTGAAGTGTTCGATGTCACCGGTGCCGGCGATACCGTCATCTCGACGCTGGCCGCTGCGATTGCGGCTGGCGAGGAATTGCCACAGGCCGTGGCACTGGCCAACCTGGCCGCCGGTATCGTGGTCGGCAAGCTGGGCACCGCCTGCATCAGCGCGCCGGAGCTGCGCCGCGCGGTGCAACGCGAGGAAGGCTCCGAGCGCGGCGTGATGACCGTCGAGCAGCTGCTCACCGCGGTCGAGGATGCCCGCGCCGAGGGCGAGAAGATCGTCTTCACCAATGGCTGTTTCGACATCCTGCACGCCGGCCATGTGACCTACCTCGAGCAGGCCCGCGCCCAGGGCGACCGGCTGGTGGTGGCGGTGAACGATGATGGTTCGGTGAGCCGCCTCAAAGGCCCGGGCCGGCCGATCAACTCGGTGGACCGCCGCATGGCGGTGCTCGCCGGTCTGGAAGCGGTGGATTGGGTGGTGTGCTTTTCCGAGGACACGCCGGAAAACCTGCTGGCCCAGGTCCGTCCCGATGTGCTGGTCAAGGGCGGCGACTATGGCGTCGATCAGGTCGTCGGTGCCGATCTGGTCAAGTCCTACGGCGGTGTGGTGAAGGTGCTGGGGCTGGTGGAAAACAGCTCGACCACCGCCATCGTCGAGAAGATTCGCAGCCGCTGAGTCCTTTGGATACGCCTATCGCGTATCGCGTCAGTAGGTGGATAGCCGCTTTGCGCGGCTACCCACTACGCGTTAACGGGCGGCTGCCATCGGCCGTGCCGCCCACCAATCCCGCCAGCGAACGCGCTCGTCGCGCACTACCCAGCCTTCCTGCGGCGCAAAGCTTTCCGATAGCCACAGGCCGCGAGTGTTCACCGGGCTGAATTGGCCATTGCGCAGTTGCAACAGCTGATCCTGCGGCTGGCCCTGCTGCAGCGGTATCAGGTAGATGTCGGGCCGGCTGCGCTCCAGGCGCGCAACCAGTTGTCCGTCTTCCAGGCGCTCGTCGACGTGGAACAGGCTCAGCTGACGCGCCTCTTTCGGTAGTTCCATGCGCATGTCATAGACCAGCTGCAACGACGCGGTCGGCAGGTGCACATAGGCGCGAGGACGCTCCATCAGCACCATGTTGCCGCACTGTACCGGGCGCGTGGCGCCGGATTGCGAGGCGAGCTTGAAGTGCACCGCATCGCGGTAGTGCAGGCTGGCCTGGTACGGCGTGGGCAGCCAGGTATCGCCGAAACGCCCGGCGAGCCAGCCTTCAGGAGTTTCCAGCAGGCATTCTTCGGCAATTTCCTGGATGGCGGTAAGCAGCGGCAGGTTCAGCTCATGGGCCGGGATGTAGCCGGATATCAGCTTGAGTACAACGTCGCCGCGGTCCGGCCGCTGCTGACGGACCAGCACCCAGTATTCGCGGCCCTGCCAGCTCATGGTCAGACGCACCGAGACGCCGAGATTGGCCAGTTCGATGGCAAAACGGCCCGGATCGGACACCTCCACAGGGCGGCGGCGCTCGATCACTTCGCTGAAGTTTAACGGCCGGCCCAGACTCTGGTAGCTCAGGTTGTCCTGGCTGGCCTCGACGTAGAGAGGCAGGGTCTTGAATGCGGCAGGGCTCTTGCGCACCAGAACTCTTGGCATTCGGTTTCTCCTTGCGGCGAAGAAAGTAACCGCGCGGCATCAGCGTAATGCGCTTCCGCGCAGCGGATGAACGTTGCCGCCAGGACCGTTTCAGTTGCCGGTCAGAACGGCAGCAGCAGTCCGTACGTTAGCCGTCAAATGCTGCGGATTGATAGTGCCGATGATCGCGCCGCTGACACCTGGGTGACCGAACAGCAGCTCGAAACTGCGGCGGACTGGGTCGTCACCTGGCTTGAGGCAGGCATGTCCGCTGGCCAGGGCTTTCTTGATCAGGATGCCCTTGCCGTGTGCAGCAGCGTAGTCGAGGACTGGCCGTTCGGCCTGCTCGTTGAGGTTGTAGGTCACCATCGCGCAGTCGCCCTGCTGCAGCGCAAGCAGCCCACCATCGACCGTCTTGCCGGACAGGCCGAAGGCGAGGATTTTGCCCTCGCGCTTGAGCTCGGCCAGGGTCTGGTAGACCTCGGTGTGCTGCAGGATGTCGAGGTCGTTGCCGTCCGAGTGCACCAGCACCATCTCGATGCGGTCGGTACGCAGGCGTTTGAGGCTGCGCTCCACCGAGAAGCGCGTGTGCGCGGCGGAAAAATCGAAGCGTGACTGGCCGTTCTCAAACTCCTCGCCAACCTTGCTGACGATCACCCAGTCCTCGCGCTGGCCTACCAGCAACGGGCCGAGCCGTTCCTCGCTGACGCCGTAGGCCGGCGCGGTGTCGATCAGGTTGATACCCAGTTCGCGGGCCAGCGTAAGCAGTTGGCGAGCCTGGGCGTCGTCTGGGATGGAAAAACCATTGGGATATTTCACCCCTTGATCGCGACCCAGCTTGACTGTGCCCAGACCCAACGGCGAAATGCGCAGGCCGGTGCTGCCCAGCGAGCGGTGCAGGTCATGCAGCGTCGCGTTCATGGCAGCAGCCCTTCCCAAAACGGGCCGGTCAACGGTGGTCGCGGCAGTTCCGGTAGCGCAGGATGCTGGCCGGGGCGAATGCCATCGCGGGCGAGAGCGGCTTCGACGCGGTCGGAAAAGTCCGGTGACAGCGCCAGCTTGGTCGGCCAACCGACCAGTAGCCGGCCCTGCTCGGCAAGGAAGGCGTTGTCCGGTCGGGCGAGGGCCGATTGCGCAGGCTCGGCGCGGTCGATACGCAGCGTGGCCCATTGCGCGGAGGACAGGTCGATCCAGGGTACCAGTTCGGCCAGCTCCTTTTTCGCTGCGGCGATCTGAGTGGCTTCGTCGCGTGCCACGCCATCGGCTTCGGCCAGGTCGCCGCCGAGATACCAGACCCACTCGCCGTCCGCTGTCGGATGGCTGGTGACCGTGATCCGCGGTTTGGTGCCGCCGCCCAGGCAATGGGCATAGAGCGGCTTGAGCGTGGGCGCCTTGACGATGACCATGTGCAACGGACGGCGCTGCATCGCCGGTTGCTGCAGGCCGAGCGACGCGAGCAGCTCGGCCGTCCCGCCACCGGCGCTGAAGACGATGCGCTGGGCGCGGATCTCGCGACCATCGACGCGCAGCCCGACCAGCTCGTTGTCGTCGAGCAGCGGTTCGATCCGCTGGCAGGCCAGCAGGCTGTCGCCAGCCAGCTCGGCCAGCCGGGCGATCAGGCTGGGCACGTCCAGCACCAGCTCGCTGAGCCGATAGACCTTGCCCTTGAACCGCGGATGCTGCAGCGCAGGCGGCAGCTCATCGCCCTTGACCTGGCCGACCCTCGAGCGCACTGCCTTGCTGGCGAAGAAGCTGGTGAGGTTGCCGGCCAGGGTGCCTGGCGACCACAGATAGTGTGCATCGGACAACAGGCGCACGCCGCTGAGGTCCAGCTCGCCCTTGCCTTCGAGCGCTTCGCGCCAGCGCCGCGGCATGTCCGCAATCGCCTCGGAGGCACCGGTGAGCGCACCGCTCAGCGCGTACTTGGTGCCGCCATGGATGATGCCCTGGGACTTCACGCTCTGCCCGCCGCCCAGTGTTCCCTTGTCGACCAGCAGGGTGGCAAAACCCAGTCGGCGCAGGCGCGCGTTCAGCCAAAGGCCGGCGACGCCGCCGCCAACGATCAGGACGTCGGTGCTCAGGGATTCGGGCATGTGCAGACCTCATTGGGTAAACGGTCGCGCAGTATAACTGCAGTCCGCCGGCAGCTTAGTGGCCTGCGCTGCGGGAGAACAACTGGATGACCACCACACCGGCGATGATCAGCCCCATGCCCAGTACCGCCGGCAGGTCCAGGTACTGACGATAGAGCAGCGCCGCGGCGACGCTGACCAGTACGATGCCGAGCCCGGCCCAGATGGCATAGGCGATGCCTACCGGGATGGTCCGTACCACCAGCGCGAGCATCCAGAACGACAGGCTGTAGCCGGTCACCACCAGCAGCAGTGGCAGCGGACGATTGAAGCCGGCCAGTGCCTTCATCGAGGTGGTGGCGACCACCTCGGCGCAGATGGCGATGGCCAGGTAAACGTAGCCGGACATGGCGAGATCCTGATTATGGGCGGGCAACTTCGTTCGGTTCCGACCTCGCCAACAAGTTCGCCGGCAGGGCGGTTATGGCTCGCGAGCAGGCGGCTTGCTAAGCTCCGCGCCCATGAATCGCACCCTCTATACCCTTCTGTTCCACCTCGGCCTGCCGCTGGTGTTCCTGCGCCTGCTGTGGCGCGCCTGGCGCGCCCCGGCCTATTCCCGCCGTATCGGCGAGCGTTTTGCCTTCGGTTTGCCGCGGCTGCGTCCGGGTGGCATCTGGGTGCATGCGGTCTCGGTGGGAGAAAGCATCGCCGCGGCGCCGATGATCCGCGGGCTGATGGCGCGCTACCCGCAGCTGCCGATCACCGTCACCTGCATGACCCCGACCGGCTCCGAGCGCATCCAGGCGCTGTTCGGCGACAGCGTGCAGCATTGCTACCTGCCCTATGACCTGCCTTGGGCGGCGGCGCGCTTTCTTGATCGCCTGCAGCCGAAGCTGGCGGTGGTGATGGAGACCGAGCTCTGGCCCAACCATATCCATCAGTGCGCCCGGCGCGGCATACCCGTGGCGCTGGCCAACGCGCGGCTGTCCGAACGCTCGGCCCGTGGCTATGCGCGCTTCGCCCGGCTGACCGCGCCGATGCTGGCCGAGTTGAACCTGATTGCCGTGCAGACCGAGGCTGAAGCCGAGCGTTTTCGCCAGCTCGGCGCACGCCACGAATGCGTCGAAGTGACTGGCTCGATCAAGTTTGACCTGACCATCGACCCGATCCTGCTGGAACGGGCGAGCGACTTGCGCGATCAATGGGTGGCGCAGAAGCGGCCGCTGTGGATCGCCGCCAGCACCCATGCCGGCGAGGACGAAATCATCCTGGCCGCGCACCGACGCTTGCTGGAGCGGTTTCCGCAGGCCCTGCTGCTCCTGGTGCCACGGCATCCGGAGCGCTTCGTCTCGGTGTATGAACTGGCAGGCAAGGAGGGCTTTGCCGCGGTGCGCCGCTCGACGGGCGAGGCTGTTGGCGCCGGCACGCAGGTGCTGGTCGGCGACACCATGGGCGAGCTGCTGTTTCTCTATGCCCTGGCCGACGTGGCCTTCGTCGGTGGCAGCCTGGTACCCAATGGCGGGCACAACCTGCTGGAGCCTGCGGCGTTGGGCAAGCCGGTCCTCAGTGGCCCGCATCTGTTCAACTTTCTCGAAATCTCCGCGCAACTGCGCGATGCCGGCGCCCTGCGCGAAGTACAGGATGCTGGTCAGTTGGCTGATGCTGTCGGTGAGCTCTGGCGCGATCCGGCTGTCGCGCAACGGATGCGTGACGCCGGGCTGGGCGTGATCAAGGCCAATCAGGGCGCCTTGCAGCGTCTGCTGACAGGGCTGGCGAGGCTGCTCGGCTAGCAGGTGCGTCTGGCCCGGGAGGAAACCGGATCAACTGCCTGCCTCAGTGCGCCTCCTGGGGTGCGGGCGCCTGGTGGGCCTTAGCCCACCAAGCCACGGTTCAAGCGAGCCCCCTGCTCAATAATCCACCCGTACCGGCTGACCGATGGTCTGCGGCAGGTCCGGCGGCAGGAAGTCGGTATCCGGGTTGTAATCGGGTTTCAGGTAGGCCGCCAGCTGCTGCAGGTCGTCCGGGTTCAGCGTGCCGGCCGCCTGCTTCAGGCGCAGGTTGTCGAGAATGTAGTCGTAGCGGGCATTGTTGTAGTCGCGCACCGCGGCATACAGGCGCCGCTGGGTGTCGAGCACATCGACGATGTTGCGGGTGCCGACCTGATAGCCGATCTCGGTGGCTTCCAGCGCACTCTGGTTGGAGATGATCGACTGCCGGCGGGCCAGAACCTGTTCGATATCGGTGTTGACCGCACGGTGCAGGTTGCGCGTGGCTTCCACCACCTGGCGGCGCAGGCTTTCGCGCTGCTGCTCACTCTGACTCAACTGGTAATAGGCCTCGCGGCTCTGCGACGTGGTCAGGCCGCCGCTGTAGAGCGGGATGTTCAGCTGCAGGCCGATGCTGCGCTGCTCGACGTCGCCGGTGTAGCGCGGCATGTCGAAGCCCGGGATGCTCTGGCTGTTGCTGAAGCCCAAGGCGTCGTTGTCGCCCTTGCGGTAGGAGGCCACGGCGTCGAGCGTCGGCGCATGGCCGGCGCGGCGCTGGCGCAGGGTCTCCTCGGCGGCGGTCACGGCGTAATTGACCGCCAGCAGATTGAGGTTCTGCCGCGTCGCCGTATCGACCCAGGCCTTGGCCTCGTTTGGCACTGGCGCCAGGACCGGCAAGGTGTGGCGGATGCCTTCCAGCGCCAGGAATTCGCGGTTGGTCAGGGTGTACAGTGCCTGGAAGGCATCCTCGACCTGGCGCTGGGCGATGGAGCGATTGGCGCGCGCGGTGTCGAAGCCGGCCTGGGCTTCGAGCACATCGGTCTTGTCGGAAAGGCCCACCTCGAAGCGTTCGTTGGCCTGGTCGAGCTGGCGCTTGAACGCGGCTTCCTCGGCCTTCACCGCCGCCAGGTTGTCCTGCGCGCGCAGCACGGCGAAGTAGGCCTGGGCGCTCTGCAGGATCAGGTCCTGCTCGGCGATGGAGTATTCGATTGCGGCCTGCTCGCTCACGGCTTCCGCGGCCTTGAGCTGGAACCAGCGGTCGGCACGGAAGATCGGCTGGCTCAGCGTCGCCTGGTAGACGGTACCGCTGCGCGACAGCGAGGTGGAGCCCCTGCTGGTATCGACGTCCGTTTCGGTGTCACTCAGCTCGGCACCGGCGCTGAGATTGGGCAGCAGGCCGGCGCGGGCCTGCGGCACGACTTCCTGGCGCGCGCGAAACTGCGCGCGCGCTGCAGCCAGGTCGGCGTTGTTGTTGACGGCTTGCTGATAGACGCTGACCAGATCGGTCTTGCTGGCGAGGGGGATGGTCTCCTGCGCCCAGGCCCCTCCGGCAGTGAGGGTGGCCACGGCGAGAGCCAGGGGGAGTCTGCGCAGCATGTTGGGTCCATCCTGAATAGAGCTGATGGGCAAGGCTAAGCGGCAGCTGTCAGGGGGTCAAGGCGCGCGTGCGCCTGCTGTGTGGTGCCCGTGGCGGTCCGGTCAAATGACCGAACGGTCGACTAGTTTCGCCATTCCCATGGTGTTCGCCCAAGGTCTTGATTAGACTCGACGGCGTTCTTGTCGGGGTGCCTTGAAGCGAAGGCTGAGATCGGAAAGTTCCGGATCCCGTTGAACCTGATCAGGTTAAGGCCTGCGTAGGGAACAAGATGTCCTCGTCTAGAACGTGACGAGTCTCTCCACCGCAGTTGCGGTGCCCGACGCCCTTGATCCGCCGTGTTGCTCAGGTTCGCTCCGACACATCCCAGGAGAAGCCGATGAGCGTGCAAAGCAACAAGAACCTGAGTGAATCCGCCCAGGTCGACCAGCAGTCCATTCAACCCTTCCCGCGTTCGCAGAAAATCTATGTGCAGGGTTCACGCCCGGACATCCGCGTACCCATGCGCGAGATCAGCCTGGACGTGACGCCCACCGACTTCGGCGGCGAGATCAACGCGCCGGTCACCGTCTACGACACCTCCGGCCCTTACACCGACCCGAACGTCACCATCGACGTGCGCAAGGGCCTGGCCGACGTGCGCAGCGCCTGGATCGAGGACCGCGGCGACACCGAGAAGCTGCCGGGGTTGTCCTCCGAGTTCGGCCAGCGCCGCCTCAACGATGCCGAACTATCCGCCATGCGCTTCGCCCATGTGCGCAACCCGCGCCGCGCCAAGGCCGGGCACAACGTCAGCCAGATGCACTATGCGAAGAAGGGCATCATCACGCCGGAGATGGAGTACGTCGCCATCCGCGAGAACATGAAGCTCGCCGAGGCGCGCGAAGCTGGCCTGCTGGCCGAGCAGCATGCCGGGCAGAGCTTCGGCGCCGCGATTCCCAAGGAGATCACCCCCGAATTCGTCCGCTCGGAGGTCGCGCGCGGCCGCGCCATCATTCCGGCCAACATCAACCACACCGAGCTGGAGCCGATGATCATCGGCCGCAACTTCCTGGTGAAGATCAACGGCAACATCGGCAACTCGGCGCTGGGCTCCTCCATCGAGGAGGAAGTCGCCAAGCTGACCTGGGGCATCCGCTGGGGCTCGGATACCGTGATGGACCTGTCCACCGGCAAGCACATCCACGAGACCCGCGAGTGGATCATCCGCAACTCGCCGGTACCGATCGGCACCGTGCCGATCTACCAAGCGCTGGAAAAGGTCAACGGCGTTGCCGAAGACCTGACCTGGGAGCTGTTCCGCGACACCCTGATCGAACAGGCTGAGCAGGGCGTGGACTACTTCACCATCCATGCCGGCGTCTTGCTGCGCTATGTGCCGCTGACTGCCAAGCGCGTGACCGGCATCGTCAGCCGCGGCGGCTCGATCATGGCCAAGTGGTGCCTGGCGCATCACCAGGAGAATTTCCTCTACACCCACTTCGAGGAAATCTGCGAAATCATGAAGGCCTACGACGTCAGCTTCTCGCTGGGCGACGGCCTGCGTCCGGGCTCGATCGCCGATGCCAACGATGCCGCGCAGTTCGGCGAACTGGAAACCCTCGGCGAACTGACCAAGATCGCCTCGAAGCACGACGTCCAGACCATGATCGAAGGCCCGGGCCATGTGCCGATGCACATGATCAAGGAGAACATGGACAAGCAGCTCGAATGCTGCGACGAGGCGCCGTTCTACACCCTCGGCCCGCTGACCACCGACATTGCCCCGGGCTACGACCACATCACCAGCGGCATCGGGGCGGCGATGATCGGCTGGTTCGGTTGCGCCATGCTCTGCTACGTCACGCCGAAGGAGCACCTCGGTCTGCCGAACAAGGATGACGTGAAGACCGGCATCATCACCTACAAGATCGCCGCGCACGCTGCTGATCTTGCCAAGGGGCATCCGGGCGCGCAGATCCGCGACAACGCGCTGTCCAAGGCGCGCTTCGAGTTCCGCTGGGAGGATCAGTTCAACCTCGGCCTCGACCCGGACACCGCGCGTGCCTTCCACGACGAGACGCTGCCGAAGGATTCGGCGAAGGTGGCGCACTTCTGCTCCATGTGCGGGCCGAAGTTCTGCTCGATGAAGATTACCCAGGAAGTGCGCGAGTATGCTGCCGAGCACGGCCTGACCGACGAGCAGAAGGCCATCGAGGCGGGTTTCGCCGAGCAGTCCTCGCGGTTCAAGGACGAAGGCTCGGTCATCTACAAGCAGGTGTGACCGGCGAGCTGTGATCGACCGCCTGAGCCAAAGCGGGCCGGCAGATGCCGGCCCGCTTCGTATCCTCAGAGATATTCGGCTTTCAGAATGCCCTTGAGCTGTTCAAAGGGAATGAGCAGCTCCGGGTGGCCGCTGGAGTACGGCGCGATGCTGTAGACGTCGTACTTGAGCAGCACCTGATCTTTCAGTAACGCGATATGCGGGGTCTGCTGGAAGGGCCAGAATTCCACGAACTCGGCGTCCTGATCGTGTTCGTTCTCCACCAGCCAACGCTGGTGCGCCTGGCGTGCGACGCGCCAGAAGTTACCTTCCTGTCCCGGAATCAGCAGGTCCTCCAGGCGCAGCTCGCGGTTCAGCTCGCGATCGTAGTTGATGAAGCCACGCCCGGGCATGCCGTGGGCCCCGCCGACATACAGGTAGCTGGAAAACTCGACCACCAGGATGTCGCCGTGCTGCTCGCGCAGCTTGGCCTGCAGGTAGCTGCTCCAGCCCGGCTCGGCGGTGCTCAGAAAGCGCTGCTGGTAATCCTGTAGCGACGCGGGCAGGCGGTCATCCGGGCCGTTGATGGTCATCCGCCGCAGCCGTGCGTCGATCAGGCGGTTGAGTTCAGGTTCGTTGGCGAAGGTCAGGGTATCGATGTTCACCAGTGGGCAGCTGTCGTCCTCGCAGCCTTGGGGGCGATGCTCGGTGACGATTTGACGGACTTCGACGGGGCGTTCGGCGACTAGGTGCTGGCAGCCGCCGAGCAGCAGGAGAAGGCTGCCCAGCAGGATGAGGTGGCGGATGGATGCGATTGAATACATGGTTGGTCCAGGCATGACAGTGCGCTTTCGATCGCCGCGCTTGCGCGAAGTTCGTGCGCTGGCGGCAGTGGAGCGTTCTTCGGTTACGGCGGTCTGCAAAGGGCTGCGTCAGAGACAATGCCGCGTTAGGATGACCACAAAGCCGCTCACGACGTGACGGTTGCAGTCATTCGCCGCCGGCAAGGCGCGAATCAAACCGATATGAGTGGTACCCATGAGCGAGACCTTCAAACCCGGTCCGGATGATGTCCAGATCCTCCGTCGAGAGCAATGCTTCAGCGGTTTCTATAGGCTGGAGCGCGTCCACCTGCGCCACCGTCAGTTCAGTGGTGCCATGGGCGCCGAGTTGAGCCGCGAACTGTTCGTGCGCCACGATGCCGTATGCGTGCTGCCCTACGATCCGCTGCGCGACCGTGTGGTGCTGATCGAGCAGTTTCGTGTCGGGGCGCTGGGCAAGGTCGACAATCCCTGGCTGATCGAACTGGTCGCCGGGCTGATCGACAAGGACGAGGCGCCGGATCAAGTCGCCCGTCGCGAGGCGGTGGAAGAAGCCGGGCTGGAGCTGGGCGAGTTGTGGCCGATCACGCGTTATTTTCCATCGCCGGGCGGCAGCGACGAGCGCGTACACCTCTATATAGGCCGCTGCGACAGCGAAGGGGCCGACGGTGTGTTCGGGCTGGCCGAAGAGGGCGAGGACATCCGTGTGCATGTCTGGTCGTTGCAAGAGGCACTGCGCGCCATTTCCGACGGTCGAATCGACAACGCGGCCAGCATCATTGCACTGCAGTGGCTGGCCTTGAATCGCGAGCAGGTGCGGGGGGAGTGGGCATGAGGAAGACGCGCGAGCGATACCGAGTCGATCTGCTCGAACTGCAGGCGGCCTGCGAAGCCAACTATCTGCGTCTGATGCGTCTGTTGCCGGGCATGCGCAGCGGCTGCGAAGCGCGGCGCATCGCCATCAGCCAGGGTGACCTGCTGCTCGGCGTACTGGTACTCGAGGTGCTGGAGAGCTGCCCTTACACCACCACCGTGCGGGTGAGCCAGGAGCACTGCCTGACCTGGTTGCCGGTGCCGAAGATGGAAGTGCGCGTCTATCACGATGCACGCATGGCCGAAGTGGTTCGTGCCGAGAACGCCCGGCGCTTCCGCGGCATCTATCACTACCCCAACGCGCAGATGCACCAGCCTGATGAGAAGAACCAGCTCAATCTCTTTCTCGGCGAGTGGCTGGGGCACTGCCTGGCCTGTGGCCATGAGCTGGAGCCCGTGCTCTGAAGCCGTTGATCGATTGACGAAGCAGGCACACGGGCATCGCAACGCGGTTCTGTGACCCAGGCCCACAACCCGAGGTTTACCCTCCGGATGGGCTCCTACCATAATTCCGTTGCGATTTCGCTCAAGGAGAAGGGCCTTGCCTGGTGCGCCCCTGACTGCTGTTGAAGATTCGGTTCTGCTGGTGCAGCTCACCGATAGCCACCTGTTTGCCGAAGCGGACGGCAAGCTGCTGGGCATGAATACCTGCGACAGTCTGAAGCGGGTGGTCGAGCTGGCCATCGAAGAGCAGCCGCGCATCGACCTGATCCTGGCTACCGGTGATCTGTCCCAGGACGGCTCGGTGGCGTCCTACCAGCGCTTCCGCCAGTTGGCCGGGCGCATCGAGGCGCCAGCGCGCTGGTGTCCCGGCAACCATGACGAACTCGGCGCCATGCGCGAGGCCACCCGTGGCAGTGAACTGATGGAGCCGGTGCTTGAGATCGGTGGCTGGCGCGTCGTGATGCTCGACACCCTGGTTGCAGGCTCGGTGTATGGCATGCTGCGCGGCGATCAACTCGAGCTGCTGGATCGCGCCCTGGGCGAGGCGCCCGAGCGGCATCACCTGGTCTGTTTGCATCACCATCCCGTATCCATTGGCAGCCGCTGGATGGACAGCATCGGGCTGCGCAATCCCGAGGCGCTGTTCGGGGTGCTGGACCGCCACGATAACGTGCGTGCGCTGCTTTGGGGCCACATCCATCAGGCGTTCGATCAGTCGCGCAATGGGGTTCGGCTGCTAGCCACGCCGTCGACGGGCGTGCAGTTCACGCCGCAGAGCGAGGACTTCCAGGTCGATAGCGCGGCACCGGGTTATCGCTGGCTCCGTCTGTATGCCGACGGGAGACTGGAAACTGCTGTGTCCCGGGTCAGCGGCATCGCCTTCGAAGTGGATTACAGCGTCAAGGGCTATTGAGCGTAGTGCAGCTCGCGCTGCATAACGTTTGGTCGGCGGTCTTGATCGGTTCGGGGCAGGGGTAAGTGGCGTTCGTCCCGGGCGGTTCGCTTGCAGTCGGCGGTATGCGCCTTGTAGCCTTGCGGTTTTTCAACGAACTGTATTCATGTCCAGTTACCCGCCCTCGATACTCTATCTCCATGGCCTCAACAGTTCGCCGCTTTCGCAGAAGGCGAGCCGGCTGTCCGCTGCGTTGGACCAGCTTGGCCTTGCCGATCGGCTGCGGGTGCCGGCGCTGCATCACCACCCGCGCCAGGCCATCGCCCAGCTCGAAGCCTGCATCGCTGAGCTCGGCCGGCCGTTGCTGGTCGGCAGCTCGCTCGGCGGCTACTATGCGACCCACCTCGCCGAGCGCCATGGCCTCAAGGCGTTGCTCATCAATCCGGCGGTGATGCCGCATCGCCGCTTCGACGGTTATCTCGGGCCGCAGACCAATCTCTACAGTGGGGAAGTCTGGGACCTGACCGAGGACCATGTGGCCGCACTGGCGGAGCTGGAGACGCCATCACCCGAGGACGCCGAGCGCTATCAGGTCTGGCTGCAGACGGGCGATGAGACGCTGGATTACCGTGACGCGGCGCAGTTCTACCGTGGCTGTGCGCTGCGTATCCAGGCAGGTGGCGACCACGGTTTCCAGGGGTTCGAGGAGCGCCTGCCGGCATTGCTGGCCTTCGCCGGTTTCGACCCGCAGCTTTGGTTGGGGCGGCTCTGACAGCGTGTCGCGGCGGCAACGGTAGCGCGAGTGCGCACTGGCGATACCGCATGACTCGTCGATTATTCGTGGCTCGCATGGGCCGATTGTTCAGAACATAAGGACAGTGCCAGACTGATGTCTTATACCGCAGAAGCCATCGAGGTTCTTTCCGGCCTCGATCCGGTGCGCAAGCGCCCCGGCATGTACACCGACACCTCGCGGCCCAATCACCTGGCCCAGGAAGTCATCGACAACAGCGTCGACGAAGCCCTCGCCGGCCATGCCCGCTCGGTCCAGGTGATCCTGCATCAAGACAATTCGCTGGAAGTGATCGACGACGGCCGTGGCATGCCGGTGGACATTCACCCGGAAGAGGGCGTGCCGGGCGTCGAGCTGATCCTCACCAAGCTGCACGCGGGCGGTAAGTTCTCCAACAAGAACTATCAGTTCTCCGGTGGTCTGCACGGCGTCGGCATCTCGGTGGTCAACGCGTTGTCGACGCGGGTCGAAGTGACCGTCAAGCGCGACGGCAACGAGTACCGCATGAGCTTCGCCGATGGCTTTAAGGCCACCGACCTGGAGGTCATCGGCAGCGTCGGCAAGCGCAACACCGGTACCAGCGTGCGCTTCTGGGCCGATCCGAAATACTTCGATTCCCCCAAATTCTCCATCAGCCGGCTCAAGCACGTGCTCAAGGCCAAGGCTGTGCTCTGTCCGGGGCTGAGCGTCAGCTTCGAGGACAAGGCCAGCGGTGAGAAGGTCGAGTGGCATTACGAGGATGGTCTTCGTTCGTACTTGGTGGACTCGGTCAGCGAGTATCTGCGCCTGCCGGACGAACCCTTTGTCGGCGCCCTGGCTGGCAACACCGAAGCGGTGGACTGGGCGCTGCTGTGGCTGCCGGAAGGTGGTGAGAGTGTCCAGGAGAGCTACGTCAACCTGATTCCCACGGCCCAGGGCGGTACCCATGTCAATGGCCTGCGCCAAGGCCTGCTGGATGCCATGCGTGAGTTCTGCGAATTCCGCAACCTGCTGCCGCGTGGGCTCAAGCTGGCGCCGGAAGACATCTGGGAGCGCATCGCCTTCGTCCTCTCGATGAAGATGCAGGAGCCGCAGTTCTCCGGGCAGACCAAGGAGCGCCTGTCGTCCCGCGAGGCCGCCGCCTTCGTCTCCGGTGTGGTCAAGGATGCCTTCAGCCTCTGGCTCAACGCCCATCCGGAGCTGGGCATGCAGCTGGCCGAGCTGGCGATCAGCAACGCCGGGCGCCGCCTCAAGGCTGGCAAGAAGGTCGAACGCAAGAAGATCACCCAGGGCCCGGCGCTGCCCGGCAAGCTGGCCGACTGCGCCGGGCAGGACCCGATGCGCGCCGAGCTGTTCCTGGTCGAGGGCGACTCGGCCGGCGGCTCCGCCAAGCAGGCACGGGACAAGGAGTTCCAGGCGATCATGCCGCTGCGCGGCAAGATCCTGAACACCTGGGAAGTCGACGGCGGCGAGGTGCTTGCCAGCCAGGAGGTGCACGACATCGCCGTGGCCATCGGCGTCGACCCGGGCGCCACCGATCTGGCCCAGCTGCGCTACGGCAAGATCTGCATCCTCGCCGATGCCGACTCCGACGGCCTGCACATCGCCACGTTGCTCTGTGCCCTGTTCGTTCAGCATTTCCGCCCTTTGGTCGAGGCCGGCCATGTCTATGTCGCCATGCCGCCGCTGTATCGCATCGACCTGGGCAAGGACATCTTCTATGCGCTCGACGAGGCCGAGCGCGACGGCATTCTCGAGCGGCTGGTGGCCGAGAAACGCCGCGGCAAACCTCAGGTGACGCGCTTCAAGGGCCTCGGTGAAATGAACCCGCCGCAGCTGCGGGAAACCACCATGGACCCCAATACTCGCCGCCTGGTACAGCTGACCCTGGATGATTTCGAGGGTACCCGCGAAATCATGGACATGCTGCTGGCGAAGAAGCGCGCCGGCGATCGCAAGAGCTGGCTCGAGTCCAAGGGCAACCTGGCGGAGGTGCTGGTTTGATCCGTCGCTGGCTGGCGCTGCTGAGTCTGGCCTCGGCACCGCTCTGGGCCAACGAGCCGGCGCCCGAGCTGAAGCTGTTGAGCGAGCACCCGGTGATGGGGATGAGCGGTGGCAACCTGTCCGGAATAGCCTGGTGCGGCGATGCGCTGTGGGCCGTTTCCGACCGCGAGGATGACGTTCTCTATCGTCTGGATACCAGCGTATCGCCCTGGCAGGCGGAGCCCGAGCGTTTCGAAGCCGGCCCTCCGCCGGATAGCGGTTTGCCTTGGGGCATGCGCATGCGCACCTGGCTCAGTGGGCACGTACGCGGTGGTCACCTGGATTTCGAAGGGCTGAGCTGCGACAGCCTGGGCAATCGCTATCTGGTCAGCGAGGCGCATGCCGCCGTGCTGCGGGTGAGCCCTGCGGGCACGGCGGAGTGGCTGCGCCTGCCCGAATCGCTGGTGCGCCAGGCGCGGGCCAGCGGCATGCTCTGGCATTTCAATGCATTGTTCGAGGGCATCGCCGTCGATCCGAAGGCCGAGCGCCTCTGGCTCGCCGCCGAGCGTGAGCGCCGAGGGTTGCTGGTACTGCATCGCCAGCAGAGCAGTTGGCAATGCACGGGCGGCTGCGTGCTGATGGCCGAGGGTGGCGATCAGCCGCCGCCCGCTGCATTGGGCGATGCACCGCTGCCAAAAAGCTTCTCGGCGGTGGCATTCTTCGGCGACAAGGTCTTCGTGCTGGAGCCCTCGGCCTACCGCGTCTGTCGTCGCAGCCTCACCACCGGTGCGGTCGAGCGCTGCTGGTCATTTGCCGAGGAGGCTTTGACCGAAGAGCGCCGTTACGCAGAGCCCTACGGTAATGCCGAAGCGCTGTGGATCGACGAAGAGGGCGCCTGGATTGGCGTCGACAACAACGGCAAGGCTCGCGGTGACGGCGAGAAGCGTCCCATTGTCTGGCGATTCTCCGCGCCGAAAGGCGGCTGGGGTGCGAAGCCTTGAGCCAGACGGCCGGGCGTCGTGCCGGGCGGGTGATGCTGGTGCTCGCCTGGGGTATCGGGCTGTTTCTGGCTACACGCTTCTTTGCCGCCTGGGAGGCAGATCGCGTCAACCCCAACCGCCAACCGGTATCCCAGCTGCAGGGCGAGCAGATTGAGGTGCAGCTGGCTGGCAACGTCCAGGGACATTTCGTCGCCAGCGGCAAGATCAACGGCGAGGCAGTCACCTTTCTGCTCGATACCGGCGCCACCGATGTTGCGGTGCCGGCCGAGCTGGCCGAACGGCTGGGGCTGGAGCGTGGTGCACCGGTGATGCTGCACACCGCCAATGGCCAGACCACCGGCTATCGCACCGTGCTGCCAAGTCTCGAACTTGGCGAAATCAGGCTGCGCGATGTGCGCGCCATCGTCGCCCCCGGCTTTCGCAGCGAACAGGTTCTGCTCGGCATGAGCGCCCTGAAACAACTTGAATTCACCCAGCGCGCCGGCACCCTGGTGCTGCGCCAGCATGTAACGGATCGACCATGAGCGAATCCCTCGACCTGAGCCTCGATGGCGTGGAGCGGCGCTCCCTCGCCGACTTCACCGAGCAGGCCTACCTCAACTATTCCATGTACGTGATCATGGATCGCGCGCTGCCGCATATCGGCGATGGCTTGAAGCCGGTGCAGCGGCGCATCGTCTATGCCATGAGCGAGCTCGGCCTGAACGCCGATGCCAAGCACAAGAAGTCGGCGCGCACGGTCGGCGACGTGCTCGGCAAGTTCCATCCGCACGGCGACAGCGCCTGCTACGAGGCCATGGTGCTGATGGCGCAGCCGTTCAGCTATCGCTACACGCTGGTCGACGGTCAGGGCAACTGGGGTGCGCCGGACGATCCCAAGTCCTTCGCTGCCATGCGCTACACCGAGGCGCGCCTGTCACGCTATTCCGAGGTGCTGCTGTCCGAGCTGGGGCAGGGCACGGTGGACTGGGTACCGAACTTCGACGGCACCCTCGACGAACCGGCGACCCTGCCGGCACGGCTGCCCAACCTGCTGCTCAACGGCACCACCGGGATCGCCGTGGGCATGGCCACCGACGTGCCGCCGCACAACCTGCGTGAAGTCGCCGCCGCCTGCGTGCGTCTGCTCGACGAGCCGAGCGCCAGCGTTGAGCAGCTCTGCGAGCATGTGCAGGGGCCGGATTTCCCGACCGAGGCCGAGATCGTCACGCCGCGGGCCGACCTGCTGAAGATCTACGAAACCGGTCGTGGTTCGGTGCGCATGCGTGCCGTCTACCGGGTCGAAGACGGCGACGTGGTGGTCACCGCGCTGCCGCACCAGGTGTCCGGCTCCAAGGTGCTCGAGCAGATCGCCGGGCAGATGCAGGCCAAGAAGCTGCCGATGGTGGCCGACCTGCGCGACGAGTCGGACCATGAGAACCCCTGCCGCATCGTCATCATCCCGCGCTCCAACCGGGTCGATGTCGAGGCGCTGATGCAGCACCTGTTCGCCACCACCGATCTGGAGTCCAGTTACCGGGTCAACACCAACGTCATCGGCCTCGATGGGCGTCCACAGGTGAAAAACCTGCGCACCCTGCTCAGCGAGTGGCTGACCTACCGCATCGGTACCGTGCGCCGTCGTCTGCAGTTCCGCCTGGACAAGGTTGAGAAGCGCCTGCACCTGTTGGAAGGTCTCTTGGTGGCGTTCCTCAATCTGGATGAGGTGATCCACATCATCCGGACCGAGGATCAGCCCAAGCCGGTGCTGATGGCTCGTTTCGAATTGTCCGAACTGCAGGCCGACTACATCCTCGACACCCGCCTGCGCCAGTTGGCGCGCCTGGAAGAGATGAAGATCCGCGGCGAGCAGGACGAGCTGGCCAAGGAACGCGAGAAACTGCTGGCGCTGCTCGGTAGCGAAAGCAAGCTGAAGAAGCTGGTGCGCAAGGAACTGATCGAGGACGCGGAAACCTACGGCGATGACCGTCGCTCGCCGATCGTCGAGCGTGCCGAGGCCCGTGCGCTGTCGGAGAACGAGCTGCTGCCGTCCGAGCCGGTCACCGTGGTGATCTCCGACAAGGGCTGGGCGCGCTGCGCCAAGGGCCACGATGTCGATGCCGGCGGACTGTCCTACAAGGCCGGGGATGGCTTCAAGGCGGCTGCGGCCGGGCGCTCGAATCAATATGCGGTGTTCATCGACTCCACTGGACGCAGCTATTCGCTAGCGGCGCACTCGTTGCCTTCGGCACGTGGCCAGGGCGAGCCGCTTACCGGCCGGCTCACCCCGCCGCCAGGCGCCAGCTTCGAATGCGTGCTGTTGCCCGACGACGAGGCGCTCTATGTGATCGCCTCGGATGCCGGCTATGGCTTTGTCGTCAAGGGCGAGGACCTGCAGGCCAAGAACAAGGCCGGCAAGGCACTGCTCTCGTTGCCGACTGGCGCCCGCGTTGTGGCACCGCGCCCTCTGACCAATCGCGAGGAGGACTGGCTGGCTGCCGTGACGACCGAAGGCCGCCTGCTGGTGTTCCCGGTGCGCGATTTGCCTCAGCTGGGCAAGGGCAAGGGCAACAAGATTATTGGCATTCCCGGCGAGCGGGTGGCCAGCCGCGAGGAGTATCTGGTCGATCTGGCGGTATTGCCCGCCGGCGCGACGTTGCTGTTGCAGGCCGGTAAGCGCACGCTGTCGCTCAAGGCCGAAGATCTCGAGCATTACAAGGGCGAGCGCGGGCGGCGCGGCAACAAGCTGCCACGCGGCTTCCAGCGTGTCGAAGGACTGCAGGTCGAGGTCTGACCAGCGCATTGGCGCTGGAATCGACGGCCGCTTTCACGGAAGATAGCGGCCTTTCCAGCCTGCGGCATGTCGCCGGTGCTTTTCTTTCGCGTCGCTGACTCGTTTTCCGGCGCGTTACATACGCACGAGGCATTGCTGGCCGTAGGGCCGCAGGCGGCCAGAAGAATTTTGGTGTTATGACGGTAATGAAGAACTTGCTGCGTGTTCCGACTGTTTTGTTGCTGGCCAGCATTGGCTTGACAGGCTGCATCGGGCTCAAGCCAGCGCCGATGTATCGGCTCGACAGCGGTACGACCGAGGTGCCTGAAAGAACCGATGGCGCGTCCGTGCTGCTGGCGCCGGTGGCGTTGGCCGACTACCTGCAGCGCGATGCTCTGCTGCAGCGCCTGGCCGATGGCAGCCTGGCTGCCGATGATCAGCAGGCACGCTGGGCGGGCAGTCTGAAGGGTGACATCGAGCAGCTGTTGCTGCGTCAGCTGGCCTGGCGCCTGGACACCCAGAGCCTCGTGCTCGGCCCGGCTGAAGAGGGTTTCGCGGCGGAGGTACAGATCGAGCTGTCGATCTCGCGTCTGGATTCCGGACCGCAGTACCCGGCGGTGCTTGAGGCGCAGTGGCGGCTCAGGGACAAGGCGGGCAAGCATCTGGGTACTCGCTTGGTGCGGCTGCAGGAGGAGCATCAGGGCACGGCAACCGACCAGGTACGTGCGCAGAGTCAGTTGCTTCAGCGACTGAGCGAGATGTTGGCGCAGGCGGTTGAGCCGACCCTGGTGGTGAAGGCGGCGCCCAAGCCTGCGCCGGCCAAGCCGCCGGTCAAATCTGCCGAAGTGCCGGCACCGCGGATCCCTGCCGTCGAACCCATTCGCACCGATATGGAAGTGTTCCGCTTCTAACCCTGTTGCGGCGGCTGTTGCAGCCCGTGCTATGAAAAAGCCCGGCCAGCGATCTGGTCGGGCTTTTTCGTTCTCTCGGGCTTGGTTGCCACTGCGGGCATGCTCGCCGCGCGACTCGCTTGAAAGCGATCGTATGGCTTGCGTCAGTGGGTGCGGCTACGTAGCTCGTGCATGCGTGTGAGCTGACGCTCCAGCAATGACGGGTAAGGGTCGAGCAGGCGCTCGACGCAGCAGGCGCCTTCCGGGCTGGCGATCGGGCGGATGCGGGCACGTTGTTGGATCAGGCGGTCGTCGCTGATGCTGCGCTCGACCAACAGCAGATTACGGCTGTGCAGCGACATCTCCAGTGCAGCCTGTGCCGCTTCGCTGAGCAGCAGATCACCCTGGCTGAGATCGAACAGGTTGTCGCCCTGGGTCAGGCCGAGCTGCAGCTGCAGGGTGATACCACTGTCGGCGAGGTCGATCTGCAGGGCATGGCCAAGCGCGCGCATCAGCTCGCCGCAGCAGATGGCATGGGTGAGGTAATTCTGCTCGTCGTCCTGACTATGGAACAGCATCAGACTGCTGCCGTCGTTGAGCGTATGCAGTTCGGCCTGGTAGAGCGTCGCCGCCTGCTGCAGGCAATCACGATAGCGTTGCAGCAGTTCGGTCAGGCGCTCGCGCGGCAGGCGGCGCAGCTGATCCTGATTGCCGAGCTGGATGGCCAGCACGGCGCTGCGCGTCGAGCGTGGCGCAGTCATCGGTTGCGGAGCCCGGCTGGCGGGAGCGGGGCTGTCGAAAGGCGGTTCGTCGTCCGCTATCTCCAGATCGTCGTCGCTGTTCGCCGACAGCCGCACCTGACGCTGCGGCTGGTCTTCGTCCAGGTCGACCTCAAAGCGCTCGGGGGGAGACAGGCTCGGGCTGTCATGGCTGGTGCGGTCTTCGTCCTGTTCGAAATAGTCCTCGTCCAGTGCATCGCTGAGGTCAAGCTCCGGCTCTGGCTTCTCCGGCACCAGACGTGCCTGCAGTTGCCGGGCGAGGTCGCCGATCTCGTCCTGCCGCCCGGCGCCCGGTGCCGGGTCGTCCGGGTCGCGCAGCCAGAGGCGCATCTGCATCAGCGGCGTGGATAACTGGCGGCCGAGGCGCATGCTCAGGGTCAGGGTCAGCGCCAGCAGAATCAGGCTGAGCAGGCCCATGCTTTGCAGACTGATGGTCATCGGCTGCTGGAACTGCTGCATGTCGAGGCTGACACGCAGGTGCCCGGCGATCACCTCCTGAAAGCTGATCGGCGTCGAGTAGAGGCCATTGTCGTCCCCCAGCAAGCCCTGCTGTGGGCGCGTGCCGGACTCGGCCAGCACACGATTGTCCACGCTGTAGATCGCCGCATGGGCGACCAGCGGGTTCTTCACCAGATTGCTCAGCAGCACGTTGAGGCTGAGGATGTCGTTGGCCACCAGCAGGTCGGTGGCCGACGCCGCCGTCTGTGTCACCAGACTCTGGCCGAGGGCATCGGCTTGCTGTTCCATGGCGTGCTTGAATTGCATGCCGATCACCCATGCATAGATGATCAGCGCCAGCGCCACCAGCAGCAGCGTGTGGCTGGCGATACGCAGCACCAGTGGCACGCGATGCTGGCGCACTGCGCGATAGAGCATGAGAAAGAAGTTGTCGGGCTTTACGGATGCGGGCCGGTTCACAGAGCGCGGCTCTTCTCGTCGGGAAATTGCCGAGCAGTATACGGAAAGCACGGTGGGCGCTGAAGGTCTGCAGCTATCAGCTGACGAATTGCGTGGGAGCGTCTAGCTAAAGAGGATGCGGCACACAGGGCTTGCAGGCGAAGTCGTAGGACGCTGTCCTGGCGCCTGGCGAGCTGATGTAGAATGCCGGCCTTCATTGCCTGTCATGGGAGCTGCGCCTTGCGCGAAATCGTCCTGATCAACATCACCGGTGAAGACCGTCCGGGCCTGACCGCAGCCATCACTGGCGTGCTCGCCCAGGGAGGCGTGAACATTCTCGACATCGGTCAGGCAGTGATCCATGACACCCTGTCGTTCGGCATCCTGATCGAGATACCCGACAATGAACGTGCTTCGTCGGTGCTCAAGGACGTGCTGTTCATGGGCTACAAGCACGACCAGCAGGTGCGCTTCACGCCGGTCTCCGAGGTCGATTACCAGCACTGGGTGGCCGGCCAGGGCAAGGCTCGGCACATCGTCACGCTGCTGACTCGCAAGGTCACCGCCGAGCAGCTGCAGCGGGTCAGTTCGATCACCGCCAAGTATGGCCTCAACATCGATCACATCGATCGTCTGTCCGGACGTATGCCGCTGGACATGCCCGAAGAACAAGGTAAAGGCTGCATCGAGTTTTCGGTGCGTGGCGAGCCTGCCGATACCGCCGCATTGCGCGCCGAGTTTCTCAGCGTGGCTCAGGAGCTGAACGTCGACATCGCCTTTCAGCGCGACTCGGTCTACCGGCGCAACCGCCGCCTGGCCGTGTTCGACATGGATTCGACGCTGATCGAGGCTGAGGTCATCGACGAGCTGGCCAAGGCCGCCGGCGTCGGTGAACAGGTGTCCGAGATCACCGAGCGCGCCATGCGCGGCGAACTGGACTTTCGCGCCAGCTTCAAGGAGCGCCTGGCGCTGCTCGAGGGCCTGTCCGAGGACGTCCTCGCCGATATCGGTGCCAGCCTGCGGCTGACCGAGGGCGCCGAGGTGCTGTTCGCCGAGCTCAAGCGCCTGGGCTACAAGACCGCGATTCTGTCCGGCGGCTTCAGCTACTTCGCCAAGCAGCTGCAGGCCAAGCTGGGCATCGACTACGTGTTCGCCAACGAATTGCAGATCGAGAATGGCAAGGTCACCGGCGTGGCGGTCGAGCCCATCGTCGACGCCCAGCGCAAGGCCGATCTGTTGCGTCAGCTGGCCGAGCAGGAAGGGTTGTGTCTGGAGCAGACCATTGCCGTGGGCGATGGCGCCAACGATCTGCCGATGCTCGGTCTGGCCGGTCTCGGCGTCGCCTTCCGGGCCAAGCCGCTGGTCAAGCAGTCGGCCAAGCAGGCGATCTCCACGCTGGGGCTGGACGGCATCCTCTATCTGCTGGGCTTCCGCGATCGCGAAGGCTCCGAGTGACGGCGACGGGCTGATACTGCGGCATCAGCCCGTCGCGGCCAGGTCTCAGGGCTTGATCGCTACCTTCAGTACCCCGTCGCGCTGGTTGGCAAAGAGATCGTAGGCGTCATTGATATCGGCCAGCGCATACTGATGGGTCACCAGCGGGCCGAGATCGACTCGTCCTGAAGCCACCACGTTGAGCAGCCGGCGCATGCGCTCCTTGCCGCCGGGGCAGAGCGAGGTGACGATCTTGTTGTCGCCCAGGCCGGCGTGGAAGGCGCCGAGCGGAATGGTCAGGTCACTGGAATAGACGCCGAGGCTGGACAGCGTGCCGCCTGGCTTGAGTACTCGCAACGCGCTCTCGAATGTCGATTGCAGGCCCAGCGCCTCGATGGAAGCGTCGACGCCGCGGCCGCCGGTCAGCTTGAGCACCTCGTCCACCACGTCGACATTGCGGAAGTTGAGCGTCACGTCAGCGCCCATCTGCCGCGCGATATCCAGCCGCGCATCGACGCCGTCCACTGCGATGATGGTGCCGGCGCCACGCAGTCTGGCTCCGGCAGTGGCACACAGGCCGATGGGGCCTTGGGCGAAGATCACCACGATGTCGCCGATCTTGATGTTGGCGGCCTCGGCGCCGGCGAACCCGGTGGACATGATGTCCGGACACATCAACACCTGCTCGTCGGTCAGGCCGTCCGGCACCGGCGCCAGGTTGGCCTGGGCGTCGGGCACCAGCACGTATTCGGCCTGGGTGCCGTCGATGGTGTTGCCGAAGCGCCAGCCGCCCATGGGCTTGTAACCGTGGCACGAGCAGCCGCCATCCTGCGACGGCAGGCCGTCCTGGCAGGCGTAGGAGGTGAAGCTCGGGCAGATGGCGCCGACGATCACGCGCTGGCCCTCCTGGTAGCCCCTGACATTGCTGCCCAGCTTTTCGATGACGCCCACCGGCTCGTGGCCAATGGTCAGTCCCGGGGCAACCGGGTATTCGCCCTTGAGAATGTGAACATCGGTGCCACAGATGGTTGTCGTGGTGATCCGCAACAGCGCATCGTTCGGGCCAATCTCGGGTATGGGTTTGTCCTGCAGTTCGATGCGCCCGGGTTCGACGAACACGGCGGCTTTCATCATGGCCATGGCACGACTCCTCCTGAAAGTGAAGACGTCCGGACACTCTAGCCCAGCGTTGCGGCCAGCGGATGACCACGATCAACTCAGGGCGAGTTGGCAGGAGGAGGCTGTCTTGGCCGCTGCGCCAGCCGGGCTCACTCCTCGTCGGAGGAGAAGTCGTAGTCCATCGACTGGCTGGGGCCCTGCAGGTAATGCCCCTGGATATAGCTGACGCCGGCCTGCCAGAGCGTGGCGAGTACCGTGGCGCTTTCGACGAAAGGCACGATGCTCTGCTTGCGCTGCTCGTGCAGTTCGGCCAGCAGCGTCTTGAGCGCTTCCTGATTTTCCTGGCGGCTCAGGTCCTGGGTATAGGAGCCGTCGACCTTGATGAACTCGGCATTTAGGTGCTTGAGCGTGTTGAAGGGGTTCAGCACGCAACCGAACTGGGCCAGGGCAATTCGGCAACCGAGGCCGCTCAGGCCCTGTGCTAATGCCTTGGCCGGTTTGAGATAGGCGACGGCATCGGCTTCGCCGAACTCGAAAGCCAGTGAGTCACCGGGCAGGCGCGAGGCCTTGAGTACGACGCCGAGCCAGGGCAGCAGACTGGCGTCCTGGATGCTGGCGGCGGACAGGTGCAGGAACAAGCGGGTGCTATGGCCCTTGGCGCGATGTTCGGCGAGCAGCTTGATGGAATTGAGAATGACCCAGCGGTCGATCTTGCTGGCCAGGCCGGCCTCGCTGGCGGCGCTGAGAAACTCGTTGGGCGGTACCTCCGCGCCTTGGGGATCGAGCAGTCGCAGCAGGACTTCGTAATGCTCGAAGTTGTCGCCGCGCAGGCTGATGATCGGCTGGAACAGCAGCCGGAAGCTGTTGTTCTCCAGCGCCTGCTTGAGCATGGCGGCGATATCGCCACGGTTCGCCGCGGCGGCCAGCTCGTCGGCGGGGTTATAGATCTTCAGCGCATTGCCGTCGCTGAGCTCATCGGCGCAGCGGTGCGCGCGCTCGATGGCGTCCTGGGCCTTGGCGGTCTTTTCGTCGAGGCCGGCGACGCCGATGCTGAGGGTGACCTGCACCGTGCGCCCGCCTACATCGAGCAGATGCCCTTCGACCTTGCCAAGCAGTGCACGCAGGTCCGCTTCGGCCTGCTGCGGTATGACGCCGGGCTGCAGCACGGTGAACACATCATCGGCGAAGCGCGCCAGCTGGGTGTCGCTCGGGAAGTGCCCGCGCAGCAGGGTGGCCAGCTGGCTGAGCAACTGGTCGGAGTCGGTCAGGCCGATATCGGCCTGCAATGCAGCGAAACGGTCGATGCGGATGTACGCCAGGGTCGCGCTCTGGCCCGCGTTGACCGCGCGCTCGACCGCGGTGTCCATGACTTCGACAAAGCTGTTGCGGTTGAGCAGGCCGGTCACCGGATCCTGGCTGCTGATCTCGCGGAGCTTCTGCAGTTCGGCGCTGTCGCTCTCGGCGCGGATCACCACCTGGATGCAAGGCTCGCCGTCATAGGCGGCTGGCGAGAAGCTCATGCGCATCTTCAGCGCTTCGCCGTCGGCGCGGACCCCGCCGCAGGCCAATTCGGCGCTGCCTTCGAGAGTCTGGTAGTTTTTCAGGAAGGTCTTGAACCGGCTCTGGTCGGCACCGCCGATCAGGTCGATCATCGGCATGCCTTCCAGATCCTCGACGTCGTCGTAGCCGAACAGCTCGAGGTAGGCACGGTTGGCATAGATATGCATGCCGTCGTGAACGTAGGCGATGGCGTCGACGGAGCTGTCGAGCAGCAGCTGGCAACGTTTCTCCGCCTCGCGCAGCGCGACTTCGGCCGAGCGTCGGGCGCGTCGCTCCTCGAGGTTGGCCAGTTCGCGGTTGGCCACCAGCAGCAGCCATTCATCCTCGCCCTGTGGCAACGCGTCCTGGGCGCCGAGCATCAGCGCATCGGTGATCGCTTCGGCGTGGTTGCCGGCGGTCAGCTGGATGATCGGGATGTCCTTGGCCTGCCGGCGAATAGCGCTGATCGCCTCGCTGGGGTCGAGATTCTCGCTCTGCGGCGCACTGATCAGCAGATCCCAGATTTGTTTCAGGGCTTCGGCCAGATCGTCGCTGGAGGTGAGTCGATGCACCCGGGTCGCCTGTCCGGCATTGCGGAAGAGGCTGACCAGGCGCTCGGCTTCGTTCTGCGAGTCTTCAAGAATCAGCAGGCGGATGGTTTTCTTTTGCAGGGCCATGGCAACAGCTTAAGTGCGCGCCGGTGCGGCGCGGGCAGGCAAGAATGCGAGAATCGGCAATCTACAGCGACTTCCAGAGTGAGTCAAAATCTTCATCCCCGCCGCTCGTGTGGGCTTTCCAGCCTGTGAACGAGGTCTCTCGCTCCGGTGCCAGCTGGCCAAGCGAGCGATACTCGAACTGGTTGTAGTTTCCGCTGTTGCCACGGCGTCGGTGCAGAATGGCGCGCTGTTCCTCGCCGTTGTGATTGATCAGGACCTTGTGCCCCTCCTGGAAGGGCAGGCGTGGCGCAATTAGCATCGCCGGCTGGGAGATGGCGCCGATCTCGGGCAACAGCAGGGCACGAAGGTACTCGCTACCCTGATCGACCTTGCGCAACAGGCGCAGGCCGCAGGGTTGGGCCTGTGGTGCGATCAGCTGGACACCCATCTGCGTGACGCCCCCGCGGATCTGGCGAATCCAGCGCACCACGGCGATGCTCCAGCTCTGCCCGTCACCTTCGCGCAGCCCCAGCAATTCGCCGGTCTGCAGCAGGCCGGGTACTTCGCCTTCCCAGGCCAGGCAGTAGCCGCCCGGGCTGTGATCGACCAGCTGGACCTGATGAATCGGGTGGCTTTCGCATGTTGTCGATCTGCTTGCCGGGACCGGATCGGTGTTGTTTGCGCGAGCCGCTGGAGTGGGAGTGGCGCGTGCGCGGGTAGGGCTGATGAACTCGATATGATCCTGGTCCGGCGGCAGCTCGGTAGCGGTGCTCTGGGCATCGAAAGCGCTGGCCCAGACATCTGTTGCGCCATTGTGCAGCTTGAATACCGCGCGGTTCGATGCGTCGGGCTGCTCCAGTACCTCATTGAACGGTCGCTGGCCGGCTAGCTGAAAATGCAGCGCGGTCATGCCGATGCACAGGCTGAGTACACCCTGTGCCGGGGTGCGCTGGAAGGTGCGTTCGGAAATCGCGCCCCAGGCCGAGCTCAGATGGCGCAGCAGATCGTCATCGAGACCGTTGGCCGCCGGGAGGTTGGTCAGCTGGCGGTTTTCCGGAGCCAGGCGCAGGTGTTCCTCGATCAGGTCGACCAGTGGACGGGTATCGATACCGAGCAGATGCAGCTGTTGTGCATCTGGCAACAACGAGCGATAGCGTGGTGGGCCGTCTACCGTCGGGGAAAGCAGGAACAGGCTGCTGGCCAGGCTGCCGGCCTGGATCAATGGCAGCGCGCTCCAGGCTTCGAGCGCCGCGGCCAGCTTGATGATGTTCTGCTGACGCATCTGGTTGCAGCGCGCACAGCCGAGCAGCAGCGCGGCGATATAGCTCTGCTCGGTGCTCAGGCCGGGGCCGTGCTGCGCCAGCGGATCGCGGACCAGGAGACGCTCGACGCCGTGTTCGACCGCCAATTGATACAGCTGATGCATCTCCAGCCAGAGACCGGGTGCGGGCGGCCCGTAGAGTTGAGTCGAGCGCACGAGCAGCGCCCCCAGGCTGTGAACCGCACGCTGCAGTGCGACGGAAAACAGCTGGTGGCGGTCGCGGTTGGGTTGGGAGACCACGCGAACGACGATCAGCTTGTAGCCGACCGCCAGGTGGTTCTGCAGTGCCTGGCAAAGGCCGGCGACCTTGCGCGGGCGCTCGGCCAGCACGATTGGCTGGTTGACGTAGTGCTTTTCCAGCAGCCGGCAGACGAAGTGCACGTCTGGACGCAGCAGCTCGAGTATCTGCAGCCTGGTTTCGGACCCAATGCGAAGCTGGTTGAGCTCGATCAGGGCCTGATACAGCTGACGTGCGGTCTCGCCGATGTTGGCTTTGGGCAGCCCGGCGAGCCAGGCGGATACGCCGCGCACGCTGGCATCGCAGAAGGACAGGCTCTGCCGACTCGGTGCGGGTGCGCGCAACAGCAGATGATGGCTCTGTCTATCCAACGATGGCTCCGCAGCGATTCAAGGCATGAGTAATGAGAACTCTATCAATATCTGCCGCAGCGGGCAGGACTGAATAATGGCCTGGTGATATTAGCCGACATTCGGCAGCGGCTGGCGGCCGAACGTCGGTTGGGGCCGTTAGAGCTGGTCGAGCGGCTCGGCGATCACTGCGCTCGATTCCGCCTGCCCCAGGGCCTGGCCCATGCATACGGGACTAAGCGGGCCGAGCTGCTCGGCCCAGCGAACACGGTCCGGACCGAACAGCAGGATGACGGTCGAACCAAGCTTGAAGCGCCCCATCTCCGCACCCTTTTCCAGGTGGATCGGTGCGCGCGCGGTTTCGTCGTAACGGAAGGTCCGGAGGCTGCGCTTGGGCGGCGTGACCAGTCCGGCCCAGACCGTTTCGATGCTGGCAACGATCATCGCGCCGACCAGCACCATCGCCATCGGCCCATGCTCGGTGTCGAACAGGCAGACCACCCGCTCGTTGCGCGCGAACAGCTCCGGTACCCCCTGGGCGGTAACGGTGTTCACCGAGAAGATCCGTCCCGGTACATAGACCATCTCGCGCAGCGTGCCGCTGACCGGCATATGCACACGGTGATAATCCTTGGGCGACAGGTACACGGTAGCGAATGCGCCGCCCATGAACGGCGCCGCGCGCTCATGATCGCCGCCGAGCAACTCCATGGCGCTGAAGCTGTGCCCCTTGGCCTGGAAGATGCGGCCCTGCTCGATGCGGCCTAGCTGGCTGATGGCCCCGTCGCAGGGGTTGAGGATGGCGCCAGGCGTGGTATCTAGAGGGCGCGCGCCATCTTTCAACGCGCGGGTAAAAAAGGCGTTGAAATGTTCGTAGGCCGTAGGTTCTTCCGTCTGGGCCTCGCGCATGTCGACTTGGAAATGGCGGACGAACCACTTGATGAAGGTGTTCTTCACCCAGGGCAGCCGGCATTCGGCCAGGCAGCCGGCCAGTCGTGAGATCAGGTGATGCGGCAGCAGATACTGGCTGGCGACGAACAGGCGTTCTTTCATGTTGGTCCTTTTCATTGCTGCACCGGGGTGTCAGGCAGGTTGCCCCATTCGGCCCAGGAGCCGGCGTAGCCTTTGACGCGCGGATAGCCCAGCGCCTTGGCTATCAGGTAGGTGAGGCCTGAGCGATGGTGGGTTTGACAATGGGTGATGATTTCCTTCTCCGGCACGATCCCGAGTGCCCGCAGGTGCTCGGCGATGTCCTCGCGGATGCGCAGCGAACGTGCTGGGTCCATGGCGGCGGTCCACTCGAAGTTGACCGCCCCGGGGATGTGGCCACCGCGGGCGGCGAACAGCTTTTCGCCGCGGTATTCAGCCGGTGAGCGAGCGTCCCATATAGCCAGGTCGTCCGCGCCGAGGCGGCTCTCGATGTAGGTGCGGGTGGCGGTGGGTGCTTCGTCGAGCGTCAGGCTCGGGTGGCCGGCGGCGGCCGCGGGTACCTGCTGGGTGAGTGACCGACCCTCGGCCAGCCAGGCGTGCAGGCCGCCGTTGAGGTAGTGGTAGTGGTGATGGCCGATCACATCCAGCAGCCAGACGAAGCGCCCGGCCCAGCCGCCGCCCTCGTCGTCGTAGACCACATAGACCGCGTCGGGGCGATGTCCCAGTGCGCCGAACAGCTGCTGCAGCTGCGCGATGTCGGGAAGCAGGCCGGGCGCTGGCGGTTGGCCGAGCTGGGTCTGCTTGGGGTCGACGAAGCGAGCACCCAGCAGATGGCCTTCGGCATAGCGAGCGGCGCTCGTCAGATCGACCAGAATCAGTTCCGGCGCATCGAGGCGAGCGGCCAGATCGGCAGGCTCGATCACCAGCGGCAGGTGGGAAAAGACGGACACGGCGGGCCTCGACTCAGTCATGGAAGGGACGAAGTCTAGCGAAAAAGATCAGCCCCCGCGCCTGCTGAAGTTGCTCAGTGCGCGCTCGATGCACTGGGATGTTTTAACGAATGTTTGCAGTACCGCGTCCGACATGGGCGCGCCGTTCTGATCGGCAACGATGAGCATCAGCACTCGCCCGTCGACTCCCAGCGAGCGCAACAGCAGGTGCTCGCCGGCGAACAGTTTCTTGAGCGTGCCGGGCAAGAGGGCCGAGAACTGCGCCATGTTGGATGGTTGCAGTCGCAGCTGGGCAGGTTTTTCCAGCAGGCGCCGAACAATCTGGCTCTGCTCCGGAGCGAGCGTCAGGCGCGCGGCATCGGCAGGCAGGCCGTTGCCCTGCTGGCTGACCAGGCGATTCTGCTTGCGGTCGACCAGCATCACCAGTGAGCGCTGAAGGCCGGCGCAGTTCAGTGCGCGGCTGGCTGTGGCAGTCAGTTGCAGGATGTTGCTGAACGGTGAGGGATCGCCCAGCAGGCGGCGACATTGGTCGCGCCACTCTGCCAGGTCGGCCGCGCTCGGGATCGGTGCTTCGCGCAGGGTCTGGAAGCGGCTGCCGGTTGGCCACAGCAGGCCCTGGGCCGGGTGCCAGAGGTCGGTCGGGCCGAACTCGCGGGCACTGATGACCGCTTGCTGGTGCACCATCTGTTGCATCTCGTCCAGCGGCACCTGCAGGTACAGTCCGGCCAGCCGCTGCCAGCGCAGGCTGTGCACGCCGCTCCAGCTGTGGTGTGCCGATAGCGCCAAGCCGTTGGCCAGCACGATGGTGTTGCTCGGCAATGTAAGCCAGCGGCGTAGCTCGGGGTCGGCGTCGAGCATCTGCTGCTGGTGCAGCGGGTGTTCGTTGTCGTGGGCGATATGCAGGGCTCTGATCAGCCGGCGCCGATCGGCACCGAGCAGGCGATAGCCCTGAGCGATCCAGTCGGGTAGACGCCAATGCTCGGCAAGCCTGAGGCACAGCTCCAGCAGGGAAACGCCGAGCAGTTCGCGCTCGACGCGGCTGGCTGGTTCGCCCTTGACCAATACCCGCTGTTCCCAACTTTCCAGCAGATGCGGATAGGTGCCGATCAGTGCCCAGGCCGGCGCCAGAAACAGCAGGCTGCCCCAGTGGATGTCCTGCCACAGCCGGGCCAGGCGGGCGGCGAACAGTCCGTTGGCCTGCTGGCTGGCATGGCGGCTGATCAGTACCAGTTGCCGCAGCGGTCGCGGCATGTCGGCCGCCTCCATCGCCGGAATGCGCGCCAGCAATGCTTCAGCGCGCTGCACGCCGATGCGGCTGAGTGCGACCTCCAGGCTTTCGGCCGGCTGGCCATCGCCGATGCCGCGGTTGGCCTCTTGAATGAAGCGCAGCGCCAGCACCGGGCTGTCCTGGATGAGCTCGGCGATCTGCCGCATCGACTTGCTGCTGTCGCGCAACGCCAGGCGAACCCGTTCATGAACGGCGGCAAAGGCGGGCAGGGGAGCATCGTCGAGTGCCTTGATCCAGGCGGGCAGGGTGCGTGGTAGCGGGGGTGTGGTGGTCATGGCCGAACTAGCTTTTCATCGGGATGGCCTTTAGTCTGGCGCAAAAGTTCCGATAACCAGAACAATTCTTCCAACATTCCTTCTGCAAGGCCGTACGGCGGGGTTTTGCGGCAGTTGTTGCCGCAGTCCGAACGGCTCGTAATCAGGTTCCAGACGTACCTCCTATGGTCAAAATCATCGGCATCATCGTCGTGTTCGCCAGCGTGCTGGGCGGGTTCGTACTATCCGGCGGCAAGATCGGCGCGCTCATCCATCCCTTCGAGGTGATGATCATCGGCGGCGCGGCGCTGGGTGGCTTCCTGCAGGCCAACCCGGGCAGCACCACCAAGATCGTTTTCAAGAAGTCGCTGAAGATGTTCAGCACGCGCTTCACCAATACCTATTATCTAGAAGTGCTCAGCCTGCTCTATTCGATCCTGAACAAGAGCCGCCGCGAGGGCATGATGGCCATCGAGGCCGATCTTGAGGATCCGGCCGCCAGTCCGCTGTTCAGCAAGTACCCCGGCTTCCTGCAGGACGAGCGGATGACCGCCTTCACCTGCGATTATCTGCGCATCATGTCCTCCGGCAACATGGCGCCGCACGAACTCGAAGGCTTGTTCGACATGGAGCTCAACAGCCTGAAGGAAGAACTCGAGCACCCATCTCACGCCGTCAGCAAGGTCGCTGATGGTTTGCCGGCGATGGGTATCGTCGCGGCGGTACTGGGTATCGTGATCACCATGTCGATCCTCGCCGAGGCGGATAACGCCATGATCGGCTACAAGGTCGGCTCGGCGCTGGTCGGTACCTTCCTTGGCATTCTTGCTTCCTACGGATTCTTTGGGCCGCTGGCCGCGGCGTTGGAGCACGACGCCAAGGAAGAGCTCAACGTCTACGAGGCAATCAAGGCGACGTTGGTCGCCTCGGCCTCGGGTATGCCGCCGACGCTGGCCGTCGAGTTCGGCCGCAAGGTTCTCTATCCGGCGCACCGCCCGAGCTTCTCCGAGCTCGAGCAAGCCATGCGTGGCAGCTAAAGGTTCGCCATGGACAATACCCAACCGATCATCGTCAAGCGGGTCAAGAAGGTCGCTGGCGGTCATCACGGTGGCGCCTGGAAGATCGCCTTCGCCGACTTCGCCACGGCGATGATGGCGTTCTTCCTTGTGATGTGGCTGATGAGTTCGGCCACGCCGGAACAGAAGAAACTCATCTCCGGCTATTTTCAGGACCCCATCGGGTTCACCGAAAGCGCCAGCCCCCATGTCATCGATCTGGGCGGCACGCCGACGCCTTCGCCGGACCGCACCCTCAATCCCGAGCTGGAGCCGGCGCAGAGCGAGGCGCAGATCGACGCCCAGCAGGCCGAGACGTTCGCCGAGCAGATCGAGCGCGAGCGGCTGGAGTTGCTGCTGCAGGAACTGCAGAACAAGGTCGACGAGAACCCCGAGCTGCAGAAGTTCAAGGACCAGATCCTCTTCGAGATCACCCAGGATGGCCTGCGCATCCAGATCATGGATGCCGAGAACCGACCGATGTTCGCCCTCGGCAGCGCCCAGCTGCAGCCTTACTTCGAGGACATCCTGCTGGCGCTGGTGGACACCATCGCCGCCGTGCCGAACAAGATCAGCATCAGCGGACACACCGACGCCAAGCCGTTTTCCGGGCGCGGCGATTTCGGCAACTGGGAGCTATCGGCCAGCCGCGCCAATGCCGCGCGCCGCACGCTCGTAGCAGGTGGGTATCCCGAGGAGCAGATTGCGCGGGTGGTGGGCTATGCCTCATCGGCACTGTTCGATCGCAAGGATCCGTTCAACCCGGTGAACCGTCGCATCGATATCCTGGTGCTGACAAAGAAGGCGCAGCGTTCGATCGAGGGCGAGCAGCCCGGCGCGCAGCGCGACGATGAGGGCGGTGCGGTGCCTGCCCAGTCTTCGCCCGGCGCGACAGCACCCGTCGAGGAGCCGTTGCAGCCCGAACAGCTGCGCGAGCGGCTGAACATCTTCGAAGACGGGGTGCTGCAATTCGGCCAACCCGACGGTCGCTGACCGGCCGGGATGAACTCAGTAGTCCGATTCCGGCAGGCTGCTGAGAATATGTCGATAGCTGGCCATGCGCTGTGGCTGGATACGCCCCTCTTCCAGAGCCTTGAGCAGCGCGCAGCCCGGTTCGCGATCGTGCTTGCAGTCGCGGAAACGGCAGTGCCCGAGTAGATCCTGGAATTCGATGAAGCCTGCTTCCACATCGGCGCGGCTGACGTGGCCGAGGCCGAATTCGCGAATGCCGGGTGAGTCGATCAGCTCGCCGCCGCCGGGGAAGTGGAACAGCCGCGCGGTAGTGGTGGTATGCGTACCCTTGCCGGTCATTTCCGACAGCGCGCCGACACGGGTGTCGACGCCCGGCAGCAGGCTGTTGACCAGCGATGACTTGCCGACCCCGGATTGCCCGACGAACACGCTGACGTGACCGTCGAGACGCGCCTTCAGCTCGTCCATGCCGGCGCCGCCATGGGCCGAGACCTCCAGCAGCGGATAATCCAGCTGGCGATACACGTCCAGCAGGCGGTTCAGTGCTGCCTCGTTCTGCTCGTCGATCAGGTCGGCCTTGTTCAGCAGCAGCAGCGGCGCGATGCCAGCGTGCTCGGCTGCGATCAGATAGCGATCGATCAGGTTGGCGTGCGGCTCGGGAAGCGGGGCGAAGACGATGACGATCAGGTCGACATTGGCCGCCACCGGCTTAAGCTGGCCACGCATGTCCGGCCGGCACAGCTCCGAATGCCGCGGCAGCTGCGCGACGATGACGCCGATGCCCTGGTTGCCCGGGCGCCAGACCACGCGGTCGCCGGTGACCAGTGCCGGCAGGTTGGCCCGCAAGTGGCAGCGGAACACCTGCCCGCTGTGTTCGCCCTCCAGTGCCTCGACCTCGACCTGTACGCCGAAATGCGCGATGACCAGCCCGGTCTGTTCCGGGCCGAGGTCGCCGCCCTCCAGCTCCTCGAGGGCACGGCTCTCACGGCGTGCGGCACGGGCGGCGCGCTCTTCCTGGATCTTCTCGATACGCCAGCTCTGCCGGCGGTTGAGTTGGCGTTTGGCCATGGGTGGGGGTTGTCTCGCAGTTTTGGTGGGCGAGTCTAGCATGCCGGCTGGCTGCGGCCTGTATGGCGCGTCGGCAGACGGTTAGACTGGCCCGCCCTGGTTCGACGATCGCTGACCATGTCCGCCACCACGCTTACCCGTTTGCCTGTTCTGCGCGCGCTGCTGGCCCAGTTGCTGGCGCTGCTGCTCGTCTGGCTACTGGCGTTCGGCTTGGCCTGGGGCTTTGCCGTGCGCCCGGGGCTGATCCCCACCGCGCTCGCGCAGGGCGCTCTGGCCGCACTGATCGGGGCGCGACTCGGCCTGTCGGTCTGGTGGTTGCCGATCAACCTGCTCTTCGTGCCTGGTCTGCTGCTGTCCGGCGACCTGAATGTACCGGCATGGGCACCGCTGAGCGGCCTCGCGCTGCTCTTGTTGCTCAACTGGAACGCCTTCGGTGAGCGGGTGCCGCTCTACCTGACCGGCTCGCAGACCGAGCGCCGGTTGCGTGCGCGGCTGGCGGTGCTGCCGAACGATTTTCGTCTGATCGATCTGGGCAGTGGGCTGGCCGGTACCCTGGTGCGGCTGGCACGGGCATATCCGGCGGCTCGCTTCGTCGGAGTGGAAACCGCACCGCTGACCTTCGCCCTGTCCTGGCTGCGCTGCCTGCCACGGCGCAACTGCCAGGTCCAGCCGCTCAGCCTGTGGCGCGTCGATCTCGGCGAGTACGATGTTGTCTACTGCTTCCTTTCACCGGCGCCCATGGCGGCGCTGTGGGAAAAGGCGCAAGCGGAAATGCGCCCCGGCGCGATGCTGATCAGTAACAGTTTCGCGGTGCCCGGCATGGAGCCGGCGGAGGTGCTGTCGATCGACGACTGGCGCGGCTCACGCTTGCTGATCTGGTACCCGGCCGGCCCACCTGACGACGCCGGCGCGAGCGGCTAAACTGCGCCGCACAGCCAAGGAGCCCCTCATGCAGAACCCGCAGAACCTGATCTGGATC
This sequence comes from Stutzerimonas sp. R40042, assembly GCF_026642215.1. Classification (NCBI taxonomy): domain Bacteria; kingdom Pseudomonadati; phylum Pseudomonadota; class Gammaproteobacteria; order Pseudomonadales; family Pseudomonadaceae; genus Stutzerimonas; species Stutzerimonas sp. R40042. The sequence goes on along the minus strand of NZ_CP113258.1, from coordinate 4,128,451 downwards.
GACCTGGAAATGACCGGTCTGGATCCGGACAACGACGTCATCATCGAGATGGCCACCATCGTCACCGACAGCCAGCTCAACGTGCTGGCCGAGGGACCGGTCATCGCCGTGCACCAGAGCGACGAAGTCCTTGCCCGCATGGATGAGTGGAACACCCGCCAGCATGGCGGTTCGGGGCTGACCCAGCGTGTGCGCGAGAGCCGGATTTCCACGGCGGAGGCCGAGCGCCTGACCCTGGAATTCCTCGAGCAGTGGGTGCCCAAGGGCAAGTCGCCGATCTGTGGCAACAGCATCTGCCAGGACCGTCGTTTCCTCTACCGACAGATGCCGACGCTGGAAGCCTACTTCCACTACCGCAATCTGGATGTCTCGACGCTCAAGGAGCTGGCAGCACGCTGGGCGCCACAAATCATGGAAGGTTTCAAGAAGGCTGGTACCCACCTGGCGCTGGACGACATCCGCGATTCCATCGCCGAGCTGCGGCATTACCGCGAGCACTTCATCAAGGTATGAGCGGCCACTAAGGCTCGCGCAGGCTCGTTGGGTGGATCGCGCGGCGCCGATCCGCCCGGCCGGGCGAGCCGGAAGTAAAGAGCGACATCAGTCCTACGCCTGCGAGCCGGCAGCAAGCCGGCCCTCGCGACGATCACGGCCAGAAGTCCGGCCGAAAGCTACTTGCCCAATTTGCGCAGTTCGTCCGACTCGACGATGCGCAGGCCGTCGCCTTCTTCCAGCGCCAGGCGCCAGAGCGCTCGCGCCAGCGTGCAGGCCTCGATTCCGTGGTACTTGCCTGGAAGCAGCTGCGACAGCGGCGCGGCGATGCGCTCGCTCAGGCGCGACTCCAGGCGTGGGCCGATGAGTTGCGAAGGGCGCGCGATGGTCAGTTGCGGCCAGTCCTGCTGCTGTAGTGCGGCCTCGGTCTCGCCCTTTACCTTGAGATAGAAGATCGAGCTGTCCGTGCTGGCGCCCAGTGAGCTGATCACCAGCAGATGGCGGGCGCCCATTTCCTTGGCGCGGCGGGCGAATGCCAGCACCAGGTCATGATCAATGGCACGGAAGGCTTCCTGGGTGCCGGCCTGCTTGAGTGTGCTGCCCAGGCAGCAGAAGGCCGTGTCGATCGCGCCGCTCAGAGTTGGCAGCACTGTTAGCAGCTCGCCGACCGGGTTTTCCAGGCGTGGGTGCGCGGCCAGCGGCTTGCGCGTCGGCGCCAGCACGCGTTCGACGGTGGGTTCGTTGAGCAGTCGATCGAGCAGGTGCTCGCCAGTGAGTCCGGTGGCGCCGGCAAGCAGAATGCGCTGTGGCGTCAAATACATGGTTGTGCTCCTGTGGCGATCATTGGGCGGCGCGCCGCTGCTGCAGTTCCTGCCAGCGTTGGACGACCGGTTCCGGCGCCCATAATTGCGGTTCCGATGCCTGATAGTCGTCGGCCTGCTCGCGTTCGGCAACCTTTGCCGCCGCCAGCGTGAAGGCCTGCACGATATCGTCGGTTTCCTGCAATGCTTCGGCGAACAGCGCGCGGCCGAAGTAGGTAAAGTCGCTCTGCTCGGAGCAGCCGAACGACACCCGGTCGGCACGCGCGGCAGTCATGATCAGCGTCTGCTGATTCTTCAGCGGCTCGATGAAACCACCGGAGTAGCAGGCGGATATCACCACCACCGCCTTGCGCCCGGCCAGCGGCGTGAGCAGTTCGGCAAGATCGCCGGCGGGCAAGTCGTCCAGGCTCAGACGCGGCTGGCTCAGCACCAGTTCGTGCTCGGCCGAGCCGTGGCTGGTGAAGTAGAGGAAGATCAGGTCTTCCTCGCCGCTGCGCTCGGACAGGGCACGGATGGCCCGTGCCAGGTTCTCCCGGGTCGCCAGCGGGCGGTCGGCCAGGTGGTCGCGATGGTTGACCAGGCTGAGCTGGCCGCGGGCCTCGAAGCGCTCGGCCAGCAGCCGCTGCACGTAATCCGCTTCGCGCATGAACACGCTCTGACGACCGTCGCCGGCGAACGTCAGCGTATAGAGTTCGGCCGCCGGGGTGGATGGCGGTAGTGCCTCGATGGCGCTGTCGAGCAGGTCACCCTGCTCTAGCAGGGCGATCTCCAACGGGTCGGGCAGGGCGTGACCCTGTTCGTCGCGGATGCGCCGGCCGTTGCGCCAGGTGCCGCGTAGTTCGCGGCCTTCGGTATCGGTCAGCGCACCCTCGCCGGCGAAGCGTCCCTGGCGGAAGCCGCCGGTGTAGAAGCTGCCATCGGCACGGTCGAGCCGGCCCTGGCCGTGGTAGCGCCAGCCGCGGAACTGGCCGACGTAACGGCTGCCATCGCTGGCGAGGTGGCTGCCGGTGCCACTCAGTTCGCCATGGACGAAGGTACCGCTCCAGACGTTGCCGTCGCTGTCCTCGTAGCGGCCCTGGCCATGGAACTGGTCATTCTCGAACTGGCCGCTGTAGCGTTCGCCCTGGCCGGTCACGTAGCTACCTTCGCCGTTCAGGCTGCCGGCGCTGAACTCGCCGCTGAGCTGGCCATCGACGTCGCTGCGGGTACCAGGACCATCCGGCTGGCCTCGGCTGAACTGGCCCTGATGGACGTAGCCATCGGCATACTCGAGCTTGCCTTGGCCGTGGTAGAGATTGTTGCGGAACTCGCCTTCGTAGACCGTGCCGTCCTGGCTGAAACGGCCGTGGCCGTGCATGCGACCGGCCTGGAATTCGCCTTCGTAGACGCCGCCCTCGGCGTAGCTGAAGCGGCCGAGGCCGTCGAACAGGCCATGCTTGAACTCGCCCTCGTAGCGATCGCCGGTGGCGCCGTTCCAGGTACCGAAGCCATGCCACTGGCCGTCCTTGAACTCGCCGAAGTAGTAGCTGCCGTTCGGGTAATCGATACGTCCGCTGCCCTGCAGCAGGCCGTCGACGATCTCGCCGCGGTAGCGGCCGCCGTCCGGCAGCACTCCATCGGCAGGGGTGAGAGGCTCGCCCTCGCCGCAGGCGGTGAGCAGACCGAGTAACAGGAAGGGAATAAGACGCAGCATGCGGACATCCGCTCAGGCAGGACGTCCGCAGTATGCCGCAAACCGGGCGGGCTGCGACAATCGCGCAGGGTTGCCGCTCAGAGGACGCACAGAGCCAGGGTTTCGGCGATGTAGGCCGGTTTCTCCGAGCCTTCGATCTCCATCACCGCGCGCGCCTTGAGCAGCCACTGGCCGGGATTCTTCTCGTGGGCATCGATCAGCGTCAGCCCCAGCCGCACCCGCGAGCCGACGCGTACCGGCTGGATGAAGCGCAGGCTGTCCAGGCCATAGTTGACGCCCATCCGCGTGCCCTCCGGAACCACCATCAGGTCACCGGAGAGCATCGGCAGCAGCGACAGTGACAGGAAGCCGTGGGCGATGGTGCCGCCGAATGGGGTCTGCGCGGCCTTCTCGGCGTCGACATGGATGAACTGGTGGTCACCGGTGCAGTCGGCAAACTGATCGACACGCTGCTGGTCGATGGTCAGCCAGTCGGAGTGACCGAGTTCCTTGCCGATGAGGTCCTTCAGTTGTGCGACGGGTACCTGTGGCATGAATCCTCCGGGTTGTTCTTGTGATTGCAGGATGGGCGGCCAGGGGCAGTGGGCGACTGCACCGGGGCTAGATCAGCACGTGCGCCAGCCACTGCAAACCAGCATCGGCAGCGCGAATGGCCCGTCATAGCGCCGCGCAGGCAGCTGGCAGCATTGGCCCTTATACTGTCCGCATTTTGCAGGAGGCTCCCATGCTGCTAAGAGGCCTGACCTGGCTGGTCGCATTCCAGCTGCTTGGCACCGTGCTGAACGTGCTGTTTCTGCCCATGCTGCCAGGCCCGATCATTGGGATGGTGCTGTTGTTCGCTGGTCTGCTGGCGCGTGGCAGGGCAAGCGAATCGCTTCAGCTGGCGGCGAGTAGCCTGCTGCGCTATCTGCCGCTTCTGCTGGTGCCCCCGGCAGTGGGTGTGATGGCCTATACCGAGGCGATCCTGGACGATTTCTGGGCCATCATCGGCGTGCTGGTGATTTCGCTGGTGATCTCGCTGGTCTTCACCGGTTGGCTGATGCAGGCGCTGATCCGGCGCAAGCAGCGCCGTCAGGAGGGGGCATGATCGAGTTGCATTGGTATGCGGCCTGGCAGGCGCTGATCCACCATCCGCTGTTCGGCGTGGGCATCACCCTGGCGGCGTTCCAGCTGGCATTTGCCGCCTACGAGAAGACTCGCTGGGTGTTTCTACAGCCGGTGCTGGTGTCGATGGCGCTGGTGGTCGGCATCCTCTTGGCATGCGGTATCGCCTACGAGGAGTACCGCATCAGCGCCCAGTGGCTGACCATCCTGCTTGGGCCGGCCACCGTGGCCCTGGCCGTGCCGCTTTACCTCAACCTGCGGCGCATCCGCGAGCTGTTCGGGCCGATCGTGGTCACCCTGCTGGTCGCCGGCATATTCGCCACGGCATTGGGCATGGCCCTGGCCTGGGCGTTCGGCGCCGACGAGATGATCCTCATGACCCTGGCGCCGAAATCGGTGACCTCGCCGATCGCCATGCTGGTCGCCGAACAGATCGGTGGCGTTGTGGCCCTGGCCGCGGTGTTCGTGATGATCACCGGTGTGCTCGGCGCGATTATCGGTCCGGAACTGTTGCGTCGGTTTGGCGTTCAGCATCCTGCAGCCCGCGGCATCGCGCTGGGGCTGACCGCTCACGCCGTGGGCACGGCGCAGGCGCTGCAGGAAAGCGACGAGTGCGGTGCTTTCGCGGCCCTGGCCATGAGTCTGATGGGGGTACTGACCGCGGTGCTGTTACCGTTGGTGGTCGCCCTGCTGCTGTGATGGAGTCCGCATGAGATTGCCGCTGTTCCCGCTGGATACCGTGCTGTTTCCCGGTTGTGCGCTCGAATTACAGATATTCGAGGCGCGCTATCTGGACATGGTCAGCCAGTGCTTAAAGGCTGGTCATGGCTTTGGCGTGGTGCACATTCTGGATGGTCGTGAAGTCGGCGCGGCGCCAACGGCCTTCGCCAGCATCGGCTGCGAGGCGCATATTCGCGACTGGCAGCAATTGTCCAATGGCCTGTTGGGCATACGCGTGGAAGGCGGGCGACGCTTCGATGTTCAGTCGTCCGAAGTGCAGGACGACCAGCTGACCGTCGCCCAGGTCGCCTGGCGCGTTGAGCCCGCCCTGCAACCGCTGAACGAGCGGCACGCCGACCTGCTGGTACTGCTCGAGGCGCTCGGTCAGCATCCGATGGTCAAGACGCTGGGGCTCGGCGGCCCCGTCGACGATCAGGCCACCCTGGCCAATCAGCTGGCTTACCTGCTGCCATTCGAGGCCACGCAGAAGATCGAGTTGCTGAGGCTGGACAAGCCGGATCTCCAGTTGGAGCAGATTCAAAGCCTGCTCGAGCAATTGCAGGACGGGGCTTAGGCCTGACGCCCCGAGTGTTGGGCGACTTGACCTGGAGCCGCACCGGCCAATTGGTGTCGCTAGAAAAGGGTCGGCTTTGTCAGTGCGGCTTTTGTGCCAACGACACCGTAAAGATCCCCCAATCGTCTATGCGCTGGGTGATTTTAACCAGGCCTGCCGCTGCTACCAATTGGTCCATCTCTGCTTGGGTACGCCGCCGCATCACCCATGCCTGTCCATCTCGGTGACTGGTCAGCACTCGGGCGATGAGATTCAGCTGTGGGTGCCAGGGTTGTCCTGTGTAAACGATGTAACCGCCCGGTTGCAGTGCTTCGGCGATGCCGGCCAAAGAGCGGCTGATCATCTGATTGTCGCCGAACAACTCGTAGAGTCCCGATACCACTACAAGCGTTGGGCGCGGCGAGAGTGAGGCCAGACTGGCCTGATCGAATGCGTCAGCCTTGATGAACCGAGCGACGTCTTCGAGACCCTTTGCCTGGATCAGGGCGCTACCATCGCGTACGTTGATGTCGCTGTAATCGCGTAGAACAATCGAAGCAGGGCGCTCTTCGAGACTCTGTACTGCCTCAAGAATGTAGCGACCGTGGCCGGCAGCGATGTCTACGATATGTACTGGCTGATCGGTGCTTCGCAGCCGACTTATCGCTCCGCGTAACAGCTCTTCTACATGCGCTTTTCTCGGGCGTATTGCTCGCCAGCCTATGGAATTCAAATAGAGCTGGTCGATCTTGCGCCCTAGCAGGGTCAGGCCTGCTGGTTCGTTTCTATAGACATAATCGAGCGTGCTGCCGGAATCGAAACCGGTCTCGAAGCCGAGCTTCATTCCATGGGAAAGCCGGGCACCAAGGCGCATTCCTGCACGCATGGCGCGCCAGTAACATTCTTGTATTGAGTTTGGGGCAACAGGGGCGGCCAGTGCTTCTGCTTCCGCACGCATCGGGCCGATTCGGTCCGCATCTAAGAGCGATGGAGGTGCCGTTGGCGTTTCAAAGTTGTGAAGAATGAAGCGACGGGCCTGGCTTACTGCCCGTTCACGATCTCGCTCACCAAGCGTGTCGTGAAAGAAGCCGGGGAGAAGGTGTTTTTCTTTCCGTAAGCAGCCGAGTCTTTCGAAAAACATCACCTGCGGTTTGCGCTCGACGACGAAGTCTGCGCCTGAGATGAGGAGCTGCGTCGGGATTTGGATCGCCTGCGCATCTGCAACCACGCGCCGCGCCGCTTCATGCAGTCCAAGGAGCATGTTGACGGAAATGGCCTTGGTAATAAGCGGGTCCTGCTGATAGCTCTGAATCCGCGCGGGATCGTGAGTCAGGAAGCGTGCCTTGACGTAGCTGTCAACGAAGAAGTTGCCGCGAAATGCTCGTATCAGCCTCAAAGCCGCCCGTGCGAACGGTACGTACAGCTTCACGCTGAACGCCGGTGAGGCCAGTATCAGCGCGCGAACTTTGGGCGCATAGTCGTGGGCCCATGTCGCAACGACAACCGCCCCTACGCTTTGCGCAACAATGGCTAAGTTCTCTTCGTCGAAGTTGTGGGTCGAGCCGATATGTTCAATGAACGTTTGCACATCTCGCACGCTCGTTGCGAAGCTCGGGCTGTCTCCGCGAACGCCAGGCGACAGACCGTGCCCGCGCGCATCCCAGGCGAAGAAATCACAGTCAGGAAGGTCGAGTTCATCAACGAGGTGGGCCAGTCGACCCGAATGCTCATGTCCTCGATGGAACATTACGACGGCCCGCCTTTTCGTTGTCTCTACCGACAAGAGCGCGGGCCAATGGCGGTAGGAGAGTGCTACGGCATCGTGGCTGCTGAATGTTAGAAGGTGTGACTCTCGCATCGGTCTGATCCTAGTTCCCTGGACACTTATTGAGTTATCCGAAACTCAACGTTGGAAGGTTGCTCGCGCTAGATGCGCACCTAACCACCGGTGGTGTGATATGCGCAACGACACGTCACACATTCTTGGCTCGTGCCCAGAAAATAGCGGATCACACCTTCGCTAGAGTGCTCACTGATACCGATACATCTGCATCGCGGCCGGCAGCGCCCAGGTGCTGAACGTGCCGATCAGTCCCAGGCAGGCGGGCAGGATCAGCCACCATACCTTGGCTGGTAGTGCTGCCATCGGGGCGCGCCATTGCACCAGGGTCAGGCTGAGTGCGCAGATGCTCGCCGCGAGCAATGCACCGGCGGTGACGTCGGTCATCCAGTGCACCCCCAGGTAGACCCGTGACAGCGCGATCGCCGTGGCCGGTAGGCTGGCCAGCACCAGCCAGGCCAGGCGTAGGCGCGGCGGCTGGTCGCGGCCGGCGAGCACGCCGAGGGTGAGAAAGAAGGCGAACGCGGCCGAGCTGTGTCCACTGGGAAAGCTGTAGCTGCTCAGCGGCTCCATCAAGACCTCTGGTCGGACGCGGGCGAAGGAGGCCTTGAGCGCACCGTTGGCCGTGGCCGTGCCCAGCAGCGTGAGGATGGAAAAGATTGCTGCACGCCACTGGCGTAGGATCAGGAGCAGCACGCACAGCAAGACACCGGCCCAGAGCTGGGTGTGGAAGTCGCCTAAGCGGGTGATGACGACCATGATGCGATCGAGCACGCTGCTGCGCTCGCTCTGGATTACCTCGAGCAGTCCTTCGTCGAGCTCCTTGAAATGTGGCCAGCCGAAAAACAGCCCGAGCAGGATCGCTACGCTGACTGCTGCCGACAGGGCACTGACCCAGCGCAGCTGGCGCAGGCTGCCGTACGCGGTACAGGCGGCCAGAGCCAGTAGGCCGCCGGCGACGATCGCCGCCTCGCTCCAGAAACCTTCCTGCAGCGGCAGGCGCATGGCCGCGCCAGCGCTCCAGCCGGGCAGCAGATAGGCCATCGACCAGCCAGCGGCGGCACACAGGCTGACCAGCAAAAAGCGGCCGAAGGGCATGTCGAGCATGCCGGCGGTCATTGGTAGCATCGGTCGCAGCGGCCCAATGAAGCGGCCGACCAGCAGGCTGGCAACGCCGTAGCGCTGGAAGTAATGCTCGGCGCGCAGCAGCCACTCGGGGTGGTTGCGCAGGCCGGGCAGGCGACGTATGCCCTGATGGTATCGGCGGCCCAGACCATACGAGAGCAGGTCGCCGATCAGGCCGCCGATGAAGCCCAGCAGCAGGGTTTCGCCGAGCGTGAGGACGCCGTTACCGGCCAGCAGGGCGATGGAAAAGGTCAGTACGGTACCCGGGATCAGCAAGCCGACGACTGCCAGGCTCTCCATGCAGGCAACGAGCAGCAGTGCCAGGCCCAGCCAGTGTGGGTGGCTTGCCAGCCATTGAGTAAGGGGGTCGAGCCACTGGCCCATGCATGCTTCCTTGGATCGGGATCGCCTTTCGACCTGACGAAAGGGCGGCGGGTTTCCTGTGCGCCGATAATACCCCGCTGGTGTCATGATGAACGGGCGCGATCAGAGCCCTTTCGCCCAGGCGTCGCTGTGCGTAGGCTGCCGGGACGGCTATAATCAGCCGCTTTCCCTTCAGTCAGGCCAGCTAGATCCATGACCGAGTCCGTACTCGACTACATGACCCGCCTGGGCCGCGCCGCGCGCGAGGCCTCGCGGGTGCTCGCGCGCGCCAGCACGGCGCAGAAGAATCGTGCCCTGCAGGCCGCCGCCGCGGCGCTCGACGCTGCCCGCGACGAGTTGGTGCGGGCCAATGAGCTGGACCTGGCCGGCGGTCGTGCCAATGGTCTGGACGCCGCCATGCTCGATCGCCTGGCGCTGACGCCAAAGGTGATCGACGGCATGATCGAGGGCCTGCGCCAGGTCGCCACGCTGCCTGATCCGATCGGCGCGATCCGCGACATGCGTTACATGCCATCCGGCATCCAGGTCGGCAAGATGCGGGTGCCGCTGGGCGTGGTGGGCATCATCTACGAATCGCGGCCCAACGTGACCATCGACGCGGCCAGCCTGTGCCTGAAGTCGGGCAACGCGACCATCCTGCGCGGCGGCTCCGAGGCGATCCATTCCAATCAGGCGATTGCCCGCTGCATTCAGCTCGGCCTCGCCGAAGCCGGATTGCCGGCTGCTGCCGTGCAGGTGGTGGATACCACTGACCGCGCCGCGGTGGGCGCCCTGATCAGCATGCCGGAATATGTCGACGTGATCGTGCCGCGTGGTGGCAAGGGCTTGATCGAGCGCATCAGTCGCGACGCCCGGGTGCCGGTGATCAAGCACCTGGACGGCATTTGCCACGTCTATGTCGACGTCGCGGCGGATGTGGACAAGGCCATCCGCATCGCCGACAACGCCAAGACCCAGCGCTTCGCGCCGTGCAACACCATGGAAACGCTGCTGGTGCACCAGGGCATTGCCGAGCAAGTGCTGCCGCCCCTGGCCGCCATTTATCGCGACAAGGGCGTTGAGCTGCGTGGCTGCCCGCGCACGCGAGCGCTACTCGGCAGTGATGTGCTGCAGGCCAGCGAAGAAGACTGGTCCACTGAGTACAACGCGCCGATCCTGTCGGTCCGCATCCTCGACTCGCTGGACGAGGCGATCGAACACATCAATCGTTACGGCTCGCAGCACACCGATGCGATCGTCACGGAGAACTTCACCGACGCCCGTCGCTTCCTCACCGAGGTCGATTCGGCATCGGTGATGATCAACGCCTCGACCCGCTTCGCCGATGGCTTCGAGTACGGGCTGGGGGCGGAGATCGGTATCTCCACCGACAAGCTGCACGCGCGCGGTCCGGTCGGCCTGGAAGGGTTGACCAGCGAGAAGTACGTGGTCTTCGGCGACGGTCACGTCCGTACCTGATGAATCACGCAGGCGGCGCCCGGCGCATCGGCATTCTCGGTGGCACCTTCGATCCGGTGCACATCGGCCACCTGCGCGGCGCGCTCGAAGTGGCCGAGATGTTCGGGCTCGACGAGCTGCGGTTGATACCCAATGCGCGGCCGCCGCACCGCGATACGCCCAATTGCTCGGCACAGGATCGCCTGGCGATGGTCCGCCTGGCGGTGCAGGACCTGCCGCCGCTGTGTGTGGATGCACGGGAGCTGGAGCGCGAGAGACCGTCCTACACCATCGATACGCTGATTTCCTTGCGTGCCGAGCTCGGTGCCGACGACCAGCTGCTGCTGGTGGTGGGCTGGGACGCCTTCTGTGGTCTGCCCACCTGGCATCGCTGGGAGGAGCTGCTCGACTACTGCCATATCCTCGTGCTGCAGCGGCCGGATGCCGGCACCGAGGCGCCGCAGGCACTCCGTGATCTGCTCGCGGCGCGCAGCGTGACCGATCCCCAGGCGCTGTGCGGTGGGGCAGGGCAGATCGCTTTCGTCTGGCAGACGCCGCTGGAAGTATCGGCCACACAGATTCGCCAATTGTTGGCCAGCGGCAAGTCGGTCCGATTCCTGGTTCCCGATGCCGTACTGGCTTATATCAACGCGCACGGACTGTACCGGGCGTCGAACTGAGGTTGTTTTCACGTTATGCAAACTGAAGCTTTGGTCCAGCTGGCGGTCGCCGCCCTGGAAGATCTGAAAGGCCAGGACATCACCACCATCGATGTCCAGGGCAAGACTAGCGTCACCGACTACATGATCATCGCCAGCGGCAGCTCCAGCCGGCACGTCAAGTCGCTGGCCGAGAACGTTCTGGAGAAGGCCAAGGAGCAGGGCGTGCGCCCGCTCGGCAGCGAAGGTCTGGATGGCGGCGAATGGGCGCTGCTCGACCTGGGTGATGTGGTGGTGCATGTGATGCAGGTGCCGACCCGCCAGTTCTACGACCTCGAGCGCCTGTGGCAGGGCGCCGAGCAGAGCCGCGCGCAGCACGCCCACGACGCGGAGTAAGCTGTGCGGATCAAGCTGGTCGCGGTTGGCTCGAAGATGCCGCGCTGGGTCGAGGACGGTTGGCAGGAATACGCCAAGCGCCTGCCCTCCGAGCTGCCGCTGGAGCTGCACGAGATTCCGCTCAACACTCGTGGCAAGAACGCTGATGTGGCGCGGTTGATCCGCCAGGAAGGCGAGGCCATGCTGGGCAAGGTGCAGCCGGGCGAGCGCATCGTCACGCTCGAGGTGCACGGCAAGCCCTGGAGCACCGAGCAGCTGGCTGCCGAGCTGGAACGCTGGCGGCTCGATGCGCGCAACGTCAATCTCATGGTTGGCGGCCCGGAGGGCCTGGCACCCGAGGTCTGTGCACGCAGCGAGCAGCGCTGGTCGCTTTCGCCGCTGACCCTGCCGCATCCGCTGGTGCGTATCCTCATTGGCGAGCAGATCTATCGCGCCTGGACCTTGCTGTCCGGTCATCCCTATCACAAGTAGTACGCGAACACTTCCAACATGCCGCAACCGATTCAGCTCAAGGATCACGAAAAGGACGCCGTGCTGGTACGCCGACGCGTGATCGTGGGGCTTGCCGTCGTGCTGCTGCTGATCGGCGTGCTGGTGGCGCGCATGTACTACCTGCAGGTGGTGCAGTTCGAGCATCACTCGACGCTGTCGGAGAACAACCGCGTCCACGTTCAGCCGATCCCGCCCAACCGCGGGCTGATCTTCGATCGCCAGGGGCGGGTCATCGCCGACAACCGGCCGAGTTTCAGCCTGACCGTGACCCGCGAGCGTGCCGGCGACTGGCGGGTCGTGCTCGACTCGGTGGTGGAGATTCTCGAACTGAGCGAGGAAGAGCGCGGGTTGTTCGAGAAGCGCGTGCTGCAGGGTCGGCGGCCGTTCGAGCCGGTGCCGATCATGTACGAACTGTCCGAGGAACAGATCGCCCGTATCGCGGTGAACCAGTTCCGTCTACCCGGCGTCGAGGTCGCGGCGCAGCTGGTGCGTCATTACCCGCAAGGGCCGCATTTCGCGCATTCGGTCGGCTACGTCGGGCGGATCAATGAACAGGAGCTCAAGCAGCTCGATCCGGTCAACTACAGCGGTACGCACCACGTCGGCAAGACCGGAGTCGAGAAGTTCTACGAGGACGAGCTGCACGGCCAGGTCGGTTACGAGGAGGTCGAGACCAACGCTCGTGGGCGGGTTCTGCGCGTGCTCAAGCGAACCGATCCGATCCCGGGCAAGGACATCACCCTGTCGCTTGACCTGGATCTGCAGGAGGCGGCCGAGGCGGCCCTGGGCGGGCGCCGTGGCGCCATCGTCGCGCTGCTGCCGGACACCGGCGAGGTGGTCGCCATGGTCAGTCAGCCGAGCTTCGATCCCAACCTGTTCGTCACGGGAATCAGCTTCAAGGACTACGGCGAGCTGCGCGACTCGATCGACCGGCCACTGTACAACCGCGTGCTGCGCGGCCTGTACCCGCCGGGCTCGACGATCAAGCCGATGATGGCGGTGGCCGGGCTCGATGCCGGGGTGATCACGCCGTCCAGCAGGGTGTTCGATCCGGGCTTCTTCCAGCTGCCCAACGTCAAGCACAAGTACCGCAACTGGAATCGCAGTGGCGACGGCTGGGTCGATCTCGATCTGGCCATTGCCCGTTCCAATGACACCTACTTCTACGACATGGCGCACAAGCTGGGCGTCGACCGCATGCACGATTACATGACTCGATTCGGCCTGGGTCAGCGGGTATCGCTGGACATGTACGAAGAGACCGCAGGCCTGATGCCCTCGCGCGACTGGAAGCGGGCGCGCTACCGGCAGCCCTGGTATCCCGGCGAGACGGTCATTCTCGGCATCGGTCAGGGCTACATGCAGGCCACGCCACTGCAGCTGGCCCAGGCCACGGCGCTGGTGGCCACGCGCGGTAAATGGATTCGTCCGCATTTGGCGCGCAGCATCGCTGGCAAGGCGCCGGTGGACCCGGAACCGATTCCGGACATTCAGTTGCGCGATCCGCGTTTCTGGGATTATGCGACCCACGGCATGGAGCAGGTGCTGCATGGCGCGCGCGGTACGGCGCGCAAGGTCGGAGACGATTCGGTCTATCGCATCGCTGGCAAGAGCGGCACCGCCCAGGTCGTGGCGATTCGCCAGGGCGAGAAGTACGACAGCGCCAAACTGGCCGAGCGCCATCGCGACCACGCGCTGTTCGTCGCGTTCGCGCCGGTGCACGACCCGCAGATTGCCGTGGCGGTGATGGTGGAAAATGGAGAGTCGGGTTCCGGTGTTGCCGCGCCCGTGGCCAAGCAGGTCATGGATGCCTGGCTGCTGGACGAAGAGGGCAAGCTCAAGCCCGAGTTCGCACCGCCGCTGACTGCCGAAGGGAAGAAGCCATGAGCGGCAATTTCGACCGCACCCTGTCCCGCGACGATGTGCTGCGCCGCCGCGCCAGCCTGCTGCAGCGCCTGCACATCGACGGGCTGCTGCTGGTGCTGCTCTTGGTACTGGCCGCCGGTAGCCTGTTCATCCTTTATTCGGCCAGTGGCAAGAACTGGGATCTGGTGATCAAGCAGGCGACGTCCTTCGCTCTCGGCCTCGGTGCCATGCTGGTGATTGCACAGTTCGAGCCGCGTTTCATGGCGCGCTGGGTACCGCTGGGCTATCTGGGCGTGGTGGCGCTGCTGGTCGCGGTCGAGGTGGTCGGGCACACGGCGATGGGCGCGACGCGCTGGATCAACATTCCCGGCGTGATTCGCTTCCAGCCGTCGGAGTTCATGAAGATCATCATGCCGATGACGATCGCCTGGTACCTTTCGACCCGCAGCCTGCCGCCGAGTCTCAAGCATACGGCGATCAGCCTGTCGCTGATCTTCGTGCCGTTCGTGCTGATCCTCAAGCAGCCTGACTTGGGCACCTCGCTACTGATTCTGGCGTCCGGCGCGTTCGTGCTGTTCATCGCCGGTCTGCGCTGGCGCTGGATTATCGGGGCGGTAGCGGCGGTCGTGCCCATCGCCGTGGCGATGTGGTACTTCGTCCTGCACAACTACCAGAAGCAGCGCGTACTGACCTTTCTCGATCCGGAAAGCGATCCGCTGGGCACCGGGTGGAACATCATCCAGTCGAAGGCCGCGATTGGCTCGGGCGGTGTGTTCGGCAAGGGCTGGCTGGCCGGGACGCAGTCGCACCTGGATTTTTTGCCGGAAAGCCACACTGACTTTATCATCGCCGTGCTTGCCGAAGAGTTCGGCCTGGTCGGTGTCTGCTTGCTCCTGCTGGTCTATCTGCTATTGATCACGCGTGGGCTGGTGATCACGGTGCAGGCGCAAACATTGTTCGGAAAACTGCTGGCTGGCGCCTTGACGATGACATTCTTCGTTTACGTTTTCGTCAATATCGGTATGGTCAGTGGGCTGTTGCCCGTGGTGGGGGTGCCGTTGCCCTTCATCAGTTACGGTGGAACTTCATTGGTGACCCTACTGTCAGGGTTCGGGGTTTTGATGTCGATCCACACCCATCGCAAGTGGATCGCACAGGTTTGACGAGAGTGAATTTGTTGACTTCATTACGGCGTGGTTGGGTGGTGCGAATGCTGGCGGGCGTGGGCTTGGCTGGTGCCGTGCTGGGAAGCCTGCCGCTACAGGCCGCTGACTACGTCGGTCCCAACGTGGACGAGTTTGTCGCTGAAATGACGCGCGACTACGGATTCGCAAGCGAGCAGCTGCACGAGCTGTTCGCAAAGGCCGAGCGTAAGCAGGCCATTCTCGATGCGATTTCGCGGCCAGCCGAACGAGTCAAGCCGTGGAAGGAATACCGGCCGATCTTCCTCACCGACTCGCGTGTCGCCCAGGGCGTCGACTTCTGGCGCGAGAACGAGGCGGCGCTGGCCCGTGCCGAATCCGAGTACGGCGTGCCGGCCGAGATCATCGTGGCGATCATCGGCGTGGAAACCTTCTACGGGCGCAACACCGGCAGCCATCGCGTGATCGATGCACTGTCGACGCTGGGTTTCGACTATCCGCCGCGGCAGCCTTTCTTCCGCCAGCAGCTCAAGGAGTTTCTGCTGCTGACTCGCGAGGAGCAGGTCGACCCGCTGACGCTCAAGGGGTCCTACGCCGGAGCCATGGGCCTGCCGCAGTTCATGCCGAGCAGCTTCCGCGCCTACGCGGTGGACTTCGACAGTGATGGTCATATCGACATCTGGAACAACCCCACCGACGCCATCGGCAGTGCCGCCAGCTACTTCAAACAGCATGGCTGGGCTGCCGGCGAGCCGGTGGTGGCGCGGGCCAAGGTTTCCGGCGAGCGATTCGAGGAAGGCCTGACCGTTGGCCTCGAATCACAGAAGAACGCCGGCGAGATGCGCGCCCTGGGTTGGCAGTTCGACAAGTCGGTGGCCAACGAGACCGCCGTCACAGCGTTCCGTCTGGAAGGTGCCGATGGCGATGAATACTGGCTGGGCCTGCCGAACTTTTACGTGATCACCCGCTATAACCGCAGCGTGATGTACGCCATGGCCGTGCATCAGCTGTCCCAGCAGCTGGCTGAAGCGCGAGGCGATCAATGAGGCTTCTCTGGACACGAGTGCTTGCCCTGGGCATGACGGCAGCACTGCTGGCGAGCTGCTCGTCGACCCCCGCACCGAGCACTAAGCCGGGCAAGGGCAGCGGCATCAGCGGTCCAGGTGATTACGCTCGTCCGCACAAGGATGGCGCGCCCTGGTGGGACGTGGACGTCTCGCAGATTCCGGACGCGGTGCCGATGCCGCATTACGGGCCATACAAGGCCAATCCTTACACGGTGCTCGGCAAGACCTATTTCCCCATCAGCGACGGACGCCGTTATTCGGCGACCGGGACGGCGTCCTGGTACGGCACCAAGTTTCACGGGCAGCCCACCGCCAATGGTGAGAAGTATGACCTGTACGGCATGAGTGCAGCGCACAAGACACTGCCATTGCCGACCTATGTAAAGGTCACCAACCTGGAAAACGGACGCACCGTGACGCTGCGCGTCAACGACCGGGGGCCGTTCTACTCGGACAGGATCATCGACCTGTCGTTTGCCGCTGCAAAAAAGCTCGGCTACGCCGAACGTGGCACCGCCAAGGTCAAGGTCGAGGGGATCGATCCGCAACAGTGGTGGGCCGAGCAGGGCCGACCGGTGCCCAGCATGATGGCGCAGCCGCAGGTTGCCGCGGCCAAGCCGGCCAGCAACATGGCGCAACCGATCGAGCAGTACACCCCGCCGCCGCAGCAGCACGCCGCGGCGACGGTGCCGCTGGAAATCGAAGCAAAAAAAAACGCTTCGCCCGCAGCCTCTGGCCTGTTTCTCCAGGTTGGCGCCTTCGCCAATCCGGATGCGGCGCAGCTGCTCAAGGACAAGCTGAGCGGCGTGGTGTCTGCACCGGTGTTCATCAGCTCGGTGGTACACAACCAGCAGACCCTGCACCGGGTGCGGCTGGGACCCATCGACACGCCGGATGAGGCCTTGCAGCTCGAGCAGAGCGTACGCCTGGCCAATCTCGGACAGCCGCGCCGCGTCGCAGTCGACTGAGCCTTTTGCAATTCTTGCCTTGTTTTACCTGACTAACTTGAGATTCGGATGAACATCACCAGCCTCGTGCAACGCTCCCTAGTCCTGATTCTGCTGGCGGTCGCTCCTACCGTCTGGGCGGCGCAGATCCTGCCGTCACCGCCACAGCTGGCGGCCAAGTCCTACATGCTGATGGATGCGGCCAGTGGTGAGGTGCTGGTCGAGCACAACGGTGACGAGCGCCTGCCTCCCGCCAGCCTGACCAAGCTGATGACCGCCTACATCGCCACCCTGGAAATACAGAAGGGCCAGATCAGCGATAGCGACATGGTCACTGTCAGCGAGAAGGCCTGGCGTACCGGTGGCTCCCGGATGTTCATCCAGGTCAATACCCAGGTTTCGGTGGATGATCTGTTGCACGGCATCATCATTCAGTCTGGCAACGATGCCAGCGTGGCAATGGCCGAGCATATCGCCGGTAGCGAAGAGGCTTTCGCTGACCTGATGAACGCGACGGCTCAGCGCCTGGGCATGACCAATAGTCATTTCATGAACGCCACCGGTCTGCCGGATCCGGAGCACTACTCCTCGGCGAACGACATGGCCAAGCTGGCCCGCGCGATCATCTACGAGGATCCGGCGCACTACGCCATCTATGCGCAGAAGGAGTTCCTCTGGAACAACATCAAGCAGCCCAACCGCAACCTGCTGCTGTGGCGCGACAAGACCGTCGACGGCCTGAAGACCGGTCATACCGAGGAGGCTGGCTACTGCCTGGTGGCCTCTGCGGTGCGTGACAACATGCGTCTGATCTCGGTGGTGTTCGGCACCGACAGCGAGCAGGCGCGTGCCGCGGAAACGCAAAAACTGCTGACGTACGGCTTCCGCTTCTTCGAGACCCGCACCTTCTACCAGAAGGGCACCGAGCTGGCCGAAGCCCAGGTCTGGAAGGGGCAGCAGAGCAAGCTCAAGGCCGGCCTGGCCCAGGACCTGACCATGACGCTGCCGCGCGGCCAAGTCGAGAAGCTGCAAGCCGTCATGAGCTTCAACGGTACGCTGACCGCGCCGATCCAGCAGGGCGATGTCGTTGGCAAGGTCGAGGTCAAGTTGGATGACAAGGTCGTGCGTAGCACCGACCTGGTGGCGCTGGAAACGGTCGAAGAGGGTGGGCTGTTCCGCCGTTTTTGGGATAGCATTCGCCTGTTCTTCTACAGCCTGTTCAACTGACCACGCTCGCGTGCGCCGCGGCTGATCCCGCCGCGTCGCACGTGCGGATCACGAGTCCGTTACGCCATGACCGATAATCAAGATGTCGCTGCACCCAAGATCGACTTTCCCTGCGAGCGCTACCCGATCAAGGTGATCGGCGACGCGGGCGAAGGCTTCCGTGAGGTCGTGATCGAAGTCATCCAGCGCCACGCGCCGGACTTCGACGAGACCACCGTGGTCACGCGTGACAGCCGCAACGGACGCTTCCTTTCGCTGCAGGTGCTGATCACCGCCACTGGCGTCGAACAACTGCAGGCCATCCATGTCGACCTGCGGGCCACTGGTCGTGTCCACATGGTGCTGTGATGACCCACGAAGTGGGTGTGCGTGAGCTCGGCCTGATCGAGTATCGGGCGGCCTGGCAGGCCATGCAGCATTTCACCAATACGCGCGATGCCGCCAGTGGCGACGAAATCTGGCTGCTGCAGCACCCGCCCGTGTTCACCCAGGGCCAGGCCGGCAAGGCCGAACATCTGCTGTTCCCCGGCGATATTCCGGTGGTGCAGGTGGACCGCGGCGGTCAGGTGACCTATCACGGGCCCGGCCAGCTGGTCGGCTACCTGCTGCTGGATGTACGCCGACTCGGTATCGGTGTACGGGAGCTGGTCAGTCGCATCGAGCAGAGTCTGATCGATCTGCTCGCCGGCTATGGTGTCGAGGCGGCTGCCAAAGCGGATGCACCGGGCGTTTATGTCGACGGTGCAAAGATCGCGTCTCTGGGCCTGCGCATTCGCAATGGCCGTTCCTTCCACGGCTTGGCGCTGAACGTGGACATGGATCTCGAACCTTTCCGGCGCATCAACCCCTGCGGTTATGCAGGGCTGCCCATGACCCAGTTGCGTGACCTGATCGGGCCGATCGACATCTCTGAAGTGGCCGATCGACTGCGTGATCATCTGGTCCGGCAGCTCGGATACGCGCAACAGAAGACCCTCGCGGGCGGAATCGAAGCTTATGAGTAGTGTAGAAACGGCAGGCAAGCGCCCGGCCAAGGTAGAGGCTGGTGTCAAACTGCGCGGTGCCGAGAAGGTCGCGCGGATTCCGGTGAAGATCATCCCCACCGATGAACTGCCGAAGAAGCCCGATTGGATCCGCGTGCGCATCCCGGTATCGCCGGAGGTCGACCAGATCAAGCAGACCTTGCGCAAGCACAAGCTGCACAGCGTCTGTGAGGAGGCGTCCTGCCCGAACCTGGGCGAGTGCTTCTCCAGCGGCACCGCGACCTTCATGATCATGGGCGACATCTGCACCCGTCGCTGCCCATTCTGCGACGTCGGCCATGGCCGGCCGAACGCGCTGGACCCGGACGAACCGAAGAACCTCGCCCAGGCCATTGCGGACATGCGCCTGAAGTACGTGGTCATCACCTCGGTGGACCGCGACGACCTGCGCGACGGCGGTGCCCAGCATTTTGCCGACTGCTTGCGCGAGATCCGCAAGCTGTCGCCGTCGATCCAGCTCGAGACCTTGGTGCCGGACTATCGCGGACGCATGGAGATCGCGCTGGATATCACAGCCAGCGAGCCGCCGGATGTGTTCAACCACAATCTGGAAACCGTACCGCGGCTGTACAAGTCGTCGCGGCCGGGGTCGGATTTCGAGTGGTCGCTGGATCTGCTGGAGAAGTTCAAGCAGCGCGTGCCGGGCGTGCCGACCAAGTCGGGACTGATGCTCGGTCTTGGCGAGACCGATGAAGAGGTGATCGAGGTCATGCAGCGTATGCGCGAGCACGACATCGACATGCTGACCCTCGGCCAGTACCTGCAGCCGTCACGCAATCACCTGCCGGTGCAGCGTTTCGTCCATCCCGACACCTTCGCCTGGTTCGCCGAGGAAGGCATGAAGATGGGCTTCAAGAACATCGCGTCCGGCCCGCTGGTGCGTTCCTCGTACCATGCCGATCAGCAGGCCCACGGCGCCAAGCACGACTGATCCGTACCGGCGTTCTGCCGTAAAAGGAAGCCGCGCACTGGAGTCGGCGAAGGCTGCAGCCGAAGCGTTGGCAGGAAAATTGCGGCATTTCACCGCATTAGACTTTGGTCTATAGTGGCCCGGTTTACACCACGAGGCCAACCGAGGGCCACAGCAGATGAACGAACCCCAGTTGAAGAACCTGCTTGATGATCTGGATGCCGCCAAGGTCGAGTGCGACGCGATGAGCCGTCTGGTGGTGACGCGTCTGGCCAAGCAGCACATTCCATATCGTGCGATGTTGGGGCAGGTGGAGTTGGACGGTAAGGTGCTGTCGCCACACTTCTGGGTCGAGGCTGATGGCTGTGTGATCGATTACCGAGCGCGCCAGCGGCTGGGTGGCGATCAGCGTGTGCCCCATGGCGTCGTTCCGCGCGAGGCTGTCCAGGCGCATTATCAGGGGCAGCAAGTGGTCATCGATCCGCTACCGGACTACCTCTACGAGGTGGCGGTCAAGCACTGAGATGCGACCTGCCATAACGAAAAAGCCCGGCCATCATGCCGGGCTTTTTTGTTTGCCGAGTTTTCGCCCCGCTCGAAGCGCAGGCTGCGCTCAAGGCTGGGCGCGTAGGCGACCGAGCAGCTCCTGAGTGGGATGGCCGTCGGCCGGCCAACCCAGCTGCTGCTGGAAGCCGCGAATGGCCTTGCGTGTATTGGCGCCGATGATGCCGTCCGGCGTGCCCGGGTCGAAGCCTTGGGCGACCAGGCGCTCCTGCAGCTCCAGGCGTTCCGAGCGGCTGAGCGGTTGCTCACCACGTGGCCAGCTGCCGGCAACCTGGCCCTTGCCCTGAAAGTTCTCAGACAGCAGACCGATGGCCAGCGCATAGGCCGAGGAATTGTTGTAGCGCAGGATCGCGCGGAAGTTGTCCATGATCAGGAACGCGGGGCCGCGGTGGCCGGCAGGCAGCAGCAGACTGGCATTGGCCTCGTCCACTCCTTGGGGTAGTCCGCGCAGGCCGAGGCGACGCCATTCGGCCAGCGGCTTGCGAATCTCGCTATCGGCCAGGGCATAGTCGAAGCCACTGGGCAGCTGCACCTCGAAACCCCAGGGCTGACCTTGCTTCCAACCGGAGGCCTGCAGGTAGTGCGCAGCGGATGCCAGGGCGTCGGCCGAGCTGTTCCAGATATCGCGCTTGCCGTCACCGTCGAAGTCCACCGCATGGGTGTTGTAGGTGGTCGGGATGAATTGCGTCTGGCCCATGGCGCCAGCCCAGGAACCGCGCATCTGCTGCGGCGACACGTCGCCGTGCTGGAGGATTTCCAACGCGGCGATCAGCTGGCTCTTGGCAAAGGCCGGACGGCGCCCTTCATGGGCGAGGGTGGCCAGCGAGCGGATCACCGACTTGTCGCCCATGATCTGGCCGAAACTGCTCTCCAGGCCCCAGACGGCAACCAGGGTCTCGCGATCGACGCCGTAGCGGGCTTCGATGCGGTCCAGGGTCGCGGCGTGCTGGTTTAGCAGGCGTTGTCCGCTGCGGACTCGCTGGGCTGAAATCGCGCTTTCCAGATATTGCCAGACGGGGCGCGTGAATTCCGGCTGGCTGCGATCAGCTTCGATCACCGCAGGATCGGGCTGCACGCCGGCGAAGGCGCGGTCGAAGGTCGTGGCGGAGATGCCCGCTTCCAGGGCTTCGGCACGGAATTGCTCGCGCCACTGGCTGAAGCTGAGATGAGTGGCTTCTGCTGGCGCGTCGACGACGGGCTTGTCGCTACGCTGGACAGAGGGCGCGGGTGCGTTGCTGACAAGGGAGGACTGCGCAAGAGGTTCGGCGGCACAGGCGACCACCAGGCTCATCGCCGAGGCGGCGACCAGCGTTCGCAGCAGCAGAACGGGAACGAAGGTGTAAAACATGCACCACTCTCGAAAGGTGTCGTCGGCCGCAGACATTATCACGCTTTCGGGGTGTTGGGTTTTCAGGCCGCCAGAAGGACCGAAGCCTCCCAGTTGGTGGACTGGGAGGCTTCGCGGCGGTAGCTGCCTTTGCCTTTCTTTGGCGTTTCCTGGCGCTGGCGGAACAGCGGTTGCGCGACCAGGCGTTTGGCCTTGTTCGTTCTTTTCTTGCGTGTGCTCATGACGTATCCCTGAGTAGCCCGGTATCGGACAGCGGCATCATAGGGTTTGTACAAAAAATGTCCAGCAGACTGGCGTTGTCAGCTTGCGCCCAGCCGGCGACCGCTCAGCTGCAGGCAGATATTGGCCAGCCCGATCCAGGGATCGCCTTCGGCCTGGCCTTTGATCTGCTCGTCTATGCGCTGTGCAGCCATCAGCAAGCGGCTCCAGCCGGCGGCGTCGTGCCGTTGCAGTGCCTTGGAGACCAGCGGGCGTCGTTTGTCCCAGACCGGCGGACGTGCCTGGCTGAAGGCGCGCTCGAGCGGAACGCCCTGCCCGTACTGCTGGGCGATATTGGCCAGTAGCCGCAGCTCGCGCGCCAAGGCCCAGAGGACCACCGGCGCTTCCACACCCTCGCCACGCAGGCCTTCGAGCATGTGCAGCGCGTGCGCGGCCTGGCCGTGGAGTGCCGCGTCGATCAGGCCGAAGACGTCGTAGCGGGCGCTGTCGGCTACGGCTGCTTGCACAGTATCAGCACTGATCTGGCCGGCGTCGGCCAGCAGTTTCAGCTTTTCGATCTCCTGCGCGGCGGCGAGCAGATTACCCTCGACCCGTGCCGCGATCAGCTCGACGGCTTCCTGATCGGCGGATAGACCGGCCTGGGCCAGCCGCTGGCGGATCCATTGCGGTAGTTGCGCGGCGTCTACCGGCCAGATCTGCAGAAACTGCACGTCCTTGCCGTCGATCAGCGCCTTGGCCCACTTTGTCTTCTGCGTGCTGCCATCAAGCTTGGGCAGGCTGATCAACAGCACCGTGTCTTCGGCCGGGCGCGCCAGGTAGTCCAACAGCGCCGCGGCGCCCTTGTCCCCCGGCTTGCCGTTGGGAATGCGCAGTTCGATCAGACGTTTCTCCGCGAACAGCGACAGGCTTGCGCCGGCCTCGATGAGCTGGCCCCAGTCGAAGCCGGTCTCGACGTGGAAGACCTGACGCTCACTGAAACCCTGCGCGCGGGTTGCCGCGCGAATCGCATCGCAGGCTTCCTGACACAACAGGTGCTCGTCACCGCAGACCACGTAGATGGGCGCAAGGGTGCCTTGCAGATGCTTGCCGAGTTGAGCGGGAGAGAGCTTCATGGGTGCGGAAACGGGGGCGCGAGGCCCCCGTGCAGACTCAGCGGACGGGTAGCTGGATGGGCGACTGCTGCGGTTGCGCATCCTGGGCGCGGCGGGCGGCTTCGACGGCCTCCGCTTCGGCACGGGCCTTGGCTTCGGCCTCCTGCTGCAGGCGGTCGAGCTGTGCCGGGGTGATGCGTTGGATGCGCAGAACGAGCTGCTGAAGCAGCTCGCGACGCATTTCCTGACGCAACTGGTCGCCCTCCTGGGTCGAGCCGATCAGGTTGTTGCTGTCGTGTACGTAGACCTTCTGCACCTCGATGCTGTCTTCGAGCAACAGAAGGTTCCGCGGGCCACGGAATTCATAATCGAGTGTGCTGGTCAGCTCGTACTCGGCGCTGCGTGCCGAGCTGGTATAGCTGGCGGTGCGCTGGCGGGTCTGCTCGCGGGCCAGGTTAAGGCTGTACTTGGCGCCCGGGTAAACCCGCACGTCGTTGCTTTCGAGCAGCGCTTCGAGCTGCTGGACCGTCTCGCCATAGCTGTTGCGGGCCTGCAGATCGATTTCCTTGAGACCGAACTCCACATCACCGGTGCCGCGCAGCTGGAAACCGCAGGCGCTCAGCAGCAATGTCAGACCCAGCACCACCAGATTCCGTTTGTTCATATTGTTATCCCCTTTGCAGGCCCGGCGCAGGCGCCGGGACCGAATCAGTTAGCGACGATGTTGACCAGCTTGCCCGGCACCACGATGACCTTGCGGATGGTCAGGCCTTCGGTGAAGCGCAGCACGTTCTCGTTGCCGCGCGCGGCGGTCTCCACCTCTTCGCGGCTGGCGCTGGCCGGCACTTCGATCTGGCCGCGCAGCTTGCCGTTGACCTGTACCACCAGGGTCAGGCTGTCCTGCACCAGGGCGGCTTCGTCGACCTTCGGCCATTGCGCATCGATGATCGCGCCGCTCTTGCCCAGCTGCTGCCAGAGTTCGTGAGAGATGTGCGGTGTGATCGGTGCGAGCAGCAGGGCGACCGTTTCCAGGCCTTCCTGCAGCAGAGCACGGTCCTGCTCGCTGGCGGTCGGCGCCTTCTCCAGCACGTTCATCAGTGTCATCACCTGGGCAATGGCGGTATTGAACTTGTGGTGCTGGCCGACATCGGTGCTGGCCTGCTTGATCGCCAGGTGAATCGCGCGGCGCACGGCCTTCTGCTCGTCGTTCAGCGCGGCCAGATCGAGCGTACCCGGCAGCCCGGCGCTGACATGCGCATGGGCCAGACGCCAGACGCGGCGCAGGAAGCGGCTGGCGCCCTCGACGCCGGAGTCGGACCATTCCAGGCTCATGTCCGGCGGCGAGGCGAACATCATGAACAGGCGGCAGGTGTCGGCGCCGTAGGCATCGATCATCGCCTGCGGGTCGACGCCGTTGTTCTTCGACTTGGACATCTTCTCGGTGCCGCCGATTTCCACTGGCAGCCCGTCGGTCTTCAGCCGGGCGCCGATGACCTTGGCCTTGGCATCACGCTCGACCTCGACGTCGGCAGGGTTGAACCAGTCCTTGCCGCCGTTTTCCAGGGTGCGGTAGTAGGTTTCGGCAACCACCATGCCCTGGGTCAGCAGATTCTTGAACGGCTCGTTGGAGCTGACCAGCCTCTCGTCGCGCATCAGCTTGTGGAAGAAGCGCGCGTACAGCAGGTGCAGGATGGCGTGTTCGATACCGCCGATGTACTGATCCACCGGCAGCCAGTGGTTGGCCGCTTGCGGATCGACCATGCCCTTGTCGTAGTTTGGGCTGGCGTAGCGGGCGAAGTACCAGGACGACTCGACGAAGGTGTCCATGGTGTCGGTTTCGCGCTTGGCCGGGGCGCCACATTTGGGGCAGCTGCACTCGTAGAACTCGGGCATCTTCGCCAGCGGCGAGCCGGCGCCATCCGGCACCACGTCTTCGGGCAGCACGACCGGCAGCTGGTCTTCCGGCACCGGCACGTCGCCGCAGCTGTCGCAATGGATGATCGGGATCGGGCAGCCCCAGTAGCGCTGGCGGCTGATGCCCCAGTCGCGCAGGCGGAACTGGGTGCGCGCCTGGCCGAGGCCTTTCTTCTGCAGCGCCACTTCGATGGCGTCGAAGGCGCCTTCGAAATCCAGGCCGTCATAGATGCCGGAGTTGATCAGCTGGCCGTGCTCGCCGTAGGCGTCCTGCCAGGGCGCGGGCGTCTCGTCGCCGGCGCTGGTGCGCACCACCGGCTTGATCGGCAGGCCGTATTTGCTGGCGAATTCGAAGTCGCGCTCGTCATGCGCCGGCACGGCCATGACCGCGCCCTCGCCGTAGTTCATCAGCACGTAGTTGGCGACCCACACCGGCAGCAGCTCGCCGGTCAGCGGGTGTTGCACACGCAGGGAAGTGGCCAGGCCTTTCTTCTCTTGGGTGGCGATGTCGGCTTCGGCGACGCCGCCGCGCTTGCACTCGTCGATGAAGGCCTGCAGCTCGGGGTTGTTCTGCGCGGCGAGAGTGGCCAGCGGATGTTCCGCTGCAACGGCCACGTAGGTCGCACCCATCAGCGTATCGGGGCGGGTGGTGAAGACCTTCATCACGCCTTCGCTGCCGATGCTGGCGACGTCGTAGGGGAAGCTGATCTCCATGCCGCGCGACTTGCCGATCCAGTTGCGCTGCATGGTCTTGACCTGCTCGGGCCAGCCGTCCAGCTCGTCCAGACTCTCCAGCAGCTCATCCGCGTAGGCGGTGATCTTGAAGTAGTACATCGGGATTTCGCGCTTCTCGATCAGCGCGCCCGAACGCCAGCCGCGGCCATCGATGACCTGCTCGTTGGCCAGCACGGTCTGGTCCACCGGGTCCCAGTTCACGGTGCCGTTCTTGCGATAGATCACGCCCTTTTCGTACAGGCGGGTAAACAGCCACTGCTCCCAACGGTAATAGTCAGGCTTGCAGGTGGTGACTTCACGGGTCCAGTCGACGGCCAGGCCCAGGCTTTTCAGCTGGGCCTTCATGTAGGCGATGTTCTCGTAAGTCCACTTCGCCGGCGCCACCTGATTTTTCATCGCGGCGTTCTCGGCCGGCATGCCGAAGGCGTCCCAGCCCATGGGCTGCAGGACGTTCTTGCCCTGCATGCGCTGGTAGCGGGCGATCACGTCGCCGATGGTGTAGTTGCGCACGTGGCCCATGTGCAGCTTGCCGCTGGGGTAGGGGAACATCGACAGGCAATAGAAGGTGTCCTTGCCGGGCTGTTCGCTCACTTCAAAGGATTTCTGCGAATCCCAGTGGGATTGCGCGGCGGCTTCGATCTCGCGGGGCTGATACTGTTCGTGCATGGCTACTGGCGTTGGATAGGGGCTGGCTCTCCGCGAATGCGCTGGCGCAGGCTCGGCTGGCAGGTCGGAACGACCTTGTGCAAACGCGACCCGGCGGGTGGCGGACGGAGGCATGGAAGCGCCGTAGCATACATGACCCCCCGCAGCCTAGGGAAACCCGATTTGCCGTCAGCACCGAGGGTTCCGTCCGTCGCGTCCGGCTTGAGCGAGCCAGGCTGAGCTACGCTTGATCCAGGGGCGGGACAAACGCGAGGTATGTCCAATGGAAAGAGAGTCGCAATCAGAGGACAGCAGTCTGTATGCGCGGGTCCTGCAGCGCTTGAGTTCGGCGTTGCAGGAGGCAGAGCGTGGCGAATCAGGTGCCGCTGGCGAACTGGAGGTCGGCGGGTTGACGCCGGCGGAATTTGAGTTGATTCGCGCCTATCTGCAACGTGATTCCCAATGGCTTTCCGGCTGGCATGCGGCTGCCGAGGAACAGGCTCATCTCACGCGCCAGGCGATGCGGCCAGCCGTGCGTGGTGGCGGGCGGCAGCGCCATGGCGCACGCCTCAGGCATGCGCCGCTGCACCTGCAGCAGAGCCTCAGCTGCGCACTTTGCAATACCAAGGTGACCTGGCCGGAAGGTGCCGGGCCTGCGATGTGTCCGGCCTGCGGCTCGCAGCTGCTACGTGCACGGCAACGTCTGCAGACCTACCCGCGCCACTGAGCGCCCCCTGCGCCGACAAATCGGCCGACAGCCGCTAGAGTGTCGACCTTTGCCGGAGAGCTGGGATGCCCATTCGTTATTTCTTCAAGCAACTGCTGTTGCCGCCGGGGGGACTGCTGCTCCTGTTGCTGCTGGGCTGGTGGCTGCGCCGACGCGCTCCGAGGCTGGCGGCGCTGTGTTTCGTCACCGGCTTCGGTGGGCTCTGGCTGATGAGCCTGCCGATCGTCGTCGAATGGACGGCGCGCGCGGTGGAGCGCGAGCCGGCATTGGCCGAGGCGCGCTGGCCGAAATTGAGCGGGCAGGCCGGTGCCATCGTGGTACTGGGCGCCGGCCGGGAGCAGAACGATCCGGCCTGGGGTGGAGATCAGCCCGGTTACGTAGCGCTGGAGCGCCTGCGCTATGCCGCGCGCGTCGCCAAGGCATCTGGCCTGCCGATTCTCACCAGCGGGGGCCTGCACTACGGCCAGCCGCCCAGCGAAGCTATGCTTGGCGCCGAGGTGTTGCAGCGCGATCTAGGCGTCGCCACGCGCTGGCTGGAAGAGCGCAGCCGTACGACCTGGGAGAATGCCGTGCTCAGTGCCGAGATGCTGCGCTCGGCTGGCATCGAGCGGGTGGTGCTGGTCACCTCGGCCGCGCACATGCCTCGTTCGCGTTGGTGCTTCGAGCAGAACGGCATCGAAGTGATTGCCGCGCCAGTGGGCTTTATGGGCGTGCCCAACGGCCGCCCTTTGAACGGCTGGCTGCCGGAGGCCAAGGCTTACTGGCAGAACGGCATGCTGCTCAATGAAATCGTCGGCATGGCGGTGTACCCGCTGGTTTATCGCTCGGCGAACGATTGAGCGGAACGCTTTCATTCGTAGGGGCTCAGGGTGCCCCTATGCGGACTTGCGTCTGACCAGCGCCCAGCCGAGCAGCAACACGCATGCCGCGATCAGCGGCCAGGAGCGCCAGCGCAGGTAGGGCGTCAGCCCCTGCATCGGCGTGACCTCGCCATACAGCACAGCCTGTTCGAACTGCGGAACCTGCTCGGTGATGCGCCCATAGGGGTCGATCAGCACGGTGATGCCGTTGTTGGTTGCGCGGATCATCCAGCGTCCGGCCTCCAGGGCGCGCATCTGCGCCATCTGCAGGTGCTGCAGTGGGCCGATGGAGCGGCCGAACCAGGCGTCGTTGCTCACCGTCAGCAGCAGGTCGCTTTGCGCCGCGAGGCCCGCGGCGAACTCCGGATAGACCACCTCATAGCAGATGTAGGGCGCGATCTGCAGGCCTCTGGCCTGTAGCAGCGGCTGGCCGGGTTCGCCGCGGGCGAAATCGGACATCGGCAGGTCGAAGAAGGCGATCAGCCCGCGCAACAGTTCCTGCAGCGGCACATACTCGCCGAACGGCACCAGCTTCTGCTTGAGGTAGGTACCGGCACCCTCGCCAGCGGTGGTTAGGCCGTTGTAGTAGCGCAGCTCACCCTCTGCATTGGGCTGGCGCACCGGCACACCGGTGATGAGCGCCGATCCGCGCTGCTTGGCGAAGCCGGCCATCATTGTCAGGTAGCCTTCGGCGTGTTCCTTGAGGATCGGCACGGCGGTTTCCGGCCAGACGATCAGGTCCGCCGGACGGCTGCGAAAGGTCATGTCGCGATACAGCAGCAGCTGCATTTCGAGCTTCTTCGGATCCCACTTCATGCTCTGCTCGACGTTGCCCTGCACTGCAACCACGCTCAAGGGCTCACCCTTGTCTTGGGTCCAGGCGCGATCCTTGAGTGCCAGGCCGGTCAGCCAGGGGGCGATCAGCAACAGGACGCCAGCCAGCAGGCGCGGCTTGTCGGCACGCAGTCGCGGCAGCGCGACCAGCAGGGTGGCGCTCAGGGCGATGGCGAAGCTCAGCAGCCAGACGCCACCCACCGGCGCCAGCCCGGATAGCGGGCCGTCGAGCTGGCTATAGCCGATATAGAGCCAGGGAAAGCCGGTGAGCAGCCAGCCACGCAGTGCGTCGAAGGCCAGCCAGAGCGCGGCGAAGGCCAGCGCGTCACCGAGCGCGGAATGGCGATTGCGCAGCAGCCGCACCCAAAGCCAGCCGAGCAGGGCGAAGAATAGCGCCAGGCCGGCGACGAAGCCGAGCGTGAGCAGGCCGGCCAGTGGCGGCGACGCCGCGCCGAAATCATGGATGCTGACATAGACCCAGCTGACGCCCGAGGCGAACAGGCCAAAGCCGTAGCACCAGCCGCGTTGCGCCGCCTGCGTTGGCCCGGTTTCGCGCAGGCCGAGGTAGAGCAGCGCGACCGACAACAGGGCCAGTGGCCAGATGTCGAAGGGCGCCAGGGAGAGGGTGGTCAGCGTGCCGGCCAGCAGGGCCAGCAGATTGCCCGGCCAGCCGGGGCGGGTGAACCAGTGCATGGGGTTTCCTTGCGCGGGGATTGCGGCGCAGGCTACGGGCAACGTCGCGATCGGGCAAGCTGCCGGCGGCTCGCCGCCCGTAGG
Organism: Stutzerimonas sp. R40042; assembly: GCF_026642215.1. Lineage (NCBI taxonomy): Bacteria > Pseudomonadati > Pseudomonadota > Gammaproteobacteria > Pseudomonadales > Pseudomonadaceae > Stutzerimonas > Stutzerimonas sp. R40042. The sequence goes on along the minus strand of NZ_CP113258.1, from coordinate 4,098,819 downwards.
CGGGCGGCAAGTCGCAGGTCATGCGCTTTCCAGGCGACTCAGGCGCAGCATGTGCACGCGGCGGCTGTCGGCGTTCAATACGCGAACGCGGAAGCCGTCGATCTCGGTCACCTCGTTGCGCTTGGGCAGATGGCCGAAGGTGCTCATCACCAGGCCGGCGACAGTATCGAACTCATCGTCGGGGAAGGCGCTGCCGAAGTACTCGTTGAAGCTGTCGATCGGTGTCAGCGCCTTGACCAGGAAGTCGCCACTCGGCAGCGGGCGGATATAGCTGTCTTCCTCGACGTCGTGCTCGTCCTCGATGTCGCCGACGATCTGCTCGAGCACGTCCTCAATGGTCACCAGGCCGGCCACGCCGCCGTACTCGTCGATGACGATGGCCATGTGATTGTGGTTGGCGCGGAACTCGCGCAGCAGCACATTGAGACGCTTGGATTCGGGCACGAAGGTGGCCGGGCGCAGCAGGTCCTTGATGTCGAAGTTGTGATGCTCATCCTTGAGAATCAGCGGCAGCAGATCCTTGGCCAGCAGCACGCCGATCACCTCGTCGAGGCTCTCGCCGACCACCGGGTAGCGCGAATGCGCGGCGGCGATGATGGCGGGCAGAAATTCGCGTGGCGACTGGTCGGCCTTGATGCTGATCACCTGCGAGCGCGGCACCATGATGTCGCGTACCTGCAGGTCGGCGACCTGGATGGCGCCTTCGACGATGGCCAGCGCCTCGTTGTCGAGCAGCTTGTTCTGGTGGGCTTCGCGCAGGATTTCCAGCAGCTCCTGGCGATTCTTGGGTTCATGGGCAAAAGCCTGGGTGATTCTTTCCAGCCAGGTCTTCTGCCCGCTGATCGATCGATCTTCGCTCATGTCGTTTGACTCAAGAGTCCTTGCAAATGCCCGTTTCGGGCGAATCTTCAGCATAGGGGTCGGGATGCCCCAGTTCAGCCAGCAGCTGGCGCTCCAGCGCTTCCATCTCCTCGGCTTCGGCATCTTCGATGTGATCGTAGCCGAGCAGGTGCAGGCAGCCATGGATGACGAGGTGTGCCCAGTGCGCCTCGAGAGCCTTGCCCTGTTCCGCCGCCTCGCGCTCGACCACCGGCACGCAGATCACCAGGTCGCCGAGCAGTGGGATGTTGAGAAACTCGTCCGGCACATCGGCGGGGAACGACAGCACGTTGGTGGCATAGTCCTTCTGTCGCCAGGTGCGGTTCAGCTCGCGGCCTTCCTCCTCGTCGACCAGGCGAATGGTCAGCTCGGAGTCGCCGCTGCGCTGGCGCAACGCCAATTCGCACCAGCGCTGCAGGTCCGCCGCAGCAGGCGCGGCGCCAGTGCTGGCGCACTGCAGGTCAAGCTCAATCATCGGCGGCGTCCTGCGCGGCGCGCTTGCTGGCCGGCGACTGACGATCCTCGAACGACTCGTACGCCTCGACGATGCGCTGCACCAGCGGATGGCGCACCACGTCCTTGGGCTTGAAGTGGGTGAAACTGATGCCGTTGACGTCCTTGAGCACTTCGATGACATGCGCCAGGCCGCTCTTGGTGCCCCGCGGCAGGTCGACCTGGGTGATGTCGCCGGTGATCACGGCGGTGGAGCCGAAGCCGATCCGCGTGAGGAACATCTTCATCTGTTCCTGAGTGGTGTTCTGGCTTTCATCGAGGATGATGAAGCTGTTGTTCAGCGTGCGCCCGCGCATGTAGGCCAGCGGGGCGATCTCGATCACCTGTTTCTCGATCAGTCGCGCCACGTGCTCGAAGCCAAGCATTTCGTAGAGCGCGTCGTAGAGCGGGCGCAGATAGGGGTCGATCTTCTGCGCCAGGTCACCGGGCAGGAAACCGAGCTTCTCGCCGGCTTCCACCGCCGGGCGCACCAAGAGGATGCGGCGCACCTGCTCGCGTTCCAGTGCGTCCACCGCGCAGGCCACCGCCAGGTAGGTCTTGCCGGTACCGGCCGGGCCAACACCGAAGTTGATGTCGTTGTCGAGAATGGCCTTCACATAGCGCTGCTGGTTGGCACCGCGCGGGCGGATCATGCCTTTCTTGGTGCGCAGCGCCACGCCCTGGTGGGCGTTCGGGTTGGCCAGTTCCTCCATGCCGGATTCCTGCAGGTACAGGTGCACCATGTCCGGGGACAGCTCGGTGGTCTTGGTCTCGCGGTACAGGCGGCGCAGGAGATTCTCGGCGGATTTGGCCACGTTGCTCGGGCCGACCAGTTCGAACTGATTGCCGCGGTTGCGGATTTCCAGCTCCAGGCGTTGTTCGATCAGGCGCAGATGCTCGTCGAACTGGCCGCAGAGATTGGCGAAGCGACGGGCTTCAAAGGGTTCGAGGGTGAAACGATGCGGTTCTATGGGTGCGTTCAAGGGCTTTTATATGTGGCCGATATCGGCGAAATGATGAAAGAAGAATAGCGCTGCGGGCGCGAAGCGAAAAGCGCAGTCGCGGCCCGGATGCATTCACATGGGGGCCGCATTCCGGCTTCTCAAGCTAGCAAGGTGCCACGCAGCGAGTGTGGCAGCGCGTCATCGATGTGTACGTCGACGAACTGGCCGATCAGTCGCGGGTTGTCGCAGCGGAAGTTGACGATGCGATTGTGCTCGGTACGGCCCTGCAGCATGCCCGGGTCCTTCTTCGAATAGTCGCTGACGAGGATGCGCTGGGTGGTGCCGACCATTCGTCGGCTGTTCTCGAAACCCTGCTGATTGATGCGCTGCTGCAGGATGGCCAGACGCTGCTTCTTGACCTCTTCCGGCGTGTCGTCGGCGAGGTCCGCTGCCGGGGTGCCGGGGCGTGCGCTGTAGACGAAGGAGTAGGAGAAGTCGAAGCCGATGTCCTCGATCAGCTTCATGGTCTGCTCGAAGTCCTTATCGGTCTCGCCGGGGAAGCCGACGATGAAATCCGAGCTGATCAGGATATCCGGCACGGCGGCCTTGAGCCGACGGATGCGCGACTTGTACTCGAGCGCGGTGTGGTTGCGCTTCATCGCCGCGAGGATTCGGTCGGAGCCGGCCTGCACCGGAAGGTGCAGGTACTTCACCAGCTGCGGGATGTCCGCATGGGCCTGAATGATAGCGTCGGAGAACTCCAGCGGGTGGCTGGTGGTGTAACGGATGCGACCGATACCTTCGATCGCCGCTACCGCGTGCAGCAGGTCGGCGAAGTCGTGGCCGTCGTGGCGATAGCCGTTGACGTTCTGCCCCAGCAGGGTGACTTCCTTCACGCCGTTCTCGGCCAGGTGCACGATTTCCGCCAGCACATCGGCCAGCGGCCGGCTGACCTCCTCGCCGCGGGTGTAGGGCACCACGCAGAAGGTGCAGTACTTGCTGCAGCCTTCCATGACCGAGACGAAGGCGCTGGGGCCGTCGACGCGGGGCTCGGGCAGACGGTCGAATTTCTCGATCTCGGGGAAGGAAATGTCCACCTGCGGCGTCTTGGTTGTGCGCGCGGCGTCGATCATTTCCGGCAGGCGGTGCAGCGTCTGCGGGCCGAAAACCACATCGACGTAAGGCGCGCGGTCGCGGATCGCCGCGCCTTCCTGGCTGGCGACGCAGCCACCGACGCCGATGACCAGTTGCGGATTGTCCTGTTTCAGTTCGCGCCAGCGGCCCAGCTGCGAAAAGACCTTTTCCTGGGCCTTTTCGCGGATCGAGCAGGTGTTGAGAAGAATCACGTCGGCTTCTGCCGGGTTCTCGGTGATCTCCATGGCCTGGTGTTCGCCCAGCAGGTCCACCATGCGCGAGCTGTCGTACTCGTTCATCTGGCAGCCGTGGGTTTCGATGAAAAGCTTGCGGGTCATGTTACGGGCCGGCGTTGTGCAAAAAATGACCGGCGATTATATGCCCATGGCCGGGCAGGGGAAAGCGCGGACGGATGCCGCAGGGGGCACCGGTTTCTCAGGGGATCTGTGGGGCGTCGGCGGCCTGCAGCTGCATCAGGTAGTCGCGGAAGATCTGGCCGAGCACCTGGCTGGCAATCTCCAGCTCATCCCGGCGCATCTGCGCGGAGACGCGGTCGGCGGTATCCAGCGCTTCATCCTCGCCGTTGACCGCGGCCATCTTCAGCACAATATAGGCCTGCACATTGTTGGCCTTGACGCCTTCGCCGCGGAAGAACATCACGCCGAGGCGGTGCTGCGCCGCCGCATGGCCGCGCAGCGATGCCTGTTCGAACCAGTACAGCGCCTTGGCCAGATCGCGTGGCGCACGTTTGCCGTCGTAGTGGAATTCGCCCAGCTCGTAGGCGGCCTGCACGTCGCCATCGCTGGCTGCCTGCTGGCAGCTGCGCAGCGCTTCAGGCAGTTCCTCGGGCAGCGTATCGAGGGCACAACGGGCGGTCGCCGGGATCAGCAGGGTGTTCCCGCCAGCCAAAGCCGTGAGAGGCGAGAGAAGCAGCAGACAGCCCAAAGACAGGATGCGGCCGGTGCGGATCATGAAAATCTGGCGCCTCGAGGAGCAGGGCGATAATGAAAGACTGGAACGAGCCAGCCGTCACATTATGGATAAGCTGCTGTCTGCTTACAAAGCCTTTAACGGCCTGCCATCGGCTTTTTATGCGGCCGTTGGCTGTTGCTCGCGCGCGCTGCCCGGCAACCGCAGCAGCAGGACTGCCAGCAGAGGACTGGCGATCGCCAGCAGCAACGGCTGTGCCCCGGCGAACGGGTTGCCGATCGCCATGCTGCCAGGCAACGGCAGCATGAGCAGCAACAGCACGCCTGCCGCGATACCGGCGCCACTCGGCAGACGGTCCGGCCATTGCAGCACGGCGGCATAGATCACCAGCAACGCGCTGGCCAGCAGCAGGCCGAGCGCATAGGGCTCGCTCCAGCCGAGCTGTCGTGCCAGTTCGAAAAACACGCACAGGCCCAGCACCACGCGGCCCCAGTTCGGACGGCTCCAGGCCCAGCGTCTCGCCAGGGTCAGTGCGGCCAGGGCGAGCAGGGGCAAACCGAGTAGCAGGCTGGCGCGTTCCAGCCACTGCTGGGCCTCGGCCAATCCACCGGCGAGGCCGGTTGCCCCGCTGGCCGCGGCAAGGATGAAGGCGAGCATCGCGCTGAACAGCGCCGGTTGATCCGCTTCGCCGTAACGGCGCCGGGCGCGACCGACAAGGATCGCGCTGGTGGCCGCGGCAACTGTCAGTAGCAGGGCCTGCAGCAGTTCCATCGGCGTATTCACTTGAGCTTGGCGAAGGCGCGCTCGGCGGCGTCGAGGGTGATGGCCAGCTCCTTATCGCCGTGGGCGATGGAGGTGAAACCGGCCTCGAACGCGCTCGGCGCCAGGTACACGCCGCCCTCGAGCATCAGGTGGAAGAAGCGCTTGAAGCGATCGGCATCGCTGGCCATGACGTCGGCAAAGGTCACGATGTCGTCGGCGCCGCTGAAATACAGGCCGAACATGCCGCCGACCTGAGTGGTGACGAAGGGGATGCCGGCGGCATCGGCGCGATCCTGCAGACCCTGCAGCATGCGGCTGGTATAGGCGCTCAGGGCATCATGGAAGCCGGGGCGGCTGATCAGCTCGAGGGTGGTCAGGCCGGCGGCCATGGCCAGTGGATTGCCCGACAGCGTGCCAGCCTGGTAGACCGGGCCGAGCGGGGCGATGCGTTCCATGATGGCGCGCTTGCCGCCGAAGCAGCCGACCGGCATGCCGCCGCCGATGATCTTGCCGAAGGTCGACAGGTCCGGCGTCACGCCGTAGTAGGCCTGGGCGCCGCCGAGGGCGACGCGGAAGCCGGTCATCACCTCGTCGAAGATCAGCACCACGCCGTGCGCGTCGCACAGGCGGCGCAGGCCTTCGAGGAAGCCCGGCGCCGGCGGCACGCAGTTCATGTTGCCGGCCACCGGCTCGACGATGATGCAGGCGACCTGCTCGCCCTTTTCCTTCAGCGTGGCTTCGACTTCGGCGAGGTCGTTGTAGGCCAGTGTCAGGGTGTGCTTGGCGAAGTCCGCCGGCACGCCCGCTGAGCTGGGTACGCCCTGGGTCAGGGCGCCAGAACCGGCTTTGACCAGCAGGCTGTCGGAGTGGCCGTGGTAGCAGCCTTCGAACTTGATGATGGCGTCGCGCCCGGTGTAGCCGCGGGCCAGGCGGATCGCACTCATGGTCGCTTCGGTGCCGGAGCTGACCATGCGCACCATCTCCATGGACGGCACCAGGCGGCAGACCAGTTCGGCCATCTCGGTTTCCATCGCGGTTGGCGCGCCGTAGGACAGCCCGTGCTCGAGCTGGCGACGCACCGCATCCAGTACCTGCGGGTGGCTGTGGCCGAGGATCATCGGGCCCCAGGAGCCGACGTAGTCGACGTAGCGCTTGTCGTCCTCATCAATGACATACGCGCCTTCGGCGTGCTTGAGGAACAGCGGGGTGCCGCCTACGCTGCGGAACGCACGAACCGGCGAGTTGACGCCGCCGGGGATGTGGGTCTGAGCGCTGGCGAAGAGGGTTTCAGAACGGGACATGCGGGCCTCGCAAAACAGGGGCGGACGGCGTTAGCGGCCCGCCGTGGCGGAATCAGGGCGTGTTGAACAGTTGGCTGAAGGCTTGAGCGCGGCGCTCGACCTCGGCGGCACTGTCGGCGGCGAACAGGGCGTGGATCACTGCGACCATGTGCACGCCGGCGGCGATCAGTGACGGCGCGGTGTCCAGCGTGATGCCGCCGATAGCGACGATGGGCAGGCCGATACGGGCGCGGGCTTCACGCAGCAGTTCTTGATTGGCTGCCGGTGCGCCGGGTTTGGTGTGGGACTGGAAGAAACGGCCGAAGGCAACGTAGCTGGCACCCTCGCGAGCGGCCTGCTCGGCCAGCGGCAGTTGCGCATGGCAGGTGGCGCCGATGATCGCCTGACGCCCGAGCAGGGCCCGCGCGGCGGCCAGCGAACCATCTTCCTGGCCCAGGTGCAGGCCGACGCCCAGGCGCGCAGCCAGTTCGGCATCGTCGTTGATGATCAGCTGTGCGCCGTGGCGGGCGCAAAGTTCCTGCAGCGCATCGGCCTCGCGCAGCCGCCGCGCTTCATCGCCGGTCTTGTCGCGATACTGCAGCAGGCGGGCGCCGCCCTTCAGTGCGGCTTCGGCATAGGGCAGCAGGCGACCATCGGCCAGCAATGTGCTGTCGGTAATGGCGTACAGGCCGCGCAGGCGGGACGCTTCCTTCATGCGCTGCTCTCCAGTCAGGCCAGGTCCAGGGGCAGGCGGCGCGGCACGTACTGGCCGTGCCCGGGGGCCTCGGCATCGCGCAGCGTGCGCCAGGTGTAGTCGAGTGCCGAGCGGACCGCGCTGGTCAGTTCCTCGCCCAGTGCCAGACGGCCGGCCAAGGCGCTGGCCAGGGTGCAGCCGGAGCCGTGATAGCTGCCCGGCAGGCGCGCGCAGGTGAAGTCGTGACGGCTGCCGTCGCGGCAATACAGACGGTTGTGCACTTCACTTTCATCGCCGTGACCGCCGGTGATCAGCAGGTGACGGATATGCGGCAGCAGGCGTTCGGCGCACTCGTCGGCACTGCCCTGCGGCAGTTCGGCCAGGATGCGCGCTTCCGGCAGGTTCGGCGTGGCGATTGTGGATGCTGGGAACAGCCGCTCGCGCATGGCGTAGCCGACATCGTCCTTGCCCAGTGCACCGCCGCCGCCAGCGCGCAGCACCGGGTCGCAGATCAGCGGCACACCGGGCAACTTGGCCATGATCTCAAGCACTGTCTCGACCATTTCCACCGAGCCGAGCATGCCCAGCTTCACCGCGGCGATGGGCAGGTCAGCGATCACCGCGTTGGCCTGGGCGAGTACCCATTCGCGGTCGAGCACGCGGAAGTCGGTGACGTTGACGGTGTCCTGCACGGTGAGCGCGGTGACAGTCGGCGCGGCGTGGCAGGCCTGCGCCAGCAGGGCTTCGATGTCAGCCTGCAGGCCGGCGCCGCCACTGGGATCGTGGCCGGACAGACAGAGGACGACGGGACGGGAAGTGAAGTTTTTCATGGCGTGCGAGCTTATCACCAAACAGAGGCGGCGGGACGCGGCAGTTGCAGGTCGAACGGTCATCCGGCGGTATCTGCCGGCCATCGGAACGATCGCGACGCTGCACGTCCGCTTTTCCGGCTGGCCCAACTGCTGTGGTAGATTGCTGGCACTTTGATTACGGTCTGGGTGGCGGAGTTCATGGGACATGAGCTCGTTTTCGACACTCGGCCAGCACGAGGCATCATGCGGCACGTCTTCCTGTTCATTCTGGCCTTCCTGCCCGTCCTGGCCGTTGCCGTCGAACTCGACGAAACCACTCGCCATCTGCCGCTCGGGCGGCACATGCAGGTGTTCGAGGATCCGCACGGCCAGCTGCGGATCGAGGATGTCGCCGCGCCGGCTTTCGAGGAGCGTTTCCAGGCGCATCGCAAGGATGTGCTGAACGCCGGCTATTCGCGCTCCGTGCATTGGGTGCGTGTCGATCTGGACTATCGACCGCAGTCGTCGCCAGACGCGCGGCGCTGGTTGCTGGAGGTGGCCTATCCACCACTCGACAGCCTGCAGTTGTATCTGCCGGACGCTTCCGGCTCTTACCGCCTGGCTCGCGACACGGGCGACATCCAGCCCTGGGCCAGCCGCGAGATCGGCCAGGGCAATTACCTGTTCGAACTCGAGTTGCCGGCCAACCAGACGCAGCGCCTGTATTTGCGCGTGCAGAGCGAGGGGTCGGTCCAGGTCCCGCTGAGTCTCTGGTCGCACCACGCCTATCTCGAGGCGCAGCCCGGGCGACTCTATGTGCTCGGCATGATCTACGGTGTGCTGCTGGCGATGCTGGTTTACAACCTGTTCATCTATGTCAGCATCCGCGACCCCAGCTATCTGTATTACATCCTCTACATCGCTGCGTTCGGCCTTTATCAGGTCTCGGTGAACGGCGCGGGCGTGCAGTTTCTCTGGCCTGATCACCTTTGGTGGACCAACGCCGCGACGCCGCTGCTGATCGGTGCGACCGGCTTGTTCGGCTCGCTGTTCACCCGCAGCTTCCTGCGCACGGCCGAGCACAGTCGCTGGATCGACCGGCTGCTGCGACTGATGATCGCCTTCTCGCTGGCCGTGATGGCGCTGGCGCTGACCATGGATTACGGCGTATCGCTGCGCCTGGCCACTGCCCTCGCGCTGCTGTTCACCCTGGCGGTGTTCGCCGCGGGCATCCTCGCCTGGCTGCGTGGCATGCGGGTGGCGCGTTACTTCATCATTGCCTGGAGTGCGCTGCTCATTGGCGGACAGATCAACACGCTGATGGTGCTTGGGCACCTGCCGCACAACTTCCTGACCATGTATGCCAGCCAGTTGGGGGCGGCGCTGGAAGTGGTGCTGCTGTCCATGGCGCTGGCCGATCGCATCAATGCGCTGAAGGACGAGCGGGCAAAAATCCTGGAGAACGCCCGCTCCGACCTGGAGCAGCTGAACCGCGAGCTGGCCGAGAGCAACCGGCTCAAGGACGAATTCCTCTCCAACATCAGCCACGAGCTGCGTACCCCGATGATGGGCGTGATGGGCGCGCTCGAGCTGCTGCCGGCGTCGGAAACCCCGGAGGAACTGCAGCAGTACCAGCACATCGCTACCGGCTCGGCGCGCGACATGATGCGTCTGGTCAACAACATCCTGGCGCTGAGCGAGCTGCGTGCAGGCAAATTGCGGCCCCGTATCGGAGAGTTCCGCCTGCGGCAGATGGCCGAGCGCTTGCACCAGCAATTCGCTCCCGTGGCGCAGGAAAAGGGCCTGGAGTTCGAGCTGGAGGTCGCCGCCAACCTGCCGGACCGCGTCTTCGGCGACGGCGAAAAGCTCGAACAGAGCCTGACCCACCTGCTCGACAACGCGCTCAAGTTCACGTCGCGCGGCCACATCACGCTGCGCTTCGGTGGCGAACCAGGGCAGCATCACCTGCTGCTGCAGGCCGAGGTCATCGACACGGGCATCGGCTTCAGCGACGCCGATGAGGCGTTCCTCTACCACCAGTTCCGCCAGGTGGATGGTTCCATGACCCGGCGTTACGGCGGCCTCGGCATCGGCCTGGCGATCAGTCGCGGTCTGCTGGAGTTGATCGGCGGGCAGCTCGACCAGCAGTCGCGTCCCGGCCTGGGCAGCCGTTTCCGCATCAGCGTTCGCCTGGCGCGCCTCGACCCGCACCAGGCGATTGCCTGACGCGCGGCCCTTTTGGCCGATACCTCGCTTCAACCGTCGCGTCAGCACATGCTTCACTGCCTGTGCGTCGCCGGTTGCCGGCTACGCTTGCTGGCAACCGCCGCATCGGTCAAGAAGGAGGACGCCTGGATGAATCCGCAAAGCTGCGCCGAAACCCACGAGGTCACCAACCAGGTGCCGCCCCTCGACGGCGCCAACCTCTACCGTCTCGACCTGCCGCTGCAGCAATGGGTGCAGCGCTACCATGCCGGCTGGGCGGCGGAACGTCTGGACGCCTACGGTGCGCTTGCCGGCGGCCCGTTGATGCAGGCCGGTTTTCTCGCCAACGAGAACAAGCCGGTGTTCAAGAGCCATGACCGCTACGGTCATCGCATCGATTTGGTGGAGTTTCACCCGGCCTATCACGAGCTGATGCGTGCGGCTATCGAGCACGGCATCCCCTCGCTGCCGTGGACCGATCCGCAGCCCGGCGCGCAGGTGGCGCGTGCCGCCCTGATGTACCTGCACAACCAGGCCGAAGCCGGCAGCAGTTGCCCGCTGACCATGACCTACGCCAGCGTGCCGGCGCTGCGCCTGCAGCCGGATCTCGCCGAGCGCTGGCTGCCGAAGATCCTCGCCACCGAATACGACCCGCGCAGCCTGCCGATGGAGCAGAAGGCCGGCGTCACCATCGGCATGGCGATGACCGAGAAACAGGGCGGCACCGACGTGCGCGCCAACACGACCCGTGCCTTTGCGGTCGGTGCCGGGGGACCCGGCCAGGCCTACGAGCTGACCGGCCACAAGTGGTTCTGCTCGGCGCCCATGTGCGACGCCTTCCTCACCCTGGCGCAGACCGACAAGGGGCTGACCTGCTTCCTGCTGCCGCGGCATCGGCCGGACGGCACGCGCAACCAGTTCTACATCCAGCGGCTGAAGAACAAGCTGGGTAACTGGGCCAACGCCTCCAGCGAAGTCGAGTACCGTGGCGCGCTGGCCTGGATGGTCGGTGAGGAAGGGCGCGGCGTGCCGACCATCATCGAAATGGTCTCCTCGACCCGTTTCGATTGCATGATCGGCTCCAGTTCGCTGATGCGTCAGGCACTGACCCAGGCCCTGCATCACTGCGCGCACCGCCAGGTCGGCGGCTGGGTCCTGCTGGAGCAGCCGCTGATGCAGAACGTGCTGGCCGACCTTGCCCTGGAAAGCGAGGCAGCGCTGGCGCTGACCCTGCGCATGGGCCGCGCCCAGGACCATCGCCGTGACGAGCACGAAGACAAGTTCGCCCGGCTGGTCACCGCCGTCGGCAAATACTGGATCTGCAAGCGCGCACCGAACATGATCGCCGAGGCCAGCGAATGCCTGGGCGGCGCTGGTTATGTCGAGGAGACCATCCTGCCGCGGCTGTACCGCGAGGCGCCGGTGAATTCCATCTGGGAAGGTTCCGGCAACGTGCAGTGCCTCGACGTCTTGCGCGCGCTATCGAAGGAGCCGGGCGTGCTGGAGGTGCTGTTCGCCGAACTCGGCGACGGCCACGGTGATGCACGGCTGAAGGCGCATATCCAGCGTTTGAAGGCGGCCTTCGGCGATACCGGGGACATCCAGTACCGCGCCCGTCAGCTCACCGAGGACGTTGCCGTTGGCCTGCAGGCCAAGCTGCTGCTCGAAGCCGGCAACGCGGCCGTATCCGATGCCTTCATCGCCAGCCGCCTCGAAGCGCACGGGCGGGTGTACGGGACGTTGCCGCGCGGGCTGGACATCGACGCAGTGCTGGCCCGGAGCGCTCCGCAACTGTGATGCGGGACGTGGGGCTCTGCCGTTGTAAACGCCCGACCGGGTGCAGCATGGCGACGAAGACTTGCTCGGAAAGTGACGGCGGTGTCCGGTTCGTTTCCAGATTTGACAGAGGTTGGGCGGCGCTTTGAGCGCGGTGACAGGCCGGGCGCCCCGTTTCCACGGCGTACGGCGGCGGGCGAATGCTGCACAGTCGGCCGCTCGTGGTTGCGCTGGGCGCGGATACCGGCTATGACCTCTCCTGTGCGGCGGCCTGCTAGTACCTTTGTATAACAGCCAAAAGAGCTGGTGCTCCTAGAATGGGGCGAGCGACTACGTTACTGGGTTGCAAGTGCCGCATGATTTTTGAGGTTCGATATTGAGCGGCAAAAGACATGGGCGCTTGGTCTCCGGACATCAAGTGGCCGTCTCCCTGCCTCGTCAGGCCTGGTGAGTTTCTTTGCAGAGCCTTCACGGACGAGCATTCGATGAGTTTCTGAGGTGAGTTCATGGCAACCGATCTAAACAAGTACATCCGCAACGCAGCGTTTCTCGACAAGGTCGTCTCGGCAGAAGAAGCCGCGTCGTGGATCGAGGACGGCATGACGCTGGGCATGAGCGGCTTCACCCTGTTCGGGGAGCCGAAGGTGTTCCCGAAGGCACTGTCCGAGCGCGGCCAGCGCGAGAAATTCAAGGTCAACCTGTTCACCGGCGCGTCCATGGGACCGGCGGCCGACCAGTCGATGGCCGAAGCTGGCATCATCAACAAGCGCATCCCGTATCAGGGCAACCCGGTACAGCGCAAGAAGATCAACGCCGGTGAGGTGCTCTACATCGACCAGCACCTGTCGCACACCGCCGAGCTGCTGCGTCAGGGCGTGCTACCGCAGGTCGACTACGCCATCATCGAGGCGGCTGCCATCACCGAGGACGGCCAGATCATCCCGACCGGTTCGGTCGGTAACTCGCCGATCTTCGTGCAGAACGCCAAGCACGTGATCATCGAGCTGAACACTTCTGCTCCGCGCGAGTACGAAGGCATGCACGACATCTACATCCCCGGCCCGGCCGGCGAGGATTCGCGCAAGGACATCCCGGTCTACAACGTCAGCAAGCGCATCGGCTCGATCGGTATCCCGGTCGATCCGGCCAAGGTGCGCGGCATCGTGCTTTCCAGCGAGCCGGACATTCCTTCCCCACTGTTCGAGCCGAACGCCGAAACCCAGAAGATCGCCGACAACCTGCTGGACTTCCTGCGTGAAGAAGTGCGGCTGGGACGCCTGACCAACAGCCTGGCTCCCTTGCAGTCCGGTGTGGGTTCGGTGGCCAACGCGGTGCTGGCGGGCATGAAGACCTCCGAGTTCAAGGACCTGACCGTCGCTTCCGAAGTGCTTCAGGACGGCGTTTTCGACCTGATCGACGCCGGAGTGGTGAAGTTCGCCGCCGCCACCGCCTTCTCCCTGTCGAAGAAGCGCGTGGACAACCTGGCCTCCGACCTCGCCAAGTACGCCGGCAAGGTGGTGTTCCGTCCGCAGGAGATCTCCAACCATCCGGAAGTGATCCGCCGACTGGGGATCATCTCCTTCAATACTGCGCTGGAAGCCGACATCTACGGCAACGTGAACTCCACGCACGTCAACGGCACCCACATGATGAATGGTATCGGCGGCTCGGGTGACTTCGCCCGCAACGCACGTATCAGCATCTTCGTGACGACCTCGACGGCGAAGGACGGCAAGATCTCCTCCATCGTTCCGTTCGTCACCCATGTGGATCACACCAACCACGACGTCGACGTGATCATCACCGAGCAGGGCTATGCCGATCTGCGCGGGCTGGCGCCCGTCGAGGCGGCGGCGCGAATCATCAACAACTGCATGCACCCGGATTACCGGGCCCAGGCGCTCGCCTACCTCGAAGAGGCGAAGCAGCGTGGTGGCCACACCCCGCACGTGCTGGAAAAAGCCTTCTCCTGGCATGCCAACTTCGCCAAGAACGGCACCATGCTGCTGGACAAGTAATCGGTAGGAGCCTGTGCGGCTGATGCAGCAATGCATCGGCGGCGGGCTCGGAGCAGTGCCCAAATCCGACGCCAGACTCTGGCGTCGGATTTTTTTCGCCCATGACGGCGCACATTTCCAGCGCGCGGCGTCTCCGGTGCGGCTCCATCCGCTCGGCTGCGTATACATCCGTCACCAAATGCAGCCAAGATAGGCCAGTGTGTTAAGCCAGGATGAGCCATGACTTCCAACGAATCCAGAACCTTCACCGTCGCCACCTGCGCTGAGGAGGCGGTCGACAAGCTGGCCGAGCTGCACGCGCAGGCCACAACGGCGCTCAACCAGGCGCTCAAGCGCTACGTCGCCAGCCGTACCGAGCCCAGTGCGGCGGAGCGCAACCTGTTCCGCTACCCGCAGCTGCGCCTGACCTACGAGTGCCACGGCGAAGTGCCGGCTTCGACCCGCGCCTACGCCAAGGTGCAGGCGCCCGGCGTGTACAGCGTCACGGTGACCCACCCGGCGGCATTTCGCGCCTACTTGCTCGATCAGCTGAAGCCGCTGATCCAGGACTTCAACGTCACCGTTGAGGTCGGCATGAGCGACCGCAACATCCCTTATCCCTATGTCATCGAGCAGGGCGACGAACTGGCCGGCACCGGCGTGACCGCTGCCGAGCTGGCGCGGGTATTCCCCAGTACCGATCTGTCCGCCGCTACCGACGATATCGCCGACGGGCTTTACGACTGGGAGAACGCCGACCCCTATCCGCTGGCGCTGTTCGATGGCGCGCGGGTGGACTTCTCGCTGCGCCGGCTGGTGCACTACACCGGCAGCGACTGGCGCCATGTGCAGCCGTGGATCCTGCTCACCAACTACCACCGCTACGTCGACCAGTTCATTCGCCACGGCCTCGACATGCTGCGCGACGACACCCGCTTCACGCGCATGGTGTTGCCGGGCAACGTGGTCATCGAGCGCGGCATGGAGGAGGGCGAGGCGCAGGCGATCATCGGTGGCGTGATGTGGCACCGCTACCAGATGCCGGCCTACCACCTGATCGCCGACGATGGCCATGGCATCACCCTGGTGAACATCGGCGTCGGTCCTTCCAACGCAAAGAACATCACCGACCACCTGGCCGTGCTGCGCCCGCATTGCTGGCTGATGATCGGCCACTGCGGCGGGCTACGGCAGTCGCAGTCCATCGGCGACTACGTGCTGGCCCACGCCTACATGCGCCGCGACGGCATCCTCGATCGCGTGTTGCCGCCGAACATTCCGCTGCCGGCCCTGGCCGAAGTCCAGCAGGCGCTGCAGGAGTCCGCAGCCAAGGTCACCGGCGAGCAGGGCGAGGCGCTGAAGAAGCGCCTGCGCACCGGCACCGTGCTCACCTACGACGACCGCAACTGGGAACTGCGCTGGGCGCAGGAGCGGCCGCTGATCAACCTGTCGCGGGCCGTTGCGGTGGACATGGAGAGCGGCACCATCGCCGCCCAGGGCTACCGCCTGCGGGTGCCCTACGGGACACTGCTGTGCGTATCGGACAAGCCGCTGCACAGCGAGATCAAGCTGCCCGGCTCGGCCAACGCGTTCTACGAGCGGGCCGTTACCCAGCACCTGAAGATCGGTATCACCGCACTCGAACTGCTGCGCAACCAGCTCAACTCGCTGCACTCGCGCAAGCTGCGCAGTTTCGACGAGCCACCGTTCCGCTGACGCCGGCGCTTTCGCGGGAATGAGCAATACTCATAGCGTTCATTCCCGCGAGCACCGGAGGTCAACATGGAACAGTCGATCCACGCCTTCCATAACCTTTTCGAGCAGTTGGGCCTGCCCAACGACGATGTCTCGATCAGGCGATTCATCGAAACCCATTCGCCGCTGGCAGACGATGTCTATCTGGCCGACGCGTCGTTCTGGACGCCGGCCCAGGCGGCTTTCCTGCGCGAGGAGATTCTCGAGGATGCCGACTGGGCCGAGGTGGTCGATCGCCTCAATGTCGCGCTGCGGCGGCGCTATCACTGAGGCATGGCTGGTTCTCAGCCGGCCAGCAGCCAGGCGCCGGTGACTGCCGAGGCGGCACCGGCAATGCGCACCAGCGGTGCGGCAGCCTGCGGCAGCAAGCGTACCAGCGCGTAACCGGCGGCATGCAGAGCGGCGGTGGCAACAACGAAACCGGCGGCATAACCCCAGGGGCTCGACAGTGCCGGCAGCTCCAGGCCGTGGGCGACGCCATGGCTGGCGGCGAACAGCGCGGTCAGCGCTGCGGCGACGACCAGCGGCGGGCGAATTGCCAGCGCGACCAGCAAGCCCAGCGCCAGCACCGAGCCGGCGATGCCGGTTTCCATCAGCGGCATCTCGATGCCGGCAAAGCCGGCCAGGCCGCCGAGCAGCATGGTCGCGACGAAGGTCATCGGCAGCGCCCAGCGCCCCTTGCCAGTCTGCTGAGCCGCCCATAGACCCACCGCGAGCATGGCCAGCAGATGGTCGAGGCCGAAGATCGGGTGGGCGATACCGGACAGCACGCCGGCGTGGTCATGGCCGGGGTGAGCCAGCGCCAGTGCCGGGCTGAGCAGCAGGAGGGTGGCGAGCAGTGGTTTGCGCAGGTTCATAAAGACTCCTTGGATGAGCGGACGGACGTCAGGCGGCGCTGAGCATTCCCTGTTTTTCGATGAAGGCGATGATCTTCTCGAGACCCTGGCCGACCTTCTGGTTGCTGAAGACGAACGGCCGTTCGCCGCGCATCTTGCGGGCGTCGCGATCCATCACCTCCAGCGAGGCACCGACCATCGGAGCCAGGTCGATCTTGTTGATCACCAGCAGGTCGGACTTGCAGATGCCCGGGCCGCCCTTGCGCGGCAGCTTGTCGCCGGCCGATACGTCGATCACGTAGATGGTCAGGTCCGACAGCTCCGGGCTGAAAGTCGCCGAGAGGTTGTCGCCGCCGGACTCGACGATGATCAGGTCCAGGTCGGGAAAGCGCCGGTTGAGCTGCTCCACGGCTTCGAGGTTGATCGAGGCGTCCTCGCGGATCGCCGTGTGCGGGCAGCCGCCGGTTTCCACGCCGATGATCCGCTCGGGCGCCAGGGCCTCATTGCGCACCAAGAACTGGGCGTCTTCCTGGGTGTAGATGTCGTTGGTCACCACGGCGAGGTTGTAGCGGTCGCGCAGGGCCTGGCACAGGGCGAGAGTCAGGGCGGTCTTGCCGGAGCCGACCGGCCCGCCAATGCCGACGCGCAGGGGTTGGGTGTTCATGGGTGGTCTCCTCTGGAAGGCGGTGTGGCCGCCTCGGGGTTGATGCGAAGGGTGTGCCGCTGCAGATTGGGGCAGGGGGATTCGTTGGGTGAGCTTGTTTGCCGCTTGCGGATGCAGTGCGTGCTGGCAGTGGCTTGGGTGCTGCCATGGGGGCGCCGCGCTTTCCTTGGCGCCACCTACAGGGTGGGCAAGACTTTTTGGTTCCTTCGGGCGGGGCCGGCCATCCGACGATTGCCAAAAGGAACCCGCCCAACAGCTCGAAACCTAAGCCATCCGCCGATGGCGCTGTCGAGCCGCCCGCCGCAAAAGGTGCCGCCAGCACCCACGTGCCAACACCTCTCATGACCTAAACAACCGACTGTACTGCCGTTCATGCGCCATGCTGGTCAGCACCAGCCCGAACGGTGCGCTGCCCCAGGCCGCTTCCGGCAGCTGACTGGCCTCCCGTTGCGCCTGGCTCAGGACCGGCAACAACTGCGAGGTCAACCGCTGCGCCGCCTGCTGCCCCAGCGGCAGGGTCTTCATCAGCACCGCCAGCTGATTTTCCAGCCAGCCCCACAACCAGGCGGCGAGGGCGTCGGCGGGCATGATCTGCCAGGCGCGGGCGGCCAGTGCCCAGGCGAGAGCCAGGCCGGGCTCGCCGGCGGCCGCGAGGCAGTTGCGGCCCGGCTGGGCGAGTTCCGGCAGGCCGTCGAGCAGCTGCGCGAGGGAATAGCCCATCTGCCGGCTTTCCAGCTGCAGTTCGCGGGTTTCGCGGCTAGCGCGGTGTTCTGCGGCCAGTTGCAACAGGCGCGGCCAGTCATCCCGCTCGGCGGCTTCGCAATGTGCGAGCAGCAGCGGCGCCTCGAAGCGCGCGAGGTTGAGCAGCAGTTGATCCTCCAGCCAACGCCGCGCGCTGTCCGGATCGTTCACCTGGCCGTTCTCCACCGCCATCTCCAGCCCTTGGGAATAGCTGTAGCCGCCGATCGGCAGCTGCGGGCTGGCCAGCCGCAGCAGCGCCCAGGCCGAGCCGGGAGCAGCGGCCGCGTTCACGGGCGCACGCCGAACTGGTGCAGTCGCGGTGCGTAGCTGAACTCCGCTTCGCCGGCGTGGGAATGGTGATGGCCGCCACCGTAGGCGCCATGCTCCGGCTGGAAGGGGGCTTCGATGTGTTCGACGCCGGCGCCCAGCTGCAACAGCATGTCCTTGAGCACGTAGTCGTCGAGCAGCCGCAGCCAGCCATCGCCAACCTGCAGGGCTACATGGCGGTTGCCCAGATGATAGGCCGCGCGGGTCAGCTCGAAGGCGCTGGTGCAGGTGACGTGCAGCAGTTGTTCGGGCCGAGCACGCACGCGCACGACACGGCCATCACCGGCGAGCAGGCATTCGCCATCGTGCAGCGGCGGCTGGCCGCGTTCGAGAAACAGGCCGACGTCTTCGCCGCTGGTACTGAAGCAGCGCAGGCGACTCTTGCTGCGCGCGTCGTAGGTCAGTTCGAGTTCGGCCTGCCACTCGGGGCGGGCGTCGATGCGTTGGCGAATCACCAGCATGTGCAGAGTTCCGGTCGGATCGTTTCCGGAACAAGAGCAAGTGGCTTGCCAACCGGCCCCATGTATCGCGATCACGGCGGCTGTCGGGCCTGCGTGCCTGATAATGGGGCTTTGGGCGCACCGTCACGGTGCGCGTGTTGGGGGCGGGTCTGGTGCGTGCGCCTTACTGGTGCAGATCGCGCACCATGTACACCGCCGGGATCTGGTAACTGGCCAGGTTGCCGGCTTGCGGCGGGTCGAGTTCGTCGTGGGCTTCGTAGCCCAGGCGCGACCAGAAGCCGGTGGAATCCTGCACCGACACCAGTGCCGAATAGCGCAGCTGTGCGGTGCCGGCCTGTTGCAGGTTGTGCCGCACCAGTGCCGGGCCGATGCCGCGGCCTGCGGCTCGTCCGGCCACGGCGAGGTCATGCAGGTAGAGGCAATCGGCTTCGCCGTCGGTGCAGAACTCCCCGTCCAGCGGGGTCACTTTGCCCAGGCGCGAGTGATAGGCGAACAGGTAGGCGCATACGCCCTCGTCATCCTCGGCCACCCACGCCAGCTGTGGAAATGCCGCCAGACGTGAACGGATCACCGCCTCGTCTTCCAGAACCTCGGCGGCATAGGATTCTTCCTGGATCGCCAGGACGGCAGGGATATCGCGCTCCTGCATCGCTCTCAACTGGTACATCACGACTACACTCGGACGCCGCGAGACGCCGCGCGGCTCGGCAAAAAGCCGGCGATCATACGCGAAATGCCGGCGCTCCGCTTGCCGCCGGGCGGCGCATCCGCAGCTCCGCTGCCACCCACAGCCGGACAGTCGCGCCGCGTCCAGGCTCAAGTGAAAGGTTTCAGCTGATTGGTGCAGCGGTGCGACAAGATGACAGGCATAATGGTTAGCCTGCTAACAAGTGGCTGAGGCCTGCGTTGAACGATCACCACCACCCGCTCTACGGCGTTCTGCTGATATTGCTGTCGGGGCTGTTGCTGGCCAGCCATGACGGGCTGGCCAAACACCTCTCGGAAATCTACCCGGTGTTTCTGGTCATCTGGGCTCGTTACGTCGCGCAGACGGTGCTGATGACCGCGCTGTTCGTGCCGCGCATGGGCCAGCGCGTGTTTCGCACCCTGCGGCCGTGGCCACAACTGCTGCGCGGGCTGAGCCTGGTCAGCGTCAGCCTGCTGTTCATCAATGGCCTGCATTTCATCCCGCTGGCCGAAGCCACCGCGGTGATCTTTCTGACCCCGGTGCTGGTAACCATCGCCTCAGCGCTGTTGGGCGAGCGAGTCAGCCGCAGTCAGTGGCTGGCCGTGGCCTTCGGTCTGCTCGGGGTGGTGATCATCATGCGTCCCGGTTCGGCGCTGTTCACCCCGGCGGTGCTGTTGCCCTTCGGCGCGGCGCTGTCGTTCACCGTGTATCAGCTGGTCACCCGGCGCCTGGCCGGCACCGATCACCCGGTGACCAGCAACTACCTGACCAGCCTGGTCGGTTGCGTGACCCTGAGCGTGCTGGTGGTCTTCAACTGGCGCACGCCAACGCTGCACGACGCGCTGCTGATGGGCGCGCTCGGTGGCATGGCGATGCTCGGCCACCTGCTGCTGACCAATGCCTTCCGCTTCGCCAGCGCGGCGACCCTGGCGCCGTTCACCTACGGCCAGATCGTCTTCGCCGGGGTGGTCGGCTATGTCGCCTTCGATCACGCGCCGGATGCCGGGGCGCTGATCGGCATGGCGGTGATCATCGCCAGCGGCCTGTGCATGGCTTATGTGCAGCGCCGCCAGCGGCCGGTCATGGGATAGAACAGCGAATGCGCCATTCGGCCGACCAGGCAGCTTCTCAACAATACTGAAATGAAAAGACAGGGCGAATCGACCCTTGCGTGCACCCATGGAGCCTATATGCCGCGACTCTCTCATCACGACCTGCGCCGCAACTTTCGCGAGCTGCTGAACGCCGACCGCTGCTTCCACACCGCCTCGGTGTTCGATCCGATGTCCGCGCGCATCGCCGCCGACCTCGGTTTCGAAGTGGGCATCCTCGGTGGCTCGGTGGCCTCGCTGCAGGTCCTCGCCGCGCCGGACTTCAACCTCATCACCTTGAGCGAATTCGTCGAGCAGGCCACGCGTATCTGCCGCGTCGCCCAGCTGCCGGTGCTGGCCGACGCCGACCATGGCTATGGCAACGCGCTGAACGTGATGCGCACCGTTTCCGAACTGGAGCGCGCCGGGATTTCCGCGCTGACCATCGAGGACACCCTGCTGCCGCCCAAATTCGGCCGCCGCTCCACCGACCTCATCGGCATGTTCGAGGCGGTCGGCAAGATACGCGCGGCGTTGGAGGCGCGTGTCGATCCGGAAATGGCCATCATCGGTCGCACCAATGCCGGCGTGATCGGCTTCGAGGAAGTCATCGCCCGAGCCCAGGCCTACGAAAAGGCCGGTGCCGATGCCATCTGCCTGGTCGGCATCGAAGATTTCGATCACCTGGAAAGCATCGCCAGCCAGCTGAGCAAGCCGCTGATGCTGGTCACCTACGGCAACCCCAACCTGCGCGACAACGCGCGGCTGGCGGCGCTTGGCGTGCGCATCGTGGTCAACGGTCACGCGGCCTACTTCGCGGCGATCAAGGCGACCTACGACTGCCTGCGCGAACAACGCCAGGTCGATGCGCTGGACCTGAACGCTTCGCAGCTGTCGGTCAAATACTCCACGGCCGATGAATACGTCGTCTGGGCCGAGGAGTACATGCAGGTCAAGGAATAGCCGCGCTCAGAACAGCTGCCGCTCGGCGCGGAAGGTCAGCAGGCCGTCGCAACGCGGGTTCTGTCCCGAGCAGGCGCTGCAGGCCTGGCCGCTCAGGCTGGAGTCGCTGTAGGACAGGTTCAGTTGCAGGCCCAGCCAGGGCCGCGAGAGGTCGAGTGACCAGTCGCTGAACATGTCCACGCTGCCGCCACCGTCGAGATAATGCGGTGTGGCCAGCGCGTGGCTCGAGTACTTCACGCGGACGCCGACGGCGAATGGCGTCACCGTGCCCAGGTCCAGATAGAACGTGCTGTCGGTGCGCCCGGCGGCACTGTTAAGCGCCGCACCGAGGCGGCGATCGCCCAGCGTCAGGCCACCGTAGTATTCGTGTCGATCCCATTCGGGCAGTTCCGGAAAGCTGTAGCGCATCAGGCCGATCTCGTAGCCGAGTTGGTCATGATCGTTCTGCTGGGCGTAGCCGAGATAGGAGTTCACCTCGAGTTGCCTTCCCTCGACCAGGCCGACGCTGGGGGACCACTGCCCGACATACAGCCCGCTGGCATGGGTGAGATCGAGCCCGCCATGGAATGCATTGCCGGTACTCGGTTGCACCAGCCCCTGAGCCATGCTGCGGGCGGGCTCGGTGCCCAGCTTGAGATCGAAGGTGCCCAGATCGCGTTCCAGCACCTGTGGTTCGCTGGCGCAGCCCGCCGCCAAGAGCAGGCTGGTTATGATCGGTAAGATGCGCTTCATGCTGGCTGCCCTGCCGGTTCGCAAATGCCCGAGGCGCTGAGCCGTCGGCGTGAACCGAGGCAGGATAGGCGACTGTGCCGCTCGGGCAGCGCCATCCGTCGATTGCCCGGCGCCATTCGATGGGCGGTACCACCCGGGGTGAGCATCCGGCGGCGCAGCGACTCCAACGCAGAACAGCATCGAGCCGATGCGGGAGGTGGAGCATGGCGACAGGTTGGGCAGGTGACGGTGCCGTCCAGGAGCAGATCGACAGCACGGTCGAAGACGCGGTGCAGCGTGCCCGAAGCAAACTCGCCCGCGGCGAGAGCCTCAAGCATTGCGAGGAGTGCGGCGCGGCCATTCCCGAAGCACGGCGTCTAGCGGTACCCGGCGTCAGGCTGTGCATCAAGTGCCAGGCCGAGCAGGACAAGGAAGACGCCAGGTTCAGTGGCTACAACCGCCGTGGCAGCAAGGACAGCCAGCTGCGCTGATCAGGCGCGCCGCAGCGGCATGCGGAAGGTGAAAGTGGTGCCGCCTTCGGCGCTGGAGGTCACCTGCATGCCGCCGCCATGGGCTTTGGCCACCTGATCGACGATGAACAGCCCCAGTCCAAGCCCGTTGCGCGAGGTGTCGTCTTCCTGGGAATAGGCATGGAACAGTTGTTCGAGCCGCTCTGCCGGGATTGGCGTGCCACGATTGTGCACCGCCAGTTGGAAATGCTCATCGACCACCTCGGCCTGCACGATCACCGGACCGGTGCTGGCGCCATGATGCAGGGCATTGGTGACCAGATTGGCCAGCAGCTGGGCGATGCGGTCCGGGTCGCACTCGAACACAGGCAGCTCCGGCAGCTGTTCGAGCAGCACACGGCGTGGATGGGCGGTACGCAACTCGTTGACCACCTGTGAAAGAACAAGGTGCAGGTTGGCCGAGGCCATCCAGTTCAGCGGTATGCCATTGCCCAGCTGGCCGCGGGCGAAATCCATCAGGTCATCGACCAAGCGCGAAGCGCGCTGGCTGGAGGTACGCACATGTTCTGCAAGCTGTTGCGTGCCGCGTTCGGTGGAACGGCGGATCAACAGGTCGCTGGCCGCCTGGATGGAGGCGAGCGGGGTGCGCAGGTCGTGGCCGAGCAAGGCGATGAACTGCTCACGCTGATAGCCTGTGATGCGCTCGTCAGCCAGCGCCGCACGCGTAGCCTGCTGTTGCTCTTCGGCATCGATCTGCAGGGTCAGCAGGCGGGCAAAAGACTCGAACATCGCCCGCGTCGCCGGGCTGGAGAGGTCGCGGGGCTCCGGATCGAGTGCGCAGAGCGTGCCGAAGAAGCTGCCGTCGGCGCGCAGCACAGGTACAGAGATATAGCTTTCGAAGCCATACATCTGCGGCGTGTGATGGTTGCGGTAGTCGGGGTCGGCGCTGACCTGGCTGATGATGATCGGCTGGTGGGAGGCGCGGATCTCGCTGCACAGCGTGGTAGTGATGTCCAGCTCGCCGCCGACCTTCAGACCGAACTCGATGCGATCGAGCACGGCGCAGGCGGTCCAGTTCGACTCGGTGACGCGGGCGACCGCAGCGAAGCGCAGGCCGGTGGTTTCGCTGACCACCTGCAGGATGGCCGGTACAGCGCTGATGCGTTGCACGGTAAGCAGGTCGTCGAGGATGGATCGCACCATCTGCAGGCCCTGAGCGGCGAAAAAAAGGCCGGCCACTTTAACATGGTCGACCTCTTCTGCAGGCTGCGCTCAGCCGAGCGGAGCGGGTTGAGCCGCGCCGCTGAGCGGTGACTGGTTACGCATCAGTCGATCAGAACAGAAAGTAGCGCTGCGCCATCGGCAGCACCTCGGCCGGCTCGCACCAGAGCAGCTGGCCATCGGCGCGCACCTGATAGTTCTGCGGGTCGACCTGGATGTCCGGTGTGTAGTCGTTGTGGATCAGATCCTTCTTCTGCACCGAACGGCAGCCCTTCACCACGCCAATCTTCTTCTTCAGCCCCAACTGCTCGGGCACGCCGGCCTCGAAGGCGGCCTGGCTGATGAAGGTGAAGCTCGACGCGTGCAGCGAACCGCCGTAACTGGCGAACATCGGTCGGTAGTGCACCGGTTGTGGTGTCGGGATCGAGGCGTTGGCGTCGCCCATCAGGCTCGCGGCAATGGCGCCGCCCTTGAGGATCAGCGTCGGCTTCACGCCGAAGAACGCCGGGCGCCAGAGCACCAGGTCGGCCCACTTGCCCACTTCGATCGAGCCCACCTCGTGGCTGACGCCGTGGGTGATCGCCGGGTTGATGGTGTACTTGGCGATGTAGCGCTTGGCGCGGAAGTTGTCGTTGCCATCCCCATCACCGGGCAGGGCGCCGCGCTGCTTCTTCATCTTGTCGGCGGTCTGCCAGGTGCGGGTGATGACTTCGCCGACGCGGCCCATGGCCTGGCTGTCGGAGCTGATCATGGAGAACGCGCCGAGATCATGCAGGATGTCCTCGGCGGCGATGGTCTCG
This sequence comes from Stutzerimonas sp. R40042, assembly GCF_026642215.1. Lineage (NCBI taxonomy): Bacteria > Pseudomonadati > Pseudomonadota > Gammaproteobacteria > Pseudomonadales > Pseudomonadaceae > Stutzerimonas > Stutzerimonas sp. R40042. Next base: position 4,074,207 of record NZ_CP113258.1, on the reverse strand, counting down.
CGGCGGATACGGCTCTCGGCGAAGGCCACGTCCTCGGCGATGCTCGGGTCGAGGTGGTGGCAGACCATGAGCATGTCCAGGTGCTCGTCGATGGTGTTGCGGGTGAACGGCCGGGTCGGGTTGGTCGAGCTCGGCAGCACGTTGGCGAAGCCGCAGGCCTTGATGATGTCCGGCGCGTGACCGCCACCAGCACCTTCGGTGTGGTAGGTGTGGATGGTGCGGCCCTTGAACGCGCCGAGGGTGGTCTCGACGAAGCCCGATTCGTTCAGCGTGTCGGTGTGGATCGCCACCTGTACGTCGTACTTGTCGGCGACGCTCAGGCAGTTGTCGATGGCCGCCGGGGTGGTGCCCCAGTCCTCATGCAGCTTGAGGCCGATGGCGCCGGCCCTGACCTGCTCGATCAGCGGTTCGGGCAGCGAGGCGTTGCCCTTGCCGGTGAAGCCGATGTTCATCGGGAAGGCGTCGGCGGCCTTGAGCATCATCGCCATGTGCCAGGGGCCGGGCGTCACCGTGGTGGCGTTGGTGCCGGTAGCAGGGCCGGTGCCGCCGCCGATCATGGTGGTCACGCCGCTCATCAGCGCCTCTTCGATCTGCTGCGGGCAGATGAAGTGGATGTGCGAGTCGATGCCGCCGGCGGTGAGGATCATGCCTTCGCCGGCGATCACTTCGGTGCTGGCGCCGATGGCGATGGTCACATCGGGCTGAATGTCCGGGTTGCCGGCCTTGCCGATGGCGGCGATGCGGCCGTCCTTGAGGCCCACGTCGGCCTTGACGATGCCCCAGTGGTCGAGGATCAGCGCGTTGGTGATCAGGGTATCGACCACCTCGGCGGCGCACAGCTGGCTCTGGCCCATGCCGTCGCGGATCACCTTGCCGCCGCCGAACTTCACCTCTTCGCCATAGGTGGTGAAGTCTTTTTCGACTTCGATCCACAGGTCGGTGTCGGCCAGGCGCACCTTGTCGCCAACGGTGGGGCCGAACATGTCGGCATAGGCTTGGCGGGAAATCTTCATTGCATCTCATCCTGTCCGTAGGGTGGACAACGCGAAGCTTGTCCACCGGCAATCTGGGTGGTGGAAAAGCCTTCGGCGTTTTCCACCCTACGAAGCTTGCTTGTCGCTTGCGGCTGCGCTCTAGAGCGCGCCCATCACCCGCCCGGCGAAGCCGAACACCCGGCGCTCGCCGGCCAGCTCGACCAATTCCACCTCGCGGCTCTGGCCCGGTTCGAAGCGCACCGCGGTGCCGGCCGGGATGTTCAGGCGCATGCCGCGCGAGGCGGCGCGATCGAAGGTGAGCGCGTCGTTGGTTTCGAAGAAGTGGTAGTGCGAGCCGACCTGGATCGGCCGATCGCCGCTGTTGGCCACATTGAGCGTGGCGGTGCGGCGGCCGGCGTTGAGCTCGATGTCGCCGTCCTGGATCTGGTATTCGCCGGGAATCATGGATTGGAGCTCCTGTTCAGGGTCAGTTGCATCATGGTCAGGTCCAGCCAGCGGCCGAACTTGCAGCCGACCTGGCGCATCTGGCCGACATGGATGAAGCCCAGTTGCTGGTGCATATGCACCGAGGCACGGTTCTCGCTTTCGATGAAGGCGACCATGACGTGCTTTTCTAGCTGCCGGGCGCGCTCGATCAGTGCCTTCATCAGGCTGCGGCCGATGCCGCTGCCGCGGTGGTCGGGGCTCACGTACACCGAGTTCTCCACGGTATGACGAAAGCCGTCGTGGGGGCGCCAGGGGCCGAACGAGGCATAGCCGGCCACCTGGCCCTGCTCGTCGATGGCAACCAGCACCGGGTAACCCTGCGCGTGGCGCTCGGCCAGCCAGGCCTGGCGGTTGGCAAGGTCGACCGTGTGGTCGTTCCAGATCGCCGTGCTGTTCTGCACCGCGTCGTTGTAGATCTGCAGGATGCCTTCGAGGTCGGTGTCCAGGGCGTCGCGTAACTGCACGTTGGTTTCCTTCAAGAACGGTTCAAGGTCGTGGGCAGTAGACATTGACCGATATTTCAGGCGATTGGTTGATGCACCGTGACCAGCTTGGTGCCATCCGGGAAGGTCGCCTCGACCTGGATCTCCGGAATCATCTCCGGCACGCCTTCCATCACCTGCTCGCGGCTGAGCAGGGTGGTGCCGTAGTGCATCAGCTCGGCGACCGTCTGGCCGTCGCGCGCGCCTTCGAGCAGCGCGGCGGAGATGTAGGCCATGGCCTCCGGGTAGTTGAGCTTCACTCCGCGGGCCAGCCGGCGCTCGGCCACCAGGCCGGCGGTGAAGATCAGCAGCTTGTCCTTCTCTCTTGGTGACAGATCCATAACCGCTCCAGTCGTAGGGTGGATGTCGCTCTTCGTATCCACCGGCCGGTGGTCGAGACCACGCAGCGTTGTTCAGGGCGGCGTGCACGCAGGCGCGCCGGCGTAGGGAGGGCAACGGCGCAGCCGTGCCCACCGATCATTCAGGTACTCCAGATTCGCGGCGGTACCGCCTCGCGGCCCAGCAGTTCGGGGCGCAACAGCCGCCACAGGTCGATCAGCCAGGCGCGGGCGTGCAGCGCCTCGTCGGCCAGACAGCGCGCCACGATGAGCCCTGGCAGTTGCGTCAGGTCACCGCGCACGCGACTGGGCAGTTCCCGGCAGCGCTCCATCAGCTCCGCATCGATTTCGCCGCTGGCAATGAGGGTGGCGAACACCGAACGCCCGTCGAGGCCGATCGGTGAGTCGAGCAGCGCATCGGCGCCGGCGATGCGCTGGCGCTCGTGCCAGATCAGCTGGTCGTCGCGACGGATATCCAGGCGCGCCTGGAAATGCCCGGCGTCGAAGCGCTCGCCTGCTGCCGGCCGGCCGAGGGCAACCATGTCCCAGTAGAACAGCCGCGCATCGCTTTCCAGCTCGATGACCGTGTTCAGCTCGGCCTGCGCCGCTGAATAGACGATGGTCTCCTGCGGCAGCCATTCCAGCGTGGCACCGGCCTCGACGCGCAGGCGCAGGTCCTGAAACGCGGGGCCGACTGCGCGATACCACTTGGCTGCACCGGGGCTGGTCAGCTGCGTCCAGGCACCGGCTGCAACCGAGGCGCTGATATCCAGCCGATCGCCACCGGCAATGCCGCCCGGTGGGTGCACGATGATGTGCTGACAGACCTCCGGCCCCTCGGGATAGAGATGCTTCTGCACCCGCAACGGCCCCGTGTGGCGACGCAGTACCGGCCGTGTTGCGCCGGCGCACGGCGCATAACCGAGCTCCAGCTCGGCATGCCAATGGGGGGTGAACAGCGGTGCAGGGGCGTTCATCGGTGCAGGCTTTTCGATCTGTCGGTCAGGAAAGCAGAGCAATCGCCATGCCCGTTATGCGCTGCATTGGTGCGCGGCCTGACAGATCGGCGCTATGGCGTTTTTTCGACGTGGATTGGCATCTTGGGCAGCGTCTCAGGTTGTTCTTTTTGTGCATCGGGCTGGTGCGTCGAGCGATAAATGCGCTGTTGTGGTGCGCTGACCGGTCAGATCGCGACCAGCCCACGTACGCCTTCGGCTTCCATGTTTTCGCCGCGGCCCTGCTGGATGATCTCGCCGCGGCTCATCACCAGGTACTGGTCGGCCAGTTCAGCGGCGAAGTCGTAGAACTGCTCCACCAGGAGGATCGCCATGTCGCCGCGGGCCGCGAGCTTCTTGATCACCGCGCCGATCTCCTTGATCACCGAGGGCTGGATGCCTTCGGTGGGTTCGTCGAGGATCAACAGGCGCGGCTTGCTCGCCAGCGCGCGGCCGATGGCGAGCTGCTGTTGCTGGCCGCCAGAGAGGTCGCCGCCGCGGCGGTGCTTCATTTCCTGCAAAACCGGGAACAGTTCGTAGATGAACTCGGGTACTTCCTTGGCTTCCCTGGCGCTGAAACGGGACAGGCCCATCAGCAGGTTTTCCTCGACGGTCAGGCGGCCGAAGATCTCGCGCCCCTGCGGCACATAGGCGATGCCTGCGTGCACGCGCTGGTGCGGCTTGAAGCCGGTGATCGGCTTGCCCTCCCAGTTCACCGCGCCTTCCTTGGCCGGGATCAGGCCCATCAGGCACTTGAGCAGGGTGGTCTTGCCGACGCCGTTGCGTCCGAGCAGGCAGGTGACTTCGCCGACCTTCGCCTCGAACGAGAGGCCGCGCAGGATATGGCTGCCGCCGTAGTACTGGTGCAGTTGCTGGACTTGCAGCATGTGCGACTCCTTCACTTGGTGGATAAGCCTCTGGCGTTATCCACCCTACGATTAGGTTTGCGTTGATGCGGGCATGGGCGTTTGGCGGGCGTAGGGTGGATGGCCGAAGCCATCCACCTTTTTGCTCAACGCCCCAGATACACCTCGATCACCCGCTCATCCACCTGCACCTGTTGCAGCGAACCCTCGGCCAGCACCTGGCCCTGGTGCAGCACGGTGACGTGGTCGGCGATGGTCTCGACGAAGCCCATGTCGTGCTCGACCACCATCAGCGAATGCTTGCGCGCCAAGGACTTGAACAGCTCGGCGGTGAATTCGGTCTCGGCATCGGTCATGCCGGCCACCGGTTCGTCGAGCAGCAAGAGCTGCGGCGACTGCATCAGCAGCATGCCGATCTCTAGGAACTGCTTCTGCCCGTGGGACAGCAGCCCGGCCGGGCGATGACGCGACTGGCCGAGGCGGATGGTCTCCAGCACTTCGTCGATGCGGTCCTTCTGCTCGCCGTTGAGCTTGGCTCTCAAACTCGCCCATACCGACTTGTCGGTCTTCTGCGCCAGCTCCAGGTTCTCGAACACCGAAAGCGCCTCGAACACCGTGGGCTTCTGGAACTTGCGGCCGATGCCGGCCTGGGCGATGTCCACCTCGCTCATGCGGGTCAGGTCCAGGGTTTCGCCGAACCAGGCGCTGCCGCTGGTGGGGCGCGTCTTGCCGGTGATGACGTCCATCATGGTGGTCTTGCCGGCGCCGTTGGGGCCGATGATGCAGCGCAGCTCGCCGACGCCGATGTACAGGCTGAGATCCGTCAGTGCCTTGAAACCGTCGAAGCTGACGTTGATGTCTTCCAGGCTGAGGATGGTGCCGTGGCGCACGTCCAGGCCCTTCTCGGCGACCCGGCCGAGGCCGATGGCATCGCGGGTCAGGCCACCCCCGGTGGGGTCGAAGCCGTCGATGACGGCGCTGCAGGGTACGGTTTTCATTCTTCGCCCCTCCGCTTGATGAGGCCGATGACGCCCTTGGGCAGGTACAGGGTGACGACGATGAACAGCGCACCGAGGGCGAACAGCCAGTATTCGGGGAAGGCCACGGTGAACCAGCTCTTCATGCCGTTGACGAGGCCGGCGCCGAGCAGCGGGCCGATCAGCGTGCCGCGTCCGCCGAGGGCGACCCAGACGGCGGCCTCGATGGATTGCGTCGGCGCCATCTCGCTGGGGTTGATGATGCCCACCTGCGGCACATAGAGCGCACCGGCCAGGCCGCAGAGCACCGCTGACAGCGTCCAGATGAACAGCTTGTAGCCGCGCGGATCGTAGCCGCAGAACATCAGCCGGTTCTCGGCATCGCGCAGGGCGGTGAGCACCCGGCCGAACTTGCTGCGCGCCAGGCGAAAGCCCAGGTACAGGCTGCCGGCCAGGAGCGCCACGGTGGCGAGAAACAGCGTGGCGCGGGTCGCCGGCGCCGAGATCGAGAAACCGAGGATGGTCTTGAAATCGGTGAAGCCGTTGTTGCCGCCGAAGCCGGTCTCGTTGCGGAAGAACAGGAGCATGCCGGCGAAGGTCAGCGCCTGGGTCATGATCGAGAAGTACACGCCCTTGATCCGCGAGCGGAAGGCGAAGAAGCCGAAGACGAAGGCCAGCACGCCGGGCACCAGCACCACCAGGCATATGGCCCAGAGGAAGCTCGACGTGCCATACCAGTACCAGGGCAGCTCGTTCCAGGCGAGGAAGCTCATGAATGCCGGCAGGCCGTCACCGGCGCTCTGGCGCATCAGGTACATGCCCATGGCGTAGCCACCGAGGGCGAAGAACAGGCCGTGGCCGAGGGACAAGAGCCCCGCGTAACCCCAGACCAGATCCAGCGCCAGGGCGACGATGGCGTAGCAGAGGATCTTGCCTACCAGTGTCAGGGTGTAGGCCGAAACGTGCAGGGCATGCTCGGCCGGAAGGAGGTGCAGCAGCGGCATGGCGACGAGGACGGCCAGCGCCAGACCGAGGGCGATGACCGTGGCTTTCGGCCCGGCTTTCTGTGCGGCGGTGAGGGTAAGTGGCTGGTTCAATCGATGACCCTCCCCTTGAGAGCGAAGAGCCCCTGCGGACGCTTCTGGATGAAGAGGATGATCAGCGCGAGGATGAGGATCTTGCCCAGCACGGCGCCGATCTGCGGTTCGAGGATCTTGTTGGCGATGCCGAGGCCGAAGGCGGCGAAGATGCTGCCGGCCAGCTGACCGACACCGCCGAGCACCACCACCAGGAAGGAATCGATGATGTAGCTCTGGCCGAGGTCCGGGCCGACGTTGCCGATCTGGCTCAGGGCCACGCCGCCGAGCCCGGCGATGCCGGAGCCCAGCCCGAAGGCCATCATGTCGATGCGTCCGGTGGGTACCCCGCAGCAGGCGGCCATGTTGCGGTTCTGCGTTACCGCGCGCACGTTCAGGCCCAGGCGCGTCTTGTTCAGCAAGAGCCAGGTCAGGAGCACCACGAACAGCGCGAAGCCGATGATCACCATGCGGTTGTACGGCAGCACCAGGTTCGGCAGCACCTGCAGGCCACCGGACAGCCAGGCCGGATTGGCGACCTCGACGTTCTGCGCGCCGAACAGCACCCGCACCAGCTGGATCAGGATCAGGCTGATGCCCCAGGTCGCCAGCAGGGTTTCCAGCGGGCGGCCGTACAGATGGCGGATCACCGTGCGTTCCAGTGCCATGCCGATTGCGGCGGTGACGAAGAAGGCCACCGGCAACGCCACCAGCGGGTAGAAGGCGAGGGCTTCCGGGGCGAGCCGCGCCATCAGCACCTGCACCATGTAGGTGGTGTAGGCGCCGAGCATGAGCATCTCGCCGTGGGCCATGTTGATCACCCCGAGCAGGCCGAAGGTGATCGCCAGACCGAGGGCGGCGAGCAGCAGGATCGAGCCCAGCGACAGACCGCTGAAGGCCTGGCCGAGCAGCTCGCCGATCAGGAGCTTGCGCTTGACCTGGGCCAGGCTGGTTTCCGCTGCCTTGCGCACGTTGGCGTCGGTTTCCGCCTCGTCGGCCAGCAGGTTCTCTAGGCGTACCCGTGCCAGCGGTGCGCCGGTTTCACCGAGCAGGCGCACGGCGGCGAGGCGTACTGCGGGGTCGCTCGCGGTCAGCTGCAGGTTGGCGAGGGTGAGGGTAAGGGCTTCGCGTACGGCCGGATCGTCCTCGGCTTCGAGACGCTGTTGCAGCAGTGGCAATTGCTCCGGCTTCCCGCTGCGCTGCAGGCGCTTGGCCGCAGCGAGGCGCTGCGCGGGGTCTTCGGCGAACAGCTGGTGGCTGGCCAGAGCGGTGTTGAGCAGGCCACGCAGACGGTTGTTCAGGCGCAGCTTCTTCGGCGTGCCGACGGGTTCGGCATCACCTTCGAGGGCACGGTAGGCGCCGTTCTCCTCGATGAAGGGTGTCTTGTTCTTGTCGATCACCACGCGGCTGGCGCGCAGCGCTTCGATCAGTGCCAGGCGTTCGGGAACGGGCGCGATGGCCCATGTTTCTAGCAGCTTGGCCTGTTTGGCCGGGCTCGCCTTGGCGTAGTCGGCCGCTTCTCCGGCGTGCACTGCCCAGGGCAGGGCGAGCAGGAGCAGCAGCAATAATCGGTGCAGGGCAGTGTTCATCTGTGCATTCCCCAGGGGAGGCCGCGGGCTCTCTTAATGGAGCTAGTGACGGCCGACAGGCGGATGAGAAAAGCGACATTCATCCGCCGCTACAGCGTCGAAGGTGGCCTGTTTGTAGGGTGGGCTTCAGCCCACCGAGGGCTGATGGTGGGCTGAAGCCCACCCTACGAATGCAGGGCCATACGGCAGTGCTCGTCAGATGGATGGCGCTTCATCCACCACAACGGCGTCGATCAGTTCGACTTCACCGCGTAGTCCGGCTTCTTGTCGTTGCCCGGGATGTACGGGCTCCACGGCTGCGCGCGGACCGGGCTTTCGGTTTCCCAGACCACCGAGAACTGGCCGTCCTCCTGGACCTCGCCGATCATCACCGGCTTGTGCAGGTGATGGTTCTTCTCGTCCATGGTCAGGGTGTAGCCGCTCGGCGCCTCGAAGGTCTGGCCAGCGAGGGCGTCGCGCACCTTGCCGACGTCGGTGGTGCCGGCTTTCTCGACCGCCTGCGCCCACATGTGAATACCGACGTAGGTGGCTTCCATCGGGTCGTTGGTCACCGCCTTGTCGGCGCCCGGCAGGTTCTGGGCCTTGGCGTAGGCCTTCCACTTGCTGACGAAGGCTTCGTTGACCGGGTTCTCCACCGACTGGAAGTAGTTCCACGCGGCCAGGTGACCGACCAGCGGCTTGGTGTCGATGCCACGCAGTTCTTCCTCGCCGACCGAGAAGGCCACGACCGGAACGTCAGTGGCTTCCAGGCCCTGGTTGGCCAGCTCCTTGTAGAAGGGCACGTTGGAGTCGCCGTTGATGGTCGACACCACGGCAGTCTTGCCGCCGGCGGAGAACTTCTTGATGTTGGCGACGATGGTCTGGTAATCGCTGTGACCGAAGGGGGTGTAGACCTCTTCGATGCTGGATTCCGGCACACCCTTGCTGATCAGGAAGGCGCGCAGGATCTTGTTGGTGGTGCGCGGGTAGACGTAGTCGGTGCCGAGCAGGAAGAAGCGCTCGGCGCCGCCGCCGTCTTCGCTCATCAGGTACTCAACGGCCGGGATGGCCTGCTGGTTTGGCGCGGCGCCGGTGTAGAAGACGTTCGGCGACAGCTCTTCGCCCTCGTACTGCACTGGGTAGAACAGCAGGCCGTCGAGCTCCTCATAGACCGGCAGTACCGACTTGCGCGATACCGAGGTCCAGCAACCGAAGGTCACCGCCACCTTGTCCTGGGTCAGCAGCTGACGGCCCTTCTCGGCGAACAGCGGCCAGTTGGAAGCCGGGTCGACCACCACCGGTTCGAGCTGCTTGCCGAGCACGCCGCCCTTGGCGTTGATCTCATCGATGGTCATCAGCGCCATGTCCTTGAGCGAGGTCTCGGAGATGGCCATGGTGCCGGACAGCGAATGCAGGATGCCGACCTTGATGGTCTCTGCGGCCTGCAGGGTGAAGGGGAACAGGCCGCTGAGCATCAGGGCACTGGCGGCGAGGGTGGACTTGATCAGGGGACGGCGTTTCATTGTGGGGCTCCTTGGCTGTCCGTGCGCAACTGTGTGCTGAAAACATCGGAACGCCAGGAGCAATGGCAGCATCCGTGCCAAATGGCGCAAAGCCTTCTGCGACGCAGCTTTGCGCCGATCCGGGATCGATCGGGCAGCTTCCGCGGTGAGCCATGCTGGTGCATGCGAAGGCCGGTGGTGCACCGCGGGAGGCCGCTTTGCCCGATTTCAGTGCCACACAGCGGAGCTCCGCTACTTGCGGCTGCCGGGCGTCACTTCTAGCATGGCCGGCCCGCATCGAGACCCGTCGCCATGCCTCGCCCACCGCGTCCTCCATCCTCGCGTCCGCCTGCGCGAACCGCGCGCCCATCCGCGCCGCGGCGCGTGGCCAAGGCACCGCCGGCCGAGCCACGCCTGTTGTTGTTGAACAAGCCGTTCGACGTGCTGACGCAATTCAACGACGCCGATGGCCGCGCGACGCTGAAGGATTACGTGCAGGTGCCGGGCGTCTATCCGGCCGGCCGGCTGGATCGCGACAGCGAGGGGCTGCTGCTCTTGACCAACGACGGTCGGTTGCAGGCGCGTATCGCCGACCCCAAGCACAAGCTGCCGAAGACCTACTGGGTGCAGGTGGAGGGTGAGGTCAGCGCCGAGCAGCTGCAGCGCTTGCGCGATGGCGTCCAGCTCAACGACGGCCTGACCCTGCCCGCCGAAGCGCGGCAGCTGGACGAGCCCGAGCTATGGCCACGCAACCCGCCGGTGCGCTTTCGCAAGAGCGTGCCGACCAGCTGGCTGGAATTGGTGATTCGCGAGGGGCGTAATCGCCAGGTCAGACGCATGACGGCGGCGGTCGGGTTGCCGACCCTGCGTCTGGTGCGGGTGCGCATCGGGCCGTGGGCGCTCGATGGCCTGCAGCCGGGTGAGTGGCGGGAGGTGCCGGCGCAGCTGTAGTGCACCGGCTGGCGCCTCAACTCAGTGCGGGATGCCCTGAGTGACTTCGATGACGTAACCGATGACCGGCTTGGCGAGAAAGGCGAACAGGCACAGGCCCAGGCCGAGGAAGAGAATGGCAGTGCCGAGGCGACCGGCCTTCGACTTCTTGGCCAGGTCCCAGATGATGAACGCCATGAAGGCCATCAGCCCGCCGACGAGCACGATCATCATCCACTTTTCGAAAACTTCGGGCTCCACAGGGATCTCCTGACTGACTTCGACGAATGCGCCCGTGGCAGGCCGGGCGCGAAAGCGGCGCAGTATACGCCGCTAGCGAGTGGTGGGTGTGCCACCGCTGGTTGGACGGTCGAGCTCGGAAAGCGTTCGGATCGCGCCGACCGGGCGCCGGTGCGGCGAAATGTCTCACCGGTATTCAGTAGGCCGCCTTGATCACGTCGATGCCCTTGTTCAAGACCATGTGCCAGGCCTTCAGGTCCTGTTGCTGCAGTTCGCCATCGTGCTGGCGGATGGTCTTGAGCAGCGCGTCGATCCATAGGTCATAGAGCTCCGGGCGGATGTCCAGGCGTGCCCGCGAATGGCTCTCGCCCAGCGCGCGAAGCTTGGTGTCCGGCATGCCTCGGGCGAACAGCACCAGATTGAGAATGCCGGCGCGTAGCAGCTGCTTTTGCGCGGTCATGTCGGTGCGGGCGAACTTCTCCCGTATCGCCGGCGAACTGGCGAGGAAAGTCACGTAGAAATCATCGAAGAAGCTGGGGCTCGCGCAGCAGCGGCCATAGCTCTGCATGACGCGGTTGGTGTCGTTCATGGGGCGTCCCTTGCACGAAGGATCTGGAACGGCGCCTGCATCGGGCGTCGCATTCGGCAGTCCGGCTCGCCCAGGCGGGCCGGAAAACAAGGGCGCGGATTATAGGCAGTAACCCTGCGAAAAGTAGGGTACAAGCTGTGCGCTGCGTCTCAGCTGCGCAAATGCTCCAGCGGCAGCTCGGTACTCGACGCCACCTGACGCAGGACGAAGCTGGAACGCACGCTGGAAACGCCTTCGATACGCGTCAGCGTGCCGAGCAGGAACTGCTGGTAGTGGTCCATGTCGGGCACGACCACCTTGAGCTGGTAGTCGGCGTCCATGCCGGTGACCAGGCTGCATTCCAGCACCTCCGGGCAGCGTCCGATCACCCCCTCGAAATGCTCGAAGCGCTCCGGGGTGTGCCGGTCCATGCCGATCAGCACGTAGGCAGTGAGCGTCAGGCCGAGCTTCTTGCGGTCGAGCAGGGCGACCTGGCGCGCGATATAGCCGTCGTCTTCCAGCTGCTTGACGCGGCGTGAGCAGGGCGAGGGCGACAGTCCGATGCGTTCGGCCAACTCCTGGTTCGAGATGCGGGCGTCGTGCTGCAATTCGGCGAGAATGCGCAGGTCGTAGCGGTCGAGTTTGCTCATGGAGGGAGGCCTTTGGGATCGGATTGCGCGTGATGATGAATCCAGGGCTATTGATTGCGCAAGTGACGCCGTGATCAGCAATCTTCGCAATCCGGTGCCGGTCGGGGCGGCGTAAGCTTTATCTCAACTTCAGCCCCCGGCAGAACGACCACGGCACGCGATCCCCGCTGCGGTCACCGAAAGTCTTACCGAGACCGACGGTCCGGGCCTCCGGCGCTCACGAGGCACCGTGCGAAGCAGCCGTTACCATCGGCCAGACGAATCGAAGAGACCACGCCCAGGCGTGGTCTTTTTCGTTGTGGGCGTTGTGGTGGTCGAACTGCTCACCGCTTAGGCGGCGCTACCTCAAGCGGGTCGGCATGCACCAGCACCTCCGCATTCGGATAGCGATCGTGAATCGCGTTCTCCACCGCCACGCACAGATCATGTGCCTGTGACAGCGGCAGGTCCCCGGGTAGCTCCAGATGCAACTGGACGAACCAGCGCGTGCCGGAAACCCGTGTGCGGAAATCGTGGCAGCCATGCACGCCGGGCACTTCGCAGACCAGTTGCTGCATCTGCTCGCTGATTTCTGGCGACAGCTCGGTATCCATCAGCACGGCACCGGCCTCCCGGACGATGCTGATCGCGCTCCAGAAGATGTACAGGGCGATAGCGATGCCGAACAGCGCGTCCACTCGCTCCCAACCAAAGCTGGCCAGCACCAGTGCGAGCAGGATGCTGGTATTCAGCAGGAGGTCGGAGCGGTAGTGCAGCGAATCGGCGCGGATGGCGGTGGAGCCGGTGAGCTTGACCACGTGGTGCTGGTAGGTCAGCAGCACGGCGGTCATCACCAGTGAGAAGATCATCACCGCGATGCCTACGCCCTGCGCGCCCAACGGTTGCGGGTGCAGCAGGCGGTCGACGCCTTGCACGCCGACGAGGATCGCGCTGACACAGATGAATGCCGCCTGGCCCAGCCCGGCCAGGGCCTCGGCCTTGCCATGGCCGTAGCGGTGGTCGTCGTCCGCCGGGCGCAGCGAGTAGTGCACCGCCAGCAGGTTGAGCAGCGAGGCGGCGCCGTCCAGCAGCGAGTCGGTGAGGCCCGCCAGCAGGCTCACCGAGCCGCTCAGCCACCAGGCCACCGCCTTGCTCAGCGCCAGCAGGATGGCCGTCGCCAGGGCCGCAGCGGTGGCCCGGCGCATGAGCCGGGCGTGGTCGCGATTGATGCTCATCGGCGGCGGCTGTCCCCCGTGCGCATCAAGCGGCCGGGCGCAGGCCGAAGGCGGCCAGCTGCTCGACGCTGCCGTTGTGCTGGATCAGTCGCGGGTCGTCCAGCGGCAGGCTGCGGCCGGTTTCCGCCTCGATGATGGCTTTCAGACGAGCCTGATCGATCACGCCGTCGGCACCAATGGCTTCCTGCAGTTTCTCCGGCGCAACGGAGTACTGGTCGTCGGGCAGGTAGATCGCGCCAGTGGCGAAGTCGATACCGAAGGCGATCAGGCCGGGAATGACATAGAACAGCAGGCCGACGGCGTTGAGCACGGCGATGGCCGGGTCGATGCGGCCTTCGATCTGCCCGCGGCGATCGGGATAGAACAGCGTGCCGCAGGCGGTCAGTTGGGTGAACAGGGAAGCGGCCAGCACGCCGCCGATGATTCGGTTACGGGTACGCATAAAGACCTCCGGGAAAAGTGGCGCAACTATACAAGGGCTGGATGATGTTTTCTCGACATCAGACCGCCCGGGTCGCGCGGCTGTTCGCAAAAAGTCGCCGGTCCGCTATCGATGCGGCCGCCTCGATATAATCGGCCACCGCAATCGGAGCCGACATGATCAGCCTACCCATCGACGAAGCCCTGCCGGCGTTGCGCCAGGCTCTGCAGCAGCGCGACGAAGCCGTGCTCGAGGCGCCGCCCGGCGCCGGCAAGACCACCCGCGTGCCGCTGGCGCTGCTCGGCGAAGCCTGGTTGGCCGGGCAGACCATCATCATGCTCGAACCGCGCCGGCTGGCCGCCCGCGCCGCTGCCGAGCGCCTGGCCAGCGAGCTGGGCGAGCGGGTCGGCGAGACGGTGGGCTACCGCATTCGGCTGGACAGCAAGGTCGGGCCGAGCACCCGCATCGAGGTGGTCACCGAGGGCATCCTTGCGCGCCGCCTGCAGGACGATCCAGCACTGGAAGGCGTCGGGCTGGTGATCTTCGACGAATTCCACGTTTTGCTAAATGCGCAGGAAGTCGCATTGTCTTGTCAGAAAAGCCAGCCACGTCTCGCCTCAGGCTTTGGTAGCTGCCAGTAGGTGGAGTCGGGTAGGTGCTATTGCGCACTACTCAATCTCCTTGGCAGCAAAGCGCAATGCCGACCGCATCCACTCCGGCATCTTGCAGGCCCGGAGCTTCATCAGCTCTTCGCCGCTCAGCGCACTAACAATCTTGGAAACCACATTAGCGGACAGCCCTTCTTTCCCGATGTAGTAGAGAGCAGTAAGCGCCACACCTACCGTCGTGCCGGCGTGCTGCAAGCGGTCCTTGGATACGTGGCGGAGGCGAACCACCGCATTGCCAACCTTGATCTCGCGAGTAGATCCGCTGGTGTAAAAGGTCGGCAACACCTGCATCTGTGTGCTGAGGCCCAACCTCCGAACAGCCTCCGCGCCGTGTATCTGGATCGTCTCGCCGTTCGCCTTCGTGATGACCTCCACGACAGCCAGCGGACTCGGGCGCACCACCCTGCCGGTGTACTTGCTCATTTTGGGGCGCATGTAGACACCGCGAGCGACTCGCTCCAGCGTGCCTGATTGCACCAGCCTAGAAAGCGCTTTATTAATCGACGCACGGGAACCGACCTGCGCGAACACCGCGCCGGCAAATGGCCTCCCCTTTGGCATGTGCTTGACTCGATTTAAAATAGCTTGCGCGACGGACATATGAGCCCCAAAAAGTCAGAATCCACATATTTTCTGACGCCCACAAAAACTATAAGCCCTGCCAAAAACAGGACCTCCAGGCCAGCCACTGGGGACAGAGGGACAGCAAGATCAACACTCACTGTGCGGCCACGGAACCGGCCCCTCACACAGCCTCGCTGAGTAATCAGTCAGGTTCGACTAGAGCTCTCAACTCCTCACCAACCTTCTCCAGGAGCTGCTCAAAACTTTCAGGAGCTTCGGATCCAAGCAAGTAGGTCAGGGCCAAGAGGGTGACAGGGTGAGTGTCGAGCACCGTGCAGAGGCTATCGAGCTTTTCGAGAGTCGGGCTCGTTGCCCCGCGCTCCAGCATGCTGACGAAGGTACGACTGCTAACGAGCGAGAAATCTTCCTGTGCCAGCCCCCTACGCTGCCGCACGAGCCTCAACGCTTTCCCGAACGAATCCCGGACTTCCATTTTGCTGCTCCGCAAAATGGAACGATGAAGCGCGATTGAACAATATATGACTACAAAATATATTGTTCATCAATCAAGTACAATTATCATTAGGAGATTGGCGCGTGTTCAAAACCAGTCGGAATGCGGAACTGCTTCCTGGGCTCTCAACAGCGCCAGATGGCGTGCAGTTCTGGTCATATGTCGAGCTAGAGATGACCTGATGACCTGGCCCTGGTTCTACCTGCAGATCGTTGAGGACGATGGAAACGCGGCCTTTCGAAGCATGCTAATGGTTCCGTCGGTTCCATTGCTGGAACAGGTCATAGCTGCGCAGACCGAGCACGCCTGGCTGGAGCAGGCGTATCTTGTGAGTCCCGGGCATATGAACGAGGTGGGTCGCTGGTTGATGGAGCCGTTACTGGAGATCCTTTCAATTCGTGATGCACAAGGTAGCGAGCTTGGGCACCAGTACCGAGTGGAGGGAGATCGCACGTACTCAACCTCAGCGTGTCAGTCTCTCGGCAGTCGAATTAGTAAACACGTGATCTTCTCTGCTGCATTACATCTGCGAGGCTAACGCCCCACTTCCTACCCGTATCCATAGTCCCATCTGAACCGAGCTCAGTTGTCTTTCCAGAATTCGCTCCGCTGCACAAGGCCGAACTCATCGCCAGTCCTATCGGGATTCTCGTCGAACATGGTGTTGACCATACGCTCGCGGCGGAGACCACTCAGCGCTCGGAAAAAGCAGGCCTCACAGAGATGCACCTCATAACGCTCGCCATCATGCAAACACGATTTGCTGTTGGATGAGCATCACTTCGACGATGCCACCGATGACCGCGTCCGAGGAGAACTTTCAGAGCTCTTGCCCAACCAGGTCTACGAGGTAGAACGGCAACCTTTTTTGGGCCTGATGAGCGGATTGACCAACTACACCATGGCTGACGAGTTTCGCGTAAAGCAGGCGCTCGATATCGCTGTTGCGACCGGTGATTTGCTGGCGGTCGGTAAGGATGGCAAGACCAGGCGTCGCAAGGGCACTAGCATCAAATCCAGTGATATTCTGATAGCTCCCCCGCAGAGACCCATCTTCTTCGTGCCACAGCTGAAGAAATCCAGCTCGGAGAACTGAGGTTCGGCACCGCTCCTTGCTCGGTGGCTCGCCTTAACCGCATCGGTACCGGTAGCTTGGCCCATCGCGTGAAATGCCGAGCATTTCGCTCTAGGGGTCTGGCGCGTCGATCAAATAGCCCATCCCACGCGCGGTTTGTATGAGCTTAGGTTCGAACTCATCATCGATTTTTGCTCTCAGCCGTCGTACCGCCACCTCAATCACATTGGTATCGCTGTCGAAATTCATGTCCCATACTTGGGAGGCGATAAGGGACTTTGAGAGCACTTCCCCGCGACGCCGAAGTAATAGCTCAAGAAGTGCGAATTCCTTTGCAGTTAGGTCTATTCGTTTCCCCGATCGCGTAACTCGACGCCTGAGCAGATCGACCTCAAGGTCGAGGAGTTTGAGTATTGTTTGGTTGGGGACATTATTGCCGCGGCGAAGCAACGTACGGATCCTGGCTAGCAATTCGGAGAAGGCGAACGGCTTGATGAGATAATCATCAGCGCCCAACTCCAATCCCTTTACTCGATCCTGAACCCCGTCTCGGGCGGTGAGAAAGAGCACGGGAACCTCATTACCAGCAGCGCGGACTTTCTGTAAAACCTGCCACCCATCCAGGCCAGGCATCATCACGTCTAAGATGAGCAAGTCGTATGTGGTATGAAGCGCGTGCTGAGCAGCATCGGTCCCGTTTTCAACTCTATCGACTGTGAAGCCTGCCTCTGAAAGCCCCTGCTGTAGGTAGGTGCCTGTTTTCGGCTCGTCTTCAGCAACAAGAAGCTTCATGAAAGTATTCCCTCCGGCATTTGGAGCAGTGTGCCGATTGTCAGGGCGTGCAGCCAGTACCTTACAGAAACGTAATGCTCGCATCATCTGTCTGACAGCTTGTAGCGTTAACGTCTACATCAGCAGTTGCTCCCACACTCTGCTTTTTGGCCTTTTCCATGCTCCTTTGGCCTATCGGCGCCTAGATGGCGCCCTTTTTTTGCCCGCTGGAAACAAGACCTATTTGCCTGAACGAAAAGGCACCATGCACGCTACCTGCGCTTTCGCTTGGGCTCACTGCTTTTATGCATTACTGACGAAACCGTAATGTCTAAATCAGGCTTCTGACAGGAACGCTCGGTTAGCTTAGACACAGGACCAAGCCAAAGCCCCTATTTATGGAGCTGCGCTGGGTCTCCCATGTCTTCGAACGAGGTAACAAGTAATGAAATTCTTCAGATCCGTTTCTGTACTGCTCGCCATCGCAGCAAGCTCTTCCTATGCAATGGCAGAAGGTGGTGGTGATCGTACCTTTGCTCGTATGGAGCAGGCTCGCCAAATAGCGATCGCTAGTTATCAGGCTGACCAGAAGGACCAAGCCCAGGAGGTAGCCTCAAAAGCAACTTCAGCGAAGCACGCCCACGCTAATTGCTGAAGCGAAACCTTACGCAACTGTGACCATGCACCTTGAGTATCGTTGCAACCGGATCCTTGCACGGAAATCAAAAGCCATTGCGCAGCTTCCACCTGGAGATTGACATGCTCACAGGCGATTTTTTGGGCGATTTCTGAAGCGCTTTAAGCTTACAAAAATGTAATCCCGCGTCTTTCTTAGGCATGCCATATTTACGATTAAAGGCGAGTCGCTTGATAAGACAGACCGTGCGCGAGTTTCTAAGATCAATTAACGCTGGCAACACCAACCTTACGGCTGGTTTCGGCTTGGCTCCTTAGTTTGATTGGAACCTACACATGCAACGTAAAACCTCTAGGCGAACCTTTGTTAAAGGCTTGACTGCCGCAGGCATCCTTGGCGGTCTTGGCTTGTGGCGAGCTCCGGTCTGGGCAGTGACTAGCCCAGGCCAGCCCAGCGTACTAAGTGGCACGGAGTTCGATCTGCTGATTGGGGAGACGCCGGTCAATATCACCGGCGCGGCCCGGACAGCGATGACTATCAATGGGACCATCCCAGGGCCGCTTCTACGTTGGCGTGAAGGGGATACCGTCACGCTGCGAGTCAGAAATAAGTTGAGCGAAGATACATCGATTCACTGGCACGGCATGATCCTGCCGGCCAACATGGATGGCGTGCCTGGATTGAGCTTCCACGGCATCGCTCCCGATGGCATGTATGTCTACAAGTTTCAGGTTAAACAGAACGGTACCTATTGGTACCACAGTCATTCAGGCCTACAAGAGCAGCTTGGTGTCTATGGTCCCTTGGTCATCGATGCGAAGGATCCCGAACCGTTCAGCTATGACCGCGACTATGTGGTGATGTTGACTGATTGGTCCGATGAGGATCCCGCTCGAATCCTTTCTAAGCTCAAGAAGCAGTCCGATTATTACAACTTCCACAAGCGCACTGTCGGAGACTTCATTAACGATGTGAGCGAAGACGGCTGGGCCGCTACGATTGCGAATCGGAAAATGTGGGCTCAGATGAAAATGAGTCCCACCGACCTCGCCGACGTAAGCGGCTACACCTATACCTATCTAATGAACGGCCAAGCACCCGACGGGAACTGGACCGGCATCTTTAAGCCCGGCGAGAAGCTTCGTCTGCGGTTCATCAACGGCTCGGCCATGAGCTATTTCGATGTCCGCATTCCAGGGCTGAAGATGACTGTAGTCGCAGCCGATGGCCAATACGTCAACCCAGTTAGCGTCGACGAATTCCGCATTGCCGTGGCAGAAACCTACGATGTGATTGTCGAGCCTGCGACCGAGGAGGCTTACACGATCTTCGCCCAATCGATGGATCGCACAGGATACGCCCGTGGCACGCTAGCGGTTGCCGAAGGGCTGAGCGCTCCTGTTCCAGAAACCGATCCTCGACCACTAATCACCATGGACGACATGGGGATGGATCACGGCAGCATGGGCGGTATGGCGGGCATGGACCATGGCGGCGACATGGGCGCGATGGACCATAGCAACATGTCCGGCATGAACCACGGTGACATGCAAGGGATGGGCGACATGGGCGCAATGGCCGGCATGGATCACAGCAAAATGGGTGGGATGTCCGGGATGGACCACTCTGGAATGGCTGGGATGAGCGCAGGTATGCAATCGCACCCGCCCTCAGAGTCCAATAACCCACTGGTGGACATGCAGACCATGAGCCCAACTCATAGGCTGAACGATCCCGGTATTGGCTTACGAGACAACGGCCGCCGAGTCCTGACCTATAGCGACTTGAGAAGCACTTTCCCCGATCCGGACGGCCGTGAGCCCAGTCGGACGATCGAACTCCATCTCACCGGCCACATGGAGAAGTTCTCCTGGTCATTTGACGGTATAGAGTTCTCTGATTCGGAGCCCCTGCGGCTCAAATATGGCGAGCGGGTACGCATCACTTTGGTCAACGACACCATGATGACCCATCCGATTCATCTGCATGGTATGTGGAGCGATCTTGAAGATGAGAATGGAAAGTTCATGGTTCGCAAGCACACGATCGACATGCCTCCAGGTTCGAAGCGCAGCTACCGCGTGACAGCCGATGCGCTCGGGCGTTGGGCTTATCACTGTCACCTACTGCTTCACATGGAAATGGGCATGTTTCGTGAAGTCCGAGTGGACGAGTAAGAGGAACTTTATATGGGAAATTTTACGAAGCGTAAAACTCTTATCGGCAGCGCGTTAATGTTCAGTCTGCTGGGCGTAATGAATATGTCAGCTGCGTTTGCAGAGCAAAAGCATGATCAGCACAAGCAATCATCGGCTTCATCGCAGAATCCAGGCAACAAGCCGGCATCTCAGACACAAGGCACCTCTAACTCAAAAATGAACCACGACGACATGGATCATGGCTCGATGGACCATGGAGAAATGGAGCACGGCAAGATGGATCATGACCCCAAGGCCACTGATACTGAGGTGGATTCGCACCATGACCACTAGACCTTCTCGCTTTGCTCTGATTGCGCTCGGAGTTTCGTTGAGCGCAGCGGCTGGAGGGACAGCCAACGCTGCCGAGATGATGGATCATTCGATGCATCAAACCCCTCCTGCTGAGGCAGCTCAAGCCCCTGCATCTTCAGCGAAGCCCGCAGCTAAGAATCATGGCTCCGGTGGGCAAACGGACCATTCTGCGATGGGTCATGGTGCGATGGACCATAGCACGATGAACCATGGCCAAATGAAGCATGACGATACGCTCGAAATGCCCGGCATGGTTCATCCCTCGTTCATTCCAGTATTGACCGATGCGGATAGAGAAGCGGCTTTCCCTGGTCTTCAAGGTCATACAGTCCATGACAAGTATCTGGCCTGGTTCCTTCTGCTAGATCAACTTGAGTACCAGAACGCAAATGAAGGTAGCACCCTCAGTTGGGAAGCTACTGCCTGGGTTGGTGGCGATATCAATCGGTTCTGGTTTCGCTCGGAAGGTGAGCGAACGAATGGCGTTACTGAAGATGCGGAAATTCAGGCGCTCTACGGGCGTGCCATCAGCCCCTGGTGGGATGTGGTAGCAGGTGTTCGCCAGGACTTTAAGCCCGAGTCGCCGCAGACGTGGGCGGCTTTAGGCGTCCAGGGGATGGCTCTGTATAACTTTGAGGCGGAAGCCACCGCCTTCGTCGGTGAAGGTGGGCAGACAGCAGCACGTTTTGAAGGCGAGTACGACATTCTCCTCACTAACCGGCTGATCCTCCAACCGACTGCCGAGCTCAATTTCTATGGCAAGGACGATCCTGCGCGCGGAGTAGGCGCTGGTCTCGCAAACACAGAGGTGGGGCTCCGCCTCCGATACGAAATCGTTCGTGAGTTCGCACCGTACATCGGCGTCACGTGGAGCCGGGCATACGGTAATACCGCCGATATGGCGAGAGATGAAGGCGAAGACGTAGATGAGGCGCGGTTCGTTGCTGGCATCAGGCTTTGGTTTTAAGGACCCTAGATGAAAAGAATAATTATTAGCTTCGCTGCCTTCTGCGCACTAGGCCTGTTGGTGGTGGCCGGTGTTGTTTTCTCGGGACTAATAAACGTTGCCGCGGATGATCCTCATACGGGAGTCGTGCACGCATTCCTGGAAACTGCTCGCAATCGCTCGATTGAGGTTCGCTCCGAAGACATAGTCGTGCCATCTCTCGACGATGAAGACCAAATCCGCGCCGGGGCGGGGAACTACGACTCGATGTGTGTGGGTTGTCATTTGGCGCCAGGCATGGCTGAGACCGAGCTAAGCAATGGCCTTTATCCCGCTCCACCCAGCCTGGCTGAAGCGGGGCCATACGATGACCCAGCAAAAACATTTTGGGTCATCAAGCATGGCATTAAGGCCACTGGGATGCCCGCGTGGGGTAAAAGCATGGCTGACCCGTACATCTGGGGAATGGTGGCTTTTCTGCAGAAGCTTCCTGAGTTAGATGAAGGAGCGTATCGAGCACTCGTTGCGTCTAGCGGTGGTCACCAGCATGGTGGTGGGGAGACCCCAGCTGGGCATAGTGAGCAACACGGCGAGATGGCCTCGGGCGACCACCATCAGGGCGACAGTGGCGGCTCGGATCACCATGGCTCCAGCAGCACAGGTGGAGCATCCGGCCAATCAGGCTCCGGTCATCATGGTAATAACGAAAGCGATGACCATCATGCGTCCGAGGAGCCCCAGGCGGTTGAGCACAGCAATGGCAGTGACAGTGCCGATGCGGAAGGCAAATCCCCTTCAAAAAACCATGTGCACGCAGACGGGAAGCAACACGAGCACTAACATCCGGTATATGTGTGCCTATGCGGTTCTGATCGAGGCTCTAAGAAAGGCGGTTCAGCAAGCAGAGGATCGGCCCTAGGCCATCCTAGTCGACGCAACGGTACCGGAGGGCTTTGCAATTGCTTCCTTCCTAAAAGTTAGGCCGCAAGGCCAGTAACTTACCTAGTTAAGCGGCTTGCGCTCCGGCCGTTCCCCAACGAATGCTTCCAGTCGTGGCGACAGGGAGCTCCCTCATTTTCAACTCAATCATCTCGAACAGACTAGCGAAGCCGTACAGGCAATCTGACGGCCACATCGCCACCAACTGCGCCCGCAGATCCCCGGTGCGGTTGGACTTACCTTACAACATTGTAATGAGGTTTTTCGAAACGGGCTCGGTAGGAGCGTGTCGTAATTCAGTGTCTGCTAACAGGCTGATGAGCCATATCGGCCAGTAACCAAACGACGAAATACAACTATCGAACCCTGGAGAACGTAAATGACAAACTCAATGTTCGCATCCTGTATCCAAGCTTGTTCGAACTGTGCCCTAGTGTGCGAAATGTGCGCCTCTGCTTGCCTACGCGAGGATGATGTAAAAATGATGGCTCGCTGCATCGAGCTTGACCGCGACTGCGCGGACATTTGCAGGTTGGCTGCCACACTGATGAGCCGCGAAAGTGAATATGCTAAGAAGTTCTGCGCCCTTTGCGCCAAGATCTGCCGTGCATGCGGAGAGGAATGCGCGAAGCATGAAATGGATCATTGCCAAGAGTGTGCGAAGGCGTGCATGAACTGCGCTGAGGAATGTGAGCGTATGGCAGGATAACATCCGTAACTCACTGCTCTGGCACTACTAAATTGGGAGTGTCAGAGCCCCTCGAAGAATAAGAAAAGCCATGGTGCGCTTAATGTTCGCGCCTCCATGACATATCGAAAAAGTGCGTACGATACCCGCAACTGCCAAGAGCGAATCAATCCCTGTCCAGCAGCATTTCATTCCAAAGCGAAATACGATAGTTACGCGCTAGCAACTCTTACTTAGCCACCGATGATCGCCACCGTAACGGTCTATTCTCTTGCCACTGTCTCCCGATTGAGCGCTGAAAACTAATTGAGTGAATTAGCATGAAAGCTCCTGGCAAAAAGGCGGTCCAACAACAACCAAGCGGGCCATGCGACCTTATTTTGCTGGGAGAAAACGAAAATGGTTTTGCGAATATTCCCATCGCAGCGATTGGCTTTGCTGCTAGTACTGCTCGCCGTTCTGCAACTCAGTGGCTGCGCCGTTTCCCCGCGCCTGAAACCAAGCGACCAGCCAAGCGTTGCTCGCAAAACCTTTGTCATCACTGGTGCCTCCAGTGGCTTCGGCCGCGGCGTGGCGCTCAAGCTTGCCGCTCTGCAAGGCGACGTGGTGCTAGCGGCCCGCCGGACCGACGTGCTCGAAGAACTGGCCGCGCAGATACGCATGGCTGGAGGATCGGCACTGGTGGTGACCACCGACGTGAGCAACCCGAACGAGATGCAGGACTTGGCACGAGCCGCCATCGAGCGTTTCGGCAGGATCGACGTTTGGATTAACAACGCTGCGGTCGGAGCGCTGGGTCGTTTCGAGGACGTTCCCGTCGAGGACCATGCGCGGATCGTGGATGTCAATCTTAAGGGCATGATCTATGGCAGCCACGCAGCCATGCGCCAGTTCAGAGCTCAAGGCTTCGGCACGCTTGTCAACGTGGGCTCAGTCGAGAGCGAGATACCGCTGGCTTATCATGCCTCCTCCGCAGCGACCAAAGGTGGCGTCATAAATCTCGGCGCGGCAATCGCTGAGGAGATTCGCCTGAGCGGTAGCGAGACCATCAATGTCGCCACCGTCATGCCCTGGGCTGTGGACACACCGTTTCTGGGAATCAATTTGCCCTTTCTAGTTCATTGATCAGGGACTTCATTTCTGCGATTTCTCGGCGCTGAGCGTCGATGATTTCGTCAGCTAACTTGCGGACGCGAGGATCTGAAATCTGAGCTCGTTCACTTGTTAGGATTGCTATGGAATGGTGGGGGATCATGGCCTTCATGTAGTCCGTGTCGTCTACCGTCGCTTGCCCACGTACAAGCCATAGTGCAATGGTAAAAGCTACTGCACTTCCTGCCAATATCGCTAGGTTTACTGACTTACGCTTATACATGTTGAGCATGAATGCGAGCATGACTACTGCCATTACCGCGCCCATCACTAATGCCATCCAAGCGCGAGTCTCGCTCCAAAAAACATGCTCGAACGAGTAAGTATTTAAGTACATCACGCCATACATAATGATCGTAGACGTGGCTACCATCGCTGCAAAGCGCCAGTAAGACATTTGCATAGTTAGACCTCTTTAATGATTGCTGCTGGATCGGCGACTCAACGTGTTCGCGCAGCCCTGCTTAGAAGTGGCTTTCGAATGCTCTCCTAAAAACGGACAAGCCGAAGATGATGAGGTTTCGATTTTTTGAGAAGCTTACAAAAATGTAATCATCGACCGCTTTAAGACCGGCTTAAAGCGCTGCCAGCGCTGTACTACGCGTAATGTTCCCCTGAACTAATCAATCGCTAATAGCTTATAAGCAGACAATACCAACGTCGCGCTATGGACCACTGCGCGAAAGAGCGGGCCCACTAAGATGGCCTTCAAGCCTTGAGACCCGACTACTCGGCTTAGCAAGCCCAAAGAGTTATCGTGAGCAATAGAGCACTCGGAGAGAACAATTCAGCACCCAGCATATGCCACGTTCTTGTCGAGTGTGACCGCAGGGTTAGTATTCGCACATTAGATGTGTGGCGGCTAAGACGGCTGGGTGTAGCTGGCTCCAAAACTGAGCGGCGAGGTTATTCTGTCCCAAGCCGCGCCTTTCGTGGCGCGCGGGACCTCACTCACTTTGAAACAACAGACCTTCGATTCGATCATGTTCTTCCGGTGTTGGCAGGGCAGATGAGTCAACATTGCCAATACTATTTGGCTGACCATTTTCTGGTGGGCCAACTTCAGGGTGGTAGGCGCCATCTGCGTCGAAAGCAACCCAGCCGTACAATTCTCGGATGACTTCGGAAGGATGGCCATCTTCCATTGCCACATACCAGTCCGCCAATCGGAAACGCTTACCGGCAAGCTTAGAAGTAGCCATTTCGGCTCGAACCAGCGCCAGATATAGCGGGTGCGGCAGTTCCTCTACGGCGCCGGTTTCGTCGAGCAAGAACATGAACGAGGCGTGCGACCGTTGCTCTGTAGAACCGGCTCGCTCCTCTTCCTCGCCTAAGGTAAAAACGGGAGCAAAACCGCCCCCCTCTGTTCTGAAGTTGGTCGTCTGGCCTTGGTAGACCCTGGCAGCGTTCCACTGCACCTCGCCAGCATAAGCGTAAGCGCGCAGATCAAACTTCATCGATCGTACCTGAGGGTCGGCGACGATTCTACGCTCGCCAGGAGCTACAAGGGACTGGGCCACGTAGTTTCCGCCAACGATTTCTTCCCAAACGCGCTTGGTGAGCTTGTCTCCTCGGTATGCACCGCGACTACCATACCCGCTGACAGGCTTGAAAAAGAGGCTACGGCGGTTTTGCCACAGGTGCTCTGCATTACCATGCCCGACAGGAACGGTAAGCGGGACGTATTGGGCCAATACGGTTCGGATTTGCTGATCAACGCCAATCTCTTCCAAAAAACGTGCGTTGGTTAGGTCAACCAACCTGCGTTTGTCGGCGTAAAGGGCATAGGCCTGAGGGTGTGGCGTTACCGTCACGACATCAGCCAAATAAGCGCTGCGCAGCGCGCTGCAATTGTCGCCTTCCAGATAGAAATCGGTGAGTCGGTTGTAGACGAGATCCACAGGCTTTCCGTCGACCAAGAGGGACTCGTTGTGAAAGGCCAGATCGGCTGGGTCTGCGATTAGGCAGTCGATTCCTGCTGACTCGAATAACCGCTGAAAAAGAAGGAACTCCGGATACAGGTATTGGGCTTGTGGGCTTTCATCCAAGATCACCACGCGCGTGAGCGGACGTGGCTCGCCGCTCGTAGACCATTCCTGGGCGAACATATCCAGAATCGAACGCTCGAAGCCGCCGGGTCCTTCCTGACCTGGCGAAAGCCCGACTACGCCGCTGCAACAACTACGCTGCGCGCGGGCGAGCAATACGTTTAGCATCGCTCCGCCCGCATTTGTGTTTATTTCGATGAGCCCAAGCTTGTCATCATCCAGATGGAAGTCGTAGCCAAAGAAGACGCCGCGCGCGCCCCGAGGATCGTGTCGGGCAATAGGAGGTGCAGAATCCAGAGCATGCTCACGCCAACCGGGCGAGCTCACGGTCTGCTCGATGGCCTGAATAACCTCATTAACCTGGCGCAGCCGCAAGGATGAAACAAAGACCGGTCGTGCTGCAAACACATGAGGGCAACGTGACTTCAATAGCTCCGACAGCTCTGAATTCCCAAGCTGTTCGGTCAATGAGTTTACGAGCGCAGCTTGATCTAGGCTTACGCAGAAGCACGCTTCGTTGAGCGCTGCGGCTGTCGTACCGCATTTTCTCGATGAGGACGCTTGCACGGGAACCTCCAGAACCAAACATACAGCTTCGAAAGTCTCGGCCTCTTTCGGTTCAGCCTGGCGTTTCTATGAGCGTAGGTCAGGGTCGTTGCTGGCACTCTGCCATTAACTAGACATAAGCTTTGGAAGCGTCATTGTGAAAGTCGTATGCCCCTCAGCTGATTCGCAAGCGATGCGCCCTTTGTGCGCTTCGACTATCGAACGAGTGATAGCCATGCCGAGGCCCGCATTCATGGTGGTTCCTTCGCGCCTTGCGGTGTCGACCCTATAGAATCGATCAAACACTCGGGCCTGAAGCTCGGCTGGAATCGTTGTGCCTCGGTTGGATATGGCTGTGCAAACCGAGCCACCGCTCTCGCTTATTTCAACGCTGATGGTGCTGCCTTCCTCTGCATATCGAACTGCGTTAGAGACTATGTTTGAGACGGCCCGTCTCAGCATCGATTTATCGCCATGTACCGATCCATCGCCTGAAAGCGCGATTTCTACCTTTTTGTCCTCGGCTGCAAGCTCGTAATATTCGATAACGCTCGCGGTAATCTCAGCCATGCTGGCATCTTCGGCATTGGGCGTAATCTTCCCGTTGTCCGCCTTGGCGAGGAATAGCATGTCATCGACCATCTTTGACATGCGCCTAAGTTCTTCGAGGGCGGAATACAAAATGTCTTTGTAGTCGGTATTCTCGCGGTCGCGCAAGAGCGCGACCTCCATTTGGGTAAGCATGCTGTTCAGCGGCGTTCTTAGCTCATGCGCGATATCCGCTGAGAAACCTGACAATCTGAGAAAAGAGTCGTCCAAGCGCGAAAGCATTTCGTTGAAGTTGTCTACGAGTTCATGCAGCTCGCCTGGCACCGACTCGGTTGGAATTCTGGTATCTAAGCAGTGGGCGGTTACTGTAGAAGAAGTCTTGGACAGTTCGTCTATTGGTTTTAAGCCTTTCCTGATCAGAACAACACCTAACGCGCCACTCAGAAGTGCACTAACGACAAGCGTATAAGCAAACCACTGCTGAATCATATCGAAGAAGTGGATTCGGTGCGTTACATCCAAAGCCAAATAGATAACAGTGTCCTGCCCTTCTACCCACCGATTTACTTTTCTGGTAATTCCGCTGTACTGGTGGCCACCGAAACTTACCGTCCAGCGTTCCTCTTGGATGTCTGTGACAAGAGGTAGCAAGCTCTCAGACAGATTGTGATGGGAGTAAACCGTCTTACCGTCTACTACAACCGCAGTCGCGAAGCCAAAGGAGTGCTCAATAACGGCATCGATCCTTGAAGCGGTCTCAGGCCCGAATGCTGAGCTGTTGAGTAGCGTACGCTCTACTGCAGCGGCCTTTTCATTAAGCACTTGTGCATCTTTGCGTTCGAAATGGAGCTGACAAAAATAATTAAAGCTGATTGCGGCCGCCAGCAGCACAACCGTAACCACGAGCATGAAAGCTATCGCCATTCTGCTCGTCAGTGACACTTTTCCCATCAGTACGGTCCTGGTTAGGCCATCAAGCACAAAAAAGCAGGTGGGGCACCCCCCACCTGCTTCGATCATTGTTACTCACACCCTCATATCCTATGCTGCGTCTGGATTTTCGCCATTTTGCGAGTGGTCGGCTTTGGCGGCCCCCATCATCTCACGACACTCTTTCATCATTCCACGCATGTCACCCATCATTTCCATATGCTTGTCGCCGCTCATCATGCCGGTTTCTGAATGGCTTTGGTCCGCTTTATCTGCCGCTGCGAAACTCAGTCCGCTCGCCAAGGTGATTGCGATTGCTGTAACGGTGATGGCCTTTCGCATGTTAAATCTCTAAGTTCAGTGGGTTATTCGCTTTTGCTTAACAAGGTGTTTTCGCCAACGTTGGGCTCCTTGGGCTTGTCGCACTTACCGCTAGACATATGCTTCATGCATACGACCATCATCAACAAGCAGGGCAAGAGAAAGAGCAGGCTTGGCAGCGTTGTTGCCAACGCCGCAGTGCTTTGGTTCAGTAGCATGTAGCCAACCACAGCTGCGGTTAACCCCGTTACGACCGGATTGCGCTGCAGTACGCTTTTAATCTTGGATATTATGCTGCTCATCTAACTATCCCTCGGATATTAAGCTTGGCAGATTAGCCATTGTTCACGCCAACTGGGGTGCTCAGGAACTCTACCGTATGGATCTTCCCGTCGGGGGTCTTGACCTTCATCTCATACGTCTGGACTTGGGCACTAGTTCTATAGTTTTGAATCATTCGAGTCGTGCCGGTCGCCCCTGCAGGTGCGATGCTCAGCACTTGACCCTCTTTGACAAGCTCCTTAAGGGTGGGCTTTGCTCCTGCCGAGTCATTTAAGCGATTCAGCGTACGTTCGCTTCCGCCTTCGGCCATTGCAAGCGAGGAAGCAACGGTCAGAATAAAAGGAACGATTACTTTGGTTATGCGGTTCATGGTTTGCACCTCTTGGTTAGTTGATGCCTGTAGATTAAAGGCTTGCTACTTACAAGAAGCTGTTGCCAAGGTTACAAAGCGGTAATCGCTTCATTCTCGTGTTGGTACGACCGCCGCGCCTGCGGCGGTCGCTTTCTGCTCTTTACTGCTTTTCGATGCGCGTAATGGTGGAATCCATACCTTTCGAGGAGAACTCGAATTCGACCTGGTCCCCTTCTTTCAGCGTTTGGAGCTGATCAGGCTTTGCTTTGAAGCCCATCGTCATCGACGGCCAGCCCAACGCTTCGACCGGGCCGTGGGCAATGGTGACGGTTCCGCTCTCGGTGTTTACTTTCTTGACCGTACCTGTGGCTGTAGCGGTCTGTCCCGCCGACTTCTGGTCCATTGGCATGTTCATGCCTTTGTGATCCATCGGCATGCCGTCCATTGGCTCCTTGTCGGCGGCATAGGCGACTGGCACCAGGAAGAATGAGGCAAGGGTGATGTGCTTAATGTTCATGGATGTTCTCCAGTGGGGTTGGTTGCTTGCTGGGTGGTAACTCGCAATTGCCGGCGGCGCATCAGCAGGTAAGCTGCCGGCAGAACGAACAGGGAGAGCAAAGGGGCGGTGATCATCCCGCCCACCATGGGCGCGGCGATGCGGCTCATGATTTCGCTGCCGGTTCCGCTACCCCAGAGGATGGGCAGCAGACCGGCGATAATCACTGCTACGGTCATGGCCTTGGGGCGCACCCGCTGCACAGCGCCTTCGCGGATTGCGTCGAGCAGTACGCCTTCGCCATGGGCTCCAGCGTTAACCCGATCTGTCCATGCGTTCTTCAAATACAGCAGCATAATGACGCCGAACTCAGCAGAAACGCCTGCCAGTGCGATGAAACCGATTCCTGTCGCTACGGATAGGTTGTACCCGAGCAAATAGAGGAACCAGACGCCACCGGTTAGGGCGAATGGCAGCGTGGCCATGATCAGCAACGCCTCCCCAAAGCGCCCAAACGTGAGGTAGAGCAAGACAAAAATGATGAGCAAGGTAGCCGGCACGACGAGCTTCAGCTTCGCGTTAGCTCGCTCCATGAATTCGAATTGGCCGGAATAGCTGATGCTCATGCCGGATTCGAGCTGGACCCCTTTGCTGATCTTTTCCCTCAGATCGCCCACCACAGCCGCCATGTCGCGGCCACGAACATCGACGTAAACCCAGCCCGACAGCCTTGCGTTTTCGCTTTTAAGCATGGGCGGTCCGTCTGTCACCTGTACTTTGGCCACGGTCCCCAACGTGATCTGGCTGCCTTGCGGCGTGTAGATCGGTAGGTTGCGCAGATCGGATATCGAGTCGCGCCACTCGCGGCCATAGCGGAGGTTGATCGGATACCTGGCGAGCCCTTCCACGGTTTCACCAATGGTTTGACCACCGATGGCACCGGCCACGATCGATTGCACGTCCGCGATATTCAGGCCGTAGCGTGCGGCGGCGACACGATCGATATCCACATCGATATACCTGCCGCCGGTCAGTCTCTCAGCAAGTGCCGAACTGACCCCAGGCACCGTTTTGGCGATTTTTTCCACTGCCTGGGTGGCTTTGTCGATCTGTGCCAAGTCAGTGCCATACACTTTCACCCCGATCGGGCTCTTGATACCCGTCGCCAGCATATCGATACGGTTTCGAATCGGCGGGATCCACAGATTGGCTAATCCAGGTACCTGTACGGTGCGATCCAACTCCTCAACCAGCTTGTCAGGCGTCATCCCAGGGCGCCATTGATCCTTCGGCTTGAACTGAATGGTCGTCTCGAACATTTCCAGCGGGGCGGGATCTGTAGCGGTGTCGGCTCGACCAGCCTTACCGAACACGTGTGCAACTTCTGGAACCGTTTTTATGAGCCGGTCCGTCTGCTGCAGTAGCTCAGAAGCCTTCTGAGCGGAGAGGCCTGGAAGCGCAGTGGGCATATAAAGGAGGTCACCTTCATCCAGCGGGGGCAAGAACTCCCCACCAAGGCGAGAGGCCGGCCACAAGCCTGTCAGGAAGACCAGAACAGCCACCAGCAGAGTCATCTTGGGCCAGCGCAGTACCGCGTCCAGGGCCGGCTTGTAGATCCAGATGAGGCCACGGTTGAGTGGATTACGGTGTTCGTCAGGGATTTTGCCCCTGATCCAATACCCCATGAGCACCGGAACCAGCGTGACAGACAGGCCCGCGGCGGCTGCCATTGCATAGGTTTTGGTGAACGCCAGTGGACCGAACAGCCGGCCTTCCTGCGCCTCCAGGGTGAACACTGGTATGAACGACAGCGTGATGATCAGCAGGCTGAAGAACAGTGCCGGCCCCACTTCAACAGCCGCGTCAGTAATGACCTTCCAGTGCTCCTGGCCCTTCAAGGTGGAGTCAGGATGCCGCTTGTGCCAGGCCTCAATGTGCTTGTGGGCGTTTTCGATCATGACGATTGCTGCATCGACCATCGCTCCGATGGCGATCGCGATGCCACCCAACGACATGATGTTGGCGTTGATGCCTTGCCGCTGCATGATCACAAAAGCAATCAGGATGCCGATCGGCAACGACACGATGGCGACCAACGACGAGCGCAGATGCCACAGAAAAATCGCGCAAACCAACGCAACGACAATGAACTCCTCGATGAGCTTGTGCGTGAGGTTTTCAACGGCACTGTCGATCAGCTTGCTACGGTCGTACGTCGTGACGATTTCGACGCCTTGGGGCAGGCTCGCTTTCAGCTCATCCAGTTTGGTCTGAACGGCAGCGATGGTTTCCCGAGCGTTCTTGCCGCTCCGCAGGATCACCACGCCGCCGACTACCTCACCTTCACCGTCAAGCTCGCTGATGCCCCGGCGCATTTCCGGGCCGAGCTGGATATGCGCAACGTCCCCTAGCGTCACAGGCACGCCGCCGTCGAGACGCAAAGGAATGGCTCGAAAGTCTTTGAGTGTCTTGAGATACCCGGTCGCACGGACCATGAACTCGGTTTCTGCGAGTTCCAGAACACTCCCGCCGGTTTCACGGTTGGCTTCATCGATCGCCTTTGCAATCTGCTGCTGCGTCACGCCCCTGCTTGCCATGCGCACGGGATCCAGTACGACCTGATACTGCTTGACCATCCCGCCTATGGGCGCGACTTCCGCCACGTTGGGCAGTGTCTTGAGCTCATAGCGCAGGAACCAATCTTGCAAAGAGCGCAGCTGCGAGAGGTCATGTTTGCCCGTTCGGTCTACCAAAGCATATTGGTAGATCCAGCCGACACCTGTGGCGTCAGGGCCCAAAGCGGGTTTGGCGGCGGCGGGAAGCCGACTCTGCACCTGACTCAGGTACTCCAGCACCCGAGAACGGGCCCAATAGAGGTCGGTGCCGTCCTCAAACAGGACGTACACGTAGCTATCCCCGAAGAAGGAGTAGCCGCGGACCGTCTTTGCGCCGGGGACAGACAGCATGGTCGTCGTCAGTGGGTAGGTGACCTGATTCTCAACGATCCGGGGCGCCTGCCCGGGGTATGGCGTGCGGATGATGACCTGAACGTCGGAAAGGTCTGGCAATGCATCAACAGCGGTGTTTTTGACCGACCAGACACCCCAAGCCACCGCGAACACAGTAGCCAGCAGGATCAGAAAGCGGTTGGCCACTGACCAGCGAATTATGGCTGCGATCATCGCTGGCCCCCCAGCTTCTCGATGTGCTCAATGACCAGGCCCTCTTCGCTTTCACGCGCGCCGACACGGACGTGATCGCCGGTCTGCAACTTTGTTAGGAGCGATTGATCTGCAACCGGAAAGGACATTGTCATCCCAGGCATGTTCAGCGTCTTGAACGGCCCATGCGACAGGCCAACCATGCCATCTTCCAGGCTGACGATCGTACCTTCAGCCTCGTGCAGCGCAGGTTCTGTAGAAGTTGCAGGCTCCTCCAAACCCTGAGCGGTCAGCCCGCGTAGGCTCGCCTCTGAATCCAGGAGAAACTGACCGGACGCCACGACCTTCTGACCGGCTTCCAGCCCTTCAAGCACCTCTGTCTGGTCATCGAATTCCCGGCCTGTGCGAACCTCAATCGGGCGGTAACGGCCTTGATCCTCGGCCAGCATCACCAATGCGCGCCGACCGGTGCGAATGACCGCCTCGGACGGGATGACCAAGACATCTTCGACGTTGCGACTCAACGTCACCTCGGCCGTCATGCCGGGACGAAGCCGTTGTTGCGGATTAGGCAGTTCAACCCGGACGCGCACAGTACGGCTATCCAAGTTGGCTTGTGGTAGTACGGCCTGGATCGTCCCTTCCAGAACTTCACCTGCAAAGGTCGGGAGGCGCGCGTTGACCAGCTGCCCAGGCGCCACATTTGCAACCTGCGCCTCAGGCACCGCAACCTCTAACCATACCTTTTCCAGCCCATTAACACGTGCCAGAGACGCACCAGTGGATACGGTCATGCCCTCGCGAACGTCGAGGCTGTTCAGCACGCCGCCTATTGGACTCCTCACTGTCCAAACAGGGCGCGCTTTACCAGTTCGTTCTAGCTGCACTATGACTTCTGGCGGCATGCCAGCAAGGCGCAACCGCTGGCGAGCCGCTGCGAGCAGCTGGGGTTCGCCAATCCCTTTGAGCGCCAGGTACTCTTCCTGTGCGGCAACCCATTCGGGAACCAGCAGATCGGCTAACGGCGCGCCTTTTTCGATGACATCCTCCGGTGCTCGGTCGTAAACGCGCTCGACAAAGCCACCGGCACGCGCCTGCACAACCGCCACGTCTCGCTCGTCGAACATCAATGCGCCTGTCGCTTCGAGCGACTGGCTGATCGATTCACGCGTTACGGTTGCAAAGCGCACGCCGAGATTCTGCGTCACGCTCGGGTCGATACTGATCGATGCCCCGTCGCTTCCCTCATCTGCATAGCGTGGAATCAATTCCATATCCATGAATGGCGACTTGCCCGGCTTATCGAACTTTTGCTGGGGGACCATAGGGTCATACCAATAGAGCACTTCCTTGTCTTCTTCTGCAGGCGATTGTCCGAAGGCTGCGGTAGGCAGACCGATTAGCGCTGCAGCGCTAATCATCAGAGGCAGACTGAAGGCGAGTACCAGCCGCTTGTGTTGGAATGTCATGGTCGGGTATCTCCAAAGGCGAAATGCAGGCGGGCATTGCTCAACGATCGATCGCGGGCGACGTCAATACGCCGTAGCCGGGTCTCCACAAGCTGTCGTCGCGCTTCGATCACAGCGGTCAGCTCACCGCTTCCGGAGCGGTAATCGGCCATGGCAAGGCGGACCTTCTCTTCAGCGAGGGGTAGTAAGGTTTTGTCGAGGCGGATGAGTGCGCGGTCCAGACGCTGATACTCAGCGAGGTCAGTACTCAGCTCTTGGTTGTACAGGCGCAAGGTCGCTTGGCGCTGAGCCTCGATCTGGGCAAGGCGAGCTCGTTCGGCCGCGATCTTCGGATCCTGCCGAGAGCTGGTAAACAGCGGCAGGTCGAAGCTGACGCTGAGGTTCACCATGTCGCCGTACTCACGGCCACGTCGCAGGTAGTCGATCCCCCAACTCCAATCCGGTGTTTTCTCTGCGATGGCCTGGTGAACCTTTGCCTCCGCTTCACGAGTCATCGGGTCGAAGGCGAGTAACGCCGGGTGCCGGTTCAGGTTGTGCTGATAGTTATCAACGGCGGCAAGCCATTGCGGCCAGTCACCTGTAAGCGGCTGGCCTGCTAGCTCGCCTATCCAGCGCCGGAGGCCGGCCCGCGCAACAGCCTGGTTACGCAGCAGCTCATCCTCTTGTTCAGCCAGCAATGCTGCCTCTTGCCTCGGAAGTACGCTGTCTGCGGTTTGTCCGCTGCCGCCAGCAATGCGGGCCTGAACAGCCCGCGAAAGGAGCTGATTCTCGCTGTAAAGCTGCTTGAAAAGGCTTAGCTTCTGCTCGACCGCGAAGCTAGCGATCCATGCCTCGGCGGTTGCTTGGCGCACACCGAGACGTTCAACCGTTTGCTGGGCGTTTGCGAGCGCAACACTAGCCTGCGCGGCCTCGACACGAGCGCGCCTTTTCGCTCGGTTTGGCACATCTTGCATGACCCCAACCATTTGCATGGTCATGGCCTCTTGCTCCAACTGCCAGCGAGCGTCACCTTCGATGGGCACGCTTTGCAGTCCAAGCTTAAGTTTAGGGTCAGGAAGCTCGCCGGCAGGGATTGCAGCGCTGCGTGCGGCCACCAGGTTGGCGGCTTGCGCATGCAGCGAAGGCGCGTCTTGCTCGGCCACGCTCAGAGCTTGTTCTAAGGTCAAAGCGGACGCTAACCCTGGAAACGAGAGCGCGCCCATGATCAAGGCGGCCACGTACGGCGGCGCCCAATAAATACGGGGTTTCATTTGCGAAGGATTCCTGATCTTTCATGCGAGCCAAAGGCGCGCAGTAGCCGGCCCGAATGCTCACTCGGGCGGTTCCTATAATTTGATCGGAATTAGACGCGGGGTGGACGCCAGACGGCGTCTAAAAGGCTAGAGGGGATCAGGCCGTTATAGGGAGTGGTCACGGGTTTAGCAGCAGGCATCAGCTGGGCTTTTATTGAGACAAGCTGAAGGATACTTGCAGTTTTGCATTCTTGGCCCGTCTTGCAGACGGTCGCCGTTCCATGCTCATTCGCTTCACAGCACTCGTGTTCAGCACCGTCATCGGCGCCAACCATCGAAGCGTGGTCGGTCGTCATGGCGCCCACACCTTCCATATCGGACATCATGTGATGCCCGGACGATCCAACCGTCATGAGCATTTCCGCTATCCCATTGATCTGAAGCGCAAGCACTAGCAGCAGGATAAGGAAGGAGCGCATGTAGGACGTCATATTTCCAGCTTACGGGGCAATTCATGAGCAATCAATGAGGCAATCGGTCGCTTCGCAACCGAAGCCTAAGCCTAAGCCGACAGGCTTCAAACTACACGCGTTTGACGGAGCCGGAGTGCGTTGAACACAACCGATGCTGAGCTGAGGCTCATGGCCAGGGCAGCAATCATCGGAGACAGCAACAGTCCGAAGAACGGATAGAGCAGACCTGCGGCAATCGGGATGCTCAACCCGTTGTACATAAAGGCAAACAGAAGGTTCTGACGCATATTGCGAACCGTCGCCACCGAAAGCGTGCGCGCGCGCAGTATCCCCATCAGGTCACCTTTAACGAGCGTAACTTGGGCGCTGTTCATGGCGACGTCAGTGCCCGTGCCCATCGCTATGCCGACATCAGCCCTGGCGAGCGCCGGCGCATCATTTATTCCGTCGCCTGCCATGGCGACTACTTTACCTAGGGCTTGTAGCTTAACCACCAGCGCCTCCTTGTCCTGCGGCTTCACTTCGCCATGCACCTCATCGAGCGATAGCTCACGAGCCACCGCGCGGGCAGTGGTAAGCCCGTCGCCGGTGGCCATGATGACTTGCACGCCCTCCGCTTGGAGCCGCGCTACAGCTTCCTTGGAAGTCGGTTTGATTGGGTCCGATACGGCCAGCAAGCCGGCAAGTGCCCCATCAACAGCCAGGTACACAATGCTGGTACCGCTCTCGCGCATTTTTTCTGCCTGATATTTCAACGGCTCGACGCTCACACCCGCATCTTCCATAAGCGCGGTGTTGCCTAGCTGTAGCTGCTTGCCTTCCACCAGACCACGGACTCCGATCCCTGACCCTGACTCGAAGGTCTCTGGCTTCGCCAGCTGGAGACCTTCGCTTCTGGCATGGTCTACGATCGCGTGGGCTAGGGGATGCTCACTACCTTGATCCAAGCTGGCAGACAAACGGATGACTTCCTGCGAGTCAAACGGCGTGACGCCTATGGCCCGATCGAAGACAGGTCGGCCCTCGGTCAAGGTTCCTGTTTTATCGACAATCAGCGTGTCTACCTTACGGACATTTTCGATGGCGCCTGCGTCTCTGAAAAGCACTCCACTTCCAGCCGCTTTGCCTGTGGCAACCATGATCGACATAGGCGTTGCCAGGCCAAGTGCGCAAGGGCAAGCAATGATCAAAACCGCAACTGCATTGATCAGGCCGAATACCCAGCCCTGGTCAGGCCCGAACAGGCCCCATGCAAAGAATGTCAGCAAGGCGATACCGATGACCGTCAGCACGAAATAACCTGCAACCGTGTCTGCCATTCGCTGCATGGGTGCTTTGGAGCGTTGTGCATTCGCAACCATCTGGACGATTTGTGAAAGCATAGTCCCGGAGCCAACCCTGGTGGCTCGCATGACAAGCGAGCCGCTCGTGTTCATCGTCGCGCCGATAAGCGAATCGCCTGTCCGCTTCGTCACCGGAACCGGCTCGCCCGTTAGCATGGATTCATCGACGGCGCTCTCGCCCTCCAATACCTCTCCATCAACGGGTACCTTTTCACCAGGACGAACGCGCAGATGGTCGCCCTCATGAACATGTGTGAGCGGGATGTCCTCCTCTGAACCATCTTTGGCGATACGGCGAGCGGTTTTAGGTGATAAGCCAAGCAGGGACTTAATTGCCGAGGACGTCTGCGAGCGGGCCTTCAATTCCAGCAACTGGCCCAGCAGAGTCAATGAAATGATCACCGCGGCGGCTTCGTAATAAACGCCTATCCGGCCGCCTACTGTGAATGACTCTGGAAACATGCTCGGTAAGAGGGTTGCTACGACGCTGTAAATATAGGCAGCCCCCGTGCCAAGCCCGATCAAGGTCCACATGTTTGGGCTGCGATGTTTGACCGAGGCGAGACCGCGCGCGAAAAATGGCCAGCCTGCCCACAAGACAACCGGGGTCGTGAGGGCCAGTTCAACCCAGTTCTGGCTAGCCCCGTGAAACAGCGGTATCGCATGTCCCGCCATTGCCAACAGGGTTACTGCTACGGTCAGGGGCAGAGACCACCAGAATCGCTTCGAGAAGTCCTTGAGTTCGGGATTCTCCTCCTCGTCGAGTTCAGGGATCAGAGGTTCCAATGACATCCCACAGATAGGGCAATCACCTGGACCCATTTGGCGGATCTCAGGGTGCATCGGGCAGGTGTACTCTGTCGTTGCATCACCGGCGGGTGGTTTCTGTGCGGGTGGGGTAGATGCCCGAGAGGAGGTTCCATGAGCCTGCGGTGCAGCGAGATATCGAGCAGGGTCGGAACGAAACTTGGTCTGGCAACCCTGGCTGCAGAAGCGGTAAGTGCTTCCCTGATAATGCTCTTGATGCTCGCTATCCTCTTCCACCTTCATCCCGCAGACGGGGTCTGTGAGTGCTGCAGTACCTTTCGTTTGGTCGGGCTGGTGATGGCACTGCTGAGAGGACATACGGGGCACCTTATGGATTGGTTAGCGACGAACTTGGCCTATTGCAGGGACATTTGCGGTTTTTCAATGCTTGCAGCGTCTGACAGCCAATATATGCAAAGCGTCCTGACCAAAGGCTGAAGTAACCATTACATTTCTGTCAGGTTCTCTGGTATGTCAGGTCGTATGTATGTTGAAGCGAGCTGCTGGAAAAGTAGCTCGCGCAGATACCGCCTGCTGGCCTAGCCTATGCCTCCATTGTTCGATGCTCGGCCGCTTCATTTTGATGAATACCGAACCGTGCAAAAGCCTAAGCGCAGGTACTCTGCTTTTGAATACGCCTTTGGCAGAGTGGGATACGCCGTACGCTCTAATGAAGCCATAGGAACTCCTTTTCTGAGGAGTCAGAAAAGATAGTCCACGATCAGAGGCTGTGCGGTCGATTTGGTAAATTCTCTTGGCATCAACACGTTACGTGCGAAGTGAGTGAATTTTACTTATATCTCGGCATGACCCCTTACTCGGATCGCCCAGATATCTCTCAGTCGGAGCGGGATTTTCTGCCCGACCAATTTCCCTTTGTTCCAGGGCTGACGGCTCCAGGTAGCGATGATGTTCATGGCAAGTCCTCCACGTGTGGGAGGACAAGGATGGCTAGCCAGAGCAATGGTCGCTAACCGGCCAGAAGCTGACGTTCAAATTCGTCTAATAATTGCGTGTCAGTCATTACCGCCGGGCTGCGCCGGCAGATGGTTTGCGTGGCTAGGTGTTGTCAGGTAGGTTCGATCGAATCAGTGGGTCGAATAACAAGGGCAGCTATGGACTTCGCTAAGGCTTACAAGCAGTGCAGAAAATCGATGGCGCTGGGGCGAGGAATAAAAGCAGTAGAAGCTTGCTTACATCGAGGGAAGCATGAGTTTGATAGTTTGCAGGAAGCGAAGCTGAGCTGTTTTCGGGATATTCGCGGATATAAAATTGTTTCATCTGGTGAGTGTGCATTTTTTCCAAGAGATCTTTCGGAAATCAAAGTGGGCTCTGGGCTAGCTTGGTACAGAGATACGTTTGCGACTACTGAGATAGTACTCCCCCCATATCATAGCTTTGGATTTCTATCTGAATACGGCGGAAAAATCTCGAAAAGCAACAGTGAAGAGGAAAGGTACGCTCACGCGAATAATATGCTGTTGGAAATGTACACGCCCCCACGAATGGCCGACCTGATTTGTGGGGCATGGTCTCAGCGCATCACTTTTGCTCAGTATCAAGAACAGCTGATTGAGGCTGTAAAGGCATACTGTCTGGGTCTGTACGGCGTGGCAATTGTTGGAATTCTGCCTTGCATAGAAGGGTTCCTAAGAGAGCTTGGAAAGCACGTCTCTCTTCCAGTTAAGGATGCCGTGAATATAGAGACGCTTCTAAAGGTTTTTCATCGAATAAAGCAAGGTGAGTTGAAACGACTGGTCGCAGGTTATGATTGGTATCCAGACAAGGAATTAACGATAAACTATTTAAGTCGATATCATGAGCGAGTGCAGATGCTGGAGAGCATGGAAATGTACTTCCGTGGGTGTTTTTACGGTCATACAGAGTCGTTACCATCGCACTTTGTTTTAAATCGGCATGGGATTGCGCATGGATTCTTTAAAGGCTACGCAACACCGAGTAATTTCTTGCGGCTTTTTAATTTAATTAGCTTATTGTCGTTTGCAGCCATTCTTGTCGAAGGGCGCGGTAGCATGTTACAGCCGGGAGTTACCACTGATTCCGAAGCATTGGCATTGAATTTTACTAAATGCCTATTATCCCGACGATACGTTCAGCCGAATGCTCAATCGATTCTTCCATCCCCTATTATTTTGGGCTAGCCCTATACTCCACGGCACGCCCGCCGGCCGCGCATCGGGCAAGGATTCGGCCGGGCAAGGTGGTATTCAGATTTGCAGTCAGGTAGCGTCGCGCTCTTCCAAGGGAGGGGCGAGCGATGTGGACAAAGCATTACCGAGTGATGCGATCTGAGTTGGCCAAGTGCGAAAAAGCCAGGTCCGAACTGGAGAAGATGCACCCGCCCCACACCGTCCAACCGGAACAGGATGGACAGCTTCAGGACTATATTCAGAAGTCGGACAGTCTGTACGAATGGCGGCTGCTGATCTTGACCGAGTACTGGATGATAGAGGCAGACCGCCTCGGTGTCCCACTGCCTGATCGCGATGACAGGACTTTCTGGGGGCGAGTCGAATTTGATAGCGACCCGCGGGAGCCCAGGTATCTCACAGATGCTGGCATTCGCATTGTCAGGGCAGACATCCGCGAGGAGCGTAGGCAGCGCCGCGAGCCGGTAACCTTCTGGAGTAGCATCATGATTGGGGTAGTCGGCGCCCTGACCGGCCTAGCATCTGTCATACCGAACTGGTGGGCAGACTAGGGCGGCTATTGGCCGGTTAGCGACGGCCTGGCTTCGACCGTCGCTATGCATGGTCAAACCTCGGTCTGTTCCGCCATCTCTAGGGCATCATCGACCTCAATCCCCAGATATCGAACGGTGCTCTCCAGCTTCGTATGGCCGAGCAACAGTTGAACTGCCCGCAGGTTCTTCGTCCTGCGATAGATCAGCGATGCCTTCGTACGTCTTATTGTGTGAATGCCATACAGGGCTGGATCAGGGCCAATGGCTTTCACCCAACCTTTGACGATACGAGCGTATTGACGAGTGGATAGATGGTCTGAGATATGCAGCCGGCTCGGAAAAAGGCAATCCTCGCTGCGGGGCTGGGCATGATGTATGGCGATGTGCCGTTCCCTAAGATCAAATGGATTTTCCAGAATCTCAACAAAGCCGAGGTCCTGCTGACCTTCAATGTCGATTTTTTGGTTACGTATCTAGCCGACCGCCAAGCGAACCGGAAAGCCATTGCAAATATCGGCTTGGATCAGCATGTGCCATGGGACATGCTTAAACAGCTGAAGGCGCATCAGCCACGGAGCTGGCAATACCTGATCCAGCGCTATCTGTCCGAGGGGATCAAGCAGGAAAGCGGTGCCCAGTACATGACCGTCTTCTTCATTCGTCCGGCCGGCAGCAACCCGATGGCCTATTGGTTTATCCATCTGGCGAACAACTACCGCGCTAACGATGTGATGAAGAAGATCCACTGGAAATACGGCAACAACTTTTCCCATATGCTGTCGCCTTCCAGCTTTTTCAGCTACGACGCCAATCGGGATATCGCCGTGACAGGTCAGCACGATTTGCTGTTGGATGAGCATTATTTCGACGATGCTACCAATGACCGCATCCGAGGAGAACTTTCGGAGCTCTTGCCCAAACAGGTCTACGAGGTAGAACGGCAACCTTTTTTGGGCCTGATGAGCGGATTGAC
This sequence comes from Stutzerimonas sp. R40042, assembly GCF_026642215.1. Taxonomy (NCBI): domain Bacteria; kingdom Pseudomonadati; phylum Pseudomonadota; class Gammaproteobacteria; order Pseudomonadales; family Pseudomonadaceae; genus Stutzerimonas; species Stutzerimonas sp. R40042. The sequence continues at coordinate 4,032,746 of NZ_CP113258.1, read as the reverse complement.
CAACTACACCATGGCTGACGAGCTTCGCGTAAAGCAGGCACTCGACATTGCTGTCGCGACCGGTGATCTGCTGGCGGTCGACAAGAACGGCAAAACAAGGCGTCGAAAAGGCACAAGCATCAAGTCGACAGATATCCTGATAGCGCCCCCGCAAAGACCCATCTTCTTCGTGCCACCTCTGAAGAAATCCAGTTCAGAAAACTGAGAGGGGCGGCATCGCTCTTCGGGTGGGCGGTTCGCCTCCAACGGTAGAGGTACCGGCATGATACAAGCAGTAGTTTTCGATGTGTTTGGCACGCTTCTCCAGATAGGTGAGCGCCGCCATCCTTTCCGCCAACTGATGCAGAACCTGCGGCTTCAGGGCAAAACACCAAGGCCGGATGACGCACGGACTCTGATGACTCGAAATCTGGGCTTGGCTGGAGCTGCCGATTATTTCGGTGCGCAGTTGAGCAACTCTGAGTTAGCTAGCCTTGAAAGCGACCTTTTCACCGAGCTGGCCAGCGTTCGCCTTTTCGATGATGCGTTGGAGTCGCTAAATCAGCTAAAGGACGCCGGCCTGAATCTCGCGTTGTGCTCCAATCTCGCAGCCCCATATGCGATTCCGGCCAAACTGTTACTGCCGTCGTTCGATGTTTACGGATGGAGCTTTGAGGTTGGGACAATAAAGCCTGAGCCCGCAATCTATCGTCAGATGATCGAACAGCTTGGCTGCGAAGCCTCCGCTATCGCAATGATCGGTGACACGTTGCAAGCCGATATGCTTGGTCCAATTGGGCAAGGCATGCGGGGCTACCACCTACAGCGTGAAGGAAAAGCCGATCAGTGCGGCTTCGTCTCGCTGATGGACTTTGCAGCCCACGTTCTGCAATACCCACCATCCGCCAACGGCTAAAGCGGCGTCGCCAGTTTTAGCTGACGCCGCTAGACCCGGATGGCTTACAGGCATGAAGACACCCTTTTTCTGTAACGGGAGCTCCTTCAACCCTTGAGCGCCAGAATACGCCGAGCGCCGTTGAGAACGATGAATCCCACGACGGTACCGATAATCAGGTCTGGGTAGTTGGACCCAGTCCAAGCGACGAGCGCTCCGGCGACTATGACGCCCATGTTGATGACCACATCATTGGCGGAGAATATCCAGCTCGCTTTCATGTGAGCACCACCTTCCCGGTGTTTGGAAATCAGCAGCAAACAACCCGTGTTGGCGAGCAATGCCAGGAACGCGACGGCCATCATTATCAGCGACTCGGGCTCGCTGCCGAATATAAAGCGTCTGATCACCTCTACGAGCACGCCGAGGGCCAAAATCAGCTGGAGCACACCAGCAAGGTGTGCAGCACGCACCTGCAGATTGACGCTGCGCCCAACCGCATAAAGGGCCAGGCCGTACACTGCCGCGTCAGCGAACATGTCGAGCGAATCGGCAATCAGACCCGCGGACCTGGCAATCAGGCCAGCAGTCATCTCTACCACGAACATGAAGGCGTTGATGCCTAACAGTAAACGTAGGGAGCGGGATTCCTGTGTAGAGTTCGCCGGATTCTCGGCGGCTTTGATCATCTCAGGGTCTGCCGCGACAGTTTTCTGAAGAGTGGCGCCTAGCCCTAACGTCGCCAGCTTTTTGGTTATGGGCTCAACGGCACTGTCATGCATGACATCTAACCGACGGTCCGACAGATCAAAAGTCAGCTTCCGAACTCCGTCCAAACCATTCAGCGCCAAGCGGATCATTCGCTCTTCTGATGGACAATCCATCTTGGGCACGGCGTAAACACTGACCCATTGCCCCGTCGTATCGGAAGGGTTTTGCATATCGGCATCAGCGGCTGGTGTCGCATCGCAGCCGCAGGGACCATCGGACTTGCTCATGATACGGCTCCACTTGAAATCGAAGATGGGATCATTAAAAGCCTTATAGCTACTATAAGGTCAATAACGCAGAGCCGATGAGGATTCACACGATGCGCATTGGTCAGTTAGCAAGGCTAATAGGGATTGATACACAGACGATCCGCTTCTATGAGCAGCAGGGCTTGTTGCCACCGCCTGATCGCCAGGCGAACGGCTATCGTGTCTACACCGAGAAGCATGGCGAGCGGCTAGCTTTCATCCGGCGCTGCCGAATCTTGAATCTGTCACTTCCAGAGATTCACGCACTCCAAAGCTACCAGGATGACCCTCGCCAGCCTTGTACGGCCGTCAATGCCTTACTCGATGATCACATTTCTCAAGTCAGATCCCAGATAACCGCTCTGCAATCACTCGAACGACAACTCGTTTCACTGCGGGCTAATTGCAACGATGGGCGGGAAGTTGAGGCTTGCGGCATTCTCGCCGGAATTAGCGAGGACGCATGCATTAAATGAACGGCGTTGGGGCTTGCGGGCCTGGTTACCCGGCCAACGCGCATGCCCTCGAAATGGTTGTTTGTCCCTGTGGTTTTTGCCCCTTCGTAGTGATGGCTGTCTCCGTGCGGTATCACTTTGAGTCAGGCCTGCCGAGGAAACGTGAGTTCAAACGTGGTCCGACCGTCTTTGCTGGCGACGGCCACGTGGCCTTTGTGGAGGTTCATCACTGAGCGGACAATCGCTAGCCCCAATCCTGCCCCGCGAGGTTGTATGCCGTTAACGCGGTAAAAGCGGTCGAACAGATGTGGGAGATGATCCGATTCGATAGTCGCGCCATGATTGGTGACAGCCAGCGAGACGATGTCTACGTCCTCCTCAAGGATCTTAAGTTCGACCGTACTGCCAGTATTTGAATGCCGCAGCGCGTTGGATAGCAGGTTGGAAATGGCCCGCTGGACCATAAGTCGATTTCCCAAAATCATGGCATCGCCCGTTACTGTCGTAGCGACTCCCGCTTCTTCGGCAAGGACTTCGAAGTATTCACATACGCGCCTCGCCTCGCTTCCTAAAGATAATTGTTCGAGCTTCAGTGCTGGGCTGGCGTGGCTGGCCTGGGCGAGAAACAGCATGTCTGACACGATTCGATCCATGCGTTCGAGTTCTTCAACCGACGACTCGATCACCTCCCGATAATGCTCCTTGCTTCGCTCACGCACCAAAGTCACCTGCGCCTTGCCTATCAGGTTGTTCAGCGGAGTTTTTAACTCATGAGCCACATCGTCCGAGAATTGTGACAGTTGCTGAACGCCGTCATCGAGTCGATGAAGCATTACGTTGAGGCTGTGCGCCAATGCCTGGAGCTCTTGCGGAAGCCGATCGGTGCGGATTCGAGGTGATAGATCCTGTGTAGATACCTTAGTCGCCAAGGCCCGGAACTTGCGAAGCGGCCGCAAGCCATTTTGGGCGATTAGCCATCCAGCCAATCCGATCAATATCAGTAGCATCGGCACGGTCACTAAGGCCGAGCGCAGGAATGCAGCCACCAGCCGTTGATCGGCACTGCGATCTTGCGAAAGTAAAAGCGTCATTGGAGCCAGTCCCGGGACTTGGATTTGCTTGCGCCCGGTTAGCATCTGCACGCCATCTTTCGTTGTCCAGCCAAGATAGTCGCCGTCCCTGCTCACGAGATCCAGCTGCTGCGGCGCATTGGCGAATCGGCCGATACTGAAAATGGGTGATTTCGCTGTATCGCCGATGACCGTAATCGAAAGGTTGTCATGGCCGAGTACGGTATCGCTCAATGCGTGTTGCCAGGAGCGGCCCATACGGGCTTTGGTGTCTTCGAGGAGTCCATGATCGATCTGAGAGAGCTTGGCCGTCACTTCCTCCTGGGCGCGCAGTTCCAGTTGGCGCACCAGTACCCAGTAGCTCAGTGCAATCAGCAGCGCGACCAAAGCGGCGCCGGTCAGTGTGATTTGAAGCGCGAGACGCGATGCGAGGCTGAGTGGCTTCAAGGCCGCGCCTCCAGCACGTAGCCCACACCCCGGATGGTGTGTATCAGGCGATCGCCGAAGGGTTCGTCCACTTTCATCCGCAGGCGACGAATCGCAACATCCACCACATTGGTATCGCAGTCGAAATTGATGTCCCACACCATGGCAGTTATTTCCGTACGCGTGAGGACTTCGCCAGTCCGGCGCATGAGCAGATGCAATAACGCAAATTCTTTGCTGGTGAGGTCGATACGCTGACCGCTCCGGTAAGCCCTATGCCGGGCCGGGTCCAGTTCGAGGTCGGCTACACGCAGGTTGCTCGGAAGTGTGACTGCCTCGCCTCGCCGCAACAGTGTCCGGATACGGGCAAGCAGCTCGGGGAACTGGAACGGCTTGACCAGATAGTCGTCGGCGCCCGATTCCAAGCCGCGGACTTTTTGCTCTAAGCGGCCATTGGCAGTCAGCATGATGACGCGTGTCTGCTTACGCCGCCTGATGAGTTCGAGAACCTCCCACCCATCCATGGTTGGCAGATTCACATCTAGCAGCACGATGTCATAGTCGTTCTGCAGTGCCAGGTGAAACCCATCGAGGCCATCACTTACGCAATCGACCAAGTAACCACATTCGATAAGACCCTGCTGCAAGTATTCCGCAGCGTTGATCTCGTCTTCGACAACCAGGATGCGCATGTTTTGAGGTAACTCGGCAAGGAGGTGCGCGGTAAGCGGAACCAAAAAAATCCATGTAGTAACTAGGTCAAGACGAAAGCGGCTTGGCTCTAGCGTGAAAGGCAGAGGCGAAAAGATCTGCCCAGGGAAGCGGGAAGCACTTTAACGCGGTAAAAGCCCTGTGAGGGCTATCTTGCGAATTTGTAATCTACCGGTCATTTGGTTGACCCGCAGCGCGAGCGGGTGCACCAAACGAAAAAAGGCGCCCTGATGGGCGCCTGAAACACATCTTCAAACCAAGGGAGCAAAACTAAAGAAGATGTGGTGTTGCTCATGGTGTTTCACAAGATCGAGAGAGGGTACTCGGCGATGAATCGGACCTCATCGAGGTCGGACTCGAAAGCAGTCGCCCGCGTGGTAGCCTGGCGCACCCGCAGAGACAAATCCTTGAGAGAGCCAGTCTGTACAACGTAGCGGGCTTCGACGTCGCGTTCCCAGCGGTTCTGTCCCGTCAGCGGCGCACCGTTATCGTCTTGGCGCATGTACACCTCGTTCGCGTTGCTGTAATCGGCGCCCCAACCGCGGGCGTAGCGGGTCATGAAAGTAAGCCCGGGTATGCCGTACTCCGCCATGTTCAGGTCGTAGCGCAGCATCCAGGACTGCTCTTTAGGTGAGTTGAAATCACTGTACTGAATGGAGTTGTTCAGGTAGATCGAGTCCGCCTGGCGCAAGTAGTCAAAGTCGTTGTTACCGTTGTTTCGCTGATACGACGCCGTGACGGTGTGCGCGCCGAAGGCGACACCCAGGCTGGAGCTCCAGATGTTGTTGTTGAACTCGCCCAGCAACTCACGGCCTTCGTCGGTTGCCTTGTAATAGTTGAAGCTGGCCAGCAGCGCGACGATATCGGAGAGCGGATAGGTGGCCGACGCACCGAAGTAATGCTGGTTCCAGGCATCTTTGAGGCGGCTGGTGTACAGGCTAAGACTGATATTTTCATTCACGCTGTAGTCACCGCCTGCGTAGCCGAGCCAAGGCGCGTCTACGCCCCCGCCGTAGAAGGTGACGAAGTCTTCGTTCATGTTACTGGTGTTGGGCTGGCTCATCGCGTGCAAGCGGCCTCCCTGAAGGGTGAGGTCGTCCAGCGAGTTGTTCACAACGGTGACACCCTTGAAAGACTCCGGCAGCAGCCGAGAGTCGCCGAAGTGCACGACAGGTGTAGTGGGAAATACATCGCCGGCCTTGATCTCGGTGTCCAGCAAGCGTGCTTTCACCGCGCCCCCCACCCGTGTGAAGTCATCCTCAGGATCGCCAGCGCTGTCGTGGGGAAGCAGGTCGATGCTGCCGCCCACACCGGAGCGCCCCGAACCGGAGTCGAGCTTGAGGCCGAGCATGGCGAAAGCGTCGAAGCCAATCTCTACCGAGCCTTGGGTATATCCGGACTCGAAGAAGGCCATCAATCCGTGGGCCCATTCCTCGGAGTAGCCATTGCCGGCGGCACTCTCACCGTCGCGAAAATCCCGATTGAAATAGAAGTTGCGATTTATCAGCGATAGCGTGCTGCCTTCGATGAAGCCCTCGGCTGTTTCCGATTGGGCAAAGACCGGGGCGCTGCCCAATGCCAGTGAAAGGGCTGTCAGCGAAAAAACGGCCTTTTTGCTCATGATGATGCTCCTTATGTACGGCAGGTCAGTGCTCGAATGACGCCTTTCGCCTTTTTGTTTTTAGCGCTTGGCCATGTTCTTCCCCTAGAGATGACGGCAGGATTAGCGGCAAATGACTATTTTGTAATCTGAGGAAGCCCAATCGCGCACTCCTTCGATTACAGATTTGTAATGTTGCGGTCACCAGGTCGTTATCCACACTTATTTAAAGTCACCACCCCATAGCCATCAGCTATCTCGCCGGCTTGGCAAGGCTGATAAAAACGCTTTCGTGTATTTGTCTACTAAATTCAGGGCGAATCACTATCGCAGTAGAGGCGCATGTGTTTCGCGTCTTGGCGGGGGTAGTTCTTATGATTGGATTCGACATCTAAACCAGGAAGTCATCGTTTTGCCTTGGATGAGAAAAATAGTTTTGCTGATGTTGCTAGCCTTGTTCCCATTGCAATCATCATGGGCAGTTGTTAGCACGAGCTGCAGTCATGAGGATGGTTCGGCAGCAAATCATCTTGGACATCACGAACATCCGCACGAGTCTCTGGGTACTGACGAGGAAGGATCGTCAAAAGCCGCAAAAAAAATCAGTCTGGATGGAGACTGTGTCTTTCATGGCGACCATATCAAGCCGCTTATAACGAAAGGGATCTGTCCTGGTTCGGTATTATCAATGAGCTTGAAACCGTTTCCTTCTGCTAGCTACGCATCGGCTGAAGCGGGGCGTCCTGAGAAACCTAATTGGCGCATCGGTGCAAAACCGGTGGGACGCCAAAGTAACCAGTAAGCGCCATTTATCTGTATCTGACGTCTCACCGAACCTTCCCTTTTTTTAGGAGATTTCGGTGCGAAAAGCTCTTTTCTCGCTGGGGTTGACGACGTTGTCGTGCAATCTCGCCTTTGCGCAACCCTTAGAGTTGCCGACCTTCACACAGACCTTACCTGTCAGTGTGTCAAATACCTTCCCCGTTGAGTCTGTCGACTCCATAAGCTTTGTACGCGCCTTGGAACTCGCTAGCTCTGCAAGCCCTGAACTGGCTGCTGCAAGACGTGAGCTGGCTGCTTCTCGCGCATTGATTAGCCAAGCAGGAGCACGTCCGAATCCAATATTGTCCGCTAGCCAGGAGGGAATCCGGGGCGATGCCCCGGAGACCACGCTTGAACTGAGCCAAGAAATAGAGCTGGGTGGTAAACGTTCGGCTCGTATTGAGGCAGCGCAACGCGCCATGGACGTAGCGGCCGCCGACCTACAGGACGCCCAAGCTCGACTGAGGGGGGCAGTGATGGGTGCATACTACGATGTGCTTACTGCTCAAGAACGGCTGGACCTCGCTCAGGCTGCTTCAAAGCTTGCGAAGCAAGCTGTGAACGTTGCCAATCGACGTGTGAGGGCCGGCATGGTCTCTCCCGTAGAGGAAACCCGGGCGCGGGTTGCGGCTACTGGAGTGCAAGTAGAGCTTGCCCAGGCCACAGCTGAACTCGAAGCTGCGCGCACTCGGCTGGCGGCCAACTGGGGAAATCCACAGCCACGCTTTGAGCGAGTAAAAGAGCCGGTAGAGGCAGTGCCTCCTCTTCCCGAGCTAGCTGAGCTTTATAGCCGTTTGAACGATTCCGCCCAACTAACCCGCGCGCGTCGGGAGGCTGAAAGACGTCGGGCTGCGTTGGAGCTGGAAAGGACGAATCGCTTTTCTAACGTGACGGTTAGCGTAGGTGCCCAACGCTCAGATGAATATAACGGCACGCTGGGACTGGTGAGTATCTCGATGCCCCTGCCGTTGTTTGATCGAAACCAAGGCAACATCGGAGCAGCACAGGAACGGGCCTACCAGGCGCAGGACGAGCTTAACGCCGTCCATATACGCCTGAAAAGCGAACTTTCCCAAGCGCACATGCGGCTGCGCACTGCTCGCCAGCAGTTCGAACTGTTGCGCAACGACATGCTCCCCAGTGCCCAAAGCGCTTATGAAGCTGCCAGCAAGGGGTTCGAACTAGGAAAGTTCACCTTCCTTGACGTACTGGATGCTCAACGCACGCTTTTCCAAGCCCGCTCTCAGTATCTGTCTGCGCTCTCGCAAGCTAACCAGGCGGCGGCGGAAATCGCCCGAATCGTCGGCGATGGGTCGGCCGTTATCACCTCGGCCACTCAGCCATAAGGAATCCATATGAAAAGTAAATCGAATACATCTTCCTTGGCTGGTCACAAGAAGCAGATTTTTTGGATCGTCGTCATATTAAGCGTGGCACTTGTGCTTGGCGGATTGCTTCTTCGCAGTAGTCCAGCTGTGCCCGAAGCGGGCGACGCACATAGCGAGCATGGTGACGCATCGGAGCAGGAGGATGAAGGGCATTCGGATGAGGATGCTGAAGCCGAAGGAGATCATGGACATGATGAAGGAGGCGCCGATAGCGATCACGAGGTCGGTGCGGCAGAGAAAGATGAGCATGAAGATGAGCCCGAGGGAGCGGAGCACACTGAAACAGCAGAGGTAGAACTCTCAGAGACACAAATCCTAGCCGCCGGCATTTCACTGGCAACTGCTGAGCCCGCAAAGATACAAAGCGCAATCGAGCTGCCAGGTGAAATTACGTTTAACCAGGATCGTACAGCGCAAGTTGTGCCTCGTCTCTCAGGTGTCGTTGAAGCGGTCAAAGTCGATTTGGGCGAACAGGTGAAACAGGGGCAAGTGCTTGCTGTGATCGCGAGTACCGACCTGTCGGAACGTAGAAGCGAGTTCTACGCGGCACAAAAACGTCTTGCATTGGCTCAGAAAACCTATCGACGCGAAAAGGAGCTGTGGGAAGAGCGTATTTCTGCAGAACAGGATTATTTACAGGCACAACAGGCTCTACGGGAAGCAGAGCTGACGGTTGCGAATGCAAAAGCACAGCTACAAGCGCTTGGTAGTGATGCTGGCAAGCCAGACGCATTGAGCCGCTACGAACTCAGGGCGCCGTTCGATGGGATGATCGTTGAGAAGGACATCACGCTCGGTGAGTCAGTCAATACCGACGACCAGATATTCATCATTTCCGATCTCTCTACCGTTTGGGCAGATATCAGCGTTCCTGCCAATGCACTCAGCGCGGTACGAGTCGGCAGCAACGCGGTTATCGAAGCCACAGCATTCGAGTCCAGTGCCAATGGCACCGTTTCTTATGTCGGCTCACTTGTTGGTCAGCAAAGCCGCGCCGCTACCGCCCGGGTCACGCTTCCGAACCCGGAAGGTGTTTGGCGTCCCGGCCTGTTCGTCAAAGTGCGGGTAGGCTCTGGCGGAGTGTCCGTGCCGGTTGCAGTCAAGCCCGATGCGATCCACACGTTGGAAGATAATCCGGTGGTGTTTGTACGGACCGACCATGGCTTTGCTGCTCAGCCAATCGTGACTGGTCGCGGCGATAGTGAAGCGGTTGAAATCAAGGAAGGTCTTCAGGCCGGAGTGCGCTATGCCTTGGCCAACAGTTTCATCATTAAGTCCGAGCTTGGCAAAGCCAGCGCCTCGCATGCTCACTGATACGGAGTTATAGACTGTGTTCGAACGTATCATTCGCTTTTCTATAGAGCATCGCTGGCTGGTTTTGCTAGCCGTGCTTGGCATGGCAGCGTTAGGAGCTTACAGCTACCAAAAGCTGCCTATCGATGCTGTCCCTGATATCACCAACGTACAGGTGCAAATCAACACTGCGGCCCCAGGTTATTCCCCGCTGGAAGTGGAGCAGCGCATTACCTACCCGCTCGAGACGGTAATGGCCGGGTTGCCCAAGCTCGAGCAGACCCGTTCCTTGTCTCGATATGGACTTTCTCAGATCACAGTTATTTTTGAGGAAGGCACTGACATCTATTTTGCCCGCCAACTTGTGAATGAGCGCTTGGGAGGGGCCAAAGATCAGCTTCCGGAAGGCGTCACTCCAACACTTGGCCCTATTTCCACTGGGCTTGGCGAAATCTATTTTTGGACGGTTGAAGCTGAGGACGGTGCCACCAAATCGGACGGTACGCCTTATACCTCTGCTGACTTGCGTGAGATTCAAGATTGGATCATCAAACCGCAAGTCCGCAATGTACCAGGCGTAACTGAGATCAATACGATCGGAGGATATGCAAAGGAATATCAGATCGCCCCCAACCCAGACACTTTGCGGTCGTTTGGACTAACACTACAAGATTTGATCGAGGCGGTTGAGCAAAACAATAACAATCTAGGTGCCGGATATATTGAAAAACGCGGCGAGCAGTATCTTGTTCGTGCTCCAGGACAAATGCAATCAGTAGAGGACATCCGCAATACCCTTATTAGCAACGTTGACGGTACCCCAGTACGTATCCGCGACGTTGCGACGGTAGAGGTTGGAAAGGAGCTCCGTACTGGCGCAGCCACCGAGAATGGCCGCGAAGTGGTTCTAGGTACGGCTTTCATGCTTATCGGTGAAAATAGCCGGGTAGTTTCTAGGGCTGTCGATGACAAGATGAAAGAGATAAACCTTTCGCTTCCAGAGGGCGTAAAGGCGATTACTGTCTACGATCGAACTGTACTCGTAGACAAAGCTATATCCACCGTTAAGAAGAACCTCACTGAGGGTGCCATTCTTGTTGTGGTTATACTTTTTCTCTTCTTGGGCAATATCCGTGCGGCGATCCTAACCGCACTTGTTATACCGCTGGCGATGCTCTTTACGTTCACCGGCATGGTAGCCAACGAGGTCAGCGCCAACCTGATGAGCTTAGGGAAGGTCTGAAAAAGACTTCCCGAATCTGGTGAAACACGCCGATCCCGCCAGCCGAGTTTTTCCATGAAGCAGATGACCTTCGCCGACGCCGAGTACGCCGGCAAGCGCAAGCAGACCCGTAAGGAATTGTTCCTGATCGAGATGGATCAGGTGGTGCCGTGGAAGGGATTGATTGCCCTGATCGAGCCACACTACCCAAAGGGTGAAGGTGGTCGTCCAGCCTATCCGCTGATGGCCATGTTACGTATCCATCTGATGCAGAACTGGTTCGGCTACAGCGACCCGGCCATGGAAGAAGCGCTCTACGAGACGACCATCCTGCGTCAGTTCGCCGGGCTGAGCCTGGAGCGTATTCCCGACGAAACCACCATCCTAAATTTCCGTCGCTTGCTGGAGAAACATGAGCTGGCAGCCGGCATCCTCGGCGTAATCAATGGCTACCTGGGGGATCGCGGCCTGTCGCTGCGCCAGGGCACTATCGTCGATGCCACACTGATCCACGCGCCCAGCTCGACCAAGAACCAGGACGGCAAGCGCGATCCGGAGATGCACCAGACCAAGAAGGGCAACCAGTACTACTTCGGCATGAAGGCCCACATCGGTGTGGATGACGAGTCGGGGCTGGTGCACAGCGTGGTCGGCACGGCGGCAAACGTGGCGGATATCACCCAGGTCGACAAACTGCTGCACGGTGAAGAGAACGTCGTCTGCGCCGATGCCGGCTACACCGGCGTCGAAAAGCGCCCCGAACATGCTGGCCGCGAAGTGATCTGGCAGGTCGCAGCACGCCGCAGCACCTACAAGAAGCTCGATAAACGCAGCGCCCTGTACAAAGCCAAGCGCAAGATCGAGAAGGCCAAGGCACAAGTGCGAGCGAAGGTCGAGCACCCGTTTCGAGTGATCAAGCGCCAGTTCGGTTACGTGAAGGTGCGCTTCCGTGGCCTGGCCAAGAACACCGCTCAGCTGGTGACGCTGTTCGCGCTGTCGAACCTATGGATGGCGCGCCGACATTTGCTGACTACCGCAGGAAAGGTGCACCTGTAATGCGGAAAATGGCTGCTGCGAGGTGCTCGCGGCGGCCAAAAACGGAGAACTGAGCGGGTTACCTGGTCGATTTTGATCGACGGCCCGCTTTCAAAAGCAGCGAGGGCTGAAGTCGACCGGAAATACAGGGTTACTTCAGACCTTCCTTAGGCGCATTGGATTTCGGCATCATTATCGATGGTGCCGTGGTGATTGTTGAGAACTGCGTGCGTCGACTTGCTCACGCTCAGTCCCATCACGGGCGGGCATTAACGCTGTCCGAACGGCTTCATGAAGTGTTCGCTGCGGCAAAGGAAGTGCGTCGGCCTCTACTCTATGGGCAGCTGATCATTATGATCGTATATCTGCCGATATTCGCCCTTACAGGGGTAGAAGGTAAGATGTTCACGCCCATGGCGTTTACCGTAGTGACAGCGCTATTCGGGGCGATGATTCTCTCGGTGACGTTCGTCCCGGCAGCCGTTGCGCTCTTTATCGGCAAGCGTGTTACAGAGAAGGAAAACTTTCTAATCCGCAATGCTAAACGGGCCTACGCACCTGCATTCGATGCGGTGATGTCCAACAAGCCAGTAGTGCTCACCTTTGCCGTTGTTGCAGTTGTACTTTCCGGCCTCGTAGGGGCACGTATGGGCAGTGAATTCGTGCCTAGCCTCAACGAGGGGGACTTCGCTATCCAAGCCCTTCGTGTACCGGCTACCAGCCTTAGTCAGTCTGTCGAGATGCAGCAGCAGCTGGAGCGAAAGCTCATGGATGAGTTTCCGGAGATCGAGCGGATTTTTGCGCGCACAGGCACTGCGGAGGTGGCATCCGATGCCATGCCTCCAAACATCTCTGACGGGTACGTCATGCTGAAGCCACAAGAGCAGTGGCCGGATCCAGGCAAGTCGCGCGACGAACTCTTAAGCGAGGTCCAAGCATCCGCCGCTGAGTTACCGGGCAATAACTACGAGTTTTCCCAGCCTATTCAGCTGCGTTTCAACGAGTTGATTTCCGGTGTTCGTGCCGCTGTAGCCGTGAAAATCTATGGTGATGACATGGAGGTTCTTAACAGCACGGCGGCGGAAGTGTCCGAGGTGCTAGGACAAGTACCAGGCGCCTCCGAGGTTACGGTCGAGCAAACGACTGGCCTTCCTATGCTCACGATTGATATCGATCGCGATCAAATCGCACGATACGGCCTGAGTTTAGATACTGTACAGCAAGCGGTTGCAGTAGCCATCGGGGGCCGAGAGGTAGGCACCTTGTTTCAAGGAGACCGGCGTTTCGATATCGTAGTTCGTTTACCGGACGAGATACGAAGCGATCTCGCCGCAATTGAGAGGCTCCCAATTGCCCTTCCAAGGGAATTAAACAGCGCCATAAGTTATATCCCCCTCGGCGAGGTGGCCACTCTGGATTTGGCCCCCGGTCCGAATCAGATCAGTAGAGAGGAAGGGAAACGGCGAATTGTCGTTAGTGCAAACGTCCGTGGTCGGGACATTGGATCATTCGTATCTGAGGCAGAACAGAAAATCCAGGCCCAGGTAGATATCCCGTCAGGTTATTGGATCGACTGGGGCGGTACCTTTGAGCAGCTTGAATCTGCAACGAAGCGGCTGCAGATTGTCGTCCCTGTGGCGCTGCTCCTGGTGTTCATTCTGCTTTTCATGATGTTCAACAATGTCAAAGACGGCTTGTTGGTGTTTACAGGGATTCCATTTGCGCTCACCGGAGGCATTGTTGCGCTGTGGCTGAGAGATATCCCATTGTCCATTTCAGCAGGAGTTGGCTTTATTGCTCTGTCGGGCGTCGCCGTTCTAAATGGCCTGGTAATGATCTCCTTCATCCGTAGCCTACGGGAGCAAGGTTTACCTCTGGGCACCGCGATCCGCGAGGGCGCTCTGACCCGGCTACGGCCGGTATTGATGACAGCCTTGGTGGCTTCACTCGGGTTCGTTCCGATGGCCTTGAATGTGGGTACCGGTGCAGAGGTACAGCGCCCCCTTGCGACGGTGGTGATCGGGGGGATTCTCTCCTCAACGGTGCTAACGCTATTGGTACTGCCGTTGCTCTACCAGCTGGCTCATCGGCGCGAAGACGAATTGGAGGAGCAAGAAATCGCGTTGGCCGCTGACAGAACAAGCTAGAGATTGGATGGCGGCACACAACGCCCCGTTCTTGCTAGCTCGCGAGAACGGGGCGTGTTGGTTTCGGAGTGCTAAGATTCAGCGGCGGCGCAGCGGGCAGCAAAGCCTTTATAGCGTAGGTCTAATGCATCTAAACGGTGAATAGAAAGGGTGCTCAGCGCTTAGTGCGTATGACTCCGCGCTACATACGCCTCCTCGGCTGATGGCTTTCACCCACGGTGAGCTGACGAAAGATTATGCAAGCAGCGGCTGACCTGCCCCGGGCGGCAGCACGGGCGATAGCTACGAAAACGCCCTGGCTGGAACGATCAGCGGGCTTTACAAGGCCGAGCTGACACCTTCAATCATGGACGAACCGCGAGGCCGTTGAGATGGCGACCCTGACGTGGATGCGTTGTACGCCACCAGCGTCTGTTCAGCTCAATCGGATATGCTCTTGCGAACGCTAATAACAGACAGATCAGGCGATAGCGGCCTGACTTAACGAAACGGCCTATAAAGGCCGGGGCGATTCGCTGGTAGCGATGTTGCGGGCAAGTGATGGACACAAAAAAGCGCCCCGAAGGGCGCTTAGAGTACAACTGCTTCCAACGGTGCTTGGAAGCTGCCGGCGGCGGATATCGTTCAGATATTAAGCGGTTAGTCAGCTTTGGTTTCTTTCTTAATTTCCGTGTTGTTCTGATCTTGGCGAATATCATTAACCTTCAACTCGTTTGCTTTTTTTTCGGCGGATTCGGTTCCGTGAATTCGCTTTTGATCTGCTCGGAATTTTTCATTAAATTTCATTGAACGGTCGTATCCATCTCCTGCATAAGACGATGCGGAGCCGAAAATTACCAAACCAACAACAATAGCTTTCAACAGATTCATAGGGCAGTCCTCGCTAAATTCAAAGGTGGCTTGCTGAGCTTTCTCGGTGAGCTCTACAGGTTCGAATGAATTTTGCCTGACTGAAGCTAACAGCAGCATGAGCCAAGCATTACATTATTGAAATGTAATGCTTCCATTGTGGAGTGACATGAGCGCCTTGCTTCGTCATTGCAGCAACAAGGCGCACCAATCTGCAAGGGGCTTGAGCCTACGACAAAATTGATTGGAAGATTACATTTTTGTCATCTTCAGATCATGGCACCGCATAATCCATATCATTAGCGAGCAACGTCGTTTATCGTTTGAGAGAGATCGACCTGTTGTCGGCGAGTTAAAGACGATAACGCACGAACTCGCTCGAGGGTGGTCGCATTTTCTGTCAGTGTGGCTTGGAGGGCCAGATGGTATAGGCGCTAGTATTTTTATTATCTCTTATGGGCGGTCGTTTGGCTCCCCTATTTTTCTTACGCTAGTTTTTAAGGAGCGGTAAAAATATGGCTCACGAACATAACCATAACACCGAAGCCATGGGTGATAAGCGTTTAATCGCAGCTATTGGCGTTAATACTGCACTAACTCTGGCACAAGTTGTTGGCGGGATACTTTCTGGGAGCTTATCGCTCATAGCGGATGCACTACACAACTTGAGCGATGCTGCATCACTGGTTATTGCGCTCATCGCACGTAAGATCGGCCGCAAACCGCCAGATGCTTTTAAAACCTTTGGCTACCGACGCAGTGAAACCATAGCGGCTTTGATTAACTTGGTCACGCTGATTATCGTTGGTCTCTACCTCATCTACGAAGCTATAGGTCGGTTTTTTTCCCCACAGCCCATTGAAGGATGGACAGTGGTCGTGGTGGCGGGAATAGCCTTGATTGTAGATATCGCTACGGCCTTGCTCACCTACACAATGTCTAAGAATAGCATGAATATAAAGGCGGCATTCTTGCACAACGTGTCGGATGCGTTGGCCTCCGTCGGCGTTATTATTGCCGGAACATTGATCCTCCTGTATGGCTGGTATTGGACAGATACTGTCCTGACGCTGATGATTGCTGGTTACGTGCTATGGCAGGGCTTTAGCATGCTACCTAAAACCATTCACTTGTTGATGGAGGGCGCGCCAGAAGGAGTTTCCATCGCCGACATAATCAATATCATGGAACATGTAAACGACGTTGTGAGTGTTCACCACGTACACGTATGGGAAATCGCTGAGCATACAATCGCACTGGAAGCACATGTTGTCATCAAGAAGGCTAGCCTGCCCGATATTGAACGAGTAAAGACTGATTTAAAACGAGTACTTCATGAGCAATTCAAAGTCAGCCACTCGACACTTGAAATGGAGCTAGACGGCAGTGTTTGTATCGACACCAGGCAGGCCGACAGTCATCGCAGCGAAGCATAAGCCTGCTTTGCGCTCAACGCTGTTGCTAGACAGTTATCTCGATATCAACGGAGTGAACTTGCGACATCACTCGTTGGCGCTATGTCTTCGACCAGAGACATGCTAGCGGCATGTGGCCAAAGCAGCTCGTCACGAGGAGATCAGGCTAGGTCGTGGCACCTTCGGCAGGCTGCCGCGACGAGCAAGCCCCGCCAGTCGCTACCGCCGCGGACGCTCAGAGCCAGCGGCGGACTCGTGCACGGTAGCGGGCAAATGATTCGCCGAACAATGTTTCCAGCGCCCACTCTTCGGCTGGGATCTGGAAACGGTTCATGTACAGCACGAAAGCAACTACGCCAAGCAGGGTTAGAGGCGAGGCCAAGACCAGCGCCCAAGCCGCCAGGATAATGGCAAAGCCTAAGTACATGGGGTTGCGGCTGTACCGGTAGATGCCAGCCTCCACTAATGCAGAAGCCTGCTGCGGCTGCAATGGATTAACCGTAGTACGCGCGCGGCGAAACGACAGGACGCCGGCGAGGCACACGCCGAGCCCCAGGAGCAGTATTGGCAAAGCGAAGGTCAGGCGCGCGGTCCATGCCAGTTCGAAACCCGGCAATTTGGTTCCCGACAAACCCATCAGCACAGCGATCAGGCCGGCCACGAGCAGCGGTGGCACGCGGTTTTCCAGCGCGCTCATAGTGTCATTCTCGTGCCTTGGCCACTTCGCTGTTCACCAACTGGCGCAGCGGCTCCGGGCCAAACTCGCTGAGCGCACGACCATTGACAAAAAAAGTCGGCGTGCCACGAACCCCAACGGCTTTAACGTCCTGCATGTCCGTTTCCAGCACGGCGTTGACGCCAGGCGTATGCATGTCCTGGCGGGCCTGTTCCAAGTTCAAACCGACGCGCTCTGCAGCAGCCCATGCCTGCGTTACCTTGGGGTCGTCGTGCCAACCGGGTTGGGCTTCCAGCACAGCCCCCAACACTTGTTCATGGAGATTTTGCTTACGCGCCGCCTCCAGCATTCGCGCCACCTCTTCGGAGCCTTGATGGAACAGTACATAGCGCAGCACCAAACGCACGTCTTCCGGGTTCTCGGCGAGGATCTGCTTCACATAGGGGTGGAAGGCGCGGCATGCCTCGCAGGAAGGGTCAAAGAATTCGACGATGGTCACTGGCGCTTGCGCCGGGCCGAACACTGGTGAGTGGAAGCGAACCAACTGGCCGCCGTTCTGTTTGGGTTGTGTCGCGGTCTCTTGGGCTGTCGAACCGGGAGCCTGGGCCTGTTGAGGCGATTGCGAGGGGGAATAGAAGAATGCGGCGGCAGCAAAGACGGCCAGGATCACGACACTGACGATCAGGACCACGGAACGGCGATTCATGGGGTGGTTCTCCGACGGATGATTATGAGCAGGATGGCGATAAGGATAAAAGCGAACAAGGCGAGTGCCGGCAGGGGCACCACGCCGAAGAGGGTCATTCCGGCGCCTGAGCAGGATGGACCAGTGGCCGTGCAGGGCTGGATCGGCTGTGGAATCAGCCCTGCATAGAGCAGCGTGTGAACAAATGCCAGTGCCGCACCGATAGCGGTCAGCGGCAGGGCATAGTGCCAGACGGTGAAATCCGAGCGGTAGCAGGCGATGGCCAGGATCACCGCCAGCGGAAACATGAAGGCACGCTGGAACCAGCACAACACGCAGGGTGCCTGGCCCATCACCTCACCAATGAACAGCGCGGACAGGGTCGATACCAGTGCGACCAGCCAGGTTAGCAGCAGCAGGTTCCAGGGCATGCCTGAAGGTTGAGGATTCATTGCGGTTAACTCCTGGCGATGGCGAGCACTTGCCTCAGACCCGCCATCCAGTTATTTCGAAACATCATGCATCCTCTTATCGGCAGGACTTGTTAGGACCGTTGCGGACTTCGCCCAACGGCAAAGCGAAAAGCAACCAGCCTCAACGCTGGGTTAAATCCGATGCCAGTGGGAGAATGTCGCCCTTGCGCAACAAGGGAAGATATCAGATGTCGCGGGACTGGCTGGAAGAACACCAGATAGCATTTTATTTCGCGGCGGTGGTGGCCGCTGCCATTGCAGGCCTGAGCTCTGCGCAATTCACCGGACTGACGGCCATGGCCATCACACCGGCGATTGCCGTGCTGATGTATGCCATGTTTCTGCAGATTCCTTTTTTGGAGCTGCGAGAAGCTTTTGCCAACCGCCGCTTCGTCGGTGCCTTGTTGCTGGCCAACTTCCTATTGGTGCCATTGATGGTGTGGCTGGTGACGTGGCCGCTCTCATCGAACAAGGCCTTGTTGGTCGGCGCGCTGCTTGTCCTGCTGACGCCTTGTATCGATTACGTGGTGGTCTTCACCCACCTGGGCAAAGGGGACTCTCGTCTGGTGCTCGCGGCGACGCCATTGCTGCTGTTGCTCCAGCTTCTGCTGCTGCCCCTCTACTTGCGGCTAATCCTTGGCCCCGAAGCCGGCACAGTGATCGAGCTGTGGCCCTTCGCAGAAGCCTTCCTGTTACTGATCGTCCTACCCTTGGTAGCGGCTGTGCTCACCGAATTTGGCGGACGCCGATCTCTGCTGCTTCGCGCATGGAGCGCAGGTTGGGCCTGGCTGCCAGTGCCTGCAATGGCCCTGGTTCTAATCGTGGTGGTGGGTTCGCAGATCGCGGCTGTCGTGTACCAACTCGACATCCTGGCGCCGTTGCTTCCGGTATACGGAGCGTTTCTACTACTCGCTCCGGCCCTCGGCGTACTCAGCTCCCGGCTATTTGGCTTGGAGGCTTCTGCCGCACGGGCAGTGGCCTTTAGCTCAGGCACTCGCAACTCGCTTGTAGTGCTTCCCCTGGCCCTAGCGCTCCCGGAGTCCATTCGCGCGCTGGCCGCGGCGGCTGTGATTACTCAGACACTCGTAGAACTGATTGGTGAATTGATCTACTTACGGGCGATTCCAGCCATGGTCAGAAACAGTTGAGCCTCGTCGAAATCGGCGAGAGCGCTCATGCCTCGTGCTGTGGAGCAAGATTGATCAGCGGCGCAATGATGAGCTGAGCGGAGCGCGCCCAAGAAACCAGTGCCTCAAGATCCATCTGTAGAGATTGGGCTTCTGTCCAGATACAAGCACTCTCGGCAGGCACCGTAAGAGCGATGCCCTCAACTATCGTCAGAGCCATCGCATGCAATCTCAGTAGCTCGTCGCGAATGGAGGTGATTCCACCCAGTTCCACCAAGCAGACGTCCAAGCGATCAACCAGCCGGAGCAGTTGAGAGGTGTCGAAGCTGTCGCGCAGGTTTTCCAACGCCACGGCGTCCACTTCGCCGTACGGTGTAAGGCGGAAGGATGCGGGAGGAATGTTGATCATGGCGTTTTCTCGGTATCTAGCTGGCTAGGTCTGATCACCCGCAGCGAGCCGGCAGCTTGTTGGAACACCGAGTCCTTGATCCAGGGCTCCGGTGGCCGGTTTAGCTTGAGGTTGAATTCGCCGAAGCGCTTGAGGTTGCTGGTCAGGTAGAGTGGTTGGGCCCCCTTCAGCATACATAGCGGAACTGGTGTAGACGACTAGCCCTGAGCTAGGCCTTGGGCTTTCAAGCAGCTCCAATGATCGGCACTGAAGTGCTAGGGAGCGGATTACTTCTAAAATTCTGGCTAACACGCTCACACTTAAAAACGCTTCTGGATATGCTGGAAAAAGGCAAGCCAAGCAGGCGAAAAATTGACACTAACTACTTTCAATACAATGGTTATTTCTTGGGATATAACTCTTCTAAAGATAATGCCGGTAAATACGGATTTGAAGAAAGCCCTGCTGAAATCAAGCAAAAAGTGAAAGAGCTTTTACTAATCTAGCTCGGTCGAACAAACTAGGTCTATTGCTCGTTGAGTGATCGTCTCTGAGCATTTTAACTGCTGCCGTTGCTGGCAGCCATGAGTCAAAAATTGCACTCAACGACAGGCAGCTTTTGGCCGACAGGTGCCTGTCGTCACCGGCTGCAATCGGCCGAGGCTGTGTAAAAACGTTTTCGAGCGCGACAGGTACTCAAAACCGGACTGGAAATCGCGCATCTGGGCGAAATCCACATCTGCTGAGGTGCCGAAAAATTTCAGATTTCACGTAGACGCGCGCACTTCAATTTTGACGAAGCGTTTTTACACACTCTGGGCCAAAAGCAGGCATTAGATGTGACCACGGCACTCGAGGTGATTCAAAACTGCTCTAGACGTTCGTCTTCAGCTGATAGCCATATGGACAGCACACACCACCCAAGGTACGGTTCATTTGCCATGGTAATACGCCATTATCAAGCGATGCCTAGAGGGATTTAGAGTGCACGTTAAAGCCATCAAGCTGATCAACTTCAAAAAATTTCGCGACGAACTTCTAGAATTCAACGACGACGTCAATATTTTCGTCGGCGACAACAATGCTGGTAAAAGCACAATCTTGGAAGCGTTAGAAATTGTGCTCAATTACAATCATCGTGGACGGCCCTTCAACGGCGAGTTCTCCCCTGATCTTTTCAATCAGGATGCCGTCACGCGGTTTCTCGCCTCTGACTTGAGCTCCAAGCACCTGCCCAGCCTTATCATCGAAGCCTACATTGACGGTGTGCCTGAGTACCGAGGCTCGAACAACAGCCTCAAGGCTGACGCCCAGGGCGTCTTGGTACAAGCCTGTTTCGACCCGTCGCTGGAGGCCGTATACGAGAGCCACCTGCTGACCAAGCCGAACATCACCAGCATTCCGATCGAATTCTATAAGGTGGAATGGCTCGATTTCGGTTGGAATCCGATAAAACCGATCGCTAAGAAGTTTAAGGCGCTGTACATCGACCCCACACGTATCCACCCAACCATGGGGAAGAACCAGTACATTTCGAGCATTCTCAACACCGCATTGGCGAAGGAAGAGCTCGTCAAGCTGACCCTCAATTATCGTGAAAACCTGCAGGTGTTTAACAACTCCGGGGAGGTCAGGACGGTCAATGCCAGCCTTGATGCGGGTCACCTTATCACCGATAGCAAGCTCACCATTGCAGCAAGTACGTTACCTGCGGGCTCCATCCAGACCGGCCTACAGCTTGAGGTCGATGATGTGCCTTTTCACCTCATCGGCAAGGGTGAACAGAGCAATGTGCAGATTAAACTGGCCATTCAGAACAAATCCCACGACATCGATCTGGTGATGATGGAAGAGCCCGAAAATCATCTATCTCACACCAATCTGAACAAGCTTGTGCACTACATCGAAACCCAGCGAGGAGACAAGCAGCTGTTCCTGACCACCCACAGCTCGTATGTGTTGAACAAGCTGAGTATCGACAAAATTTGCCTTGTGCAGTCAGGGTACAAAAGGCTGCACACGCTAGACGCTAAAGTGGTGAAGACCCTCAAGCGTCTTCCTGGCTACGACACCTTGCGGGTGGCACTGTCGGGCAAGGTCATCCTGGTCGAGGGGCCGTCGGACGAACTGGTGCTCAAGAAAATCTACCAACGAAAACACAACCGACTGCCTGAGCAGGACGGGATAGATATCATCGTGGTACGCGGTGTAGGTTTCAAGACGTTCATCGAAGTCGGTAAAGAGATCGGCACCAAGATCCATGTGCTCAGGGATAATGACGGCGACTATAACGGTAACGTTGTACAAGGACGTCTGGAATACGCTGCGTTTCCTAACATCAAGCTGTACTCGTCGATGAACGACGCCGAATTTTCGCTTGAGCCAGCGATGATTTATGCCAACGCAGTTGACATTAAAACCCTTGACGCTTTCGCAAAGGAAGTCTTGTCGACGGAAACCTTCAATATCTACAACGCAGAGGTCTCTCTGGAGGATCGAAGGGAAAATTTGATCCGTTGGTTCAAGAGCGTAAAGGGCAACGGTAAAGGCGCTCGCAAGGTCGACTCTGCGGTCAAACTGTTCGATGGCGCACTGGACTTCAAGTACCCAGCCTTTCTAGACGAGGTGCTCGATTTTGCCTAACGAACTCTGGGTCGCAGGCGCCGGATCAGGGAAAACGCACAAGATCATTACTGAAGCCATTGAGACCATCAAGGCTGGTGGACGTGTGCTTGTAGTCACCTATACAACCAATAATCAGGCAGAGTTGCGCTCTCGTTTTGTTGAGTTGTACGGTGCTAGCAGTGAGCACTTCGTCGTCAAGGGGCTGTTCTCTTTTTACCTGGAAGATATGGTGCGTCCCTATCAGAGCGAGGTATTTCCAGATCGGATCACGACTATCTCGTTCACTGAGAACAACCCTCACTTAATATCGGGTACAACCTACTACATTGAAGGCAGAGCTGAAAAATCGGAAGATGGCACGATCAATCCACTGCATTACCTGACGCCCTGCAAAACAAAGGCGTACTCCGGGTTTTTGGCAAAGCTTGCGACCCTCATTGCGAAACTATCCAAAAATGCCCCTGCCAAGCGGTTGAAGGAGATTTATCAAAGGGTCTATTTTGATGAAGTGCAGGATTTGGTCGGTTGGGACTACGACGTGATCAAATCACTCAACAAGGTCATGGTCGACTCGATCTGTTGTGTGGGCGACTTTCGACAGACAATCTACACAACGACGTTCGGCCATAAGGCTCCGCAGACGCCTCAACAGAAGGTCGATTACTTCGTCGGGAAAATGAAGTTCGAAAAGCATTCGATGCCGAAGAATCGCAGGTGCATACAAGAAATCTGCGACCTCTCCGACACGATCCACCTGGGGCTGTATGACAAGACGGTAACAGGTGTCGAGAAAGTGCCAGACGAAATATCGCATCACCATGGCACCTTCATAGTGAAACAATCTCAGGTGAGCGATTACTTGGCAGCGTTTCAGCCTCAAGTACTGCGCTGGTCGTCCACCACCGGCACTGGATACCTACCGGGTAACCTTATCTGTTATACGTTCGGTTCCTGCAAAGGCTTAGGCTTTGATCGAGTGCTTGTGATCCCGTCAGATAAACATCTGAAGTTCATTGGCGGAAATGCCAAAGTGTTCGACAAGGATAAGACGGAGGAGTCGCGAAACAAGCTATACGTCGCGATTACCCGCGCGCGCTATAGCCTGGCCTTCCTCGTCGAGGATAAGAAGGTGAAAGGGCTCCCTTACCCCATATGGGATGGCTCTGGCGCGCTCAATGCAGTGATCGAAAAGTGAGGCGGAGAGGCTGACGACTCATGTTGAGTGACGAGAAGCCGCCTCTCCCCGCGGACATTTCAGGAGCAATACCATGACGATGGCCCATGAGCGCACCCGTAGCGTTGTTCAAACACGGGACTTCCTACAGGAGCTGGCTAGGGACACGAGCCTTCCTGAAAACGTACGGTACCAAGCAAATAATCTACTTCGGCATTACCCGACAGCAGAAGCCGTCTGGTTGGCTGGTCGAGTGGAAGAGCGATCCAAGCAAGAGCTTTCCCTATTGGCCGACAAGCATGGACCTCTACATCCGGTGTTAGTCAGCTGGCTGTTAAATGATCCGATGTTTTCGGATCACGGAGCCAGCTGAGCCGGGGCGCAACACTGGCAAGAGGATCCCCCTCGTCAGGTGTTCAAGGGGCAGATGCTGGCTGTGGCCTTGATGTCCATCATGCCGTTTAAATAGGCCCCGTTTATCTCTGAGCGGCCCGAAGGGAGCCGTGCACTGGGCGTGATTGACATACCGCCGTGCCGTAACAGCTTCCCTCGTATCTATAATTGGTGGCTCAGCTAGGAGCCATCATGAGTTTGTTGCCGATTGAATCTGTTTTGCCCGCTTTAAGAGATGCCTTGTCTGCACGTAATGAAGTTGTACTTGAGGCAGCGCCGGGGGCAGGCAAAACAACGCGAGTACCAATAGCGCTGCTGGAAGAGCCTTGGCTGGCCGACCAGACTATTGTCATGCTCGAACCACGTCGACTAGCTGCCAGAGCCGCAGCTGAGCGACTGGCGAGCGAGCTGGGAGAAAGCGTTGGGCAAACAGTCGGCTATCGAATTCGCTTGGAGAGTAAGGTCGGACCACAGACTCGAATTGAAGTAGTGACTGAAGGCATTCTTACTCGTCGGCTTCAAGACGATCCTGCCCTAGATGGCGTTGGGCTGCTCATATTTGATGAGTATCATCTGCGTAGTCTCGATGCCGATCTGGCGTTGGCCTTGTGTCTCAACGGCCGTGAGTTGTTGCGCGACGAACCGCCGCTGAAGGTGCTGCTGATGTCCGCCACGCTGGAAGGCGAGCGCCTGTCGCGCCTGCTGGACGAGGCGCCTGTGGTACGCAGCGAAGGTCGCATGTATCCGGTGGAGCAGCGTTGGGGGCGGCCGAGTCAGATCGGCGAGGCGCTCGAACCCCGGGTGGTACAGACCATGCTCCAGGCCCTGGCCGATGAACCTGGCAGCCTGCTGGTGTTCCTCCCCGGCCAGGCGGAGATTCGCCGCGTCGCCGAGCAGTTGGCCGAGCGCCTCGCTGGCCGGTCAGAGATCCTGCTCTGCCCGCTCCACGGTGAACTGGACCTCGCTGCCCAGCGCGCGGCCATCGAGCCGGCACCGGCGGGCAAGCGCAAGGTGGTGCTGGCCACCAACATCGCCGAGACCAGCCTGACCATCGATGGCGTGCGCGTGGTGGTGGACGCGGGCCTGGAGCGTGTACCGCGCTTCGACCCGGCCAGTGGCATGACTCGCCTGGACACCCAGCGTATTTCCCGCTCCTCCGCGACCCAGCGTGCCGGCCGTGCCGGCCGTCTGCAGCCGGGTGCCTGCTACCGGCTCTGGTCTGAGGCCCAGCATGAGCAACTGGCCGCCCACGGGAGCGCGGAAATCCTCCAGGCCGACCTTGCCGGACTGGCGTTGCAACTGGCGCGCTGGGGGATTGGTGATCCCAATGAACTGGCCTGGCTCGATCCGCCGCCCACGGCTGCCTACGCCCAGGGCCGTGACCTGCTGCAACGCCTCGGCGCACTGGCCGACGATGGCAACTTGACCCGCCATGGCCAGGCCATGGCCGAACTGCCCGCCCATCCGCGCATTGCCCACCTGCTGTTACGTGGCCACGCCCTGGGACTCGGCGGCCTGGCCTGTGACCTCGCCGCCCTACTGGGCGAGCGCGACATCCTGCGTGGTGGCGGTGCCGACCTGCACAGCCGCCTCGCCTTGCTGGCCGGTAACGACAAGGCAGCGCGTGGCGCTCGTGGCGGCGTGCAGCGTGCTCGCCAGCTGGCGCGGCAGTTCCGTTCCTACCTGCGTGGCCCGGCCAGCGAGCCGGTGGCCGATCCGGATCACCCGCGCTGGCTCGGCTGCCTGCTGGCGTTCGCCTACCCGGACCGCATTGCCCAGCAACGTCGTGCCGGAGGGGCCGATTATCGGCTGGCCAATGGCCGTGCAGCCACCTTTGGCGAGCCGGATGCGCTGATGAAGGAGCCCTGGTTGGTGATCGCCGATCTCGGTAGCCGCCAGGGCCAGCGTGAAGAGCGCATCTATCTCGCGGCCGACCTTGATCCCGCACTGTTCGACGGCCCTCTGGCCGAACAGGTAAGGTGCCAGGACCTGCTCGACTGGGAAGAGCGCGAAGGTGTGCTGCGCGCCGAACGTCAGGTGAAAGTGGGTGAGTTGGTGCTGGCCCGCGAAGCCCTTGCCGAACTGGATGACGAGGCCCGCTCGCGTGCGCTGCTCGGTCTGGTGCGACGCAAGGGGCTGGAGCTGCTGCCGTGGAGTGCGGAGCTGCGCCAGTGGCAGGCGCGGGTGGCGCTGCTGCGCCGACTGGACCTGGCCGACACGGGCAGCAGCGAATGGCCAGACCTCTCCGACGCGGCGCTTCTGGCCAGCCTGGAGGAGTGGCTGCAGCCCTGGCTGGGCAAGGTCAGCCGCCTCAGCCATTTCGCCAACCTCGACCTCGCCGGCATCCTCCATGGCCTGCTGCCCTGGCCGCTGCCGCAACGCCTCGACGAGCTGGCGCCGCGTACGCTGGAAGTGCCCTCCGGCTCGCGCATCCGCCTCGACTACAGCGACGAGATGCCGGTTCTCGCGGTGCGCCTCCAAGAGCTGTTCGGCCTCGCCGACACTCCGCGCATCGCCGGTGGCCGTCAGGGCGTCAAGCTGCACCTGCTGTCCCCGGCCCAGCGCCCGGTGCAGGTCACCCAGGACCTGGCGAGTTTCTGGCGCAATACCTACGCGGAAGTGAAGAAAGATTTACGAGGTAGGTACCCTAAGCATTACTGGCCTGAGGACCCGCTTGTGGCCCAGGCTACAGCTAGAGCTAAGCCGCGAAAATCGTAGGCTGTTGCTCAATGCGGGCGTGTGAACCGGAACCCAGTGTTGCCTCGAGAGCAACGCAGGTTGGCTCTCTGTTGAGTGTGCCAGTCAACCGGCGTACTAGGGCCGTGCGAGTTTTACCGTATTGCCATTCGTAGAGTCGACGTGCCCGTTTTTTGCAGATTTCGGCCCTTTGTAAATGTGTGCTCCGGAACTTAAGCGACGGTTCACCCTTGACACCCTAGTGGAGGATCATAGATGTCGTGGACTTTGGCGGCATCGACCATGCATTCCTGGTTGATCACAACGGCCAAGTGATCTTCAGCCTTGA
The DNA here is from genome assembly GCF_026642215.1 of Stutzerimonas sp. R40042. Classification (NCBI taxonomy): domain Bacteria; kingdom Pseudomonadati; phylum Pseudomonadota; class Gammaproteobacteria; order Pseudomonadales; family Pseudomonadaceae; genus Stutzerimonas; species Stutzerimonas sp. R40042. The sequence continues at coordinate 4,005,854 of NZ_CP113258.1, read as the reverse complement.
CAAGGGTCAGGTGATGACGAACCTCAAGGACATCTATCCGGACAGAGCCCTACGGATTGAGTCGGGCATTCAGGATGCCACCTTGCACGGGCAGGAGCGGATTGTCTCTTTCGCCCCAGTGAACGACCGGTAAACGTCGTCGTCATTAGACACGCGCTTTATGGACGCTTCGGCAGTGAAGCGAGTTGTATCGCAACATTCAAAGGTGGTTATGCCAATGCTCCCAGCTTTTGACTGACTCCGTATTCTCTTCCTCTTCCTCTTCCTTTGTCTCTTTCTTGAGATCTTCTTGCCGAAGTTGCTTTAGCTTCTCCAGTTCACGCACGTACTCGTCAACTGGCATACCATTTTTTAATGCGTTCAGAAGTAGCTCCTCGGCCTGGTCATATATACGGTTAGTCCTGATTATATGGGCAGATGAAACGATGTCTTCGTATCCATCAAGTTTGGCGAATGCAAGATGAATATACCGTTCTACCGAGAGGGGATCTTTGTGGCCAGTCCACAGCATGACGTCGTAAAGAAACTTTTTGCTATTAAGCAGGGCGCTTCTGAAGTCGTCCTTTTGCTTGAACTTGTGTCTTTTGATTAGGAGTACGAAAAGATTGGTGATGAAAGCATGGCGGAACATGTGTGCACAGACTTTTTCTTCGATGCCGGCGTGACTTCTAAGTTGAATCATTTCATTCGTAATACTGCAGGCACCGAGCGGCTTACCAGTCTTTTCTTGAACAAAGAGTCTGTCGTGATCCGTGTCCTTGAAGTTGCGAAGAGATATTCTGCGGGCAAACTGAATATATTTCTTAGCTTCGCTTAGTACCACTCTTGAAATCGGGATAAAACGCTCGGAATAGGTTCCACGTTTCAAGGTTCGCAGACGTAGCAATGGGAACGACATGTTCATGGCATTACGTATGTCCGAAACGGTAATTTCAATTATCTCGCTGCGTCGAGCGCCCGTATGCTCAAGCAAGGAAATCACCAGATTCCGTCGAAGTTGAAGGTGTCTCGATGGGTGGATTTTGTTTGCTGAATCTCGCAAAAGCTTTATATGTTCGCTCGGGATCGGATCGCGCGTGTGGTAGCGCGTTCCAGATACATGAAGAGAGTGGTGATGCAGATAACTCCGCTTTATCGTTCTTCCTGAGCGCGTTGTGATAGTAAATGTTTTCATTACGGCGCGGATGGTTCCATTCTCTGATACAAATGCATCGTCGCCATAAAGACGTCCTACGAATTGCAAAAAATCTAGACAGATCCTACCAATTGCTAGGAGTGTAGTTTCGGTGCGCCTATTTACAGTGGGATCGTTGACAGATCGCTCCTTTCTTAATTCGTCAATGAAGTCTGAGAACTGTTGGTCAGACAGTCCTATAAAGTCAGTTCGGTATCTGAAGCAGTAGCGAACTAGTGGGCTTATTTTGGATGCATACTCCCCAATGCTTCCGCCTTTACCGCCGTGCCTTGATAGGCCTTTTCCACCTCGGCCAGGGCGGTCACGTAGTGCGAGCATGTAGAGATTTGCGACGTTATTGGGCGTGCCATCAGGCCAACAGCAAAACGGCAGGCCAGAACCATCTTTTGTTATAGTACTTCCATGCGCATGGTAGCTAAAGAGTGTTAGCTCTTTAAGTGGTTTAAATAGTTGTTGGCGAAGGTGGTTTGTCACTTGCGATACTCCTCCAGTCGCGTAACTCGCCCGTCTCCGGAAGAAGGGGAGGGGGGGGGTGGCTGTTCTGGAGGGAGGCTCAGTAGAGCAGTAAGTGCCTGAACGGCATCGCTTGCCCGCTTTTCAAGTAGAGCGGGATCTAGATTGCTACGTATATTTCTTAACTCGTTAATTGCCAGGCTTAATCCCTGGAGGAGGACCATGTTGGCGCAGCGCTGCTTATCAAGTCTCTCCTCTAGTTCAGTTACTAGTCGCGAAAGTCCGGACTTAGTGCGTTTTGTTGAAGTGGCCTCTTTGCTGCCATTGACCTTCTCAATGGCCCTCAATGCCGCTAGGCGGAGGGTATCAAGTTCCTTAAATCCTCCCTTGAACTGTAAGTTGGCGTGAGATTTTAAAGTGTTGATGCTCATTGGGGATTTTGACTTTATAGCCCCTGAGTCCTCGAAATTGAATTCGAGCTTGGCTAGCGCTCCTTGGCTTCTGAGAGCCTTTAGAATGTTCTCGTTTTTGGAAAAATAGTCAGGATTACGGTAGATTAGCTTTAAAAGTTCACTGGTTATTAATGTGGCGCTAGCATGTGGCTCTAGGTCGGAGATTTTTTTCATTTAGTCTGTGCTCTGAATTTTTACTACCACGCGCATATGTTGGCCGGTTTCGTCTGTGAAAAACTCTGGCTCAATCTGGACTTTCCCTGTCTTTATCATGTCGGTGATTGCGTCTTCAAGTTCAGCAGTGTCTACTAGAGCAAAATTATCTGTGTTGTAACGAATTTTTAGTATTTCGGCTAGATCTTCGTAAGCAGTGATATCGCCATTATGCAAGCTTTCTGCTATGAACTGAGCCTTAGCGCTACGCAAAACTGCACCATCAGTGGACTCAGTAATGTAATTCCAAACATGCTGCATGTCGGTGTGCCCGAGCATCCACTGCAGTGTCTCCAGTCCTCCAAAACTGCTCGAGTGGAAGAATACCATGGAGAAAAAGCGTCGAAGTTGATGTTGTCGGATATAGTACCTTTCTCCTTTTGAATTTAGTGGTAGTTCGAAATAATCGCACAACAAGTCTAGGTTTCTATTGTAGGCATACATTGTTTGCTGACTAAGCCCGGCATTTCCGAGGAGTCCGGGGGGGGCAAAGAGGCTAGTCATTTCAGTTATGAATCCGCTTTTTAAAAGTCTCTGCTGCATGGAAATTAAGTTTTTAATCATTTTTACGGCAATGGGTTCGATTGGGCGTGCTTGGCGTTGTCTTATGCCGAACAGGTTGGATGTGCTTTTTCTATTTAAGAAGATCAACCATCTTTCGCTTTTATCTAGGCAGTCAGTCGAGTGCAAATCGAGCATTTCTCCTATTCGGCGAGCCATGATTGTTCCAACTACCATCTGGACACATCCAATATAGATGCGTAAGCACTCAATCAGTCCCACATTATTTCTGAGTTCTATGAAGTAATTTGACTGCTTTCTCAGTGCGCCGTGCCTAATAGACACCGTTTGACATACAAGCCCAAGCTTCCTAATTCCCATGTCGATAAGCTCAGGGGGCATAATGTCTTGTAACTCTCCATTGGTAAGTTGCGTAGGGGCAATTCCATTGAGGTTGCAATGCTCTGCCATGCGGCAGAAACCTTCTATTAGAAGTTCTCCATACTTGAAATGGTACTCGATTGATTTTCTGAAGGCGTCTCTCACTATTGGGTACGGCAGCGTCCGAAACCGAGCAGCTTCAGAGAGTGATGGTTCATAATCAAGTATCTGCTTCAGCTCTGATACTTCGGGAGCTGGAAGCCCAATTTCATGAAGAATTCCAAGGTTGTATGTTAAAAATCTGTAGGCGCGAAATGGACCGGATGTCATTGCTTCATGGTCACCTGTCCTGACCGATGAACCGGGATACTCTCTCGATATTATTTCTCTCTCATTATCAGTATAGAATTCTAATGAGCTTAATGTTTTTAGTTTTAGATGCCCGCCTTTCAGTGTGTTGGCATAAAGCGATTTCGCTAGCTGCAAGGTGTTAGGGGTGCGGACTCCAGCAGTTGATCTTTTTTTATAATATCCATGCAAATGCAAGGCAGCTCTTGCATAAGGTATTAAATCAAAAGGTATTTCCAGGTGATGCTCATCTAGTTGTTCGTCAGTCACAATGCGCATTCGTGGATATTGATCTAGAATGCTATCGAGTTCGATAGAACTGGAAGTGTTTATTAAGCTTAAACAAAATTTGCTGATAGTCTTGGTCCACTCGTAAACCGACTCTTCCGAACCGTTGACGCTTGAGAAGACGTCTAGCATTCTCTTCATGTGATGGCTGTTGATTCCAGCCAATCCGAATCTGGATAGCTGATATTCTTTTGCATTCAGAAGAATGTAATCGGCAACGTGAATGGCCCTGTTAAACATCGTCATCTGTGCGGCTAGTGAACCTAATTCGATCGCCGATCCTCGAACAGAACGTGTAGATGTTGTTAAAAAATACTTTAGCCCGTCTAGTAATGGCTTGTTTTTTTGGGCAAGCAGAGAAGTTTCGTCGTCTAATGTAATGTCCCAGTTGATCGTGTTGGGGGTCGCAAAATTGAAATCATATTTCCATATGTGCAAGTCGAAATCACTCAGCAACCAACTTGATTTTTTGTATTCTGTCCTAGGGTCGGTGTAGAACGCTTTTAGGAAGTCTAGCTCTGCTGGTAATTCAACATTCATATATCAACTTCTCCATTCTGCGGGGGTTACACCTCTGCTCGGCGACATAAAGGTGGTCTTTCAGTAGTGCGTCATTATCCCTTCTGATCTCGGCAACAACGGCCTTCGTTAGATCTGCCCAGTATCGTGCTACTCCTGTCACTTCTTCGGGTCGTTCCGCTGTAGCCACTGCTTTCTCTAATGATACGAGGGCGGTCATTATCCCTGGATCCACTGAGATGTAGACCTCTGAGTACTGATTCGCTGAATAGGGTTCAGTTGTTTGAGTGTTCTCCGGGTTGACCAGGTGGTCAGGGATGTCTTTTAGTGCATGGTTCTTAAGAAATAGATTTAACTCTTCCATTGTCTCGAAGTCTGCGGCCTCTATGAGGAAGCTGCTATCTTTCATCGCGTCACAGATTAAGCCGCGCTGAAAAATTCTTATCCAGCGGGCTTGGAAGAAGGCTAGTATTGACTCGGGCAGGTAGTGAGAAAGTTGCAGGCAGTCGTGGTTTGCGTGGCCGAGCGCTTTGGACATGGCTTCGACGCTTTGGGTTTTTAAATATACCTCTACCCCACATGAGGCTCGAAGACTAGAAAGGGTGACTCGAGATAAGAAATTTTTTAGTTCAGTACCCCTCAAGGAAGTATGATTTGAAAATTGTTGTGCAAGTCGTTCAAAAATCCGTGTGTGTTTATCGAATAGCGCTTTGTTCCAAGTCGGAATTACAGCGCTCCGCGGGTGACCGAAACCCTTCCCGCAGGTCAGGAATAACTCCTTCCATCGGCTGTCGCCAATTCCCTTGAGATATTTTCTTAACGGTGCTGTGATCTTTATTACTTCGAAGATTCGCTTTGTTGAGTTCGCGTTTAGTTGTATTTTCTGCTCGCTTAGCTTTCCACCTCTTCTATCCTTGAAGCCGACCAACTGATACCCGGTGTCGGTTTTCACAAAGCCGGATCTTCTACCTTTGTCGTCATACAAACGAAAATTCTTAAGGAAAGATTCTGTGATCTCATTGTGCTCTGCTACCAGTAAGCATTGGTAGGGATAAAGAGTGCCAGCAGCCGGAAGTCCAAGTATATTTGCGACATCAGCAGATAATATGGTGTATCCGTATTGGTGTTCGAAGTCCATGCGCGAGGATGGAAAGCCGTTGCTTTGAAAAATCGCGCAAATTGATTCGTGATCGTAACTCCGACGCTGCCAGCCTTTTCGAGGTTTGATTTCCGAGGAGTTTATCCGTGTGGTTGCGAGTATACGAAGTTGGACTCTCGAGTAAAGTTCATTGGCTTGTTCTGTTGCCCAGGATTTTACGGTTTCGATGTCTTTGTGGATACTTTTGAATAATATTTCTATTGCCTCGTTATCAGTTATTTCGAGAGGGACTCTAGTGATAAGTTTTTCATGGATTTCCACCCCCTCATCAGACACGGACACTCTTGTTTGCGCTCTGTGTTGTTTGGGGCGGATGGGCCGTGGTAGTCCATCCCCAAAAGGGGTTGCCCAAACTCCTGATTGTATAAAGGCCTCTTCGCAGTTCGATATGAACCTGTTCCACGTTTTTATCTGGGTTGGTATATTTAGATTTTCTCTATATGCGGTTAAGAAGTGCTCCTTCATGAAGTGCAAAAAGAATGATTTTATATTTTCTGGGTTTTGGAAGGTTGTAGTTGGCCACTCCAAAGAGTTCTTCGATAAATAGCTGGCCAGCTTGTTGCACAATGTGGTGTTGCATCTTGCTTGCTTGGCCGAAAAAGTCTTCCATGTCCGGTAGTACTCTTCTGTAAACTCAGGGCCATGGGAGTGCCATAGTTCTCCCAGCGCGAGAAAACTTGGTACTCCTTTTAGGGAGTCGACTTGCCATCCGTTCCAATAGCGCAAGGCCAATGGGTTCAATTTTTTCTGCTGGGAATCCCAGAGTTCTTTCCCTTCTTCGAGGTCGGCCATCAAATAGTCGAAATTGGGCATGCCTGGAATTTCGTCGCGCAGACTTGTAAGTGTTTCTACGAAACGTCGAGCCCAGCGAATCCGAACAGGCTCTTTGCTATCGGCCAAAGTTCTTGATCGCAATGCACCGACAAAACCGATGATGATCGGCTCGCAGCTTCGACTCGACAGATGGACGTAGGAGAGTTCTGCCTCGATGAGTTGGAGGTAGCACTCGAGCAGCTTCAGCGGAACGTTAATCAACTCCGACGACGCGTGGGTTTGAAAGGCCTTGGCTAGGGGCTCCGAAATTTTTCGGAATGGATAGTTGGGTAAGAACAGGGTGCTGCTGATGATTGTCAACGAATTCTTGTCCTTGCTTTGGGGTGGAAGATCCCGTATTTGCTGGGTTTAGGTATCTAATGATAAATCCATGCGAATGGCAAAATGCGTGAGCGCAGCCTGGATGCCGATCTGGCCCTGGCGCTGACGCTCAATGCGCGGCAGCTGCTGCGCGACGAGCCGCTCAAGCTGCTGCTGATGTCGGCGACGCTGGAGGGCCAGCGCCTGTCGGCGTTGCTCGACGATGCACCGGTGGTGCGCAGCGAGGGCCGCATGCACCCGGTGGAGCAGCGCTGGGGCCGACCGCTGTCACAGGGCGAGCGCATCGAACCGCGTGTGGTGCAGACGGTGCTGCAGGCGCTGCAGGACGAGCACGGCAGCGTGCTGGTGTTTCTCCCCGGGCAGGCGGAGATCCGCCGGGTGAACGAGGCGCTGGCCGAACAGCTGGAGGGGCGCGGCGACATTCTGCTCTGCCCGCTGCACGGCGAGCTGGAGCTGGCCCAGCAGCGCGCGGCGATCGAGCCGGCACCGGCGGGCCTGCGCAAGGTGGTGCTGGCGACCAATATCGCCGAGACCAGCCTGACCATCGAAGGCGTGCGCGTGGTGGTGGACGCCGGGCTGGCGCGGGTGCCGCGCTTCGATCCCGGCAGTGGCATGACCCGCCTGGAAACCCGGCGCATCTCGCGTGCCTCGGCCACGCAACGGGCGGGGCGGGCCGGGCGGCTGGAGCCGGGTGTCTGCTACCGGCTGTGGTCTGAGGAGCAGCACGGGCAGCTGGCGGCCTACGGTGAGGCAGAAATCCTCCAGGCGGATCTTGCCGGCGTCGCGCTGCAGCTGGCGCGTTGGGGCGTCGAGCCCGACGAGTTGGCCTGGCTCGATCGTCCGCCGATTGCGGCCTACGGCCAGGCGCAGGCGCTGCTGGAGCGCCTCGGTGCGCTGCAGCGCAGCGAGCATGGCGGCTGGCAGCTGACCCGCCACGGTCAGGCGATGGCCGAGCTGCCGGCGCATCCGCGCCTGGCGCATATGCTGCTGCGCGGGCAGGCGTTGGGCGTGGCTGCGTTGGCTGCCGACGTCGCGGCGCTGCTGGTCGAGCGTGACATTCAACCCGGCGGGCAGCGCGGCGGCGGAGCCGATCTCGCCCTGCGCCTGCATCAGTTGCAGGATGGTCGTGGTGCTGGGGTACAGCGCGTCCGGCAAATGGCCCGGCAGTTTCGCAGCTTGCTGCGCGGTGCCGCGGCGGCGCCGGCTGCTCAATTCGATGAGCAACACGCCCTGGCCGCACTGCTGGCCTTCGCCTATCCGGACCGGGTGGCCCGACAGCGCCGCGAGGGCGGCGGTGGCTATCGGCTGGCCAACGGCCGCGCGGCGCAGTTCGGCGAGCCGGACCAGTTGATGAAGGAGCCGTGGCTGGTGATCGCCGAGCTGGGCAGTCATCAGGGCCAGCGCGAGGAGCGCATCTATCGCGCCGTGGCGCTGGACGCGGCATTGTTCGAGGGGGCGCTGGCCGAGCAGGTCGTCGTGCGCGACGAGCTGGAGTGGGGCGAGCGCGAGGGCGTGCTGCGTGCCGAGCGGCAGCGGCGGGTCGGCGAGCTGGTGCTCAGTCGCGAACCGCTGCCAACGCTGGATGAAGCGGAACGCGGCAAGGCGCTGCTCGCGCTGGTGCGGCGCAAGGGGCTGGAACTGCTGGCCTGGACGCCGGAGCTGCGCCAGTGGCAGGCGCGTATCGGCCTGCTGCGCCAGCTCGATCTGGATGCGGGCGGCACCAGCGACTGGCCGGATGTCAGCGACACCGCACTGCTGGCACGCCTGGAGGACTGGCTGCTGCCTTATCTGGGCAAGGTCACCCGGCTGGCGCACTTCGCCCAGCTCGATCTCGCCGCGATGCTCGCCACCCTGCTGCCCTGGCCGCTGCCGCAGCGCCTGGAGGAGCAGGCACCGGTGGCCGTGACGGTGCCCTCCGGCTCGCGCATTCGGCTGGACTACAGCGAGCAGCCGCCGGTGCTGGCGGTGCGTCTGCAGGAGCTGTTCGGCCTGGCCGATACCCCGCGTATCGCCGGCGGCCGGCAGGTCGTCAAGCTGCACCTGCTGTCGCCGGCGCGCCGGCCGGTACAGGTCACCCAGGACCTGGCGAGCTTCTGGGCCAATACCTATGCCGAGGTGAAGAAGGATCTGAAGGGGCGCTATCCCAAGCATTACTGGCCGGACGATCCGCTGATCGCCGAGCCCACCGCCCGGGCCAAGCCCCGCGGGCAGTGAGGCTCAGTCGGAGGGCAAGCTGAGGTCTTCGCCGGCCTGGCGCAGCGTTTCGTAGGCCTGATCCAGTGCCTCGACGATGGCTTCGGCGTCTTGCGCATGGCGCGAAACGATGAAGTGGATCGGCACCTGGGTCAGGCGCAGGTAGGGCAGCTCTTCCATCTGCAGCCGCTGCCGGGCCTGCTCCACGGGAATCTGATAGTCCAGCAGATAGTCGCCACGCTTGCGCCGCAGCATTTCCAGCGCCGAAAGGTGGTTGCTGGTGCGCAGCAGGCGCAGATCGAACGCCGGGTTCTCGAGCATCGTGTTGACGTTCGGCCAGTAGCTGTAGCCGCCGATCAGGATCAGCGACTTGCCAGCCAGGTCCTCGGGAATGCGCGGCGCCGGTGTGCCCGCACGGTGGTACAGGTTGAGGTTGATCTGACTGAGGGTATGCCGCCCCTCCAGGGTATGCGCGGTGAGCTCAGGCTTGCCCCGGGCACCTGGCCAGACGTCGATACTGCCGTTTTCCAGTGCCGCATACAGGCGCGCACTGGGCAGCGGCCGGAAGCGCGCCTCATAGCCGGCCTGGCGCGCCACGCGGCGGGTCAGCTCGGCCAGCTCGCCGCGTGCCGTGCCGTGGGCGTCGGTATAGATGGCAGGCGCGAATTCGTAATAGCCGATATTGAGGACTCGTGGCGAAACGGAATCTGCCATCGCCACGGCAGACAGGCTGCAGAGCAGGGCCATGCCCAATTGGAGGAATGCTTTCAAAGGATCGATCACTGGCTTGCGCTGTTCCGGCAAGCATGCGCAGGCGTTGCGTCGTTGTCCATGAGGCATCTTGCGGCGGCGTGAGGTACGTCTGCTTATCTCGACCTATGCTCAAGGCAAGGCGCGATGTCGCGGGTGAGGAGTAAAGATATGCAGCGCAAGGTGTTCGATCGCAAGGTGTTCAACCGCAAACTGGTGCTGATCACCGGTGGCTGTGCCGGAATCGGCCGTGCCCTGGCGGTGCGGATGGCCCAGGCCGGCGCGCGGCTGGTGATCTTCGATCTGCATCAGGATGCGCTGGATGGCTTGGTGCAGCATCTGGCCGATCACCACAACGCCGAGGCGCTGGGGCTGTGCTGCGACGTCAGCGATGCCGAGGCGGTGCAGCGCGCGGTGACGCTGGTGATCGAGCGTTATGGCGGCATCGATGTGCTGGTCAACAATGCCGGCATCACCCATCGCAGCCCGGTGGCGAGCACCAGCCTGGCGGTGTTCCAGCGGGTGATGGCGGTGAACTTCTACGGCGCGCTGCATTGCACCCAGGCGGCACTGCCCAGCCTGATCGCCCGGGACGGGCAGATCATCGTGCTCAGCTCGCTTTCGCAGTATGCCCCAGTGCCCAACCGCGCCGCCTACAACGCCAGCAAACACGCGCTGCACGGGCTGTTCGAGACGCTGCGTGGCGAGCTGAGCGATACCGGGGTGCATGTGATGCTGGTCTGCCCCGGTTACACCGCCACCGACCTGCGCAAGAACGTGCTGGTCGGCGACGGCTCCACCGCGCCGTCGCCGGTGCTGGACATCGGTCGGGTCGCCTCGCCACAGGATGTCGCCGAGGCGATCTACCAGGGCGCGCTGCGTCGGCGCCCGCTGCTGGTGCACTCCAATCTGGACTGGAAGGCGCGACTGCTGGCGCGCTGGTGTCCGCGGCTGTACCAGCACCTGCTGCTGCCACGGCTGCTCGGCAGTCGAACCTGATGCTCCGCGGTCACTCGCCGCTGCCGTAGAGCTGCTCCATCAGCGCGGCGTCCCAGTAGGCCGCCTCGATCTTGTGGCCATCCAGATCACGGACGAAGCACCCGTAATAGGGCTCGCCATACTCCGGCCGTGGTCCAGGGGCGCCTTCATCGACCGCGCCGGCGGCAATGGCGGCTCGGTGGAAGGCATCCACGGCAGCCTGATCGGCGGCGAAGAAGCCCACATGGGTGCCGTTGCCGACGGAGGCCGTGCCGCCGTCGAACGGGCGCTGGACCCAGAATTCCGGGTATTCGCGGCCCCAGGCGACCGCGCCCGGGTGTTCGAGGATGCGTTTGCAGCCGAGGGTGGCGAGGACCTGGTCATAGAAGGCAACCGCCTCGTCGAAGCGATTGCTGCCCAGGGAAATGTGGGAAAGGATGCTGGGGTTCTGTTCGGCCATGGTGCGTTCTCCTTGAATGGCCAAGCAAGCCTAGCAGGCCGTCGGTGCCTGGCCGCGGGACCAGCCGAACGGCGACTCAGCCGGGCTCCGACTGCCTTGCCGGCGGTTCGCTGCAGAGCATGAAGCAGCGGAACAGCATGATGGTCGGCAGCAGTTGCAGCAGGCCGACCACGCCATCCAGCAGCATTGCCGGCAACAGCGGTGGCGTCTGCTCGGCGAACAGCTGAGCGGCGATCCAGACCTCGAGCATCCAGACCGGCAACAGCACGGTCATCACACAGCCCAGGATCAGCAGGAAATGCCCGCGGGTGAGGAGGAAGCTCTGCTTCAGCGCTGCCAGCGGTGTCAGCCCGCGCAAGACCAGCAGGTACTCGGCGAAGGCGATCTTGACCATTACCCAGATGCCCGGCAGCACGAACAGCGAGGCGCCGAGCAGGATCAACAGCGTGCCCAGCCCCGAGAGCACCGCCAACGCCGGCCACAACGGCAGCGCCCGGGCATAGACCGCGCCGAGAGCCGGATCATGGCCACGGCTGCGCGCGTCCAGAAAGAGGATCAGCGCGCCGACGTACAGCGGGTAGAAGATCAGGCCCACCAGCAGGTCCAGGGCGGGCAGCACGTCTTCGCCGAGCCAGTGATCGAGCGCCAGGCGCGTCGCGCTTTCGAGCAGGATCAGCGGCAGGCAGAGCCGGACGATGGTCAGGAAGTGACGGGAGTAGAAGAACCAGGCGTCACGCAGGATGGCAAGAACGTTCATTGCAGACCGAAGGTGAGGTAGTCGTTTCGGGGCGCCACTGTAACGGATGCGGCAAGGACGGGACATGCGCGATTTCGCCGTCCATACTGGCGGTCCATTCAGATTTCAGGCTGCCGCGTGAAGAAGATCGCCCTGTTCGCCGATGTGCAGAACCTCTACTACACCGTGCGCCAGGCCCATGGCTGTCATTTCAATTATTCGGCTCTGTGGGCTGATGTCAGCCGGCGCGGCACTATCGTCGAAGCCTATGCCTACGCCATCGAGCGCGGCGATGCGCGGCAGCAGCAGTTCCAGCAGATCCTGCGCAACCTTGGCTTCACGGTGAAGCTCAAGCCCTATATCCAGCGCAGCGACGGCTCGGCCAAGGGCGACTGGGACGTGGGCATCACCATCGACGTGCTGGACGCGGCGGCGCGGGTCGATGAGGTGGTGCTGGCATCCGGCGACGGCGATTTCGATCTGCTGCTCGAGCGGGTGAGGGCCGGTGGCGCCGAAGCGACAGCCTACGGCGTGCCGGGCCTCACCGCGCAGTCGTTGATCCGTGCGGCAACGCGTTACGTGCCGATCGAGGGTGATTTGCTGTTGCGTGGCTGAGATCCGCCGCTTTGAGAGAACGACGATTGTCTGCCAACGGGGCGACTCGGAGTTGCCAGTGTAGGGTGGATGACGCTCCACCCATCCACCGCAGCGGAGCCACGCCGTGGAAAATGCTGCGCAGTTTTCCACCCTACGCCTCCAACCCAGAGGCGCTGTGATCGCAGGTGGTGACGCTCCACCCAACCAGCGAAACGACGTCAGGCTTTGCCGAGAGCCGCCAGGCGCTTGCGCACCGCCGCTTCGATGCCGGCTGCATCCAGGCCGCATTCGGCGAGCATTTCGCTGGGCTTGGCGTGCTCGACGTAGTAGTCCGGCAGGCCCAGGTGCAGGATCGGTCGCAGTACGCCTTCGGCGGCTAAGAACTCGGCCACCGCGCTGCCGGCACCGCCCATGATGCTGTTCTCCTCGACCGTCACCAGCAGCTCGTGGCTGCCCGCCAGTTCGCGCAGCAGGGCTTCGTCCAGTGGTTTGACGAAGCGCATGTCGACCACCGTGGCGTCCAGCGCCTCGCCGACCTGCAGCGCCTCGGGCAGCTGCACGCCGAACACCAGCAGCGCCACCTTGCTGCCCTGACGGCGCACCACGGCCTTGCCGATTTCCAGCGGTTCCAGGGCCGGCTCGATGCTGGCGTTGGGGCCGCTGCCGCGCGGGTAGCGCACCGCGGCCGGGCCTTCGAAGTGGTAGCCGGTGGTGAGCATGCAGCGCATCTCGTTCTCGTCGCTGGGCGTCATCACCAGCATGCCGGGGATGCAGCGCAGGTAGGACAGGTCGAAGCTGCCTGCATGGGTCGGGCCGTCCTCGCCGACCAGGCCGGCGCGGTCGATGGCGAACAGCACGTCGAGATTCTGCACCGCGACGTCATGGATCAGCTGATCGTAGGCGCGCTGGAGGAAGGTGGAGTAGATCGCCACCACCGGCTTCAGGCCTTCGCAGGCCATGCCGGCAGCCAGGGTGACCGCGTGCTGCTCGGCGATGGCGACGTCGAAGTAGCGGTCCGGATAGCGTTCGCTGAACGCCACCAGGTCGGAGCCTTCCTTCATCGCCGGGGTGATGCCGGTCAGGCGCGGGTCGGCGGCGGCCATGTCGCACAGCCACTGGCCGAAGACGTTGGAGTATTTCGGCCCCGCGGGCTTCTTCGGCGCTGGCGGCGCGCCGACTGGCTCCAATTTGCTGATCGCATGCCAGGTGATGGGGTCGGCCTCGGCCGGGGCGAAGCCCTTGCCCTTCTTCGTCACCACATGGAGGAACTGCGGGCCGTCGAGGTCGCGCATGTTGCGCAGGGTGGCGATCAGCGTCGGCAGGTCGTGGCCGTCGATGGGGCCGATGTAGTTCCAGCCCAGTTCCTCGAACAGGGTGCCGGGCACCAGCATGCCCTTGGCGTATTCCTCGGTGCGGCGGGCGATTTCCCAGGCACCCGGCAGGCGCGAGAGGATCTTCTTGCTGCCTTCACGCATGCTCGAATAGGTGCGGCTGGAGAGAATCTTGGCCAGGTAGTTGGACAGCCCACCGACGTTGCGCGAGATCGACATGTCGTTGTCGTTGAGCACGACCAGCATGTTGGCGCCGACTTCCGGGGCGTGGTTGAGCGCCTCGAAGGCCATGCCGGCGGTCAGTGCGCCGTCACCGATCACTGCGATGGACTTGCGCTGCTCGCCTTTCAGACGGGCGGCGACCGCCATGCCCAGGGCGGCGCTGATCGAGGTGCTGGAATGGCCGACACCGAAGGTGTCGTACTCGCTCTCGGCCCGACGCGGAAAGGCGGCCAGGCCGTCCTTCTGGCGCAGGGTGCCCATGCGCTCACGGCGGCCGGTGAGGATCTTGTGCGGATAGGCCTGGTGGCCGACGTCCCAGACCAACCGGTCGTCCGGTGTGTCGTAGACGTAGTGCAGGGCGATGGTCAGTTCGATCACGCCGAGGCCGGCGCCGAAGTGCCCGCCGGTGCGGCCGACGCTGTACAGCAGCTCCTGGCGCAGTTCGTTGGCAAGCTCTTCGAGTTCCGCCTCGCCCAGTCGGCGCAGCTGCTCGGGGGTCGCCGCTCGGTCAAGAACGGGCGTCGCGGGGCGCACCCGAGGAATCTCATGGAACGTCTTGGGCATCAGGCGGATCGTTGTCGTTGGAAAAAAGAGCGGCAGTTTACCCGATGGGCCCCTCGATAAGAACGGCCCCGGGTCCGGTAGGGGTTTGACTGCAATTTCGGCGAAAGGTCAATTGCGCCGTTCGACAATGTAGCGCGCCAGCTCGCGCAGCGGCTCGGCGGCGGTATCGAACGGGCGCAGCGCGTGCAGTGCCTGGTCGCGCAACTCCAGTGCATAGGCCTTGGCCGCGTCCATGCCGAGCAGGGCCGGGTAGGTCGGTTTGTCCCGCGCGATGTCGGCGCCTTGGTGCTTGCCGAGCGTAGCGGTGTCGCTTTCCACGTCCAGAATGTCGTCCTGGACCTGGAAGGCCAGGCCGATGGCGCGGGCGTACTGGCTCAGCGAGGCGAGATTGTCGGCATCGGCACGGCCACTGGCCAGCGCGCCGAGCTGCACGCTGGCCTCGATCAGCGCCCCGGTCTTGTGTCGGTGCATCAGCTCCAGGGCATCGCGATCGAGCTTGAGGCCGACCGAGCCGAGGTCGATGGCCTGGCCGCCGACCATGCCAGCCGGCCCGGCGGCGCGGGCCAATACGGCGAACATGCGCAGGCGCAGCGCCGCGTCCTGCGGATTGTGCTCGGCCTGGGCCATGGCCTCGAAAGCGAGACTCTGCAGGCCATCGCCGGCGAGGATCGCGCAGGCCTCGTCGAAAGCCTTGTGCGTGGTGGGCTGGCCGCGGCGCAGGTCGTCGTCGTCCATCGCCGGCAGATCGTCGTGCACCAGCGAGTAGGCGTGGATCAGCTCGACCGCGCAGGCGGCGCCGTCGGCATCAGTCTTGTCACCATTCAATGCTTCGCAGGCGGCGTAGACCAGCAGCGGGCGGACGCGCTTGCCACCGTTCATCACGCTGTAGCGCATGGCCTGGTAGAGCCGCTCGAGCTGCGGCAGCGGCGGGACGAAGAGGGCTTCGAGGCAGCCGTCGACGCGCTGCTGACAGCTTTTCTGGTAGTCGCCGATCATCATGCTTCGGGGTCCGACTCGAAGGGGGCTTCCTGCAGGCTGCCGTCGCGTTCCAGCAGGATCTGCACCTTCTGCTCGGCCTGGCTCAGCGCCGCCTGGCAGTCGCGGGTCAGGCCGATGCCCTGTTCGAAGCAGGTCAGCGAGTCTTCCAGCGACAGCTCGCCGCTCTCCAGGCGCTCCACCAGCTGTTGCAGCTCGGCAAGGGATTGTTCGAAATCGAGTGCAGCTTTCTTGCGGGCCATGGCGGGAACCTGTCGTCGGCGGCGAGTCGGAAACGGGCGCGACATTAGCAAAGAAACGCCAGTGGCAGCCACAAGGTTTGCCCGCGTGATGTGTATCAACCTGCGTAGGTCGGCGGAGTGCCCTGCAACCCGCGCCGCCGCTCAGTGGTCCTGCTCGCGCAGTCGCCTTTCCCGTTCGGCGAGCGGCAGCTTCGGACAGCTGTCGCAGAGTTCGCCATCGGCGCGGCGAAAGTGCTGGCAGCACGCCTTGCGCTGCAGGCCCAGGCGCGTACCGCCAGCGGCCAGCGGTACCGCGAGCAGGCCGCTGGCGCCGGACATGGCGCAAGCCCCCAGCCAGACGTCAGCCGCCCGGCACAGTTGCAGGTTGCCGCAACCGTCGAGGCGCTGGCTATGCAGCAGTGCGGCCATGACGCAGTCGGCCGCCAGCCGCTGCGCCAGCTTGGCGTGCAGCCCGAGCAGCGGCCCGCTGACGGCCTGGGCCTGTTCACAGAAGCCACGGATCTGGGCGCCGGCATGGCGCAGCAGGCGCTGGGGCTCGCCCTGCAGTGGCTGGTGATCGGGCAGGCAGAACCCGGCGACGAAGCCCTGTTCGACGCCCTGCGCCAGGCCGTCCAGGCACGGGGCCTGGCCGGCCAGGCGCACCGCGAGCACCTGCAGGTAGATGGGCTGCCAGACCAGCAGCGACCAGCAGCGCGCCGCCCAGTAGTGGCGGCCCGCTTCCGGACAGGCCTCCCGCCAGTGCGCCAGCAGCCTGGCCACAGACTGCGGATGCTCCAGCGTCAGCTCGTCGGCGCGGGGTGCGCCGACCCGGCCATCGAGGCCCGGCAGCACGCGACGCAGGCGCAGCAGCAGGCTGCCCAGCGCATCCGTGGGCGGCCAGCGCGCTTCAGCGCTCCGGTGCATAGCGCGCCACGGGGTTCTTCAGGGTGCCCGCGAATTTCAGCGCTCCGGCCGGATCGGCGAGGTCGAGCATCTGCCGGTTGTTGCCCAGCTGCAGGCGGTTCAGGCAGGAGCGGGCGAATTCCTCGGCGAACAGGTCGTAACGGGCGAACTTGTCGCGCAGCTGCGGCTGGCTGGCCTGGTAGTCGGCGATGCAGTCGGCGACCTGCTGCCAGAAGCGCTGCTCCGGCAGGCCGCCCTGTTCGTCGAGAATCTGCGCCAGGTAGCGGAAGAAGCCGTCGAACACGTCGGTGAAGATCGACAGCACCTTGAGCTCGTCCGGCACCGAGACGGCGAGACGGCCGACCGCTTCGGGAATCTTCGCCTCGGCATCGAGGATCACCGCTTCCTCACCGATGTCCTTCATCAGCACGCGGACCGGCACATGGTCTTCCAGCACCAGGATCAGGTTTTCGCCGTGGGGCATGAATACCAGGTCATGGGCATAGAAGCAGTGCAGCAGCGGCTTCAGGTAGGCATTGAGGTACTGCCGCAGCCAGCGGTCGGCGGTGAGTCCCGAGGCGCTGATCAGCGTCGGCAGCAGGGCGCGCTCGTCGCCGTCGCTGTGCAGCAGCGCGGCCATGGTCATCAGCCGCTGGCCGGGTTCGATGTGGCCCAGCGGGCTCTCGCGCCAGAGCGCCGAGAGCATCTTGCGGTAGGGGCTGCTGGCCGGCAGCGCCTGCTCGTAGTAAGGGTTGCGATAGCCGATCGCCGCCACCTCGCGCAGCAGCTGGAAGCCGCAGTCGCGCAGCAGCGGGTCGCGCGCCACGCGGCCGGCGAGGTAGGCGTTGATCGCCGGGGTCGCCTGCATGTAATAGGGCGACAGCCCGCGCATGAAGCCCATGTTGAGGATCGACAGGGCGGTCTTCACGTAGCGCCGCTGCGGCTCGCTCTGGTTGAAGAAGGTGCGGATCGACTGCTGCGCCAGGTAACGGTCGTTGCTCAGGCCGAGATAGACGATCTGCCGGTTGGCGATCTCCGCGGCGAAACCGATGGCCAGGATGTTGTGCCACTGCCAGGGATGCGCCGGCATCAGCAGATAGTCATCCGGGTCGAGCTGCAGCGCCTGCAGCTGGTTGTGGAACACGCCGAGCTGGCCACCCAGCTCCTCGCGCAGCAGGGTCGCCTGGTCGAGCCCGTCGATGGCGCTGTAGCTGGCGCGGCTGCGGTGCACGGCGAGCCAGACCAGACGCACCGGGCTGGCGGCTTCCGGCGCGTAGGCCCGGTAATCCTGGGCGTCGAACCCCATCCGCCCGTTGTTGGCGACGAACCCCGGATGACCTTCGCGCATGCCGGTCTCGATCTGCTGGAAGTCCGACAGGGCCAGCTGGGCCGCGCTCAGCGGGCTGTTGGCGAGCTTGTAGGCGCTGCCGAACAGGGTGCTGCTGATCTCGTCCAGGTAGAGCGGCAGGTTGGTTTCGGAAAGGCCGAGGACGTCGCTGAACTCGATGATGAATGCAAGGGCATCCAGCGGCTGTGGTTCCCCGTTGCTGAGCTTTTCGATGGAGACGGTGGCGATCGACCAGTGATCCAGCGCCAGCCGCTGCGCCCTGAAACGGTACTCGGTCGAGCTGTCCGGCACGGCGACGCGGTAGTGGCTGTCGCCCAGCGGCTCGGGGCTGAGCAGCTTCTCGTGGCTGAACTCGGCAAGGGCCTTTTTCAGCAGCAGGCGATTGGCGCGGGCCCAGAGTTCGGCTTGCAGATGGTCGGTGGCCAGGTCGCTGGTAGCGGTCGGCAGGCGTACGAGCTGATTCATTGCGGGTTCTCCTGAAGGGTGGCGAGGAACTGCGCACGGGTGCAGAACGCCAGGCAGGCGTCCTTCTCCGGCAGATGCATCAGGCACTGATAGACGAAGCCGACCCGGCGGTTGAGCGCATGTACCTTGGCGTTGCGGGCGTCGGGCTCGACGACGATGCGGCGGGCGAAGGGGTCGGCGAACTGATAGGCGAGGATGCTGCGCATCACCTCCAGGCTGAAGCCGTGCACCGGGCGCTCGCAGGGGGCGAGCAGCAGGTGCATGCCGCGGTCGCCGGGGCGCACCTGATAGTGGTCGGCGAGCCGGTCGTGGGCCGGGTGGTAGCCCTCGAACAGGAAGGCCGGCTCGCCGTTCCACAGGCCGAGGGCGATGTCGCGGTGGCTGCTGCGCTGGATCTCGTCAACGTAGTCGGCCAGCTGCGTCAGGCTCATGTGGCCCATGCCCCAGAAGCGCGCGTAGTCGCGGCGCAGCCAGTTCTGCAGCAGCGGCAGGTGCTCGGCTTGCAGGGTTTCGAAATGCATCGCGCCAAGGGTGCAGTAGCGGACGAAGCGCGGACCGTCCGCGCGGGAAAGAGCGGTGTTCATGGTTTGGCTCCACAGAGAGGCGCCCCGGCCGGTGCTGAAACCAGCAGCCAGCGCAGGGTGCATGCGGTGAGAACGAGGCCCAGCGCCGAGAGCAGGAACGGCGCGGCGAGGCCGGCATCACGTACCACCACGCCGGCCAGCCAGGAGGCGGTGAGTACGCCGAGGTTCTGGAAGATGTTGATCAGGCTGTAGTCGCGGCCGTAGTGCTCCGGCCGGCTGAGGGCGAACAGTCGCGCATCCAGCGCCACGGTGAGCTGGTACAGCGCCCAGCCGAACAGCACGCGCCCGGCCAGCACTAGCGGCATCTGCTCGACGCCCTGCAACGCCAGCCCGGCGGCGCCGAGCAGCAGCCAGGCGGTCAGGTGCTGCCCGGCGTGGTAGTGCAGGGCGAGGGCGAGCAGTGCCAGCATGCCGGGAATGGCATAGACCAGGCCGGTGATCCAGCTGGCCTGTGGTCCGCCGAGCTGTTCCCAGTACAGCGTGAAGAACGGCCGCGCCAGGTAGACGCAGAAGTAGAAGGCCAGCATCAGCAGGCACAGCCGGGCAATGGCCAGATGCTCCTCCCGCGGCCTCGGTGGCGTGCTCGCATCGACCCGTGCCGGTTGCGGCGCATGGCGCAACAGCAGCAGGCTGACGGCCATCTGCACGAAGTCCATCAGCCCCATCAGCACGAACATCCGCGCCGGACTGAGGTAGTGCAGCACGCCGCCGCCCAGCGTCGCGCCGGCGATTGCGCCCAGGTGCACCGCCACCGAAAGCAGGCCGATGGTGCGTACCTGCTGGTCGGTGCCTACCAGGCCCATGACGTAGGGATACATCAGCAGGTAGCTGGCCTTGAAGGCGATCATCGCCAGCGACACCGGCCAGAACAGCCACTGCCGGTCGATGGCCGCACAGGCCAGTGCCAGCACGCCGGCTAGCAGCTGACCGACGATCAGCAGCCGCAGCGGGTGAGCATGGCGTGCAAGGCACACCCACCCGGGCAGTGCGAGCATCGCCACCAGGCACACCGCGGCCAGGTACAGCCCGACCTGCTCGCTGCGCAACTCGCCGAAACGCTCGGCGAAGTATTGCGGGTAGAACGGCATCAGCAGGCTGTCGCCGAGCACGGCCAGCAGCGTCATGCCGATCAGTGCGCGTCGCAGCGTCATCGCGCCGCCACCGCGCCTTGGGGCGTGAGCGGCTGCGGCAGGCTGAACTGCTGGAAGGCGATCTTCGTCTCCACCGCGTAGTGCTCGCGCCCGCAGATCTCGCGCAGGATGCAGGCGTTGCGGTAGCAGCCCATGCCGAGATCCGGCGTCACCAGGCCGTGATCGGCAAGCCCGGCGTTCTGCACGAAGACCTCGCCGCCGTTGCGGTCGATGCTGTAGTTGCGCGCCACGGCGAAGCGCTCCGGCGCCTGCCAGACGATGCGTTCGGCGATCGGCTGGATGAAGCGTGGCAGGCGGTACTGATATCCGCTGGCCATCACCAGCGCCTCGCAGCGGTGCCGGTAGCTCTGCTGCAGTTCGTGCTGGAAGAACTCCAGCTCCAGCGTGCCGTCGGCCAGGCGCTGGCAGCGGCGCAGTTCGGCGTTGGTCAGCAGCTGGGTCGGCACCTCGCCCTTGAGGCTCTGGTTGTACAGCTCGTCGTAGATGGCGTTGATCAGCGTACCGTTGATGCCCTTGTACAGGCCCTTCTGGCTGTCGATGAGCTTTTCCCGGGTGCTGCGCGGCAGGCTGTGGAAGTAATCGATGTACTCGGGGCTGGTCATTTCCAGCGTCAGCTTGGTGTATTCCAGCGGGAAGAAGCGCGGCGCGCGGGTGATCCAGTTCAGCTGATAGTCGTGGCGGTCGATTTCCTGCAGCAGGTCGTAGTAGATCTCCGCCGCGCTCTGGCCGCTGCCGACCACGGTGATCGAGCGCTTGCCCTGCAGGCGTGGCTTGTCCTGCAGGTAGGTGCCGCTGTGGCTGACGTGGTCGGCCAGGCCTTCGCAGCAGCTCGGCAGATAGGGCGTGGTGCCGGTGCCGAGTACCAGGCGGCGGGTGAGGAACTCGAAACCCTCGCCGCTGCGCGCATGTACCCCGCGCACGCGGTAGCAGCGACGCTCGTCGAGGTAGTCGACGTGCTGGACGAAGTGCTCGAAGCGCAGGTTGTCGAGCTGCTCCACCACCCATTGGCAGTACTGGTTGTATTCGCGGCGCATCAGGAAGAAGTCTTCCTTGATGTAGAAGGCGTACAGCCGCCCGATCTGCTTGGCGTAGTTGAGAAAGCTGAAACGGCTGGTGGGGTCGGCCAGGGTCACCAGATCGGCCATGAACGGCGTCTGCAGGGTGGCGCTGTCGAGCATCATGCCGGGATGCCAGTTGAAGCCCTCGGCGCGGTCGAGGAACAGGCAGTCGAGTCCGTCGATGGGCTCTGCCAGGCAGGCCAGGCCAAGGTTGAACGGGCCGATGCCGATGCCTATGAAGTCGTAGATCTTGTTCATGAGCGATCTCCTACTGGTTGACGGTCGTCGAGCAGGCGGGCGCCGTGGTCACGAATCAGCTCGACGATGGCGCGCAGGTCGTCCAGCGTGGTTTCCGGGTTGAGCAGGGTGAACTTGAGGTACTGCCGACCCTTGACCACGGTGGCGGCAATGACCGCCGCGCCGGAGCGGAAGATCGCTTTGCGGATCTCGCGGTTGATCTCGTCCAGGCGCTCGTCCGCCACGCCTGCGGCGACGAAGCGGAACACCAGCGTGCTCAGGCGCGGGGCGAAGACTTCGAAGGCCGGGTCGTCGGCGAGCAGGCGATGGGTGTCGGCGGCGCGGTCGATGACTTCCTCGAACATCGCGCCGAGATGCTCGGCACCGAGGATGCGCAGGGTCAGCCAGAGCTTCAGCGCGTCGAAGCGGCGGGTGGTCTGGATGCTCTTGTTGACCAGGTTCGGCGTGCCCTCGCGGGTCTGGCTGCGCGGGTTGAGGTAGTCGGCGTGGTGAGTGATGTAGCTCAGGTGTTGACGCTGGCGAACGAAGAAGCCGCTGCAGCTGACCGGCTGGAAGAACGACTTGTGGTAGTCCACGGTGACCGAGTCGGCGTGTTCGATGCCGGTCAGCCAGCCGCGGTAGCGCGGCGCGACCAGCAGGCCGCCGCCATAGGCCGCATCGACGTGCAGCCAGACGCCGTAGTGCTGGCACAGCGCGGCGATCTCCGGCAGCGGGTCGATGCTGCCGAAGTCGGTGGTGCCGGCAGTGGCGACCACGGCCATGGGCAGCTCGCCCAGGCGCTGACAGTCCGCCAGCGCCTGGGCCAGCGCGGGCACGCTCATGCATTGGGCACTGTCGGTTTCGATGCTGCGCACGGCGTCGTAGCCCAGCCCCAGCAGCGCGGCGGATTTCTGCACGCTGAAGTGGCTGGCGCGGGAGGCGAAGATACGCAGCCCGGCGGCCTCGGCCGGCAGACCATGACGCAGATTGCCGCCGTGGCCGGGCAAGCGGTTGCAGAGGTGCTCGCGGGCCAGCAGCAGCCCCATCAGGTTGGACTGGGTGCCGCCGCTGGTGAAGACGCCGTCGGCCTGACTGCCGAGGCCGATGCGCGCACAGGTCCAGTCGATCAGGCGTTGTTCGATCAGCGTGCCGCCGGCGCTCTGGTCCCAGGTGTCCAGCGAGGAATTGATTGACGACACCAGCACTTCGGCGAGCAGCGCCGGCAGCACCACCGGGCAGTTGAGATGGGCGACGTAGCGCGGATGGTGGAAATACACCGCGTCGCGCAGATAGAGCTGATCCAGCTCGCGCAGCGCGGCACCGGCGTCGCCCAGCGGGCGCTCCAGATCGACGCGTTCGAAGTCGGCGGCCAGTTCCTGCGGAAGGATGCCGCTGAACGGCTGCTGCTGGCGCTGCAGACACTGCTGCACCAGGTTCAGACCCTGCTGCATGAGCTGGCGGTAGTCATCGTGACTGCTGCGGGTGAACAGCCCGTTGCTGACGGGGCCGGGGGCGAAGGGCACTACGGTACTGGACGGGGTCATGCACATTCCTCGGGCCGAGCGCGGCCGCGACCCGGAGCGGGCCGTTTTCGCGGCTTCGGTGGTTTCTTGTCTGGCGGCTGGACCGCACGAAAGCATCTGCGAGGATGCCGGTTAATCGAGAATAACTCTCAATTGCGCAAGGGCACAGGCAAGACGAATCAGCGCGGAAAAACCATTACGGTGTCGAAGAAAAAAATTACGGGCGCTCCAGCCGCTGGCGCGCCTTGGCCAGCTGTGCGATCACGGTGTTCACCGAAATGCCCAGACGCTCGGCGATCGCGGCCTGGCTGAGACCTTCCAGCCGGGCCAGTTCGAACACCTGGCGACAGCGTGGCGGCAAGTCGTCGAGCTGGCGCAGGACGCATCGCAGCGCACACTGGTGTTCCACCAGCCCGCAGGGGTCGGCCTGCACGGCCTCGATCAGTTCCAGCGGTGCCTCGTCGCCAGCACCGACAAGCGCGCGATGGCGCAGGGCATCGCGCAAGAGATTGGTGGCGATGCGAAAGAGATAGGCCTTTGGATTATCGAGACTCTGCTCGGGCATGACCTGCGCCAGTTTCAGCCAGGCATCCTGAGCCAGGTCCTCGGCCAGCGCACGGCAGCCGCCGAGACGCGTCAGATGGGCCACCAGCCGTTGGCGGTGATGGACATAGCATTGCAGACAGGCGTCGGGAATCTTGTTGTTTTCGCGCATGGGAGCGTGCCACCGAGAGGGGCAACGAAACTATCCCAGATGCGAACTGTTCGCAATTGCAGGCTTAATGCTGGCACGCCGGCCGGCGAATCAGCCGTCCAGCGGCAGCTGCAGGGTGATCGGCCGGTTGCCATGATGCAGGCGGCATTGGGCGGCGGGTAGCGGCCGTGCGTAGTGGAAACCCTGCAGGCTGGGGCAGCCGTTGAGGCGCAGAAAAGCCGCCTGGCGCTCGTTCTCCACGCCTTCGGCGACCACGTGCAGGCCGAGGTGACTGGCCATGGTGAGGATGCCTCGCACCAGCGCGACGGACTGCTCGCTATCCGGTAGTCCGCTGACGAATTCGCGATCGATCTTGATGCCATCGAAGCGGAAGCGTTGCAGATAGGTCAGCGAGGCATAGCCGGTGCCGAAGTCGTCGAGCAGCAGCGGCAGCCCGGCGGCCTTCAGGCGGCCGAGGGTCTGCTGGACATGCTCGTCGGCTTCGAGCAGCGCACTCTCGGTGACCTCCAATTCCAGCATGCTCGCCGATGCTCCTTCTTCTTCGAGAATTGCCAGCAGGCTGCCGGCCAGATCCGCCTGGCGGAAGTCCAGTGGCGAGAGGTTGACCGCAATGCGCAGTGCATGCCCCATGGCGTGCCAGCGACAAGCCTGGCGGCAGGCTTCGCGAAACACCCAGCGGGTCGCCTCGATGATCATGCCGCTGTCTTCCAGCACCGGGATGAACACCCCGGGCGGCACCAGGCCTCGCTCCGGCGAGTTCCAGCGCAGCAGGGCCTCCATGACTTCCGGTTCACCCTGGGCGTTGACCTGCGGCTGGTAGTGGAGCACGAACTCGTCGTGATCCAGTGCGCGGCGCAGCGCCTGCTCCAGTTCATGGCGTTGCGCGGCGGCTTCGCTTAGGGATTCGTTGTAGATGACCGTGCAGTTGCGCCCCGCGTCCTTGGCCGAATACAGCGCCAGGTCCACCTGCCTGAGCAGGTCGCTGGCACTGTGCCGGCCGTCGCTGATGGCAACGCCGATGCTCGGGCTGACGTAGCACTCGTACTGGCCGATGCGTACCGGCGGCTGGAAGCCTTCGATGATGCACTGGGCCAGCTGCTCGGCGCGGGCGTGGTCGCTGCCGTCGAGCAGCAGCATGAATTCGTCGCCGCCGCTGCGTGACAGCAGCGCATGCTCGGGCATCAGCCGGCCCAGGCGGTCGCCGATCTGCACCAGCAGCTTGTCGCCGATCTCATGGCCGAGGCTGTCGTTGATGCGCTTGAAGTGGTCCAGGTCGAGGTAGAGCAGTGTCAGCGGCAGGCGCGCCGCGAGCAACTGTTCGAGGCGCTGCACCAGGTAGTTGCGATTGGCCAGCTGCGTCAGCGGATCGAAGTGGGCGAGAAAACGCAGGCGCTGTTCGGCGCGCAGGCGGTCGCTGATGTCGCGCAGCAGCACGAGGAAATGGCGAACGCCGTAGCGCTGGAATGGCGTGCAGCTGATCTCCAGCGGCACCTCCCGATCATGACGGCGACCGGTCAGCTCCAGCGGCGTGTTCGCCGGGGTGCTCAGCAGCCGGGTGGTGGCGTCGCTTTCCAGCAGACGATCACCCGGCAGGTTGCCCAGCAGCTCCGCCGGGGTACAGCCGAACAGCGCTGCCGCCGCAGGGTTGGCCTGCAGCACGCGCAGCTCGCGGTCGACCACCAGCATGCCGATCGGCGCGGTGTCCACCAGGTCGCGGAAAAGCTGCTCGCTTTCGCTGAGCGCCAGCTGGCGCTCGTGCAGCTGGTTCATCATCCGATTGAGGGTTCTGGCCAGCCGGCCGATCTCGTCGCGGCCGCCGACCGACAGGTTCTGCGGTTGCTGATCGATGGCGAACTGGCGTGCGGCCTGGTCGATGCGGGCCAGGCGGCGCGTCAGCAGGCGGCCATAGAGGCGGTTGAGGATCACGCCAAGCAACAACAGCAGGGCCAGCGTTTGCACGAGGTAGAACCAGGCCTCGCGCTTGGTCTGCGCCAGCATCGGCGCGAAGTCGTACTCCACCAGCAGCGCTTCGCGCAGCGGCGTGCCGTCCTGGGCGACGCGGTCCAGCGGGTAGATCGCCAGCTGCCTGGAGCCTTCGCCGAACCAGCCCGCGCGGCCGCCGTGCACCTGTTTGGCGAGTTCGCCGGCATCGATCAGCGTCAGGCGCTCGGGGGACAGACCCAGCTGGGTCGTGGCGATCACCTGTAGCCCACGGTCGATCACCATCGCCCAGCGCACGCCTTCCAGGCTGGCCAGATCGGCCAGCTCGGTCTCCAGCTCGGCGTTGCGGCCGAGGCGGCGATGATCGCTCAGGCTGCTCTGCAGCAGGGCAAGATGCTGCGAGGTGTGGTTGCGCCAGCCGGCGAGGTTTTCCTCGATACGGGTCGGCAGGTGCCAGGCGGTCAGCATGACCGTGAACAGCAGACCGAAGATGCCCAGCAGCAGGGGCATTGATCGACGCAGCGACAAACTTGTCAGCATGTTGGGCCCTCGCAGCGAGCGATCAGATTGACCGGGCTCGAACCGTTGAGCAGCCGGCGTTCGCGCAGATACTGGCTGAGCTGGCCGATGCTCTGCTGCAACTGGCCCTCGTCGAACCACCCACGGTTGACGGCGCGATCACCCATCAACAAGCCGTCGAGGGTGACCTGCAGTGCCATCGGCGTCAGGCCGAGGCGCGCATGCAGGCGTGGATCGGTTTCGCCGCGATTGTCCTGCCAGGTGCGCAGCGCATCGAACCAGAGGGCCCGGAGGCGCCGGCGCTGCTCGCGGGTGACGCGTTGCCGGTCGACCACCAGGACGTCGACGATCTCGCCCGGCAGCCGGCGGCTGTCGAAGATGCGCCGGGCGCCCTTGCTTTCCAGCGCCGGGCCCTCCGAAGCAAAGGTGATGACAGCGTCGACATCGCCGGCGGCGAAGGCGGCGGTCTGCTCATGCACTGGCAGGCTGACCACCTGCAGATCGTCGATCCGCAGCCCGGCCTGATCCAGCACGCGGGAAAGGAAGTAGGCGCCCAGCGCAGTGTTCTCCACGCCAATGCGCTGGCCGGCCAAGTCCTTGAGGTTGCTCAGCGGCGCGCGGGCGAACAGCGCATCGGCGCCAGCTGAGACGTTGGTGACCAGAATGATCTCCAGGTCGAGCTCCGCCGCGCTGTCCTGCAGCAGCAGCGTTTCGTCGAGGGTGAGCATGGCGGCGTCCAGCATGCCGTTGCGAAAGCCGCGCAGCACACCTGTGGTGTTCGGGTATTCCACTAGACGAATGCCGCTGGGGGCAGTCCAGCCCAGATCGTCCGCCAGATAGATCGGCGCATAGCCAAGCCAGCGGTTGCTGCCGATACGGATCGACTCCGATTCGGGCTGGCAGCCGAGCAAGGCGACAAACAACAGCAAGAGGATTGAGCCCCGAACCATGCGATCACTCCGTGATACCTGTTAGCCACCATAGCGAAACCGTGCGGTCACGGGAATCCCTTCGAAAGCAGGGGATATAGGCACGACGTA
The DNA here is from genome assembly GCF_026642215.1 of Stutzerimonas sp. R40042. Lineage (NCBI taxonomy): Bacteria > Pseudomonadati > Pseudomonadota > Gammaproteobacteria > Pseudomonadales > Pseudomonadaceae > Stutzerimonas > Stutzerimonas sp. R40042. The sequence goes on along the minus strand of NZ_CP113258.1, from coordinate 3,978,658 downwards.
TCGGCGGTGCGCTGAATCGCATCAGCGCCGCTCGTCTGCAGCGGCACCGTGCTCAACTCCGGCAAGTGGCACGGGCATAGTCGGTGATCAACCTGGGCAGGTTTTCCAGGGCCTCGGTGCTCTGTGCGGCGCCGATCTGCAGGGCCTCCTTGGGCATGCCGAAAACCACGCAGCTGGCTTCGTCCTGGGGCCGGCGTGCAGGTGCTCGCTCGCTCGGGCGCCGCAGAACCGTCCAGACGGTGGTGCCGGGTAGGAGAGCCGAGCAGTGCCCGGCTCACCGGCACCTAGACAGCCGTCAGCGTGCCCCTTCGAGCTGCTTGCGCTTGGCCCGTCGCGCCAGCATGTTCAGCACCTCGATGCCCGCCGAGAACGCCATGGCGGCATAGACGTAGCCTTTCGGCACGTGGGCGCCGAAGCCTTCGGCGATCAGGGTCATGCCGATCATCAGCAGGAACCCCAGGGCCAGCATGACCACTGTCGGGTTGTCGTTGATGAACTTGGCGAGCGGGTTGGCCGCCACCAGCATCACGGTCACCGCAACGATTACCGCGACCACCATGATGGCCACATGGTCGGTCATGCCGACGGCGGTGATGATGCTGTCGATGGAAAACACCAGGTCCAGCAGCAGGATCTGCGCGATTGCCGAGCCGAAGCCCATGGTGACCGCGTTGCCGACCGACTTGCCCTCGAACATGTCGCCGCCCGGCGTCGGGTCCATGCTGTGGTGGATTTCCTTGGTCGCCTTCCACAGCAGGAACAGGCCGCCGGCGATCAGGATCATGTCCTTCCAGGAGAAGGCATGGCCGAACGCCTCGAAGACCGGCTCGGTCAACTGGACGATCCAGGCCACGGTCCCCAGCAGGCCCAGGCGCATGATCAGGGCCAGGCCGATGCCGATGCGTCTGGCCCGTTCACGATGCTGCTCCGGCAGCTTGTTGGTCAGGATCGAAATGAAGATCAGGTTATCGATGCCGAGTACCACCTCCATGGTGATCAGCGTGGCCAGGGCCACCCAGGTGGTGGGTTCGGAAAAAAGCTGGATGAGCGATTCCATCGGAAATCTCGGGCTGGTGGCAGTCAGCCTCCGCGCGCAGCTGCACGGGGCGGCGAATCTTAGCGATAACGCTGTTCGTAGCGATGCAGATTGAGAGGCTGATTTGTATCAAGTCGTTCCCGACTTGGGAGCCGACAGAACTGCGGCGGCGAGCGCCGTGGGAACGGGACGTAGCCAGAGGAAAGCGTGCCGAATTGCAGGCATTAAAAAGCCGGCTTGTGGCCGGCTTTCAGGGGGTGGCGTTGGCTTATTTTTGGTAAGCCGCAACCGCCTTGGTGATTGCGGCACGGGCGGCGTCGGCGCCTTCCCAGCCTTCGACCTTGACCCACTTGCCCTTCTCGAGATCCTTGTAGTTCTCGAAGAAGTGCTTGATCTGCTCGATCAGCAGCGGTGGCAGGTCGGTGTATTCCTTCACGTCCTTGTACAGCTGGGTCAGCTTGTCGTGCGGGACGGCGATCAGCTTGGCGTCACCGCCGGCTTCGTCGGTCATGTTCAGCACGCCGACCGGACGGCAGCGGATGACCGAGCCCGGGGCAACCGGGTAGGGGGTCACGACCAGCACGTCGAGGGGGTCGCCGTCATCGGCCAGGGTGTGCGGGATGAAACCGTAGTTGGCCGGGTAGAACATCGGGGTGGCCATGAAGCGGTCGACGAACAGGCAGTCGGTGTCGTGATCGATTTCGTACTTGATCGGCGCATGGTTGGCCGGGATCTCGATGGCGACGTAGATGTCGTTCGGCAGGTCTTTGCCAGCCGGGACTTTGCTGTAGCTCATGAACGATGGGCTCCTGATCGGCCAGCGCGGCCTGGGGGCGGAAAAAAGTGGGCGCGATTATAGGCGCAATGTCGCGTGCAATGCACGCCGGCTTCGACGCGCCCGGGCTACGCAGGTTCCCGGTAGGCAGGGTGTTCGGCCTGCAGGCGTTGCAGGCGCGCCAGCGGGTCCTGCCGGTAGAACTCCGCCAGCTGCGCATAGACCTCGGGAAAGGCTTGCTGCAGCACGTCCGGTGCGCTGAAGAAGTACTCGCTGGTAACGGCGAAGAACTCTGCCGGGTTCTCGGCGGCGTAGGGGTCGATCGGCGTCTCGGCATCCGGGTCGGCGTCGAGCGTGCGATCGAGCTCGTCGTAGGCCCGCTGCATGGCGCTGGCCCAGGCGTCGATGCGCATCTGCCGGTGCAGCGGCGGCAGGCCGTTGGCATCGCCGTTGAGCATGTCCAGCTTGTGCGCCAGCTCGTGGATCACCAGGTTGTAGGCTTCCCAGCCGCCACTCTGCTGCACGCCAGGCCAGGCCAGGATCACCGGACCCTGCAACCAGGCTTCGCCGCTGTGCTCGGCGTCCCATTCATGCTCGACGCCGGCAGCGTCGCGGTGCTTCTGCGGGCTGAGGAAATCATCGGGGTAGATCACGATCTCGTGGAAGCCGTGGTACCAGCCGAGGTCCGCCAGGTGCAGCAGGGGCAGTTGCGCCTGCAGCGCCAGGCGCAGGCGGTCCTGGGGTTGCAGCTCGACGCCGGCCAGCGGTGTCAGGCGCTTGTCGTGCAGGAACAGCACGGCGCGCTCACGCAGACGATCCAGCTCGTCATCGCTCAGGCCATCGAGTATCGGCAGGCTGTCGAGTACCTGCTGCCACAGCTCAGGCGCGACCGGGTTGCGGGCAAGGACGCGTTTGCGCTGCCAGGCGCGGAAGGACCACATGGACGGAGGCTCCAGCGAAGTGGGCGCCCACATTAAGCGTGGCTGCGGGATGCGACAAGCAGTGAAGTACCGTCGGTCGGTGCGTCATGGGACTGTCAAGCGGGCCGGCTACATCAGGAGAACCACCCACTCGCAAGGAGACCTCAGATGACCGCACCGGATCAGAAACGCCGTCAGCTGCTGCAGGGCATCGGCGCCGGCATCGCCCTGCCGGCCCTGGGCATTGCGCCTGCCATCATCGCCGCGCCGCGGGCGCGCCCGCAGATGCTCGACGGTGTGCAGTCCGGCGACGTGACGGACGGCCGCGCATTGATCTGGAGCCGCTGCGACAGGCCCGGGCGACTGGTCGTCGAGTGGGATACGCGCAGCCGTTTCGGCAATCCGCGGCGCATGCTGTCGTCCATCACCGATGCCGGTCAGGACTTCACCGCCCGCGTCGATCTGCGCGGGCTGCCGGCGGATCAGTCGATCTTCTACCGCGCGCGCTTCGAGGACGCCCGCAGCGGCGTGCTCAGCGAGCCCTGGTTCGGCCACCTGCGCAGCGCACCGACGCGCCCGCGCAATATCCGTTTCGTCTGGGGTGGCGATACCTGCGGCCAGGGCTATGGCATCAACCCGGACTTCGGCGGCATGCGCATCTACGAAAGCATGCGCATGCGCCGGCCGGACTTCTTCCTGCACAGCGGCGACGTGATCTATGCCGATGGGCCGATTCCCGCCGAAGTGACCGCTGAGGACGGCAGCGTCTGGCGCAACCTGGTCACCGAAGAGAAGAGCAAGGTTGCCGAGACGCTCAATGAGTTTCGCGGCAACTACCGCTACAACCTGCTGGATGAGAACCTGCGGGCCTTCAACGCCGAGGTGCCGCAGATCTGGCAGTGGGACGATCACGAGGTGACCAACAACTGGTCGCCGAGCAAGGAGCTGGACGATCGCTATCAGCAGGTGCGCGACATCGACACCCTGGTCCGCCGTGCGCGCCAGGCCTACCTGGAGTACGCGCCGATGCGCGTGGCCCGTGGCGACAAGCTCGGGCGCATCTACCGCAAGGTCAGCTACGGCCCGTTGCTGGACGTGTTCGTGCTGGATATGCGCAGCTATCGCGGGCCCAACACCCACAACCTGCAGGCGGAGCAGGGCGCCGACACGGCGTTCCTCGGCCGCGAGCAGCTGCGCTGGCTCAAGCGCGAGCTGCGGGCCTCGCGCGCAACCTGGAAAGTGATCGCCGCCGACATGCCGATCGGCCTGCACGTACCGGACGGTCCGCGCTGGGAGGCAATCGCCAATGGCAACGACGGCGAGGCGTTGGGCCGCGAGCTGGAAATCGCCGACCTGCTGACCTTCATCCAACGTGCGCGGGTGCGCAATACCGTCTGGCTGACGGCGGATGTGCATTATTGCGCAGCGCACCACTATCACCCCAATCGCGCTGCCTATCAGCGTTTCGAGCCGTTCTGGGAGTTCGTCGCAGGACCCTTGAACGCCGGCAGCTTCGGGCCGAATCCGCTGGACGGCACCTTCGGCCCGGAGGTGGTGTTTCAGAAGGCGGCGCCTACGCCAAACAGCTCGCCGCGGGCGGGCTTCCAGTTCTTCGGCGAGGTGGAGATCGACGCCCAGAGCGGTGCGCTGAGCGTGAGCCTGCGCGACATCGACGGCGCGGTGGTCTACAGCCAGACGCTGGAGCCCTGGCAGCGGGCCTGAGGCGGCTCAGCCGAGCAGGAAGTTGCCGGCGCGCGGCTGACCGTCCAGCGCCGGCACGTCGGCTTCGTCCTTGAGCTGGACGCCTGAGAGCTGCCGGCGGCTGGCTTCGCGCATCAGATAGAGCAGGCGGTGCGCGGCCAGGTTGTAGCTCAGCCCCTCGGGGCGGATGTTGGAAATGCAGTTGCGCTGCGCATCGTGCCGGCCGACCTGCGGTGCCCAGGTGAAGTACAGGCCCAGGCTGTCCGGCGAGCTGAGGCCCGGTCGCTCCCCGAGCAGGATCACCACCATGCGCGCCTTGAGGCGCTGACCGATCTCGTCGGCCACCGCCACGCGGCCCTGTTCCACCAGCGCGACGGGACCGAGGGACCAGCCTTCGGCCTGGCATTGTTCGGCGATCTTCAGTGCCATGGGTGCCGCATGACGCTGCACGGCCAGGGCCGAGAGGCCATCGGCGATCACCAGCGCCAGGTCGCAGCCCTCGCCGGCCTCGGCGTCGAGCGTGGCGGCGCTGGCTTCGTCCAGGCGTCGGCCGAGGTCAGGGCGTTGCAGATAGGTCTGGCGGTCGCTGGCGGCGCTGTGTAGCGGCAGGCAGGCGAGGCCGTACTTGTCCAGCTCGGCGGTCAGCGCTTCGCAGTCCAGCGGCAGGTGCACGGCATCACGGGCCTGCGCGTGGGCGAACTGGAAATCCAGTTGCGCCACCGTCGGCAGACTGGTGCCGGCACGGCCAAGGGCGATGCGTGCCGGGGTCAGCTGGCGCAGGTGCTGCCACGGATTTTCGATGGTGGGCGAGCGGTCGGGCATGGCTACCTCGGAGCGTGGCGGTCAGGCGCGTGAACAGACGCGTGGAAAAGACCTGCGGTCGTTTTCCACCCTACTGGGCCGGGTGATAGCTTCGGCGTAGGGTGGAAAACCGCGCAGCGTTTTCCACGCTGCTGGCGGCGAATGGGGCAGCGCTTCATGCCTGCTGCTCCAGCGCCCGGCGGAACGGCTCGGGCAGCTCGCGGCCTAGCTGCAGGCGATTGCCGTCCTGCCGGAAGATCTGCATCTTCGCCAGCCATTCCTCGAATTCCGGTGCGGGCCGCAGGCCAAGTACCTGACGCACGTAGAGGGCGTCGTGGAAGGAGGTGGTCTGGTAGTTGAGCATCACGTCGTCCGAGCCCGGGATGCCCATGATGAAGTTGATGCCCGCCGTGCCGAGCAGGGTCAACAGCATGTCCATGTCGTCCTGGTCGGCTTCGGCGTGGTTGGTGTAGCAGATGTCGCAACCCATGGGCACGCCGAGCAGCTTGCCGCAGAAGTGGTCCTCCAGCCCGGCGCGGATGATCTGCTTGCCGTTGTAGAGGTATTCCGGGCCGATGAAGCCGACCACGGTGTTCACCAGCAGCGGCTTGTAGCGGCGTGCGACGGCGTAGGCGCGGGCTTCGCAGGTCTGCTGATCGACGCCGTGATGGGCGTTGGCCGAGAGCGCGCTGCCCTGGCCGGTCTCGAAATACATGAGGTTGTCGCCGAGGGTGCCGCGCTTCTGCGACAGGCCGGCCTCGTAGCCTTCCTGCAGCGTTGCCAGGTTGATGCCGAAGCTGGCATTGGCCGCCTCGGTGCCGGCGATGGACTGGAACACCAGGTCCAGCGGCGCGCCGCGATTGATCGCCTCGATGGAGGTGGTGACGTGGGTGAGGATGCAACCCTGGGTCGGGATCTCGTAGCGGCTGATCACCGCGTCGAGCATCTTCAGCAGCTCGCAGATGCCGGCGGTGCTGTCGGTGGCCGGGTTGATGCCGATCACCGCGTCGCCGTTGCCGTAGAGCAGGCCGTCGAGAATGCTCGCGGCGATGCCGGCGCCGTCGTCGGTGGGATGGTTCGGCTGCAGCCGGGTGGACATGCGTCCGGCCAGGCCGATGCTGTTGCGAAAGCGGGTGACGACGCGGACCTTCTGCGCGACGAGGATCAGGTCCTGCACGCGCATGATCTTCGACACCGCGGCGACCATCTCCGGCGTCAGCCCTGGTGCGAGGGCTTTCAGCGATGATTCGTCGGCATCATCGCCGAGCAGCCAGTTGCGGAAATCGCCCACGGTCAGATGGCTGACCGGGGCGAAAGCCGCGGCGTCATGGCTGTCGATGATCAGCCGAGTCACTTCATCGCTTTCGTAGGGAATCAGTGCATCTTCGAGAAAACGCCTGAGCGGCACATCGGCCAGGCACATCTGCGCCGCCACTCGCTCGGCGTCGCTGCCCGCCGCGACCCCGGCGAGCAGGTCGCCGGAGCGCGCCGGGCTGGCCTTGGCCATCACCTCGCGCAGATCGTCGAAGCGCCAGGTGGTGCCGCCCACGCTGTGCGAGTACGTCATGGCTGCTCTCCCTACTTGAGTGTCGCCTCGGCCTGCTCGATCGCCGCGAATTCCTCTTCCGGCGTGCCGGCCACCAGATGGTGTCGACTGTAGATCGCGAAATAGGCGATGAAGATCCCGTAGATGATCGCGGCGCCGATCACCACCCGCGGGTCGACCAGGAAGCCTGCGATGACCGCGATGCAGGCCAGTACCAGCGCCACGCCCGAGGTGACGATGCCGCCGGGTGTCCTGTACGGGCGATGCAGATCCGGCCGGCGCAGGCGCAGCACGATGTGCGAGGCCATCATCAACACGTAGGAAATGGTCGCGCCGAACACCGCGACGAGGATCAGCAGATCGCCCTGGCCGGTCAGCGACAGCAGGAAGCCGATCACGCCAGGGATTACCAGGGCCAGCACCGGCGCCTTGTTCTTGTTGGTCAGCGAGAGGTTGCGCGGCAGGTAGCCGGCCCGCGACAGGGCAAAGATCTGCCGCGAGTAGGCGAAGATGATCGAGAAGAAGCTGGCGATCAGCCCGGCCAGGCCGACCAGGTTGACGAAGCCGCTCATCCAGGTGGACGAGCCGTAGGCCGTGGTCAGCGCTTCCACCAGCGGGTTGCCGGATGCCACCAGGGTGCTGGAGCCGGCGCCGCCAGGGCCGACCAGGAGGATCAGCCCGGCGAAGGCGACCAGAATAAGCATGGCGCCGATCAGCCCGCGGGGCATGTCGCGCTGCGGGTTCTTGGTTTCCTCGGCGGCCAGCGGCACGCCTTCGACGGCGAGGAAGAACCAGATCGCGTAGGGAATCGCCGCCCAGATGCCGACGTAGCCGTAGGGCAGGAAGTTGCTGGCACCGGCAGCGGTGGTCGGCGCGATATCGAGCAGCTTGTCCACCGAGAAGTGCGGCACCATGGCGACGATGAACACCGCCAGGGCAAGGGCGGCGACCGCGGTGATGATGAACATCAGCTTCAGCGCCTCGCCGACGCCGAAGATATGGATGCCGATGAAGACGATGTAGAAGGCCAGATAGATCATCCAGCCGCCGATGCCGAACAGTGACTCGCAATAGGCGCCGATGAACACGGCGATCGCCGCCGGCGCGATGGCGTATTCGATGAGGATCGCCGTGCCGGTGAGAAAGCCGCCCAATGGGCCGAAGGCGGTGCGGGCAAAACCATAGCCGCCGCCCGCGGTCGGGACCATCGACGACAGCTCGGCCAGCGAGAAGCACATGCACAGGTACATGGTCGCCATCAGCAGCGTGGCGATGAACAGCCCGCCCCAGCCGCCCTGGGCGAGGCCGAAGTTCCAGCCGGCGTAGTCGCCGGAAATCACGTAGGCGACGCCAAGGCCGACCAGCAGCACCCAGCCGGCGGCGCCTTTCTTCAGTTCGCGTTCCTGGAAATAGCTACTGCCAACGGTTTCGAAATCGATTGCGTGGTGCGGTGGCGTTGAACTGCTGTGTTCGAGAGCCATGGGGGAATCCTCTTGGACGGGTTGGCACCTCTCTCCCTAGCAAGCGTCATGCCCCGGCACCGGAATACGGGATTCCCGGTGTTTTGTCGGTGGATGTCGGCAGGAACGCACCTTTTGCGGGCTCCACAGCACCACGGCGGAGCCCGGCAGGTGTCTTGTTCGAACGCGCGGTGAGCCGAAGCCCACCGCGCTCAGCCCATCAGAAGAAGCCCAGCGGATTAATGTCGTAGCTCACAAGCAGGTTCTTGGTCTGCTGATAGCTGTCGAGGATCATCTTGTGCGTCTCGCGACCGACGCCCGACTTCTTGTAACCACCGAACGCCGCGTGCGCCGGGTAGAGGTGGTAGCAGTTGGTCCAGACACGGCCGGCCTTGATCGCCCGGCCCATGCGGTAGGCGCGGTTGATGTCGCGGGTCCAGACGCCAGCGCCGAGGCCGTACTCGGTGTCGTTGGCGATAGCCAGGGCTTCGGCCTCGTCCTTGAAGGTGGTGACGCCGATCACCGGGCCGAAGATCTCTTCCTGGAACACACGCATCTGGTTGGTGCCCTTGAGCAGGGTCGGCTGGATGTAATAGCCGGTGGCGAGAGAGCCTTCGAGCTTCTCCGCTGCGCCGCCGGTGAGCACCTCCGCGCCTTCGCCCTTGGCGATCTCCAGGTAGGACATGATCTTGTCGAACTGCTGCTGGCTGGCCTGGGCGCCGACCATGGTCTCGGTGTCCAGCGGGTCGCCGCGCTTGATCTGCGCGACCTTCTTCATCACCGCTTCCATGAAGGGGGCGTAGATGGATTCCTGCACCAGCGCGCGCGACGGGCAGGTGCACACCTCGCCCTGGTTGAAGAAGCCCAGCACCAGCCCTTCGGCGGCCTTCTCGATGAAGGACGGTTCGGCCTGCATGATGTCCTCGAAGTAGATGTTCGGGCTCTTGCCGCCCAGCTCCACGGTGCTCGGGATGATGTGCTCGGCGGCGCGCTTCATGATGTGCGAGCCCACCGGGGTGGAGCCGGTGAAGGCGATCTTGGCGATGCGCTTGCTCGAGGCCAGTGCTTCGCCGGCTTCCCGGCCGTAGCCGTGCACCACGTTGAGCACCCCCGGCGGCAGCAGGTCGCCGATGCATTCGAGCAGCACGTTGATGCCTAGCGGGGTCTGCTCGGCCGGTTTGAGCACCACGCAGTTGCCGGCGGCCAGCGCCGGGGCGAGCTTCCAGGCGGCCATCAGGATCGGGAAGTTCCACGGGATGATCTGCCCCACCACGCCCAGCGGCTCGTGGAAATGGTAGGCCGCGGTGTGTTCGTCGATCTCGGCGCTGGTGCCTTCCTGGGCACGGATGCAACCGGCGAAGTAGCGGAAGTGGTCGGCGGCCAGCGGGATATCGGCGTTGAGCGTCTCGCGCACCGCCTTGCCGTTGTCCCAGGTCTCGGTGATGGCGAGCATCTCCAGGTTCTGCTCGATGCGGTCGGCGATCTGCAACAGGATCAGCGAGCGCGCCTGCACGCTGGTCTTGCCCCAGGCATCGGCAGCGGCATGGGCGGCGTCCAGCGCCTTTTCGATGTCGGCGGCGTCGGAGCGCGGAAACTCGGCGATGGGCTGACCGTTGACCGGGGAAAGGTTGGTGAAGTACTGACCGCCGGCCGGCTCGACGAACTGGCCGTTGATGTAATTGCCGTAGCGGGATTTGAAGGAAACGACAGCGCCTTCGCTGCCGGGATGGGCGTAACGCATGATGAGTCTCCGGTTCTTGTAAAGGTCGAGGTAACGGCGGTCGTTTCAGCGTAGATCAGCTTGCCGGAACCGGCGAACGAGATGACACGCATGCCAGGCTCGGGCGCCGCTCGCGCTGCAGCGCTGTGCTAATCTGCCGCGCATTTCCCAGCTTCAGCGGGGCGTCTTGACGGCGCTGCGCGGGGGCATTGCAGAGGTCATCCATGCATATCCATATTCTCGGCATCTGCGGCACCTTCATGGGTTCGCTCGCGGTGCTGGCCAAGGAACTCGGCCATCGCGTCACCGGCTCCGATGCCAACGTCTATCCGCCGATGAGCACGCAGCTCGAGGCTCAAGGCATCGAGCTGATGCAGGGCTACGAGCCGGCGCATCTGGAACCGGCACCCGACCTGGTGGTGGTGGGCAACGCCATGTCGCGTGGCAACCCAGCAGTGGAATACGTGCTGAACAAGGGGCTGCCCTATGTCTCCGGCCCGCAATGGCTGGCCGACCATGTGCTGCAGGGGCGCTGGGTACTGGCGGCGGCCGGTACCCATGGCAAGACCACCACCAGCAGCATGCTGGCCTGGGTGCTGGAACATGCCGGCATGAGTCCGGGGTTTCTCATCGGTGGCGTGCCGCAGAACTTTGGCATCTCCGCGCGCCTGGGCGGCACGCCGTTCTTCGTGGTCGAGGCCGACGAGTACGACAGCGCCTTCTTCGACAAGCGCAGCAAGTTCGTCCACTACCGCCCGCGCACCGCGATCCTGAACAATCTGGAGTTCGATCACGCAGACATCTTTCCGGATCTGGCTGCCATCGAGCGGCAGTTTCATCATTTGGTGCGCACCGTGCCGGGCGAAGGGCTGATCATCCATCCCGAGTCGGAAACGGCGCTCAAGCGCGTCATCGAAATGGGCTGCTGGACACCGGTGCAGACCACCGGCGACGGCGGCCAGTGGCAGGCCAGGTTGCTCAGCGCCGACGGCTCGCGCTTCGAAGTGATCTTCGACGGCGAGGTGCAGGGCGTGGTGGAGTGGGAGCTGACCGGCCGGCACAACGTCAACAACGCGCTGGCCACGCTGGCGGCGGCGCGGCATGTCGGCGTGCTGCCGAAGCAGGGCGCCGAGGCGCTGAGCGAGTTCCGTAGCGTCAAGCGGCGCATGGAGAAGGTCGCCGAGGTCAATGGCGTGACCATCTATGACGACTTCGCCCATCACCCGACCGCCATCGCCACCACCCTCGACGGCCTGCGCAAGCGCGTCGGCGATACGCCGATCATCGCCGTGGTCGAGCCGCGTTCGAACTCGATGAAGCTCGGCGCGCACCGCGAGGGCCTTGCCGAGTCGGTGGCGCTGGCCGATCAGGCGATCTGGTACGCACCGGCCAACCTTGGCTGGGATCTCGCCGCGACGGTCGCCGGCTCGCCGGTGCCGACCACGGTCTGCGATTCGCTGGAAGCGATCATCGCCAAGGTGAAAGCCGATGCCGTGCCGGGCACCCAGGTGGTGGTGATGAGCAATGGCGGTTTCGGTGGGCTGCACAACAAGCTGGCCGCGGCGTTGGCGTAGGGTGGAAAACGCCGAAGGCTTTTCCAAGCGTAAGGTTAGGCCGAAGCGCCAAGGCCATGTAACGGTGGAAAACGCTTCGCGGTTTTCCACCCTACGATGACAGTAGGTAGGGTGGAAATCGCCGCAGGCTTTTCCACGCGCCGGGCTGCCGATGTGGCGGGCACAGGTGAATTTGTTCTCAAAGCGTCGCGAGCGAAGCTTAGGCAAGGCGAAACCTTGCGAGACAGCGGAGCTTGCTGGTGCAAGTGAGCATTTCGAGTAAGGTTTCAACGCAGCATAAGCAAGCGCAGCAGCTTTGGGAGCACATTCATGAGCGGACCGGAACGCATCACCTTGGCCATGACCGGCGCCTCCGGCGCTCAGTACGGTCTGCGCCTGCTCGATTGCCTGATCCAGGAAGACCGCGAGGTGCACTTCCTGATTTCCAAGGCCGCGCAACTGGTGATGGCCACCGAGACCGACGTGGTGCTGCCGGCCAAGCCGCAGGCCATGCAGGCCTTCCTCTCCGAGTACACCGGTGCCGCCGCCGGGCAGATCCGTGTGTTCGCCAAGGAGGACTGGATGGCCCCGCCGGCGTCCGGCTCCGGCGCACCGACGGCGATGGTGGTGGTGCCCTGTTCCACCGGCACGCTGTCGGCAATCGCCACCGGCGCCTGCAACAACCTGATCGAGCGCGCCGCCGACGTCACCCTCAAGGAACGCCGCCAGCTGATCCTGGTGCCGCGCGAGGCGCCCTATTCGAGCATTCATCTGGAAAACATGCTCAAGCTGTCGAACCTGGGCGCGGTGATCCTGCCGGCCTCGCCGGGCTTCTATCACCAGCCGCAAAGCATCGACGACCTGGTGGATTTCGTCGTCGCGCGCATCCTCAACCTGCTCAACATTCCCCAGGACATGCTGCCGCGCTGGGGCGAGCACCATATCGTCAGCGACGACTGAGATGATCGGTCGGGCGCTGCTGGTACTGACGACGCTGAGCCTGCTGGGTGGCTGCGCCACGGTGCGCACGCTGGACGCGGCCAAGCCCGGTGCGCCGATCATCTATTCCGGCACGCGTCTGGACTGGTACAGCCTCAACGGTGGCTGCTGCCCGCTGGATCGCTTCGGTGCCGTGGCGCCCAAGCATGCCGCGCTCGATCTGCCGGCCAGCGCCTTGCTGGACACGCTGTTGCTGCCCTTCGCCGTCGCGGCGGAGCTGGGCGTCGGCCTCGGCGTGCGCGGCGGGCTCTGATTGCAGCAACCGTGGCATAACTGATCTGAGTCCAGGCGACGTCTTCGCCGAACAGGCATAGTTGGCAGGTCCGCGCCACAAGGAGAAACGGTGTGAAAGACCGCGCTCAGTTCCACTTCAACTACTGGATGATCGCCATCCTGGTGTTTCTCGGCCTCCAGTACCTGCTGTCGACCCAGCAGCAAGTGGCGACCATCCCTTACAGCGAGTTCGAGCAGCACCTCAAGGACGGGCGCATCGATGAACTGGCCATCACGGACCGGCGCATCGAAGGCCGGCTCAAGGAGCCCCTGGCCGGCGGCCAGCGCCGTTTCATCACCAACCGCGTCGAGCCGCAGCTGGCCGAGCATCTGCAGCAATACCCGGTACGCTACACCGGCAAGGTGGAAAGCACGCTGGTGCGCGACCTGCTGTCGTGGATCATCCCGGCGGCGATGTTCTTCGGCATCTGGCTGTTCCTGCTCAAGCGCATCGGCAGCGGCCTGGGGGGCGGCGGTATGATGCAGATCGGCAAGAGCAAGGCGCGGGTCTATGTCGAAACCGACATGAAAGTGACCTTTGCCGATGTAGCCGGCGTGGACGAGGCCAAGGACGAGCTCAAGGAAATCATCGACTTTCTCCGCGATCCGCAGACCTACGGTCGCCTCGGCGGACGCATGCCCAAGGGCGTGCTGCTGGTCGGCCCGCCGGGCACCGGCAAGACGCTCCTGGCGCGCGCGGTGGCCGGCGAGGCGAAGGTGCCATTCTTCTCCATTTCCGGTTCCGAGTTCGTCGAGATGTTCGTCGGCGTCGGCGCCGCGCGGGTGCGTGATCTGTTCGAGCAGGCGCGGGCCCAGGCGCCGGCGATCATCTTCATCGACGAGCTGGACGCTCTCGGCCGCGCCCGCGGTGCCGGCCCCCTGTCCGGCGGGCATGACGAGAAGGAGCAGACGCTCAACCAGCTACTGGTGGAGATGGACGGCTTCGACACCTCCAGTGGGCTGGTCCTCTTGGCGGCCACCAATCGCCCGGAAATCCTCGATCCGGCACTGCTGCGCGCCGGCCGCTTCGACCGTCAGGTGCTGGTCGATCGTCCGGACAAGGTCGGGCGGGTGCAGATTCTCAACGTGCACCTGAAAAAATCGCGACTGGGCACCGATGTCGATCCGCAGGCCATCGCCGCCCTGACCCCGGGCTTCACCGGTGCCGACCTGGCCAACCTGGTCAACGAGGCGACGCTGCTGGCAACCCGGCGCAATGCCGACGCGGTAGCGATGGAGGACTTCACCGCGGCCATCGAACGCATCATCGCCGGGCTGGAGAAACGCAACCGCCTGCTCAATCCGCGCGAGCGCGAGATCGTCGCCTATCACGAGATGGGCCATGCGCTGGTGGCGATGGCGCTGCCGGGCGTCGATCCGGTGCACAAGGTGTCGATCATTCCGCGCGGCATGGGCGCGCTGGGCTACACCATCCAGCGCCCCATTGAGGATCGCTTCCTGATGACCCGCGACGAGCTGGAGAACAAGATGGCCGTGCTACTTGGCGGGCGTGCGGCGGAGTGGCTGGTGTATGCGCATCTGTCCACCGGCGCGGCGGACGACCTGGCCAAGGTCACCGACATCGCCCGGGCGATGGTGACGCGCTACGGCATGTCCAAGCGCCTCGGTCACCTGGCGTTGGAGCGCGAGCCCAATTCCTTCCTCGGCAACGAGGCGATGCTCGGCCTCAAGCCCCAACACGACTATGCAGAGAGCACGGCGACGGCGATCGACGAGGAAGTGCAGGAGCTGGTTCAGTCGGCCTTCCAGCGTAGCGTCGATCTGCTGCAGGCGCGTCGTGCACTGCTCGAGCGCTGCGCCCGGCAGCTGCTGCAACAGGAGACGCTGGATGCAGGACAACTGCGTGCGTTGAGCGCCGAGCTCGGCGCTCAGTTGCCGTCGTCGGACTAGCCTGCCCGCTTGGCGTGCTGGGCCAGGGCCCACTCCACATGCTCGCGCACCAGCTCCGATGGGTCGTCACGCCGTGCCTCGAGCGCTTCCAGTACCGGGATGCTCGACGGCGCATTGCCCAGGCCCACCGCGAGATTGCGCAGCCAGCGTTCGTAGCCGGCGCGGCGTAGCGGCGAGCCCTCGGTGCGACTGAGAAATTCCTCTTCCGTCCAGCGGAACAAGGTCGCAAGCTCGGCGTTGTCCAGGCTATGGCGCGGTTGGAAGTCGCCTTGCTCGGTGGGGCGGGCGAAGCGGTTCCAGGGGCAGACGATCTGGCAATCGTCGCAGCCGAACACGCGGTTGCCGATCTTGTCGCGCAGCTCGACCGGGATCGGTCCCTTCAGCTCGATGGTGAGGTAGGAAATGCAGCGCCGCGCGTCCAGCAGCCGTTCACCGACGAACGCCTCGGTGGGGCAGATGTCCAGGCAGGCGTGGCAGCTGCCGCAGTGATCGCGGGTCACCGGCTCGTCGACCGGCAGCGCGATGTCGACGAACAGCTCGCCGAGAAAGAACCAGCTGCCGGCCTTGCGGTTGAGTAGCAGGGTGTTCTTGCCGATCCAGCCGAGCCCGGCCTGCTGGCCGGCGGCCTTTTCCAGCACCGGCGCGCTGTCGACGAAGGCGCGAAAGCCGAACGGGCCGACCACCTGCTGAATGCGCTCGGCCAGTTGCTGGATGCGTTTGCGGATCAGCTTGTGGTAATCCCGGCCCAGGGCATAGCGCGACACATAGGCCTTCTCCGGGTCGGCCAGCTGCTGGCTCATGCGCGTGTCGCCGGGCAGGTAGTCCATACGCAGCGAGATGACCCGCAGCGTGCCGGGCACCAGTTCGTCCGGCCGCGAGCGTTTGCTGCCGTGGGCGGCCATGTAGTCCATCTCGCCTTGGTAGCCCGCCGCCAGCCAGGCCTCGAGATGCGCTTCGTGCTCGCCGAGATCGACGCCAGTGATCCCCACCTGCTGGAAGCCGAGCTCGCGGCCCCACTCCTTGATGGAGTCGGCGAGGGCGATGGGGTCGAGAGCGGAGCTGGACATCGGAGACTGCGGCGGGAAGTGAGCGGGTGCGTATAATTCTGCCAGACATTCCGCCGCGATGATCCCTGCACCGATGACCGATTCCCTGCCCGTCCCCTTGTACAACGCCGCCCAGGTGCGCGAACTCGATGCGCGCCTGATTGCCGCCGGCACGTCCGGCTTCGACCTGATGCAGCGCGCCGCCCATGCCGCCTGGCGCGCGCTGCGTCGGCGTTGGCCCGATGCAGGTGCTGTCACCGTGCTCGCCGGGCGCGGCAATAACGCCGGCGATGGCTACCTGCTGGCGGCGCTGGCGCAGCGCGCTGGCTGGCAGGTGCGGGTGCTGGCGGTGGGCGATCCGCAAACGCTGCAGGGCGACGCGGCGCTGGCCTGCGCCGAAGCGCGTGATTGCGGAGTGCCCATCGAACCCTGGCGAGCGGAGGCGCCGCTGCAGGGCGTGCTGGTGGATGCGCTGCTCGGCACCGGTCTGACCGGCGCGGTGCGCGAGCCCTATGCGAGCGCGATCGCGGCGATCAACGCCAGCGGCCGTCCGGTGCTGGCAATCGACCTGCCCAGCGGGCTGTGCGCCAACACCGGTCAGGTGCTGGGGCAGGCAGTGCGGGCCGATCTCAGCGTGACCTTCATTGGCCTCAAGCTCGGCCTGTTCACTGCCGACGGTCCTGATCGTGTTGGCGCGCTGGTGTTCGACGATCTGCAGGCCGACCCGGGAATCGTCGCGCAGGTGGCGAGCGAGGCCGTGCGCCTCGACCACGGCTCGCTGGCGCGGGTCGCACCTCGTTCGCCGACAGCGCACAAGGGCAGTTTCGGCCAAGTGCTGGTGATCGGCGGTGACCTCGGTACCGGCGGCGCCGCGCTGCTCAGCGCCGAGGCGGCGCTGCGTTGTGGGGCCGGTATGGTGACCCTGGCGACCCGACCGGAACACGTCGGCGCTTCGTTGGTGCGCCGGCCGGAGGTCATGTGCAGCGGCGTGGAGTCCACCTACAGCCTGTCGGCGCTGCTGGAGCGTGCCGATGTGCTGGTGGTCGGCCCCGGCCTCGGCCAGGCGCCGTGGGGGCGTAGCCTGATTTCCGCGGCTGCGCAGCGCGAGCAGCCGCAGGTCTGGGATGCCGATGCGTTGAACCTGCTGGCGAGCGGCGCCGTCGAATTGCCGCCCGGCTGCCTGATCACCCCGCATCCGGGCGAGGCCGCGCGACTGCTGCAGTGCTCGGTCGGCGAGGTTCAGGCCGATCGCCCGGCGGCGGTGCGGGCGCTGACGCAGCGTTATGGGTGCGTCGCGTTGCTCAAGGGGGCCGGCACGCTGATCGCGGCGCCGGATGGCCGGCTGGCGCTGTGTGATCGCGGCCATCCGGCGATGGCCAGTGCCGGGCTCGGCGACGTGCTCGCCGGTGTGCTCGGTGCCTTGCTGGCACAGCAGCTGGCGCCGTTCGAGGCGGCCTGCCTGGGCGCCTGGCTGCACGCCAGCGCGGGTGAGCGCCTTGGCCCGCTGGGGCGAGGCCTGGCCGCCAGTGATCTGATTCCGGTGATCCGTCAGTTGTTCGAGGAGCAGTCGCCATGCCTGAAATGAATCTGTATGCCGGTGACGAGGCGGCGATGCTCGCGCTGGGTGCGCGCATCGCCCGCGCGACCGGTGGTCGGGGCGTCATCTATCTGCATGGCGACCTCGGCGCCGGCAAGACCACACTGTCACGCGGCCTGATCCGTGGTTTCGGCCACGAGGGCAAGGTCAAGAGCCCGACCTTCACGCTGGTCGAGCCCTACGAGCTGGGCGAGGTTCAGGTGTTCCATTTCGACTTGTATCGCCTGGTCGATCCGGAGGAGCTGGAGTTCCTCGGCATCCGCGACTACTTCGAGGGCAATGCACTGTGCCTGATCGAGTGGCCGGAACGCGGGGCCGGCATTTTGCCAAAGGCCGACATGGACATTACCATTACGCCGCATGAGGCCGGCCGAACGCTGCGCCTGTCGCCCCATACCGCGAGGGGCGAAGCCTGGTGTATCGCCCTGACCGACGGAGAGCTATGAATAACATGGGTTTGGGGATGCGCATGCGCACCCTGGTTGTTGGCCTGCTGCTGTCGCTGATGACGGCGGACCTGTTTGCTGCCAGCGATGTACAGAGCGTGCGTCTGTGGCGTGCGCCGGACAACACCCGCCTGGTGTTCGACCTGTCAGGGCCGGTCGAGCACAAGATCTTCACCCTCACCGCACCTGATCGGCTGGTCATCGACGTCACCAACGCCACGCTCAAGGCGCAGCTTGATCAGTTGCCGCTGAGCAATACCCCCGTCGCCTCCCTGCGCGCCGGCCAACACGATGCCGATACGCTGCGCGTAGTCGTTGATCTGCATGCGCCGGTTACGCCTAAGAGCTTCAGCCTGGCGCCGAACCAGCAGTACGGCCACCGGCTGGTGGTCGATCTGTTCGATCAGGCAACGGCCGCCCGCGCCGCCACTCAACCGCCGGTCACGGCAACGTCGTCCAAACCTGTCGCACCGGTCTCGCCGACTCTGCCTGCGGTCAAGCTGCCCGCTCCGATCGGTGGCAAGCGTGACATCGTGATCGCGATCGATGCCGGTCATGGTGGCGAAGACCCAGGCGCCATTGGCCCCGGCAAGGTCTACGAAAAACACGTCGTACTACAGATTTCCAAGGAGTTGCAGCGCCAGATCAATGCCGATAAAGGCTTCCGCGCCGAGCTGGTGCGCACCGGCGATTACTTCATTCCACTGCGCAAACGCACCGAGATCGCCCGCAAGAAGGGCGCCGACCTGTTCGTCTCGATCCATGCCGATGCCGCGCCGCGTTCAGCGGCCTATGGCGCTTCCGTATTTGCCCTGTCGGATCGCGGCGCCACCTCGGAAACCGCACGTTGGCTGGCCGACAGCGAAAACCGTTCCGACCTCATCGGCGGTGCCGGCAACGTCAGCCTCGGTGACAAGGACCAAATGCTCGCAGGCGTGCTGCTGGACCTGTCGATGACCGCCTCGCTGTCCTCGAGTCTGAACGTCGGGCAGAAGGTGCTGAGCAACATGGGCCGCATCACGCCGCTGCACAAACGGCGCGTGGAGCAGGCCGGCTTCATGGTGCTGAAGTCGCCGGACATCCCGTCGATCCTGGTCGAGACCGGCTTCATCTCCAATCCGTCTGAAGCCAAGAAGCTGCAGACGTCCGGCCATCAACAGGCGCTGGCACGCTCCATTCACAGTGGCGTGCGGCAGTTCTTCCACGAGAATCCGCCTCCGGGAACCTACGTCGCCTGGTTGCGCGATTCAGGCAAAATAGCCGCCGGTCCTCGCGAGCATGTCGTGCGCTCGGGCGAAAGCCTGGCCTTGCTCGCCCAGCGCTATCAGGTCAGCCTGACCTCGCTGCGCAGTGCCAACAATCTGCGCAACGACGTGATCAAGATCGGCCAGACACTGAACATTCCCGCCACCACCCTGGCTTCGCAGCCATGACGCAAGCGCCACGCATCCAGCTGCTCAGCCCGCGGCTGGCGAACCAGATCGCCGCTGGCGAGGTGGTCGAACGCCCGGCCTCGGTAATCAAGGAGTTGCTGGAAAACAGCCTGGACTCCGGCGCCGGCCGCATCGAAGTAGACGTCGAACAGGGTGGCGTAAAACTGCTGCGTGTGCGCGACGACGGCTGCGGCATCCCGCCGGACGACTTGCCGCTGGCCCTGGCCCGCCATGCCACCAGCAAGATCCGCGATCTGGAAGATCTCGAGCGGGTGATGAGCCTGGGCTTTCGTGGCGAAGCGCTGGCCTCGATCAGCTCCGTCTCGCGGCTGACCCTGACCTCGCGTACCGCGGATGCCAGCGAGGCCTGGCAGGTGGAAACCGAGGGGCGCGAAATGGAAGCGCGGGTGCAGCCGGCGGCTCATCCGGTTGGTACCTCGGTGGAGGTGCGTGACCTGTTTTTCAACACGCCGGCACGGCGCAAGTTCCTGCGCACCGAGAAGACCGAATTCGACCACCTGCAGGAGGTCATCAAGCGCCTGGCGCTGGCGCGCTTCGATGTGGCCTTTCATCTGCGCCACAACGGCAAGGGCGTGCTGGCGTTGCATCAGGCCAACGACGACAGCGCCCGTGCGCGGCGCGTCGCTGCGGTATGCGGGCCGGCCTTCCTGGAGCAGGCGCTGCCCATCGAGATCGAACGCAACGGGCTGCGGCTCTGGGGTTGGGTCGGACTGCCGACCTTCTCGCGTAGCCAGGCGGACCTGCAGTACTTCTACGTCAACGGGCGCATGGTGCGCGACAAGCTGGTCGCCCATGCGGTGCGCCAGGCCTATCGCGACGTGCTGTTCAACGGCCGGCATCCGACCTTCGTGCTGTTCCTCGACGTCGATCCGGCGGTGGTGGACGTCAATGTGCATCCCACCAAGCACGAGGTGCGTTTCCGCGACAGCCGTATGGTCCATGACTTCCTCTACGGCACGCTGCACCGCGCGCTGGGCGATGTGCGTCCCGAGGACCAACTGGCCGCGCCGGCGAGCGTAGCGCCGATGACCCAGGTTTCCGGACTGGCTGCCGGCGAGTTCGCCGGACAGAACGAGATGAGCCTGTCGGCCAGCGTGCTCGAGCGGCCACAGGGGGACACACCGGTCTGGCGCGGTGCCGGCGCGGGCTATCAGGCTCCAAGGCCGACATCGGCCGGCTATACCGCCGAAGCCCAGGGCACCTACCGCGAGTTCTTTACTCCACTGCCCGAAAGCACCCCGGCGCCACTGCCTGTCAGTCAGGATGACGTACCCCCGCTGGGCTACGTGCTGGCGCAGCTCAAGGGGGTCTACATCCTCGCCGAGAATGCCCAGGGCATGGTCTTGGTGGACATGCATGCCGCCCACGAACGCATCACCTACGAGCGGCTGAAGACCGCCATGGCCAGCGAAGGCCTGCGTGGCCAGCCGCTGCTGGTGCCCGAGTCCATTGCACTCAGCCAGCGCGAGGCCGATTGCGCGGAAGAGCATGCGCAGTGGTTCCAGATGCTCGGCTTCGAGCTGCAGCGCCTCGGTCCGGAAACCCTGGCGATCCGTCAGATTCCCTCGCTGCTCAAGCAGGCCGAGGCCACCCAGCTGGTGCGCGATGTGCTCGCCGACCTGCTGGAGTACGGCACCAGCGACCGCATCCAGGCACACCTCAACGAGTTGCTGGCGACCATGGCTTGCCATGGCGCGGTCCGCGCCAATCGCCGCCTGACGCTGCCGGAGATGAATGCCTTGCTGCGTGACATGGAGCACACCGAGCGTAGCGGACAGTGTAACCACGGCCGCCCGACCTGGACGCAGCTGGGCATGGACGATCTGGACAAGCTGTTCCTGCGCGGTCGCTGACCGGCTCCCGGCGGCAGGCCGCGCTTGCGGCCAACCGTCCGCCACTGGAAACTATGCGGCCACGCCTGCCGAGCCCGCCGATGTCTTCTCTGCCTCCCGCCATCTTTCTCATGGGTCCGACCGCCTCGGGCAAGACCGATCTGGCGCTGGAGCTGGCACGTGTGCTGCCCTGCGAGCTGATCAGCGTCGACTCGGCGCTGGTCTACCGTGGCATGGACATCGGCACGGCGAAGCCTACCCCAGAGCTGTTGGCAGAGTTCCCGCATCGGCTGGTGGATATTCTCGATCCGGCCGAGAGTTACTCGGCAGCCGAATTCAGCAGCGATGCCCTGGCGGCCATGGCAGAGATCAGCGCTGCCGGCCGCATTCCGCTGCTGGTCGGCGGAACCATGTTGTATTTCAAGGCATTGCGCGATGGCCTGGCCGACATGCCGGGTGCCGATCCGTCGGTGCGTGCCGATCTGGAAGCGCAGGCGGCGGCTGAGGGGCTGCAGGCGTTGCACGACGAGCTGGCGCGGATCGATCCTGAGTCGGCGGCGCGCATACATCCCAACGATCCACAGCGGTTGGTTCGCGCCCTTGAGGTCTATCGTGTCAGCGGTTCGACCATGAGCGAGCACCGTGCCCGACAAAGGTCGCAAAAAGCCGTTGCAGACGCTCCAGGCTCCGGTGTCTTGCCTTATACTGTGGCGCATCTGTGCATTGCTCCGGCGCAGCGCAGCATTCTTCATGAACGTATCGAAAGGCGTTTCCTGGGGATGGTTGAACAGGGGTTCATCGAAGAGGTCGAAGCCCTGAGGTGCCGCGGTGATCTGCATCCCGGCATGCCATCGATTCGCTCGGTTGGTTATCGGCAAGTCTGGGAGTACCTGGACGGTCGGTCGAGCCGGGGCGAGATGGTAGAGCGCGGCATCGTCGCGACCCGGCAACTCGCCAAGCGGCAGTTCACCTGGTTGCGGAGTTGGGGGGAAAGTTATTGGTTGGACAGTTTGTCCCGCGACAATCTGCCGCGCGCATTGAAATACCTGCAATCGCTCTCCATATTGAGCTGACACTGCAAGCTGACCGTCTATTCTCAGACAAGTGGATCGTCGGTTGTACTTTATAGAACACTAATGAAACAGATCCTCTAAGGAGTGCGGCACATGTCAAAAGGGCATTCGCTACAAGACCCTTACCTCAACACACTGCGTAAGGAACGCGTCCCGGTCTCCATCTATCTGGTCAATGGCATCAAGCTGCAGGGTCAGATCGAATCCTTCGACCAGTTCGTCATTCTGCTGAAGAACACCGTCAGTCAGATGGTGTACAAGCATGCGATCTCCACCGTTGTTCCCGGGCGTCCTGTGCGCCTGCCGACCGCTGGCGATGCCGAGCAATCCGAGTTGAGCAACGACTGAGGTAGGTTTCTTTGTTCTTCGAACGTCCCGGTGGTGGTGAGCGGGCTATCCTGGTGCACCTGGACGGCCAGGACCCCGCGGCGCGCGAGGATCCTCAGGAGTTCCAGGAACTGGCGCGTTCGGCAGGTGCAGAAACGGTTGGCTTCGTCAATGTGTCCCGCCACCAGCCGTCCGCCAAGTTTCTGATCGGCAGTGGCAAGGTCGAAGAGCTGCATGACCTCGTCAAGGATGGCGAGGTCGAGTTGGTGATCTTCAATCACACGCTTACCCCCAGCCAGGAGCGCAACCTCGAGCGTGCCCTCGAATGTCGCGTGCTCGATCGCACCGGTCTGATCCTAGACATCTTCGCCCAGCGTGCGCGTACCCATGAGGGCAAGCTGCAGGTCGAACTGGCACAGCTGGAACACATGAGCACGCGGCTGGTTCGCGGCTGGACTCACCTCGAGCGGCAGAAGGGTGGCATCGGTCTGCGAGGGCCGGGTGAAACCCAGCTGGAAACCGACCGTCGTCTGTTGCGTGTCCGTATTCGGCAGATCAAGCAGCGCCTGGAAAAAGTGCGCGGCCAGCGTGAGCAGGCCCGTCGCGGGCGACGTCGCGCGGATATTCCTTCCGTGTCGCTGGTGGGCTACACCAACGCCGGTAAGTCCACTCTGTTCAATGCCCTCACCGAATCCGAGGTCTACGCTGCCAATCAGCTGTTCGCCACGCTCGATCCCACGCTGCGCCGCCTCGAGCTCGAGGATGTCGGTCCGGTGATCCTGGCCGACACGGTGGGCTTCATTCGTCATCTGCCGCACAAGCTGGTGGAGTCCTTTCGGGCCACATTGGAAGAGTCCAGCAACGCCGACCTTCTGCTGCACGTGATCGATGCTCACGAGCCTGAGCGCGATCAGCAGATCGAGCAGGTGCTCGCGGTGCTCGGTGAGATTGGCGCCAACGAGCTGCCGATGCTCGAGGTGTACAACAAGCTCGATCTTCTCGAGGGCATCGAGCCGCAGATACAGCGCGATGCCGACGGCAAGCCGCAGCGCGTCTGGGTGTCCGCCCGTGACGGCCTGGGGCTGGACCTGTTGCGTCAGGCCGTCGCCGAGTTGCTCGGCGACGATCTCTTCGTCGGCACGTTGCGCCTGCCGCAGAGGCTGGGCCGCCTGCGGGCGCAGTTCTTCGAGCTGGGTGCGGTGCAGCGTGAGACGCATGATGAGGAGGGTGGCAGCCTGCTCGAGGTTCGCTTGCCACGTGTCGAACTGAATCGCGTGATCAGCCGCGAAGGATTGCGGGTGGACGAGTTCATCGAGCAACACACTTTGCAATAAAGCCTCGATCGGCAATTTTGCCGGTCGTTCGGGGCTTTCTGTAGCATTGGCGGGCGCGCCGTGGGCGCGCCTTTAGCTTTATTTGAATGGAGAGCGCTATGGCTTGGAATGAGCCGGGTGGCAACTCGAACAACCAGGATCCCTGGGGCAGTGGTGGCGGCGGCCGTCGTGGCGGCGGTGGCGACCAGAAGGGTCCGCCGGATCTCGATGAGGCTTTCCGCAAGCTGCAGGACAGCCTGAACGGCATGTTCGGTGGCAAGAAGCGTGGCGGCGGTAATTTTGGCGGCAGTGGCAAGCGCGGCGGATTCGGCCTGGTGTGGATCGCCCTGGTCGTATTGCTGGCTGTGTGGCTGTTCAATGCCATCTACATCGTCGACGAGCAGGAGCAGGCCGTGGTGCTGCGCTTCGGCAAGTACCACGAGACTGTCGGGCCCGGCCTGAACATCTATTTCCCGCCGATCGATCGCAAGTTCCAGGAGAACGTCACTCGCGAGCGCTCGTACAGCAAGCAGGGACAGATGCTCACCGAGGACGAGAACATCATCGAGGTGCCGCTGACCGTTCAGTACAAGATCAGCAACCTGCAGTCTTTCGTGCTGAATGTCGATCAGCCTGAAGTGAGCCTGCAGCACGCCACCGACAGCGCCGTGCGGCATGTCGTGGGCTCGACGGCCATGGATCAGGTGCTCACCGAGGGGCGTGAGGTCATGGCCGGTGAGGTCAAGGAGCGTCTGCAGCGGTTCCTCGACAACTACGGCACCGGCATCGTCGTTACCCAGGTCAACCTGCAGAGTGCAGCCGCGCCGCGTGAAGTTCAGGAAGCCTTCGATGACGTCATTCGGGCGCGCGAGGACGAGCAGCGCGAGAAGAACCAGGCCGAGTCCTATGCCAACGGTGTGATTCCCGAGGCGCGCGGTCAGGCCCAGCGCATGCTGGAAGAAGCCAGCGGTTACCGCGACGCGGTGATCTCCCGTGCCCAGGGTGAGGCGGATCGCTTCAGCAAGCTGGTCGCCGAGTATCGCAAGGCGCCGGAAGTCACGCGCGAGCGTCTGTATCTGGAAACCATGCAGGAAGTCATGAGCAATACCAGCAAGGTCATGGTGAGTGGCGACAGCGGGCAGAACCTGCTCTATCTGCCGCTGGACAAGATGATCAACAGCCGTGGCGCAAGCACGCCAGCCCCCGCCGGGGTTGCCTCGGGCGCGGCGGCTCAGGGCACACGTATGCCGCCAGAGCTGGATCCGCGTGAAGTCCGTACGAGGGAGGGCCGCTGATGAGCAATAAATCCCTTACTGCCCTGATCGTGGGTGTGGTGGCTGCAATCGTTCTGTGGAACAGCTTTTACATCGTTTCGCAGACCGAGCGCGCGGTACTGCTGCGGTTCGGGCGTATCGTCGAGCCGGACGTGAAGCCGGGCCTGCACATGAAGATTCCGTACGTGAACTCGGTGCGCAAGTTCGATGCGCGTCTGCTGACGCTGGATACCACCACCTCGCGTTTCCTGACGCTGGAGAAGAAGGCGCTGATGGTCGACTCCTATGCCAAGTGGCGTGTGGACGATGCCGAGCGTTTCTATACGGCGACGTCGGGCATGAAGCAGATCGCCGATGAGCGTCTGGCGCGTCGTCTCGAGGCGGCGCTACGCGATCAGTTCGGCAAGCGCACGCTGCATGAATCGGTCTCCGGCCAGCGTGATGAGCTGATGGCTCAGGTCACTCGAAGCTTGAATCGTGCGGCTCAGCAAGAGCTGGGGATCGAAGTCGTCGACGTCCGCGTCAAGGGCATCGACCTGCCGCGTGAAGTCAATCGCAGTGTCTTCGAGCGTATGAGTTCCGAGCGGGAGCGTGAGGCGCGCGAGCATCGCGCCAAAGGTAAGGAGCTTGCCGAGGGTATCCGCGCCGACGCCGATCGCCAGCGCCGTGTCCTGCTGGCCGAAGCATTCCGCGAAGCCGAAGAGCTGCGTGGTGACGGTGACGCCAAGGCTGCTGCAATCTATGCCGCCGCGTACGGTCAGGATCAGGAGTTCTACGCCTTCCACCGTAGCCTGCAGGCTTACCGTGAGAGCTTCTCCAGTAAGGAAGACGTGCTGGTACTTGATCCGAAGAGCGACTTCTTCCGTTATCTGCAGGGCAACAAATAGCATCCCACTGCCAGTTGGCTAAGGTTCTCCGGCGGCACGCGCGTGTCGCCGGGTGACCCATGGGGAAAAGGTTGCTATGATCCGCCAGCCGGGGAAATCCCGGCTTTTTTGCGTCTGTGCCCTTGAGGTCGCAGGCTATCCCAGGCATGCGGTGGTCATGCCGACCCCTCAGGGGCATGGCTCGGATGCCATGGTTCGAACACAACTGCACGCAACCGGAGGCCAGCTGAGGCTGCAGCCGCGGTTTTCGTCTGGGCTTACCGGAACGAGAGGTGATTTCGCGAATGGCAACGGTAGACCGCTGGCTCTTGCCAGATGGCATCGAAGAAGTGCTGCCGCCCGAGGCAGCGCGTATCGAAACGGCGCGTCGGCGCGTGCTGGATCTGTTCCAGCGCTGGGGCTACGAGCTGGTCATCACCCCGCATGTGGAATTCCTCGAGTCATTGCTCACCGGTTCCGGGCAGGATCTGGATCTGCGCACCTTCAAGGTCATCGATCCGCTTTCCGGTCGCCAGATGGGGCTGCGTGCCGATATCACGCCCCAGGTGGCCCGCGTCGATGCGCATACCCTGCGTCGTGAGGGTCCGAGCCGGCTGTGTTATGCCGGTAGCGTGCTGCATGCCAAGCCGCAGGCGCTTTCCACTTCGCGCAGCCCCATTCAGCTCGGCGCCGAACTGTATGGCGATGCCTCCGCTTCCAGTGACCTCGAAGTCATCAGTCTGATGCTGGAAATGCTCGAGCTGGCCGGTGTGCCCGACGTGCACATGGATCTCGGTCATGTCGGCATCTACCGCGGCCTGGCAAAGGCCGCCGCGCTGAGCGGTGAGGCCGAGCAGCGCCTGTTCGACGCGCTGCAGCGCAAGGCTATGGACGAGATCGAGCAGCTGACCGCGGCGCTTGATCCGGCCCTCGCCTCGATGCTGCGCTCGCTGGCGCGCCTGTGTGGCGGGCGCGAGACGCTCGATGATGCTCGGCAGGCTCTGGCTGGCGCGCCCGCGGATGTGCAGGCGGCGCTGGAGACCCTTTCGGCGGTGGCCGACCAGCTCGCGCTGCGCTACCCGCAGGTGCCGCTGTACTTCGACTTGGGCGAATTGCGCGGCTATCACTACCATACTGGAGTGGTGTTCGCCGTGTTCGTGCCGGGCATGGGGCAGTCGATTGCCCAGGGCGGGCGTTACGACGATATCGGTGCCGATTTCGGGCGTGCCCGTCCGGCGACCGGCTTCTCCACTGATTTGAAAACGCTGGTCAGTCTCGGAAATGCCGATCTGAGCACGCCGATTTCCGGGATCTGGGCTCCGCACGGCGATGAGTCGGGCCTCTGGAATGCGATTCGCGAGCTGCGGCGCCAGGGCGAGCGCGTGGTGCAGGCGCTGGATGGCCAGTCGCGGGCCGATGCCGCGCAGCTGGGCTGCGACCGGCAATTGCGGTTGAGTAATGGTGTCTGGACGGTGGTTTCGCTGGCGTCCTGACGGCTATGGCGCCGCGCTCGCGGTGCCGGCCAGGTTTCGATTATCGCCGGTTGCGGCCGGTATGCTTCGCCGAAGAGGACAAAGGGTTATGGGTAAGAATGTCGTGGTCCTGGGCACCCAATGGGGTGATGAGGGCAAGGGCAAGATCGTCGATCTGCTGACCGATCAGGCGGCTGCGGTCGTGCGTTACCAGGGCGGCCACAATGCCGGTCATACCCTGGTCATCGATGGCGAGAAGACCGTTCTGCACCTGATTCCGTCCGGCATCCTGCGCGACAACGTGCAATGCCTGATCGGCAATGGCGTGGTGGTTGCGCCCGATGCGCTGCTACGGGAAATCACCAAGCTGGAAGAGAAGGGTGTGCCGGTGCGCGAGCGCCTGCGCATCAGCCCGTCCTGCACCCTGATCCTGCCGTACCACGTGGCGCTGGATCAGGCCCGCGAGGCCGCGCGTTCGGAAGGCAAGATCGGCACCACTGGGCGCGGCATCGGTCCGGCCTACGAGGACAAGGTGGCGCGTCGCGGCCTGCGCATTGGCGACCTGTTCAATCCAGAGCGCTTCACGGTCAAGCTGCGTGAGTTGCTGGACTACCACAACTTCGTGCTGCAGAACTTCTACAAGGTCGAGCCGGTTGATTTCCAGAAGACCCTCGACGAGGCCCTCGGCTACGCCGAGATCCTCAAGCCGCTGATCACTGACGTCACGGCCCGTCTGCACGAGCTGCGCAAGCAGGGTGCCTGCATCATGTTCGAAGGTGCCCAGGGCTCGCTGCTGGATATCGACCATGGCACCTATCCGTACGTGACCAGCTCCAGCACAACGGCAGGCGGCACGGCGACTGGCTCGGGCTTCGGTCCGCTGTACCTGGATTACATCCTCGGCATTACCAAGGCCTATACCACACGCGTGGGCTCTGGTCCGTTCCCCACCGAGCTGTTCGATGATGTTGGTGCGCGCCTGGCCGAGCGTGGTCACGAGTTCGGCTCGACCACCGGGCGTGCGCGTCGTTGCGGCTGGTTCGATGCCGTCATCCTGCGCCGTGCGATCGAGATCAACAGCATCTCCGGGATCTGCCTGACCAAGCTCGACGTGCTCGACGGGCTGGAGACCATCCGCATCTGCGTCGGCTACAAGGATCGCAACGGCGAAGTGCTGGTCGATGCGCCGACCGATGCCGACAGCTACGACGGTCTGCAGCCGGTGTACGAGGAAATGCCAGGTTGGAGCGAGTCGACCGTTGGCGCCAAGAGTCTCGACGAGCTGCCGGCCAATGCCCGCGCCTACATCAAGCGCCTGGAAGAGTTGATCGAGGCGCCGGTGGATATCATCTCCACCGGTCCGGACCGCAACGAAACCATCGTGTTGCGTCATCCGTACGCCTGATCGGGCGCATGCTAGAAGACCGCCTCCGGGCGGTCTTTTGCTGTCTGGAGCTGACGGCGGCGCGAGTATCGGCTGGCGGGGATGATTTCTATCGGGCTGAAACGAAAAAACCGAGCCAGGGGCTCGGTTTTTTCTTGAAGAGTGGTGCCCAGGAGAAGACTCGAACTTCCACGGTGTTGCCACCGCTAGGACCTGAACCTAGTGCGTCTACCAATTCCGCCACCTGGGCACATTGCGATGATTGCTCACCGACTTTTTTGCCATTTTGCCGATTCACATCGGCCGAAGTCGGCAATCTTCGTTACTGCCTGAGACACGCATCAATGATGCAGGTTTCATTTGAAGAGTGGTGCCCAGGAGAAGACTCGAACTTCCACGGTGTTGCCACCGCTAGGACCTGAACCTAGTGCGTCTACCAATTCCGCCACCTGGGCACGAGAAACGATGATACTTGGCCGTTTCCGTGTTACAACGTCTGCCAGACATTGTGGGCGCGAACTATACGGCTGAGGTCTAGCCTTGTAAACCCCTGATGGCGAAAAATAATTCGCATGAAAGCTGCCGTCCGGCAGCGATTCGCGCTTCAATAGAAAAAGGGCGTTCTGCCTCTATAAATGAATGAAAGGTGACATCTCTCTAATGGCCGATTGGCAATCCCTCGATCCCGAGGCCGCTCGTGAAGCGGAAAAGTACGAAAACCCTATTCCCAGCCGTGAGCTGATTCTTCAGCATCTCGGCGAACGTGGCTCGCCAGCTGCCCGTGAAGAGCTGGTGGAAGAGTTCGGGCTGGAGTCCGACGAAGATATCGAAGCGCTGCGTCGCCGCCTGCGTGCGATGGAGCGAGACGGCCAGCTGATCTACACCCGGCGCGGCACCTATGCCCCGGTGGACAAGCTGGACCTGGTCTGCGGGCGCGTCAGCGGCCATCGTGACGGTTTTGGTTTCCTCATCCCCGATGATGGCAGCGACGACCTGTTCCTCAGCCCGGCGCAGATGCGCCTGGTGTTCGATGGTGACCGCTGCCTGGCTCGGGTCGCGGGCCTCGATCGCCGTGGACGCCGCGAAGGCGCCATCGTCGAGGTGATCAGCCGCGCGCACGAGAGCATCGTGGGCCGTTATCACATCGAGAGCGATGTCGGCTTCGTCATTCCGGACAACCCCAAGATTCAGCAGGAAGTGCTGGTCACGCCTGGGCGGGCGCTGGATGCCAAGCCGGGTCAGTTCGTCGAGGTGAAGATCACTCACTGGCCGACGCAGCGCTTCCAGCCGCAGGGCGATATCGTCGAGGTGATCGGCAACTACATGGCGCCGGGCATGGAGATCGACGTCGCGCTGCGCAGCTTCGATATTCCGCATGTCTGGCCGGAAGCGGTGCTCAAGGAGGCTGCGCGGCTCAAGCCCGAGGTGGAGGAAAAGGACAAGCACAAGCGTGTCGACCTGCGCCATCTGCCGTTCGTCACCATCGATGGCGAGGATGCCCGCGACTTCGACGATGCGGTCTACTGCGAGAAGCCGGGCGGCTGGAAGCTGCTGACCGGCGGGTTCCGTCTGTATGTGGCCATTGCTGACGTGTCGCACTATGTGAAGGTGGATTCGGCGCTCGACAAGGAAGCTGTGGTCCGCGGCAACTCGGTGTACTTCCCCGAGCGCGTGGTACCGATGCTGCCCGAGGAGCTGTCCAACGGCCTCTGCTCGCTGAATCCCCATGTCGATCGTCTGGCCATGGTCTGCGAGATCACCCTGAGCAAGTCGGGGAAGATGACCGACTACCTGTTCTACGAAGCAGTGATCCACTCCCATGCACGGCTGACCTACAACAAGGTCAGCGCGATGCTGGAGCAGCCCAAGTCTGCCGAAGGCAAGCGGCTGAGCGCCGAGTACGCCGAAGTGCTACCGCACCTCAAGCAGCTCTATTCGCTTTATAAGGTGCTGCTCAAGGCACGCCATACCCGCGGTGCGATCGATTTCGAGACTCAGGAAACCCGCATCGTCTTCGGTGCCGATCGCAAGATCGCCGAGATCAAGCCCACCGAGCGCAACGATGCGCACAAGCTGATCGAGGAGTGCATGCTCTGCGCCAACGTCGCCACCGCGGCGTTCCTGCAGAAGCATGAGATTCCGGCGCTGTATCGCGTGCACGACGCACCGCCGCTGGAGCGTCAGGAGAAGTTGCGCGCCTTCCTCGGTGAGCTGGGGCTTTCCCTGCACAAGGGCAAGGAAGGGCCGACGCCCAAGGATTACCAGGCGCTGCTGGAAAAGATCCAGGGGCGCCCGGATTTTCACGTGATCCAGACGGTGATGCTGCGTTCGCTGAGCCAGGCGGTCTACAGTGCCGAGAACCATGGTCACTTCGGTCTGAACTACGAAGCCTACGCACACTTCACTTCGCCGATCCGGCGCTATCCGGACCTGCTGGTACATCGCGCCATACGCAGCGTGATCCGTTCCCGTCGCGACACACCGCACGTGCGGCGTGAAGGCGCTGCCAGCATGCCCAAGGCGCGCATCTACCCGTATGACGAGGCGGCGCTGGAGCAGCTGGGCGAACAGTGTTCGATGACCGAGCGGCGCGCCGACGAGGCCACCCGCGACGTAGTCAACTGGCTCAAGTGCGAGTTCATGAAGGATCGCGTCGGCGAGACCTTCCCAGGTGTGATCACCGCGGTGACCGGCTTTGGCCTGTTCGTCGAGCTGACTGACATCTACGTCGAGGGCCTGGTGCATGTCACGGCGATGCCGGGCGACTACTACCACTTCGACCCGCTGCACCATCGCCTCTCCGGCGAGCGCAGCGGGTGCAGTTTCCGCCTTGGCGATAGCGTCGAGGTTCGCGTTATGCGCGTCGATCTGGACGAGCGCAAGATCGATTTCGAGCTGACCGCTGGCGGCACCAAGGCCTCCGGCCAGCGTGACGGCGCAGAGCGTGGCCGCGAACCGGGCAATGCCGACATTCGCAAGAGCCGCGAGCTGAAGAAGGCATTGATTGCCGAAGCCAAGGTTGGTGGCAGGAAGGGCAAGTCCGACAAGGCAGGCGGCAGCAAGTCCCGGTCCGGCACATCCAAGGCAAAATCCGCTGCGAAGTCGACGAGCAAGCCTTCAGCCTCCAGCAGTGGTTCCCGAAAGCGCAAGGCCAAGTCATGAGTCAGCTGGAAAAGATCTATGGCCTGCACGCCGTGGAGGCGTTGCTGCGGCATCATCCCAAGCGCGTCAAGCAGGTCTGGCTGGCTGAAGGCCGGGACGATCCGCGTGCTCAGGTGCTGATCGAGCTGGCCGCGCAGGCGCGCGTCAGTGTCGGCCAGTGCGAGCGTCGCGAGATGGATGCCTGGGTCGAGGGCGTGCACCAGGGTGTGGTGGCCGAGGTCAGCCCCAGCCAGGTGTGGGGTGAGGCGATGCTCGACGAGCTGCTCGATCGCGCCGAGGGTCCGCCCCTGTTGCTGGTGCTCGATGGGGTGACCGACCCGCACAACCTCGGCGCCTGCCTGCGTACGGCCGATGCGGCCGGTGCGCTGGCGGTGATCGTGCCGAAGGACAAGTCCGCCACTCTCAATGCCACGGTGCGCAAGGTCGCCTGCGGTGCTGCCGAGGTCATTCCGCTGGTGGCGGTGACCAATCTGGCGCGGACTCTGGAGAAGCTGCAGCAAAAGGGCCTTTGGATCGTGGGCACCGCCGGCGAAGCCGAGCAGTCGCTCTACGAGCAGGATCTCACCGGTCCAATCGTCTTGGTCATGGGGGCGGAAGGTCGCGGCATGCGCCGGTTGACCCGCGAGCACTGCGACTATCTGGTGCGTCTGCCGATGGCGGGTAGCGTCAGCAGTCTGAATGTCTCGGTTGCCACCGGCGTCTGCCTGTTCGAGGCGCTGCGTCAGCGCGGCCTTGGCCAACCGGCTCGTTAGCGCCAGGCGACGCATGTACTGAAACCGATCGGTCTTTTTGTGGTCAATCGCTGTCCCAGGCCCGCCGGATAGCGGCTGTTCGATTTTTTCGCTTGAGGGCCCCGGAGTGCTGCCGGGGTCTCGCTGAGTTCGTTACGCGGCGTCAGGCTCGTACCATGGAGGTTGTATGCAGCAGCGCCCGTCTTTCGAGAGTCTGTTCCGGCTGTCGCCGAACGCCTATGTTCTGCTCGATCGCGATCTGGTCATCCTCGATGCCAACGCGGCTTACCTGGCCCTGACCGGCCGCAGGCTGGAGGAGATCCAGGGGCAGCGCCTTCACGAAGCGTTCGCAGCAGACCCGCTCAGCCCCGAGACGACTCGTGTGCAGGAGCTGCTCGACTCCTTTGCTCGTGTGCTCAGCCGCAAGGCGGTCGATACGCTGCCGGTTATCCGTTATTCCATTGCACGCCATACGCCGCTTGGCCCCGTCTACGAAGATCGCTACTGGAGTGCCACGCACACTCCGATCCTCGACGAGCAGGGTGAGGTCGTGGCCATACTGCAGCACACCTCCGACATCACCGAGCTGCAGGCCATGAAGGATTCGCTGAAGCAGGTTGCCGGGCATCAGCCTGTGCAGCAGCTCGAACAAGGCGTCATGTCCCGCGCCAGGCTGCTGCAATCCGAGGGCGAGCAGTTGCGGCGGCTCTTCGCTCAGGCGCCTGGATTCGTCTGTTTCCTGCGCGGGCCGAATCACGTCTACGAACTGGTCAACGATGCTTACCGAGAGGTGACCGGGCATCGCCAGCTGCTGGGCAAGGCGGTTCGCGAGGGCCTGCCCGAAGTTGTCGACCAAGGGCTGATCGACCTGCTGGACGAGGTCTACCGCACGGGTCGATCCTACATCGGCAAGCGCGTGTCGCTGTTTCTCAAGCGCCAAGCGGACCGGGAACCGGAAGAGACGATCCTGGACTTCGTGCTGCAGCCGATCATCGAGAACGAGGGCAATGTCACCGGCATCTTCGTGCAGGGGCAGGATGTAACCGAGCAGCAGCGCAACGAAACGGAATTGCAGCGCTATCGTGAACATCTCGAGGAGCTGGTACGCGAGCGGACCCAAGCGCTCGAGCAGAGCGAGGCGGAGCGGCAGGTCGCCGAACAGGCCCTGCAACAGGCTCAGCGCCTTGAGGCGGTGGGCAAGCTGACAGGCGGTATCGCCCATGACTTCAACAACATGCTGCAAATCATCGGAGGCAACCTACAGCTTTTGCGTCGCAGCCTCGGCAACGATGAAACGGCTGCAAGACGTTTGAACTCGGCGGTCAGTGGGGTCGAGAAGGGCGCGCGCCTTGCCTCGCAGCTGCTGGCATTCGCCAGCCGGCAGCCGCTGCTGCCCCGGCAGGTGTATCTGCCCGATCTGCTGGAGCAGATGCATGAGTTGCTCGATGGCGCTCTTGGGTCTGCGGTGCAGGTTGATTTGGATGTCGTAGGTCGGCCCTGGCCGGTCTTTGTCGATGTCGGAAACCTGCAGAGTGTGGTGCTGAACTTGGCGGCCAACGCGCGTGACGCGATGGCCGGGCGCGGCCGGTTGGTGCTGCGTCTTGAGAATCGCTCGCTGAATGACGAAGCGGTGGAGCAGCCTGGGGATTATGTACTGCTCAGCGTCATCGACCAGGGCAGTGGTATGAGTGACGAGGTTCGAGCCCGGGCGTTCGAGCCCTTTTTTACCACCAAGCAGGAGAACAACGCGTCGGGCCTCGGCTTGAGCATGGTCTACGGGTTCGTCAAGCAGAGTGGCGGTTTCGTGACGCTGGGCAGCGGTGACAACGGTGGCACGGCGGTGCATGTTCATCTGCCGCGCAGTGCGGGCGAGAACGCAGAGTCCGACGCCGCCAGCGAGCGCGAACCTGCGCAGTCGGAGGCTGACGGCTCGTCGGCCGTCGATGATGCAGGACTGACGATTCTGTTCGTCGAGGACGATCCCACGTTGCGCATGCTGACCGGGGAGGTCTTGACGGAGCTTGGCCACCGGGTCGAAGTCAGCGAGACGGCTGAGGAGGCGCTGGGATTCCTGGATCGGCAGCCGTTCGATGTGCTGCTTACCGATGTCGGTTTGGCAGGAATGAGCGGAATCGACCTCGCGCGTCAGGCTGGCGCCCGCCATCCTGAGCTTGCGCTGGTGATTGCCTCGGGGTACGCGGTCAGTCCTGCCGAGGTGGGGATCGATCGACTGCGCACGATGATCAAGCCCTACGATATCCATCAGGTTCGCGAGCTGCTCGACGCGATTCGTAGCGAAAGGGCTGCGGCAAGCCGCTAACCTGCTCGGGCTGGTCAAATAATCACCAGCTTGCCTTGCGCCACTGCCGGCCCTTCTCTAGAATGGCGCCCCTTGCCTGGATGGTAGGCGTTTGCGCGCCTTTCTACAGGCAAGACAACAAGTCATTCACTCCTTGCCTGACCGCATCGTCGGCAGGCTGCAACCCGTAAGGAGCAGTTATGCGTCATTACGAAATCATCTTTCTGGTTCACCCGGACCAGAGCGAGCAGGTCGGCGGCATGGTGGAGCGTTACACCAAGCTGATCGAAGAAGACGGTGGCAAGATCCATCGCCTGGAAGACTGGGGCCGTCGTCAGCTGGCTTATGCCATCAACAACGTGCACAAGGCTCACTACGTGATGCTGAACGTCGAGTGCAGCGGCAAGGCTCTGGCCGAGCTGGAAGACAACTTCCGCTACAACGACGCTGTCATCCGCAACCTGATCATTCGTCGCGACGAGGCCGTGACCGAGCAGTCCGAAATGCTCAAGGCCGAGGAAAACCGTAGCGAGCGCCGCGAGCGTCGTGATCGCCCTGAAAACACTGACGGCTCCAACGAGAGCGACAGTGACAGCAGCGATAACAACGCTGACGAGTAATCCACGGATCTATTGAGGAGCCTATTTCATGGCACGTTTTTTCCGTCGTCGTAAGTTCTGCCGTTTCACCGCCGAAGGCGTGAAAGAGATCGATTACAAGGATCTCAACACCCTGAAGGCCTACATCTCCGAGACCGGCAAGATCGTTCCTAGCCGTATCACCGGAACCAAGGCACGTTATCAGCGTCAGCTGGCCACCGCTATCAAGCGCGCCCGCTACCTGGCCCTGCTGCCCTACACCGACAGCCACGGCCGTTGATCCGGCTGGTCGACAGAAGTAAAGGATAGATCGCATGCGCGCCCTGGCTGAGTTCATCATGCGCGGCCGCATGCAGGCCATCTTCGTGGTGGCCGGTGCTGCGGCACTGCCCATGTTGTTCTGGCTGAGCGCTGCCGCAGGCAGTCTCGTGCTGCTGCGACGCGGGCTGAACGATGCGTTGAGTGTGCTGGTTTGGGCCGTGATACCGGCCCTGGCCTGGTGGTACTTCGGCGATCCGCGGACCCTGCTGGTATTGCTGGGTACGCTGGGCTTGGCCCTGGTACTGCGCGGTCAGGCGTCATGGGTGCGGGTGATGTTAAGCAGCGTGGGCCTGGGACTGCTGTATGTCTGGGCGCTCGGTGCGGTATTCGGCGAGCCGATCGCGGCGTTGGCTGGTGAGCTGCAGAAGGTGTTGCCCGATGCGTTGTCGGGTGCCTACGAGCAGCTGTCGGTGGAAGAGCGTGGTCGGTTTGAGGCGCTGCTGATACCGGTGCTGACCGGCCTGCTGGCTGCGCTGCTGCAAATCGTCACCCTGCTGAGCCTGATGCTTGGGCGCTACTGGCAAGCCGCGCTGTACAACCCGGGCGGTTTCGGCAGCGAGTTTCGAGCGCTGCGGTTTCCGCCGCTACTGGCGACACTGCTGTTGCTGGGCATGCTGCTGGGGCCGAATCTCGGTGCGCAGCTGGCCGTACTGGCGCCACTGTGCAGTGTGCCGCTGGTGTTTGCCGGTCTCGCACTGATGCACGGGTTGGTCGCTCAGGGGCGCTTGCCGCGGTTCTGGCTGGTGGGACTGTACGTAACGCTGGTGCTGTTCATGCAGTTGGTTTATCCGCTACTGGCCGTTTTGGCCATTGTCGACAGTCTGTTTGATTTTCGTGGTCGCGCGGCCGGCAAGAACGGCGCGGGACCTGCGAACGGTGAAGGTTAAAAGTTAAGAGGTAAGACTCAAATGGAAGTCATCCTGCTGGAAAAGATCGCCAACCTGGGCAACCTGGGCGACAAGGTAAACGTCAAGGCCGGTTACGGCCGTAACTACCTGCTGCCGCAAGGCAAGGCTACCGCTGCGACCCCGGCCAACATCGCCGAGTTCGAAGCCCGCCGCGCCGAGCTGGAAAAAGCGGCTGCCGAGAAGAAGGCTTCTGCCGAAACTCGCGCTGCTCAGTTGGCCGAACTGGAGGTCACCATCACCGCTACCGCGGGCGATGAGGGCAAGCTGTTCGGTTCCATCGGCACTGCCGACATCGCCGATGCCCTGACCGCCTCCGGCGTCGAAGTGGCCAAGAGCGAAGTTCGTCTGCCGAACGGCACCATTCGCCAGACCGGCGAATACGACGTGGCTGTGCACCTGCACACCGACGTCGAAGCGACCGTCAAGCTGATCGTCGTAGCCGGCTAAGCCGTCGTCTGGCACCGCTGGTGCCTGACGAGTAACATCGGGCACGTTTCCGCGCGAGTGGAACGTGCCCTTTGTTTTTTCCGTAGTTTCGAATTTCGAGTGCCATGAACGACATCAGTGTCCCCCAGCAATACGATCTGGAAACCGCCGCGCTCAAGGTGCCGCCACACTCCATCGAGGCTGAGCAGGCGGTGCTTGGCGGTCTGATGCTGGACAACAATGCCTGGGAGCGCGTGCTCGACCAGGTATCCGACGGCGACTTCTATCGCCACGATCATCGCCTCATCTTCCGCGCCATCTTCGCCCTGGCCGAGCGCAACTCGCCGTTCGACGTGGTCACCCTGTCCGAGCAGCTGGACAAGGAGGGGCACCTGTCCCAGGTCGGCGGTCTGGCCTATCTCGGCGAGCTGGCCAAGAACACGCCGTCGGTGGCGAACATCAAGGCCTACGCGCAGATCATTCGTGAGCGGGCGACGCTGCGCCAGCTGATCGGCATCAGCAACGAAATCGCTGACAGCGCCTATGCTCCGCAGGGCCGCACCGGTGAGGAAATTCTCGATGAAGCCGAGCGGCTGATCTTCCAGATCGCCGAAGCGCGGCCGAAGACCGGCGGGCCGATCGGTATCAACGACATCCTGGTCAAGGCCATCGATCGCATCGACACGCTGTTCAACGCCGGCGAGGCGATCACCGGCCTGTCCACCGGCTTCACCGATCTGGATGAAGCCACCAGCGGCCTGCAGCCGGCCGACCTGATCATCGTTGCCGGCCGTCCGTCGATGGGCAAGACCACCTTCGCCATGAACCTGGTGGAGAATGCCGTGCTGCGTACCGACAAGGCGGTGCTGGTGTTCTCGCTGGAGATGCCCGCCGACTCCATCGTCATTCGTATGCTCGCTTCGCTCGGGCGCATCGACCAGACCAAGGTGCGTGCCGGTAAGCTCGATGACGATGATTGGCCGCGACTGACCAGTGCGGTGAATCTGCTCAACGACCGCAAGCTGTTCATCGACGATACCGCCGGCATCAGCCCGTCGGAGATGCGCGCGCGGACCCGTCGCCTGGCCCGCGAGCACGGCGAGATCGCCATGATCATGGTCGACTACCTGCAGCTGATGCAGATTCCTGGCTCCAGCGGTGACAGCCGGGTCAACGAGATTTCCGAGATCTCGCGCTCGCTGAAAGGCCTGGCGAAGGAGTTCAATTGCCCGGTGATCGCCCTGTCTCAGCTCAACCGCTCGCTGGAGCAGCGACCCAACAAGCGCCCGGTAAACTCCGACCTTCGTGAATCGGGGGCAATCGAGCAGGACGCGGACATCATCATGTTCGTCTACCGCGACGAGGTGTATCACCCGGAAACCGAGTACAAGGGCGTCGCCGAGATCATCATCGGCAAGCAACGGAACGGTCCGATCGGCACCACCCGGCTGGCGTTCCTCGGCAAGTACTCGCGCTTCGAGAACCTCGCGCCGGGCAGCTATCAGTTCGACGACGAGTAGTCGGTCGTCTCGCCAGGCGGCGGGGGAGGGCGTCGTCCATGCCCCTCACCGAGTTCCGGTCTGCACGGTCGTGCCGAGCGGAGTAAGATTCCAGCCTCACCCGCCGTTGTACAGGAACAGCCCCATGCGTCCGCTGGTTGCCACGGTCGACCTGACCGCGCTTCGTCACAACTACCTGCTCGCCAAGCAATGCGCACCACAGCGCAAGGCCTTCGCCGTGGTCAAGGCCAACGCCTATGGGCATGGCGCACCGGAGGCGGTGGCGGCATTGCGCGAAATTGCCGATGGTTTCGCCGTGGCCTGCCTGGAAGAGGCAGAGGTGATCCGTGGCTGCGCACCCGACGCGCGCATCCTGCTGCTGGAGGGCTGCTTCGAGCCATCCGAGTACCAACGAGCGGCTGAGCTGGGGCTGGACATCGCTGTTCAGGACGAGCGCCAGGCCGACTGGCTGCTGGCTGCCGAGCTGGTGCCCCCGCTGAACGTCTGGCTCAAGCTGGATTCGGGCATGCACCGGCTGGGCTTCGGCGTGGACGGCCTGCGCGAGTGTCACGCGCGGCTCAAGGGCGCGGCCCAGGTCGGCGAACTCAATCTGATCAGTCACTTCGCCTGTGCCGACGAGCGTGGCCACGCCCTGACCGACACCCAGCTGGAGCGCTACGCAGAGCTGCTGGAGCTCTCGTTCGACAACTGCTCGCTGGCCAATTCCGCCGCCGTACTGACCCTGCCGCAGGCGCATATGGCCTGGATCCGGCCTGGCATCATGCTCTACGGTGCGACGCCGTTCGCCGAGCTGAGCGCCCGGGAGCTTGGACTGAAACCAGTGATGACGCTGACTGGCGCGCTGATCGCGGTGCGCGAGGTGCCGGTCGGCGACAGCGTCGGTTATGGCGCGAGCTGGGTGGCGCAGCGTCCTTCGCGTATCGGCACCGTCAGCTGTGGCTACGCCGATGGTTATCCGCGTACCGCGCCTTCCGGCACCTCGGTGGTGATCCATGGACGACGCGTGCCGCTGGCCGGGCGAGTGTCG
The DNA here is from genome assembly GCF_026642215.1 of Stutzerimonas sp. R40042. Taxonomy (NCBI): domain Bacteria; kingdom Pseudomonadati; phylum Pseudomonadota; class Gammaproteobacteria; order Pseudomonadales; family Pseudomonadaceae; genus Stutzerimonas; species Stutzerimonas sp. R40042. The sequence continues at coordinate 3,938,886 of NZ_CP113258.1, read as the reverse complement.
ATGGACATGCTCGCCGTGGACCTGACCGACTTGCCGCAGGCGCAGCTTGGCGACGCGGTGGAGCTGTGGGGGACGCAGATGCCCATTGACGAGCTCGCCCAGGCCTGCGGCACCATCGGCTACGAGCTGCTGACCAAGGTGACCGGGCGCGTGCCGCGCCGCTATATCGGCTGATCGGCCGGCGTGCGCCCGTCCTGCTGGACCCAGCTCGCCCGGCCCTGCTGCTTGGCGCGATAGAGCGCCTCGTCAGCGGCCTTGTAGAGTCGGGCGAATTCGTCGGCATGCTGCGGAAAGAACGCGGCACCGACGCTCACGGTCACCGCCAGGCTGGTACCCCGGTAGCGCACCGGTAGCGACAGCTCGTGCAGCAGCCGTTCGGCGACCTGGCCGGCGTCCTGCTCGACGTTCGGCCCGGTCAGCAGTATTGCGAACTCATCCCCACCCAGCCGGGCCGCCATGTCGCTGCTGCGCACCAGACCGCGCAGTCGCTGGCCCAGCGTGCGCAACAGCAGATCTCCGGCATCATGGCCGTGACCGTCGTTGATCGGCTTGAAGTGATCCAGATCGATCAGCAGCAGCGCGATCGACTCACCGCGCCGCGCGGCCTCGGCCATGGCCGCTTCGACCCGCTCGATGAGGTAGCGCCGGTTGGGCAGCTCGGTCAGCGGGTCGTGGAAGGCGGCCTGTTTGAGCTCGATTTCCCGTTCGCTGAGGTCGCGGTTGGCCTGCGCCAGCTCGGCGGTACGCGCCTCCACCGCCAGGCTGAGTTGTTCGGCGCTGGCCTGGACCTGCTTCAGTCGCGCGGACTTTTCCCGGTCGGCGTGTTCCAGTGCCGCCGCGCGCTCCTGCTTGAGTATCTGGATGCGCGAGGCCAGGGCGAAGGAGAACAGGATGGACTCGGCAGCCACCGCCAGCGGAAAGACGTAGCCGCTCCAGGCCGCCGGTTGGATCACGCCGGTGGCGCGCAGCAACAGCAGGTTGACGCTGCCCAGGATCACGCCGAAGCCGCAGAGGTAGAGCAGGGCGGGAAAGTAGCCCTGACGCCAGCGGCGGAACGAGGCCCACAGCGACGCCGGGATCGCGGTCAGGGCCAGCACGACGAAGACCCAGGCGCCGAACGCACGCAACCCGAAGATGTTGAGCAGTACGGCTGTGACATAGAGGCACAAGGCAAAGGTCAGCAGGCGGTGGGCCCAGGGCACGAAACGGCGGGTCTGCAGCAGGGTCTGGGTGAAGCGGCAGGCGCTGAAACCCCAGAGCGCCGGGATGCTGATGCGATCCAGCCAGAAGGGCACCGGTCCGTTCGGCCAGAGGTACTGAAAGCCATGTCCGGTCATGCCCAGAATCATCAGCAGCGCGCCGCTGGTGGTCATCACGTACCAGAAATAGGCGGTATCGCGCAGGCTGAGGAAGATGAACAGGTTGTACAGCAGCATGGCCAGGATCAGGCCATAGATCAGGCCGAGAAACAGGTTCTCGCCCACCGCCTGCTCCTGCAGGGCATCGAGCTGCCAAACCTTGAGCGGAAAGGAGTTGCCGGCCGGGTCGTAGCTGCGCAGGTAAAAGGTCAGCGGGCGCTGGTTGTTCAGCTCGGGAAGGCGGAGCAGCATGCGCCGGTAGGGATGGTCGCGCCCTTCATGGAAGCCGACCAGCTCGCCGGACTGGCGCTCGTGCCAGCCACCCTCACCGTCCGGCAAATAGAGGCGCAGGTCCTTCAGCGTTACCGAGCCGACCTCCAGCCACCAATGCGCCGGCGCGTCGCTGGTCCGCTGCAGCGTGACCTTGACCCACCAGGGGTGCGGGCTCTGGCCGACGCTGGCCTTGCCTTGCGCCGGCTGAAAGCGCGCCAGTACTTCGGCGCGCTGCAGATCGGTCACCTGCAGCTCGGCGCCGGGGTCCATCAGCAGTTCGACGTGGGCATTCAGATTACGGCCGCTGTCACGTGCGCCGATCACGGCTGTATCGGCATGGGCGGGCAAGAGCGTGCCAAGGCACAGCAGCAGGGCGAGGAGGACGGCGTGCACCAGGATCTCCCGGGCTCGATACGTGGGTCGGGTGGCGCGAGTATAGCGGGAGACGAAAGCGCAGCGCGCGCCTGTCGGCAAGGTCGATAAAGACCCTGCACGGTGGTCGGGCTTGGTTATTTTTTGTGCTATATTCCGCGCCCGTTTTCGTTGCCCCGGTTTTCCGCCATGCACGCCGCCAAGCCACTGTTCGACTATCCCAAGTACTGGGCCGAGTGTTTCGGTCCGGCGCCGTTCCTGCCGATGAGCAGGGAGGAGATGGATCAGCTCGGCTGGGACTCGTGCGACATCATCATCGTCACCGGTGATGCCTATGTCGACCACCCGTCCTTCGGCATGGCGATCATCGGCCGTCTGCTCGAGGCCCAGGGCTTTCGCGTCGGCATCATCAGCCAGCCGGACTGGCAGAGCAAAGACGACTTCATGAAGCTCGGCGAGCCGAATCTGTTCTTTGGCGTCGCTGCCGGCAATATGGACTCGATGATCAATCGCTACACCGCCGATCGCAAGGTGCGTTCCGACGACGCCTATACCGCGGGCGGCCTGGCCGGCAAGCGACCGGATCGTGCCAGCCTGGTCTATAGCCAGCGTTGCAAGGAAGCCTACAAGCATGTGCCGGTGGTGCTCGGCGGCATCGAGGCCTCGCTGCGCCGCATAGCCCATTACGACTACTGGTCGGACAAGGTGCGCCGCTCGATCCTGATGGACGCCACCGCGGACATGCTGCTCTACGGCAACGCCGAGCGTGCCATCGTCGAGGTGGCGCAGCGCCTGGCGCGTGGCGAGACGATCGAGGCCATCACCGATGTGCGCGGCACCGCCTTCATCCGCAAGGACACCCCCGAAGGCTGGTTCGAGATCGACTCCACCCGCATCGACCGCCCGGGCAAGATCGACAAGATCATCAACCCCTACGTCAACACGCAGGACCTATCCGCCTGCGCCATCGAAAAGGACAAGGGGCCGCAGGACGACCCGAACGAAGCCCGGCCGGTGGAGCTGCTGCCGCACCCGAAGCTGGAGCGTGACCGCACGGTGATCCGTCTGCCGTCCTTCGAAAAGGTGCGCAACGATCCGGCGCTGTACGCCCACGCCAACCGGGTGCTGCACCTGGAAACCAACCCAGGCAACGCCCGCGCGCTGGTGCAGCGTCACGACGACCGTGAGCTGTGGCTCAATCCGCCGCCGATTCCGCTGACCACCGAGGAAATGGACTACGTGTTCGCCGCGCCCTATGCGCGCGTGCCGCACCCGGCATACAACGGCGCGAAGATTCCCGCCTACGAAATGATCCGCTTCTCGGTGAACATCATGCGCGGCTGCTTCGGTGGCTGCACCTTCTGCTCGATCACCGAGCACGAGGGGCGCATCATCCAGAGCCGCTCTCACGAGTCGATCCTGCACGAGATCGAGGAAATGAAGAACGTGCCGGGCTTCACCGGTGTGGTCTCCGATCTCGGCGGGCCGACTGCCAACATGTATCGCCTGGCCTGCAAGAGCCACGAAATCGAGAAGCACTGCCGCAAGCCGTCCTGTGTGTTCCCCGGCATCTGCGAGAACCTCAATACCGATCACAGCTCGCTGATCGAGCTGTACCGCAAGGCGCGTGCACTGCCGGGCGTGAAGAAGATCCTGATCGCCTCCGGCCTGCGTTACGACCTCGCCGTCGAGTCGCCGGAGTATGTCAAGGAGCTGGTCACCCACCATGTCGGCGGTTACCTGAAGATTGCGCCGGAGCACACCGAGCGCGGTCCGCTGGACAAGATGATGAAGCCGGGTATCGGCACCTACGACCGCTTCAAGCGCATGTTCGAAAAGTACTCGAAAGAGGCGGGCAAGGAGCAGTACCTGATCCCGTACTTCATCGCCGCGCACCCCGGCACCACCGACGAGGACATGATGAACCTCGCCTTGTGGCTGAAGGCCAACGGCTTCCGCGCCGACCAGGTGCAGGCGTTCTACCCGTCGCCTATGGCCTCGGCCACCGCCATGTACCACACCGGCAAGAACCCGCTGCGCAAGGTGACCTACAAGAGCGAAGGCGTCACCGTGGTCAAGAGCGAGGAGCAGCGTCGTCTGCACAAGGCTTTCCTGCGTTATCACGACCCGAAGGGCTGGCCGCTCTTGCGCGAGGCGCTGATCCGCATGGGCCGCGCCGACCTGATTGGCAGCGGCAAGCACCAGCTGATCCCGGCGCACCAGCCGGCGGTGGACGGCTACCAGAGCGCGCGACGCAAGAACTCCACGCCGGTCGGCAGCAAGAAGGCCGGGCAGGGCGGCAAGATCCTCACCCAGCACAACGGCTTGCCGCCGCGCAGCCACGACGGCAACGCCTGGGACAAGCGTGAGCAGGCCAAGGCCGCCGCCGAGGCCCGGCGCAAGGCGCAGAAGAGCGGCAAACCGGCTGGCAAGGGTGGCAAGCCGCAGCGCCCGGTTGCACCCCGTTAGCGGTAGCGGTTCTTCGGCATAGGAAAACGGAGCGCCAGGCTCCGTTTTCTTTTTTTAGAACCTGAACGCCTGGGTCGCACGATCCAGTTCGCTGCCCAGCTGCAGCATCTGCGCACTCTGCTCACGGCCCCGGCTGATGTGGTTCAGGTTGGCGTCGCCCAGTTGGTGGATGCGTTCGCTGTGCCCGCGAATCTCGCCCACCGCCTCGCCCTGTTGCGCGGTCGCCTGGGCGATCTGTTCGGCCATGCGACTGATGGTGGCGATGGTCGAGACGATCTCGTCCAGCGCCTGATCGGCACTCTGGGCGAGACTCGCGGTGCTTTCGGCATGCTCGACCTGGCTGCGCATCGCCTCGACCGATTGCCGTGCGGCCTGCTGCAGGCGGCCGATCAGCTGTTGGATCTCCTCGGTGGCGCCGCTGGTGCGCTGCGCCAGCGAGCGAACCTCGTCGGCCACCACGGCGAATCCGCGGCCATGCCCGCCGGCGCGGGCGGCCTCGATAGCTGCGTTCAGCGCGAGCAGATTGGTTTGCTCGGCGATGGCGCGGATCACCGTCAGCACGTTGCCGATGGTGGTGGTCTCGTCGGCGAGGCGCTCGATGGCAGCGGCATTGTCCTGCACTTCGTTGACCAGACCATGCAGGCCGGTCAGGCTCTGGCCGATCACCTGCTGGCCGTGCTGCACCGCCTGGGCGGCGGCGCGACTCGCTTCAGCCGCTTCTCCAGCCCCATCGGCCACCTGTTGGATGGTTGCTTCCAGCTCGCCCAGCGAATCGCGAATCTGCGCTGTATCGCCGGTCTGGCGCTGGGCTCCGTCATGCAGATCGCTGCTCATTTCATCGAGGTTGCGGCTGCTGGCTGCAACCTGGGTTGCCTGCTGGCGCAGCGTTCCAACCAGCTCCAGCAGGTAGCTGCGCAGGCGGTTGAGCGAGGTCTCGATATCGGTGATTTCAGTTATTTTCGTCTCAATGCGCACCGCGCTGGCGAAATCGCCCTTCGCCCAGCTGGAGAGGGCCGGCACCAGTTGGCCAAGGGCGCGGGTCAGCTGGCGTTGCAGGCGGTCGATCGCCAGGGCGATAAGCAGTATCAGCGCGATGATGCCCACCTGTATCAGGCGTACCTCGCCCTGGATGCGGCTGTGCTCGGCGCGCACGGCGGGCTCCAGTTCGGCCAGTGCCTGCTCGACGCTGGCGATCTTCTGCGTGCTGCTGTCGAGCAACGCACGGCGTTGGCGGATCAACTCGCGGGTGCGTTGCAGCTCGGCAGGGTAGCGCTTGATCAAGCTTGCGAGCTCGCGCTTGAGGGCGATGCCACGGTCTTCGCTGTGTTGGTCCGCGGCCTCGCCCAGCTCCAGCAGTGCGGCGAAACTGCTGGCGGCCGACTGCGTAGCGGCCTCGACGCCCAGCAAGGGCAGGGCTTCTAGCTTTGCGGCCTCCTGTTCCAGGTTGTGCAGCACCTGCTCCACCTCGCCAGCCAGATCGTCGCGACCACTGCTCACCAGCTTGCCCCGAGCGTGCCCCAGGCGCTGCAGCTGTTGGGCGGCTGCGAACAGCGGGCGCTGATACGCCTGTGCGCTCGGATGGCTGGCCTGGCTATGGTATTCATCCAGCTGCGAAAGGACACCGCTCAGCTCCCGTTCCGCCTGCAATAGCAGGCCTTGCGGGTCACCTGCCAGCTTGCCGGCTGCAAGCAGGTCATCGGTACTGAAGCGGTTCAGTTCCTGTAGGCCGGGGCGAAGCTGATCTGCCAGTTCGTCGGGCAGTTGGCCGATGTCCTGCTCCAGCTCGACGAGGGCCTGCTGCGCCTGGGCATGGCGCAGGGCGTCGCCGCTGCCGAGGTAGGCGTGGATGTTCTCTGCGACCTGATGCTGGAACTGCTGGGACAGCCCCAGGTAGCGCGCCATCAGCAGGTAGGGACGCTCCAGCGCTCGCTCCGACCACCAGAGGGTGGCTCCGAGCGCCAGGCAGACCGCTACGAGCAACAGGGTATTGAGAGTGGTGAGCGACTTCAGGCGCATCCTCGCCTCGCATAATGGATCGAGAGGCCTGAAAGGTATGGCAATTTAATGTCAGTCTTGTGACAGCGTTACCCGGGCCACTCCCCGGGTGTTGCCGGCGAGCCCTGTCTCAGTAACGTTCGACGCGGTTGCGACCGCCGTGTTTGGCTCGGTAGAGCGCTTCGTCCGCCTGCTGAGTGAGTGTCTTGACCTCGGCATCCGCGGTCAGCTCGGTCACGCCGCAGCTGAAAGTGCAACTCAGGTCCTCCGGTTGCGCGGGGAAGTGGATCTCGGCGAAGCGCTGGCGGATATCGTCGAGTACCTTGCAGGCCGCGCTGGCGGGCGTGTCGGGGAGCACAACGGCGAACTCCTCACCACCGTAACGGCCGATGTGATCGGTCTTGCGCAGGCGTTGCTTGAGAAACAGCGCGAGGCTCTTGATGACACGGTCGCCCATGGGATGGCCGAAGGTGTCGTTGACGCGCTTGAAGTGATCGATGTCGAGCATCGCGAAACTGAGCGGACGGTCGTCGCGCCGGGCGCGGAAACGCGCGTCCTCGAGCAATTGCAGGCTGTGGGTGTGATTGTACAGGCCGGTCAGGCTGTCGCGCACGATGCGTGCCTTCAGGCTTCGCGCGCGGGTGGCGCGGGTGCGCACGGTTGCGATCAAATGGCTTGGCTTGATCGGCTTGGTGAGAAAGTCGTCGCCGCCTTCGCCCATGGCGTCGAGCTGCTTGTCCAGATCGTCCTCGGCGGACAGGTAGATGATCGGGACGCTGACATAGCGCTCATGCTGGCGAATCACCTTGGCCAGTTCGGTACCCAGGCATTCGGGCATGTACATATCGAGAATGATCAGGTCGGGCTGGAACTCGGCCAACGCGCCAATCGCCTGGATCGGTTCCAGCAGGGTGTGGGTGACGATGCCAGCGTTGTTCAGTACGCGCTCGGTATGCGTTGCCTGGGCTCGGGAATCGTCGACGATCAATACGCGGATCGGTTCGTAATGTGCCGTGCGGGTGAATATCTCGATCTTCTCCAGCAGACTGCTGGCATCCAGGGTGCCGGTGAAGAACTCCAGACCGCCGGCACGAACGGCGGCAAGCCGGGTCGGCGTATCCGTTTCGCAGTGGCTGAAGAACAGCAATGGCAGCTTCGCCTCGAGTCCCTGCTGGATTTGCTCGGCCAGCCGCAGGCCTTCGTCTGGGCCGTTGAAATCGACTTCCATGACGATGGCGGAAGGGTGGCGGCGATGCATAGCGGCGCGAAACGCCGCGACATTGCCGAACGCCTGCGCAGACATACTGAAGAAGTCCAGCTGACGCACCAGATGCTCAGCGCGCTCCTGATCCTGCAGTGCGATGTACACCGGTTTGCTCAACGGTGGCAGGAAGGACTGGTTGTGCGGGTCGTTATGGCGCAGGCCGGTCCGCGCCAGGCGGTAGATCAGCTGGCTGAGCGTAGATATGGTGCTGCTGGACAGGCGGCCGCGGTTGTCCCTGATGTCGCCGAGGCAATCCTCGATGTTCAGCGCCAGCTCGGCATGCTCGGTCTGCTCGAAGCGGTCGGCAAATCGCCGAAGGCGGGAGGTCGCTTCGGTAAGGGCCGTATGGTAGCCATCGTTCCATTCGCTGCGCTGCAGTTGCTGCCAGACTTCGAGCACCTCGCGAGCCTGATGAATGACCCGTTGGGCAAAGTGCTGCTTGAGTTCTTCCTGATCCGACATGACGAAATTCCTGTGCACCCGGTGCGCTGCCTCGGTGCTTTGTAGTGGCGGCATGCTATCACCGCTCGTGCGCTTTGGAAGTGCGTCGCGCGGTAGTGGTTCTCAATTTGACACTGAGCACGGCGGGACGCTGCGTTATAGTAAGAAAACTCTCCGCAACGCCCCCGGCTGCCTGCGGTCGAACTCCCGAATCCGCGAGAAGGACACATAACACATGTTGGACTGGAAGAATCGTTTCGCCCGTATCGGTCGCACGAACGGCTCGGCCGGGACCGCCCGTCAGGGTGGTAACCCGCTTCTACTGGTCCTCGCCGCTCTGGTGGGCCTCTACTTGCTGGTGACCTTGCTCGTGGGCTGGTACTGGAGCCGCGAGCCCGACCTCTTCCCTGTGCAGCAGCATGCGCGCCAGAGCGCCGAGGCGGCACAGCTGCAGCTGGTCAGCGGCTACACCACTGTGGAAACGCTCAAGCGGGTGGCCAGCACGTTGCTGGACAAGCCCGGCGGTTATCTGAGCAACGATATTGCGCCGCCTGGACTGTGGCTGGACAACATGCCGAGCTGGGAGTACGGCGTGCTGGTGCAGGTTCGCGACCTGGCGCGTGCGTTGCGCAAGGACTTCGCTCGTTCGCAATCGCAGTCGACCGAGGATCCGGACCTGGCCAAGGCCGAGCCGCTGTTCAATTTCGATAACCGCAGCTGGACGCTGCCGGCGTCGGAATCCGAGTATCGCAACGGCATTCGCGCCCTCGATCGCTATCTAGCACGGCTGAGCGACCCGGCGCCAAAGGCCTTGTTCTATACCCGCGCCGATAATCTGAACAACTGGCTGGGCGACGCGGCGACGCGACTGGGCTCGCTGTCCCAACGTCTCTCGGCTTCCGTCGGCCGCGTGCGGCTGGATACCGACATCGCACCGGAACAGGAGCGGGCCGGCATCGTGCCGCAGGTCAAGGAGCAGGTGGTGGAGACCCCCTGGATGCAGATCGACAATGTCTTCTTCGAGGCGCGTGGTCAGGCCTGGGCGCTTTCGCATCTGCTGCGGGCGATCGAGGTGGACTTCGCCGACGTACTGGCCAAGAAGAACGCCACGATCAGCGTACGGCAGATCATTCGCGAGCTGGAGGCAGCGCAGGAGCCGCTGTGGAGTCCGATGGTGCTCAATGGCAGCGGCTACGGCGTGCTGGCCAATCACTCGCTGGTGATGGCCAACTACATCTCCCGCGCCAACGCGGCGATCATCGATCTGCGCAACCTGCTGTCGCAGGGGTAAGTTGAGCTACAAGCGGTAAGCGGCAAGCTTCAGGTGAGCGTCGTGTCTGACTGATTCGATGCTGACTTGGGCTTGCGTTCAATCCAGGCCGAGCTTTTTCAGCCGGTAGCGCATCGAGCGGAAGGTCAGGCCAAGCCGCTGGGCCGCCGCGGTGCGGTTCCAGCGGGTCTCCTCAAGGGCCTGCATGATCAGCTTGCGCTCGATCTCTTCCAGGTGGTCTTCCAGGTTATCGATCTGCGCCAGACTGGCTTCGCCGTTCTCCGACAGGCCCGGGCTGTCGGCTAGACGGAGGTCACCGGCCTTGATCTCGTCGTCTTCGCAGAGCGTGTAGGCCCGCTCGAGCATGTTCTCCAGTTCGCGCACGTTGCCCGGGAAACGATAGTTTTCCAGCTTCGCCAGGGCATCAGGATGCAGCCGGGCACTGCTGTCGCCGCATTCCTGTGCCAGCCGGCGCAGCATGGCATCGGCGAGCAGGCCGATGTCTTCACGGCGCTCGCGTAGTGGCGGCACACGCAGTTCGATGACGTTCAGGCGGTAATACAGGTCCTGGCGGAAGCGGCCTGCGGCCACTTCGCTGGCCAGATCCTTGTGGGTGGCACAGAGGATGCGGACGTCGACCATCACTTCCTGCGCACCGCCGACCGCGCGTACGGCCTTTTCCTGGATGGCGCGCAGCAGCTTGACCTGCATCGGCAGCGGCAGGTCCGCCACTTCGTCGAGGAACAGCGTGCCGCCATTGGCCGCCTGGAACAGTCCGGGTTTGTCCTCGATGGCGCCACTGAAGCTGCCCTTCTTGTGGCCGAAGAACTCGCTTTCCATCAGTTCCGAAGGGATCGCGCCGCAGTTGACCGGCACGAAGGGCTTGTCGCTGCGTGGGCCCTGTTCGTGAATCAGGCGAGCCACCAGTTCCTTGCCGCTGCCCGATTCGCCGCTGATATAGACCGGTGCCTGGCTGCGGGCGAGCTTGCCGATCTGCTTGCGCAGGACCTTCATCGGCGGCGAACTGCCGAGCAGGCGATTGTCCACTGGCGATTCGGCCGCCGGTGCGCGCAGTCGCAAGGCGGTGCTGACGAGTTCGCGAAGGCGGTTGAGGTCCACAGGCTTGGTCAAAAAATCGAAAGCGCCGGCCTTCAGGGCGCCAATGGCGGTGTCGAGACTGCCATAGGCGGTGATCATCGCCACCGGCAGTTGTGGATGCTGCTGCTGGATGTACTGCACCAGATCCAAGCCGCTGCCGTCGGGCAGGCGCATGTCGGTCAGGCACAGATCATAGTGCTCGCGTGCCAGGCACTCGCGCGCTTCCTTGAGGTTGCGGGCGCTGCGGGTATCGAGCTTCATGCGCCCGAGGGTGATCTCCAGCAACTCGCGGATATCGGGCTCGTCATCGATGATCAATGCTTTCTGGCGCGCGGTCATGGTCTTGCTCTTGATTCGTGAAGCGGGTGTCCCCGGCTAAGGGGCAGGCAGCATGTTAACCCCGCCGAGGGTCGCCGTGGCTGTCGCTTTGGTCGATGTGTGATGCGCTGCCGGCAAGCGGCGAGCTCAACTCAGCTTACGCGGGTGGGCGAAGACGATGCGGAAGCAGCTACCGCCTTCGGGCCGTTCGCGATAATCCAGTCGAGCCTGATTGCTCTCGCAAAGTTCTCGCGAGATGTAAAGCCCCAGGCCGGTGCCCTTGCTCTCGGTGGTGAAGAACGGCTCGAACACGTTGTGCAGTTGGTCGGCAGCAATGCCGGGGCCGTCATCGAGCACCTCGACGATCGGCAGATCGCTCTGCTCGTCGCGGAAAAGTCGCAGCCAGACCTGCGCCTGCGAATGCTGCTGCCCACTGTAGCGCAGGCCGTTCTGCACCAGGTTGGTCAGCACCTGGGTCAGCTGATTGGGGTCCATGCGGGTCTGCAGCGAACTGCCGATCGTTTCCACATGCACCGTCTGTTGTGGGGTCAGGCCTTGGCGGAACTCGCTCGCGAAGCGATGCAGCCAGTACTTGAGGTCCAGCAACTGTGGCTCGGCCTGCCGGCGCCGCGAGAGTTGCAGGACGTTCTCGATGACCAGGTTCATGCGTCGAGAGTGGTCCTGAATGATCTGCGCCAGGCGGCGGTCCGGGCCGTCCAGCTCCTCGGACTCCTGAAGCAGCTGTGCGGCATGGCTGATGGCGCCCAGCGGGTTGCGTATCTCGTGGGCAATGCTGGCGGTGAGTCGTCCGAGAGATGCGAGCTTGAGCTGCTGCGCTTTCTGCGCGATCTGCGAGATATCCTCGAGAAAGACCAGGGTGTCGAGCTTGTTGCCATGTTGCAGGGCGGCGAAGCTCGGCTGGAGCGTCGGGCCCCCCGGCGTTGCCTTGAGATTCTGCGGGCGCAGGGTGGGATTGCCGCGCCATTGTCGCAGGGCTTTGAGCAGCTCCGGGCAGCGCGGGGCGAGACGCTCGCCGGTCAGCGACTCGTCCTGGCCGAGTAGCTGCAGCGCGCCCTGGTTGGCCAGCAGCACGCGTTCCTGGGGGCCCAGCACCATGATGCCGGTGCGCATGCGCTGCAGGATAAGCGCGTTGAGTGCTTCGAGGTTGGCGACGTCCTCGGCGCGCTGGCGTGCCAGATTTTCGCTCGCCTGCAGGCGCCGCGTGAGGCCTTGCACGAGAAACGCGGCAGCGAAACAGAGGGTGCCGAGCGCGGCGGCCTGGACATACTGGCTGCTGGCTTCAGGCCGGCTGATGCTGAGATAGAAGGTCAGGTAGATCAGGCCAATCGCTGCCACGGCGGCAACGAAGAACCCGATGCGCCCGCGCAGCAGGATGTTGGCGATGGCGACGGCAATGATCAGCAGGTTGCCGATTCCACTCGGCGTGCCTCCACCGAAATAGAACAGGCCGGACAGCAGGATCACGTCCATCAGTGCCAGGCCGAGTACAGGCAGGTCACGCGCAGGGTTCTGCACCAGCACGGCGACCACGATGTTCAGGATCAGATAGAGCCAGGCACCGTACTGGAACAGCTGCGGATTGCTCATCTGCAGCAGGTCGTTGTGCAGGTCACTGCTTATCAGCAGTACCAGTGCCAGGCCGATGGTCAGGCGATAGAGGTGATACAGGCGGAGGATGCGTCGCCCTTGATCGCCGAGAAAAGCGAGGTTTTCAGTGCCCACCAGGCGTGCTGTCCTGCTCCAGGTGGGCCTGGCTGCAGTACCAGCGTCCTTGGGACTGCAGCGCCTGATCCTGCGGTACATGCACGCCACACTGGGCGCAGCGGACCATCGGCAGGCTGCCCTGTTGCTGTGTGGTAGGTGCCTTCTTTTGGGTCAGGCGCCGCCAGAGCCAGAAGGCGGCGGCGATCAGTGCGATCCAGAACAGCAGTCGAAACAGCCCCATATCGTTTCCTTCCCCTTTAAGCGTGACGACCGGCGATCGTTCGAGCCAGGGCCGATCCAGGCCCTTTGCGCCGCCAGCGACGTGCGCGGGGCTCGTCGGGGCGACGTCAGGTCAGTCCAGTCAGTCGAACAGGCCGAAAGTCAGGCGGCTCCACCAGGAGCGCTTCGGCTCCTGCTGCTCCACTTCCTTGAGCACGGGACGCAGTTCATCGGGCAGGTCACGTGCGGCGTTCTCGTACTGGCGCAACACGTCGCGGTTGGCGCGGGAAGTGTCGGGGCGCGGCGCTTCGCCTTCGATCAGGCCCAGTGTTGCCTTGCTCAGCCAGCTGCGAGTGTCTTCTTCGCGCTCGACGGGAGTGAACTTGCCGTCTTCCAGAGTGGCGTGATCGGGATAATTAAGTTGCAGGGTTTTCAGGCTGGACTCGGCGAGGTCATCCAGGCCCAAGCGCTGGTACGCCTCGGTCATCACTGCCAGGCCGTCGGCCACCGCGGGCGTCCCCTGGAAGTTCTCCACTACGTAGCGGCCGCGGTTGGCCGCCGCTACATAAGCCTGACGCTTGAGGTAGTAATGCGCGACATGGATTTCATTGGCCGCCAGCAGGTTGCGCAGATAGACCATGCGCGCCTTAGCGTCGGGGGAGTAGCGACTGTTGGGGTAGCGGCTGGTGAGCTGGGCGAACTCGTTGAACGAATCACGCGCGGCACCGGGGTCGCGCTTGGTCATGTCCAGCGGCAGGAAGCGGGCTAGCAGGCCACGATCCTGATCGAATGAGGCCAGGCCCTTGAGGTAGTAGGCGTAATCCACATTCGGATGCTGCGGGTGCAGGCGGATGAAGCGCTCTGCTGCCGAGCGCGCGGCCTCCGGCTCGACGTTGCGGTAGTAGGCGTAGATCAGCTCGAGCTGGGCCTGCTCGGCGAAGCGGCCGAAGGGGTAGCGCGACTCCAACGCCTTGAGCTTGCTGATTGCGCTGGTATAGCTCTTGTTGTCCAGGTCGGCCTGTGCTTGCTGGTACAGCTCGACCTCACCCAGATTCTCATCGACGGTTTCGTTGGAGGAGCAGGCGGCGGTTAGGGCGAGAATGGCGATCAGCAGCAGGTGTTTCACTTGCATGGCGGCTTGCGTCCCTGTGACGGCTGGCTGTCTCGCGCGGAGCCGTCCTGTTATGATGAGCGCCCCGGTGCGCCGGGACAAAGACGCTGTATTTAAACACAAGCGTGTAGCCGAAACCAAAGGCCGCGCCGCCATCGGCGGTCCCCAGGCATCCATCAGCAGTGGATGCCGCTCGCCTCTCTCTGACGAATCTATCTCGCCGTATGTCCACGATCTCCAAACAGGCCATCCAACTCCGCGCCGAGGTGCCGTTCGACCTGGGCGGACAACGTCTCGATCAGGTCGCGGCGCAGCTCTTTTCCGAACATTCGCGTTCACGCCTTGCGGCCTGGATCAAGGATGGTCTGCTGACGGTGGATGGCGCCGTGCTGCGCCCCCGCGACACCGTGCATGCCGGTGCGGTGCTCGAGCTGAGCGCCGAACAGCAGGCGCAGGGCGAGTGGGTCGCGCAGGACATTCCGCTCGACATCGTCTACGAGGATGATCAGATTCTGGTGATCGACAAGCCGGCCGGGCTGGTGGTGCATCCCGCAGCCGGGCATGCCGACGGCACGCTGCTCAATGCGCTGCTGCATCACGTGCCAGATCTGATCAACGTGCCACGCGCCGGCATCGTGCATCGTCTGGACAAGGACACCACCGGCCTGATGGTGGTGGCCAAGACGCTGCAGGCACAGACCCGCCTGGTCGAGCAGCTGCAGGCGCGCAGTGTCAGCCGCATCTACGAGGCCATCGTCATCGGCGTGATCATCACCGGCGGCACGGTCGATGCGCCGATAGGTCGTCACGGCCAGCAGCGCCAGCGCATGGCGGTGGTGGAGGGGGGCAAGCCGGCGATCAGCCACTATCGCGTACTCGAGCGCTTTCGTTCGCACACTCATGTGCGGGTCAAGCTGGAAACCGGGCGTACCCACCAGATTCGTGTGCACATGACCCACCTCGGCTACCCGCTGGTTGGCGATCCCCTGTACGCCGGGCGTTTCCGTATTCCGCCGGCGGCCAATCCGACGCTGGTGCAGACGCTGCGCGAGTTCCCGCGGCAGGCGCTGCACGCGCGCTTCCTCGAGCTGGATCATCCGGTGACCGGGCAGCGCATGAAGTGGGAGTCGCCATTGCCGGACGACTTCGTCTGGCTGCTGACGCTGCTGCAGCAGGATCGCGAGGCCTTCGTCGGGTGACCAGCTGGAACGCGGATTGGCTGCTGCCTGACTGGCCAGCACCGGCCCGCGTTCGCGCCTGCGTGACGACGCGCCAGGGTGGCGTCAGCGCGGCGCCGTTCGACAGTTTCAATCTCGGCGATCATGTCGGAGATGACCCGGCGGCGGTGGCCTGGAATCGCCAGCACCTGCGCGATGCGCTGGGCTGTCAGCCGCTCTGGCTGGAGCAGGTGCATTCCAGCGTGGCGGTCAGGGCTGCGCCTGGTGCTTGCGCCACCGCCGATGCCAGCTGGAGCGAGGCGCCTGGCGAGGCGTGCGCGGTGCTCACCGCAGACTGTCTGCCGGTGCTGTTCTGCGACCGCGCCGCCAGTCGTGTCGCGGCGGCGCACGCGGGCTGGCGCGGGCTGGCTGGTGGCGTGCTGGAAGCAACGCTCGAGGCGCTGGCGCTTCGCCCTGAAGAGGTACTGGTCTGGCTGGGGCCGGCGATCGGGCCCGCTGCCTTCGAAGTGGGCGGCGAGGTGCGCGAGGCATTCGTCGCGCAGCATCCCGCGGCTGCGGTGGCATTCCTGCCGAGCCGCAACGAGGGGCGCTTCATGGCCAATCTGTATCAGCTCGCGCGCATTCGCCTGGCCGCGGTCGGAGTCGAAGCCGTCTATGGCGGTGGCTTGTGCACCTTCAGCGATCCGCGTTTCTATTCCTATCGTCGCGCGTCACGCACGGGGCGCTTCGCCAGCCTGATCTGGCTGGAGCCTTGATCCTGCGGCTAGCGGTTCGATAGCGCCGTGACTCCGCGGTCCCGGCATGACCTGCATCAATGTCATCCGCCTTGAATCTCCAACAATCATCCTCATCTATGCTCCATCTCGCGGGCTATTTGTAAGGCGCGATTCATGGTGCCGGCCCGCTTTACTTGAGGATGAACATCCATGCGTATCGATCGTCTGACCAGCAAGCTTCAGCTTGCGCTCTCCGATGCCCAATCCATTGCCGTTGGCCTGGATCACCCTTCCATCGAGCCGTTGCACCTGATGCAGGCCCTGCTGGAGCAGCAGGGCGGTTCGATCAAGCCCCTGCTGATGCAGGTCGGCTTCGACATCAACGCGCTGCGCCAAGCCCTGACCAAGGAGCTGGACCAGTTGCCCAAGCTGCAGAACCCCACCGGTGACATGAACCTGTCGCAGGATCTGGCGCGTCTGCTCAACCAGGCCGATCGCCTCGCCCAGCAGAAGGGCGACCAGTACATCTCCAGCGAACTGGTGCTGCTTGCCGCGCTGGACAACAACACCCGTTTGGGCAAGCTGCTGCTGGCCCAGGGCGTGAGCAAGAAGGCCCTGGAGAACGCCATCAGCAACCTGCGCGGTGGCGCGGCGGTCAATGACCCCAATGCCGAGGAGTCGCGTCAGGCGCTGGACAAGTACACCGTCGACATGACCAAGCGCGCCGAGGAGGGCAAGCTCGATCCGGTGATCGGCCGTGACGACGAAATCCGCCGCACCATTCAGGTCCTGCAACGGCGCACCAAGAACAACCCGGTGCTGATCGGCGAGCCCGGTGTCGGCAAGACCGCCATCGTCGAAGGTCTGGCCCAGCGCATCGTCAATGGCGAGGTGCCGGATGGCCTGAAGGACAAGCGTCTGCTGGCGCTGGACATGGGCTCGCTGATCGCCGGTGCCAAGTTCCGCGGCGAGTTCGAGGAGCGTCTCAAGGCCGTGCTCAACGAGCTGTCCAAGCAGGAAGGCCGGGTCATCCTGTTCATCGACGAGCTGCACACGATGGTCGGTGCTGGCAAGGCCGAGGGCGCCATGGATGCCGGCAACATGCTCAAGCCCGCTCTTGCCCGGGGTGAGTTGCACTGTGTCGGCGCCACCACGCTGGACGAGTACCGCCAGTACATCGAGAAGGATGCCGCGCTGGAACGGCGCTTCCAGAAGGTGCTGGTGGACGAGCCGAGCGAGGAGGACACCATTGCCATCCTGCGCGGCCTCAAGGAGCGCTACGAGGTGCACCACGGCGTGACCATCACCGACGGCGCGATCATCGCCGCGGCCAAGCTCAGCCATCGCTACATCACGGATCGTCAGCTGCCGGACAAGGCGATCGACCTGATCGACGAGGCCGCCAGCCGCATCCGCATGGAGATCGACTCCAAGCCGGAAGAGCTGGATCGTCTCGACCGCCGGCTGATCCAGCTGAAGATCGAGCGTGAGGCGCTGAAGAAAGAGGACGACGAAGCCACCAAGAAGCGCCTGGCCAAGCTCGAGGACGATATCGCCAAGCAGGAGAAGGAATATTCGGACCTGGAGGAAATCTGGAAGTCGGAAAAGGCCGAGGTCCAGGGCTCCGCGCAGATCCAGCAGAAGATCGAGCAGGCCAAGGCCGACCTCGAGGCGGCGCGGCGCAAGGGCGACCTGGCGCGCATGGCCGAGTTGCAGTACGGCATCATTCCCGACCTCGAGCGCAGCCTGGAAATGGTCGACCAGCACGGCAAGAAGGAAAACCAGTTGCTGCGCAACAAGGTGACCGACGAGGAGATCGCCGAGGTGGTCTCCAAGTGGACCGGCATTCCTGTGTCGAAGATGCTCGAGGGCGAGCGCGACAAGCTGCTGCGCATGGAAGACATGCTGCACACCCGTGTCATCGGCCAGCACGAGGCGGTTGTGGCGGTGGCCAACGCCGTGCGCCGCTCGCGCGCCGGATTGGCTGACCCGAACCGGCCGAGCGGCTCCTTCCTCTTCCTCGGGCCGACCGGGGTAGGCAAGACCGAGCTGTGCAAGGCGCTGGCCGAATTCCTCTTCGATACCGAGGAGGCGATGATCCGCATCGACATGTCCGAGTTCATGGAGAAACATTCGGTCGCGCGTCTGATCGGCGCACCGCCGGGCTACGTCGGCTACGAGGAGGGCGGCTATCTGACCGAGGCAGTGCGTCGCAAGCCCTATTCCGTGGTGCTGATGGACGAGGTGGAGAAGGCCCATCCGGACGTGTTCAACGTGCTGCTGCAGGTGCTCGAGGATGGTCGTCTGACCGACAGCCATGGGCGGACCGTAGACTTCAAGAACACCGTGATCGTGATGACCTCGAACCTGGGCTCGGCGCAGATCCAGGAGCTGGTCGGCGATCCCGATGCGCAGCGGGCTGCTGTGATGGATGCGGTGGCGCACCATTTCCGTCCGGAGTTCATCA
This sequence comes from Stutzerimonas sp. R40042, assembly GCF_026642215.1. NCBI lineage: Bacteria > Pseudomonadati > Pseudomonadota > Gammaproteobacteria > Pseudomonadales > Pseudomonadaceae > Stutzerimonas > Stutzerimonas sp. R40042. Next base: position 3,920,612 of record NZ_CP113258.1, on the reverse strand, counting down.
ACCGTATCGACGAGGTGGTGGTATTCGATCCGCTCGGTCGCGAGCAGATCGCCGGCATCGCCGAGATCCAGTTGGGCCGGCTGCGCAAGCGTCTGGCCGAGCGCGAACTGAGCCTGGAACTGAGCCAGGAGGCGATGGACAAGCTGATCGCCGTCGGCTACGACCCGGTTTACGGCGCGCGGCCGCTCAAGCGCGCCATTCAGCGCTGGATTGAGAACCCGCTGGCGCAGCAGATCCTGGCCGGGCAGTTCGCTCCGGGCAGCAGCGTCAAGGCGCGGGTAGAGGGCGAGCAGATCGTCTTCGATTGAGGCCAAGGGCAATCCGCATGGCATCGCGAATGCCATGCGGTTGTCCGCTCAGCCGATCGCGGCCGCTAGCCGGGCGCAAACTGTTGTCATGAATCGCATTTTTAGGGTTGACAGCAGGGTATGGAACCGTAAAATGGCGCGCCTCTGAGGCGGGAACGTAACGCCAAGGAGCTGGAATGTTAGTTGTTCCGCGATAGCTCAGTCGGTAGAGCAAATGACTGTTAATCATTGGGTCCCTGGTTCGAGTCCAGGTCGCGGAGCCAAATTCCAATCGGGGTATAGCGCAGTCCGGTAGCGCGCCTGCTTTGGGAGCAGGATGTCGGGAGTTCGAATCCCCCTACCCCGACCATTTTTGGGTCGTTAGCTCAGTTGGTAGAGCAGTTGGCTTTTAACCAATTGGTCGTAGGTTCGAATCCTACACGACCCACCACACAGGCTTGCCTGGCAAGCATGAAAAGCTGGATGTCCGCACGGGCATCCAGCTTTTTTATTGCCTGCAGTTTAATGCTCGCCAGATGGCGCACCACGCGGGTGCGCCATTGATGCGTCAATGGAGTTTCAGGCGAGGTTCGGTACTGCGGCTGAGCTTGTCGCCCAGCATCATCAGCAGCGTGCGGGGCATGCCGTACAGCGCGATCTGGTGCATGCGGTACAGCGAGATGTAGAACATCCTTGCCAGCCAGCCCTCGAGCATGACGTTGCCCGTCAGATTGCCCATCAGATTGCCCACGGCCGAGAAGGTCGAGAGTGATATCAGCGAACCGTAATCCTTGTAGCGGTAGGTCGGTAGTGGCTTGCCTTCCAGTCGATTGCGGATCGATCGCGCCAGCATTGAGGCCTGCTGGTGAGCCGCCTGGGCGCGAGGCGGCACATTGCGGTCGCTGTCCGGCTGCGGGCAGGCGGCGCAGTCGCCAAAGGCGAAGATATTCTCGTCGCGGGTGCTCTGCAGGGTCGGGTCGACCACCAGCTGATTGATGCGGTTGGTTTCCAGGCCATCAAGCTCGTGCAGGAAGGCCGGTGCCTTGATCCCGGCTGCCCACACCTTCAGGCTGGCTGGAACGAACTCGCCCTGCTTGGTGTGCAGGCCGTCGGCGGTGACTTCGCTGACCGCTGCGCCGGTAAGCACCGTGACGCCCAGGTCCAGTAGCGTCTGGTGCACGGGCTGGCTGATCCGCTCGGGCAGCGCCGGCAGAACTTTCGGTCCGGCCTCGATCAGGGTGATCTTCACGTCTTCCGGCTTGATTCCATCGAGACCGTAGGCGGCCAGTTCCTTGGCCGCATGCAGCAACTCGGCGGCGAGTTCGACGCCGGTGGCGCCGGCGCCGACGATTGCCATGTTGATTCCGCGCGGCCCGCTTTCGCCGGCGTGCGCCTTCATGTAGTGGCTGAGCAACTGACGGTGGAAGCGCTCGGCCTGCTCGCGGGTATCGAGGAAGATGCAGTGCTCCGCGGCCCCCGGGGTGCCGAAATCATTGGTCGTGCTGCCGACCGCAATCACCAGGGTGTCGTAGTTCAGTGCGCGCGAGGGCACCAACTCCACGCCGAATTCATCGCGCGTGGCTTCCAGGCGAATGCACTTGTTTGCGCGATCCAGACCGGCCATGCGACCCATCTGGAATTCGAAGTGATTCCATTTGGCCTGCGCCACATAGTTGAGCTCGTCGGCCGATGAGTTCAGCGAGCCGGCTGCCACCTCATGCAGCAGCGGCTTCCAGATGTGGGTGAGATTCGCGTCGACCAGAGTGACCCGGGCTTTGCCGCGCTTGCCCAGGGTCCTGCCCAGGCGGGTAGCAAGCTCTAGCCCGCCGGCACCGCCGCCGACGATTACGATTCGATGTGACATGGGAATGACTCATAGCTGCAAGGAAATCGGGGCGGTGCGCCGGTGTGGGCTCAAAGCACCAGGCGACTCAGGAGACGGCTCAACAGCCCAAGGCCTATTACGATGGCCAGCACGACGAGCAACAGGAGCCAGGGACGAAACGGCCGGCGTTCGACCTGATGCTGCGGTGCGCGGAGGTAGTCATCGACGCGCTGCTGGTCTTCGGGGTTAAGGCGGCTGGGCATGGGCACCTCGAATAGAATGCAGGCATTCTAGCTGTGCAGGGTCAAAAGCCAAGCGCGAAGTGCGGCGCTTTGCCGCGCGGAGGGATCGTAGGCATGCCGGGCGGCATGCCCGTTGGGACGATCAGGTGTTCTTCAGCTTGCGCAGGTTGCCGATAACCGATTCGAGGGCGCGGTCGAAGAGCAGGGTGTCGTTGAGCAGGCGAATGGCGCCGCGCTGGAACTCGCTCGCCAGCCCCATGCGGGTCTTTTCCAAGACCTTCATGCCAGTACGGTTGACGAAGATGTACTTGCCGGTGGGCTTGATCACCGCGGCCAGCTTGCAGCGCAGCTTGTGCTCTTCGTCCTCCTGGAACTCGACCCAGCTGCCGACCCGAAGATTGTCGACCTTGATCAGCGCTTCATCGTTGTCCGGAAGGCTGACCTCGGGCTCCTGCTCGCGGCTTTCGCCAGGTGCCAGCAGAACGATCTCATCGACCACCTCGACCATGGCCGGTGCGCGGTCTTCGGCTGCGGCAGGCTCCGCTGGGACATCACTCGCCGCCTCGGCGTTGTCCGGGGAGGGCTGTGGCTGCTGGATGCGCTGTAGGGTCTGGACATGCAGCGCTTCGAGCTGGGTGAAGAAGTCTCCGGTGGAGAACGGGTCGAATGCTGCGCTAACCAGGCCCTCGCGCAAGGCCTTGAGAAGGCTGGGGACCAGTTCCAGCAGGCGTGCCCGCGACTCATCGTCCTCGTGTGGGGTCACGCTCCAGACCAGATCGTCCATGGTGTCCAACGCTGCCTGCCATTCCTCGGACTGGGTGCCATGCTTCAGGCAGGTGAGCAGCAGCACCTTGCTCCAGGCCTCTTGCAGCAGGCGTACCACGACTTCCGGAAGCGTCTTGCCGAGCAGGCGCTGGTTCAGCGCGTACTCCACTTCCTGGCGTGCAATCTCCGCCTTGGCGCGGCCTTCCTCAGCGTCACGGGTGCGCTGCTCGAGTAGCTCGCTGCGGCGGCGCTCGTCGCCCACGAATGCCAGGAAGTCGGCCAGCAACTCGGAGAAGATCGCCGGATCGTCGACAAAATCGTTGAGCAGGCGAGCCACGATCTGCTCGATCTTCTGATACAGGCTGTCGCGCTGGGCTTCGTCCTGGTCTCCCCAGCCCATCGCTGCCGAAGCGATCTCGTTGAGCAGGCGGCGTGCCGGATGGCTGCCGCGGCTGAAGAATGTCTTGTCCAGTACCGCGACCTTCAGCAGCGGGATCTGCAGGCGGCCAATCAGTGCCTTGAGCGAATCCGGCAGGGTTCGATCGTCGAGAATGAACTCGAAGAGCATGGAGACGAGGTTGATGACATCGTCATCGATCTCGCCGACCACGCGCGATTTTCCGGTCTTGGCGCTTACCCGGCTCAGCAGGCTGCCGAGCTGCTCCTGCAGATCGAAATCATCGACCGTCTGTGGCGCGCGGGCCTGCATATGCGACAGCAGGCGAAGCAGATCACTGCTGGAGATCGGGATGGCATCGCTGGGAACGTTGCGGGCCGGCAGCATGCTGCTGCCACGCAGCTCGGAAAGCAGATTGTGCAGGGCGCTGAACGCAGCCTCCTGCAGGCCCTCGTCGACCTGGACTGCCTGTCCGGACGGGGCGGCTGGTGCATGGCTGCCGGCCGGGACGCCTGGCCGCGGCTGGCGTCGCGGCAGAGCCGATTGGAGTTCGGGCAGGATGCCGGCTGCCACCAGTGTCTGGTTGGCTTCGGCGTAAAGCTGGTCGAGATCGCCGAGTACGTATTTTTCGAAGAGCTTGAAGATGATCAGCTTGACCTTGATTTCGACGCCCAGGCTGCTGCTGGCCTCGATGAAGTAGTCGCAAAGCGCGTGCGGGCCGAGCGGGTTGCTCTTGTCGTCGAGCTTCTTGCTGATCAGCGCATTCATGCGGGTGGTCAGATGGCCTAGCGGCTGCGCTGCTCGGCTCATGACCTTCGCTACCATGGTGTCGACGGCGACCGACTCCTCCAGTTCGTCATTCTGTACCAGCGACAGGCTGTCGAAGGAGACGGTTTCCGGCGCCGGTGGCTTGCCGATCTCATACTGGTTCAGCTTGGAGAAAGCCTCGAACAGTTGCTGCAGGAAGCCGCGCTCGATGTTGCGGCGCTTCATGCGCAGGTCGCGCATGGCCTCGAAGAAAGCGTTCTGTTCGGAGTTGCTGGTCGCGCGATCGGCGATTTCGAAGAGCGAGTCGTCGGCATTGTCGAACAGCGATTGCAGAGCCTGGCGCAGCTGCTGGGCAGCCTTGTCGCGCACGCTGATGAGCGCCACCGGCAGGCGGCCGGCTGGCGAGGAAGGCTTGTGCTCAGGGGCGGCCTTGTTCAGGTGCACCACTTTCGCATCGGTTCGCATCGAGACTCTCCTGCGGTCGCCTGTTTGAGGCGGTCACACGCCAGATGTTGAGCAGCGTCTTATAAAGGTAACCAGGTTGGCAGGGCAAGGCGAAGGTACCGGTGAGCCCGCATTAGGGCAGACTTTTGTATCGAGCCGGATTCCAGCCGCAGCATAGCCGAGCGCTTTGGTTTTACAACGACGTCCCGTCAGCTGGATGTCGCCATTTACGTGACGTCAATTTTCAGGGGCATTATAAGCATCTAAGGCCGATGCCAAGGCCGGTATTTTGTTGGACATGATCTGGCTCACAGATACTCGCGGCTTTTCCGCCAGGAGGTAAGGAAAGCTCGATGAGGGGCCTCATCGAGGGTGCGCTTGTCGCTGTGCAGCGGTCCGAGTCTTTATAATCTGGCAATTCAGAGGAGCCCGTCATGCCCAATCTCACGCTTGCCGATCTGTCGGCGGAAATCGACGCCAACGCACGCCGCGCGCTCGCCGAAGATGTCGGCAGTGGTGACATTACTGCCCAGCTGATCCCTGCTGAGCGCCTGGCTCACGCCTCGGTGATAACCCGCGAGGCTGCGGTGATCAGCGGAACCGCCTGGGTCGATGCGGTGTTCCGTCAGGTGGACCCGCGTGTCGCGGTCCACTGGCAGGTCGCCGACGGGGACAGGGTGGGTGCGGACAAAGTCCTTTTCCACCTCGAAGGGCCGGCACGGGCGCTGCTAACCGGCGAGCGTAGCGCACTGAACTTCCTGCAGATGCTCTCTGGGGTGGCCAGCCGTTGCCGGCACTATGCTGACATGGTCGAGGGCACCGGCGTCCGCCTGCTGGACACGCGCAAGACCATTCCGGGGCTGCGTCTGGCGCAGAAGTACGCGGTTACCTGCGGCGGCTGCCACAACCACCGGATCGGCCTGTACGACGCCTTTCTGATCAAGGAGAACCACATTGCTGCCTGTGGCGGGATCGCCGAAGCGGTAGCCGCTGCGCATCGCATCGCGCCGGGCAAGCCGGTGGAGATCGAAGTGGAAAGCCTCGAAGAGCTCGAGCAGGCGCTGGATGCGGGCGCGGATATCGTGATGCTCGACGAGCTGACGCTCGATGACATGCGCACGGCTGTGGCGATCACGGCGGGTCGGGCCAAGCTCGAGGCATCGGGTGGCATCAGTGACGACACGTTGCGCAGTGTTGCGGAGACGGGGGTCGACTACATCTCGATCGGCGCGCTGACCAAGCATATACAGGCGGTGGACCTGTCGATGCGCTTGCGTCAGTAAGAGGGGGAGAGCCTGGCGCAGCGGCTGCGCCAGGCGATGGATCAGTGACGGCTCTTAAGGCCGAAGTTTTCGTGCAGAGTGCCAGGGGTATCGTCGCCTTTGGGGGCATAGTCCTTCGGCGGTTCGGTGAAGGCCGGTGAGGACAGCCGCTCGCGCGAACCATGGTTCTCCTCGTGCAGCGCGGCCATCAGACGCTGGCGGGTCGGCTCGTCGAGGGCCAGGCGGTTGGCGCCGTCCGACAGGTGCTCCTGGATGTCCTGGTAGTTCTGGGTGAGCTTGCGCAGCAGGCTGGCGGTGGTGTTGAAGTGGGTGACCACTTCGCTCTGATAGGTGTCGAAGCGCTCTTGCAGGTCGTCGACCTGACGCTGTGTGCGGTTGGGTGCGCTGCTGCGCGCCACCAGATAACCGATGGCGATGCCGGCGATCAGGCCGACAATCGGGAGCAACCAGGTCGCGAGGGTCTGTTCCACGAGTCCTTCCTCTATATAAACGGCTGTGCTTACGTTAACGTCTCGTCCCTGCTCTGTATACCGCAACACGAGGCGGCGGTTATCGGCAGCTAGTTAGCAAGACGAGTCGACTCGTCCCAAGGTCACGGAGTTCCTGTTTTGTTGAAACGCGAAAATCCCCTGTCTATCGATGGCCCCTGCGGAGCGCTGGAAGCGCTGTACTTCGATCAGCCGCAGGCGCGCGGCCTGGCGCTGATCTGTCATCCGAACCCGGTCAAGGGTGGCACCATGCTGAACAAGGTGGTCTCGACTCTGCAGCGCACCGCACGGGATGCCGGCTACAGTACGCTGCGCTTCAATTACCGTGGCGTCGGCGGCAGTGCCGGCGCGCACGACATGGTCGAGGGTGAGGTGGATGACGCCGAGGCTGCGCTGCGCTGGCTGCGTCAGCAGAACCCCGAGCTGCCGCTGACGTTGCTGGGATTCTCGTTCGGCGGATTCGTTGCCGGCAGCCTCGCTGGTCGCTTGAACGCCGAGGGCGTGGCGGTGCAGAGGCTGATGATGGTCGCACCGGCGGTGTCGCGTCTTGCGGAGCTGTCGTTGGCTGACGACTGCCAGCTGACGATCATCCAGCCGGAACAGGACGAGGTGATCGACGCCGAGTCCGTGTACGCCTTTTCTGCGCAGTTGCAGCACCCCCACGAGCTGCTGAAAGTGGCAGAATGCGGCCACTTTTTTCACGGCAAGCTGGTGGAGCTGAAAGAGCTGGTCGCGCCACGCCTTTAACCGCTGCTTTCGTTCTTCAGTGCGCAACGATCGAGAAACGACCGAATGACTACCCGCATCCTGACCGGTATCACCACCACCGGCACGCCGCACCTGGGCAACTACGCCGGCGCGATCCGCCCGGCGATCCTCGCCAGCCGCGACGCGGCAGCCGACTCCTTCTATTTCCTCGCCGACTACCATGCGCTGATCAAGTGCGATGACCCGCTGCGCATTCAGCGCTCGCGCCTGGAAATCGCCGCGACCTGGCTGGCCTGCGGCCTCGATGCCGAGCGCGTGACCTTCTACCGCCAGTCCGATGTGCCGGAGATTCCCGAGCTGACCTGGCTGCTGACCTGCGTTACCGCCAAGGGCCTGCTCAACCGCGCCCATGCCTACAAGGCGTCGGTGGACAAGAACGTGGAGAGCGGCGAGGACCCGGACGCCGGTGTCACCATGGGCCTGTACAGCTATCCGGTGCTGATGGCGGCGGACATCCTGATGTTCAACGCGCACAAGGTGCCGGTGGGGCGCGACCAGATACAGCACGTGGAAATGGCGCGTGACATTGCCCAGCGCTTCAACCATCTGTTCGGCAACGGCCGCGAGTTCTTCACCCTGCCCGAAGCGGTGATCGAGGAAAGCGTCGCCACGCTGCCCGGCCTCGATGGGCGCAAGATGTCCAAGAGCTACGACAACACCATTCCGCTGTTCGGCAGCGCCAAGGAGCTGAAGGCAGCGATCGCCCGTATCGTCACCGACTCGCGCCTGCCGGGCGAACCGAAGGATCCGGACAACTCCCACCTGTTCACGCTTTACCAGGCGTTCGCCACCGCACAGCAGCAGGCGGACTTCCGTCAGGAACTGCTCGATGGTCTGGCCTGGGGCGATGCCAAGCAGCGCCTGTTCGAGCTGCTCGAAAACGAACTGGGCGATGCACGCGAGCTGTATCACCAGCTCATCACCAAGCCTGCCGAGCTGGAAGACATCCTCCAGGCGGGAGCCGCCAAAGCGCGCAAGATTGCTACCCCGTTCCTTGGCGAGCTGCGCGAGGCGGTGGGGCTGCGCAACTTCGCCAGCGAAGTGAAAAGCGCGGCGCCGGCGAGGAAGAAGTCCAGCAAGACCGCTCGCTTCGCCAGCTTCCGCGAGGCCGATGGCGCCTTCCGTTTCCGCTTCTTCGCCGCTGATGGCGAGGAGCTGCTGCTGTCCCGCCCGCTGAGCAATCCGAAGGCCATCGGCAGCCTGACCCAGCGCCTGATCGCCGGCGGGCCCGACGCCCTGGAACTTCGCGAGGACGAAGGCGATCAATTCACCCTGTGGCTGGACGACGAATGCATCGCCGACAGCCCGCACTACGAGAGCGCCGAAGCGCTCGACGCCGCCATGTTGCGGGTGCGCGAGGCGCTGGCCACGCTTGTCGAGTAACGCTGCTGGCTGGCCGGGCGCAGCCGATGGGTGCGCTCGGCGACGCGGTGATTTCCAAGTACGGGTGTCCCAGGAGGGCTGACGCTTGAACGACCTGAGTAAATTGCCAACCACCGAGGGCGCCGCTAAAGTGTCGGCCCCGTTTCACTACCCAGACTCCGCCATGACTCCTCTTGAGCGCTATCAGGCCGACCTGAAACGTCCTGACTTCTTCCACGATGCCGCCCAGGAAAACGCGGTGCGTCACCTGCAGCGTCTGTACGACGACCTGGTCGCCGACGATCGCAACAAGAGCGGCCTGCTCGGCAAGCTGTTCGGCAAGAAGCAGCAGGGTCCGATCAAGGGCATCTACTTCTGGGGCGGCGTCGGTCGCGGCAAGACCTACCTGGTGGATACTTTCTTCGACGCGCTGCCCTTCGAGCAGAAGATGCGCACGCACTTCCACCGCTTCATGAAGCGCGTGCACGAGGAAATGAAAACCCTCAAGGGCGAGAAGAACCCGCTGACCATCATCGGCAAGCGCTTCGCCGACGAGGCCCGGGTGATCTGCTTCGACGAATTCTTCGTCTCTGATATCACCGACGCGATGATCCTCGCCACGCTGCTCGACGAGCTGTTCAAGAACGGCGTGAGCCTGGTGGCGACGTCCAACATCGTGCCGGACGGCCTGTACAAGGACGGTCTGCAGCGTGCGCGCTTCCTGCCGGCGATCGACCTGCTGAAGAAGCACACCGAGATCGTCAACGTCGACAGCGGCATCGACTATCGCCTGCGTGCGCTGGAGCAGGCCGAACTGTTCCACTTCCCCCTCGATGCCGAGGCCGAGCAGAGCCTGGAACGCAGCTTCAAGAGCCTGCTGCCGGAGAACTGCCGGGTTGTGAACAACGACGCGCTGATGATCGAAAACCGTGAAATCCGCGCGGTGAAGACCGGCAACGACGTGGCCTGGTTCGAGTTCCGCGAGCTCTGCGATGGCCCGCGCAGCCAGAACGACTACATCGAGCTGGGCAAGATCTTCGGTGCCATCCTGCTGGCCAACGTCGAGCAGATGAACGTCGCCAAGGATGATATGGCGCGTCGCTTCATCAACCTGGTGGACGAGTTCTACGACCGCAACGTCAAGCTCATCATCTCCGCCGAAGTGGAACTGAAGGATCTCTACACCGGTGGCCGCCTGGAGTTCGAGTTCCAGCGCACCCTGAGCCGGCTGCTGGAGATGCAGTCCCACGAGTACCTGGCGCGTCCGCACAAGCCCTGACCGTGAACCGGTCGCGAAGACTTGTTCTTCGCGGCCGGGGTCACCCGCATGATTACTGCGCTGTTGTCGGAGCGGTCTCCCTGCCAGGCCGCCCGCTGCAGTCGGCTGCCCGCTTCGGCACGCCATGGCTGTTTCCGTGTTTGCCCTAGGATGCCGGCCGGTACTTCTGCCGATAGTGGTTCGGCGATAGCTCCGTGTGCTGGCGGAACAGCCGGGCGAAGAAGCTGGCATCGTCGTAGCCCACTTCATAGCTGATCGTCTTGATGCTTTTGCCGGTTGTGGCCAGCAGGCTCTTGGCCGTCTCGATGCGCAGGCGTTGCAGATAATGCAGCGGCTTGTCGCCGGTGGCGGCCTGAAAGCGACGCATGAAGTTGCGAATGCTCATGCCGTGCTGGCGGGCCACGTCCTCGAAGCGGAATTTCTCCGCGTAGTTGGTCTCCAGCCATTCCTGGATCTGCAGGATGCGGGTATCCAGATGCAGTTTCTGCCCGCCAAAGCCCAGCCGGCCGGGGCTGTAGCTACGCTGCAACTCGAACAGCACATCACGCGCCATGCCCTGCGCCACCTGCGCACCGCAGAAGCGTTCCACCAGATACATGTAGAGGTCGCAGGCCGATGTCGTGCCACCGGCACAGTACAGGTTGTCGCTGTCGGTCAGATGCTTGTCGGCGCTGAACTGTACGTCCGGAAACCGCTCGACGAACTCGTTTGCGAAGCGCCAATGGGTGGTCGCTTCCCGGCCATCCAGCAGTCCCGCCTGAGCCATCCAGAACGCCCCTGTGGCTTCACCGCAGATAACTGCGCCGGCGGCGTGCCGCTCGCGTAACCAGGGCGCGACCTCGGGGTACTGTGCGCAGAGCGCGTCGAAGTCGCCCCAGAACGCCGGCAGAATGACCATGTCGGCAGCGTCCAGCGCGGCATCCACCGCGATGGAGGTTCCGCTGAACGTGCTCACCGCCTGGCCGCCGGGACTGACCAGGCGAGTTTCGAACGCCGGCGTCAGATCCATCCCGAGCTGTCGGCCGTAGCGCAGGCTGGCCATGTGAAAGAAGTCCTTGGCCTGCATGAGCGTCGAGGCGAAAACCCCTTCGGTGGCCAGTATGCTGATGTGCTGTATCGAGGCGAGGTTGGGCATGAGCGTTCTAATTATTGTTGCGGCTGAGCAGGGCGAAACTGCCGTCTTGCGGCTGGAGCGTCCTATTTTTGGGCGGTGTTGTCCAGCCCTCGAAGAGTCGAGACGGCTGAACCCCGGGTCCGACAGCACGTCGAAACGCAGAAGCCAATGGAGCCATGCATGAACGAATCCAGCCACTTTCCAGCGAATCCTTTTGGCGATTGGGATGGCAGCCCGGCCGCGGCGCGAGCGCTGCAGCAGACGCTGGCCGCGCAGCTGCGTCTGCAGGACGACTTCCCGCCGCTGCGCCTGATCGCCGGGGTGGACGTTGGCTTCGAAGAGGGCGGCAGCATCACCCGGGCGGCGGCGGTGCTGCTGGATGCCGATACCCTGGAGCTGGTCGGCAGCAGCCTGGCGCGAATCCCGACCAACATGCCCTATGTGCCCGGCCTGCTGTCGTTCCGCGAGTTGCCGGCGGTGTTGCAGGCGTTGGCTGAGCTGCCGGCGGTTCCCGACCTGATCTTCTCCGACGGGCACGGTATCGCCCATCCGCGGCGCCTGGGCATCGCTGCTCACCTGGGCGTGGTAACCGGGCTGCCGACCATCGGTGTAGCGAAGAAGCTGCTCACCGGTGAACACGACGAACTCGACCTGCAGCGCGGCGCCCGGGTAGCGCTGCGCGACAAGAAGACCGGCGAGGTGATCGGCTGTGTGCTGCGCAGCAAGGACAAGGTGCGGCCGTTGATCATCTCGCCGGGCAACCGGGTAAGCATCGCCACGGCGCCGGAGCTGGTCATGCGCTACGTGACCCGCTACCGCCTGCCGGAACCGACACGGCTGGCCGACCGCCTTGCCTCCCGTCGCGAGGAGAAAGCCGCGGCACGGCGCCTGGGCGGTACGGCCGGGTAACGAATGGATTGTAACGGCGAATGCCGGTGCCAGCGGCAGCGCTTGCAGCGCCTGTCTCGCAAGCGCTAGCCTGCGGGCCTGCCGTCAGCATGGACCTTCACGATGCATCTGGATACCGCCACCGGCTGGTGCCATGGCGTCCACCATTGCCCGTCACCCAACTTCAACCAGCGGCCAGCCGGCGAGATTTCGCTGCTGGTGATCCACAACATCAGCCTGCCGCCAGGCCAGTTCGGTACCGGCAGGGTCCAACAGTTCTTCCAGAACTGCCTACAGCGCGACGAACACCCCTTCTTCGAGGAAATCGCCGAACTGCAGGTCTCGGCACATTTTCTCATCGAGCGTGATGGCTCGATTACCCAGTTCGTCTCCTGTCTGGACCGGGCCTGGCATGCCGGGGTGTCCTGCTTCGACGGTCGCGAGAGCTGCAACGATTTTTCCATCGGCATTGAGCTGGAGGGAACCGATGACCAGCCGTTCAGCGAGCCGCAATACCAGGCGCTGATCGCGCTATGCCGGATGCTGCAGAGCGGCTATCCGGGCATCACGCCGGAGCGGGTGTGCGGCCACAGCGACATCGCGCCGGGGCGCAAGACCGATCCCGGACCGGCCTTCGACTGGCAGCGCTTGCGTGCCGCCTCAATTACCTGCTGACGAAAGGAAACGGCGATGAGCTTTCTGGTGATTCTGCTCGTGCTGCTGGTGGAGAAATTCTCCGATTGGCGACCACGGCTGCAGTACGACCGCCCCTGGCTGGCGCGCCTGCGCCAGGCCGAGGCCAGCCCGCGCTTGCGCGGCGCTCCCTGGCTGGCGCTGGCCTTGCTGGTATTGATTCCCGTACTGCTGCTTGGCCTGCTGTTGGTCGCACTGGAACCATTGGCCTACGGCTGGTTGAGCCTGCCACTGCACTTGCTGGTGCTGCTCTACAGCCTCGGCCGCGGCCATGCCAAGGCTGAACTCGGCGCGTTCCGCGATGCCTGGCGTCGTGGTGATGAGGAGGCAGCCGCGCTGGCGGCCGAGCGTGACGCCGGCCTGCAGGCGCAGGACCCGCCGAGCCTGTTATCGGCGGTACAAACCTGGCTGCTGTGGCGCAGCTACGAGGGTTTCTTTGCGGTGATCTTCTGGTACCTGCTGCTCGGGCCGATGGCGGCACTGGCCTATCGACTACTGGCGCTGTGCGCCGAGCACGCCGAACTCGAAGGGCTGCGCGAGCGGGCCGAGCAGCTGCGGCATGCCTTCGACTGGTTGCCGGTACGCGTATTGCTCGGCAGTTTCGCCCTGGTCGGCAACTTCGTCGCGGTCAACCGAGCGCTGCTGCATGAGCTGTTGAGCTGGGACGTGCCGGCCCGGCGCCTGCTGGCCGATGCCGGTCCGCTGGCCGCCGATCTGCCTCCTGCGACCGAGGGTGAGGCGGGCATCGCGCGGCTCGACGGGATCGCGGCGTTGCTGGTGCGCACACGCGTGTTCTGGTACGCGGTGATCGCGGTCTGGACGATCCTCGTCTGAGCCTTATCCGCCAGCGGCGGCGCTGATGGACCTCCATAACGCCGCTGTATGAGGTTTGCCTGTCGAATCGCTGGAACCCTTGAGCCAGACGCCTCGCCGGGTGCCTATCCAATACAGAACTGCTGGCCATGATTTGGCCATTACCTTAAGTTACAAAAGCCCATACCGATATCCCGTATAACCCGGGCAGATGCCACTCTCTGACGAGCCCTGCTGCGCGTTGCAATTGCGTGCAAGCCAATACCAATAAAATTGGGAGACGTCGTGTGAATAGCCTGTTGTATCCCGCCATCGCGTTCATGAACCGCCTGAGCTTCGGCATGAAGTTCAGTCTGGTCAGCGTCCTGTTCTTCGTTCCCATGCTGCTGAGCAACTACTACCTGGTGCGCGATTCGTACCGAGCGTATGTCGGTACCCGCAACGAGTTGCAGAGTCTCGAGCTGCTCGGCTCGACACTGCAGGTGCGGCGCAGCATGGAGGACTGGAAAGACCTCGTGCACATCGAGTCGATCATCGGCCAGACCGGCAATGTCGAGGCGTTGCAGACGCGTCTGAACCGTGTCGAAAGCGAGCTGACGGCGCAGCTGCAGGCGCTGGCCCCCGTTGGCGATGCGCCCGAGCAGGTGGCCGAATTCAATGCCCGGCGCGACGAACTGGTGGCTGGTCTGCGGGCTGCCCAGGCCGAGCAATCGCTGCAGTCCAAGGCGGCCATGGCCGAGACGCTGTTGGGCCAGTCGCAGGTGATGATCAAGCTCGTCGCCGGTCAGTCCGGCCTCAGCCAGGATCTCGAGCGTGAGGTGCGTCAGCTGGCCGAGCTGCTGACCACGGTAACCCCGGCCATCAGCGCATCGCTCGGCGAAGGACGTGCGGTGGGCTCCTACACCTTCGGCCAGGGCTACCTGAACTCCGATGCCAGCAATACGCTGGACAACCTCGTGCTGGAACTGGAAAAGCAGCAGGCGCAGTACGCCGCACAGTTGCAGGACGCCCTCGGCGCGAGCCAGGCCGCGCGAACCCGGCTCGACGCTTTCGCTACGGCCAGCCGCGAGTCCCTGCAGGCGAGCAGCGACATCCTGCAGGACGAGGTGATCATGGCCGACGCGCTGGACCAGCCATGGGAACAGTTCTACGAGCGCATCAGCGCCGAGATGGCCAAGACCTACGAGCTGAACGACGCCATCCTGACATTTCTCGATGTGGAACTCGCCGAACGGTTGGAACAGAAGCGCCTGCTGATGACGCTGCTGCTCTCGGCCCTGGCGGTGGTGTTGTGTCTGGTGGCCTACCTGTATGCCGGCTTCTACGCTTCGACGCGCGCCTCGTTGCACAGTCTCGGCAGGATCATGGACAAGGTCGCCGCCGGCGACATGACCGCGCGCTATCAGGTACAGAGCCGCGATGAGCTCGGCGAGCTGGGCCAGGTGTTCAACACTACCGTGGCGCAGATCCGTGAACTGATCGAGCGCGTCGGCCATACCGTTGCCGAGGTGGAGCGCCAGGCCGGACGGGTGGAGAGCGTATCCGGCGAGAGCAACCAGACGGTATCCGAACAGCGTGGCCAGATCGAACAGGTGGCCACCGCGATGAACGAGATGTCGGCCACCGCCCAGGCGGTCGCCACCAGCGCCGAGGCCGCAGTGGGTAGCGCGCAGAGCGTCAACGAGGAAACCGTCAGCGGCCGTTCCCTGGTGGTCGCGCAGGTCGGCGGCATCCAGCGGTTGGCCAGCGAGATCGAACAATCGGTGGAGGTGATCAACCAGCTGGCTGGCGACAGCAAGGCGATCAGCCAGGTCCTTGACGTGATCAAGGCGATCGCCGAACAGACCAACCTGCTGGCCCTCAATGCCGCCATCGAAGCGGCGCGGGCCGGCGAGCAGGGCCGCGGATTCGCCGTGGTTGCCGACGAGGTGCGTGGCCTGGCGCAACGCACGCAGAAGTCCACCGCAGAAATCGAGCAGATGATTTCGCGCCTGCAGAACGGCGTCGGCGCTGCAGTGAAGACCATGCATGCCAGTCATGCGCTGGCCGAGGAAACGGTCGGGCAGTCGGCACAGGTGGAGCAGGCGCTGGAGAATATCCTCGGCGCGGTGGGGCTGATCGTCGATCAGAACCAGCAGATCGCCGCGGCTGCCGAGCAGCAGACGGCGGTGGCGCATGACATCGATCGCAACATCGTCGCCATCAACGAAGCCGGGCAGCGAACTGCCGAAGGCGCCGGGCATACCGAGCAGGCGAGCCGCGAATTGAGCCAGCTGGTCGGCCAGCTGCAGCAGCTGATCGCCGCCTTCCGCGTCTGACGGGCCGGCTCAGCGCCAGCCGAACAGTTCGCAGCTGTTGCGATAGCTGGCCGCGGCCAGCGTTTCGGGGGCGATGCCCTTGAGGTCGGCCAGGCGTTGGCAGATTTCCGGCAGCAATTCCGGGCTGTTGCGCTCGCCGGCATGCCCGGCCGGCGGGATGTCCGGCGCATCGGTTTCCAGCACGATGGCCTCCAGTGGCAGCTGTCGCAGCACCCGATGCATCCGCTGTGCCTGTGGCCAGGTGCCGGCGCCGCCGAGGCCGAGTCTGAAGCCCAGCCGCAGATACTCCTGTGCCTCTTCCCAGCTGCCGCTGAACGCGTGCACGACGCCGGCACGTTCGAGCCTGTAGCGCTTGAGCGTGGCGATCATCGGCGCATGGGCACGGCGCACATGCAGCAATACCGGCAACGAGAACTCCGCGGCCAGCGCCAGCTGCGCTTCGAGCAGCTGCTGTTGGCGCTCGACGTCCGGATTGTCGATGTAGTAATCCAGGCCGATCTCACCGATGGCGCAGAGCTTCGGCTCGCCGCGCAAGCGCTCCAGCCAGTCGCGCAGCTGTTCGACATGGGCGTCCTGATGTTCGTCGAGGAACACCGGATGCAGGCCCAGCGCCGCGTATACCGATGGCTCGTCACCGGCCAGCTGCCAAACCCGCTGCCAATTGGCGGCATGTACGCCGAGTACCACGATGCGCTCGACGCCGCCGGCCTGGCTGCGGGCGATCACCGCGGCGCGGTCCTCATCGAACGGATCGAAATCGAGATGGGTGTGGGTGTCGATCAGCTGCACGAGCAGACTCCGTACGGTCGGCGGTGAACGGGCGGCAATGCTACAGCCTCGTCAGCGGTTTTCCTCTTCGATCTGGATATCGCTGACGCCCAGTTCGCTCAGCCGGCTGGCTTCGCTGGGGTGCACCGGGTTCTCCCAGGGTGCATCGACCGCGGCGCGCGGCTCGCGGACATGGTGCAGGAGAATCTCCAGTTCGGCCTGTTCCAGGCTGGGCAGTTCGAACGAGCTCATCAGCAGCGAAGCGGGCTCGCCGTTGATGCGGTAGTGGATGCGGTAACGCTTCAGTTCGGTCATGGCAGGCTTCCGGCGGTCGGTACTGCAGTATCCGACCGCCGAAATCCGCTCAGGCTCCCGATTCGCCTTGCCCTTCGCGCTCGAGCAATGCCGCCTTGCGCGCCAGCCCCCAGCGGTAGCCGGTCAGCGCGTTCTGGCTACCAACCACGCGGTGACAGGGCACCAGCAGGCCGACCGGGTTGCTGGCGCAGGCACGCGCCACCGCTCGGGCGTGGCTGCCGAGGCTTGCCGCCAGCTCGCCGTAGCGGCGTGTCTGGCCTGCTGGAATCTGCTGCAACGCCTGCCAGACGCGCTGCTGGAAGGCCGTGCCGCGCAGGTCGAGGGGCAGTTGGGCGGCGCGCTGCGGTTCCTCCAGCTGGCCGATGATCGCCTGCAACCAATTGCCCAGCCCGGCCTGATCGCGCTGCAGCGTGGCGGCGGCGAAGCGTGAGCGCAGCTCCTGTTCCAGCGCGGCCTCGTCATCGCCGAACAACAGCGCGCAGAGACCCTTGTCGCTGGCGGCGATCAGCAGCAGGCCGAGCGGGCAGGAGGCCATAGCGTAACGCAGGGTTTCGCCAGCGCCCTTTCGACGCCGCTGCGCCGGGCTCAGCGCCTGCGCCTCGGCATAGGGCCCACGGGTGCCGGAGTAGCCGACGGCAAGGGCGGCATCGAGTACCGAATCGGCTTTCGGCAGCTGGGCGTCGAGGCGTTCACGCCGGCGCGCGGCGGCCCAGGCATGCGGCGTCAGGCCGGTGCGCGCCTTGAACGCGCGTGACAGGTGCGCCGGTGACAGACCGATGCGTGCGGCCAGCTGCGGCAGCGTCAGCGGCGTTACGGCGTCATCGAGCAGGCGGCAGGCGGCGACGACCAGCGCGTCCAGCTGCTGGCTCGGACTCGGCCCCAGCGGCGAACAGCGTCGACACGGGCGAAAGCCGGCGACTCGCGCTGCTTCGCCATCGGCGTAGAACGCCACCCGTTCACGCGCCGGGCGCCGTGCCGGGCAGCTGGGGCGGCAGAAAATACCGGTCGAGCGCACGGCGAAAACGAAACGCCCATCGAAGGCGGCGTCGCGCTCGCACAGCGCCTGCCAGTAACGGTCTTCATCGAGCATGGCGGTGCTCCAAGAGATGATGGTCCGATTGTCGGCTTTGCGCGTGCTTTGCGCCAAGCCAAAGCGTGCTTTCAAACTCGATGGGAGGCATGGAAGCCGCTATGCGATTGCCGTAACCTGCAGCCCCGCCCCGCACTGAAGGACCTGCAAGCCGCTGATGAAAACGCCTAAACGACTCGAACCGCTGATCGAGGATGGCCTGATCGACGAGGTGCTGCGGCCGCTGATGAGCGGCAAGGAAGCAGCGGTGTATGTGGTGCGCTGTGGCGACGAGCTGCGCTGCGCCAAGGTCTACAAGGAAGCCAACAAGCGCAGCTTCAGGCAGGCCGTGAAATACCAGGAGGGGCGCAAGGTGCGCAGCAGTCGCGATGCGCGCGCCATGGCCAAGGGCTCCAAGCACGGGCGCAAGGAGAAGGAAGAGAACTGGCAGAACGCTGAGGTCGCGGCCCTGTTCCGCCTGGCCGACGCCGGCGTGCGGGTGCCCAAGCCCTACGATTTCCTCGACGGCGTGCTGCTGATGGAGATGATCGCCGGCGAGGATGGCGATGCCGCGCCGCGACTGAACGACGTCGACCTGCATCCGGACGATGCCCGCGAGTTCCATGCGTTCATGATCCATGAAGTGGTGAAGATGCTCTGCGCCGGGCTGGTGCATGGCGACCTGTCCGAGTTCAACGTGCTGCTCGACGAGCATGGCCCGGTGATCATCGATCTGCCGCAGGCGGTGGATGCAGCGGGCAACAACCATGCCTTCGAAATGCTCGAGCGGGACGTCGGCAACATGGCCGCCTATTTCGGCCGCTTCGCGCCGGAACTCAAGTTCACCCGTTACGCCAAGGAAATGTGGGCGCTATATGAGCAGGGCAAACTGACGCCCGAGACGGAGCTGACCGGGGAGTTCGCCGAGCCGGAGGATGCCGCGGATATCGATGCGGTGATGCGCGAGATCAAGGCGACGTTGGCCGAGCAGGCGCGGCGGGAGGCCATGCGGGGCGCGGACGATGCGCCGCAGGATGAACCGCCGGAGCCGCCGTGGATGAAGGGCTGATTGGCAGTCTCCGGCGAGGGCCGGAGACTGTGGGCTCTGTTTTACTCACCGCGTCGTTTGAGGCTCGCCCGTACCCAAAAAAGTATTCAGTGCGTCGCTGTCTCTGAAGACGAGTCCGCAGCATGTGCGGACTCAGCATGCCAGCCGCCTCCCAACGCCACATACAACGCCACCTGCGCCGTCGCCAGTGCGGTCCGCCCTTCCAGCGCCCGCTGGCGGGCCTGCAGCGCACCGCGCTGGGCGTCCAGCACTTCACTCAGGTTCGCCTCACCCAGCTCGTAGCTGCGCTGTGCCAGCCGATGCGCCCGCTCACGGTGCTCGCGGGTGCGGCTGAGCGCTACGTGCCTGCGCTGCTGACCGGCCATCCTCGTCAGGCCCCGTTCGACTTCCTCCAACGCGCGGGCCAGCGCCTGCTCGAAGGCGATGTAAGCCGTCTCGCCCTCGGCATCGGCCAGGTCGATGGCGGCGCCGCGGCGTGGATAGTCCAGCAGCGGCAGGCCGAAGGTCGCGCCGACCCGGGCGAAGTTCGAGGCGCCGGATATCGCGTCTCCCAGGGCGAAGCCGGAGCGGCCCATCGCGGCCTGCACAGCCAGCTTGGGGAACAGGTCACGGCGCGCGGCCAGCGATTGCAGCTCCGCAGCGTTCAGCCGTGCCGCTTCGGCGATCAGGTCCGGGCGGCGGCGCAGCAGGTCGATGGGCTGGCCGGGCGCGATGCGCTGCTCCGCCAGCGGGACCGGCGCGCTGGCGGCGAGCCGCGTGGCGGTGCTGCCCGGCGGCTCGGCGAGCAGGGTCTCCAGCGCCAGCTGCGCTTCGGCCAGGTGGATGTCCAGCTCGTCCAGATCGGCTTCCAGCGACGCGCGTTCGGCGGATGTGGCCTCCACATCCAGCCGGGTCACTTCGCCGGCGTAGAACAGCAGCCCGGCGATACGCTCCAGCTCACGCGCCACTTCGATGCCTTCGACCAGCAACACGCGCTGGCCCTGCAACGCGCGCAGCTGCAGATAGCCCTGGGCGGTATTCGAGGCCACGGCCAGGCGCGCAGCGATCGTCTGTGCCTCGGCCGAGCGCAGCTGCTGGGCCGCACTGTCACGCCGCGCGCGGGTGGCGCCGAACAGGTCGAGTTCCCAGGTCGCCTGCAGCGCCAGCTCCCAGGTATCGAAGCTGATCACGTCGTCGTCGGGGATGAAATCGGCCAGTGGGCTGTCGGGTTCGGCTTCCTGATCGTTCTCGTTCCACTGACGGCTGGCCGAACCGGGCAGGTCGAAGCTCGGCAGCAGGCCGGCGCGCGACTGGCGCAGCTGGGCGCGGGCGCTGTCGACCCGCGCCATGGCCAGACGCACGTCGTGGTTCTGCTGCATGGCGCGGCCGACCAGCGCGGTGAGCTGCGGGTCGTCGAACTGGCGCCACCAGGCGGCCAGTGTCTCGGCATCCGCCGCGTGGCTGCCGGCGGCACTGAACCAGGTATCCGGCAGTTGCGGCGCCGGATGCTGCGGTGCGCTGGAGCAGGCGCCCAGGGCCAGGGCGAGCAGCAGCGGAGCGGCCAGGGCCTTGGCAGTCATGCGGTTTCCTCCTGGCGCACTTTCATCAGCAGCAGGTACAGGCAGGGCACGGCCAGCAGCGTCAGCAGCGTGGCGAAGCCCAGGCCGCCCATGATGGTCACTGCCATGTTGGCGAAGAACGGGTCGAACAGCAGCGGCACCATGCCCAGCACGGTGGTGCCGGCGGCCATCATCACCGGGCGCAGGCGCGACGCCGAGGCTTCGATGATGGCGGTCAGGCGCGGCACCTCGTCGTCGATCTGCCGGTCGATCTCGTCCACCAGCACCACGGCATTCTTGATCAGCATGCCGGTGAGGCTGAGCAGGCCGAGCAGTGCCATGAAACCGAAGGCCTGACCGGTGAGCAGCAGGCCGAAGCTCACCCCGCAGATAGCCATCGGCACCACCGCCCAGATCATCAGCGGTTGGCGCACCCTGGCGAACAGCAGCACGGTGACCAGCACCATTGCCAGGTAGGGCACCGCCAGCGTGCTCGCCAGCGCCTGCTGGGCCTCGGAGGACTGTTCGTAGTCGCCGCCCCATTTCAGGCTGTAGTTGACCGGCAGTTCGATGCCCTCGATCAGCGGGCGGATGCGCTCGTGCGCCGCGTTGGTGTTCTCGCCGTCGCGTGGTTCGGCGCGGATTGAGATGGTGCGCTCGCGGTCGTAGCGCACGATGATGCTGTCCTCGCTGACCGGCTCGACGCCATCGGCGACCTGCGCCAGTGGCACGTAGCCGGTGCCGGCGGGGCTCCAGATCAGCCGTTGCAGCAGCTCGCCGCTATCGATGCGATCCTCGGGCGCAGCGCGCAGCAATACCGGGATCAGCTCGTCACGCTCGCGCAGCAGGCTGACCCGCTGGCCCTCGCTGCCGGCGGCCAGGGCACGCGCCACGGCCTGGCGGGTCAGGCCGGCATCGGCGAGGCGATCCAGTGCCAGTTGCGGGCGCAGCACCAGCACCTGCTGGCGCCAGTCATCGCGCACGTTGAACACCTTGCCCTCATCCTGCAGTCGCTTGCGACCCTCGGCGGATATGGCCCGCAGCACCTCGATGTCCGGGCCGCTGATGCGTGCTTCCAGCTTGGCCTCGGCATTGGGGCCAAACATGAACTGCGCGGCCGAGACGTCGGCCGAGGGATAGCGTTGCGGCAGCTGCTGGTTGATCTGCCGCACCAGCCCGGCGATCAGCTCGGCGTCCTCGGTGCGCACGAGGAAGTGCATCAGTGCCGAATTCGGCTGCTCCGGCATATAGGTCAGCATGAAGCGCGAGGCGCCAGCGCCGATGAAACTGGATACTTCGCTGACGCCCTCCAGCTCCGCCAGATACGCCTCCACGTCAGAGGCGGTCTCTGCGGTCTCGCGAATGTGCGTGCCCTGCGGCAGGAACAGGTTGACGTAGAACAGCGGCGTGCTCGACGGCGGGAAGAAACTCTGCGGCAGGCGAGTGAAGATCACCGCGCTGATCACCGTCAGCACGACCAGCACGCCGATGGTCAGCCAGGGCCGGTGCAGCACGCCAACGGCCAGTCGCCGATAACGGTTGTACCAGGGGCCGTTGTAGGCGGCGTCGGGATCCTCGTCGGTCTTGGCGTTGCGCAGCAGGTAATGACCGAACAGCGGCACCAGCAGCAGCGCCAGCAGCCAGCTGAGCAGCAGCGACACGGCGATGACGAAGAACAGCGAGAAGAGGAACTCACCAGTGGTGTCCTGGGACAGACCGATGCCGGCAAAGGCGAGGATGCCGATGATGGTCGCGCCGAGCAGCGGCCACTGCGTCTGTTGCAGCGTTTCCTGCGAGGCTTCGAGGATGCTCTTGCCCTGGCGCTGGCGTACCAGCATGCCGTCACAGACCACCACCGCGTTGTCCACCAGCATGCCCATGGCGATGATCAGCGCGCCGAGGGAAATCCGCTCCAGTTCGATGCCCGCCAGCCACATCACCAGCAGCGTGCCGAGCACGGTGAGAAACAGCACCGCGCCGATGATGACACCGGCGCGCAGTCCCATGGCGATGCACAGCACGCCGACCACGATGGCCACCGAGAGGAACACGTTGAGCGCGAAGCTGTTCACCGACTCATCGACGATCCGGTGCTGCTCGTACAGCGGATGCAGTTCTGCGCCCAGCGGCATGCGGTGTTCGATGGCCTGCAACGCCGCCTCGACGCTGTGCCCGACCTCGACGATGTTCGCGCCCGAGACCCCGCTGACACCCAGGGTCAGTGCCGCCTGACCGTTGTGTCGGATGATCTGCCGCGGCCGCTCGGCGTAGTCGCGCGACAGCCTGGCGATGGCGCCCAGCTCGACCCGCTGCGCGCCCTGGCCGACCGGCAATGCGCGCAGCTCGTCGAGCGAATCGAAGGCGCCGCTCGGGCGCAGGCGTACGAAAAACTCGCCGGCATGCACGCCGCCGGCATCCACTGCGGCATCGGTGTCGGCCAGCGCCGCGGCGATCTCGTCGGGGGCGATGCCCATCGCGGCCAGCTGCGCCTGGTCGACTTCCACGAGGATGCGCTCTTCCTGCACGCCGGCGATCTCGACCTTGCCGACGCCGTCGGCGGCCACCAGCGCGCGGCGCAGATCCTTGGCCGTCTCGTGCAGCTCCTTGAGCGTCAGGCCGTCGCCGGTCAGCGCGTAGAAGATGCCGTAGACGTCGCCGAAATCATCGTTGACCTGCGGCGGTTCGATCCCCGGCGGCAGGTCGCCCTGGGCATCGTTGATCTTGTTGCGCAGCTCGTCCCAGATCTGCGGCAGCGCATCGCCGTCGTAGCGGTCCTGCATCTCCACGCGAATCTCGGCGATGCCCGGCATCGAGCGCGAGCGGATCTCCTTGATCTGCGACATCTGCTGGATCGCGCTCTCCAGCGGTTCGGTCACCTGTTGCTCGACCTCCAGCGCTGTGGCGCCGGGGTACTGCACGTTGACGATGGCCTGCTTGATGGTGAATTCCGGGTCTTCCAGGCGGCCGATCTCGAAGAAGGCGAGGGTGCCGCCGAGCAGGCAGATCAGTACCAGAATCCAGATGTTGACCGGCCGGGTGATGGCGTAGCGGGCGAAATCCATCGGCTCAGTTCCGCTCCTGCGCTTCGATCGGCTGCTCCTCGTGCAGCTTGCTGCCGCCAGCGACGATGATCGGCATCTGCGCCTGCAGGCCGTCACCGCGAATCAGCGCCTGATCACCATCGATCTGCTCGAGTTGCACCGGCTGCCGCCGTGCGCGGCCATCGTCCGCCTGCCAGATGAAGTGCTGGCCGTCGCTGCCGGTCTGCAGCGCCGACAGCGGCAGGCGGAAGGCGTCGCGGGTCCTCTGCGGCTGCGGCGGGCGTTCGATGCGCACGCGCATGGCCATGCCCGGCAGCAGGTTGTACTCCTCCGGCGGCTCGCCCTGCAGCACCAGGCGGTAGGTCCGCGCGCCTTCACGCGGTTGGGTGCTGTGTTCCTTGTAGCGCAGCGGCAGGCGCACATCGGCGATCACCAGCTCGCCTTCGGCCTGCAGACCGGGGCCGAGCGGAATGCTCAAGGCGGCGGTTTCCGGCAGGTCGACGCTGACTTCGATATGGCCGTTGTCCTGCATCTCGAAGACCGGCGTGCCCACCGCGACCACCATGTCCGGCTCGGCCAGACGGCGCGCCACCACGCCGTCGAACGGTGCATTCAGCGTGCTCTGATCGAGATCGCGCTGGGCGCTGTCGCGTGCCACCCGTGCCGCCACCGTGTTGGCTTGCAGCGCTTCGATGGCGGCCGGCGCGAGGATGCCTTCGGCGAGCAGGGTGCGCTTGCGTGCCAGATCCGCCTCCAGCTGGCGCAGGCGCGCCTCGGCCTCGCGCAGCTGCAGGCGGTAGTCGGTGCGATCCAGCTGCGCCAGCGGTTGCCCTCGGATCACGCGGGTGCCTTCGTCGACGAGGATGCGCTCGATACGTCCGGCCACCTCGAATGACAGCTGCGTGGACGTCACGCTCTGCACCACGCCGGAGAAGCGCAGCGCCTCGGCTTGCGGCTCGGCTGCCTGCAGCGGCTCGACCAGCGCCACCCGTGGTGGCTGGGGTGCTGGCTCGGCTTCCGAGGAACAGCCGCCGAGCAGTGGCAGTGCGCAGGCGAAGATCGTCAACCAGGCCAGGGTCACTGGAAATGCTCGTGTTGACGTCATCGGGGCTCCTGGCTGCTCGCGTTGCGGGCGCGCTGACGCCCGTTGGGACTGACAGTAGAGCCCTGCGTCGGCGCAGGAGTTCGGCGGCAAATTGTTGCCAACGGGGTGACCGGGTGGTCGATTTTCGCCAATGCTCTGCCACACTTGACGCATGAGCGGCTGCGTCTTTGCAGCGCTTGACCGTCGTGAACTCAGCGGGGATGCTTGCCCGCTATTGAAGGCGCATCACTCATGGGGAATACGCAATGCAAGGCCAGGCACCGGTAATCGACTATCTGAAGGAGCTGTTGCGCGGCGAACTGGCGGCGCGCGATCAGTATTTCCTGCATTCGCGGATGTACGCCGACTGGGGCTTCAGCAAGCTCTACGAGCGCATCAATCACGAGATGGAGGAGGAGACGCAGCATGCCGATGCCCTGCTCAAGCGCATCCTCTTTCTCGAAGGTACGCCGGACATGACGCCGGAACCGATCAACCCGGGCCACAGCGTGCCGGATATGCTGCGCAACGACCTGGCGCTGGAGTACAAGGTGCGAGCCGCGCTGGCGCAGGGCATCGCGCTGGCCGAACAGCACGGTGACTACCCGACCCGTGACATGCTGGCGCTGCAGCTGCACGACACCGAGGAAGACCACGCCTACTGGCTCGAGCAGCAGCTCGGCCTGATCGACCGCATCGGTCTGCAGAACTACCTGCAATCCCAGGCCAGCTGAGCCTTCCACCCCGCGAGGCAGGGCCTGCCTCGCGGGGCGTTCCATCAGAGCCGGAAGCGGCTCACCATCGACTGCAACTGACCACCCAGACGGGCCAGCTCGGTGCTCGACGCCGCGGTTTCCTCGCTGGCGGCGGCGGTCTGTTCCGACACGTCGCGCACGTTCACCACGCTGCGGCTGATCTCCTCGGCCACCGCGCTCTGTTCCTCGGCGGCTGCGGCGATCTGCTGGTTCATCGCCTGGATGTTCGACACGGTACGGGTGATGCTGCCCAGCGACGCACCGGCACGGCGCGCCAGCTCGACCCCGCTGTCGGTCAGGTCGCGGCTGGTATGCATGATCGCGGCGACCTGCTGGGTGCCGTTCTGTAGCGCGGCGACCAGCCCTTCGATTTCCTCGGTGGACTTCTGCGTGCGCTGCGCCAGGCCGCGCACCTCGTCAGCGACCACGGCGAAGCCGCGCCCGGCCTCGCCTGCACGGGCAGCCTCGATGGCGGCGTTGAGTGCCAGCAGGTTGGTCTGCTCGGCCACGGCGCGGATCACGTTCATCACACTGCCGATCTTGTCGCTTTCTTCCTGTAGCGCCGTCATCGCCTCGCTGGAGCGCACCACGGCGCTGGCCATGCGTTCGATCTGCGTGACCACCTCGGTGACCACGCGATCGCCTTCGCGGGCTTCGCCATCCGCTTCGGTGGCGGCCAGCGCGGCCTGCTCGGCATTGCGCGCCACCTCCTGAACGGTGGCCGACATCTCGTGCATGGCGGTAGCGACCTGGTCGGTTTCTTCCTTCTGGCTGTTTACGCCGGCGCTGGTCTGCTGGGTAACCGCCGAAAGCTCCTCGGCGGCGGCGCTGATCTGGCTGACACCATCGCGGATGCCGCCGATCAGTTCGCGCAGGGTCGCGCCCATCTGCTGGATGCCGCGCTGCAGCACGCCCAGCTCGTCGCGGCGCTGGATCTGTGCGGTGGCGCTGAGGTCGCCGGAGGCGATGCGCTCGACCTCGGCCAGGGTGGCACGCAGCGGCAGGATGATCTGCCGGGTGATCAGGCAGGCGGCCAGGATGCCCAACACCAGCGCCAGCAACGCGCTGACGATCAGGCGTGTACGCGCGGCGGCGCTTTCCACGGCGAGCAGGTCGAGCTGAAGCTGATAGAGCGAGTCGCTGATGCGGACGATTTCCTTCTGCTGATCGGTCATCTCCTGGCGCGCCTTGGCGATTGCCAGGGTGGCCTTCTCCAGCGATTCGATGGCGCCGCGGTACTCGCCGAGCACGGCACGGATCTGCTGCAGCGTCGCCGCGTGGTCGGCGTCGAGCGCGGCGGCATGGCGATCCAGCGTGGCCTGGGCAGCATTCAGTTGTGCGTAGACGGCCTTGGCCGCCTCGGCACCGGGAGTCGCCATGTAGACGCGCAGCAGGTATTGGGCGCGCTGCACGTCATCTTCGATGCGGGTGATGGCCTGGAATTGCGCGAAGCGCCCTTCGTCATACTCCGCCAGCTGCAGCACCTGGCGGGTTACCCCAGCGTTCAGCTCAGCCAGGCGCGCGGCGGCGCCGTCGATGGTGGTGCGCGCGGCGTTGGCCTGGGCGTAGCCCTTGCGCATGTCGTCCAGCGAGTTCTGGTACTGGGCGTTGTAGCCGGCCTGTTCCTTCAGCTGGGCGACGTCGTCCGGGTGCTCGAAGGTCTCCAGCAGCTTGGTCTGCTGGGAGAGGTAGATGCCCAGGTTGTTGTCCAGCCGCTTGGTGGACTCGTTGTCTCCACTGGCCAGCATGAATTGCAGGCGGGCGATGCGCAGGTCGGTGAGGGTCTTGTTCAGCTGGGATATTTCGGTCATTAGTCCGCTGCGCTGGATGACGCTGTCCAGGCTGCCCCAGCCGTTCCAGGCGAGGACGATGGTGAGTATCAGGACGGTGGCGAAGCCCAGCGTGAGCTTCCTGCTGACCCCGATGTTTGCAAACCAGTTGTTCATGGCACTCCAAGCGAAAGCGAAGTAGTCGGTCCGAGTCGACGCCGCAAGGCGAGGCTCGTATACCGCAGCGCTTTCGGCCGGATGCATACGAACTTGAATGTAAAGCGAGGAACGGTCGTAGCGCCGGATGATCGCGCCGCAACGCCGAACCAGGCTTGTCCGATCGGTCAGGTCTGGTTGCGCGTGAGCGGTGACGGCGCCTGCTCAGGGCGGACGCAGCAGCCGCTCTCGATGCCCTGCAGAATCGGGCAGTCCGGGCGATCATCGCCCTGGCAGTGGTCGACCAGCTCCTGCAGCGTGTCGCGCAGGCCGACCAGCTCGGCGATCTTGCGGTTCAGCTCGTCGATATGTGCGCCGGCCAGGGCCTTCACGTCGGCACTGGCGCGCTGGCGGTCCTGCCACAGCGCCAACAGCTTGCCGACCTCTTCCAGCGAGAAGCCCAGGTCACGGGCGCGGCGGATAAAGGCCAGCTGGTGCAGGTCGCGCTCGTTGTAATGTCGGTAGCCATTGGCGCCGCGCCCGGCGGGCGTGAGCAGGCCGATGGATTCGTAGTAGCGGATCATCTTCGCCGTGAGGCCGCTGTGCTTGGCGGCCTGACCGATGTTCATGGCGTGCTCCCGATTCATTCTTCCGGTTTCCAGGAGCGCAGCAGCAGGGCGTTGCTCACCACGCTGACGCTCGACAGGGCCATCGCCGCACCAGCCACCACCGGGCTGAGAAAGCCGAAGGCGGCGAGCGGAATGCCCACCAGGTTGTAGATAAAGGCCCAGAACAGGTTCTGCTGGATCTTGCGGTAGGTGCGCCGACTGATCTCCAGTGCGGCCGGCACCAGGCGCGGATCGCCGCGCATCAGGGTGATGCCGGCGGCGTGCATGGCCACGTCGGTGCCGCCGCCCATGGCGATGCCGACATCCGCCGCGGCCAGGGCAGGGGCATCGTTGATGCCGTCGCCGACCATCGCCACCACGGCGCCGCCCTTCTTCAGCTCGGCCACGGTGGCCGCCTTGTCCGCCGGCAACACCTCGGCATGCACGTCATCGATGTGCAGCGCTTCGGCCACCACCCGCGCGCTGCCACGGTTATCGCCGGTGATCAGGTGGCTGCGGATATGCCGCGCCGCGAGCCCGGCAATCGCCGCGGCGGCGCCGTCCTTGAGGCTGTCACCGAAAGCGAACAGGCCGAGGATGCGCGGCTTGGGCGCTTGTTCCACCAGCCAGGAGAGGGTGCGGCCCTCGGCTTCCCAACGCTGGGCGGTGTCCAGCAGCTCGCCCGGCTGCAGGCCGTACTCTTCGAGCATGCGCCGGTTGCCCAGCGCCAGCTGCTGGCCATCCAGCGTGCCCGCGATGCCGCGGCCGCTCAGGGCCTGGCTCTTCTGCACATCCGGCACCGTGATGCCGTCGGCTTCGCAGCGCTCCAGCACGGCACGCGCCAGCGGGTGTTCACTGCCTCGCTGCAGGGCGCCGGCCAGGCGCAGTATCCGCGCTTCGTCGCCGTCCACGGCATGCAGGTGGATGATCTGCGGCTTGCCCGAGGTAAGCGTGCCGGTCTTGTCGAAGGCCACGGCATTCACAGCATGGGCGACTTCCAGCGCCTCGGCGTCCTTGATCAGGATGCCGTGCCGCGCCGCCACGCCGGTGCCGGCCATGATCGCCGCCGGCGTCGCCAGGCCGAGGGCGCAGGGGCAGGCGATGACCAGCACGGCCACGGCGTTGATCAGCGCGACCTCGACCGGCGCGCCACTGAGCAGCCAGCAGATCAGGGTGAACACGGCGATCACCAGCACCGCCGGGACGAACACCTGGCTGACCTTGTCCACCAGCTTCTGGATCGGCGCCTTGGCCGCCTGGGCGTCTTCCACCAGGCGGATGATCCGCGCCAGCACGGTCTCGCCACCGAGCGCGGTGGTGCGCACCAGCAGGCGGCCTTCGCCATTGATCGCGCCACCGGTGATGCGGTCGCCCGGCGCCTTGTTCACTGGCAGGCTCTCGCCGCTGATCAGCGCTTCGTCGGCCTGGCTTTCTCCCTCGACCACTTCGCCATCCACCGGGAAACGCTCACCGGGGCGGACCAGTACCAGATCGCCGAGGCGCAGCGCGGCGATGGCAACATCTTCCTCGCGGCCGTCGACTACCCGTGTCGCGCGGTCCGGACGCAAGGCTTCCAGCGCCCGGATCGCCGCGCTGGTCTGGCGCTTGGCGCGGCTCTCCAGATACTTGCCCAGCAGCACCAGGGCAATCACCACCGCCGAGGCCTCGAAATACAGGTGCGGCATCTGCCCGGCCGGGGTCGCCCACCATTGATAAAGGCTCAGGCCGTAACCGGCGCTGGTGCCGATGGCGACCAGCAGGTCCATGTTGCCGGCACCGGCGCGCACCGCCTTCCAGCCGGCGACGTAGAAGCGTGCGCCGAGGATGAACTGCACCGGGGTGGCGAGCAGGAACTGAATCCATGCCGGCAGCATCCAGTGGCCGCCGAACAGCTCGGCGAACATCGGCAGCACCAGCGGTGCGGCCAGCAGCAGGGCCGCGATCACCGCCCAGCGTTCGCGCTGCAGGCGTCGTTCGGCATCCTGTGCGGGTTGCTGCTGGTCGCCGGCGCTTGCCTGGTAGCCGGCAGCCTCGACTGCCTGGATCAGCACGGCGGGGTCGGGCGTGCCGATCACTTCGACATGCGCGCGTTCGCTGGCCAGATTCACCGCGGCGCTGCGTACGCCGGGCACCTTGAGCAGGGCGCGTTCGACCCGGCCGACGCAGCTGGCGCAGGTCATGCCTTCGATGTTCAGCTCGATGCTCTGCACAGGCACGCCGTAGCCGGCCTTTTCTACGGCCTCGATCAGCGTTGCCACGCCCAGGTCATCGCCTTCGATACGCACCTGTTCGTTGGCCAGGTTGACGTTGGCCGCGGCGACGCGCGGTACCTTGAGCAGGGCGCGTTCGACGCGGCCGGCGCAGCTGGCGCAGGTCATACCGCTGACCGGCAGCGTATGGGTGGCGCTGGACATGGCTGTGACTCCTCGGGTTGCGATGGCTGCAGGATCGACCTTAACCCTGTGGCAAGGTCAACACCATGATCTGCGACAGCAGGTGCCTTGACCTTGCCCAGGTGGCAAGGTCGAGAATCCGTGCATCTACCAGTCGAGGAGAGAGACGATGCAAGTATTCAACGTGAGCGGAATGACCTGCAGCCACTGCGAGCGTGCGGTTACCCAGGCCATTCAGGCGCTGGACCCGCAGGCTCGGGTGCAGGTGGATCTGGCGGCCGGAACCGTGCAGGTCGAGAGCAGCGCCAGCGAGCAGGCG
The DNA here is from genome assembly GCF_026642215.1 of Stutzerimonas sp. R40042. NCBI lineage: Bacteria > Pseudomonadati > Pseudomonadota > Gammaproteobacteria > Pseudomonadales > Pseudomonadaceae > Stutzerimonas > Stutzerimonas sp. R40042. Next base: position 3,889,994 of record NZ_CP113258.1, on the reverse strand, counting down.
ATTCGCCAGGCGATCAGCGAAGAGGGTTATCAGGTGAGCTGATCGCTCACGCGGCAGGCTGGTCGGGATCTTCCGGCCAGTCGCGGACCAGACCGCGGAACAGTGGGTCGATCAGCGCCTTGGTATCGACCTGCGGCGCGAACAGCTCGGTGTCGCGCGTCCAGTCGGTGAACAGCCCGACCACCATGGCGTGCAGCGACAGTGCGGCGAGCCGCGGCGTGACGCCGGGTCGCAGGCAGGCCGAGGCGTTGCGCAAGAGGTTTTCGCACAGATCGATGAATTGGTTGATGAAGGCGTGGTGACGTTCCTCGGCTTCGCGCAATTCGTCGGTGAATTCGCACTTGTGCAGCAAGATGGTGAAGATGCGACGCTTCTGCTCGTTGCTGGCCAGGGTGCTGATGGCCTCGACCGTCAGGTTGCGCAGGGCGATCAGGGATTGCAGCGGCTGCTGCTGGTCGCAGGTGCAGAGCCGCTCGTTCATCTGCTCCGGTGGCAGGCGAATCTGGTTGAGCATCTCGTGAAACAGGTGCGCCTTGTTCTGAAAGTGCCAGTACACCGCACCGCGTGTCACCCCGGCATCCCGGGCGATCTGGTCGAGGCTGGTGTGGGCCACGCCCTTGTCCAGAAACAGCCGCTCGGCGGAGGCGAGGATGGCGATGCGGGTCTTCTCGGCTTCTTCTTTGGTTCGGCGCATGGGACAGGTTCGGCAGATAGCGGCTGCTTCGGGCATCCAGCAGCGTTGGAGGCGACCAGTGTAGCGAGGCATCTCGTCGCGATGCATGTTTACAAGCGGCGGTGTATGTAACAGCATCTTGCACGCCGGTGCAAACCCTCGAACGAGGTAACGGTCCACCGAGTGGCCCTCGCGCCACCTTCTCTTTCCTGCTTGCGAGCTTCTGATGTCTCTGCGGATTCTCCTCATCCTGGGCGCGCTCAGTGCGTTCGGCCCCCTGGCCATCGACATGTACCTGCCGGCTTTTCCTTTGCTGGCGGAGTCCTTCGATACCAGCGTCGACCATGTCCAGCTGTCGCTGGCTGCCTATTTCAGCGGTCTGGCCATCGGTCAGCTGGTCTATGGCCCGCTGGCCGATCGCTACGGTCGGCGTGGGCCGCTGCTGGTCGGTGTGACGCTGTTTACCCTGGCCTCGCTGGCCAGCGCCTTCGCGCCGTCCATGGACTGGCTGATCGGCGTGCGCTTCGTGCAGGCGTTGGGTGGCTGCGCCGGCATGGTGGTTGCGCGCGCCGTGGTGCGCGACCTGTGCGACCCGATGACTAGCGCCAAGGTGTTCTCGCAGCTGATGTTGGTGATGGGCCTGGCGCCGATCCTTGCGCCAGTGGCGGGCGGCGCGTTGCTGGCGACCTTCGGTTGGCCATCGATCTTCATCCTGCTGACGCTGTTCAGCGCAATCTGCCTGGTGGCGGTCACGCTCTGGCTACCGGAAACCTATCCGGCCGGGCTGCCGCGCCAGCCGATGTCCGGTGCGCTGGGACAGTACCTGCGGCTGTTCCGCGATCGCTTCTTCATGGGCCACGTGCTGACCGGCGCGCTGTGCATGGCCGGGATGTTCGCCTACATCACCGGTTCGCCGTTCGTCTTCATCGAGCTGTATGGCGTCAAGCCCGAGCATTTCGGCTGGCTGTTCGGCATCAATGCCGCGGGCTTCATTCTGATGGCGCAGGTGAACGTGCGGCTGGTGCGCTGGCGCGGGCCGGAATTCTGGGTACGGCGCTGGGTGTGGTTCTTCTTCGGCAGTGCGCTGGCGCTGCTGGCGGTCGCCGCCGCGCAGCCCGAATCGCTCTGGCCGTTGCTGATCCCGCTGTTCTGCTGCGTGTCCTGCCTGGGCTGTCTGTTGCCGAACGCCACGGCCTGCGCCATGGCCGACCAGCGTGCCAACGCCGGCAGTGCTTCGGCTCTGCTCGGCAGCCTGCAGTTCGCCATCGCGGCGGTTGCCGCTTCGGCGATAGGCGCTCTGCACAACGGCACAGCGGTGCCGCTGGCGGCAATCATGAGCCTGTGCGGGCTGCTGGCGACGCTCGTCGCCTATGGCACGGCGCGCGCCAGCACGGAGTGAAGTATCAGGCGCTCAGTGGCAGGCGATGCGGCGCCTGCAGGCGTCGCTGCAGGGTTTCGACGAAGGCGCGTGCCTCGGCCTCGCTGCGGAAGGTGACGCGCTGGCGGTCCAGGCAGACCTGCCAGGCGCTGTCGGGATAGGGCGTCAGGCGGCGGACGAGAATGTTCATGGCGATCTCCTCGCAAGTTGGCGCCGCTCAGTCTAGGCGCAGCCATGGCCCGCGTGGCGAGCCATGGTGTCGCAGGTCGGCCTTGCGCCGACGAATGGCTCAGTAGGCCAGGCGCGCGTCCAGGCTGTTCTGCGCCAGGCGGCGAGCCTGCGCTTCGGTCATCCCCAGGCTCTCGTGCAGCGCGACGAAATTCTCCGTCACGTAGCCGCCGAAGTAGGCCGGGTCGTCGGAGTTCACCGTGACCTTCACACCCTGCTCCAGCAGCTCGAGGATGTTGTGCTGGCGCATGTCGGCGAACACCTTGAGCTTGGTGTTGGACAGCGGGCAGACCGTGAGCGGGATCTGCTCCTCGATCAGCCGGGCGATCAGCTTCGGATCTTCCGCGGCGCGCACGCCATGGTCGATGCGGCTGACCTTGAGCAGATCGAGCGCTTGCCAGATGTATTCCGGCGGGCCCTCTTCGCCGGCATGGGCAACGGTGAGCAAGCCTTCGCCACGCGCCTTGTCGAACACGCGCTGGAACTTGCTCGGCGGATGGCCGACCTCGGAGCTGTCGAGGCCAACGGCGAAGAAGGCATTGCGATAGGGCAGCGCCTGTTCCAGCGTCTTGAAGGCTTCTTCTTCCGGCAGATGGCGCAGGAAGCTGAGAATCAGCCCGCTGCTGATGCCCAGCAGCTCACGGCCATCGGCCAGCGCCGCGCTGATGCCATTGAGCGCTGCCTCGAACGGCACGCCGCGGTCGGTGTGGGTCTGCGGGTCGAAGAAGGGCTCGGTATGTACCACGTTCTGCTCTTCGCACCTCTGCAGGTAGGCCCAGGTCAGGTCGTAGAAGTCCTGCTCGGTGCGCAGCACGTCGGCGCCGGCATAGTAGAGGTCGAGGAATTCCTGCAGGTTGCCGAAGTTGTAGGCGCTGCGCAGCGCCTCGACGTCGTTCCAGGGCAGGGCGATCTTGTTGCGCTCGGCCAGGCGGAACATCAGTTCAGGCTCCAGCGAGCCCTCCAGGTGCAAGTGGAGTTCGGCCTTGGGCAGATTGTTGAGCCAGTCGTGCATCGCGAAATTCTCGTCTTGCGGGTGTGGGGGCATTCTAGCGACGGGTTGTCGCATCCGGATATGGTCATCGGCTGTTTGCCGTGCCTAGCAGGCGTCGATGACAGTGCGATGAAGCCTCCGTTTCATTTGGCGAATATTTGACCAGCGGTCTGCGAGCCAAGCACGGCGCGGCCTGGCAAGGTTGTTCCCAATGTTATCCACATACTTCTCCACGCGAATCGGGCATAACTGGCAGCTGGCAGAACGCGATTGATGGCATTGCGTCATCGCGCGACCGCTCAGTCAAAAAACACTGCAATTCAAGCGTTTAACGTGATAGAGGCGGGTCTGCAAGGCGCTCTGATTAAAAAATGTACAGATTTCTGCAGCCCCCGTGGCAGGCGCTTCGCAGCACACCATACAAATGTTATCCACAATTGCGTCCACAGTTTTTGTGGGCAAGGAGCGTCTAGTCCAAGGCTTGCAGCCGACTACGGCCGCGGCTGATATCGGCGAGCAATCTTTCCAGCGGCTGCAGCTGAGCGGCGGGAAGGGCAATCTCCAGCGTCGCGCCTTCGGCATCGAAATGCTCGGCTTCCAGCAGCGCTTCGAAATCCCCCAGGCGCGCCTTGAGCAGCGCCAGTTCGGCGAAGCGGCAATGACAGCGGCAGCGCGAGCGCGAGACCAGTTCGCTGTGCTCGCCGGCCTGCAGACATTTGGCGGTGGTGCCGCCGTAGGCACGGGCGAGGCCGCCGGTGCCTAGCTTGGTGCCGCCGAACCAGCGGATCACCACCACCGCAACCCGATCGAAATCCTGCCCTTCTATGGCCGTGAGCATTGGTCTTCCCGCCGTACCGCCGGGCTCGCCGTCATCGCTGAAGCGGTATTGATTGCCGATCTTCCACGCCCAGCAGTTATGCGTAGCGGTCGGATCGCTGACCGCCTGGATGAATGCCTGCGCGTCTTCCGGACTTTGTACCGGTGCGGCCTTGGCCAGGAAACGGCTCTTGCTGATTACTTCCAGCAGTTCGCAGGGCGCGGACAGGGTGAAGGGCATGAGAAATGTGGCTTCCGGATAGCGCAACGGGGCGAGCATTGTAGCCGCGTCGAAGTCGTCGCAAAGGCCGGGCGGCCATGACCATCCGGCCAACGGGCTGAACTTATGTTGCCGCCTCGGACCCCTAGTTAGTAAGGCGTGGCTCGCGCCTGACGCCAGTGGCACCTACCAGAGCCACTTCCTACCGGCTAGAGAAAAGGAGGAAACACCATGCTCAACTCCAGTTACCAGTCATGCATCCAGGCCTGTTCCAATTGCGCCCTGGTCTGCGAGACCTGCGCGGCCTCCTGCCTGCGCGAGGACGACGTGAAGATGATGGCGCGCTGCATCGAGCTCGATCGTGACTGCGCCGACATGTGTGCGATCGCGGCGGTGCTGATGACCCGCGACAGCGCCTATGCCAAAGCCTTCTGCAAGCTCTGTGCGCAGGTCTGCCGCGACTGTGCCGAGGAGTGCGGCAAGCACCAGCACGACCATTGCCAGGCCTGCGCCGAAGCCTGTCGCAAGTGTGCTGAAGAGTGCGAAAAGATGGCGGCCTGATCGGTCGTCGATCCAGAGGGCTGCAGCTGCGGCTGTCGGCCCTTCTGCTTCAGGCCAGCCAGTCCAGCGTCAGGATCAGGCGGCGCTCGGTGCTGGTCGCCTGCGGCGAGCGGTGAATGATCCCGGCGCCTTCGTTACCCAGCCATTTCTCCCCCTTGAACAATGCCACGTCGCCAGCCGCGAGCTGCTCGATGGCGGCCGGGTCTGTCGGTTCGGCTGCCGGATCACCGAGACGGCGACGTGGCATGCCGTCCTCGCGAAGCCATTCGCTGCCCGCACCGGCATAGGTGGTGATCAGCCGCAGCGGCACATGATCGACGTGGAAGCGCGGGCACATGGGCTTGTCCAGCAGCCGCAGGCGCAGGCCGATGCGCCGCGCATCGACCAGACAGCTGAACGCCCGCACCAGCCAGGCCACGTCGGCAACGAAACCGGCGTGGCCGGCAACGTCCCGATGGGCTGCCGCCAGGGTTGGCAGCTGCAGCTCGCCGTCGCCGCTCGGTTCGAGGGTCAGCGACTCCGCCAGCGGCTCGCCCAGCGCCAGAAGTGTCTCGGCGAATTCGACAATATGCAGCGGCAGCTGGCGCTGCCATACGCTGAGGTTGACGCCGTCGTTTAGCGCTTCGCCGAGTATCGCCGGAGAATCGCCCAGCAGCTGGCGTGGCTGTGGACGGATGATCCGCTGCGCCAGCATCAGGCGACCTGCTCGTGCCAGGGGCCGAACGGATCCGGCAGGCGCAGCCAGCCGTCGACGCCCACGGCCCATTCGCTGTCGTTCAACAGGCAGGCGTCCAGCTCGCGGCGCAGCCGGTTGAAGTCGATGTTCTGCCCGATGAAGACCAGTTCCTGGCGGCAATCGCCGAACTCGTCGCGGGATTTGCCGAGGATCGCCGTGCGGCTTTCGCGGTCGCTCGGCCAGGCCGACTCCGGCGTGAAGTGCCACCAGCGCCCGGCGTAGTCGTAGCGCATCAACCCACCGGCCTGCGACCAGCTGCCGGCTTCCTCGGGGCGGGTAGCGAGCCAGAAGAAGCCCTTGGAGCGCAGCAGGCGGCCGTTGCTCCACTCGCGGTTGAGGAAGTTGTAGAAACGCTGCGGATGAAATGGCCGGCGCGCCAGGTAGGCGGTGGAGGCGATGCCGTACTCCTCGGTTTCCGGCACATGCTCACCGCGCATTTCCTTGAGCCAGCCGGGCGCCTGGGCGGCGCGTTCGAAATCGAAACGGCCGGTGTCGAGGATTCGGTCGAGCGGCACCTGACCCATGCTCATCGGCAAGATCTCGGCATGGGTATTGAGCCGGCCGAGGATGGCGCTCAGCTCCTCGCGTTCGGCGGCGGAAATCAGGTCGATCTTGCTGATCAGGATGACGTCGGCGAACTCCACCTGTTCGATCAGCAGCTCGGTGACCGAGCGTTCGTCGTCCTCGCCAAGGGTTTCGCCGTGGCTGGCCAGGCTCTCGGCCTCGTGGAAGTCGCGCAGGAAGTTCACCCCGTCGACCACCGTGACCATGGTGTCCAGCCGTGCCAGATCGGCCAGGCTCTGGCCCTGCTCGTCACGGAAGGTGAAGGTTTCGGCCACCGGCAGTGGTTCGGAAATGCCGGTGGACTCGATCAGCAGGTAGTCGAAGCGGCCCTCGCGGGCGAGCTTGCCGACTTCCTCGAGCAGGTCTTCGCGCAGGGTGCAGCAAATGCAGCCGTTGCTCATCTCCACCAGCTTCTCTTCGGCGCGATTGAGGCTGACGCCGCGCTGCACCTCGTTGCCGTCGATGTTGATCTCGCTCATGTCGTTGACGATCACGGCCACGCGGCGGCCGTCGCGGTTCTTCAGGATGTGATTGAGCAGGGTGCTCTTGCCGGCGCCGAGGAAGCCGGACAGGACGGTTACGGGGAGGCGGTTCATGGCGGTCTCTCAGGCGGATCGTTGGTGTTTTTCGCGCTGTTCCTGGCGTTGTTTCGCCTCGATAGACAGCATCGTGGTGGGGCGCAGCAGCAGGCGCTGCAGGCCGATGGGTTCGCCGGTTTCGGCGCACCAGCCGTACTCGCCGCGGGCGATGGCATCCAGCGCGGCGTCGATCTTGTCCAGCAGCTTTTTCTCTCGTTCCAGCACGCGCAGCTGCCAGTGGCGCTGTTCTTCGGCGCTGCCGATGTCGGCGGGATCGCTGCTCGGCTCCTGTTCGCGCAGCGCCTGGAATTCCTCCTCGATGCGCGCCTGCAAGTCGGCACGCTGGCGTAGCAGCAGGTCGCGGAAGAAGGCTTGTTGGTCGGCGTTCATGTATGCCTCGGCGGGCTGGGCGAGTAGTTCGGCTTCGGTCATGGGCGGGTGTCCGGCAACATCGTCCGTATAGTTATAACATAACATTTAATGTCGCGAGAGCTTATCGAGTGAGGTTGAGCGACGGTCGAAGAAACGGCGCTGATATGCGCGGTGCAGTACCGCCAGGGCACTTGCATGCATGGCCGATCACGTCTGTACTGGCTCGCTACCGGCGCCGGCCCGGTTTGTCGGCGTGCCAGTGGAGCGACCCATGAACCCGACTTTCCAGCCTGGTCGAAACATGGCGATGAAGGTGCCCGCCCATGAGTACGCGAGCACCGTTGCCTTCTACCGCGAGACCCTGAGGCTCAGGGAGCTGACGCCTAGCGATGCCGACGGCGAACAGACACCGCGCTTCGCGTTCGGCGACAAGGTACTCTGGCTCGATCGCGTGGCGGGCATCAGCCAGGCGGAAATCTGGCTGGAGGTGGTGACGGACGATCTGAATGCCGCTGCGGACTTCCTACAGCACCGGCATTGCACCCGTCGAGATGAAATCGAACCCCTGCCCGACGGCTTCCGCGCGTTCTGGATCTCCAGCCCGGCCAATATCATCCACCTGATTTCCGAGCAGAAACTGTCCTGAACGTGCCTCCGGCGGCGCAGCGTCACGCCGCCTGCCTTTGCCGATAGCCCTGCGCAACCTGAAGCAGTACCACCAGCGTCACGATGGGCAGCAGCCCGATGTTCACCGCCGCCCAGCCCGCCTGCGCGATCAAGGCGCCGGAGGCGAACGACATGGCTGCGGCGACGCTGCCGTTGCTCAGCTCCATCAGGCTCTGAGCCCGGGCGCGTTCGCTCGCGGCGTGGCCCTGGCCCAGCTGGGTGGTGCCGGCGACCAACATGAGGTTCCAGCCGATGCCGAGCAGGCAGCTGCTGAGCAGGAAGTGCCAGTGGCTGATGCCGAGCAGGGCGACCACTGCGCTGACGATCAGCAATCCTCCACCAAGGCAGGCGACCAGCCGGCAGCCGAAGCGATCCACCAGCGGTCCGGCGACGAACGCCGGGAGGAACATGCCGAGCATGTGCCACTGGATGACCTGGCCGCTGGCGTGCAGGTCCAGACCTTCGCCATGCATCGCCAGGGGCGTGGCGTTCATCACCAGGATCATCAGGCCGTGGCCGGCAGCGGTGGTCAGCACCGCGGCGCGAACGGTCGGCCGTGCGAGCAGCGCCTGCCAGCTGATCGTCGCCGAATCGGCCCGGGCTGCCGGCACTCCCGAGTTCGCCGGCAACCCGGTCAAGACCACGAATCCCAGTGCCGCCAGACTGGCGATCAACAGATAGGTGCCGGCGAAGGGTACTCCAGCGAGATCGCGCGCCATATGGCCGAGCGTGGGCGCGATCAGCGCCGCCAGCACGCCACCGCCGATCACGCAGGCCGTGGCGCGCCCCTTGAAGGCATCGCTCACCGCTTCCAGCGCGGCGAAGCGGTAGTACATCGCCGAGGCCTGGTAGGCGCCGATGGGCAGAGCGCCGAGACAGAGCAGGGTGAAGCTGTCGAGCCAGAGCGACAACGCGCTGACCAGTCCGCCCAGCACGCCGGCCGTGGCACCGATGAGAAAGCCGGCGCGGCGACCGCGGCGTTGCATCAGGCCCGCCAGTGGTTGCAGGGCGAGCAGGCCGCCGAGCATCAGCAGGGCCAGCGGCAGCGTGGCGAGACCAGCCACTGGCGCCAGGCGCAGGCCGACGATGGCGGTGAAGATGATCCCGGTCATCGAGCAGGACCAGAACAGCGCCTGGGCGATGAACAGACGCAGGACCTGGGGATTGCTGAGCAAAAGATGCATATGGGCGGCTCCTTTTGGGGTGGCGAGCGGGCACAGCGCTGCCTGGCCAGATGCCGAGCGGGCTGGGAACGGTGATTGAGGTCGGTTGCGTCAGCCGAAACGCTGGTAGAAGTCCCGCGGGCTGACCGACAGGTGCTTCTGGAAGCTGCGCCTGAGGTTTTCCGGATGGCCGAAGCCGGTCAGCCGCGCCACTGTCGCGATCGAGGCCTGGGCGTCGAGCAGCAGATTGCGCGCGGCCTCCAGACGCACTCGCTCGATGTACTGGCCCGGGCCCATGCCGGTTTCCTGGCTGAACAGGCGGCACAGGGTGCGTGGCGTCATATGCGCCTGGGCGGCCAGCGCCTCGATGGACAGGTCGTCGCCCAGATGCCCTGGAATCCATTCCAGCAGCGCGGCGAGGCGCGCCACGTTGCCGCTCGGCGCCGCCAGCATGGGGCTGAACTGGGTCTGCCCGCCGGGCCGGCGCAGGAACATCACCAGCCGCTGGGCGACTGCCAGCGCCAGTGCGCGGCCGAGATCGGCTTCGACCAGGGCCAGCGCCAGGTCGATGCCGGCGGTGACGCCCGCGGAGCTGAACAGGTGCGACGCCTCTGAATCGGTCGGGTCGTAGGTGTGCAACCGGTCGCCCTGCACCTCGATGGTCGGGTACTCGCCCAGCGCCGCGAGGTCCGCCCAATGCGTGGTCGCCTTGCGCCCGTCGAACAGTCCGGCCTCGGCCAGGATCAGCGCGCCGGAACAGACCGAACCGAGGCGCCGCACCCTGGGTTCGGCGTCCCGCAGCCAGGCGAGCAGTCGTTGGTCGCGCCTCTGCGCATCCACGCCGACGCCACCGGGGATCAGCAGGGTATCCAGCGTGACGGGAGCGCATTCGGCCCAGCTGGCATCCGCCACCAGCTTCAGCCCCGCCGAGGTGGCGACCGGACCGGCTGCGGCGCCCAGCAGCACCAGCTCGTAGTGACGGGGCAGACCCTGGCGCTGGCGCTCGACGTTGGCCGAGGCGAACACCTGCATCGGGCCAGTGACGTCCAGGCTCATCACATCCGGGTAGATCAGGCAGGCGACGGTGCGGGTAGCGTCCATGGTGCAGCTCTCAGGGTGGATGGCTGCAGTCTGCTGCCGGCACGCGCGTGTCGCAATGACAAGGTTCCCACGGATCTTGCCAATGCATGCCACGGCTTGGTCATCCGCGACCCGCATCGCTGCTGCAGATGGCCTCTGAGTGGCTACCTGGGCTTCAGGCGTTGCTGCTCTTGATCCGCGACCGATACTGCCCCGGCGTCATGCCGACCACGGTCTTGAAGTCATGAATGAGGTGCGCCTGGTCGCTGTAACCACAGCTCAATGCGGTATCCAGCAGCGGCTGACCGGTGCGCAGTTGGTTGCGCACCAGCGCCACCCGCTGGATGCGACTGAACTGCTTGGGCGTCATTCCTACCTGGTGGCGGAACAGGCGCTCCAGCTGACGCTGGCCGAGCGGCACGCTCTGCAGCAGATCGGCCAGGCGGCCCCGGCCTTCGCTGGCGGCGATTCGGTTGAGCAGCTGCTGTACCGGGTTGCGGCGTGCCTGGGTTTCCTCGAGACGGCGGAGCAGTTCGCGTTCGATCAATGCCTGCTGCGCGCCGCGTTCCAGCTCGGCCAGCTGATCGACCAGGTGCGCGAGTCCGAGCCTGGGCCAGTCCGCGTCGTGGAATCCCGTCAGCTCGTCGAGGCCGATCCCGAACATGGCGGCGCCCATGCCGGGCCGAAAACGCACGCCCATCATCCTGACCCGGCCGACCAGCTGCAGGCGCGTGCTGGCCAGCTGCGGCCCGGCGATCAGGGCCCGCCGGCGGCGCTGGGTGCCATCGAAGTTCAGCGGATCGGCGAAGTTGAAGATCACGCCGCTGCCGCCGTCCGGGTGCAGCAGCTGCTCGTCGTAGGCCTGCGAGCCGTCGCCATCCATCCACCAGAAACGCTGCACGTACGCGGCCAGAGCCGGGATCGGCGGATGGGTGACGAAACCCTGCAGACAGGGCAGGCGGGCGTGGAGGGACTCGGTCATGGCGGGCCGCTTGCAAGATGTCGAAAATCTACAATAGCGCAGCATGGCGGCTGCGTAGCCTTGGTTGCACATTCAAACCGAGGAGTGACCACCATGCGCATGAATTACCAGGCCGCCGCCCCCGATGTGATGACCGCAATGATCGGGCTGGAAACCTACCTGGCGCGGCAGAGTCGCCGCGAGGACGGCGTCGACAAGCCGCTGATGGAATTGATCAAGATCCGCGTCTCGCAGATCAACCAGTGCGCCTACTGCCTCGACATGCACACCAAGGACGCCCGTGCCCTGGGTGAAACCGAGCAGCGTATCTATGCGCTAAGTGCTTGGCGCGAAACGCCGTTCTTCAGTGATCGCGAGCGTGCCGCGCTGGCCTGGGCCGAGGCCAATACCCTGCTGCCGCAGGGCGTGTCGCAGCAGCTGTTCGAGGAGGTGCGCGAGTATTTTTCCGAATCCCAGCTCGCCAACCTGACCCTGGCCATCGCCACCATCAACGCCTGGAACCGCTTCGGCGTGTCTTTCGCGCCGGTGCCGGGCAGCTATCAGCCCAGCTGAGCCAAGCGTAACCGCCTAGCCTGTTGGCCGGGTGGTTCCGCTTCAGGGTTGCAGTTCCTGATTGCCCATGGCGCAGAAGCTCTGCGCCCGCCGTGCCATCGGCAGCGCGCGCAGCTGGGACATGCATTGCGCCTGGCTGGGCGTGCGCACCACACGGAGCTGGGCGTCGTCGTTCACCTGGATCAGGTACGGCTTGTTGTAGCGTGGGCCGTCGTGCCAGCTGCTGAAGCGCTGCTCGCTGTAGGCGCAGTGATAGCGCATATGCCCGGAGAAGCCCTTGATCCGGTCGCGGCGGAAAATGTGATGGTATTGCTGCCAGTCACGCTTGCTTTGGCCGTCGCGCACGGCGTCGAGGCAGCCCTGCAACTCAGTGATGTCCGGTTCGTGGAGAAAGATGCTGTGTGCCAGGCTGGAGCCGTCCAGTTGCATCGTCGCCACCAAGTAGACCTGCCGCTCGGCCGCCTGAGCCGGAAGCGCCAGCGACAATCCCAGCGCCAACATCCCTGTTCTGATCACTCGCAGTACTCCTGAGGTCCGCTTATTCGAGGGCCGCACCCTAGCCGAGGTCAAACTGCGGAACAAGCCGATGGGCGAAAGTCACCCCGGGCGCGACCTGAACTCCGGCGGTAGCAGCAGTCAAATCGATGTAATCGGCAGATCATCGCGCGGGAAATGAAATGTTGCATGCGCCTTCATACTGGTCGGGCGGCTTTGCGGTAAATTGGCCTGCCTTTGGCAACGTAACCACCCTTACATGACCCTCCTGATAGCGTTCGCTGTCTTATCCATCCTCGTTTCATTCATCTGTTCGATCCTCGAAGCTGCACTGCTCTCGCTGACGCCGAGCTTCATCGCGCACCAGAAGACGACCCGTCCGAAGCTGTACGAGCGCCTGAAAGAACTGAAAGACAAGGTCGACCAGCCGCTTGCGGCGATCCTCACGCTGAACACGGTCGCCACACTGTCGGCGCCACCGGAGTCGGCGCCCAGGTCACCGTGGTCTTCGGCAACGGCTACGTTGGTATCGCCTCGGCTGTCATGACGGTGCTGATCCTGGTGCTCTCGGAAATCCTGCCCAAGACCATCGGTGCCCGTTACTGGCGTACGCTCGCGCCGTACCTGCCGCCTCTGCTGAACGGCATGATCTGGATTCTGAAGCCCTTCATCTACCTGTCCGACATGATCATGCGGCTGGTCGGCGGCAAGGAGCCGGAGCACGACATCCGCCAGGAGATCAAGGCGCTGACGGTGCTTGGCCGCGAGAACAAGAGCCTCGACGAGGACGAGCAGCGCGTCATCAGGAACATCCTCGACCTGCACGAGATCAAGGTCCGTGACGTGATGACACCGCGCACGGTATGCGACTACACGTCGCCGGAGACCAGCATCGGTGCATTCAAGGCGCAGGTCGCCGACAGCCAGTTCTCGCGCTACCCGGTGATCGGCGAGAACGAGAGCCCGCTGGGTGTGGTGTTCCGCTATGACGCCCTGGCCGCGAGCGACGACGAAGCGCCGGTGTTGACGATCATGAAATCGATGAAAGTCGCACCGGAAATGACCAGTGTCGAGAATCTCATGACCCAGCTGCTGCATGAGCGCCAGCACATGTGTCTGGTCTATGACGAATTCGGCAGCTGGCGCGGCCTGGTGACGCTGGAAGACATCATGGAAACCATCATCGGCCAGCCGATCATGGATGAAACGGACGACATCCCGAACATGCGCCGCTTCGCCAAGCGCCGCTGGGATCATCGCATCAAGCGCGCCCGCGAGAGCTGAGCAGCAATGCGGAGCGGGCCTGCCGCTCCGCATGAGCCCTCTCGGTGACCACAGGGCCTGGTCGTTCCGAGGCGCACGAAGCGCGTCGCATCAATCGTCGGAAGGGGCGGCCTCGTACAGTTCCAGCGGCAAGCCGTCCGGGTCCGCGAAGAAGGTGAACCGGCGGCCGGTGTATTCGTCTGTCCGAATCGGCTCCACCGCAACGCCCTGACGCTCCAGCCACGTCTTGCACTGCGCGACGTCATCCACCGCAAAGGCCAGATGCCGCAATCCTTGCGCTTCTGGGCGCGAGGGGCGAGGCGGGGCGTCGGGAAACGAGAACAGCTCGATCTGCCCGTCGTCCGGCAAGGCCAGGTCGAGCTTGTAGGACTGTCGCGACTCCCGGTAGTGCTCGGCGATCACCGCCAGCCCCAGCGTCTCGGTATAGAAGCGCTTCGAGACGGCATAGTCGGAGCAGATGATCGCGACGTGATGGATGGAGCGGAGCATCGGCGGACCTGTGAGATGGTTGGATAGCAAGTCGGTTTTGCGGCGGTGCTTGAAGGTAAGGGACAGCGGTCTGTCTGCCTCTTTGAAACGGTCAGGCGACTGCCGAGCGGTGTCTATGCTGTCGCAGGAAACGGCCCGTTGCCATGGCCAGGAGAGCAAGTGCGGCCAAGACGCCTAAGCCGGCGCTGCGAGGATAGATATCGTCGACTCGCTTGATTCGGCCGATGTTTGGCGACGTTTGCGAAACCAGCGCTGTCACCGACTGCCCCTCGCGCCACGCCGGCACGCCGAAGAACTGGCTTTCGAATCGGTAGTGCTCGCCGTTCAAGTAGTACTCGACCACTGCATGGACATCGCTTGAATACTGGCGCCCATCGCCTCGACTGATGCGCTCGCTGCGAATGGCGACGATCTTCCCCTGCGCCTCGACGAAGCCTTCGACGAAGGCCTGTTCACGCACGAAGTTGTAAATGCTCGCCCCGAGCAGGAGCAGAACGAACGCAATAGGAAAGGTCTTGAGCATGCTCGATTCAGGGCTCGTGGTCGGGCTGTGTGTCGGGTACAACTGCCGACGGGAAATTATCATCGGGGGCCTGATCTATGCACCACCACGTCCGCCATATCAGCATCTTCATCGCCCGCGATCCGGGACAGGTATATGCGTTCGCCGCCGACCCGCGCAATCTTCCGCAGTGGGCGGCGGGGCTGGCGCGTTCCGAGGTCACGCAGCAGGGCGATGCATGGGTGGCTGACGCGCCTTTTGGAAAAGTGAGGATTCGCTTCGCGCCGCCGAATGCGTTCGGGGTGATGGACCACGAGGTCGAACTGGAGTCGGGTTCGATAGTTCGCAACCCCATGCGGGTCATGCCATGTAGCGGCGGGTGTGAGTTCGTTTTCACGCTGTTCCGCCAACCGGACATGAGCGATGAGCAATTTGCGATGGACGCTCAGGCGGTGGCGGCGGACCTGCAGCGGCTCAAGAATCTGCTCGAGCAAGCGCGATAAGTTAATTCGGATTTCTCGAATGGACGCCCAGCGCCGTGACCGTCAGCAGAATCAGCGCCATGCCGAGGATCTGCATGGCGGCCAGGCTTTCATCTAGCACCACGACGCCGAAGAGCGTGGCGGTCACCGGCTCGACCATGGCCAGGATGGACGCTGCCGCGGGCGCGGTATGCTTGAGCCCGACGATGTACAAGACGAACGATAGCCCGCCACCGAGTACGCCTAGTGTGACGAACAGCGGCCAGCTCGAGGTGCCCAGCACGGCCAGTGTCTGCTCCGCATCGCTCAGCCCGAGCAATATCGCCACCAGCACCACGAAGGCGATCACCAGAATCGCCTGAGGGCTGCCATGGGGGGCCGCATACTTGAAGGCGAAGATGAAAACGGCGTACGACACGCCGGAAAGCAGTCCTGCACACACTGCCAGCAGTGTGATGTCGCCCGCTCCAACATCGTAGATGCCGGTCAGTAGAATGACGCCAAGGGTCACCAGTGCGATAGCCGCCCACTTGAATGCGCTGGGCCGCTCCAGCCGAAACGCGAACGAGACGAGATAGACGAACACCGGCGCGGAGTACATGAGTGTCGCCGCCACGGCCACGCTGCCCTCGGCAATGCTGAGAAAATAGAACGAGAAATTGCCTGCCACGGCCGCCCCCGCGACTGCCGACCAGAGACACAGTCGCCCGTTCACCAGACCGCTGCCAGCCGGGCGCAAGGCAAGCCAGAGAAGCACAACTAGCAGCCCGATCGCGCCGCGGGAGAGCGAGACCACGATCGGGCTCCAGCCCTCGGCGGTCAGAACACCGCCGATTCCGCCCGACAGCCCCCAGCACAGTGCCGCGAGTACGACGAATAGCCCCCCGAGGCTTTGCGTCTTGCCTGATGGGTGTTTCACGTTGGGTCGCGGCGGCTGCTGCGCCATTTGCCCCGCCCGTTATGCCTGCGACGTCGCTGGCCTTTCTTCATGAAGTCACCGCCGCCCGCCTGTTCCGCGCCTCTAGGGGCTGTCGAGCGAAGAACAGCCCACAGCCCTCCCGGCAGCTGTAGTCAAGCGGTCGGGAGGGTCGGGCGCTGCTGGTCATTGGCTGCGTGTCACGCGCCAGACGACGTTGGCCAGATCATCCGCGACGATGAGCGCACCGCTGGGGTCGACGGTCACACCGACCGGGCGGCCGCGGGTCTTGCCGTCCTCGCGGAAGCCGGTCACGAAGTCGATGGGTTCGCCGGCCGGGCGGCCATCGCGGAACGGCACGAAGACCACCCTGTAGCCGGACGGATCTTCACGGTTCCAGCTGCCGTGCTCGCCAACGAACGCGCCTTCGGCGAATTGCTCACCCATGACTTCCGAGGAGAAATCCAGGCCCAGCGCGGCGACGTGGGCGCCCAGTGCGTAGTCCGGCGTGATCGCCTGCTTGACCTTGTCCGGATCCTGCGGGCGCACGCGGTCGTCGACGTTCTGCCCCCAGTAGCTGTAGGGCCAGCCGTAGAAGCCGCCTTCCTGTACCGAAGTCAGGTAGTCCGGCACCAGATTTTCGCCCAGCTCGTCGCGCTCGTTCACCACCGACCATAACTGGTCCGTGCCGGGCAATATGGCAAGGGCCGTAGGGTTGCGCAGGCCGGTTGCGTATGGCTTGTAGGCGCCGGTCTCGGTGTTGATTTGCCAGACCATGGCGCGGTCGACCTCGGCTTCCATCCCGCGCTCGGTGATGTTGCTGTTCGAGCCGATGCCGACGTAGAGATACTGGCCATCGGGGCTGATGGTCATCGCCTTGGTCCAGTGGTGATTGATCTCCGAGGGCAGGTCGATGATCTTCGTCGGTGGGCCGCTGGCTTCAGTCTGGCCGTCCTGGTAGTCGAAGCGCACCAGTGCGTCCTGGTTGGCGACGTACAGCGTGCCGTCGTGGAACGCCAGTCCGTAGGGCGCGTTGAGGTCCTCGGCGAACACCTTTTGCAGCTCATAGGTACCGTCGCGGTCGGCGTCGCGCAGGAGCGTCAGGCGATTGCCACTTTTCACCGAGGTGACGCCTTTGGCCTTGATATAGCCGGCAATCACGTCCTTGGGCTTGAGCTTGGGCGCATTGCCGCCTCGGCCTTCCGCCACGAGGATGTCACCGTTGGGTAGCACCAGCGTCTGCCGTGGAATCTGCAGGTCAGTGGCAATGGCGCTGACGCTGTAGCCGTCCGGTACCGTCGGCATCGCATCGCCCCAGGGAGCCGGGTCGGCGATCGTCATGCTCGGCAGCAGCCCGCGCTCGGGCTCCGGCAGTTTGGGGTTGGCGCCGTAGCGGTTGGCAGCGTCCTGTTCGTTGCCACCGCAGGCGCTCAGCAACACGGCGATGGTCAGTATGGAGAGGGCATGGGTGTGCTTCATGCTTCACCTCCGTCGCGCAGATTGGAAAGGCCAACCCATGCGGCGGCGCAGGCCAGCAGGGTGACGATCACCGATAGCACCAGGCCGGTCGGCATGACCGCCCAGGCATCCTTGGCGTGCTGCAGTGCGTTGATGAAACCAAGCACCCAGGCCACGGCGAGCAACAACAGATAAATCAAAGGTCGGCCTGTTCTATGCCTGGCCTTGACCAGATTGGCGATGGCGAACAGCACCGACAGCCCGCAGAACACCAGCGCGCCGGCGATCAGCCACGAGGCGAAGTTGGCCCACTGGATCTCATAGCTGCGGAAGTAGGCGATGTCGCTCAGCAGCGCGCCAAGAAACAGGGGGACGGTCCCGGCCAGCAGCGTCGCATGCAGCGGGCCGGGCACATGGCGGGAAACGCTGTGGGTGGTTTCGGTGGTGCGGTGGGTAATAACGGTCACGAGGAACTCCTCATCGCTTCGGATCGGACCCGCCAGCACGATGGTCTGGCTGCCCGGGTCGCTCTGACGGTGCTTAAGAGGGGATCGCATCATTGGCCTGTTAGTTCACCACCAATGGCCGAGCGGGCTCTGGTAGGACGGCGCGAGCAACCGCGCCAAGTGCTGCGGGATGCTTTCGTGGCGCGCTGATCGACGGCGAGCGGTGGCCGGTCAAACACGGTTCGCAAAACTCGCGCAGGGCATCGCTGACCTGGTTGGCGTTACTGTGTCGGGGCGAGTTCGCTCGAGCGGCAAGTGATCTCCGCATAGGGCTCGTCCGGTGAGTATTCGCCTGGAACCCGCTCGGTGCGCTGGGTATTTGGCGCGACGGTGAAAACCGGCGACGCCGAGGTATCCGAGCGCGCGCCATTCGGTACATGGAACTCGCAGGTAATCTGCCCGCCGGTACGGTTCATCACCTTCACTGCCCGCACTCCAAGCAGTTCACCTTCGACGCCTTCGGATTTGGCCGGCACGCCCATCGGACTGATCTCCACATCGAGACCGTTGAGGTGGCTGACCACTTCCGGCGGCGGCGTTTGGGCGAAGACCAGCGGGGCGAGGAGTGCCAGGCCGCCGGCGAGGAATGAATGCTTGCTCATGAGAACCTCCACTATCTGCAGCCCTTTAGAAGGGCGTGCCACGGGTCGGTTCGATCGCTGCGTCAGTCAATGGTTGCAAATGATTAAAGGCGTCAAAAATTGGTTGGCACGATTTATGATGGCTCAAAGCCATGATGTGTATTGCCGCGCCGGTTGTGCCGTGTTGAACTCCAGCCGTGCCAAGGTTGCGTGCGGTCCTTGCGAGGGTGGCTCAAGTGACAAGGTTTCTGTGCATCGCGTTGTTCGCCCTGTCAGGCACGGTATCGGCTTCGGTCGATGTGACGCTCGACCTGAGCGCTGTCGAGCGCGACTGGCTGGCCGACAACCGCTCGGTCAGCATCTGCGTCGATCCGGACTGGCTGCCGTTCGAGATGCTCAACGCCCGTGGTGAGCACGAAGGAATCGCTGCCGACCTGCTGCGTCTCGTGGCGCAACGGGCGGGCCTGCAACTTGATATCGTGGCGACCAGCGACTGGGGCCAATCGGTGGCGTTTTCCCAGGCCGGCCGCTGTCAGCTGCTCAGCTTTCTCAACCAGACGCCTGCGCGTGATGCCTGGCTGATCTTCACCCAGCCGTTGTTCACCGACGCCAATGTGGTGATCGCACGGGAAGACCATGCCTATGTGGCTGACCTGTCCGCCCTTGAAGATGCGACGGTCGCTTTGCCGGTGGGCACGTTCGTCGAGGAAAGCATTCGGCGGGACTTCCCCCAGCTACGCGTCATCGTCACCGACACGGACGCCGAGGCGCTGGCGTTGGTGAACGAGCGCAAAGCCGATCTGACCATACGGTCGCTGACCGTGGCTGCCTACACCATGCGCCGCGAGGGCTGGTTCAACCTGAAAATCGCCGGACAGCTGGCAAGTCTCGATAACCAGTTTCGCATCGGTGTGCTGAAGAGCGAACCTGTGCTGCGCGGCATTCTGGACAAGGCGATTGCGACCATTACGGCGTGGGAGCTGAACCAGATCGCCAACCGGCATGCGCCGATTCGCGTCGAGTCGGGTACCGACTACCGGCTGGTCGTGCAGATCGTGGTGGTTTTCTCGGTGATGCTGCTGACCAGCCTGTACTGGATCGGGCGGCTACGGAGGCTGAACGAGCAGCTGCAGATCAAATCGCAGACCGATGCTCTCACCGGCTTGGCCAATCGTGCCGAACTCGACCGGCGCTTCGCCAGGGCGCTGGAGCAGGCGCGGCGTTACAACCGGCCGCTGTCGATCGTCATGCTGGATATCGATCACTTCAAGAGCATAAACGACGAGTTCGGTCATCAGACTGGGGACCGCGTTCTCAAGGAATTCGCCGACCTGCTGGTATCTGGTCTGCGCGGCAGTGACGCCGTGGGCCGCTGGGGTGGCGAGGAGTTCCTGCTGCTGTGTCCGGAAACCAGCGGTCAGCAGGCGCTGGTGTTCGCCGAGCGTATCTGTGAGCAGTCGCGGGCATCCATGTTCAGCACCGGCCGCGGCCAGACCCTCA
The DNA here is from genome assembly GCF_026642215.1 of Stutzerimonas sp. R40042. Taxonomy (NCBI): domain Bacteria; kingdom Pseudomonadati; phylum Pseudomonadota; class Gammaproteobacteria; order Pseudomonadales; family Pseudomonadaceae; genus Stutzerimonas; species Stutzerimonas sp. R40042. Next base: position 3,870,221 of record NZ_CP113258.1, on the reverse strand, counting down.
GCGCCGGGGTTGCCGAGCTAGGGCCGGTGGACACTGCCGATAGCCTGCTACGGCGTGCGGACGCTGCGCTCTACCGCGCCAAGCACGACGGTCGTGACCGCGTCTGCTGGCTGGCGTCGGACGAGTAGCCGGGCCGCTTCGCCGTTCAGTGCTTGCCGGCCTTGCGCAAGCGGACGTAGAGATCCTTGCCGCCGGTGGCGCTGCTGCCGCGTGACTCCAAGTCGAAGCGTTTGGGCTGGCCGGCGATCAGGTCACTGAGCTTCCGGCAGCCGTACAGGCGCGGATCGAAGGCCGGGCGCAGCTTGCTGATGTTCTGCCCGAGTGTGCCGAGCTGGATCCAGTCGTCTTCCTCGGTGAGGTCGTCGAGAATCTTGGCGATGAAATCGACCGGCACCGCCTGGCATTTGATGGTGTCGCCCTTGTCGCCTGTCTTCGGCGGCTTGCTGCTTTCTTCTACCTGTGCGGCGGCCGCGGCGAGCTTTTCCGGCGACGGCTCGACAGCGACCTTGGCGGCGTCGGCGCGCAGGATTTCGGTGTAGATGAACTTGTCGCAGGCGGAGACGAAGGGCGAGGGCGTCTTCTGTTCGCCGAAGCCGTACACCGTCAGGCCTTCCTCGCGGATGCGCGCGGCCAGGCGGGTGAAGTCGCTGTCGCTGGAGACCAGGCAGAAGCCGTCGAAGCGCCGGGTGTAGAGCAGGTCCATGGCGTCGATGATCAGCGAGCTGTCGGTGGCGTTCTTGCCCGAGGTGTAGGCGAACTGCTGGATCGGCTGGATCGAGTGGTCGAGCAGCACCTTCTTCCAGCTGCCGAGGTTGGGCTTGGTCCAGTCGCCATAGATGCGCTTGACGCTGGCGACGCCGTACTTGGCGATTTCCTCGAACAGGCCTTCGACAATGGCCGCCGGCGCGTTGTCGGCGTCGATCAGGACCGCGAGGTGTTTCTGCTTGTTCGCACTGCTGGGCTTGCTGGCCATGGTTCATCCCTGGGCTGTCGATCGTCCGACCATAACGCTGACCGCCATGCCGTGGCCATAGCGAGGTGCAGCCAACGCTTACCCGGCTCGGTTAGCATGCGCGGCTTTGATCCCATGGATTTGAAGAATGGAACAGCGAGGCACGCTGAAAAGCTGGAACGACCAGAAGGGCTTCGGCTTCATTCGCCCGGAGCAGGGTGGTGAGGATGTCTTCGCGCACATCTCGGCCGTGCATGGCGAGCGTCGGCCGCTGGTCGGCGACCGGGTGCTCTACGTGGCCGGGCGCGATCCTCAGGGCCGCTTGCGCGCCGAGCATCTGCGGCTGGATGCGCCGCTGACGCTGGATCAGCCGACGATTCGCCAGCGGCCGGGCAGTCAGCGGCAGAAGACGGAGCGATCGGACCGCCCGCGCGCGACGGCGCGTGCCGCCGGCCAGCCTGCGCGGCAGTTGGTCGCCGGCAATATCCAGCAGCTTCCGCTCAAGCTGGTGCTGTTCGCGCTGCTCTGCCTGCTGCCGCTGACGGGCAGCCTCCTGCGCCTCGGTGCGGTGTTGCCGTTGGCGATCTATGCCCTCGCCAGCCTGCTGACCTTCTTCCTCTACTGGCGCGACAAGCACAGCGCGCTGAAGGATCGCTGGCGCACGCCGGAAACCACGCTGCACTTCTTCGAGCTGGCCGGCGGCTGGCCGGGTGCGCTCGTGGCGCAGCAGGTGTTTCGCCACAAGACACGCAAATTGAGCTATCAGCTGACCTTCTGGCTGATCGTCGTGCTGCACCAGGCGTTCTGGATCGATCTGCTGTTCATCGGCAGCGGTTTCACCCGCGAGCGGCTGGACTGGTTGTTGCGGCTGCTGTGAAACGCGAAAGCCCGGCGAATGCCGGGCTTTCGGGCGAGCATCGCGGCTCAGACTTTTCTGACGAACTCGGACTTCAGCTTCATCGCGCCGATGCCATCGATCTTGCAGTCGATGTCGTGGTCGCCGTCGACCAGGCGGATGTTCTTCACCTTGGTCCCGACCTTGACCACCAGCGACGAGCCCTTGACCTTGAGGTCCTTGATCACCGTGACGGTGTCGCCGTCCTGCAGGGTATTGCCCACCGAGTCCTTGATCACCTTGTCGCCTTCGCCCGCGGCCGCTGCGCTTTCAGTGGCGGACCACTCATGGCCGCACTCCGGGCAGACCAGCATCTGGCCGTCTTCGTAGGTGTATTCGGAATTGCATTTGGGGCAGGGTGGCAGCGTGCTCACGGCGGGTCCTTCAGTGGAGGTGCGGAAAGCCGTGCATTGTATAAGGTTTTGTTACAAATCGGGGGCTGCGGGACTCCGGCGCCGCCGAAGTCCCGCTGTGCCGTCGAGGGCGACGTCTAATTCACCGCAGCGAGGCGCTCGCTGCCTGCGCGCAGTTCGCTGTAGCGGTGTTCCAGCTCACGACGAATCTCGCGGCGCTGGTAGGCCTGGGCGAAGCGGCGTTGCTGTTCAGGCGTCTTCGGGTTTAGCGGCGGTACCGGTACCGGTTTGCCGTCTTCGCCGAGGGCGACCATGGTGAAGAAGCAGCTGTTGGTGTGGCGTACGGTTTTCTCGCGAATGTCTTCGGTGACGACCTTGATGCCGATCTCCATCGAGGTGGTGCCGGTGTAGTTGACCGAGGCGAGGAAGGTGACCAGCTCGCCGACATGCACCGGCTGGCGGAACACCACCTGGTCCACCGAGAGGGTGACGACGTACTGCCCGGCATAGCGGCTGGCGCAGGCATAGGCGACTTCGTCGAGATACTTGAGCAGCGTGCCGCCATGTACGTTGCCGGAGAAATTGGCTTTGTCCGGCGTCATCAGCACGGTCATGGTCAGCTCTGCATGTCCATCTAGCATGGGGGTTACGGCTCCTCGGTGGTGAAGGGTTGCTACTTTAGTCGAATGCCTCCTTCCTGTCTGGTCTATCTGGCAAAACGCTTCATCGTTTTTTTCTATCGTCAATGCGGCAAAGGCGCGCACTGCTCGCATTTGGCCGATAAACCACTCATTACGGCGTCCATGTCCTATCGGACCATGGCGCTCTGGTGGGCCGTGATGTACGTCACGAAAGTTCGCGGCCTCGGTCGTCACGACCGCTTTCGTTGACCTGTGCCGGGGTCGGCGGGTGGCGGGCTGCCTATAGTCAAGCGCCCGCAAATACCCATCGGCTCAGTACGGATACCCCCATGCGTAAGCTCGTTCTCGCTCTGCTTGCCTGCTTCGTTCCGCTCTCCCATGCCAGCGAGGAGGCCATCGAGCGCTTCAACCAAATCATGGCCGACGAGCAGCGGCGCGAGCAGGCCAGCCTGGCCGGCCAGGAGCGCGCGGTGTTCTGCGCCTACTGCCACGGTGAGACCGGCAACAGCAAGCGCAAGCACATCCCAAATCTGGCCGGGCAGAATCCGCAGTACCTGTTTTATGCCTTCGAGAAGTTCGCCAGCGGCGAACGGACTGACTTCGTCATGTCCAAGCTGGCGCAAAACCTGAGTATGGAGGAGCGGGTGAACATCGCAGTGTTCTTCAGCCAGCAGAAGGTCAATCCGCCCGAGGGCCCGGTGAATGCTGCGTTGCGCGGAAGCGGTGAGAAGATCTTCCAGACCACCTGCACCGGTTGCCACGGGGCTCATGCCGAAGGCATGGAGACCATGCCGCGCCTGGCCGGGCAGCCCGACGAATACATCCGCAAGGCGCTGACGCGTTTCCGCGAGAACGACCCGAGCCGTGCAGGTTCGGTAATGATCGGCGTCGCCGCGCAGCTTTCCGCAGCGGACGTGGAGGCGCTGGCGGCCTATCTGTCGCAGCTGAAGCTGACGCCGGCCGAGGAAATGGCCAGCATCAACCGTCTGCGCAAGACCACCGCCGCCGCTCAGTAACGCTGGATCTGCGCCGGCGTGCGGCGCATCAGCACCTCACCGTTGCGCACCGAGAGCAGGGCATGGCCCTGGGTGCGCAGCATCTCGTAGTCGTCCGCTGCCGACAGCACCAGCAGGCTGGCCGGACGCCCCACTTCCAGTCCGTAGCGCTCGCCCAGGTTCAGGGTGCGTGCGCTGTTGTCGGTGATCAGGTCCAGGCCGCGCTGCAAGTCCTCGTAGCCGAGCATGTGGCAGATGTGCAGGCCGGCTTCGAGGATGCGCAGGATGTTGCCGTTGCCCAGCGGGTACCAGGGGTCGACGATGGAATCCTGGCCGAAGCAGACGTTCATCCCGGCGCGGTCGATCTCGGCCACGCGCGTCAGGCCGCGGCGCTTGGGATAGGTGTCGAAGCGGCCCTGCAGGTGGATGCTCTCGGTCGGGCAGGAAACGAAGTTGATCTTCGACAGCTTCAGCAGGCGGAACAGCTTGGAGCAGTAGGCGTTGTCGTAGGAGCCCATCGCCGTGGTGTGGCTGGCGGTGACCCGCTCGCCCATCTCGCGTACCCGCGCCTCTTCGGCGAGCACTTCGAGAAAGCGCGACTGCGGGTCGTCGGTTTCGTCGCAGTGCACGTCCACCAGACAGCCACTGCGCTCGGCCAGGTCCATGAGGAACTTGATCGAGCTGACGCCCTGGTCGCGGGTGTTCTCGAAGTGCGGAATGCCGCCGACCACATCGGCGCCCATGGCGATCGCCTCGGTCATCAGCTCGCGACCTCCCTTGAACGACTCGATGCCCTCCTGCGGAAAGGCGACGATCTGCAGGTCGATCAGGTGACGGGTTTCCTCGCGCACCTCGAGCATGGATTTGAGCGCCGACAGCGTCGGATCGGTGACGTCGACATGGGTGCGCACATGCTGGATGCCGTGGTCGACCAGCATGTCGATGGTTTTCTTCGCCCGCGCCTTGGTGTCTTCGTGGGTCACCAGCGCCTTGCGCTCGCCCCAGCGTTCGATGCCCTCGAACAGCGTGCCGCTCATGTTCCAGGCCGGCTCGCCGGCGGTTAGCGTGGCGTCCAGATGAATGTGCGGTTCGATGAAGGGTGGCACCACCAGATTGCTGGCGGCGTCGATATCGCCCTCGCTGGCTTCGGCTGGCGCCTGCTGCGCGCTGATGGCGGCGATGCGCGCGCCGTCCAGTTCGATGCGGTACAGGCCGCTGCGGCCGCGCAGGCGGGCGTTGAGGGTGTTCATGGTGGCTCCTTGATCAGCGGGCGTCGGTTTGCGTCAGCACCGTGCGCGACAGAGCCAGGCGCTGGCCCTCGTACAGCACAATATAGGCTGCGGCGGCCACCAGTATGCCGACGATGGGCGCCACCCAGGGCGAGAAATAGGCGCAGGCGGCGCCCAGCACATAGGCCGCCAGGCCCAGGCTGTTGTATTTGGGTAGATGCGCTTCGGCCAGCTTCGGGTACTGCCCGCGATGGCGGTAGAAATAGTCGGCCATGATCACGCCGCCGATGGGCGGGATGATCGAGCCGAGCAGGATCAGAAAGGGGATCAGCAACTCGTACATACCGCCGAGCGCCAACAGCGTGCCGACGAAGGCGCCGCCCAGGGTCACCAGGCGGCGGCGCTCGGTGCGCAGCAGGTTGCAGCCGGCCGCGGCGAAGTTGTAGATGGTGTTGTCCTGGGTGGTCCAGAGGTTGAGAAACAGCATCACCACCGCGGCCATCGACAGGCCCTGCAGCACCAGCACTTCGACGATGTCCGGCTGCTGGTAGACGATGGCCCCGTAGGCGCCGGCGACGATCATCAGGCCGTTGCCGATGAAGAAGCCGATCAGACTGGCCCATACCGCGACCTTGCTGCTGCGGGCGAAGCGCGTCCAGTTGGTGGCCTGGGTCGCGCCGCTGACGAAGGTGCCGAAGATCATGGTGATGGCCATGCCGAGGGTCAGGCTTTCGCCCGGCTGCACCGCGAGCAGGCCGTCCAGCCCGCCAATGTCGCGGGTGGCGGTCCACAGCGATGCGATCAACAGGATCAGCATTGCCGGCACCGCGATGCGCGAGAGCAGGTCGAGGCCCTTGTAACCGACGAAAGCGGTCAGGCAGAAGCCGAAGCCGAACAGCACCATCAACGGCAGCGTCCAGCTTTCCGGCAACGCCAGCAGGCGCACCAGGACGATGGCGATGGTCGCCGTGCCCCAGGCGTACCAGCCGATCTGGGTGAAGCCGAGCAGGAAATCGGACAGCCGACTGCCGACCTCGCCAAAGCAGAAACGCCCCATCAGCACCGAGTTCAGCCCGCTGCGGCAGGCGATCAGCCCGAGCGCGGCGGCGTAGGCGCCGAGCAGCAGGTTGCCGATCACCGCGGCCCAGAGCATGGTCTTGAAGTCGAAGGCCAGGCCGATCTTGCCGCCAGCGAACATGGTGGCGGTGAAGAAGGTGAAGCCGAACAGCAGAATTGAGGTGGACCACAGCCCCTTGCGCGCGCCGGCAGGCACTTCGCTCAGGGGGTAGTCGGTATCGACGGGCTGTTTCATGTTGGATGCTCCGCAAGGTGAATGCGGCAGCGGTGCAGATGCCATGCCATTGCTGACCGATCGGCCAACTCGGCGCGCACGCGATGGCGCCGTCATCAAGGCTGGCTCGTGCTGGTGCAACGAGCTGGCTGCGCGCACCGGAATGACGCCCTGGCGCGAAGCTCGCACAAGCGGAGCGACATTCTCTCCCCAGCTGGCCACTGCGAGCGGTGCGGACCCGAACGCGGCGGCCCCGTAGGGCAACAGCGTGGAAAGCATGGGGCACGGTTAGAGTCGCGCCCGCTGCACCCTCAGTAGCTCTTGTAGGGCAGGAACTTGCCGGACAGCACCACGTTGACGCGGTCGCCCTTGGGGTCGCTCTGGCGCTGGATATCCATGGAGAAGTCGATGGCGCTCATGATGCCGTCACCGAATGCCTCGTGGATCAGCTCCTTGATGGTGGTGCCGTAGACGTTGACCAGTTCGTACCAGCGGTAGATCAGCGGGTCGGTCGGCACCGCGGTGGGCAGCGAGCCCTTGTAGGGGGCGATCTGCAGCCAGGCGATGGCTTCGTCGGAGAGTTCGAAGAGCTGCCCCAGGGTCTCGGCCTGGGCCTTGTCGAAGGCCATCTGGCCGAGGCAACCGGCGGTGGTCCATTCCTTGGACATGCCGATGCTTTCGGCGACATGTGCCCACTTCAGGCCCTTGCGCACCTTGGCGGCGACGATCATCTGGGTGACCTGTTCACGACTGCTGATCATGGCGAATCCTCATCTGGCGAATGCGAGTCAATGGCCGCGCGGGCGCGGCGGGCCTCGGTCGATGCAGGTTCGGTGCCAGGGGTTCAGTCGTATTCGGCCGCCTCGTGCTCACCGAGCAGGCGGCGCTGGCGCGGTGTGGCGGCGGCCAGCACCTCGGGATTGAAACGGAAGTGCAGGTAGGGCGAGAACTTCTGCGCCACCATGCGCCGGCCATAGTGGATCTGCAGCAGGTAGCGGCTGCGCTCGGCGCTGCGGTTGCGGCTGCCCGCGTGCCAGAGGTCGCTGCGAAACAGCAGCATGTCGCCGGCCTTGCACAGCACGGGCTCGGCCGAGCGGCCGTGCCACTGGGTTTCACCCGGCTGCGGTTTGCGCCCGGCGCGGTGGCTGCCGGGGATCACCAGCGTCGGGCAGAGGTCGGCGTCGATGTCATCCAGATACAGGTGCGCGGTGCAGATCTGCATCGGCAGTTCGAAGGCGGGATCGGCCAGCAGGGTTTCCGGCAGCTCCATGGCCAGGTAGTCGGCATGCAGCTCGCCGCCGATAAAGCCCGGGCGGCTGCGCCAGGCGGTCTGGCCGATGATGTGGCAGTCCGTCCCGAGTGCCGCCTCGGCCAGTTCGATCACCCCGGGCAGATCGAGAAAGCGCAGCCAGAACGGCGAGCGATTGAAAACGCACTTGTAGTGGTCGTCGACCAGGCCCTGGTAATCCCAGTGGATGGGTTCGAGGCCATCGATGGCTTCGCGCAGCTCCGTGATCGTTGGCGGATCAATCACCGCAGGCAGCAGCACGAAGCCCTGCTGATGCAGGGCGGCGAGCTGTTGCTGGAGGTCGCTGGATTCAGGCATAGCGGCGCTGGCGGATGACTTTCGCTCAGCATAGGCAGCGCGAACGCCCGTTGAAAGCCGGTTGAAAGCTTGCGGCGATACTGTGCCGGCGCTGCTGCGGCAGCCAGTCGCGTGGTCACGAGCCGCGCCACTGCTCTCTCGCTCCGGCGCACCCGGCGGCGTCGCCAGAAGCGGCGTCACCGGCGCGCACCTTCACATCGTTCAGCCCTGCACCACCCGTGCAATGGCCCTGGCCAGATCGTCCAGGCGCTCGGCATCCAGCCCGGCGACGTTGGCGCGACCGCTTTCCACCAGATACACCGAATCTTCGGCGCGCAGCCGGCGTACCTGCTCGGCGGTCAGGCCGGTATAGGAGAACATCCCCCGCTGATGAGCGATGTGGGAGAAGCGCTCGGCAAGCCCATAGGGCGTCAGCGCCTCGACCAGCCCCTGCCGCAGACTGGCGATGCGTCTGCGCATGCTCTCCACCTCGTCCTGCCAGATCTGCCGCAGCGGCTCATCGGCCAGGATCGTCGCCACCACCGCGGCGCCGTGGGCCGGTGGCGTCGACCAGAGGTTGCGGGCCAGCGACGCGAGCTGGCTGCGCACGTCGAGCAGGCGCTCGGCATCGCTGGTGACGGCGATCAGCGCTCCGGTACGCTCGCGGTAGAGGCCGAAGTTCTTCGAGCAGGAACTGGTGATGAGCATTTCCGGCAGCGTTTCGGCGAAAAGCCGTACTGCCCAGGCGTCCTCTTCCAGTCCGTCGCCGAAGCCCTGGTAGGCGAAGTCGAACAGCGGCAGCAGTTCGCGCGCACGCACCACGTCCAGCACCCGCAGCCAGTCGTCGTGATTCAGGTCGAAGCCGGTGGGGTTGTGGCAGCAGGCGTGCAGCAGCACCACGTCGCCAGGCGGCACCTGTTGCAGCGTGGCGAGCATGCCGTCGACATCGAGGCGGTTGTCGGCGCCGACGTAGGGGTAGTGCTGCACGCGCAGGCCGGCGGCGGCGAACAGGGTTTCGTGAATCGGCCAGGTGGGATCGCTCAGCCAGATGCTGCGCCCTGGCAGGCATTTGGCGATGAACTCGCCGGCCAGGCGCAACGCGCCGGTGCCGCCCGGCGCCTGGGTGCAGCCGGCGCGCTGCTCGCCGAGGGCAATGGCGCGGCTGCCGAGCACCTGACGCAGCAAGAGGGCACCGAACTGCGCGTCGCCGTGGCCGCCGATGTAGCTCTTGGTCTGCTCACTGTCCAGCAGGCGCTGCTCGGCCAGCTTCACCGCGCGCGGGATCGGCGTCAGGCCCTGGGCGTCCTTGTAGACGCCGACGCCGAGGTCGAGCTTGGCCGGGTTGGTGTCGGCGCGATACAGGTCCATCAGGCCGAGGATCGGGTCGCCGGGCACGCGGGGAATCTGGCCGAAGTGCATTACTTGCGGCCCTCCGCGCTGGCGGCGAGCTGGTCGGTGCGGGCGGCCATGATGAAGTCGTTGCGGTGCAGGCCGCGCATCTCGTGGCTCCACCAGGTGACGGTGACCTTGCCCCACTCGGTGAGCAGGGCGGGATGGTGGCCGACTTCCTCGGCGATGGCGCCGACTGCGTTGGTAAAGGCCAGGGCGTGGCGGAAGTTGCGGAACAGGAAGGCACGCTCCAGCTCCATGTGGTCGCCGCGCACTTCGATGTTCCAGTCGGGGATTTCGCGGATCAGCTCGGCCAGTTCTTCATCGGACACCTTGGGTGCATCGGCGCGGCAGGCTTCGCATTGGGCTTGGGCGAGGGCGGTCATGGTGTAGGTCCCTTTCTTGATGATTGAAGTCGTTCGAAGGTTGAAGCTTAGGCAAGTGGTGGGCTGAAGCCCACCCTACAGAACAGATGGCGCCCGTAGGGTGGGCTTTAGCCCACCACGAGCATCACTCAGGGCCGAATCACGCCGCCTTCGGCGGAAACTTCGGCTGGTGCAGGCCCATGCGCATGGCCTCGCGCACCATCGCCATGATGTCCTGCTGGGCGAGGTCGAACAGCTGCTTGAGGTCCGGCAGGACGAAGTACAGCGGCTGCAGGATGTCGATGCGATAGGGCGTGCGCATCGCCTCCAGCGGGTCGAACGGCTGGTGCTCGGGTTCGGCGGACAGGCTGTAGAGCGTTTCCTTCGGCGAGGAAAGGATGCCGCCGCCATAGATGCGCCGGCCGGCGGGCGTATCCACCAGGCCGAATTCGACGGTCATCCAGTACAGACGGGCGAGGAACACCCGCTCCTCCTTGCTGGCCTGGAGGCCGAGCTGGCCGTAGGTGTGGGTGAATTCGGCGAACCAGGGGTTGGTCAGCAGCGGGCAGTGACCGAAGATCTCGTGGAAGATGTCCGGCTCCTGCAGGTAGTCCAGCTCTTCCGGGGTGCGGATAAAGGTCGCGACGGGAAAACGCTTGCTCGCCAGCAGTTCGAAAAAGCGTTGGAAGGGGATCAGCGCCGGCACGCGCTCCACCTGCCATCCCGTGGTGGCGGCCAGCACGCGGTTGATCTCGCCGAGCTGCGGGATGCGCTCGTGGGGCAGGGCGAGCTGCTCGAGGCCGTCGAGGTACTCGTCGCAGGCGCGCCCGTCGAGCAGTTTCAGCTGACGCTCGACCAGCGTCTGCCACACCGCGTGCTCGGCGTCGGGGTAATGAATATGCCCCTGCGCGTCCGGTTCGCGGGCTACGTAGTGGGTGGTCTTCATCGCTTCTCCTGGGCCGCTTGGGCATCTTGTTGTTGCCCTCATTCGAACGCGAAGGCGTGCCGCGGGGGAGAGGCGCTGTGGCGCAATGTCGCATGTGCGCGGTGTTAGGCTGTAAGAAATCCATGACAGGGAGGTCGGCAGCCGGATCGGCGGCGTTGCCAATCGAGCAAACTGTCAAATAATCTTGACGATAATTTGCGCTGCATTGCAGCGCCGGCCCCACAACAAGACAACAGGGCTCCGCCATGCGTATCAAGATTCTCTGCCAGAACCGCGTCGGCATTCTGCGCGACATGCTCAACCTGCTGGTGGACTACGGCATCAACGTGGCCCGCGGCGAAGTGGGCGGCGAGCAGGGCAATGCCGTCTACCTGCACTGCCCCAACCTGATGAACCTGCAGTTGCAGGCGCTACGGCCGAAGATCGAGGCGCTGCCCGGCGTGTTCGAGCTGCGCAAGGTCAGCCTGATGCCCAGCGAGCGGCATTCCCTGGAGCTCAATGCACTACTCGGCGCGCTGGAATTCCCCGTCCTCTCCATCGACATGAGCGGTGCCATCGTTGCCGCCAACCGTGCCGCTGCGCAGCTGCTCGGCGTGCGCGTCGACGAGGTCCCGGGCATGAGCCTGTCGCGCTACGCCGAGGACTTCGACCTGCCGGAACTGGTGCGCGCCAACAAGGCGCGGATCAACGGGCTGCGGGTGAAGATCAAGGGCGATGTGTTCCTCGCCGACATCGCCCCGCTGCAATCCGAACACGACGACAGCGAGGCACTGGCCGGCGCGGTGCTGACCCTGCACCGCGCCGACCGGGTCGGTGAACGCATCTACCAGGTGCGCAAGCAGGAGCTGCGCGGCTTCGACAGCATCTTCCAGAGCTCGAAAGTGATGGCCGCGGTGGTGCGCGAGGCGCGGCGCATGGCACCGCTGGATGCGCCGCTGCTGATCGAGGGCGAGACCGGCACCGGCAAGGAACTCTTGGCGCGCGCCTGTCACCTGTCGAGCCCGCGTGGCCAGTCACCCTTCATGGCGCTCAACTGCGCCGGCCTGCCGGAGTCGATGGCCGAGACCGAGCTGTTCGGTTACGGCCCCGGCGCCTTCGAAGGCGCGCGGCCGGAAGGCAAGCTCGGCCTGCTGGAGCTGACCGCAGGCGGTACGCTGTTTCTCGATGGCGTCGGCGAGATGAGCCCGCGGCTGCAGGCCAAGCTGCTGCGCTTCCTGCAGGACGGCGGCTTCCGTCGGGTCGGCAGCGATGAGGAGGTCTATCTGGATGTGCGGGTGATCTGCGCGACCCAACTCGATCTGTCCGAACTCTGCGCCAAGGGTGAATTTCGCCAGGACCTGTATCACCGGCTCAACGTGTTGTCGCTGCACATTCCGCCGCTGCGCGATTGTCTGGACGGACTGCAGCCGCTGGCGCTGCACTTCATCGATCAGGCCAGTCGGCAGATCGGCTGTGCGCTGCCGGCGCTCTCGCCGCAGGCGCTGGAGCGCCTGGCCGGCTATCACTGGCCGGGCAACGTGCGACAGCTGGAGAACACCCTGTTCCAGGCGGTTTCGCTGTGCGAGGGCGGCGTCATCAAGCCCGAGCACATCCGTCTGCCGGGCTACGGTGCGGCGCAGCCATTGGGTGATTTCTCGCTGGAGGGCGATCTGGCCAGCATCGTCGGGCGCTTCGAGAAGGCCGTGCTGGAGGGGCTGTACAAGCATTTTCCGAGCAGCCGTCAGCTGGGCAAGCGCCTTGGCGTGTCGCATACCACCATCGCCAACAAGCTGCGCGAGCATGGCGTGGGCAAGACGGAAAACTGAGCGCAGGCCGGGAGGAGCGCTCCGGTTCAGCACTCGATGATGTTTACCGCCAATCCGCCGCGAGCGGTTTCCTTGTATTTGCTTTTCATATCGGCGCCGGTCTGGCGCATGGTGCGGATCACCTTGTCCAGCGAGACGAAGTGCCGACCATCACCACGCAAGGCCATGCGCGCCGCGTTGATCGCCTTCACCGCGCCCATGGCGTTGCGCTCGATGCAGGGCACCTGGACCAGCCCGCCGATCGGATCGCAGGTCAGCCCGAGGTTGTGCTCCATGCCGATCTCGGCGGCGTTCTCGACCTGCTGCGGGGTGCCGCCGAGCACTTCGCACAGCGCGCCGGCGCCCATGGAGCAGGCCACGCCCACCTCGCCCTGGCAGCCGACTTCGGCCCCGGAAATCGAGGCGTTCTCCTTGTAGAGGATTCCGATCGCAGCGGCGGTGAGCAGGAAGCGCACCACGCCGTCCTCGTCTGCGCCCGGGACGAAGCGCATGTAGTAATGCAGCAGCGCCGGAATGATGCCTGCCGCGCCATTGGTCGGCGCGGTGACCACGCGGCCGCCGCTGGCATTCTCTTCGTTGACCGCCAGCGCATAGAGGTCGACCCAGTCGAGGACATTGAGCGCGTCGCGCAGGTTGGCCTCGGGATGCTCGCTGAGCTGGCGGTAAAGCCCGGCAGCGCGGCGGCGCACCTTGAGCCCGCCGGGCATCACGCCTTCGGTGCGGCAACCGGCATCGACGCAATCCTGCATGACCTGCCAGATGCGCAGCAGTCCGTCGCGGGTCTCTGCTTCCGGCCGCCAGGCGGCTTCGTTGGCCAGCATCAGCTGGCTGATGCTCATGTCTTGCGCGGCACAGTGATCGAGCAGTTCAGCCGCGCTGTGAAAGGGGTACGCCAGCACGGTGGCATCCTCGACGATGCGGTCGCTGCCGGCGGCCTGCTCGTCGACGACGAAGCCGCCGCCCACCGAGTAGTACTCGCGGCTGCGCAGCTGCAGGCCGGCAGCGTCGAAGGCGCGGAACACCATGCCGTTGGGATGGAACGGCAGCGGCCTGCGGATGAAGGCGAGCTGAGCCTTGCTGTCGAAGGGAATCGGATGCCGGCCGAGCAGCTGCAGTTCGCCACGCTCGCGGATCGTCGCGAGGCGGGCCGGGATGCTGTCGGTATCCACCGATTCGGGCTGCTCGCCCTCCAGTCCGAGCAACACGGCCCTGTCACTGCCGTGGCCCTTGCCGGTAGCGCCGAGCGAGCCGTACAGCTCGACCCTGAGGCTGGCAGTGGCGGCCAGCAGTTCGTCGCGCTGCAGCCCGTCGGCGAAGCGCCATGCGGCGCGCATCGGGCCGACGGTATGCGAGCTGGACGGGCCGATGCCGATCTTGAACAGGTCGAAGACGCTGAGGGACATGGAGTGCTCCGAGGCAGGGCTTGTATCAGCCTAGACCGTTCCGCGGTCAACAAGGTTGATCGCGATCGGTCTGGCTCGCTGCTCATCGGCAGGCGTTGTGCCCGCCAGCGATGACCGGTGCGCCGCTCACCGCGAGCCGCCCCAGGGATTGGCCTCCAGGCTGTTGTGCACGGCAGTCGCGGCCTGGGCAGCCTGGCCGATGGCGACACTGATCTGCTTCAGCCCCGGGGTTACGTCGCCGATCGCGTAGAGGCCGCGCAGCGAGGTCTGCAGGTGCGCGTCTACCTGCAGGGCGCCGCATTCGTCGCAGTCGATACCGAGCTGGATGGCGAGCTCGGAGCGAAAGCGGGCGCCCAGGCTGGGATAGATGATGTCGAAGTGATGTCGCTCGCCGCGGCAGGTCAGCAGCTCGATACCGGTTTCGCAGGGATGCAGCGATTCGACGCGGTCGCCGATCACCTGGATGGCGTAGTGCTCGGCGAGCGCGATGGCCTGGTCACAGGCATCCTGCTCGCCATGCACGACCACGGTGACCCGGTCGGTGAAGGTGCGCAGGAAGACCGCATGGGAAATGGCATTCTCCGCTTCGCCGTAGACCGCGACGTTATCGCCATCCACTTCGTAGCCATCGCATATCGCACAGAGCCTCAGCTTGCCATCGGCGATGGCGTCTTCGGCGCCCGGCATGTCCGGCAAGGTGTCTTCGATACCGGTGGCAAGAATGATGCGCCGTGCCGTGCAGGTGGTCGCGCCGAAGCGAACACTGAAACCCTCGGCACCGGGTTCGATATGTTCGACGCGGCCATGTTCGAGCCGTGCACCATAACCGCTGGCCTGTTCACGCAGTCTGGCCAGCAGGTCGTTGCCGGAGATACCCGGCGGAAAGCCCGGATAGTTGCGCGAGCGTGGGATCCAGGACGCCCGGCTCGAACCGGCATCCACCACCAGGCAGCTGCGGCGAAAACGCGCCAGGTACAGCGCGGCGGTCAGTCCGGCAGGGCCGCCGCCGACGATCAGGCAGTCGTAGCCGACGGCAGTGGGCGCGGGGGGTGTGCTGGTCATGGCAAAGGGCGTCGAGGTCTGGGACATGTCTGTTATGAAGAGCAACCAGGTCGTGAAGTTCGCCGGAATCGATGGCCGGCCACGGCAAGGGCTGAAATGCAGTGAGGGCAGATACGACAAAAGCGACGTCGATCGTGTCAGTGGCTTGCATGGTGCGGTGCGATATGGCTGCGAAACGACGACCTCCCGTAGCGATCTAGCGTGAAACAGTTGGCAAAAGGACCTCGCATGATGGCGTCGTGCTTGTAGCGCTCTGGCGGATGCCGAACACTTCGCATCGCTGCCGCAGGCGACAGAGGGCGTTTGCGATGCAGTCGATTCCAATAAAGGCAGCCGCCGGCGAACAGCGCCGGAATGAGCTGCCCCTCCGCTCGATGGGGCTGGTGCACGCGCACCGCTTTGTGTCCCGAACACATCATGGTACGACCCGGCGGTGCTCACGAGGCGCCGGCCGGGCACTTGCATTTGGGGGTTACATGTTCAGGTCTTGCTTGGCTGCACTGGGTGCGGCGTTGTTCCTAACGGCCGCGCCGGCGATGGCCGCCGAAGAGGGTCCGATTGTCATCAAGTTCGCCCACGTGGTAGCGGACGACACGCCGAAGGGCAAAGGGGCGCTGCTGCTCAAGCAGTTGGTCGAGGAGCGCATGGCGGGCAAGATCAAGGTCGAGGTCTATCCGAACTCGACCCTGGTCGGGGACGCCGAAGAGATGCAAGCGCTGTTCGACAACAAGGTGCAGCTGCTGGCGCCGTCGATGTCCAAGTTCGCGCCGTACACCAAGAAACTGCAGGTGTTCGACCTGCCGTTCCTGTTCGATGACGCCGAGGCACTGCAGCGCTTCCAGAAGCGTGAAGCCGCACGCCAGTTGCTGCACTCGATGGCCGAGCACGGGGTGTACGGGCTTGCCTATTGGAACAACGGCTTGAAGCAGCTATCGGCTACCGTACCTCTGCGCAAGCCGAGCGATGCCGCAGGGCTGAAGTTTCGTATTCAGCCGTCGCCGGTGCTCGAGGCGCAGTTCGCCGCGGTTGGCGCCCAGTCCGTCGTGCTGCCCTTCGCCAAGGTCTATGAGTCGCTCAAGGGCGGTGTCGTGCAGGGCGCGGAGAACCCCTGGTCGAACATCCTCAGCCAGAACATGCACAGCGTTCAGCCCTATATCACCGAGAGCAACCATGGCGTGCTCGACTACATGCTGATCACCAACAACGAGTTCTGGCTGAGTATGCCGTTCGCCGTGCGTTCGGAGCTGGAGGGGATCATTCTCGAGGTGACCCAGGCGGTGAACCGCGAGGCCGCTGCGGTCAATCGCCGTGATCGCGAGCGAATCCTTGCCAGCGGCAGCAGCCAGCTGATCACCCTGACGCCGGACGAGCGTCAGGCCTGGCGCGAGCAGATGCTGCCGGTGTGGAAGTCCTACGAAGCGGATATCGGCGCCGATTTGATCCGCGCCGCCATGACGGTCAATCGTCGTCGTTGATCGTTCCGCCCAGCTCCCCGGCCAGGCAGGCCGGCGAGCTGGGACGCCCCAGCCGCTGCATTTCATCCTCCAGCCATTCGGCCAACACCTGGGCATTGTTCTGCTGTTCGTCTCGTGCGGCGTAGAGCAGCGTCAATGGGCCGCGTTCGGCCATCGCCAGCAGCGGCCACCAGTGCTCGGGGCGGGCTGCCAGCTCCTTCTGGTAACGCCGACGGAACTCCGCATAGTCGAGCGTGCCGCCCTTGAACGCCTGGCGTAGCTCGGTCGAAGGCGCGACGTCCGGCAGCCATGCCGCCAGCGCCAGGCTGTCCTTGCGACAGCCCCTGGGCCAAAGCCGGTCGACCAGCACACGTTGGCCATCGGTCTCGCTTGCTGGCTCATATACGCGTCTGCAGCGAATCATCGAAAGGGCCTCCGCAGCCTGATCCGTCAAGCATAGGTAAAAAATACGGATTGCTCAGGGTATAAAAAACTCTTGTGTAGGTTGTTAGGACCTAAATCTTTCGGGTTAAAAATACCCGAAACGCTTTATCTCTTTGATTTTATAGGCATTAAATGTCGGCACGCTTCGTGTAGAGAAGATGGGGTGGCAAAACCTATATCCGACAGGAGCGTGACATGAAAAAGGTAATGGTAGTGGTGGCGACCGTGGCAGTTCTGGGCAGCAGCCTGGTCAGGGCGGACGAGATTCTCGAAGTGCACCAGGACCGTGCCGTTGGTGGTGGTTTCGGTGGGCTCAGCGGTTTCATGCTCGGGGCGGCGGCGGGCGGCCCGATCGGTGCGCTGGTTGGCGGCGGCGTCGGTTACCTGCTGGGGCAGGGCGCACAGCAGGCGGCGGGGCTGGAGCAAACGCGCTATGTGGTCCGGCGTGAGGACGGCAGCGTCGCCCGCATCCGTACCTCCGATGACCGCTTCCTGCGCGGACAGCATATCGAGCGCGACGGCAGTCGGATCACCGCCTCGGCAGAATGATCGCCGGCGGGTAGTGCGTGGCGCGCTGTTTGCGGGATGATCGGGGCTGACATCGCCAGAGGAGGCACAGATGAGTTATTCCGTTCTGCACGTGGTGCACCTGCTGGCCGCGATCTTCTTCATCGGTACGCTGTTCTTTGAAGTGATGATTCTCGGCCGTATCCGCGAGCAGATCGGCGAGCAGACGATGCCGCTGGTCGAGCGCGCCGTCGGTGCGCGTTCGCGGGTGGTGCTGCACTGGGTCGTGCTGTTCGTCTACGGCGCGGGCATCGGCCTGGGCTGGTATCACCGCGAAGCGCTGGCCGACCCGCTGGCCAGCAGCTTCGCCACCTTGCTGATGCTGAAGATTGTGCTGGCGATCGGCGTGTTCTTCACCTTCGGCCTGGTCGCCATCCTGCTGCGCAAGGGGCGCATGACGCCGGCCCGCTATCGGGCGATCCACTGGGCCATCTTTGTGCAGATGATCGGCATCGTGCTGTTGGCCAAGGGCATGTTCTACGTGCATTGGTGAGGCTGCGCTGCATACCCAGTTTCGTCGGTTGCGGTGATGACCACGGTCAATTCTATTGAGGCTTCGTTGCATGTTTATCGGGCCTGATTCAGTCATCGCAGCCTCGTTGCTTTAGCGGCTGCGGGAACTAAGGTGGCTGCATCGTTTCCCGATCAGCAGAGGTTGCCCATGGATTTCGCCTATAGCCCACGTGTCGAGGCGCTGCGTCAGCAACTGCGCGCCTTCATGGACCAGTACATCGTGCCGCGAATAGGCGCCTGGCACGCGGAGGTGGCGGCCGGACAGTATCCCGTCTCCTTCATGGACGACCTCAAGGCGCTGGCGCGTTCGGAAGGGCTGTGGAACCTGTTCCTGCCGTCGCTCGGCGAAGACGAGCCGGGGATGGGCCTGAGCAATCTCGAATACGCGCCGCTGGCGGAGATCATGGGGCGCGTGCACTGGGCCTCGGAGGTGTTCAACTGCAACGCGCCGGATACCGGCAACATGGAGCTGCTGCACATGTTCGCCACGCCCGAGCAGCGCGACCGCTGGCTCAAGCCGCTATTGGAAGGTGAAATCCGCTCGGCCTTCGCCATGACCGAGCCGGACGTGCCGTCTTCCGACGCTACCAACATCCAGACGCTGATCCGTCGCGACGGCGACGACTACGTGATCAACGGTCGCAAGTGGTTCATCACCAATGCCTCGCATCCCAACTGCAAGCTCCTGATCGTGATGGGCAAGACCGACCCGAACGCCGAGACCCATCAGCAGCAGAGCATGATCCTGGTGCCGTTCGACACACCCGGTGTCGAGCTGGTGCGTAACATCCCGGTGATGAACCACATCGCCCCGGAAGGTCACAGCGAACTCCTGCTGCGCAATGTGCGGGTGCCGGCGAGCAACCTGTTGGGCAGGGAGGGCGACGGCTTCATGATGGCGCAGGCGCGCCTGGGGCCAGGGCGCATTCACCACTGCATGCGCTCGATCGGCATGGCCGAGCTGGCGCTGGAACTGATGGTCGAGCGCTGCCAGGAGCGCAAGGCGTTCGGCAAGTACCTGCAGCAGTATTCCAATGTCGCCGACTGGATCGCCGAGTCGCGTATCGAGATCGAGCAGGCGCGACTGCTGGTGCTCAAGACTGCCTGGATGATCGACGAGGTCGGCGCCAAGGCGGCGCGCAAGGAAATCTCGATGATCAAGGCGCTGGTGCCGCGCATGCACATCAACGTGGTCGACCGCGCGATCCAGGTCTACGGCGCCATGGGCCTGACGCCGGACACGCCGCTGGCCGACATGTGGACCGGTGGCCGCGCCCTGCGCTTTGCCGACGGCCCGGATCAGGTGCATCTGCGCAGCATTGCGAAGATGGAAATCAAGGCCAGTGAAGCCAGCCGCGGTGCCACGGCGGCTTATCTCACCCCGCCTGGTCGTCACTGATCGTGACTGCTGCTGGCCGCGCGACGCCACTGCGCGCGGCCTATCTCCGTTCGCGCGCATGCTCCGTCCTGGTTAGCTAGCTTGCGTCTCTCTCCTACTGGCCTAGGCTAGTCATTACAACGTCTTTGTTCACGGTCATGGTGTTCTTTTGACATGGGACAACGAAACCAGTCGCCGGGGGAGTCCTTGATTGCAATCAAGGGGAGGGATGTAGACGCTCACCTACCATCCGCTTACGCCAACCGTACAAGCAGGTAATTCGATGGCTTCCCGTGAAATCTGGTCGCTGGCCGGTACGTTCAGTACCTGGGTCAAGGGCTTTTTCATTCTGCTGATCCTGAGCGTCTGTGCATTGCCGCTGCAGGCCAGGGAATATGAAGCCGAGCAGCAGCGCCTCGACAAGTTCTTCCCCGGTGCCAGTCTCTCGGCAGCCGAGGGCGACTACCAGGTCCGCACGATCACCAAGGGCGACGAGATCCTTGGCTATGCCTTCCAGTCCATCAACGTGGTGGACATCCCCGCCTATTCCGGCAAACCCATCAACATGCAGGTGTTGCTCGATCCTCAGGGCGTGATCGTCGATGCCTACGTGCTCGAGCACCATGAACCGATCCTGCTGATCGGCATTCCCGAAGAAGAGCTGCACGCCTTCAATGCCAAGTACCAGGGTATCCACGTTGACCAGCGCGTGGTTGTCGGCCGTTCGCGGGACGAGAATGCGGTCACCATCGATGCGGTCACTGGTGCCACCGTCACGGTGATGGTGGTCAACGAGATCGTCATGCGCGCGGCGCATGACGTCGCGGTGTCGCTGGGGCTGGTGGAGAGCAAGGCGGGCGTCGCGCAGAAACCGGCCACCGTCCGCGCGGATTATTACGAGCCGGCAACCTGGAGCGACCTGACCGGCAACGGCGCGATCCGTCGGCTGCACCTGACCAAGGGCGAGATCGACGAGGCGTTCAAGGGCACCGAGGGCGAAGGCATCGACGAGGCGGCGGCAGATGAGGTGCAGGACACCTTCATCGACCTCTACGCCACGCATCTGAACCCGCCGACCATCGGCCGCGCGCTGCTCGGCGATGCGCACTACCGCACGCTGATGGACGAGCTCAAGCCAGGCGAGCACGCCATCGCGGTGATGGGCAGCGGCGAATACTCGTTCAAGGGCTCGGGCTATGTCCGCGGCGGCATCTTCGATCGGGTCCAGCTGCGCCAGTTCGGCAACGTCATCAGCTTCCGCGACATGGACTTCCAGCGGCTGGACGACGTCTATGCCGAAGGCATGCCCGACTTCAGCGAAATGGCGATCTTCATCGTCCGCGAGCATGCGGCGTTCGATCCCGGTTCACCCTGGACGCTGGAGCTGCTGGTGCGCCGCCAGACCGGCCCGATCAGCGGCATGTTCACCAGCTTCGAGCTGCCTTACCAGATGCCCGAGCAGTACATCGAGCGTCCGCAGCCGACCGCCGAGGAGCTGGCCGCCATCGAAGAAGCCAACCGGCCGATGTGGGTCAACATCTGGTACCAGAAGTCGTTCCAGATCGGCGTGATCGTCGTGGCGCTGGGCCTGCTGACGGTCATCCTGTTCCTGCAGGACAAGTTCACTCAGCGGCCGCGGTTCCTGCACTGGCTGCGTCGCGGCTACCTGGTGTTCACCGTGGTGTTCATCGGTTGGTACGCGCTGGGGCAGCTGTCGGTGGTCAACGTGCTGACCTTCGTCCACGCGCTGTTCCAGGATTTCCGCTGGGAGCTGTTCCTCTCCGATCCGGTGATCTTCATCATCTGGACCTTCACCGCCGCCAGCATCCTGCTCTGGGGGCGTGGCGTGTTCTGCGGCTGGCTGTGCCCCTTCGGCGCGCTGCAGGAGCTGATCAACGAAGCCGCACGCAAGCTGAAGATTCCGCAGTACGAGCTGCCCTTCGCCGTGCACGAGCGGCTCTGGGCGATCAAGTACATCGTCCTGCTGGTGCTGTTCGGCATCTCCCTCGAGTCGATGATGATGGCCGAGAAGGCCGCCGAGGTTGAACCCTTCAAGACCGCCATCACCCTCAAGTTCGACCGCCAGTGGTGGTTCGTCGCCTACGCGGTGTTCCTGCTGGTCATCAACATCTTCACCCGCAAGGTGTACTGCCGCTACGTCTGCCCGCTGGGGGCGGCGCTGTCGATCAGCAGCAAGGTGCGCCTGTTCGACTGGCTCAAGCGGCGCCCCGAATGCGGCAGCCCCTGCCAGCTGTGCGCCAAGGAATGCGAGATCCAGGCCATCCACCCGGATGGGCACATCAACCACAACGAGTGCCATTACTGCCTGGACTGCCAGATGACCTACCACAACGAAAACAAGTGCCCGCCGCTGATTCTGAAGAACAAGCGCGCCAAGCGCGGCAAGAAGGCACCGGCCGACCCGTCGCTGATTCCCGTAGTGCAAGTGGTGGAACCCTGAGCCGTCGCCGCAGGCGAGGCGCTCGATCGATGTGTTTGAAGCAGTGTCCCAAAGGAGCAAAACCCCATGAGTGACAAGAGCAAGAACAATCCCGAGGTGCTGGAGAAGGGCGGCATGAGCCGTCGTGGCTTCCTCGGCGCCAGCGCAGTGACTGGCGCGGCCGTTGCGGCCACGGCCTTCGGTGGCGCGGTGATGAGCCGCGAGTCCTGGGCCGCAGCGGTCAAGGACGCACGACAGAACATCCACGTCGCGCCGGGCGACCTGGACGACTACTACGGCTTCTGGAGCGGCGGCCACCAGGGCGAAGTGCGCGTGATGGGCATCCCGTCGATGCGCGAACTGATGCGCATCCCGGTGTTCAACGTCGACTCCGCCACCGGCTGGGGCCTGACCAACGAAAGCCGCGCGATCATGGGCGACAGCGCCAAGTTCCTCAATGGCGACTGCCACCACCCGCACATCTCCATGACCGACGGCAAGTACGACGGCAAGTACCTGTTCATCAACGACAAGGCCAACACCCGCGTCGCCCGTATCCGCCTCGATATCATGAAGTGCGACAAGATGATCACCGTGCCGAACTGCCAGGCCATTCACGGCCTGCGTCTGCAGAAGGTGCCGCACACCAAGTACGTGTTCGCCAACGCCGAATTCGTCATCCCGCACCCGAACGACGGCAAGGTCTTCGATCTGCAGGATGAAAACAGCTACACCATGTACAACGTCATCGACGCCGAAAAGATGGAGATGGCCTTCCAGATCATCGTCGACGGCAACCTCGACAACACCGACGCCGATTACACCGGCCGCTTCACCGCTGCCACCTGCTACAACTCGGAAAAGGCCTACGACCTCGGCGGCATGATGCGCAACGAGCGCGACTGGGTCGTGGTGTTCGATATCGAGGCGGCGGAGAAGGCGGTCAAGGCCGGCAAGTTCATCACCCTCGGCGACTCCAAGGTGCCGGTGCTCGACGGCCGCAAGAAGGCCGAGAAGGACAGCCAGTTCACCCGCTACATCCCGGTGCCGAAGAACCCGCACGGCCTGAACACCTCCTCCGACGGCAAGTACTTCATCGCCAACGGCAAGCTGTCACCGACCGTGTCGATGATCGAGATTGCCAAGCTGCCGGACCTGTTCGCCGACAAGCTGGCCGATCCGCGTGACACCATCGCCGCCGAAGTGGAACTGGGCCTCGGCCCGCTGCACACCACCTTCGACGGTCGCGGCAACGCCTACACCACCGTGTTTATCGACAGCCAGGTGGTCAAGTGGAACATGGCCGACGCGGTTCGCGCCTACAAGGGCGAGAAGGTCAACTACATCAAGCAGAAGCTCGACGTGCACTACCAGCCGGGCCACATCCACGCCTCGCTCTGCGAAACCAGCGAAGCCGATGGCAAGTGGCTGGTGGCGCTGTGCAAGTTCGGCAAGGATCGCTTCCTGCCAACCGGCCCGCTGCACCCGGAAAACGACCAGCTGATCGACATCTCCGGTGAGGAAATGAAGCTGGTGCATGACGGCCCGACCTATGCCGAGCCGCACGACTGCATCATGGCCCGTCGCGACCAGATCAAGCCGAAGAAGCTCTGGGACCGCAACGATCCGTTCTTCGCGCCGACCGTGGAAAGGGCGAAGAAGGATGGCATCAACCTGGAGACCGACAACAAGGTCATCCGCGACGGCAACAAGGTGCGCGTGTACATGACCTCCATGGCGCCGGCGTTCGGGGTGCAGGAGTTCACCGTCAAGCAGGGCGACGAAGTCACCGTGACCATCACCAACATCGACCAGATCGAAGACGTGTCCCACGGTTTCGTCATGGTCAATCACGGTGCGAGCATGGAGATCAGCCCGCAACAGACCTCTTCCATCACCTTCATCGCTGACAAGCCGGGGCTGCACTGGTACTACTGCAGCTGGTTCTGCCACGCGCTGCACATGGAAATGGTCGGCCGCATGATGGTCGAGCCCGCCTAAGCGGCTCCAGCCATCGCCCGTTTGCGGTCGGGCGATGGCGTCGCAATCCGCGAAGGGTTTCGGCATGCTGCCGCGACCCTTCCGGCAACCGCCGTTCGCCTGCAAGCTGAAGAAGGTCAAAACGCAGTGTTCAAAGCTCAGGCTGGTTTTTTCTCGCGATATCCCACAGCAGTCATGCTGCTGCTTCTATTCAGTGGTGCGGCTCAGGCGGCACCGCAATCGATCACCACCCTGCCGCTGCAGCCCGACGGTGAGAACCGCTGGCGCCTGCCTGCCGGGGAATATCAGGGGCAGTTCACCATCGAGCAGCCCATGCAGCTGCGTTGCGAGCCGGGTGCGACCATCCAGTCGCAAGGGCAGGGCAGCAGCCTGCTCATCAGCGCGCCCGACGTGCTCGTCGACGGCTGCACGCTGCGCGACTGGGGCTCCGACCTCACGGCCATGGATTCGGCGGTGTTCGTCCTGCCGGCCGCGCCGCGGGCGCTGATTCGGAACAACCGTATGCAGGGGCCGGGCTTCGGCGTGTTCGTCGATGGTGCCGCCGACGTGCAGGTGATCGGCAACGAGATCGTCGGTGAGGTGGACATTCGCTCGCAGGACCGCGGCAACGGCATTCACCTGTTCGCGGTGAACGGTGCACGCATCATCGGCAATCGGGTACGTGACGTCCGCGATGGCATCTACATCGACACCTCCAACGGCAACCACCTGGAGGCCAACGTCCTCGAGGATCTGCGCTATGGCGTGCATTACATGTTCGCCAACGACAACAGCGTGATCGACAACGTCACCCGCCGTACCCGCACCGGCTACGCGCTGATGCAGAGCCGCAAGCTGATCGTCACGGGCAACCGCTCCGAGCAGGATCAGAACTACGGCATCCTGATGAACTACATCACCTATTCGACCATCACCGACAACTTCGTCAGCGAGGTGCAGCGTGGCGATACCGGTGGCGACAGCATGATCAGCGGCGGCGAGGGCAAGGCGCTGTTCATCTACAACTCGCTGTTCAACACCATCGAGAACAACCATTTCGAGAAGAGCTCGCTGGGCATCCACCTGACCGCCGGCTCCGAAGACAACCGCATTTCCGGCAACGCCTTCGTCGGCAACCAGCAGCAGGTCAAGTACGTGGCGACCCGCACCCAGGAATGGTCGGTGGACGGCCGTGGCAACTACTGGAGCGACTACCTGGGCTGGGACCGCAATGACGACGGCCTGGGCGACGTCGCCTACGAACCCAACGACAACGTCGACCGCCTGCTCTGGCTCTACCCGCAGGTGCGCCTGCTGATGAACAGCCCGAGCATCGAAGTGCTGCGCTGGGTGCAGCGTGCCTTCCCGGTGGTCAAGTCGCCGGGCGTGCAGGACAGCCATCCGCTGATGAAGCTGCCGACTGAAGAACTCCTAACCGAAAAGCAGGAACCAACGTCATGAACGCCGTCGAGATCCAGGGCGTAAGCCAGCGTTACGGCAGCATGACCGTGCTGCACGATCTGAACCTGAACCTCGGTGAAGGTGAGGTGCTGGGGCTGTTCGGCCATAACGGCGCGGGCAAGACCACCAGCATGAAGCTGATTCTCGGCCTGCTTTCGCCGAGCGTGGGCCAGGTGAAAGTCCTGGGCCGCGCGCCGAACGATCCACAGGTGCGCCGCCAGCTCGGCTACCTGCCGGAGAACGTGACCTTCTACCCGCAGTTGAGCGGCCGCGAAACCCTGCGCCATTTCGCCCGCCTGAAGGGCGCGGCGCAGAGCCAGGTGGACGAGCTGCTCGAGCAGGTCGGCCTGGCCCATGCCGCCGACCGCCGGGTGAAGACCTATTCCAAGGGCATGCGCCAGCGCCTCGGCCTGGCCCAGGCGCTGCTCGGCGAACCGCGCCTGCTGCTGCTCGACGAGCCGACCGTGGGCCTCGATCCGATCGCCACCCAGGATCTCTACCAGCTGATCGACCGCCTGCGTCAGCGCGGCACCAGCATCATCCTCTGCTCCCACGTACTGCCGGGGGTCGAGGCGCATATCAACCGCGCGGCGATCCTCGCCAAGGGTCGCTTGCAGGCGGTCGGCAGCCTGTCGCAACTGCGTGCGGAGGCCGGGCTGCCGGTGCGCATCCGCGCCAGCGGCATCAGCGAGCGCGACAGTTGGCTGCAGCGCTGGACCGATGCCGGGCACAGCGCCCGCGGCCTCAGCGAGACGAGTCTGGAAGTGGTTGCCATCAATGGCCACAAGCTGGTGCTGCTGCGCCAGCTGCTCGGCGAGAGCGAGCCGGAGGACATTGAGATCCACCAGCCGTCGCTGGAAGACCTCTACCGCTATTACATGGAGCGCGCCGGTGACGTACGCGCCCAGGAGGGTCGCCCATGAACCAGGTCTGGAACATCGCCCGCAAGGAACTCAGCGACGGCCTGCGCAACCGCTGGCTGCTCGCCATCAGCCTGCTCTTCGCCGTGCTCGCGGTGGGCATCGCCTGGCTCGGCGCTGCGGCGTCCGGCCAGCTCGGCTTCACCTCGATTCCGGCGACCATCGCCAGCCTGGCCAGTCTGGCCACCTTTCTGATGCCGCTGATCGCGCTGCTGCTGGCCTATGACGCCATCGTCGGCGAGGACGAGGGCGGCACGCTGATGCTGCTGCTGACCTATCCGCTGGGGCGCGGGCAGATCCTGCTCGGCAAGTTCGTCGGCCACGGGCTGATCCTCGCCCTGGCGGTGCTGATCGGCTTCGGCTGCGCGGCGCTGGCCATCGGGGTGCTGGTCGAGGATGTCGAACTCGGCATGCTGTTCTGGGCGTTCGGCCGCTTCATGATCTCCTCGACGCTGCTCGGCTGGGTATTCCTCGCCTTCGCCTACGTGCTCAGCGGCAAGGTCAACGAGAAGTCCAGTGCCGCCGGGCTGGCGCTCGGCGTGTGGTTTCTTTTCGTGCTGGTGTTCGACCTGGTGCTGCTCGCGCTGCTGGTGCTCAGCGAGGGCAAGTTCAATCCCGAACTGCTGCCCTGGCTGCTGTTGCTCAACCCCACCGACATCTACCGGCTGATCAACCTGTCCGGCTTCGAGGGCAGCGGCAGCGCCATGGGCGTGCTCTCGCTCGGTGCCGACCTGCCGGTGCCGGGCGCGGTGCTCTGGCTCTGTTTGCTGGCCTGGGTTGGCGTTTCGCTGTTGCTGGCCTACGGCATCTTCCGCCGTCGGCTGGCCTGAATTCATGAATCAAAAAGGAAATCCTCTATGAACGCACTGCATCGCATCGGCGCCGGAACCTTCCTCGCTCTGCTGCTTGCTGTCGGCCTGGCCGGCTGCGGCGAGAAGGAAGAGGTCGAGCAGGCGCTGGACCCGGTGGCCTTCCACGACAGCGACGAATGCCATGTCTGCGGCATGATCATCAGCGACTTCCCCGGGCCCAAGGGGCAGGCGGTGGAGAAGGGTGGGGTAAAGAAGTTCTGCTCCACTGCCGAGATGCTCGGCTGGTGGTTGCAGCCGGAAAACCGCCTGCTCGACGCCAAGCTGTACGTGCACGACATGGGCCGTAGCGTTTGGGAAAAACCGGATGACAGTCACTTGATCGACGCAACCAGCGCCTACTATGTGGTCGGCACGTCGCTCAAGGGGGCCATGGGGGCATCGTTGGCGACCTTCGCCGACGAGCAGGCGGCCAAGCGTCTGGCCGAGGAACACGGTGGCCGCGTGCTGCGTTTCGATCAGATCGATCAGGCGCTGCTGCAGGAAGCGGCGAGCATGCAGCATGGCGGCATGCACGAGCACATGCCGGCCGATCGACACAATGCACACGCGGGTCACTGAGCCGCGATCAATTCCGCTACATCCGAGGTAAGCACAATGATGGGTATCAGCGTCTGGCAACTTCTGATCATTCTTCTGATCGTCGTCATGCTGTTCGGCACCAAGCGCCTGCGCGGTCTGGGCTCCGACCTGGGCAGCGCGATCAGCGGTTTTCGCAAGTCGGTGAGCGACGGTGAAACGACCGCGAGCAGTGAGACGGTGAAGCAGGAACTCAAGTAAGCGTCTGCCTTCCTGCGGCGCCGGTCCACCCGGTCGCCGATCCGAGACCTGCCGGCGCGCCTGTCCGCGCTTGCAGGTCAGCTTCGCATCTCCGCGCGGCCGCATGGCCGCCTTGCACCGCAATGGTGCATCTTCGAGCCGGTCTTCGGCGCCGCATGTCACTTTTCCGCCGCCTCGGAAAAAAGCTGATCGCAATCAAGTCTGCCGAGCGCTCCTACCCTGTAGAAAGTAACCCTGGCTCCCGCTTTCTGGAGCGCTCATCTGCCCGTTGCGCCCACGACTGTGCGCTACGGGACATGGCAATACTGGAGGCCTTCCGTGCAAGTTATCGACCGGCGAAAAGCCCTGAGTATCCCGCCTATCTGGCGGCTCGCGTTTCGCCCCTTCTTTCTCGCCGGCAGCGTCTATGCGCTGCTGGCAATTCCGCTCTGGGTCGCCGCCTGGACCGGGCTCTGGCCGGGCTTTCAGCCCACCGGCGGCTGGCTCGCCTGGCACCGTCACGAAATGCTGTTCGGCTTCGCCATGGCGATCGTCGCCGGCTTCCTGCTGACCGCGGTACAGACCTGGACCGGGCAGACCGCGCCCTCCGGCAACCGTCTGATGGGGCTGGCGCTGCTCTGGCTGGCGGCACGCCTGGGCTGGTTGTTCGGCCTGCCAGCCGAGTGGCTGGCGCCGCTGGACCTGCTGTTCCTGCTGGCCCTGGCCTGGATGATGGCGCAGATGCTCTGGGCGGTGCGGCAGAAGCGCAACTACCCGATCGTAGTGGTGCTGGGCCTGATGTTCGGTGCCGACCTGCTGGTGCTGAGCGGCCTCCTGCAAGGCAGCGATGCCCTGCAGCGCCAGGGCGTGCTGGCCGGCCTCTGGCTGGTGGCGGCATTGATGGCGCTGATCGGCGGGCGGGTGATTCCGTTCTTCACCCAGCGCGGGCTGGGCAAGGTCGAGGCGCTCAAGCCCTGGGTATGGCTGGATGTCGCCCTGCTGGTGGGCACCGGTGTGATCGCCCTGTTGCATGCAGTTGGCATCGCCATGCAGCCACACCCTGTGCTGGGCCTGTTGTTCGCGGCTATCGGCGCCGGGCATCTGCTGCGTCTGGCGCGCTGGTATGACAAGGGCATCTGGAAGGTCGGCCTGCTCTGGTCGTTGCACCTGGCGATGCTCTGGCTGGTGGTCGCGGCGTTCGGCCTGGCGCTCTGGCATTTCGGTCTGCTGGCGCAGTCCAGCCCGTCGCTGCATGCGCTGAGCGTCGGCTCGATGAGTGGCTTGATCCTGGCCATGATCGCTCGGGTGACCCTCGGCCACACCGGTCGGCCGCTGCAGTTACCGGCGGGCATCGTCGGGGCCTTCGTGCTGTTCAACCTCGGTACGGCTGCGCGGGTATTCCTCTCGGTCATCTGGCCGGTCGCCGGGCTGTGGCTGGCAGCGGCCTGCTGGGCACTGGCCTTCGCACTCTACGTCTGGCGCTACGCGCCGATGCTGGTCGCGCCCCGTGTGGATGGACACCCGGGCTGACAACGCAAGTCGCAATCGGCAGGTGCCGCCGCACCTGCCACACCTAACCAGCTTGAAAACCGCTGCCTCTGGCGAGGCGGCCTGTGACTCGACGCGTGTCGAGCTCGGAGATGATGAATGAAAAGCGAGTTTCAGGATCGTCTTGCGGTCGTGACCGGTGCCAGCTCCGGAATCGGTCTGGCACTGTGTGCTGCCCTGTTGCAGCGGGGAGCCCAAGTGCTGGCGATGTCGCGCAGCCTGGGCGGTCTCGAGGCGCTGTTGGCCACGCATCCGGAGCAGCTGCAATGGCTGCGTGGCGATGTCACTTCGGCCGAAGACCTGGCCGAGCTGGGCCGGCGCGCGGCCCAGCTCGGCCCCGTGCATTACCTGGTGCCCAATGCGGGCATCGCCGAACTGGCCGATGGCCTCGACATGGCGGCCTTCGACCGGCAGTGGGCAGTCAATGGCGCCGGTGCGCTGAACACCCTCGCGGTCATGCGTAACGAGCTGGCCAAGCCGGCTTCGGTGGTGTTCGTCGGCACCTTTCTGATCCGTTCGACCTTCCCCGGCCTGGCCGCCTACATCGCCAGCAAGGCGGCGTTGGCGGCGCAGGCGCGTACGCTGGCGGTGGAGTTCGCGCCGCTGGATGTACGCATCAACATGGTCTCGCCGGGGCCGACCGCTACCGCGATCTGGGGCACGCTGGGACTGACCGACGACCAGCTTGAAGGCGTTGCCGATGGCGTTACCAAGCGCCTGCTGCCGGGGCATTTCCTCGAGTCCGCGGCGGTCGCCAACGTCATCCTGTTCCAGCTCTCGCAAGGCGCGCGCGGCGTGTTCGGTCAGGACTGGGTGGTGGATAACGGCTACACCATCAGCTGAGGGATACCCGCATGTGGTTCAAGTGGAAGCGCAGCGCGGTACGCCTGGAGCAGGAATTGCGCGCGTTGCAGGCCAGTCACGCCGAGCAGTCGGCGCGCGTCGCAGAGCTGGAACAGCAGCTGCAGGTAGCAGAAGCCGCCAGCCAGCAACGCCAGCGACAGCTCGACTATTACCGCGGCGTGTCGGAAAAGCTGATTCGCTTCAGCACCTCGGTGGCCCATCTCGGCGAGTCGTTCGAGTTCCTCACCGGGCAGCTGGGCGACAACAAGGCCCGTGCCGGCGAGGTCGCCGCCGCGGCGCTGAGCAACCAGAAGCATTTCGGCGAACTGCAGGGCAAGGCAGCCGAGATGGAGGAGGGCCTCGGCCTGGCTTCGCGCAAGGTCGATACCCTTGCCGAGCGCTCGCAGGAGATCAACAGCATCGTCGATCTCATCAGCGGCATCGCCAGCCAGACCAATCTGCTGGCGCTGAATGCCGCGATCGAGGCGGCGCGGGCCGGCGAAGCCGGGCGTGGTTTCGCGGTTGTCGCCGGGGAGATTCGCAGCCTGGCGGAAAAGACCGCGCTGGCGACCGATGACATCGTGCGCAAGATTGGCGAAGTACAGGCCGAAATCCGCAACGTGCATGACTACATCCAGCTGCAGGGCAGCCACGCCAAGGGCTTCAGCCGAACCACCGAGGTCGCGGTCGAGGCGATGCGTACGCTCCGCCAGCTGGCCGGGGCGATGCGTGCGAGCAGCGCCGCGTCTTCCTTCCGGGCCGGCATCGAGCTGGCCAATCTCGACGAGCTGTCGCTGAAGTTCGTGGTCTACAACCATCTGCTGAGCGACCAGACACAGCCGATTCCGCAGCTGCCGAGCGAGCGCGACTGTCGTTTCGGTCGCTGGTACTACGGCGAGGGCAACCGCGATATCCAGGCGCTGGACTGCTTCCGGCAGATCGAGCGACCGCATACGGCAGTGCATGCCCAAGGGCAGGCGGCGCTGGATGCATTCGCCGAGAACGCCCTGGAAACCGCGCTGCGCCACCTCGGCCAGATGGAGGACGCCAACCTGGAGGTGATGCGCATCGTCACTGCGGTGGTCGATCAGTACGAGCAAGGGACGAGCCGCGCGGCTTGATACTGCAGGCTGCGGTTTCTGCCTCATGGGAGATTAGTGCAAGAATATTGCGCTTATCGATCAATACTATTCGTTAGATAACATTTAACTCGCCGCAGACAATGCGCACGCATTCCGTCTGCGCGGCATTCCGTCGCGCTCGATATGAACCGATCCCAGGAGGAACGGCGAGCGGATGCGGCGTGCCGGTCCGTCGACCATTGCCAGCGCTGCGCTGGCAGATCTCGATGTTCGTTTCCTGGGCGCCCGCGTCGGCCGCCTGGCGAGCATGAGCGAACTGCACAACAGTCCCGAACCGATTGCCTACAACTACCACGTGGTGCGCCAGTTCACCCTGATGACGCTGGTCTGGGGTGTGCTCGGCATGGGCCTCGGCGTCTTCATCGCCGCGCAGCTGGTCTGGCCGCAGCTGAACTTCGATCTGCCCTGGACCAGCTTCGGCCGCCTACGGCCAATCCACACCAATCTGGTGATCTTCGCCTTCGGCGGCGGCGCGCTGTTCGCCTCGTCCTTCTACATCGTCCAGCGCACCAGCCATGCCCGGCTGATTTCCGACCGGCTGGCCGCTGTGGTCTTCTGGGGCTGGCAAGCGGCCTGCGTGGCGATGCCGATCAGCTACGCGCTGGGCTACACCACGTCCAAGGAATACGCCGAGATGGAGTGGCCGATCGCGCTCTGGGTGACGCTGATCTGGGTGCTCTACGCCTATCTGTTCTTCGGCACCATCGCCCGTCGGCGGATCCGGCACATCTATGTCGGCAACTGGTTCTTCGGCGCCTTCATCATCGTCACCGGCATGGTGCACATCATCAACCATGCCCTGATCCCGGTGAGCCTGCTCAAGTCCTATTCGATGTACTCGGGGGCCACCGATGCGATGGTGCAATGGTGGTACGGGCACAGCGTGGTGGGCTTCATTCTCTCGGTCGGCTTTCTCGGCATGATGTACTACTTCGTACCCAAGCAGGCCGGGCGGCCGATCTACTCGTACCGCCTTTCCATCGTGCATTTCTGGGCGATCATCTCGATCTACATCTGGGCCGGTCCGCACCACCTGCACTACACCGCGCTGCCGGACTGGGCGCAGAGCCTGGGCATGGTGATGTCGATTATCCTCCTGGCGCCGAGCTGGGGCGGCATGATCAACGGCATGATGACCCTGTCCGGCGCCTGGCATAAGCTGCGCACCGACCCGATCCTGCGCTTTCTGGTGGTCTCGCTGGCGTTCTACGGCATGTCGACCTTCGAAGGGCCGATGATGGCGATCAAGACGGTCAACGCCCTGTCGCACTACACCGACTGGACCATCGGCCACGTACACGCCGGGGCGCTGGGCTGGGTGGCGATGATCTCCATCGGCTCGCTGTACCACCTGATTCCGCGGCTGTGGGGGCGCGAGCAGATGCACAGCATCGGCCTGATCAACGCGCACTTCTGGCTCGCCACCATCGGCACCGTGCTCTACATCGCCTCAATGTGGGTCAACGGCATCACCCAGGGCCTGATGTGGCGCGCAGTCAACGAAGACGGCACGCTGACCTATTCCTTCATCGAGGCGCTGCAGGCCAGCCATCCCGGCTACATCGTGCGCATGGCCGGCGGCGCCATCTTCGCCAGCGGCATGCTGCTGATGGCATTGAACACCTGGCTGACCGTGCGCCACGCGCGGCGCGCCCCGGCCCGAGACGCAGAGCTGAGCGCTGTGACCGCTTGATTTCCACTCGCTACCCTTGTAGCTCCTGAGGGTCCAGGGACGGACCTTTTTAACCCGGCTACGCTCCCATAGCCGGTGCTTCGTCTGACAAGAGCCTCCATGCAAGACAATCTGATCGACTGGTTCAAATCCTTCGTTCCCGCACCCCTGAATGCGGCTCCCCGACACTGGCTGCGCGCCGCCATCGGCGTCGCCCTGGTCATGCCACTGGTGTTTCTCAGCGACCGCTGGCTAGTCGGCACCGGGCTGGCGCTGCAAGTGATCGCGCCGGTTGGCGCCTCCGCCGTGCTGGTGTTTGTCGCCTCGTCGAGCCCTTTCGCGCAGCCCTGGTCAGTCATCGGTGGCAACCTGTTCGCCGCGCTGATCGGTGTCTCCCTGGGCCTCACCGGGCTGCCCAGCGTGCTCGCCGCGACGCTGGCCGGCGCGGCGACGCTGCTGTGTCTCTTTGCGCTGCGCTGCCTGCACCCGCCGAGCATCGCGCTGGCGCTGGTGGCCGCAGTGGGCGGCCCCGACCTGCACCAGCTGCACTTCGGCCTGCTCTGGCCAGTGATGTTCAACTCGCTGCTGCTGGTGACCTTCGCGCTGCTGTTCAACAACCTCACGGGTAATCCCTACCCCAAGGCGCGCCTGCCGCGCGAAAACGAGCACCACACCCGGGATCCTCGCCCAGGCGAGCGAATGAGCTTTGTCCAGGATGACGTCGACCGGGCGCTGGCCGAATTCGGCGAGTACGTCGACATCACCCGCGACGACCTCGCCCGGCTGATCAAGCAGACCGAGAAGCACGCCCTGCGCCGCAGCATGGGCGAGATCACCGCGGCGCACGTGATGTCGCGCGATCTCTACTGGCACACCCCGGATACCTTCATCGAACAGGCCTGGCAGACGCTGCAGCAGCATCGCCTGCGCTCGTTGCCGGTGGTCGAGGGCGATGATCACCGGCTGGTCGGCATCGTCACCCAGGTGGATCTGCTCAAGCACTTCCACCCACGCCCGGGGCGGCTCAGCTTCGGCCAGCTGAACTTCCTGCGCGGCACCAAGCTGCGCGCGATCATGAGTTCGCCAGTGGTTTCGGTGACGGCCGATACGCACATGGTCGAGCTGGTCTACCTGCTCTCCGACCTCGGCCTGCATTGCCTGCCGGTGGTCGACGCGCAGCAGCGGCTGATCGGCATGATCACCCAGACCGACCTGATCGCCGCGCTGTACCGCAACTGGCTCAAGCAGCTGCCGGACTGAGCCGCGCCGGTCAGATTTCGTAGTACCAGCGCGACCAGTCGTAGTCGTCGAGAGCGAGCTCGCGCAGCAGCTCGATGGCTTTGCCCAGCGCCGGCGAGTCACTGGCGCGGGCACGCACCAGATAGACCGGGTAGGAAAACTCCGGTGCGTGCTCCACTCGTTTGAGAATGCCTTCTTCCAGGTAGCGCTGGACCACGCGGGTGCGGAAGTAGCCGCGCCCGCCGCATTGCACCAGATACTGCAGCGCCAGCGGGCCGAGGCTGAACGAAAGCGTGGCGCGGGTGCATTCGGGCAGCGCCTGGTTGTGCTGCTTGCGAAATGCCGGGCCCCAGTCGACATACAGGTACGGATCAGGATTGGCCGTCTGCACCACCTGGATGAGCTTCTCCTCCAGCAGCTGCTCGACCTGCAGGCCCGGCCAGTACTCCGGCTGGTGCACCAGTGCAGCGTCGAGCACACCCAGATCCAGCTTCTTCTGCAGCTCCTCGCCGCTGGCGATCTCCAGCCGTACCGCATGGCCCGGCAGCCCCTGGCGCAGGCGTTGCACCCAGGCCAGCATCAGCGGGTTGCACAGGCTCACATCGGAGCCCAGTGTCAGCAGCTTGCCGCTGCCCTGCGACAGCGGCAGGTCGCGGCGCGCGGCTTCCCAGGTCTGCACCAGCTGGTTGGCGTAGGCGACGAAGCGCTCGCCGTCATGAGTCAGCCGAGCGCCGGCACGGTTGCGCACGAACAGGCGGCAACCGAGCTGGCTTTCGAGGTTATGCACCCGTGCGGTGACGGCCGTCTGGGTGATGTGCAGACGTTCGGCGGTGGCGATGAAGCTGCCGCTGCGAATGATCTCGAGAAAGGTGCGGGCGAGATCGATGTCCATGGTCGAGCCTTGCAAGCCGGGTGGGCTGGCGATTGTAGCAACCGTGCCGGCCTTCAGTGGCGCGCGGTGCCTGCCGGGCTCAGGAGCAGCTGCCGGTGTGCGTGCGCGCTACGGTGACGCGGCCCGTGACCGAAAGCGTCAGCGCGCGCTCCTGACCACCGAGCGGCGAGGCACGGCAGATGGTCAGCGAGAGCGGCGTGGCGCCGAAGCCGCTGGGAAGGAAGGTCAGTTCGCGAACCGTCGAGGCGAGCAGATAGCCATCCTTCGCCGCCGGGTAGCTGCGGATCACCGTACTGCCGGCGCGCATTACCCAGCCCTGTTCCCAGCCAGCGGCGTCGTCGCAGTTGCTGCCATCACTGGAGCTGCATAGCGTGATCGGCGTGTTGCGCTTCATCGCCTCGCTCCGGGCCAGCCGGGCACTGGCCGCGAAATCGGTGGTGTAGGTGCGCAGCCTGCTGTTGAGCACCATGTTGTCGTAGCCCGGCACGGCGATCGCAGCCAGCACGGCCAGCACGCCGAGTGCCACCATCAGTTCGATCAGGGTGAACGCGGCCTGGCGAACACCCGAGGTGGCCTGTGGCCGAACGCGATACGGCATTTGGCGCTCCTACTGCTCGATATTCCAGAACACCCGCGAGGTCGGCTGCATGACCGATGCGGGATTGATCGGCGGGCTACCCTGCAGCGGCGAGGACGGGTCGGCACCGATGACGAACGGCACGGTGGTGACACCGTCGTCCAGGGTCACCATGCCGGCAACCGGCGAAGGAGGTAGGCCATCGCCGACCACGTCGTGATAGACGCCCTGGCCGGTCAGGTAGTTGACGGTATAGACGCGGGTCTCGCCGAGCCCGGAGCAGACGTTGGCCGACGGCACCCTCGGCCGATGGGTGCTGAAGGTCACATCGCCGAATACCGTGATCGCCGAGGTGACCACCTGTTCGGTGCTGTCGAGCTGCAGGTACCACCCCTTCTTCTGGCCGAGGCTGGTGGTGGTTGGTGCGCTCTGGGTGGTGATGCCCAGCAGCGAGTTCAGGCAGAGCAGGTTCGCGCCACAGTTGAGGCCTTCGCTGGCAAGCCAGCCGGTGTCGTTCGGGCGATCACGCAGCATGAAGAAGTAGTTGGTGGTGGCCGCGGCGTCGTCGTAGTCGAGCAGCGGTTTCTCCCGATCACCGGAGCCGAGCAGCAGGACGAAATCGGCGCCATCGGCGACCACGTCCGGGGCGAACATGAACTTGCGATTGGCGGTGCAGGTCCCCGCCGTGCTGCAGCCGAGGGCTGCGATGCGGGTGATGCTCCAGTTTTCCGGCGCTGCTGCTCCCATGGTGATGCGGTAGACGTTACCGCCCAGATCGGCGAGATAGCCATATAGCGCCAGACCGGCGCTGTTACGCACCAGCGTCACGTCGGAAACGACGCTGCGCTGGGTGTCGAAGGTCTTGAGCAGGGCGCCGCTGTCGGCGTCCAGCACATAGACCTTGTTGCCCTTGGTCGTACTGCTGCAGGTATGTGGATCGGCGTCCTCGCAGGTGTCGTAGCCGCCGCCCATGATCAGCATGGGCGCAGTGCCAGCCCCGTAGCCGCTCGCCTTGAGCAGCTTCGGCGGAGCCCAGGTTTGACCGATGCCGGCGAAGCCCTCGCTGCAGTTGCTGTCGCTGACTGTGCCACTGCTGGTGAAGTTGCTCGGGCAGCCACGTTTCCACTTCAGTGCCGGCGCGGTCGGGTCAGTTACGTTGAAGGCGTACAGGGCGCGTCCGCCACGGCGCATGGTGGCGTAGATCCAGGCGCTGGAGCCGTCCTGGTGGGCCACCACTGGGCCGTCCATGCCGTAGTCCTTGGGCTTGGGCGTGGTGGTTCCGCTGAAGCCTGGGAAGCTGATCGGAACGCTGTTGCCGTAGAGCCGTTTGATCTTGCCGTAGAACTCCGGGGGCATGAACGACCAGAGCTCGCTGCCGGCCGCATGGGTGCCGTACGCGCTGGTGCGGTTGCCGACCACTGCACGCAGCACGCCATCGTTGCCGCCGTAGAAGGCGACGATATCTGGACTGCCGGCGCTGCCGTAGTTGATCGCCACGGGGCGCGAATGCACCACGTCGCCATGCACCGAGGGGCGCATCTCGTTGAGGTTGCCGTCGCCGTCCTCGTCCTGCAGATCCTTGCC
Source organism: Stutzerimonas sp. R40042 (assembly GCF_026642215.1). Classification (NCBI taxonomy): domain Bacteria; kingdom Pseudomonadati; phylum Pseudomonadota; class Gammaproteobacteria; order Pseudomonadales; family Pseudomonadaceae; genus Stutzerimonas; species Stutzerimonas sp. R40042. Next base: position 3,833,028 of record NZ_CP113258.1, on the reverse strand, counting down.
ACGCGCCCAGTCGATCAGCGCGGTGCGCTCGGCATCATCGGCGGCGCCCAGTTGCGTTGCGGTGATCGCCGAGTTGGCAGTGGAGAAGTTGGTGAGCGAGGTGCAGGCGCCGGCTGCGCAGGTGAGCATGTTGCGCGTGCTGGACGCCCGCAGTAGATAGCCCTGACCTCCCTTTTCGACGATGTTGCCATCAGGGGTGTTGGAGGCGGACGAATCCGCCCCGGTCAGGCAGCTGCCGCGGGCACTGAAGCTCCAGTAGTTGTCCGCGGCGGTCGGCGTCCAGAAGCTGCGCGCGCATTCGGTGATGAAGCCGGTATTAGCGTTGATGGCGCTGACACCGTCGGCATCGAGCAGACGCAGTTCGGCGCCGATGTAGCCCAGCTTGTACTGCTTGAGATTGCCGTGCCAACGCGGAAATCCATCCGCGTCCGGACGGAACATGCCGATGAACACCTGGTTCAGATAGGTGCCCTGGGCATTCACGCTGACCGGCAGGCTCACCGAGGCGAACACACTGTTGGTCGCCTGTACCTCGGAGAAGATTGCATTCAATGCATCGACGATCTGGGTGCCGCTGCTGGTAACGTCGAAGTATTTGCCATCGCTAGCGCGCGCCATGCTCTGCAGCAGCGCAGTCCAGCCGAGCCCCTGGCGGCTGGTGCCACGGTTGATGTCGATGGTGTAGGTGGTGATCTGCTGGGCGCTTTTCTTCATGAAGCGCGCCCACTCGTCGGCAACGTTGTCCTGCGAGTCGCTGGGGGTGATCGGGATGGCCGTGGTGGAGCCGCCGAGACCGGCCAGCGCGGTGGTCGCCTGAACGATATCGGAGCTGTTGTCCTGCGCCGGGCCGTTGCTGATGTAGATCACGTAGTTCTTGCCGCAGCCGGAGACGATGGGCGAGCGGTAGCTGGTAGCGCCTTTGCTCGCCAGGGCGTTGTTCGGCAAGGCGTAGATGGCATCGGAGGCGGTCGACACGCCGCGGTTGCCGGCAAAGTCGGTCTTGGCCTTGTCGTTACCCGCGTGCGGGGTGGCGCCGGCGAAATACAGGTACGCCTCTTCCATCGCCTTGCTGACCTTGCCGCCGTTGGACTTGTCGCCGAGCTTGTCGAAGCTGGTAACCAGATTCGCCATGGCCGTCTTGTTGGCGGCATCCATCGGCCGCAGGGCCGCGCGCACGTATGCACCGTCCGGTCCCGAGTTTCCACCGCCGGTCTCGGTGAACATCATGATGCCCAAACGGAACTTGTCCTCTGGCAGGGCGCTAACCACCGAGCGTAGGGCGGCTATCTCGTTGGCGAATGCGTCGTTCCAGTTGGCGGTATTGTCGAGGATGATCAGCACGTTCGGCGCGCCGGTCGAATCGCTCGGCACGCCGACGAACAGGTCGATATCTTCGGCGTTCGCCGCTTGCGCCAGGCTGGCGCTCAGCACCAGCAACATCCGGCTCAGATAGGTTTTCATGCGCTTACCTCGTGAGGCCGACTTCAGGGGCACAGCTGATTCTTGCGGGCGTCGGAAAGCAGCAACCGGATACCGGAACGTACCCTGACCGCTGCGCCAGTGCTGGGGTCTTGAACGCTGGCGAGCAGTTCCCATTCGGTGTTCCAGGTCGAGCTGGACATGCCCTCGAGGGTCAGGCTGCTGGGCGCGACGGCCGTAGCGAGGCTGACCCTGATGCACTGCGGCTGCGCCACGCCGACCTCGTAGTCGTCACTGCCGTCCCGGTTGATGTCGATACCGATTGATTGGGCCGTTGGCGTGGTGTTCGCCATGGACTGGATAACCTGTTCAAGGGCGTTGTCCGCCGCGGCCAATGCCTCGTTGCGCCATTGCTGGTTGCCGACCACGTCCAGGTTGACCCGGCTCAGGGTGAAGGATGACGTCACCAGTACGGTCAGCAGAAGCAGCATGATCAGCGCGGTGATCAGGGCGAAGCCCTGTTGGTGGCGGTGCTTCATGGCGTCTCCCGGCGGGCGGATACGTTGGTCAGGCGCACGGTGGTGGAGTAGACGTGACGCTGGAAGGCATCGTTGTATGGGCCGAAGGTCTCGCCACCGACGACGTAGGTCTTGTCTGACTGGTAGCCCGGGGTGGGCTCCAGATTGCGCACCAGCAGATGAACCTCGATCACCACGGTATTGGTCAGGTCCGCCAGGTTGCAGGGGGTACTGGAGGTACAGGTGGTGTCCGGCGCGCCATCGCCGCGGTTGGTCGGCGAGTTGCGGTTCAGCGCACTGGCCCACTGCACGGGCTGGCTGTAGTCGACTGCCGCGCCGGTATCGCTGAGGTTGTCGACACCTAAGACGAAGCGCATGGCTTCGATTCCCTCGACCATGGCGACGGCGTCCCGCTGGACGAGCGCGCCACCGGCCAGATCGAAGCTGGACTGCATCAACGTAGGGATGCCGTCGCCGGCGCTCACCGCATAGTCGCGTACGTAGTACGCCGTGTTGAGGAAGCGGCGCTTATCGGCCGGGGTCGTGCAGTTGCGCCTGTGCAGAGTGAAGCCGCTGGTATCGAAAACGTAGCGCGGCTCACCTTCGCAGTACGAGGTCTGCCAGTAGAGCTTGCCGTTGCTATCGGCCTCGCAGTTCGCCGCGCCGGTCACACAATTGGCCACATGCCGCACCAGCAGCACGTCGCTGCCCGCGCGGGGCGAAGGCATCATGCCGGTGCAGTCGCTCGGCACGGCGGCATAGAGCTGAACCGGCACGCCGAGCAGGCGGGTCTTGTATGGCTCGTCCCAGTCCGAATAAGGCGCGCAGGGTATCGGGAGCACCGTGGGATAGTCGGCTGGTGCCGAGGTGGCGGTCAGGTCGTCGAAATCCGGCAGGTAGCCATCGAGGAAGCCGGCATGCATGAGGTCGTCGCGCAGCAGACGAATCGCCAGGCGACCGTGCTCCATCTGGCTGTTGGTCTTGGCCAGCTCGCTGTTGCTGCGGCTCATGTTGAGATACAGGGTCAGGGTGGCGGCGCTGAGAATCAGGGCGAGGGTCATCGCCACCATCAGTTCGATCAGGCCGAAGCCAGCGCTGACGGTACGGCCGTGGCTAGCATTGGCTCGTCTCATAGCGGCGCCACCCGCACCAACGTGGTGACGACCCGGCGGCAGCGGTCGCTACTGCACTGACTGCCGCTGGTGCCGTCGAAAGCATCCTTGCCACAGGCGACACTGGAAGGCGGCGCTGTCAGCGGCAGCAGGCCCTGCCAGGCGACCGTCAGCAGATACTGATTGTTGCCCAGGGCTTCGACACAGCCACGCCCGCCGATGAGTCCGCCGGCCAGACCGCTACTGGTGCTTTCGCTAGCGCCTTGCAGCGCAGCGCACCAGGCCGCGGTATCGCGCTGTTGCTGGGTTGCGCTGGAGGTAGGGCAGGTCATGCCTGCACCTAGTGGGCTGGACGTACCGGTCACGTAATTGGCCGCTGCGGTGCGATTGGCAGTCATACGCGCGGCGAGGTCATCAAGCAGCAGCAATGCTTGCGAGCGCTGGTAGGTTTCCATCTCCGATTGCTGCAAGCGCGCCTGCAGAGCCATCACGCCGAGCAGGCCGACGGCAAGGATCACCAGGGTTACCAGCACTTCGATCAGGCTCACGCCGGCCTGGCGGCGGTCTGCGTCAGGCACGCGTTCACCACTTGTCGCTGGGCGTCTTGACGCCCTCGTGGTTGAGGGTCAAATCGCCGTCGACGGCCTGGCTGCCGAGAGCCGTGAAGGTGATGAGAAACGATGGCACCGTTCCGCTGCCCACGGTCACGGCGAAGCTGTAGTGCGGGCTCACTTCAGTGGAAAGAGCGAAGCCGCTGGCAGACAGGGCCGCGGTATCGGCGTAGCTGCGGTTGGCCAGGAGGAACTGCTGCTGGCGATTGGCGATCTCCAACATCTGCGCCTGGGCGGCGGTACGGTTGCTGCGGATGACGTACTGGCGATAGTTCGGCAGCGCAATGGCGGCGAGGATGCCGATGATGACCACGACGATCATGACTTCGATCAGGGTGAAACCACGCGCCTTATACCGAGCCACATTACTTCTCCACGTGAGGCCGATCACATCGGGAGCGCGAACTCCCCGTCATTACGAGTCGACGAACTATGTCGAATCAGCAATGGCACACAAATATTATTGTGACATCATGGTCAAGGATAGACCGGGCGGTCACAAAAGCCGATATTTTGTGTCGCAGTTCAAAATTTGGCTGGGTCGGAGGCGACTTTTTTCGGCCGTGAACGCTGCCGTCAAGCAACGTTCACGCGTGCTGGAAGGGTGCTAGTGCGAGGTGCCTTCGGCGAACTCGATCTTGTTGCCGACGTTGTACTTGCCGGAGGGCTTGTTCATCGGGATGCGTTTGACCTCCTCCAGGGTGTTGGCATCGTAGACGAGCAGGGCGCCGTCGGTGTCCCAGACGCTGAGCAGGGCGTAGCGGCCGTCATTGGTGAATTCGACGTGGGCGGCGTTCTTGCCCGGCATCGGGCGCAGGGTGTGAGCGACTTCCAGGGTCTGTTTGTCGATCAGGTGCACGGCGTCGTTGTTCGGGCCGAAGAATACGTCGGTCCAGGCGTAGGGCGAGTTGGCCTGGCTGCGCATGAAGAAGCCCGGGCCTTCGGTGGGAATCTCCTTGATCAGCTTCCAGGTTTGCAGATCGAGCACCGAGATCAGCCCCTTGCTGACGTTGGGCGTGGCGAACACCCACTTGCCGTCGCGTTTCCAGTAGATGCCCGAGCCCAGGTGCGGCATGCCCGGCAGCGGGATGTCGGTGACCGCCTTGCCGGTGTCCAGGTCGATCACCTGGCCGCCGTGGGCCTTGCGCGAGGTGGCCAGCAGGTGGCGGTAGTCGGGGGTGAAGGAGAAGTCGTCGAGGAAGTCGGCGGCCTCGATGCGCCGCGGTTCGAAGGTCGGCTCGCCGGCGTAGGAGAGCTCCCAGGCCTCTTTCACGTCTTTCAGCGCGACCACGAAGCTGTCGCGCGGTGGTGCGGTGTACACGGCGCTGACCCGTGACGGCGTGCCATCCTGGCCGACCGCGGGGATGTGCTTGACCAGCGACAGGTCGCGCGCATCGAGCAGCACCAGATTGCCCGGCAGGTAGTTGCCCACCAGTACCCAGCGGCCGTCGTTGCTCACCGCCAGGTTGCGCGTGTTCAGCCCGGCGCGGACCTCGGTGATCATGCTCAGGTTGTGCAGGTCGTAGACGCTGACCCAGCCGTCGCGGGAGGCGAAGTAGACGAAGCGGCCATCCGGCGAGAACTTCGGCCCGCCATGCAGGGCGAAGTGCGACTGGAAGTTCGCCAATTCCTCGAAACGATCACCGTCCAGCACGCGGACGTGGTGATTGCCGGCTTCCACCACGACGAACAGGTTGAGCGGGTCGGCGCCGTGCTGCGGGGTGGTTGGCAGGGTGGCGAGGTCCTTGAGGATGCGGTGGCTGGCGCGGATGTCGGCGTCGTTCCAGGTCGGTGGCACGGCCGAGGGCTGATAGAGGTAATCGACCAGGCCGGCGATCTGCGCTTCGTTCAGCACATGGGAATAGGCGGTCATCTGGCTTGCCGGGCGGCCGTCACGGATCACCGCGTGGGCTTCGGCCGGCTTGATGCGGCTGAGGCTCTCCGGCAACAGCGCCGGCCCGGCGCCGCCGAGCCGGTTGACGCCGTGACAGCTCTGGCAATGCGTTTGGTAGAGCGCCTGGGCTTCCGTCGGCGAGGGGGCCGCGACGGCCATGTCGAGGGCGACGAAGGTGGCGGCCGGCAACGCCGCCGCCAGCAGCAGGGCAGGAATCAGTTGCATGAGGCCTCCGCAATCTTGATCGGATCACCTTGCAGATGTGCCGGGTGCTGAACCTGACGATCTGCGAACAGGCCCACCACCCGACCGATCACGGTCAGGGTCGGCGGGGTGAGATGCTGCTGGTCGGCCATGCTCGGCAGCTGGCGCAGCGTGCAGCGCACCACCTGCTGGTTCTCGCGGGTGCCGTTGCCGATCAGCGCGGCGGGGGTATCCACCGGCAGGCCGGCGGCGATCAGGTTGCGCGAGATCTCGCCGAGGCTGGCCAGGCCCATGTAGAACACCAGGGTCTGGCCGCCCTGTGCCAGTGCTTCCCACGGCAGGTGCAGTTCGCCGTTGCTCTGCAGGTGACCGGTGATGAACTGGCAGGAATGCGCCAGGTCGCGATGGGTCAGCGGGATGCCGGCGTAGGCGCTGCAGCCGGCCGCGGCGGTGATGCCTGGCACCACCTGGCAGTCGATGCCTCGCTGCAGAAGGAATTCGAGCTCCTCGGCGCCGCGACCGAAGATGAACGGGTCGCCGCCCTTGAGCCGCACCACGCGCTTGTTCTGCAGGGCCAGGTCGGCCAGCAGCTGGTTGATCTCCGGTTGCGGCAGGCTGTGGTAGCCGCTGGTCTTGCCGACGTAATGGCGACTGCAGGCGGCAGGCAGCAGGGCCATCAGGCCGTCGCTGACCAGGCGGTCGTAGACTAACGCGTCGGCCTGCTGTAGCAGGCTCCAGGCGCGCAAGGTGAGCAGCCCGGGATCGCCCGGACCGGCACCGACCAGAGCGACCTCGCCCGGGGCGAACGCCGCGCTCAGCGAGGCGGGAAGTGTGAGTGGCTGGTCCATGCGGTGCTCCTGAATTCTCATCGGGCTTACGGAGTGCGTTGCTGCGGCGCTTGGTCGGCCGCTCGATCGGTCAGATGGCGATGCTGGGAATGCGCTCGACGGCGGGCAGGCCGATCTCCTCGTCGGAGAGGTAACAACCCGGGTCCTCGGCCCAGAGATCGCCCTGCGCCCAGGCGCGGGTGCGGGTGTTGCCGTTGCAGATCGACAGCCAGCGGCAGTCGGCACAGCGGCCGCCAACCGCTCGCGGATGCTGGCGCAGCTCCTGCAGCAGCGGCGCCGGCTCGTGCAGCCAGATGTCGCTGAAGCGCTGCCGGCGCACGTTGCCGACGGTGTGCTGCCACCAGTAGGTGTCCGGGTGTACGTCGCCGATGTTGTCGATGTTGGCGATGCCACTGCCCGAGGCGTTTCCGCCCCAGGCGCGCAGCATGCCCTCCAGGCGCTCGCGATGTTCCGGCAGGCGCTCCTCGACCCACTGCAGCAGCAGGACCGCGTCGGCGTCGTTGTTACCGCTGACAAAGTCGGTCTCGCGGCCGTGCTGGACGTCGTCCCAGGCCTGCTCGAAGAGCTGGCGCATGGCGTCGCGGGTCATCTGGTGATGGGCGTCGGCCTTGCGGCTGCGCTTGCCGCGGCCGCTGTAGTTGAGGTGCGAGAGGTAGAACTTCTGCACGTCGTGTTCGCGCATCAGCTCGAGCAGGGCCGGCAGTTGCGGGTAGTTGTTCTGCGTCAGGGTGGTGCGCAGGCCGACGCGGATGTCGCGCTGGCGGCACAGGTCGATGGCATGCATGGACGCGGCGAAGCTGCCCTTGAGCTGGCGCCACTCGTCGTGCACCGCCTCGAGACCGTCGATGCTGATGCCGACGTAGTCGAACTGCGCGGCGGCGATGCGTTCGATGTTGCTCTCGTCGATGAGCGTGCCGTTGGTCGACAGCGCAACGAAGAAGCCCTTGTCGCGAGCGTAATCGGCGAGCTGGAAGATGTCGGCCCGCAGCAGCGGCTCGCCGCCGGAGAGGATCAGCACGCGCACACCGGCTTCGTGCAGGTCATCGATCACCTTCAGCGCCTCGGCGGTGTCCAGCTCGTCGCGGAACTCGCTGTCGGCGGAGGTGGCGTAGCAGTGCTTGCAGGTCAGGTTGCAGCGGCGCAGCAGGTTCCAGATCACCACGGGTGGGCGCGTGCCGCTGACGCTGCGGGCACCGAGCACCTTGGTGGCCGGCCGGGCCAGGGCGCGCAGGTAATGGCTGATTCTCAACATGGTCGGCTCCGCTTCGGCAGCGTGTGACACCGGGCGCGCCGTCTCGCGCGTCCAACTCTTGAGTGGCAGGATCACCGAGCGAGATAGGGCTGACCTTGATCAGAAACAATAAAAGTTGCAGGGCTATTGGTGCCGGGCGGGCAGGCCGTACCGCTGGTCAGAGCAGCGTCAGCAGCACGCCGATGGCCATCAGCAACGGCCAGCCGAGCAGCAGCAGGCGCCAGGCTGGCGGGGCATGGCGCAGTTCCATGAAGCCATCGGTGATCAGCCAGGCCTTGCCGAAGGCGGCCAGCAGAACGCCTGCCGTCAGTGCCAGGGTGGCGCCGGCACTGCCGAGCACGACGGTGGAGACCGAAAGCGCGGCTAGGCCGAGCCAGCAGGCGACCAGCAACTTGGAAGCGGACATGACGACCTCGTCAGTTCAGCACGTAGACCAGCGGGAACAGCAGCACCCAGACCAGATCCACCATGTGCCAGTAGAGCACCCCGGATTCCAGCCCGCTGTGCGCGTCCGTGCGGTAGGCACCGCGCCGGCAACGCTCGGCCAGCCAGCCGAGAATCACCATGCCCAGCAGCACGTGGAGGAAATGAAAGCCGGTGAGAATCCAGTACAGGGTGAAGAAGGTGTTGTGCTCCATCCCCAGGCCGAGCCCGGCCAGGTGGCCATACTCGTTGAGCTTGAGCACCACATAGACGCACGCCGAGGCCAGCGCCGCGAGCAGCAGCAACGCCGCACGACCCTGCCGCGCCTGACGGACCTGTTCCACTGCCAGCGCGGCGAGCAGGCCGGAGGTCAACAGGCTCAGGGTCAGTGCCAGGCCGATGGAGCTGTCCAGTGCCGCGCGGCTTTCGCCGAACAACTGGGGGTTGAACATCTGCGTGACCGCGAACGCCAGGATCAGGATGGCGAACACCGTCAGCTCGGCGAGGATGAAAAACCACATCGCCAGGTCACCTGGCAGGCGCCGGGACGGCTGGGCGACGCGTTCAGCCGAAGTGGACATCGACCACATCCATCAGCGCGGCAACGGTTTGCGGATCATCCGACAGCGGTTCGGCGAGACAGGCCAGGCAGGCCTGCCGCGGCGTCATGCCGGAGCGGATCATGCGTGCGGTGAAGATCAGCAGGCGGGTCGAGGCGACCTCCTCCAGATCGTGCTGCTCCAGCCGACGCAGTGCCTGGCCAAGCTTGACCACCTGGGCGGCGAGCGCGGCATCGACCTGCGCCTCGTTGGCGACGATGCGCTCTTCCTCGGCGGCTGGCGGATAGTCGAAGCGCATCGCCACGAAGCGCTGGCGGGTGCTCGGCTTCATGCCCTTGAGCAGGTTCTGGTAACCGGGGTTGTAGGACACCACCAGCATGAAGCCCGGCGGCGCCTTCAGCGCCTCGCCGGTGCGCTCGATGAACAGCTCGCGGCGATCGTCGGCCAGCGGATGCAGCACCACGGCGGTGTCCTGGCGCGCCTCGACCACTTCGTCCAGGTAGCAGATGCCGCCTTCGCGCACCGCGCGGGTCAGCGGTCCGTCCTGCCACCAGGTGCCCTGGGCGCCGATCAGATGACGGCCGACCAGGTCGGCGGCGGAGAGGTCGTCATGACAGGCCACGGTGTACAGCGGCAGGTTCAGCCGGTGCGCCATGTGCTGCACGAAGCGCGTCTTGCCGCAGCCGGTCGGGCCCTTGATCAGCACCGGCATGCCGTGCTGCCAGGCCTGCTGGAACAGCTGCTCCTCGTTGCCCAGTGGTTGATAGAACGGGGCATCCGGTGTGCCGGCGGCGGTTGGGATCTCGAGCGCATTCACAGGCAATACCTCACGGCAGCGGTTGGTTATCTCGATCGCCACGCTACCGATGCGGGTCCGGCCGCTCAAGCAGCCTGCCGGCAAAGCTTGATTGCGATCAAGCCCGCTGCGGATGCGTGGCGGAGCGAGACCCAGCGCAAGGTTTGCCCGCGACAAGGCGTCACGCTCAGGGGGTGAGGAGGGATCTCTTGATTGTCGTCAAGCGGACCCGCAAAGCCGCTCTCATAGGATGCCCGTGCATCAACAACAACTGGATCTGCCGTACCGCCGTCACCTGAGCAGGAAGCGCATCCCGCGTTTCCAGAGGAGAAACAGCATGAAAAAACCACTACTGGCTGGATTCGTCGCCGGCTTCTCGTTACTCGCTCTGGGCATTGCTCAGGCACAGAACAATCCGGAAGACAAAGCCGAGGCTGCCTATAAGGGGCAAGCGTCGGCAGTCGATCCGGCCAGTGCACAGGTCGTGCATTCACCGGGCGCACCGGACCTCACCTCCGCCGAGTTCGAGCACGCCAAGGAAATCTATTTTCAGCGCTGCGCCGGCTGCCATGGCGTGCTGCGCAAGGGCGCGACCGGTAAGCCGCTGACCCCGGACATCACCCAGGAGCGTGGCCAGGCCTATCTGGAAGCGCTGATCACCTATGGCTCGCCTGCCGGGATGCCGAACTGGGGTACGTCCAACGCGCTGACCAAGGATCAGATCACGCTGATGGCTAAGTACATTCAGCACACGCCGCCGACGCCGCCGGAGTGGGGCATGGCTGAGATGAAGAACTCCTGGAACGTGCTGGTCAAGCCGGAGGACCGGCCGAAGAAGCAGATGAACAAGCTGAACTTGCCGAACCTGTTCTCCGTCACCCTGCGTGACGACGGCAAGATCGCCCTCGTCGACGGCGACAGCAAGAAGATCGTCAAGACCATCGACACCGGTTACGCGGTGCACATCTCGCGCATGTCCGCTTCCGGTCGTTACCTGCTGGTCATCGGGCGCGACGCCAAGATCGACATGATCGATCTGTGGGGCAAGGAGCCGGTCAAGGTCGCCGAAATCAAGGTCGGCATCGAGGCCCGTTCGGTGGAGACCTCGAAGTTCAAGGGTTACGAGGACAAGTACGTGATCGCCGGCGACTACTGGCCGCCGCAGTACACCATCATGGATGGCGAGACTCTGGAACCGCTGCAGATCGTGTCCACCCGCGGCATGACCGTCGGTACCCAGGAATACCACCCCGAGCCGCGCGTCGCAGCGATCATTGCCTCCCACGAGCATCCTGAGTTCATCGTCAACGTCAAGGAAACCGGCAAGGTCCTGCTGGTCAACTACGAAGACATCAACAACCTGACCACCACCATGATCGGCACCGCACCGTTCCTGCATGACGGCGGCTGGGACGTCAGCCACCGCTACTTCATGACGGCGGCGAACAACTCCAACAAGGTCGCGGTGATCGACTCGAAAGAGCGCAAGATGGCCGCCCTGGTCGATGTCGGCAAGATCCCGCACCCGGGCCGTGGCGCCAACTTCGTGCATCCGAAGTTCGGACCGGTATGGGCCACCAGCCACCTGGGCGACGAGACCATCTCGCTGATCGGCACCGATCCGCAGAAGCATCCCGAAAACGCCTGGAAAGTGGTCGATACCCTGAAAGGGCAGGGTGGCGGCTCGCTGTTCATCAAGACCCATCCGAAGTCCAAGCACCTTTACCTGGACACCACCTTTCACCCGGATGCCAAGATCAGCCAGTCGGCTGCGGTGTTCGACATCAACAACCTGGCGGCCGGCTACAAGGTGCTGCCGATCGGCGAGTGGTCCGGCCTGAAGGAAGGTGCCAAGCGCGTGGTGCAGCCTGAGTACAACGAGGCGGGCGATGAGGTCTGGTTCTCGGTCTGGAATGGCCAGGAGGAGGAGTCGGCGATCGTCGTGGTCGATGACAAGACCCTAGAACTCAAAACAGTGATCAAGGACAAAAGGTTGATTACCCCAACCGGTAAATTTAACGTCCACAACACTCAGTACGACGTTTACTGAGTCCACCTGGGGGCGGGCCTCAAGATCCGCCCCCGATTAGCCTTGAGGAAGTACTCATGAAGAAAGTTCTGCTCCCGTTGCTCGCCATCGGCGGCGCGCTGGCTCTGCAGCCGGCGTTAGCGCAAGACGGTGAGGCGCTGTTCAAGAGCAAGCCGTGCGCGGCCTGCCACAGCATCGACGCCAAGCTGGTAGGCCCGGCGTTCAAGGAAGTCGCCGCCAAGTACGCAGGGCAGGACGGCGCAGCCGATCTGCTGGCCGGCCACATCAAGAACGGCAGCCAGGGCGTCTGGGGTCCGATCCCCATGCCGCCAAACCCTGTTACCGAAGAAGAAGCCAAGATCCTCGCCGAGTGGGTTCTTAGTCAGAAGTAAGCTGCACCGGAGGACGCCATGACAGTTGCCCGACACGCCGTAAAACGTCTGGGGCTGACCCTGGCGTCCTTCCTCCTGATTCCCGTCGCGCTGGCCGCTGCTCCTTCGGCAGAACGCCAGGCCGAGCTCGATAACCTGCTCCTGCAGGATTGCGGCTCCTGCCATGGCCTGCGCATGACCGGTGGGCTCGGCCCTTCACTGACGCGCGCGGCATTGGCCGACAAACCCCGTGAAAGCCTGATCGCCACCGTCACCCACGGGCGGCCCGGCACCGCCATGCCCGGCTGGAAGGCGCTGCTCGACGAGCAGGACATCGCCTGGCTGGTCGACCAACTCCTGCAAGGATATCCAAAGCCATGATTCGCCCGATCCTGCTGTTCGCGGCTGCCGCCATGCTCAGTGCCTGTGCGCAACAACCCCTGCGCGGTACCGGTGACCTCGGCGTGGTGGTCGAGCGCGCCACCGGCAGCCTGCAGATCATCGAGAGCAACAACCAGAGCCAGCTGGCGCGCGTCGAAGGGCTGGGCGATCTGTCCCATGCCTCGGTGGTCTTCTCCCGCGATCAGCGTTACGCCTATGTGTTCGGACGCGACGGTGGGCTGACCAAGGTCGACCTGCTGCGCCAGCGCATCGACCGCCGTGTGGTTCAGGGAGGCAACAGCATCGGCGGGGCGATCAGCCAGGATGGCCGACTGATCGCGGTGGGCAACTATGAGCCGGGCGGCGTCAAGGTATTCGATGCCGAGACCCTTGAGCTGGTCGCCGACATTCCGGCCACGCCGCTGGCCGATGGCAGCCGCAATTCGCGGGTGGTCGGCGTGCTCGACGCACCGGGTCGGCGCTTCATCTACAGCCTGTTCGACACCAACGAGACCTGGCTGCTGGATTTCAGCCAGGGCGATACACCGACCGTCACGCGTTTCGAGAACGTCGGCAAGCAGCCCTACGATGCGCTGCTGACCCCTGACGGCCGCTACTACATCGCCGGCCTGTTCGGCGAGGACGGCATGGCCAAGATCGACCTCTGGCACACCGTCCGCGGTGTCGAGCGGATCATCGACGGTTACGGCCGCGGTCAGGAGAAACTGCCGGTCTACAAGATGCCGCATCTGGAGGGCTGGACGGTGGCCGGCGACCAGACCTTCGTTCCCGCCATCGGCCAGCATCGGGTGCTGGTGATGGATTCGAAGAGCTGGAAGCAGACCGACGCCATCGACGTCGCCGGCCAGCCGGTGTTCGTCATGGCGCGGCCGGATGCGCGGCAGATCTGGGTCAACTTCGCGCACCCGGACAACGGCAAGGTGCAGGTCATCGACAGCGAAACCCACGAGATCATCGCCACCCTCGAGCCCGGTCCAGCCGTGCTGCATATGGAATTCACCGCCCGTGGCGACCAGCTCTGGCTGTCGGTGCGCGACGGCAACGAGGTCCAGGTCTGGGACCCCTACAGCCTGAAGCTGATCAAGCGCCTGCCGGCACAGAGCCCGAGCGGCATCTTCTTCAGCAGCCGCGCTCACGAGACGGGGTTGTGACATGCACATCGACGCTCTCAGTCGCCGCCTGATCGACCGCTTTCAGCACGGCATGCCGCTGTGTGCCGAACCCTACCGCGCCATGGCCGAGGAACTCGGCTGCAGCGAGGACGAGGTGCTGGCCTGCCTCGAACAGCTGCAGGCCTCCGGCGGGCTTTCGCGCGTCGGCCCGGTGTTCGAACACAGCCGAGCCGGCGCCAGCACCCTGGTGGCACTGGCCGTGCCCGAAGCGCGGCTGGAGCAGGTGGCGGCACGCATCAGTGCCTTCCCCGAGGTCAATCACAACTATCTGCGCGAGCATCGCTACAACCTCTGGTTCGTGCTGACCGGACCGGACCGTGCGCACATCGACCGAGTGCTCGCCGAGATCGAAGCCGACACCGGGCTGGTGCCCCTGGACCTGCCGATGCTCAACGCGTTTCGCATCGACCTGGGCTTTCCCTTGGGAGAACCGTCATGAACGACTGCCTCAACGATTTGCAGGCGATGCAGCTGCGCCGCCTGCTCGAGGCCGGCCTGCCACTGGCGGCGAGGCCCTACCAGCGCCTTGCCGAGCAGATCGGCTGCAGCGAGCGCCAGGTGCTCGAACAGGTCGAACAGTGGCAGGAGGCCGGGCTGTTCCGCCGCGTCGGGCTGGTGCTCAAACACCGGGCACTGGGTTTTCGCGCCAATGCCATGCTGGTGATGGATATTCCCGACGAGCAGGTCGACGCGATCGGCCGCCGCCTGGGCCAGGCCGCCGGGGTCAATCTCTGTTACCAGCGGCCACGACGCCTGCCACAGTGGCCCTACAACCTGTTCTGCATGGTTCACGGTCGCGAGCGTGAACAGGTCTGCGGACTGATCGAGCGGCTGCTGGCCGAGCACGGTCTGAGCGATGTGCCGCACCAGTTGCTGTTCAGCACGCGGGCCTTCAAGCAGTGTGGCGGACGTTTCGCGCCGCCATTGCCGGACGTCGCCAATGGATGACTTCGATCGACTGCTGATCAATCGCCTGCAACACGGCTTGCCGCTGGTCCGCCAGCCTTGGGAAGCGCTGGCCACGGAGTTGGGCAGCAACTCCGAGGCGCTGCGGCTGCGGGTCCAGGCCCTGCTCGCGGATGGCACGCTGACCCGCTTCGGCCCGATGTTCGATGTCGAGCGCCTCGGCGGCGCCTTCACCCTGGCCGCGCTGGCGGTACCGGAGGCGCGCTTCGACGAGGTTGCCGCGCAGCTCGAGGCGATGCCCGAGGTCGCCCACAACTACCGCCGTGAGCACCAGTGGAACATGTGGTTCGTGCTCGGTTGCGAGACGCCCGCGGGCATCGCCGAAGCCATCGCCCGCATCGAGGCGCAGACCGGCCTGACGGTGCTCAACCTGCCGAAGGAGAAAACCTATCATGTCGGTTTGCACTTCCCCGTCTGACGAAGCGCTGGTGCGTCGGTTGGTCGACCTCACCGAGGCCGGTCTGCCGCTGGTGGCAGACCCCTGGGCCTGGCTCGCCGCCGAGCTGGGGCTCGAGGTGGACGACACCCTGGCGCTGCTGCAGCGCCTGCAGGCCGAGGGGGCGATTCGCCGGATCGCTGCGGTGCCCAACCACTACCGCCTGGGTTACCGGCACAACGGCATGACCGTATGGGATGTCGACGATGCCGAGATCGACCGCCTGGGTGCGCTGATCGGCGCGCAGCCCTTCGTCAGCCACTGCTACCAGCGGCCGCGCCGCGAGGGCTGGCCTTACAACCTGTTCGCCATGGTGCACGGGCGCGATGCCAGTGACATCGAAGCCTACCGCAACCAGATCCGCGCCTTGCTCGGCAGCGCCTGCCGGGCGAACGAGATGCTGGTGTCCAGTCGCATCCTGAAGAAGACCGGCCTGCGCCTGGCCGCCCAGCGGCGCGCCTGAGCCTGCGCCGGTACTGCCGTTCGCCCTCGCCGGCGGCCCCGGCTACCGGGTTCGCACGCCCGTAGCGCAGCGGCCCGATGCCCGGCCGGTGCGCGTGAAAACCGCTGGAGCCCTTGCCTCGCAAGGGTTTGCGGCCTGCCTTCGATCCCCCTTGAAAGCCTGACTGTTGCGTTCGGGTTTTTCTTGATTGCCATCAAGCAGGTTTCGATAGCCCCCTTCTTAAACTGGCCACGCCAAGCCATGAGGAGGCGACCATGTCCGAGACCTTCACCAAAGGAATGGCCAGGAATATCTACTTCGGAGGAAGCGTGTTCTTCTTCCTTGTGTTCCTCGGCCTTACCTACCACACAGAGCAGACTTTCCCCGAACGTTCGAACGCATCGGAAATGACCGAAGCGGTCGTGCGCGGCAAGGCAGTCTGGGAAAACAACAACTGCATCGGCTGCCACAGCCTGCTGGGTGAAGGTGCCTACTTCGCACCGGAGCTAGGCAACGTGTTCGTCCGTCGAGGCGGTGACGAGGCCTTCAAGCCGTTCCTGCACGCCTGGATGAAAGCCCAGCCACTCGGCGCCCCCGGTCGCCGCGCGATGCCGCAATTCAATCTGACCGAGCAGCAAGTTGACGATATGGCGGAGTTCCTCAAGTGGACTTCGAAGATCGACACCAACAACTGGCCGCCAAACAAGGAAGGTTGAGTGATGAACGTCTTTGTTTCCGAATTCACTGGAGGGGCCACGAGATGAGCATTCTCAACCCGCATCTCAAATTCCAATCGCAGGCCGTCGCCAAACCCTACTTCGTGTTTGCGCTGATGCTGTTCGTCGGTCAGATCCTCTTCGGTCTGATCATGGGGCTGCAGTACGTGGTCGGTGACTTCCTGTTCCCGCTGCTGCCGTTCAACGTGGCGCGGATGGTTCACACCAACCTGCTGATCGTCTGGCTGCTGTTCGGCTTCATGGGCGCGGCCTACTACCTCATTCCCGAGGAAGCGGACCGCGAACTGCACAGTCCGAAACTGGCCATCATCCTGTTCTGGGTGTTCGCCGCGGCCGGCGTGCTGACCATTCTCGGTTACCTGTTCGTGCCCTATGCGGGCCTGGCGGAAATGACCAAGAACGAGCTGCTGCCGACCATGGGCCGTGAGTTCCTCGAGCAGCCGACGATCACCAAGATCGGCATCGTGGTGGTCGCCCTGGGCTTCCTCTACAACATCGGCATGACCATGCTCAAGGGTCGCAAGACCGTGGTCAGCACGGTGATGATGACCGGTCTGATCGGCCTCGCGGTGTTCTTCCTGTTCTCCTTCTACAACCCCGAGAACCTGGCGCGCGACAAGTACTACTGGTGGTTCGTCGTGCACCTGTGGGTGGAAGGCGTGTGGGAACTGATTATGGGTTCGATGCTGGCCTTCGTCCTGATCAAGATCACCGGCGTTGACCGCGAAGTGGTCGAGAAGTGGCTCTACGTGATCATCGCCATGGCCCTGATCACCGGCATCATCGGCACCGGCCACCACTTCTTCTGGATCGGCGCACCGACCGTGTGGCTGTGGCTGGGCTCGATCTTCTCCGCCCTGGAACCGCTGCCGTTCTTCGCCATGGTGCTGTTCGCCCTGAACATGGTGAACCGTCGCCGCCGCGAGCATCCGAACAAGGCCGCCTCGCTGTGGGCCATCGGCACCACCGTGACTGCCTTCCTCGGCGCAGGTGTATGGGGATTCCTGCACACCCTGGCTCCGGTGAACTACTACACCCACGGCTCGCAGATCACGGCCGCGCACGGTCACCTGGCCTTCTACGGCGCCTACGCGATGATCGTCATGACCATGATCAGCTACGCCATGCCGCGTCTGCGTGGCCTGGGTGAAGCGCCAGATGCACGGGCGCAGCGCATCGAGGTCTGGGGCTTCTGGCTGATGACCCTGTCGATGGTCGCCATCACCCTGTTCCTCACCGCCGCCGGCGTGGTGCAGGTCTGGCTGCAGCGGATCCCTGCCGATGGTGCCGCCATGTCCTTCATGGCGACCGCCGACCAGCTGGCCATCTTCTTCTGGCTGCGTCTGGTGGCCGGGGTGATCTTCCTGATCGGTCTGGTCTGCTACCTGTACAGCTTCCGCCAGCGCGGTCGGGTACCGGTCGCAGCAGCGGCTGCCGCCGCGGCCTGAGACGGTTCGCAATGAGCATCGACGGCCCGGCTGGTATTAGCGGGCCGTTTTGCGTTTCAACTGCCAGCACGGAGTAACCCGCCATGGCCTTTACCATCGAAGTGGAAGAGTGGGTCGGCAGTGTCTGGCACCGCTTCATCACCCGTCGCGCCAGCCCGGATTTCCCGGAAGCACGGGTCGATCTCGAGAGCATGCAGCGTCCGCTGTCGCTGCTGTTCCGCGCCATGGGTGGCGCCAGCGGGGTCGGCGTCGAAGCGGCCAGCGCGCGTGATCTGCTGCTCCGGCGCAACCTGCTGCAACAGGTCGCCGGGACCTGCAAGCAACTGCCGGTGGCCTGGTGCGACGCCAGCAATCTGCGGCTGCCGCAGAGCCTGGCGGTCTACCCGGAAGTCTCGCTGAATCAGGACCTGTATCGCTGGCTGGCGCTGCTCGCCGCGCAGGCTGGGCAGATGCGCCACTGGGCGCGCGACAACCAGCGCTGGACGCAGGCCATCCTCGAGCAGTTTCCGGCCATGCGCGCGCGTTACCGGCGCCTGGTCGAGGCTCATCTGCAGTTGCGCCCGGACCCGAGCCAGCTGCCCAAGGCCGAGGCCGCGCTGGAAAGCGCGCTGTGCCAGGCACTGCGTGAACCGGGCAGCGTCAGCCAGTTCCCGCGCAGCGAGCGCGCGCCCTGGCCGCTGCCGCTGTGGCTGTATCCGGCGGACAACCTTGGCGAACCCCAGGCCGCCCAGCGCGCCGAGGAAGGCGACGGCAATCTGGAAACCCCGCCCGGCGGCGAGTCGCGCCAGCGCAAGCGCGCCCGGCGGGTCGAGGAAAGCTCGAGCAAGGGCGGCCTGCTGCTGTTCCGTCTGGAAAACCTGTTCAGTTGGTCCGAACACATCGAACTGGACCGCTGCGGCGACGACACCGAGGACCTGGACGCGGCCCGTGTCGCCGAGGATCTCGACGAGCTGGCCCTGTCGCGTCAGCGCATGCGTCAGGGCGGCGGGCTCAAGCTGGACCTGGATCTGCCAGCCGCGGACTTCGACGATGTGCCGCTGGGCGAGGGCATCAAGCTGCCCGAGTGGGATTATCGCAAGCAGCGTCTGCAGAAGGATTTCGTCAACCTGCAGCTGATGCTGCCGCGCGGCTCGGAAGCCAAGCCGTTGCCGCTGCACCTGTCGCCGTTGGCGCGGCGCCTGCGCCGGCAGTTCGAGCACCTGCGCAACGACCGCCAGTGGCTGCGCCAGCAACCGCAGGGTTCGGAGCTGGACATGCAGGCCTGGCTCGACTTCCACGTCGAGCGGCAGAACGGTCAGTGCGCCGAGCGCGGCCTGTTCATGGAGCAGCGGCAGAACCGCCGCGACCTGGCCTGCCTGCTGCTGGCCGACCTGTCGATGTCCACCGATGCGCATCTGGACAACGAGCACCGGGTGATCGATGTGGTCACCGACAGCCTGTTGCTGTTCGGCGAGGCGCTGTCGGCGGTGGGCGACCCGTTCGCGCTGTACGGCTTCTCCTCGCTGCGACGCCAGCAGGTGCGCATGCAGGAGCTGAAGAGCTTCCGCCAGCCCTACGGCGACGAGACCCGCGGCCGCATCCAGGCGCTCAAGCCCGGCTATTACACCCGCATGGGCGCGGCCATCCGCCAGGCCACCGAACTGCTCGGTGCCTGCAAGCAGCGGCGCAAGCTGTTGCTGCTGGTGACCGACGGCAAGCCGAACGATCTGGATCTGTACGAAGGCCGCTACGGTGTCGAGGACACCCGCCAGGCGGTGATGGAGGCGCGCAAGCAGGGCCTGCTGCCGTTCTGCATCACCATCGACCGCGAGGCCGGCGATTACCTGCCGTACATGTTCGGCGCCAACGGCTACACCCTGATCAAGGAGCCGCAGCAGCTGCCGTTCCGCCTGCCGCAGCTGTACAAGCAGCTGACCCAGTCGTAGGCGGGAAATGCAGACGAGGGCGGTTCGCTACAACCGCCGCGGTGCTGCACTGCTCGATCGTAGGGTGGATGCCGCTTTTCACATCCACCGTGCTCAGCGTGCGGCGGATGGCCATCCCGTGGATCGCTGAAGTGCGATCCAGCCCACGGGGATTCGTTGGGCGAGAGGTCAGCGTGGCATGTCGGGTACGGGGGCGCTTTCACATCCACCGTGCTCAGCGCGCGGCGGATGGCCATCCAGTGGATCGCTGAAGCGAGATCCACCCCACGACAGGGGATTGTTTGGGCGAGGTCAGCGCGGCATGTACGGCGGATGCCGCTTTTCACATCCACCATGCACAACGCTCGTGGATCGCCAGCCCATGGACGGTGAAGCGAAATTCACCCCAGGCTGCTGGCAGGCAATCAGAACAGATAACGCGGCAGCCAGAGGATCATCACCGCGCAGAAGACGCTGAGGGCGATGCAGAACCAGAGGAAGCGCCGCTGGCGGCGTTCCGGGGCGCTGTCGGCGTGTTCCGGCAGGGGCATGCCGCAGTTGCTGCATTCGGCTTCCCCCGGCGGATTGTCTTGCTGGCAGTACAGGCACTTGGGCATATGGTGCTCCTCCTCGCCAGCAAAGCCTGACACGCTGCCCGCGCCGCCGACTTTGATGGCGATCAACTCACTCGAACTGCTCGAGCCGCTGGCGATCGAGGATGGCAATCTGCCGACCTTCCTGGGTGATGATGCCCTCGTCGATCAGTCGGCGGATGATTCGCGAAAAGGTCTCCGGCTGGATCGACAGGTGCCCGGCCACCAGCTGCTTGGCCATCGGCAGTTCGAAGCTGTTGCTGTCGTCCTTGACCCGTGCCAGTTGCGTCAGCAGATAGCGCACCACGCGGTGAGTGGCGTTCTTCAGCGACAGGGTCTCGATCTCGTTGATGCGCTGGTGCAGGCGCACACAGAGCTTGCCGAGCAGGGCGAAGGTCAGCCGCTGGTTGGCCTCCAGCAGACGCATGTAGGCCGCGTTGGAGAAGCGGTAGACCTGCGACGGGCAGACCGCCTGGGCCGAGGCCACGTAGTTGGGGGTGTCCATCAGCATCATGGCTTCGGCGAAGGTCTGGCGGTTGCCGATGACCTCGAAGACCTTCTCCTGGCCGTCCGGCGTCAGGCGGTAGACCTTCACTGCGCCGGAGATGACGAAATAGAAGTTGTGCGCCGGCTCGCCCTGGTGGAACAGGTTGTCGCCCTTGTCCAGGTTGAGCAGCTGGCTGGAGTTGAGCAGTTCTTCCATCTGCTCTTCGTTGAGCGGTTCGAACAGGTGATGGCTGCGGAGAATCTGGTGGTGTACGCGGTGAAGCACCATGCAAGGCGTCCTGTTTCAGTGGAACGATTACTACAACGTCGGCCTCAGCCTAGCGCATGTGGTGTCGGTGACGCATGTCGGACGTTGACCAACGTCAAGGTTCGGTGTGCGAGTGAAGGCCGCCGCCCGGTGCGATCAATACAGGCGGGCGACGAAACCGTCACGCCAGAGCGGCGCGGCGAACAGTTGCGGGTAGCGCTCCAGTGCGTCGACCAGGTGCTGCAGGCCCTGCTCGCGCTGGTCGGCTTCGGACAGCGCCTCGGCGCCGCGGAGCAGGTCGATCAGCAAACCGTGCAGCGCGGCATCGGCGGCTTCCGGCAGTTTGCAGTTGGCAATGAGGTAGCTGGTCGCTGCCTCGATGTTGCGCTGCAGCTCGGCGGCCGCCTGGTCACCGATCGATTCGCCCGGGGCATCCGGCAGGCTGCGCTGGACCGCTTGGTGAATGCGCGTCATACCCTCGCGCAGGGCCTCGTCAGTGCTCCAGCGGACACCCGGCCGGGGCTCGATCACTGCTGCTTGGTCATGCTGGCCATGATCGTGGGCCATTGCCGCCTGGGCGGTGCCGGCCACCATGCTGAGGGCGAAGCCGCTGGCCATGGCGACCATGGAGGCCATGGCCACACCCCAGGCGAGCGGTTGCAGGTACTGTTTCATGGCTGTGTCACCCCGATGCGTTGAGCCTCGTCCGCGCTGGCGGCGAGCGGCGCTTCGGCGTTGCGGAACAGCACGTTGTTTTCGAGGTGGATGTGCTGCATCAGATCGTCACGCAGCTCCTCCAGCCCACGATAAAGCGCTCGCCAGGTGTTGCAGGCGTTGGCCGGTGGGGTGATGTCGTTGGTCAGCAGCGCCAGTCGTTGCAACGCGTTGCCGTGTTCCTGATGCTCGTAGCGCATCACCGAAATCGGCCCCTGGGCCTGTGGAAAGCCCATGCCGCGCTGCAGCATCGGGAAGAGGATCTGTTCTTCCTTGAGCATGTGGCTTTCCAGTTCCTGCTGCATGTTCCACAGGTGCTCGGCCAGGCCGTTGGGGCAGCCCGGCTTGCTGCCGTGGACCTGCTCGACGCGGCTGGCCAGGCGGATCAGCTCCGGTAGCTGATCGCGGTGGCGCTCGTGGAAGCGCGCGAGAATGTATTCGATCAGCTGCCCGGCGGGCATGCTGCGCCAGTCCCTGTCTTCGGCGTCGGGTTCCAGGGCGAGCAACGCATCGGCGATATGTTGCGGATCGGCTTCGATGCGCCGCGCAGCCTCGCGCAGCGACAGATCACCGCCGCAGCAGAAATCCAGGCGGTACTGGCGGAACACGCGGGTGGCGCCCGGCACTGAACAGGCGAGATTGCCGAGGGTCTGGTCGAGTAGGTCGGTCATGGCAGCGATCCTGATGCGTCCTGATAAACATGCACGGGCCATCGCAACAGGCGTGCCAGATGCCGGGCCGGCGCCAGCGGGCGTTTTGGCGCGGCCGCTGGTGAAATCTACCCGGAGTGGTTATGGTGTTCAAAACCCGGAGGGTAATTGGAACCATGATGGCTGACGCACTGCTTGCCGACCTGACCACCGAGCTGCCCAACGCCGTGCGCTTGCAGCGCCTCGTGCATACCTTGCAGCAGCATTTCAATTGCGGCGCGGTGGTGCTGTTGCGCCTGGACGAGGACAGCCTGCGTCCGCTGGCCGCGGTCGGGCTGGTGCAGGAAGCGCTCGGCCGGCGCTTCGTCGTCGCCCAGCATCCGCGGTTGGCCGCGATCCTCTCGCAACGCGAGCCGACCTGGTTCGAGCCGGACAGCCGCCTGCCCGATCCTTACGACGGGTTGCTCGACGCGCACGTCGGCGAGCCCTTGCCGGTGCACGACTGCATGGGCGTCAGCCTTTACGTCGAAGGCAAGCTCTGGGGCGCGCTGACCCTCGATGCCCTGCACGCCGGCACCTTCGGCGACGACGCCCGCTGCGACCTGCAGCGCTATACGCTGATCATCGAGGCCGCCGTGCGGGTCACCCGACTGGAGCACGAGAACCGCGGCCTGCGTCTGGCCCGCAGTGATGTGCTGGAGTCGTCGCAGGATCACGGCGAAGGCGAAATTCTCGGTCAGAGCGACGCGATTCGCGAGCTGTTGCGCGAGTTGCAGGTAGTGGCCGATTCCGAGCTGCCGGTGCTGCTGCTGGGCGAAACCGGGGTCGGCAAGGAGCTGTTCGCGCGCTGGCTGCATCGCCATTCGCGGCGGCGCAACAAGCCGCTGGTGCATGTGAATTGCGCGGCGCTGCCGGAATCACTGGCTGAAAGCGAGTTGTTCGGCCACGTCAAAGGCGCCTTCTCGGGCGCCACTACCGATCGTCCGGGTCGTTTCGATGCAGCCAACGGCGGCACGCTGCTGCTCGACGAGGTCGGCGAGCTGCCGCTGACGGTGCAGGCCAAGCTGCTGCGTACCCTGCAGAACGGCGAGATCCAGCGCCTCGGTGCAGACAAGCCGCGGCAGGTGGACGTGCGCATCATCGCCGCGACCAACCGCAACCTGCGCGACAGCGTGCGTGACGGGCATTTTCGCGCCGATCTCTATCACCGGCTGTCGGTCTATCCGGCGCCAATCCCGCCCTTACGCGAGCGTGGCAACGACGTGCTGATCCTCGCCGGGCACTTCCTCGAACTCAACCGCGCGCGCCTGGGGCTACGCAGCATGCGTCTGTCGCCAGCGGCCGAGCGGGCGCTGCTGGCTTATTCCTGGCCGGGCAACGTGCGCGAACTGGAACATGTGGTCAGTCGCGCCGCCCTGCGCCTGCTCAGCCGCGGCGCCTCGCGCAGCGAAATCCTCACCCTGGAGCCCGATTTGCTGGATCTGGACAGCCACGCCGCGGGCACGGAAGCGCCGGCGTTGGCCGAGCAGCCGGTGGCGGTCGACGAGATACTGTCGCTGCGCCAGACGGTGGATGCAGCGCAGCGGAGGGCCATCGTCTACGCCCTGGAAGCCTCCGCCGAAAACTGGGCGCAGGCGGCGCGACTGCTGGATGTCGACCCGAGCAACCTGCACAAACTGGCGCGGCGGCTGAAGCTCAAGTAGCGCCTGTCGGGCAGCCAGAGTCGTCGCCGGCGCGCCATGGTCTAACCTCACAGCACAACCTCGAGGAGATGCCAATGGCCCTGGACCAGAACGAATTCGAAGCGCTGCTGAACGAGGCGCAAGCCTTTGCCGAGCGCGCCGCCAGCGAGAACAATCCGTTGCATTACCGCGACGCGTTCGCTGCCAGTCTCAAGGCCATGCGCCTGCTCGGCGAGGAATCCGGCGCCTGGCGGCAGATGGTGGCGCGGGCGACCGAGGAATTCGAGGGTGACGAGGGCATCTGACAGCGACTGCCTGCGCTTGGCACCCACCGCGATGCAGGTCGATCCGCTGCATTTCGTCGCATTGGCCACGTCCGAGCAATCTTGACCCCTATCAATGCTGGCCACTGGTCAGCTGCCTAGACTGCCGGCTGTTTTCCGTTCAGCCGAACGACCGCCGCGCCGCCTGTGCGTGGCGCGCATGTACCCGAATGTCTAGGAGTTGTCATGCACCTGGTCTGCCCGGCAGGAAGCCTGCCCGCGCTCAAGGCCGCCGTCCAGCAGGGCGCCGATGCCATTTATGTCGGTTTTCGCGACGACACCAACGCCCGCCATTTCGCCGGCCTCAATCTCGATGAAAAGCAGCTCGACAAGGGCCTGCAGCTGATCCGTGAAAAGGGCCGGCAGCTATACATTGCCGTCAACACCTATGCCCAGCCGGACGGCTGGAATCGCTGGCAGCGCGCCGTCGACCAGGCCGCCGACATGGGCGTCGATGCGCTGATCGCCGCCGACCCCGGCGTGCTCGGCTATGCCAGCAAGCGCCATCCCAAGCTCAAGCTGCACCTGTCGGTGCAGGGCTCGGCGACCAATGCCGCGGCGCTGGGCTTCTATCAGCAGCGCTACGGCATTAGCCGTGCGGTGTTGCCGCGGGTGCTTTCGCTCAAGCAGGTCAAGCAGGTCGCGGCGAGCAGCCCGGTGCCGATCGAGGTATTCGCCTTCGGCAGCCTGTGCATCATGGCCGAGGGGCGTTGCCACCTGTCTTCTTATCTCACCGGCGAATCGCCGAACCTCTGTGGCGTCTGCTCGCCGGCCAAGGCGGTGCGCTGGAGCGAGGAGCCGGAAGGGCTGACCTCGCGCCTGAACAACGTGCTCATCGACCGCTACGCCGAAGGCGAATCGGCCGGTTACCCGACGCTGTGCAAGGGCCGCTTCATGGTCAACGGTCAGCGCTTCCACGCGCTGGAGGAGCCGACCAGCCTGAACACCCTGGACCTGATCCCGGAACTCTCCGCCATCGGCGTCA
Organism: Stutzerimonas sp. R40042; assembly: GCF_026642215.1. Taxonomy (NCBI): domain Bacteria; kingdom Pseudomonadati; phylum Pseudomonadota; class Gammaproteobacteria; order Pseudomonadales; family Pseudomonadaceae; genus Stutzerimonas; species Stutzerimonas sp. R40042. The sequence goes on along the minus strand of NZ_CP113258.1, from coordinate 3,807,783 downwards.
CCGCGATGAAGATTGAGGGTCGTCAGCGCAGCCCGGCCTATGTCGAGCAGGTCACCCGGGTCTGGCGCGCCGCGCTGGACAGCTACCTCAAGGCGCCGCAGCGCTATGCGGTCGAACCCGGCTGGCGGCAGGTGCTGGATGGCCTTTCCGAAGGCTCGCAGACCACCCTGGGTGCCTACCACCGCGCCTGGCAATGAACGAGGAGCCACGCATGAAACTCTCTCTCGGCCCGGTGCTGTTCTACTGGGATCGCCAGCAAACGCTGGATTTCTACGCAAACATGGCGGAGCAGCCGCTGGACGTGATCTATCTCGGCGAAACGGTCTGCTCCAAGCGCCGCGCCATGATGCTCGACGACTGGCTGGGGCTGGCCCGCGACCTGGCCGAGGCCTCCTCGGCGCAATTGGTCCTGTCCGGCCTGACACTGGTCGAGGCGGCTTCAGAACTGTCCAGCCTGCGTCGCCTGTGCGACAACGGCGAGCTGCTGGTCGAAGCCAACGACATGGGCGCTGTGCAGCTGATGTCCGAGCGCAAGCTGCCCTTCGTCGGCGGTCCGGCACTCAACCTCTACAACGGCCATGCCCTGGCCGAGCTGGTGGCCAGCGGCATGAGCCGTTGGGTGCCGCCGGTGGAAGCCTCCGGCAAGCTGATCAAGAGCGCCCGCGCGCAACTGCAGGAACTGGGCGTGGCGCTGCCGGAAATCGAAATCTTCGCCTACGGGCACTTGCCGCTGGCCTATTCGGCGCGCTGCTTCACCGCGCGTGCCGAGAACCGGCCCAAGGACGACTGCCAGTTCTGCTGCCAGAACTACCCCGAGGGCATCCCGCTGCTCAGCCAGGAAGGCGAGGCGCTGTTCACCATCAACGGTATACAGACCATGTCTGCTTCGGTCAGCAACCTGCTTGCCGACTACCAGGGGCTGGTCGACAGCGGCGCCGACCTGCTGCGCCTGAGCCCGCGTGCCGCCGGCATGGAAGAGGTGATTGGCGCCTTCGATACGGTGCGCAAGGGTGGGCTGCCGCCGCTGGCGGTGGATGGTTGCAATGGTTATTGGCATGGCCAGCCGGGCATGCTGCGTGCCGAGGAGGCCGGTTTATGCTGAAGCCGCGTGCCCATCTGGTGAGTCTCGGTGGCCGCCTGCTGCCGCTGGCGGCGAAGACGCCATTCCCGCTCCAGCGCCTGGCGCTGGAGCGCAGTCTCAATCAGGTATTCGCCGAAGCCCTGGATGATGGTGCGTTCGACGTGCTCGATGGCCACTGGATGAAGCTCGAGGTCGCCGACCTCGGACTCGCCTGGTGCCTGACCTGCGAGCGCGGCAAGCTGCGCATCGCCGCACAGGCGCCGGTAGAGGTGACCATCCGCGGCAACTGGCGCGAGTTCCTCTTGCTGGCCAGCCGTCAGGAAGACCCGGACACCCTGTTCTTCCGCCGCCGGTTGGTCATCGAGGGGGACACCGAACTGGGCCTGGCGATCAAGAACCTGATCGACAGCCTCGACCCGGACACCCTGCCGAGCTGGCTGTGGAAGCTGCTGCAGGGCGCGGGAGAGGAGGTGGCCGCGGCCAATCGGGCGCAGGCGGCAAACGCCTGAGCGAGGGAGCGCTGAGCGCGCCGGTGACTATCCCGGTGCGCTATTGGCGTCGCTCCGCGTAGCAGGCCAACCCCTGCGGAATCTCACCCCGCGCGCAGCTGCATGCGGTCGCTGGCGATGATGTCCTTCATGTCTTCCAACAGCGCCGTGATCTCTTCCTCGCTGCAGTCTTCCCGGTAGCGCTTGCGCAGGCCGTAGCTGCTAAGGGTGATGTGCACGTCGGGCGTCACGCCGTGCTGCGCCAGGCAGGCACGCGCGCAATGCATCGGACAGCCGTCGATGGCCAGGATCGGCCGGCCGGAATTGGCCTTTTTCACCAGCGCCGCGACACGACCACCGACGCCGGCTATGCAGGACATCTCCGCGAGTCCGGCGCGATCGAGTCGCACCGCCAGGGTGTTGGCCAGCTGGGCGACGTTCGAGCATCCCGAGCAGGAGTAGACCAGCGGCAGGGGCGTGGTGACAGTCATGGCATGTTCCCGGCAGCGTCTTGACGCTGGCCATTTTCCAAGCCGAATGCCTGGCTGGCTTTGACAGCAATCAAGAACGCTGAGGCGCTCTGTCGCAGGTCATTCGTCATAGGCCGCCAGCTTGCGGTGGTCGAGGATCTCGATGCGTCGGCGCTGGACGGAGATGGTCCCGGCGTCGATCAGGCGATGCAGAATGCGCGAAAAGGTTTCGGGCTGGATGCCCAGCTTCGAAGCTATCAACCGCTTCGGCACATCGAGCATCACCACGCCGCTGTCGTCCTGCTGCGACTGGGCGAGAAAGCGCACCACCCGATGACTGGCGTTGGCCAGGGTGAGGGTGTCGATCTCGGTCATGCGCTGGTGCAGGCGGATGCTCAGGGTGGCGAGGATGTCGAGGCAGATATCCGGCTGCTGCTCGAGAATGCGCCGGTAGTGCGGCCCGTTCAGGCTTGCCACCAGGCTGGCCTTGAGCGCCGTGGCGCTGACCGGATAGCTGGGCGTGCCCTTGAACAGCAGCGCTTCGGCGAAGGACTCACCGGCGCGCATCACTTCCACCAGCTTCTCCTGGCCGTCGCAGACCACTCGATGCAGCTTGATCTGGCCGCTGAAGAGGAAATAGAAGCGGTCAGCCTTGTCGCCCTGATGAAACAGCGAGGCACCGGTCGGCAGGCGCTTCAGGTTGGCCGAGGCGCAGACTTCCTGCAGCGCGGCATCCGGCAGCCGGCTGAACAGATGATGGCGGCGCAATTCGGCGATCAGCGAATGTTCGGTGAGCATGTGTCCTCCCCCGGACGAACCGGGTTTACCAGGCTGCATCCTAGGAGGCGGCACGCGGAGAGTTCCTTGACGCTGGACAAGTCTGCCGGCCATGGCGATGCGACCGCTCGGCAATCGCTTGAGCTGGCTTGACGATGGTCAATTCGGTAACAGGGTTCCGCCTCTAAAGTCGCACCATATTGTGTTTTAAGTCAGAAACAACACTACATATGGTATGGAGGCGTGGATGCCCAGGCAGGCAGAAGTGACAAAACTGGTTTCATTGCGCAAGCGCGACGGCCGCCTGGCGGCGTTCGACATGGCGAAGATCGACCGTGCGATCGCCGCCGCCGGCGCGGCCACGGGGGAGTTCGGTGCGTCGGACGCTCATGCCCTGGCCGAGGCGGTCTGCCTGCAGCTGGCCCATCGCACGGCGGTGGAGGTGGAGCAGGTACAGGATGGTGTCGAGCGCACGCTGATGGCTGCCGGTCACTTCGACACAGCGCGCGCCTACATCGTCTACCGCGAGCGCCACGCGCGCCTGCGCCGCGATCGCAAGGCGGTGGTGGATGTCGCGGCCTCGATGAACGAATACCTCTCGCGCGAAGACTGGCGCGTACGGGCCAACGCCAACCAGGGCTATTCACTGGGTGGGCTGATCCTCAACGTGTCGGGCAAGGTCACCGCCAACTACTGGCTGGACGAGGTCTACAGCCCGGAGATCGGCACGGCGCACCGCGAAGGCGATCTGCATATCCACGACCTGGACATGCTCGCCGGCTACTGCGCCGGCTGGTCGCTGCGCACGCTGCTTACCGAGGGCTTCAACGGCATTCCCGGGCGAGTCGAGGCGGGCCCGCCGAAGCACCTGTCCAGCGCCCTGGGGCAGATGGTCAACTTCCTCGGGACGCTGCAGAACGAGTGGGCCGGCGCCCAGGCGTTCAGCAGCTTCGATACCTACCTCGCGCCCTTCGTGCGCAAGGACCGGCTCGGTTACGACGAGGTGCGACAGGCGATCCAGGAGTTCATCTACAACCTCAACGTGCCGTCGCGCTGGGGCACGCAAACGCCGTTCACCAACCTGACGTTCGACTGGGTCTGCCCGGAGGACCTGCGCGAGCAGATCCCCTACATCGGCGGCGAGGAAATGCCCTTCGCCTACGGCGAGCTGCAGGCGGAAATGGAGTTGATCAACCGCGCCTATATAGAAGTGATGCAGGCCGGCGACGGCCTCGGCCGCGTGTTCACCTTCCCGATTCCGACCTACAACATCACCCACGACTTCCCCTGGGACAGCGACAACGCCGAGCGCCTGTTCGAGATGACCGCGCGCTACGGGCTGCCGTACTTCCAGAACTTCCTCAACTCGGACATGCAGCCCAATCAGGTGCGTTCCATGTGCTGCCGCCTGCAGCTGGACGTGCGCGAGCTGCTCAAGCGTGGCGGCGGATTGTTCGGCTCGGCCGAGCAGACCGGTTCGCTGGGCGTGGTGACGATCAACTGCGCGCGGCTGGGTTACCTCTACCGCGGCGACAAGTTGGCCCTGCTCCAGCGGCTGGATCGCCTGCTGGAGATGGCGCGGCAGAGCCTAGAGGTCAAGCGCAAGGTCATCCAGCAGCATATGGATGCCGGGCTCTACCCGTACACCAAGCGTTACCTCGGCACCCTGCGCAATCACTTCTCCACCATCGGCGTGAACGGCCTGCACGAGATGCTGCGCAACTTCACCGATGACGCCGAGGGGCTGCACAGCGAAGCCGGTCGCGCGTTGGCGATCGAGGTGCTCGACCACGTGCGGGCGCGGCTGGTGCAGTTTCAGGAAGACACCGGGCATCTCTACAACCTCGAGGCAACGCCGGCCGAGGGCACCACCTATCGCTTCGCCAAGGAAGACCGCAAGCGTTTCCCGGACATCCTCCAGGCGGGCACGGCCGAGGCGCCGTACTACACCAACTCGTCGCAGCTGCCGGTGGGTTTCACCGACGACCCGTTCGAGGCCCTGGCGCTGCAGGACGAACTGCAGTGCAAGTACACCGGCGGCACGGTGCTGCACCTCTATATGGCCGAGCAGATTTCCTCCGCCGAGGCCTGCAAGAAGCTGGTGCGCAACGCCCTGTCGCGCTTCCGCCTGCCTTACCTGACGGTGACGCCGACCTTCTCGATCTGTCCGGTGCACGGCTATCTCGCCGGCGAGCACGAGTTCTGCCCGAAATGCGACGAGGCGCTGCTGCACAAGCAGCAGGCCGAAGCGGCCCTGGCGGTCTGATCTGCGATCCCATGTCACGCCGCGCCATGAGGTGCGGCGCCGCATACTCACCCCCCCCCCCCCCCGCAAAGGAGCATCAGCATGACCCAAGCCAACCAACTGCCCCAGGACCAGCGCCAGCGTTGCGAAGTCTGGACCCGCGTGATGGGCTATCACCGCCCGGTCGCCGCATTCAATCCGGGCAAGCAGTCCGAGCATCGCGAGCGCCTACACTTCACTGAAGCGGCGGCGCGGTGACCGCAGCACTTCGCGTCGGGGGGCTGGTCCCCCTGACCACGCTGGATTTTCCCGACCATCTGGCCTGCGTGCTGTTTTGCCAGGGCTGCGGCTGGCGCTGTCGCTACTGCCACAACCCGCAGCTGATTCCCGCCTGTGGCAACGAAGAAAGGCCGTGGTCGGAGATTCTGGCGTTCCTCGAGCAACGCGTCGGCCTGCTCGAGGCGGTGGTGTTCAGCGGCGGCGAGCCAACCCTGCAGACCGCGCTGCCCGAGGCCATCGCCCAGGTGCGGGCGCTGGGCTACAAGGTCGGCCTGCACAGCGCCGGCATCAAGCCGAAGCTGTTCGCCGGTATCCTGCCGCTGGTGGACTGGGTCGGTTTCGACGTCAAGGCGCTGCCCGAGCAGAGCACGGCGATCACCGGCGTGTCCGGCAGCGGCAAGGCCAACTGGAGGAGCCTCGAGCACCTGCTGGAAAGCGGTGTCGAGCACGAATGCCGGACCACCGTGCACTGGCAGCTGTTCGATGCCGACAGCCTGTGGGACATGGCCCAGCGCCTGCGCCGGCTGGGTGTCGAACGCTTCGCCGTGCAATGCGTGCGCACCGCGCGAATGCTCGACGACGGCCTCGCCGATAGCCGCGCACCCTACGACCAGCAGCGGCTGTGGGAACGCCTGGATCGACTGTTTCCGTCCTTCGTGTTGCGCGGTTAGTCGCAGGCGTACCCTGCACCCCCTGGTCGTGCATGCGGTGCGGGGAAGGGGAGCGCAGGCCTCTACCGTGATGGCCCTCCACGCTCTGTAGGGTGGGCTTCAGCCCACCTAGAACAGGCGACTCACCAACCCCAGAACTGCAACCACCAGCCATAGCCCACCAGCGCGCAGCCGGCGTTGACGCAGGCAAACGCCAGCAACCGGCGCAGGCCGTTGCCGCCGTGGCGACTGATCACGTTCCAGGCCAGATACAGGCTCCATGCGATGGCGCCGATCAGCAGCGCGGCGCGAGCCGGTTGTGCCCAGGCCAGCAGGAAACCCTCGTAGCGCAGCAGCTTGACCGTGGTCGCCGAGAGGCCGAGAAACAGCCCGGCGCCGCCCAGCGGCACCAGCGCCAGCGCCAGGTGCTGGAACACATTGTCGCCGCGGCGCATGACGCGCACGGCTGTACGTAGCAATAGCCAGAGTGCGCCGCCAATCAACAGCGAGGCGCCGAAGATATAGGTGAGGATCGCCGCGCCATCGAGCCAGGTGAAGGCATCGTTGGCCTGCGGATAGTGGGTCAGCAGCCACCAGGGCGCGTTGGCTTCCAGCGGCCAGAAGATATCGCGATCCACCAGCCATTCCGCCGCGGCCTGCTTGAGGGCGATGAACCAGGGGCTGACCGTCCACTGGAACGCGCCCATGGCCAGGCCGATCATGCCGAACAGCAGCAGGGTGCTGTCCCAGTGCTCGCCTTGCCGCTGGCCGCCGACGATGAGGATTTCCGCGTTCGGCGAGCGGGTGCTCAGCTGTACTGCGCCGCGCTGTCCGCTGCAGCGGCCGCAGGCATGGCAGTCAGCGTTGCCCTGCATGCGGCGAATGTCGATCAACGGCGCACAGTTGGGTGTTGGCAGGTGCGGTTCGCGGTTTTCCAGCCAGCGCTGCTCATCGACCTTGTAGTGCACCGGCGCCAGCCGGGCGAGCAGGGCGAACACGCCGCTGACCGGGCACAGATGGCGGCACCAGACGCGCTTGCCGCGGCCGTAGAGAAAGCCCACCAGCATCGCCGCGACGGTGGAGCCGCCGAGAATCAGCAGCGCCGCCTGAGCGTAGTCGTAGACGCTGATCAGCTGGCCATAGACGGTGGTGAGGATGAAGGCAATGGTCGGCCAGCCGCTCCAGCGCACCCAGCGCGGCGTGCGCTTGTTCAGCCCACGCCAGCTGATCCACTCGCTGAGTGAGCCCTCGGGGCAGAGTACGCCGCACCACAGACGGCCGAAGAAGATCATCGATAGCAGCACGAAGGGCCACCACAGGCCCCAGAAGATGAACTGCGCCAGTACCGTCAGGTTGTCGAGCATGCCGGCCTGGGCCGGCGGCAGATCGAGAAAGGCGGGAATCACCAGCAGCGTCAGGTAGAACCCCACCACCAGCCACTGCAGCGTGCGAATGGCCTTGGCATGCTGGCGCAGCAGGTCACCGAGTCGCGCCAGCCATGGCGCCTGGCTGATCATGCCGGCCTCGCAGCGAGCTGCACCTGCGCCCGCGGTTTGAGCCAGGCCCATGCGGCGAGCCAGTACAAGGCGAGTGTCACCACCGCGGCCAGTGACGGCATGGCGCGGTACCCGGTGAGGCCGGCCAGGGTGCCACCGAGGGCGCTGCCGTCATCCAGCAGGGCGGAGGTGTCCCAGAGCGGATCGCCGAACACGGTGTAGAGCACTTCCGGCACGTCCATGCCCATCAGCTGGCCGCTGAAACGGTCCAGTGCGGCCATCAGCAGGGCGCCACCGAGCAGCAGCAACATCACCTCGCTGACCTGGAAGAAACGCCGCCAGCTGAAGTAGCGGCTGCCGGCCTGCAATGCGGCATAACTGAGCAGGGCGAGGACGAAGCCCAGGACCCCGCCGATGACGAAGCCGGTGAGGTCCTGGCCCTGCTGCTGGTTGCCGATGCCGTAGAGGAACACCACCGTCTCGCTGCCTTCACGCCCGACGGCGAGCATGGCCAGCACCAGCAGGCCGAAGCCGCTGCCCTGGCTGAGCTTGTCCGCCGCGCTGTTCTGCAGGCTGTTCTTCAGCGTGCGACCGTGCTGATGCATCCAGCCGACCATGTGCAGGATCAGCAGACTGGCTACCAGCAGCATCGCGCACTGGAACCATTCGCCGCCGCTGCCGGCCAGCCAGTCGCCGGCGCGCAGCACGCCCCAGCCCAGCGCGACGGCCAGGCCGAGCCCGGCAGCAACGCCGGCCCAGAGCATGCGCAGCGCATTGCCCGCGCCCGGTTGCTGGCGTAGCCAGGCATGCAGGATGCCGATGACCAGCAGGGCCTCGACGCTTTCGCGCCAGACGATGAACATGGATTGGCCCATGGATGTGCTCCTTAACTACTTGGCGACGATCTCGCCCTCGGGAAGATCCATATGGAATTCGTCGAAGAACGGATAGCGGCCCGGCTTCAACGGGTGGATCACGACGAAGGAGGTCACGCCCGGTGACAGCACCTTCTCGACGCGCAGCGGCGTGCTCTCGAACTCGGTCGGCCCGCTGCCGGCGTTGTGCACGATGATCTTGAAACGCTGACGAGCCGGCACCTCCAGGGTCGCCGGCTCGAAGTGGCCGTCACGTATGGTCAGCTCGTAGGTCGGCAGCGCGGCCTGCACCGGGCCCGCGAGCCCGGCCAGCAGGGGCAGCGCGCCGAGCAGTGAGCGCCCGGCGCGGTCCATCAGTAGCCCCCTTTCTTGCCGATGCCGGCGTAGGTGAACTCGTAGTTCAGCTCGCAGCCTTCGAACCAGGGCGCGACGCCGGTTTCCTTGTCGGTGTGGCGGCCGAACATGGCGTGCCCCGAGCCTGGCGGCAGGATCTTGTAGGTCAGCTGGTACTTGCCGGGGCCGAGCAGCTTGACGTTGTCTCCATAATGCGGCCCGTCGTTGGCGACCATCGGGTGGAAGTCGCCTTCGACCACTTCGTCGGAACCCTTCTTGCGCAGCGTATAGTGGATGCTCAGGTAGGGCACGAAGCTGCCTTCCTGCCAGCCGTTGCGGTTGTCTTCGGTGGCGCTGATGTCGGCCTCGAGATGCACGTCGGACTCGGCGGCGGCGCGCATCATGCCCGGCGGGTCCATTTCGACCGGCTGCAGGTACACCGCGCCGACCTCCATGCCACCGCACTGCTGCGGTTCGCCGATGGGATATTCCTTCGCCTGGGCGAGCGGGGTGAGCAGCAGGGACGTGATGGCGAGCGTGGCGGGGATGCGCATTGGGGAGCCTCCGGAAAGCTGTAAAGGACGGGGCGAAGATTGCACTTGCGCTTCCGAATGATAATGATTCGCGTCAATTTCCCAAGAAATATTTTGTTACCGGTGCCCGTATGCAAAGCCGTATGCCGCTGCAGACCGCTGTTGGCGGGCGTCGGTGGCTGACTGCGACCGGTCGTCACAGCGCCGTCGTGGCACTGACTCCGATCGTGCCGAAGCCTCGCTGCAGCACGTCGCCGTTCCGGTGGACCGAACGGCTGCGCTGACGAAGCCGCGGCGGCGCGAACCGTCGCCGGGGGAATCCTCTAAGATGGTGCACCTTTCGTTTCCGGGGACTTCATGCAACCGCCCGTAGCTCTCGATGCCCGCACCGCGCGAATCCTGCCGTGGCTGGTGGCCATCGCCTTCTTCATGCAGACGCTGGACGGCACCATTCTCAATACCGCGCTGCCGGCCATGGCGCGCGACCTGGCCGAGAACCCGCTGCGCATGCAGGGTGTGGTGATCGCCTACATGCTTACGGTCGCCTTGTTGATTCCGGCATCGGGCTGGATTGCCGATCGCTTCGGCAGTCGGCGGATCTTTGTCGCAGCCATCGTGCTGTTCTCCGTGGGTTCGCTGCTCTGCGCGCTGTCCACCAGCTTCAACCAGCTCGTCGCATCCCGCGTGCTACAGGCGCTGGGCGGGGCGCTGATGTTGCCGGTGGGGCGGCTGGTTGTGCTGCGGGCCTTTCCGCGCAGCGACTTCGTACGGATCATGGCCTTTATCGCGCTGCCTGGGCTGGTCGGGCCCTTGCTCGGTCCGACCCTGGGCGGCTGGCTGGTGGAGTACGCCTCCTGGCACTGGATCTTCCTGATCAATCTTCCGGTGGGTGTGATCGGTTGTATTGCCGCGTTGCGCTTCATGCCGGACCTCAAGGGGCCGGAGCGGGTGCGTTTCGATACCCTGGGTTTCGTGCTGTTCGGTGTCGCTATGGTGCTGATCACCATTGCCCTGGAAGGGCTCGGCGAGATGCACATGCCGCATGCGCGGGTGACGTTGCTGCTGTTCGGCGGTGCCGCCTGCATGGCCGCCTACTGGCTGCGCGCCGGTCGCATCGATGCGCCACTGTTCAGCCCCAAGCTGTTCCATACCCGCAGCTTCGCGGTCGGCATCTTCGGCAACCTGTTCGCGCGCCTGGGCGGCGGCGCTCTGCCATTCCTGGTACCGCTGCTGCTACAGGTGGCGTTGGGCTATTCGCCGGCGCAGGCGGGCATGAGCATGATCCCGCTGGCGCTCGGCGCGATGGCGGTGAAATCCCTGGCCAAGCCGATCATCGACCGCCTCGGCTATCGCCGCCTGCTGATCGGCAACACATTGCTGCTCGGCTGCCTGATCGCCAGCCTGGCAACCATCGGCACGCAGACGCCGACCTGGCTGCTGCTGGTGCATCTCGGGCTGATCGGCATGGTCAACTCCATGCAGTTCACCGCAATGAACACCGTCACCCTGATCGGCCTCAGCCATGCCGATGCCAGCAGCGGCAACAGCTTGCTGTCGGTGGTGGTGCAGCTGTCGATGAGCCTTGGCGTCGCCACCGCCGGCGCGCTGCTCGGCGGCTTCACCGTGGAGGGTGCGGCGGGCAGCGAGGTGCTGCACGCCTTCCAGCTGACCTTCCTCTGCGTGGGCGCCATGGCCATGCTCGCTGCCGCGTTGTTTCTGCAGCTGGACCATCGCGACCCCGGCCACGACGATGACTCGCGGCGCGCGGTTGACGTGGGCGAATAGGTCCGCCCGTTTGCGCTGATATGTAAGGTTTCAGGTCATGTCGTTCAGCTTTCTCATCACGCGTCCAGCGCGGGCTTGATCGCGATGGCCATTGCGCCACCGCGAACCCGCTGCATTTGTTTACCTGTTCAAGTAAACATTATCGACCTGTCTTGTAAGGCTACATATCGTTGCAGCTCTGGAATGGCATTCTGCCGTTATGGAAGGAGCGGAGGAATGAACGGGATGAGCCTGGCCTGGCTGCTGATCGGAGGATCGCTGTGCAGCGTGATGGTACTGCTGGTTCTGCTATGGCTGCTGTGGCTGGAACGCAGGAGCCAACGCTGCGAGTTGACGGTGTTGCGTGAACTGCTCGGCGGCCTAGGGCAGGTGATCGTGCGGCTGGAGAAGGACAAGGCCGAGCTGACCTCGGGGTTGCGCGCGGAAAAAGCCCATGTCGCCCAGTTGCGTCGGCAAATCGAGCTGCTGTGGCGCTGAAATTTGTTGTTTGTACAAACATATTGCTTCGAAAGCTCGATGTGTGCGGCTATTATGCGCTCCTATTTGTTATAAAAACTACAATCTTGGAGGTTTCATGCATCCCCGGGTCGTCGAAGTCACCGAGCGCCTGATCGAGCGCAGCCGTCCGACGCGCGAGGCCTATCTCGCCATGATTCGTGCCGCCGCGAGCGCCGGGCCGGCCCGCAACGCGGCGCAGTGCGCCAACTTCGCCCATGGTGTCGCCGGTTGCGGCGCGAAGGACAAGCAGCGCCTGCGCCTGCCTGATGCGGCCAACGTGGCCATCGTCACCGCCTACAACGACATGCTCTCGGCGCATCAGCCCTACGAGGATTATCCCGAGCGCCTGCGCCAGGCACTGCGCGAGATCGGCTCGGTGGGGCAGGTGGCGGGCGGTGTGCCGGCGATGTGTGACGGCGTGACCCAGGGCGAGCCGGGCATGGAGCTGGCCATCGCCAGCCGCGAGGTAATCGCCATGAGCACCGCGGTGGCGCTGTCGCACAACCTGTTCGACGCCGCGCTGCTGCTCGGCATCTGCGACAAGATCGTTCCTGGCCTGCTGATCGGTGCGCTGCGCTTCGGTCATCTGCCGGCGCTGTTCGTGCCGGCAGGGCCGATGCCCTCCGGCCTGGCCAACAAGGACAAGGCCGCGGTGCGCCAGCGTTACGCCGAAGGCAAGGCTGGCCGCGACGAGCTGCTCGCCGCCGAGATGCAGGCCTATCACAGTCCCGGCACCTGCACGTTCTACGGCACCGCCAACACCAATCAGATGCTGATGGAAGTGATGGGGCTGCACCTGCCGGGCTCGTCCTTCGTCAATCCGGGGGCGCCGCTGCGCGATGCGCTGACCATCGAGGCGGCGCGCCAGGTCACGCGGCTCACGCCTCAGGGGGGCTGCCATACGCCCCTCGGCGAGCTGGTCGACGAGCGCGTGCTGGTCAACGCCGTGGTTGCGCTGCATGCCACCGGCGGCTCGACCAACCACACCCTGCACATGCCGGCCATCGCCCAGGCGGCGGGCATTCAGCTTACCTGGCAGGACATGGCCGACCTCTCCGAGGTGGTGCCGACGCTGGCCCGCGTCTATCCCAACGGCTCGGCGGACATCAATCACTTCCATGCCGCTGGCGGTGTCGCGTTGCTGGTGCGCGAGCTGCTCGACGCCGGCCTGCTGCACGCCGATGTGCATACCGTGATGGGGCGAGGCCTCACTCGCTATACCCAGGAGCCCTTCCTCGAAGATGGCCGGCTGACCTGGCGTGAAGGGGCTGCGCAAAGCCTTGACGACAGCATCCTGCGCCCCGTGGCGCGGCCGTTCTCTGCCGAGGGCGGGTTGCGGCTGATGAGCGGCAACCTCGGGCGCGGGGTGATGAAGGTCTCCGCCGTCGCGCCGGAGCATCGCGTGGTCGAGGCGCCGGCGCGGATCTTCTCCGATCAGCTGGAGCTGGTGGAGGCGTTCAAGGCAGGCGAGCTGGAGCGTGATTTCGTCGCCGTGGTGCGTTTCCAGGGGCCGCGCGCCAATGGCATGCCCGAGCTGCACAAGCTGACGCCCTATCTCGGCGTGCTGCAGGATCGCGGCTTCAAGGTCGCGCTGGTCACCGACGGGCGCATGTCCGGTGCGTCGGGCAAGGTGCCGGCGGCGATCCATGTCTGCCCGGAGGCAATCGACGGTGGACCGCTGGCGCGGCTGCGCGACGGCGATCTGCTGCGCGTGGATGGGCAGACAGGCGTGCTCGAGGTGCTGGTCGATGCCGTCGAGCTGGCTGACCGCTCGCCTGTTGCTGCGCCGGCGGCCGGCGTGCAGGGCTGCGGGCGCGAGCTGTTCGGCTTTATGCGGGCGGCGTTCAGCTCCGCCGAGCAGGGCGCCAGCGTGTTCACTGCCGGGCTGGAGGTGCTGCGATGAGGCTGGCGCTGGTCGGTGACATCGGTGGCACCAACGCGCGCTTCGCGCTGTGGCGCGACTCGCGGCTGGAGTCGGTGCGGGTACTGGCGACGGCGGATTTCGCCACGCCCGAGCTGGCGGTCGAGTACTACCTGGCGTCGCTCGGTCTTGCGCCGGGCCGCGTCGGTGCCGCCTGCCTGGCCTGTGCCGGGCCGGTCAAGGGCGAGCAGTTCACCTTCACCAACAATCACTGGCGGTTGACGCGAAGCGACTTCTGCGGCGCTCTGCAGCTGGATGAGCTGCTGCTGATCAACGACTTCGCCGCGATGGCGCTAGGCATGACGCGAGTAGGTGAAGCGGGGCGGCGCGCGATCTGTGCGGGCGAGGCAGAGCCGGATGCGCCGGCGCCGGCGCTGGTGATCGGGCCGGGCACCGGGCTTGGCGTCGCCGCGTTGATGCCCTTGGGCAGTGGCAACTGGCGTGCATTGCCGGGGGAGGGCGGGCATGTCGACCTGCCCGTGGCGGATGCGCACGAGGTGGCGCTGTGGCAGATGCTGTTTGCGCAGCTTGGCCATGTGCGTGCCGAGGATGTGCTCAGCGGCGGTGGCCTGTTGCTGCTCTACCGTGCGGTCTGCGCCCTGGCCGGTTTGACGCCGCGACTGGCGTCGCCGGCCGAGGTCACCGCGGCGGCGCTCGCGGGCGATCATGTGGCGGTGGCGACCTTGGAGCAGTTCTGCGTGTGGCTCGGGCGGGTTGCCGGCAATAACGTGCTCACGCTCGGTGCTCGCGGTGGGGTGTATATCGTCGGTGGTGTGGTGCCGCGTTTCGCTGATTTCTTCGCGGCCAGTGGTTTCGCCCGCGGCTTTACCAGCAAGGGCTGCATGAGCGGCTATCTCGGCGATGTGCCGGTGTGGCTGGTTACCGCGGACTATCCGGGGCTGGAGGGTGCCGGTGTGGCGTTGGAGCAGGCGCTGGTGCGCTGATCTGGTGGTTCGGGTGTGTGATGGCGGGATGTTGTTATAGCAACATCCTGCGTTCGTGCTGGTTTCGTCAGCTCGGCTCTTCATCCGCCGGGTAGCGGCTGGCGTTCAGGCTTTCCTTCACCTTGCGCAGGTGCGGCTGGAAATCCACGCCGCGGCGCAGGGTCATGCCGGTGGCGAGCACGTCGAGCACGGTGAGCTGGATGATGCGCGAGGTCATCGGCATGTAGATGTCGGTGTCCTCGGGCAGCGGGATGTTCAGGCTCAGCGTGCTGGCCTGCGCCAGCGGCGAGCCGGCGGCGGTCAGGCCGAGTACCGAGGCGCCGTTCTGGCGGGCAATCCGCGCCACTTCCACCAGTTCGCGGGTGCGTCCGGTGTAGGAAATGATCACGAACAGCTCGCCGGTGTGCGCCACCGAGGCCAGCATGCGCTGCATCAGTACGTCCGAATGCGCGGTCACCGCCAGGTTGAAGCGGAAGAACTTGTGCTGCGCATCCAGCGCCACCGAGGCCGAGGCGCCAAGGCCGAAGAAGTGGATCTGGCGGGCCTGGATCATCAGGTCCACGGCGCGGCTGACCAGCTGCGGGTCGAGGCTCTGGCAGGCGCTGTCCAGCGAGGCGATGGCCGAGCCGAAGATCTTGCGCGTGTACTCCGCCGGGCCGTCGTCGGGTTCCACCGCCTGGCTGACGTAGGCGGCGCCGCTGGCCAGGCTCTGCGCCAGCTGCATCTTCAGTTCCGGATAGCCGCTGACGCCGAACGAGCGGCAGAAGCGATTCACTGTCGGCTCGCTGACCTGTGCGGTCTGCGCCAACGCGGCGATGCTGAAACGGGTGGCCTGCTGAGGGTTGCGCAGGATGACTTCGGCCACCTTGCGCTCGGCCTTGTTGAGGTCTTCGATGCGACGCTGGATCTGCTCGAGCAGGTTGTGTACGCGGTCCATGTCGGTCCTGATGCGGCTTGCCAAAGGGGTGGCCTATGCTACTGAGGGCGGTGCGGAGCGGCCACAGGTATCTAGATTTACGGTAAATGTTGTTTTTATTACTACATTAAACTTGAATAGCAGGGCATCGCCGTGTATTCATAGTGCAGTTTTAGTAGAAGAACAAACATCATGACGCCACTATCTGTCGAACCCTGCACCCTGGCGCTGTTCGGCGCCCTCGGTGATCTGGCCCTGCGCAAGCTGTTTCCCGCGCTCTATCAGCTCGATCGCGCCGGCCTGCTGCCAACCGAAACGCGCCTGCTTGCACTGGCTCGCGAGAGCGGCGAGGCGGCGAGTCACCTGGCGATGATCGAAGAACATCTGCGCCGCCACGTCAGCGAACGCGACCTCGACGAAGCCGTTCTACAGCGCTTCCTGGCCCGCCTGGACTACCTGAGTATGGATTTCCGACGCGCCGGGGATTTCGCTGCGCTGGCGGACAAGGCCGGGCAGGCCGAACGCATCGTCGCCTTCTTTGCCACGCCGGCGTCCGTCTATGGCGCGATCTGCGCCGGGCTGGCCGAGGCGGGGCTGGCCGAGCGCACCCGCGTGGTGCTGGAAAAGCCCATCGGCCATGACCTGGAGTCTTCCCGTGAGGTGAATGACGCGGTGGCGCGCTTCTTCCCGGAAGACCGGACCTATCGCATCGATCATTACCTGGGCAAGGACACGGTGCAGAACCTCATCGCCCTGCGCTTTGCCAACAGCCTGTTCGAGACGCAGTGGAACCAGAACCACATTTCCCATGTGGAGATCACCGTCGCCGAAACCGTCGGCATCGAGGGCCGCTGGGGCTACTTCGATCAGGCCGGCCAGCTGCGCGACATGATCCAGAACCACCTGCTGCAGCTGCTCTGCCTGATCGCCATGGACCCGCCCAGCGACCTGTCGGCCGACAGTATCCGCGACGAGAAGGTCAAGGTGCTCAAAGCGCTGGCGCCGATTGCGCCGGAGCACCTCGGTCAGCAGCTGGTGCGCGGGCAGTACGTGGCCGGCAGCATCCTCGGCCGTCACGTACCAGGCTATCTGGAGGAAGAAAACTCCAACACCCAGAGCGACACCGAGACCTTCGTTGCCCTGCGCGCGGAGATCTGCAACTGGCGCTGGGCTGGCGTGCCGTTCTACCTGCGTACCGGCAAGCGCATGCCGCAGAAGCTGTCGCAGATCGTCATCCACTTCAAGGCGCCGCCGCATTACATCTTCGCCCCGGAGCAGCGCCAGCTGATCGGCAACAAGCTGATCATCCGCCTGCAGCCGCAGGAGGGCATCTCGCTGCTGGTGATGACCAAGGACCAGGGCCTGGACAAGGGCATGCAGCTGCGCAGCGGCCCGCTGCAGCTGAACTTCTCGGAAACCTACAAGAGCCCGCGCATCCCCGACGCCTACGAGCGTCTGCTGCTGGAGGTGATGAAGGGCAACCAGAACCTCTTCGTGCGCAAGGACGAAATCGAATACGCCTGGAAGTGGTGCGACCAGCTGATCGACGGCTGGCAACGCGTCGGCGCGCCTCCCAAACCCTACGCAGCAGGCAGCTGGGGACCGGCTGCCTCGATTGCCCTGATCAGCCGTGACGGCAGGAGTTGGTATGACGATCTCTAATCTCGATCTGCCTGTGCAGACCCTCGGTTTCAGCCTCGGCAACGCCGACCAGCTGGCCGGCGAACTGGCGCTGACGGTGAGCAACGCCCTGCGCGGTGCGATCGCCGAGCGCGGTGCGGCGACGCTGGTGGTGTCCGGCGGTCGCAGCCCGATCGCCTTCTTCGAGCGCCTCGCACAGCAGGAGCTGGACTGGGCCAAGGTCACCATCAGCCTCGCCGACGAGCGCTGGGTGCCGGTCAGCCATCCCGACAGCAACGAAGGCCTGTTGCGCCGCCATCTGCTGCAGGGGCCGGCCGCTGCGGCGCGCCTGGTCGGCCTGTACCAGAGCGCGGCAAGCCTGGAGCAGGCCGCCGAACGCGCCGACGCCGTATTGGCCGAACTGCCGCCGATCGACGTGCTGGTGCTGGGCATGGGCGAGGACGGCCACACCGCCTCGCTGTTTCCCGACAGCCCGAACCTGGAAGCGGCGCTCGACCCGCGTGGTGCGCGGCGCTGCCTGCCGATGCAGGCGCCGAGCGTACCGCGCCAGCGCCTGAGCATGTCCCTGGCGCTGCTGGCCAGCGCGCGGCTGACCCTGCTCGCCCTGCACGGTCCGGGCAAGCTGGCCACGCTCAACCAGGCCCTGGCCGGCGAATCCTATGAAGCGATGCCGATCCGCGCCTTCCTCGCCCGTCCCCTCGAAATCTACTGGTGCCCCTGAGGCCGCAAGGAATCTTCCATGACATCTACCCAAACCCGCGCCGTCAGCATGACCGACAAGATCGCCCTGATCGACCAGTGGTGCAGTGCCGCGCGCATCCTGCCGGTGATCACCATCGAGCGCGAGGCGGACATCCTGCCGCTGGCCGACGCCTTGGCCGCCGGTGGCCTGAATGTGCTGGAAATCACCCTGCGCTCGGCTCTGGGTCTGAGTGCCATCCGCCTGCTGCGCGAGCAGCGCCCCGAACTGATCGTCGGTGCCGGTACCGTGCTGGATGCCGCCATGCTGGCCCAGGCCGAGGCGGCCGGTGCGCAATTCATCGTCTCTCCGGGCAGCACTGGCGAGCTGCTGGATGCGGCGCTGCACAGCCCGTTGCCGCTGCTGCCGGGCGTGGCCAGCGCCTCGGAAATCATGCTCGGTTACGCCCTGGGTTACCGCCGCTTCAAGCTGTTCCCGGCCGAAGTCTGTGGCGGCGTCGCCGCACTCAAGGCGCTGGGCGGGCCGTTCGGCAATATCCGTTTCTGCCCGACCGGTGGCGTCAACGCGCGCAACGCCAGGGACTACCTGGCGCAGTCCAATGTGATGTGCGTTGGTGGCACCTGGATGGTCGACGCCAAGGCCGTGCGTGCCGGCGACTGGGCCGCCATCGAAAGCGCCACGCGCCAGGCCCTGCAGGCGCTGGACAGCGCAGCGCCAGCCGAACTGCCGCGCGACTTCGACCTGCGCGCCGAGCGTGCCGAACAGCGCGAGCTGTAATCCGTCCGACCCATCGCGGTGGGCGTGGGGCCTGCCGTGATCGCCCCGATTCGCTACCTTGGAGGTTCCATGACTACTGCGCGCCCGCTTGCCGACCTGTTTCCCCGTCTCGATGAGATTCCCGCTGCCTATCAGCCGGATGCTCCGGTCGAGCAGCGCGACTATCTGGTCGATGGCGAGTTGATGCACTGGGACGGCCCGCTGGCGGAAGTTCGCAGCCCGGTATTCCTGCGCGAGGCTGATGGCAGCGAGCGTCAGGTGGTGCTGGGCAGCACGCCGCTGCTCGATGCCGACGCCGCGCTGCGTGCGCTGGACGCCGCCGTTGCCGCCTATGACTACGGCCGCGGAGCCTGGCCGACCATGCGCGTGGCTGAGCGTATCGCCCATGTCGAAGCCTTCCTGGCGCGTATGCGCGAGCAGCGCGAGGCGGTGGTCAAATTGCTGATGTGGGAGATCGGCAAGAACCTCAAGGATTCAGAGAAGGAATTCGACCGCACCTGCGACTACATCGTCGACACCATCCATGCGCTGAAGGAACTGGACCGCAGCTCCAGCCGCTTCGAGCTGGAGCAGGGCACCCTCGGGCAGATCCGCCGCGTGCCCATGGGCGTGGCGCTGTGCATGGGGCCGTACAACTATCCGCTGAACGAAACCTTCACCACGCTGATCCCGGCGCTGATCATGGGCAACACCGTGGTGTTCAAACCGGCCAAGTTCGGCGTACTGCTGATCCGCCCGCTGCTCGAAGCCTTCCGCGACAGCTTCCCGGCGGGGGTCATCAACGTCATCTACGGCCGCGGTCGCGAGACGGTCAGCGCGCTGATGGCCAGCGGCAAGGTCGACGTGTTCGCCTTTATCGGCACGCACAAGGGCGCGGCCGACCTGAAGAAACTGCACCCGCGTCCGCACCGCCTGCGCGCCGCGCTGGGGCTGGATGCAAAGAACCCGGGCATCGTCCTGCCGCAGGTCGATCTCGACAACGCCGTGGAGGAGGCGGTGACCGGCGCGCTGTCGTTCAACGGCCAGCGCTGCACCGCGCTGAAGATCCTTTTCGTGCATGAGGCGGTGCTCGATGGCTTCCTCGAACGCTTCGCTGCGCGGGTCAACGCGCTCAAGGCGGGCATGCCCTGGGAGCCGGGCGTGGCGCTGACGCCGCTACCCGAGCCGGGCAAGACCGATTATCTGCATGCGGTGCTGGAAGACGCCGTGGCCAAGGGCGCGCGGGTGATCAATGCCGGCGGCGGCGAGTCGCACCAGACCTTTTTCCAGCCGGCGGTGCTGAGCCCGGTGGATTCGTCCATGCGTGTCTATCACGAAGAGCAGTTCGGCCCGCTGGTGCCGGTAGTGCCGTACCGCGACCTGCAGGAGGTGATCGACTACGTCACCGCCTCCGACTACGGCCAGCAGCTGTCGATTTTCGGCAACGACCCGGCGCAGGTAGGCCGGCTGGTGGATGCCTTCGTCAACCAGGTCGGGCGCATCAACATCAACGCCCAGTGCCAGCGTGGACCGGACAGCTATCCGTTCAATGGTCGCAAGAATTCCGCCGAGGGCACGCTGTCGGTACATGACGCCCTGCGCGTGTTCTCCATCCGTACCCTGGTGGCGACGCGCTTCAACGAGGCCAACAAGGAGCTGGTCGACCGGATCATTCGTGACCGCCAGTCGAGCTTCCTGACCACCGACTACATCTTCTGACGGAGCGCCACGATGGCCGCACCCGTGCTCGCCCAGCCGCTGTTGCTGGGCATGATGCGCCTGCTGGAATACCCCGAGCTGGGTGAGCCCCAGGCGTTGCTGGGCTTTATCGAGCGCTGTGTCGAGCACGGGCTGAACGGCTTCGACCATGCCGACATCTACGCCGGCGGGCAATGCGAGGCGCACTTCGGCGCGGCCCTGCGCCAGGCACCCGGGTTGCGCCAGCGCCTGCAGATCATCGGCAAGGCCGATATCGTGCCGGCGGGGCAGGACTGCTCGCGTTGGCGGGTCAAGCACTACGACTCCAGTGCCCGCTACCTGCGCCAGGCGGTTGAAGGCAGCCTGGCGCGACTGGGCGTGGAACGACTCGATGGTTTTCTGCTGCATCGCCCGGACCCGCTGCTGCAGGTCGACGAGGTGGCCGAGACGCTGAACGCACTGGTCGCCAGCGGCAAGGTCGGCTGGGTCGGGCTGTCCAACGCCGGCATCCTGCATTGCCAGGCACTGGCCCAGTGCGTGCCGCTGCGCTGCAACCAGATCGAGCTGTCACTGCAGGCCCAGCACTGGGTATGGGATGGCAGCCTGCATGCGTTGCAGGCTGCCGGCCTGCAGGTGCTGGCCTGGTCGCCCATGGGGGGAGGACGCTTCGGTGAGCGCTTGTGCAGCGCACTCAATGAGGTCGCCGCCGACCGGGGCGCCACGGCCAACCAGGTGGCACTGGCATGGCTGCGGCAGCTGCCCGGCCGGCCGTTACCGATCCTCGGCAGCCTGCGCTGGGAGCGGATCGAGGAGGCGCTGCTGGGCGCCGAGCTGGAGCTGGACCGTCCCACCTGGTTCTACCTGAGCGAAGCGGCTCGCGGGTATGAGGTGGCCTGAGGCAGGGCATCTGTCCGTTATCCAAGGTGGAAAATGCTTCGCAGTTTTCCACCCTACGGGGACTCGTAGGGTGGATGACGCTTCATCCATCCACCGCGTGGCCTTCCCGATGAGATCACGGTCCTTTCAAGGTGGAAAATGCTTCGCAGTTTTCCACCCTACGGGGACTCGTAGGGTGGATGACGCTTCATCCATCCACCGCGTGGCCTTCCCGATGGGATCACGGCCCTTTCAAGGTGGAAAATGCTTTGCAGTTTTCCACCCTACGGGGCTCGTAGGGGGATGACGCTTCACCCATCCACCGCTGGCATCTGCGATGGTTCGGCATATCCCCGGTTAGGAACGCCATCGATCAACGGACGCTGCGAGTGGTCCAAAACGGTGCGCGGCTGTGCTAGGGTCGCATCCGCCGCGGGACGACCCGGGGCGTGTCGAATCATGCGGGGACGGCCCTGCCGTTGCTGGAGTCATCGTCATGCATTCGGCCTGGATCATGCTGATCATCGCCGGCCTGCTCGAAGTGGGCTGGGCCATTGGCCTCAAGGCTTCCGAAGGTTTCACCCGCCCGCTGCCGAGCGTGCTCACCCTGGTGGCCATGGCCGCCAGCTTCTTCCTCCTCGCCCGCGCCATGCAGGTTCTGCCGGTGGGTACCGCCTATGCGATATGGGTCGGTATCGGTGCACTGGGCACCGTGGCGCTGGGCATCGTCATCTTTGGCGAAAGCGCCTCGCCGGCACGGTTGCTGAGCGTCGTGCTGCTGCTGGCCGGGCTGGTGGGGTTGAAGCTGACCGCCTGAGGCGGTGCGCTTTGGTCCGCTGTGCCCAGGAGCCGGTTCGGCCACCGGGCCCCGCATCCGGTGGACTGAAGCGCCACCCGACGCTTACAGCAGCGATCGTGGGGTGGGTGACGCTCCACCCATCCAC
The DNA here is from genome assembly GCF_026642215.1 of Stutzerimonas sp. R40042. Lineage (NCBI taxonomy): Bacteria > Pseudomonadati > Pseudomonadota > Gammaproteobacteria > Pseudomonadales > Pseudomonadaceae > Stutzerimonas > Stutzerimonas sp. R40042. Next base: position 3,785,877 of record NZ_CP113258.1, on the reverse strand, counting down.
CGCAGTGTCCAGGCGTGCAAGTCGCCTCGTTCGCGTCTTTTTGCATCGGGTGGGCTGAAGCCCAGCCGATGCGCTTGGCCCTCTCCTCAGCACTGTGACTGCGGTTATCGCTGCTCGGCCAGATTGGGGCTCAGCGGATAATGCCGGCGGCGCCAGGATTGCATCTGCGAGCCCTTGGCCAAGCGCTCGGCGATGTAGTCGAGGGTATCCGCGATGGGCTTGCGGCCGCTCAGCATGGGTTCCATGCGGGGCGTGATCAGCGCCCAGAGACGCTTCATTTCCGGAATGTCCGGCATGATTTCGCCCGCCTGTGCCGAAGCATAGGTGTGGGCGATCAACGGATCGTGCCGCAGGCGTTCCATCAAGGCCAGGTTGGCCACTGCGCCGAGGGGTTTCTCTGCATTGATCCGTGCCAGGCCGTCGGCGTTGGTCAGGTAATCCTCGATGAAGCGATGGGCTGCGGCCTTGTTCGGGCTGTTGCTGTTGATCGCGGCGGCGAGCACGCCAACGAAAGGCTTGCCTTGGCGCGCCGGGTCGGCGGTGGGAATGTCGCCGACCGCGAAGCGGATACCGGCCTGGCGTACCTCGTTCCAGGCCCAGGGCCCATTGATGATCATGGCCGTGCGCCCGTCCTTGAAGCCTTCCATCATGCTCTGATAGGTCGCGGCGGGATCGAGTAGCCCGTCGTCGAGCAGGCGCTTGATCGACTCCATGCCTTCGATGGCGCCCGGCGTATTGAGGCCGATGTCCGTGAGGTCATAGATGCCGTTGTTCTTCCTCAGGCTATAGCCGCCGCTGCCGGCAATGATCGGCCAGGAGAAATAGAGGTTGCGGTAGTCCCATTCGATGGCGCGCTTGCCCTCGGCACGCAGGCGGCGATCCAGCGTCGCCACTTCCGCCAGGCTGCGTGGCGGCACGGGTACCAGGTCCAGGTTATAGATCAGGCTGACCGCCTCGGTGGCCAGCGGATAACCGTAGTAGCGCGCGCCGATGGTCACCGCCTCCCAGGCGAACGCCGGCGCACGCGCCAGGGCTTGCGCGCTGGGTTCCACCGGTTCGAGCAGCCCGTTGTTGATCCAGGAACCGAAGCGATCGTGGGCGAAGATGACGATGTCAGGGCCCCGGCTGGTCGTGGCGAGGCGGTCGAACTGGACCGCCAGGTCGTCAGGGGTGTTGACGGTTACCGGCATGCCGGTGGCCCTGGTGAAATCCTTGCCGATTTCGCCCAGGGCCTTGTAGCCCTTGTCCTGGTTGATCCAGATCGTCAGGGCATCACGCTCGAGCGCCAGTACCGGCGTGCTGAGCAGAAGCAGAAGGGTCAAGGCAGATCTTGTTATTTTCATGGCTGCATCCTGCGTATGAAATCGGGGCGTTCACGGCGCCCCGTACGGGTCATTTGATCTGGATACGCTCCAGCAAATGGCGTTTGGCCGTGGTATCGCCCACCCGCGCCGCCTCGTCGGCCAGGCGCAGCGCGCGTTCCAGGTCCTTCTCGGCCAGCGCGGCATCGATCGCCTGGCGGTAGTAGGCCGAGGTTTCCGGCAGCACTGCCGGGGCCGGCGCGACGGGCAGTTCGTTGCCCATCTCCTGGCCGATGCTGTAGCCCGGCACGTAGCCCTTGGCGGTCGAGCCGGCGGCACTGTCGGGGATCATCACCAGCTTGATCACACCCACCGGGGAGTGCTGCGCCACCGGATCGGGAATGCTCGGCGGCTCGTTGCCCAGCGCCTTGGCGTAGGCCTTGGCCGGGTGCTGCAGAACGGTCTGGCCGGCCATCTGCGCCTCGCTGGTGTAGAGGATCAGATAGCGCTCGTTGCCCGGGTGCTCCGGCTGCGAGCGGTCGATGCGCAGGCGCGCGTCCAGGCTGTCACCCTTGAGCCCGGTCGGCGGAACGTAGACGAAATCGTCGGCATCCAGCAGGCGGGTCGGGCGCATGCGGCTGTCCAGCAGCATGGCGTTGGGCGCGAGCACGCTGCTGCCGGCCTGGCTGTACAGGCGCAGCTCGAACGACGGGCCGCCGGCCGGCAGCTTGAAGGCGCGCAAGAAGCTCTTGCCGGTTTCGAAGGCATAGGCCGGGGCCTGGCTGTCGATCACGACATTGCCGCTGAAGCCCGCCTCCAGCGGCTGGTACGGCAGCTGGTCGAGACCGCTGCAGCAGGACGGCGCGGCGGCCAGCGCGGCACGGGCCTGTTCGACCGAGCCTTGCAGCGGCGCCGGGCTGGCGGCAAGGGCGTCGACCCGACGCAGCGGTTCGCTACTGCAGCCGGCCAGCGCCAGGGCGATCAGCCCGGCGGCGAGAAGGGATAGAGGATGCATGGCGGTTCTCCGGATAAAAAATGCCCCGACCTGCCAGAGTCGGGGCAAAAGGCACCGTCTGGACGGTGGGAGCGGAAAGGCTGCCGTTGCGTGCAACGGCGTTCAGCCGGCGCGGTTTACCACCAGGCCTCGGCCTGGATACCGAAGGTGAGGCCGTCGTCGTCACCGGCGTCGATGGATTCGCTGGCCGCCTGGTAGCGGCCGCCGTCCCACTGGGCGTAGGTGGCGAACACGCGGATCTGCGGGCGCGCCCAGAAGCTGTTGCCGGCCGACCACTGCTGGGCCAGGGTGAGCTTCTTCAGGTCGCGGGTGCGTTCGCCGTCGGCCTGTGGATCGACGCGGTCGTAGCCGAACTCCAGCGCGGTGCTCATCACGTCGCTCCACTTGTACACCGGGCGCACGCCGAAGCTGGCCCAGGTCTGCCCGGAGTCGTTGTCGAAGTCGCGGTCCTCGTAGATCTGCACGTACATCATCTCGATGTTGTCGCTCAGACCCACCACGCCCTGGTTGACCAGGCGGAACATCTTGCCGTCGCTGTTGCCGGTGCTGTTGCGCCCGCTGCTACCGATGATGCCGTCGGTGCCGTACTGCAGGGCGAGCTTGTTGTAACCGCCGAACCAGTTGCTCTGGGTGTGCTCGAGGGTGACCAGATGGCCTTTCTGGTCCTCGTAGCCGGGATCGCGTTCCTGTTCATCGGTGAGGTTGGCCTTGCCGTAGTCGTAGCCCAGCTCCAGCTTGCCGTTCGGGTTGACGTCGATCTCGGCCAGGCGGAAATCGAGGGTGTCGTTGGCCAGGTTGGTGCCGGTGCCCGAGCCCTGGTAGACCCAGTCGCCGTCGGTGTTGCGGATCCACGCCACGCTGGCCTTGGCAAAGCCCAGATCGATGTCCTCGATCCCGGCGCCGGGGCCGGAGACGTCCCAGTAGTAGTAGTCGTTGATGTGCACGTCGTGGCGCTTGTAGTAGCGCTTGCCGGCCCAGATCGCCGCGCCCGGCAGGCTTGGAATCAGGTTCTTGCCGATCACGTGGAACTGGCGGATGGAGGTGGTGCCGGCCTCGTCGAAGGGGTTGTTCTCGCCGCCATTGGTGTCGGTGCCGGTGGCTTCCCAGTCGTTACCCTGGTCGGAGCGGTAGGCGATCATGCTGTCGACGTAGAAGCTGCGGTTGCCTTCGCTCCACACCTCCTGGCCGAGGCCGATCTCGGCGTAGGTTTCGCATTCGTTGCCCAGACGATATTTCGCCGGTGCGCCAGCAGCCTGGAAGCAGGCCTGGTCGCCGCCGCCGGCTGTGGCGCCGACGCCCGAACGCAGATAGCCGTGGAAATCGACCGCCAGGGCCGGGCCGCCGACCAGCAGGGCGGCGAGCAGGCAGGCGGGTTTGAGGACGAACAGGGGGTGCGCGGTGTGCTTCATGACGAGGTCCTTGTTTTTCTTGTTAATGCCGAACGATCACGCCGGCGCTGCCTGCTGCGGCAACGCCGATCGGTGGCGCAAAGCGTCGGGGATGGGGCCCGGAGCGCCATCCTCCCGGCCAGAGATTTCGCTGGCGCAGCTCGAGGGCGTAATCGGTATGAGTGCGGCGTAATCCCAGGGGCGGGGTCGCTACGGGTGGGGCGCAGATGATTGCCACGGGCCTTCCGCCTGGCCACTACGCCGCCTCGAACGCGCGCAGGGAGGTTGGTCGCGAGCGGGCCCAGGGGCAGCCTGCCCAGGTCGGTCGAAGGTGCGGCCGGCGTTCATCCTCATTCGGCAGTCCGTTGCCGGATACCCGCGAACAAGCACAAGAACCGGAGTATTGCGATGAGCCAGACCCTACGTGCCGCCGTATTGGCGGCGGTCCTGCTGCCGTTCCCCGCCCTCGCTGACCAGGCCGGCAAGAGCCCGGCCGGCGTGCGCTACCACGGCGGCGACGAAATCATCCTCCAGGGCTTCCACTGGAACGTCGTCCGCGAAGCGCCCAACGACTGGTACAACATCCTTCGCCAGCAGGCCTCGACGATCGCCGCCGACGGCTTCTCGGCAATCTGGATGCCGGTGCCCTGGCGTGACTTCTCCAGCTGGACCGACGGCGGCAAGTCCGGCGGCGGCGAAGGCTACTTCTGGCACGACTTCAACAAGAACGGCCGCTACGGCAGCGACGCCCAGCTGCGCCAGGCCGCCGGCGCACTCGGTGGCGCCGGGGTGAAGGTGCTCTACGATGTGGTGCCCAATCACATGAACCGCGGCTACCCGGACAAGGAGATCAACCTGCCGGCCGGCCAGGGCTTCTGGCGCAACGACTGCGCCGACCCGGGCAACTACCCCAACGACTGCGACGACGGTGACCGCTTTATCGGCGGCGAGTCGGACCTGAACACCGGCCATCCGCAGATTTACGGCATGTTTCGCGACGAGTTCGCCAACCTGCGCAGCGGCTACGGCGCCGGCGGCTTCCGCTTCGACTTCGTTCGCGGCTATGCGCCCGAGCGGGTCGACAGCTGGATGAGCGACAGCGCCGACAGCAGCTTCTGCGTTGGCGAGCTGTGGAAAGGCCCTTCTGAATATCCGAGCTGGGACTGGCGCAACACGGCGAGCTGGCAGCAGATCATCAAGGACTGGTCCGACCGGGCCAAGTGCCCGGTGTTCGACTTCGCTCTCAAGGAGCGCATGCAGAACGGCTCGGTCGCCGACTGGAAGCATGGCCTCAATGGCAACCCCGACCCGCGCTGGCGCGAGGTGGCGGTGACCTTCGTCGACAACCATGACACCGGCTATTCGCCCGGGCAGAACGGCGGCCAGCACCACTGGGCGCTGCAGGACGGGCTGATCCGCCAGGCCTACGCCTACATCCTCACCAGCCCGGGCACGCCGGTGGTGTACTGGTCGCACATGTACGACTGGGGCTACGGCGACTTCATTCGCCAGCTGATCCAGGTGCGGCGCACCGCCGGCGTGCGCGCCGATTCGGCGATCAGCTTCCATAGCGGCTACAGCGGCCTGGTCGCTACCGTCAGCGGCAGCCAGCAGACCCTGGTGGTGGCGCTCAACTCCGATCTGGCCAACCCCGGCCAGGTTGCCAGCGGCAGCTTCAGCGAGGCGGTCAACGCCAGCAACGGCCAGGTGCGCGTCTGGCGCAGCGGTAGCGGCGATGGCGGCGGCAATGACGGCGGCGAGGGTGGCTTGGTCAATGTGAACTTTCGCTGCGACAACGGCGTGACGCAGATGGGCGACAGCGTCTACGCGGTGGGCAACGTCAGCCAGCTCGGCAACTGGAGCCCGGCCTCCGCGGTACGGCTGACCGACACCAGCAGCTATCCGACCTGGAAGGGCAGCATCGCCCTGCCTGACGGTCAGAACGTGGAATGGAAGTGCCTGATCCGCAACGAGGCGGACGCGACGCTGGTGCGTCAGTGGCAATCGGGCGGCAACAACCAGGTCCAGGCCGCCGCCGGCGCGAGCACCAGCGGCTCGTTCTGACGACATGCCCGCCCGGCCTCGGCTACGCCTACGCCGGGCGGCTCCTCCCGACCCAGGGTGGGCAGGGAGGAGGCCGGCGACGGGCCGGGCCGCCGATGCTGGCACGACAACCATAAAAGCCTTCGCGCTGCGCTGTCGTATCAGGAGCTGTTCATGTTGGCCCAGACCCGCTCGACCCCTTTCCGGCTTGGCTTCCTGGCCCGGCTGTACCTGCTGATCGCCGCGCTGGTGGCCTTGCTGATGCTGGTAGCCGGCACCAGCCTGGTTGCCATCGGCCGCCTGCAAGGCAATGCCGAGCAAATCTCGTCGACCGCGTCGCGTCTGCTGGTCAGCGAGAGCTTCTTCGGTACGTTGCAGAGCCTGACGCAGAACCTGTCCGACGCCCTGGCCGAGGACCGGCCTGACCAGCTCGACGGCTATGTCGGCCGGCATCGCACGCTGCAGGACCAGGCCCTCGAGCTGTTCGCCCAGCTGGAGCGGGTGACGCCGGCACATGCCGAGACCAAGCAACGCCTGGCGGCGCTGTTGCCGGAGCTCGACCGCCGCAGCCTGGCGCTGATCGATGCGCAGCGCGACCTGCTCGCGCGCGTGGGGCGCAACGCCGTCGCGCTGCGCGACTTGCAGCTGCAGTTCTCGCGGCTCAAGCAGGACCTGCTGCAGGCGCAGTTCGTGACTGGCGACGAGCTGGTCGCCTATTCCATCAAGCAGTTCATCATCCCGCTCGAGCAGGTCGAGGCGCTGCTGTTCGATGCCATCGGCGTGTCTTCGATCAAGGCACTCGATGAAGCCGGTGCGCAGATCGCGCAGCGGCTGCCGGCCCTGCAGAAGAAGCTGGACAACGTTCTCCTCGATCTGGAACCGCACCAGGACAGCCGTACCGACTACGCGCACAGCTTCCAGGCGCCGTTCGCCGCCATCGAGCAGCAACTGGCTGTGCCCGGCAATGGCGCGGTGGCGCAGTACTACGCCTGGCTGTCCGACCAGCAGGCCAACCGCGAGCAGAAACTGCAGCTCGGTCGCCTGCAGCGCCAGGCACGCGCGGACATCGGCACGCTCATCGCCAGCGCCCAGCAGGCCAGCGACAGGCAACTGGGCCTGGCCGCGCAGACCTATCGTCAGGGTGTGGCCGGCCTCTTGGCGATGGCCGGGCTGTCGATCGCGGTGGCGCTGGCCATGGGCCTGTGGCTGGGGCGCACCATGCGCATGGCCCTGGCCGCCGTCAGCGGCAGCCTGCGGCACCTGGCCGACGGTGATCTGCGCGGCGGCTGCGAGTACCAGCGCGCGGACGAGTTCGGACGTGTCGGTGAATGGGTCAACCGGGTCGGCGGTAGTCTGCGCGACGCACTGGCCCAGCTCGGGCGCAACGCCGACGAACAGGACCAGATCGCCCGCCGCAATGCCCAGGCCTGCAGCCAGGCGCGTGCCGGGCTGGAGAAGCAACGCAGCAGCATCGGGGCGCTCGCCGTCAGCCTGGCCGAGCTGGAGACCAGTTTTGGCGAGGTGGCGCAGCATGCCGGCGAGACGGCCACGCGGGTCGGCAGTGTCGAGGCATTGACCCTGCAGGGCAGCCAGCGGATGGCCGCGACCCGCATCGGCACGCAAGCCCTGGCTGAGCAGCTGGAAACCAGCGTGGCCGAGATCGCCAACGTGGAGGCGGTGAGCGAGCAGATCGGGCAGATTCTCGATGTGATCCGTGCGATTGCCGAGCAGACCAACCTGCTGGCGCTCAATGCAGCGATCGAAGCGGCGCGCGCCGGTGATCAGGGACGTGGCTTCGCGGTGGTCGCCGACGAGGTGCGCGGCCTGGCCCGGCGCACGGCGCAGTCGACCGGCGAGATCCAGCAGCGCATCGAACGCCTGGCCCAGGGCATCGGCGCGGCGGTGCGTTCGGTGGAGGCCAGTCGCGCGCAGATGCAGGGCACCCTCGATCAGGTCGGGCAGGCCGACCGGTTGATGCAGGAAATCCGCAGCCAGGTCGAGCACATCGCCGCCATGTCGCGGGAAATCGATTCGGCCACGGGCCAGCAACGGCTCGCCGCCGAAGAGGTGTCGCGCGGCATGCATGCGATCGATGCCGCGGCCGAGCTGCACATGGACAGCGTCGTGGCGATCAGCGACAGCAGCGAACGCCAGGCGCGCATGTCCGCCGAGCAGCAGGCGCTCTGCGCGCGCTACCGCACCTGAATGCGACCGGGCGGCGGCGACGGTCCGGCTGTCCCCGTCTGGCCTAGGCCCGCGGCACCTGCCAGCCGATGGCCTGCGCTTCGGCGCGGCGCAGCTCGTCGAGCAGGGCGGCGCGTTGCGGGGCCCGCTCATGGGCCAGGGCGTCGGCGGCGAGCAGGTCGGCGTGGCGTGCGCCAACCGTTTCCCTGAGCCAGGCCAGGCGCTGCAGGGTTTGCGGCGTGCAGGTCTGGCCGTCGAGATCGTCGGCCAGGTCGAGACGATGCGAGCGCCACGCTTCGCGCAGGTAGAGCGCCTCGGCCGAGCCGGCAAGGGCCGTGCGCCAGCTGTCGATCAGCCGGTCCAGCCGTTCGAGTACGGCCGGGCTGGCGCCGCGGCCGGCCAGTTCGGCCCGCCAGCGCCGGTAGCGGTCCAGGGCGATCGCTTTCTCCAGGCGGAACGCCGCCAGCGCACGGGCGCTGCCGAGTGCCTCCTGTCCGAGCAGCCAGGCGAAGAACTGCCGCGTTTCGAAACGCTCGACCGGATGGAAGCCCGGGCAGGCGAGGCCATCGCTGTTGAACTCGCGCAGCGGATCGAAGCGGTACAGGTAGCCGAAGTCGAACAGCCGGATGCGGCCGTCGTCGAGCACGTTGCCTGGGCACAGGTCCCACTCGAACAGGCCGGCCGAGGCGAGCGTGATGATGCAGTCGAACAGGTCTGCCAGGCGCGTTTCATCCCAGTCGCCGACGACCTCGCCGTCGATCCAGGGCGACAGCAGCACGCCGTGACGAAAACTCGCATAGCAGGTGTCGACGATCCCGGCGAGCGGCTCGGCCAGCTCGGGCCGGGCCTTCAGCGCACGCAGGTCGGCACGCCGCTGGACCTCGTTGAGAAACGAGGTCTGGCCATCGGCGTTCTGCACCAGGCAGCGCTCGCGGGCGCGCTTGAGCGTCCAGCTACGGCCTGCCGCTTCGATCCGGTAGACGTGAGCGGTGAGCCCGCCGGACAGCGTGCGACTGACATAGGGTTCGCTGCCGTCGGTGGCGACCAGCGTGGCCAGCGGCAACGGGCAGTCCTGCGGCTGGCCGACTTGCAGTTCCGCTCCGCTGGCGACAAAGGCCAGCTGCGCCTGCTGGCGCGGGTTCAGGGTTGCGTTCATTGCGGGCTCCAGGCAGGGGGCGGCTGCGTCCCGGGCTGCGGCCCGGGACGGGCGATTCAGGGGGTGAGCGATGCACCGGCCTGCACGACGACGATGCGGTCGTCGCCCAGCGTGCGGGCGAAGGCATAGGGCTGGCCGGACGACAGCAGTCGATGCGTACCCGCGCCGATCGCCGGGTGGCGCGCGCGGAACTGGCCGATTCGCTGCCAGTAATCGATCAGACCGGCGATCTCCGGGCGCTCGTGTTCGTCCCAGTTCATCGGGCTGCGCGTGCCCTGGAAGGGGTCCGAACCTGTGGGCCCGAAGGCGCGGGCGCTTTCGTCGCCGTAGTAAACCTGCACCGCGCCGGGCGCCAGCAGCAGGGCGGTGGCGAGCCCGCGCTGACGCGCCAGGTCGCCCTTGGCCAGCTGGTTGAACAGCGCGGTGTCATGCGACGAGGCATAGCTCAGCAGGTTGTGCTCGGGCGTTTCGGCCAGGCGCCGGGCATAGTCGGCGTAACTGGGCTCGGCGGCAGCCAGGCAGTCGCTGGCGGCCAGCGCCTGATCCTGAAAGGCGAAGTTGATCAGCGCGTCGAAACCCTGGTCCAGATAGTCGCTGGCCTCGGGGCCGTGACCGAACACTTCGCCGACCATCCAGAACGGCTCGCCGGCCATGGGGTCGTCCGGGTTGGCGCGGGCCCAGTCGGCGCGGGCGCGCTCGGCCGCCACGCGCAGTTCGGCCCAGGTCGAGGGTTCGACATGCTTGACGGTGTCGGCACGGAAGCCGTCGACGCCGAACTCGCGCACCCAGCCGGTCAGCCATTCGATCAGGTAGTCGCGCACCCGGTAGCCTTCGCGTGGCTCGGCGCGGGTCTGCGCCTTGCGCGCGAGAAACTCCGGCAGCGCGACGACCGCCTCGGACTCGGTGCGGAAATCCGGCAGGAAGGCCAGCGAGCCCTTGAGCGGATCGACCGTGCTGCTGGGTGGCGTGTCGTAGTCGGCGATGCCCGCCCGTACCCAGTCGCGACCCCACCAGGCGGCCCAGCTCGGGTGCTCGTAGTCCACCAGGTTGTGATAGGCGTGCAGATTCTCGTGGGCTTCCGGCTGCCAGGTTGTCCACTGCTCGGGCAGGTACTCGGCCATGCCGTCGCGCAGAGCACCGAAGCCGAGCTGCTGCATGTCCTGCAGGGTCGAGTAGCCGGGATGGTTGAGCACCACATCGAACAGCACGCGGATGCCGCGGGCATGGGCCGCGCTGATGAGCGCGCGCAGGTCGTCTTCGCTGCCCATGCTGGCGTCGAGCTGGGTGAAGTCCAGCGCGTAGTAGCCGTGGTAACCGTAGTGGCGGAAGTCGCCGCGATCGCCGCCGCCGACCCAGCCGTGGATCTGCTCGTAGGGCGCGCTGATCCACAGCGCATCGACGCCGAGGCTGGCGATATGGTCGAGGCGTTCGGTCAGTCCCTTGAGGTCGCCGCCGTGGAAGGTGCCGATCTCCTCGGCGCCATCCGGTGCGCGGCCATAGCTGCGGTCGTTGCCTGGATCACCGTTGGCGAAGCGGTCGGTGAGCACGAAGTAGACGATCGCGTTGCGCCAGTCGCGTGCGACCGGCTGCTCGGGCGCTTCGGCGCGTTCGAGCAGCAGCAGACCGTCACTGCCGGCGGCGGGCTGCAGCCTGACCCGGCCGTCGCGGACCACCGCCGTGGCGCCGGACAGCGCGTCGCGCAGGGTTTCGCCCTCGCCGAAGACCTCGCCAACCGCCAGTTCCACCGCGCCACCCTCCCACGGCTTGCAGACCGCGGTGGCTGCCTCCGGCTCGGCGGCCTTGATCGGCAGCAGGCGCAGGGCCGGCGCGGCGCCGGTCTCGACGATCAGCCGATAGCGTCCGGCTTCAGGCACTTCGTAGCGGTAAATGCTGTCTGTGCCAAGCGGCTGACGGCGAAAGGGCGCAAGCGCCACGGCCTCGCCGCTGGCCTGAGGCATGCGCAACTGCAGCTGGCCGGGCGCGAGACTGAGCTCGATGTCGTAGCGGTCGCTGGCCAGGGCATTCCAGTTCAGCGGCAGCGGCTGGCCATCCAGCCGGGCAGCCAGCTCGGGATCGGCCAGTACGGGCAGCGCTAGGGTGAGTCCGAGCAGCAGCGACAGGGCGGGTAGGCGGTGGGCACGCATCGAAGTGGCTCCATTATGCTTTTTCGCCACATTTGACTGCGCGTTGGCTGCCAGGTATAGGCGTAAGCGCTAGGCTGATGGCGTATTTTGTGCGCTTGCGGGCCACTGCCTACGCCCCACATCTACGCCCTCCGCCTCCTGAAAGGGGAGGATGTAGATGGCACGGGACGCGCCGAGGATGGAACGACTGTCAGAGCCTCAGGCCGGCAGCAGGTGGAACAACTAATAAGAAGCCACGAGGAAAGCGAAGCATGAACAAGAAATTCTGGTGTATCGCCACTGTCGGCCTGGCGGCCACCTTCAGCCTGCCGCTGCCGGCGCTGGCAGCGATCGAAGAAGGCAAGCTGGTCGTCTGGATCAACGGCGACAAGGGCTACAAGGGCCTGGCAGAGGTTGGCAAGCGGTTCACCGCCGAGACCGGTATTCCGGTGGAAGTGGCCCACCCGGACAGTGCCACCGACAAGTTCCAGCAGGCGGCGGCCACCGGCAACGGCCCGGACATCTTCATCTGGGCCCATGACCGCATCGGCGAATGGGCCAAGAGCGGCCTGCTCACCCCCGTTACCCCCAGCGCCGAGACCAAGTCCGGCATCGCCGACTTCTCTTGGCAGGCGGTGACCTACGACAACAAGCTGTGGGGCTATCCGATCTCGGTGGAAACCATCGGCCTGATCTACAACAAGGCCCTGGTCGACACCCCGCCGAAGAGCTTCGACGACGTCCTGGCGCTGAACGAGAAGCTCGCCCCGCAGGGCAAGCGCGCCATTCTCTGGGACTACAACAACACCTACTTCACCTGGCCGCTGCTGTCGGCCAAGGGCGGCTATGTGTTCGAGCAGACCGACGGCGGTTACGACGTCAAGTCCACCGGGGTCAACAATGCCGGCGCCAAGGCCGGTGCCAAGGTGCTGCGCGAGCTGATCGACAAGGACGTGATGCCCAAGGGCGCCGACTACAGCGTGGCCGAGGCGGCTTTCAACAAGGGTGACTCAGCGATGATGATCAGCGGTCCCTGGGCCTGGTCGAACATCGAGAAGAGCGGCATCGATTTCGGCGTGGCACCGATTCCCGCCATCGACGGCGAACCGGGCAAGCCTTTCGTCGGCGTCGCCGCCGCGCTGCTCAACGCCGCCAGCCCGAACAAGGACCTGGCCGTGGAGTTTCTCGAGAACTACCTGCTCGAGGTCGACGGCCTGAAGACTGTGAACGCCGACGTGCCGCTGGGTGCGGTGGCCAACACCGCCTACATGGAAGAGCTGTCCAGCAATCCGCACATCAAGGCGACCTTCGAGAACGCACAGATGGGCGAGCCGATGCCCAACGTGCCGGAGATGGGCGCGTTCTGGTCATCCATGGCCGCCGCGCTGACCAACATCACCTCCGGCCGACAGGACGTCGACGCCGCCCTGGACGATGCCGCCAAGCGCATCACCCGTTGAACCCGTCGCCGGCCGCCGCCTCGGGCGCGCCGGCGGACTATGCTCCGTTCTCAAAGGTTCCGCTCCCGTGAATGCCCGTGCCGAGTTGCCCAGCCCAGCCATGACCCGTACGACCTCCCGGGGCCTGCCCCGCTCCCTGACCAACGGCCTGCGCTGGCTGGCGTGGCTGACCTTCAATGCCTTTGCGCTGTACCTGGTGGTCGCGCTCTACGTGCAGGGGCAGATGGCCTTCGCCCTGCTCGGGCTGGTGGTGACCGGAATCGCCAGCTACCTGTTCATCAACCGGCGGATGTACGCGCAGCGCTACATCTTTCCATCGGTGGCGGGAATGCTGGTGTTCGTCATCTTCCCGCTGCTGTACACGGTGGGCATCGGCTTTACCAACTACAGCGGCAGCAACCTGCTGAGCCTGGCCCAGGTGGAGCAGTACCACCTGAGCCAGACCTACTTGGCCGGCGAGCGTTTTCGCTTCACCCTGCACCCGAGCCCCGATGGCGAGCGGCTGCGGGTGGACAAGGGCGAGCAGGGCGTGTTCGTCAGCTCGCCGCTGACCGGCGAACCGGATGCGGAAGCACCGCTGACGCTGCAGCCGGCCGAGGACGTCGATGGGCTGGGCGAGGCGCTGCCGCTGCGCGAGGTGATTCAGCGGCGCAAGGCGCTGGAACAATGGGTCATGCAGGGGCCGGACGGCAGCCTGCTGCGGCTGTACGGATTGCGTGAAGTCGCCGCCGTCGAACCCGTCTATCGTCAGGATGGCCCCGGCGTGCTGGTCGATACCCGCAGCGGTGCACGCCTGACCGCCGACATGGAGCGCGGCTTCTATGTCGACGAGACGGGCAAGGCGGTGCCGCCGGGCTTCACCGTGTTCGCCGGCTTCGCCAACTTCACCCGGGTACTGAGCGAGCCGAGCATCCGTGAACCCTTCGTGCAGATCTTCGCCTGGACGTTCGCCTTCGCCGGGCTCACCGTGGTCTTCACCCTCGCCGTGGGGCTGGTGCTGGCCAGCCTGCTGCAATGGGAGCTGGTGCGCGGCAAGGCCTTTTACCGGCTGATGCTGATCCTGCCGTACGCGGTGCCGGGGTTCATTTCCATCCTGGTGTTCCGCGGCCTGTTCAACCAGAACTTCGGCGAGATCAACCTGCTGCTCGAGGGGCTGTTCGGCATCCGTCCGGACTGGTTCAGCGACCCGACCCTGGCACGCACGATGATCCTCATCGTCAACACCTGGCTCGGCTACCCCTACATGCTGCTGCTGTGCATGGGCCTGCTGCAGGCCATCCCGCGGGACCAGTACGAGGCCTCGGCGATCGATGGCGCCAGTCCGCTGGACAACCTGCTGCGCATTACCCTGCCGCAGCTGATCAAGCCGCTGATGCCGCTGTTGATCGCCTGCTTCGCCTTCAACTTCAACAACTTCGTGCTGATCACCCTGCTGACCCGTGGCGGCCCGGACATCATCGGCGCGACCACGCCGGCCGGCACCACGGATCTCTTGGTCAGCTACACCTACCGCATTGCCTTCCAGGATTCCGGGCAGGACTTCGCCCTGGCCGCGGCCATCGCCACGATGATCTTCATCCTCGTCGGTGCCATGGCGCTGCTGAATCTCAAACTCTCGAAAGTGAAGGTATAAGGAGACGGTCATGGCCATGGTGCAACCGAAATCTGCGCGTTACCGGCTCTGGGCGACCCACGCGGCGCTGCTGGCCTTCGTCGCGGCAATCCTCTTCCCGCTGCTGATGGTGGTGTCGATCTCCTTTCGCGAAGGCAACTTCGCCACCGGCAGCCTGTTTCCCGAGAACCCGACGCTGGAACACTGGTCGCTGGCCCTCGGCATTCCCTACACCCACGAGGACGGCAGCGTGACCAACCCGCCGTTCCCGGTGCTGCTATGGCTGTGGAACTCGGTGAAGATCGCCCTGGTCAGTTCGGCGCTGATCCTGCTCCTCTCGACCACCAGTGCCTACGCCTTCGCGCGCATGCGCTTCGGCGGCAAGGCGCCGATCCTCAAAGGCATGCTGATCTTCCAGATGTTCCCGCCGGTGCTCTCGCTGGTGGCCATCTACGCGCTGTTCGACCAGCTCGGCCAGCACGTCAGCTGGCTCGGGGTGAACAGCCACGGCGCGGTGATCGTTGCCTCGCTGGGCGGTATGGCGCTGCACATCTGGACCATCAAGGGCTACTTCGAGAGCATCGACGCCTCGCTGGAGGAGGCTGCTATCGTCGATGGGGCGACCACCTGGCAGGCGTTCTTCCATATTCTGCTGCCGATGAGCGTGCCGATCCTGGCGGTGGTGTTCATCCTCGCCTTCATCACCAGCGTCACCGAATACCCCATCGCCTCGGTGCTGCTGATGGACGTCGACAAGCTCACCCTCTCAGTCGGCGCGCAGCAGTACCTCTATCCGCAGAACTACCTGTGGGGAGACTTCGCCGCCGCCGCGGTACTCTCCGGGCTGCCCATCACCGCCGTGTTCCTCTACTGCCAGAAGTGGATCGTCGGTGGCCTCACCGCCGGCGGGGTGAAGGGCTGACCACCTGAGTTGAACGAGGCGCGGAACCGGGGAGCGGGAGCGGTGCGAACCGGTGCGCCAGGCCACGACAAGAACAAGAACAAGAACAGGGAACCGTCCATGAATGCCGCGATGCCACCTCTACTGCCATTGATCCCCACCAAGCTGGCGATCCCCATGCTGCCGCCGGGCCTGCTCGAACGGCCGCGCCTGGACGAGTGGCAGCAGCGCCTGCCGCAGGTGCGCCTGGCGGTGCTGCACGCCGCCAGCGGTTTCGGCAAGACCACCCTGGCGGCGCAGTGGGCGCGGGCCTTCGATGGGCGTATCGCCTGGTTCCAGCTGCATGCCAGCGACAACCTGGGGCTGCAGTTCGGTCGCTACCTGACCCAGGCGCTGGACCGCCAGCTGGACGCCGGCTGTCCGCTGGCAGTGGCGCTGGCCGAGCAGGGCCGGGTGTCACTGGATGCGTTGTTCACTCAGCTGCTGGCCGAGCTGCCGGACGAGCATGAGGCCATCCTGATCGTGCTCGACGAGTTCGAGGTGCTGCACGACGCCGAGTTGATCGCCGGCCTGCGCTTCTTCCTGCGCCATATGCCGAGCTGGATGACCCTGCTGGTGTGCAGTCGTCGCCTGCCCGAACTGGGTGTCGCCGAGCTGCGGGTCAAGCATCAGCTGCTGCTGCTCGACGCGCGCCAGCTGGCCTTCGAGGATGACGAGGTACAGGCGCTGCTGGAGCTGGGCGTGCCGGTCAGCATCAATCGCGAGCAGGTCGAGCGTCTCAACCGCCGCATCGGTGGCTGGCCCTGCGCGCTGCAGCTGGCCTTGCAGGAAGTGCAGACCAGCCGTGGCATGGACCTGTTCCTGGAGAACCTGCAGCTCGGCCACCCGGACATCCGCGACTACATGCGCGAACAGGTGATCGAGGGGCTGCCCGAGGACCTGCGCGGTTTTCTCGAGGCGACCTGCCTGCTCGACCGCTTCGACGCCGCCCTGGCCGATCGCCTGACCGAAGCCTGTCACGGCCGCGAGATGCTCGAACGGCTCGAGCGTGGTGGCCTGTTCATCCAGCCGCTGGACAGCCTGCGCCGCTGGTACAGCTATCACCCGTTGTTCGCCGTGTTCCTCCAGGGCGAGCTGCGCACCCACCAGCCGCAGCGGGTCAACCAGTTGCACCTGCGTGCGGCCTCCGCGCTGCTGGCCGAGAACATGCCCGAGGAAGCGGCGCGCCATGCCGTGCAGGCCGGCGACCCGCAGCAGGTCGACGAGATACTGCAGCGCCACGGCCGGGCGTTCTATCGCCAGGGTCGTCTCGGGTTGCTGCAACAGTGCCTGGAAACCCTGCCGGAAGCGGTGATCGCCGGCTCGCCACTGCTCACCCTGCTGCAGGCGTGGGTGTCACAGAACTCCTATCAGTTCGATCACGTCGAGCGCTGGTTCAAGGCCGGCGAGCTGGCGCTGCAGCGCAGCTGCTCCGAGCAGGACTGGGCGCGCATCGTCTGCGAGTTCAATGCAGTCCGCGCCCAGGTCGCGATGAACCAGGGCGACGAGCAGCGCGCCGTCGCCCTGGCCCAGGAGGCGCTGACCCGCGAGCCGCTGATCATGCGCACCTCACGGGTAGCGGCGATGTCGGGCCTGGCCGAGGCGCATTTCGTCCAGGGCGAACTGCCGCAGGCGCAGAAGCAGTACGAGGAAGCCGAGCGCCGCGCGCGGGAGATCAACGCCTCGCACCTGGTGGTCTGGAGCCTCGGCCAGCTGTCGGAAATCGCCATCGCCCAAGGGCATCTGCAGAAGGCCTATACCCTGCAGGAGCGCGCCATCCAGTACATCGAGCAGCAGAACCTGCAAGCCACGCCCATCGTCGAGTTCATCTACCGGGTGCGCGGCCAGGTGCTGCTGGAATGGCACCAGCTGGACGCCGCCGAGCAGTGCGCGCTGCAGGGTATCCAGATACTCGACGAACTGGACGACCCACGCTGGCGCCTGCAGAGCTACGCGCTGCTGGCCGGCGTCGCCTACGCCCGCGGCCAGCAACACGCCTGCGCCGACTACATCGCTCAGCTGCAGACGATGCTCGCCGACGACCGCTACCACATCGACTGGCTGGCCAATGCCCACGCGATCATGCTCGCCTACTGGGACTCCAGCCAGGATCGCGAGGCGATCCGCCAGTGGCTGCTCAGTGCCCCGCCGGTGGGCGGCGGCGCCAACCACTTCGCCCAGCTCAATGCGCGCAACCACGCCCGTGCCCACCTGGCGCTGGGGCAGCTGGAGCGTGCCCTGCCGATCCTGCGCCAGCTGCTGACCGACGCCGAGCGCCACGGTCTGGAGATGGATCGCAACCGCAACCACATCCTCCTGGCGCAGCTGCACTGGTTGCGCGAGGAGCGCCAGCAGGCGCTGGATCACCTGCAGCGGGCCATGACCCTGGCCAGCGGCAGCGGCGCCATCGGCAGCTTCCTGCGCGTCGGCAAGCCGATCATCGGCATGCTCAAGTGCCTGCTGCACGAGCGCACCCTCGATGAAGCCGAGGCCCAGCGCGCCGCGCGCTTGATCCAGCTGGCGCAGCAGCAGCGCGATTTCAGCCGCGCCATTCGCATCACGCTGGACGAGGCGGTGATTCAGGACATCATTAACCGCCCCGATGTGCCCGAGCTGATCCGCCGTTCGCCGCTGACCCGGCGCGAATGGCAGGTGCTGAGCCTGATCCACGCCGGGCAGTCCAACGAGCAGATCGCCGATCACCTGAATGTCGCGCCGACCACCATCAAGACGCACATCCGCAGCCTCTACCAGAAGCTCAACATCACCCACCGCAGTGAGGCGGTACAGCTGGCGCGCGACCTGCTGAGCAAGATTCAGGGGGACTAGCGCTCAGCCCTTCCACTGCGTCTGAGCGAAGGCGGGCAGGGTGTTGGCGCGCTGAGACGCTGAGGCCAGGTGGGGGAATGCGCCGTCCGGCGCCAGCGTGTCGGGCAGGGTGAGGCGGGCGAAGTCATAGGCGACCACCGCGCTGATATCCACCTGGCTCATGCGTTCGCCCAGCAAGGGCCGCTCGCCGCGCTCGGCCTGGCGTGCGTCCAGCAAGGTCAGCGCGCCACGCGCCTGGTCTTCGCAGTGGCGGTACCAATCGTCCCACACCAGTCCTTCCGGCCGACGATCGCGTTCGTAGTACGCCGCCACGGTTTTCTCGCAGGCACCGACGGCGAAGGCCAGCAGGTTCATCGCCTCGCTGCGCTCGGCGCCGGACAGCGGCAGCAGCGCTCGCTTGGCGCCCGCCTGCTGATCGAAATGGTCGAGGATGGCGTTGCTGTCGATCAGCACCCGGCCATCGTCCAGCACCAAGGCGGGCACTTGACCCAGCGGCGAGTATTCGCGGATCTTCAGACTATCCGTCAGAACGCTGAGGGGCTCGTTGGTGAACGGTATGTCCAACAGGTGCAGGCTGACGCCGACGCGGCGGACGAAAGGCGACATGTAGCGACCGATCAGTTTCACAGGCAGTGCTCCGGACGGGGGAGAGGTGCAACAACCCTAGTCGAGCCGGTCGGTTAATGCGAAGGCGCGGCCGCCGATCGTCTCGTCCGCTCGCGGCCGTCAGGGAGGAGGAAGGTGCGGCGGGCGCTATGGCACCCTCGGGCTTTCAGCGAAGGAGGCGTTGCCATGGCGATGAGCGAGAAACAAAAGATGCTGGCCGGCGAGCTGTACCACCCTGCCGACCCGGAAATCCTCGCCGACCAGGCCGCGGCCAAGGCCTGGATGGTGCGCTACAACGCGGCGCTGGCAGCCTCGCCGGACGAGCGCCGGGCGCTGCTGGACGAGCGGCTGGCCTCGGTCGGTGCTGGCGCGGTGATCCGTCCGCCGTTCCACTGCGACTACGGCTACAACATCCACCTGGGCGAAGGCGCCTTTCTCAATTTCAACTGCGTGATTCTCGATGTGGTCGAGGTGCACATCGGTGCCGGTGCGCAGATCGGGCCGGCGGTGCAGCTCTATACCGCCGACCATCCGCGTGACCCCGAGGCGCGTCGTTCGGGCGTGGAGTTCGGTCGGCCGATCCATATCGGTCGCAACGTATGGGTCGGTGGCGGGGCGATCATCCTCCCGGGTGTGGCGGTGGGCGACGATGCGGTGATCGGTGCCGGCAGCGTGGTCACCCGCGACGTGCCGGCCGGCGCCACGGTGCTAGGCAACCCGGCGCGGGTGCGCTGACCGGCTCGCTGGGCCGCTCTACGCCCTCGCTCGGCAGGCCAGCTACGCCCGCCTGTTACGCCTGCGCGCGCCCGCCGCCGGAGGATGTTGCGACCGCTTGCCGCACCTAGAGTGGCCCCGTCTTCACGCTCACTCAAGGTACGTGGTATGTCCGAGCAACTTCAGAACTGGTGGCGCGGCGGGGTGATCTATCAGGTCTACCCGCGCAGCTTCTTCGACAGCAACGGCGATGGCGTGGGCGACCTGCCCGGCGTGCTGCACAAGCTGGACTACATCGCCAGCCTCAACGTCGACGCCATCTGGCTGTCGCCCTTCTTCACCTCGCCGATGAAGGATTTCGGCTACGACGTGGCCGACTACCGCGGCGTCGACCCGCTGTTCGGCACCCTGGACGACTTCGTCCGCCTGGTCGGGGCCTGCCACGAGCGCGGCATGCGCGTGCTGATCGACCAGGTGCTCAACCATTCCTCGGACCAGCACCCCTGGTTCACGGAGAGCCGCTCCAGCCGCGACAACGACAAGGCCGACTGGTACGTCTGGGCCGATCCCAAGCCCGACGGCAGCGTACCGAACAACTGGCTCTCGGTATTCGGTGGCCCGGCCTGGAGCTGGGACAGCCGGCGTCGGCAGTACTACCTGCACAACTTCCTATCCAGCCAGCCGGACCTGAATTTCCATTGCCCGGCCGTACAGGAACAGCTGCTCGACGACATGGAGTTCTGGCTCAAACTCGGGGTGGACGGTTTCCGCCTGGACGCGGCGAACTTCTACTTCCACGACGCCGAACTGCGCGACAACCCGCCGAACACGGAGATCCGCGAGGGCAGCATCGGCGTACGCATCGACAACCCCTACGCCTACCAGCGGCATATCTACGACAAGACGCGGCCGGAAAATCTGGAATTCCTCCGCCGTCTGCGTGCCTTGCTGCAGCGCTATCCCGGTGCCTCCTCGGTGGCCGAGATCGGCTGCGACGAATCGCTGCGCACCATGGCCGCCTACACCAGCGGCGGTGACACCCTGCACATGGCCTATTCGTTCGACCTGCTTACCGAGCAGTGCAGCCCGGCCTACATCCGCCGCACGGTGGAGGGCATCGAGCGCGAGCTGGCCGATGGCTGGTCCTGCTGGTCCATGGGCAACCACGACGTGGTGCGGGTGATGACTCGCTGGGCGCTCGACGGCCGTCCCGATCCGGAGCGCGGCCGCCTGCTGATGGCGCTGCTGCTGTCCCTGCGTGGCAGCGTCTGCCTCTACCAGGGCGAGGAGCTGGGTCTGCCAGAGGCGGAACTGCGCTATGAAGATCTGGTCGATCCGTACGGCATCACCTTCTGGCCGGAGTTCAAGGGCCGCGACGGCTGCCGCACGCCGATGCCCTGGGAGAGCGAGGCGCATCACGCCGGCTTTACCGGCAGCCAGCCGTGGTTGCCGGTGGATGATTCGCACCGCTCGCTGTCGGTGGCCGCGCAGGATGCCGACCCGCATTCGATGCTCAACTGCTACCGGCGCTTCCTCGGCTGGCGACGCGAACAGCCCCTGCTGATCGAGGGCGACATCCGCATGGTCTACCATGACGACGCCCTGCTGGTGTTCGAGCGCCGGCTGGGCGGGGAAGCCTGGCTCTGCCTGTTCAACCTCGGCGACCTGCCGCGCAGCTACGAGTTGCCGGCGCAGGCGGTGCCGCTGGTGGACGTGCCGGCGAGCTTCGCCGAGTACGACGGTCATTGGGCGCGGCTGCCGGCGCATGGCTTCGGCTATGTGCGGCTCGCGGATTGACGGCGTGCCGGCAGCGGTGGGCATGACCCGCCGCTGCCATCGAAACGAGTGCATCGCAGCAACGGAGAACAACAACGATGGCCAGTGTCACGCTGCGCGACATCTGCAAGAGTTATGACGGTACGCCGATCACCCGGCATATCGACCTGGATATCGAAGACGGTGAGTTCGTCGTCTTCGTCGGCCCGTCCGGCTGCGGCAAGTCCACGCTGCTGCGATTGATCGCCGGGCTGGAGGACATCACTTCGGGCGATCTGCTGATCGGCGACCAGCGCGTCAACGACCTGCCACCGAAGGATCGTTCGGTGGGCATGGTGTTCCAGTCCTATGCGCTCTACCCGCACATGACGGTGGCGGAGAACATGGCCTTCGGCCTCAAGCTCGCCAGCGTCGACAAGCGCGAGATCGCGCGCCGCGTCGAGGCGGCCGCGGCGATCCTGCAGCTGGACAAGCTGCTCGAACGCAAGCCCAAGGACCTCTCCGGTGGGCAGCGCCAGCGCGTCGCCATCGGCCGCACCATGGTCCGCGAGCCGAAGGTTTTCCTGTTCGACGAACCGTTGTCGAACCTCGATGCCTTCCTCCGCGTGCAGATGCGCATCGAGATCGCCCGCCTGCACCAGCGCATCCGCTCCACCATGATCTACGTGACCCACGACCAGGTCGAAGCGATGACCCTGGCCGACAAGATCGTCGTGCTCAACGCCGGCGAGATCGCCCAGGTCGGCCAGCCGCTGCTCCTTTATCACTACCCGAAGAACCGCTTCGTCGCCGGCTTCCTCGGCTCGCCGCAGATGAACTTCGTCGAGGTGCGCGCCATTTCCGCCAGTCCCGAGGCGGTCACCATCGAACTGCCCAGCGGCTACCCTCTGACCCTGCCGGTGGACGGCAGCGCCGTCAGCCCCGGCGACCCGCTCACCCTCGGCATCCGCCCCGAGCACTTCGTCATGCCGGAAGAAGCCGACTTCACCTTCCACGGCCAGATCGCCGTCGCCGAGCGGCTGGGCCAGTACAACCTGCTCTACCTCACCCTCGAGCGTCTGCAGGACGTCATCACCCTCTGCGTCGACGGCAACCTGCGCGTCACCGAGGGCGAGACCTTTGCCGCCGGCCTCAAGGCCGACAAGTGCCACCTGTTCCGCGAGAACGGCGAGGCGTGCACTCGGCACTATCGGGAGCCGGCGATCTACGGGTGAGTGCGTCCGAGTGATTCCGACGGTAAGCAAAGGAACCGTCGGGATCACAGCACCTTGGGCGGGCGCTTATGGCTCGGGCGTGTTCGAGTCGAGGATTTGCGCCAGCGTCTCGGCGAGGGCCTGGTGGCTGAACGGTTTCGCCAGCACGCGAAACGCTGACGCAGCCGCGAGCCGCGTGGTGTAGCCGGTCGCCAGCACGACTGGAATCGTTGGGTACAGCCGCTGCACTTCTTCGGCGAGGCCGATACCGTCCAGCCGGCCAGGCATGACCACGTCCGACAGCAGGATGTCGATGGCCGGCTGACGCCGGTCGGCCAGCCTCGCCAGCGCGTCATCCGCCGAGGGCGCTTCGTCGACCTGGTAGCCCAGCTCGTCGAGCATCGCGACCATCGCCTCGCGCACCTCGGCGTCATCATCGACCACCAGCACCCGCGCCGGGCGCCCGGCGCGCACGGATACTTGCTGATCCTCTAGCGCGGCGGCGGCGTCGTGTTCCCTGCGCGGCAGCAGCAGGGAGACACGGGTTCCCTTGCCGACCTCACTCTGGAGCGACACCGTCCCGCCGGACTGGCGGACGAAACCATAGACCTGGGCCAGACCCAGCCCCGTCCCTTCGCCGACCGGCTTGGTGGTGAAGAACGGTTCGAACACGTGTGCCTGGACGTCCGGGCTCATGCCGCAGCCGGAATCCTCCACATCCACGCACAGATAGGCCCCCGGCACCAGGCCGAACGGATTGTCCTGCACCAGGGTGAGCTTATGCAGGGCAATGACCAGCGGGCCACCTTCCGGCATCGCATCACGGGCGTTGATCGCAAGGTTGAGGATGGCCAGCTCGCATTGCACCGGATCGAGTACCGCCGGCCACGCCCCTTCTGGCAGCTCCAGCGTCAGCGTCACGCGATTGGGAAGGGCACCGGTGAGCAGCTCGTGCATGCCCAGGATCAACAGGCGCAGGTCGACCTGCTCGGCGTCGGCGGTGCGGCTTCTGCTGAAGGTCATCAGATGTCGTGTCAGCCGCGTAGCGCGGTTCGCGGAGCGCTGGCAGCCCTCGATGGCACGCTTGGCGCGCGGGTGCGAGGTCAGCATTTCGGCCAGCTGCAGGCCCATGGTCATGCTTTGCAGCAGGTTGTTGAACTCGTGGGAGATGCCCGCCGTCAGGTTGCCCAGTGCTTCGAGCTTCTGTCCCTGCAGCAGCGCCTGATGCGAGCGCTCGGCCTGTGCAACCGCATCCTTGACCCTGCGGGCCATCTCCTGGCTGGAGCGGTGGATCGTCACGCTGGCCTGGGCCATCACCTGCGCGGTTCGGTCGGTTTCATTCATTCCGGTGTTGGGCGGATCGAACACCTCGCCTCGCGCCAGGGCGCTGGCGGCGTCATCGAGCTGCGCCAGCGGTCGCGTGATGGTTCGACCGACGGCAATCGCCAGTATGATCGCCAACGCCAGAACGACCAGAATGCCCGGCACGACAGTGCCCAGCGGCGCGAGCGCGCTGGCCAGCAAATCATCGCGCGGAATGGCGATCAACGCCGTCCAACCGGACGCTGGTGCCTGGCTGAAGAAGGTCGTCACCGGCACGTCGTCGCGAGTGACGGACTGCACTTTCCCATCGACGCCTGACGAGGCGTGCAGCTGACTGACGAAATCGGCACTGGCATGCCGGCCTACGTGCTTGTCGGGTTCACGTGTGCGTGCCACGACGGTGTGGTCCTGATCCAGGATGACCCCGAGCCACTTCTCCGGCAGCGCTTGTTGCGCCAACAGCGCGCCGATGTTGGCGACCGGAAACTCCATGGCCAGGTAATACACCACCTCGCCGTCACGCATCACCGGGCGGCGGATCGCGATGCTCTGCACGCCTGTCACCGGGTCGCGGAACGACGGGCTGACCTCGACCTGAGCCGCGGACTTGCATCTGCGAAAATCAGGCAGGCGCGGCAACGGTGTGCCAAAAGCATAGTCCGTATCAGCCAGGGGCGTGCCTTGCGGATCGAAGATCGTCACGCTGCTGCCCACCGCATGTTTGGTCTGCTGCAGGCGCTCGTGGAAGGTGCGCAGGTCGCCCCTGATGATGGTCGGGGACGCGGCGAGCGTCGAAACGATCGTGGCATACCGATTCAGCTCGCGATCGACGGCTAGCGCGACGGCACGCGAGACCTCTTTCATGCCCTGGTCGACCTGGGCCGATTGCGCACGATAGACCGCATAGGTGCCATACAGCGCAAACGCCAGTGCCGGGGCGATGACGGCAATGACCAGCCAAACCAGACGGGAGCGAATCGACACGACGCAAGGGTTCCTGATGGAAGCTCAGCGCTTGAGCGCCGGGCGTGCGGCAGCATAACTCAGGTCACGTGCAAGAAGCGTGGGCCGGCGTCATCGAGCTGTTGCCGTAGCCTTTGGGCTGTTTCTGCTCATCTGGCCTCGATCGCCTGGTCGTCTATCGGTCGGCCAACGCCAGATTGGCACCGAGGCCGGCAAAGGACGCGGCGAACCCACGACGCAGCCAGGCCTGGACCCGCTGCGACTCGATGACCGCCTTGCGAAAGGCATGCGCCAGCAGGCTGTAGATGGCGAAGATGACAAAGGTCAGCAGCATGAAGGTCGCGCTGAGCCCGAGCAGCTGCGCAAGCTCGTCACCGGCGCCCGGCCGGACGAACTGCGGCAGGAAGGCGAGGAAGAAGATGGTCAGCTTCGGGTTCAGCAGGTTGACCAGCAGCGCCTTGGCAACCAGCGATCGAATGTCGAGTGTCGCGCCACCGCCGCCCACCGCCAGCGCGGAACGATCGCGCCAAGTCGCGTAAGCGAGATAGAGCAGGTACGCAGCACCGGCGTAGCGCAGCGTCTCGAAAACCAGCGCACTGGAATGCAGGATCGCGGCGACACCGAGAATAGTCGCCAACAGATGCGGCAGAATCCCGAGCGTACAGGCCAGCGCGGCCAGGATACCGGCGCGACGCCCATGCACCAGCGCCGTCGATACCGTGTAGATCACTCCCGCGCCAGGTATCAGCACGACGACCAGGCAGGTAATCAGGTATTCGAGGCTGGGCATGGGGACTCCTTGCTACGGGGCGGCTGGAATGAACCAGCATAGAGCATTCATCGAAGCTGCCCAGGCCGGGCGTTGATTGAACTACATATGGACGGGGTGGAGAAGCATTGAAACAGCATTCCCCGAGAGGCTGGCTGCTGTGGCGGTCGCCCTATCGTGCAGCCCGATGCCGGCCTGCATCGCCCTCACCTTGTGACGCCCGTCGGGGTAAAGTAACGGCTTTTGCCGATCCCCCTTGGAGCTGTTGCGTGAACACGGAAAACCATTCCCAGACGGCCGCTTTTCTCTGGTCGATTGCCGACCTGCTGCGCGGTGACTTCAAGCAGTCCCAGTACGGCCGCATCATCCTGCCGTTCACTCTGCTGCGGCGCATGGAGTGCGTGCTGGAGCCGACCAAGGAAGCGGTGATTCGTGAATCTTACGCCCAGGAAGGTCGGCCTGATCTGGTGCGCGAGCGGCTGTTGCTGCGCGCCGCCGGGCAGCAGTTCTTCAATGCTTCCAAGTTGACCCTGGGCACGCTGTCCGACACCCAGACCGCTGCCGACCTGATGAGCTACGTGCAGGCCTTCAGCAAGGATGCCCGCGAGATCTTCGAGCACTTCCACTTCGAGGATTTCGTTCAGCAGCTGGCCAGCGCCAACCTGCTGTACCAGGTGGTGCAGCGCTTCGCCGCCACCGACCTCAGCCCCGAGCGCATCAGCAACTTCGGCATGGGCATTATCTTCGAAGAGCTGATCCGTAAGTTCGCCGAAAGCTCCAACGAAACCGCCGGGGAACACTTCACCCCGCGCGACATCGTGCACCTGACCACCTCGCTGGTGATCACCGGGCAGGACGGCAAGCTCGCGCCCAACAGCATCGTCACCATCTATGACCCGACTGCCGGCACCGGCGGCTTTCTCTCCGAGGGCGACGAGTACATTCAGTCCATCAGCGAGAAGGTCACCGTGTCGCTGCACGGCCAGGAGCTCAACCCCGAGTCCTACGCCATCTGCAAGGCGGATATGCTGATCAAGGGTCAGGATGTCGCCAGCATCAAGCTCGGCAACACCCTGTCCAATGACCAACTCGCCGACAAACGCTTTGACTTCATGCTCAGCAATCCGCCGTTCGGCGTGGAGTGGAAGAAGGTGCAGAAGCAGATCACCGACGAGCACAGCGACAAGGGCTTCAACGGCCGCTTCGGCCCTGGCCTGCCGCGCGTGTCCGACGGCTCGCTGCTGTTCCTCCTGCACTTGGTCAGCAAGATGCGTGACCCGCGTGAAGGTGGCTCGCGCATCGGCATCATCCTCAACGGCTCGCCACTGTTCACCGGCGGCGCCGGTTCCGGCGAGTCGGAGATTCGCCGCTACCTGCTGCAGAACGATCTGGTCGAAGCCATCATCGCCCTGCCCACCGACATGTTCTACAACACCGGCATCGCCACCTATGTGTGGGTGCTGAGCAACCACAAGGCCGCCGTGCGCCAGGGCAAGGTGCAGTTGATCGACGGCAGCCAGCACTTTGCCAAGATGCGCAAATCCCTCGGCAGCAAGCGCCAGTACCTCACCGAAGAGCAGATCGACGAACTGGTGCGCCTGTATGGCCGCTTCGAGGAAACCGCGCAGAGCAAGATCTTCCCCGTCGAGGCTTTCGGCTACCGGCGCATCACCGTCGAGCGCCCGCTGCGCCTGAACTTCCAGGCCAACCCAGAGCGCATCGCCAAGGTGCTGGAAGAAAAAGCCATCGAGAAGCTGGAAGCCCCGGCCCGCCAGCGCCTGATCGAAGCCCTGCAGGCCATGGACGCCAGCGTGCTGCATCGCAACCGCGAGCAGTTCAGCAAGCTGCTGAAGAAGGCGCTCAGCGCTCACGATGTATCGCCCAGCACACCCGAGCTGAAGGCCATCCTCAACGCCCTGAGCGAGCGCGACCCCGAAGCGGATATTTGCATGGTCAAAGGCCAGCCGGAAGCCGATGCCGGGCTGCGCGACCACGAGAACGTGCCGCTGGGTGAGTCGGTGTACGACTACTTCGAGCGCGAAGTGAAACCCCATGTGCCGGATGCCTGGATCGACGAAAGCAAGACGGATGCGCAGGACGGCGAAGTCGGTGTGGTCGGCTTCGAGATCCCCTTTAACCGCCACTTCTACGTGTTCCAGCCACCGCGTCCGCTGGCCGAGATCGACCGCGACCTGAAAGCCTGCACCGACCGTATCAAGCAGATGATTGAGGGGCTGTCGGCATGAGCTTTCCGACATATCCGGCATACAAGGATTCTGGGGTCGAGTGGCTGGGAGCAGTGCCCAAAGATTGGGAGCCAATACCATTTAAATATGTGGCTGAGTTCATAAATGGAATGGCATTTAAACCCGAGCAATGGAGCGAATCAGGCATCCCCATCATACGAATCGAGAATCTGAACAACGGAGAGAGCTTCAACTACTTTGAAGGACCTGTTGAGGGAAGGTATCACGTCAAAACTGGCGATCTTTTGTTTGGCTGGTCTGGGAATCGTGGTACATCTTTCGGTCCTTTCCTATGGCATGGAATAGGTCTTCATTATCTCAATCAGCATATTTTCCGAATGTCAGGTTTGCGGTGCGATAAAAAATGGCTGTATTGGACACTAAAGGCTGTTACTAAAACGATTGAGGATCAGGCTCACGGCATTATTGGAATGGTGCATGTGACAAAAGGAAAGCTAGGCGGGATCAAAATTCCACTGATTTCCCCTCCTGAGCAATTCCAAATTGCTCGCTTTCTCGACCACGAAACCGCCCGCATCGACGATCTGATCGAAGAGCAGCAGCGCCTGATCGAACTGCTCAAGGAAAAGCGCCAGGCGGTGATCTCCCACGCCGTCACCAAAGGCCTCGATCCGACGGTGCCGATGAAAGACTCCGGCGTGGAGTGGCTGGGCGAGGTGCCGGCACATTGGGCGCTCGTCCCATTTGGACTTGCTTTTGAGTATCAGGAAGGGCCCGGCATCATGGCGGTAGATTTCAGGGATGAGGGCGTGCCTCTTGTCAGAATCTCAGGTGTCCAAGGGCGATGGGTGACCCTAGAAGGCTGCAACTATTTAGAACCATCGAAAGTAAAGGAAAAGTGGGCTCACTTCCGCTTGGATAAAGGTGATCTAATCATCAGTGGAAGTGCCAGCATGGGGTTGGTTAGCGAAGTGGGAGAGGATGCCGCCGGGGCTGTAGCCTATACGGGGCTAATAAGGCTCAAGCCCAGAGCGAATGTATCGATCCGAGACTTCATTCGCTCGGTTGTCGGCTCGTATCAATTCCATGCTCAAATCGATTTGTTAAAGGCAGGGTCAACAATCCAGCACTTTGGCCCGACACACCTCAGCCAAATGAAGGTTGTGTTGCCGCCAGTTAATGAGCAGGCTCAGATCGCAGCTTACGTGGATACCATAAGTGTTCAGTTCGATGAGCTGCTAGGCGAGGCTGAGAATACTAACGCTCTGCTTCAAGAACGCCGCTCCGCCCTAATCTCCGCCGCCGTCACCGGCAAAATCGACGTGCGCGACTGGCAGCCAACGGCCAGCACCCAAGCCCCCGAATTAGCAGTAGCAGAGGCCGTATAAATGGCGGACAGCAAGGAAGCCCAGTTCCAGCAGGACATCATCACCGCCATGGTCGCCCAGGGTTGGCTCACTGGCCCTGCCAGCGGCTATGACCGGCGCACGGCGCTGTATACCGAGGACTTTCTCGGTTACTTCAAGGAGGCCTGGCCGGAGCGTTGGGACAAGTTCGCCAAGGCCAACCCGAACAACCCGGACGAGGTGCTAGTACAGAAGCTGGTGCGCGAGCTGGAGCAGAGCGGCACGCTGGACGTGCTGCGCCACGGCTTCAAGCTGCCGGCGGTGAAGGTCGAGCTGTGCAGCTTCAAGCCCGACCACGGCATGAACCCGGACACCCTCAAGCGCTACGGGTGCAACCGCCTGCGCGTGGTGCCGGAGGTGTCCTACTCGCCGCATTACCGTGAAGGTGAGTACAACCCACGGCTGGACCTGGTGCTGTTCGTCAACGGCATTCCTACCGCCACGCTGGAGCTGAAAAGCGAGTTCAAGCAGTCGGTGGAAAACGCCAAGCGCCAGTATCGCTACGACCGCCCGGTGAAAGATCCGCTGACACGCAAGCCCGAGCCGCTGCTGTCCTTCAAACGCGGCGCGCTGGTGCATTTCGCGGTCGGCCAGAACGAGGTGGCGATGACCACCAAACTGGACGGCAAGGACACCTTCTTCCTGCCGTTCAACCTCGGCAGCCTAGACGGCGGCGCCGGCAACCCGCCTGCGCCGGATGACAGCCAGTACGCCACCGGCTATCTGTGGCAGCAATTGTTCCAGCCGGATGCCTGGCTCAAGGTGCTCGGGCGCTTCCTGCATCTGGACAAAAAGACCAGCGAGGGCTTCGACGGCACGTTGACCACCAGGGAAACGATGATCTTCCCGCGCTACCACCAATGGGATGTTGTCAACCAGCTGATCCAGACCACTCACGCTGAAGGGCCGGGCAAGCGTTACCTGATCCAGCACAGCGCTGGCTCGGGCAAGTCCAACTCCATCGCCTGGACTGCCCACCAGCTCGCCTCGATGTACAGCGACGACGGCCAGCGGCTGTTCAGCTCGGTGATCGTGGTCACCGACCGCACGGTGCTGGATAGCCAGCTGCAGAACACCATCTACCAGTTCGAGCACGCTCAAGGCGTGGTGCGGCCGGTCACCCGCGACGTGGGCAACCAGAGCAAGTCCGAGCAACTGGCCGAGGCGCTGGCCGAGCAGACGCGCATCATCATCGTCACCATCCAGACCTTCCCAGCGCTGTTCGACGCGCTGGAGAAATACCCCAAGCTCGCCTCGGGGCGCTATGCGGTGATTGCTGACGAAGCGCATTCCTCGCAGACCGGCTCCTCGGCCAGCAAGCTGAAACAGATTCTCGGCAGCGATGCGCTCGGCTCCAATGGACAAGAGCCAGAAGAGATCAGCGCCGAAGATCTGCTGGACGCCGCCGTGCAGGCGCGTCAACCGAACGAGCGCATCAGCTATTACGCCTTCACCGCCACGCCCAAGGCCAAGACCCTGGAACTGTTCGGCCGCGTGCCCGACCCGACCCAGCCACCAAGCGCCAGCAACAAGCCCGAGGCGTTCCATCTGTATTCCATGCGCCAGGCCATCGAGGAAGGCTTCATCCTCGATGTGCTGCAGAACTACACCACGTACAGCACCGCCTGGAAGATCGCCCACCCGGATGGCGACGACGACGAGGTGGACTCGAAGAAGGCGCGCATGAAGCTGGCGCGCTGGGTGCGGCTGCATCCGTACAACATCGACAAGAAGGTCGAGATCATCGTCGAGCACTTCCGCGCCAACATCCGCCACCTGCTCGGTGGCCAGGCCAAGGCGATGGTGGTGACCAGCAGCCGTCAGGAGGCGGTGCGTTACCAGTTGGCGGTCAAGGCCTATGTGCAGCAGATGGGCTACGCCGACGTGCATCCGCTGGTGGCGTTTTCCGGCAGCGTGTTGCCGGATGAGGTGATCCCCGAGGAAGTGACGGAAAGCAGCAGCCTGCTCAACGCCGGCCTGAACGGGCGTGATCTGGCCGAGGCGTTCGACACCCAGGACTTCAATGTGATGATCGCCGCCAATAAGTACCAGACCGGCTTCGACCAGCCCAAGCTGTGCGCCATGTACGTCGACAAGAAGCTGCAGGGCGTGGACTGTGTGCAGACGCTGTCGCGCCTGAACCGCACCTTCCCGGCCAAGCAGACGTTCATCCTCGACTTCTTCAATGAGCCGCAGGATATCCTTGATGCCTTCCTGCCTTATTACACCAAGGCAGAGCTGAGCGACGTCACCGACCCGCAGATCATCTACGACTTGCAGAAAAAGCTCGATGCCGAAGGGATCTATCACTGGCAGGAGGTCGAGGCGTTCGCCCTGGCCTTCTTCGACCCGAAAGCGGCGGCCAGCAAGCTCAGCTACTACTGCCAGCCGGCCAAGGAACGCTTCGCCAAGCGTTACGCCTTCAGCGTCGAATCGCGCCAGCAGGCGCTGGATTACAAGCGCACCGCCGAAGCCAACGGCGACAGTGCGGGGCTGAAGAAAGCCGAGCACGCGCTGAAGGAGGCCGGAGAGCAGGTTGATCAGCTCGACCTGTTCCGCAAGAACCTGCAGAGCTTTGTGCGCCTGTATGAATTCCTTTCGCAGATCGTGCCTTATGAGGATCGCGAGCTGGAACAGCTCTGCGTGTTCGCCAAGCACCTGCACCCGTTGCTGCGGGTCGACCGCCTGCAACAGGACGACGTGGATGTCGGCGAGCTGCAGCTGACCCATTACCGTCTCAGCAAGCGCGCCGAGCACCAATTGCGTCTAAGCGAGGAGGGCGGCGAGTACACCCTCAAGCCTGGCAGTGACGTGGGCAGTGGAAAGCCACACGATCCGGAGAAGAAGCGGCTGTCGGAAATCATCGATGCGCTGAACGATATCTTCGGTGCCGAAGTCAGCGATGAAGATCAGCTGCACTTTCTCACCGGCATCGCCGAGCGCATCAGCCGCCAGGAAGATGTGATGGCGCAGGTGAACAACCACTCGGTAGATCAAGTGATGCACGGGCTGCTGCCAAAACGGGTAATCGATACCGTGCTGGACGCCATGACTGATCACGAGAAGCTCTCGCTCGAAGTGTTGGATAACGAGACCAAGAGTCGGGCGTTCGCGCTGGTGATCTACAAAATGCTGAAGGCGCTGGCTGGCGGGGATCGTCCGTCGGCCGGTTTGTGAGTTCCTTTCAACTGCACTGCGCTTAGGAGAAATGCACAGGATGGCAATTCCGGATTTTCAAAGTGTCATGCGACCGGTGCTACAGGCGGTTGGCGACGGCGTTCCGTTGCCGCTTAGCGCCCTGCGCGTGCGCATCGCCGATGTATTCCAGCTGACGGAAGAAGAACGCAAGGAACGGCTGCCTTCGGGGAATCAGACCGTGATCAACAACCGGGTGGGCTGGGCTAGAACGTACCTGAACAAGGCTGGCCTGCTGAAGATACCGAACAAAGGAATGGTGCAGATAACCGACCGGGGGCGGGAGGTGCTTGCAACTGGACCGGAGCGAATCACCGTGAGCTGGCTGAAGCAGTTTCCGGAATTCGCCGACTTCCATACGGCTAAACCTCAGGTGACAGATGCCGCTGCCGTTGTCGACGGTGATCTAGCCGAAACCACACCGGATGAGCAGTTGGCCGAAGCCTATCAGGCGTTGCAGCAATCCCTGGCCGACGAACTGCTGGCGCAGGTGCGGGCTGCTACGCCGAGCTTCTTCGAGCAGGTAGTCGTCGATCTGATGATCGCCATGGGCTACGGTGGTTCGCGAAAGGAGGCCGGCAAAGCGACTCAGCTCACCAACGACGACGGTATCGACGGCATCATCAAGGAAGACAAGCTCGGGCTGGATGTGATCTACCTGCAAGCCAAGCGCTGGGCCAACACCGTGCACCGCCCGGAGATCGACAAGTTCATCGGCGCACTGACGCGAAAGCGAGCGCGCAAGGGCGTATTCATCACTACCTCGGACTTTTCTACTGGCGCGAAGGATGCGGCGCGCGGTCTGGATATCAAGGTCGTATTGATCGACGGCATCGAGCTCGCCCGCCTGATGGTCGAACACAACCTCGGCGTGAGCGTCAAGCAGGTGTATGAGGTCAAGCAGATCGACAGCGACTACTTTTCCGAGGAGTGACCACGCCTGCGCTGTGAGGGCCGGCGCGAACGTGGTTACTGTCACCCAGCCTACCCGCAAGATTGCCGGTGGAGATTCAGGCGCGTGTCGAGGCGCAGGGCTGCTTGCTGAGACCTTCGACCATCTTTCGACACCGCAAAGAAAAGCCCCGAGAATCGCAAGATTCTCGGGGCTTCGTGTTTGGTGGAGCCGGGGGGATTTGAACCCCCGTCCGCCAGCTCTCCGCTATTGGTTCTACATGCTTAGCCAGATCTACTGAGTTAACTCCGCGCCGCCCGATTGGCAGGGTGCTTGGAGCGAGCTGTATGAGATTTAGCCGTTACGTCTACAGCGAACTTGGCGGCGATCCTGTTCTATCTGACGGTCATTTCGGGTTTACAGGCATCCCCTAGTGACCGCTGGAGCCGAAGCTACCAGATGAAGGTTAGGCGGCTAGCGCGTACCCTTCGTAGTTGTCGTCGTTGGCAACTATAAGTTTGCAACAGTTTATTTACGAGTTCTGTTACCAACTCGGCATGCCCCTCAAGTTTCGTTACCGGCGTCGAATCCTAATCGGCCCCTGGTGCAGCTTGTGGTGCTGGGCGCGAGTGTACGGCGATCTTTACGATGTGTCGATCACTTTTTAATCATGCTGATCAGGAAATGATCAGCCGCGGCGGCGGGCTCGCGGGATACGATCCCGCCGCCATGGCTCAGTTGCCGGCGCCCGAACCGGAGCCAGCGGTGCCGCCGCTGCCGGAGCTGCCTGGGCCCTTGAGCTCTTGCAGGGCCTTGGTGGAATGGGCGATGCAGGCTTCGGTGTCGCCGGACTGCTGAGCCTGGCGGGCCTGCTTGACGTACTCCTCGACCTTGCTCTTGGCTGGCTCACCCAGGGTGGCGGTGTTGGTGGCCATGTTGTCGTCGATTTCCTGCAGATTGGTCTGGCACAGGTTGTTCTGGGCGAAGACGGCGGGGCTGGCGAGCAGTACCGCGGACGCGAGCAGTGCATGAACTTTCATTGTGGGTCCTCCAGTCTTGTGGACTTCCCGGGCCTGCCTGAGAACTGCTGAAACGGCGGCGCCGAGTCGAATCGAACCCGTCAGGGGCTCTAAAAATCCGACTGCGATTGCGCAAGAGCGTTCATCGAAGCGACACAAACGAAACGGCCCCGCTCCGCTGAGAGGGGCCGCAACGCTAGTGCTAGAGCGGCTGGCTGGCAGTTTTACGGCGCGTTACGCGGTCAACCAGGTAGACCAGTCCGTGGTAGTCGATCTCGCCATGGCGCGACAGGCCGATCTCGCAAGTGCGGCTGGTGGAGATGCCTTCGTCGCAGATTTGCACGGCATTCTTCAGGCTGCGCAGGGCATGCTCGTTCAGCTCCGGCGTGGTGAAACCCTTGTCGCCGGCGAAGCCGCAGCAGTGGATGCCTTCGGGCACCACGACTTCCTTGGCGCAGTGGCGGGCGATGTCGATCAGCGCCTGCGCCTCGCCCAGGTGCTGGGTGCTGCAGGTGACGTGCACGGCGATCGGCTTGTCCTGCGGGACGAAGTCCAGCTTGTCGAGCAGATGCGTGCGGATGAAGCGCACCGGGTCGTACATGTCGAGGCGCTTATCGGTCAGGCCCTGGACCAGGCGCAGGGTGCAGGGGCTGGTGTCGCAGTAGATCGGGTCGAGCCCGCCGCGACTGGCCTTAAGCAGCGCGTCGAGCATTTCCTGGCGCTTGCGTTCGCCCTGTTCGGCATAGCCCTTGGAGGCGAACGGTTGGCCACAGCACAGGTCGTTCAGCTGGTCGGGGAAGATCACCTGGTAGCCGGCCTTTTCCAGCAGGCTGCGGGTCTTGTCGAGTAGCGGCTCCTGTTCCTGATCGCGCGCGGCCGGGCCCATGGCGCGGGAGACGCAGGCGGCCAGATAGACCACGCGCGGGCGCTCGTCGGTGGGCGGCGCCTTGGGCAGGTTCAAACGTTGCAGTGGCTGCGGTGTAGCCGGCGTCCACTGGGGCACGCGGCCCTTGCTTGCGCGGGTCATGGTCGACGACAGCTTGGCCAGGTTGCGCGTGCCCATGATCAGGTGTGCGCCATTGGCCACGTGCAGCATGAAGCGGGTGCCTTGCACGGCGGTGGCGAAATGCTCGGCCAGCCAGTTGGCGGTACCGGTTTTGTTCGCCTCACGGCCGCGCAGCTTGCGCACCAAGTCGCCGGTGTTGATGCCGACCGGGCAGCGCTGGGCGCAGAGGCCGGTGGCCGCGCAGGTGTCGACGCCGTGGTAGTGGTAGAGCCGCTCGATTTCCGTGGTGTCGACGCCGGCGCGCTTGCGCGCCTGGATGTCGCGCCAGATGACGATGCGCTGGCGTGGCGTCAGGGTCAGCCCGTTGGACGGGCAGACCGGCTCGCAGAAGCCGCACTCGATGCACTTGTCGACGATCTCGTCGGCGGCCGGCAGCGGCTTGAGGTTCTTCAGGTGGATGTCCGGGTCTTCGGAGAGCACCACGTCCGGATTGAGGATGCCGGTGGGGTCGAGCAGTCGCTTGATCTTCCACATCAGCGCGTAGGCCTCGCTGCCCCATTCCAGCTCGACGAAGGGCGCCATGTTGCGCCCGGTGCCGTGTTCGGCCTTGAGCGCGCCGCCGAACTCGACGGCCACCAGCTGCGCCACTTCGCCCATGAAGGCTTCGTAGCGGGCGACCTGCGCCGGATCATCGAAGCCCTGGGTGAAGACGAAGTGCAGGTTGCCTTCCAGCGCGTGGCCGAAGAGGATCGCCTCGTCGTAGCGGTGCTTGTCGAGCAACTCGATCAGCCGATTGACGCCGTCGGCCAGGCGCTCGACGGGGAAGGTGACGTCCTCGATGATTACCGTGGTACCGGTCTGGCGCACCGCGCCGACTGCCGGGAAGGTGTCCTTGCGGATCTTCCACAGCTGGTTGTAAACGACCGGGTCCTCGCTGAAATCGACCTGCTTTTCCACCGGGAAGTGCGCGATGGAGGCCATGATCTGGTTGATCTGCTCGTGCAGCAGGGTCTGGGTTGCGGCGCGCGACTCGATCAGGAGCGCGCAGGCGGTCGGCGACAGTTCCTTCACCCACTCGGGCATGCCGGCCTTGTGCTCGACCGAGCGCAGGCTGCGCCGGTCGAGCAGCTCAACCGCCGATACCGGCTGCTGCTTGAGCACCGGCACGGCCAGGCAGCAGTTCTCCACATCGGGGAACACCACCAGCGCGCTGGCCTTGTGCGGATGGTCCGGCACGGTGTCGTAGGTCACCGCGCTGATGAAGCCTAGGGTGCCTTCGGAGCCGACCATCAGGTGGTTGAGGATATCCAGCGGCTCGTCATAGTCGACCAGCGCATTGAGCGAGAAGCCGGTGGTGTTCTTCAGCCGGTACTTGTGGCGGATCTTTGCTGCCAGTTCGGCGTTGGCGCGGGTTTCGCGGCCCAGCTCGGCCAGTTGCTCGAGCAATGCGGCATGGCTCTGGCGGAACGCGGCGACGCTGGCGGCATCCTCGCTGTCCACCACGGTGCCGTCGGCCAGCACCACGCGCAGGCCGGCGAGGGTTTTGTAGGTGTTCTGCGCGGTGCCGCAGCACATGCCGCTGGAGTTGTTGGCGACGATGCCGCCGATCTTCGCGGCATTGATCGAGGCCGGATCAGGGCCGATCTTGCGCTGAAAGGGTGCGAGCACGGCGTTGGCGTTGGCGCCGATGACGCCGGGCTGCAGGCGGATCTGCTCGCCGCCGTTGCGAATCTCGCGGCCGTTCCAGTTGTCGCCGAGCACGATCAGTACCGAGTCGCTGATCGCCTGGCCGGACAGGCTGGTACCGGCGGCGCGGAAGGTCACCGGCACGTTCTCGGCATGCGCCAGCTTGAGCAGCCTGACCACTTCGGCTTCGGTTTCGACGCGTACCACCAGCTTGGGCACCAGCCGGTAGAAGCTGGCGTCGGTGCCGAAGGCGAGGGTGGAAAGCGGGTCGTCGAAGCGCCGCTCGACCGGGATCAGGCGCTCGACTTCACGGAGAAACGCCGCCGGCAAGGGCGCACGTTCGAGCTGGGCGGCCGCGTTCATGCGTCCTCCAGGATCAGCAGGACCAGATCCTTCGGCCCGTGGGCGCCATACGCCAGCACCTGTTCGATGTCGGCGGTTTTCGATGGGCCGGAGACCAGCAGGGCATTGGTCGGCATGCCGGCGGCCCACTGGAACTTCTGCTGGATCTCGTAGAAGTTGTCGTGGATTTCGCTGGCCTTGAGGATGGCGAAGTGCACCGGCGGCACCAGGCTCATCAGGCGTGGTTCCTCACGGGTGGGCCACATGATCAGGCTGCCGGTGGAGGCGATGGCGCCGAGGGTGCCGGTGAGGCTCGCCGGGGTGTCGTTGAACAGCTCGTCCTTCCAGTCCTCGACCGGGCGGTCGTAGGCCTTCAACGTCGGCAGGCCTTCACGGCCGGCGCAATGCGCAGTGAAGCGCTGGCCGTACGGTGTGGTCGGGGCGATCAGCAGGCTCGGCAGCTGGCGGTCGTGCAGCAGCTGTTCGAGCAGCGCGGGCCAACCTGCGTCCGTGGTCAGGTGGATTTCGGTGTGCACCGCTTCCATCAGCTGGCGCAGGCGGGCGATGCGCTGCTCCGGCGCGTAGCTCCAGGGCTGGGTCACCAGCGACTCGTCGTAGTCATCGACGATCGGCGTGGTGCCCTCCAGGCTTTTCTTCAGCTTGGCGAGAATGTTGGCCTTGGCGCTCATCGCTTGCCCTCCAGGTGTTCCTTGGCCAGCTCGTGCAGCGAGCGGGCAGCCGGTTTCGGTGCGCTGTGGTTCTGCGTCCAGGGGCCGATGTTCGATGGCGTCAGGGCGCGCAGGCGTGTGGCGAAGAAGCCGAACAGGCGGTACAGCGTCGGGCTGGTGTTGAGCAGGCGCCAGCCGGCCCAGACCAGCCGTTCCTGCCTGGAGTACTTGCTGCCCTGGCCGCGCATGACCTTGTGCGGATCGTCCGGCGCCTTGACGTTTTCCTCGCGCAGGCGGCGCAGGAGCGTCGGAATCGGGATCTTCACCGGGCAGACTTCGCCGCAGGCGCCGCACAGCGACGAGGCGCTGGGGTGATCCGGCACCTTGTCCAGGCCGACCATGTGCGGGGTGATGATCTTGCCGATCGGCCCGGGATAGACCTCGCCGTAGGTGTGGCCGCCGACGCGGGTGTACACCGGGCAGTGGTTCATGCAGGCGCCGCAGCGGATGCAGTTCAGCGTTTGGCGCAGCTCGCTGTCGGCGAAGGCCTGGCTGCGGCCGTTGTCCAGCAGGATCAGGTGCACTTCCTGCGGGCCGTCGAGCTCGTGCGCCTTGCGCGGGCCGGAGATCATGTTGACGTAGGTGGTGATCGGCTGGCCCAGCGCCGAGCGGGTCAGCAGCGAGAGCAGCGGGACCACGTCACGCAGGTTCTCCACCACCTTTTCGATGCCGGTGACGGCGATATGTACCGGCGGCACGGTGGTGCTCATGCGGCCGTTGCCTTCGTTCTCCACCAGCAGCAGGGTGCCGGTCTCGGCCACCGCGAAGTTCACCCCGGAGACGCCGATATCGGCCTCGAAGAACTTCTGCCGCAGCGTGCGCCGACCGATCTGAATGAGTTGGTCGACGTCCTTGGTGTACTCCACGCCGAGCTTGTCGTGGAACAGGGACGCGACCTGGCCGGCGTTCTTGTGGATTGCCGGCATGATGATATGAGAAGGCTTCTCGTGGTCGAGCTGGACGATGTACTCGCCCATGTCCGATTCCAGGCATTCGATGCCATGCCCGTCGAGGAAATGGTTCATCTCCATCTCTTCGCTGACCATCGATTTGCCCTTGATCACTTGTCGCGCCTCGTGAGCGCGGGCGATCTCGAGGACGATGTTGTTCGCCTCGTCTACCGTCTCCGCCCAGTGCACCTTCACACCGTTGCGGGTCAGGTTGGCTTCCAGCCGCTCGAGCAGTTCGGGCAGTTTGGACAGTGCGCGGGCGCGGATATGGTTGCCCATCTCGCGCAGCCGCTCGCGTTCGTCGGCATCGCTGAACGCCGCGGCGCGCTTGGTCATCAGCGAGTCCATGGCGGTGCGGAAGTTGCGCCGCAGCTGCTCATCCTTCAGTGACTTGCGGGCACGGGCGCGGAAATCCGGATCGCCGGCGTTCTCGATCTGAATCGCGGGAATACGCTGTTCGGCGTTCATCGGGCACCTCCGGTGCGTTGCCAGAGGAAGCTCGCCAGGTGCTGGCCGCGCAGGGCTTCACGCTGCTTTTCCAGCGAGCCGTTGATGTTCATCAGGCAGCCGCAGTCGGCGCTGACCACCTGATGCGCGCCGGACTCCTTCAGCGCACGGGTCTTGTCCAGCACCATGGCGCCGGAGATATCGGGCATGCGCACGCTGAAGGTTCCGCCGAAGCCGCAGCATTCGCTCTCGTGGTCATGCTCGACGCGCTCGACCTGGCCCAGCTGGGCGAGCAGGGCGCGGCCGTGCAGATGGGTATTCATCTCGCGGCGGGCCGAGCAGGAGGTGTGCAGGGCAACCTTGGTCGGCGTGCCGGCATCCTTGAACTCGACCTTGCAGACGTTGAGCAGAAACTCGGCCAGCTCGAAGGTGCGCTCGGCCAGCGCCTGGGCCTTCTTCAGCGTCGCCGGCTCGTCCTTGAACAGGTCCAGATAGTGGTGGCGCAGCATGCCGGCGCAGGAACCGGAAGGTACGACCACCGGCCAGTCGTTGGCGAACAGTTCCAGCTGCGCACGGGCGACCTTGCGCGCCTCGTCGGTATAGCCGGTGGTGTAGGCCGGCTGGCCGCAGCAGGTCTGGCCCTGCGGGTAGTGCACGGTCAATCCTTCGCGTTCGAGCAGACGGATGGCATCCAGGCCAGCCTCGGGATAGAACAGATCCACCACGCAGGTACCGAACAGGTAGACCTGAGTCGGCTTGGCCGGGTACTCGCGTGGCTTGGGCAGCGGCGGCGCGACGCGGGTGGCGTTCGGCGCGGCGTTGTAGAAGAGTTCGCTCATCGGCTTGGTCTCCGGGTGGGCCCGGTTATCCGCAAACTGCGGGAGGTTGAAGCGCTCTTGCCCCGCATGAGCGGGGCAAGGTTTCACGGTTGTCTTACTTACCGACCAGCGGGTCGGTCACGCCCATCACGTAGATCGCGATCAGGCCGATCGCCCCCGTGAACAGTACGTAGTACAGCGTAGGCCAAACGGTCTTGCGCAGCGTGGAGCCTTCGCGGCCGAGCAGGCCAACGGTAGCGGATGCGGCGACCACGTTGTGGATCGCAACCATGTTGCCCGCGGCCGCACCGACGGCCTGGGTGGCGACGACCATTGCACCGGAGATGCCCAGCGACTGTGCGACACCAAACTGGAACTGGCTGAACATCATGTTGCTGACGGTGTTGGAGCCAGCCAGGAACGCGCCGAGTGCGCCTACGGCGGGAGCGAGCAGCGGGTAGATGCTGCCGACGCTATCGGCGACGTAGCGCGCCATGACGATCGGCATGCTGGCCAGCTCGGCGCCGTTGACGCCGGAGTTGATCAGGATGCGCACCATCGGCACGGTGAACAGCAGGACGAAGCCGGCGCTGAGCAGCACGCCGCTGGATTCCTTTACGGCAGCCTTCAGCTCGGAAACGCGCATGCCGTGCAGGAAGAAGGTGATCAGCACCACCATGACGAGGATGCCGCCCGGGAGGTACAGCGGCTCGATGCCTGCACTGACCCCGGTCTCGCCGAGGATGTTGGCAAAGGCGATGGAGACGGACTTCAGCGTGGCAGTGACCTGCGGAAATACGCGGCTGACGACCAGGATCGCACCGACCAGCACATAGGGCAGCCAGGCGCGGAAGGCGCTCATCGGGCGCGCCGCGATGTCGTCCAGCTTCATCTCGATGGTACCCAGCCATTCGGTCGGCCACTCTTTGGCGTCGGCGAAATCCCAGGTGCGCTTCGGGGTCAGGAAGTTGAAGCGTGCCGCGGTGGTGACGATAGCGAGACCGACCAGGCCGCCGAGCAGCGACGGGAATTCCGGGCCGAGGAAGATACCGGTGGCGGCGTAGGGCAGGGTGAACGCCAGACCAGCGAAGATCGCGAACGGCAGCACTTCGAAGCCGGCTTTCCAGCTCTTCTCCTTGCCGAAGAAGCGGGTCAGCATCAGCACCATGACCAGCGGCATCACGGTGCCGACGATGGCATGGGTGATCGCCACACTGCTAGTGATCTGCTGCAGGAAGGCTTGCCAGCTGGAACCCTGGGCTGCCAGCTGCGCACCGATGGTGGCGGTATCCAGACCGCTATTGATGCCCACGACGATCGGCGTACCGACCGCGCCGAAAGACACCGGCGTGCTTTGTACCAGCATGCCGAGCAGGACCGCAGCCATCGCCGGGAAGCCAACCGCGACCAGCAGCGGCGCGGCGATGGCGGCAGGGGTGCCGAAGCCGGAGGCGCCT
This sequence comes from Stutzerimonas sp. R40042, assembly GCF_026642215.1. NCBI lineage: Bacteria > Pseudomonadati > Pseudomonadota > Gammaproteobacteria > Pseudomonadales > Pseudomonadaceae > Stutzerimonas > Stutzerimonas sp. R40042. The sequence continues at coordinate 3,744,329 of NZ_CP113258.1, read as the reverse complement.
TCGATGAAGCAGCCGAACAGCCAGGCGATGATGATGGCCTGGATGCGGCGGTCAGGGCTGATGGTGGTGAAGCCGGCGCGAATGGCAGTGATGCCGCCAGAATGCTTCAGCGTGTTCAGCAGCAGGATCGCACCGAAGATGATCCACAGCAGGCCGAGGGTAATCACCAGGCCCTGCAGCGTGGAGGCGATGATGCGGGTGAAGCTCATGTCCCAGATGAACAGGCCGATTGCCGCGGTGAACAGGTAGACCAGCGGCATGGCGCGGCTGGCGGGCCAGCGCAGGCCGATCAGCATCACGGCCGCGAGCAGAATGGGAGTGAAGGCGAATAGTGCGAGCAGTCCGTTGGACATGTCAGGCCTCCCCTACGGTTCGATTCATATGGGGCCCTGAGTGGACCGTGGAATGGTAGTCGTGCACAGATCTCATGCTGAGTCCTCTTATTGTTAGTCGCCTCTGTAAATTGGTAATACCAATTACCAAAAGCGAATGGCCAGCGTAAGAGCTGCGCCTGGGAGCGTCAATCAGGTGGACATAGACTTTGGTCGGAGCCGCTGACCTTGTATGGCCGTGAGCCGACGGCTAGCATTCTTCGACTGGTAAGACCATTTCGAGGTGGGTATGGACGTGGGCATGGTGCGTCAGCGGCGGCTGGCCGACGATATCGTCGCGCAGTTGGAAACCATGATTCTGGAAGGCACCCTCAAGGCCGGTGAACGGCTGCCGGCCGAGCGGGTGCTGGCCGAGCGCTTCGGGGTGTCGCGGCCCTCCCTGCGCGAGGCGATCCAGAAGCTCGCGGCCAAGGGCCTGCTGATCAGTCGGCACGGTGGCGGCACCTTCGTCGCCGAGTCGCTGGGCTCCACCTTCAGCGACCCGTTGCTGCACCTGCTGGAAAACAACAGCGATGCCCAGCGCGACCTGCTGGAGTTCCGGCATACCCTGGAGGGCAGCTGTGCGTACTATGCGGCGCTGCGTGCGACCGAGGTGGATCAGAAGCGCCTCACGGAGGCCTTCTCGGCATTGCAGGATTGCTACACCCGTGAGGGCAAGGTGACTCGCGCGGAAGAGGGCGCGGCCGACGCGCAGTTCCACCTGGCGATTGCCGAGGCCAGCCACAATGCGGTGCTGCTGCACACCATTCGCGGCCTATTCGATCTGCTCAAGCGCAACGTGGTGACCAATATCGGCGGCATGTACGCCCTGCGCGACGAGACCCGCGACATGCTGATGAGCCAGCATCGCGAGCTGTACGAGGCGATCATGGCGCGGCGTGCGGTGGAGGCGCGCGACGTCATCCATCGGCACATCAACTATGTGCAGGAAGTGCTTGCCGAAGGTCAGCAGGAAGCCCAGCGGCTGGCGCGCGCGCAGCGTCGGCAGGAGCGGGTAGGGGCATCGCAGAAGGCCGGCTGAGACGTGAGCGAGGCAAGGCTGGCGGGCGAAGCGGTGCTGCCTCGCCCGGGACCGATCAGTCGTCCTTGCCCTTGGTACGCATGGCGCGCTGGATTTCCCGATCGGAATCGCGCTCCTTCTCGGTGTGGCGCTTGTCGAATTCCTTCTTGCCCTTGGCCAGGGCGATCTCGCACTTGATCATGTGCTTCTTCCAGTACAGCGACAGCGCTACGCAGGCGTAGCCCTTCTGCTGCACGGCACCGAACAGCTTGCCCAGCTCACGCTTGTTGAGCAGTAGCTTGCGAGTGCGGGTCGGGTCGGCGATGACGTGAGTGCTGGCGCTGGTCAGCGGCGTGATGTGCGCGCCCATCAGCCAGGCTTCGCCATCTTTGAGCAGCACATAGCTGTCGACCAGCTGCGCCTTGCCGGCGCGCATGCTCTTCACTTCCCAGCCGGCGAGGACGAGACCGGCCTCGAACTTCTGCTCGATGAAGTAATCGTGTAGCGCTTTCTTGTTCAGCGCGATGGTCCCGGGGGACTGTTTCTTCTGTTTAGCCATAGGGGCGGCATTATAGGGAGTCCCGTTGCGGCTGGCGACAGCCTGCAACAGCGCCGGCGGCAGAAACTTGAGGGGCAGCCGCTAATCCCCGACAATGTGCCCGCTTCGCGCTGAGCGGCTTCGGCAAATGGTTGAGCCGCGGGTGCGGGCTGGCTGCGCCGACGTCTGGATGGCGCGCAATGAAACGACGACGTAGAAGGTCCGCATGACGACGCACATTCAACGTTCCGCGCTGCTGCCTTATCCCGCACACGCGCTGTTCGACATGGTCAACGACGTAGCCAGCTATCCGCAGTTCCTGCCCTGGTGCTCTGCGACCGAGGTGCTCTCCAGTAGCGAGACCGAAATGCATGCCAGCATGACCGTGGCCAAGGCTGGGCTCAGTCAGCGCTTCATGACGCGCAACGCGCTGGAGCTTGGCAAGCGCATCGAGATGAAGCTGGAAGAGGGGCCGTTCAGTCACCTGCATGGCATCTGGGAATTCAAGGCGCTGGGTGAGAAGGCCTGCAAGATCAGTCTCGATCTGACCTTCGATTACGCCGGGCCGCTGGTCAAGGCGACGCTTGGTCCGCTGTTCAATCAGGCCGCCAATACCCTGGTGGACGCCTTTTGCGAGCGAGCGAAACAGCTTTATGGATAAGTCATCGATTGCCGTCGAAGTGGTGTATGCGCTGGCCGACAAGCAGAAGCTGCTGCAGATGACCGTGCCTGCCGGCACCACCGTCCGCGAGGCCGCGCTGCGTTCAGGGCTGGATGCACATTTTCCTGGTCTCGACCTCGCCAGCGCGCCGCTGGGAATATTCGGCAAGGCGGTGCCCAAGCCAGAAGAGCGGGTGCTGGCAGAGGGCGAGCGCGTCGAGATCTACCGGCCGCTGATAGCCGATCCGAAGGAGGTCCGTAAGCAGCGTGCGGCTAAGGCGGCGAAGAACAAGGCTGAGGATGCGTAAGTAAAAGCTGGATACAAAAACGCCCGGGCAAGCCGGGCGTTGTCTTATTCGGTTTCCAGTGGCTCGGGAATCGGTACCGGAACGGCTTCCGCTTCGTCCACTTCGCGCTGGATCTGCTCCAGCAGCGATCCGGGCGCGGGGCGCTCTTCCGGCTGGCGGGGCGTGGCTGCGGGCGTGCTCGGGGCCTGAGGCTGGCGGCCGAGAATCTGTTCGTCACGGCTGACACCCGGCATGAAGTCTCCGGCCAGGCCCGCGAGCTGATCGTTGGCATTGAACACCAGGCTCACGCGCTCCTGCTGGCGCTGACTGCCGCCGGGCTGAATGCTGTAGAGGTAATCCCAGCGATTGGGGTGGAAGGTGTCGGTGATCAGCGGGTTGCCCATGATAAACCGCACCTGCTGGCGGGTCATTCCAGGTCGCAACTGGTCTATCATGTCCTGCGTGACGACATTGCCCTGTTGAATGTCGACCTTGTAAACCCCGGGAAATGAACAACCGGCGAGTGCGAACAGACCCACGAAGGTGAGGCTGGCCAGCATGAGCTTGGTGTTTTGCATCGGTGGGTGACTTCCACTATCTTGGCTGGGCAAAGAACCCGGATCATACCCGTATTGAAGGAGGCTGCGAAACAGCAGCAGCGAGAAAGCCAACCATGGTTGAAAATAGCGAACTACGTAAAGCAGGTCTCAAGGTAACGCTGCCGCGGGTCAAGATCCTGCAGATGCTGGATACGACCGATCGCCGTCACATGAGTGCCGAGGACGTCTACAAGGCATTGATGGAAGCGGGCGAAGATGTCGGTCTGGCGACCGTCTACCGTGTGTTGACTCAGTTCGAGGCGGCCGGCCTGGTAGTTCGGCACAACTTCGATGGTGGTCATGCCGTCTTCGAGCTGGCCGATAGCGGGCATCACGACCACATGGTCTGCGTCGATACGGGCGATGTCATCGAGTTCTTCGACCAGGAAATCGAAAAACTGCAGAAAGAAATCGTCAAGCGTCACGGCTACGAGCTGGTGGATCACAACCTGGTGCTCTACGTGCGCAAGAAGGACTGAGCCTCAATAGATGTTGAAAAGGCGGCCATGGGCCGCCTTTTTTATGCCGCTCTGCCGGGCGTCAGGCCTGTGCGGAGGTGACCATCTGCCGGGCATGAGCCAAGGATTGTTCGGTCAGGTCGACGCCGCCGAGCATCCGTGCGATCTCCTCGACGCGTCCGGCCTGGTCCAGCTCGGCCACGGCCGTGCGGGTTTCATCGCTGCCGCGGGCCTTGTGCACGAACAGGTGGTGGTGTCCTTGCGCAGCCACCTGCGGCAGGTGCGTGACGGTCAAGACCTGGCCACGCTCGCCGAGGCGGCGCAGCAGCTGGCCGACGATTTCCGCGGTAGGGCCGCCGATGCCGACATCGACTTCGTCGAACACCAGCGTCGGCACGCGCGACGTTTGTGCCGTGATCACCTGGATCGCCAGGCTGATCCGTGACAGCTCGCCGCCCGACGCGACCTTGGCCAGCGGTCGCAGTGGCTGGCCAGGGTTGGCGCTGACCAGGAACTCCACCTGTTCCAGGCCGTAGGGTGTGTACTCGCCTTCGGCTGCCGGCTTGAGCTGTACGCTGAAGCGCCCGCCGGGCATGCCCAGGCGCTGGATTTCTGTCTCGACCGCGCTCGCCAGCTCTTCGGCGGCTGCCTGGCGGTTGCGGCTCAGTTCGCCGGCTTTCTCCTCGTAGTGGCGAGCGTAGGCCGCCAGCTCTTCGCCGAGGCGCTCGACCGCTTCGTCATCGGCATTCAGCCCTTCCAGTTCTTCCAGCAGCTGCTGGTGCAGGTTGGGCAGTTCGCTCGGCTGTACGCGGTGCTTGCGCGCCAGGGTGTAGATGGTGTCCAGGCGCTCCTCCAGCATCTGCTGGCGTTCCGGATCGGCGTCGAAATGGTCGACGAAGCGATTGAGCTCACCGATCGCCTCTTCGACCTGGATCTGCGCGCTGGCCAGCAGGTTGACCGCTTCGCTCAGCGCCTGCGGCTGATTCTGGAAGGCGGTCAGTCGCTGCAGGCTGCTGGTCAGGGCAGAGAGCACGTTGCCGGCATCGCTTTCGCTGCACAATTCCATGACCTGGCGGCAGGCGCCGAGCAGCTGTTCGGCGTTGGCCAGGTTCTTGTGTTCCTGTTCGAGCTGTTCCAGTTCGTTCTCGCCCAGCGCGAGATTCTCCAGCTCTTCCAGTTGATAGCTGAGCAGCTGGTGACGTGCGCGCTGCTCGTCGCTGCTGTTGCTCAGCCGCTCCAGGGTCTGGCGCGTCTGCCGCCAACGCTGCGCGGCCAATTGCACCTGGCGCGCCAGTTCCTGGCTGCCGCTGTATTCGTCGAGCAGGCGCCGGTGGGTGTCGGCCTTGAGCAGCGACTGGTGCTCGTGCTGGCTGTGGATATCGATCAGCAGTTCGCCCAGCGCCTTGAGGTCACCCTGCGGGCAGGGCGTGCCATTGATGTAGCCGCGCGAGCGGCCCTCGGCGGTGATCACCCGGCGCAGGATGCAAGGACCTTCGCTGTCCATGTCGCGTTCGGCCAGCCAGGCGCGGGCGTCGGGGATGTCGACCAGGTCGAAGCTGGCGAGGATGTCGGCCTTGTCCGCACCGATGCGCACCACGCTGCTGTCGGCCCGGTCGCCGAGGGTCAGGCCGAGGGCATCGAGCATGATCGACTTGCCCGCGCCGGTTTCACCGCTGATCACGCTCATGCCGCGTTTCAGCTCGAGGTCCAGATGTTCGACGATGGCGTAGTTGTGAACCGACAGATGAACCAGCATGGCAAGGCTCCCGATTTGCGTGGCTGGCTATTTATACAGTGGTTTTCCTGCCGCCCACAAGCGCGGGCGGATGAAAGTGCCGTTGCTCGTCATTTCGCCCGCTGCACATCGTCTCATGCCCTTGAAGCCGGTTTTCGCGCCCCCATATAGCGGCACAAGCGCGGGCTTGCTGCCCGCTGATCGTACTGAGAGGAGGACCCATGGCCGACGAGCAGAATCAGGATAACCAGAACCCGGAAACGCCAGAGCAATCGCAAGCGGACGTAGCCGAGGATCTGGCGGCCCGCGTGCAGTCGCTGGAGGAGCAGCTGGCGGCTGCGCAGGATCAGTCGCTGCGCGTGGCGGCAGAGCTGCAGAACATCCGCCGACGTGCCGAACAGGATGTGGAGAAGGCGCACAAGTTCGCGCTGGAAAAGTTCGCCGGTGACCTGCTGGCGGTTGCCGACAGCCTGGAGCGCGGCCTGGAGCTGTCGAATCCGGACGACGAGGCGGTCAAGCCGATGCGCGAAGGCGTCGAGCTGACCCTCAAGCTGCTGCTCGACACCTTGGCGCGCCATCAGCTGGAGCAGCTGGACCCGCATGGCGAGCCGTTCAACCCCGAGCATCACCAAGCCATGGCGATGGAGGAAAGCACCCACGTCGAGCCGGGCAGTGTGCTCAAGGTGTTCCAGAAAGGTTATCTGCTCAACGGCCGCCTGCTGCGTCCGGCGATGGTCGTGGTCAGCAAGGCGCCTGCCGACGCGCCGCCTTCGATCGATGAGAAGGCTTGAAATCGGCGTACCCAACCCCATCTGGTAGCCAAGCGTTTTTGTGTTACCCGCAGCCGGTAGACAGGCGCGGATCAATCGAAATTTGGAGAGCGAATTAAATGGGCAAGATCATCGGTATCGACCTGGGGACCACCAACTCCTGTGTCTCCATCATGGAAAACGGCAACGTCAAAGTCATCGAGAACGCCGAAGGCGGACGCACCACGCCGTCCATCATCGCCTACACCAACGATGGCGAGACGCTGGTCGGCCAGTCGGCCAAGCGCCAGGCAGTCACCAACCCGCAGAACACCCTGTACGCAGTCAAGCGTCTGATCGGTCGTCGCTTCGAAGAGGACGTCGTGCAGAAGGACATCAAGATGGTGCCCTACAGCATCGTCAAGGCCGATAACGGTGATGCCTGGGTGGAAGTGAAGGGTCAGAAGATGGCCCCTCCGCAGATTTCCGCTGAAGTGCTGAAAAAGATGAAGAAAACCGCCGAGGATTACCTGGGCGAGTCGGTCACCGAAGCGGTCATCACTGTGCCGGCCTACTTCAACGACAGCCAGCGTCAGGCCACCAAGGATGCCGGTCGCATCGCCGGTCTGGACGTCAAGCGCATCATCAACGAGCCGACCGCGGCTGCGCTGGCCTATGGCATGGACAAGGCCAAGGGCGACCACACCGTGATCGTCTATGACCTGGGTGGCGGTACCTTCGACGTGTCGGTGATCGAGATCGCCGAAGTCGACGGCGAGCACCAGTTCGAAGTGCTTGCCACCAATGGTGACACCTTCCTCGGTGGTGAAGACTTCGACATTCGCCTGATCGATTACCTCGTCGACGAGTTCAAGAAAGAAACCGGCATGAACCTCAAGGGTGACCCGCTGGCCATGCAGCGCCTGAAGGAAGCTGCCGAGAAGGCCAAGATCGAGCTGTCCTCGAGCCAGCAGACCGATGTCAACCTGCCGTACATCACCGCTGACGCGTCCGGTCCGAAGCACCTGAACGTGAAGATCTCCCGCGCCAAGCTGGAGTCGCTGGTCGAGGATCTGGTCGAGCGCACCATCGAGCCGTGCCGCATCGCGCTGAAGGATGCCGGCATCGATGTGTCGAAGATCAACGACGTGATCCTGGTCGGTGGTCAGACCCGCATGCCGCTGGTGCAGCAGAAAGTCGCCGAGTTCTTCGGCAAGGAAGCGCGCAAGGACGTCAACCCGGACGAAGCCGTCGCCATGGGTGCCGCCATTCAGGGTGCGGTACTGGCTGGTGACGTCAAGGACGTGCTGCTGCTCGACGTTTCCCCGCTGACCCTGGGCATCGAGACGCTGGGCGGCGTGATGACTCCGCTGATCGAGAAGAACACCACCATCCCGACCAAGAAGTCGCAGGTGTTCTCCACTGCCGACGACAACCAGAGCGCCGTGACCATTCACGTGCTGCAGGGTGAGCGCAAGCAGGCCGCGCAGAACAAGTCGCTGGGTCGCTTCGATCTGGCCGAGATTCCGCCGGCTCCGCGCGGCATGCCGCAGATCGAGGTCACCTTCGACATCGACGCCAACGGCATCCTGCACGTGTCCGCCAAGGACAAGGCCACCGGCAAGCAGCAGTCCATCGTGATCAAGGCCAACTCGGGTCTGTCGGAGGAGGAAATCGAGCAGATGGTGCGTGACGCCGAGGCGAATGCCGAGGAAGACCGCAAGTTCGAGGAGCTGGCCACCGCACGTAACCAGGGCGACCAGCTGGTACATGCCACCCGCAAGATGCTCACCGAAGCCGGCGACAAGGCCAGTGACGATGACAAGGCGGCGATCGAGAAGGCGCTTGGCGAGCTGGAAGTTGCCATCAAGGGCGACGACAAGGCCGAGATCGAAGCGAAGATCGCCGCGGTGTCCCAGGCCTCCACTCCGGTGGCGCAGAAGATGTATGCCGAGCAGGGCCAGGCTGGCGAGGGTCAGCCTGCCGGTGAGCAGGCGAAGCCGGGCGACGACGTGGTCGATGCCGAGTTCGAAGAGGTCAAGGACAACAAGTAAGCCCCGGCTTGCTTCCGCTCCAGCCCGCCCCGACGCCAATGGGGTGGGCAAGACCGCCGCGCGGGGGCTTGCTCCCGCGTCGGCGTGTCTGGAAGGCATGAAATTGAGGGTTCAGGATAGTTATGGCCAAACGCGATTTTTACGAGGTGCTGGGCGTCGAGCGCGGCGCCAGCGAGGCGGAGCTGAAAAAGGCTTACCGTCGCCTCGCCATGAAGCATCACCCCGACCGCAACCCGGGCGACAAGGCGGCTGAGGATGCCTTCAAGGAGGCCAATGAGGCCTATGAGGTGCTGTCCGATCCGAGCAAACGCGCTGCCTACGATCAGTACGGACACGCCGGCGTCGATCCGCAGATGGGGGCGGGTGGAGCCGGTTATGGCGGCGCCAACTTCTCCGACATCTTCGGCGACGTGTTCAGCGATTTCTTCAGTGGTGGCCGTGGCGGCTCCCGCGGCGGCGCTCAGCGCGGCAGCGATCTGCGCTACACCCTGGAGCTCGATCTGGAAGAGGCTGTACGCGGCACCACCGTGACCATTCGCGTGCCGACTCTGGTCGAGTGCAAGACCTGCGATGGCTCCGGGGCGAAGAAGGGTACCAGTCCGGTGACCTGTACCACCTGTGGCGGCATCGGCCAGGTGCGCATGCAGCAGGGCTTCTTCTCCGTACAGCAGACCTGCCCGCGCTGTCATGGCAGCGGCAAGATGATTTCCGACCCTTGCGGCAGCTGCCACGGCCAGGGTCGCGTCGAAGAGCAGAAGACGCTCTCGGTCAAGGTGCCGCCGGGCGTCGATACCGGCGACCGCATTCGCCTGTCTGGTGAGGGTGAGGCGGGTACTCAGGGCGGTCCGGCTGGTGATCTGTATGTAGTGGTCAACGTGCGCGAGCACGCGATCTTCCAGCGTGACGGCAAGCACCTGTACTGCGAGGTGCCGATCAGCTTCGCCGATGCGGCGCTGGGTGGCGAGCTCGAGGTGCCGACGCTGGATGGCCGGGTCAAGCTGAAGATCCCGGAAGGCACCCAGACCGGCAAGCAGTTCCGCCTGCGCGGTAAGGGTGTGGCGCCGGTGCGCGGTGGCGCAGCGGGCGATCTGATGTGTCGCGTCGTGGTCGAAACGCCGGTCAACCTGAGCAAGCGCCAGCGCGAGATGCTCGAGGAGTTCCGCGGCACGCTACAGGGCGACACCTCCCATTCACCCAAGGCCAGCGGCTGGTTCGAGGGTGTGAAGCGCTTTTTCGGTGATGTTTGAGTCGAGCTGAGGGCTTGAGGTCCGGTGCCTGGTGCATCGGCCTCGCCGTCGGTTTCCGGCTTGCAGCTTGGAGCTGATGTTATGCGACGTATTGCAGTGACGGGCGCCGCCGGGCGCATGGGCAAGACACTGATCGAGGCGGTGCAGCAGACAGGCGGCGCCGCCGGCCTGACCGCGGCCATCGATCGGCCGGATAGCACCCTGGTCGGCGCCGATGCAGGCGAGCTGGCAGCCATCGGGCGGCTGGGCGTGCCGCTGACCGGTGAGGTCGCCAGGGCGGTCGACGAGTTCGACGTGCTGATCGACTTCACCCACCCTTCCGTGACGCTGAAGAATCTGGACGTCTGCCGGCGCGCCGGCAAGGCCATGGTGATCGGCACCACCGGCTTTTCGCCGGAAGAAAAGGAGCGCCTCGCGGCGGCGGCCAGGGAGATTCCGATCGTCTTCGCGGCCAACTTCAGTGTTGGCGTCAATCTCTGCCTCAAGCTGCTGGATACGGCGGCGCGGGTGCTGGGTGACGATGTGGACATCGAGATCATCGAGGCCCATCACCGGCACAAGGTGGATGCGCCGTCGGGTACCGCTCTGCGCATGGGCGAAGTCGTCGCCGAAGCTTTGGGGCGTGACCTGCAGAAGGTTGCGGTGTACGGGCGCGAGGGGCAGACGGGGGCGCGGCCGCGCGAGACCATCGGCTTCGCCACAGTGCGTGCCGGGGACGTCGTGGGCGACCATACCGTGCTGTTCGCCGCCGATGGCGAGCGCGTCGAGATCACCCACAAGGCCTCCAGTCGCATGACCTTCGCCAAGGGGGCGGTGCGCGCCGCGCTGTGGTTGGACGAGAAGCCGGCAGGGCTCTATGACATGCAGGACGTGCTCGGGCTGAAATGATTCGTTGCGCGCAATGGCTGTGCGGTGCCCCGTTCGGGTGCGCTGGACGGCGATTTCGGCTGGACCGGAAAGGCGGTTTTGTGTAAGCTTCCCGCTTTAGTGTGTCCACTAAAAGTTGCGCAGAAATGAATCAAACAAAAAGCGGGATGACCTTCACACGTCATCCCGCTTTTTTACAATCTGCGTTTGCTCCAGCCTTGATCTACGGGAGGTCTCTTGACTAAGCCAGCCCTTACGCCAGCCATTCTGGCTCTTGCCGATGGCAGCATCTTTCGCGGCGAATCCATCGGCGCCGATGGGCAAACCATTGGTGAGGTGGTGTTCAACACCGCCATGACCGGCTATCAGGAAATCCTCACCGATCCTTCCTACGCCAAGCAGATCGTTACCCTTACCTATCCCCACGTCGGCAATACCGGCACCACGCCCGAGGATGCCGAGTCCTGGAAGGTCTGGGCCGCGGGCCTGGTGATTCGCGACCTGCCGCTGATTTCCAGCAACTGGCGCGACAAGCAGTCGCTGCCCGATTACCTCAAGGCTAACGGCACCGTTGCCATCGCCGGCATCGATACCCGTCGTCTGACCCGTATCCTGCGCGAGAAGGGTGCGCAGAACGGCTGCATCCTGGCTGGAGCTGACGCGACAGAAGAGAAAGCGCTGGAGCTGGCGCGCAGCTTCCCCGGCCTCAAAGGCATGGACCTGGCCAAGGAAGTCAGCGTCAAGGAACGTTACGAGTGGCGTTCCACTGTCTGGTGCCTGAAGGACGACGCGCATGCCGAGATCCCGGCCAGCGAGCTGCCCTACCATGTCGTCGCCTTCGACTACGGCGTTAAGTACAACATCCTGCGCATGCTGGTCGCCCGCGGTTGCCGCGTCACCGTGCTGCCGGCGCAGACGCCTGCCAGCGAAGCCCTGGCGCTGAATCCGGACGGCATCTTCCTGGCCAACGGCCCGGGTGACCCCGAGCCGTGCGACTACGCAATCAAGGCGATTCAGGAAGTCCTCGAAACCGACATTCCGGTATTCGGCATCTGTCTCGGCCACCAGCTGCTGGCGCTGGCCTCCGGCGCCAAGACCGTGAAGATGCCCAACGGTCACCACGGTGCGAACCACCCGGTGCAGGATCTGAAGACTGGCGTGGTGATGATCACCAGTCAGAACCACGGTTTCGCCGTGGACGAAGCCAGCCTGCCGGCCAATGTGCGTGCGACGCACAAGTCGCTGTTCGACGGCACCCTGCAGGGCATCGAGCGTACCGACAAATCGGCCTTCAGCTTCCAGGGCCATCCCGAGGCGAGCCCCGGCCCGCACGACGTCGCGCCGCTGTTCGACCGTTTCATCGAAGCCATGGCCAAGCGACAGTAAACGAGTCGCCTTGAGAGTGTAGCGAGCGCGGTCTGGGCAAGGCGCCCGGAACGCAACGACGAGACAGTACAGGTAGTACGGCGAGGAAGTGAGTACCGCGCAACGCAGCCCAGGCGGCGCGCAGTAACTCTCAAGATGACTCGCCGACTGACCCAAGGATTCGAGTAACGAATATGCCAAAACGTACAGATATCAAAAGCATCCTCATCCTCGGCGCTGGCCCCATCGTCATCGGCCAGGCCTGCGAGTTCGACTATTCCGGTGCCCAGGCGTGCAAGGCGCTAAAGGAAGAAGGCTTCCGCGTCATCCTGGTGAACTCCAACCCGGCCACCATCATGACCGACCCGGCCATGGCCGACGCCACCTACATCGAGCCCATCAAGTGGGCGACCGTGGCCAAGATCATCGAGAAGGAGCGCCCCGACGCGCTGCTGCCGACCATGGGCGGCCAGACTGCGCTGAACTGCGCGCTGGACCTGGAAAAGCACGGTGTGCTGGAGAAGTTCGGGGTCGAGATGATCGGTGCCAACGCCGACACCATCGACAAGGCTGAAGACCGTTCGCGCTTCGACAAGGCGATGAAGAACATCGGCCTGGCCTGCCCGGAATCCGGCATTGCGCACAACATGGAAGAGGCCTACGCGGTTCTCGACAAGGTCGGCTTCCCCTGCATCATCCGTCCGTCGTTTACCATGGGCGGTACCGGTGGCGGCATCGCCTACAACCGTGAAGAGTTTGAAGAGATCTGCGCCCGTGGTCTGGATCTGTCGCCGACCAGCGAGCTGCTGATCGACGAGTCGCTGATCGGCTGGAAGGAATACGAGATGGAGGTAGTCCGCGACAAGAAGGACAACTGCATCATCGTCTGCTCCATCGAGAACTTCGATCCGATGGGCGTCCACACCGGCGACTCGATCACCGTTGCCCCGGCGCAGACCCTGACCGACAAGGAATATCAGATCATGCGCAACGCCTCGCTGGCGGTGCTGCGTGAGATCGGCGTGGAAACCGGCGGCTCCAACGTGCAGTTCGGTATCTGCCCGAACACCGGCCGCATGGTCGTGATCGAGATGAACCCGCGCGTGTCGCGTTCCTCGGCGCTGGCCTCCAAGGCCACCGGCTTCCCGATCGCCAAGATCGCCGCCAAGCTGGCTGTCGGTTACACCCTCGACGAACTGCAGAACGACATCACTGGCGGTCGCACGCCTGCCTCGTTCGAGCCGGCGATCGACTACGTCGTGACTAAGGTGCCGCGCTTCGCCTTCGAGAAATTCCCCAAGGCCGACGCCCGTCTGACCACTCAGATGAAGTCGGTCGGTGAGGTCATGGCCATCGGTCGCACCTTCCAGGAGTCCATGCAGAAAGCCCTGCGCGGTCTGGAAGTCGGCGCCACCGGTTTCGACCCGAAGCTGAACCTGGCCGACGCCGAGGCCGAGAGCACCCTCAAGCGCGAGCTGACCGTGCCGGGCGCCGACCGCATCTGGTTCGTGGCCGACGCGTTCCGCGCCGGCAAGAGCGTCGAAGACGTGTTCGCCCTGACCAAGATCGATCCGTGGTTTCTGGTGCAGATCGAGGACCTGGTCAAGGACGAGGAGCAGGTCAAGACGCTCGGCCTGTCCAGCATCGACCGTGACCTGATGTACAAGCTCAAGCGCAAGGGTTTCTCCGACGCCCGTCTGGCCAAGCTGCTCGGCGTCACCGAAAAGAACCTGCGTAGCCATCGCCACAAGCTCAAGGTGCTGCCGGTGTACAAGCGCGTCGACACCTGCGCCGCCGAGTTCGCCACCGACACCGCCTACATGTACTCGACCTATGAGGAAGAGTGCGAGGCCAACCCGAGTGGCCGCGAGAAGATCATGATTCTTGGCGGCGGTCCCAACCGCATCGGCCAGGGCATCGAATTCGACTACTGCTGCGTGCATGCCGCGCTGGCGATGCGTGAAGACGGCTACGAGACCATCATGGTCAACTGCAACCCGGAGACCGTTTCTACCGATTACGACACTTCCGACCGTCTGTATTTCGAGCCGGTGACCCTGGAAGATGTGCTGGAAATTGTCCGCGTCGAGCAGCCCAAGGGTGTGATCGTGCAGTACGGTGGTCAGACGCCGCTGAAGATCTGTCGCGCCCTGGAAGAAGCCGGCGTGCCGATCATCGGCACCAGCCCGGATGCCATCGACCGTGCCGAAGACCGCGAGCGTTTCCAGCAGATGGTGCAGCGCCTGAACCTGCGCCAGCCGCAGAACGCCACGGCGCGCAGCGAAGAAGAGGCGATCGCGGCTTCCAAGGCCATCGGTTATCCGCTGGTGGTGCGCCCGTCCTACGTACTGGGCGGTCGCGCGATGGAAATCGTCTACGAGGAAGAAGAGCTCAAGCGCTACATGCGCGAAGCGGTGCAGGTGTCCAATGACAGCCCGGTTCTGCTCGACCACTTCCTCAACTGCGCCATCGAAGTGGACGTCGACGCCGTCTGCGACGGCGAGACGGTAGTGATTGGCGGCATCATGCAGCACATCGAACAGGCCGGCGTGCACTCGGGTGACTCGGCCTGCTCGCTGCCAGCCTACTCGCTGCCGCAGCACATTCAGGACGAGATCCGCGAGCAGGTGCGCAAGATGGCCCTGGAGCTCGACGTGGTCGGCCTGATGAACGTGCAGATGGCGGTGCAGGGCGAGGACATCTACGTGCTCGAAGTCAACCCGCGCGCCTCGCGTACGGTGCCGTTCGTATCCAAGTGCATCGGCGAGTCGCTGGCCAAGGTCGCCGCTCGCGTGATGGCTGGTAAGACGCTCGAGGAAGTCGGCTTTACTCGCGAGATCATCCCGACCTATTTCAGCGTCAAGGAAGCGGTGTTCCCGTTCGCCAAGTTCCCGGGTGTCGATACCATTCTCGGCCCGGAAATGAAGTCCACCGGCGAGGTGATGGGTGTCGGCGATAGCTTCGCCGAAGCCTTCGCCAAGGCCCAGCTGGGTGCCAGCGAAATCCTGCCGACGTCTGGCTGCGCCTTCCTCAGCGTGCGCGAAGACGACAAGCCCTACGTCGAACAGGTCGCTCGTGATCTGGTCGGGCTCGGTTTCGAGGTGGTCGCAACGGCCGGTACTGCTCGCATCATTGAGGCGGCCGGCTTGCCGGTACGTCGCGTGAACAAGGTGACCGAAGGCCGTCCGCACGTGGTCGACATGATCAAGAATGACGAAGTCACGCTGGTCATCAACACTACCGAAGGGCGCCAGTCCATCGCCGATTCGTACTCCATTCGTCGCAACGCCCTGCAACACAAGATCTGCATCACCACCACCATTGCCGGTGGTCAGGCGATCTGTGAGGCGCTCAAGTTCGGTCCCGAGAAGACCGTGCGCCGCTTGCAGGATCTCCATGCAGGAATCAACGCATGACAAAATTCCCCATGACCATCCAGGGCGCTCGCGCCCTGGAAGAAGAACTCAAGCATTTGAAAACCGTGCTGCGTCCGCAGATCACCCAGGCCATCGCCGAGGCGCGTGAGCTGGGTGACCTCAAGGAAAACGCCGAGTACCACGCGGCGCGTGAGCAGCAGGGCATGGTCGAGGCGCGCATTCGTGACATCGAGGGTCGTCTGCAGAATGCCCAGGTTATCGACATCGCCAGCATCCCGCCGACCGGCAAGGTGATCTTCGGTACCACCGTGGACATCGCCAACGTCGAGACGGACGAGCAGGTGACCTACCAGATCGTCGGTGACGACGAGGCCGATATCAAACAGGGCAAGCTGTCGGTTAGTTCACCGATCGCGCGGGCGCTGATCGGCAAGGAAGAGGGCGATGTGGTGGCGGTCAAAACACCCAGCGGACTGATCGAGTACGAGATTGTCGAAGTCCGCCATATCTGATCGGCAGCCTGCGCGCGCCGGTTTCATCACCTGGCAGCTGACCCAGACCTTCTGGGTCGGCGGTCTGTGGTTGCTGCAGTTCCTGGTGCTGCCTGCGCTCGGCCGGATCGGCCTGGCGCCAATGCTGGTGGAGGAGATTGCCGGAAGCCTGCGCCCTCTGATGGTCGGCTTCGCCGCATTCTGTGCCGCGCTGCAGGCGCTAGTGCTGGTCCAGGCAGTCGGCCTTAGCGGTTTGTGGCGTGACGTGCGTGGGCAGGTGCTGTTGGCAGTGATGGCCCTGGCCGGCACTCATCTTTTGATGAATGCTGGCTGGTTCGAGTCCATTTACTGGGGCAGTTTCAGCGTTCTGGCGATGGCCCTGGGCGGCCTGATGCTGGTATTGCAGCCTACGCCAGGGCGAGCGCAATGAATTGCCGCGGCAGGTTGCTGCCGCAGCGGTTTCACGCCTGGAAGCGATGGATGTTCGACAGCTGCTTGTTCGGCTTCGGATTTTTGCGATAGACCAGTGCCATCTTGCCGATGGTTTGTACCAGCTCGCACTTTCCGATCGCGCACAGTTCTTCCATCAAGGCACGACGATCTTCGCGCTCGGTAAGACGAAACTGGATCTTGATAAGCTCATGATCGTTCAGGGCTCGCTCCAGTTCGGCCTGAACGCCTTCGGTCAGCCCGTTTTCGGCTACGATCAGAACCGGTTTCAGATGGTGGCCGATAGACTTGTACTGTTTCTTCTGCTCGTTGGTGAGCGGCATATTTCGACCCTTGCGTCAGAACCCTTGAAAAACGGCGGCTAGTGTACCCGAGAGGTGCAGGGCCGCACAGATGAGGTATCAGCTTGGCACGCTCCAAGACCAGCCCTCGGTGGCTGAAAGAACATTTCGACGATCCTTACGTGAAAATGGCCCAACGCGACGGCTACCGTTCGCGCGCCAGCTACAAGCTGCTGGAAATCCAGGAGAAGGATCGCATCCTGCGCCCTGGCATGACGGTGGTCGACCTCGGTGCGGCGCCGGGTGGCTGGTCTCAGGTCACCAGTCGGGTCATCGGCGACAAGGGTCGGCTGATCGCATCTGACATTC
The DNA here is from genome assembly GCF_026642215.1 of Stutzerimonas sp. R40042. Classification (NCBI taxonomy): domain Bacteria; kingdom Pseudomonadati; phylum Pseudomonadota; class Gammaproteobacteria; order Pseudomonadales; family Pseudomonadaceae; genus Stutzerimonas; species Stutzerimonas sp. R40042. The sequence continues at coordinate 3,727,410 of NZ_CP113258.1, read as the reverse complement.
TGCCGATGGACAGCATCGCCGACGTAACCTTCATTCAAGGCGATTTCACAGAAGACGAGGTCTTCGCTCAGATCCTCGAGGCCATCGGGGATAATCCCGTCGACCTTGTGATTTCGGATATGGCCCCCAATATGAGTGGGGTGAGGGCGGCGGATCAGCCGCGCGCGATGTTCCTCTGCGAGCTGGCGCTCGATCTGGCGAGCCGCGTGCTGCGTCCGGGTGGTGATTTCTTGATCAAGATATTTCAGGGCGAGGGCTTCGATGCCTACCTGAAAGAGGTTCGGCAGAACTTCGAGAAAGTGCAAATGCGCAAGCCGCTATCGTCGCGCGATCGGTCTCGCGAGCAATATCTGCTCGCTCGTGGCTTTCGGGGTGGGCAAGACGACTAGCATGTGCGCTGGCGTCAGAGATCAAGGCGACCGTTTCCAGCGGTTGCGAGTCCAATGGACGGGTATATGAGGCTAGGGCTAGGCTGTTTCATAGGGTTACAGACCGGCTGCCTGTTTCATTGAGTTGTGTAGTAAGTTAGGCCAAGCAACCTATCGGCCGTCATGCGGGCCCGCAGACAACGGGTTTGCTCCAGAGGGTAGTGAATTGAACGACATGGCAAAAAACCTGATTCTGTGGCTGATCATCGCCGCCGTCCTGGTCACGGTGATGAACAACTTCTCCAGCCCGACCGAGCCGCAGACGCTGAACTACTCGGATTTCCTCGAGCAAGTCAAGGAAGGGCGCGTCGAGCGCGTGACCGTCGATGGCTTCGTCATCATCGGCAAGCGGAGCGACGGCGATACCTTCAAGACCATTCGCCCTGCGATCCAGGACAACGGCCTGATCGGTGACCTGCTCGACAACAATGTGCTGATCGAGGGCAAGCAGCCTGAGCAGCAGAGCATCTGGACCCAGCTGCTGGTGGCCAGCTTCCCGATCCTGGTGATCATCGCTGTGTTCATGTTCTTCATGCGGCAGATGCAGGGCGGTGCCGGCGGCAAGGGCGGGCCGATGAGCTTCGGCAAGAGCAAGGCTCGGTTGCTCTCCGAGGATCAGGTCAAAACCACCTTCGCTGACGTCGCGGGTTGCGACGAGGCCAAGGAAGAGGTGCACGAACTGGTCGAATTCCTTCGTGACCCAGGCAAGTTCCAGCGTCTCGGTGGCCGTATTCCGCGCGGTGTGTTGATGGTTGGTCCGCCCGGTACCGGTAAGACGCTGCTGGCCAAGGCAATCGCCGGCGAAGCCAAGGTGCCGTTCTTCACCATTTCGGGTTCGGACTTCGTCGAGATGTTCGTCGGTGTCGGCGCCAGCCGTGTCCGTGACATGTTCGAGCAGGCCAAGAAGCATGCGCCGTGCATCATCTTCATCGACGAAATCGATGCAGTCGGCCGCCATCGTGGTGCCGGCCTTGGCGGCGGGCATGACGAGCGCGAGCAGACCCTTAACCAGTTGCTGGTGGAGATGGACGGTTTCGAGATGAACGACGGCATTATCGTCATCGCGGCTACCAACCGCCCAGACGTGCTCGATCCGGCGCTGCTGCGTCCGGGTCGTTTCGACCGCCAGGTCGTTGTTGGCTTGCCGGACATCCGCGGTCGCGAGCAGATCCTCAAGGTGCATATGCGCAAGGTGCCGGTCAGCGAGAACGTCGAGCCGGCGGTCATCGCCCGCGGTACACCGGGGTTTTCGGGCGCGGACCTGGCCAATCTGGTCAACGAGGCGTCGCTGTTCGCCGCGCGGGCGAACAAGCGCATTGTCGAGATGCGCGAGTTCGAGTTGGCCAAGGACAAGATCATGATGGGCGCCGAGCGCAAGTCCATGGTTATGTCCGAGAAGGAGAAACTCAACACGGCCTATCACGAGGCGGGACATGCCATCGTGGGGCGCGTAGTGCCGGAGCACGATCCGGTGTACAAGGTTTCGATCATCCCGCGTGGGCGGGCGTTGGGCGTCACCATGTTCCTCCCGGAAGAGGATCGCTACAGCCTGTCGAAGCGCGCGCTGATCAGCCAGATCTGCTCGCTATTTGGCGGCCGGATTGCGGAGGAGATGACCCTGGGGTTCGAAGGTGTCACGACTGGCGCCTCCAACGACATCATGCGCGCCACGCAACTGGCGCGGAACATGGTGACCAAGTGGGGGTTGTCCGAAAAGCTTGGTCCGCTGATGTATGCCGAAGAGGAAGGCGAAGTCTTTCTCGGTCGTAGTGCCGGTAGTCAGCATGCCAACGTGTCCGGCGAGACCGCCAAGCTGATCGATGAAGAAGTGCGCAGCATCATCGATCATTGCTACGGCACGGCCAAGCAGATCCTGACGGACAATCGCGACAAGCTGGACATGATGGCTGAGGCCCTCATGAAGTACGAAACGATCGATGCGCCGCAGATCGACGACATCATGGCCGGACGCCCACCGCGTGAGCCGCGCGACTGGGAGGGTGGTTCTGGAACATCCGGGACGCCAGCGGTACCGGATGACAGCCGGCCGCAGACGCCGATCGGCGGTCCGGCCGGCGAGCACTGAGGGTAGCGCGCCGAACGCGTGTCATGAGCTGAATCCAGAAGGGGCGCATAGGCGCCCCTTCTGGTGTAAATTGTTCTCCCCGCTGTGCCATGGTGGTGCAGCTGGCGTGGATCGCCTGCCCAGGCGTCCCAACGTTCAAGGCTCGTGAATGAATAACTCGTCTTCACCTGCTCGGCTGGTCTGCGGCAGTCGGGTTCTCGATCTATCCCGTCCCCATGTCATGGGGATTCTCAATGTCACCCCTGATTCCTTCTCCGACGGTGGCCGCTTCGCCGAGCGCGACGCCGCCTTGCGCCACGCGCAGGCGATGGTCACGGCTGGCGCCACGCTGATCGATGTCGGGGGTGAATCGACGCGTCCGGGCGCGCGCTCGGTATCGCCTACTGAGGAACTGGAGCGAGTCGCTCCGATCGTCGAGGCTATCGCCCGCGAGCTGGACGTCGTCATCTCGGTCGACACTTCGACGCCGGCCGTGATCCGTGAGTGTGCGCGTCTCGGGGCTGGGCTGATCAACGACGTGCGCTCGTTGCGGCGCGATGGCGCGCTGGATGCTGCGGCCGACAGCGGTCTGCCGGTCTGTCTCATGCATATGTGCGGCGAGCCGGGTGATATGCAGGATGATCCGCGTTACGACGATATCACTGAGGAAGTAGCGTCGTTCCTCGGTGACCGAATGGTTGCCTGCGCGGCGGCAGGCATTCCGACCGAGCGCATCGTGCTCGACCCAGGGTTCGGGTTTGCCAAGACGCTGGATCACAATCTCGTGCTGTTCAAGCATCTGGAGGCACTTCACCAATTGGGTCGCCCCCTGCTGGTAGGTGTGTCACGCAAGAGCATGATCGGTGGCGTGCTCGGGCGCCCGGTGGCTGAGCGGTTGTATGGCAGCCTGGCGCTAGCGGCTCTTGCCGTCAGCAAGGGGGCGCAGATCGTGCGGGTGCATGATGTTGCCGAAACGGTTGATGTAGTTCGAATGATTGCCGCAGTGCAGGCGGCAGAGTAGGGAAAGCACCATGACTAGAAAGTACTTCGGCACCGACGGCATTCGTGGCCACGTAGGGCAGGCGCCCATTACCCCTGACTTCATGCTCAAGTTGGGGTGGGCGGCGGGCATGGCCTTTCGCAAGCAGGGTAAGTGCCGAATCCTGATCGGCAAGGACACCCGTATCTCGGGCTACATGTTCGAGTCGGCACTGCAGGCGGGGCTCTCCGCTGCTGGAGCCGATGTGTTGCTGCTAGGGCCGATGCCGACTCCGGCGGTTGCCTACCTGACACGTACCTTTCATGCCGAGGCCGGGATCGTTATCAGTGCCTCGCACAATCCCCATCACGACAACGGCATCAAGTTCTTTTCCGGTCGCGGCACCAAGCTCCCCGACGAGGTAGAACTGATGATCGAGGAGCTGATCGACACGCCGATGACGGTCGTCGAGTCGGCCCAGTTGGGCAAGGCGTCGCGGATCAACGATGCGGCCGGGCGCTATATCGAGTTCTGCAAGAGCAGCGTGCCAACCAGTACTGATTTCTCCGGGCTCAAGTTGGTAATCGATTGCGCTCACGGAGCTACCTACAAGGTCGCGCCCAGCGTGTTCCGCGAGCTTGGGGCAGAGGTCGTGGTGATCGGTGCACAGCCGGATGGGCTGAACATCAATGCCGATGTTGGTTCAACCCACGTGGGGCAATTGCAGAAAGCGGTCGTTGAGCATGGCGCGGACCTCGGCATCGCCTTTGACGGTGACGGCGACCGTGTGATGATGGTTGACCATACCGGTGCGGTCGTCGATGGCGATGAGCTGCTTTACATCATTGCGACCGATCTGCAGGAGCGCGAGCGTCTGGCCGGTGGCGTGGTGGGCACGCTGATGAGCAACCTCGGGCTAGAGCTTGCGTTGAAGGCGCGTGAGATTCCATTCACACGTGCCAAGGTCGGCGATCGTTATGTGATCGCGGAGATGCTGGATCGTGGCTGGGTTCTCGGTGGCGAGAATTCCGGGCATATCGTCTGCGCTCAGCACACCACGACGGGTGATGCGATCATCGCGGCCTTGCAGGTGGTACTGGCTCTTCGTCGCCGTGAACAGACCCTCGCCCAGGAGCGTCTGGCATGGCATAAGTGTCCGCAAGTACTGATCAATGTGCGCTTCTCAGGTGATCGTGATCCGATTGCTCATCCCAGTGTCAAGGCCGCGTGCGATAGCGTCACCGAGCGTATGGGTGGGCGTGGGCGCGTCCTGCTGCGCAAGTCTGGTACCGAGCCGCTGGTGCGGGTAATGGTCGAGGGCGATGACGAGACTCAGGTGCGGTGCATGGCGGAAGAGTTGGCCAAGGTCGTAACCGAAGTTTGTGCGTGAAGCTGCTTGCCAGGGGCGCAGTCGTTGAGTAACATCTGCGCCCACTTTGACCGATGAGGTAAAGCATGCGTCGCCCCATGGTAGCTGGTAACTGGAAAATGAACGGTACCCGCGCTAGCGTCGCAGAGCTGATCGAGTCTTTTCAGCGGCAGGTATTGCCTGCGGCAGTCGAGATTGCGGTATTTCCCTCCTTTGTGCATGTCAGTCAGGTCTTGAGCTCGCTCGGCGGGGCAGAAGTGTCCGTCGGTGCTCAGGATTGTGCGTTGCAGTCGGGGTTTGGTGCTTTGACTGGTGAGGTCTCGGCCGAACAGCTTGTCGATGCGGGTTGCAAGTGGGTATTGGTTGGGCATTCCGAACGCCGCCTGTTGCTGGGTGAGACGGACGAAGTGGTCAGCCAGAAGTTTGCGGCAGCCCAGTCGAGTGGTTTGATGCCTGTGCTGTGCGTCGGCGAGACGCTCGAGGAGCGCGAAGCCGGTAGGACGCTCGAGGTAGTGGCGCGGCAGCTGGGTCGGGTTCTCGATGATCAGGGAATCGAGGCGTTTCAGTCTGCGGTGGTCGCTTACGAGCCTGTCTGGGCTATCGGCTCGGGCTTAACGGCGACGCCAGGGCAAGCGCAGGAAGTACATGCTGCCATTCGTGAGCAGCTGGCCCGTAGCGATCGCCGCATCGCTGAGGGTGTAAGGCTGCTGTATGGTGGTAGCGTCAAGGCGGAGAATGCAGCCGAGCTGTTCGCCATGGCGGATATTGATGGGGGGTTGGTTGGTGGAGCCTCTCTGAAAGCGGATGAATTCGGTGCGATCTGTCGCGCCGCGGGGAACTGAACAGATGTTGCAGACTGTTGTGATCGTGGTGCATCTGCTGGTTGCTCTTGGTGTGGTTGCGCTGGTGCTGCTGCAGCAGGGCAAGGGTGCGGATGCTGGTGCGTCTTTCGGTTCCGGTGCTTCGGCAACTGTTTTCGGAAGCCAAGGTTCTGCTACCTTTTTGAGTCGACTTACTGCTATACTTGCTGGCGTTTTTTTTCTGACCAGTCTTGGGTTGGCGTTCTTCGCCAAGCAGCAGGCTGATCAATTGGCTCAGGCAGGGCTGCCTGATCCGGCTGTTCTGGAAGTGCCGGTAAGCAAGCCCGCGGTAGAAGATGTGCCGGTGCTCGAAGAGCAAAAGGCGACGGAGGCTACTGACGACGTGCCTGAGGTGGGAGAGGGGCAATAAGGTTTTTGCCGAGGTGGTGGAATTGGTAGACACGCTACCTTGAGGTGGTAGTGGCCATAGGCTGTAGGGGTTCGAGTCCCCTCCTCGGTACCAAACAAGCAGGCCCGCCTAGTGCGGGCTTTCTTGTGTTTGAGGGTTTCGGTTGACCTGTGTTGGGTGTGGGTCGTATAATTCGTGCCCAGTTTGACGCGGGGTGGAGCAGTCTGGTAGCTCGTCGGGCTCATAACCCGAAGGTCGTTGGTTCAAATCCAGCCCCCGCAACCAGTCAATAAAGAGCCCCTGTACAGGGGCTTTTTATTAGCTTGAAGCCAGGTCGCCGGCATTTACAGGCGGTCAGAAGGGATGGGCGTTTCGCCCATTTTTCATTTGTACAGCATGCGCGAGGGGCTTCGATGTCGAGCAAGCTAGAACAGTTGCAGGCCTTGTTGGCCCCGGTGGTTGAGGCGCTTGGTTATCAATGCTGGGGGATCGAGTTCATTTCCCAGGGGCGTCATTCGCTGTTGCGTGTCTATATCGATCATGCCAACGGCATTCTCATTGATGACTGCGAGAAGGTCAGCCGGCAACTGAGCGGTGTCCTCGATGTGGAGGACCCGATCAGCGTGGACTACACCCTTGAGGTGTCCTCTCCGGGAATGGACCGGCCGCTGTTCACGATCGAGCAATACAGCGCCCATGTCGGTGAACAAGTAAAAATAAAGCTGCGCTCGCCCTTCGAGGGCAGGCGCAATTTCCAGGGTCTTCTCCGTGGGGTGGAAGAGCAGGACATTGTTGTGCTGGTTGATGACCATGAGTATCTGCTGCCGATCGACATGATCGATAAGGCCAACATAGTTCCCCGTTTTGACTGAGCGGATCCCGCGGACCCAATGGATTGCGAAAGGCGAGGCGTACGATGAGCAAAGAAGTACTGCTGGTTGTGGAGTCGGTGTCCAATGAAAAGGGCGTACCGGCAAGTGTGATTTTCGAGGCGTTGGAGCTGGCTTTGGCTACAGCGACCAAGAAACGCTACGAAGACGACGTTGATCTGCGTGTGGAAATCAATCGCCACAACGGCAGTTACGAGACTTTCCGTCGCTGGACCGTGGTCGACGACGAGCATTTCGAGGATCCGGCCCACCAATTGGCCCTGGATCAGGCCCAGGAGCGCAATCCGGACGCCAAGCTCGGTGATGTGTTCGAGGAGAAGATCGAGTCCATCGAGTTCGGTCGCATTGCGGCGCAGACTGCCAAGCAGGTCATCGTGCAGAAAGTACGCGAGGCCGAGCGTGCGCAGGTAGTCGAGGCCTATCGCGATCGTCTGGGTGAAATCATCTCCGGAACGGTCAAGAAAGTGACCCGCGACAGCGTCATTGTCGATCTGGGCAACAACGCCGAAGCGCTGCTGGCCCGGGAAGACATCATCGCGCGTGAAACCTTCCGCGTTGGCGCCCGTGTTCGCGCCTTGCTCAAGGAAATTCGCACCGAGAACCGCGGCCCGCAGCTGATCCTGTCGCGCACTGCGCCGCAGATGCTGATCGAGCTGTTTCGCATCGAGGTGCCTGAGATCGCCGAGGGCTTGATCGAGGTGATGGGGGCGTCGCGTGACCCGGGTTCGCGGGCCAAGATCGCTGTTCGTTCCAAGGACAAGCGCATCGATCCCCAGGGCGCCTGTATCGGTATGCGTGGATCGCGGGTTCAGGCAGTGTCCGGCGAAATCGGTGGTGAGCGGGTCGACATCGTGCTGTGGGACGAGAACCCGGCGCAGTTCGTCATCAATGCCATGGCGCCTGCCGAAGTCGCAGCGATCATCGTCGACGAAGACGCACATGCCATGGATATCGCCGTCGCCGAGGACAACCTGGCCCAGGCCATCGGACGCGGCGGTCAGAACGTACGTCTTGCCAGCCAGCTGACCGGCTGGACGCTGAACGTCATGACCGAAGCGGACATCCAGGCCAAGCAGCAGGAAGAGACCGGCGACATTCTGCGCAGCTTCATCGAAGAGCTGGATGTAGATGAGGAGCTCGCGCAGGTACTGGTAGAAGAGGGCTTCACTTCCCTGGAAGAAGTCGCCTATGTCCCGATGGAGGAGATGCTCGGCATCGAAGGCTTCGACGAGGATATCGTCAACGAGCTGCGTACACGGGCCAAGGATCGCCTGCTGACCAAGGCCATCGCCAACGAGGAAAAGCTTGCAGACGCTCAGCCGGCTGACGATCTGCTGGCGCTTGAAGGCATGGACAAAGAACTGGCGGTCGAGTTGGCCGTGCGGGGCGTCATCACCCGCGAAGACCTGGCCGAGCAGTCTATTGACGACCTGCTCGACATAGACGGCATCGATGAAGAGCGTGCCGGCAAGCTGATCATGGCCGCCCGAGCCCATTGGTTCGAGTAAGTAATTAGCGGCCTGAGGAGAGAAATGCATGACGCAAGTCACGGTGAAAGAACTGGCCCAGGTGGTCGACACACCGGTCGAGCGACTGCTTCAGCAGATGCGTGAGGCAGGACTGTCGCACACCAGCGCCGAGCAAGTAGTGACCGATAACGAAAAGCAGGCCTTGCTTGCCCATCTCAAGAGCAGCCATGGGGCCAAGGTGGATGAACCGCGCAAGATTACCTTGCAGCGCAAAACCACTACCAAGTTGAAGGTGGGTGGCAGCAAGACCATCAGTGTAGAGGTCCGTAAGAAGAAGACCTTCGTCAAGCGCAGCGCTGAAGAGATCGAAGCGGAAAAGCGTCGCGAACTGGAAGAACAGCGTGCTGCCGAAGAAGCCGCGCGTGCCAAGGCCGAACAGGAAGCCCGCGAGCGCGCCGAAGAGGAGGCGCGTCGCCAGGCCGAGGCAGCCAAGGCCGTGGCCGAGGCGCCTGCCCAGCCTGTCGAGGCCGCGAGCGGAGAGCCCGTGCCGGTAGCGGTCGAGCCTGCTGCTCCCGCTCCAGAGCGCAAGAAGGAAGAGCCTCGCCGTGTCGAGAAGCCGCGCAGCGATGACGACGAGCGTCGTGATCGCAAGCATGCGCAGCATCGGCCGTCGCTCAAGACCAAGGCACCGCTGGCGCGCACCGTGCGTAGCGGTGAGGACGAAGCCGATGGCTTCCGTCGCGGTGGTCGCGGTGGCAAGAGCAAGCTCAAGAAGCGTAACCAGCATGGGTTCCAGAGCCCAACAGGACCAGTCGTGCGCGAAGTGTCGATCGGCGAGACCATCACTGTGGCCGAACTGGCCCAGCAGATGTCGGTGAAAGCGGCCGAAGTCATCAAGTTCATGTTCAAGATGGGGTCTCCGGTCACCATCAACCAAGTGCTGGATCAGGAGACCGCGCAGCTGGTCGCGGAGGAACTGGGCCACAAGGTCAAGCTGGTCAGCGACAATGCGCTGGAAGAACAGCTGGCCGAGCTGCTGAAGTTCGAAGGTGAGTCGGTCGCCCGTGCGCCGGTTGTGACCGTCATGGGTCACGTCGACCACGGTAAGACTTCGCTGCTCGACTACATCCGCCGTGCCAAGGTAGCTGTTGGCGAAGCTGGCGGTATCACCCAGCACATCGGTGCCTATCATGTCGAAACCGAGCGTGGCATGGTCACCTTCCTCGATACCCCGGGCCACGCGGCGTTTACCGCCATGCGTGCTCGCGGTGCCAAGGCCACGGACATCGTGATCCTGGTCGTGGCGGCCGATGACGGCGTCATGCCGCAGACCCAGGAAGCGGTACAGCATGCCAAGGCGGCTGGTGTTCCGATCGTGGTCGCGGTGAACAAGATCGATAAGCCGGACGCCAACCCGGACAACATCAAGAACGGCCTGGCCGCGCTCGATGTGATTCCGGAAGAGTGGGGCGGCGATACTCCGTTCATCCCGGTATCCGCCAAGATGGGTACTGGTGTCGACGAGCTGCTCGAAGCTGTACTGCTGCAGGCCGAGCTCCTTGAGCTGAAAGCGACGCCGTCGGCCCCGGGTCGTGGCGTGGTGGTCGAATCGCGTCTGGACAAGGGTCGTGGCCCGGTCGCTACCGTGCTGGTTCAGGACGGCACGCTGCGCCAGGGCGACATGGTTCTCTGCGGCGTCAACTTCGGTCGTGTTCGCGCCATGCTCGACGAGAACGGCAAGCCGGTGAAAGAAGCCGGTCCAGCGATTCCGGTCGAGATTCTCGGTCTGGATGGTACCCCGGAAGCCGGTGACGACCTGACCGTGGTTGCCGACGAGAAGAAGGCCCGCGAGGTTGCGCTGTTCCGTCAGGGCAAGTTCCGCGAAGTGAAGTTGGCTCGTGCGCATGCCGGCAAGCTGGAAAATATCTTCGAAACCATGGGTCAGGACGAGAAGAAGACGCTGAACATCGTCCTCAAGGCCGACGTACGCGGTTCCCTCGAGGCCCTGCAGGGATCGCTCAATGGGCTGGGCAACGACGAGGTGCAGGTGCGCGTGGTCGGTGGCGGCGTCGGTGGTATCACCGAGTCCGATGCCAACCTGGCGCTGGCATCCAACGCAGTGCTGTTCGGCTTCAACGTCCGTGCCGATGCAGGTGCGCGCAAGATCGTCGAGGCCGAGGGCCTGGACATGCGCTACTACAACGTCATCTACGACATCATCGAGGACGTCAAGAAGGCGCTCACCGGTATGCTCGGCAGCGATGTGCGCGAGAATATCCTCGGCATTGCCGAAGTGCGTGACGTCTTCCGTTCGCCGAAGTTCGGCGCGGTTGCCGGCTGTATGGTCACCGAGGGCATGGTCTACCGCAATCGTCCGATCCGCGTACTGCGCGACGACGTGGTGATCTTCGAAGGCGAGCTGGAATCGCTGCGTCGTTTCAAGGACGACGTCGCCGAGGTCCGCGCCGGCATGGAGTGCGGTATCGGCGTGAAGAGCTACAACGACGTCAAGGTCGGCGACAAGATCGAAGTGTTCGAGAAGGTCGAAGTGGCGCGTTCGCTGTAAGCAAGCGCCAGTCCGAGAGCTGGAAGCCAGGAGTCGTCGCCGCGGTTGCGGTGGCTGCTCCGAGCTTCCAGCTTTTGGCTTTTGAACGGGTGGAAAAAATATGGCCAAAGAATTCAGTCGTACCCAGCGTATCGGTGATCAGATGCAGCGTGAACTGGCGCTGCTCATTCAGCGCGAGATCAAGGATCCGCGCCTGGGGCTGATCACGATCACCGGGGTAGACGTCAGCCGCGATCTGTCCCATGCGAAGATCTTCATCACCATCATGGGGCAGGATGACGACGAGGAAGCGGTCAAAGGCAACCTGCGCATCCTCAATGAGGCTGCCGGCTTCCTGCGCATGCAGCTCGGCAAGAGCATGAAGCTGCGTACTGTTCCGCAACTGCACTTCAACTACGACGCCAGCATTCGTCGCGGTGTCGAGCTGAGTTCGCTGATCGAGCGCGCCGTGGCCGAAGATCGCAAGCACAGCGACGAGCGCGGAGAGTAAGCGTGGCACAGGTCAAGCGTGTACGACGCAATGTCAGTGGCATCATCCTGCTGGACAAGCCGCGCGGGTTCACCTCCAACGCGGCGCTGCAGAAGGTTCGCTGGCTGCTCAATGCGGAGAAGGCCGGGCATACCGGCAGCCTCGATCCACTGGCGACCGGGGTGTTGCCGCTGTGTTTCGGAGAAGCCACCAAGTTTTCGCAGTACCTTCTGGATGCGGACAAGGCCTACGAGACGGTGATGCAGCTCGGCGTGACCACCACCACCGCGGATGCCGAGGGCGAGGTGCTGGAGCGTAAGCCGGTGATGGTTACCCCTGAGCAGCTGGAGGCACTGCTGCCGCAGTTTCGCGGCGATATCCTGCAGGTGCCGCCGATGTACTCGGCGCTCAAGCGCGACGGCCAGCCGCTATACAAGCTGGCGCGTGCCGGTGAAGTGGTGGAGCGCGAGCCGCGTTCTGTTAATATTGCGCGCTTGGAGTTGCTCGCGCTCGAAGGCGACAAGGCGCGACTGGCTGTGACCTGCAGCAAGGGCACCTATATCCGGACCTTGGTGGAAGACATCGGCCAATTGCTCGGCTGCGGCGCGCATGTCGCCGAGCTGCGGCGCACCCAGGCCGGTCCGTTCGATCTTTCGCAGACGGTGACGCTCGAAACACTGGAGCGGGCGCATGCTGACGGCGGCTCCGAGGCTCTGGATGGATTCCTGCAACCGGTGGACAGCGGGTTGGAGCATTGGCCGTTGTTGCAGTTGTCGGAGCACAGCGCTTACTACTGGCTGCACGGACAGCCGGTGCGGGCACCGGAGGCGCCGCAGTACGGCATGGTTCGCGTACAGGATAATAATGGTCGCTTCATCGGTATCGGTGAAGTGAGCGAAGACGGGCGCATTGCGCCACGTCGGTTGATTCGGTCGGAATGACCGTTACGCAGCGCGTTCGCGCGTTGCGTCAGAGGGTGGCTGTCAGCAGGCACGGTCATTTCTCTTTATTAAACACGGGATGATTCCCGGCCTGTTCACTCAAGGAGCCCTATCATGGCACTGAGCGTTGAAGAAAAAGCCCAGATCGTTAACGAGTACAAGCAAGCTGAAGGCGACACCGGTTCCCCGGAAGTGCAGGTAGCCCTGCTGACCGCCAACATCAACAAGCTGCAGGACCACTTCAAGGCCAACGGCAAAGATCACCACTCGCGTCGTGGTCTGATCCGCATGGTTAACCAGCGCCGCAAGCTGCTGGATTACCTGAAGGGTAAGGACACCACTCGTTACAGCACCCTGATCGGTCGTCTGGGTCTGCGTCGCTAAGACGCGCCCGCGCTGGAAGCCGGAAGCTGGAAGCCTGAAGTTGAAAGTGGGACATCCCTGCAATCAGCTTCGGTCTTCCAGCTTTTGGCTTTATTGCAGGTCGTTTCGGGCCGACTCCCGAGCGTTCTGCCAATTTCCCCAAGGCAACAAAGAGAAGGAAAAACCGTGAATCCGGTAATCAAGAAGTTCCAATTCGGTCAGTCGACCGTAACCCTGGAAACGGGTCGTATCGCCCGCCAGGCCTCCGGCGCAGTGCTGGTCACCGTTGATGACGATGTCACCGTGCTGGTGACCGTGGTCGGTGCCAAGACCGCCGATCCGAGCAAGGGGTTCTTCCCGCTCTCCGTGCATTACCAGGAGAAGACCTATGCAGCCGGCAAGATCCCCGGTGGTTTCTTCAAGCGTGAGGCGCGTCCTTCCGAGAAGGAAACCCTGACCTCGCGTCTGATCGATCGCCCGATCCGTCCGCTGTTCCCGGAAGGTTTCCAGAATGAAGTGCAGGTCATCTGCACCGTTGTTTCCACCAGCAAGAAGACCGATCCGGACATCGCTGCGATGATCGGTACTTCGGCCGCCCTGGCTGTTTCCGGCATTCCGTTCGACGGCCCGATCGGCGCCGCACGCGTGGCTTTCCACCCGGAAACCGGCTACCTGCTGAACCCGAACTACGAGCAGCTCAAGGCTTCCAGCCTGGACATGGTCGTGGCCGGCACCAAGGACGCCGTACTGATGGTCGAGTCGGAAGCCAAAGAGCTGACCGAAGACCAGATGCTGGGCGCCGTGCTGTTCGCCCATGACGAGTTCCAGGCCGTGATCAAGGCTGTCGAAGAGCTCGCCGCCGAAGCCGGCAAGCCGCGCTGGGACTGGACTGCCCCGCAGGCCAACACTGCGCTTTTGGACGCCATCCGTGCCGAGTTCGGTGAAGCCATCTCCCAGGCCTACACCATCACCATCAAGCAGGACCGCTACGCGCGCCTGGGCGAGCTGAAGGATCAGGTCGTTGCCAAGTTCTCCGGTGAGGAAGGCCAGCCGTCTGCCGGCGAAGTGAAGGACGCCTTCGGTGAGATCGAATACCGCACCGTGCGCGAGAACATCGTCAACGGCAAGCCGCGCATCGACGGTCGCGACACCCGCACCGTTCGCGGGCTGAACATCGAAGTCGGCGTGCTCGACAAGACCCACGGTTCGGCGCTGTTCACCCGTGGTGAAACCCAGGCCCTGGTCGTTGCCACCCTCGGCACCGCCCGGGACGCGCAGCTGCTCGACACCCTGGAAGGCGAGAAGAAAGACCCCTTCATGCTGCACTACAACTTCCCGCCGTACTCGGTCGGTGAGTGTGGTCGCATGGGTGCTACCGGTCGCCGCGAAATCGGCCACGGTCGCCTGGCCCGTCGTGGCGTTGCTGCCATGCTGCCGAGCGCCGACGAATTCCCGTACACCATCCGTGTGGTTTCCGAGATCACCGAATCCAACGGTTCCAGCTCCATGGCCTCGGTCTGTGGTGCCTCGCTGGCACTGATGGACGCTGGCGTGCCGATGAAGGCGCCGGTAGCCGGTATCGCCATGGGCCTGGTCAAGGAAGGCGAGAAGTTCGCCGTTCTGACCGACATTCTCGGTGACGAGGACCACCTCGGCGACATGGACTTCAAGGTTGCTGGTACTGCCAAGGGCGTAACCGCGCTGCAGATGGACATCAAGATCCAGGGCATCACCGAAGAGATCATGGAGATCGCTCTGGGCCAAGCCCTGGAAGCGCGCCTGAACATCCTCGGCCAGATGAACCAGGTCATTGCCCAGTCGCGTAGCGAGCTGTCGGCCAACGCACCGACCATGCTGGCGATGAAGATCGACCAGGACAAGATCCGCGACGTGATCGGCAAGGGCGGCGCCACCATCCGTGCGATCTGCGAAGAGACCAAAGCCTCGATCGACATCGAAGACGATGGCTCGATCAAGATCTTCGGCGAGACCAAGGACGCCGCCGAGGCAGCCAAGCAGCGCGTGCTGTCGATCACGGCTGAAGCCGAGATCGGCAAGATCTATGTGGGTAAGGTCGAGCGGATCGTCGACTTCGGTGCCTTCGTCAACATTCTGCCGGGCAAGGACGGTCTGGTGCACATCTCGCAGATCAGCGATCAGCGCATCGAGAAGGTGACCGACGTACTGAAGGAAGGTCAGGAAGTGAAGGTGTTGGTGCTGGACGTGGACAACCGCGGTCGTATCAAGCTTTCGATCAAGGACGTCGCGGCCGCCGAAGCTTCCGGCGTCTGATTCATGCTGTAGTGGATGAAAGGGCCCTTCGGGGCCCTTTCTCGTTTCTGGGGTCACGAGATTGCAAGATGCACGCGCGCACAGCCATGAACTTGCAATGTGCAACTGAGAGAAGGATGTACCGTTTAATTAACTTGTTGATTTTTATAGTAAAAAATATTTTCAAAAGTTGGCATGCAGCTTGCGCCTGTTATTCACGAGTCTGCGGTTCGGAGTCATACCGCAGAAACCACGAGAACAGGAGTGACATCTATGAAGACTATTCAGACACTGACTGCCACCGCCATTGCCGCTGCCCTCAGCCTGCCACTCGCTGGTGCTGCTCTGGCAGATAACACGCCTGCCATCGACGACACCAGCACTGTGATGCTGGCTGCCAACACCGTGGACAATGCGACCGATGCAGCATCCGATACTTGGATCACTACCAAGGTGAAGTCCACCCTGCTGGCCGAAGATGCGACTCCGGGTATGGACATCGAAGTGGAAACCAAGGACGGCGTCGTTTCGCTGTCCGGTACAGTGGCAACCGAGGCGGAAAAAGAAGCAGCCATCGCCAAGGCGCGTGGCATCGAAGGCGTGAAGGACGTCTCAGCTGATGGCTTGAAAGCTGTCGACTGATTCTGTTTCAGCGCAGACATAAAGAAACCCCGCCAAATGGCGGGGTTTTGCATTGGGGCTAGTTTCCTCGCTGGCTCTCGATCTGTCGGAGCCTGTTACCTTCGAAGCGCAGGAAGTGAAGCATGCCGTGGTTGGGCCCATAGACCCACTCTTCGACCGGCACCTCCTGAGCGTAGCCATAGTCGTCGATAACCTGCTTATAGCCGATCAGCGAACTGCTGGTCGGCTCGCCGCACTTACTGCGAACCTCTGCCGTGCTGGCATCCAGGCTCACCAGCCGGCTGTTGCAGCGATAGGTCGATGAGGCTTCGGCGAGGAAACTGGCCGAAAGCAGGGCGAGTAGGGCGGCGGGCAAGTAACGGACCATTGGTTGGCTCCAGACTCAGTTGGCTCGACGGGTTTCGATGCGTACCAGGCGGTTGCCTTCGAAAGTCAGAATGCTGAGCATTCCGTTACGCGGTCCATAGACCCATTCTTCCAGCATAAGCTCATGACGGTCATGCCGGCCCAGGCGATAGCCGACAACGTCGCGGTGTTGCGGCGCACCGCATTTGCGCTCGACTTCGAAGGTGCGGTCGCCGGTAGTGACCAGCTGATTGCCGCAGCGTAGCGTGTCGGCCGTGGCGCTCGCGCTGATCAGCAGGGCGGCGAGCAAGTATCCTTTCTTCATTCTTCGCTTCCCAAATTCAGGGTTGTAGCAATCCGGCCGTCGTTGCCGGCCTCGGTAGTACCGGTATCCAGCAGGTAGAGGCGCTCTGGTGTCAGCCCGGCCTGGACGAGATAGCTCTTGATCGAGGCGGCGCGCTCACGACTCAGACGGCGTAGCAAGGCAGGACTCTGTGCCCAGGAATCGATGATCGCTTGGCGAAGCTGCTGGGCTCGGGTTTCGCTCTCCAGATCGTCCCATTCCGCTGGAGGTTGTTGCTTCAGCCGGCTGCGATAGATGCCCTCCAGAAGCGGCGCCTGATCCTGCTCGTCCACAGTAAGCTGAGCGGGATCGGACGGTACCTTGTCGCCTCGGCGCTGCAGGATACGGTACTGAATCTGGCGATACTCGTCCTGTAGACGTTCTTCGGCGAGGAGCGGGCCGTCCGTTGCCGTGGCGCTCATGCCTTCGATCTCAAGACGTAGCCCGGGTCGCTGTTTCAGCCCGGCGGCCAGGGTATCCAGGGTCTGGCGCGCCGCTGGGTCCAGTTCGCTGCTGCCCGGAGCAAAATCGATGTGGCTCAGGTCGCTCTGGTCGCCGCCAGCCAGCCCGGCGATGAACTTGAACGGGGCTTTGGCCGCACGCACCACCAGGTTGCGCAACGTTTGCCAGATGATCGGCATGACGCTGAACTGCGGATTGTTCAGGTCGCCCTGCACGGGCAGCTCGATGGAGATCGTGCCGTTGCTGTCCTTCAGTAATGCGACCGCCAAGCGTACGGGCAGATCCACCGCGTCGGGACTGTCCACCTGTTCGCCGAGTTGCAACTGCTCCAGGACCACCTTGTTGTCGGCGTTCAGCTGGCCGTTCTGGATGCGGTAGTGCAGGTCCAGGTTGAGGCGTCCCTTGCGGATCCGATAGCCAGCAAACTTGCCCGCATAAGGCGTCAGGGTGGTCAGCTCGACCTGGCGGAAACTGGTGGCGATATCCAGGCTCTGCAGCGGGTCGAAGGGCGTCAGGCTGCCCTTGATGCTCACGGGTGCGTATTGATCGACCTTGCCGGCAATGTTCACTGAGGCTGGCTTCTGCTCGCGATTGTCCAGCGTGCCAATGTCGCCATTGAGCGACTGGATGGCGGTGACGAAGGGCGGGCGCAGGCTGAAGTCGGCGAAGTTGGCCGATCCGTCGGCGATGGCGATGCCGCCGATGCGGATGGCCAATGGTTCCGATGCCTGCTCCTCGGAAGCCTCTTGCGCGGTGGATTCGCTGCGCTCGACCAGCAGGTCGTTGATGTTGGTGCTCAGATCTGGGTTGATGATGAAGCGGGCGTAGGGCTGGCTCAGATCGATCCGTTCGATTTCCAGGCTCCGTGGGTGCTGGTAATCGAGACCATCGAGCTGCAGCCGCTGCCATTTGATGAAGTCGCGATTGTTGATGGTATCGAGAGTGTGCAGCTGCGTGGCGTCGACACTACCGCGAACGTTGAAGGCCAATGGCTCGATGCCCTGCAGGTTGACCTGCAGTTCGCTGCTGAGCATGCCGCTGCGTAGCTCCAGGCTCACCAGTGGGCTGAGGTAGGCCTGAGCGATGCGCAGGTCTATGTCGCGGGTGGTTACTGCCAGCTCACCGCTGACCGGGCTGAGCTGCAGCTGTCCCTGGGCCTGGAGCGTCCCCTGCTTGCCGACCCCTGTGTCCAGCTTCAGCGAGAAGGGGCGGGTAGCGAGGCTGTCGAAATCGCTGATGTCCAGGTTCAGCGGGCCGAGCTCCAGCTCGACCTCGTCAACCGGGACGCGATCGACCAGGTGCACCCGGTAATCACGCAGCTGACCATCGTGCAGCAATACCTGCCATGGTTCGCCAGATGTCCGGGCTTCGCTGTCCGGAGTCTGGTCGTCGGCAGTCGACGGGGACGCACTTGTGGCGAACAGTTTCTGCCAATCCAGCTCGCCATCGGCTTCACGGGCGGCCCAGGTTTTCAGGTTGCGGCTGCGCAGCTTGCCGATACTGACCTGCCGCCTGGCCAGGTCCAGCGTCGTTTCGCTCAGCTCCAGGCGCTCCAGGCGCACCAGCTTGCGCCCGTCCGGGCTGTCGAGGGCCAGCGGCGCCAGGGTGGCCTGGGCGTTATCCAGCGTCAGGGCCAGGCCGTCGCTGAGATCGAGGCGGTAGCCGGTACTCAGGTCGATGCTGCCATCCTGCAGAACCAGTGGCGCTGCGTCGCGCACGTAGGGCCAGAAGGCCTCGAGCGGTAGCTTGCTGATCTGCAGCTGGCCGCGGGAGGCTAGCGGCTGCAAGCTGAGGTCGCCTTGCCAAACGATGCGTCCGCCACTCGCGCCGCTGGCGGTGAGGCGTGCGTCGGCGCTGTCGTCGCTGCGGGTGGCAAGGTTGTGCAGCTCGAGGTCCAGGGAGTCGTAGACCAGCTCGATGGGCTCGCTCGGGCGACGATCCTCGAAAGCGACGTGGCCGCGTACCAGCCGCAACTGGTCGATGCGCAGCGCGAGCAGGTCGCGTTCGCCGTCGTCGGAAGGCTCTGCTGGAGGAATATCGAAGAGTTGACTGAGGTTCAGGGTGCCGTCATTGGCAACACGGACTTCGGTATGCGGTGCCACCAACTCGACGGTAGCCAGGTGCAGCGTACGTTGCCAGAGGCTCGCCCATTGCAGATCGAGGTAGAGCTGCTCGAAGGCCAGCGGGCGATCATTTTCGTCACCGATGCGCAGGTCGAACAGGGAGAGCTCAAGGCTGAAGGGATTGAACTCGACACGTTGCAGACTGGCCGGCACCGTCGCGTAGGCCGCAAGCTGCTGATTAGCGATGCGCTGGGCAATGCCTGGCAGGATCAGGAAGCCAAGCAGGCTGTAGCAGATCAGCACGAGCGCCACGCCGCTGAACGCTCGCTTCATTCCATTGGGCATGACCGGAAGTATTCCTGGCGGATGGTTGCCTTGGAGTATGGCATGGGTGCGCGGTTCCCGAATCGGCCCGATATGGGCATTGGGCAGCGCGCCGCAGATTGGCGATGGCGGACGCGGCATGCACCTCAGCCGCGTGGCGGCAAGCCCATGCGTCGGCGTGCCCGATGCACCGAGGCATTGCGCACTGCCCAGCGTAGCGCTGGCGCGGTACTGCGTACGCCGCTGCGGAGTAACTGACGGCGCGCGTCGCTCAGCGATATGCCGAACATGGCTGCGGCCCATTCCGGCAGCAACTCAACACCAGCGTGCAACATTAGCGTGCCGAACGGCCGTAGCAGCGGGCTTGGTGCCGGAGCGGTGCGCAGTATGCGCAGGATCTCCAGGGTGCGTTCGTCGATCCGCAGCTGCGGGCGGAGCCGTTCGAGGTACGCCTCGACTTCGGCGCGCGAGCGTGGAACCTCACCGGCGCCGAGCCGTTCGGCAATCAGTGCGACTTCGGCGTAGTAGCGATCCTGGTCGGCTGCGCAGAGACCGGGGTCGCGGTAGCGCAGGTGCGATTTGAGAAAGCTGCTGACTTCGGCGACATGCACCCAGGTCAGCAGGTCGGGATCGGAGGCGGCGTAGGGTCGACCATCCGGTGCCGTCCCGGCCACGTCCAGGTGGATGCGTCGGACCCGCTCGATCAGGCGTTCGGCATCGGCGTGGCTGCCGAACGTCGTGGCGGCGATGAACTGCCCGGTACGCCGCAGACGGCCGAGCAGATCCTCGCGAAAGTTCGAGTGATCCCATACGCCCGACAGCGCCAACGGGTGCAGCGCTTGCAATAGCAGTGCAGAGATCCCGCCGACCATCATCGAGGTGAAGTCGCCATGCACGCGCCAGCACACTGACTCAGGCCCGAACAGGCCGGGATCGCCTGGAGGGTTTTCGTAGTCGACACCGCCAATCGCCAGACCGGTAAGGCTGAGCACGCGGGTTTCGATATGACGGCGGAGGAATTCCATGGCGACAGCGCTGCTGACTTGGCAAGCGGCGATGGTACCTGAAGAGGCGCAGAGGGCTCGCCAGTTGTCGGGGTAAAAGAGGGCAAGATAGACCGGACAGCAGCTGCGCGCTGTCCGGTCGAGAGGACTTATCAGCCGCGGTGGCGACCGCGGAAGAAGTCGATCAGGCCCTGGGTCGAAGCGTCTTCGGCCGGTGCGGCATCGAAGCGGGTCATCTGATTGTAGACCGCCTTGCCAAGATCCTTGCCGAGCTCGACGCCCCACTGGTCGAAGGAGTTGATACCCCAGATCACGCCCTGGACGAATACCTTGTGCTCGTATAGCGCAATCAGCGCACCGAGGCGGCCGGGGCTGATGGTCTCCATCACCACGGTGTTGCTCGGTCGATTGCCCGGAATCACCTTGTGCGGCGCCAGGCGCTGAACCTCGTCTTCGTTAAGGCCTTTGGCACGCAGTTCGGCCTCGGCTTCCTCACGGGTCTTGCCGCGCATCAGCGCCTGGCTCTGCGACAGGCAGTTGGCGTAGAGCCATTCATGGTGATCGGCCACTGGATTGTGGCTGACCACCGGCACGATGAAGTCGGCCGGAATCAGCGGTGTGCCCTGGTGCAGCAGTTGGTGGTAGGCGTGCTGGCCATTGCAGCCGACGCCGCCCCAGATCACCGGGCCGGTGCTGTAAGTCACCGGCGTGCCATCCTGGCGCACGCTCTTGCCGTTGGATTCCATGTCCATCTGCTGCAGGTGTTTGACGAAGTTGCGCAGGTAGTGGTCGTAGGGCAGGAAGGCGTAGCTCTGCGCGCCCCAGAAGTTGTGGTACCAGATGCCGAGCATCGCCAGTAGCACCGGCATGTTGCTTTCGAACGGCTCGCTAAGGAAATGCTGGTCCATGCTGTAGGCGCCGGAAAGCAGGTCCTTGAAGTTGGACATGCCGATCGCCAGGGCGATGGGCAGGCCGATCGCCGACCACAGCGAGTAGCGCCCGCCGACCCAGTCCCACATCGGGAAGATGTTCTTTTCGCGAATGCCGAAGTCGATGGCCGCCTGCTTGTTGCTGGTGACGGCGATGAAGTGGCGGTAGAGCTTCTCCTCGGTACCGCCCTTGCCCAGATACCAGGTGCGTGCAGCCTGGGCATTCTTCAGCGTCTCGAGGGTACCGAAGGTCTTGCTGGAAATGATGAACAGCGTGGTCTCGACATTCAGCTTGGCGGTCACTTCGCGGAATTCGCTGCCGTCGATGTTGGCCAGGTAGTGCGTACGCACGCCGTGCTGGGTGAAGGGCAGCAGCGCCTCGGAGACCAGTTGCGGGCCGAGGAACGAGCCGCCGATGCCGATGTTCACCACGTCGGTGATGGTCTTGTCGCTGAAGCCGCGCCACAGGTTGTTGTGGATGCGAGTAACGATGTCGGTCATCTGCGCCAGGGCGGTATGCACGTCACGCATGATGTTCTTGCCGTCGACCATCACCGAGTCGCCCATGGGGCGGCGCAGGGCCGTGTGCAGCACCGGACGGTTTTCCGACGCGTTGATGCGTTCGCCTTCGAACATGGCGTGCGCGGCTTGCTCAACCCCGGCCTCGCGGGCCAGGTTGACCAGCAGGGTGCGGGTTTCGGGGGTGATCAGGTTCTTCGAATAATCGAGAAACAGCCCGCTGCAGGAAACCGACAGGTCAGCGAAGCGCGTCGGGTCGGCCTTGAAGGCCTCGCGCATGCTGAAGTTCTGCATAGCCAGGCGGTGTTCTTCCAGGGCCTTCCAGGACGGCAGGCCGGTGACGTCGAGCGGATGCTGGTAGTAGCTCATGGTGATGCGGCTTCCTTTGCTTTGACAGGCCGCTGAACCCCCGTGAATCCGCGCAGCGAGCGCGCATGTTGCCTCGGGGATTCAGTGATGTGTATGACCGTGCGGGCACGCCGGCACTCGTTCCTGAATGCTGCGGATGCTGGCCGAACCCGGCTTTCACCGAGCCGGTGAGGCACATCCTATGCCATCAGAGACAGCTCAGACAGAGAAAACCCCTGCTGCGTTCCGGGCTTTCGCCTTCTATTCGATTCGCGCCGGCCTGCTGTCTGGGCGCCGATGCTGCACACAACGAAAAAGCCCGAAGTGCGGAACACTTCGGGCTTCTATTCGACAGCGCCTGAATGGGGACTCAGGCGACCTGTACCGGGATGGCGTTGCTGGTATGGCTCAGCTCGCCGTCTGCGCCCATGTAGAGCACATGCGGCTTGAAGTTGGCCAGCTCGGCTTCGCTGTAGTGCGCGTAGGCGCAGATGATCAGGCGATGACCGACACCTGCCTTGTGGGCGGCGGCACCGTTGACCGAAATGATCTTCGAACCTTCCTCGCCGCGGATGGCGTAGGTGGTGAAGCGCTCGCCGTTGTCGACGTTATAGATCTGGATCTGCTCGTATTCGCGGATACCGGCCAGGTCCAGCCACTCGCCGTCGATGGCGCAGGAGCCTTCGTAGTCGAGCACCGAGTGAGTTACCTGGGCGCGGTGCAGTTTGGCCTTGAGCATGATGGCGTGCATGGCAGGGTCCTCCGGGGGCGCAAGCGGCGCAGAGTGTGCCCGAAGCCTCGAACGTGATCAAGGCTGCAGGCAATTGGCATGGATCAGGCCGATGTGTGGATATCGACCATCAGGTTGTCGATCAGCCGCGTCTTGCCCAGGAAGGCTGCGGCGAGGATTACCAGCTCGGCAGACGCGTCGCTTACCGGCTGCAGGTCGATCGCATTGCGAATTTCCAGATAGTCCGGCCGTAGTCCCGCAGCGCGCAGGCTTTCCAGACCTTCGGCGACGAGTGTCGAGTAGTCGCGTCGGCCGTTCTGGATCGCATCTTTCAGCTGGGTCAGCGTTCGGTACAGCAGCGGTGCCGTGGCACGCTCGTCGGCGCTCAGATAGCCGTTTCGCGAGGACAGCGCCAGGCCATCCACGTCGCGCACGGTGGGCTCGGAGATGATCTGCACCGGCATGTTCAGGTCGCGCACCATGGTGCGGATCACCGCCAGCTGCTGGAAATCCTTCTGGCCGAACACGGCGAGGTCCGGCAGAACCATGTTGAACAGCTTGCTGACCACCGTGGAGACGCCGTCGAAATGACCGGGGCGACTGCCTCCGCAGAGGCCTTCGGATACGCCGGGTACGCGAACGATGGTCTGGTTGGCCTGGCCGTGGGGGTACATCTCCTCCACGCTGGGCGCGAAGAGCAGGTGGCAGCCGGCGTCGAACAGCTTGTCCTGATCTGCGGCGAGGGTGCGCGGATAGTTGTCCAGGTCTTCGTTGGGGCCGAACTGCAGCGGGTTGACGAAGATGCTCGCGACGACGAAATCGGCACGCTGACCGGCTTTCTTCACCAACGCGATGTGGCCGGCGTGCAGGTTGCCCATGGTTGGCACGAAGCCGATGCGCTTGCCCTCGCCGCGCGCGCGGGCAACCGCGGCGCGCAGGTCGGCGATGGTCTTGACGACGTTCATGCGGAGAACCCGTGTTCGGCTGCAGGGAATTCGGCGGCTTTGACCGCCTTGACATAGCCGGCGATGGCCGAGGGGATGTCGCCATGCTCACGCATGAAGTTCTTCACGAACTTCGGTACGCGGCCACTGAGCGACAGGCCGAGCATATCGTGCAGCACCAGCACCTGGCCGTCGGTGTCGCTGCCGGCGCCGATGCCGATTACCGGAATCTGCACGGCACGGGTGATGCGTGCGGCCAGTTCGCTGGGTACGCATTCGAGCAGCAACATGGCGGCGCCGGAGGCTTCAAGCGACTTGGCATCCTCCAGCATCTGCTGCGCCTGCGCTTCTTCACGGCCCTGTACCTTGTAGCCACCGAACAGGTTGACCGCTTGCGGCGTCAGCCCCATGTGCGCACACACCGGAATGCCGCGGTCGGCCAGCAGGCGGATCGACTCGGCCAGCCAGGCGGTGCCTTCCAGCTTGATCATGTGGGCTCCGGCCTGCATCAGCGCTGCGGAGTTGTTCAGGGTCTGCTCGGTGGTGGCGTTGGCCATGAACGGCAGGTCGGCGACGATCATCGCGCCACGGTTGCCGCGCTTGACGCTGGCGGTGTGGTAGGCCATGTCGGCGACGGTGACCGGCAGGGTGCTGTCCTGACCTTGCAGGACCATGCCGAGTGAATCGCCGATCAGCAGCATCTCGACGCCTGCGTCGCAGGCGGTCTTGGCGAAGGTGGCGTCATAGCAGGTGAGCATGACGATCTTCTCGCCCTTCTGCTTGAGCCCTTGCAGCGTGGTCAGGGTGACGTCTGGCATGAATGCCGTCCTCTTCGAGCCTCGGAGGTCAGGGTTGCCATGCGGTGCACCTATGGTGTGCCAAGACCGCGGATGGCTGAGGGCGCTTATAGTCCCGGCGGCGGCAGCCTAAGTCAATCGCGAGTGTTACCTACGCGTTACGTTCGTTACCGCGGCGGTGACACCCGCATCGGCGAGCCGCTCCAGCCCGCTGAATGGGCAGGCCGCGAGCAGGTCGGCCAGGCGGCGACCATCGGCCAGCGCCAGCTCCCCGGGGGCGATCTCGGCCAATGGATAGAGCACGAACGGGCGGGCCTGCATGTGGTAGTGCGGAACCTTGAGTCGCGGCTCGTCGATCAGTCGCTCGCCGAACAGCAGGATGTCCAGATCTAGGGTGCGCGGACCCCAGCGTTCGGCCTTGCGCTCGCGCCCCTGGGCCTGCTCGATACGTTGCAGGGCATCGAGCAGGTCCAGAGGCTGGAGATCGGTATCCAGTGCCGCGACGGCATTGACATAGCGTGGCTGGTCGGCAGGTCCGAGCGGATCGCTGGCATAAAGGGATGAGACCGCGACCAGCCTGGTCTGCGGCAGCTCGGCCAGTGCCTGCAGAGCGCCACGCAGCTGTCGCTGGGGATCGGCCAGGTTGCTGCCCAGGCCGATATAGGCGCGCTCCATCTCAGTCGGCCGAACCGGCAGGAGTGTCGCCCGGGCCGCGCCGCCGGCGACCGCCGCGACGACGTTTCTTGGCGCCGCCGTCATCCTTGCCGCTGAGGCCGCGAATCATGTTGCGGCGCTCGCTGTCGCTGGCTTCCTGATAGTCGGTCCACCAGTCGCCGAGGCCGCCGGTTTTCTCCCCGGCGCTTTCGCGCAGCAGCAGGAAGTCGTAGCCGGCACGGAAGCGTGGGTTCTCCAGCAACTGGTCGGCACGTCGCCCCTGCCGGCGTGGCAGACGCTCCTGCATGTCCCAGATCTCGCGCATGGGGATGGTAAAACGCTTCGGAATGGCGGTGCGCTGGCACTGCTCCCAGATGATGTCGTGGGCGGCTTCCTGCATCGCCGGAATCGGCGGCATGCCGCGGTCCTGCAGCTCCAGCACGCGGGCCGGCAGGGCTGGCCAGAGCAGTGCGGCGAAGAGGAACGCCGGTGTTACCGGCTTGCCCTGCTGGATGCGCAGGTCGGTATTGGCCAGCGCATTGCGAATCAGCGTACCGGCGTACTCGGGGTTGCGCTCCAGCGCGGCGGCGGCGGCCGGGAACAGCGGGGCGAACAGATCGTATTCGAGCAGCAGTTCGAAGGTGCGCTCGGCCTTGCCGCCGAGGAACAGCTTGAGCGTTTCGTCGAACAGGCGGGCCGAGGGAATGCCGTCGAGCAGGTCGGCCAGGTCGACGATGGGCTCGGCGCTGTGGCGCTCGATTTCGAAATCGAGCTTGGCGGCGAAACGCACCGCGCGCAGCATGCGCACCGGGTCTTCCTGATAGCGCTGTTCGGGGTCGCCAATCAGGCGAACCAGGCGGTTGCGGATGTCATGCACGCCGTGGGTGTGATCGAGGATGCGCTCGGTGGTCGGGTCGTAATACAGCGCATTGATGGTGAAGTCGCGGCGTTGTGCGTCATCTTCGAGCGTGCCGTAGACATTGTCGCGCAGGATGCGGCCGCTCTCGTTGCGTGAGGCCAGCTGGCTGGCGTCCTCGTCGTCTTCTTCCGGGTGGTTGGCGCGGAAGGTGGCGACCTCGATGATCTCGCGTCCGAAATGCACATGGACGAGCTTGAAGCGGCGTCCGATCACCCGCGCATTGCGAAACTCGGCTCGAACCTGCTCGGGCGTTGCGCTGGTGGCGACGTCGTAATCCTTGGGATTGAGCTGCAGCAACAGATCGCGCACGCAGCCGCCCACGACATAGGCCTCGTACCCGGCCTGCTGCAAGCGTTCGACCACGCTCACCGCATGCCGACTGATCGCGCTGCGCTGCAGGGAATGCTGCCGGCTGGACAGAATTTCAGGTGAGCGTCGGGCGTGCGGGATACGGCGCAGAGGAAGACGAAAAGACTGGAACAGCTTTTTCAGCATGGGGGGCAACTGTGTGACGGAATGACGGGCCGGTGTCGCGAATAGCCGCGAAACCTGCGCGGATTCTAGCACCGAGAGGCTCGGATGGTGAACGAAGCGCGGAGAGGTGTCAAAAAGCACGTCGCCGATTGCGATGCAGGCACGACTGGTGACTGTTTGGCTGGCGTTATGTGAGGTAGCAGATAGCACTGAGGGGAGCCGAAGCTCCCCTCTGAATGATGTCGCGTGCTTATTTATTGTTATTGGTCATGCAGGCGTGCTGTTCTTGTTGTTCGCCTGTTCCGTCCGGCCGTAGCCATCAGGAGCGCTCCTACACTGGGAGCTAATAGCAAACGGATTTCTTTGGTCGCTGACTTTGCCTCGATCTACGATCCAACCAGTTCAGGCGCTGCTTGAGCAGTTTTTGTTGTTCTCGGCCTGGTCGTGGGGTTAGCCCCGTGGCAAGTCCTCTCCAAAAGAATCAGTTAGCTGCGCCTCCGCCTTCTTGTCGTTGTTTTGCTGGAGCCGTTACGTCTTGTTCTTATTGTGGGATCTGCTTGTTATTGTTGTTGTGCCATTAAGTAAGCAGTTGCCGTGCCACTTTTTTAAAGTCCTTTTATTTCAAGCATTTGCGTATTTTCAGCGGTGCGAGTTGCAAGAAAAAAACCGGGGCACCGTTACCGATGCTCCCGGTTTGTGTTACGAGCGATGCGAGGGCGGTAACAGGTTACCCGGTGACGCTACCCGACTTGCGGCGCGGAATGCCCAGGCGCTGGCGTCGCTCCCACAGGCATTTGCGACTGATTCCCAGCTTGCGCGCCAGTTCGGTTTCGGTCATGTGATCCTGGTGCTCGAGCACGAAATGCTGGAAGTAGTCTTCCAGCGAAAGGTCTTCGGTCGGCTCGTTGCCGCCGACCACGCCACGCATGGCGCCAAGCGGCTCATCGAAGTCATCGTCCAGCTCATCTAGCTCGATATCGATGCCCAGTAATTCGGCGTCGATCTCCGGGCTCTCGCTGAGGATGGCGGCACGCTCGATGGCATTTTCCAGTTCGCGGACATTGCCCGGCCAGGAATAGTGGCGGATCGCTTGTTCGGCGTCGCGAGAGAAACGCAGGTCATCACTGTTTAGGCGTTCAGCCTGACGGGCGAGGAAAGCCTTGGCGATTTCCAGCACGTCATTACCACGTTCACGCAGCGGCGGAAGCTTGAGGGCGATGACATGCAGGCGGTAGTAGAGGTCTTCACGGAACTGGCCGGTCTTGGCCAGCGTTTTCAGGTCGCGGTGGGTGGCGGCGATCAGGCGCACATCGACTTTCTGCGACTGCACCGAGCCGACGCGGCGGATCTCGCCTTCCTGCAGCACTCTGAGCAGGCGCGCCTGGGCTTCGAGCGGAAGCTCACCGATCTCATCGAGGAACAGCGTGCCCCCATCGGCCGCTTCCACAAGCCCGGCGCGCCCCGCGCTGGCGCCGGTGAAGGCGCCTTTCTCATGGCCGAACAGTTCCGACTCGATCAAGGTTTCCGGAATCGCCGCGCAATTCACCGAGATCATCGGTGCCTTGGCCCGGCGTGAGAGGTTGTGCAGGGCCCGCGCCACCAGTTCTTTGCCGGTCCCGGACTCACCCTGGATAAGGACATTCGAGTCAGTCGGCGCAACCTTGCGGATCTTGCTGAACAGTTCCTGCATCGGCGTGCAATGGCCGATGATACCGATGTCGTCGCGCGAGGCTGCGCCCGGCGCTGCGCCTGCATTGCGAGTAGCTTGGGGTTGTGTGGTGGCGGCCTGCTGATGATCGCTGAGGATACGCGCCACAGCCTGCAGCATCTCGTCGTGATCGAACGGTTTGGCGATGTAATCCACCGCTCCCATTTTCATCGAATCCACCGCCGAGCGCAGGCTGGCGTAGCTGGTCATGATCAGCACCGGTGTGCCTTCGGCGAGCTTGATCAATTCGGTGCCCGGTGCGCCGGGCAGCCTAAGGTCGCTGATGATGAGATCGAAACCCGGGATGCTGTAGCGCTCCTGCGCCTCCTGTACCGAGCCGGCTTCGCTGACCTCGTACTGGTTGCGTTCGAGGAGGCGCCGCAGGGCGGAGCGGATGATGGTTTCGTCTTCGACGATCAGAATATGTGACATCAGTACTCTCTCGACGGTCTGGAGGCAGAGCCGGCGCAGGGCCGGTACGGCAGTCGCCTCTTCAACTTACGGCATGTGACGCTTCGACATGCCGCGGCAGGGTGATGCGAAAACGGGTGCCGCGTTGTGTTTCCGGGTCGGCCGGGCTGTCGATATCGATCTGGCCATAATGCTCTTCAATGATCGAATAGACCAGTGCGAGGCCCAGGCCGGTGCCTTCGCCCGGATCCTTGGTGGTGAAGAATGGCTCGAACAGGCGGTCCTGAATTTCCTTGGGAATGCCGCTGCCTTCGTCTTCCACCACCAGGTACACGGTCTGCTCGGCGACCTCGCTGCTGATGCGGATCAAGCCGCCCGGCGGCGATGCGTCGCGGGCATTGGAAAGCAGGTTGATCAGCACCTGGGCCAGTCGCTGCGGGTCGCCTTCGGCCAGGTGCTCCGGCGCGCAGGCGTTGACGAAGCGCACCTCGGTGCGATTGCGGTTGAGTGATAGCAGGCCGATGGCATCCTGCGTGACCTGCGCCAGGCTCACCGGATACAGCCGCTGCTGGCGCTCGCCGGCATGGGCGAAGCTCATCAGCGACTGCACGATGCGCGATACGCGCTTGGTCTGTTCGATGATCTGGCCGCTGATTTCGACGATTTCCTCGTCGGCTTCGCGTTCATCGCGCAGATTCTGCGCCAGGCAGGCGATACCGGTGATCGGATTGCCGATTTCGTGCGCCACGCCGGCTGCCAGCCGGCCGATGCTGGCCAGGCGCTCGGAGTGCACCAGGCGATCCTCCAGCTCCTGCGTTTCGGTCAGGTCTTCCATCAGCAGAACCAGGCCGCTGTTGCTCGGGGCCAGCGGCTCGGCGATCGCCGCCTTGTGCAGGTTGAGGCAGCGGCGATGACCGTTGTGCGCCAGGCGCTGCTTGTGCAGGTGCTCATCGGGTTGTTCGATGAAGTCGATCAGCAGGCTCCGCCAAGGTTCGGCGATGGTCGAGAGGCGCGAGCCGACCACCTGCAGCGCCGCGATCCCGGTGAGCTCCTCGAGCGCGCGGTTCCACATGAGGATTTCCTGATCCTTGGCCAGCGAGCAGACGCCCATGGGCAGCTCCTGCAGGGTCTGCCGGTGGTAGCGACGCAGCGCATCGAGTTCGGCGGCCAGGCCGGTCAGGCGTGAGTGATAGTCCTCCAGGCGGCTCTCGATGAAGTGGATGTCCTCGGTGATGTAGCCCTCGGCGCCGTTCTTGTAGGGCAGGAAGTTCTCGACGATGTCTTGGGCGACACTGGGCCCCATGAGTCCGGACAGGTTGGCCTCGATGCGGTCGCGCAGACGGCGCAGCGCGTAAGGGCGGTGCTCGTCGAACGGCAACTGCAGGTCACGCAGGGCCTGTTCCACCTCGCGTTGGGCGGTCTTGGCGCCCAGCGGCTTGGCCAGTTGGGTGGCGAATTCCTGCGGTGAGGCAGCCAGCAACTCGCGTCGTTGCGGGCGGCGGACGTTCTCCACGGCGCAGGCCTCGGCGGCGCTCTGCTCCTCCGGGCTGGTTTCGCTGAAGATCGAGAACAGCGAGAAGGCCAGCACGTTGACCGCCAGCGAAGCGATTGCCGCCAGGTGCCAGCTGGTGTCGTCGAGTACGTAGACCACGTTGAACAGCGGAATGTAGAAGCCATCCAGGTTGCCCACCAGCGGCAGCAGCATGGTCACCACCCAGACGCCGATGCCGGCCAGCAGGCCGGCGATGTAGCCGCGCCGATTGGCAGTCGGCCAGTACAGCACCGAGAGCACGCCGGGTAGGAACTGCAGGGTGGCGACGAAGGCGACGATGCCGAGATTGGACAGGTCCTGCTCGGCACCGAGCAGCAGGTAGAAGCCGTAACCGGCCATGATGATGGCGAAGATCAGGCTGCGCCGCGTCCATTTCAGCCAACGGTAGATGTTGCCCTCGCTCGACGGCTGGTAGAGCGGCAGGACCAGATGGTTGAGCGCCATGCCGGACAGCGCCAGGGTGCTGACGATGATCAGCCCACTGGAGGCCGACAGCCCGCCGACGAAAGCCAGCAGTGCCAGCATCTCGCTCTGCGCGGCGATCCCCAGGCCGAGCGTGAAATACTCCGGGTTGGTGCTTACGCCCAGCTTCAGCCCGGCCCAGAGAATCAGCGGCACGGCCAGGCTCATCAATAGCAGATACAGCGGCAGGCCCCAGCTGGCGCTGACCAAGCCACGCGGGTTGAGG
Organism: Stutzerimonas sp. R40042; assembly: GCF_026642215.1. Taxonomy (NCBI): domain Bacteria; kingdom Pseudomonadati; phylum Pseudomonadota; class Gammaproteobacteria; order Pseudomonadales; family Pseudomonadaceae; genus Stutzerimonas; species Stutzerimonas sp. R40042. Next base: position 3,696,535 of record NZ_CP113258.1, on the reverse strand, counting down.
TTTTCGGTGAAGGTCATGTGGTACATGTGCGGCATCACGATGGCCGAAGCGAAGAACACCAGCAGCAGGGTGCGCCACGGGCCTTCCTGCAGCGGCGTATGCAACGCCTGCAGCGCCGATTGGTTCTGCAGCAGCCAGATCTCCAGCTGGTGCGGACCGCCGAACACCACGTACAGCGCGTACAGACCGATGGCGCCGAAGGTCGCCAGCTTGACGATCGATTCGAAGGCGATGGCGAACACCAGCCCTTCGTGCTTCTCCCGCGTGGCGATGTGGCGGGCCCCGAAGAGGATCGTGAACAGCATGATCATCAGGCAGTAGCCCAGCGCGACGCGTTCCTGCAGCGGCTCGAGGGTGAGGATGCCGATCGCGTCGGCGACCGCCTGGATCTGCAGGGCCAGCAGCGGCAGCATGCCGATCAGCATGACGATGGTGGTCAGCGCGCCGCTCCAGGTGCTGCGGAAGCGGAAGGCCACCAGATCGGCCAGGGACGACAGTTGGTAGGTGCGGGTGATGCGCAGGATCGGGTAGAGCAGCACCGGTGCCAGCAGGAACGCGCCACAGACGCCGAGGTAGGTAGCGAGAAACCCGTAGCCGTATTGATAGGCCAGGCCCACGGTGCCGTAGAAAGCCCAGGCACTGGCGTAGACCCCGAGCGAGAGGGTGTAGGTCAGCGGGTGGCGGATGATCCAGCGCGGAATCAGTCCGCGCTCGCTGACCCAGGCGACACCGAACAGCATGAACAGGTAGGCGGCGCTGATCAGGATCAGGTGGCTCAGGCTAAAGCTCGTCTGCATCACGCTGGCTCTGGAGAATGAAGGTCACCACGATCAGGATCAGCCACAGCAGGTAGGGCCGATACCAGGCACCGTTGGGGTCGATCCACCAGTCCATGATGGCCGGGGAGAACAGATAGATCCCCACCACCAGGAGCAGCACCAGTCGGTAGATATACATGCCGGGTCTCGTGTCGAAAGTGAGGGCGATGGTAGAGCAGCGGCACGCTGCTAGCCACCGGTGACGGGCAAATGCTGCTCAGCGCAGCTGAGCCTCGGCCAGGGTTCGGGTCCGCGGAATGCGCCCGGCGTCCCAATTGCCAATCGCCCAGCCGAGGATCTCCGCCGGCAGGGCACCGTCCAGTTCGGTCGGTGGTTGCTGGCCAAGGGCGCGCAGTGCGCGCAGCAGCAGTGGGCTGGCTTCCTCGGCTTGCAGCGGTGGTGATCGATAGCGCTTGCCGAGCTTGTGGCCGTCCGGCTGAATGATCAGCGGCAGATGCAGGTAGCGCGGCTGCGGCAAGCCGAGGATTTCCTGCAGGTAGAGCTGACGCGGCGTCGAATCGAGCAGGTCGGCGCCGCGCACCACATCGGTGACGCCTTGCCAGGCGTCGTCCAGCACCACGGCCAGCTGATAGGCGATCAGGCCATCGCGGCGGCGGATGACGAAGTCGCCGACCTCGCGTCCCAGGTGCTGGCGGAACTCGCCCTGTACACGGTCGACGAAGCCGTACTCGCGATCGGGCACGCGCAGGCGGATGGCGGCATCCTCGAGGCCGTGTCCGGCGTTGCGGCAGAAGCCGGGGTAGGGGCCCGGGTAGTCTTCGAGCTGCTTGCGCGAGCAGGTGCAGGCATACGCCAACCCTTTCTCCAGCAAGTGTTCGACCGTATCCCGGTAGACGGCGTGGCGCTGACTCTGGCGCAGCATTTCGCCGTCCCATTCGAAGCCGTAGCTCTGCAGTGTCTCGACGATCGCTTGCTGCGCACCGGGCATCTCTCGTGGCGGGTCGATGTCTTCCATGCGCAGCAGCCATCGACCGCCCACCGAGCGGGCATCCAGATAGGAGGCAAGGGCGGCGAGCAGTGAGCCGAAATGCAGATAGCCGCTCGGCGTCGGGGCGAAACGACCAACATAGCGGGCAGGTTGGGGTGAGCTGGACAAGGGCATGGTGGGGCCGGCGCGATCAGGGATGGCGGGGCGGGTGAGGCGGTTGCCGGGCCTGGAAATGAAGCGGGGCGCCGAAGCGCCCCGTTCGGGATCAGGAACCGATCTGCTTTTCCTTGATCTCCGCCAGCGTCTTGCAGTCGATGCAGAGCGTGGCGGTAGGCCGCGCTTCCAGGCGACGGATGCCGATCTCGACACCGCAGGAATCGCACCAGCCGTATTCGTTGTCTTCGATCAGTTGCAGCGTCTCGTCGATCTTCTTGATCAGCTTGCGCTCGCGGTCGCGGGCACGCAGTTCCAGGCTGAACTCTTCTTCCTGGCTGGCGCGGTCGGCCGGGTCCGGGAAGTTGGCTGCCTCGTCCTGCATGTGATGGACGGTGCGATCGACTTCTTCCATCAGCTCCTGCTTCCACTTGTTCAGGATGCCGGTGAAATGGGCGCGCATCTTCTCGCTCATGTACTCCTCGCCCTTGCTTTCCTTATAGGGCTCGAAGGCGCGAATCAGTTGCTTGCTCGACGGTGTTTCTTTGGTAATGGGCATGGATGAACGCCTCTCGCTATGTCCATTGCGCAGGATGATTTGTCCCTTGCCGGCCCGTGCCGGCCCTGCGGCTGCAAGCGGGCGAACTTACCAGATCGGATCGGGGTGCGCTACTCCCCAATCCGACAGTGGCTGCGGCGGCCTTGGGACCTTGGGTAGAATTCACGTTTTATCGTCAACAGGAAGGTCAGATGACCTCGTCGTACAGCGCACGCAGTCGCGCAATCGAACCTTTCCACGTCATGGCGCTGTTGGAGCGGGCCAACCAGCTGCAAGTTCAAGGCCGCGACGTCATTCACCTGGAAATCGGCGAACCGGACTTCACCACCGCGCAGCCCATCGTCGCCGCCGGGCAGGCCGCACTGGCGGCCGGTCATACGCGCTACACCGCCGCGCGCGGCCTGCCGCAGCTGCGCGAGGCGATTGCCGGCTTCTATGCCCAGCGCTATCACTTGAGCATTGACCCCGAACGCATCCTGATTACTCCCGGTGGCTCCGGTGCGCTGCTGCTGGCCTCCAGCCTGCTGGTCGACCCTGGCAAGCACTGGCTGCTGGCCGATCCGGGCTATCCATGCAACCGGCACTTCCTGCGTCTGGTGGAGGGCGCTGCGCAGCTGGTGCCGGTCGGCCCGGAGATGCGCTATCAGCTGACCCCCGAGCTGGTCGAGCGCTACTGGGATCGCGACAGCGTCGGTGCGCTGGTGGCCTCGCCGGCCAATCCCACCGGAACGCTGCTCGAGCGCGCCGAACTAGCCGCCCTTTCGGCGGCGCTGAAGGAGCGCAGCGGCCATCTGGTGGTCGACGAGATCTATCATGGGCTGACCTACGGCACGGACGCGGCCAGCGTGCTGGAGGTCGATGACGACGCCTTCGTGCTCAACAGCTTTTCCAAATACTTCGGCATGACCGGTTGGCGCCTGGGTTGGCTGGTGGCGCCGCCCGCGGCTGTGCCGGAGTTGGAGAAGCTGGCGCAGAACCTCTACATCAGCGCGCCGAGCATGGCTCAGCACGCAGCCCTGGCCTGTTTCGAACCGGCGACCCTGGAAATTCTCGAGGCGCGGCGCGCTGAGTTCGCCCGTCGCCGTGACTTCCTCCTGCCAGCCCTGCGCGAGCTGGGCTTCGGCATCGCGGTTGAACCGCAGGGCGCCTTCTATCTGTACGCCGACATCAGTGCATTTGGTGGCGATGCCTATGCGTTCTGTCAGCACATGCTGGAAACCGAGTTCGTCGCCATCACGCCGGGGCTGGACTTCGGCCGTCACCAGGCCGGCCATCATGTGCGCTTCGCCTACACCCAGGACCTGCCGCGCCTGGAGCAGGCCGTCGAGCGTATTGCCCACGGCCTGCGCAGCTGGCAATCCTGATGCGTTTCGCGCAACCGCTGGAGCAGGGGCGGCTGGTCAGGCGCTACAAACGTTTTCTCGCCGATATCGTCACTGACGAAGGCGAGGCGCTGTGCATTCACTGTCCCAACACCGGCTCGATGCTCAACTGCATGAGCGAGGGCGCGCGGGTGTGGTTCCAGCGCAGCAGCGATCCGCGACGCAAATTGCCGGGTACCTGGGAGCTGGTGGAGACGCCGCAGGGGCGGCTGGCCTGCGTGAATACCGCGCGAGCCAATCCACTGGTCGAGGAAGCGCTGCTGAACGGGCAGATCGCCGAGTTGGCAGGTTTCTCGTCGCTCAAGCGCGAGGTGGCCTATGGCGTGGAAAACAGTCGGGTGGATTTCCGTCTCGACTATGCCGGCCTGCCGGCCTATGTCGAGGTCAAGAGCGTTACGCTGGGGTTCGACGACACCGCCGTGGCCGCCTTTCCCGATGCGGTGACAACACGCGGCAGTCGTCATCTGCGAGAGCTGGCTGCGCTCGCGCGCAGCGGGGTGCGTGCCGTGCAGCTGTACTGCGTCAATCTCAGCGGCATCGAGGCGGTACGCCCGGCAGTGGAAATCGACCCGGCCTATGCGGCGGCGCTGCATGAGGCGATTGCGGCGGGAGTGGAGGTACTGGCGTATGGCGTCGAGCTGTCCCCGCACGAGCTGCGCTTGAGTCGGCCGCTGCCCGTGCTGCCGTGAGCACGCTCGGCTCGGTGAATGAAAATTTTTATCCGGGCTGGGGAACAAAGCGCTTTCTGTCTGGCCTCAACGAAGCTGGAAAATGCATCCCTTCATGCTCGCAGAGGCTCTGCTCCGCCGCGCAGCGCGGTGTCGACGCGGCCTCGCCCGCATCGGCGGCATATCTGGCGGTGCCATTCGATGCGCCGAAAGGTGCCGTTGGCAAAGATTATTTCGGACGTTCGCCCTGGCGCGAGCGTCGTCGATGAGGCTAAAGAGAATGCGAATCCTCGTTTGCGGTGCCGGTGGTCAGGTTGGGCGCGAGCTGGCCGAGCGTGCGGCGAGTTTCGGCCTGGATGTGCTGGCTCCGAATCGCACCGAGCTGGATATCGTCCGGCCAGAACAAATTGCGGCGGCCATGGCGCAGCGCCCCGGTCTGATCATCAATGCGGCTGCCTACACCCATGTGGACAACGCCGAGTCTCACAGCGAGCAGGCCTATGCCGTCAACCGCGATGGTGTGCGCAATCTTGCCGAGGCTGCCGGGCGTGCGGGTGTGCCGCTGTTCCACATCTCCACCGACTATGTGTTCTCCGGCGAAGCCGATAGACCCTATACCGAGGACGATGCAACCGCTCCGACGGGTGTCTATGGAGCGAGCAAGCTGGCCGGCGAGCAGATCATTCGTGACTGCCTGCCCGCGCACCTGATCCTGCGTACCAGTTGGGTGTACGGCGTCCATGGGCACAATTTCGTCAAGACCATGTTGCGGCTGGCGCGTCAGCGCGATGCGCTTGGCGTGGTGAGCGACCAGCTGGGATGTCCGACCCAGGCCGGCAGTATCGCCGCCGTGCTGCTGGAACTGGCGCGCCGCTATGCCGACGGTGACAAGCTGGCCTGGGGCGTTTATCACTACAGCGGTACACCGGCCTGCTCGTGGTACGACTTCGCCGTAGAGATCTTCCGTCAAGGTGAAGCGGCCGGACTGCTAGCCAGGCAGCCCGAGGTGTCGCCGATCACGACTGCACAATACCCGACACCGGCACGCCGTCCGGCCTGGTCGGTGCTCGATTGCCGTCGCTTCGAGTCGACTTTTGGCCTGGCGCCTCGACCATGGAAGCTCGAGCTCGCCGAGGTGCTCGACGTGTTGCAGCAAGCGGAGCCGGCTGTCGTCATCAGGCAGCGCAGCTTTCGCGCCTGATTCGCCCGCCCGACGGAGGCCTGGCTTCCGTGCGGGCGTCCGCTCGCCAGTGTATTCTTGCGCCCCCGCGCCTCGACGCGGCCTGAAGTTTCGGCTCTGGAGGGGCGACATGGTAGTGGTGCTGGCGATCCTGCCGATCTTCGGTCTGATCTCGCTCGGTTATCTGTTTGGCTGGCGCCAGTGGTTGAGTAACGAAGGTGCCGCCGGGCTGGCCAGCGTGACCTTCAAGCTGTTCATGCCTGCGGTGCTGTTCAATGGCATCGCTCGCGCCGAGCTGGGCGAGGGCATGTCGCCGATGTTGCTGCTGGCATACTTCGCCCCGGTGCTGCTGATTTTTCTGCTGGTGAACGTCGTTGCGCATCGCCTGAAGGGGCGAGCGAGCCCTCTGGGACTGACCGCAGCCTACTCGAACAACGTGCTGGTCGGCATTCCCCTGGTGACCACGCTGCTCGGGGCCGAGAGTCTGGTCTACGTGTTCGCCATTCTGGTGTTCCACAGCCTGGTGCTGTTCTCTTTGCAGAGTTTCTACGCCGCGCTCGGTGATGGCGACAGGGTCAGCGTGCCGTCGCTGCTGAAGAATCTGGCCAACCCCTTGATCGTCGGCCTGCTGCTCGGAGCCTTGTTGAACCTGAGCGGCCTGTCACTGCCCGAGCCGTTGTGGCGAGTGATTGGCTGGCTCGCGCAGGCGGCCCTGCCCTGCGCGTTGATGGTGCTGGGTATCAGTCTGTCGCGTTATCGCTTGCGGCCGAGCGCGTCGGTCGTCGTGCTCACATTGGCCAAGCTGGTCCTGTTCCCGACGCTGGTGTGGTGGCTGAGCGGTTGCTTGCCCGGGCTGAATCAAGACGCGCGCAGTGTGCTGGTGCTGCTGGCAGCCTGTCCGAGTGGCGTAAATGTGCTGGCCTTCGTCAAGCATGCCGACGACAGCCGCGCGGTCAGCTCCACCGTATTTCTGTCGACGCTGGCGGCTGCCGTCAGCCTGCCGCTATGGATGCTGCTGACGACCAGCTGACTGCCGAGCATCCCGGCGTCTGGCGCTGAACGTCCTTCCGAACCGGACTGTCACAAGAGCACAGTCCAGAAAATACGGAGAGTACGGCATGCTGAAATTCATCGGCGGTACCGCGGGCGTCATCTTCATCATTGGCCTGATCGTGGTGATCGGCATCTTCAAACTGCTGTTCTGACGGCTTGGCGCCTGGCTGCCGGATGCTTCCGGCGGCTTCATTTGCCGTCGCGTTGCTCGTGGACGGCCATGATGTCCTCCAGGCGCAAGCCGGTCAGGCCATGGATGGTCCGCCAGAGATAGAAGAAGATCGCCATCATCATCAGCATGCTGGGTATGGCGATCATCGGGTAGCTGAGCAGGGTCATGCGTCCCAGCTCGGCGTTGAACGCTTCGCTGCCGGCCGGACTGTGCACGATCCATTTGGCCAGTACGTAGTTCATGAAGGACGAGAAGAAGAAGGTGCCGCTGAGCAGGTAGGTCGCCCGTAGCAGGCGGGTTTCGAAATGAGCGACCTGACCGTTGCGTTCCAGCTGCTCGTGGACCTTGTCCACATTGAGCACCTTCGGGTTGTACAGAAGGGTACGAATCAACGGGTAGCGCGTGCGGGTGGAGGCCAGTACGCCGATGCCGATGATTCCCGGTACGGCCGCTTCCTTGATCGCCAACCATTGGGTGTCGAGCTGCAACAGACCGATGCCGCCGGTGAGCAGCACGCTGATCAGGCCGAGCAGGGCGATCCAGTTGAACTTGCGGTAGCGGACCAGCTCCCACAGGCCCCAGCCCAGCGGGAAGGCCAGGGCCAGCAGCAGCGCGCCATCGGCACCCAGGCGGTCCTCGCCACTGAGTTTCATCAGGATCAGTGAAGGAATCAGGATGCTTACGGCCAGGTCGACCAATGGGCGCGGTTTGTGTTCGGCGTGGGAATGGGCGGTTTCGGTCATGACGTCGGGTTAGGTTGGAAAGGGCAGCATGATGGCCTCTGTGGCCGTTTCGCGCCAGACCATCTTCGTCGGGATGAGAGGTGTGGAGGGCTGCGCGCGGATCAACGACCTACCGCGTCGGTTCGTCGAGCGCGCCACTGACCGTGTTCGAACAGCAGCACGACCACCATGGCAATGGCGAACGGCAGCAGCAGGTAGAAGACACGAAACACGATGAGTGCAGCCAGCACGTCGACGGTCGCGAGTTCCGGCAGTGCGGCGACGAAGGTCAGTTCCAGCACCCCGAGCCCGCCTGGGGCATGGGAGAGCAGGGCCAGCGAGAAGGACGCGAGGAACACGCCGAGGACGGTCAGGTAGCCTGGGTTGTTCGCCGCCGGCAGGGCAAAGTAAATGATCGCCGCCGCGCATAGCAGCTCCAGTGGACCGGCCAGCAACTGGCGCGCGACGATCGGCAGCCGCGGATACTCGATGTGCCATTTGCCCAGCCGCCACGCCGGCAACTGCCGCCATGCGCCGAACACATACAACGCGATCAGCAGCAACAGCCCACACCCGACCGCGGTCGATAGCCAACTCGCGCTATCCATCAGGCGGTCCAGCAACTGCGGTTCGAGGATCAACACCGTGCCACCTGCCAGGACGGTACCGAGGACAAACGTCAAGGAACAGAAGACGATCAGGATGCCGATTTCCTGGGGCGTCAGGCCGCGGCTGCGGTAGGCGCGATAACGCACCAGCGCGCCGGAAAAAACCGAGGCGCCAATGTTGTGGGCCAGCGCATAGGTGGTGAACGAGCAAAGCGTGATGAACCACCAGGAGATCTTCCGGCCCAGATGGGCCATGGCGATGCGGTCGTACCAGGCCAGCGCCAGGTAGGCGCCAAGCGTCGACAGCGCCGCCAGCAACCAGCGATGGGCACCGATCGCATGCAGGCTGTTGGCGAGTTCGCTCAGCGAGATGTTGCGGACCTCGTGATACAGCAGATAGCCGGACAGCAGCACGGCCGAAACCCCGATCAGGGTCCAGGCGACATCGCTCCTCTTCATCATCGAGTGGCTCCTCGGGGCAGGTCTGCGGCCACGCCGCGTTCTGCGACGTGATGGACACGGCATGCCGAGACCTGCACCGTTTCGTGAGTCGTTCAGTAATCGGCAGCGCTCGGCCGGTTTTGTTCAGTTATCCGACCTTCGGGTCGTTCGCGCGATAACACTCCGAGCGCACGAAGGTCGATTGCAGGACTGGTTGATTGGAGAGCGGCATGACCGAAATACCCCATGATGATCATCTGGAAAGCTCACTGGCGCTGCTGGGCGAAGGTTATCCATTTATCCGTGATCGCTGTGCTCGTTTGCACAGCAACGTATTCCAGACGCGTCTGCTACTGCAGAACACCATCTGTCTCAGCGGCGAAGACGCCGCGCGCCTGTTCTACGACGAACGCTATCTGCAGCGCGCCCATGCCATGCCGCGCATGCTGATAAAGACGCTGGTCGGGCAAGGAGGTGTGCAGGGACTGGACGGTGAGGCGCACCGGCATCGAAAGCGAATGTTCCTGCAGTTGCTCGACGGTGCTGCGGTCGAGAAACTGGTCAGCCTGGCCGAGCAGGCCTGGCGCCAGGCGATCGGTGAGTGGCAGGCGCGCCCGGAGGTCCGGTTGATGACGGAAGTGCAGCTGATTCTGACCGAAGCAGTGTGTCGCTGGGCCGGCGTGCCGCTGGCACCCGCCGAGCGGGAGATCCGGGCCGAGCAGCTGGCGACGATGGTTGACGGTGCGGGTGGCATCGGGGCACGTCACTGGGAGGCGCGCAAGGCGCGGCGCGACGCCGAAGCCTGGGCGCGGCAGCTGATCGAGCAGGTCCGCGCCGGCCGGCTGCCAGCCGAGCCGACCACGGCGCTCATGGTAGTCGCGCATCACCGCGACCTCGACGGCACACCGCTTGAGGAGCAGGTCGCCGCTGTCGAGTTGCTCAATCTGTTGCGGCCGACAGTGGCGGTTTCCTACTTCATCACCTATGCCGCGCTGGAACTGCTGGCGCAGCCGCAATGGGCCGCGCGCCTGCGTACGGACGATGAACTGCTCGAGCCTTTCGCGCAGGAGGTTCGCAGGTTGCACGCGTTCTTTCCGTTCACGGCTGCCCGCGTACGAGAGGACTTCGACTGGCAGGGCCAGCATTTTCCGGCGGGCACCCGGGTGATGCTGGATCTGTGGGGGACCAACCGCGAAGCGAGCCGTTGGGATCAGCCCGAAGCGTTCCAGCCCGAGCGCTTCCTGAACTGGCCGGGCAATGCCTTCAGCTTCGTCACCCAGGGCGGCGGTGACGCGGCCGAAGGGCATCGTTGTCCAGGCGAGCAACTGGCAATCGAGTTGCTGAAGATGGCGCTGCGCATGCTGACGCGCGAAATGGCTTACGCGGTGCCAGCGCAGGATCTGCGTATCGATCTGACGCGTATGCCGGCCAGGCCCGAGAGTGGGATGCTGATCCGAGACGTGAAGTGCGGCGTCTGCTGAGACCGGTACCGAGCGCTGCTCAGTCGACCTGCTCGGCCTGCTTGACGCGCACCCAGTGGTCGATCAGCTCGCGCAGGTGCGAGAGCTCGACGGGTTTGGCCATATGCCCGTCCATTCCCGCTTCACGGGCACGTTCACGGTGCTCGCTGAGGATGTGTGCAGTCAGGGCGACCACCGGCGTGCGCCGCCGACCGCTGTTGGCCTCCCATTCGCGCAATTGGCGGGTGGCCTGGAAACCATCGAGCACCGGCATTTCACAGTCCATCAGCACCAGGTCGTAAGGGGTGGTCTTGATGGCCTCGAGCGCCTCCTCACCGTTGCAGGCGGTATCGGGCTGCAGGTTGAGCTTGTTCAGCATGCCGCGGATGACCTTGGTGGAGATGCTGTTGTCTTCGGCGACCAGGATGCGGAAATCGCCCGGAACCTCGAGTGGCGTTGACGCCTGGGGGGCTGTCGTGGAGCGCTGCTGGTGGCCCTGCTGACGCTGCGCGAGTTCGTCGGCGAGCGTGGTCTTGAGGGTGTAGCCGGCCACCGGTTTGGCCAGGATGCGCTTGATGCCGGCGTTGCGCGCGATGATCTTGCTCGGGGCGCTGCTCATGCCGGTGAGCATGATCAGCAGGATATCGTGGTTGAGGCTGGAGTCTTCCTTGATCTTGCTCGCCAATTGCATACCGGTCATGCCGGGCATGTCCTGGTCGAGCAGTACCACATCGAAGTATTCCTTCAGGTGCGCTTTGGTGCGCAGCAGCGCCAGCGCCTCTTTGCCCGACGCCACCGCACTGACCTCCAGCCCCCAGCTGCTGCACTGCTGGACCAGTACCTTGCGGCAGGTATCGTTGTCGTCGACGATCAGCAGGCGCGTGCCTCGTAACGGTCCGTCCAGGTCGGCGTTGCTCTGGGCCAGGCCTTCGCCGGCCAGCGGCAGGCTGATCCAAAGCGTATTGCCCTGATTGCTACCGGTCTGGATGCCGAAATCGCCACCCATCAGCTGGACCAGCTGACGAGCGATGATCAGGCCGAGCCGTCCGCCATGACGGGTCGCGGCGAGGAAGTCCTGGCTGTCTACCGCCGCATTGAGCAGGGCATCGCGCTCGTATGCCTCCAACGGCCGACCGCTGTCCTGCACGGTGATGCGCAGTCGCGGCGCATCCATCGGTCCGTCGATCGCGGCGATCAGCAGCACCTCGCCTTCCTCGGTTTGCTTGAACGCGTTCTCCAGTAGATTGAGCAACGTCTGGCGCAGGCGGGTCGGATCGCCGGCCACGACCTGTGGCAGTTGCGGCTGGATGAAGCTGATCAGCTCGATCTTCTGCTGCTCGGCCTTGGCGCGGAAGATGCTCAGACAATCTTCGATGAGCGCGTTGAAGTCGAACTGAACGTCGTCCAGTTCGATCTGGCCCGACTCCAGCTTGGATATGTCGAGAATCTCGTTGATCAGATTGAGCAGCTCGTTGCCGGAGCTGTGAATCGTCTGCACGTAATCGCGCTGTTTCGCCGAGAGCGAGGTGCCCAGCAGCAGCTCGCTCATGCCGAGCACTCCGTTCATCGGCGTGCGCAGCTCATGACTGATTTTGGACAGGAAGTCAGCCTTGGTCTTGAGCTCCGCACTGCTGACTGCAGCTGCGGTGAATTGAGTGCGGCTGTCGCTCTGACGCTGGCGCTGCCGTTCGAGCAGGGCGAAGCTGAGCAGCAGGCCGGCGATCGTGGCAAGGCTGAACAGCCCGCCGGTCAGCCAGCCCGGGTCGAGCTGGTCGAAGCCGAGCAGCATGGGCATGAAGAACACCATGCCGCTGTTGAAGAGCGTCGCGCCGGCGACTACCAGCCGTGCCGGCTGATAGCCCTGACGCCAGTGGTACAGAGCGACCACCAGAGCGCTGCACGAGGCGACCAGCGCCAGCGAGTAGATCAGCCAGCTGTGCCACAGCCACTGGCCAAGCAGGATGCTGGCGGCGATGGCCAGCACCACGTTGAGTTCGATGCCCAGCAGCCATGTAATCCAGGTGCGCCGGCGCTGGTTGAAAAAGCCCAGCGTGTAACCGAGCAGGGCGCAGCTCGCGGCGAGCGCCGACAGGTCGGCGATCAACGGTTGGCTATAGGTCAATCCCGGCAACCAGACCGCCAGGACGCCCAGGTTCGCCATGGCGCAAGCGAGCAGCGCGCCATGCAGCAGGCTGAGCCAGATATGCGTGTAACTGACCGTGTAGGCGAAGCGCAGCAGGTTGTACACCATCAGCAGTGCCAGGGCGCCAAACAGGGCGCCGAACAGGTAGGCGGGCCTGGACTGGCTGACCAGGCCGCTGTCGTCGATGACCTTGAACCAGGTCATCACCGGATGGCTGGACTGCAGGCGAACGTAGGCTTCCCTCGCCTGACCATCATTGGGCAGGCTGAACAGGTAGGCCCGATTCGGCAGCGGGCGCGCGCTGACTGGTCGCAGCTCGCCGGTGGCGATGTGCTGCTCAAGCTGGCCTTCGCGCAGCAGGTAGAAATCCAGGTACTGCACGCGCGGCGCGAACAGCGAAAGCCATTTCGGCTTGGTCAGAGGGGGCAGGCTGACTTGCAGCCAGACCGCCCGATCACTGGCCGGAGCGCTGTAGGACAGCTTTTCCAGCCGCAGGAACAGGGCGCGCTGGGCGACCACTTCCTCCAGTGTGAGCTTGCCGGACTGATCGACCAGAATGCGCCAGTTCTGCGGCAGTGAATTCGGCGTTGCGGCCAGCGGCGTAGAGGACGGCGGGGCAACGGACGCCTGAGCCGACAGCGGGATCAGATTGATCAGCAGCAGGCCGAAGATGAGAGCGATGGCGATCCGGAGCCGACCCACTGGAGAAGTCCGTTCATGAGTGTGACGGCGGATTATAGCCATGCCGTTGTCAGCCTGTAATGCGCGCGGTGTCGATAAAATCTGGCGCCGCGCGCATTCCTGGTGACTGGCGGGGTTCAGCTTTCGCCCTGTTCGCGGGCGATGGCGCGGTAGCCGATGTCCTTGCGGTAGAAGCAGCCATTCCAGCGGATCTTTTCCGCCAGGCGGTAGGCCTGCTGCTGTGCCTCGGACACGCTGCGACCGATGGCGGTGGCGCACAGTACGCGGCCGCCGGCGGTGATGATCTGGCCTTGCGCATTCAGCGCGGTCCCGGCATGGAAGACCTTGCCGTCCAGGGAGGCGGCTTCGCTAAGTCCCTCGATCACGTCGCCCTTGGCATAGTCGCCCGGGTAGCCGCCTGCGGCCAGCACCACGCCGACTGTCGGGCGTGGATCCCAGGTCGCTTCGACCTTGTCCAGCGCTTTGGCCAGGGCGGCCTCGACCAGCAACACGAGCGAGGACTCCAGGCGCACCATGATCGGCTGGGTTTCGGGGTCGCCGAAGCGGCAGTTGAACTCGATGACCTTGGGTGCACCGCTCTGGTCGATCATCAGGCCGGCGTAGAGGAAGCCGGTGTAGACGTTGCCTTCGGCCGCCATGCCGCGCACGGTCGGATAAATCACCTCGTCCATCACCCGCTGATGCACGTCGGGGGTGACCACCGGGGCGGGAGAGTAGGCACCCATGCCGCCGGTGTTCGGGCCGGTGTCGCCATCGCCTACGCGCTTGTGATCCTGGCTGGTGGCCATCGGCAGTACATGCTCGCCATCGACCATGACGATGAAAGACGCTTCCTCGCCGTCGAGGAACTCCTCGATCACCACGCGCGCGCCTGCGTCACCGAAAGCATTGCCGGAGAGCATGTCACGCACGGCTTCCTCGGCTTCCTCGAGGGTCATGGCAACGATCACGCCCTTGCCGGCGGCCAGGCCGTCGGCCTTGATCACGATCGGGGCACCCTTCTCGCGCAGGTAGGCCAGCGCCGGTTCGACTTCGGTGAAGTTCTGATAGTCGGCGGTCGGGATGGCGTGACGCGCCAGGAAGTCCTTGGTGAACGCCTTGGAGCCTTCCAGCTGCGCGGCGGCGGCGGTGGGGCCGAAGATGTCCAGGCCGCGCGAGCGGAACAGGTCGACCACGCCTTTGACCAACGGTGCCTCGGGGCCGACGATGGTCAGCTGCACATTGGCAGCGGCGAAATCGGCCAGCTGCTCGATGGCCAGCACGTCGATGGCGACGTTCTCGCACTTGGCTTCGGTGGCGGTGCCGGCGTTGCCCGGGGCGACGAACACCTTGGCAACGCGCGGATCCTGCGCGACCTTCCAGGCCAGGGCATGCTCGCGGCCGCCGCTGCCGATGATCAGTACGTTCATTTCTCTCTCCCAATGGAGGCGGGCCGGTAGCCCGTCTGGTGGATAAGCGAAGCGTTATCCACCCTTATGAATTCCGAGATCGCAATCGGGCTGGTAGATGCAAGGCGCCCGATTCTTCCCCCAGCGGAGTTGCCTTCTGGCAATGAGCATGGGGAAGAGTCGGGCAACGCCGCAGATACCTGTCCGAGTACGCCGATATTAGTGGCGGAAGTGGCGCATGCCGGTGAACACCATGGCGATGTTTGCTTCGTCGGCCGCGGCGATCACCTCGTTGTCGCGCATCGAACCACCTGGTTGGATCACCGCGGTGATGCCGGCCTTGGCGGCGTTGTCGATGCCGTCGCGGAAGGGGAAGAAAGCATCCGAGGCCATTACCGCGCCGGGTACCGGCAGGCCGGCATGCTCAGCCTTGATCGCGGCAATGCGCGCGGAGTTGACGCGGCTCATCTGGCCGGCGCCGACGCCGACGGTCTGGCGGTTCTTGGCGTAGACGATGGCGTTGGATTTGACGAACTTGGCCACTTTCCAGGCGAAGATCAGGTCGTGGATCTCCTGCTCGGTTGGTGCACGCTGAGTGACGATCTTCAGATCGGCCTCGGTGATCATGCCGATGTCGCGGCTCTGGATCAGCAGGCCGCCGTTGACGCGCTTGTAGTCCCAGCCCGGCGCACGTTCGGCCGGCCACTGGCCGCATTCGAGCAGGCGCACATTGGCCTTGGCGGCAACCACTTCACGAGCCTCGGCGGATACGCTCGGCGCAATGATCACCTCGACGAACTGGCGCTCGACAATGGCGCGTGCGGTCTCGCCGTCCAGCTCGCGGTTGAAGGCGATGATGCCGCCGAAAGCCGATTCGCTGTCGGTAGCGTAGGCCAGATCATAGGCCTTGCGAATGCCGCCTTCGTTCTCCGGCACCACGGCCACGCCGCAGGGGTTGGCGTGCTTGACGATCACGCAGGCCGGCTTGGTGAAGCTCTTCACGCATTCCAGCGCGGCATCGGTGTCGGCCACGTTGTTGAAAGACAGTTCCTTGCCCTGCAGTTGCTTGGCGGTGGCGACGCTGGCCTCATCCGGCTTCTCGACATAGAAGGCGGCCTGTTGGTGCGGGTTCTCGCCGTAGCGCATGTCCTGCGCCTTGACGAACTGCATGTTGTAGGTGCGTGGGAAGAGGCTGCGGCCTTCGGTGGTGAGGGTCTCGGCGCTCTGGTCGATGCCGCCCAGGTAGTTGGCGATCATGCCGTCGTAGGCGGAGGTGTGCTCGAAGGCCTTGAGGGCCAGGTCGAAGCGCTGAGCGTAGGTCAGGCCGCCGTGCTTCAGGTTGTCGATTACCGCCGCATAATCTTCGGCGTTGACCACGATGGCCACGTCCTTGTGATTCTTCGCGGCGCTGCGGACCATGGTCGGGCCGCCGATATCGATGTTCTCGATGGCATCGGGCAGGGTGCAGTCGGGCTTGGCCACGGTCGCGGCGAACGGGTAGAGGTTGACCGCCACTAGATCGATTGGGTTGATGCCATGCTCGGCCATGACCGCGCCGTCCAGATCGCGGCGACCGAGAATGCCGCCGTGGATCTTCGGATGCAGGGTCTTCACCCGGCCGTCCATCATCTCCGGGAAGCCCGTGTAATCAGCTACTTCGACGGCGGCGATGCCGTTTTCGCGCAGCAGCTTGAAGGTGCCGCCGGTGGACAGGATCTCGACGCCGAGGGCGGCGAGCTCGCGGGCGAAATCGACGACGCCGGTCTTGTCGGACACACTGATCAGCGCGCGGCGCACGGGAAGGCGGGTGGTTTGGTCGGTCATTGACGTTTCCTAGAGGCTACAGGCTTGAGGCCGCGAAGCCGGCAGGCGCGCCTGCCGGCGGTCGCTTCAGAGCAGGTCGTACTGTTTGAGTTTCTTGCGCAGGGTGCCGCGGTTCAGACCCAGCAGCTCGGAGGCCTTGGTCTGGTTGCCCTTGACGTAGTGCATCACGGTTTCCAGCAGCGGTGCTTCCACCTCGGAGAGCACGAGGTTGTAAACGTCCGTGACGTCGGCGCCTTCGAGGCGTGCGAAATAGTTGTGCAGCGCCTTCTCGACGCTACCACGCAGCGTCTGTCCCGCTTCGCTCGGCGTGTTCAGGTGCTGCTTGAGGTTCAGGTTGTCACTCACGGATGTTGTTCCACTTACCAATGTTTCATTCAACAGCGTCATGCGGCCACCTCTGTTCCATCCACCGAGCCAGGCCCTGAGCGTTGTTCGGCAAAGAACTGCCGAATGCTGAAGCCCTGTGCATCCCTGTCTTCCAGATGATTGAAACGGGCGCGGAAGTCCCGCGCGCCCGGCAGTGTTGCGAGATACCAGCCCACGTGTTTGCGGGCGATACGGACTCCCATCACCTCGCCGTAGAATTCATGCAACGCCTGCACATGCTCCAGCAGGGTGCTTTCGATCTCGTCCAGCGTTGGCGCCGCCAGCAATTGGCCGGTGCGCAGATAATGCTCCACCTCGCGGAATATCCACGGGCGACCCTGTGCCGCACGTCCGATCAGCAGGCCGTCGACACCGGTCGAGTGCAGGACCTGCGCGGCTTTTTGCGGCGAGTCGATGTCGCCATTGGCGAAAACCGGGATCGACACCGCCTGCTTGATCGCGGCGATGGTGTCGTACTCGGCCTCGCCGGTATACAGGTCGGCACGGGTACGCCCATGCACCGCCAATGCGGCGATGCCGGACTGCTCGGCGATGCCGGCGATGGTTGCGCCATTCTTGTTCTGGCGGTCCCAGCCGGTGCGGATCTTCAGCGTCACCGGCACATCCACCGCCGCGACCACGGCCTTGAGGATGTCTGCGACCAGTCGCTCATCGCGCATCAGCGCGGAGCCTGCGGCCTTGTTGCAGACCTTCTTCGCCGGGCAACCCATGTTGATATCGATGATCTGTGCGCCCAGTTCGACGTTGCGCTGTGCGGCTTCGGCGAGCATATGCGGGTCACCGCCGGCGATCTGCACCGAGCGTGGCTCGGGCTCGTCGGCGTGGGGCATGCGCAACCGCGACTTGCGGCTGTTCCACAGGCGCACGTCACTGGTGAGCATTTCCGAAACCACCAGGGCCGCGCCGAAGCGGCGACACAGCTGGCGGAACGGTTGATCGGTCACGCCCGCCATGGGCGCGAGAATCAACCGGTTGGATAAGGTGTAGGGGCCGATGCGCACCGCTGACATGAAGATTCCCTGCTTGGGGCCTGCTTGTTAGGTCGATCGGGACTGCAAAAAAGGGTGGGCATAATACCCGCTCCGCATGACGGGTTAAAGGCTGTTTTGAACAAATTCTGAACAGCGGCCGCCTTATCGCCAGTGGTTTGCTGGAGGGCATGGATATGCCATCAGCGCGATGGCTGACCCATCGCATCGGCAAGTCGTATCAATCGGGGGAGTGGAAACCCAGGCTGTAGTTCACCGCCTGCGCGCCTGGGTCGAGGATGTCCAGTGCGATGTGAATCGGCACCTGCGGGGGCATCTGGGCTTGCCCGGCAAGCTCGCCCGAGAGGTATTCGCTGGGCTTGAAGCTGCGGCTCGCCAGCAGCTTGCCGTTGATGTCGGCGAAGCGGATTTCCAGGAGCGGGAAGGGCTGCGCGAAGGCGGCACGGTTGTAGAGGATGGCGTCGACCACCAGCGCTCCGGTGAAGTCGGGGTGGCTGCGCACGACCAGGTTGCTGCTCTTGATCTGGGATATGTCGACGAGTGCAGGTAGCTCGCAGCCCAGCTTCGGGCAGACCCGTTCGAACCAGGGGCGGTAAGCCGCCTGCCGTGACAGCTCGTCGTAGTTGTACACCACGTACTGGGCGCCCAGGGCCAGCAGCGCGAGCAGATTCAGGGCGCCCCAGCCGAGCCGGCGTGGCCAGGGGTTCTTGCGTTCCTGCCAATCCAGCTGCAGCGGTTCGTCATCGAGTTCGAAGAGCGGCTCGTCACGCAGATCCGGTTCGCGTCGTGGGGGTGCGATCGCTTCGACCGCCTGCATCGGCTGCTCGGGTGGCTCCAGCTCCGGTTCGACCCGCTCGTTGCGTGCCTGCTGGGCCCTCGCTGTAGACAGCGCGCTGGTACTCGGTGCCAGGGGGGCGGGTTGGCGGGGCGTTTCCGCCGAGACCGGGGTGAAACTGATCGGGTCATCCGGCTCATCGGTGCGACGTGCGCTAACGCTCTGCTCGGCATTGAGCAGAAGCTCGGCCCAGCTTTCATCCTGCGGGGCTGCCTCGTCCGCCGGTGCTTCGTGAGGGAGCGATGTGCCGGGGCTGTCGTGCCTCAGGGCATTCAGATCGGCAGACAGCTCGCGCTCCTGGCGCTCCAGCTTGGCCAGCTCAGCGTCCAGGTCAAGGCTGTCGAGGTCCAGATCGTCGTGGATCCAGAGAGTCTCGTCACTGCTGCGCGGGCTGGGCGAGGCAGCAGTCGCGATCGCACCTGGTTCCGGTTCCGCCTGCTCTGCGGCCAACGGCGGCGGCGTCAGCGGGCGAGTCGGATCGATGTCGTCGCGCAGCAGATGGTGTGCGGCGTTGAATACCTCCATGCAGGCACCACAGCGTGCCGCTCCTCGCGCTGCACGGAGCTGGCTGCGGCCGATGCGAAAGCGGGTACGGCAGTGGGGACACTGGGTGACGAAGCCGGTCATGCGAGGTTCCGCGCAAATGTGCCGGCTAGTCTAGCGCATGCCGATCGGCAAGCGGCAGTGGCCCGCCGCCATGGGCGTGCAGCTTGTGGCTGCGGTCGCAGGATCAGCCACGCCGCGTCCCGCTGATGCGCACCCAGCCATCCTTCTCGGCGGTCGGGTCGAGTTCGAAGGCGTCGGCATAAGCCGCACGCACCTCTTCAGCCTGCTCGGCGAGGATTCCGGACAGCGCCAGCCGCCCGGCCGGTTTGACCAGTGCGGTGATCTGCGGTGCCAGGGAGACGAGCGGCCCGGCGAGGATGTTGGCGACTACCACGTCGGCCGGTTCCTGCGGCAATTGCTCGGGCAGATAAAGGGCGAAACGCTTCTCGGCGATGCCGTTACGCTGGGCGTTGTCACGCGAGGCTTCAAGCGCCTGGGTGTCGATGTCGGTGCCGACGGCATGCGCAGCGCCCAGCAGAAGGCCGGCGATGGCGAGAATGCCCGAGCCGCAGCCGAAATCCAGCAGGCTCTGGCCGTTCAGTGACTGGGCATCCAGCCACTCGAGACAGAGTGCGGTAGTGGGGTGAGTGCCGGTACCGAACGCCAGGCCGGGATCCAGCAACAGGTTGACCGCGTCGGGCTCGGGTGCCACGTGCCAGCTGGGGACGATCCACAGGCGGCGGCCGAAGCGCATCGGCTGGAAGTTATCCATCCAGCTGCGTTCCCAGTCCTGCTCTTCGATCACCTCGACCTGGTGCTCGGGCAGCTCGCCTCCACGTAGCAGCTGCAGATGGGCGAGCAGGGCGTCCGCGTCGGTATCGGCTTCGAACAATGCCAGCAGATGAGTGTGCGACCACAGCGGGGTGGTGCCGAGGTCCGGCTCGAAGATCGGCTGATCTTCGGCGTCCATGAAGGTCACGGAGACCGCACCCAGATCCAGCAGCTGGTCTTCCAGCGCTTCGGCCTGATCGGGGGTGATGGCGAGTCGAATCTGCAGCCAGGACATGGAGGCCTCTCGAATGGGGTCGCGGTAAAAGCCGGCAAGCTTACTGGAGGGGGCGTTGTGCGGCCAGCCTGGGCTCGACGAACACCAGGTAGAAACGACAGAGGCCGCCCGAAGGCAGCCTCTGCAGTACAGCGCCGAGCGTGGCTCAGTGCTTATCCATACCCAGCTTCTTCTCCAGGTAGTGGATGTTCACGCCGCCCTTGCAGAAGCCGGGGTCGCGCACCAAGTCGCGGTGCAGCGGGGCGTTGGTCTTGATGCCGTCGACGATCAGCTCGTCCAGTGCGTTGCGCATGCGGCCCATGGCTTCATCGCGGTTCGCCCCGAAGGTGATCAGCTTGCCGATCAGCGAGTCGTAGTGCGGCGGAACCGAGTAGCCGTCGTACAGGTGGGAGTCAACGCGTACGCCGTTGCCGCCCGGAGCATGGAAATGCTTGACCTTGCCTGGGCTCGGCATGAAGTTGCGCGGGTCTTCGGCGTTGATGCGGCATTCGACGGCATGGCCGCGGATGACCACGTCTTCCTGCTTGATCGACAGCTTCTGGCCGCCACCGATCAGCAGCATTTCCTTGACGATATCGATACCGGTGACCATCTCGGTAACCGGGTGCTCCACCTGCACGCGGGTGTTCATCTCGATGAAGTAGAAGTTGCCGTCTTCATAGAGGAACTCGAAGGTGCCGGCGCCGCGGTAGCCGATATCGATGCACGCCTGGACGCAGCGAGCCTGGACCTTGCGGCGGGCTTCTTCGTCGATCAGCGGGGCAGGGGCTTCCTCGATCACCTTCTGGTGGCGGCGCTGCAGCGAGCAGTCGCGATCGCCCAGGTGAATTGCATTGCCCTGGCCGTCGGCCAGCACCTGGATTTCCACGTGGCGTGGATTGGTCAGGAACTTCTCGAGGTAGACCATCGGGTTGCCGAAGGCGGCGCCGGCTTCGTTGCGGGTCAGCTTGGCCGAGGCGATCAGGTCCTCTTCCTTGTGCACCACACGCATGCCGCGACCACCACCACCACCGGCGGCCTTGATGATCACCGGGTAGCCTACTTCGCGAGCGATTCGCAGCGCTTCCTGCTCGTCTTCCGGCAGCGGGCCGTCGGAGCCGGGAACGGTGGGGACGCCGGCCTGCTTCATGGCGTCCTTGGCCGACACCTTGTCGCCCATCAGGCGGATCACATCGGCGGTCGGGCCGATGAAGGTGAAGCCGGATTTCTCCACCTGTTCGGCGAAATCGGCGTTCTCGGCGAGGAAACCATAACCGGGGTGAATGCCATCGGCGCCGGTTACCTCGGCAGCGGCGATGATGGCTGGAATGCTCAGGTAGGACTGGGCGGAGGAGGCCGGGCCGATGCACACGGACTCGTCGGCCAGCGACACGTGCATCAGGTCACGGTCGGCAGTGGAGTGCACCGCCACGGTCTTGATGCCCAGTTCCTTGCAGGCGCGCAGGACACGAAGGGCGATCTCGCCGCGGTTGGCGATCAGTACTTTTTCCAACATCGCTGGCTCTCCGCGGTTCAAACGATGGTGAACAGCGGCTGGTCGTATTCGACCGGCTGACCATTCTCCACCAGGATCGATTCGATGGTGCCGCTGGTTTCGGCCTCGATGTGGTTCATCATCTTCATGGCTTCGACGATGCAGAGGATATCGCCCTTCTTGACAGTCTGGCCCACGTCGACGAACGGCTTGGCTTCCGGCGAGGAGGCGCGGTAGAAGGTGCCGACCATCGGCGAACGGACTACGGTGCCGTTCAGCTTGGGTGCGGCCGGAGCGGCGTCGGCAGCCGGAGCGGCAGCAGCGGCGGGAGCGGGTGCCGGGGCGGCTTGTGCCTGATGGGCGTAGATCGGTTGCTGCATCGCTACCTGCTTGCTGTGGCGGCTGATGCGAACCGACTCCTCACCTTCGTGAATTTCCAGCTCGTCGATACCGGACTCTTCCAGCAGTTCGATCAGTTTCTTGACTTTGCGAATATCCATGAAGCGTTGACTCCCAGGTAAGTTCAAAGGGCATTGCTGCTCGCTTCTTCAAGCCACATCAGTGTCCGTCAGGAAGCAGCGAGTTGTTCCAGGGCGGCCTCCAGGGCCAGTCGGTAACCGCTGGCGCCAAGGCCGCAGATCACCCCTACCGCTACGTCGGAGAAATAGGAGTGATGGCGGAAAGGTTCGCGTTTGTGCACGTTGGACAGGTGCACTTCGATGAATGGGATGCTCACGGCCAGCAATGCGTCACGTAATGCGACGCTGGTATGAGTGAAGGCTGCAGGGTTGATCAGGATGAAATCGACGCCTTCGCTGCGCGCGGCATGGATGCGCTCGATCAGTTCGTACTCGGCGTTCGATTGCAGGTGCAGCAGATGATGCCCCGCTTCGCGGGCACGCTGCTCCAGATCCTGGTTGATCTGCGCCAGCGTGACAGCGCCATAGACGCCGGGCTCGCGAGTGCCGAGCAGATTGAGATTCGGGCCATGGAGGACCAGAAACGTGGCCATGCAGGTTCCTTGTTTTTCTTGGTGCGCCGATCCGGCAAGTACCGGCCGGGTCGCGAGAGGTGAAAAACTATGCCCCAGGCAAGGGCTGACTGTCCAGTCATGTCGCGATCGAAGGAAATGCCTGCATTATGCCTGAAGTTTCCCGCAATCATTCGTCGAGCCAAGGCATGCTTCGAGTGCTTGCAACGAAGCACGGAAAATCATCGCGGCGCCTGGAGCGAAGCCGCCGCTCGATCCAGTCGATCGACAAAGCCGGAGGCGTCTATTTCGCCGACTACGCGCACCTCGTTCAGTTCTTTTCCGTTGCCATCGAAGAACAGGATGGCGGGCGGGCCGAACAGCTGGTAGCGATCCAGCAGGCTACGTTGGGCAGCATTGCTCTCGGTGATGTCGAAGCGGATTAGACGATAGTCGGCCAGGCGCGGAGCCACCTGTGGATTGGCGAAGACTTCACGCTCGATAACCTTGCAGCTGATGCACCAATCGGCATACCAGTCCAGCATCAATGGTTGTCCGGCGGCGCGGGCGGCGGCCAGTTGCGCGTCCAGTTCCGCCGGCGTGGAAATGGTGTGCCAGCCTTCGCCAACCTGGCTGCCCGGTGCAGAGCTGCTGGCGATCGGCAGCGGGCGCAGCGGGTCGGAGCCGCCTTGCAGTGCGCCGACCCAGGCGGCCAGGGCGTAGACCAGCAGAGCCAGGCCGAGCAGTTGGGCGAGCTTCTGGCGTGGCGTCTTGCTGGTGAGCTCGAGGGTGCCGAGGAACAGCGCGCTGCCCGCCGCCAGCAATCCCCAGAGCGCCAGGGCGACGGGGCCGGGCAGTACGCGCTCGAGCATCCATATCGCGACCGCCAGCAGCAGCACGCCGAAGAGGTTGCGCACGCCAACCATCCAGGGCCCGCTCTTGGGCAGCAGGGCGCCACCACCCGTGGCGAACAGCACCAGCGGTGCGCCCATGCCCAGCCCCAGGGCGAACAGCTTCAGCCCTCCGCCCAGGGCGTCGCCGCTGGCGCTGATGTACAGCAGCGCGCCGGCCAGCGGTGCGGAAACGCACGGCGAGACCAGCAGGCTGGACACCGCACCGAGCAGCGCCGCTCCGGTGAACGAACCGCCGCGGGCGCTGCCGGCCAGCCGGTCGAGGCGGCCGCTCAGGGCTCGCGGCAGGCGCAGTTCGAACAGACCGAACATGGCCAGGGCGAATATCACGAAGAACAGGGCGAAGGGCACCAGAATCCACGCCGATTGCAGGCGTGCCTGCAGATTCAGTTCTGCACCGAACACGCCCATCAGCGCGCCGAGCAGGGCGAAGCCGCCAGCCATTGGCAACACATAGGTCACCGAAAGCAGGAAGCTGCGCATGCCGCCGGGCTGGCCGCGCAGTACCACGCCGGTAAGGATCGGCAGCATTGGCAACACGCAGGGGGTGAAGGTCAGGCCGAGGCCGGCGAGGAAGAACAGCGCGACCGAGCGCCAGGAGAGGTCGCGTTCGCTGGCCTGTCGGCTGTCGGCCGCTCCGGCGGATACACCGGCGCCATCGCCGATGGGAAGCGACTCGGTTTCCGGTGGATAGCACAGGCCTTTGTCGGCACAACCCTGGTAGGAGACCTGCAGGATGAAGGGGCGATTGTCCGGGTTGGTCAGCGGAAGTTCGACATCGACAATGCCGTAGTAGGCTTCGATCTCGCCGAAATAGTCATCGACCTTGGGCACGCCAGCGGGCAGCTTAGGCTCGCCGATGGCGACCGTCGGCTCGTCGGTCTTGAAGGCGAATCGATGCCGATAGAGGTAGTAGCCTTCGGCAGCGACGAAGCGCAGGGTGATTCGCTCGGGCGTCGCTTCGACAAGGCTCAGCCTGAATGCCTCGCGTACCGGCAGGAAGTCGCTGCTATTGTTCAGGGCGCTGCCGAAGCCCGCGCTGGGTTTGTTGTCGAACAGGCCGGCGTGGGCGGATAGTACGCAGAAGAGGAGCAGCAGACTCAGCAGGCGAAGCATGGTGATCTCACGGCAAAGCTTTGGCGGCATGATAACCAAGCCTCGAGCTTGGTGCCCGTGCTCAACTGTCGCCCTGTCGATCAGTTTGCAACCAGATGCTGTCGTCCCGCTCGATCACATCCAACTGCCGCAGCGATTGACCGGCGCAGGGGCCGGCGACGCATTCGCCAGACTCGATAAGGAACAGTGCTCCATGCGTGGCGCATTGCAGTAGGCTGCCGCTTTCGTCGAGAAAGCGGTCGGGCAGCCATTCCAATGGTACGCCCCGGTGCGGACAGCGGTTCTCGTACAGGTAGGGCCGACCATCCCGGCGAACCGCGATGACTTTCAGCTCGCCCGAGCTGAAGCCGCGGCTCTGCCCCTCGGGCAGTTCGGATGTTGCGCACAAGCGGATCATAGAGCCTCCGGCGTAAGCCGCGATTATTCCGCAGAGTTGGTTTGGTTGCAGCCGAATTATCCCTCCATGGACTGGCGATGGTCGCAGGGGAATCTTATTCTTCGCCGCTCATTCCGCTTGGCGTAGCCACCGATGGGCCCTGCGATACCCGTGCGAATTGTCTTTGTGCTGCTCGGCCTGCTGTTGCTGCTGGCTGTCTGGCTGTCACTGGCGCTGGGGGCGCTCAACCTGCCGCTGGACGATACGCTGGCAGCTGCGCTTCGTCTGCTCGGCCTGCCGGTCGAGCGAGACGGAATCGAGCAGGCAGAGCTGATCCTCGCGCAGATTCGCCTGCCGCGTACGTTGCTGGGTTGTACGGCTGGGGCGGTGCTGGCGCTTTGCGGGGTGGCGATGCAGGGATTGTTTCGCAATCCGCTTGCCGATCCGGGGCTGGTCGGTGTCTCCAGCGGGGCAGCACTTGGAGCTGCAAGCGCAATCGTCGGCAGCGCGTTATTCCCGGTACTGCCGCAGGCATGGGACCCCTATGTGCTGTCGGTGAGCGCCTTTCTCGGTGGGCTTGGGGTGACTTTGCTGGTGTATCGACTCGGCCGGCGCGAGGGACAGACGCACGTCGCCACGATGCTGCTGTCCGGTATCGCATTGACGGCGCTGGCTGGTGCCATCGTCGGGCTGTTCAGTTATCTGGCCGATGACCGCACCTTGCGCTCGCTGACCTTCTGGAACCTCGGCAGTCTGAACGGCGCCAGTTATGGCAGGCTCTGGCCCTTGCTGCTGATTGCGGTCGTCGTGATCTGCTGGCTCCCACGGCGTGCCAATGCGCTGAACGCTTTGCTGCTGGGGGAATCGGAAGCGCGTCACCTGGGCTTTGCCGTCGAACGAATCAAGCTGGAACTGGTGGTCTGCACAGCGTTAGGCGTGGGGGCGGCGGTCGCGGCTACCGGTCTGATCGGTTTCGTCGGTCTGGTGGTTCCGCATCTGATGCGGCTGCTGCTTGGGCCCGATCACCGGTTGCTGTTACCCGCCGCGGCGCTGGCTGGCGCCGCTCTGCTGTTACTGGCGGACGTGGTTGCGCGCCTGCTGATCGTTCCGGCCGAGCTGCCGATCGGTATCGTCACCGCGTTACTCGGTGCGCCGTTCTTTCTCTACCTGCTGATGCGGGAGCGTGGCTGATGTTGGTGGGCAGCGACCTGTCGGTGCGGCGCGGAGCGATCACGGCGTTGCACGGCGTTTCCCTCGAACTGCGACCGGGGCAGGTGTTCGGTGTGCTCGGCCCGAACGGTGCTGGCAAAAGCACGCTGTTGGCGACACTCTGCGGCGAACTCGAACCGGCGACCGGGCAGGTCTTGCTGAACGGTCGTAGGCTGAACGAATGGCCTGACCGGGATCGGGCCTGTCGCCTGGCGGTGCTGCCGCAGAGTTCGACGCTCAGTTTTGCATTCCGGGTAGCGGATGTGGTGGCGATGGGGCGCTTACCCCATCGCAGCGGGTGTGCGGCCGATGCCGGCATCGTTACGGCGGCCCTGCGTGCCGCGGACGTGCTGCATCTGGCCGAGCGCAGTTATCTGCAGCTGTCTGGCGGTGAGCGGCAGCGCGTGCATCTGGCCCGTGTGCTGGCGCAGCTCTGGCCCGGTGGGGCTGGCCACGTGCTGTTGCTCGACGAGCCAACCGCAATGCTCGATCCTGCCCATCAGCACAGCGTTCTCCTGGCGGTGCGGCAGTTCGCCGAGCAGGGCGGCGCCGTGCTGGTGATTCTGCATGATCTGAATTTGGCCGCGCGCTACTGTGATCATCTGCTGCTGCTCAAGAAAGGCTATCCGCAGGTGGCGGGCAAGCCTGTCGACGTGCTCCGCGAGGAGCCGCTGCGAGCCGTGTTCGATCTGGATGTCTTGATTCAGAGCCATCCCGAGCGCGGACATCCGTTGATCATCGCCCGTTGAGGAGCCGATTGTGCGCATCGTTCTATTACTCGTGCTGGGGTTGTTGGCAGGCTGTCAGTCGCTTGCGCCGTTGCCGCGATGGCAGAGTCCGGAAGGGCGCGACCATCCGGATCTTGGGCTGATCGTGGATCTGCGCAGCGGAACGTCACTGACGCCCGCGCAGCTGACGGCTCGCCTGGCCGGCTACGAGGTCGTGCTCGTCGGAGAGCGCCACGACAATCCGGACCATCACGCACTGCAGTTGTGGTTGTTGCGTGCGCTGACGCAAGCGCGCCCGCAGGGCAGTCTGCTGCTGGAAATGCTCGAACCCGAACAGCAGGCGCGAGTGGACAGGGTGCGCCGCGGGCTGCGTGAAGGGCAGTCACCCAGCGATCTGCAGGCTGCGCTGAATTGGCAGGAGGGCTGGGACTGGAAGCTCTACGGTCCGCTGGTCAGCGCTGCGCTCGCGCAGCCCTATCCGCTACTGCATGCCAACCTTGGTCGCGACGAGATCATGGCGATCTACCGTGAACTGCCCGCATTGTCGGGAGCGGCCTCCACGAGCGATGTTGTGCGTGCGGCCCTGCTGGCGCAGATCGAGGCCTCTCATTGCGGTCTGCTGCCCGCCTCGCAGCTGCCGGCGATGCTGGCTGTGCAACAGCAGCGCGACCGGCGCATGGCCGAACGCCTGCTTGCCGCGCCGGAACCCGCGCTGTTGCTGGCAGGTGCCTTTCATGTCCGACGTGATCTGGGTGTGCCGCTGCATGTCGAGGATCTGTCCGAACGGAGGCTCGCGGTGTTGATGCTTGCCGAAGTCGGTCACAAGGTATCGGCAGCAGAGGCTGATTTCGTCTGGTATACGGCGGCGCAGCCTGAGCAGGATCACTGCGAACAGCTGCGTCAGCGCAGCAAGTGATGATGTTGTCGCGCACTTTTCCTACGGACAAAAAAAGACCCGGCAGAGCCGGGTCAAAACCGTGATTAGCCTGATGAGGAGATAACCTGAAGGTTCGACTGCCTGAGCCTTCAGCTATCGGCTGACCTCGCGATCAGTTGCGATAATAATAACAATTCTCATTTCTGCGTCAACAGGCTTTCTCAAAAAATTTACTGCCCGCGATTCCGGCTTCGCTAGACGGCGATGTTGACCCGCAGGTGGGTGACCTCCTTGTTCAGCAAGTCGATGCGGCGCGCCATGCTCTCGATGAGGCTGTGGGCGATGCGCGGATTGCTCTGCGTCAGGCCGAGAAACTGTTCCTTGGGGATCACCATGACCGTGCACGGCTCGCTGGCGACCACCGTTGCGCTGCGGCGCTCGCGAGTGAACACCGCCATGGCGCCGAAGATCTCGTCCTTCTGGACGTCGCCGACCTTCTGTCCATCAACGATCGCCTCCGCGTGGCCTTCGATGATGATGAATACGTTGTCCGCTTCGTCGCCCTGGCGAATGAGCTCCTCGCCTACCGCGAAATGCTTGAACCCGGTTGCCGGGCGAATCTCCGGTTGCTTCAGGCGTGCCAGCGCGTCGCCGAGCAGGGCGGTATGACCGATCAGGTATTGCGTGAAGAGTTCCTGCCGATGCGTGTCGCCATGAACGTGCTGAAACACCGCGTTGCGCGAGTAGGGCACCAGTGTGACGGGCTCGTCGCTGCTGTAGCGGCATTCGGGCAAGTCGGCG
Source organism: Stutzerimonas sp. R40042 (assembly GCF_026642215.1). NCBI lineage: Bacteria > Pseudomonadati > Pseudomonadota > Gammaproteobacteria > Pseudomonadales > Pseudomonadaceae > Stutzerimonas > Stutzerimonas sp. R40042. The sequence continues at coordinate 3,668,028 of NZ_CP113258.1, read as the reverse complement.
GCCTGGCGCAGGCCGATCAAGTCGCCTTCCTGCAGATAGAACAGTGGTTTGCCGTCGATCACCGCATGCAGCAGGCCGGTCTCGATCACGAACAGCTGCTGGGGCGGCAGCTCCGCGCAAAGGTCGTCGGTGTGTTTGATGTCGAGATTGGGGCCTGATGGTTGCAGGCCCTCCAGCAGCTGGCTGGGGATGGCTTGCAGGCGGCTGATCAGGCGATCGGCATACGCCGGTTGTTCCCCGAGTAGATACATGTCGGTAATCCTTGAACGAGCGGCAGACGATTGGCAGGGTCACGTTGACGCACAATAGGCCCGGTCGCGCGAGCGAGTAAATCGTGCCGAGCGGAGGTTGTGAGCTAGCTCTAGTTGTCGGGCTCGTTGCTCAGGTTCCGATTCAGCTCGTCCTTCAGCGGGGACGGTAGTTGCTGCCAGGGCACGTCACGCAGTGCGCCTTCAATGGCATACAGCAGAACCTTGGACGCAGCAAAGCCGCGCGCCTTGACTGCTCGATAGGAGCTGACCGAGCCGAGCCGCCGCAGGTCATCCCTTGTGTGAATGCCCGAAGCGTGCAGCCACTGGACCGAGGTCTTGCCGAGATTGCGGAGCGATAGCAGTTCGTCGTGCATGGCGGCGTCCTTGCATTGCTAGCGGTTGGGGAAGCCTGTAAGGAAGTGTAGCGGCCAGCGGACTGGGCGCCGCTGATCGGGTGGGCCCCAGGCCGAGAGAATTTGAGGTTCGTGCAGCTCGATGGGGTCGCGGCCGTGCTGCCGTTGCCATTGCTTGACGGCTGACCAGGTACGCAAGTAGCCCAACAGCTCGCCGAGATTCCACTGTGCCTCAAGGGCGAAGGGCGGCGTGTCGATGCATGTGAACGGTGGTCGGATATCTCGATAGCCGGCGTCGACGCTGGCGCGACCGGCAGGCCAGTAGCCAGCAAGCGTTTCGTGGTAGAGGTGATTAATGACGGCGTCCACATCCGGGGATACTTCCAGCAGGCTGTAGCACCAGGCGCAGAACAGTCCGTTGGGCTTCAGCGCTTGTCGCGCCTGGGCAAAGAATGCCGGAGTGGCGAACCAATGCAGTGCCTGCGCGACGACGATCAGGTCGAGCAGGCCGTTTCGCAGAGGCAGGTGCTCTGCCTCTGCGACGAAACGCTGCACGTGCGCCCAACCATCGCCCGCGGCAAGCTGCTCGGCACTGGCATCGCAGGCTAGCACCTGACGGAAGTGGCGCGTCAGCGGAAGGCTGGCCTGACCGTTGCCAGCGGCCAGGTCCAGGGCGCTGTCGGTAGCGGCGCATTGGCTGGCAAGCCAGGCGAAGAGCGCCTCCGGGTAGGTCGGACGGTAACGGGCGTAGTTATCGGAGCGGCTGGAGAACAGCTGAACGCTGTCACCGGCTCCGGAGAGGCGGGGTTCGCTGGCAGGCATGGGCATTTCCACGGTTGTTATACCGGGAGTATAGAGGCACCGCCGCGGCCTGCCGGCGACGGTGCCTAACGGTCAGAGCCCCGGCAGGCGCTGGCGGATGTTGGCGACTAGCTCGTCGAGGCTGCCGGCATCTTGCGTCTGGACCCGGCAGCTGTGCAGGCGCTCGCTGTCGCTCAGCGGCTCGCGGCTGGCCTGCTGCGCGCGGACCACCTCCATCGTCGCGTCGGACGGATCAAGGCCTTCGGCCTGACGCTGGGCGAGCCATTGTGCGATCACCGCTTCCGGAGCCTCGCAGTCGAGGATGAGGAACGGCACGCCGGTCGCTTCGGCTGCCTGCCACGCCGCCTGGCGTTGCGACTGCTTCAGGTATGCCGCGTCGATGACCACGGCGAAGCCGGCTTGCAGTGCGCCGGTCGCCAGCTGGTGCAGGCGCTGGTAGGTCGCTTCGCTGGCTTGCGGGCTATAGATGCCGCTATCGAGTTGGCCTGCCTGCGCCTCAGGCTGCTCGCCGTGCAGACGCTTGCGCTCGACATCCGAGCGCAGACGCACCGCGCCCAGCGCTTCGACCAGGCGCAGTGCCACGTGGCTCTTGCCAACGGCCGATACGCCGTGGGTGATGGCGAGGAAGCGGGACGGAATCGCGCTGTAGCTTTCGGCAAGGTTGGCGTAGCCGCGATACTGGCGCAGGACTACCTTGCGCTGCACGGCGTCCTGCTCCTGATACAGACGGAACAGGCTGACCTTGCCGCGAACCAGTGCACGATAGGCTTTGTACAGGTTGAGCAGGGCCAGTGCTGCGTAGTCGCCGGTGTGCTCCAGCCAGCCATTGATAAAGCGCCGGGCCTGGCATTTCAGCCCGCGATCCTCAAGGTCCATGGCCAGGAATGCAGCATCCGAGGCGACATCGATCAGGCGGAACGGCTCATTGAACTCGATGCAATCGAACAGCACGACCTTGCCATCGATCAGCGTCGCATTGCCCAGGTGAAGGTCGCCATGGCATTCGCGAACGAGGCCTTGCTGGCAGCGCTGTTCGAGGAGCGGGCGCAGGCGCGTGATACTGGTTTCGGTCCAGTCTTCGAGCGCGTCCAGCTGGCGCAGGTCTTCCGGCTCGCTGAGCAGCGGGCGGATCTGTTCGAAGTTCTGCCGCATCGGTGCGACGATTGCGTCGGCGCTGTTCAGCGCATGGTCCGCTTGTACCTGCGGTGTACTGACGTGGAAGCTGGCGATCTGCTCGGCCAAGGCGTCGATATGCGCATCGGTCAGCTCGCCGCGGGCCTGGACCTCGGCCAGCAGCTGGGATTGCGGGAACTCGCGCATCTTCAGCGCGTACTCGAAGGGCTGGCCGTCGCCACCGATCACCGGGGCATCAGGCGAGCCGCTGATGGGCAGCACTTCCAGGTAGAGATCGGGCGCCATGCGCTGGTTGAGGCGCAGCTCCTCTTCGCAGAAGTGCTTGCGCGCGGACACATCGGTGAAGTCGAGGAAGCCGAAGTCCACCGGCTTCTTGATCTTGTAGGCGTACTGGCCGGTGAGGATGACCCAGGAGATATGGGTTTCGATGACCCGAAAGCCTTCGGTGGGGTGCGGATACAGGGCAGGATTCTGCAGGGCGGCGATCAGTGCTTGGCTCACGGTCATTCCTTGTCGAAGTTCTTGAACGGGGCGTGCGAGTCCACTGCGAAGCAGTCCACACAGTCGTAAAGTCGCCGGCATTATGGCCGCTGAGCGTTGCGCTGCAAACCGCTGAGAGGCCGTCAATCCGCGGCGGCAAAGTGCGTATAATGCGCCGCCATGACTAAACCTCGCTCCCCTCGTAATCGCTCCAAGCGCCGCTCCAGTGGTGCTCGCCCTTGGTTGGGCTGGGCGGTCAAGCTCTCCATTGTCGGCCTGGTGATCCTGGCCGGTTTCGCCATCTACCTCGATGCTGTCGTGCAGGAGAAATTCTCCGGCAAGCGCTGGACGATTCCGGCAAAGGTCTATGCGCGACCGCTGGAACTGTTCGTCGGTCAGAAGCTGGACAAGAACGACTTCCTTGCTGAGCTGGACGCGCTCGGCTATCGGCGCGAGCGCTCGGTCAGTGGCCCGGGCGGCGCTTCGGTTGCCGGCAATGACATCGAACTGCACACCCGCGGCTTCCAGTTCTACGAAGGTGCCGAGCAGTCGCAGCGGCTGCGGGTGCGCTTCTCCGGCGATTTCGTTGCCGGCCTCAGCAGCGCAAACGGTAGCGCCCTGCCTGTGGCGCGGCTGGAGCCGGTGCTGATCGGTGGACTGTATCCGGCGCACAACGAAGATCGCATCCTGATCAAGCTGGACCAGGTACCACCTTATCTGGTGGAAACGCTGGTCGCAGTGGAGGACCGGGAGTTCTTCAATCACTTCGGCGTGTCGCCCAAATCCATTGCCCGCGCCGTCTGGGTCAACCTGACTGCCGGCCAGGTTCGCCAGGGTGGCAGTACCCTGACCCAGCAGCTGGTCAAGAACTTCTACCTGACCAACGAACGCAGCCTCAGCCGCAAGGCAACCGAGGCGATGATGGCTGTGTTGCTGGAGCTGCATTACGACAAGCAGGAAATCCTCGAGGCCTACCTGAACGAGGTCTTCCTCGGCCAGGATGGCCGTCGCGCCGTGCATGGTTTCGGACTGGCCAGCCAGTACTTCTTCGGTCAGCCGCTGGCCGAGCTGAAGCTGCCGCAAGTGGCGCTGCTGGTCGGTATGGTCAAGGGGCCGACCTACTACAACCCGCGGCGCAACCCCGAGCGTGCGCTGGAAAGGCGCAATCTGGTGCTCGATCTCTTGGCCGAGCAGCAGGTCATCAGTGTCGATGAGGCGGCCAAGGCCAAGCAGGCGCCACTGGGGGTAACCCAGCGCGGCAGCATGGCGGACAGTTCCTATCCGGCCTTCCTCGACCTGGTCAAGCGCCAGCTGCGCGAGGACTATCGGGACGAGGACCTCACCGAAGAGGGCCTGCGCGTCTTCACCAGCTTCGATCCGGTGCTCCAGCTGAAGGCCGAGCAGGCCATGAGCGAAACCCTCAAGCGACTCGGCAAGGCCACCGAGGGCGTCGAGGGCGCGATGATCGTCACTAATCCCGAAACCGGTGAAATCCAGGCCATGCTGGGTAGCCGCCAGCCAGGTTTCGCCGGCTTCAATCGGGCGCTGGACGCGTCGCGTCCGATCGGCTCGCTGATCAAGCCGGCCATCTACCTGGCCGCGCTGGAGAAGCCCAGCCAGTACACGCTGACCAGTCTGCTCGAGGACGAGGCTTTCTCCGTGAAGGGCGCCGATGGGCAGGTATGGAAGCCTCAGAACTATGGTCGTCAGGCGCATGGGACGGTGTACCTGTACCAGGCGCTAGCCAATTCCTACAACCTGTCGACAGCACGGCTCGGGCTCGATCTGGGCGTGCCGAATGTGCTCAAGACACTGGAGCGGTTGGGTGCCTCGCCGAAGTGGCCAGCCTACCCGTCGATGTTGCTCGGGGCGGGTGGCTTGAAACCTATCGAGGTAGCCGGCATGTATCAGACCCTTGCGAATGGCGGTTTCAATACCCCGCTGCGAGGCATTCGCAGTGTGTTGACTGCCGATGGCGAGCCCCTCAAGCGTTATCCGTTCCAGATCCAGCAGCGTTTTGACCCGGGCGCTATTTATCTCACCCAGTACGCCATGCAGCGCGCCATGCGCGAGGGCACTGGGCGCTCGGCCTACAATCGGCTGCCGCAGTCGCTCAATCTGGCTGGCAAGACCGGCACTACCAATGATTCGCGTGACAGCTGGTTCGCTGGCTTCAGCCAGGACGTGCTGGCGGTGGTCTGGTTGGGGCGTGACGACAATGGCAAGACGTCGCTGACCGGCGCCACCGGTGCGCTGCAGGTCTGGACCGACTTCATGCGCAGGGCCGATCCGCTGCCGTTGCAGATGCCGGTGCCGGACAATGTGGCCTACGCCTGGGTCGATGCCCGTAGCGGGCTTGGCACAGACGAGCGCTGCCCGGATGCCGTGCAGATGCCCTATATTCGTGGCAGCGAACCGGCCCCCGGACCTGGCTGCGGCATTCAGGCGCCGGCGGAGTCGGTCATGGATTGGGTACGCGGCTGGTTGGAGTAACTGCCGCGGAGGTCGCGTGCTTCTTGGTTCTACGTTGAGAGGTCTGAATTGGTGAACAAGCAGTGGATGGCCGTTGTTGCAGCGGTGACGCTGGTGCAGGGGTGCGCGACAGTGGATCGTGGTTCGATCCCCGTGGTGGACTCAGGCGCTCCCGTTTCCGAGGAGGTGGCGGCTCGCCAGGGATACCGCGCGCCAGCCGCGGTCGCGACGCCAAGGCAGCAGCAGGAGGATTCTGGGGTGGTGGTGATGGTGCCGCAGGGTACTTCCGCACCACTTGAAACCTTCGCCGCACCGGATGTGCCGTTTTCGTCGTCCAGTGGTGCATCCGACGACGCTACGCAGCCAACCTGGCAGCCCGCACCGTCGATTTCCGCACCGCCCAGTACGCCGCAGCCAAGCATGCCCAGCGGGATTCCTTCATCCAACAGCGGGCTGGCAGCGGACGAGCAGCTCGACGGTCCAGTTCTTGCGTTGCTGACGACAGCACAGCAACAGCAGGGTGGCGGCGACCTCAACGGAGCCGCCTCCAGTCTCGAGAGAGCACAGCGTATCGCTCCGCGCGAGCCGCAGGTGCTCTACCGTTTGGCTCAGGTCCGCCTGGCCCAGGGCGATGCGACTCAGGCCGAGCAGCTGTCGCGCCGGGCGTTGAGCTATGCCAGCGGGCGGCCAGCGCTCCAGGCCAGCCTCTGGGAGCTGATCGCCCAGGCGCGCGAACGGCAGGGCGACAGCGCCGGTGCCGCTCAGGCGCGTGAGCGCGCCAAGGTCAGTCTGTGATGGATAGTCGGCTTCCGGCGATCGCGCAGCAGTTGCTGCTGATCGAGCGTGAGCTGCGGCTGCTGGGGTTGTGGAGTGTGGATTCGCCGGCTCCAGAAGCCCTGGCTAGTGTGGAGCCGTTCTGCGTCGACACGCTGCGTTTCGAACAATGGCTACAGTGGATCTTCCTGCCGCGAATGAAGGTGATCGTTGAGGCGGATCAGCCGTTGCCCGCTGCGTCCGGTATCTGCGCAATGGCCGAAGTGGTCTATCGTGAGTCCCAAGTGGCGACGCTGCTGGAGGCCTTGCGCGGCTTCGACGCCCTGATCGAAGCGTCGTCCTAACGCCGCGCTTGGCGGCGCCGGTCGATCGGATGATGGATCAGTTGCAGTTTTCCGCGATCTTGTCGCGGGTTTCCGTTATCCGCGCCTGACGTTCCTCTTCGGTGATTCGCCGCGTTTCACCATTCTCTTCGACTCGCACGCGTGGGTTGTTCTGCAGCTGGGCCAGGTTCGTGCGCATGGTTTCGCAGTAACGCTTGCGCTCGGCCTCCTGCTCGGCGACCTGCTGTTTCACCTTGCGGTCGATGCTTTGCTGATCGGGCTCGCTTTTTTCCTGCGAGGCCGGTGCCGGCGCTGTTACGGATTTGCCTGGCGCAACCACGGTATTAACAGTTTCCACCTGCTGCCCCTGCGGCGGCTGGGCGCCAAAGTGCGTCACGCCCTGGGCATCCACCCATTTGTACACCTGCGCGGCCATGGCATTGCCGCAAAGCGCCAGCGCCAGGCCGCTCGCAAGAACCGTCAATCGCATGCTGTTACCTTCATCAGGATCGGAAAACGGCCTCCACTATACCCAAAAGCCGAGGGCGTACTTCTGCGCGCCGTCACAGCTCGAGGTTGGCTGAAACGTAACGGCAGGCTTGACTTGCGGGTGCCGAATCCGAACAATCCGAGGCTTGCTGTCCTGAGTCGCCTCGCCGCAAGCGATACCGGCTCAGTCTAGACAGACATGAGGTGCTACCCGCGCCGACCTGCATCACCCGCAACGCGTTACCTCGCGCTGGGTGGAGAGCCCGCGACACCAGGGACTCTTCCGATACTGGCTCAATCAGTGGCTGACGTAGTCGGCGACCACCGTCGCTCATGCCCTGTTGGCAGTAAACCTATTTCTGGCGGCTCCGGCTTGGACCGCTATCTGGCGTTCAGAGGTGAACAACGTGGAACTCTTATCCGGCGCTGAAATGGTCGTCCGCTCCCTGCGTGACGAAGGCGTTAAGTACATCTACGGGTACCCGGGCGGTGCCGTTCTGCATATCTACGATGCGCTTTTCAAGGAAAAGGCCATCGAGCACATCCTGGTTCGTCACGAGCAGGCCGCCACGCACATGGCCGATGGCTATGCGCGCGCGACCGGCAAGGCCGGCGTGGTGCTGGTGACCTCCGGTCCCGGGGCGACCAATGCCATCACCGGTATAGCCACCGCCTTCATGGACTCGATCCCGATGGTGGTCATCTCCGGTCAGGTGCCCAGCACCATGGTCGGCACCGATGCCTTCCAGGAAACCGACATGATCGGCATCTCCCGTCCGATCGTTAAGCACAGTTTCATGATCAAGCATCCTTCGGAAATCCCCGAAGTGATGAAGAAGGCGTTCTATCTCGCCGAGTCCGGGCGTCCAGGGCCGGTTGTCATCGATATCCCGAAGGATATGACCAACCCGGCCGAGAAGTTCGAGTACGTCTACCCGAAGAAGGCCAAGTTGCGTTCGTACAGCCCGGCCGTGCGTGGGCATTCCGGTCAGATTCGCAAGGCAGCGGAGCTACTGCTGGGCGCCAAGCGGCCAATCATCTACGCCGGTGGCGGTGTGGTCCTTGGCAAGGCCTCGGCGCAATTGACCGAGCTGGCGAAGATGCTCAACCTGCCGGTGACTAACACCCTGATGGGCCTGGGGTGCTTTCCGGGCAGCGACCGCCAGTTCGTCGGCATGCTCGGCATGCATGGTAGCTACACCGCCAACCTGGCGATGCATCACTCCGATGTGATCCTCGCGGTCGGCGCGCGTTTCGATGACCGCGTGATCAACGGCGCGACCAAGTTCTGCCCGAACGCCAAGATCATCCACATCGATATCGACCCGGCATCCATCTCCAAGACCATCAAGGCGGACATCCCGATTGTCGGTCCGGTGGACAGCGTGCTGACCGAGATGGTCGCCATCGTCAAGGAGATCGGCCAGGCGCCGAATGCCGAGACCGTGGCCAGCTGGTGGAAGCAGATCGACGAGTGGCGCGGCAATGGCCGGCTGTTCCCCTACAACGAGGGCGATGGTTCGATCATCAAGCCGCAGGCCGCCATCGAGGTGCTCTGCGAAGTGACCAAGGGCGAGGCTTATATCGCCTCGGACGTTGGTCAGCATCAGATGTTCGCCTGCCAGTACTACAAGTTCGACAAGCCCAACCGCTGGCTCAACTCGGGTGGCCTCGGCACCATGGGCTTTGGTCTGCCGGCAGCCATGGGCGTGAAGCTGAACTTCCCCGAAGCCGATGTCGCGGTGGTGACGGGCGAGGGCAGCATCCAGATGAACATCCAGGAGCTGTCCACCTGCCTGCAGTACGACCTGCCGGTGAAGATCATCAACCTCAATAACGGTGCGCTGGGCATGGTCCGCCAGTGGCAGGACATGGTGTACAACAGTCGCTACTCGCACTCCTACATGGAATCGCTGCCCGACTTCGTCAAGTTGGCCGAGGCCTACGGGCACGTCGGCATGCGCATCACCGATCTCAAAGATCTCAAGCCGATGATGGAAGAGGCGTTCGCCATGAAGGACCGCCTGGTCTTCCTGGATATCGCCGTCGACACCGCCGAGCATGTCTATCCAATGCAGATCAAGGATGGCGCGATGCGTGACATGTGGCTGAGCAAGACGGAGCGGACCTGATCATGAGACATATCATTTCCCTGCTGATGGAAAACGAACCGGGTGCGCTGTCTCGTGTGGTCGGCCTGTTTTCGCAACGCAACTACAACATCGAAAGCCTCACCGTGGCACCGACCGAAGACCCGACCCTGTCGCGTCTCACGTTGACCACGGTAGGGCACGAGGAAGTGATCGAGCAGATCACCAAGAACCTCAACAAGCTGGTGGAAGTGGTCAAGCTGGTCGACCTGTCGGAGAGCGCCCATATCGAGCGCGAACTGATGCTGATCAAGGTCAAGGCCACCGGCGCTCAGCGCGCCGAGGTCAAGCGCACCACCGACATCTTCCGTGGGCAGATCGTCGACGTGACCACCAGCGTCTATACCATTCAGCTGGCCGGAACCAGTGACAAATTGGACAGCTTCATCCAGGCCATTGGTACCGCCTCGATCCTCGAGGTTGTGCGCAGCGGTGTCACCGGAATCTCTCGCGGCGACAAAGTGCTGAGTATCTAACGACTGCCGGACACGTCGTCTCGTCAGTCAGCAACGTTTTATCGAATGGCCCACGAGGCCGGCAACAGGGGTAATTCATGAAGGTTTCTTACGATAAAGACTGCGACCTCTCCATCATCCAGGGCAAGAAGGTCGCCATCATCGGTTACGGTTCCCAGGGTCACGCGCACGCGTGCAACCTTAAGGATTCCGGCGTCGACGTCACCGTCGGTCTGCGTCCGGGTTCGTCTTCCATTGCCAAGGCCGAGGCCCATGGCCTGAAGGTCAGTGACGTTCCAGCCGCCGTTGCCGCTGCCGATCTGGTAATGATCCTGACCCCGGACGAGTTTCAGGGCCGCCTGTACAAGGACGAGATCGAACCGAACCTGAAGCAGGGCGCGACCCTGGCCTTCGCTCACGGCTTCTCCATTCACTACAACCAGGTCGTGCCGCGTGCCGATCTGGATGTGATCATGATCGCTCCGAAAGCGCCAGGTCACACCGTGCGTTCCGAGTTCGTCAAGGGCGGCGGCATTCCCGACCTGATCGCGATCTATCAGGACGCTTCCGGCAATGCCCGTAACGTCGCACTGTCCTACGCCTGCGGCGTCGGCGGTGGCCGTACCGGTATCATCGAAACCACCTTCAAGGACGAAACCGAAACCGACCTGTTCGGCGAGCAGGCCGTTCTCTGTGGCGGTTGCGTCGAGCTGGTCAAGGCCGGCTTCGAAACCCTGGTCGAAGCTGGCTACGCGCCGGAAATGGCCTACTTCGAGTGCCTGCATGAGCTGAAGTTGATCGTCGATCTGATGTTCGAAGGCGGCATCGCCAACATGAACTACTCGATCTCCAACAACGCCGAGTACGGCGAGTACGTGACCGGTCCTGAAGTGATCAACGCCGAGTCCCGCGCTGCCATGCGTAATGCCCTGAAGCGCATTCAGGACGGCGAGTACGCCAAGATGTTCATCACTGAAGGCGCCGCCAACTATCCGTCCATGACGGCCTACCGTCGCAACAATGCGGCCCATGGCATCGAAGTGGTCGGCGAGAAGCTGCGCGCGATGATGCCTTGGATCGCTGCGAACAAGATCGTGGATAAGAGCAAGAACTGATCGGTTTTTCTGCTCAAGAAACGCGGCTACGGCCGCGTTTTTTCATTCTGTTCCCCGGCTTCTGGTATAAATCGCGGCTTTGGCCAGGCTGAACCGCGAGTGTGTCGATCTGGTCGAAATCTATCCGTACCTGTTGTAGAAGGTGAATGCGCATGAGTGGACAATCCGAAGAGCCGAACAAGCCAGTCGAACCAGAAAGCATTCTGCCGATCGACGAGCATGTGGAGGAAACCCAGGAGGCTGACGGCCGCAAGGTACGCCACCGGGGCATCTACCTGCTGCCGAACCTGTTCACCACTGCCAACCTCTTCGCTGGGTTCTTCTCGATCATCACGGCGATCAACGGCAATTTCTATGTGGCCGCGGCGACCGTCTTCGTCGCGATGGTGCTCGATAGTCTGGACGGACGCGTTGCGCGCCTGACCAATACGCAGAGTGCTTTCGGCGCTGAATACGACTCGCTGTCAGACATGGTGGCTTTCGGTCTGGCGCCTGCGGTGCTCGCATACGAGTGGGCGCTTTCGGAGCTCGGGAACGTTGGGCTCACCGTCGCCTTCATCTACGTTGCCTGCGCGGCGCTGCGTCTGGCACGTTTCAATACGCAGATCGGCAAGGTGGACAAACGCTGGTTCATCGGATTGGCGAGTCCGGCCGCGGCGGGCGTGGTGGCTGGTTGGGTCTGGGCCGTTTGGGCGCTCGATGATGCCGGTATTCGTGGCGTCGATCTGCCGCTGGTGCTGGTCATGCTCTTTGCGCTGATGGTCGCGGCTGCCGGGCTGCTGATGGTCAGCAATATCAAGTACTACAGCTTCAAGGATCTGGACCTGAAAGGGCGGGTTCCCTTCGTTGCGATTTTGGTCGTGGTCTTGGTGTTTGCGGTGGTATTCAGCGACCCGCCTCGTATCCTCCTGCTGATCTTCCTCGCATATGCGGTTTCCGGCCCGGTTCAGTACCTGATGCAGCTGCGTCGGCGTAAGCGCGTCGAGGGTTGATTTTCGATCTGGCTGCGCGTATTGCTCGTTCAGAGCCGATACGCGGAGCTACTCATGCTGATCAGAATCCCCCCTTCCGGTACGTGCCGTGAATCTGAGGTTACGACGGAGACGGTCTATCGAAGTCGGCGTCGCTTCATTCAGAGGGCAGCAATTGCCGGGGCGGCTTTGGGGTTGCCCTCTCTGGTCCCGGCATCCGAGCAGTACCCCGGCGTCCCCGATGCGCCAGCCTCTCCTTGGTTTGTTGGCAAACTGAGCGATACCCGTTGGCGCGCTGTCGTCCCGGAAGGCGAAGCCGTCACTCCGTATGCGGACGCCACCCAGTACAACAACTTCTATGAGTTCGGCCCCAACAAGGGCGACCCGGCGCGCTACGCCGGCGAGTTGAAAGTCGAGCCGTGGACGGTGCTGATTGATGGTGCAGTCGAAAAGCCAGGACGCTATTCGCTCGAGGATCTTTTTGCGGAAGGGCAGCTCGAGGAGCGGATCTATCGTCTGCGCTGTGTGGAGGCCTGGTCGATGGTGATTCCCTGGCTAGGTTTTCCGTTGGGCGACCTGATTCGGAGGGTTCGCCCCCTTTCGGCAGCAAAGTTTGTACGCTTCGAAACGGCTTACCGGCCCGACGAGATGCGTGGCACGCGTTCCAGCTTTGCATTGATCGATTGGCCGTATGTCGAAGGGTTGCGCATGGATGAGGCGATGCATCCGCTCAGCCTGCTCGCCGTTGGCATGTATGGTCGGGTATTGCCGAATCAGAATGGGGCGCCATTACGGCTAGTCGTGCCGTGGAAGTACGGCTTCAAGAGCATCAAATCGATCGTGCGAATCAGCTTCGTAAGTGAGCAGCCGACCACCACCTGGCAGTCGATGGCTCCTGAGGAGTATGGGTTCTACGCCAACGTCAACCCACAGGTCTCCCATCCGCGTTGGTCTCAGGCTCGTGAGAGGCGGCTTCCTGGGAGCCTGTTCAGCCCCAGCGTCCGGGAGACCCAGCTGTTCAACGGCTATGCCGATCAGGTGGCAGGCTTGTACGCTTCGATGGATCTCACCAAGGACTACTGATGCGTTACCCTTTGTGGCGGCTCGGTGTGTTCCTATGCGCCGCTAGCGTACCTCTGTACTGGCTATATCTCGCCTGGACGTTTGCGTTGGGACCTGACCTTGGAAAGGTTTTGGTGGATAACCTGGGGCAGGGCGCTCTGGTCCTCTTGCTTCTAA
>NZ_CP113258.1:2662500-3652500 GCF_026642215.1 Stutzerimonas sp. R40042 | reverse complement strand
CTGGGGTGAAGTCGTAACAAGGTAGCCGTAGGGGAACCTGCGGCTGGATCACCTCCTTAATCGAAGACACCGGCTTCGTCATAAGCTCCCACACGAATTGCTTGATTCACTTGCGAAAGGCGATTGGGTTTAGACCCGAGAGTAACGATTGGGTCTGTAGCTCAGTTGGTTAGAGCGCACCCCTGATAAGGGTGAGGTCGGCAGTTCGAATCTGCCCAGACCCACCAATCGAAGGGGCCATAGCTCAGCTGGGAGAGCGCCTGCTTTGCACGCAGGAGGTCAGCGGTTCGATCCCGCTTGGCTCCACCATTAACTCTAGTCGCCGAAAGCTCAGAAATGAGTGTTTACCAGGACGGTTGTTGATCGCCTGGGTTGAGCATTGATTTCTGGACTTTGCGCCAGAACTGTTCTTTAAAAATTTGGGTATGTGATAGAAGTAGACCGATGTGTTGCTTTCACTGGCAGCATGTCGCGTCAAGGTAAAATTTGCGTGTTCTCTATGCAAATTTTCGGCGAATGTCGTCTTCACGTTATAGACAGTAACCAGATTGCTTGGGGTTATATGGTCAAGTGAAGAAGCGCATACGGTGGATGCCTTGGCAGTCAGAGGCGATGAAAGACGTGGTAGCCTGCGAAAAGCTTCGGGGAGTCGGCAAACAGACTTTGATCCGGAGATCTCTGAATGGGGGAACCCAGCCATCATAAGATGGTTATCACACACTGAATACATAGGTGTGTGAGGCGAACCAGGGGAACTGAAACATCTAAGTACCCTGAGGAAAAGAAATCAACCGAGATTCCCTTAGTAGTGGCGAGCGAACGGGGACTAGCCCTTAAGCTTCTTTGATTTTAGCGGAACGCTCTGGAAAGTGCGGCCATAGTGGGTGATAGCCCTGTACGCGAAAGGATCTTAGAAGTGAAATCGAGTAGGACGGAGCACGAGAAACTTTGTCTGAACATGGGGGGACCATCCTCCAAGGCTAAATACTACTGACTGACCGATAGTGAACCAGTACCGTGAGGGAAAGGCGAAAAGAACCCCGGAGAGGGGAGTGAAATAGAACCTGAAACCGTATGCGTACAAGCAGTGGGAGCCTACTTTGTTAGGTGACTGCGTACCTTTTGTATAATGGGTCAGCGACTTATTTTCAGTGGCGAGCTTAACCGAATAGGGGAGGCGTAGCGAAAGCGAGTCTTAATAGGGCGTCTAGTCGCTGGGAATAGACCCGAAACCGGGCGATCTATCCATGGGCAGGTTGAAGGTTAGGTAACACTGACTGGAGGACCGAACCGACTACCGTTGAAAAGTTAGCGGATGACCTGTGGATCGGAGTGAAAGGCTAATCAAGCTCGGAGATAGCTGGTTCTCCTCGAAAGCTATTTAGGTAGCGCCTCGTGTATCACTGCTGGGGGTAGAGCACTGTTTCGGCTAGGGGGTCATCCCGACTTACCAAACCGATGCAAACTCCGAATACCAGCAAGTGTCAGCACGGGAGACACACGGCGGGTGCTAACGTCCGTCGTGAAAAGGGAAACAACCCAGACCGTCAGCTAAGGTCCCAAAATCCTGGTTAAGTGGGAAACGATGTGGGAAGGCTTAGACAGCTAGGAGGTTGGCTTAGAAGCAGCCATCCTTTAAAGAAAGCGTAATAGCTCACTAGTCGAGTCGGCCTGCGCGGAAGATGTAACGGGGCTCAAACCAGGTACCGAAGCTACGGGTTCATCGCAAGATGAGCGGTAGAGGAGCGTTCTGTAAGCCTGTGAAGGTGAGTTGAGAAGCTCGCTGGAGGTATCAGAAGTGCGAATGCTGACATGAGTAACGACAATGCGAGTGAAAAACTCGCACGCCGAAAGACCAAGGGTTCCTGCGCAACGTTAATCGACGCAGGGTGAGTCGGTCCCTAAGGCGAGGCTGAAGAGCGTAGTCGATGGGAAACGGGTTAATATTCCCGTACTTCTAGTTACTGCGATGGGGGGACGGAGAAGGCTAGGCCAGCAAGGCGTTGGTTGTCCTTGTTTAAGGTGGTAGGCAGAGATCTTAGGTAAATCCGGGATCTTAATGCCGAGAGCTGATGACGAGCTTTCTTTTAGAAAGCGAAGTGGTTGATGCCATGCTTCCAGGAAAAGCCTCTAAGCTTCAGGTAACTAGGAACCGTACCCCAAACCGACACAGGTGGTTGGGTAGAGAATACCAAGGCGCTTGAGAGAACTCGGGTGAAGGAACTAGGCAAAATGGCACCGTAACTTCGGGAGAAGGTGCGCCGGTGAGGGTGAATGACTTGCTCAGTAAGCCCATGCCGGTCGAAGATACCAGGCCGCTGCGACTGTTTATTAAAAACACAGCACTCTGCAAACACGAAAGTGGACGTATAGGGTGTGACGCCTGCCCGGTGCCGGAAGGTTAATTGATGGGGTTAGCGCAAGCGAAGCTCTTGATCGAAGCCCCGGTAAACGGCGGCCGTAACTATAACGGTCCTAAGGTAGCGAAATTCCTTGTCGGGTAAGTTCCGACCTGCACGAATGGCGTAACGATGGCGGCGCTGTCTCCACCCGAGACTCAGTGAAATTGAAATCGCTGTGAAGATGCAGTGTATCCGCGGCTAGACGGAAAGACCCCGTGAACCTTTACTATAGCTTTGCACTGGACTTTGAGCTTGCTTGTGTAGGATAGGTGGGAGGCTTTGAAGCGTGGACGCCAGTTCGCGTGGAGCCATCCTTGAAATACCACCCTGGCAACCTTGAGGTTCTAACTCTGGTCCGTTATCCGGATCGAGGACAGTGTATGGTGGGTAGTTTGACTGGGGCGGTCTCCTCCTAAAGAGTAACGGAGGAGTACGAAGGTGCGCTCAGACCGGTCGGAAATCGGTCGCAGAGTATAAAGGCAAAAGCGCGCTTGACTGCGAGACAGACACGTCGAGCAGGTACGAAAGTAGGTCTTAGTGATCCGGTGGTTCTGTATGGAAGGGCCATCGCTCAACGGATAAAAGGTACTCCGGGGATAACAGGCTGATACCGCCCAAGAGTTCATATCGACGGCGGTGTTTGGCACCTCGATGTCGGCTCATCACATCCTGGGGCTGAAGCCGGTCCCAAGGGTATGGCTGTTCGCCATTTAAAGTGGTACGCGAGCTGGGTTTAGAACGTCGTGAGACAGTTCGGTCCCTATCTGCCGTGGACGTTTGAGATTTGAGAGGGGCTGCTCCTAGTACGAGAGGACCGGAGTGGACGAACCTCTGGTGTTCCGGTTGTCACGCCAGTGGCATTGCCGGGTAGCTATGTTCGGAAGAGATAACCGCTGAAAGCATCTAAGCGGGAAACTTGCCTCAAGATGAGATCTCACTGGAGCCTTGAGCTCCCTGAAGGGCCGTCGAAGACTACGACGTTGATAGGTTGGGTGTGTAAGCGCTGTGAGGCGTTGAGCTAACCAATACTAATTGCCCGTGAGGCTTGACCATATAACACCCAAACAATTTGGCTGTTAGACGGTAAGTCGACATACAGACCGAAAATCTGCACGAACACGCAATACCGATTCGATCACATACCCAATTCGCTGCAGCGGCTCAACCCCGAGGCAGCAACCGAATTGCTTGACGACCATAGAGCGTTGGAACCACCTGATCCCATCCCGAACTCAGCAGTGAAACGACGCATCGCCGATGGTAGTGTGGGGTCTCCCCATGTGAGAGTAGGTCATCGTCAAGCTCCTATCCCAAACCCCCGACCCGCATACGCAGGCCGGGGGTTTGCTTTTGCGCTGACGAAAGCTTGAGGAGAAGGCTCGAACCAGATCGAGTCAGCCTGCCTTTTGGCTGGCTACTCAACGCTGCGGGTATGGCTCGTTTAAGATAAGCGCTTTGCTCGGATATTCCTCATGCCGGAATCGGCTGCTAGTGCAAGACTTGAAGAGCTTCCGATCGAGCAGCTCGTAGGCTGCCCGGAATGTGATCTGTTGATGGCAAAGCCGACGCTTCACCTTGGCGAGGTGGCCGAATGCCCTCGCTGTGGTTGTGAGCTGTTTCGCCTGCGTCATCGCATCGTCGGACCGGGATTGGCATTGGTGCTGGCGGCTCTGTTGCTCTACTTTCCCGCGAACTTCCTGCCGATCATGCAGTTGAACCTGCTTGGCAGAGTCACCCACGATACGGTCTGGAGTGGGGTGTTGAGCCTGTACAACAGCGGCATGCAGGGCATCGCCGTGGTGGTGTTCCTTTGCAGCATGGCGGTGCCGCTGATGAAGCTGCTGTGCCAGCTCGCCGTGTTGCTCTGCATCGCCATCGATCGTGCCAAGCCCTTGGGGCTGCTGCTCTACCGGTTCTATCACCATCTGCGCGAATGGGGGATGCTCGAGGTCTATCTGCTCGGAATCCTGGTTTCCATCATCAAGCTGCGTGACATGGCGGAGCTGAGCCTTGGTGTCGGCCTGGCCTGCTTTGCCGGGCTCCTGGTGGTGCAGGTGTGGCTGGAGTTGGTGATGTCACCGCATCAGGTATGGGAAGCGTTATCGGAGCCTGACGATGCGCGCCGCTGACGCCGGGCTGATGGTCTGCCACGAATGCCACCAGCTGAATCGCGCCACACCAAAGATCGAACATCAGCATTGCAGCCGCTGCGGGGCCCGTGTGCACATGCGCAGGCCCAACAGCATCGCCCGTACTTGGGCCTTGCTGATCACCGCAGCGTTGCTCTACCTGCCCGCCAACATGCTGCCAATCATGACGGTGCGCATGCTCGGTAGCGGGACGCCCGATACCATCATGTCCGGCGTGGTCACACTGGCCAAGCACGGCATGTTTCCGATTGCGGCGGTGGTGTTCATCGCCAGCATTCTGGTGCCGACGTTCAAGCTGGTCGGGATCGCCATGTTGCTGATTTCGGTACAAAGGCATCACCCGATGTCGCCGCGACAGCGCCTTCTGGTGTTTCGCTTCATCGAATGGATCGGGCGCTGGTCCATGCTTGATATCTTCGTCATCGCCATTCTGGTGGCAATCGTCAACTTCGGCAGTCTCGCCAGTGTCGAAGCCGGCTTCGGCGCAATAGCCTTCGCCAGTGTGGTGATCCTGACCATGCTGGCTGCGATCACATTCGATCCCCGTCTGATCTGGGATAACACGGAATCCGGGAACAAGCATGACTGACCTGCCGCAAGCCAATACCCGCCCTGCCTCCAGCTGGTCGGCCATCTGGATCCTGCCCCTGATCGCTCTGGTGATCGGGGCGTGGCTCGCCTGGCAGGCCTATAGCGAGCGAGGCATCCACATCGAGGTGGTCTTCGAGAGTGCCGAGGGGATCGAGATCGGCAAGACGTCGGTGCTCTACAAAGGCATGACGATCGGTGTCGTACGCGACCTGCGGCTGGAAGATGACGACCGTCGGCAGGTCGTGGTCGCCGATATCGAAATGAACAAGGATGTCGACGGCTATCTGCGCAGCGGCACGCGCTTCTGGCTGGTTAAGCCCAGCGTCACACTGGCCGGGATCACTGGCCTGGAAACGCTGGTGTCGGGAAACTACATCGGTATGAGCCCAGCCGATGGCGAGCCGACCAAGCGTTTCGTCGCGCTGACGGAAGAGCCGCCGATGTCCGACAGCCGCATCGGCCTGCACCTGACGCTCAAGGCCGAGCGACTTGGCTCGCTGAATCGTGGCAGCCCGGTGTTCTACCGGCAAATCCAGGTGGGCCAAGTGAAGAACTATGTGCTCGCCGAGGATGACAGCACCGTGGAGGTGCAGCTCTATATCCAGCCGGAGTATGCGCACCTGGTGCGCAAGCACACCCGTTTCTGGAACGCCAGCGGCGTTACTGTCGACGCAGGGCTGACCGGCGTGAAGTTCCGTACCGAGTCCCTGGCCAGTATCGTCGCCGGGGGCATCGCCTTCGCCACGCCCGCGCACCGCAAGGACAGCCCGGCCACCGACCCGAACATCCCGTTCCGTCTCTACGAGGATTTCGACGCAGCCCAGGCGGGGATCAAGGCAGTGGTCGCGCTGCAGGATTTCGATGGGCTGCAGGCCGGACGTACGCCGGTGATGTACAACGGCATGCAGGTTGGTCTGCTGAAAAAGCTGGATATCGACTCGGACCTCAAGGGTGCGCGCGCCGAGCTTTCGGTCGACCCGCTGTTCGAGGACTACCTGGTCGAGGACACCGATTTCTGGGTGGTCAAGCCGTCCATCTCGCTGGGCGGCATCACCGGCCTCGAAGCGTTGGTGAAAGGCAACTTCATCGCCGTTAGGCCCGGCGAGAAAGGTGGCTCGCCCAAGCGCGAGTTCGTCGCCCGCCCCAAGGCGCCGCCGCTGGATATTCGCGCCCCGGGGCTGCATCTGGTGCTCACGACTGACAGTCTGGGCTCGCTGGACGTCGGCAGTCCCGTGCTCTACCGGCAGGTCCGGGTGGGGTCGGTACAGAGCTACCAGTTCTCTCGCGACCAGCAGAAGGTGGTGGTGGGCGTGCATATCGAACAGCCGTACGCCAACCTGGTGAACAGCTCGAGCCGGTTCTGGAATGCCAGCGGCATCTCGCTGAGCGGCGGTTTGTCCGGAATCGAGGTGCGCAGCGAGTCGCTGCAGAGCCTGCTTGCCGGCGGTATCGCCTTCGAGACGCCCGATCCGCAGGCTGCCGGGACGAAGAAGGTGCCGCGCTTCGTATTGCACAGGGACAGAGACAGTGCAATCCAGCGCGGGACGCCGATCGAGATCCGCCTGGCGCGTGGCGATGGACTGAGTGCCGGTACGCCCATTCGCTACAAGGGGCTGGCCGTGGGCCAAGTGGACACTGTCACGCTGAGCGATGATCTGCAGAGTGTCGTGCTGCGTGCCCGCATCACCGCAGCGGAGTCGCGCATCACCCGCACCGGCACCCAGTTCTGGGTCGTTCGGCCGGAGCTCGGCATCATGCGTACGGCGAATCTGGATACGCTGGTCAGCGGCCCCTACCTGGAGGTGGCACCGGGCAAGGCGGATGCGGGCGTGCAAACGCGTTTCACCGGCCAGGAGCGGGAGCCACAGAAGGCTGGTGAAGGGTTGAGCCTCGTGCTCAGCGCGGCCCGCCTGGGTTCGATCAAGCCGGGTAACGCGGTGACCTACCGCGAGGTGAAAGTCGGTGAGGTCACCGGTTATGAGCTGGGGCAGAACGCTGATCGCGTACTGATCCGCGTCGTCATCGAGCCGCGCTACGCGCCCCTGGTGCATACGGGCACCCGCTTCTGGGAGACCAGCGGCTTCGGTGTGGATTTCAGTCTGTTCAAAGGTGCCAGCCTGCGCACCGATTCGCTGGAGTCGCTGATCGAGGGCGGCGTCGCCTTCGCCACACCGGAGGGCGAGCAGATGGGACGCCGGGCGCTGCCGGGACAGACCTTTGCGCTGTTCAAGGAACCGCAGGACGAGTGGTTCGGCTGGGCACCGAAGATCGAACTGGGGCGAGCCGCCGGCGACAAGTGACGGTCGACCGGGCGTTACTGGTGGGCTGAAACCCACCCTACGCACGCATGAAAAGGGCCCCTCGGGGCCCTTTTTTCGTTGCGGGAGATCAGGCCGGCTCTTCGGTCAGTTGGGCTGAAGCAATGGTCTGGCTGGCGACCGGTTCGCGGCGGCTGATGTATTTCCAGTCCGCCTCGTCGATGTAGATGCCGGCCGGCCCGCTGCCGCCTTCCAGGTCGATGGCGACATGGGCCGAGACCTGCGGCTTCACCGATGCAAGGATCGGCACGAAGCCCAGCTGCAGGCTGGTTTCGATCAGCGCCTGCTGGTTGCGCTCGTCGATGTCCGCCGCCTCGTCGAGGTAGTAGGGCAGGCGGATGCGTCCAGCCTGCTCGCGATCCATCAGGTGCAGCAACAGGTACATGTTGGTCAGCGCCTTGATGGTCATGGTGGTGCCGTTGGACGCCGCACCGTCGATGTCGGTATGAATCACCGGCTGGCCGCCGACCTTGGTGATCTCGAACGCCAGCTCGAACAGGTCCTTCAGGCCCAGCTGGTTGTTGTTCGTCGCTACCAGCCGAGCCAGGTACTCCTTGGCTTCCTCGTTCTTCGCGTCCTGCTCGGCGGACTGGGACAGATCGAACACCGACAGCGTCTCGCCTTCCTCGTACTGCCCGGCGCTGTGGATGATCTGGTCGATGTGCTTGAGCGCATCCTTGTTCGGCGCTAACACGATGCGGAAGCTCGCCAGGTTGGAAACCTGACGCTTGTTGATCTCGCGGTTGAACAGCGCGAGCTGGTGTTCCAGGCTCTCGTAGTCGCTGCGGATGTTGCGCAGCGTCCGGGCGATGTCGGTGACCGCGGCACGGCGGGCCTTGGCCAGGGTCAGCGCCTCGTCCTGACGGTGGGCATAGGCGTTGACCAAGAGCTGCAGGCGACGCTCGGGATCTTCCTCGCTGTCGAACTTGGCCACGCCCTTCAGGCGCACCTGGGCATACAGCGCCTCGATCTGACCGTCGACGCGCTGCAGCGCCTGCCAGCTGTCCTGGTAGTCGTTGAGCAGCGGCAGCAGGTTGTCCAGCGAGTCGTCCACCGGGTCCATGAAAGGCGTACCAAACGGCAGATCCGCCGGTAGCAGCTGGCGACGTCGCAGGGCGTCTTCCAGCGTGCGCTCCTTGGCTTCCAGATCCGCCAGCTGACGGCCGACCAGCTGCAGCTTGGCGGACAGGTGCTGCACGCGCTCGGCGAAGGCGTCACTGGTGCGCTTGAGTTCTTCCTGCGCGGCCTCGGCCTGGGCCAGCTGTTCCAGCTTCGCCGGCTCCTCGGCGGCCAGGGTCTGGCTGCGGCGGAAGTCTTCCAGCGCTTTCTGCGCATCGAGTACGGCCTGGTACAGCGCCTCGGCCTGGGCCTTGCTCGCGGCGCGGTCGACGGCTACCGCATGCTGGGTCTTGAGCTGCTTGAGTTCGCGCTCCAGGCGATCCTTCTGGTCGCGCAGGGCAGCACGGTCGGCCAGAGCCTGCAGCGCCGGTGGCTCGATATGCGAGAGGTCGATGGACAGGCCCGGCACCGAGAAGGTGTCGCCCTTGAAACGATCCAGCACCGCTTCCACGGCCTTGACCCAGTCGTCGCCCTCGGCGCTGATGCCTTTTTCACCCAGCGGCAGGCTGAACAGCTGGCCATTGAACAGGCGCATCAGGCGATCCACATCGGCCTGGGAAAACTCCTCGCGCAAACGCGAGTAGCTGTTGTTGTCGGCATGGTCGAGCTGTTGCCGGACCGACTTCAGGCGCTTTTCCAGATCACGCAGGCGCTCGTCGAGGTCCTCGCTGGAGAACTGGCGGGACTGCGCCAGCGCACCGGCCAGCTCGTCGTGGGCGTCCTTGGCGGCGAGCAGCTGCTGCTCCAGCACATGGGCGTCCTCGACCAGGGCGAAGCGGTTCTTCAGCACCGCCAGCTCGCCCAGCCAGCGCTGGATTTCGCTGATCTCGCGTTCCAGGCGCATCAGTTCGCCAGTCGAGCCGCGCTGTTCGTTCTGCAGGCCGTCCTGCTCGCGGCGATAGTGCTCGGCCTGGATTACCAGCTCTTCCTTGCGCGCATCGGCGTAGTCGTGCCAGGTGCCGAGCAGGTTGTCGAGTAGCGGCGACAGGCGATGCAGCTTGCCGCGCAGCAGCTCGCGCTGGGCGACACCGGCTGCCAGCGCCTCGACCAGCGGGCCGGCGGCGACCAGCGCCTGGTAGTCCTGCTCCATGCGGCGCACGTCGCGGAAGGCTTCTTCGGTGGCGGCGATATAGTCGACGCTGCCCGAGCGCAGGCTGTGCTCGAAGGCATCGAGGAACAGCTGCTTGAGTTTCGCTGCGGTGATCTCGCGCATATGCAGCAGGTTGATGAACAGCGCGCGGAAGGTCTTCAGGCTCTGCTCGCTGGTCGAGCGCAGCGGGATCAAAGTCATGTCCAGCGGGATCGAGGTATGCCCGCCGACCAGCAGCCGGCGCAGCTCGT
This sequence comes from Stutzerimonas sp. R40042, assembly GCF_026642215.1. Lineage (NCBI taxonomy): Bacteria > Pseudomonadati > Pseudomonadota > Gammaproteobacteria > Pseudomonadales > Pseudomonadaceae > Stutzerimonas > Stutzerimonas sp. R40042. Next base: position 3,642,579 of record NZ_CP113258.1, on the reverse strand, counting down.
CCGGCTTGGCCTCGTAGGCCTTGATGCCGGCGCGTTCGAGGTTGGCGAACAGCTCGCGCTGGCGCAGGCAGGTGCCGTTCTGCTGGTAATGGTCGAGGTCCAGCGAGCCCTGGTAGACGAAGAACTGGTGGCCGAAGCCGCCGCCCGGTCCGCGGCCGGCCACGCCGATCACATGTGGGCCGTGGGGCAGCATGACTTCGACGAGGATGTAGCTGGTGTCCGAGGCGAAGTAGAACTTGCGCGACTGCTCGAGGCTGTACTTGCCGAAGCTCATGTCCGACATGCGCGCCAGGATCGGGAACTGCAGCGCGTTGATCGACGCGGACTTGCCGAGGTTGTTGGCGCCGTAGACCGACAGCGGGTTCTCCAGCGGAAAGATGCCGAGGCTGTAGCCGGCGGTGTTCAGCAGGGCGAAGCGGCGGATGCCGTAGCGTTCCTGGCTCATGCTTCAAGCTCCTTTTCTTCGGCGATGGCGCGCGCCAAGGCTTCTTCTTCCGATTCTTCGGCCGCTTCCTCGATGAGGATGATGTCGTCTTCGCCCTCGTCCTCGGCGATCAGCTCCGGGGCGGGCAGCGGCAGGTCGCTGCTGTGTAGGCTGGCGGCGAGATCGCGGTCCTGCTGCACCGACAGGCAGACGTCGAGGAAACGGTGCATCGGCGGCAGGAAGCGGTAGACGCCGTTGCTGTCCTCGGCGAAGCCCAGCTGTGTCAGGCGGCGGATGACCTTCTCTTCCAGTTCTTCCTGGGTGGTGACTTCGGCCTGCAGGAACAGGTCGCGGTACTTGTCCAGCAACGCCGGCAGTTCATCGCGACCGAGGCTGCCACCGTCGAGCACGGCCAGCGGGTCGCGGCCCTGGTCGGCCAGATGCTCGACGAGGATGAAGGTGAACAGCGCCAGGCGCTGGGCGGTCTTGTTCACCTGCGCGCCCATCTGCTCCGGGACGAAGTAGTAGAAGCTGCGCGGATCGCAGACCAGCTCGAAGCCGAGCGCCTTGAACAGTGCGCGGTACTGGTCCTGCATGTTCGACAGCTGCGCGTAGGGCTCCGGCTCGCTGCGCGACAGGTGATAGCCCTTGAACAGCTCGCGGAAGATCGGCGCCAGCTGGGTCATTTCCTTGAGGTCGATGTTCATTCAGGTCGCTCGGATATCGTCGGGGTGATGGTGGACAAGCTGCGCGTTGTCCACCCTACGTAGGAGTCAGCCATTGGCATTGGCCACCAGCGCAAAGGAGCTGAGGCTGACGCGGTGTTCGCGGGTCAGGTACTCGCGACGTTCCAGGCGATCGCGCTGGAAGCGGCTGTCGCGGGACAGGCGCGAGAACCAGTAGAGCAGCTCGTCGGTGGCGCCCTCGGGTTCCTGTTCCAGCAGCCAGGCCATCAGGTCCGGCAGCGGCAGCGCCTGCTGGCAGCGCTCGATCATCTCCCGTGCGGTGCGCGGTGCGCGCGGCTGCTCGCCCTTGCGCTTGCCGCTAGCCCGCGGGAACTGCGCCGGCCTCGGCTCGAAGCGGGCCAGGGCGTAGACGTAGGCCTCGACCTGGCTGGCAGTGCCGAGAAAGGTGCTCTGGGGACGGGTGAACAGCGGCAGCGAGGCCTGTGGTACGGCGTCCAGGCCCTTCTTGCGGATCGCCGACAGCGCCAGCGCCGCGCCTCGGGTCACGGCATTGTGCCGACGCGCTTCCTCGCGCAGCGGCAGCAGCAGCTCGCGGGCCTTGCGCAGGGTCAGCTGGGCGGTGGTCTGCATTTCGAGGATGCGCGCATGGGTGCGCAGCAGGAGGTCGTCGTCCACCAACTGGCCGAGGCGCTGTTGCTCGCCGAGCAGCTTCATCAGCACCTGCTCGACGCGATGAACGCCCTGCTCGAAGGCGCCGTCGGCGGAGACCAGCTGGATCATTGGTTCGACGTACTCGTCCCAGGTCGCCAGCACCTCGGCATAGCGCTGGCGCAGCGGGATCTGGCGGTCGCTGGTCTTGGCCCGGTCGGCCACGGCGACCAGGGCCTGTTCGTCGTTGTCGAGCTTCTTCAGCACGTCACGCACGCGCATGTCGAGCAGGCGCAGCTGGCGCGCCAGGTCGTTGCCGTCGCGAATCTCGAAGGCATCGAGGATATGCCCGGCCAGGCGCTCGAGATGGCGCAGGTAGGCCTCGATTTCCAGGCACAGGCCGAGGCGGTGTTCGCGGCGCAGGTAGGCGAGGAAGTCGTGGATCTGTGCGTTCAGCTCGAAGCGGTTGGGGCTCTTGGCCACCGGCACCAGGATGTCCAAGCGGATCCACTGGTCGAGCAGGGCGGTGATGTCGGTGGGCGTGCCTTCGGGTAGCTGTGCGGCGAGCTGATGGCGCAACTCCACCAGGCTCAGGGTGCCGGCGTCGAAACGCTCGCACAGCGGCTCGAGCAACGTCCAGTGTTCGGCGAGGGCACGCAGTACGCGCTTGGGTTCGATCATCGTGGCGCCAGTCCAGCCAATGAAAAAGCGCCGATTGTACTGCATTGGGGCCTGCATGATGGACGCGCAGACAATCGGACGAGGCCCTTGCGGCACGCATGGAGAAGTCACCTGAACGTCATCGCCTGAAGGTTAGTCTGGCGGCATTTGGCGGCTCGCCGGGCAAGACCAAACGTCACCAAACGTGACGAAGTATCGATGTGCTATTTCGATCTCTGTCGGTTCCCGGCACAATTCGCACTTTTTTGCAAAAAGCGAGCTGTCGGGTCCGCCGGCGACTCCCTCGGGGCACGAACAGATGATCAAGACGCCGTATTACCTTATCGACAAACAGAAGCTTCTGGGCAACCTCGAGAAGATCGCCTACGTGCGTGAGCAGTCCGGCGCCAAGGCGCTGCTGGCGCTCAAGTGCTTCGCCACCTGGTCGGTGTTCGACCTCATGCAGCAGTACATGGACGGCACCACCTCGTCCTCGCTGTACGAGCTCAAGCTCGGTCGGCAGAAATTCGCCGGCGAAACCCACGCCTACAGCGTGGCCTGGGCCGACGACGAGATCGAAGAGATGGTCGCCAACTGCGACAAGATCATCTTCAACTCCATCGGCCAGCTGGAGCGCTTCGAGGCTCCGACCTCCGGCACCATCCGCGGTCTGCGCGTCAATCCGCAGGTTAGCAGCTCCGACTACCTGCTCGCTGACCCGGCGCGGCCGTTCAGCCGCCTGGGCGAGCACGACCCGGCGAAGATCGAGGCGGTGATCGGCAAGATCAGCGGCTTCATGTTCCACAACAACTGCGAGAACGCGAGCTTCGAGCTGTTCGACAAGATGCTGAGCACCATCGAGGAGCGCTTCGGCCATCTGCTGGAACAGGTCCAATGGGTCAGCCTCGGCGGTGGCATCCACTTCACCGGCGAAGGCTATCCGCTCGATGCCTTCTGTGCGCGGCTGAAGGCGTTCTCGGAAAAATTCGGCGTGCAGGTCTACCTGGAGCCCGGCGAAGCGGCGATCACCATGAGCGCCTCGCTGGAAGTGACGGTGCTCGACACCCTGTACAACGGCAAGAACCTTGCGGTGGTCGACAGCTCGATCGAGGCGCACATGCTCGACCTGCTGATCTACCGCCTCAACGCCAAGATGGCGCCCTCAGGCGGCGAACACACCTACATGGTGTGCGGAAAGAGCTGCCTGGCCGGCGACATCTTCGGCGAGTACCAATTCGATCGCCCGCTGGCCATCGGCGATCGGCTGTCGTTCATCGACGCGGCAGGCTACACCATGGTCAAGAAAAACTGGTTCAACGGCCTGAAAATGCCGTCCATCGTGGTAAAGCAGCTCGACGGCAGCGTCGAGGTGGTTCGTGAGTTCGACTTTAACGATTACCTGTCCAGCCTTTCCTGAGGCCGCAGTACAAGGGGGTGAAACAATTGAAGAAAAACGTTCTTATCATTGGTGCAGGAGGTGTCGCCAAGGTGGTGGCCCATAAGTGCGCGCAGCACAACGACGAACTCGGTCGTATTGCTATCGCGTCGCGCAACATCTCCAAATGCCAGGCCATCATCGACAGCGTGCAAGCCAAGGGCGGGCTCAAGCAGCCCGGCGAGATCAAGGCCTATGCGCTGGACGCCATGGACGTGGAAGCGACCAAGGCACTGATTCGTGAAACCGAATCGCAGATCGTCATCAACGTCGGTTCTGCCTTCCTCAACATGTCCGTGCTGCGCGCCTGCATCGACACCGGCGCCGCGTATCTCGATACCGCGATCCACGAAGAGCCGGGCAAGATCTGCGAAACGCCACCGTGGTATGGCAACTACGAGTGGAAACACCTGGCCGAATGCCAGGAAAAGGGCATCACCGCCATCCTCGGTGCCGGCTTTGACCCGGGCGTGGTCAACGCCTATGCCGCCCTGGCGCAGCAGGAATACTTCGACAAGATCGAGTCGATCGACATCCTCGACGTCAACGCCGGTTCCCACGGCAAGTATTTCGCCACCAATTTCGACCCGGAAATCAATTTCCGCGAATTCACCGGTCAGGTTTACAGCTGGCAGAACAGCCAGTGGACGACCAATCGCATGTTCGAGGTCAAACGCACCGACGACCTGCCGGTCGTGGGCGAACAGAGCCTCTACCTGACCGGTCATGACGAGGTGCACTCGCTTTCCAAGCACCTCGACGTGCCGAACATCCGTTTCTGGATGAGCTTCGGCGAGCATTACATCAACGTCTTCACCGTGCTGAAGAACCTCGGCCTGCTCTCCGAGCAGCCGGTGCGCACTGCCGAAGGCCTGGAAGTGGTCCCGCTCAAGGTGGTCAAGGCCGTATTGCCTGATCCCGCCTCGCTGGCGCCGGGCTATACCGGCAAGACCTGCATCGGCGACCTGGTCAAGGGCACCAAGGATGGCCAGCCGCGCGAGCTGTTCATCTACAACGTGGCCGACCATGAAGAGGCCTACGCCGAGACGGACAGCCAGGGCATCTCCTACACCGCCGGCGTGCCGCCGGTCGCCGCCGCGCTGCTGATCGCCCGTGGCGAGTGGGACGCCAAGCGCATGGTCAACGTCGAAGAACTGCCGGCCCAGCCGTTCCTCAAGCTGCTCGACGTGATGGGCCTGCCGACTCGGATCAAGGATGAGCGCGGCGACCGCCCCTGGGATCAGTAACCCAGCTACGAGCTGCACGTGAGAACGAAAGGCCCCGCTGCTCTGTTAGCGGGGCCTTTTACTTTGTCCGCGGCGCAGCGGTGGACGTAAAAAGCGACATCCACCCTACGATCAACGTGGGCGCTCGTAGGGTGGAAAACGCCGAAGGCTTTTCCACCGAGGGGGAACGCTGGTGGAAAACGCTTCGCGGTTTTCCACCCTACGCGACGACAACCCACGCCAAACGCAGCTGCGCCTTCCCGCCCCGTCCATTTCACGCGACAATCCGCCCACTACAGCGCCCTGTCAGAGGCGCTCGGCAGCCGTGAGGACAGTCCTATGAGCAGCAATGATCGCGTCATCATCTTCGACACCACCCTGCGCGACGGCGAGCAGAGCCCCGGCGCGTCCATGACCGGTGAGGAAAAGCTGCGCATCGCCCGGGCGCTGGAGCGGCTGAAGGTAGACGTGATCGAGGCAGGCTTCGCCATCGCCAGCCCCGGCGATTTCGCCGCGGTGAAGCTGGTCGCCGACAACATCAAGGACAGCACCGTGTGCAGCCTGGCGCGCGCTGTCGATGCCGACATCGAGCGTGCCGCCGAAGCACTGGCCGGCGCCAACTCCGGGCGCATCCACACCTTTATCGCCACCAGCCCGATCCACATGCAGTACAAGCTGCGCATGCAGCCGGACCAGGTGGTGGAGCAGGCAGTGCGCGCGGTGAAGAAGGCGCGCAGCCTGTGCGCCGACGTGGAGTTTTCCTGCGAGGACGCCGGGCGCTCGGAGATCGATTTCCTCTGCCGCATCATCGAGGCTGCCATCGACGCCGGCGCACGCACCATCAACATTCCGGACACCGTCGGCTATGCGATTCCGCACCAGTACGCCGACACCATCCGCCAGCTGCTCGAGCGCATCCCCAATGCCGACAAGGCGGTGTTCTCCGTGCATTGCCATAACGACCTCGGTCTGGCCGTAGCCAACTCCCTGGCCGCGGTGGTGGCCGGTGCGCGCCAGGTGGAATGCACCATCAATGGCCTCGGCGAGCGTGCCGGCAACGCCGCGCTGGAAGAGATCGTCATGGCGATCAAGACCCGTCAGGACCTGCTCGGCGTGCATACCCGCATCGAGACCGAGCACATCCTCGCCGCCTCGCGCCTGGTTTCGGGCATCACCGGTTTTCCGGTGCAGCCGAACAAGGCCATCGTCGGCGCCAACGCCTTCGCCCACGAGTCGGGCATCCACCAGGACGGCGTGCTCAAGCATCGCGAGACCTACGAGATCATGTCCGCGCAGTCGGTGGGTTGGAACGCCAACAAGATGGTCATGGGCAAGCACTCCGGTCGCGCCGCGTTCCGTTCGCGCCTGGAGGAACTCGGCATCGCACTGGAAGGCGACGAGCTGAACGCGGCCTTTGCCCGCTTCAAGGAGCTGGCGGACAAGAAGCATGAAATCTTCGACGAAGACCTGCAGGCGCTGGTCTCCGACACCCTCGCCGATGAGGCACCCGAGCACTTCAAGCTGAGCAGCCTTGAAGTCGCCAGCAAGACCGGCACCACACCCGAAGCCAAGCTGGTGCTCAGCGTCGATGGCGCGGAGCGCAGTGCCGCGGCCGAAGGTTCCGGCCCGGTGGATGCCACCTTCAAGGCCATCGAGGCCATTGCCGGCTCGGGTGCCACGCTGCAACTGTATTCGGTCAACGCCATCACTCAGGGCACCGATTCCCAGGGCGAGGTGACCGTGCGGCTGGAGAAGGGCGGGCGCATCGTCAATGGCAACGGTGCCGATACCGATATCGTCGTCGCCTCGGCCAAGGCGTACCTCAACGCGCTGAACCTGATGCAGGTCGGCGCCAAGGCACATCCGCAGGTGGAGGGCGTTTGATCAGTGAATCCCGGCGTCGTGCCTACCTCGACGCCATGCAGGTAGCCAGCTGGCTGCCACGGACCGAACTGCCTTTCGCTGCCCCGTCGCGGCTCGAGCTGCTGCAGCCGCCGGTTGCCGAGCCGGAGCCCGCGGCTGTCGTCGCGCCCGTGGCCGAGGTCGAGGCTGCGCCGGTCATCGAGCGGCCAGCCGTGGCGCCGACCGTCGAACCGACCCCGGCACCGCGCCCGCGTATCGCCATGCCGGAGCCGAAGTCGGCGGCAGCGACCGTCAGCCCGAGCGAGGAGGCCGCCGCCGAGCCAGCCAAGCCCATCGAGCCGCCGCCACGTTTCTCCCTGCAGCTGCTGCGCGCCGGCAACGTGTTGCTGGTGGTGGAGCTGCCCACCGGCGAATCCTTCCAGAGCCGCGACCCGGCCTACATCCTGCTCAAGGACCTGCTGCGCGCCGCGCGGCTGCCGGACAAGCCGCAGCAGGTCGGCGACGGCGAACCGATCCGCTGGCCGCTGCTGCACAAGGGCAGCCTTGACCAGGGCGCCGAGGCTGCGCGCGATTACGTGCAGGGCGTGATGGCCGCCGAGCTGGAGCAGATGGGCTGCGACTGCATCTGGCTGATCGGTCACCCGGCCCTGCGCTTCGCGGGCGAAGTGGACGTCGACAACTGCTATCGCGAGGTCGCCGTGGAAGGGCTGGGTCGCGCCCTGGCGATGCCTGGGCTGGAAGAATTGATGGAACAGCCGGCCGCCAAGGCCGAGCTGTGGAAGGCCATGCGCCGCAGCATGCCGCGCTGGCACATAGGTTCGTGAGTACGTGTGATGAGTGATGCAGTCAGCTTCCGCCCGATGACCGCGGCGGATATCGAAACCGTGCTTAAGATTGAGTACGCCGCCTTCAGCCACCCCTGGACCCGCGGCATCTTCAACGATGCCCTGACGGCCTACGAATGCTGGGTGATGTTCGAGGGCGAGCAGCAGGTCGGGCACGGGGTGATCAACGTGATCCTCGACGAGGCGCACCTGCTCAATATCACCGTCAAACCGCAGAGCCAGGGCCGCGGCCTCGGCCTGCGCCTGCTGGAGCACCTGATGCAGCGCGCCCGCGAGCGCGGTGGCCGCGAATGCTTCCTCGAGGTGCGCGCCAGCAACGCGCCGGCCTACCGCCTCTATGAGCGGTACGGCTTCAACGAAGTGGGCCGCCGCCGAGCCTACTATCCGTCGGCCGATGGCCGCGAAGATGCGCTGGTGATGGCCTGCACGTTGCTGGGGTTGCTGGATTGAAGGTGTGTTCAGCCCTGCGGACGGTGGCTCAGTCCGCCGGCCCATGAGGCGGCGTTTTCCGGTGGGCTAAAGCCCACCCTACAGCTGCCAGATCGTAGGGTGGATCACGCTTCACCGATCCACCATGCTCAGGTCAAGGTGGATGTAAAAAGCGACATCCACCCTACGACCAGACCCCACCCGGCGTTGGGGCGCGGCAAGCGGCTCGGTCACTCCCCCGGCCGCTTGTCCCGGCCTGAATCCAGCGGGGCGTCGCCCTCCAGCTCGTCGTCGGAGAGCACGCTGTCGTCCTCGCGCAGCACCGCGTCGCCGCCGCTGAGGCCGGTGTCCTCGTCGCCCTTGGCCGGGCCGTCCCAGGGTTTGCCGTCGAGCGGGTCGTAGCGGCCCAGCTCGGCTTCGTCGAGATCCACGTCCGCGCCGATCGCGTGCTCGGACACCACGCTCAGATCCCGATCCGCCGGCTCGCCATGTCCGCGTTCGTTCGGCGAGCGCGCTCCGTTCTCGGGGATCAGCGTGTCCGGTGCCATGTCATCCAGCGTGGTTTCGCCATCCGGTACTTCACCGGCCGTCATGCCCGCTTCGGCCTCGCGTTCCGGCGGGAACCGATCGGCAATCTCCTCGCCCGGCACCTGATCGCCGACGCGGCCCTTGCGCTCGTCGCGGCGCTGGTCGAAGTCGAGCGGCTCCACGGAGCCCATGCGGTCCTCGGTGTCGTCGATTTCCGTCGGGGTATAGGGTTTCTGATCGCTCATGATCGTCTCCTGTCAGGACATCGGTCTTGCAGGTTGTGACCCGGCGGCTCGATGAAGATTCAGGTGCGCCGCTGGCCGGATCCGGCATCCGGGGCCATCCTTGTTGGGCTGCGAATTCGGGCTGCAGTAGCTGACCGGCAAGCGAGTGAAATGGGACGAACCACCGTGCGTGATCCGGAGTCCTACATGCATGAACGATCAAAACGACCAACCCGCGCCTGAGGCTCGGCGCTGCGCCTTCTTCTTCGACGTCGACGGCACGCTGGCTGAAATTCAGCCCCGCCCGGAGCTCGTCTTCATTCCACCGCCCACCCTTGCGGCCCTGGAACGACTGCATGCCGACGGGATTCCCGTCGCCGTGATCTCCGGGCGGCCGCTGTCCCAGCTCGATGCGCTGCTGGCACCGCTGCAACTGCCCGCCGCTGGCGTGCACGGCGCCGAGCGCCGGGATGCCGAGGGCGAGCTGCGCAATTTGGCGCTCGATGCCCGGCAGCTGGAGCGCATCCAGCGCGAGCTGGTCGAGGCCTGCGCCGATCATCCCGGCCTGCATCTGGAGAACAAGGGCGTCGCCTTCGCGCTGCACTTTCGTCTGGCCCCGCAGCTGGAACAGATCGCCCGCGAGCTCGCTGAGCATTTCGCCGAGCGCTACGCCGAGGTGCTGAGCCTGCAGCCCGGCAAATGTGTGTTCGAACTCAAGCCGCGCGGGGCGAGCAAGGGCGAAGTCATTCGCGCCTTCATGGAGGAGATGCCGTTCGCTGGCCGCACCCCGGTATTCGTCGGCGACGACCTCACCGACGAAGCCGGTTTCGCCGTCGTCAACGCGCTGGGCGGGCGTTCCATCAAGGTCGGCGAGGGGCCCAGCGAGGCTCGCGAGCGATTGCCATCGGTACATGCGGTCGGCGGCTGGCTGGAACAGCTGCTGAGCGAGCTCGGCGAACCGGCCGAGCCCATAACAAAACCAGACTAGAGCGAGATTTTTGCCATGAGCCGTTTAGTAGTGGTTTCCAACCGCGTCGCGCCGATCAAGGCGGGCAAGGTGGCTGCCGGAGGGTTGGCCGTCGGTGTCTATGATGCCCTGCGCCAGGCCGGCGGCATCTGGTTCGGCTGGAGTGGCGAGGTCAGCGCGACCCCGGCCATCAACACCGAGGAAGTCGGCAACATCACCTATGTCACGCTGCCGCTGAACAAACGCGACTATGACCAGTACTATCGCGGCTTCTCCAACGCCACGCTCTGGCCGATCTTTCACTACCGCATCGACCTGGCCCGCTACAGTCGTGAGGAGTACGACGGCTACCGGCGGGTCAACGCGATGCTGGCCGAGAAGCTCAAGCCGCTGCTCAAGCCCGACGACATCATCTGGATCCACGATTACCACCTGATTCCCTTCGCCGAAGCCTGCCGCCAGCTGGGCATCCGCAACCGCATCGGCTTCTTCCTACACATCCCGTTTCCGGCGCCGGAAATCCTCACCGCCATCCCGCCGCACAACGACCTGCTCAAGACGCTCTGCTACTACGACCTGATCGGTTTCCAGACCGACACCGACCGCCTGGCCTTCCAGGACTACATCACCCGTGAGGTGCGCGGCGTCGTCGAGCCGGACGGCAGTCTGACCGCCTATGGGCAGAACTTCCGCGCCGGCGTCTACCCCATCGGCGTGGTGCCGGACGAGATCCAGCAGCTCGCCGAAGGTTACAAGGGCCGCGCGCATCCCATGCGCCGCGCCACCGACACGCGCCGCCAGACCATCATCAGCGTCGACCGGCTGGACTACTCCAAGGGTCTAGTGGAGCGTTTCCGCGCCTACGAGGAGTTCCTCGACCGCTACCCGGCGCACCGCAACAACGTCGAGTTCCTGCAGATCGCGCCAACCTCGCGCTCCGACGTGCGCACCTACCAGCACATCCGCGAGCAGCTGGAGAGCCAGGCCGGGCACCTCAACGGGCGCATGTCCGACCTCGACTGGACGCCGCTGCACTACCTGAACAAGAGCTACGACCGCCGCGTGCTGATGGGCCTGTTCCGCGCCGCCGACGTCGGCTTCGTCACCCCGCTGCGTGACGGCATGAACCTGGTCGCCAAGGAATACGTCGCCGCCCAGGACCCGGAAGACCCCGGCGTGCTGGTGCTGTCGCGCTTCGCCGGCGCGGCCCGCGAACTGACCTCGGCGCTGATCGTCAACCCGTACGACTGCGTCGGCATGGCCGAAGCGCTCGATCGCGCGCTGAACATGTCGCTGGCCGAACGCAAGGATCGCTACGAGCACCTGATGCGCGCCATTCGCGCTGCCGACCTGGACGCGTGGCGCGACAACTTCCTGCGTGATCTGCGCTCGTTCATCTCCCAGCCCGCCGCCAAGCGGACGAAGAAGGTCGAACTGGTCGAGCCCGAGTGAGCCGCGGCGGCTTGTCAAAAGGCCGCAGCGACTCGTAAGGTGCCGAGCCGACCCACAGGGACACATGAGATGAGCGAACTGGAGCCGCTGTTCGAGAACAACGCCCGCTGGGCCGAAGCCATCAAGGAAGAGGACCCGGACTTCTTCGAGAAGCTGGCCCGCCAGCAGACGCCGGAGTACCTGTGGATCGGCTGTTCCGATGCGCGGGTGCCGGCCAACGAGATCGTCGGCCTGCTGCCGGGCGACCTGTTCGTTCACCGCAACGTCGCCAACGTCGTGCTGCACACCGACCTCAACTGCCTGTCGGTCATCCAGTACGCGGTGGACGCGCTCAAGGTCAAACACATCCTGGTCACCGGACACTACGGCTGCGGCGGCGTCCGCGCCTCCATGCGCGACGACCAGCTGGGCCTGATCGACGGCTGGCTGCGCAGCATCCGCGACCTCTATTACGAACACCGCACGCACCTGTCCAAGCTGGCCAGTGAGGACGAACAGGTCGACCGCCTGTGCGAGCTCAACGTCATCCAGCAGGTCGCCAACGTCAGTCACACCACCATCGTCCAGAACGCCTGGCACCGCGGCCAACCGCTCGCTGTGCACGGTTGCATCTACGGCATCAAGGATGGCCTGTGGAAGAATCTCAACGTCACGGTGAGCGGGCTCGACCAGTTGCCCTCGCAATACCGTCTGCGCCCGCCGCGCCAAGCCTGATGAGTGCGCGCCAGGGCCCGGCCTTTGCCGGGCTGCTTATCGCCGTGCTCTGCTGGAGCGGCAACGCCCTCGTCGGCCGCGCCTTCCATGACAGCATCCCGCCGCTGAGCCTGTCGTTCTGGCGCTGGGTGCTGGCCACCAGCTTGCTGCTGCCTTTCGTCGCCAAGGGCATCTGGACGCACCGCGCCACCCTGCGTGCAGCCGGCTGGCGCCTGCCAGTGCTCGCCGCCATGGGCATCGCCAGTTACAACTCGCTGCTCTATACCGCCGCGCAAAGCACCGAGGCGATCAACCTCACCCTGGTGAACACCTGCCTGCCACTGGCGACCTTTATCGGCGCGGGCTTCCTGCTCGGCGAGTGGCCGCTGCGCCGCGCCTGGTTCGGCATGGCCGTGGCGGCGGGCGGGCTGCTCTACCTGATCAGCCGCGGCAGCTGGCAGACCTTCGCCAGCCTGTCGTTCCAGCGCGGCGACCTCATCATGCTGCTCGCCGTGCTGGCCTGGGCGCTCTACACGCTGCTGCTGCGCCGCTGGGCCAGGCACTTGCTGGTGCCGCCGCTGGTGCTGCTGGGCGTGCTGATGCTGCTCGGTCTGCCGCTGATCCTGCCGTTCTACCTGCTGGAACTGGGCCGGGTAGGGGGCTTCGCCCTCACGCCGAGCAACCTCGCCGCCATCGGCTACACCGCCGTGTTCGCCTCGCTGGTGGCCTACGTCGGCTGGAACCATGGCGTGAGGATCGTCGGCGCGGGCAGGGCAGCCATGGTCATGTACCTGATGCCCGTATTCACCGCGCTGCTGGGCTGGGTGCTGCTGGGCGAGGCCCTGCGCACCTTCCACTGGATCGGCGGCGCCCTGATCTTCGCCGGCCTGCTGCTGGCCACGCGGCCTTCGTTCCGCTAGGGGCCGTAGGATCCCGATCTGGGCTGCGGACCAGCGCGGCCCGGGCTGCGCGCCCCGACCTAGGCGGCCCCACCGTTCGTAACTAACCGTTTGAAAAGGATAAAAAATCTGCGGAGCCAGGGTTGACAGCCCAAACCGACCAGAGAATAATGCGCGCCACTTGGCTACATAGCTCAGTTGGTTAGAGCGCAGCATTCATAATGCTGATGTCCCAGGTTCAAGTCCCGGTGTAGCCACCAGACACAGAAAGGCGGTTAGCGAAAGCTAACCGCCTTTTTTGTTTTTTTTTGGGGCTGGTGAATACCGCTCCTAGATCTCTTGGCATCAGCACTACTTCTGTTGATGCTGACCGTAATTGAGCTTCTCCAGCGCCACTTCCATAGTCTTGCTCATGACGTCAGCGGCGCTGCTGGAATTTTGTAGAGGGCGTTATGGGAACGTTATTTCTGCCTCACAACATGGTTGTTACGGAGGCCAGGACATACCGGTCGGCCGCCTTGCTGCTGGAGCGGCACTCGGCAGCAGGTAACACGGATTTGTTTTGGCCTGCCGCGATGAACGCAGCACTCGCAGTCGAGATATATCTGAAGGCGTTTCTGGTCGAACAAGACTATCCCGACATTAGGCTCAGCAAGCCAGCAAGGAAAGCAAGACACGATTTATCCCAGCTCTATGATGCAATCCCGACAAGTTTGCGAGCCGTAATAGAAGCGGCTAATTCGCTGCTGGCTCCACCTCTACGGCTGGATGAGATGTTTGAATTCTACGCGGACTACTTCGCGAAAGTGCGCTACAGCTACGAGCAGGATGCTCGAAGGACCATTCGTAGCGAACTCTTTGTTCTCATGGATCGGATGGAAAACATTTGCACTTCGCTGGCTCCGGCAGTGGAGCTGCCATCTCGTTGAGATGACTTAGCCAAAGCTAGCCGCCTTTTTTCGTTCCTTCTGTTTTCTGTTCCGTTTACCGAGGTAAACCATGCGTGACCGTTTCGATGAGATTCGTGCCGAGCGGGATGTTCTTTCCGTGGAGGCGCCTGTTTACAACCGTGATCCCCATGCCGGGCTGTGGAAGCAGATCGCGTTGGGGATTGTGGTGGGTTATCTGGCGTTGGGTCTGATCAGCGCCGTGGGTTGGGCGGTGTTTGTGCGGTTCTCCTTGGGCAGTCTGCAGATTGCGGTGCCGTGAAAGCTGCGGTGGTAGCTGGCGAGCTGATCGCATGAGGGCCGCATTATCAGCGGGTTGTGGCGCTTTCTCTTGCCGTTGACGCTACCTTTGGCGCGGCGCAGAATCGCGCCATTTGGCGGGGTGACCCCGCCTGCAGCTTTCTTCTTATGCAGTAGGGCGTGTGATGAATACCTTTCTGACGGCGGTCTCGGTGGTCGTTTGTGTATTGGCGATCAGTGCGGGTGTGATGCTCGATGTTCGGCACAAGCCGAGCGACGAGGCGAAGCGGGTGTATACCGCCGAGCGGGTGAACGAGATTCTGCGGCGTAATACCAGGCAGGGCTGAGCCGGGAGGCGAGGCAGCGGAATGAAGAGAGGCGGCCCGAGGGTCGCCTTTTTCATGTCCGGAAAAAAAGCCGGGCGCGGGGCCCGGCGAAGTCCAACGAGGAGAGGTGCTGCTGCGACTTGGTGCTTACCAGAGCGGCAGGCTGTAGCTGACGATGAAGCGGTTCTCGTCCAGGTCGCTCTGGAAGTTGCTTCGGGTGGTGGCGTTGCGCAGCTTGAAGCCGAGGTTCTTCAGCGGACCGCTCTGGATGACGTAGGCGATGTCGGTGTTGCGCTCCCAGGTCTTGCCTTCGCTGGCGCCGGCGCCACGGTCGACGTTGTCGCCGGAGACGTAGCGGGTCATCAGGCTCAGCCCGGGAATGCCCATGGCGGCGAAGTCGTAGTCATAACGGACCTGCCAGGAACGCTCGTCCTGGTTACCGAAATCGTTGATCTGCAGCAGGTTGATCAACGCGTTATCGCCCCCGGCGACGTAGGCGAAACCGGTATCGCCGCTCATGTGCTGGTAGCCACCGGTAAAGCCATGGCCACCAATGCGGTAGGTGAACAAGGCGCCGAAAGCATCGTTGTCGACGTTGCTGCCGCCATCGTCGGTGGAGCGCACGTAGCGCAGATCGGTCTTGAAGCTCTGCTTATCGCCGAGCGGCAGCACGTGCACGACGTTGAAGTTGTGCTGGTCGTAGATGCCGTCCAGCCCGCCGTAGTAGTAGCTGGTGGCAAGCTGCGGCGACCAGTCGTAACGCCCGCCGGCGAAGCGGAACTCGTCGCTGGTCGTATTGCTGCCAAGGGTGATGTTGCGCAGCCCGCCGTTGAACACCGTCATCTCTTCGTAGTTGGACGAGTCGCGGTAGCTCGTGCGATCGAGCATGCCGAGATCCAGCGTGAGGCCTGCGACCTCCTTGCTCTGCAGCCAGGCGCCGCGATAGATGTTCGGCAGCAGGCGGCTGTCGTTACGCATCAGCACCGGGATCACCGGTTGCAGCGTGCCCACGTGCAGCGTGGTGGCGGACAGCTTGGCCTTGGCGGTCAGGCCCGCCGTGCCGTAGTCATCCGCCGGTTCGCCGGAAGCCGAGCGTGGCAGCAGACCGGTGCCACCGCGACCGGAGCCGGAGTCAAGCTTGACGCCGAGCAGGCCGATGGCATCCAGGCCGAAGCCGACCGGGCCTTCGGTGTAGCCGGACTCCATTTTCAGCATGAAGCCCTGGGCCCACTCCTCGGCCTTGGACTGAGCGGCGCCAGACTGCCGGAAGTCGCGGTTCATGTAGAAGTTGCGCAGGTCGATGCTGGCCTTGCTGTCTTCGATGAAGGCGGCGCTGGCGGGGCTGGTGGCGATCACTACGGCGCCGCCGCAGAGGATGTGGCAGAGGGATTTGTGGTGCAGTCGCATGGTGTTTCCTCTTGTTGTTGTTTTGGGCCGCTCTCGGGCGGCTACAGGGCATAGAGCGAAAGGCGTGCCAGTCGCGGGAATAGCCGGTCTCTTCGGCCGGATGGCTCGCGCCAGAGCGGCTGCGCGGCTCAGTGGCATGCTTTGGGCGCGGTATGGAAAGCGTCCGGCAAGCTGGACATGTATGGCGCGCAGCCAGCTTTGGCGAGGCGGTGTCCAGCGCGGCGGACGGTTGAAGGAGGGCGCCGGCCGGGGAGCCGGCGCCGGTTCAGGTGCTAGCGGGTGCCCTTGCGGCTCTTCACGCAGACGAAGCTCGATTCGGCATTGACGTCGCCCTTGCCGACGTACTTCGGCCAGCCGGGGTATTCGCACAGCGGCCGGGTGCGGCCGGGTACGCCGACGCTATCGGCGACGATCTGCTTGCGTGGCGCACGGCCCTGCTCGACCCAGTTTTCCAGCGCGGTCAGCGAATCCCAGGCGGCGTTGAACACCGTGCTGGCGGCATGGCCGTAGCCGGGGATCTCGTAGTAGCGCAGGAAGCGCTTGGTCTTGCCCGGGCCCATATCGCGGCGCACCCGCTCGTAGTACTCGGCGGTGGCGCGGGTGCTCACCAGCTGGTCGGAACTACCGTGGGCCATGAGGATCTTGCCGCCGTTGCGGGCGAAGGCGGACAGGTCGGTCCGGTTGACGTCCTGGCGCAGCGACAGCTCGCTGATGCGCGCCTGCCACGGGCCGGGGTTCTGCGGGTCGAGGGTGAGCGAGTTGAAGGTGGGGTTGCGCGTCACGAAGAAGCGCACCCATTCATCCCAGAAGCCCGAATGGTAGGGCGCGCCCTCGGCGAACCCGGTGCCGTGCACCGGCATCGGGTAGCTCGGCTGCAGGGTGTTGAGGCCGAGGCGGTTGACCACCAGCTGCAGGCCTTCACCCGGCCGGCCGAGGTCGGTGCCCCAGGTGTTGAAGCCGGGGTAGTGGGTCTCGCCGCTGGCCAGCGGGAAGTTGAAGCGGATCGGCGTGTTGAACACCCGCAGCGCCTGGATCTGCGCATCCGACAGGCAACGCTGCGAGGTGTCGGCACCGCCCGGGCAGCGCAGTGGTTTGCCATTGAGCTTGGCGCGGGCCGGGTCGAACCGTGCATTGCACGCGGCCTGATGGCTGACCACGCCGTCGCGCACGCCGTCCAGCCCATCGCAGGCCTGCATCGCGGCTTCCAGCAGTGCGGCGCGCTTCTCGAGGCTGGGAAAGGCGCCGGGCTGGGCGAGGGCGCGGGTGATGCGGCCGAACTGCAGGTCCAGCGCCAGGGCGTTGTAGGCGGGATAGAGGACGATGGCGCCGCTGAAGTCGGTCGGCCATTGCTGGACCACGGCGAGCGCCTCGCGGCCACCGGTAGAGCCGCCGGCGAAATAGCTGCGCTCGGGCGCGGCGCCGTAGCGTTGTTCGATCAGGTAGACGGCGGCATCGCGGGTTTTCTTCAGCGCGTCGTGGGCGTAGTTGGCCAGCGCTTCGTCGTTCCAGGCAAAGGAGCCGGGGCTCAGCGGATCGGCCACATGCCCGGAATCGCTGCCGAACACCGCGTAGCCGCGGCCGAGCGGCGTGGGTTGATCGACCGGGCCGGCGGGGACGTTGCCGGCGACGTTCGGCACCGTGCCGTTGTAACCGCCGCCGCCGAACATCATCGCCTTGCGGTTCCACTGCTCGGGCAGCACCAGGCGCATGCGGATCGCCGGCGCAGCGGGATCGACCGGGCGAATCTCGGCGCTGACATCGCAATAGGCGCCAAAGGTCTGCGGTGCGCTGCCACCAGCCGCGACCGGGGTCGCCGCGGTGACGCGCGCGCCGCTGGTGGGCAGGCCGATGGCCTCGGCCGGTATCTCGCGGCCGAGCAGTTCGGTGCAGGTCGCCGCCTGGGCGGACTGGCTGGCCAGCAGCGCCACGGCGAGGGAGGCCAGGGGCAGGGAACAGCGCGCAAGCGAGTTGCAGGATGAACGCATCATTGAGGCTTTCCTTCTTCTTGTTGTCGGGCCGTGCGCCACGCGGGC
This sequence comes from Stutzerimonas sp. R40042, assembly GCF_026642215.1. Classification (NCBI taxonomy): domain Bacteria; kingdom Pseudomonadati; phylum Pseudomonadota; class Gammaproteobacteria; order Pseudomonadales; family Pseudomonadaceae; genus Stutzerimonas; species Stutzerimonas sp. R40042. The sequence goes on along the minus strand of NZ_CP113258.1, from coordinate 3,624,647 downwards.
GCAACAGCGCTAAAGCCAATGCCATGCCACCGCCGTGGGTGGGCGCGCAGCAGGCGATGGCCGGTCGCTGCGGCTTGGGCGAAGGCTCTAGCTCAGGGGGAAAGTCGGAAGCGCAGAAGTCTGCGGAATGCCCGAAAGACAGGAAGCGGCGAAGGAAGGTGTCCGGCGCGCTGGACGACTGTCCGCCGCGCCGGACACTCAGGTGACTAGTTGTAGCGGCCGTTGAGCCCGCCGATGCTGTAGCGCCCGGCACCGAGCAGCAGGATGGCCAGCGCGCCGAACAGGAACAGGCCCTGCAGTTCGATGGCCCAGCCACCCATCGGCCCGATGTCGAACAGCTCGGCCCGGTGCGCCAGCGCCAGCGCGACCACCATGTTGCCCAGCATCAGCAGGGCACCGAGGCGGGTGTAGAGGCCAAGGATCACCAGCAGCGGCCCAACCACTTCTCCGAGGTAAACGCCGTAGGCGAGAACCGCCGGCAGCCCCATGCCGGCGAGCATGCCGCCGATGCCGTCGACGCCGTGCAACAGCTTGTGGATGCCATGCAGCAGCATCAGTACGCCGACCGAGAGCCTGAGAACCAGTTTGCCTGCATCGTCTGTCATCGTTGCGCGTCCCATTGCGGCGCCGGGAATCGGCGCCCTGCCTCCAATGTAGATCAGCCGCTGTGACATTGCCGCGTCGTCAACTATGGCCAAGCCGCGCGCTAGACCGCTCAGCGCTGGCTCAGGCCATGCTGCTGCAGCTTGCTGTAGAGGCTGGCGCGGGAGATGCCGAGCTCCATGGCGGCGCGCCGACGGTTGCCCTTGCAGGCGACCAGTGCGCTCTGCAGGGCGCGGCGCTCGGCCTGGGCGAGGGTCTGCGCCAGCGGTTGCAGCGGCAGTTCTTCGCTTGGTGCGGCCTCGCTCGGCGGGATGGACGCGGCAGCGGGCGCGACGTAGTTCGTCGCATCGGCGGAACGTGCCTGCTCGCCCAGCAACGGCAGCAGGTGCGCGGCCTGCAACTGCGAACCATCGGCGCAGAGCTGGGCGCGCTCGAGCAGGTTGCCCAGCTCGCGCACATTGCCGCGCCAGGGTTGCGCGCAGAGCAGCGCCAGCGCCTCGGGGCTCAGCTCCATGGGCGGCTGCCCGGAGCGGTTGGCGATGTCGTCGAGCAGGTGCTCGACCACGGCGGGGATGTCGCTGGCGCGCTCGCGCAACGGCGGCACGCGCAGGGCGAGGACGTTGAGGCGGTAGTAGAGGTCGTCGCGGAACTGGCCGGCGGCGACCTTGGCTTCCAGGTCGATATGGGTCGCGGCAATCACCCGCACGTTGAGCGCCTTGACCTGGTTGGAGCCGAGCGGCTCGACCTCCTGTTCCTGCAGCACGCGCAGCAGCTTGGCCTGCAGCGGCAGGGGCAGGTCGCCGATCTCGTCGAGGAACAGCGTGCCGCCGTTGGCTACCTCGAATTTGCCAATGCGCGCCTTGCGGTCGGCGCCGGTAAAGGCGCCGGGCGCGGTGCCGAACAGTTCGGCCTCCACCAGGCTTTCCGGGATCGCCGCGACGTTGACCGCGACGAACGGCCCGCGCGCCCGCGGCGAGAGGTTGTGGATGCCCTGGGCCAGCAGCTCCTTGCCGGTGCCGGTCTCGCCGCGCAGCAGCACGGTGGCATCGAGCTGCGCCGCACGCCGGGCCTGGCGCTTGATCTCGCTGGCGGCCGGGCTGTTACCGATGAAGCCGGCGATGGTGTAGCGCGCCCGGCGCGCCTTGGCCAGCTCGTTCTGGGTGGCGACCAGCTGGGTCTGCAGGCTGGTGTACTTGGACATCAGCGGCTTGAGGTGGCGCGCGCGGTCGAACAGCACGAAGCCCAGCGCGCCGACCAGGGTGCCGTCCTCGTCGCGCAGCGGAATGCGGGTGACGACGAAGTGTTCGTCGCCGAAGGCCATCAGGTCGATGATGCTCGGCAGGCCGCTTTCCACCACCTCGCGCAGGCGGCTGGCCGGCAGCACTTCCTCGATTTCCTTGCCGAGCACGCTGGACGGATCGCGAATGCCGACCTTCTCGGCGTACTTGTCGTTGATCCAGACGATGCGCGCCTGGCGGTTGACCGCGATGGTGCCCTCGCACTGCGCGTTCAGGTGGTCGAACAGCAAGGGCATGGCCACGGCCCGGAAGCGTTCCGGCGAAACGCCGACGATCAGGCCGTGGTTGTCGAGTGCGTCGCGGGCAATGCTCATGGGCAATCTGGGTCCGTGCTGGGGCGACCGATTATGGTTGGCGCCGGCTGCCTCGGGCAAGGCAACCGGAGAACGCTCAGGGCTGGGCATACACTTCGTTGGGCAGCCAGGTGGCCAGCGGGGCGAAATAGAACACCAGCGCCAGGCCGATCAGCTGGATGATGATGTACGGCAGCACGCCGAGGTAGACATCGCGGGTGGTAATGCCCGGCGGGCAGACGCCCTTGATGTAGAACAGCGCGAAGCCCACCGGCGGTGTGAGGAACGAGGTCTGCAGGCAGAGCGCGAAGAGGATCGCGAACCACAGCGGATCGACGCCCATGGAGAACAGCACCGGTGCCACCAGCGGCAGGATGATCAGGGTGATCTCCACCCAGTCGAGGAAGAACCCCAGCAGGAAGGTGATCGCCAAGACGGTGAGCAGCACGCCGGTCTGGCCGAACGGCAGGCCGGTCAACGCCGCGCGGATCACGTCGTCGCCACCCAGGCCGCGCAGCACGGCGGCGAATACCGTGGCGCCGATGAAGATGCCGAAGATGAACGCGGCGGTGCGGCTGGTCTGGTACAGCGCATCCTTGAGCACCGGCAGACTCAATCGTCGGCTGGCCGCGGCCATCAGCAAGGCGCCGAAGGCACCGACGGCGGAGGCCTCGGTGGTGGTGGCGATGCCGAAGAAGATCGAGCCGAGCACAGCGAAGATCAGCGCCAGCGGCGGGACCACGGCCCAGAACACGTCGAGCAGGGCACGGGCGTCGAGCTTTTGCCGGTTGACCGGGGCGGGGGCGAAGTCCTTCTTCAGCCAGGCGACGACCACGATGTACAGCACGTACATCAGCGCCAGCATCATCCCCGGGATCAGCGCGCCCATGAACAGCTTGCCCACCGAGGCTTCCGAAGTGCCGAGGCGGTCGGCCATCAGCACCAGCATGATGCTCGGCGGAATCAGGATGCCTAGCGTGCCCACCGAGCAGGCGGTGCCCACGGCGAGGCTCTTGTTGTAGTTGGCCTGCAGCATCGGCCCGATGGAGAGCATGCCGAGCAGAGCCACCGAGGCGCCGACGATGCCGGTGGAGGCGGCGAGCAGGATGCCGACCACCACCACCGTCACCGCGTAGCCACCGCGCAGCGGGCCGAGTACGCGCACCAGGCTGTGCATCAGGCGCTCTGCGATGCCGGAGCGGTCGAGCATGATGCCCATGAAGATGAACAACGGCAGGGCGACCATCAGTTCGTTGGCGACGATGCCGTAGATGCGCGCGTCGAGCACGCCGATGGTGCCGTCCCAGGTAAACCAGAGATTGGCGTCGAAGTGCTCGACCAGCACATAGCCGACCACGGCGAACAGCAGGCCGATGCCGGCCAGCGACCAGGCGACCGGGAAGCCGAGCAGCAGCAGGCCCATGAAGCTGGCGAACATGGCGATGACGAGGATTTCTTCCAGACCCATGATTGCGACTACTCCATCAGGGCTGCGAACGAGTGCGGTCGCGCTCGTCCGAGGGGGCCGTCAGGGCCCGCGGGAAATTGAACAGCAGGGTGCTGCAGCGCAACGCGCGGGACAGCAGCGCCAGCGCCACCAGCGCGAGGCCAATGGGCAGCACGCTCTTGAAGAGGAAGCGATGGGGCAGCCCGCTGGGTGCCTGGGAGCGCTCGTTGTAGAGGTAGGCCTTGTAGGCGTAGGGAATCAGCGCATCGATCATCAGCGCGATCACTGGCAAGGCCAGCAGCACGATGGCGATCAGCTCGATCCAGGCGCGACCGCGTAGGCTGAAGCGTTCGCTGAGCACGTCGACGCGCACATGGTCGTCGCGCACCACGGCATAGGCGAGGGCAAGCATCAGCGCGGCGCCGAACAGGTGCCAGGACAGTTCCTCCAGCGCGATGGAACCGCGGGAGAGGACGAAACGGCTGAACACATTGGTCAGCACGACCAGCAGAACCGCCAGCCAGAGCCAGGCGCTGGCCTGGCCGATGGCGACCAGCAGGCGATCCAGCGGCCGCGAGATGCGGTTGTACGGCAGCGCGTCGGGCGCTGGCGCATCGGGAGAGACGGGCTTGAAGGACACGGCGGACCTCGAAATCTCGGCACAGGGACAGGAGGCGGGCACGTCGCCGTGCCCGCGGGTTAGGCACAGCCGTCAGTCGTACTTGTAGAAGTCGCGCGGCAGGTAGCCCATGCCGTGCCAGATCGAGTGGTGCTGCATGAACTCGCGCTGGCTGGTCAGCACGCGCTTGAACATTTCGTCCTTGGCGGCCATCTCGTCGAGCACCTCGTCGGTGACCTTCTGCAGCTCGCGCAGTACCGGCTCGGGCAGCACCTGGGCCTTCACGCCCTGCTTCTGGTAGTCACGCAGCGCGGTCGGCTGGGCCCATTCGCTTTCGGCAAAGCCTTTGAGCGTGGCCGACTCGCAACCCATCTCGATGAGTGCGCGGCTTTCCGGCGCGAGCTTGTCCCAGACGTCCTTGTTCACCAGCAGGTGCGAGGTGGTCAGCGTCTGGTGCCAGCCGGGCATGATGTAGTTCTTGATGATCTGGTCCAGGCCCAGCATCTTGTCCACCGCCGGCTGCGAGAACTCGGTGGCGTCGATGGTCTTGCGCTCCAGCGCCTGGTAGATCTCGCCGCCCGGGACCATGGTCACCGAGGCGCCGAGCTTTTCCAGCACCTTGCCGCCGATGCCGGCGAAGCGGATGCGCAGGCCGTCGAAGTCGTCCAGCTTCTCGATGGGCTTGGCGAACCAGCCGGCGCCTTCCGGGCCGATGATGCTGCACAGCATCGGGTGGATATTGCGCTCGGCGTAGATCTCCTCGAGCAGCTTCTTGCCGTCACCCTGGTAGTACCAGGCCAGGTGCGCCGGCGGCTCCATGTTGAACGGCGCGCCGGAGTACAGCGGCAGGGCCGGGATGGTGCCCTGGTCGTAGCCGATCCAGGTGTAGCCGGCCGGGTACTTGCCGCTGCTCACCGCATCCATGATCTCGAACGGCGGCACCAGCTCGCCCGGCTCGTAGTAGCGCAGCTGGATATCACCGCCGGACACCGCCTTGAGCGATTCGGAGAGGTGCTTGACCGGAGTGGAGAGGCCGATCAGGTGCGAGGGGAAGGCCAGCGGCACCTGCCAGCGGATCTTTTCCGCGGCGCTGGCGACGCCACTGAGCAGGCTGGCGCCGAGCAGGGTGGTGGCACCGATGGCGCAGGCGATACGGGAGAGTTTGTTCTTGGTCGACATGCAGGTTTCCTTCTTGTTGTTGTTCTGGTGCCCGAGGGCGGACGCGTAACCGCCCGTAGGGTCGAGGGCGTTAACAGGCCAGAACAAGAACAGAGGCCGAGCCGATGCTGCCGATCCGGCGCCAGTCTTGTTCTTTGGTTTGTTCTGGCGTCAGGGGGTGGATTGCAGGTTCTGTGCCTATCGCTCGCGATCGAGGAAAGGCGCGGTCTGCAGCGGCATTCGGATACCCGCAGGGCGATAGCGGTGTCCGCTGCGGCAGACACTGCTCAGGTGAACATGCGGCGGTGTCCGGAATTCTGGAACATGTCCAGTTCCATGGACATCCGCAATGGCTGACTGCTGGACAAACAAAATCCGGCGTTGCGCGGGGCGCGACGCCGGATGAGAGGAGTAAAGCGGAGGGCGTGCGATCAGCTGGCCGCTTGCTTGGCCAATGTGCTTTCCAGTGCGCTGCGGCAGCGCTCCTCGGCGGTGTCCAGCTCCAGCTGCATCTGCTGGATGTCGAGCAGCTGCTGCTCCAGCTGCTGGCGCCGCTCGGCAATCATCTGCAGCATGATGTTCAGCTGCTTCTGGTTGCCGGCCTTGGGGTCGTAGAGCTCGATCAGCGTCTTGCATTCGGCCAGCGAAAAGCCGATGCGCTTGCCGCGCAGGATCAGCTTCAGCGCGACGCGATCCTTGGGTGAGTAAATGCGTTCCTGACCGCGACGGGTCGGGGTGAGCATGCCCTGCTCTTCATAGAAGCGGATGGCGCGAGTGGTGATGTCCAGCTCATTGGCCAGGTCGGAAATACTGTAGGTCTGTTTCGCCATGATTCCTTCCGATCATCCTCTGTCGCGCCCGGTGATCCGGGCGCGTGTCTGCCAGCATGCTCTGCCGCAATGGCGCGTTCAGGAGCGTTCGACTGCCAAGGCTACTCCCTGGCCACCACCGATGCACAGTGTTGCCAGGCCCTTGCGAACGTCGCGGCGCTGCATCTCGTGTAGCAGGGTCACCAGGATACGGCAGCCCGAGGCGCCGATCGGGTGGCCGAGGGCGATGGCGCCGCCGTTCACGTTGACCTTATCGGCATCCCAGCCCAATTCCTTACCCACCGACAGCGCCTGCACGGCGAAGGCTTCGTTGGCTTCGATCAGGTCCAGCTCGGCCAGCGTCCAGCCGGCCTTTTCCAGGCAGCGACGGGTGGCGGTGACCGGGCCGATGCCCATGATCGCCGGGTCGACGCCGGCGTTGGCGTAGCCGGCGATCTTGGCCAGCACCGGCAGGCCCAGGGCCTCGGCCTTGCTGGCGCTCATCAGCACCACCGCGGCGGCGCCGTCGTTGAGGGTCGAGGCGTTGCCGGCGGTGACGCAGCCGTCCTTCTTGAAGGCTGCGCGCAGGCCGCCGAGGGATTCGGCCGTGGTGCCGGCGCGGGGCTGCTCGTCACGGGCGAAGGCGAGCGGGTCGCCCTTGCGCTGGGGAATCATGACCGGGGTGATCTCGGCATCGAAGCGGCCGCTTTCGATGGCCGCCGCGGCACGTTGCTGCGACTGCGCGGCGAAGGCGTCCTGCTGGCCGCGGTCGATGCCGTACTTGTCGGCCAGGTTCTCCGCGGTGATGCCCATGTGGTAGTCGTTGAAGGCGTCCCACAGGCCGTCGGTGATCATGGTATCGACGATCTGCGCATGGCCCATGCGCAGACCGGTGCGTGCGCCGGGCAGAACGTAGGGCGCCAGGCTCATGTTCTCCATGCCGCCGGCGATGACCACTTCGGCATCGCCGCAGCGGATCGCCTGCACGGCCAGATGCACGGCCTTGAGGCCCGAGCCGCAGACCTTGTTCAGCGTCATGGACGGTACGGCGTGGGGCAGGCCGGCCTTGATCGAGGCCTGGCGCGCGGTGTTCTGCCCGGCGCCGGCGGTGAGCACATGGCCGAGGATGACTTCATCGACCTGAGTCGGGTCGATGCCGGTCTTTTCCAGCAGGGCGCGGATCACGGTGGCGCCCAGTTCGACTGCCGGCACATTGGCCAGCGAGCCCTGGAAACTGCCGATGGCGGTGCGGGTTGCAGCTACGATGACGACGTCTTGCATGACGGACTCCGAATAAAAAGGCGCCACGCCGGGGCGTAACGCGAGGGCCAGGCACACGGCCTGGCTCCGGGAAAGGGTGCCCTCGAACGACAGGGGGCAAGCCGTTGGTCAGCGCGCTGGCAGACCGGTCGATGCCGCAGTATACGGGCGCCTGGGTGACTGGCCAGTGCTGGCGCGCCGCCGGCTCGGGGCTTTCGGGGCAGGCGGGAAGACGCAGCGGGCAAGGGTGCTCCGGCGTGCTTCCCGCACCCAGGCTTCAGCGCTGGATCGGGCAGCCGGTGGCCTCTTGCAGCTCCTCGAAGCTGACGCCTTCGGCCAGCTCCACCAGCTTCAGGCCCTGCTCGGTGACGTCCAGCACGCCGAGGTCGGTGATGATCCGGTCGACCACGCCGAGGCCGGTGAGCGGCAGGTCGCAGGCCGGCAGGATCTTGTGCGCGCCGCCCTTGGCGGTGTGCTCCATCAGCACCACGACGCGCTTGACGCCGGCCACCAGGTCCATCGCGCCGCCCATGCCCTTGACCATCTTGCCGGGGATCATCCAGTTGGCCAGGTCGCCCTTTTCCGACACCTGCATGGCGCCGAGGATGGCCAGGTTGATGTGACCGCCGCGGATCATGGCGAAGCTCTGCGCGTTGTCGAAGAAGCTCGACCCGGGCAGGGCGGTGACGGTCTGCTTGCCGGCGTTGATCAGGTCCGGATCGATCTCTTCCTCGCTCGGGAAGGGGCCGATGCCGAGCAGGCCGTTCTCGCTTTGCAGCCAGACGTCCATGCCTTCGGGGATGTAGTTGGCGACCAGGGTCGGCAGGCCGATACCGAGGTTGACGTAGAAGCCGTCCTGCAGCTCCTGGGCGGCGCGTTGCGCCATCTGTTCACGTGTCCAGGCCATGGTCTCAGCTCCTCACCGTGTGTTTTTCGATGCGTTTTTCCGGGTTCGGGTTGTGCACGATGCGATGCACGTAGATACCCGGCAGGTGAATCTGGTCCGGGTCCAGCTCGCCGGTCTCGACGATCTCCTCCACCTCGACGACGCAGACCTCGCCGGCCATCGCTGCCAGCGGGTTGAAGTTGCGCGCGGTCTTGCGAAACAGCAGGTTGCCGGCCTTGTCGGCCTTCCATGCCTTGACCAGGGCCAGGTCCGCGGCCAGCGATTCTTCCATCACGTACCACTCGCCGTTGAACTGGCGGGTTTCCTTGCCTTCGGCCACCAGCGTGCCGTAGCCGGTCCTGGTGTAGAACGCCGGGATGCCCGCGCCGCCGGCACGCAGCTTCTCCGCCAGGGTGCCCTGCGGGGTGAACTCCAGGGCCAGCTCGCCGGCCAGGTACTGGCGCTCGAACTCCTTGTTCTCACCCACGTAGGAGGAAATCATCTTGCTGATCTGCCGCGTCTCCAGCAGCAGGCCGAGGCCGAAACCGTCGACACCGGCGTTGTTGCTGATGGCAGTCAGGTTCTTCTTGCCGCTGTCGCGCAGCGCGCCGATCAGCTGCTCGGGGATGCCGCACAGGCCGAAGCCGCCGACGGCAATGGTCATGCCGTCCTGAACCAACCCTTCCAGGGCGTGGGCGGCGTTGGGGTAAATCTTGTTCATGAATTACCTCTACTTGTTGTTCTGTCCGTGCCGGGCGCTACCTGAATGGGCGCCCGACGAATAGGGTTTAGCAAGAACGGTGCCGCTAACCGGCCAGTCTGGCGCGGGCGACCCGCGAACCGTTGGCGCGCCCCAGCAGCTGGCTGATGCGCTGGCCGGCGGCGATCAGTGCGTCGAGGTCGATGCCGGTGGCTATGTCCAGCCCGTTGAACATGTACAGCACGTCTTCGCTGGCGATATTGCCGCTGGCGCCTTTGGCGTAAGGGCAACCGCCGAGGCCGGCGACCGAGCTGTCGAACACGGCGATGCCTTCCAAGAGGCTCGCATAGATATTCGCCAGCGCCTGGCCGTAGGTGTCGTGGAAATGCCCGGCCAACCGTTCGCGCGGCACTTCGCGGGCCACGGTATCGAACAGCGTGCGGGTCTTGCCCGGTGTGCCGGTGCCGATGGTGTCGCCCAGGGATACCTCGTAGCAGCCCATGGCATACAGCTCTCGGGCCACTTCGGCGACCTTGGCTGGCGATACCTCACCCTCGTAAGGGCAGCCGAGCACGCAGGAAACGTAGCCACGCACGCGAATGTCGTGCTCGCGGGCAGCCTCCATCAAAGGCGCGAAGCGTGCCAGGCTCTCGGCGATGGAGCAGTTGATGTTCTTCTGCGAGAAAGCTTCGGAGGCCGCACCGAACACCGCGACTTCCTTCACGCCGGCCTCGATGGCCGCCTCCAGGCCCTTCATGTTCGGCGTCAGCGCCGCGTAGGTGACCCCGGCCTTGCGCTGGATCTGCGCGAAGACTTCGGCAGAGCCCGCCATCTGCGGTACCCACTTGGGCGAGACGAAGCTGCCGACTTCGATATAGGACAGCCCGGCGGCGCTCAGGTCGTCGACCAGGCGCACCTTGTCCGCCACGCTGATCGGCTGATGCTCGTTCTGCAGACCGTCACGCGGGCCGACTTCCACCAGCCGGACCTGTTTGGGCAGGCTCATATGTCCTCCAGGGAGTGAACGCTTAGCGAGCCTTCACCCGTGTCGTTGAATTGTGGCGCTGCTGGTGGGCTAAAGCCCACCCTACGAAACCTGCACGCGTCCACCGTAGGGTGGGCTTCAGCCCACCGATGTCGCCGTGTGTCAGCCGAGGCGTCCGGCTTGTGCATCCTTCACGCCTCTTCCATCTCCAGCAGCACCGCGCCTTCGCTGACCATTTCGCCTTCGTTGCAGAACAGGCTCTTGACCACGCCAGCCTGGGCGCTGCGGATACTGTGTTCCATCTTCATCGCTTCCAGCACGATCAGCGCGGTGCCGGCTTCGACATGCTGACCGGCCTCCACCAACACACGCACGATACTGCCGTTCATTGGCGCGGTCAGGCCGCCGTGATGCTGGTGGCTGGCCTCGGCTTCGGCGATGGGGTCGAACGCACGCACGGCCAGCCATTCGCCGTTCCACTGCAGGTACAGTGCATCGTCCTGGCGGATCGCCCTGGGCGTGCGGACGTTTGGCTGCGGCGCTGCCGGGTCGACCTTCAGCCGGCGGCTCTCGCCATTGCACTGCAGATGCAGGCTGACCTGCGCCGGCATGCCGAAACGCAGCCCGTTGCGCTTGGACCACGGCGAATGGGCATCGTCGTCGCGAACCGTGGTCGGCTCGCTCTGTACGAAGCACTCGGCAGCCTGTTGCCAGAAGGCATCGGACAGCTCGCCGGCCGGACGCAGTAGTTCGCTTTCGTGGCGCGGGATAAAGCCTGTATCCAGCTCGGCCTCGGCAAAGGCGCGATGGCCGACGACGCGGCGCAGGAACGCGAGGTTGGTGCGCACGCCGCCGACGGCAGTCTCGTCGAGCATGGCCAAGAGGCGCAGACGTGCTTCCTCGCGGTTCTCGCCCCAGGCGATCAGCTTGCCGAGCATCGGGTCGTAGAACGGCGACACGGTATCGCCCTCGGCGACGCCGCTGTCGACGCGACGGCCCGGGCCATCCGCGGCTTCACGGTAGAGCTCGAGGGTGCCGGTGGCGGGGAGGAAATCGTTGTCCGGGTCCTCGGCGTACAGCCGTACCTCAATGGCATGGCCGATCAGCGGCACCTGCTCCTGGCTGATCGGCAGCGGCTCGCCGCGGGCGACGCGAATCTGCCAGGCAACCAGATCGAGGCCGGTGATGGCCTCGGTGACCGGGTGCTCGACCTGCAGGCGGGTGTTCATTTCCATGAAGAAGAACTCGCCGCGGGCATCCAGCAGGAATTCCACAGTGCCGGCGCCGACGTAGCCGATGGCCTTGGCGGCCTTCACCGCGGCTTCGCCCATGGCACGGCGCAGCTCGGGGGACAGGCCAGGGGCAGGGGCCTCTTCGACCACCTTCTGATGGCGGCGCTGGATCGAGCAGTCGCGCTCGTTGAGGTACAGGCAGTTGCCGTGCTGGTCGGCGAAGACCTGGATCTCCACATGGCGCGGCTTGAGCACGTATTTCTCGACCAGCATGCGTGAGTCACCGAACGACGACTGCGCCTCGCGCTGCGCGGATGCCAGCGCCTCGGCCAGGTCCGCCTCGCGCTCGACCACCTTCATGCCCTTGCCGCCGCCGCCGGCGGTGGCCTTGAGCAGCACCGGATAGCCGATCACCTCGGCGGCGGCACGGAAGGTTTCCACGTCCTGCGCTTCGCCGTGGTAGCCCGGCACCAGCGGCACGCCGGCTTCTTCCATCAGCGCCTTGGCGGCGGACTTGCTGCCCATGGCGTCGATGGCGGAGGCGGGTGGGCCGAGGAAGATCAGCCCGGCCTGTTCGATGGCGCGGGCGAACTCGGCGTTCTCCGAGAGAAAGCCGTAGCCCGGGTGGATCGCCTGGGCGCCGCTGGCCTTGGCCGCCTCGATCAGCTTGTCGATGCGTAGGTAGCTCTCGGCCGGCTTGGCGCCGCCCAGGTCGATGCGGATATCGGCTTCGCGGGCATGGCGCGCGCTGGCGTCGATGGCGCTGTGCACCGCAACGGTGGTCAGGCCCATGGCCTTGGCGGTGCGCATCACGCGGCAGGCGATCTCGCCGCGGTTGGCGACCAGCAGGGTATCGATATGGCGATTCATCACTTCTTCTCCTGCCAGGCGGGCGTGCGTTTTTCCAGAAAGGCGCTCAGGCCTTCCTGACCTTCCGGGCTGGTGCGCAGGCGTGCGATGGCCTGTTCGGTGGTCTGGCGCAGGTCGGCGCTGAAATCGCCATCGCCCACTTCCAGCAGCAGGTCCTTGCAGGCCTTGAGCGCCTGCGGGCTGTTGAGCAGCAGGTTGGCGACCCATTGCTCCAGCGCGGCGTCCAGCTCACTGGCCGGGTAGGTTTCTGCGAGCAGGCCGAGTTCGCGGGCACGTGTGCCGTCGAAACGTTCGGCGGTCAGCGCGTAGCGGCGGGTGGCGCGCTCGCCGATGGCCTTGACCACGTACGGGCTGATCACCGCCGGCGCCAGGCCGATGCGGACTTCCGACAGGCAGAACAGTGCGTCGCGGGCGCCGATGGCCATGTCGCAGCAGGCGATCAGCCCCAGCGCGCCGCCAAAGGCCGCGCCCTGTACCACGGCCAGGGTCGGCTGCGGCAGCTGATAAAGGCGCTGCATCAGCTCGCCCAGTTCATGGGCGTCAGCCAGGTTCGCCTGGTAGTCGAGTTTGGCCGACTCGCGCATCCAGCCCAGATCCGCGCCGGCGGAGAAGTGCTTGCCACGCCCGCGCAGGATCAGGAAACGGATGCCCGCATCGTCCTGCACCTGGGCCAGCGCTGCGTTCAGTTCGCCGATCACCTGGGCGTCGAAGGCATTGTTCTTGTCCGCGCGGTTGAGCCAGAGGGTGGCCACGCCGCGCGCGTCTTTGTTCAGTTCGATGGTCTGGAAATCGGTCATCTCGGCATCCTCGATGCGACTGCAGGCGCCGGCGCGCTCGGCTGCCGGCGGCACGGATTACATGCGGAACACGCCGAAGCGGGTCGGCTCGATCGGCGCGTTCAACGCGGCGGACAGCGCCAGCCCCAGCACCTCGCGGGTCTGCGCCGGGTCGATCACTCCGTCGTCCCACAGCCGCGCGCTGGAGTAATAGGGATGGCCCTGGCGCTCGTACTGTTCGAGGATCGGCTGCTTGATGGCGGCTACCTCATCCTCGCCGAGGCTCTTGCCGGCGCGCTCGCTCTGTTCCTGCTTGACCTGGGCGAGCACCCCGGCGGCCTGTTCGCCACCCATCACGGCGATGCGTGCGTTGGGCCACATCCAGAGGAAGCGCGGGTCGTAGGCGCGCCCGCACATGCCGTAGTTGCCGGCACCGAAGCTGCCGCCGATGAGCACGGTGAACTTCGGTACTTGGGCGCAGGCCACCGCGGTGACCAGCTTGGCGCCGTGCTTGGCGATGCCGCCGGCCTCGTATTTCTGCCCGACCATGAAACCGGTGATGTTCTGCAGGAACAGCAGCGGAATGCCGCGCTGGCAGGCCAGCTCGATGAAGTGCGCGCCTTTCTGCGCCGCCTCGGCGAAGAGGATGCCGTTGTTGGCGAGGATGGCGATCGGGTAGCCGTGCAGGTGGGCGAAGCCGCAGACTAGGGTGGTGCCGAACAGCGCCTTGAATTCATCGAACTCACTGCCGTCCACCAGCCGCGCGATCACCTCGCGCACGTCATAGGGCTGCTTGGCCTGCGCCGGGATCACGCCGTACAGCTCGTCGGCGGCATACAGCGGTGCGCGCGGTTCGCGGGTCTGCAGCTGGCCGAGCTTGCGCCAGTTGAGGTTGGCCACGCAGCGGCGGGCGATGGAAAGGGCGTGCTCGTCGTTCTCGGCGTAGTGGTCGGCGACGCCCGAGGTCTTGCAGTGCACGTCGGCGCCGCCCAGTTCCTCAGCGGTTACCACTTCGCCGGTGGCAGCCTTCACCAGCGGCGGGCCGGCGAGAAAGATGGTCGCCTGGTTGCGCACCATGATGGTTTCGTCGGCCATCGCTGGCACGTAGGCGCCGCCGGCAGTGCAGGAGCCCATCACCACGGCGATCTGCGGGATGCCCATGGCGCTCATGTTGGCCTGGTTGAAGAAGATGCGGCCGAAGTGCTCGCGGTCCGGGAACACCTCGTCCTGTCGCGGCAGGTTGGCGCCGCCGGAGTCCACCAGGTAGATGCAGGGCAGGCGGTTCTCGCGGGCGACGGTCTGCGCGCGCAGGTGCTTCTTCACCGTCAGCGGGTAGTAGGTGCCGCCTTTCACGGTGGCGTCGTTGGCGATGATCATGCACTCGACGCCTTCGACGCGGCCGATACCGGCCACCACGCCGGCAGCGGCGACGTCTTCGCCATAGACCTCATGGGCGGCCAGCGGCGCGAGTTCGAGAAAGGCCGAGCCGGCGTCGAGCAGGGTATCGATGCGCTCGCGCACCAGGAGCTTGCCGCGTGAGACATGGCGCTGCTGGGCGGTAGCGCCGCCACCTTCGCTGACACGGCCGAGCAGGGCGCGCAGGTTGTTCACCTGTTCGAGCATCGCCGCGCTGTTGGCGGCGAACTCCGGCGAACGGGTATTGATCTGGGTGTGCAGGATGGCCATGGTTGGCTCCGTTCAATTCCATCATGGATGGCTCTGCCATCCACCGACTGCGGTGGAAAACGCGTCGTGGTTTTCCACCCTACGAGGGTTGGGCGTTGTCCGCCCGCAGCTCACCTGGATTCGTTGAACAGCTCGCGTCCGATCAGCATCCGGCGGATCTCGCTGGTGCCGGCGCCAATCTCGTAGAGCTTGGCGTCACGCAGCAGGCGGCCGGTGGGGAATTCGTTGATATAGCCGTTGCCACCGAGGATCTGGATCGCCTGCAGGGCCATCTGCGTGGCGTTTTCGGCGGTATAGAGGATCACCCCCGCGGCGTCCTTGCGGGTGGTCTCGCCACGGTCGCAGGCCTGGGCGACGGCGTAGAGATAGGCGCGGCTGGCGTTGAGCTGGGTGTACATGTCCGCCACCTTGCCCTGGATGAACTGGAACTCGCCGATGCTTTGGCCGAACTGCTTGCGGTCGTGGATGTAGGGCACCACCACGTCGAGGCAGGCCTGCATGATCCCGGTCGGGCCGCCGGCCAGTACCACGCGCTCGTAATCCAGGCCGCTCATCAGCACCTTGACGCCGCCGTTCTCGACGCCGAGCACGTTCTCTTGCGGCACCTCGACGTCATCGAAGAACAGCTCGCAGGTGTTGGAGCCACGCATGCCGAGCTTGTCGAACTTGTTGCCGCGGGAGAAACCCTTCCAGTCGCGCTCGACGATGAACGCGGTGATGCCGTGCGGCCCCTTGTCCAGGTCGGTCTTGGCGTAGATCACGTAGGTGTTGGCGTCCGGGCCGTTGGTGATCCAGGTCTTGCTGCCGTTGAGCACGTAGCGGTCGCCGCGCTTTTCGGCGCGCAGCTTCATGGAGACCACGTCGGAGCCGGCATTCGGCTCGCTCATGGCCAGCGCGCCGACGTGTTCGCCGCTGATCAGCTTGGGCAGGTAGCGGGCCTTCTGCTCGGGGTTGCCGTTGCGGTTGATCTGGTTGACGCACAGGTTGGAGTGGGCGCCGTAGGAGAGGGCGACCGAGGCCGAGCCGCGGCTGATCTCTTCCATCGCCACCACGTGGGCCAGGTAGCCGAGGCCGGCGCCGCCGTATTCCTCGGAGACGGTCACGCCGAGCAGACCCATCTCGCCGAATTTTCTCCACATGTCCGCCGGGAACAGGTTCTCCTGGTCGATGGCTTCGGCGCGCGGAGCCAGCTCGGCGGCGACGAAGGCCTGGACCTGCTCGCGCAGCATGTCGATGGTTTCACCGAGGGCAAAATTGAGGCTGGAGTAGTTCATGGGGCCACCTGCTTGTCTTGTAATTGTTCTGTTTTCAGAGAATTCGTTCGTCCGGCGGAGTGCGGGCCGGCGCTCTGGTAGCGGTCTGAGGTCATCGGCATGGATGATCGTTCGCTGCTTTACGTTAACGTAAAGGTCCGGTGCGGGTCTGTCAACACACCACCGAGTCGGCATGTCTGCAAGCATAGGCATGCCTCGATGCGGTCGCCGGTAGTCGGTTCGGGACTACGGTGGTGTTTCGTCGGTGGCGGGGCACTCGGCTCGACGCGGGCGGGACTAAACAGGCAGTGGTCGGAGCGCCGGCCTGTCATCGACGAGGAATCCATGCCCCGTATCGGCTTCGCCTGCATGTATCGCCATCCGCAACAGAGCCTCTCGCTCAAGGAGCTGGAGCGCATCGAGCGCACCTTCAACCCGCGCAGCACCACGCTGCGCTGGATGGCCTCGGTGGGGCGCGAGGCGGCCGAAGCGAGGCTCGAGGAGATCGTCGAGCACAACCTGAACGCTCAGCGGGTACTGCTCGAATACGTCGCCACGTTGCCGCCGATGCTGCGCATGTTGCGGCTGTCCAGCGACCTGCTGCCGTTCTACAGCCATGCCGAGATCGCGCCGTTCTACCGCCGCGCCGAAATGCAGGGCCGCCTCGAGGCGGGTTTCGCCGCGATCGGCGAGCTGGCGCGGGCCCACGACATCCGCCTGTCGATGCATCCCGGCCAGTACTGCGTGCTGGGGTCGGACAAGCCGCAGGTGGTGGAGAACAGCCTGGCGGAATTCGAGTACCACGCCGACATGATCCGCATGATGGGTTACGGCCGGCGCTTCCAGGACTTCAAGTGCAACCTGCATATCGCCGGGCGGCTCGGCGCCGACGGCGTGCGTGCCGTGTGGCCGCGGCTGTCGACCGAGGCGCGCCAGTGCATCACCTTCGAGAACGACGAAAAGACCTATGGCCTGGACGACTGCCTGGGTCTCGCGGACCTCGCGCCGGTGGTGCTGGACATCCATCACTGCTGGATTCACGAGGACCGCTACATCGAGCCGGACGACCCGCGCATCGAGCGCATCCTGGAAAGCTGGCGCGGCGTGCGGCCGACCATGCACTACTCGCAGCCGCAGGAGAGCCTGATGGAGCTGGGCTTCGCGCCGGAGCGGAAGCTGGAAATCCCCGAGTTGCTGGAGCAGGTCAGCAAGCGCGACCTCTATGCGCACAGCAAGCGCATGTGGAACCGCTGGACGAATCGCTATGCGTTTCAGTTTCTCGACCGCTTCGACATCATGCTCGAAGCCAAGGACAAGAACCTCGCTGCGCTGGATTTCCTTCACGAGTACCAGCGCGAAAGTACCTGACGGTGCCGTGGTCGGCAGATGCGGTTATAGCCTCGGCTCGTTCTGGTGGGCTGAAGCCCACCCTACAACGGTGCCGTGATGCCCGCCGCACCGTAGCGGTTCGACTGGCTACGATCTCCCAGTAGGGTGGGCTTTAGCCCACCAAGGCGCACCGCAGTTTCCGTGAGAGGAAAGCACGTCAGCGAGGCGCGCCACTAAGGCTGCAGCCAGGTTGCACGTCGGCAATGCTGGCCATTTGGCTACGTGCTGTCCCTCGACTTTCGCCTACCCCGCGACATGTTGTCACTTAATTACCTTTACGTTAACGTAATCGTGGCCTAGGGTGACTGTCAGCAGCGCCAGTGCCCTTGCGAAGCACGCCTCATAACAAACATAAGACTGAGGAACATCGTCATGAGTCTTCCGAGCTATACCTGCGGTCCGCAGAGCAAACCCCTGTTGCCCATGACCATCGGCGCGGCGTTCGATCGTACCGTGGAGCGCTTTCCCCAGCGCGAGGCCCTGGTGGTGCGCCATCAGCAACTGCGTTACACCTGGACGGAACTGGCAGAGGCGGTGGACCGTTGCGCGCGTGGCCTGCTGGCCCTCGGACTGCAGGCTGGCGAACGAGTGGGAATCTGGTCACCGAACAATGCCCAGTGGTGCATCACCCAGTTCGCCACGGCGAAGATCGGGGTGGTGCTAGTCAACATCAATCCCGCCTACCGCCTCAGCGAACTCGAATACGCCTTGAAGCAGTCCGGCTGCCGCTGGCTGATCTGCGCCGATGCCTTCAAGACGTCCGATTACCACGCCATGCTCCACGAGCTGCTGCCGGAGCTGGAAAGCGCCGCCGTTGGCGCCCTGCAGAGCCATATGCTGCCCGAGCTGCGCGGGGTGATCAGCCTGTGCGACAAGCCGGTGGACGGCATGCTGCAGTGGCAGGCGCTGATGGAGATGGCCGAGCAGGTCGGCCCCGAGCAGTTGCGCCAGTGCGGCGAGCGCCTGCAGTTCGACGACCCCATCAACATCCAGTACACCTCCGGCACCACGGGCTTCCCCAAGGGCGCCACGCTCAGCCACTACAACATCCTCAACAACGGCTACATGGTCGGTGAGAGCCTCAGGCTGACCGAGAACGACCGCCTGGTGATCCCGGTGCCGCTGTACCACTGCTTCGGCATGGTCATGGGCAACCTCGGCTGCGTCACCCACGGCACCACGATGATCTACCCGAGCGCCGCCTTCGAGCCGCTGGCCGCGTTGCAGGCGGCGGCCGAGGAAAAGGCCACCGGCATGTACGGCGTGCCGACCATGTTCATCGCCATGCTCGACCATCCGGAGCGCCAGTCGCTGGACCTGAGCAGCCTGCGCACCGGCATCATGGCCGGTTCCACCTGCCCGATCGAAGTGATGAAGCGCGTCATCGACGACATGCACCTGGCCGAAATGCAGATCGCCTACGGCATGACCGAAACCAGCCCGGTCTCGACCCAGACCAGCGCCGACGACGACCTGGAACGCCGCGTGACCAGCGTCGGTCGCACTCAGCCGCACCTGGAAAGCAAGATCGTCGACGAGCACGGCGCGGTAGTGCCGCGCGGGCAGATCGGCGAGCTGTGCACGCGCGGCTACAGCGTGATGCTCGGCTATTGGAACAACCCGGACGCTACCCGCGAGGCCATCGACGGCGCGCGCTGGATGCACACCGGTGACCTCGCGGTGATGGATGGCGAGGGCTACATCAAGATCGTCGGCCGCAACAAGGACATGATCATCCGCGGCGGCGAGAACGTGTACCCGCGCGAGATCGAGGAATTCCTCTTCACCCATCCGGCGGTGGCCGACGTGCAGGTGATCGGCGTGCCGGACAGCAAGTTCGGCGAGGAGATCGTCGCCTGGGTCAAGCTGCACCCGGGCCATCAGGTCGAGGCCGAGGTGCTGCGCGAGTTCTGCAAGGGCCGCATCGCCCACTTCAAGACGCCGCGGCACATCAAGTTCGTCGACGACTTCCCGATGACCATCAGCGGCAAGGTGCAGAAGTTCCGCATGCGCGAGATCAGCGTGGTCGAGCTGGGCATCAGCGAACAGCACTGACCGGCACCGGCCGGGTTCGCCCGGCCGGCCATTCGCTCATCCGAAAAGGAGCTTTCCATGGCGCTGCCTATTGCTCGGTCGATCAGCCGTTTCCCGCTGCCCGACAGCCTCGACACACTGCCCGCCGACCTGCGCGAGCGGATTCTCGCCGTGCAGGAAAAGGCCGGTTTCATTCCTAACGTGTTTCTCATGCTGGCCCATCGGCCGGCGGAGTTTCGCGCCTTCTTCGCCTATCACGATGCGCTGATGGACCGCGAAGCGGACAGCC
Source organism: Stutzerimonas sp. R40042 (assembly GCF_026642215.1). Taxonomy (NCBI): domain Bacteria; kingdom Pseudomonadati; phylum Pseudomonadota; class Gammaproteobacteria; order Pseudomonadales; family Pseudomonadaceae; genus Stutzerimonas; species Stutzerimonas sp. R40042. The sequence continues at coordinate 3,605,060 of NZ_CP113258.1, read as the reverse complement.
TGACCCAGGCCGAGAAGGAAATGATCGTGGTCGCGGTCAGCGCCGACCACGGCTGCCTGTATTGCGTGGTCGCCCATGGCGCGATCCTGCGCATCCTCGCCAAGGACGCGCAGCTGGCCGATCAGATCGCCGTCAACTACCGCACCGCGCCGATCTCCGAGCGCCAGCGCACCATGCTCGACTTCGCCCTGCACCTGGCCGCCGGGCGTGGCGTGCTGGACGACGCCTGGCAGGCACGCCTGGAGGAGCAGGGCTTCAGCCGCGATGACATCTGGGACATCGGTGCCATCGCCGGACTGTTCGGCCTCTCCAACCGCCTGGTGTCCATGGCGCGCACCCCGCCCAACGACGAGTTCTACCTGCTGGGCCGCGTGCCCAGGAGCCCCGCGCGCTGAGCGCGACACCGCATTACCGCATGAGGTGGTAATCCGAGCCCGGGCAGTTCGCAGTCGGGCTCAACAGCTGCATCAACGATCACAACAACAAGAGAGAAAGCTATGCAACTGAAACCAGCAAGCCGGACCTTCCTGCTATCCAGCCTGGCTGCAGCCATCCTGGGCATGTCCAATACGGCTTCGGCCGCCTTCATCGAAGACAGCAAGGCCAGCATCGACCTGCGCAACTTCTACATGAACCGCGACTTCCGGCAGTCTGGCGCTGCTCAGTCCAAGGCCGAGGAGTGGGCCCAGGGCTTCATGCTGAAAATGGAGTCCGGCTACACCGAAGGCCCGGTCGGCTTCGGCCTGGATGCCATCGGCCTGCTCGGCGTCAAGCTCGACTCCGGCTCCGGTCGCGGTGGTACCGGCCTGCTGCCACGCTCGGCCTCCGGCGAACCGGCGGATGACTACGGCACGGCGGGCCTGACCGCCAAGGCCAAGCTGTCCGCCACCACGCTGCACGTGGGCACGCTGCAACCGGTGATCCCGGTGCTGATGCGTAACGACAGCCGCCTGTTGCCGAACATCTATCGCGGCGCCTGGCTGCAGAGCAAGGAGGTCGCAGGCCTGACGCTGGATCTCGGCATGCTCGATCGCACGAGCTACCGCGACTCGTCCAACTACGAAGAGATGACGGTGTTCAACGGCGGGCTGCGCAACATCACCCTTGGCAGCAATACGACCAGCGACGAGTTCCGCTTCGCCGGCGGGCGTTACGACTGGTCACCGCAGTTAGCCACCAGCTACTACTACGGTGGGCTGGACGGCATCTACGACCAGCACAACTTCAACGTCGTGCACGTGCTGCCGCTCGGCGATAAGCAGAGCTTCAAGACCGACCTGCGCTACGTGCGCTCCACCGATGACGGCGGCAGCAACGTCGACAACGACGCCTTCGGCGCGCTGTTCACCTACAAGCTTGGTGGTCACGCCTTCACCGGCGGCTATCAACACATGAGCGGCGATACCGGTTTCGCCTACGTCGCCGGGGGCGATAACGCGTTGATCAACCTGCTGCAGATCAACGATTTCGGTAACGAGGACGAACGTTCCTGGCAGGTCCGTTATGACTACGACTTCGCCGCCATGGGCATTCCCGGGCTGAGCCTGATGACCCGCTACGTCTCCGGCGACAACGTCGACCGCGGCGTCGGCGCCAGTGAAGGCAAGACCTGGGAGCGCAACACCGACATCGCCTACGTCATCCAGAGCGGTCCGCTGAAGAACCTCGGCTTCAAGCTGCGCAACGCCACCACGCGAAGCAACTTCCAGAGCGATCTGGACGAGAACCGCTTCATCGTCAGCTACAGCCTGCCGCTCTGGTAAGCATCCACGCTGCAGCAGCACCTCTCCTCGTTGGAATTTCCGGGCCGCATAGGCCCGGCTTTTTGCATCGTTCGGAGACTTTCCTTCAGCGGTTCCGTGCCACGGGCGTGCCTCTGCCTGGGCGCAGAACAATCAACCGGATGGCGCCTGGGTAGTGGCGATTCGCCCAGATTTTTCGCGCCTTCCAGATCAATCACTCGTTTGAAAAAGCCACTTGCCGTTTACGGAAATCGGTTGTTATCGTTTACGTAAAGGTCATGCAGTGACCTGCGCCATAACCAACAACAACAATCAAGGTTAGAGGGCACCCCATGGAAGCAGAGTTCGTGCTGGAAACGCGCGGCCTGACCAAGGAATTTCGCGGCTTCACCGCCGTGGATTCCGTCGATCTGAAGGTCCGTCAGGGTCACATCCATGCGCTTATCGGCCCCAACGGCGCCGGCAAGACCACCGTATTCAATCTGCTCACCAAATTCCTCACGCCCACCCGTGGCGAGATCCTCTATCGCGGCAAGAACATCACCTCGATGAAGGCCAACGAGATCGCCCGGCTCGGCCTGGTGCGCTCGTTCCAGATTTCCGCGGTGTTCGGCCACATGAGCGTGCTGGAGAACGTGCGTGTCGCGTTGCAGCAGAAGATGGGTAATTCCTTCCACTTCTGGAAATCCGAGCGCAGCCTGCGCGAGCTGGATGAGCAGGTGATGCAGCTGCTCGCCGAAGTCGACCTGCAATCCTTCGCCCAGACCCTGGCGATCGAGCTGCCCTACGGTCGCAAGCGCGCACTGGAGCTGGCCACCACCCTGGCGCTCGATCCCTTCGTGCTGTTGCTCGACGAACCGACCCAGGGCATGGGCAGCGAGGACGTCGACATGGTCGTCGAGCTGGTGCGCAAGGCCGCGGCCAAGCGTACGGTGCTGATGGTCGAGCACAACCTCAGCGTGGTCAGCCGCCTGTGCGATCGCATCACCGTGCTGGCGCGTGGCGCGGTACTCGCCGAGGGCGACTACGACAGCGTTTCGGCCAACCCGCAGGTGCGCGAAGCCTATCTCGGCAGCGAAGCCGCGACGCTCGAGGAGGCGCACGCATGACCCCGCCCATGGACCGCGATCAGCTGCGCGTCAGCGATCTTCACGCCTTCTACGGCGAGTCGCACATTCTGCATGGTGTCGATCTGGTGGTCGGCCGCGGTGAGCTGGTGACCCTGCTCGGGCGCAACGGCGCCGGGCGAACCACCACGCTGCGGGCGATCATGAACATGGTCGGGCGCCGCACCGGCTCCATCGTGGTCAACGGCAACGAAACCATCGGCATGCCGGCCCACCAGATTCCGCGGCTGGGCGTCGGCTACTGCCCGGAAGAACGCGGCATCTTCGCCAGCCTGAGCGTCGAGGAAAACCTCTTGCTGCCGCCCACGGTGCGCAGCGGCGGCATGAGCCTGGACGAGCTCTACGAAATGTTCCCCAACCTGTATGAGCGCCGCTTCAGCCAGGGTACGCGGCTGTCCGGCGGCGAGCAGCAGATGCTGGCCATGGCGCGCATTCTGCGCACCGGTGCCAACCTGCTGCTGCTCGACGAGATCACCGAAGGCCTGGCGCCGGTCATCGTGCAGAAGCTCGGCGAGGTACTGATCAAGCTCAAGCAGCGCGGCCTGACCATCGTCCTGGTGGAGCAGAACTTCCGCTTCGCCGCGCCATTGGCCGACCGCCATTACGTCATGGAACACGGCCGCATCATCGAGGAGATCGAGGCGGCGGAGCTGGATTCGAAGAAGGATTTCCTCAATTCCTGTCTCGGGGTGTGAACCTCAGGAAGCTGTAAACCGGCCGCAGTGGATGCCGGCCCGAACCACAACAAAAACAATCGAGAGTGGTGATTACATGAGCTTTTTCCGCAAGAGTGCGAGCGCCATCCTGGCTTCTTCCCTGATCGCTTCGGCCGCCCAGGCCGAGATCAGCAACGATGAAATCCGCATCGGCTATCTGGCCGACATGTCCGGTACCTACCGCGACCTCTCCGGCCCGGGCGGCCTGGAAGCGCTGAAGATGGCGGTGGAGGATTTCGGCGGCACGGTCGACGGCAAGAAGATCGTCGTCTTCCACGCCGATGACCTGAACAAGCCGGACGTCGGTGCCAACACCGTGCGTCAGTGGATCGACGAGCGCAACGTCGACATGGTGACCGGCATGGTCGCTAGCTCCGTGGTGCTGGCAGCGAGCAAGGTGGTGGAGCAGGGCGGCAAGCTGGCGCTGATCTCCGGCGCGGCAGCCTCCAGCATCACCAACGAGTTCTGCTCGCCGAACCACATCCACTGGACCTACGACACCTACGCGCTGGCCAACGGCACGGCAAAGGCGGTGCTCGCCGACGGCGGCAAGAGCTGGTACATCCTCACCGCCGACTACGCCTTCGGCCACGCCATGGAAGCCGACATCACCAAGGTGGTGGAAGGCGACGGTGGCAGCATCGTCGGCAAGGTCCGCCATCCGTTCCCGAGCAGCGATTTCTCCTCCTATATGCTGCAGGCGCAGGGTTCCGGCGCCGAGGTCATTGCCCTGGCCAACGCCGGTGCCGATACCGTCAACTCGCTGAAGACCGCCAGCGAGTTCGGCGTCACCCAGTCCGGGCAGAAGCTCGCCGGCATGGTGGTGTTCCTCAACGACATCCATGCCATGGGCCTGGACGTGACCCAGGGCCTGATGCTGACCACCGGCTGGTACTGGGACATGAACGAGGACACTCGCGCCTGGGCCAAGCGCTACTACGAGCGCACCAAGCGTATGCCGGGGATGGTGCACGCCGGCATCTACTCGGCGACCACCCACTACCTGAACGCAGTGAAGGCCGCCGGCACCGACGAGACCGTCGCGGTGCGTGCGCAGATGGCCAAGACCCCGGTCAACGACATGTTCGCCAAGGATGGGCGCATTCGCGAGGACGGCCGCATGGTGCACGACATGTACCTGGTGCAGGTCAAGACACCGGCCGAGTCCAAGGGCGAGTGGGACCTGTACAAGATCGTTCGCACCATCCCCGGCGACCAGGCCTACCGGCCGATCGCCGAAACCCAGTGCACCAAGCTGGTCGCCAAGGACTGACCGGCTGATCCGCGCCATCACCCGGCCGGCGGCGGCCGGGTGCCACGGACTTCCTTTGGGTGGTGAACCATGACTCTCGTATTCGGCGTTCCTCTGAGCGTGCTGCTCGGGCAGCTGCTGCTCGGCCTCATCAACGGGGCGTTCTACGCGCTGCTGAGCCTGGGCCTGGCGATCATCTTCGGTCTGCTGCGTATCATCAATTTCGCCCACGGCGCGCAGTACATGCTCGGCGCCTTCGTCGCCTTCCTTGGGCTGAACTACCTGGGTGTGAGCTACTGGGTCGCGTTGTTGCTGTCGCCGTTGCTGGTGGGCTGCCTGGGCATGGCCATCGAGCGTGGGCTGCTGCGGCGCATCGCCAATGAGGACCACCTCTACGGACTGCTGCTGACCTTCGGCCTGGCGCTGATCGTCGAGGGCAGCTTCGTCAAGCTGTTCGGCGTGTCCGGCTCGTCCTACCCGATGCCGGAACTGCTGCGCGGCGGCTTCAACCTCGGCTTCATGTTCCTGCCGACCTACCGCGCCTGGGTGATCGTCGCCGCGTTGGTGGTCTGCCTGGCGACCTGGTACGTCATCGAACGCACCCGCCTGGGCTCGTATCTGCGTGCGGGCACCGAGAACCCCAAGCTGATGCAGGGCTTCGGCATCAACGTACCGCTGCTGGTGACCCTGACCTATGGCTACGGTGTGGCCCTGGCCGCCTTCGCCGGTGTGCTGGCCGCGCCGATCTACGCGGTGACGCCGGGCATGGGCTCGAATCTTCTGATCGTGGTGTTTGCCGTGGTGGTGATCGGCGGCATGGGCTCGATCCTCGGCGCCATCGTCACCGGCATAGCCATGGGCCTGATCGAGGGGCTGACCAAGGTCTTCTATCCGGAAGCGGCCAACACCGTGGTGTTCCTGGTCATGGTGGCGGTGCTGCTGATTCGTCCTGCGGGACTCTTTGGTAAGGAGGCATGAGCATGACGAATCCGGCAAACGTGCAGGCCGCATCGCTGCGGCAGGCCAGTGTGGTACGCGAGCGCAGGCATGCGGCCGCGCGGCGGCAGAAGATCTTCTATGCGGTGCTGCTGGTGATCGCGCTGTTGGCGCCGCTGGCGGTGTACCCGGTATTCCTGATGAAGCTGCTGTGCTTCGCCCTGTTCGCCTGCGCCTTCAACCTGCTGCTGGGCTACGCGGGGCTGCTGTCCTTCGGCCATGCGGCGTTCTTCGCCACCGGTGGCTACATCACCGGCTACATGCTGAGCAGCTACAGCGGGCTCAGCACCGAGCTGGGCATCCTCGCCGGCACCCTGGCCTCGACGGTGCTCGGTGCGCTGTTCGGCATGCTGGCCATCCGGCGGCAGGGCATCTACTTCGCGATGATCACCCTGGCGCTGGCGCAGCTGGTGTTCTTCGTCTTCGTCCAGGCGCCCTTCACCGGCGGCGAGAACGGACTGCAGGGCGTGCCGCGCGGGCACCTGTTCGGCCTCGTCGACATGCAGAACAACATGGCCATGTACTACTTCGTGCTGGCGGTTTTCGTGCTCGGCTTCGCCATCATCCAGCGCACCATCCATTCGCCTTATGGCCAGGTGCTCAAAGCCATCCGCGAGAACGAGCCGCGCGCGGTGTCGCTGGGCTACAACGTCGATCGGCACAAGCTGCTGGCGTTCGTCATTTCCGCTGCGCTGGCGGGCCTGGCCGGCTCGACCAAGACCGTGGTGTTCCAGCTGGCCTCGCTGACCGATGCGCACTGGCACATGTCCGGCGAGGTGATCCTGATGACCCTGCTCGGCGGGGTCGGCACCATCCTTGGCCCGCTGGTGGGCGCCACGGTGGTGGTGACGCTGCAGAGCTACCTGTCCAACGGACCGCTGGGCGAATGGGTGCACGTGATTCTCGGCGTGATCTTCGTGCTCTGCGTGCTGCTGTTCCGCTCCGGCATCGTCGGCTGGCTGGAGCGGCTGGTGAAGCGCAACTTCAAGTAGCGAGAGACGCACGCGGGAGCGGCGCGCCGCCTGGCGATGCAGCTGCCGCGAACCCTGCGCGTGGATGCCTGCCTAATCTTCCAGGCCTCACCGGGAGACACGACCATGCTTGCCTGCGAACACCTGACCCATCCCCATCGCGCCTGGCCCTGGCGCGCCGACGAATCGCCGCTCAACGATCTGGACGATGCCGAAAGCGACACCGAGCTGGATGCCCCGGACGAGCTGCCGGAAGAAGTCCTCGAACAGCTGGAGAAAGTCGCGCCACCACCAGAGCCAGTTCCCGACCCGGGGCCGCTGTAACCGGCTCAGGCGGAAAAGAAAAGGCCCCGACGAGTCGGGGCCTTCAGGCGAGCGTCGAGCGTGCTCAGACGTTGAAGCGGAAGTGCATCACGTCGCCGTCCTTGACGATGTATTCCTTGCCTTCCAGGCGCCACTTGCCGGCTTCCTTGGCGCCGGCTTCGCCCTTGTACTGGATGAAGTCGTCGTAGGCGATGACTTCGGCGCGGATGAAGCCCTTCTCGAAGTCGGTATGGATCACGGCGGCGGCCTGCGGGGCCGTGGCGCCGACCTTGACGGTCCAGGCGCGAACTTCCTTCACCCCGGCGGTGAAGTAGGTCTGCAGATTGAGCAGTTCGTAGCCGGCGCGGATCACGCGGTTCAGACCCGGCTCGTCCATGCCCATGGTCTCGAGGAACATCTGCATCTCTTCCAGATCGTCCAGCTCGGCGATCTCGGCCTCGATCTTGTTGCAGACCGGCACGACGAGGGCGCCTTCTTCCTCGGCGATGGCGTTGACCACGTCCAGGTGCGGGTTGTTCTCGAAGCCATCCTCGGCGACGTTGGCGATGTACATCACCGGCTTGGTGGTCAGCAGGTGGAAGGTACGGGCCAGGCGCTTTTCCTCGTCGCTGAAGTTCTTCAGCAGGCTGCGCGCCGGCTTGCCTTCGGTGAGGTGCGGGATCAGCTTCTCCAGCAGCGCCTTCTGCGCCACCGCTTCCTTGTCGCCGCCCTTGGCGGTGCGGGCGACGCGCTGCAGCTGCTTCTCGCAGCTGTCGAGGTCGGCCATGATCAGCTCGAGGTCGATGATCTCGATGTCGCGCTTGGGATCGACGCTGTTGGCGACGTGAATGACGTTCTCGTCCTCGAAGCAGCGCACCACATGGGCGATGGCATCGGTCTCGCGGATATTGGCAAGGAACTTGTTGCCCAGGCCTTCACCCTTCGAGGCGCCGGCGACGAGGCCGGCGATATCGACGAACTCCATGGTGGTCGGGATCACCCGCTCCGGCTTGACGATGGCCGCCAGCGCGTCGAGACGCGGATCGGGCATCGGCACGATGCCGCTGTTCGGCTCGATGGTGCAGAAGGGGAAGTTCTCTGCCGCGATGCCGGACTTGGTCAGGGCGTTGAACAGGGTGGACTTGCCGACGTTGGGCAGACCGACGATGCCGCAGTTGAATCCCATGGTGATCTTGCCTCGGAGTTAGGTTCAGGCCTTCTGGCTGTGCAGGCGCTGCATCGCGCGGGTCCAGTCGCCGGCCAGGATTTCCGGCACGACATCCAGTGCGAAGTCGATGCTGGCGTCGAGCTTCTCGCGCTCGGCCTGCGGCGCCCGCCCCAGCACATAGCCACTGACCAGGCTGGCGTGGCCCGGATGGCCGATACCCAGGCGCAGGCGATGAAAGCCGTTCTGGTTGCCGAGCTTGGCGATGATGTCGCGCAGCCCGTTGTGCCCGCCATGACCGCCGCCCTGCTTGAGCTTGGCGACGCCGGGGGGCATGTCGAGTTCATCGTGGGCGACCAGGATGGACTCGGGAGGAATTCGGAAAAAGCCGGCCAGTGCCGCCACCGCCTGACCGCTGCGGTTCATGTAGGTGGTGGGGATGAGCAGGCGGATGTCTTCACCCTGATGGCTGAACTTGCCGACCAGGCCGAAGTACTTGCGATCGTTGCTGAGCGAGACGCCCTCGCGGGCCGCCAGACGCTCAACGAAAAGGGCCCCCGCGTTATGCCGGGTCTGGTCGTATTCAGGGCCTGGATTTCCCAGGCCGACGATCAGTTTTACGGCAGTCACGACGGGGGCCCCTTCTTCGGCTAGACGAGTGGATTACTCGGCAGCGCCTTCTTCTTTCGGAGCGTCTTCCTTGCTCACGCGCGGGGCGTGAACGTTGGCAACCGGCAGGTCGCTGCCGTGGGCCAGGGAAACCAGCTCAACGCCTTTCGGCAGCTTGATGTCGGTCATGTGCAGAACCTGGCCGACTTCGACGTTGGCCATGTCGACTTCGATGAATTCCGGCAGGTCTTGCGGCAGGCAGGAAACTTCGACTTCGTTCAGGTTGTGCAGGATCTCGCCGCCTTGCTGCTTCACGCCAACCGAGGTTTCCTGGTTGATGAAGTGCAGGGGAACGGTAGCGGTCAGCTTGTGGCCGGCAACGACGCGAACGAAGTCGGCGTGCAGAACGAAGCTCTTGGCCGGATGACGCTGCAGCGCCTTGATCAGAACGGATTCGTTCTGGCCGTCGACGTTCAGGCTCAGCACGTGGCTGAAGGAGGCTTCGTTTTCCAGCAGCTTGGCCAGATCTTTGGCCAGGATGCTGATGGACTGCGGGGCCTTGTCGCCACCATAGATGACGGCCGGAACCAGGGCAGCGTTACGACGCAGGCGGCGGCTCGCACCTTTCCCCAGGTCGGAACGCACTTGGGCATTCAGGGTGAAATCGGTCATTTCGTTTCTCCAGTAACAACATTACCCGTCGCGCTTGCGACCAGCGCTCGGGCTGTTGGGCAAAAAGCCCCGCGCGAGGCGGGGCACATTACGTTCAGTTCGATTTCCGCAGCTTACGCTTAGCGGAACATCGCGCTGATCGATTCGGCATTGCTGATGCGGCGTACCGCTTCAGCCACCACTGGCGCGATGTCCAGCTGGCGAATTCGGGTGCACGACTGAGCGGCGGCCGACAGCGGGATGGTGTTGGTCACCACCAGCTCGTCGAGCACGGAGCCTTCGATGTTCTCGATGGCGCGGCCGGACAGGATCGGGTGCGTGCAGTAGGCGTAGACCTTGGCAGCGCCATGGTCCTTCAGCGCCTTGGCGGCATGGCAGAGGGTGCCGGCGGTATCGACCATGTCATCGACGAGGATGCAGGTACGGCCTTCGATATCACCGATGATGTGCATCACTTCGGACTGGTTGGCTTTCGGCCGACGCTTGTCGATGATCGCCAGGTCGACGCCGAGGGATTTGGCCACGGCACGGGCGCGGACCACACCACCGATGTCGGGGGAGACGATCATCAGGTTCTCGAAGCGCTGGGCCTGGATGTCGTCGACCAGGACCGGCGAGCCGTAGATGTTGTCTACCGGCATGTCGAAGAAGCCCTGGATCTGGTCGGCGTGCAGGTCGACGGTCAGGACGCGGTTGACGCCGACGACGTCGAGCATGTCGGCCACGACCTTGGCGCTGATCGGCACACGGGCCGAGCGCGGGCGGCGGTCCTGGCGGGCATAGCCGAAGTAGGGGATCACGGCGGTGATGCGCGAAGCCGAGGAGCGGCGGAAGGCATCGGCCAGCACCACCAGCTCCATCAGGTTATCGTTGGTCGGTGCGCAGGTCGGCTGGATCAGGAAGACGTCCTTGCCGCGAACGTTCTCGTTGATCTCGACACTGATTTCACCGTCGGAGAATTTCCCGACATAGGCGTCACCGAGGGGGATATGCAGCTGACGTACGACACGCCGGGCCAGATCGGGGTTGGCGTTCCCCGTGAAGACCATCATCTTGGACACGCGCAGTACCTGCCTGAGGGTGGGTCCGATGAATAAAAAGCTGTTCAAAAGGCGAGCTCTTGAACAGCTTCAAGTGTATGGCAGGGGCGGCTGGATTCGAACCAACGCATGCCAGGATCAAAACCTGGTGCCTTACCGCTTGGCGACGCCCCTGTAGGGTCAACTTCTAGTGCGCTGATCGTACGAACCTTGGAAGGTTATGGCAGGGGCGGCTGGATTCGAACCAACGCATGCCAGGATCAAAACCTGGTGCCTTACCGCTTGGCGACGCCCCTGTATCGTACAACCCTTGTGCTAAGCACTCGCTTCCTGTGCCATCTGTTCCAGGCTTCGGTGCAACATCGAGACGTTACGACCGCGGGCCACGAAACTCGGCAAAGTGGCTGGAAGTTGGCGGCGGACTTTATCAGCCTCGCCCTCGTTTGGGAAGCTCCCAAACACACAAGCTCCAGTGCCGGTCATCCTTGCCTGAACGAATTTGTTCAACAAGCTCAAAGCGTTACGAACTTCCGGATAACGCTTCTCGACCACCGGCTGACAGTCGTTATGACCGCCCCCTGCAAGAAGGCTGCGAACTGTAATGGCCGGGGTATTACGTGTCAACTCCGGGTCGGCAAATATTTCCGCTGTACTAACAGAGACTTGCGGCGCTATGACGAGGAACCAGGGTTCGGCCAGATCGACCGGTTGCAGGCGCTCGCCGACCCCCTCGGCGAAGGCCGCGCGACCGCGAACGAACACCGGTACATCGGCCCCCAGACTCAGGCCAAGCTCGGCCAGGCGGTCCTCGCCAAGCCCGGTATTCCACAGATGGTCGAGGCCGAGCAGGCTGGTGGCGGCATCCGAGCTGCCGCCACCGATCCCGCCGCCCATGGGCAGGCGCTTGGTCAGCTGGATGTCTGCCCCCAAGGTGCAGCCGCTTTCTCGCTGCAGCATGCGCGCGGCGCGAACGATCAGGTTGCTGTCGTGATCGACGCCCGGCAATTCGGTCAACAGGCGGATCTGCCCATCCTCCCGCAGGCGGAAGCTTAGCTCGTCACCGTAATCGAGAAACTGGAACAGGGTCTGCAGCTCGTGATAGCCATCGGCACGACGCCCGGTGATGTGCAGCATAAGGTTGAGTTTGGCCGGTGCCGGCAGGGTCAGCATCTGCATTCAGCGGCCCAGCTGGCGCGGTTGCCAGTCCTTGACCACCAGGGTGATCTGCAGGTCGTGGCCTTCCAGGCGGATGCGCTCGGGCAGGGTGAAGCCGTTGTGCTCGGCGTAGGCCAGGTAGTTCACCTGCCAGCCGTCCTGCTCCAGGCGCGCCAGGCGGCTGTCGCTGTCCAGACTCAGGCGGCTGCGGCTGTCCGGTGCGGGTAGGCCGCGTACCCACCAGAGCAGGTGCGATACCGGCAGTTGCCAGCCGAGCTGGGCCTCTACCAGCGCTTCCGGGGAATCCGCCTCGAAGCGGCCCTGGCCGGCCACTTCCAGTGACACGGCATCCGGTCGGCCGGTCAGACGGGTGGCGCCGCGGCCAAGCGGGCCGGACAGGCGGATATCGAAGTAGTCCTGGCGTTGCAGCCAGAACAGCGTGCCGCTGCCGGATTCCTGCGGCGCGCGGATGCCGATCTTGCCGCTGATCTGCCAGCCGTCGAGGGTCTCGATCTGGCTGCGGTGCTCCTTCCAGGCCGCCGCGTTGCCGGGGCCTTCGACCGATTCGCGCGGGCCCACGCCGGCACAACCGGCGAGCAGCAGGGCCAGGCAGGGGGCGGCGAGTTTTTGCAGTAGGGACATGGGTCAGGGCTTCTCCGAGCCGGTCAGCCGCTTGAGCGTTTCGCGCAGGATCTGGCTGTCCGGTTGTAGTTTGAGTGCCTTCGACCAGACCGCGCGGGCCTCGCTGCGTTCACCCTTGGTCCAGAGTACCTCGCCCAGATGCGCCGCCACCTCGTGGTCGGGGAAGCGCTGCAGGGCCTTGCGCAGCAGCGCCTTGGCCTCGCTGAGATTGCCCAGCCGGAAGTTGACCCAGCCGAGACTGTCGAGAATTGCCGGATCATCCGGGTTGAGCTGGTAGGCCTGCTCGATCAGCTGCAGTGCTTCCTGGTGACGATCGGTGCGGTCGGTGAGGGTGTAGCCGAGGGCATTGAGCGCCATGGCGTTGTCCGGTTCGCGTTCGATGATGAAGCGCAGATCGCGTTCCAGCTGGCCCAGGTCGCCGCGTTTCTCGGCGAGCATGGCGCGGGTGTACAGCAGGTTGAGATCGTCGGGAAACTCCTCGAGCGCCTGTTCGGCCAGCGTCCAGGCCTGCTCGGTGCGGTCGTGCTCGGAGAGGGCTTCGATCTCGATGAGGTACAGCTGAATCGCATAGTCCGGCTGCTGCTGTCGGGCCTCGGCAAGCACCCTGGAGGCGTCATTGTCGCGGTTGCCGGAGAACAGCAGTTGGCTCTGCAGCAGCTTCGCCGGCAGGTACTCATTGCCGGGGCCGACCTGGGCCAGTGCCTCCAGCGCCTTGGCGTTCTTGTCCATCGCCTGATAGGCGCGGCCGAGGTTGAAGTAAGCCGCGTCGATATGGCTGCCGCGCTCGATCAACTCCTCGAGATAGACGGTCGCTTCACGCCAGGCCTGCGCTTCCATGCAGACCAGCGCCATGGAGAAACGCAGGTCGTCATCGGTAGGGTGTTGCTGGACCAGCGTCGCGAACTCGCCCATGGCTTCTTCCAGGCGATCCTGTTCGACCAGCAGGCGCGCGTAGGTCAGGCGCAGGCGCTTGTCTTCGGGGTGCTGGCGCAGGCTCTTCTCCAGCAGCGGCAGGGCTTCATCGCCGCGCTGCAGGCTATGCAGCAGGCGCGCTTCCAGCAGGATAGAGGGGATCTGACGTTGCTTGGCAGGCTGCTTCTGCAGCAGAGCGAGGGCTTCCTCGCTGCGATCGTCCTGCTGTAGCAGAACGGCTTTGCCGAAGGACAGCTGCGGGTTGTCCGGGTGCTTGGCCAGCAGCTTGTCGAAGCTCTGCAGCAGGCCGGCGCGGGTATCGGGGTCGGTTTCTGACGCGGACAGCGCAAGGAAGTCGAAATGCGTGTCGCCCTGGCCCTGCAGGACTTTCTCCATGAACTCCAGCGATTCTTCGTAGCGCCCGGCACGGGCGAGCTGCACGGCGGCAGCGCGCTGGGCGTCGAGATTCTCCGGCGCATTGCGTGCCCAGATCAGTGCCGTATCCAGTGCGGCCTGGTCGGCGCCGAGGTATTCGGCGATGCGAAAGCCGCGCTCGGCGACACCGGCATCCTGGGTCGCATGCGCCTGCTGTACATAGTTGCCCAGGGCGATGTCGAACCGATTTCGCTGTCCTGCCAGTTCCGCGACCAGCAGTGCATAGAGCGATTCGCGGCTGAACGAGCCCTGCGCCGGCTCGGCAACCGGCGTACTCGGTGGCGCTGCATCCTCGACCGGCGGGGCGCTTTCTGGCGCCTGCTGCAGGAAGGTCTGACAGCCGCCGAGTAACAGCAGGGCGGCGAATGCGGCAAGTCTATTCATAGGGGAAATGTACGGCTGGTGTGCGGTCGCGGCATGATGACACAAGCCGCCGGGCAAGCCCATGGCCGCCAGAATGGTGCCAGGTGACGGGCATGGCCATCGAATCGGACAATCAAGGGCAATGGTTGTTCTCCATCAGACGAAGTAGGAGAATTGCGCGCTCCGTTTTCCAATCAGCGGTTCTGCATGGCTTTCCTCGCGCTTGGTATCAATCACAAGACCGCTTCGGTGGACGTCCGCGAGCGCGTAGCCTTCACGCCGGATCAGATGGTCGAGGCCCTGCGCCAGCTGTGTCGCGTCACGCCAACGCGTGAGGCGGCGATTCTCTCGACCTGCAATCGCAGTGAACTGTACCTGCAGCAGGATCAGGTCGAAGCCGATGCCGTACTGGCCTGGCTGGCCAACTATCACCGCCTCAGTCTCGACGAGCTCAAGGCCTGTGCCTACGTGCACGTCGACGACCAGGCCGTGCGTCATATGATGCGTGTCGCCTCCGGGCTCGATTCGCTGGTGCTGGGCGAGCCGCAGATCCTTGGACAAATGAAGTCGGCCTATGCCGTCGCGCGCGAGGCTGGCAGCGTCGGCCCGCTGCTCGGGCGGCTGTTCCAGGCCACCTTCAGCACGGCCAAGACCGTGCGGACCGACACCGCCATCGGCGAGAACCCGGTGTCGGTGGCCTTTGCCGCGGTCAGCCTGGCGCGACAGATCTTCAGCAACCTGCAGCGCAGCCAGGCGCTGCTGATCGGCGCTGGCGAAACCATCACCCTGGTGGCGCGCCACCTGCACGAGCAGGGCGTGAAGAAAATCGTCGTCGCCAACCGTACCCTCGAGCGCGCCAGCGCCCTGGCGGCGGAGCTGGGGGCGCAGGCGATCCTGCTCGCCGACATCCCGGAAGAGCTGCACAACAGCGACATCGTCATCAGCTCCACCGCCAGCCAACTGCCGATCCTCGGCAAGGGCGCGGTAGAGCAGGCGCTGAAGCGGCGCAAGCACAAACCGATGTTCATGGTCGACATCGCCGTGCCGCGGGACATCGAGCCGCAGGTCGGCGAGCTGGACGATGTCTATCTCTATACCGTCGACGACCTGCACGAGGTGGTCGCGGAGAACCTCAAGAGTCGCCAGGGCGCGGCCCAGGCCGCCGAGGAGCTGGTCGCCGCCGGTACCGAGGACTTCATGCAGCGCCTGCGCGAGCTGGCCGCGGTGGATGTGCTCAAGGCCTACCGCCAGCATGCCGAGCGAATTCGCGATGACGAACTGAGCAAGGCCCAGCGCTTGCTGGCCAATGGCGCCAGCGCCGAGGACGTCCTCGCTCAGCTCGCCCGGGGGCTGACCAACAAGCTGCTGCATGCCCCCAGCGTGCAGCTGAAAAAACTCTCTGCCGAGGGCCGCGTCGAGGCGCTGAGCATGGCCCAGGAACTCTTCGCCCTGCACGAGGGCACGGAAAAGACATGAAAGCTTCGCTGCTGAACAAGCTGGACATCCTGCAGGACCGTTTCGAAGAGCTCACCGCGCTGCTCGGCGATGCCGAAGTCATCAGCGACCAGAACCGCTTCCGCGCCTATTCGCGCGAATACGCCGAGGTCGAGCCGGTGATCGTCGCCTATCGCCAGCTGTGCAAGGTGCAGCAGGATCTCGAAGGCGCCCAGGCGCTGCTCAAGGACAGCGATCCCGACATGCGCGAGATGGCCGAGGAGGAAGTCGCCGAGGCCAAGGCGCAGCTCGAGACACTGGAAGCCAGCCTGCAGCGCATGCTGCTGCCCAAGGACCCCAACGACGGACGCAACGTGTTCCTGGAAATCCGCGCCGGCACCGGCGGCGACGAGGCAGCGATCTTCGCCGGCGACCTGTTCCGCATGTATTCGCGCTACGCCGAGAAGCAGGGCTGGCGCGTCGAGATCCTCTCCGAGAGCGAGGGCGAGCACGGCGGCTACAAGGAAGTGATCTCCCGCGTCGAGGGCGACAACGTCTACGCCAAGCTCAAGTTCGAGTCCGGCGCGCATCGTGTGCAGCGTGTGCCGGAGACCGAGTCCCAGGGGCGCATCCATACCTCGGCGTGCACCGTGGCGGTACTGCCGGAGCCGGACGAGCAGGCAGCGGTGGAGATCAATCCTGCCGAGTTGCGCATCGACACCTATCGTTCTTCCGGTGCCGGCGGACAGCACGTCAACAAGACCGATTCGGCGATTCGCATCACCCACCTGCCGACCGGTATCGTCGTCGAGTGTCAGGAAGAGCGTTCGCAGCACAAGAACCGCGCCAAGGCCATGGCCTGGTTGGCGGCCAAGCTGCAGGACCGCCAGGATGCCGCAGCGCACAAGGAAATTTCCGAGACGCGCAAGCTGCTGGTCGGCTCTGGTGATCGCTCCGAGCGCATCCGCACCTACAATTTTCCCCAGGGCCGGGTCACCGATCATCGGGTCAACCTGACGCTGTATTCGCTCAACGAAGTGATCGGCGGCGCAGTGGAGCAGGTCATCGAGCCGCTGTTGCAGGAGTACCAGGCCGACCAGCTGGCCGCGCTGGGCGACTGATCCTTTCCGCTGCGCACCGCGCTAAGAGCACCTCATGCCAACCATCGAGTCCCTGCTGCACAGTGCCGATTTGCCGGACTCGCCGAGCGCCAGGCTGGACGCCGAATGGTTGCTCGCCGCCGCGCTGGGCAAGTCCACCAGCTATCTGCGCACCTGGCCCGAGCGAGAGGTGCCGGCTGACCTGGCCGAGCGCTTCGCGGCGGATCTGGCCCGCCGTCGGCGCGGCGAGCCGGTCGCCTATATCCTCGGCCGCCAGGGCTTCTGGAGCCTGGAGCTGGAGGTTGCGGCGGAGACCCTGATTCCGCGTCCGGACACCGAGCTGCTGGTGGAAACCGCGCTGCAGCTGCTTCCGGCGGCGACGGCCCGGGTACTCGATCTGGGCACCGGAACCGGAGCGATCGCGCTGGCGCTGGCGGCCGAGCGGCCCATGTGGCAGGTCCGCGGCGTTGACCGTATCGAAGCTGCAGTGGCGCTCGCCGAGCGCAACCGCCTGCGCTTCGGGCTAGGCAACGTCAGCTTCACGCGAAGCGACTGGTTTTCCGAGCTGTCCGGCGAGCGCTTCCAACTGATCGTCAGCAACCCACCCTACATTCCTGCCAGCGATCCGCATCTGCAGCAGGGCGACGTGCGCTTCGAACCGCATAGTGCGCTGGTGGCCGGGGTGGATGGGCTGGACGACATTCGTACGATCACCGCCCAGGCGCCCGGACATCTGATCACGGGCGGCTGGCTGCTGCTGGAGCACGGCTATGATCAGGCTGGAGCGGTACGTGCGCTGCTCGCCGCGCACGGCTTCGAGGCGTGCGAAAGTCGGTGCGACCTGGGCGGTCACGAGCGCGTCAGTCTCGGGCGGCTGCCATGACCCTTCTGTTACGCGAGGTGCTCGATGCTGAGTGACGAAGAACTGCTGCGTTACAGCCGGCAGATCCTGCTCAAGCAGGTCGATATCGAGGGGCAGCTACGGCTCAAGCAGAGTCGCGTGCTGATTGTCGGTCTCGGTGGACTCGGCTCGCCGGTAGCGCTGTATCTGGTGGCCGCGGGCGTCGGCGAACTGCATCTGGCGGACTTCGATACGCTGGACCTGACGAACCTGCAGCGTCAGATCGTTCACGACACACCATCGCTTGGCCTGCACAAGGTCGACTCCGCCATGGCCCGGCTGGAAGCATTGAACCCGCATGTGCGCCTGGTTCCTCATCGCAGCGGGCTGGATGCCGACTCCTTGGGGGCGGCGGTTGCCAAGGTCGATCTGGTGCTCGACTGCACGGACAACTTCGCCATCCGCGAGGCGGTCAATGCGGCCTGCGTGCAGGCCAGGAAACCCTTGGTCAGCGGCGCGGCGATTCGTCTCGAGGGACAGCTCTCGGTGTTCGATCCCCGAGTCGAAACGAGCCCCTGTTACCACTGCCTTTACGGGCACGGTAGCGAGGCAGAACTGACCTGTAGCGAGGCGGGGGTCCTTGGTCCACTGGTAGGCATGGTCGGCAGCCTGCAGGCATTGGAGGCGCTCAAGCTGCTAGCCGGTTTCGGTGAGCCATTGATCGGTCGTCTGTTGCTGATCGACGCGCTGTCCAGTCGTTTTCGCGAGTTGCGGGTCAAGCGCGATCCGCACTGCGCGGTGTGTGGTTCAGGCGATGCCTGACTGTACGGCGCCCGTGGGCGTATTCGATTCCGGCGTCGGCGGGCTCTCGGTTCTGCGCGAGATTCGCCAGCGCCTGCCGCACGAATCGCTGCTCTATCTGGCCGACAGCGCCCACGTGCCTTACGGCGAGAAAAGCCCCGAGTACATCCGCGAGCGCTGCCGCACCATCGCGGCGTTTTTCGTCGAGCAGGGCGCCAAGGCCCTGGTGGTGGCCTGCAACACCGCGACGGCGGCCGGCGTGACCGAGCTGCGCGAGCTGTATCCGGATTGGCCCATCATTGGCATGGAGCCGGCGGTAAAGCCCGCCGCTGCGGCCACCCGCAGTGGCGTGGTAGGTGTACTCGCCACCACCGGTACGCTGAAAAGCGCCAGATTCGCCGCATTGCTCGATCGTTTCGCTGCGGACGTGCGGGTGATCACTCAGCCTTGCCCAGGGCTGGTCGAATGCATCGAGGCCGGTGATCTGGATAGCTTGGCGCTGCGCGTGATGCTCCAGGGCTGGGTCGAGCCACTGCTGGCGCAGGGCTGCGACACGCTGATCCTGGGCTGCACTCATTACCCCTTCATTCGTCCGCTGCTGAGCCGCCTCGTGCCTCGCGACATCCGGTTGATTGATACTGGAGCAGCGGTTGCGCGCCACCTGGCTGAGGTGTTGACGGAGCGCGGCCGGCTCGCCGACGGGGAAAGCAGTTGCCGATTCTATTGCAGCGGCGATCCGCAGCGAATGGCCGAGGTGCTGCCTATACTTTGGGGTGAACAAGCAGAGGTCGAGTTGTTCTCCCGATAGGAACTCCCAAAGCAATGGAGTTTCTCAACTGATGCTGGCGACAAATAACCAAACACAAACGCAGTGTTTTTTATAAGGAAGTTCCCATGAAAAAACTGTCCTCCCTGGCTGCGGTAGCGGCGATTTCCCTGGGGCAGATGGCGGCTGCTCACGCCGTGGATCTCACCGTTGCGGTCGGTCAGACCGATGAGTCGACCATGACCTATCGCCTGGGTGCGCAATTCGACTTCAACAGGAGCTGGTTCCAGACCAGCGTCGGGCGACTGACCGGCTATTGGGATGCAGGTTACACCTACTGGGAGGGCGACGAGTCCACCAGCAATCACAGCATTTCACTGGCACCGGTCTTCGTCTACGAGTTCGCCGGCCAGTCGGTCAAGCCTTACGTCGAGGCGGGTATCGGTGTGGCGGCGTTTGAAAACACCGAGGTGGAAGGCAACCGTCTGGGGTCGTCGTTCCAGTTCGAGGACCGTATCGGTGCAGGTCTGCGCTTCGCCGGCGGCCATGAGGTCGGCGTACGTGCGATCCATTACTCCAACGCGGGTATCAAGAAGCCGAACGACGGCGTCGAGAGCTACGCTCTGCACTACCGGATGGCGTTCTAAGCGATAGCGTCCAGGCTGCAGGGCTGTCGCCGGCCCTGCAGCGCTCCCTCAGGCGGCCTCAGCCATACGCCGTGGCGCTGCCTTTGCGCTCCTCGCGGCAATCCTGCGAACCCAGTTCGAACTCGCGGCAGATCAGCGGGCGATGTGCATAGATAGTGCAGCGCATGCTGTCCCGGTCAAGCGCCGCGCACCAGCCGTCATCCAGCCGCCGCATCACTTCGCCGCCCCAGCTATCCCTGTCGATGAATCGCTGCGGTACACCGGTATCGCCGAACAGCATGACTTCGAGACGGCAGCAGCACGCCGCGCAGGTGGAGCAGCTGACGATGGGGTCTTCGAGTTGCTTGAGCGGGATGGTCGAGTCAGTCATGACGGCAGTCTAGCCGATGTGATCGACTCGGGCAGAGAGGCGGACGGCCCCAGCGGACGCTGGGGCCGTTTGTTTCAGACTTCTTCGTTCAGCTGCTTGTTGCGCCAACCCTCGCCACCGGGCAGCACCAGGTTGAGCAGTAGCGCGATGATCGCGCACAGCGAGATGCCGGACAGGGTGAATTCACCGTAGCCGATCGCCATGCCGCCGATACCGAACACCAGCGTCACCGAGACGATGATCAGGTTGCGTGCTTCGGACAGGTCGACCTGGTGGCGGATCAGGGTGCTCAGACCGACCACGGCGATCGAGCCGAACAGCAGGCAGAGGATGCCGCCCATGACCGGTACCGGAATGCTCAGCAGGCCGGCGCCGAACTTGCCGATGAAGGCCAGGGCGATGGCAAAGATCGCCGCCCAGGTCATGATCTTCGGGTTGTAGTTCTTGGTCAGCATCACCGCGCCCGTTACTTCGGCGTAGGTCGTGTTCGGCGGTCCACCAAACAGGCCGGCTGCGGATGTCGCCACGCCGTCACCCAGGAGCGTGCGATGCAGCCCTGGCTTCTTCACATAGTTGTTGCCGGTGACGCTGCCGATGGCGACCACGCCGCCAATGTGCTCGATCGCCGGGGCCAGGGCGACCGGGACCATGAACAGGATGGCGCCGATGTTGAACTCCGGCGCAATGAAGTTGGGCATCGCCAGCCAGGGTGCTGCGGCGATGCCGCTGGTGTCGACCACGCCGAAGATGAGCGAAAGCCCGTAACCAACGGCGACCCCGGCGAGAATCGGCACCAGGCGGAACAGACCCTTGCCCAGCACCGCCACCAGCAGCGTGGTGACCAGCGCTGGCATCGAGATGAGCATCGCCGTGTGGTACGGGATGAGCTGGGCGCTGCCGTCGCCGGCCTTGCCCATGGCCATGTTCACTGCTACCGGCGACAGTGCCAGACCGATGGAAATGATCACCGGTGCGATGACCACGGGCGGCAACAGGCGGTCAATGAAGCCCGGGCCTTTCAGGCGCACGGCGAAGCCGAGCACGATGTACACCAGTCCGGCAGCCATCACGCCGCCCATGACCGCAGGCAGGCCGAACTCGCCCTTGGCAGCGATGATCGGGGCGATGAAGGCGAAGCTCGATGCAAGGAATACTGGCACTTGACGCTTGGTGACCAGCTGGAACAACAGCGTGCCGAGACCGGCAGTGAACAGAGCGACGTTGGGGTCCATGCCGGTGATCAGCGGCATCAGCACCAGTGCGCCGAAGGCGACGAACAGCATTTGCGCGCCGGCCAGTACCTGCCGGCCTACCGGCTCTTCGGGATGCGACATGCTCAGATGTCCTTCTGCTTGGTGCCGAAGATCTTGTCACCGGCATCGCCCAGGCCCGGAACGATGTAACCGTGCTCATCCAGGCGCTGGTCGATGGATGCGGTGAAGATAAGCACGTCGGGGTGCGCCTTCTCGACGGCGGCGATGCCTTCCGGTGCGGCGACCAGGACCAGGGCTCGAATCTCCTTGCAGCCCGCCTTTTTCAGCATGTCGATGGTGGCGACCATCGAACCGCCGGTAGCGAGCATCGGGTCGATGATGATCGCCAGGCGCTGTTCGATTTCCGGAACCAGCTTTTCCAAATAGGTCTGCGCCTGCAGCGTCTCTTCGTTGCGGGCGATGCCGACAGCGCTGACCTTGGCGCCGGGGATGAGGCTGAGCACCCCATCGAGCATGCCGATGCCGGCACGCAGAATCGGTACTACAGTAATCTTCTTGCCGGAGATCTTTTCCACCTGCACCGGGCCGCACCAGCCGTCGATGCTGTAGTGTTCCAGCGGGAGATCCGAGGTCGCTTCATAAGTGAGGATCGAGCCCACTTCCTGCGCCAGTTCACGGAAGTTCTTGGTGCTGATGTCTGCACGGCGCATCAGGCCGAGCTTGTGGCGGATCAGCGGGTGGCGGATCTCTCGAATGGGCATTGTGGGCTCCGGCGGGCAAATAAACCGGCTTAGATTAAAGCATCGTCGGGTCAGCGGCTATTCGCGTGTCATCCGGCCAGCAGACTTGCTGCGCACGGCGAGGGTGGGTATCTTCCCCGCCCTTTCGCGAACGGCCGAAAACCGGCTGTTCGGTCAGGTTTTTCGCTGTCCGGGTTCGCCTGGCAATACGGCGATTCAACCGCACGAGCTGCCAGCCCCGGCTGGTGCTCCCAACTAAACTCTCTGGGGGAATCGCTTCATGTCCGTCGATCTCGCACATATTCGCCAAGTCATGGCCGAGGCAGACTGCCTGTACACCGAAGAGCAAGTCGAAGCGGCGATCGCCAAGGTTGCCGAAACCATCAACGCCGAGCTGGCCGAGCGCAATCCGGTGGTGTTCTGCGTCATGAATGGCGGGCTGATCTTCTCCGGCAAACTGGTGCCGAAGCTGAACTTCCCCCTTGAGCTGTCCTACCTGCATGCGACCCGTTACCGCAACGAGACCAGCGGCGGCGAGCTGTTCTGGAAGGCCAAGCCGGAGATTTCCTTCATCGATCGCGATGTGCTGATCATCGATGACATCCTGGATGAGGGGCACACGCTGGGCGCAATCATCGATTTCTGCCGTCATGCCGGGGCTGCTGCCGTGCATACCGCCGTGCTGATCGACAAGGACCACCAGCGCAAGGCGCGCCCGGATCTGAAAGCGGACTACGTTGGGCTCAGCTGCATCGACCGCTATATCTTTGGTTACGGGATGGACTACAAGGGCTACTGGCGCAACGCCCCGGGTATCTACGCCGTAAAAGGCATGTAAGCGTCTCGGCGGAGCTCATGGTCATGCGCGCCCGCAATGGGTGCGCAGCCACGTGGCCGCGACGATTCGCTGTCCTGGCGACAGCCATGCGCGCTTCGATCTGGGCGCTGCGGCGGTTACGTTTCGATTGGCCCCATTGCGCTTCCTAAAGTAACGCAGCGGCGGCGTGCCCACGCCTGATCCGCTCGTTGTTGGGCTGGCTACCTTTCGCGGTTCACAATGCCGGCTGCCTTGATCCAGACGGATTGGGCTGCCTTATCGGCGTGATGAATACTACTTTCGGATAACCAGCCGACATTTCTCCATTCCAACCGCACGAAAGGCTCTGCGGCGGGCTTTGCGCTGCTAGCGTTCGCGGCTAAGCTCAGAACGTCCTTAATACGCATGGCCGAACGAAATCACGCTGAAAGCCACTGCTGGAAAGGCTATTCATACTAAAGGATTACAAGCTAAATCAAACCTTAGTGCGCTTAACCCTCCTTCTACGTCTGGGTAGGGTTGACGCACTTCGAACCAACCAGGAGCGCCTCATGACAAAAACAACAAGGCAAGGAATCTTCCAGCCGAAGTCTCTAGCTCTCGCCGTTGCGCTGGGCACTGCCGCCCCGGCCTACGCTGTGAACTTCAATATCGGAGAGATCGAAGGGCAATTCGACTCGGCGATGTCCATCGGTGCCAGCTGGTCCATGGCGGACAGGGATATGGATCTGGTCGGCTTGGCCAATGGAGGAACTGGCTATACCCAGACAGGGGATGATGGGCGGCTTAACTTCAAGAAGGGCGAAACGTTTTCCAAGATTTTCAAAGGTGTCCATGATCTTGAGCTTCGTTATCGCGATAGCGGCGCCTTTATTCGTGGTAAGTACTGGTATGACTTCGAACTGAAGGATGAAAGTCGTCTGTTCAAGGATATCAGCGATAGCAACCGGAAAGAGGCGGCTCAATCATCGGGTGCGCAGATTCTGGACGCGTTTCTTTATCACAACTATGCGATTGGTGATTTGCCGGGGACCGTGCGTCTCGGAAAGCAAGTAGTGAGCTGGGGTGAGAGTACTTTTATTGGTAACAGCATCAACTCGATCAACCCATTGGATGCGGCCGCTTTCCGTCGTCCCGGTGCTGAAATCAAGGAAGGCCTGATTCCTGTCAATATGCTCTACGTCTCGCAGAGTCTGACTGATCGACTCAGCATGGAGGCGTTCTATCAGCTCGAATGGGATCAAACGATCATCGACAATTGCGGCACCTTCTTCGCCAGTAATGACGTTGCAGCCGATGGTTGCGATGATAATTACACGGTCCTATCTGCTGCTCAGCGCGACGCTATCATTGGTGCTGGGGTTACGATTGATCAGCTAAATGCATTGATCGGTGCCGACTATTATGCCGGCCTGGACGATCTAGGCATTATCGTGGGGCCTGAAGGTGTAACAGTTCCGCGTGGTGGTGACCGGGATGCCCGAGATTCCGGTCAGTATGGATTTGCGTTTCGGTGGCTGGGTGACGTGGCCGAATACGGTCTGTATTTCATGAACTACCACAGCCGTACGCCAACCGTCGGCTACCAGAATGCATCCGCCGCCGAGATCCAGGCGTTGTTAGGGCTTCTCGGTACTCCGTCTCCAGGCGGTCAGCTTCCATCAGGGGCGGCCTTTAGCGGCCTGGCATCTGCCGCTTTGCTAAGCAACGGCGAGTACTATCTTGAGTATCCAGAAGATATCCGCTTGTATGGCGCAAGCTTTTCTACGACCTTGCCAACAGGCACAGCGTGGTCTGGTGAAATCAGCTATAGGCCAAACCTTCCGGTAGCTCTCAACTCTACATATACCACCGGATTGCTTGCTACCGGCATCGGCGGTTCCATTGCTGCCGGTGACTTCGCGGGTGCGATCGGCCAGGCGGGTATCGAACATCGGGGCTATAACCGCAAGGAAGTCACTCAGCTACAGACCACGTTTACGCACTTCTTCGATCAGGTCTTGGGCGCTGGGCGAGTCACCGTAGTGGGTGAGATCGGCTATGCACATGTAGGCGGGCTGGAAAGTAAGAGCGAGCTTCGTTACGGTCGTGACTCCATTTATGGTCTGGATACGCCAGAGTATGGGAATGATGGCTTCGTAACCGCTAACTCCTGGGGTTATCGCCTGCGCGCCATTGCGGACTACAACAACGTCTTTGCCGGTATCAACTTCAAGCCCAACCTGTCGTTTTCCCACGATGTCGACGGTTATGGCCCGAACGGTCTGTTCAACGAAGGCTCCAAAGCGGTCAGCATTGGTCTGGATGCCGAGTACCAAAACATGTACACCGCCAGCCTGTCCTACACCGACTTCTTCGGCGGCGACTACAACACGCTGGTTGATCGTGACTTCCTCGCGTTCAGCGTGGGCGTGAACTTCTAAGGAGACCAGCGCTGTGTCCGGCCGATGAGGAAGGTCGGCCGGACTACGACGATAAGCAAGGCCTCCGGTAAACAAGATCAAGAGGAACTGGAATCGTATGAAAACAACAAGAAAGCTATTCAGTGTCTTGGCCTTCTCTCTGCTCGCCAGCAGTGTGATGGCCGCGGTTTCCCCCGAAGAAGCCGCCAAGCTCGGAACGTCCCTCACGCCGCTGGGCGCGGAGAAGGCTGGTAACGCAGACGGCACCATTCCTGAGTGGACCGGTGGCCTGAAAACCGATGCCGCGCCGCTCAAGAATGGTCATCTGACCAACCCCTTCAAGGACGAACAACCCAAGTTCGTGATCACCGCGCAGAACGCCGAGCAGTACAAGGACAAGCTGACCGCAGGTCAGATGGCCATGTTCAAGCGCTACCCGGAAACCTACAAAATCCGTGTCTTTCCGACTCACCGCTCCGTAGCGGTCCCGGACGAGATCTATGAGGCCGCCAAGAAAAGCGCGCTGAATACCGAGCTCGTCGAAGGTGGCAATGGTCTCGCCAACTTCACCGACAGCCGCTATTACGCCTTCCCGATTCCGAAGAACGGCTTGGAAGTGATTTGGAACCACATCACCCGCTATCGCGGCGGCAATGTGCGACGCAACATCGTTCAGGCGACTCCGCAAACCAACGGCAGCTACACAATGGTCCACTTCGAGGACGAGGTGGCCTTTCCGCTGGGCATGACGGACCTGGATCCGGAACGCGCCAAGAACGCTTTGCTGTTCTTCAAACAGCGCGTGACAGCACCGTCGCGACTGGCTGGTAACGTACTGCTGGTGCATGATTCGCTGGATCAGGTGAAGGATCCACGTCAGGCCTGGATCTACAACGCTGGTCAGCGTCGTGTTCGCCGCGCGCCGCAGGTTGCTTACGACGGACCGGGTACCGCTTCCGATGGTATGCGTACCACTGACAACTTCGACATGTTCAGTGGCGCCCCGGATCGCTACGACTGGAAACTGATCGGCAAGAAAGAGCTGTACATCCCTTACAACAGCTATGAGATCGCCTCCAGCGACCTGAAGTACGACCAGATCATCAAGGCTGGTCACGTCAATCAGGATCTGGCGCGCTATGAGCTGCACCGCGTCTGGGAGATCGAGGCCACGCTCAAGAGCGGCGAGCGGAACATCTATGCCAAGCGTCGTTTCTTCGTTGACGAAGACAGCTGGACCATCGTCCAGTCGGAGCTCTACGACGGTCGTGGTCAACTGTGGCGGGTAGGCGAAGCCCATTCGCTCCAGTACTACCAGCACAAGGTGCCCGCTTATGCGTTCGAAGCGCTGTACGACATCATCTCTGGTCGCTACATCGCCATCGGCATGAGCAATGAGGAAAAGCCCCACGAGTACGGTTACCGTGCGTCCGCCCGGGACTTCACGCCAGCAGCTCTGCGTAACGCCGGAGTTCGCTGATCGGGTTCCATCCAGCTGATGAATAAGGCGGCCGACTGGCCGCCTTTTTTTTTGTTTCGAACCAGCGGATGATAATTTCAGCTTACTGGTTCGTTTCCCGGCTCGTTCGCAACCGACAAGAGTCGTTCCAGCGTCTGCGTTCGCTGCCGGGCGCAGATGCCTCGCTGACGACGGGCATGCCATTGATGGTGGCGTCGGGCGAGGCCGTGCTGTGTTTCAATGGACTGATTCGAATAAGAGAACCGTCGCCATGTCCGTACGCTTCATTCCTGATGCGCTCAGTGCAGAGGCAGGAGCCGCAGACCAACTCGCGTCTATTCCGAGACTTCCGCCGGCGCACATAGGGCGGCCGAGACTCGTTCAGTCTCTACTCGCCGCCGATTGTCGCTTGCGTCTGATCTGTGCTCCGGCAGGATTCGGCAAAACCGTGCTGATGAGCGAATGCGCTCGGCTCGTGCCGGAGGGCACGCACATGGTGTGGCTGGACCTGGGCGGAAGGGCCTGTAGCGTGGGCGCTCTGTACAGCCAGCTCAGCGGAGCCCTGGGTCAGCAAGATGAGCTGGTCGGGAGCGCCGACACTGCAATTCTCACGCTGCTGCGCCGGTTGCGGCAGCCTCTGTGGATCATGCTCGACGATTACCCGCGCGACTGCGATGCGGAGCTGGATGCCTGCCTCGACATGCTGCTGGACATTGGACCTACATCGGTCAGCTGGTGGGTCTCCAGTCGTCGTCAGCCTGCATGGAAGCTGCCACGGCTTTTGTTGCAGGGACATCTGTGCGAACTCGATGCCGAGGCTCTCGCCTTCACCGAGGATGAGCTCGAGCGAATGCTCGCTGCTCAGCGAATGGCGCTTTCGCCGGAAAGTTTTCAACAGCTCCACCGCGGTATGGAAGGGTGGCCGGCGGGCGTCTGCCTGATGCTGCTCGGCGCCGATGAGCAGGCGCTGCGCGAGCGGCTTGTGGCCGGCACGCCGTTATTGCGTGACTACGTGCAACGCGAGGTTCTGGCCGGGCTGGGCGACGAAGTGCGCCGCGCGCTGCTTGCCCTGGCGCGTATGCCGCGTTTCTCGGCCGAGCTCTGTGACCATGTGCTAGATGGCGTCGGCAGTGAAATTCTCGATGTACTCAAGACGCGCCAGCTATTCATCAGGCAGATCGACAATTGCGGCGAGTGGTTTCGCTTGTGGAAGCCGTTGGCGTTGATGCTCCAACGCCTGGCTGACGCGGCTGCGCCGACCCAGGTGCATCTGCGTGCCTGTCAATGGTTCGCCAGCCGCGGCGAAATGCGCGAGGCGGTGGAGCATGCCCTGTGGGCAGGCCAGCCGGAAGTCGCGGCCAATTACCTGCAGCGTTACGGGCAGGAACAGTTGCTGATCGGCGACAACGTTTCGCGATTCCTCAAATGGCGAAGCGAGCTGCCGCAGGATCTGTTTGCCAGTACCACGCGGTTGATCGTGCTTCAGGGGTGGGCACTGATCATCTCGGCGCGTCTGGATGAAGTGGAAGACTGTCTGGCCGAACTGGCCAAATTCTTTCCTCAGCCCGATGCCCGGCGGCAGGCGCAACTGCTGGCGCAATGGCAGGCGTTGCGAGGCTTTCTTGCGCGCTTGCGTGGAGAGCCTGGGGCTCGGGAAAATTGTCTGCAGGCGCTTGAGGTGCTGTCCGATCATGCTTGGGCGCAGCGCGTGCTCTGCTATCAGGTGCTGACCCAGCAGGCGATGTCCGAGGGCAAGCTGGAGCTGGCGCAACAGTACAACAGCGAGGGTATGAAGCTGGCTCGGCTCAAGGGCAGCGTGCTTTACGAGATGATGCTCAGCGTGGACCGTATCCAGCTGTTGGAGCTCACCGGTGAGTTCGAGCGCGCCGTCGGTGTGCTGAATGAAGCATTGCAGGCCCTCCGCGAAACGGTTCGGCATAGTCCATTGATCGGCCGCTTGCAACTTCTGCAGGGTCATCTGTTGGCCTATCAGGGGCTGGATGAGCCTGCTCAGGAGGCTTATCAGCTCGGCAAGGAGGAGACCGAGACCTGTGGCGATTCCTACTGCTTCTTCGGCTATGTCGGGCTGGCCGAGCTGGCCGCGCGAAGCCAGGAATTCGCCTGTGCCTATCATTGGTTGCGCGACGCCGAGCGGCTTTCACAGTGGCGTCATGTTCCGGAGGCGCGTTTTCGAGGAATTCTACCGCTCATCAACGGTGTCGCGTGGCTCCACCAGGGAGAACTGCGCAAGGCCCGAGGTGCGCTCTGCCAGGTATTGGATCTCTACGAGGGGCACGGCTACCTGTCGCCTTCCGGATTCTACGAGCTGCTACCCCGGCTGCGGCGCTATCTTGCGGTCATCGATGTGCTGGAGGGGCAGCCACAGCGAGCGATTACCGAGCTGCGCGCACAGGTCGAACAGAACCTGCGGACCCAGCGGCTGGGCCTGGCATGTGAATGCCGATTTAGCCTGGCCGAGGCGCTTCAGGCTGCGGGCCAGACAGCCGAAGCCGAAACGGAGCTGCGTTCGGCGCTGGCCGAGGCGGCTCGTCAGCATCTGGTAAAGCCGCTTTACGAGCTTCACCACCGCCAACCCCAGTGGCTGGCTCGCGTTCTGCCTGCTACGGCGAAAGGCGAGTCGCTTCGCCAGCGCCTACTCCACTACGAGCGTGAGCCGGAGACGGTACAGGCGATAACGGATGAAACCGTGCTCAGCAATCGTGAGCTGACCGTGTTGCGGCTGATCGCGCAGGGTTGTTCCAACCAGGAAATAGCCGAGCAGCTATTCATCTCTCTACATACGGTCAAGACGCATGCCCGCCGAATAAATACCAAACTGGGCGTAGCGCGTCGAACGCAGGCGGTGGCAAAGGCCAAGGCGTTGGCCTGGCTCTGAGGGTATCTGGATAGGCTTCACCGTTGCGCCAGGGCGGCAAAGCCCAGGCACAACGGTGCGCTGCGAGTCAGGGACTGACAGTCGACGGGTAAGATCTTGTTGTTGTTTTGAGGCGGGGTAAGGTGAAGCGGGCAACCTGCAGGCAATCAGGTTGGTGTTCCTACAGCGAGACGGGTTGGAGCATCGAGGCGCCTCGAGGCGGTAACTGTTCGCCGCGTTCGATGGCCAGACTCACCTGCAGGCTGGTGATCAAGCGCTGCAACTGCTGCTGATCGCGCCACTGTTGCGCACTGATGAAACGCTTGACCGCGACACCCTCAGCACTGGTCAGCGTAAGCAGAATGCTGCCGTCCGGCTTCTCGATGCTGAAGTTGACGTTATAGCGGGGACGAAACACATCACTGATCTTCTGGAATGGACTCGTCATGCCTGGATACCTGTATGGGGTGGCTGCCAGCAATGGACCCGGCAGGTAGCGACAAGTTTCCCCCGCAGATCGGCTCGGGTGCAGCGAAAGGCCGCATGCCCTGCGCGCTGAGTTCAGGCGCCGCTTATCAATTCTGACAGTGCTTCCGGGCTGCTCTTGAACGCCTTGGCGAATAGCTCTCGATGCTTGGCCATATAGATGCCGATGTCCTCGGCCTGCTGCTCGCTGAGCGATGGCGAAGCCTGCTGCAAAACCGTGGCTAGCGTCTCGGCCAGCTCCAGCATCTTGTCATGACGATCGGCTTCGGCTTTATCCATGAACAAACGCTCCAGGTCCCGACTGCTGCGGTACACCACTTCGACGGCCATTTACCACCTCGGTTATTGGCAGATTGATACTGTGTATTTGTACAGCATAAGCGGGTGCGGCAAAGATTGGTAGTGTGCCGTTGCTTCAGCGAACGAAACGCCCTTGCAGCCGCTCGGCATGAAACTCCAAGGTCGCGGCGCGATATCCGCTGCGCAGCAGCGGCAGGGGTAGGCAGGATTCCCAGCGGGCGCCAGGTTGCAGATCGCCGGGCCCCTGGTAGGTGGGAGCATCGTAGGCGCGGCGTGCAAGGTTTGTGCGTGAGCCCGGAGAATAGGCGGTCACTTCCCATTGCAGGCTCTGCAGTTTCCTGTCCGTGTGGTTGACCAGTTGCACATGCAACGGCTGAGCGCCGGGACAGCGCTGCGGGTCGTGGCTCAGCCGAATCTCGAGGCGCGCCAGCAGTTGTTCCTCACGATGTTCCTGCCAGAGCACCCAGCCGGCGACGAGTGCGAGGCCGAGCACGGCCCCCAGCGAGATCGGCACGGCCCTCAGCGGGTAGCGGATCAGCAGTACCAGCCAGGTGAGGATGAGCAGGGCGCCGATCAGCATGAGCGCGCTCCTGCGAACAAACGGCTTAGCGACATGGAACACCTCCGCATTGACGGGCTCATGCTAACCCGTGCCGGCCGAGGCTGCGCAAGGACGCGGCGCGCATTTGTAGCAGGATGTCAGTCGCTGGTTTTGCCGCGGCTGGCCAGGCGCTCGAGTGCGGCTCGCAGTCCCGGATCCCGAATGCCCTGAGCTGCGGCCTGAATGCTGTCTGCCGCGTTGCTCGACAGTGGGGGCGTAGCGGCGGGCTTGTGTCTCGGTGGTGGCGGTGGCTGCACTTTGAACTGGATGCGTAGCAGTCCGGCAAACTCATCCATGGCTTCCAGCTGGCGCTGCAGGCGGCGCTGCTGGTAACGCAAGCGCGTGGCCCAATGGCCATCGGTGACGATCAGCAGCAGACAGCCTTCACGCCAGGATGCCACCCGACAATGTTCGCGCGCAGCCGGCTGCAGTTGGCTTTCCAGCAACTGCTGAAGGCGCTCGAGTCGCAGCGCCTCACCGAACAAGGCTCTGAGCGGCTTTGCTTCGCGTAGCAGGGAGGCCGGGGCGCGGGCCGGTGATGGGCGAAAGGCCATGATGGTCGGAAGATCCGTGATAACGGTGCTCATGGTAGCAGATGCGCGCAAGGCCGAAGCCGGCCGCTGGAGGGTGGCGTCCGGTTGAAATGTGACTTGGTGAGCCCCATGTTGAGCGCCGAACGGTCGCCTGCCAGCGCCATCGGCGGGTCGCCGCGCTGCGCAGTCAGGCACCTTTCCTCAGTGCCGTTTCCGAGTAGAATGGCCGCTTTGCACGCAGCCGTGACCTCGCGGACGTGCCTCCATCCCCAGCATGGAAGTCTTTGTCGATATGTTTGCGCCTTTATTGAAGAAACTCTTTGGAAGCAAGAATGAGCGTGAAGTCAAACGCATGCTCAAGGCGGTGCAAGCCGTCAATGCACTCGAAGAGCAGATGCTGTCGCTCTCCGACGAGCAACTGCGCAGCAAGACCGAAGAGTTCAAGGCCCGTCTCGAGAAAGGCGAAACCCTCGATCAGATCCTCCCCGAAGCGTTCGCCGTCTGCCGCGAGGCTGGCAAGCGCGTGATGGGCATGCGCCACTTCGACGTGCAGCTGATCGGCGGCATGACCCTGCATGAGGGGCGCATCGCCGAGATGCGTACCGGTGAAGGCAAGACCCTGGTGGCGACCCTGGCCGTGTACCTCAATGCGCTGGCCGGCAAGGGTGTGCACGTAGTCACGGTCAATGACTACCTGGCCCGCCGCGACGCCAACTGGATGCGCCCGCTGTACGAATTTCTCGGCCTCTCCGTCGGTATCGTCACACCGTTCCAGCCGCCGGAAGAAAAGCGTGCCGCCTATGCCGCTGACATTACTTACGGCACCAACAACGAATTCGGCTTCGACTACCTGCGCGACAACATGGCGTTCAGCCTGGAAGAGAAGAACCAGCGTGAGCTCAACTTCGCCGTCATCGACGAAGTCGACTCCATTCTCATCGACGAAGCGCGTACTCCGCTGATCATCTCCGGTCAGGCCGAGGACAGCTCCAAGCTGTACCAGCAGATCAATCAGCTGATTCCGCGGCTCACGCAGCATATCGAGGAAGAAGAGGGCGTCGTTACCCAGGAAGGGCACTTCAGCATCGATGAAAAAACGCGCCAGGTCGAACTGAACGAGCAGGGCCACCAGTACATCGAGGAGATGCTGACCCAGGCCGGTTTGCTGGCAGAGGGTGAAAGCCTGTACTCGGCACACAACCTGGGCTTGCTGACCCACGTCTATGCCGGTCTGCGTGCGCATAAATTGTTTCACCGCAACGTCGAATACATCGTGCAGAACAATCAGGTGCTGCTGATCGACGAGCACACCGGCCGGACCATGCCGGGCCGCCGGCTTTCCGAAGGCCTGCACCAGGCCATCGAGGCGAAGGAAGGGCTGCAGATCCAGCCGGAAAGCCAGACCCTCGCCTCGACCACCTTCCAGAACTACTTCCGCCTCTACAAGAAGCTCTCCGGCATGACCGGTACCGCCGATACCGAGGCATTCGAATTCCAGCAGATCTACAACCTGCCGGTGGTGGTCATTCCGACCAACAAGCCGCTGGCGCGCAAGGACTTCAACGACCTGGTCTATCTGACCCAGGAGGAGAAGTTTGCCGCGATCATCGCCGACATCAAGGAATGCCGCGAGCAGGGGCGTCCGGTGCTGGTCGGCACGGCCACCATCGAGACGTCCGAATACGTTTCGCGCCTGCTGGAAAAGGAAGGCTTCGAGCACAAGGTGCTCAACGCCAAGCACCACGACAAGGAAGCCGAGATCATTGCCCAGGCTGGACGTCCCGGCGCGGTGACCATCGCCACCAACATGGCGGGCCGCGGTACCGACATCCTCCTCGGCGGCAACTGGGAAGTTGAGGTGGCGGCCCTGGAGAATCCGAGCGAAGAGCAGGTCGCGCAGATCAAGGCCGATTGGCAGAAGCGTCACCAGCAGGTGCTGGAAGCGGGCGGTCTGCACGTGATCGCCTCCGAGCGTCACGAATCGCGGCGTATCGACAACCAGCTGCGTGGTCGTGCGGGTCGCCAGGGCGACCCGGGCTCGAGCCGTTTCTACCTGTCGCTGGAAGACAGCCTGATGCGCATCTTTGCCTCCGACAGGGTGAAGAATTTCATGAAGGCGCTGGGCATGGAATCCGGCGAGGCCATCGAACACCGCATGGTCACCAACGCCATCGAGAAGGCGCAGCGCAAGGTCGAAGGGCGCAACTTCGATATGCGCAAGCAGCTGCTTGAGTACGACGATGTGGCCAACGAGCAGCGCAAGGTGATCTACCACATGCGCAACAGCCTGCTGGCCGCCGATGAAATCGGTCAGACCATCGCCGAGTTCCGCCAGGAAGCGCTGGATGCGGCCATCAGCGCGCACATTCCGCCGCAGTCGCTGCCGGAACAGTGGGACATCCCGGGCCTGGAAGCGGTGCTCTACAGCGACTTCGGTACGCGCCTGCCGGTCCAGCAATGGCTCGACGAGGACGAGAAACTCTACGAAGAAACCTTGCGTGAGCGCATTCTCGACGCGCTGCTGGCCGCCTACAACGAGAAGGAAGAGCTGGCTGGCGCCGAAGCGCTACGTTCCTTCGAGAAGCAGATCGTGCTGCGTGTGCTCGACGACCTGTGGAAAGAACACCTGTCGACCATGGACCATCTGCGCCACGGCATTCACCTGCGTGGCTATGCGCAGAAGAACCCGAAGCAGGAATACAAGCGCGAGTCCTTCGCGCTGTTCCAGGACCTGCTCGAATCGATCAAGCGCGACAGCATCCGCGTGCTCTCCCATGTTCAGGTTCGCCGCGAGGATCCGGCCGAAGAAGAAGCCCGTCTGCGCCGCGAAGCCGAGGAGCTGGCCAAGCGCATGCAGTTCCAGC
Organism: Stutzerimonas sp. R40042; assembly: GCF_026642215.1. Lineage (NCBI taxonomy): Bacteria > Pseudomonadati > Pseudomonadota > Gammaproteobacteria > Pseudomonadales > Pseudomonadaceae > Stutzerimonas > Stutzerimonas sp. R40042. Next base: position 3,570,710 of record NZ_CP113258.1, on the reverse strand, counting down.
ACGCCGAGGTGTCGGCTCTGGACCAGCCGGAGGAGGACGCGGAAGTCGAAGGGCAACCCGACGTCGCTGCCGTTCCGGTACGTACCGAGCCGAAGATCGGACGCAACGAGCCCTGCCCGTGCGGCTCGGGCAAGAAGTACAAGCATTGCCACGGTCAGGTCCAGTAAGCGCGACCTCGTCCCGTTGATCCGCGCCGCGACCGGCCTGTGCCGCTCGCGGCGTTTTTCTCCCCCGTTACCTGGCCTGTTGGCCACCACTGTCTGAAGGAGCGTCCCATGGCTGTCGGTCTTGGTCCTTTACCTACGCTGCACCCGGTTCCCGGCTTCGAGCTGGGCATCGCCTCCGCCGGCATCAAGCGCCCCGGCCGCAAGGACGTGGTGGTGATGCGCTGTGCCGAAGGCTCGCGAGTGGCTGGAGTGACCACCACCAACGCCTTCTGTGCCGCACCGGTATTGATCACCCGCGAACGCATGCACGGTCCGGTGCGCTACCTGCTGACCAACACCGGTAACGCCAACGCCGGCACCGGGCCGCAGGGCCTGGCCGATGCCCGTCACACCTGCGCCGCGCTGGCGGCAATCACCGGAGTCGACGAGACTGCCGTGCTGCCGTTTTCCACCGGCGTGATCGGCGAACCGCTGCCGGTGCAGAAAATCGAGTCGGCACTGCAGGCCGCGCTCGACGACCTCTCGCCCGATCATTGGGCCGAGGCCGCGACCGGCATCATGACCACCGATACGCTGCCCAAGGGCGCCAGCCGGCAGTTCCAGCACGACGGTGTGACCGTCACCATCACCGGTATCAGCAAGGGCGCCGGGATGATCCGGCCGAACATGGCGACCATGCTCGGTTACATCGCCACCGACGCCAAGGTCGCCGGCAACGTGTTGCAGGATCTGGTGCGCGATGCGGCGAACAAATCCTTCAACCGCATCACCATCGACGGCGACACGTCCACCAACGACTGCTGCATGCTGATTGCCACCGGCCAGGCGGCGCTGCCGGAGATCACCTCCGCCTCCGGCGAGCTGTTCGGCAAGCTCAAGCAGGCGGTGCTCGAAGTGTTCATGGAAGTAGCCCAGGCCATCGTCCGCGACGGTGAGGGCGCAACCAAGTTCGTCACCGTGCAGGTCAACGGTGGCGGCAATCATCAGGAATGCCTGGATGTCGCCTACGCCGTGGCCCATTCGCCACTGATCAAGACCGCACTGTTCGCGTCCGACCCGAACTGGGGGCGCATTCTCGCCGCCGTCGGCTACGCCGGTGTGCCGGAACTGGATGTGAGCAAGATCGACGTGTTCCTCGGCGAGGTCTGCATCGCCAGCCAAGGCGGACGCTCGCCCAGCTATACCGAAGAGCAGGGCGCCGCGGTGATGGCGCGCGAGGAGATCACCATCCGTATCGAACTGGGCCGCGGCAGCTGCAGCGAGACTATCTGGACCACCGACCTGTCCCACGAGTACGTGAAGATCAACGCCGAGTACCGCACCTGACAGCGCCTGGTGGCCTCCGTTGCGCGAGCGTCTCGCAGCGGATGGCCGGTGATTGGCCAGAGTGCGACGACAGGATGAGCCGGGCGTGGCCGGCTCTGCCGGCCCAGGGCGCAAGCTAGCCGACAGGAGATGCGGGAATGAAGCGAGTTCATGTCGCTGCAGCGGTCATTCGCGGCGCTGAAGGAGCGGTGCTGATCGCCAAGCGACCACTCGACAAGCACCAGGGTGGCCTCTGGGAATTCCCGGGCGGCAAGGTCGAGGCAGGTGAGCAGGTCGAAGCGGCGCTGGCGCGGGAGCTGCTGGAGGAGCTGGCGATTCAGGTCACGGCGGCTCGCCCGCTGATCCAAGTGCGTCATGACTACCCGGACAAGCATGTCCTCCTAGACGTCTGGGAGGTTACTGCATTCATCGGCGAACCGCATGGTGTCGAGGGGCAGCCGTTGAAGTGGGTGCCGGCCGATGAACTCGCTGCTTATCGCTTTCCTGAGGCCAATCGGCCGATCGTCGCTGCTGCCCGCCTGCCCCAGCGTTATCTGATCACACCGGATGGCCTGTCCGCCGAACGGCTGCTCGACGGGCTAGCACAGGCGCTCGACGCAGATTTCGGGCTGATTCAGCTGCGTGCACCTTCGCTCTCATCGCTCGACTATCGATCGCTCGCCGAGCGTGTGCTTGCCCTATGCGCAGGCCGTGCGCGGGTCATGCTCAAGGGACCGCTGGACTGGGCGAGCGACTTTCCGGATGCCGGTTGGCACCTGACGGCGGAGCAGCTCCGACTGTTCGATGGCGCTGCACGTCCCATTGCGGGTGAACGCTGGCTTGCAGCCTCGTGCCATGATGAAAGGGAGCTGGAACTGGCCACGGCATTGGGAGTAGATTTCGTCACGTTGTCGCCGGTGCAAGCCACTGCCAGCCATCCGGATAGCTCACCCTTAGGTTGGTCGCGTGTCGCGGCGCTGTTGGCAGGGTTCAGTCAGCCGGTTTATCTGCTTGGGGGACTGGGTGAAGCGGACCTCGCTCATGCGGTGCGTATTGGGGCTCAGGGTGTCGCTGCAATCCGATCCTTCTGGCCAGATTGAACCGTGGCCGGCGTGGCTGGTCACTGGCGTAGCTGTCGCCGCATACACGCGCGATCGGATGTTTCACTGATAGATATATGTAATCGGTGCTATTCCCTTAATCAATAACGTTATGCGTCTGGTTGCGCTATCGTAGGCCCCGTCAAATTCTTAACCCGCTAAGGAGTTAGTAGATGTCCTTGATCAACACTCAGGTCCAGCCTTTCAAAGTCAACGCCTTCCACAACGGCAAATTCATCGAAGTCACCGAAGAGTCCCTCAAGGGCAAGTGGTCCGTGCTGATCTTCATGCCGGCTGCCTTCACCTTCAACTGCCCGACCGAGATCGAAGACGCTGCCAACAGCTACGCCGAGTTCCAGAAGGCCGGTACCGAGGTGTACATCGTCACCACCGATACCCACTTCTCGCACAAGGTCTGGCACGAAACTTCGCCGGCCGTTGGCAAGGCTCAGTTCCCGCTGATCGGTGACCCGACTCACCAGCTGACCCGCGCTTTCGGTGTGCACATCGAAGAGGAAGGTCTGGCGCTGCGCGGCACCTTCCTGATCAACCCGGAAGGCGTGATCAAGACCGTCGAGATCCACTCCAACGAGATCGCTCGTGACGTGTCCGAGACCCTGCGCAAGCTGAAAGCCGCTCAGTACACCGCCGCTCACCCGGGCGAAGTCTGCCCGGCCAAGTGGAAAGAAGGCGAGAAGACCCTGGCTCCGTCGCTGGACCTGGTCGGCAAGATCTAAGGCTTCGCCTATCTGCCCTGCGTGCTGGGGGGCTGGTCAAAGCCCTCTGGCAACCCAACGCCTGGACGCGAACCGTCCGGGCGTTTTATTTCCTGAATTCCGTACGGGGTACCGCTGCTCATGTTGGACACCAATCTCAAGACCCAGTTGAAAGCCTACCTGGAGAAGGTCACCCAGCCCTTCGAGATCGTCGCGTCCCTCGATGACGGCGAGAAATCCCGGGAAATGCTGAGCCTGCTGCAGGACATCGCCGGCCTCAGCGACAAGATCACCTTGAAGACCGATGGCGACGATGCGCGCAAGCCGTCGTTCTCGCTCAACCGCATCGGCGGCAACATCAGCCTGCGCTTCGCCGGCATCCCCATGGGCCACGAGTTCACCTCGTTGGTGCTGGCCCTGCTGCAGGTCGGCGGGCACCCGTCGAAGACCGCACCGGAGGTGATCGAGCAGATCAAGGCGCTCGACGGCGACTACCGCTTCGAAACCTATTTCTCGCTGTCCTGCCAGAACTGCCCGGACGTGGTCCAGGCGCTGAACCTGATGGCCGTGCTCAACCCGAACATCCAGCACGTGGCCATCGACGGCGCACTGTTCCAGGACGAGGTCGAAGCCCGCCAGATCATGTCGGTGCCGAGCATCTACCTCAACGGCGAGCTGTTCACCCAGGGCCGCATGAGCGAGGAAGAGATCCTCGCCAAGCTCGACACCGGTTCCAGCGCCCGTGATGCCGAGAAGCTCAAGGCCAAGGACGCCTTCGACGTGCTGGTGGTCGGCGGTGGCCCGGCCGGCGCGGCAGCGGCGATCTACGCCGCGCGCAAGGGCATCCGCACCGGCGTCGCGGCCGAGCGCTTCGGCGGTCAGGTGCTCGATACCATGGCCATCGAGAACTTCATCTCGGTGAAAGAAACCGAAGGCCCGAAACTGGCCCGCGCGCTGGAAGAGCACGTGCGCGAGTACGAGGTCGACATCATGAACCTGCAGCGCGCCAGTCAGCTGATCCCGGCCGGCGACGACGGCCTGCATCGGGTGCAGTTCGAGAATGGCGGCGAGCTCAAGGCCAAGACCCTGATTCTGGCTACAGGCGCGCGTTGGCGCGAAATGAACGTGCCGGGCGAGCAGGAGTACCGCGGCCGTGGTGTCGCCTACTGCCCGCACTGCGACGGCCCGCTGTTCAAGGGCAAGCGCGTGGCGGTGATCGGCGGCGGCAACTCCGGCGTGGAAGCGGCCATCGACCTGGCCGGCATCGTCGCCCACGTCACCCTGCTCGAATTCGGCGAAGAGCTGCGTGCCGACGCCGTGCTGCAGCGCAAGCTCAACAGCCTGCCCAACGTCCGCGTGCTGAAGATGGCGCAGACCACCGAGGTCATGGGCGACGGCCAGAAGGTCACCGGCCTGGTCTACAAGGACCGCACCAGCGAAGAAATGCACAGCGTCGAGCTGGAAGGCATCTTCGTGCAGATCGGCCTGCTGCCCAACAGCGAATGGCTCAAGGGCACCCTGGAGCTGTCGCGCTTCGGCGAAATCATCGTCGATGCCAAGGGCCAGACCAGCATCCCCGGCGTGTTCGCCGCCGGTGACGTGACCACGGTGCCGTACAAGCAAATCGTGATCGCCGTGGGTGAAGGCGCCAAGGCTTCGCTGAGCGCCTTCGATCACCTGATCCGAACCTCCGCGCCGGCTTGATCGAAGCGCGAAAAGAAGGGGAGCAACCGCCAGGTTGCTCCCCTTTTTTTTACGTCTGGTTGGGAGGTCATTGGATTCGCCCGGCGGTCTGCCGAGGATCGTTGCGAGGTGTCTGCGGTCTACTGCGGTACACCGCGCTACGGCTCAGGTGGTAGCGAGCGCTCGCGATGGCCATGGGCTCCGGGCGCGCCTGTCGAGCAGTCCATGGAGCTGTCCACGAAATGATGAATGCGCAAACGTCGCAAAACTCGCGCAGGGTCGTACTGACCCATGCCAACCGTCCCAATGAGCCACAGCACGAACGGGTCGTACATGCAGCCTTGGCCGAGCGTCTGGCTGCACTGCTAGGGCTGACTTATGGCGGCGATTACGATCCGACCCGTCGCTATGAGGCTCAGCCCTATCTCGTGCCATCCGGCACGGTGGTCGGCCTGCGTGAAGCCCAGGCGCTGGGCCTGTGCGGGGAGGCTGACCTGTTCGGCGGTGTGGTACCGCAGGCCTTCGTCGAAACCAAGGCCATCACCCACCCACTGATTCGCCCGGACGCCGCTGCGCCGGTCGGCTGGTCGCGCGATTTCAGTACGCAGGTCAAGGGCAGTGTGCTCGCTGGCTATAGCGTCTTCAGTCTGGAGGATGCCAGAGATGCCGGGCGTCGGCTGCTGCACGAGGGCTCTGTGCGCATCAAGCCGGTCCGAGCTACCGGTGGACGCGGCCAGCAGCGCGTCGATGACAGTGATGCCCTCGATCAGGCTCTGTTTGCGCTCGATGAGCAGGAGCTGGCCGAGTACGGCCTGGTGCTAGAGGCCCATCTGGAGCACGTCACGACCTTCAGCGTCGGACAGGTGCGGGTCGGCGGCCGCCTGGCGAGCTACTACGGTACCCAGCGGTTGACCGAGGATAACGCCGGCAACGAGGTGTATGGCGGTTCCGATCTGGTCGTCGTGGACGGTGACTTCGAGGCGTTGCTGGCGCTTGATCTAACGGAAACCACGCGGCTCGCCGTCAGCCAGGCACAGGTGTACGACGAGGCCGCTTCGGCCTGCTACCGAAACTTCTTCGCCTCCAGGCGCAACTACGACATCGCCCAGGGGATCGACGGTCGCGGCCAGCCGCGCTCGGGTGTGCTGGAACAATCCTGGCGCATCGGCGGCGCCAGCAGCGCTGAAATCGCGGCACTGGAACTCTTCCGTCAGGGCACGGGCGCGCGAGTCGTAAGGGCATCTTCGCTCGAGATCTATGGTCGAGAACGCCCGGCGCCGGCGGCAGCCACGATCCTGTATCAGGGGCAGGATGAAGAGGTTGGTTTCGTCACCAAATGCGTAGTGGTGGAGCAATATGGCGACGCATAGCGAGACAGTAGACATTCTGGTTGGCGATGAGCATATCGCCGGTACGTTCCTTTCACCGCCGGCCAAGATGCCCGGCGTGCTGTTCGTTCACGGTTGGGGCGGCAGCCAGCAGCGCGATCTCACCCGCGCCCGCGGCATCGCCGGGCTCGGCTGTGTCTGCCTGTCATTCGACTTGCGGGGACACGCGCAGACCCGCGCACAACAGGAATCGGTGACCCGCGAGCAGAACCTCGCCGATCTCCTGGCTGCCTACGACCTGCTTGCTCAACATCCGCATATCGATCCGTCCGCCATCGCCGTGGTCGGGACCAGCTATGGCGGTTATCTGGCCACCATCCTGACCTCTCTGCGGCCGGTCAAATGGCTGGCGCTGCGGGTGCCTGCGCTCTATCGCGACGAGGACTGGAACCTGCCCAAGCGCCAGCTGGACCGCGATGTGCTCAATCAACTGCGCAGCCGGCGGGTGTTGCCGGAAGAGAACCGTGCATTGGCCGCTTGCTCCGCCTTTCGCGGAGATGTACTGATCGTCGAGTCGCAGCACGACACCTTCGTGCCTCACGAAACCATCATGAGCTATCGCGCCGCCTTTCACCGCACCCAGTCGCTGACCCATCGCATCATCGATGGCGCCGACCATGCGCTGAGCAACGAGCGCTGCCAGGAGGCCTACACATCGATCCTGGTCAACTGGGCGACGGAAATGGTCATTGGTGCGCGTCTCGACGAAAAGTCGGCAGCCGGTTTCCGGGGCGTGGATGAGGGCGAGGAGCCCGGGCGCGGCGCGGCGCAGTCGAGCTGATCCGATCAATCTGGCGGCGTTGCGGGTGGCGTCGGTCCGACGAAACGACTCCAGCGTCGGTCGAGCACCTGCTGCTTGAGTACTTCGATGACATCGACCAACAGCTCTTCCAGGGCCAGGTCGGTGTGTTCATCCTGATAGACCCAGGCATCGAAGAACTCGTCGGCGAGATTGGCGGCCAGGGCCTGGAACTGCGGCCCGCGCATGCCTTCGACGGTGCCCTGCAGGAGGCGTGCGGCGATATCGCTGAGCGCGTCGTCGAGCGTCGCGGCCAGTCGATTGCCGAGCGGCAGCCTTCTGAGGCTGTGCATCTCCGGATTGTCCTGCAGCGCCTGGTGGATCAGCTGGCTGACATAGCCTTCAATGGCGCCGCGATTGTCCCGGTAACCGGTCTCCAGCATGTCCCGCAGGCGCCGCGACAGGTCGTTGAGCACGCGCTGCTTGCGCGGTCGGACCACCTCCTGCAGAAGACGCCGGGAGAGGTCATCGCTGGCGCCGATCTCCTGCTGCAGGCGGCCGAACAGGCGCACCATCACCCGGTCGGAGAGCTCCTCGATCAACAGGTAGTAGTAGCGGCTGAACAGCCCGTAGACGGCCCAGCGGCGCATGTCGATCAGGCCCAGACGCTGCAGGCGGATCAGCAGGCTGCCAACCCGCAGTACCCGCAGCCAGCGGAACCCCGCCAGCGGAATGCAGCCGAGCACGTCATACCAGTGGGCGAACGGGTAGTAGTACCAGCGCGCATAGCGGCGCTCGAACAGCGCGACCGTCCAGCCGAGCAGCACGTCGAGAAGGAAGACCGCGACGAACCACAGGTCGATGTACTGGAAGTTGGCGTGGATGCTTTGCTGATAGCGCTCGTGCAGTTGCGGCATCAGGTTGGCAAGCGCCGTGTTGACTGGCTGCAGCGCGAACAGGCTGTCGAACAGGATCAGCGCCAGGTTCACGCAGACCAGCAGGACGATGAAGGCTTCCCAGGCGGCATGCAGCCCGTCGCGCCGTCGCGCCTGTTGATCCACGCGGTGCTCAGTCATCCGCGCGGGCTGCCGCGGCGGCGGGTTGCCAGAGGATCTCGCCACACCCCTGGCGCCGCGCAATCAGGCGGGCGGCGACGAACAGCGCATCGGACAGCCGGTTCAGATAGGCCAGCAGCACCGGGCGCACGGTTTCGCTGGCATTGAGCTGCTGGCAGCGGCGCTCGGCAGTGCGCGTCACGCTGCGGCACAGGTGGGCGAGGGCGATGAGCCTGGAACCGCCCGGCAGGATGAACTCCTTGAGCGGCCCCAGCTCCTGATTCCAGCTGTCGATGGCCTGCTCCAGGCGCTCGATCTCGCTTTCCTGCAGCGCCTGGTAATCGGGCATGGCCAGCTCGCCGCCAAGATCGAACAGGCGGTGCTGACAAGGCCCGAACACGCTGATCAGCTCATCGAGCGCCGGCCATTGCACCTGCGCCTCAGCCAGTTCGGCAAGCAGCAGACCGAGCTGACTGTTGAGCGTGTCGACCTCGCCCATGGCTTCCACACGGGGATGATCCTTGGCGACCCGGCGGCCATCGCCCAGGCCGGTTTCACCGCTATCGCCGGTACGGGTATAGATCTTCGACAGTCGATTGCCCATCTATTGGTTCCTTGTTCAGGCCGCCGGCGGCTCGCCAGGCGAACTCAGTGGCAGGCGCAGGGTAAACGTGGAGCCATGGCCGGGTTGGCACTGCACCTCCATCTGGCCCTGGTGGTTGTTGGTAATGATGAAATACGAGACGGAAAGGCCCAGTCCGGTTCCCTGACCGACTTCCTTGGTGGTGAAAAACGGTTCGAATATGCGTTTGCGAACGTTCTCCGGAATGCCGCCACCGTTGTCTTCGACCTGAATCTCTGCCCATGGCGGGTTCAGTCGAGTGCGCAGGATGATGCGCCCGCGTTCCTGAGCCTGGTTCTGGTGGATTGCCTGGGCGGCGTTCTTCAGCAGATTGAGCAGAACCTGTTCCAGTTCGTTGGCGATGCAGGGCACGCGATCGATCTGCGGATCGAAGTCGCGAACGATCTCGATCGACCTGAAATCGAAACCCTCCATCAGGGCGAAATCGTTGCCGGCGATCTCCAGCGCCTGGTCGATCAGCATCGGCAGCTGACAATCGGCCAGCTGCCGGTTGCTCATGCGGCTGAAGCTGAGCATGTGGCTGACGATCTTCGCGGCCCGGGAGCCGGCCTGCTGGATGCCGTCGAGCAACTGCGGTACTTCGCGGCGTTGCAGATACTGGTTGACCGCCTCCAGGCGCACGCCGGTTTCCTCCGCTGCCTCGCGATTGCGTTCCAGTTCGGGCGAAAGCCGGCGGCGGATGTTCTGCGCGTTGTGCAGGATGGCGCCGAGGGGATTGTTGATCTCGTGAGCCATGCCGGCGGCCAGGCTGCCCACCGAGAGCATCTTCTCCGACTGCACCATCATCTCTTCCATGTTGATGCGCTGGGTGATGTCGTCGATGCGGATCACCACGCCGCGACCACCTGCCCCGCTGAGCGGGTAGAAGGTCAGTGCATAGTGGTGCGGCTCGTCGTTGCGCTGCCAGGTCACCCGCTCGATCTTTTCCACCACATGCTGCTCGGAAGTGCGGCGGATCTGCGCCAGGAAGGGCTTGAGCGGCTCGAAGGCGACGAACACCGGCTGATTCAGCGCGTCGTCCAGCGGCGTTCCGGAGAGGGCGCTGGCTTCCTGATTCCACTGGGTGACGTAGAGCTGCTCATCGAGGGCGATCAGCGCAGAGGGCATCGAATCGATGATGCTGTTGAGGTACTTCTGGAAGCCGGTGAGCTTCTGCTCGATCTTGCTGCGAACCTGGACCTCCAGCTCCAGCTTGCGGTTGGAGTGCCGCGTTTCCTCGGCCAGCCCCTGGGCGTGATCGAAGGCTTCCTGGGCATCGTCACGGGCGCGCTTGAGCTGCTGCTCGCGAGCCTCCATGCGTGACAGCATGGTGTTGAAAGCGTCGGCCAGGCGACCGATCTCGTCCTGGTTGCCGGGCTTGGCCCGTAGCGAGTAGTTCTCCTCGCGGGTTACCTGGCGGGACAACGCTTCGAGGTCGCGAATTGGCCGCGTGATCAGCTGGCGGATCTGCCGGACGACCAGAACCCACAGCAGCAGACTGGCCACGAGGATCGCCAGGCTCGCGGTCAGCGTGCCGGTGTAGAACGCCCCGGGCAGTTCGCTGCTGGCGACCATCAGCAGATGCCCGGCGCTGCCGTCCGGTTGTGGCAAGCGGACCAGCAGATTGGCGCGGATCTCGCCGGCGCGCCAGTCGGCGACCGCGCTCAGCCGTTCCGGCAGACGCAGGCGCTCGCCCTGCTGGACCTGTGCCAGGCTGTTGCCGTCGCGGTCGTAGATGACCGCTGCGCGCAGCGGCGCATAGCCGTCCAGGCGTCTGAGTAGCGAATTTGCCGCTTCTGGTGAGGTCAGCGCGCGCGTGCTCAGTTCTTCGGTAGCGAACAGTTCGCCCAGCGTATGCATGGCCTGGGGCGCTACGCTCTGCCGCGAGATCCAGTAGGCGGCGCTGATGAAGGTGAGGTTGGACACCAGCAGGACCGCAGCCAGGAGAACGAGCAGGGCGAGTAGCAGCTTGCGGCCGACCGGGAGGTTTTCGAGGCGTTGACGCAGGATCATTGGCGGTACGAGGCGGCAGAGGTTTCTGCAGGGTAGCCGCGGCTCAGTCGGTGGGCAATCCGCGCTGGCGCAGGTGCTCGCGAAGACGCTGGTGCAGCGCGTGCAGCTTCGGCGTGGGCAGCCCCAGGGTTTGCGCCGTGGCACAGGCGTGGCCGAGCAGATAGGCGATCTCCGTGCGTCGGCCAAGACGGACGTCCTGATGCATGGACGAGTAGTTGGCCGCCGTGGCTTCGATGACCCGTAGCACCTCGTTCTCCAGGTCGTTGGCGGCCGCTGGCTGGCCGCTGGCTACGAGCAGTCTGCCGAGTTCTTCGCTCAGCGCAGCGAGTTGCGCAGGGTGCTGCAGCAGCTCGCCGTTGCGGCAGTCATGGAGCACTGTCAGTGGATTGATTGCACAGTTCAGCGCGAGTTTGCGCCAGAGCCGCGAGAGAATTTCCGTGCTCCACGTCTGCGCGATGCCGGCCCGGTCCAGCTCGCCCAGCCAGGCAGGCGCTGCGCCGCCATGCGGGTCGCCCAGCCAGTTCTGCCCGCGGCCGGCGAACAGTACCTGGAAATCAGTCTCGCGATAGGCCCCTTCGGTGCTCGACACGAAGATGCAGCGGGCCTGCGGCCAGCGCTCGGCGATCGCTTGCTGACTGCCGAGACCGTTCTGCAGCAGGAGCAGTTCGGCGCCCGGGGCCAGGCGAGCGGCGATCTGGGACACAGCGGCTTCGGCATCGTAGGCCTTGCAGGCAACCAGCAGTCGTCTGATGGTGGTCGGTGCGTCGGGCAGTTCCGCCGGGATGTCGAAGCGCTCGAGATTGCCGTTCTCCCGCAGGCCGAGCCCGCCGGCGCGTTGGTACTCGTCCAGGCGTTGCGCCGAGCGCAGGATCAGCCGTACCGGCAGACCGGCACGAGCCAGCCGGGTGGCCCACAGGCTGCCGAGCGCACCGGCGCCGAGAATGTACCAGGTCATCGACTCATGCCGACTGCTTGAGCCGGAAGGGAACGATACGGCCCGTGCTGTAGGCGCTCGGCAGCAGCGCAGCGGCACGTTCGATGATGGCCTGCGGTGTGACCGGGAGCGCGTCGGCATCGAGGCTGATCAGGCTGATGCCTGCCTTGATCGAAATGAAGCCTTCGCTGGTCTTCAGCGCGCGCAGGTTCAGACCCTCGTGCAGGCGTTTGAAGCTGCTCGGCGAACAGCCCTTCAGGTCATCGACCAGCGCCAGCAGGCCGAACTGTTGCTCGTCGATCCGGCACACCACATCCAGTGGGCGGACCAGCTGCTGCAGGCGAGCACCGATGGCACAGAGGATTTCCGCATAGACGGGCTTTCCGTAACGTTCGCGCAGTGCATCGGCGTCCGGCAGGCCGATCTGCAGGTAGTACAGCGCGGTACCACGATTCTCCATTTGCCGCAGGCTGGCGGCCAAGCGCTGCTGTAGATAGCGGCAGTTGCCCAACCCGGTCAGTGGGTCGTGCAGGCTCTGTTCCTCGAGGCTGGCGACGCTTTCGGCCAGCTGATGGTTCTCCTGCTTCAGCTGCTGCAGCGAGGCGCATAGCCGGTCGGCAGCGAAGATTCTCGGCAGTAGTTGCTCGTTCATTGCCGACTTGCTGATGAAATCGTCGACGCCATGGTCGAATGCCAGGCCGAGCGCATTCTCGCTGTCGCGCCCGGTGAGCAGGATGACGTAGCTGTAGTGGCCGCTCAGGGCGTCGCGTTGGCGGATCTGCCCGGTCAGCTCGAGACCGTCCATCTCCGGCATCAGCCAGTCGGCCAACAGTACGTGGGCAGGACGTTGCGCATGCTGCGTCAGCGCGTCAGCGGCGCTGCTGGCGAAGCGGATATCCTGGTAGCCGGCCTTGCTCAGGGCACGACCGATCATGACGCTGGAGAACTTGGCGTCATCGACCACGAGGATGCTCAGGTGGGGGTTGGGCATGGCAAGCTCAATCAGTTGGAGGGGGACGTCCTGTCACTCCGTAGGGGCGGGCGCTGAAACGTCGAAGCGTTATAATGACCGCGCTTTCTTAACCGTCAAGACACGCGCGCTCGGCTCATGCGGCCCGTCGCGCTACATAGTGGAGGAATCCCATGCCCTCGTTCGACGTGGTGTCCGAACTGGACAAGCACGAAGTCACCAACGCGATCGACAACGCGATCAAGGAACTCGATCGTCGCTACGACCTGCGTGGCAAAGGCAGCTTCGAGCAGAAGGACCTGACCGTGCAGCTGACGGCAGAAGCCGAGTTTCAATTGGAGCAGATGCTAGAGATTCTCAAGTTGAGCCTGGTCAAACGCAAGATCGATATCCAGTGCCTGGAAGTCAAAGAGCCCTATGCCTCCGGCAAGACCACGAAGCAGGAAGTGACGCTGCGCGAAGGCATCGACAAGGAGCTGGCGAAGAAGATCGTCGCGCACATCAAGGACGCCAAGCTCAAGGTGCAGGCTGCCATCCAGGGCGAGCAGGTGCGCGTCACCGGCAAGAAGCGCGATGACCTGCAGGAAGCCATCGCCCTGCTGCGCGGACACGAGTTCGGCATGCCGCTGCAATTCAACAACTTCCGCGACTGATTCCCGCCGCGCTTCGGCGCACGCAACCCCGCTGTTCTCGGTGCCCGGCCCGCCGGCACCGATTCCTGAAGGAGCATTTCTGCATGGACCTCTCTATCGACTATCTGGTCGATCTCTCCGAAGCCTGGCTGCCGGTCGTTCTGCAATACGGCGCCCAGGTGACGCTGGCATTGCTGACCTTTCTATTCGGTTGGTGGCTGATCAATACGCTGACCGCCAAGGTCAGCGGCCTGTTGCAGCGGCGCAAGGTCGATCCGACCCTGCACGGTTTCATCGGCAGCCTGGCCGGTATCATCCTCAAGGTATTGTTGCTGGTCAGTGTGGCCTCGATGATCGGGGTGGAAACCACTTCGTTCATCGCCGTGATCGGTGCTGCCGGCTTGGCCATTGGTCTGGCCCTGCAGGGCAGCTTGGCGAACTTCGCCGGCGGCGTGCTGATCCTGCTGTTCCGCCCGATTCGGGTCGGCGAGTGGATCGAAGCCCAGGGCGTAGCAGGCACTGTCGATTCGATTCAGATCTTCCATACGGTGCTCAAGTCCGCCGACAACAAGACCATCGTGGTGCCCAACGGTGCTCTGTCCAACGGGCATATCACCAACTACTCCCGCGAGCCGCGGCGTCGTGCCGACATCAACGTCGGTATCGACTACGGCGCGGACATCAAGCTGGCACGGCAGATCCTGCTGGAAATCGCGCAGGATGAGCGTGTTCTGCGCGATCCCGAGCCGGTGGTGTTCGTTACCGGTCTGGGAGACAGCTCGGTCAATCTGTCGTTGCGGGTGTGGGTCGCAACCGGTGATTTCTGGCCAGTGACCTTTGGCTTCACCGAACTGGTGAAGGAGCGTTTCGACGCTGCTGGGATCGGCATTCCGTTTCCGCAGCGCGTGGTGCACCTGGTTCAGAGCTGAAGTCTTGCCTAAACGAAGCGAAGCCGGCATCTGCCGGCTTCGTCGTTTCTGCTGGTCGCCTCAGGACTGTTCCGAGGCTGCTTCGCGCTGCGCCTCGCCGGGTTGCTGGCGGTCTCGGCTCCATTGCCAGGCGATCAGGATCAGCGTCGGCACGCCGAGCAACGCGGTGACCAGGAAGAAGTCGCTGTACCCGAGGTGTTCCACCATGACCCCGGAGTAGCCACCCAGCAGACGGGGCAGCAACAGCATGAGCGAACTCAGCAGCGCGTACTGGGTGGCCGAGAACTTCAGGTTGGTCAGGCTGGACAGGTAGGCGACGAAGGCGGTGGAGGCGAGGCCGCCGCTGAAGTTGTCGCAGGAGATGGTGACGATCAACATGTTCAGGTTCGCGCCCATCTCCACCAGCAGCATGAACATCAGGTTGGTCGCCGCGGAGGCGACGCCACCGATGAACAGGATCGGCAGGATGCTGAAACGCACGATCAGCAAACCGCCGAAGGCCGCTCCCAGCAGCGTCATCACCAGCCCGAACAGCTTGCTGACGCTGGCGATCTCGTCCTTGGAAAAACCCTGATCGATATAGAAGACGTTGGCCATCACGCCCATCACCGTGTCCGACATGCGATAGGTGGCGATCAGCCCCAATAGCAGCAGCGCCTGCCAACGGTAGCGCACGATGAAATCGGTGATCGGCGTCAGCACCGGCCCCATCAGGATGCGTCCTGGGGCAGACAGGCAGCCCCAGCAGATCAGCAGGTACATGGTGCCGCGCGGCCAGTAGCCGCCCCAGTAGGACTGGAACATGCCGGTAGTGGAAACCATCAGGATGATCAGCACGATTACCGACACGGCCTGGTGGGCGAAGTCGAAGCGCACCGGTCGCTGGCGTTGCTTGGCTTGACTGAAGATATGCCGTACCGGGACGAACAGCGCCCGGCCCACCGGCGATACGCTGCCGAGGATGAACAGGGCGTACAGCGTGGCGCGCGGCCAGGCCTGGGCGATCAGCGCATTGATCATCGCCGGCACCGAGACCAGCAGGACCAGCAGCAGGCCGACCGCGGCCAGCTGATGATTGAAGGTGTAGCGCGAGGGCTCGTTGGGCAGTGGCGCGGCTACGTCCGGCTCGCGGATCACCAGGCTGGTGATCAGGCCCGGCAGGATCAGCAGCGCGAAGACGAAATAGGTCGTGGTCCAGGCCGCCTGGTTGTAGTCGAGGCTGCTCGAACCCAGCCATTCGGCGAGGAAGAGGGCGCCGGCGCTGGCGAGCAGCATGGCGATGCGATAGCCGGTCATGTAACTGGCGGCGAGGGTCGCCTGCAGCTTGTCCTCGACGATCTCCAGGCGATAGGCGTCGATGGCGATGTCCTGGGTGGCCGATGAGAATGCCACGACCACCGCCAGGGCGATGAGCATCGTCAGGTTGTGCTGCGGGTTGCACAGGGCCATGCCAATCAGGCCGACGGCGATCAATGCCTGCGACAGCACCAGCCACGAGCGGCGTCGGCCCAATGCGCCGATCCAGGGCAGCCGCCATTGGTCTAGCATCGGCGACCACACCCACTTGAAGGCGTAGGCCAGGCTGATCCAGCTGGCGAAGCCGATGGTTTCCCGCGAGACGCCCGCTTCGCGCAGCCATACCGACAGTGTGGAGAACACCAGAACGGCGGGAAGACCCGCAGCGAAACCCAGCAACAGCAGGGCTAGCGTAGCGGGACTGGCGTAGGCGGCTAGCGCATCGCGCCAGGTTTCACGGGACATACATCGAGGTTCTGCACGGATTGGACGAAGGGCGCACTCTAACCGCTGTGCTCCGTCGAATGCCAGCCATGCTGACGCATGTCCACTCGGTCGTTGACGATGGTCAGGCCCTCTGCCCGCAGGCGCATCCGCTGTTCGTGACCTGCTGCTGTTCCGGCTGGCAGGCTGAGGCGGCCGCCGGCGGCAATCACCCGATGCCAGGGGAGTGTGGTGTCGTCGGGCAGCTGCGACATCAGCCGACCGACCCAACGTGCAGCCCGGCCGAGCCCCGCCATGGCGGCCAGCTCGCCATAACTCACCACCTTGCCGGGCGGGATTTGCGACATCACCAGATAGACGGCAGCTCGGCGCGTTTCAGCGTCGGCGGAGGGCGGCAGCAGCGGTGCGTGGTCATTCATGCTGGGGCTTCCGGGGAGGTAAATCGACGGGCCAGAGAACTCGGGTTCCGTTCGGCGGTCTGTGCTTGCTGTGGTTAGACGCATAGGGATAATGCCAGCCTTTCAACCGACCCAGACCTGATTTCAATACCCGTATGTTCCCCAGAACCCTGCTTTGCGTGACCCTCTCCGCTCTTGCTCTGCCATCGTTCGCCGACACCGTATGGCTGAAGAACGGCGATCGCCTGACCGGCAAGATCAGTGTGCTCGACGGCGGCAAGCTGCTCATCGAAACCGAGTATGGCGGTTCGATTCCGCTGAAGTGGAGCAAGATCGCCACGCTGGAAAGCGACCAGAAACTGCTGATCAAGCAGGACGACGTGACCGGCGAGGTCGCGCAATCGCTGCAGGCAGCCGACGAGGGCAAGGTCGTCATCGCCAACGGTGCCGCGCCGCGCACGGTGGAGCTGGCGAGCATCACCCAGATCATCCATCCCAAACCGCTCGTTCAGGATTTCACCTGGAGCGGCAACGTCGATGTGGCGATGGACTACAAACGTGCCGAAACCGATACGGATGACTATGACGTCTCCTTCGACACCAAGGCGCGGCACGGGCTGTGGCGCCACAACGGCACCGGCAACTACAACCGCGAGTACCGCGACGGCGTGACGGTCACCGACAACTGGGATGCCGAGTACGCGCTGGACCGCTTCCTCGATCAGCACTGGTTCTGGCAGGGGCGGTTGAGCTACAAGCGCGACCAGATTGAGGACGTGCGCCGTCAGCGCACCATCGGTACCGGTCCCGGTTACCAGTTCTGGGACAACGAGCTGGGCGCCTTCTCCCTGGCAGGGCTGATCAACCGTAGCGACTACGAGTTTGCCGACGGCGAAAAGGAGAACTTCTACCTGGCGGCGATGAAGTGGGACTACAACCGCTACCTGGTGGGCAAGACCTTCGAGCTGTTCAGTACCGGCGAACTCGGCAAGCCGCTGGAAAACGTGGCCGATTACGCGCTCGATGCCGAGGTCGGCCTGCGTTACAAGGTGACCGACTGGGCTTCGCTGAACATGAAGGCAGAGAAGGACATCATCAGCGGTGCCGACAACGATCTCGACGAGACCCGCTACAGCATCGGTTTCGGCGTGGGCTGGTAAGCCTTATCGATCCGGTGTGCATATATAAGAAAGGCAGCCATCTGGCTGCCTTTCTTCTTTGGCCCTGACGCCCCGATCAGAGACGCAGCCCGCCGTCCAGTTCGAGGATGCGGCCGGTGTAATAGTCGTTCTCGAAGATGTACGCCACCGAGTGGGCGATCTCCGCCGGCTTGCCCATGCGCTTGAGCGGAATGCCGGACGTCATTTTCTCCAGGGCTTCGGGCTTCATGCTGGCGACCATCTCGGTCTCGATGAAGCCGGGCGCCACGCCTGCCACGCGAATGCCGTAGCGCGCCAGCTCCTTGGCCCAGACCACGGTGGCCGAGGCCACGCCGGCCTTGGCCGCGGAGTAGTTGGTCTGGCCCATGTTGCCGGCGCGGGAGATCGACGAGATGTTGATGATCGCGCCTTCGCTCTTCAATTCGACCATCTTCGCCGCGACTTCGCGGGTGCAGAGGAACACGCCGGTGAGGTTGACGTCGATCACCGCCTGCCACTGCGCCAGGCTCATCTTGCTGATCTCGCCGTCCTTGACCTTGAGCAGCAGGCCGTCGCGCAGGATGCCGGCATTGTTCACCAGGCCATGCAGGCCGCCGAAGTCTTCGGCCACTCGCGTGACCATGTCGCTGACCTGCTCTTCGTTGGCGACATTGCACAAATAGGCGCGTGCATCGCCGCCGGCGGCCTTGCAGGCGGCGACGGCCTCGTCCAGACGCTCCTGGTTGAGGTCCACCAGCGCCAGCCGCGCGCCCTTGCTCGCCAGGTACTCGGCCATGGCCCGGCCGAGGCCCTGGCCACCGCCGGTGACGATGATGACCTTGTCTTGCAGTTGCATGCGCGTCTCCTGTTGTCCTTGTAAGGCGGGAACGACGCCCGCCAGGGAAATCGTTATGCTGGGCGCTCCGTCGTCCCGGACCCGTCTCGAGGAGCCACAGGTGAGCGCCGAAGCCCGCAAGCATGCCCGACAACTCCTGCTCAAGGAATACCGCGGTGTGCTCTCCACCCATTCCCAGGCCATGCCCGGCTTTCCGTTCGGCTCGGTCGTGCCGTACTGCCTGGACGCCAATGGCTGGCCGCTGATCCTCATCAGCCGGATCGCCCAGCACACCCGCAATCTCAAGGCCGACGGGCGCTGCTCGTTGCTGGTCGGCGAGCGCGCCGCCGAGGACGTGCAGGCGGCGGGTCGGCTCACGCTGCTGGCCGAGGCCCGCCAGCTCGACGACGCGGCGACGGTCGAGGCGGCTGCCCAGCGTTATTACAGCTACTTCCCCGAATCGCAGGATTACCACCGCGTACACGACTTCGACTTCTGGGTGCTGGAACCGGTGCGCTGGCGCTACATCGGCGGTTTCGGTGCGATCCACTGGCTGGATCAGGTCGCATTGGCCAACCCCTTCGCGACGGAGAACGGCGAGGTGGAGCGGGGCATGGTCGAGCACATGAATGACGATCACGCCGCGGCCATCGCGCACTATGTCGAACAGGCCGGGCTGCCGCGCGAATCCGCGGCGCGGATGACCGGCATCGACAGCGAAGGCTTCCACCTGCGCATCGGCCAGGCGCTGCATTGGCTAGCCTTCCCCGAACCCTGCGTGACGCCCGGGGCGGTGCGGCAGGCGTTGGTGGCGATGGCGCGTCGCTGATTCGATTCAGCTTGGCTTCAGCGGCGCCGCGCATAATCCGGTTACAGGGCTTTTTTCACCCGGGTTGAATTAGACCCGGGATGCCGCCATCTACAGAGGACTGGAAGCTGATCTTCCGCCAAGGACCATCGATGCGAATCTTTTTTGTGCTGTTTCTGTTGTTTCCGCTGGCCGAGCTGTATGTGCTGATCAAGGTCGGCAGCTCCATCGGCGCGCTGGCCACCATCCTGCTGCTGGTGCTCAGTGGCATCGCCGGTGTCCTGCTGCTGCGTCTGGCCGGTTTCGCCACCGCCTGGCGTGCCCGCGAGCGCCTGGCGCGCGGCGAGCTACCCGAGCGCGAGATGCTGCAGGGTCTGATGATGGCTATCGGCGGCGGCCTGCTGTTCCTGCCCGGCTTCATCAGCGACGTGCTGGCGCTGATCGTGCTGTTCCCGCCGACCCGCAACTTCCTCTTCCGTCAGATCAACCGGCGCATGGAGGCGCAGGTGCGCCGCCAGCGCGCCTTTGCCGATGATTTGCAGGCGCGGTCCAACCCGCAGCGGCCGAATGTGATCGAAGGCGAATGGGAGCGGCGCGATCAGGACAAATGATCCGCTCGCTCGAAGACCGGCATGCCAGCAGGCATGCCGGTTTGCATTTGTAGCCATGAAAATTTCATCCGCGCCCCTTGAAATGCTCTTGAACGCCCGCATGTAGCGGACACCGCAAGGTCGCTGTCGTGTTCGACAGTCCGTCTTCTGCGGCTCGCATTGCGGGCCGCAACCGGCACCGCCGGATTTGCCCAACCCGCCGATGAAGGGTCATCGGCATGGAACCACTCTACTAGGAGAGATCGACAATGAAGCTTCGTCCTCTGCATGACCGCGTCGTGATTCGTCGCAGCGAAGAAGAAACCAAGACCGCAGGCGGCATCGTCCTGCCGGGCTCCGCTGCCGAAAAGCCGAACCGTGGCGAAGTCGTTGCTGTGGGTACCGGCCGTGTGCTGGACAACGGCGAAGTGCGCGCTCCGGCCGTGAAGGTTGGTGACAAGGTGGTCTTCGGCCCTTACTCCGGCAGCAATACCGTCAAGGTCGACGGCGAAGACCTGCTGGTGATGAGCGAGAACGAAATCCTCGCTGTCATCGAAGCCTGATCACCCGCGAATCTCCATCGATAATTCAAGAATTGAGGATCAATCAACATGGCTGCTAAAGAAGTCAAATTCGGCGATTCCGCACGCAAGAAAATGCTGGTCGGCGTGAACGTCCTGGCTGATGCGGTAAAAGCGACCCTCGGCCCGAAAGGCCGCAACGTGGTGCTGGAGAAGAGCTTCGGTGCTCCGACCATCACCAAGGACGGCGTTTCCGTCGCCAAGGAAATCGAGCTGAAGGATCGCTTCGAGAACATGGGCGCCCAGCTGGTCAAGGACGTTGCCTCCAAGGCCAACGACGAGGCCGGTGACGGCACCACCACCGCCACCGTGCTGGCCCAGGCCATCGTCAACGAAGGCCTGAAGGCCGTCGCTGCCGGCATGAACCCGATGGATCTGAAGCGCGGCATCGACAAGGCCACCATCGCCATCGTCGCCGAGCTGAAGCAGCTGGCCAAGCCGTGCACCGACTCCAAGGCCATCGCTCAGGTCGGCACCATCTCCGCCAACTCCGACGCATCCATCGGTGACATCATCGCCGAAGCCATGGAGCGTGTAGGCAAGGAAGGCGTGATCACCGTCGAAGAAGGCTCGGGCCTGGAGAACGAACTGTCCGTCGTAGAAGGCATGCAGTTCGATCGCGGCTACCTGTCGCCGTACTTCATCAACAAGCCGGACACCATGGTCGCCGAGCTGGACAGCCCGCTGCTGCTGCTGGTCGACAAGAAGATCTCCAACATCCGCGAACTGCTGCCGGTGCTGGAAGCCGTTGCCAAGGCCGGTCGTCCGCTGCTGATCGTTGCCGAAGACGTCGAAGGCGAAGCCCTGGCGACTCTGGTGGTCAACAACATGCGTGGCATCGTCAAGGTTGCTGCGGTCAAGGCCCCGGGCTTTGGCGATCGCCGCAAGGCCATGCTGCAGGACATCGCCATCCTGACTGGCGGTACCGTGATTTCCGAAGAAGTCGGCCTGAGCCTGGAGACCGCTACCCTGGAGCACCTGGGTAACGCCAAGCGCGTCGTGCTGAACAAGGAAAACACCACCATCATCGACGGCGCTGGCGCCCAGGCCGATATCGAAGCCCGCGTTGCGCAGATCCGCAAGCAGGTCGAAGACACCACTTCCGACTACGACAAAGAGAAGCTGCAAGAGCGTCTGGCCAAGCTGGCCGGCGGTGTTGCCGTGATCAAGGTCGGTGCCGGTACCGAAGTCGAGATGAAAGAGAAGAAGGCCCGTGTCGAAGACGCCCTGCACGCCACCCGTGCAGCCGTCGAAGAAGGCGTGGTGCCTGGCGGTGGCGTGGCTCTGGTACGCGCTCTGCAGGCCATCTCCGAGCTGAAGGGTGACAACGAAGACCAGAACGTCGGTATCGCGCTGCTGCGTCGTGCCGTTGAAGCGCCGCTGCGCCAGATCGTCTCCAACGCCGGTGGCGAGCCGAGCGTGGTGGTCGACAAGGTCAAGCAGGGTTCGGGCAACTACGGCTTCAACGCTGCGTCCGACACCTATGGCGACATGATCGAGATGGGTATCCTCGATCCGGCCAAGGTCACCCGTTCCGCGCTGCAGGCTGCTGCCTCCATCGGCGGTCTGATGGTCACCACCGAAGCCATGGTTGCCGAAGTGGTAGAAGACAAGCCGGCCCCGGCTATGCCGGACATGGGTGGCATGGGTGGCATGGGCGGCATGATGTAAGCCGACCGGCCTCTTGGCACCATAAAAAAGAACCCCGCCTCGTGCGGGGTTTTTTTTGCGTGCCGTTCAGTGCATCCTCGACCGTTCGTCAAAAACAACGCAGGAATTAACTAGCTGAGCTACGGTCAGTTAACCACCGCCTAATCAAGGGTTTACGCCATGAAGCTGGAAATCGCTCGAGGATTGTTCCTCATCGGCGCGCTCGGAGTGACCACGCTTTGCGTAGCGGCATGGAATGAGCCCGGAGCGACACTGGTGCAGAGCAGCGAAAGCCGCAGCTACTGCCCGTTGCCGCCAGGCGGCAAATCCCGCTTCGAGGCGGTGCGTCCCGATCAGGATCTGCTCTTGCTTCTCTACGGCCTGTCACAAGGCATGCGCTAACGCCTCTGGCGTTAGGCGATGCCGGGCGTGCTAGCCGGCAGCGGTGCCTTGTCCGGCCTGGCCAGCAGTTCATAGACGGCAGGCAGCACGAACAGGGTGAACAGCGTGCCGACCGACATGCCGGTGGCAATCACCAGGCCGATGTCGAACCGGCTGACCGCACCGGCCCCACTGGCGATGATCAGCGGCACCATGCCGAACACCGTCGCCGCGGTGGTCATCAGCACTGGCCGCAGGCGAATCGCTGCCGCTTCCTCCACCGCTTCACGGCGGCTCAGGCCGCGCTCACGGCGCAGCTGATTGGCGAACTCGACGATCATGATGCCGTGCTTGCTGATCAGGCCGATCAGCGTCACCAGGCCCACCTGGGTATAGATGTTCATGCTCGACAGGCCGAGGAACAGTGGCACCAGCGCCCCGCACACCGAAAGCGGTACGGTGACTAGGATCACCAGCGGATCGCGGAAGCTCTCGAACTGCGCGGCCAGCACCAGGAAGATCACCGCCAATGCCAGGGCAAAGGTCAGGTACAGCGCATTGCCTTCCTGAATGTACTGGCGCGAAGCGCCTGCGTAATCGAAGCTGAAGCCCTCCGGCGCTTCCTCGCGGGCGATCCCCTGCAGCGTCTCGATCGCCTCGCCCATGCTGACGATGGGGAAGCCCTGGATCATCGCGGCGTTGAGTTGCTGGAATTGCTTGAGCTGAGTCGGCCGGGCGCGGTCGTGCACCTTGATCAAGGTCGAGAGCGGCAGCATCTGGCCCTGCTGGTTGCGTACGTAATAGTTGCTCAGCCAGCCGGGATTGTCGCGGTAGGCGCGCTCGACCTGGGCGATGACCTTGTAGCTGCGGCCTTCGATGGTGAAACGGTTGATCTCGCCTTCGCCGAGCAGGGTGCTCAGGGTCAGGCCGAGGTCTTCCATGGACACACCCATCTGCGCGGCTTTCTCGCGGTCGATATCGACCACGATCTCTGGCTTGTCGAAGGCGAGATCCACGTCGAGGAAGGCGAACTTGCCGGACTCCTCGGCGCGTTTGCGGATGCGCTCGGTCACTTGCAACAGCGTCTCGTAGTCGTTGGCGGTGTTGATCACGAACTGGAATGGCAGGCCTTCGCCGGTGCCGGGCAGCGAAGGAAGGTTGAAACCGAAGATCTGCAGGCCAGGCAGGCGATCGAGCTTGGCCTGGACCTCGGGCAGGATTTCCATCTGCGAGCGCTCGCGCTCGTCCCAGGGCTTGAGCAGGAAACCGCCGATGCCGCTCTGCACGCCGTCGAAGCCGTTGATCTGGAACCAGGAGTAGTACTCCGGAAAGCTCTGGAAGATCTCCAGGAACTGATCGGTGTAAGCGTTCAGGTAGTCCAGGTTGGCGGTCTTCGGTGCGCTGGCCATCATGAACACGATGCCCTGGTCCTCCTCCGGCGCCAGCTCGCTTTCGGTGAACATCAGCAGCACCGGAATCAGCGCGAGCACGAGCACGGCGAACACCAGGACCACCGGGCGGGTGTTCAGGGTGCCGTGCAGGGCGCGCTGATAGCGCTGCTTGAGGCGCTCGAACAGCTCGTCCAGGCGATGGGCGAAGCCGCTGGGGTTCTCTTCGTGGCGCAGCAGCTTCGAGCACATCATCGGCGATAGCGTCAGTGCCACCACACCGGAGATCAGTACGGCGCCGGCCAGGGTCAGGGCGAACTCCTGGAACAGCGCACCGGTCAGCCCCTGCAGGAAGCCGATGGGGGCATAGACCGCGGCCAGGGTGATGGTCATCGAGACCACCGGCATGGCGATCTCCCGGGCGCCGTCGAGCGCCGCCTGGAACGGCGATTTGCCCTGCTCGATGTGCCGGTGAATGTTCTCCACCACGACGATGGCATCGTCCACCACCAGGCCGATCGCCAATACCATGGCCAGCAGCGTCAGCAGGTTGATCGAGTAACCCATCGTCTGCATGAAGAACAGCACGCCGATCATCGACAGCGGAATGGTCACCACCGGGATCAGCACCGTGCGCAATGAGCCGAGGAACAGAAAGACAACGACGATCACGATCACCGCGGCCTCGGCCAGGGTCTTAACCACCTCGTCGATGGAGGCCTGGATGAACTCGGTGGCGTCGTAGGCAATGGTCGCCTTCAGACCCGGCGGCAGCTGCGCCTCGATCTGCGGCATGACCGCGCGCACTTCCTTGATCACGTCCAGCGGGTTGGCGCTGGGCGTGCCCTTGATACCGATATAGACTGAGGGAATACCGTCGAACGAGCTGATCGAGTTGTAGCTTTCGGCGCCCATCTCCACCCGTGCCACGTCGCCCAGCAGGACGCGGCTGTCGCCCTGGGTCTTGAGCGGGATGGCGGCGAACGCTTCCGGTGTCTTCAGCTCGGTGTCGGCGTTGATGCTGGTGACCACGTACTGGCCTTTCACTTCGCCAGCCGCGGAGAGGAAGTTGTACTTGCGCACCGCCTCGTTCACGTCGCCCGCGGAGACCCCGTAGGCGGCCAGCTTCACCGGGTCGAGCCAGAGGCGCATGGCGAACACCTGGTTGCCGAGGATTTCCGCCTCGGCCATGCCCGGCAGCGTCGCCAGCTTGGGCTGGATGACCCGCGACAGGTAGTCGGTGATCTGCGGGTTGCTCAGCTGGTCGCTGTAGAAGCTGATGTACATCAGCGCGGTGGAGTCGGCTGCCTGCTTGTTCAGCACCGGGTCCTCGGCATCCTGCGGCAGCTGGTTCTTCACCGAGTTGGCCTGGCTGAGCAGCTCGGTGTAGAGGCGATCAGTGTCGGCACCGATGCGCGCATAGACCGAGATCACCGAGGCGTTCTGCTGGCTGACGGAGGTCATGTAGTCCACCCCTTCGGCGCTGGCCAGGCTCTGCTGCAGCGGCTGGGTGATGTAGCCCTGGATGGTTTCGGCGTTGGCGCCGGGATAGGCGGTAGTCACCGTGATCAGCGCGCTTTCCATCTGCGGATACTGGCGAATGGTCAGGCTGTTGAAGGCCTGAATGCCGAGCAGCACGATCAGCAGGCTGATGACGCTCGCCAGTACCGGGCGGCGGATGAAGGGATCGGTGAAGGCCATGGGCAAGTCCCTGGAACTGTTCGATGTGGCGCTGCCGCCGGAGCGGCAGACCGCTTATTCGGACGCCGGCTCGGCGCCGTCCAGCTTGAGCGTGCGGCTCTCGGCGATGGCGACATGGGTGCCGCTGTCGAGCTTGAGCTGGCCGGCAGTGATCACCTGTTCGCCGCCTTCCAGGCCGTCGAGGACCACCACCAGGCCGTCGCGACGCTCGCCCGTGGTGACGAAGCGGCGCTCGACCACCAGGTACGGCTCGTCACTGCTGACGCCTTCCGGCGGCGTGCCCTCGGTCACCAGCAGTACCGAGTTGCCGTACAGGGTGTAGGTGATGGCGGTTTCCGGCACCACCACCTGCGCGGTTTCGGTCGGTAGCAGCACCTGCAGGTCGGCAAACATGCCGGGCAGCAGACGCCCATCCGGATTGCCGAGTTCGGCGCGCACCTGAACGTTGCGGGTCGTGGTCTCCACCTTCGGGTTCAGCGCGCTAATCACGCCTTCGAAGCGCTCGCCGGGATAGGCGGCGACCTGCAGCTGCACTCGCTGGCCGAGCTTCAGCAGCGGCACATGCTGTTCGGCCAGGAAGAAGTCGACGTACAGCGTGGACAGGTCCTGAAGCGTGGCGATCGGCGTACCGGCGGCGAGGTAGTCGCCGACATCCACCTGGCGGATGCCGATGGTGCCGGAGAAGGGCGCCAGCACACGCTTCTTCGCCAGGCTGGCGCGCAACTGGGCGACGCTGGCCTCGGCCTTCTGCGACTGGGCGTTGAGGCGGTCGTACTCGCTGCGGGAAATGGCCTGGCGGTCGAGCAGGCTGCGGGCGCGCTGGAACTCCAGGCGGGACAGGTTCAGGTCGGCCTCGGCGCTGGCCAGGCTGGCCTGCTCCACTTCACTGTCCAGCAGCACGATGGCCTGGCCCTTGCTGACCTTCTCGCCGGACTGGAACTGCACGTCGCTGATGGTGCCGGCGATCTCGACGCTGAGGTCGATGCCCTGCGATGCCTTGAGCGTACCGATCGCCGGCAGGCGGCTCTGCCAGTCCATGCGCCGGGCGACCTCCGCCTCGACGTTGATCGCCGGCTTGGGCGCCTGGAACTGCTGAACCTGTTGGTAGATCGAGTTGAACTTGAAGGCGGCGAGGATCGCAACGACGACGACCACCGCGCCCAGCATGAACAGCATGCGGCGCAACATTTTCCGATTTCCTTGGAGATGTGAGCCGGCTGTCTACTGCCGTGATCGAGGCAGCCGTTCGAACGTCCGGTCAGCGTCGCTTGGACGATGGCTGCACTGGGGCAGCCGAACCGGGGAGGGAGGAACTTAGCCCCGAATCGGAGGCAAGTAAAGGGGGAGAGAGGGCGCATGACTGCTGAAATGCGGGGCAGGCGACAGACTGTCGAGCCGCCCCGCTGATCGTCAGCCTGCGAGGCGGCGGGTAACCTCGGTAAGCTGCGCCGACAATCCGTGCAGGTTCTGGCTGGCGGCTTCGGTGCGTTCGACGTTCTGCTGGTTGGTGGTGGCGATGGACGTGATCTCGGTGAGGTTGCGCGAGATGTCCTCGGCCACGGCGGTCTGCTCCTCGGCTGCGGTGGCGATCTGGCGGTTCATGTCGCGGATCGCTTCGACCGCTTCAGTGATGCGTTGCAGCATCTGGCCAGCTTCGGTCACCTGGCCGACGCCCTGTTCGCTGCGCGCCTGGCCGCTCTCGATGGCGCGCACGGCGTTGCTCGCGCCGGTCTGCACGGTGTCGATGATCTGGTGGATTTCGGCGGTGGATTCCGCGGTGCGCTGGGCCAGCGTGCGTACCTCGTCGGCGACCACGGCAAAGCCGCGGCCGGCGTCGCCCGCGCGAGCGGCCTCGATGGCGGCATTGAGCGCGAGCAGGTTGGTCTGGTCGGCGATGCCGCGGATCACTTCCAGCACCTTGCCGATGCGCCCGCTGTCACCCTCCAGGCGGCGGATGACATCTGCCGTGCTGGCGATCTCGTTGCTCATATCGGTGATCGTGGCGATGGTGCCGCGCATCACCTCTTCACCCTGTTGGGCGGAATGGTCAGCGTCGTCGGCAGCCTGCGCGGCTTCGGCGGCATGCCGCGAGACTTCCTGAGCGGTCGCGGACATCTCGTGCATCGCCGTGGCGACCTGATCGGTACGCGAGAACTGCTCGCGGGCGCCTTCGGCCATCAGCCTGGCGATGGCGTTCAGCTCGCCGCTGGCACTGTCCAGATTTGAGGTGCTCTGTTGCAGGCGGGTGAAGGTATCGGCGAGGAAGTCGCGCAGCACGTTGGCGGCGGCGGCCAGGCGGCCCAGTTCGTCAGCGCGGCTGGCATCCACGCGGTCGGCGAACTTGCCCTGGCTGAGGCGCGCGATGTGCTCGATCAGGTTGCGAATCGGTTCGATGATCCGGCGATTGACCAGCCACAGGCTGAACAGCGCCACCACCACGCTGGCGAGGATCATGATGATCGGGCCGAAGGATGCGGTGCTCTGTGCATCGGCACGGATGGTCTCCGAGCGCTGCGCGGCGGCTTCTCCCAGCTGCTCGACCAGCTCGCTCAGCTGAGCGCTGGTCGCCCGGTCGATACCGGCGACCGCGGCGTCCCCGGCGAGCGGGTCGCTGTCGGCGGCAATGTAGGCATCCAGGCCCTTGCGGTAGGCAGCGCCGAGAGTGCGGTGCTCGTTGCGCAGGCTCTCGATCTGTCTGGCCAACTCCGGCTCGTCAGCGCTCAATACGAGCAGGTCGCCGAGGATCTTCTGCACCTTGGCTTCCTGGGCCTCGAACTGGCTCCAGTAGCGGTTGCGCTGTTCGGGCTGCTTGCCGCGCAGCAGTACGTTCTTCCATTCCTGGACCTGCACCTTGAACTCGAGGTTGGCCTCGTCGATCAGCTGCACTTCGGCCAGCGGGCCGTCGAGCAGCGTCTGGAAGTGGTCGATGTTGTTGCTGAGCAGGCGAATGCAGGCAAGGGCGATGAGGAGGGTCAGCAGCAAGCTGCCGCCGATCAGCGCGAGGATCTGCGCGCGCAGGGATTTCTGGAGCATGGGCAAGGTCTCGTCATTTGAGAAAACGTCAATGAGCATCCCTGCCGTTGCCCTGCATCATCGGCCGGCTGACGTTTTTCTTGAGCTAGACGATGCGCAAATGGTTGTCCCAGAGCCCGGCCGGCATTTTCAGGTGGCTGCTGACGATATGCGCGCCCCGGCAGTCGAACAGCCGGCAGCGGCCCTGTCCGGAGCTGACGACGAAGCCTTCGGTGACGGCGGCGACACCCGCGCAGTCGGGCAGATGGGTCTCCTGACGCAGCTCTGCGGAGTCCAGGTCCCAGAAGAACACCTTGTTGCCACGCGGTGCGGTGACGGCCAACAGGCGTAGTTCATCGTGAATGGCCAGGCTCGCGGTGTACTGGTTCATGCTCTGCCGCTGCGCCTCGCCGAGAGGAAAATGCTGGAACGGCTGACCCGGACGCTTGATCGCCAGCAGCGGGACGCGGTCCATGGCGTCGCCTTCGTACTGCTGGCCGCTGACGATGGTGCCGTCCGCCGCAACCGCGAGGTGACGCACGCTGTTCATCTGCTCGGGCAACTGTTCCTTGCTCACCAGGCTGCCATCGCGGCGCAGCAGCACCAGGCTCGGCTCCATGGCGTCGAGGTTCATCATCTCGCGGCTGTCGGCCTCGGTGCGGATGCCGCCGTTGGCGATGACCAGGGTTTCGTGGTCGGGCATCCACAATAGTTGGTGCGGGCCGATGCCATGGGTGGCATGTTCGCCGACCCGCACGAGCTGCCGGCCGTCCAGGCGGTAGACGCCGAGTACTCCGCGGCCTGGGTCGGCGGTGTCGTTCTCGGTGGCGTAGAACCATTCGCCGTCGCGATGGAACACCCCGTGGCCGTAGAAATGGCGATCCTTCGGCGAGACCAGCACCTGCAAGAGCTGCCCGTCGCGTGAGTCGATCAGGTAGCTCTCGCGGCTCGGGCGGCGGCCGACGAAGACCGCCAGCGGCAGGTAGGGGTGCGGATAGACGTCGTGGCAGCGTTCGGCGACCGGGGTGGCGAACACCTGACTGCCATCGAGCCGATAGCCGACGGCGTAGTGCTGGCCGTCATTGCCATCACGGGCCGAGAGCAGCACCGGTTGCCCGCCGTTACGCGTCAGCGTCCAGCCGGTAATTCCGCCGGCGGCCAGCATGGCACCACCGAGGCCGAGCAGGGTTCGACGCTTCATGTTCAGTCTCCGTCGTGGGCGTTGAACCCGATCTGCACACCTAGCGCGCGGGCCAGTTCCAGCTGATGCAGGCGGTGCAGACGGTCGATTCGCGCGTACAGCTCGTCGAGTTGTGCTCGACCCTCTTGCTCGGCGAGCAACTTGCCGAACGGCTGCTTCAGGCTCGCCAGTTGCTGCAGCACCTCGCCGTAGCTGGCATCGATACGTGCAGCCAGTTCGCTCTGCTCCTGGCCCAGCAGCGCGCGCAGCCCGTTCTGCTCGGCGCCTGACCACAAGCGCTCGGCGCCCTTGACCGCGGCCTCGATGCTGCCGAGCGTCGTGTCGCTACGCCAGCCTTCGGCCTGGTAGGGCTGCGGATGACCCTTGGACTGCCGGCCGAGGGGCGCGCCGAGTTTCTTCTTCAGGCCATCGAGGGCGGTGACCTGTATCCGCAGTAGCTCGGCAATGGCCTCGTTCGGTTCGGCATAGCGCTCGTTGGGAAAGCTGCGCAGCTGGTCGGCCATGCCGTCCTTGTCCTGCCAGCGCTGAAGCACGCCCGCGGCGAGTTTCTGCTGATGTTCGCCGATAGCCGCCAGCAGCGGACAATACCGGGCCTTGGTGGCCTGGTCGTTCAGATCGATGCTGCGGTCGAACAGGATGTATTCGTAGGCACTCAGTCCCTGGACCACTACGCTGGCATTGTCGAGGTCGGCCTGGCTGAGGTCGGGTTTGGCTTCGAGCAGGGCGCCGACCTGACGCGCGACCAGGTTCTTCTTGTCCGGCCAGAACTGGACCTGCCAGGCCAGATTGCCCTCGCCCAGCGGGCCGATCAGCAGGGGTTGCAGGCCCGCCCAGGCTGTCTGGGCGTGCACGAAGGCTTCGCGCGCCTCCTCCAGCGTCTGGTTGTCGGCACAATAAGCGATGGCGCTCGCCGCGAGCCGACGATCCACTTCCGACCATTGGGTGTAGGCGGGTAGCAGCACGTCATCGGCCAGCGCCTTGCTGGTTTCCACTTGCGGATCGGCCGGGGTGCAGGCGCTCAGCAGGAGCGCGGCGAGCAATCCGCCGCTGGCGATGCGCAAGGAATTCGAACGGATCATGGTGTCCTCTTTGGCAGAGCCGGTTTGCAGGCCTGCAGCGATACGCAAGCCCGGCTGAATGTTGGATCTGGAGACTCAGAGCGACTCCAGGAAGCTCAGCAGCGCGTCACGCTCCTGCTGGTCGAAGCCGAGCACGACCTGGCGTGCTTTTTCCGCCTCGCCACCGTGCCAGAGTATCGCTTCGAGCAGGTTGCGGGCGCGGCCGTCATGCAGGAACTGGCTGTGGTCGCTGACCGTCTGGGTCAGGCCGACGCCCCAGAGCGGCGGGGTACGCCACTCGCGACCGCTGGCCTCGAACTCGGGGCGGTGGTCGGCCAGGCGTTCGCCCATGTCATGTAGCAGCAGGTCGGTATACGGGCGGATCAGCTGGTTGGCCAGCTCCGGTTCCGCCGCGTCGGCTGCGGTGGTGAACTGCGGCACATGGCAGCTTTGGCAGCCGGCCCGGTGGAACAGCGTCTTGCCGGCCAGGACCTTGGGGTCGTCGACGTTGCGCCGCGCCGGCACGCCGAGGTTGCGCGTGTAGAACAGCACCTGGGCAAGGATGTTGTCGCTGACTTCCGGCTCGCCACCGTGGGGCATCGCCAGGCAATCGGTCTGGCGCTCCGTGCAGCTGTTTCCGCTGAAGAGGCTGGTGGACAAGCCCATGTCGTTGAAGAAGGCATCGGCGTTCTGCTGATTGAGGCTCGGTTGCCCGGCCTTCCAGCCGAAGCGACCCATCACGGTCTCCCGGGTGGTCTGATCGAAAACCCGATTGGGGCGCCCGGAGATGCCGTCACCGTTGCGGTCGTCCGGGTCGGCATTGGCCAGCAGCGCCTGCTCGGGGATGGCTTCGAGCAGGCCGAGGCCGATCATCTGCGGCGCGATGCGCAGCGACACAAGGGTGTCTGGATGCATCTCGCCGTAAGCCAGCTCGCTCAGCTCGACCTCGGGCTTGCGCAGTTCCACCTCGGTGCCATCGGCGAAGCGTACCCGCTCGGTCGAATAACGCAGGCGAGCCTTGCCTTCGGGGGCGACTCCGGGCACCGCCATGTCTTGCAGCTGACCGCCGTAGCACGGCTCCGGAGCGATGCCACGTTCGCGGACGACTTCGGCATGCTCGGGACCCGCCGGGATGGACAGGCGCACCAGCATCGAAACCGCGCTGGCCGCGTCTTCCGCGGGCGGATGGCCACGGCCGTCCTTGATATGGCAGTTCTGGCAGGCATTTGTGTTGAACAGCGGGCCGAGTCCGTCGCGCGCGGTGGTGGAGGACGGCGCGATGACCCAGGGATTGCGGAAGAAACTGTTGCCGACACTGAAGTCGAGCCGGCGCATCGGCGCCAGGTTCGCAGCGGGCATGGAGAAGGCGTTGTGGTCGAACTTCATCACGGTAGCATCGCCTGCGGACAGGGCTTCGCCGGGCTCGGCCTGGGTGAAGCTGGGGGTTTCGTCGTTACAGGCGGCCAGAGCCAGAACCAGCAACGGAAGGAGGCCGCGGACCAACGGGCGCATCGGAAATACCTGCACAGCGGTGAATTAAGCCGCGCAATCTTAGCAGGCTAATCGACTTGAAATAAGAGGGATTTGCATTTGCGCGGGAGGCCTGTCCCGCAGCGCTGAAGGGAGAAGCCTTGGCGCGACAAAGCGTCGCGCCAAGGCTGAGCGATCAGAACTGGTGATCGGCCGTATCGGGGTTGAGGTCGCTGATGCCGAGGGCGGCGGCGGCCTGTTCGATCGATGCGGTCTGCTTGACCAGGGCGGCGATGGCGTTGCGCACCTTTTCCTGGCCTTCGGCATTGTCCGGCGCGATCAACTGATCGAAGGCTTCGCCATCCTCAGCGCTCTGCACCAGCACCTGCAGTTTGGCTTCGGTGCTCTCCAGGTCGGTCTTCAGCGTGCTGTCCACTTCCGGGCTCGCATCCTGAACGAGGGAGGCGAGGGACGGGCCGGTCAGCGTGGTGCCGTCGATGCGCTTGTACTCGCCCAGATAGACGTTGCGGATACCACGCGCATTGAAGAAATGCGAGTTATGCGTGTTGTCGCTGAAGCAGTCATGCTCGTCCTCGGTGGAGTTAGCCTCCAGTGCGACCTTCATACGCTCGCCCGCCAGCTCGCCGAGCGACAGGCTGCCCATGCCGAACAGCATCTTGCGCAGGCCATTCTCGGCGGACTCCGCCTCGAGGCTGGCGCGGTAGTTCTCGGCGCCCGGCTGCCACTGTTCGACCATGTCCTGTAGATCGCTGACCAGCAGGTCGGTCGCTGCCTTCAGATAGGTCCGACGGCGGTCGCAGTTGCCACCGGTGCAGCCTTCGCCTTCGACGTAGTCGGTATATGGACGCTGGCCGGCGCCTGGGCCGGTACCGTTGAGGTCCTGCCCCCAGAGCAGGAATTCGATGGCGTGGTAACCGGTGGCGACGTTCGCCTCCGAGCCGGCAAGCTCGTTGAGGCTGGCCAGCAGCTCGCCGTTGATCACGCTCGTATCGATCTTGTCTTCGCCGATCTGCACTTCCGGATTGGCGATGATGTTCGCCGTCGCGCCCGGGTTGCCCAGGGCATGCTGATAGTCGCCCTCGACGTAGTCGATCAGGCCCTCGTCGAGCGGCCAGGCGTTGAGCTGACCTTCCCAGTCGTCCACCACGGCGTTGCCGAAGCGGAAGACTTCGGTCTGCATGTATGGCACCCGGGCTGCCAGCCAGGCCTCACGGGCGGCCTGCAGCGTCTCTTCGCTGGGATTGGCGAGCAGGCTGTCGACCGCCTCCTGCAGCTTCACGCCGGTGGCATGAGCATCGCTGAACACGGCCAGCGCCAGGTCGGCGTAGTGAGCCACGACGGCCTTGGCGGCTTTTTCGTCGAGCGTCTTTGCCTGTTCGGCAGGCACTGACTCGGTTGTCGCCTGCGGGGCCGCCGTCTGGTTCGTGGGCGTCTTGTCCTCGCCGCAACCGGCGAGCGAAATAGCCACGGCGAGAAGGCTGGCGGTTGCCCAGGTGGGAGTGCGTAGCATGTGCGGATTCCTTTGCGTGCGGGTGAACGAAGCCGAGTGCTGCTCGGAAGCGCCTAATAATGCGAAAGATTTTCATTTTGTGCAAAGCCAATGCGTGCACGAGCTCTCTATTCCGTTCCGCCCCCGTCGGTAGAATGCTGGCGATTTGCTTATGTATCCCCGGAGACGCGACGATGAGCCTTGGCGTAGTGGCTGTGCTGGTAATCCTGTTCCTTATCGCTGCGTATGCGGTGACTCTCTATAACGGCCTGGTCCGCCTCAAACATGGAGTTGGTAAGGCCTGGGCCAACATCGATGTGCTGCTGCGTCAGCGCCACGAGGAACTGCCCAAGCTGGTGGAGACCTGTCGGCAGTACATGCAGCACGAGCGCAGCACGCTGGAGCAGGTGATCAGCGCTCGCAATGCCGTTTCCAGTGCGCGTGAGCAGGGTGATGTCGGTGCACTGGGGCAGGCCGAGACCGGGCTGCGCGCTGGGCTCGGGCGGCTGTTCGCGCTGGCCGAGAACTATCCGCAGCTCAAGGCCGACGAGAGCTTTCGCCACCTGCAGCAGCGCATCAGTGGACTGGAGAGCGGCATTGCCGATCGGCGCGAGCTTTATAACGAAGCGGTCAATCTGAACAACGTGCGCATCGAACAGTTTCCCGACGTAATCCTTGCACGTCTGTTCGGCTTCAAGGAGGCGGCTCTGCTGCAGTTCAGCGAGGCAGAGAAGGCCGATGTGAATCTGAAGGCGCTGTTTGGCTAAATGGATTTCGCTCAGGTCTTCAGCCTTGTCGCAGCCGGTGCCCTCGCCGTCGGTGGTGCAGGGTTAAGCATTGGGCGGTGGGCACGTGCTCGCCATCTGCTCGACACGCCGACCTCGCGCATCCGCTCGGCTGCCCAGGGTTATGTCGAGCTGGTTGGCATCCTGCGCGAACTGGTGGTGCCGCAGCCGGTGGCGCCGCTGACGGGCGAGCAGTGTCTATGGTGGCGCTACCGTATCGAGGAGTACCGCTCCAACGGCAAGCGCAGCAGCTGGCGCGTGGTCGAGCGAGGTGTCAGCGATGCCTGGCTGCGT
This sequence comes from Stutzerimonas sp. R40042, assembly GCF_026642215.1. Lineage (NCBI taxonomy): Bacteria > Pseudomonadati > Pseudomonadota > Gammaproteobacteria > Pseudomonadales > Pseudomonadaceae > Stutzerimonas > Stutzerimonas sp. R40042. The sequence continues at coordinate 3,535,916 of NZ_CP113258.1, read as the reverse complement.
CTGGCCGATGCCACTGGCGAATGTCTGATCGATCCGCGCGGTGCGGAGGTCCATCCGGCCTTTCGCAGGGTCTGGACCGGCGATCTGCGCCACCCGCGCGGCACTGCGCCGAGTGGCTGGCTGAGCCTGTTCGCTGGCAGCAAGCGCTATCGCTATACCGAGGAGCGCCTGCACGAAGGTGAGCCGCTGTATGCCATCGGCGACTTTCGCACCAGTGGTGGTGGGCGCCAGGGGCTTGATCTCGACGCGGCCCGGCGAGAAGTTATCCGTCACTGGAAGGGCGATTTCGCCGGTCTGTTGCAGCGTTTCGACAGTAATGCCGACGGCGTGCTCGACGAGCAGGAATGGCGCCGGGTGCAACTGGCTGCAACGCTCGAAGCGGAAGACCAGCACCGCCAGCGCAGCGCAGTCCCGGAGCGGCACCAGCTGAGTCGTCCGCAGGAGGCGCTGCCGTTCGTCCTGTCCAGTCATGGCGAGGAGGTCCTTGCTCGACGCTTCTACTGGCAGGCGGCGGGTGGGGTGCTGATGTGTCTGGCCGGCGCTCTATGGCTGGCCTCACAGCTGGGTGTGGACGGCTGGTAAGGCGTACCGCTCCGGCGGCTGCGTCGATGCACTCGGCTCCCACAAGCGCTTGCGGTTGTCCGGGATTTCGCCTCCATGTTCACAAGGCTTGTAGCGGATGCCGGCCTTCCTCGTGAGCGCGCCGAGGTTCGCACAAGCCATTTCTTCTGCGCTTAGCGCAACTCGGAATTGGCGGCCCGATCGAAGGGTTGTGACTGGCGCAGCAGCAGCTCCAGGTCGCGCGCAGGCAGTGGCTTGCTGTAGTAGTAGCCCTGACCTTCCTGGCAGCCCTCGGCGATCAGATAGGCCTCCTGCTCCGGGGTTTCGACCCCCTCGGCGATGACTGTCATGCCGAGGCTCTTGCCGAGCTGGATGATTGCCCGAACGATGGTGGCGCCTTCGTCCTGGCCGATGTCCTGGACGAAGCTCTTGTCGATCTTGATCTTGTCCAGCGGCAGGCTCTTGAGGTAACTGAGCGAGGAATACCCGGTGCCGAAGTCGTCGATGGCGATGAGCGCCCCGGAGCGCCGCAGGCTGTGCAGGTTGTGTGCGGCGGCTTCGATGTCTTCCATCAGTCCGGTTTCGGTCACCTCCAGCTCGAGGGTTTCGGCTGGCAGCTGATGGGCCTGCAGCAGCTCGCCGATCATCTCCGGCAGCTGCGGGTGGCGCAGTTGCACCGTCGAGAGGTTCACCGCCACGCGCAGGCCGGTGTAGCCCAGCGCATGCCAATGGCGCAGCTGGCTGCACGCCTGGTCCAGCACCCATCTGCCGATCTCGATGATGCTGCCGTTCTGCTCGGCGAGCGGAATGAACAGATCCGGCGGAACCAGCTTGCCCTGGGGGTGCTTCCAGCGGATCAGCGCCTCGACGCCGATGATGCGGTTCTGCTGATAGTCCACCTGTGGCTGGTAGACCAGGTGGAACTCATCCCGCTTGAGGGCTTCGCTGAGGTCCTTCTCCAGCTCCCGGCGTGCACGCATCTCGCTGTCGATACTGGCGACATAGAACTGGTAGCGGTTGCGCGAGCGGCTCTTGGCCAGGGTCATGGTCTGCTCCGCCTTCTGCAGGAGCTTCTCGGTGCTGTCGCCGTCTTCGGGGTAAAGAGTGATGCCGATGGTGGCGCGCAGGCGGATCAGATGGCCGTTGAGCTCGATCGGATTTTCCAGGTCGTCGAGCAACTCCTGCGCCAGCTCGGCGGCTTCGTAGGGCTGTTCGATGCCGCCGAGCACCAGGACGAACTGGTCGCCGCCCAGTCGCGCCAGTGCCCCGAGCCGGCTGCCCGAATCGCGTAGTCGGTCGGCCAGCGCCTTGAGCAGATGGTCGCCGGCCTGGTAACTGTACTGTTCATTGATGCCTTTGAAGTCGTCGAGGCCCAGGCAGAGCACCGCGATGCGGCGTTGCAGGCGCCTTGCCTCGTCGAGGATGTGGTCGAGCTGCCGTTGCAGCTGCTGGCGGTTGGGCAGGCCGGTCAGCGAATCATATTGAGTCATGCGCTGCAGGCTGCTTTCGGCCTGCTGGCGCAGGTGCATGTTGTGCTCGATGGAGGCGAGCAGGCCATTGGCGGTTTCCACCCAGAGGCCGAGTTCATTGGCCTCGTGGCCCTTGATCATCGGCAGCTTGTGCGCACCGGGGCGGTCCGGGTTGATCTGCGCCAGGTGCTCGATGAGCTTGGTGAGCGGACGAGTCAGCAGCCACTGATAGATCAGATAGAGAATGAGCCCCAGCGTCAGCGCGCGCAGTATGCCGACGATGAAGATCACCACCGAATCGCTGATGAATTCCTGGCCGTACTGGGCGGTATCCAGGGTGATGCGCAGATCGCCGTAATACTCGTTGTAGGGTGGTTTACCGACCAGGGGAATCGAGAATTGCTGATCGCGGCCGAGGATCGGGTCGGTCAGCCAGCGTGTCGGCAGTTTGATCGGTGGGCGGATCTTCAGCGCCAGCATGCCTTCGTCCGGATGACCGATCGAGGCCATGCGGATCGACTCGTGCTGAAACAGGCCCTCCATCACTTGGGCACCCATCTCCCGGTCGAGGCTGTAGATCGCCTGGGTGGACGGGTCGCGGGTCATGCGCAGGATGCGTTGGGCGTCGGCCTCGATCAGGTGGCGGGTCTTGTAGGCGCCGAAGATGATCTGTGCGCAGCTCAGCACAAGCCCCACCGCCAGGGCTGACAGGAGAACGATACGTAGGAGCTTCCGCGACAGGCTATTGCGCAATTCCAGCTTCAAGTGAAGGTCCTTTTCCGTGCCACGTGCTCGGTTGCGCAAGTATTGATAGTCATTGAGCAATCGTCAAAGAGGCAGTTATCACCGGGAAAACCAGTAGCACCGAATGTGCGGGCGATACAACACGGCATGCAAGTGCGGATTATCCTCGAAGGCCCGCCGTGTGCCGAATTCATCCGTCGGGTCGCAGCTTTACGGGCCCGTAAAGCATATAGCGGCAGGTGATGCAGAAGCCTTAAATGAAAATGCCCGCACGGGTGCGGGCATTCTCTGTACGGCGCTGAGGCGCTTAGCCGGCGAAGTTCTTCGCGACGAAGTCCCAGTTGACCAGGTTCCAGAACGCCTCGACGAACTTCGGACGAGCGTTGCGGTAGTCGATGTAGTAGGCGTGTTCCCAGACGTCGCAGGTCAGCAGCGGCTTGTCGCCCGCGGTCATCGGGTTGCCGGCACCGATGGTGCTGGCCAGGCCCAGGCTACCGTCGGATTTCTTCACCAGCCAGGCCCAGCCGGAGCCGAAGGTGCCGATGGCGGTCTTGGTGAACTCTTCCTTGAACTTGTCGAACGAGCCGAAGGAGGCGTTGATGGCATCAGCCAGCGCGCCGGTCGGCTGGCCACCGGCGTTCGGCGCCAGGCAGTTCCAGAAGAAGGTGTGGTTCCAGACCTGGGCGGCGTTGTTGAAGATGCCACCCGAAGAGGTCTTGATGATGGATTCCAGATCCTTGCCTTCGAACTCGGTGCCCGGGATCAGGTTGTTCAGGTTGGTCACGTAGGCAGCGTGGTGCTTGTCGTGATGGTAGTCGAGCGTCTCGGCGGACATGTGCGGCTCGAGGGCGTTCTTTTCGTAAGGCAGCGGCGGCAATTCGAAAGCCATGATGTATCTCCTACTCAGGTGTCGAGGATTGATGCGGCCAGCTCGGAGGGACGAACGGGGTTTGCCGGCGTAGCCGGTGAGCAGGCGCTGCATCGCGTCCTGCTCTTGCCTCTGTCGTTCCCTTCGCTCGCTACATGCTTGCGCAATCTCTGGCCGTTCACGGTCGGCCGAACAGACAGACTGAAGCCTTCCGCTCCATGTCTGCGAGCCAGCGATCATAGCACCCGACCTGCGGCAAAACCACGCGGCAACTGTATGGACTATTCGTTCCAGAGCGGTTGCGGCGCGGCGCCTTGGATGCCAAGCACTGGCTGCGCCTTGCGTGGACCGCATAGTCGGGCGTGGTGTTCCGTACGATGTGGGAAAAGGTGCGCGGTGCAATGCCGCGCGCTGACGTTCAGGCAGCGAATGCCAGTTGGGCGGCGATGGCGAACATCATGGCGGCCACGCCGAGATCGATCAGCCGCCAGGTCAGCGGACGGGCCAGCCAGGGGGCGAGCCATGCGCCGCCCAGCGCAAGGGTGAGAAACCACAGAGTCGAAGCACTGGCGGCCCCCAGGGTATAAGCCCCGGGTTCGGGCTGCTGCGCGCCGAGGGTGCCGATCAGTACCACGGTATCCAGATAGACATGCGGATTGAGCAGCGTCACCGCCAGCGCGGCCAGCAATACCGCGCGTAGCGGGCGCGGTTGCGCGTCTTCGCTGCGCAGGCTCTGTGGCTTGGCCGCGCGACGCAGGGCCAGCGTGCCGTACCAGAGCAGAAAGGCCACACCGCCCCAGCGGGTGATCTCCAGCAACAGCGGGCTGCTCGCCAGCACCGCGGCCAGCCCGAACACCCCGACGCTGACCAACAGGACGTCGCAGACGATACACAGCGCCGCCACCGGCAGGTGATGCTCGCGGCGCAGGCTCTGGGCTAGCACGAAGGCATTCTGCGCGCCGATTGCCATGATCAGTCCTGCCGCTACCAGAAGTCCGTTGATATAGCTCTGCCAGATCGCACTCATGTCGCACGCCTCGTTCGTTTTCTGCTGGCGAGTCTGCGGATTGACGGGCTATAAGAGAAACCAATTTTGCTCACGTAGCATTAGGGGAACTGATGTTCGACTACAAATTGCTGGCCGCGCTTGCGGCGGTTGTGGAGCAGGCCGGCTTTGAACGCGCCGCGCAGGCGCTGGGCCTGTCGCAATCGGCGATATCACAGCGGATCAAGCTGCTCGAGGCACGCGTCGGCCAGCCGGTATTGCTGCGCGACACACCGCCGAGACCCACCGAGTTGGGCCAGCGCCTGCTCAACCATGTGCAGCAGGTGCGCCTGCTCGAGCGCGACCTGCAGGGGCAGGTCCCGGCGCTCGATGAAAACCGTCTGCCGGAGCGCCTGCGTATCGCGCTGAACGCCGACAGCCTGGCGACCTGGTGGGCCGGTGCGGTGGCGCCGTTCTGTGCCGAGCACCAGGTGTTGCTCGATCATGTGGTGGAAGATCAGGCCGTCGGGCTCAAACGCATGCGCGCGGGCGAGGTCGCGGCCTGCGTCTGCGCTGCCGAGCGGCCGGTGGCCGGCGCGCGCAGCCAGTTTCTCGGGGCGATGCGATATCGGGCGTTGGCCAGCCCGGCGTTCATCGAGCGGCATTTTCAGCGTGGTGCGAACGCCGCGGATCTGGCGCGTGTCCCGGCCGTGGTGTTCGGCCCGGACGATCAGCTGCAGCATCGTTACATGTCGGCGGTCGGTGGCGGTGAGGTGTTCATTCACCATTTGTGCCCCTCGTCGGAGGGCTTCGTGTGCATGTTGCGAAGCGGCCTGGGCTGGGGGCTGGCGCCCGAGCTGCAGGTGCGCGGCGAACTTGCGCGTGGTGAACTGGTCGATGTGCTGTCCGGGCCGCCGATCGACGTGCCGCTGTACTGGCATCACTGGCGTAACGGCGGACAACTGCTCGATGAGCTGACGCGGCATCTGGTGCGTTGCGCCAGCGACTGGCTGTTGGTCGGGTGAGGTGCGAGTCAGGCGAGCACGCGCTGGCCTCGGTAGATGCGAACCGCCGGACCACTGTTGGCCGGACGTGTCGGTGGCGGCGGTGCGGGCGGTAGCTGGTCGCTGAAAGCCGCGAGCTGACGGCCGAGTTCGCGGGTCAGTTCGTCGTTTGAGCGCATGCTCGCTGCGAGCATTGCCACCACCGCGTCCGGCTGGTTGAGGTGGATGTCCAGTTGCTGTTCGTCGCGCAGTCTGCGGCGCAGGGCGCGCATGCAGTCGATCACTGCCTTGTTCAGCTCCATGCTGTATTCCTCGTGATTGCCCTAAGGCCCGACATCCCTGTCGGAAGTGTCTATCCGCTGGCGAGGATGACGGAGCAAGCGGCGTACCAGATCTGCTGGCTGCGTCTCGGCAGAAGTGTGACCGGCAAGCGAAACCCCCGGCCGGCGAGGCGTGCAGACTGTCGATCCATTGCGCAACCGCGTCCAGTGGCTCGTCGGTGATCGAGCCGGCCCCGGCTTTCAATGCACCGTGATGCGCGTTGCCGCCGTCGCGATGCTCCACTGCGGTGCAGCCAGGATGGCAGACTTGAGTCGCTGATGGCCTCACCCCGAACCGTTATACTGCGCGCTGTTTTTCGCACCGCGCCATCGAAGGTAACCCATGCGCAACGATGCTCACGACGAACTGGACAACATCCCCAGCCTGACCGCAGGCCGTGACCGTGTGGAGCCCTATCCGGCGCCGGATCTCGAGCCGATTCGCCGAACGCCGGATGACTACGGCGATGATTCGCGTGCGCGCCAACGGCGTCGCCCGGCAGGCGCTGCGAAGGCCAGCACCGCGCCGCTGTGGGTGATGGTCGTGGCGTTGTTGATCAGCCTCGCTGCGCTGGGCTGGTGGAGTTATCGGCAGATCGCCATGCTGGAACTGCAGCTGGTCGCCACGCAGGAGAGTTTCGCCAGGATCAGCGAAGACGCCGCCGGTCGCTTGCAGGATATCTCCGGCAAAGTGGTCGCCACCGAATCCAACGTGACGACCGAGAGCGAAGCCGTGAAGCTGCGCATCAAGCAGCTCGAGCAACAGACGCAGGAGCTCGCACGCAAGCAACAGGCCTTCGCCACCGAGCAGCAGAGCCTGACGGGCAGGCAGGGCAATCAGGACCAGCGCCTGGATGAGCAGGGCAAGCGTATGGAGCGCCTGACTGCCGATCTGCAGGCCCAGCAGGGCAGCAGTGCGACCCTGGCCGAGACGGTGAAGACTCTGCGCAGCGAGCAGGCCACGCTGAAGTCTGCAGTCGACGAGCAATCCAAGCTAGCGACGCGAATCGATGGTCTGGGCAAGGAGGTCGCGGCGCTGAAACAGGCCGGCAACCAGAGTCAGGCGATCAGCCGTCTCGAACAGGACATCCTGGTTCTGCGCAGCGAGCTGGAGAATCGTCCGGCACCGAGCGCCGCCAACAGGGCCGAATTCGATTCCTTCCGCGCGCAGGTCACCCGCACCATCAATGCCATGCAGGGGCAGATCGCCAATCTGCAAGGGCAGATCGACGGGCGCTGACTATCGCCTCGTTTGGCCGCCGCGCGTATCGCGACGGCGGCCGCTTCCAGCCAGACCCTTTCTTACAGATCCAGTGCCAACGACAGCCCCACCCCATGGTCGCGGTTGTCGTTGCCGCGGTAATGGTAGTTGGCGCGTAGCGCCAGACCTGGCGTCAGACGGTGCGCCAGCCCCACGCTGAAACGCGTCTGGTCGCCGGTCTGCGTTGCACCGGGCAGTTCGAAGCTGTTGCCTGGCACGCTGTTCAAGGACATGCGCAGGTCGCGCCGGTCGTCGTCCTCGCGTTCCACTTCGCGCGCAACCTCACCGAACAGGCGGGTTCTCTCACTCAAGGCGTACTCGCCGAACAACCCGAGCGACAGGCGCAGCGAGTCCAGGTCCTGGTCGTCATAGCTCAATGCCGTGGAGCGGGCACCCTCTTCGCTGTAAGCGTCCACTTCGACCTTTTGATAGCTGGCGCCGACGAATGGGCCGAACTGCATCTGGTCGCCTGGCTGCATCAGATTGAAGCCGACCTTGGCCGCTGCACCCCAAACGGTGCCCTCGGTGTCACCTTTCTCCGCGCGTTCGGTGATGCCCAGGGCGAAGGTGCGTTGCAGGTCGTGGTAGTCCAGATAACCGGCGCTGAGGCTGAAGTCGGCGAACAGGCGGTGTTGCTCGTAACGGGCGAAGGCCGTGGCCAGGTAGCTGCGCATGTCGTAATCGGAGTCGCTGCGACCCAGCTCCAACGAGTTCTCTGCCAGCCCGAGGCTGATGCCGGCAAGCCAGGCTTCGCTCAGTCGATGGGTAACACCCAGCGACAGGCTAAGGCCGTGGCCGTCGCCGCCGCCGTAACCGTCGTACTCAGGTCGGTTGTAACCGCCCTGAACGAAAGTGCGCCAGGCACCGACTGCCTGCCAGTCGCCTCGCTGGGCGGCGAGTTCGCTATCGAGCTGTTGCAGGTGGGCGCGTAGCGCCGAGTGGCCCATTTCCGGCAGAAGCGAGACCTCCCAAGGCGCAGAGATAATCGAGTAGAGATAATCGGCGCTGATCTGATGAACCGCCGCCGTTGGATGGACGCCATCATTGAACATCAGTCGATTCGGGTCCGGCGCGCTGCCACCAAGGCTGTAGACCGGGTCCGGTTGGCAATTGCCGGCCGAGGAGTCAAAGCAGACAGCGGTCTGCGCCACGTTCGGATCGAAGCCGTATGCGGCAAGGTCCGCTCTCACCTCGGCGAGCAGCAGTCGATTGTTCACCAGCACATAGTTGCCGCCCTGAGCTTGCAGCTGGCTGGCCAGTTCGGCATTGAACTGGTCGCTCAGCGAATTGAACGCTGCTTCCTGGGCGATGAAGGCTCCCAGTGGCGTTGTGCCGACATCGGGCAGATCGGAGACGATGATGTAGCGCGCTCCAGCTGCCTGCAGCGCACCGACCCCTGCTACCAAATAGCTGGCCGCTATGTTCATGGGGGTCGGGCTGGCGAAGTATTGAAGAACGTCGTTGCCGCCTCCGTTGATGTAATACAGGGCGTTGCGGTCGGCCTGCGGGTTTTCGACCAGATAGCCCAGACGCGGAATTCCTCCTGGGCTCGAAGTAGTCGTGATCGAATCTCTGATCTGGTTAGTGCGATAGCCGCCAACGGCGTAGTTAGTCCCATCCGGATCAGGAAACAGAACGGGAGCGGCGGGTTCCGATTGCAGGCCGAGCATGGAGGCTAGGCGCTGAGTACCCACCTCTGCATAGGGCTCGCCGGGGCCGTAGGTCGGCCCGATACGGTTGGTGAAGCGCAACCCATCGAAGGTCGGACTCGACAGGTCGGGGAACGTGCCGGCATCGCTGAGCGAGTCGCCGAATACGATGAACTGGCTGAACGGTCCGCTATCGGCGGCGCTGACGGCTGTCGTGCAGCCGAGCAGGACGGCTGCCGCAAGCGGCTTGAGGGCGCTATGCACGAAGGTATCTCCTTATTGTTCTTTTTTTGGATACGTCGCCGGATAACAGAGCGACCTGCTCACGCTAATGGCTGTGCTACGCCGGCATAAGCGCCCGAAAGGGCGATTGTCGGTAGCCCAGGGCATCGCACTAAAGGCTTACTGGCGGTTTGACCGTACGCCATTTATTGTCCTGGCTCAAAAGGCGCAGATATCAAACTGCTACCATCTGCCGCGCTTGTGACTCGGGTGACGGAATGCCATGGCCATGAGCAACTGCCTGCTTGGAAAAAGGTGCTGAGGGCCAGTCTGGCGTTTGGATTCGCCGGGTTGCGCTCACCGTGCAAACGATCGTCCCGACATGGGAGCAGAACAATAAAATGCCATCGCTTCTCGATCTGCTGCGAAACCGACTGACGACGCTGCTGCCCAGCGAGCTGAGGTCCAGCGAGCTCCGCCATCTGCTCGACCCCCGGCGCCATCCGGTGCTGCTCTGTCAGCGTCGCGCGACGCTGATCGTCAACCGCGTGCGGCTGTTCGCCTTCCTCTTCGCCGTGCTGACGCCACTGTGGAGCCTGATCGACCTGATGGTGTTCGAGCCGAAGCTCTGGCTGGCGCTGGCCGGGTTGCGCATGATGGCCTGCCTCGCCTTCACGGGCCTGCTCTTGTTCTACCGGCCCAGTGGCAACCTCCTGGATGCCTACCGCGCGATCGCTATCCTCTTTGCCATCCCCACCGCCTTCTATATCGCGTCGCATACCCTGCTCGGCAGCTACCAGCTGGCGCAGTTCTCCGCGGTGGTCGGTGCCGGTTACGCTTTTCTGCCTTTCGTGCTGATGGCAGGTCTGACGATCTTCCCGCTGACGTTGGTGGAGAATCTGGTCCTGTCGAGCCTGTTGCTTCTGGCGCAGGCACTGGCCGGATACCTCAGCTGGGCGACGCTGAACTGGCCATCGTTCGCAGGAGCGTTCTGGCTGCTGATTCTCATCGCCGGCGTTGCCAGCCTGGCCAGCATGAGCCAGCTGGCGTTCATGATCGCACTGGTGCGCCAGGCGATCCGCGATCCGCTCACTGGCGTGTTTTCCCGCGGCAGCGGCGAGGAAATCCTGCGTCTGCAGTGGGACAGCGCGCAGCGCAAGGATTCCGCGCTGGCCCTGGCATTCATCGATCTGGATCACTTCAAGTCGATCAACGATAACTACGGCCACGAAGCCGGCGATCAGGTCCTGCGTGAGGCCGCTCGACGACTGGTAGCGACACTGCGCAGCTCCGACAGCCTGTTGCGGTGGGGCGGCGAGGAGTTTCTCCTGATCATGCCGGAGACCGACATGGAGCAGGCCCACAAGGCCATCGAACGCATCGTCGGCGAGGGGCTGGGCGTGCGGCCGGATGGCCTCGCGCTGACCGCAAGCATCGGCCTTGCCGAGCGCCGCAACGACCGGGTCGATGACTATCGTGACCTGCTCGAACTGGCGGACCGGCGCATGTACCTGGCCAAGACCGGCGGCCGCAATCGGCTGTGCGCCGCGGAGTCGGAGAAGCCCCAGCACCAGCGCGCGCTGGCCCTGGAAAGCTAGGCCCGACGCACTCGTCGCGACGGCCGGGCGCTGCGCTGCTGCTCAGCGTTACGCCAGACCGAAGACATGTCGCAGATAACCGACGAAGGCCTCGTCGCGGCACATGGTCTTGCCCGGTGAGTCGGAAATCTTCGCCACCGGCTGGCCATTGCACGCCGTCATCTTGATGACCATGTTGGTGGGTTCGACACCCGGGATGTCGCAAGTCAGTCCCGTGCCGATGCCGAAGCTCGGATTGCTGCGACCAGCCAGTGCACGATGAATCTGCAGCGCCCTGGCGAAATCCAGACCGTCGGAGAAGATCAACTGGCGCGTCCTCGGGTCGATGCCCAGTCGCCGATAATGCGCGATGGCTTTTTCAGCCCAGACGAGAGGATCGCCGGAGTCGTGGCGCAGACCATCGAACAGCTTGGCGAAGTACAGATCGAAGTCACGCAGGAAGGCGTCCATGGTGATGCAGTCGGTCAGCGCGATACCCAGCGCGCCCCGGTACTCGCGAACCCAACAGTCGAGCGCGGCGATCTGACTGTCGATGAGCCGTGGGCCGAGCTGCTGATGCGCCATGATCCATTCATGGGCCATGGTGCCCATCGGCTTCACGTCCAGCGTGCGCGCCAGATGCACGTTGCTGGTGCCGACGAAACGGCCGGGAAAGTCGCAGCGCAGACGTTCGACCACCATTTCCTGTACCGCGAAGGAAAAGCGTCGGCGTGTGCCGAAGTCGGCCAGGGTGAAGGTGGCCAGCTCTTGTTCGCCGGCCTGGCTGCGCAGCCAGGCCAGTTTCTCGTCGAGCCGGTCGCGCGCCTGCGTCAGGCTCACTTGCGGGTAACGGGCGCGGTTGCGTACTTCGCTGATGATCGCCAGCAGCGGCACTTCGAACAGAATCACGTGCAGCCAGGGGCCGCGCAGATGGATCACCAGCTCGCCGTCTTCCACATCCAGGCGCAGGTAGCGCAGGTCGAAACGAAACAGTCCGAGAAAGCGGATGAAGTCCGGCTGCATGTAGGGGATGCGCTCCAGATAAGCGAGCTCCTCGGGCGTCATCTGTAGCTCGGCGAGCGCTTCGATCTGCTCGCGTATGGCGTCGAGGTAGGGGCGCAGGTCTTCCCCTGAACGGCTGCGGAAAGCCCATTCCACCTCGGCATTGGGATAGTGATGCAGAACCGCCTGCATCATGGTGAGCTTGTAGAAGTCGGTGTCCAGCAGGCTCTGAATGATCCGCTCAGAAAATGCACTACTCATCGGCTGCTCCCGTCTGGAGGGTTCCGGCCGATGGTATCGACAAACGGTAGGTACTGCAGGCGGTATTTCATCGGTGAAACGATGAGATGTCTGGCGTGCAATTAGAATATGGTCGGCACGGCAGCTTCGGCGTGCTCATTTGATATCTGTTTAATATCGAATTTGATGAGTTTGAAGGCTGGGTTTCAATGCCGGGGAAGTTGTCGGAAAGTTAATCGGGACTTATAAAAAAAACAAGGCAGACGCCGAGGCGCCTGCCTTGTTTTACACGCCGTCAGCAATTAGCTGCTGCGGCCACCGCCGTGGCTGTTCTGGCCACCCTTGCGGCCGGCCTCGGAGGCCTTCTCGCGGTCGTTGGCGAAGTTTCCGCCGCTGTTGTGACCACCCTTGCGGCCGGCCTCGGAAGCTTTATCTCGATCGTTGGCGAAGTTGCCAGGATTGTTATTTGCCATGTGTTTTTCTCCTCAATTGGATAGACACTTTCACAAACGGCTGAAAGAGAGATAGTCCATCAGCCTTCACTGTGTCTGAGTGAGGTTCCTCTGATGGAGTTTCATACTGTGGCGAAGTGCAGACGAATGGTTTTCCATATCCGCTGTAGGACTATGGCGCCGTGAAATTACAAGCGAAACGGTAGTTGTCGCCTTGTTGATTTTATATATGTTGCGTCGAGTAACTGGCGAGACGCTTCTGGCGTTCTGCCAGTAGCCGCATCACGTAGCCGATCTTGACTGCGGTCGGGCCGAGAATGACCAGCGAATGGGCAGCGACGATGCCGGCCATCGTCAGTCTGTGGTCGAAGAAGTACGCCCCGGTGATGCCGAGCAGCAGCAACAGCAGGCCGCCGATCATCAAGGCACCGGCGAGGGCCATCAGGTTCAGCGCAGCGGAGCGGGTATGACGCATGGTTCGATCTCCTGTGAAGGAGGCCCGTCCGTGACGAGCCTCGTGATGGGTCAATCGAGGGCAGATGCCGGGCCGAAGAATTCGTAGCGGGTCTGCTGCTCCGGCACGCCCAGGGACTTCAGCTGGCGTTTGATGGCGGCCATGAAGGGCTTCGGGCCGAGGAAGTAGGCATCGACGTCACGGTCCGCCGGTAGCCAGTCGGCCAGCTGCTGCTCGGTCAGCCGTCCGACGGCATCCGGTGCGTCAGTCGAGTCGTCGTGTTCCTCGTAGCAGTAGAAGCGCTTGAGCTGTCCATGTCGCTCGGCGAGTGCATCCACGGTGCGGCGAAAGGCATGCACCCCGGCGTTGCGCGCACAGTGGATGAAGTGCACCGGGCGCGACGTTGCCAGCGCCGTTTCCAGCATCGCCAGCGTCGGGGTGATGCCGACGCCACCGCTGATCAGCACCAGCGGCTTGTCGCCGGGTTCGAGGATGAACTCACCTGCCGGCGCGAACAGCTCGACGGTCGCACCCTCCGGCATGTCGTGCAGCGCATTGGAGACCACACCACCCGGTTCGCGCTTGACGCTGATGCGGTACTCGCTGCCGTTGCCGGCGGCGGACAGCGAGTAGTTGCGGCGTACCTCATTGCCGTCGACCTGGAGCCTGAGGCCGATGTACTGGCCGGGCAGGAAGTCCATCAGCACCCCGCCATCCTCCGGTTGCAGGTGGAACGAGGTGATCTCCTCACTCTCCCTGACCTTGCGCGCGATACGAAACCGGCGCGCACCCCGCCAGCCGCCGGGAGCTTCGGCCTTGGCCTGGTAGAGCCGTTCCTCCTGGCCGATGAGAAGGTCGGCAAGCTGCTGATAGGCTGCGGCCCAGGCGTCGATTACCGCATCGGTGGCGATCGCATCGCCAAGGACCTCGCGGATGGCCCGCAGCAGGCAGCTACCGACCAGTGGGTAGTGCTCGGGCAGCACCTGCAGGGCGACGTGCTTGTTGATGATCTGTGCCACCAGTGGGCCGAGGGTTTCGAGGCGGTCGATATGCCGGGCGTACATCAGCACACCGTTGGCCAGTGCGCGTGGTTGCTCACCGCTGGCCTGGTGCGCCTGGTTGAACAGCGGTTTCACCTCGGGATGTTCGCTCAGCAGGAGCTTGTAGAAGTGAGTGGTCAGCGCCTCGCCGCCGCTTTCCAGCAATGGCACGGTGGCTTTGATTAGGGCGATCTGTTCAGCGCAAAGCATTCAATACTCCTCTGGTGGGAAAAACCGGACGGTGTTCGTCGAAGCGAACACGTGCCGTTGTGCCAGAGGTATTTCAACAATCGTTCCAGGTTGGAATTGACTTGAATCAAGGTTTTCCCGGCCCTCATGGTGAATTTCACCCTCGATCGTCGGGGTGCTAATCACCTTTCATGGTGGTGAGAACCCTGTTGCCGGCGAGGCCGAACCTCGCCGCTTGCCCGCTTTCATATAGGACTCATCAGTCATAACCAAGGAGACAGGCACATGGAGATCTACCACATCACTCACGAAGACGATCGTTGGGTGCTGCGCGAAGAGGGCGATCAGCGTGCGTTGATCGAAGCCGCACGGCGCGAGGACATCCTCGACGAGACGCGGGATTACATGAAATTGCGTACGTCCCTCGTCAAGGTACATGCCGAGAATGGCGAGGTCGCGGAAGAGCATCGCTACCCCCAGGAGCAGGACCCTCTGGCAACCCGAGGCTGAGGCCTGGCGGGCTATTCGACCCGGTCGGGGCGGGGCGCGCGCAGCGTCAGCCCCAGCCAGGTCGCCAGCAGGAACGGCAGGGTCAGGGTCGGCAGGCCCAGCTCGATGCACGCCCGCCAGATCGCCACTGCGGCGGTCATGCCCAAGAGTGGCAGGCGCCAGCCTCCACGCCATTGCGCCAGGGCCAGCGCGGCGAGGGCCGGGTTGAAACCGGCCTGGCCGTCCGCCCAGGGTGCGCCGAACAGGCCCGCAGCCAACAACCCCATCGCCGAGCCCGCCAGCAGCCACAGGGCATCGCGCAAGGAGGCCAGGGCCACGGCCGCCAGCAGGCAGGCGGCCGCGAGCGGCGCGTCGAGAAACACCACCTGACCGATACCCAGCAGCCAGGCGGTCAGCAGCGTCGCTGCGTCTGCCGATGGCATACCGGACGAGGTAACCGGCGCCGGCTCGATGAGCCGCACGGTGAGCAGACCGATCAGCACGAAGGGCAGGGTGAAGCCCGGCAGGCCGTCGCCGCGGCGTAGCCGAGCGAGCAGCCAGGCCTGCAGCGGACAGCTGGCCAGCGCCGCGATGCAGATCAGTGCCAGGCTGGTACCGGTCAATCCCAACAGATCAACCAGCAGCGCGCCCAGCAAGGCGGCGTTGTAACCGTAGAGGCCGTCGTTGCGGTCAGCCGCCGAGTAGCCCAGCCAGCTGGCGCCGCCGTGGGAGACCAGCACGCCGCACAGCGCACCGGCAAGCTGCGCTGGAGCGCCGCTGGCCAGTGCGAGCATGATCAGCGCCCCGCAGCCGGCATGGCGCTGCAGAAAGATCTGGGCGAAGGCCTGCAGCACGGCGCGCAGCTGCAGAGGATCGGGCATCGACGAAATCCGAGGCGAGCGCAAGGGCACCGGCTCGCAAGGAGCCGGCGGCGAAGTCGAAGAGAAACGGCCGGGCCAGCGCCCGGCTCCTGTCAGGGCAGGACTTCGATGCGCAGCGAATTGGTGGTGCCCGGCTGGCCCAGCGGTACGCCGGCGGTGATCAGCACCGTGTCGCCGCTTTCGGCCATGCCCTGCGCCTGTGCCAGCTCGACGGCGTGGCTGCTGACCTGCTCCATGTCGCGCATCGGCGCATCCACCACCGAATACACGCCCCAGGCCACCGTCAGCTTGCGTGCGGTGGCGGTGCTCGGCGTCAGGCTGAGGATCGGCGTGGCCGGCCGCTCGCGCGAGGCGCGCAGGCTGGAACGGCCGGACTCGGTGTAGTTGACCAGCACCGCCACCGGCAGGATGCCGCTGATGCGGCGGATCGCGCAGCTGATGGCATCCGGCAACGTCGCCTCGGCGTTGGGTCGGTGCACGTCGAGCTGCGCCTGGAAGTCCGGACCGCTTTCCACCTGACGGATGATCTTGCTCATCATGCTCACCGCTTCCAGCGGGTAGTCGCCGGAGGCGGTTTCCGCCGACAGCATCACCGCATCGGCGCCTTCGGCCACCGCGTTGGCCACGTCGGTGACCTCGGCGCGGGTCGGGGCCGGCGCGAAGCGCATGGATTCGAGCATCTGCGTCGCCACTACCACCGGGCGGCCGAGCTGGCGGCAGATGCGCACGATGTCCTTCTGGATGCGCGGCACGTTCTCCGGCGGCACCTCCACGCCCAGGTCGCCGCGCGCCACCATGATCGCGTCGGACAGCCGGGCGATCTCGCGCAGGTGCTGCACCGCCGAGGGCTTCTCGATCTTGGCCATGAGGAAAGCCCGCTCGCCGATCAGCTTGCGTGCCTCCTGAATGTCCTGCGGGCGCTGTACGAACGACAGCGCCACCCAGTCCACGCCCAGTTCGAGGCCGAAGGTCAGGTCCTGGCGGTCCTTCGCCGTCAGCGGCGAAAGCTCCAGCACCGCCTCTGGCACGTTCACGCCCTTGCGGTCGGACAGCTCGCCGCCGGCCACCACGCGGGTATCGATGGCGTCGGCATGGCGCTCGGTGACTGTCAGGCGCAGACGGCCATCGTCGATCAGCAGCTGCATGCCCGGCTCCAGCGCGGCGATGATCTCCGGATGCGGCAGATTCACGCGGCGGCTGTCGCCCGGTGTCGGGTCCAGATCCAGGCGAAAGGCCTGCTCGCGCTCTAGCCTCACCTTGCCTTCGGCGAAGCGGCCGACCCTGAGTTTGGGCCCCTGCAGGTCCATGAGAATGCCGATCGGCTGGTTCAGCTCGCGTTCGACCTGGCGAATCCAGGTGAAGCGCTCGGCGTGGTCGCTGTGCTCGCCGTGGCTGAAGTTCAGGCGGAACAGGTTCACGCCGGCCTCGACCAGTGCGCGCACGTCGTCGACGCTGCGGGTGGCCGGGCCGAGGGTGGCGAGGATCTTGACCTTCTTGTCGTGTGTCATGGCGGTGCTCTGGGGCAGTTGTTGTTCTGATGCGCGCCTGAACGAAGTGGAGGCCGTCAATCCGACGACGGCAGGATCAGGATGGCGCGGAAATCGTTGACGTTGGTGCGCGTCGGGCCGGTGACGATCAGGCTGTCCAGCGCGGCGAAGTAGCCATAGCCGTCGTTGTTGGCCAGCGAGTCGGCCGCGCGCAGGCCCAGCGCCTCGGCGCGGGCGAAGCTGTCCGGGGTCATCAGCGCGCCGGCGTTGTCCTCCGAGCCGTCGATGCCATCGGTGTCGCCGGCCAGCGCGTAAACGCCGGGCAGGCCTTGCAGCGCTTCGGTCAGGGCGAGCAGGAACTCGGCATTGCGCCCGCCGCGTCCGTTGCCGCGCACGGTGACGGTGGTCTCGCCGCCGGAGAGGATCACGCAAGGCGCGGCGATCGGCTGGCCGTGCAGCACCACCTGGCGGGCGATGCCGGCATGCACCTTGGCCACCTCGCGTGCTTCGCCTTCCAGATCGCCGAGAATCAGCGGGCTGATACCGGCAGCACGGGCCATCTCAGCCGCGGCATCGAGCGACTGCTGCGGCGTGGCGATCAGCTGGAAATGGCTGCGCGAGAGCATCGGGTCGCCAGGCTTGAGGGTTTCCGAGCGCGGATCCTCGAGCCAGGCGCGCACGTTGGCCGGCACCTCGATGTGGTAACGCTCGAGAATCGCCAGCGCCTCGGCCGACGTGGTGGGGTCGGCCACGGTGGGGCCGGAGGCGATCACCGTCGCTTCGTCGCCGGGCACGTCGGAAATCGCATAGGTGTACACGCTGGCCGGCCAGCAGGCCCTGGCCAGGCGGCCGCCCTTGATCGCCGAGAGGTGCTTGCGCACGCAGTTCATCTCGCCGATGTGCGCGCCGGAGCGCAGCAGTGCCTTGTTGATCGCCTGCTTGTCGGCCAGCGAAATGCCTTCGGCCGGCAACGCCAGCAGCGACGAGCCACCGCCGGAGAGCAGGAAGATCACCCGATCGCTTTCCTCGAGGTTGCTGACCAGCTCCAGCACGCGGCGGGCGACGCGCTCGCCGGCATCGTCCGGGACCGGGTGCGCGGCTTCCACCACTTCGATACGCCGGCAGTCGGCGTGGTGTTCGTAGCGGGTCACCACCAGTCCGGACAGTTCACCTTCCCAGACCTTTTCGATGGCTTCGGCCATGGCCGCGGCCGCCTTGCCGGCGCCGATGACGATGGCACGGCCGCTGCGGTCTTCGGGCAGATGGTCGGCGAGCACATGGCGCGGATGGGCGGCTTCGATGGCGCTGTCGAACAGCTGGCGCAGCAGGGCTTGTGGGTCGAGGGTCATCTGAAGCTCCTTGTATGAGGTCTGCAGCCGATTCCAGACCTTAGGGCTCGCCGAAGCAAGCGCTAAGGGTTGAAATCGACCCGCCCGGCCGTCGGGCCGTGACTCCTTGTGCCGGGCGAATCGAAAAGGTGCCGTCCGCAGACGGCGGTTGGTGTGCAGGCGCGCGGGGCCCTGGTCGTGGGGGAGACGCGATGATTCCGACCCCGCGTACTTGCACACCAACCCTTTGAGCATCACTGGTGCCGAGTGTTGCGCTGATCCCACCACCCGGTCTGTCTGTCCCTGAAGGTGGGGCCGCAAGGCTCGACGCAGCGTGCTCGAAGGCTTTACTCCTTGCGGATCGAGAAATTGGCCATGTGCTCGAGGCCCTTGATCAGCGCCGAGTGGTCCCAGCCGCTGCCGCCGATCGCCGCACAGGTGCTGAACACCTGCTGGGCATTGGCGGTGTTGGGCAGGTTCAGGCCCAACTCGCGGGCGCCGGCCAGGGCGAGGTTGAGGTCCTTCTGATGCAGGCTGATGCGGAAGCCCGGGTCGAAGGTGCCCTTGATCATGCGTTCGCCATGCACTTCGAGGATCTTCGAGCCGGCGAAACCGCCCATCAGTGCCTCGCGCACCTTGGCCGGATCAGCCCCGTTCTTCGCGGCGAACAGCAGTGCCTCGGCGACCGCCTGGATGTTCAGCGCGACGATGATCTGGTTGGCCACCTTGGCCGTCTGGCCGTCGCCGTTCTCGCCGACGCGGGTGATGTTCTTGCCCATCGCCTGGAACAGTGGCAGTGCACGTTCGAAGGCCGCTTCGCTACCGCCGACCATGATCGACAGGGTGGCCGCCTTGGCGCCGACTTCACCACCGGATACCGGGGCGTCGAGGTATTCAGCGCCGGTGGCCTTGATCTTCTCGGCGAACTGCTTGGTGGCGGTGGGGGAGATCGAGCTCATGTCGATCACCACCTTGCCGGCGCCGACGCCGGCGGCCACGCCGTCGGCGCGGAACAGCACGTCTTCGACCTGCGGGGTGTCCGGCACCATGACGATGATGAACTCGGCTTCCTGAGCGACCTCCTGCGGGTTGGCCAGGCCGATGGCGCCGGCCTCGGTCAGTTCGGTCGGGGCCTGGTCGTGGTGTTGGGACAGAAAGATCTGGTGGCCGGCCTTCTGCAGGTTGATTGCCATGGGCTTGCCCATGATGCCGGTGCCGATGAATCCGATCTTAGCCATGAGTGTTCTCCTCAAATCTGGTTGGTTCGCGTCAGTTCAAATGGCGTTGTGGCTCTTCAGCCAACCAAGGCCCGCTTCGGTGGTGGTGGCCGGCTTGTACTCGCAGCCGACCCAGCCCTGGTAGCCGATGCGATCCAGGTGCTCGAACAGGAAGCGGTAATTGATTTCGCCGGTGCCTGGCTCGTTGCGCCCGGGGTTGTCCGCCAGCTGGATGTGGTTGATCGCCGCCAGGTTGGTCTCGATGGTGCGCGCCAGGTCTCCCTCCATGATCTGCATGTGGTAGATGTCGTACTGCAGGAACAGGTTGGGGTGGCCGACCTTGCCGCGGATCTCCTGCGCCTGGGAGGTGTTGTTTAGGAAGAAGCGCGGGATGTCGCGGGTGTTGATCATCTCCATCACCAGGCGAATGCCGGCCTCCTCGAGCTTCTGCGCGGCGTAGCGCAGGTTTTCGATAAAGGTGATTTCCAGCTGGCCGAGATCGGCGCCACGCGGGGCGATGCCGGCCAGGCAGTTGACCTGGGTGTTGCCCAGCACCTTGGCGTAGGCGATGGCCTTGTCCACGCCGGCGCGGAACTCCTCGACCCGCTCCGGCAGGATGGCGATGCCACGCTCGCCCCCGGCCCAGTCACCGGCCGGCAGGTTGAACAGCACCTGGGTCAGCTTGTTGGCCTCCAGCTGAGCCTTGATCTGCTCGGCAGGGAAGTCATAGGGGAACAGGTACTCGACACCGGAAAAGCCGGCCTGGGCGGCAGCGGCGAAGCGGTCCATGAAGTCCTGCTCGGTGAACAGCATCGACAGGTTGGCGGCAAAGCGGGGCATGGTTTTCTCCTGATCTGTAGGGATCACATTCGGTTTCGCGTTGCGGTGGCGTGGTGGCCACCCTGGGTGTTGCCTTTGCGGTGGATATGCTTCGCGATATCCACCCTACGGTCCGAAGTGTTCGTAGGATGGAAGACCGCGAAGCGTCTTCCACGCGTCTGGTTACGGTTGAATCAGTCCAGCAATCCGACCGCGGTCGGCGCATCTTCCCGGCCTGCGGCCAGCGCCTCGAACTCGTTGATCGCGTCGATCTCGGTGCCCATGGCGATGTTGGTCACCCGCTCGAGGATCACCTCGATCACCACCGGCACCTGGTGCTCGGCCATCCAGGCCTGGGCCTGCTCGATGGCCGGGCGCAGGTCTTCCTGCTTGAACACGCGCAGCGCCTTGCAGCCCAGGCCCTCGACTACCGCGACGTGATCGACGCCGTAACCTTCCATGCCGCTCTGGTCGGCATTGATGTTCTCGAAGCCGAGCTGCACGCAGTAATCCATCTCGAAGCCGCGCTGCGCCTGGCGGATCAGCCCGAGGTAGGCGTTGTTCACCAGGATGTGCAGGTAGGGCAGCTTGAACTGCGCACCGACGGCCAGTTCCTCGATCATGAACTGGAAGTCGTAGTCGCCCGACAGCGCCACCACCTTGCGCGCCGGGTCGGCGGCAACCACACCGAGCGCTGCCGGAATGGTCCAGCCGAGCGGGCCGGCCTGGCCGCAGTTGATCCAGTTGCGCGGCTGGTAGACATGCAGGAACTGCGCAGCGGCGATCTGCGACAGGCCGATGGTGCTGACGTAGCAGGTGTCCTTGCCGAAGGCGTTGTTCATGCACTGGTACACGCGCTGCGGCTTCATCGGCACGCTGTCGAAGTTGGTCTTGCGCAACATCGTGCGCTTGCGTTCCAGGCAGTCGGCGGCCCAGGCGCGGCGATCCGGCAGACGGCCTTCGGCCTTGCGCGCCTTGGCCACTTCAACGAACAGCTCCAGCGCGGCGCGGGCATCGGAGACGATGCCGTAGTCCGGCGCGAACACCCGACCGATCTGGGTAGGCTCGATGTCGACGTGGACGAAGGTGCGGCCCTTGGTATAGGTCTCCACGGAGCCGGTGTGACGGTTGGCCCAGCGGTTGCCGATGCCGAGCACGAAGTCGGATTCGAGCAGGGTCGCGTTGCCGTAGCGGTGGCTGGTCTGCAGCCCGCACATGCCGGCCATCAGCGGATGGTCGTCGGGGATCGAGCCCCAGCCCATCAGCGTCGGGATCACCGGCACGCCCACGGTCTCGGCGAATTCCACCAGCAAGGCCTCGGCCGCAGCGTTGTAGATGCCGCCACCGGCGACGATCAGCGGACGCTCGGCGGCGCAGAGCATGTCGATGGCCTTCTCGATCTGCTTGCGGGTCGCCGCCGGCTTGTACACGGCGAGCGGCTCGTAGGTGTCGATGTCGAATTCGATCTCGCCCATTTGCACATCAAACGGCAGGTCGATCAGCACCGGTCCGGGACGCCCCGAGCGCATCACATGGAAGGCCTGCTGAAACACGCGCGGCACCAACGCCGGTTCGCGAACGGTAACCGCCCACTTGGTCACCGGCTTGGCAATGGATTCGATATCGACAGCCTGAAAGTCCTCCTTGTGCAGCTTGGCACGCGGCGCCTGGCCGGTGATGCACAGGATCGGGATCGAGTCGGCCGAGGCGGAATAGAGGCCGGTGATCATGTCGGTGCCGGCCGGGCCAGAGGTGCCGATGCACACGCCGATGTTGCCCGGCTTGGCGCGGGTATAGCCCTCGGCCATGTGCGAGGCACCCTCGACGTGGCGGGCGAGGATGTGGCGGATGCTGCCATCGGCCCGCAGGGCGGAATACAGCGGATTGATCGCGGCTCCGGGGATGCCGAAGGCGGTGTCGATGCCTTCCTTGCGCAATACCGCGACGGCGGCGTCGATTGCTCTCATGCGGGCCATGGACCACTCCTCTTATTCGATAGTTTTTCTACGTGGCTCAAGCATGCCGCCCTGGATTCGCTGGCGGAATTGGTCGAGACTTCAGTTCTGTCGATATCAGGAGTATCGAATGGATCGCTATACGACCCTGCGCAGCTTCGTGCTGGTGGCCGACTGCGGCAGCTTCGCCGCCGCCGCGCACAAGGAGAACGTCACCCCGGTGGTGATGGGGCGGCGGCTGGATGCGCTGGAGCGGCATCTGGGCGTCAAGCTGATGCACCGCTCCACCCGCGGCCTGTCGCTGACCGATCTGGGCGAGCAGTATCTGGAGCGCGCCCGCGGGCTGCTCAAGGACTTCGATGAGGTGGACGCCAGCATCAGCCACGACCGCACCTCGGTACGCGGCCACCTGGTGGTGTCGGCGCCGGCGGCATTCGGGCGGCGGCATATCGGCCCGCACGCACCGGCGTTCCAGGCGCGCTACCCGGACCTGCAACTGTCGTTCAACTTCACCGACAGCGTGGTCGACCTGGTGCGCCACGGTTACGACATGGGCATTCGCATCGGCGAGGTGACCGACCCCAACTACGTGGCGGTGCGGCTTTTCCCGAACAGGCGGGTGGTCTGTGGCTCGCCCGAGTACTTCGCCCGCCACGGTACGCCGACGACGCTGGAGGAACTGACCGAGCACAACTGCCTGGCCTTCAACCTGCAGGGCGGTCAGCAGCGCGGCTGGACCTTTCTGCGCGACGGCCGGCAGGTGGCCATCCGCGTGGCCGGCAATCTGGACTGCAATGACGGTGAGCTGCTGTTCGACTGGGTCAAGCAGGGCCTGGGCATCGGCTGGCGCTCGACCTGGGAGATCCAGGCCGAGCTCAAGCGCGGCGAGCTGGTCACGGTACTCGACGAGTACGCATTGCCGGCCTACGACATCCAGGCCGTCTACCCGCAGCAGCGCTACCTGCCGGCCAAGGTGCGTTTCTTCATCGATTACCTGAAGGACATCTACAACGCACCGGGCTACTGGGAAGTGCGCTGAGCGGCTCAGTTGCCGCGGTAGGTGGAGAAGCCGTAGGGGCTCAGCAGCAGCGGGATGTGGTAGTGCTCGACGCTGCCATCGGCTTCGAAGATCACCGGAACTTCGGGGAAAAAGGTGCTGGCCTTCTGCGTGGCGAACCAGTCGCCGGTCTTGAAGGTGACGCGATAGGTGCCTTTCTCCAGCGCCTTGCCTTCCGGGTAGAGCGCCGTGATGCGACCCTGCGCGTTGGTCTCGCCGCTGTTGAGTGATTTCCAGGTGTCACCCTGACGTTGTTCCAGGGTGACGCGCACATCCGGTGACGGCAGGCCGTTCTCCAGATTCAGCACGTGCACGCTGAGCGGGTTGCCAGCTGCGAGGGTGAGACCGGACAGGCCACTGAGCATCAAGCCGGCGGCGATTGAACGTAGTGCTTTCATGGTGTTTTCCTTTTCTTCAGTGGGAGGAGGGCAGCAGTTTTTCGATGGCGGCCACGGCGCAGGCCTCATCGTTCCTGGCACCGCCGGCACCGGCCACGCCGATGGCACCGATCACCTCGTCGCCGACCTTCAGCGGCACGCCACCGCCGAGCAGCAGCAGTTCGTCCAGGGTGTTGAGGTTGGCGGCATCCGGCGTGCTGGCGGCGCGTTCGGCGAACAGGCGGGTCGGCGTCTTGCTCGACAGCGCGGTGTAGGCCTTGCGCTGCGCGGCCAGGGTGTTGTGCGGGCCGACGTTGTCGTCGCGGCGCAGCGCAACCAGATTGCCGCCGCGATCGACCACGGCGACCACCGCGGTGCGGTTCTGCGCATGGCAGGCATCCAGGGTCTGCTGGATCAGGCCGTCGGCCAGCGCCAGCGAGACGTTCTGCTGGGTGATCGGCGTCGGCGTGGCGGCGTTGGCGCTCAGGGCCGGGGTAAGCACTGCCAGGGTCAGCAGTGACAGGGTGGCGACGATACGCATATCGATTTCTCCGGTGGCTGGGTTTCGAGGCGCATGCTGCCGCCCGCCGACCGTCAGAACCGTTGCCTGCGCATTACGCTTTTGTAATGGCTGCCAAGTCGTTGGCCCCATAACCTATGCGCCATCAATGAGGTGATCCGATGCGAATTCTGGTGGTGGAGGACGAGGCCAAGACGGCCGATTACCTCAAGCGAGGGTTGGAGGAGTCCGGCTACCGGGTGGAGGTCGCGCGCAACGGCGTCGACGGCAAACACCTGATCGAGGAGGAAACGTTCGATCTGGTAATCCTCGACGTCATGCTGCCCGGGCTCGATGGCTGGCAGCTGGTGCAGGTGGTGCGCCAGCGCTCGGCGCACACGCCGGTGCTGTTCCTCACCGCCCGCGATGCGGTGGAGGACCGTGTGCGCGGGCTGGAACTGGGCGCCGACGACTATCTGGTCAAGCCGTTTTCCTATGCCGAGCTGCTGGCGCGGGTACGCACCCTGCTGCGCCGCGGCCCGCCGCGCGAGGTCGAACGTTTCCACGTCGCCGACCTGGAGCTGGACCTGCTGCGCCGCCGCGTCGCCCGTCAGGGCGAGCGCATCAACCTGACCAACAAGGAGTTCGCCTTGCTGCACCTCTTGCTCAGCCGTCAGGGCGAGGTGCTGTCCCGCGCACAGATCGCTTCGCAGGTCTGGCAGATGAACTTCGACAGCGATACCAATGTGGTCGACGTGGCGATCCGCCGGCTGCGCGCCAAGGTCGACGATCCGTACCCGCTCAAGCTGATCCACACCGTGCGCGGCATGGGCTACGTGCTGGACCTCTCGGCATGAGCCTGTGGCCACGTTCGCTCAGCCTGCGCCTGGCGCTGGCCTTCGCCCTCGTCGCGGTGGTGCTGCTCGGGGCCATCGGCCTCTACCTGTACCGCTCGCTGGAACGCGAGATCGTCTGGCGCGACGACCAGGCGCTGCTCGGCCGGCTGGAGCGCATGCAGGCACTGCTGGATGACAGCGCCAGCATCGACGCGCTGCGCCAGCGGCCGCAGCTCTACGAGAACATGCTGGGCAACCGCGACAGCCTGCTCTGGCTGCTGGATGCCCAGGGGCGCGCGCTGATCGAGATCAACCCGGCGCGGCTGCCCATTCCGACGTTGCCGGCTGGCGACGCAGCGGCGCTGACCGATACAGACGGGGCGCGGCTGGCCTGGCGGCGGCTGCCGGGCGAGGCGGGGCTGACGCTGGTGGCCGGGCGCCTGCTCGCCGAGCGCGAACAGATGCTCGCGGCCTACCGTGTGAAGCTGTGGTGGGCGCTGAGCCTCGGTGCGCTGCTGGCGTCCGTGCTCGGCTGGCTGATCAGCCGGCGCGCGCTACGTCCGGTGCGCCAGCTGACGCGTCAGGCCCTGGCGATCGACGTGCAGCATCTGCACCTGCGCCTGGACGACTCGACCGTGCCGAGCGAGCTGGAACCGCTACGCGCGGCGCTGAACCAGATGCTGGGCCGGCTGGAACAGGGTTTCGTCCGGCTGTCGCGCTTCAGCGAAGACCTGGCCCACGAGATGCGCACGCCATTGGGCAACCTCATGGGCCAGACCCAGCAGTTGTTGCACCGCGCGCGATCGGTCGAGGAGTACGAGGCACTGCTGGCCTCCAATCAGGAGGAGTACGAGCGCCTGGCGCGGATGATCGACAACATGCTGTTTCTCGCGCGTGCCGAGCAGCCGGCGGCGGCCATCGAGCGGCAGCGCTTTGCACTGCCGGCACTGGTCGAGCAACTGTGCGACTACTTCGAAGGCGTCGCCGAAGAGCGCGGCATCCAGCTGCTCGACGAAACCGAGGGCGAGCTGTGCGGCGACCCCGAGCTGATCCGCCGGGCGCTGGCCAATCTCGTCGCCAACGCGCTGCGCTACGGCGCGGCCGACAGCCCGGTGCGCATCGTCAGCGGCTCAGAGGACGGCTGGCGGTCGGTCAGCGTGATCAATCTGGGGCCGCCGATTGCAGCCGAGCACCTGCCGCGGCTGTTCGACCGCTTCTACCGCTGCGATCCGTCACGCGCCGAACCGGGCGATTCCGGCGGCCTGGGGTTGGCCATCGTGCGGTCGATCATGCAGCTGCACGGCGGCGAGGTGGTTGTGCATAGCGACACGGAGATGACCGAATTCACCCTGCGTTTCGCCGAAACGCCGGTCTGATTCCGATCATTGGCACCGGATCGGGAAGCTTCACTGCGCTGTCACAGCTAAGGTGGATATAACCGCCTGTGAGAGACGCGCGTGTGGCTAGTCTGAAAATCGCTACCTACAACATCAATGGCATCCGTGCACGCCGGGGCAATCTGCTCGAATGGCTGGCGCGTGAGCAGCCCGATGTGGTCTGCCTGCAGGAGCTCAAGGCGCAGGATGCCGACTTTCCCATCGATGACATCCGCGGTGCCGGCTACGGCGCCATCTGGCATGGGCAAAAGTCCTGGAACGGCGTGGCCATTCTTGCCCGTGACAGCGAACCGCTGGAGATCCGCCGCGGCCTGCCCGGCGACCCGGGCGACAGCCACAGCCGCTATCTGGAGGCCGCGGTGCACGGGGTGATCGTCGCCAGCCTCTATCTACCCAACGGCAACCCGCAGCCCGGGCCGAAGTTCGACTACAAGCTGAGCTGGTTCGAGCGGCTGATCGAGCACGCCGCAGGCCTGCTCGCCAGCGGGCATCCGGTGGTGCTGGCCGGCGACTACAACGTGGTGCCGACCGACGAGGACATCTACAACCCGCGCTCCTGGCTGAAGGACGCGCTGCTGCAGCCGGAAAGCCGCGATTGTTTCGATCGCCTGCTGGCGCAGGGCTGGACCGACGCGTTGCGCGCCAAATACCCGGACGAGCGCATCTACACCTTCTGGGATTACTTTCGACAGCACTGGCAGAAGAACTCCGGGCTGCGCATCGACCATCTATTGCTCAGCCCGAACCTCGCGCCGCGGCTGCAGGACGCCGGCGTGGATCGCTGGGTGCGCGGGCAGGAACATGCCAGTGACCACGCGCCGACCTGGATCAGCCTGGCGCGCGAGGCGGACTGATCGTCACGGCGGCCGTGCCGTGGGTGCGACCGCCCCGATGAGAGGCTGCGTGGCGGCTGGTTGTTGCGCAGCGGATGTGACCGGCCGATAACCCGGCGGGTTATGCAGCACGGCGTAGACCTTGGAGGAAAGGATGCTTGGAAATTTGAGGCCGATTGCAGCCGCTCAGGATCTGAGCGATCCGCTCGCCGTGCTGGCGAAGCTGGAAGCCGGCAATGTGCCGATCGGCTCCATGCTGTGCGAGGCGCTGCATGCGGTGCGCAGCCACCTCGGTATGGAAGTCGCGTTCATCGCCGAGTTCAGCGAGGGGGCCCGGGTGTTCCGCCATGTCGATGGGCGGACCGAGCACCTGGTGCTGTGTGTCGGCGACTCCAATCCGCTGGAGGAGAGCTATTGCCAGCGCGTCGTCGATGGCCGCCTGCCGGAATTGATCAACGACGCCACCCAGCTGCCGGCGGCGCTGGAGCTGCCGGTTACCCGCGAACTGCCGGTCGGCGCGCACCTGAGCGTGCCGATCCGTTTCAGCGACGGTGGGGTGTACGGCACCTTCTGCTGCTTCAGCACGCAGCCGGATGGCAGCCTGAACGAGCGTGATCTAAACACGCTGCGGCTGTTCGCCGCCTTCGCCGGGCGGCTGCTGGAGACCCAGGCGAAAAGCCAGCAGAGCTGCGACAGCAAGCGCAGCCGGGTCGAGAACGTGCTGGCCGAGCGGAGCTATGCGGTGGTCTACCAGCCCATCGTGCATCTGGTGGAGAACCGCATCGTCGGCCACGAGGCGCTGGCGCGCTTCCTCGCCGACCCGCAGCGCACGCCGGACAAGTGGTTCGATGAAGCGGGCCAGGTCGGGCTGCAGAAGGAGCTGGAGATTGCCCTGATCGAGGCCGCGCTGCAGGGCTTCGACCGTCTACCGGCCGACAGCTACCTGTCGCTCAACGTCTCGCCCGAAACCATCCTGGCCGGAGCGCTCAGCGAGGTGCTAGCCCGCCAGCCACTGGACCGGCTGATGCTGGAAGTCACCGAGCATGCCCTGGTGCAGGACTACGAGCGGCTCGCCGAGGCACTGGAACCGCTGCGCCGCGAGGGCCTGCGGCTTGCCGTGGACGATGCCGGCGCCGGCTACGCGAGCTTCCGCCACATCCTCAAACTCAAGCCGGACGTGATCAAGCTCGATGCCAGCCTGATCCGTAATGTCGACAGCGATACCGGCTGCCGTGCGCTGGCCGCAGCGCTGATCCGCTTCGCCGAGGAAACCGGCTGCAAGGTGGTCGCCGAGGGGGTCGAAACGCAGGAAGAACTGGCCATGCTGCGCCGCCTGGAGGTGAACAAGGCCCAGGGTTACCTGCTCGGTCGGCCGGCACCTTTGGGCCCGCTCGCGAAGGCCAACCGAACGTAGCGCGCGTCCAGCTACTGCTGGCGCCTCGGTCTGGTTTCGCTGAACCTTTGGCGCCAGCCGGCAGTCGACTGCTAACACCGGCCGCCATCTGCGGCCTTCTCCGAGTCGACCTGCCAGGAGGTACGAGATGGACACGAAAGAGACGATTTCCGTGCTCAACGATCTGATTGAGACCTGCAAGGATGGGGAAAAGGGCTTTCTCGAGTGCGCCGAGGACCTGCGTGACCCGCAGCTCAAGAGCACCATGAACCAGCGTTCGCGTGATTGCGCCAGCGCGGCCGCCGAGCTGCAGCAGCTGGTGCGCTCGCTGGGTGGCGATCCGGAAACCAGCACCAGCATGTCGGCGGACATCCATCGCCGCTGGGTCGATCTCAAGGCGATGATCACCGGCAAGGATGACGAGGCGATTCTCAACGAGTGCGAGCGCGGTGAGGATGTGGCGGTCAAGAGCTACCGCAAAGCCTTGGAAAAAGACCTGCCGGCCGAGGTGCGCAGCGTGGTCCAGAATCAGTACCAGGGCGTTCAGCGCAACCATGATCAGGTCAAGGCACTGCGAGACGCCGCCCGCGCACGCGGCTAACGGCGCGGCACCCGTCAGGATGAACGCCAGCACTTGCTGGCGTTTTTTATGCGCGGCCGTTCAATCCGGCTCCCACGGCACCTACCTGCGCATGGCGTACTGTGGCGCCGGCGTCAGGCCGGCGTCGGCTCGGCGACTTCGCAGCCCCGCAGTACCAGGCGGATGATGGTGTCGGCGGCGGCATCGTAATCGGCCTCGTCGAGCCGGGCCTTGCCGGTGACAGTGCTAATCTGCCAGTCGAAGTCGGCGTAGGTCTGGGTCGCGGCCCAGATGCTGAAGAGCAGGTGGCTGGGGTCGATGGGGGCCATCAGACCCTGGTCGATCCAGCCCTGAATGCAGGCGATGTTATGCGCGGCCTGGGCGTTGAGCTGGGCGGTGCGCTCCGGTGACAGGTGTGGGGCGCCATGCATGATCTCGCTGGCGAACACCTTGGACGCATAGGCGTGATCGCGGGAGATGCGGATCTTGGTGCGGATGTAGGCGCGCAGCACCTCGGCCGGATGCCCGGGCTGATTGAACGGTGCCGAGGCTTCGAGCAGCGGTTCGACGATGCTCTCCAGCACCTCGCGATAGAGGTTTTCCTTGGACTTGAAGTAGTAGTAGACGTTGGGCTTCGGCAGCCCGGCGCGGGCGGCGATGTCGCTGGTCTTGGTGGCGGCGAAGCCCTTTTCCGCGAATTCCTCGCTGGCGGCTCGCAGGATCACGTCTCGGTTGCGCTCTCGAATGCTGGACATGCGGACCTGTTTGGCTGGCGCCGCCCGGCCTGGCGGCGGTTCGGCATGCTAGCACTCGCTTCTTTGCGGCCTCAACCGAGCCGCCATCCGTCGGTTCAGCCCGAGCCCAGGCTAAACGCCATCAAGTTCCCGACGGCCATGCCGCTAAATGATCTTGCGTGCGTCATAAATTGTGTACAGTAATGGCGCTTTTATGTGTCCAATAATAACGCGAGGGCCTTCCATGCAGTTCTTCAAGCGCAGCATTCAGTGGCAACTGATCCTCAGCATGGGCGCGGCACTGCTGGCGAGCCTGCTGATCGTCATCCTGGTGTATGCCTCGGCTGTCGAGCGCCTCGCCGAGCGCTACCTGCTCGGTGAAGCGTTGCCGGCCAATATCAACGCCATTCGCAACGATATCGAGCGCACCCTGGCGGCGCCCATCACCGCCACCGCCGGTATCGCCGGCAACACGCTGGTTCACGACTGGCTGATCCAGGGCGAGGATTCGCGGCAGGCCGAGGCCATCGGCCGCTACCTCAATGGCGTGAAAGCCCAGCAGAACGCGCTGACCACCTCGATCGCCGTACTCGACAGCGGCCACTATTACTCCGACGCCGGGCTGAGCCGGACCCTGTCACGCTCGGCAGACGCCGACGGCTGGTTCTACAGCCTGGTGGACGGCAGCCTCGAGCGCCGGCTGGAGCTGGACGTCGACAAGGCCACCGGCCAGCCGACCCTGTTCATCAACCAGCGCATCAGTGCTGGCGGGCGAGTACTTGGCGTGGCCGGGCTGGGTTACAGCCTGAGCGCCATGTCCGCACTGATCGCCGACTTCCGCTTTGGCGAGCGTGG
The DNA here is from genome assembly GCF_026642215.1 of Stutzerimonas sp. R40042. Lineage (NCBI taxonomy): Bacteria > Pseudomonadati > Pseudomonadota > Gammaproteobacteria > Pseudomonadales > Pseudomonadaceae > Stutzerimonas > Stutzerimonas sp. R40042. Next base: position 3,505,142 of record NZ_CP113258.1, on the reverse strand, counting down.
CGAGGTCTATCTGGTCGGCAGCGATGGCCAGGTGAAAATCCATCCGCGCAGCGAGCACAACGGCCGCGCCGCGCTGGCCGAGTTGGCCGGCACGCAAGCTGCGCGGCAGTTGGAAGCCCAGGCCGGACAGGTGGTGCGTTTCGAGCGTAATGGCGAAACGTTTCTGGCCATGGCGCAACCGCTGGATGGGCTCGGCTGGACGCTGATCGCCGAGGTGCCCGAGGCGGAAATCTTTGCCGAGGCGCGTCGTACGCTCTGGACGACCAGCCTGATCGGTTCGGCTATCGGCCTGTTCTTTCTCGGCGTGATCGTCCTGCTGGCGCGCGGGCTTGTGCGGCCGATTCGCCAGGTCACGGCGGCGCTGGTGGAAATCGGTGGTGGCGGTGGCGATCTCACCCGCCGTCTGGACGAAAGCCGTGCCGACGAGCTCGGCGACCTGGCGCGTGGCTTCAATCGGTTCATCGGCAGCCTGCGCAGCCTTATCGGCGATGTGCTCAAGACCAGCGAACAGCTGCGCAGTGCGGTCGGTCAGGTGGCTCGGGTGGTGGACGACACCGCGGTGCGCGCCGGGCGCCAGCATGAGATGACCGACATGGTGGCGACCGCCGTGCACGAAATGGGACTCACCGTGCAGGAGATCGCGCGTAATGCCAGCAATGCGGCGCAGGCCTCCCAGGGCGCCCGCAGCGAGGCGCTCGAGGCGCGCCAAGTGGTCGGCGAGTCGATCGGGCATATCGAGCGGATGTCGGGCGACATCGGCCAGGCCGCCGGCTCGGTGACCGATCTGGCGCAGCAGGTGGCCTCCATCGATCAGGTGCTGGCGGTGATCCGCAGCATTTCCGAACAGACCAATCTGCTGGCCCTTAACGCCGCCATCGAGGCCGCCCGCGCCGGCGACATGGGCCGTGGCTTCGCCGTGGTCGCCGATGAGGTGCGCACCCTGGCCAGCCGCACCCAGGCCTCGACCGACGAGATCCAGCAGATGATCGGGCGGCTGAAGAACGGTGCCGAAACCGCCGTCAGCGCGATGCATGCCGGGCAGGCTGCAACGGGTACCGGCGTGCAGGCCAGTCAGCGCACTGGCGAGTCCCTGCAGGCGATCACCGCCCAGGTGGAAGCCATCAGCGACATGAACACCCAGGTCGCCGCCGCGACCGAGGAGCAGAGCAGCGTCACCGAGGAGATTACCCACAACGTGCAGGGTATCGCCGATCTGGCCCAGGCCACCGCCCAGGACGTGCAGGGCTGCCGGGCCGACTGCCAGACGCTGTCGAAACTGGCCGAGGATCTTGGCCGCCAGATGGGCAGCTTCCGCTTGTAGGCGACGGAGCCGCGGAAACAAAAAGGGCGCCTCTCGGCGCCCCTTTTATTGCTCGACCTTTAGAAGTGCGCCTTGACGATGGCACTGAAGGTGTTCTGGTCGGTCTTGCCGACGAAGTTGTCGCTTACGAAACCGCCATCCTTGATGCCGTACTTGTTGGTCCAGTAGTCGTATTCGATACCGACGTACAGCTGCTTCTCGCCCCAGTTCAGCGCCTTGCCCAGGTCGTACTTGATCTGCGGGTTGAAGTGGAAGTTGGCGTGGTATTCCTCGCCGCGGGAGTTGCGGTCGTTGTCCACCACCCAGTCGATGAAACCGTCGATGAGGATGTCGGAATTGCCCACCGGCAGGGTGTAGCCCCACACCGGGGTGATCTGCCAGACGCCATCGCCCACGCGGTCGCCGTCGGTGTCGCGGTGATAGATGTTGACGGAGAAGTAGTCGAAGCCGGGGACGGCCAAGTCGAAGCCCGGGCCGATCATGTAGGTCTCCACATCGCCTTCGCCGAACTCGTAGGTCATGGCGACCAGCACGTCCTTGATCGGGCCGAAGCTCAGGTCCTGCTGAAGGATCTTGCCGAACGACAGGCGCGGCGAGAATTCGCCGTAGAAGGTGCTGTCGTCGCGGCCGTTGTCGTTGCCCTTGCCGTTGTAGTGGATCGAGTCGACGAAGAAGAAGGTATCGCCGTATTTCCAGCCGTTGGCGTGCTCGAAGGTGACGGTCTGCTGGATCGGCGAATCGATCTTGTAATCCTTGCCGTACAGGTAGGTCAGGCTGTTGCTGTGCCAGTAGAGCAGTCCTTCGGCCATTGCCGGGGCGGACAGCAGGCTGCCGGCGACTGCGGCGGCGAGAGGGAGAGTTTTCAGGTGCATGGTGGCGCTCCTAGGGTTCGATGGTGGCTTTTTGTTGTCATTGTCGTCCAATGCCGTCGTGGCGAGAAGCGCATAACACACCGGCTCGCGGCTGAATTAGCCGCATTGACGCGGACATGGTGTCGCAGTACGCCGATTGCCGTAGCGATGTGACCTGACGGCTCGCGGAGTGCGCCGAGGTTACCCGGCGCTCCGGTGTTCAGAAGTGCGCCTTGACGATGAAGTTGACCACGTTGTTGTCGGTGTTGAAGACGCGGCTGTCCTCGATGCCGTACTTGTTGCTCCAGTAGTCGTACTCGACGCCCACATAGAGCCTGCCGGCCCCGTGGTCCAAGGCCTTGCCGAGGTCGTACTTCACCTGCGGATTGAAGTGGAAGTTCTTCGCCAGGTAGTTGCCGCGTGCCTTGGAGCCGGCGTCGTTCACCACCCAGTCGATATAGCCGTCGAACAGGACGTCGGACTTGCCCAGCGGGATGGTCATGGCCCAGGTCGGGGTGATCTGCCATTGGCCACTCGGCTTGCCGGTGGCGCCGTCGGGCTTGCGGTAGTAGGTGTTGATGGCGAAACGGTCGAAGCCGGGCACGCTGAGATCGACGGCCGGGCCGAGCAGGTAGTTCTGGTTCGGTGTGCCGTTGGCCAGGCTTTCGCCACGCTCGTAGGTGGCCGAGATCAGCACGTCCTTCACCGGCCCGAACGACAGGTCCGTGCCGCTGAGTTTCCCGAGCGACAGTCGCGGGCTGAACTCACCGTAGTAGGTGCGGCCGTCCTTGCCCGTGTGGCCGTTGAACCACTTGTGGTCGACGAACAGGAACATGTCGCCCCAGTTCCAGCCGCTGGCGTGTTCGAAGGTGATGGTCTGCTGGATCGAGGCCTCGCGGCCGTCCTCGCCCGAGTCGACAGCGAAGTTCTTGCCGTACAGATAGGTCAGGCTGTTGTTCTGCCAGAGCATGAGGTCGGCGGCGAGGGCAGGAGTCGTCAGCAGGGCGCCGGTGAGCGCCAGGCAGCAGGGAGCAGTCTTCAGTCGCATGGGATATTCCCTTGTGTTCTTGTTATAGGCAGGGCCGCACGACCGGCACTGCTCCGGTCGTACGGTTTGTAACGAAGTGGCGTGATCAGCCTTTGAAGTCGGCGCCTGCTGGTTGCGGCAAGGCGTCGCGACGGTGGCCGTCGTGCTCGCGGTAATCGGGGATGTTCACCGACAGGGTATTGGTGCCCACGGCGTCCTCGATCAGCTCTTCCGGGTCGAAGACATCCGCTTCGCTCGGCTCGCGGGGCAGGAACAGATTGAGCAGGATGGCGCTGAAGGCACCAATGGTGATCGGCGAGCCGAAGATGTTCTTCAGCACGTCTGGCATCGCGCTCAGCACTTCCGGCACGCCGGCCACGCCGAGGCCCAGGCCGAGAGAGATGGACACGATCAGCATGTTGCGCCGATGCAGGCCGGCTTCGGCGAGGATCTTGATGCCGGCGATGGCCACGGTGCCGAACATGATCAGCGTGGCGCCGCCGAGCACCGGTTTGGGCATCGCCTGCAGCACGCCGCCCACCACCGGGAACAGGCCCAGCAGGATCAGCAGCCCGGCGATGTAGAAGCCCACATGACGGCTGGCCACGCCGGTCAGCTGGATCACGCCGTTGTTCTGGCTGAAGGTGGTCATCGGCAGGCTGTTGAACACCGCGGCGGTGGCTGAGGCGCAGCCGTCGGCAAGAATGCCGGACTTGATGCGGCGCATGTACAGCGGGCCGCGCACCGGCTGGCGCGAGATCATCGAGTTGGCGGTGAGATCGCCGGCGGTCTCCAGTGGTGTGATGAGGAAGATCACGGCAATCGGGATGAAGGCCATCCAGTCGAAGGCGAAGCCGAAGCGGAATGGCTGCGGCACGCTCACCAGCGGCAGCTCGGCGAGGCCAGACAGATCGACCTTGCCCATCGCCAGCGCCACGGCGTAACCGACGGAGAGCGCGACGATCACCGCGGACAGCCGCAGCACCGGCCAGGGGAAGCGGTTGAGCAGCACGATGATGCCGATCACCAGACCCGCCAGCGCCAGGTTCGGCAAGGCGCCGAGGTCTGGCGCGCCGTAGCCTCCGGCGATGTCGGTCATCGCCACCTTGATCAGCGACAGGCCCATCAGACAGATGATGGTGCCGGTCACCACCGGCGTGATCACCCGGCGCAGCTTGTTGATGCACTGGCTGAAGGCGATTTCGACGAAGGCTGCGCAGAAGCTCACGCCGAACAGCGTGGCGAGGATTTCCTCCGGCGAGCCGCCGCGCGCCTTGACGATGAAGCCGGCGCTGAGAATCGCGCTGAGAAAACCGAAGCTGGTGCCCTGCAGGCAGAGCAGGCCGGAGCCGATCGGGCCGATGCGCTTGGCCTGGACGAAGGTGCCGAGGCCGGAGACGAACAGCGCCATGCTGACCAGATAGGGCACGTAGGCACCCAGGCCCAGGGCACTGCCGACGATGAGCGTGGGGGTGATGACGCCGACGAAGCTCGCCAGAACGTGCTGCAGCGCCGCGAAGAGTGCCGGGAGGGGAGCCGGGCGATCGTCCAGCCCGTAGATCAGATCCTGCTGGGGTGCAGCGCTACCGCTGCTCGTATCGGTTGCGGTCATGGTCAAGCCTGCCATTTGTTGTTGTACGGTCATGGGCTTTCGAGGGTCACGGCACCTCTCTCCGCGGCGACGGCTGTAGGGCTGGCGTCGGGATGACCTGACTATAGCAATCTGTGGACAAGCGTTGGAACAATAAATTTGTGCATTGTGTACAAGATGACGGGTGGTCGCACCCGTCTCATCGGTCTGGGTGCAGCTCCCGCGCCACGTTTTCGGCGAGGCCGGCGCCGGCCTCGCTCATGGTCAGGTAGGTGCGGTCCGCACCGGCTTCCTGGATGCGCTGAGCGATGTCTTCGTACATGGCATGGGAGACGATCAGCCCGCCAAAGCCGCTTTCGCGCAGCTTGCGGGTGGAGATGATCTTGGCCTCGGGGTCGTTCATCGCCAGGACCACGGCCTCGACCTGGTTCATCTCCAGGCTCTGCCAGAACATCTGGTCCTCGGCATCGGCGAAGAGGATGTGTCGGCCCTCGGCGGTGTTCTTTTCCACCATGACCGGGTCGGAGTCGAGGCTGACCAGCCGATAACCCTTGGCGTTCAGGTGGTCGTAGGCGGCGCGGCCGGTGCGGCCCATGCCCATGATCAGGATCTGCGCATCACCCAACGACACCGGTTGCTCGTCCGGGTGGCGAATGTTGCGCTCGCAGCGGATCAGCCGCGGTGCCAGGCGCTCGTACAGCGGGTGGGCAACGCGGTTGATCTGCGCCGAGATGATGAACGACAGCGCCACGGTGATCGCCAGTGGCATCAGCCATTGCGGCAGGACCACGCTGGCCACGATCAGACCGAACTCGCTGTAGTTGGTCAGGCTGGCAGCGCTGAGGAAGGCGCTGCGCGCACGCAGGCGAAAGGCGATGAACAGGCCGAAGAACAGCACGGCCTTGAGTGGCAGCAGCAAGGCCATGGCGAAAGCGAACCAGAGGGCGTCGGCATCCGGCAGCCCGCCGATGCCGATCTTCAGGAAGAAACCCACGAGGAACACTTCCTTGATTGCCCACAGCGAGTTGGACAGTTCGCTGGCGCGCTTGTGCTTGGCCAGCATGGCGCCGAAGGCGAGGGCGCCGAGCTCGGAACTCAGGCCCACGTACTCGAAGCCGAGCCCACCGGCGACCAGTGCCAGCATCAGGCCGAGCAGCACCATCAGCTCCTCGTGGCCGCTGTGGTCGAGCAGGCGGAACAGCAGCGGTCGCAGCAGCGGCAGCAGGAACACCAGCAGCGCCCAGGCGGAAGGCAGCTTGCCGGCGGCGAGGCTCATCACCACCAGGGCGATGAGGTCCTGGATGATCAGCACGCCGATCGCGACGCGACCGTGGAAGGCGCGCAGCTCGCGCTTGCTTTCCAGCACCTTGGCGGCCAGCACGGTACTGGAGAACGACAGGGCGATGGCCAGCAGCATCGCTTCGCGCCAGTCGCTGTCGAGGATCAGCATGATGGCCGGCAACACCAGCACGCTGGAGATGAAGAAGTGCAGCAGACTGCCGCCAATCACTTCGCGGCGCACCAGGTTGCCGAGCTTGAGCTTGAGCCCGACGGTGAACAGCAACAGCAGCACCCCCAGATGCGCCAGGTGGTCGAGGATGATGCTGTCGTCGCGGGTCACACCCACGTAATCGCCCGCTGCCGCGAGGGCGAAACCGGCGCCTAGATAGCCGATCAATGGCGGCAAGCCGATGAAGCGGGCAAGCAGCCCGAGGGCGAAGGCGAAGGCGATCCAGCTGGCTTCTATCACGGTCGGCATCCGGCGCGGGGGAGGGGCGCGGCATTGTAACGGGATGCAGCCTCTTGTCGAGGCAGGCAGCTGACCGGGGTGGCGAATGGCAGGCGGCGACCCGCGCCGGGTCGCCAGCCGTGGGCTCAGGCGTGGGCGGCGCCGGTCAGCGCTTCGCGCTCGGGGCCGCCGAGCACGTTGAACAGCAGGTTCAAGGTCACTGCGCTCAGCGTCGCCAGGGCGATGCCGCTGTGGGTGATCGGCTCCAGCCAGTGCGGCAGCTGGGCGAAGAACTCGGGGCGCACCACCGGAATCATGCTCAGGCCGATGCTCACCGCTACCAGGAGCTGGTTGCGGCGATCGGCGATGTCCGCTTCCTGCAGGATCTTGATACCGGTGGCCGCAACCATGCCGAACATCGCCAGGCCCGCGCCACCGAGCACCGCGGCCGGGATCGAGGCGACCAGGAAGGCCGCCTTGGGCAGCAGGCTCAGGGCGATCAGGATCAGCCCGGCGATGGCTGTGACGTGGCGGCTGCGTACGCCGGTCATCTGCACCAGGCCGATGTTCTGCGCGAAGGAGGAATGGGTGAAGGTGTTCATGAAGCCGGCCAGGAAGGTCGCCCCCGCATCGCATAGCAACCCGCGACGCAGGCGCTTGGGGTCCACCGTTTCGCCGGTGATCCGTCCGAGGGCGAGGAACATGCCCGCCGACTCGACGAAGATGATCACCACCACTAGGCACATCGAGAGGATCGGCGCCAGCGAGAAGGTCGGCGTGCCGAAGTGGTTGGGCGTCACTACCTGCACTGCCGGCGCTGCCGCCATGCCGGAAAGGTCCACCATGCCCAGCGCGCCGGCCAGTGCGTAGCCCAGGCCCATGCCGATCAGTACCGAAACGTTGACCCAGAAGCCGCGCAGGAAGCGGTTGACCAGCAGGATGGTGGCCAGCACCGCAGCGGCGATGCCGAGATAGTGCACCGCGCCGAACTGACTGGTGGCGCTGCCGCCGCCGGCCCAGTTCACCGCCACCGGAAACAGCGACAGGCCGATGGCGGTGATCACGGTGCCGGTCACCAGTGGTGGGAAGAAGCGCACGATGCGGCAGACGAAGGGCGCGATCAGCAGGCCAAAGGCACCGGCGGCGATGGTCGCGCCGAAGATGCCGGTCATGCCGACGCCCGGCATGCCGGCCATCACCACCATGCTGCTCACCGCCGCGAAGCTGGCGCCCATCATCACCGGCATGCGGATACCCATCGGCCCGATGCCCAGTGACTGCACCAGCGTGGCGATGCCGGCGACCAGCAGGTCGGCATTGATCAGAAAGGCGATCTCATCGCGCGACAGCCCGGCCGCCTGACCGACGATCAGCGGGACGGCGACGGCGCCGCCGTACATCAGCAGCACGTGCTGCAGGCTCACCAGCAATTGCTGCAGCCAGGGCAGCCGATTCGCCCCGGCGGGGCGGGCGTTCAGGTCGTTCATGCAAGATACCTCGGGCGCGTTTGTTATTGATTGTCGCGACAGCCCCTGCACGGGGGCCGGTATGGCCTGCACCGGGACTCGCCCGGCCGTGAAACGTCATTGCAAAAAAAAGCCGCACGCCAGGCGTGCGGCTGGGGTGGGCTCAGTTGGTCGGTGCGCCCTTGGCGATCCAGGCGCCGAGCAGGTCACGCTCGTCCTGGGTCATCTGGGTGATGTTGCCGAGCGGCATGATCTGGCTGGCGACGCTCTGCGCATGGATCTTCGCGGCCTGCTGGCGGATCTGCTCGGGTGTATCGAACATCACCCCGGCCGGTGCGCTGGAGAACATCGGGCTGCTCGGATTGGCCGAGTGACAGACGGTGCAGCGCTGCTCGATCACTTCATTGATCTGGCTGAAGCGCGGCGCGTCGGCATGTGCCTGGGCGGCGGCGCTGGCCTGCTCGGGCGTGGTGGCGGCCAGGTTCGGCGCACTGCTCGGGCGGTTCGGCGAGGTGACGAAGGCCAGGCAGATCATCCCCACCGCGGCGGCCGGCAAGGCCCAGGCGAAGCGGTTACTGTCGTGACGGGTGTTGAAGTAGTGACGGGCCAGTACCGACAACGCACCGAGGGCGGCGAGGATCAGCCAGTTGTACTGGCTGCCATAGGTGCTCGGGAAGTGGTTGCTGATCATGATGAACAGCACCGGCAGGGTGAAATAGTTGTTGTGCCGCGAGCGCAGCAGGCCCTTGGCCGGCAGTACCGGATCGGGCGTGCGGTTCTGCTCGATGGCGGTGACCAGTGCGCGCTGGGCCGGCATGATGATGCGGAACACGTTGCCGACCATGATGGTACCGATCAGCGCGCCGGTGTGGATGTAGGCCGCGCGGCCGCTGAAGATCTGCGAATAGCCCCAGCAGGCGGCGATCACCAGCACGAACAGCACCAGGCCGAGCAGCGCGGGGGTCTTGCCCAGTGGCGAATCGCACAGCAAGTCGTAGACGAACCAGCCGACGATCAGCGAGCCGAAGCCGATCGCCACGGCGGTGGCGGGCGTCAGGTCGCTGCCCGGTGCGATCAGGTACAGGCCGGGGTTGAGGTAGTAGACCACCAGCAGCAGGGCGACGCCCGACAGCCAGGTGGTGTAGGCCTCCCACTTGAACCAGTGCAGGTTCTCCGGCATCTGCGGCGGGGCGAGCTTGTATTTCTCCAGGTGGTAGATACCGCCACCGTGGATGGCCCAGAGATCACCCGACAGCCCTTCGCGCGGGTTGCTGCGGTTGAGGTTGTTCTCCAGCCAGACGAAATAGAAGGAGGCACCGATCCAGGCGATGCCGACGATCATGTGTATCCAGCGAATTCCCAGGTTCAGCCATTCGGTCAGATGTGCGTCCACGTTGATTACCTCTTGTACGGCGGCTGCAGCTGCCGTCCTTTCTTCTTATGGGTATCGGTCCGAGTCACCGCGCACGGTTGGGCTCAGCGCGAAACCTGTTGGGGGTCGAGGAGGAGTTGCTGATCCTCCGTGAAGAAGTACTCGTCGCAGTTGTTGCCAGAACCGCTGCGATCGACCACCAGGAATTCATCCCGCTTTTCGATCGTCAGCACCGGGTGGTGCCAGACGCCGCGGTGGTAATTGACGCCCTGCCTGCCGTTGCTGCGGAAGGCGCGGACGTGGCCCGGTACAGGTGCATCGCCAAGTGGCGCGACCACGACCAGAAAGGGGTGGCCGAGCAGCGGCACGAAGGCCTGGCTGCCCAGCGGATGACGTTCCAGCATGCGGATGACCAGCGGCATTTCCAGCGCCTCGGCACTGAAGATGCTGATGATCGCCCTGTCCTCGGGTTCGGCCGTCTCGACCGTGGCCAACTTGTGATAGCGGCGGGTCGAGCCGTTGTTGATCATGAAGAACTCGCTGCCTTCGGTCTCGATGACGTCGCCGAAGGGGGCAAAGGCTTCCTTGGTCAGTGGCTCGATGGTCAGGGTGCGCATGGCATTCTCGTTATCAAAATTCTGTGTTGTAGCCCCGCATGCTTGCGAGCCTGGTTTATCCGGTGGGCTGAAGCCCACCCTACGGCCGGGGGCCTAGGGCGAGCTCAGTAGGGGGCGGGCGGTGTTCCGCTTCAGTCCACCATGCCCCCTATCGCTACCTTACTTCGCCACCTTGCCGAACAAGCGCAGCCGGCTGACGCCGCCGTCCGGGAAGATGTTCAGGCGCACGTGGGTCACCGGGCCGAGCTTGGCGATCTGCTCGACGAACTCGTGTTCGGCGTGCATGGAGAGCTTCTGGCTCGGCAGCAGTTCACGCCAGAACAGGCTCTGGGTCTCGATCTGGCTGTCGGTGCCGCCCTTCACGTAGGCCGCCTGGATGGTGCAGCTGTCCGGGTAGTTGCCCTTGAAGTGCAGGGTATCGACGACGATGCGCTCGATCTCGCCCGGGTGGCCGAGGGCGACGATCACCCAGTCATTGCCCGGGGTACGGCGGCGGGCGGTTTCCCAACCGTCGCCCATGTTCTCGCCACGGTTCGGGTTGAGGATGTTGCTCATGCGGCCGAAGTGCTCGTCGGAGCAGGCCAGCGCGCGGCCACCGTTGAGGGCGGCGGCGAGGTCGATCTGCTCGTTGTCGCCGACGCTGCTCCAGTCGCGGTACGGAATGCCGTGCACGCGCAGGCGGGCGACGCCGCCGTCCGGGTAGATATTGAAGCGCAGGTGGCTGACCGGCTTGTCGAAGGCGATCTCGTGGTAGTGATGGCTGTTGCCCTTGAGCTCGACGGCCGGCAGGACTTCGGTCCAGACGGTGTCGTCGTTCGGATCGCCTTCGGCGACGAAGCAGGCTTCCAGCGAGGCCGACGGCGGAAAGTTGCCGGTGAAGTGGCTGGTGTCGATGTCCACGCCCTTGATCCAGCCGGGCACGCCGAGGCGGATCACGGCATGGTCGTAGCCTTCGAAGCGCTTGCGGCGCGACTCCCAGCCATCCATCCACTTGCCGTTGTCATCGAACACGCCCTCCTTCCATACGGCCGGCGTCGGCTGGAACAGCCGGTTGACGTCGGCGAACCAGTCGTCAGTGACGGAAATGGCGCGGGTGCCCAGGCGGGCGTCGGCCAGGTTGACGTATTTCTCGAAGGGTACGGCGTAAGCTTTCATCGCGATCTGCCTTGAATTGAGTGGAGCGGTTTCTGCCTTTATTGCCTGTGTTGCGGTGTTGCCTGTTTTCCCGTTCCGGCTACATGGCCTGCAGGCGGAACAGGGCGATCTTGTTGATTTCCGCCAACGCTCGGGCGAATTCCTGCTCGGGGCTGTTGTGGATGCGTTCTTCGAACGCGGCGAGGATCTGGTGCCGGTTGCTGCCCTTGACCGCCATGATGAAGGGGAAGCCGAACTTCGCCTTGTAGGCGTCATTGAGTTCGGTGAAGCGGGCGAACTCTTCTGGTGTGCATTCATGGATGCCGGCACCGGCCTGCTCGGAGGTGCTCGATGCGGTCAGCTCGCCGCGGATGGCGGCCTTGCCGGCGAGATCCGGGTGGGCGTTGACTAGCTTCAGCTGGGTGTCGTGGTCAGCGGCGAGCATCGCCTGGGACAGGCGGGTGTGCATCACCTCGACATAGTCCAGCGTCTCGTCGACGCCGGCGCCATAGACCGTCTCGGCGACCCAGGGCGAATGCTCGTAGACATCGGCGAAGGCGGCGACGAAGGCGTCGCGGTCGAGGGTCGAGGGCTTGATCGTCTTGAACGGGGTCATCAGCTGCGCTCCGCGGTCATGGGGTGGGTGGCGTGCCAGTGGCGGGCGATGTCGACGCGGCGGGCAAACCAGACCTTTTCATGACCCTTCACGTAGTCGATGAAACGGGCCAGCGCGGCCATGCGCGCCGGGCGGCCGAGCAGCCGGCAGTGCATGCCGATCGAGAGCATCTTCGGCGCGCCTTCGCAGCCCTCGGCGTAGAGCACGTCGAAGGCGTCCTTCAGGTAGCTGTAGAAATCGTCGCCGGTGTTGAAGCCCTGCACCTGGGTGAAGCGCATGTCGTTGGTGTCCAGCGTGTAGGGGATCACCAGGTGCGGCTTGACCGGCGCCGAGTCCGGGTCCCAGTAGGGCAGGTCGTCGTCATAGGTGTCGGAGTCGTAGAGGAAGCCGCCTTCCTCGCGCACCAGGCGCCGGGTGTTGGGGCTGGTGCGGCCGGTGTACCAGCCCAGCGGGCGCTCGCCGGTCAGCTCGGTGAGGATGCGGATGGCCTCGAGCATGTGCTCGCGCTCCTGGGCTTCGTCCATGTACTGGTAGTCGATCCAGCGATAACCGTGGCTGCAGATCTCGTGGCCGTCGGCGACCATCGACTTGATGACCTCCGGGTGGCGCTGCGCGGCCATGGCCACGGCGAAGATCGTCAGCGGAATCTCGTGCTGCTTGAACAGCTTGAGCAGACGCCAGACGCCGGCGCGGCTGCCGTATTCGTAGAGCGATTCCATGCTCATGTGGCGCACGCCCTGCAGCGGCTGCGCGGCGACCATCTCGGAGAGAAAGGCTTCGGATTCCTTGTCGCCATGCAGTACGCAGCGCTCGCCGCCTTCCTCGTAGTTCAGCACGAAGGACAGGGCGATACGGGCCTCGCCCGGCCACTGCGGGTGGGGCGGGTTGCTGGCGTAACCGATAAGGTCGCGTGGGTAGTCGGCGCTCACTGGGCTGCTTCCTGTATGGCGGGTCGTGATGTAACGACCGGATGGACAGATTGTATACAAATTGATTGACGGCTTGTAAATAGCTTTTTTCCGAATGCCTTCTGCTCAACCCTGCCGCCAACGGCTCGGCTAAGGTTCGCGCCGACAGGCGGTGCCTGCAGAGAGCGGGCCAACAGTGGATTTTTGAATTGTGTACAAAAATATATTCAAATTGTCTTGAGTGTGTCGGTCGTGCTGGCTATGCTCGGGTCAGTTTCCATTCAACAGAGCGGAGGTGCCCGTGGGCCGTTTGACCACACACGTACTCGATGCCGCCCACGGTTGTCCGGGCAGCGGTATCAAGGTGGAACTGCATCGCGTCGAGGATCAGGGCCTGACCCTGGTCGCCACGCGTGAAACCAACGCTGATGGCCGCTGCGACAGCCCGTTGCTGGAAGGCGCGGACTACCGGTCCGGGGTCTATCAGCTGCATTTCCACGCCGGCGACTACTACCGCGGTCGCGGTGTGCAGCTGGGGGCGCCGGCCTTTCTCGACGAGGTGGTGCTACGGTTCGGCATCGATGCCGCGCAGGATCACTACCACGTGCCGTTGCTGATTTCGCCGTACAGCTATTCGACCTATCGGGGTAGCTGAGGCGTTTTTAGTTCAGTGCTGACTCTTATGGAGTCCCTTTTACCCGCCGTAATGGCGGGTTTTTTATGGGCTGAGTCTGGTCGGCGGGCGTTGTTGTGCGCGGGGCCACAGGTTGCGCCGAGGAAGGTGTATCGCCCCGCATTAAGTTGTGAGTCGGTGCTACCAGCGCAGCCAAGTCAACGGCTTATCAGAGACGCCGCCCCCGCGCCTCCAAACAGTGCCGCGCTGGTCCGGTTGAACCACACATGCCCCCTACCGGTGCGCAGATAGCGCGCCGCGCTTTGCGCCCCCAGCCCATAGGCGAGCTTGCAGCAGAGGTCGAGCACCGACCAGGTCAGGATCATCGCCAGCAATTGCGTTAGCAACGGCTGCTCCGCGTTGAGGAACTGTGGCAGGAAGGCGGCGAAGAAGAGAATGTCCTTGGGGTTGCTGCCACCCAGGATGAACGCCCGGCCGAACAGCCGACTGAAACGCGGCGCGAGGGCCGGGGTTGCGATCTCGCGTGCTGCCGGCGCCTGACGGGCCTCCTGCCAGCTCTGCCAGGCCAGATAGAACAGATACAGCGCACCGATCAGCTTGAGTGTGCTGAACAGCCTTTCCGAGGCCATCAGGATGGCGCCAAGGCCCAGCGCCGAGGCGCTAAGCAGAAGGATCGAGGCGGTCACCCCGCCGAGGAAGGCCGGCCAGGAGCGGCGCACCCCATGGTTCAGGCTGTTGCTGATCATCAACAGCGACAGCGGGCCGGGGATCAGGATCACCACCAGCGCCGCACTCGCATACAACAACCAGATTTCCAGACTCATCACACCCTCCTGACAAATGAAAAAGCCCCGCCGCGATACGACGGGGCGGCGATGCGCGCCTCGCTCAGAGGAACGCGAATTTGGCGATGAATACCACGCACAGCACGTACAGGCTCAGGGACACCTTATCGCGCTGGCCGGTCAGCAGCTTCAGCGTGGCATAGGTGAGAAAGCCGAGGGCGATGCCGTTGGCGATGGAAAAGGTCAGCGGCATCATCACCACGGTGACGATCGCCGGGATGGTGTCGGTGTGGTCCTTCCAATCGATGTTGGCCAGGCCGCTCATCATCAGCATCGCCACGTAGATCAGCGCGCCGGCGGTGGCGTAGGCCGGAATCATGCCGGCCAGCGGGGCGAAGAACATGGCGATCAGGAACAGCACGCCGACGGTCACCGCGGTCAGCCCGGTGCGGCCGCCCGCGGCGACGCCCGAGGCGCTCTCCACATAGCTGGTCACTGGCGGGCAGCCGACGAAGGCGCCGACCACGCTGGAACTGCTGTCGGCCTTCAGCGCACGGGAGAGGTTCTCGATCTTGCCGTCCTCGTTCACCAGGTTGGCACGATGGGCGACGCCCATCAGGGTGCCGGCGGTGTCGAACATGTTCACGAAGAGGAAGGCCAGGATCACGCTGACCATCGCCACGTTGAGCGCGCCGGCGATGTCCATCGCCAGCCAGGTCGGCGCCAGGCTCGGCGGCATCGATACCAGGCCGCTGTATTCGACCAGTCCCATTGCCCAGCCGATACCGGTGACCGCCAGCATGCTCAGCAGGATCGCGCCGAACACGTTGCGGTGGCTGAGCACTGCGATCATCAGAAAACACACCGCGGCGAGCAGGGCGGTGGGTTCGCCGAACGAGCCCATGGTCAGCAGGGTGGCCGGGCTGTCGACCACGATGCCGGCGGTCTTCAGGCCGATCAACCCGAGGAACAGGCCGACCCCCGCGCCCATGGCGAAGCGCAGGCTCATGGGGATGCTGTTGAGCAACCATTCGCGGATGCGCGACAGGCTCATGATCATGAACAGCACGCCGGAGATGAACACCGCACCCAGGGCGATCTGCCAGCTGTAGCCCATCTCGCCGACGACCGTGTAGGTGAAGAAGGCGTTCAGGCCCATGCCTGGTGCCAGGCCCACCGGCCAGTTCGCGTACAGGCCCATCAACAGGCAGCCGAGCGCGGCACCGATGCAGGTCGCAACGAAGGCGGCGCCGTGGTCGATGCCGGCGTCGGCCATGATGTTCGGGTTGACGAAGATGATGTAGGCCATGGTGACGAAGGTCGTCAGGCCGGCGAGCAGTTCGGTACGGATGCTGGTGCGGTGTTCGCTGAGCTTGAACAGCCGGTCCAGCCAGCCGGGGGCGGTGCGTTGCAAGGGTGCTGCCTGGGGCTTGCGCTTGATGCTTTCCACTGGGCTTTCCTCATCGTTCTTGTTGTCGATCACCCGGAGCACGACACTCCCGAGGGGCGGGTGATGGTGTGCCCTTCGTTCTGTTAGTTGACCGAAAGGTCAGGAAGGGCTGTCCGGATTATGCTTTTGTATACAAGAAATGCAAACAATAATTCGCCCTCGCTTCAGCGTCGGCTGGCATGTGAGCTGAGGGCGGCGAATTGAGCTGCCTTTGGTGAAAAGATGGCGTGGAATTGATTGTGCACAAGCGGAGCGATGATTTTGCCCGTTTTATTTGCTCGACGACTGCCAGTGGAGCAGCTAACGCAGTAAAGTTCGGCCTTGACGACACTTCACTTGCGAGCCATCGATGAACGAACAGTTGCAGCCCCTGAAGAAGCCGACCAAGACCGGCAAGACTCGCACCGGGACGCAGGACGATATCGTTTATGCACACATCTTCGATGCCATCCTCGAACAGCGCCTGGCACCTGGCACCAAGCTCAGTGAGGAAGCTCTGGGCGAGATCTTCGGTGTCAGCCGCACCATCATCCGCCGCGCACTGTCGCGGCTGGCCCATGAGGGCGTGGTGTTGCTGCGCCCCAATCGTGGCGCGGTGGTCGCCAGCCCGAGCGTCGAGGAAGCACGGCAGATCTTCTTCGCCCGTCGGCTGGTGGAAAAGGCCATCACCGAACTGGCCGTGCAGCACGCCAGTGAAGCGCAGCTGGCTGAGTTGCGGCAGATGGTCCTCGACGAGCGCGACTGCTTCGCTCGCGGCGATCGCGGCGCCGGCATCCGTCTGTCCGGCGAGTTCCACCTCAAGCTGGCGGAAGCAGCGAAGAACGCGCCACTGGTGAGTTTCCAGCGCAGCCTGGTGTCGCAGACTTCGCTGATCATCGCCCAGTACGAAGGCGCCAGTCGCTCGCATTGCTCCTACGACGAGCACAACGAGCTGATCGATGCCATCGCCGCGCGCGACGCCGAGAAGGCCGTGCACCTGATGATGCATCACATGGACCACATCGACAGCAAACTCAATCTCGAGGAAGAAAGCGCCTCGAACGACCTGCACGCGGTGTTCTCGCATCTGACCTTGATGAAGAAAAAGGCGCGTACGCCCCGCTGACCTCGCATTCGCGCTGCCGTTGCAGGCGGCAGCGCGCGTATCCCGCTGGCCTCGCCATCTTTCCTGTGTCGGTGCGGCATCGCAGGCGGCAGCGTCAGCCTTCAGCCGCCGGCTGAATCTATCTCATGCCTATTGAACCGCTCTGCTACCGCGCTGTGCCTGCTGGCAAATGTTATGTTATAACTTTTGTTGTTTTGGTTGCTGGCACCGCTTTCCGAGCGGTGCGGAGATGGAGTTTCTTGATCGTGATCGAATGTCGTGAGTTGCAGTGGGGCGCCGGCGGGCGGGCCCTCACGCCGCCGTTGAACCTCAAGCTAGCGGCCGGCAGTCTTACCGCGGTGATCGGCAGCAATGGTTCGGGCAAGAGCAGCCTGCTCAGGGTATTGGCCGGTTTGGATCGCCCGCTGGCCGGTCACATTCGACTGGGCGTGACGCGTCCGGGCGGTGTGGCCTATCTGCCGCAGCAGCAACAGATCGACCGGCAGTTTCCGATACGTCTGCTGGAGCTGGTCAGGGGCGGTTTCTGGGGCAGTCGTCTCGGCCGTAGCGAACGCCACGCTCGGCTACGTCAGGTACTGGCCGATTGGGGCTTGCTCAATCTGCAGACCCAGGGCCTGCACGCGCTGTCTGGTGGGGAACTGCAGCGGGCGCTGCTGGCCCGGATGAGCCTGACCGATGCGCAGGTACTGCTGCTCGACGAACCCGAGGCGGCACTCGACGAGACCGGTGTCGATCTGCTCTGGCAGCACCTCCGACGCTGGCAGCAGCAAGGCAGAACGCTGGTGCTGGTCAGCCACAACCTCGACAGCCTACGGGAAAAGCGCTGCAATGCACTGCGTATCGCGCGCAGCGGCTGCGTCGCAGCGCCGATCGATCAGCTACTCGATCATGATCCGCTCGGACGAGTGGCGTGACGGTCGACCTGCTCTGGAGCCCCTTTGCCGAGTTCGCCTTCATGCGCCGCGCGCTGCTCGGCGGCGTGGCGCTGGCCTGCAGCGCGGCGCCGCTGGGTGTCTTCCTGATCCTGCGGCGGATGAGTCTGATCGGCGATGCCATCGCCCACGGCATCCTGCCGGGTGCGGCGCTGGCATTCTGGCTGTTCGGTCTCAGCCTGCCGGCCCTGACGCTCGGTGGGCTGACCGCCGGGCTCGGCATGGCCGGCGCAGCGGCCTGGGTCAGCCGCCGTACCGGCTTGCGCGAAGACGCCAGCCTCGCCGCGCTTTATCCCATTTCCCTGGCCAGCGGCGTGCTGCTGCTCGGCCTGGCGGGACGCAAGCTCGACCTCCTGCACCTGCTGTTTGGCTCCGCGCTGGCCGTAGATGCCGACACCCTCAGCGGCATGCTCGCCACGGCGGCGTTCAGCCTGCTGGTGCTGGCACTGATCTACCGTGCCCTGGCGCTGGACAGCCTGGCCCCGTTGTTCTTGCGCAGCGTCAGCCGAATCGGGCCATTGGCCCATGCGGGCTTTCTGACACTGGTGGTGCTCAACCTGGTGATCGGCTTCCAGGCCATCGGTGCGCTGATGGTGGTGGGGCTGATGATGCTGCCGGCTGCGGCCGCGCGCTTCTGGAGCCGCCGCCTGCCCGTCCTGTTGCCGCTGGCTGCGCTGCTGGGCGCCCTGTGCGTATGGCTGGGGCTGCTGCTGTCGTTCTACGCCAGCCTGCCCAGCGGGCCGTGCATCGTGCTGCTCGCGGGGGCGTTCTACCTGATTTCAGTCGTTGCGGGCCCGGTATATGGCCTGCTGCGTTCGCCCGCTTCAATCCAGACCGTCTGAGGTATCAACCCATGCGTTACCTGTTTCTGTTATTGGCCCTCTGGCTGCCCCTTTCCCTGCAGGGGGCCGAAAAGATCAGCGTCGTGACCAGCTTCAGCATCCTTGCCGACATGACGCGGGAGGTCGGTGGCGAGCATATCGAACTGACCAATCTGGTCGGTCCCGACGCCGACGCGCATCTTTATGAACCCAGCCCGGATGATGCCCAGGCCTTGCTCCGCGCCGACCTGATCATCGCCAACGGGCTGGGCTTCGAACCCTGGCTGGAGCGCCTGCTGGCCAGCAGCTAGCCGGCGGGCAAGCGGATCGATGCCAGCGCGGGTGTCGTGCCGCTGATGCTGGAAGAGGAGGGCGAGGCGGTGCCTGACCCTCATGCGTGGCAGAGCCTGACCAATGCCGAAATCTACGTGCGCAATATCGCCAAGGCGCTCGTGGCGCTCGATCCAGCGCATCGCAACGACTATGAGCGGCGTCGTGACGCCTACCTGAGCCGGCTACACGCGCTGCTGAAGAAGGCCGATACCCGTATCGGCAGCCTGCCGGCCAGCCAGCGCAAGGTGGTGACCAGCCATGACGCCTTCGGCTATCTGGGGCAGGCCTGGCAGCTCCAGTTCATCGCGCCGCAGGGGCTGTCGACCCATGACGAACCCTCGGCCGCCGACGTGGCCGCGTTGATCCGCCAGCTCCGCCAGGAGGGGGTGAGGGCCGTGTTCGTGGAGAACATTCGTGATCCGCGGCTCATCGAGCAGATCGCCGAAGAGGCGGGCGCCACGGTCGGCGGCACCCTGTACTCCGATGCGCTGGCCAGCGCAGGGCCGGCCAGCACTTACCTGGGCATGTTCGAGCACAACCTCGATACGCTGATGCAGGCGTTGCAGCCCTAGCCAGCCTTGCGATGCACCGAGACGCCGGCGGCGAAGGTTTCCTTCACCGCGCGGTCGTCGCCGAGGATCATCAGGGCGAAGAGCTTTTCCTGCAGGCTCGTCGCCTGGCTCAGGCGATAGTCGATCAGCGGCGTCGCCTTGTAGTCGAGCACCACGAAGTCGGCCTCCTTGCCCGGCTGCAGGTTGCCGATCCGGTCGTCCAGATAGAGCGCCCGCGCGCCGCCGAGGGTGGCGAGATAGAGTGCCTTGAACGCGTCGAGCTTCTGGCCCTGCAGCTGCAACACCTTGTACGCCTCGTTCAGGCTGGCGAGCTGCGAGAAGCTGGTGCCGCCGCCGACGTCGGTGCCCAGGCCGACGCGCACACCGAAGCCTTCCACCTTGGCCAGGTCGAACAGGCCGCTGCCGAGGAACAGGTTGGAGGTGGGACAGAACGACACCGCCGAGCCGGTCTCACCGAGGCGTTTGCACTCGTCGTCGCACAGGTGGATGCCGTGGGCGAACACCGAGCGCGGGCCGATCAGGCCGTGGTGGTCGTAGACGTCCAGATAGCCTTTGCGCTCGGGGAACAGCTCCTTGACCCACTCGACCTCCTGCTTGTTTTCGGAGATGTGGGTGTGCATGTACAGGTCGGGGAATTCGGCGAAGAGCTTGCCGGCCAGGGTGAGCTGCTCCGGCGTGCTGGTCGGGGCGAAACGCGGGGTGACGGCGTAATGCAGACGGCCCTTGCCGTGCCAGCGCTCGATCAGCTCGCGGCTGTCGGCGTAGCCGGACTCGGCGGTGTCGGTAAGGAACTCCGGGGCGTTGCGGTCCATCAGCACTTTGCCGGCGATCATCCGCAGATTGCGCTTCTCGCAGGCCTCGAAGAAGGCGTCCACCGACTGCTTGTGCACCGTGCCGAACACCAGCGCGGTGGTGGTGCCGTTGCGCAGCAGCTCGCCGAGAAACAGCTCGGCCTGCTCGCGGGCGTGGGCCATGTCGCTGAAGCGGCCCTCGTTGGGGAAGGTGTAGGTTTCCAGCCAATCCAGCAGTTGCGCGCCGTAGGAGCCGATGACGCCGACCTGCGGGTAGTGGATATGGGTGTCGACGAAACCCGGAGTGATCAGCGCGTCCGGGTATTCGACAACCTCGGTGCCGGCCGCCAGGGTCGGCAGCAGTTCGGCG
Source organism: Stutzerimonas sp. R40042 (assembly GCF_026642215.1). NCBI lineage: Bacteria > Pseudomonadati > Pseudomonadota > Gammaproteobacteria > Pseudomonadales > Pseudomonadaceae > Stutzerimonas > Stutzerimonas sp. R40042. Next base: position 3,484,717 of record NZ_CP113258.1, on the reverse strand, counting down.
GCGTGTCCGATGCGCGCGACCTTGCCGTCCTCGACGACCAGCAGGCCGTCCTCGAAGTATTCATGGGATTGCTCGATGCCCACTTCGCGCGGGTCGGCGAGGCAGTGGAGCAGGGCGGCACGGTAGGCTTTGGTGCTTGGCATGGTGACTCTCGAAAATCGTTGTATGAGGGTGTTGCGTTGACATGGGCAGGCCGCCGCCGATGGCGTGCCTGCAACAATGTCGAGTGGTCAGTTGGTCTGGGCGCGGCGCGAAGCGGGGACCAGCATCGGTACGGGCTTTTCACCGTCTTCGGCGTTCTCCCCACCCTTTTCACCGAAATGCGCGTTGTAGGTGGCGATCACCTCGCCGGCGATGGACACGGCGATCTCCACCGGCAGCTTGCCCTTCACCTCGGCGATGCCCATCGGGCAGCGCATGCGCTGTACGGTCTCCGGCTGGAAGCCGCGGTCCCGCAGACGGTGTTCGAACCTGGCGCGTTTGCTCTTCGAGCCGATCAGCCCGTAGTAGGTGAAATCGTTGCGTGAAAGGATCGCGGCGGTCAGTTCCAGGTCGAGCTGATGATTGTGGGTCATGACGATGAAGTAGCTGCCGGCGGGCATGTTATCCACTTCCTCGACCACATCGTCGTTGACCACCTTTTCCACGCCGCGCGGAATCTCGGCGGGGAATTCGTTATCGCGCGAATCGACCCAGCGCACCTTGCACGGCAGGCTGGCCAGCAGTGGCACCAGCGCGCGCCCGACATGCCCGGCACCGAACACGGCGATATGCGCCTGTGGCTGGCCCATGGGCTCGAACAGCAGCACCGTGGCGCCACCGCAGCACTGGCCGAGGCTGGCGCCGAGGGAGAAGCGCTCGAGGCGGGTGTCACGGCTGCGCTTTTCCAGCATTTCGCGGGCGATCTGCTGGGCCTTGTACTCCAGGTGGCCGCCGCCGATGGTGTCGTACAGGCGCTCACGGCTGACCACCATCTTTGAGCCGGCATTGCGCGGCGTGGAGCCGCGCTCCTCGATGATGGTCACCAGCACGCAGGGTTCGCCTTTGTGTTGCAGCTCGGCGAGTGCTTCGATCCAGTTGTGCATTTCGTTCTCCAGGGGCCGGAACAGTGTGGGGTTGCGCCGGCGCATCCGGGTTGCGGTCATGGTGCTTTGGTGGGCTGAAGCCCACCATTGAGTTTCAGGCCGGTGCGCTTTCCGTGGCGCTTGACACCGCCGCGGTCCGCTTCAACCTGCGCATCTGTTCCACGCCCCAGAGCACGCGCTCGGGGGTCGCCGGAGCATCGATCTGCGGCTGCGCCCGGTAGTCAGCCAGGCTCGCCACCGCATCCTTGATCGCGCACCAGACCGAGATGCCGAGCATGAACGGCGGCTCGCCCACGGCCTTGGAGTGGAACACGGTGTCTTCGGGGTTCTTGCGGTTCTCCACCAGCTTGACCCGCAGATCCAGCGGCATGTCCGCCACCGCCGGGATCTTGTAGCTGGCCGGGCCGTTGGTCATCAGCTTGCCCTTGTCGTTCCAGACCAGCTCTTCCATGGTCAGCCAGCCCAGGCCCTGGACGAAGCCGCCCTCGACCTGGCCGATGTCGATGGCCGGGTTCAGCGAGGCGCCGACGTCATGCAGGATGTCGCTGCGCAGCATCTTGTATTCGCCGGTCAGGGTATCGACGATCACTTCCGAGCAGGCCGCGCCATAGGCGAAGTAGTAGAACGGCCGCCCGCGCGCCTGACTGCGGTCGTAGTAAATCTTCGGCGTGCGGTAGAAGCCGGTGGACGACAGCGATACCTGGCCGAAATAGGCCTGCTGGATCAGCTCCTCGAAGCTGATGTAGTGGTCGCGCAGGCGCACCTGGCCGTTCTTGAACTCGACGTCTTCCTCGAAGATCTGCCACTTGCGCGCGGCGAACTCCACCAGCCGCTGCTTGATGGTCTGCGCCGCATTCTGCGCCGCCTTGCCGTTGAGGTCGGCGCCGCTGGAGGCTGCCGTCGGCGAGGTGTTGGGCACCTTGTCGGTGTTGGTGGCGGTGATCTGGATACGTTCGATATCCACCTGGAACACCTCGGCTACCACCTGGGCGACCTTGGTGTTCAGGCCTTGGCCCATCTCGGTGCCACCGTGGTTCAGGTGGATGCTGCCATCGGTGTAGACGTGCACCAGCGCGCCGGCCTGGTTGAGGAAGCTGGCGGTGAAGCTGATGCCGAACTTCACCGGCGTCAGCGCCAGGCCCTTCTTCAGGACCGGGCTTGCAGCATTGAACGCGCGGATATCTTCGCGTCGCTTTGCATAGTCGCTGCTGGCTTCCAGCTCGGCGGTCATCTCCTCGAGCATGTTGTGCTCGACGGTCTGGTAGTAGTGGGTGACGTTGCGCTCGGTCTTGCCGTAGTAGTTGCGCTTGCGCACCTCGAGCGGGTCCTTGCCCAGCTCGCGGGCCACCGCGTCCATGATCTCCTCGATGGCCACCATGCCCTGTGGGCCGCCGAAGCCGCGGTAGGCGGTATTCGAGGCGAGGTTGGTCTTGCAGCGATGGCCGTTGATGGTGGCGTCGCCCAGGTAGTAGGCGTTATCGGAGTGGAACATGGCGCGGTCGACGATCGAGCCGGAAAGGTCCGGCGAATAACCGCAGTTACCGGCCAGATCGATCTCGATGCCGTGCAGCAGACCGTCATCGTCGAAGCCGACGTCGTACTCGACGTAGAAGGGGTGGCGTTTGCCGGTCATGGTCATGTCTTCCATGCGCGGCAGGCGCATCTTGGTCGGCCGGCCGGTGAGGTGCGCGATCACCGCGCACAGGCATGCCGGGCCCGCGGCCTGGGTTTCCTTGCCGCCGAAGCCGCCGCCCATGCGGCGCATGTCGATGACGATCTTGTTCATCGGCACGCCGAGCACTTCGGCCACCAGCTTCTGCACCTCGGTGGGGTTCTGCGTCGAGGTGTAGACGATCATGCCGCCGTCTTCGGTGGGCATGACCGAGGACACCTGTGTCTCCAGGTAGAAGTGCTCCTGCCCGCCGATGTGCAGCGAACCCTGCAGCCGACGTGGCGCGCTGGCCAGGGCGGTGGCCGAGTCGCCGCGCTTGTGGGTGTGGCTGTCGAGCACGAAGTGCTTCTTGTGCAGCGCCTCGACCACGTCGAGCACCGGCTCCAGATCCTCGTATTCGATGATCGCGGCCATCGCCGCCTGGCGTGCGGTTTCCAGGCTGTCGGCAGCCACGGCGATCACCGGCTGGCCGATGAACTCGACCTTGCCGTCGGCCAGCAGCGGGTCGCCGGGCATCACGGCACCGATGTCCAGCTGGCCCGGCACGTCCTTCGCCGTGATGGCGATGGCCACGCCCGGAATCTGGTAGCAGGGCGCGGTGTCGATGCGGACGATGCGGGCGTGGGCGCGCTCGCTCATGCGCGCATAGACGTGCAGCTGATTGGGAAACTCCAGCCGGTCGTCGACGTACACCGCCTCGCCCGAGACATGCTTGGGCGCGCTGTCGTGCTTGACGCTGCGACCGACGCCGGTGACCAGGTCCTGGGTGAACAGCGCCGCGATTTCTTCCTGAGTGCGGGTGGTTACGTGGTTAGACATAAGCGGTCACCCTCGTCTCGGTCTTCGGTGCTTGTTGTTCGAGGAAGCATTTGCGCAGCAGGTTCTGTGCGACCAGCAGGCGATACTCGCGGCTGGCGCGGAAGTCGGTCAGCGGCGTGAAGTCTTCGGCCAGTGCATCACAGGCGGCTTCCACGGTCTGCTGGTTCCACGGTGCGCCGTTCAGGGTCGCCTCGCAGGCCGCGGCGCGCTTGGGAATCGCCGCCATGCCGCCAAAGGCGACACGGGCATCGGCGACCACGCCATCGGTGATCTGCAGGTCAAAGGCGGCGCAGACAGCGGAGATATCGTCGTCCAGTCGCTTGGAAACCTTGTAGGCGCGGAACAGGCGATCCGGCGTGGCGCGCGGCACCCGTACCTTCTCGATGAATTCCCCGGGCTGGCGCGCGGTGACCTTGTAGTCGATGAAGTAGTCCTCGAGCGGCAGGGTGCGGCTGCTGGCGCCCTTGCGCAGGACGACTTCGGCACCCAGGGCGATCAGCAGCGGCGGCGAGTCGCCGATCGGCGAGGCGTTGCCGATGTTGCCACCGAGCGTGCCCTGGTTGCGGATCTGCAGCGAGGCGAAGCGCTGCAGCAGCTCGCCGAAATCCGGGTACTCGGCGGCCAATGCTTCGTAGCAGTCGGTCAGCGGTGCGGCTGCACCGATCTCGATATGGCGGTCGGCGGTCTGGACCTGCTTCATCTCGGCGATCTGACCGACATGGATCATCACCGGCAGCTCACGATGGAACTGGGTGACCTCCAGCGCCAGGTCGGTTCCACCGGCAAGCAGCCGTGCGTCGGGATTGGCGGCGTAGACCTCGGCCAGTTCGGCGACGGTCAGCGGCGACAGGCAGCGTTTTTCGCCGTCGCTGAGCTCGGCCATTTCTCGCGGGGCGATGGCCTTGAGCTGGGCGATGGTCTCGGCTTCGCGGGCATCGAACTGGTCTGATTGGCGGTTGCCGCAGGCCTGCTCGGCGGCTTCGAGGATCGGCCGGTAGCCGGTGCAGCGGCAGAGGTTGCCGGCCAGGGCTTCGTGGGCCTGGTGCGGATCGTATTCATTGACCGCGCCGGCGTTCTTCTGCAGGGCGAACAGGCTCATGACGAAGCCGGGGGTACAGAAGCCGCACTGCGAGCCGTGGCAGTCGACCATCGCCTGCTGGACGCTGTGCAGCCGGCCCTGGTCCTTGAGGTCTTCGACGCTGATCAACTGCTTGCCGTGCAGCGCGGAGACGAAGGTCAGGCACGAGTTGAGGGTGCGATAGCGCAGGCGGTCGCCGGCCAGTTCGCCGACCACCACGGTACAGGCGCCACAGTCACCGGAGGCGCAGCCCTCCTTGGTTCCGGTCTTGCCACGATACTCGCGCAGGTACTGCAGCACCGTGGTGTTGGGATCGAGCGCGCGTTCGCTGCGCAGTTCTCGATTGAGGAGAAACTGGATCAAGGCGATGCCTCCGCTGTTGTTGTTCTGACGCGCAAACTATCGCTATCTGACTTTTCGGTCAACTAATTCCTGACTCAAAAGTCAATGCGGCAGACGCGCGCAGATCGGGCGAGGCATATCGATGCGCTCGCCCATGTTTGCATACTGCAATTAAAGCCCGTTCAGACGGGTTCGGCCTCGCCCTGCCGTCGGTAGGCGTAGGTCTCGGCGAAGCGCGAGAGCATGTACCGGCTGCAGGTGGTGCTCGGGTATTTCGGCGGGTTGGTTTCGTCGTAGCAACCGGGCAGGCAGGCGATTTCGGTGTCCGGATGCGGCTCGGCGAAGAACGGCATGGAGTAGCGGTCCACGCCCAGCGGGCTGATCACGCGATGGGGCGTCGACTTGTAACGGTCGTTGCTCCAGCGCGCCATCATGTCGCCGATGTTGACCACGTAGGTGCCCTCGATGGGCGGTGCGTCGATCCACTCGCCCTTCACGTTCTGCACCTGCAGGCCGCCGGCCTGATCCTGATAGAGCAGGGTGACGCAGCCGTAATCGGTGTGCGCGCCGGCACCTTGCTGATCGGCACTGGTGGCCGTCTGCCGGGGCGGGTAGTGGATCATGCGAAACACGCTGATGGGCTCGACGAAGCGCTTGTCGAAGAAGTCTCGCTCGATGCCCAGGGCGAGTGCGATGGCACGCAGAAGCGTGCAGGCAAGGTCCTGCATGTCGCGGTAGTGCCCTTCCATCAGCTCGGTCCAGCCTTCGATCTGCAGCGGATGACGGTTGGGCCCGCGCAGTGGTTTGCCGGCCAGTACCTCCGGATGATCGGCAGGCATATGGAAACCCATGTCGAAGGTTTCCTTGAGGTCGCACGGCTGGCTCGGGTCCAGCTGCTCGGTGGCGACGGCACCGTAGCCGCGGTGGTGGCGGCTCTTGGTGATATCGATCTTCAGCTTTTCGTCGGCGGGCAGGGCAAAGAAACGCTGGGCATGGTCGGTGAGGGTGGCGATGCGCTCGGCGCTGATCGGATGACCCTTGATATAGAAGAAGCCCCACTCGCGACAGGCGCGGTCGATCGCCTCGGCGACGGCCAGATGGCCGGCCTCGTCGGCGTTATAGAGCGGGGCAATATCGATGATGGGCAGTGAGTTCATGGCTGACTCCGGGTACGGCGCCGCCGGTCTTCTCGTACCGGCGGCCTTCGAGGGCAATGCCCCCTGCGTGCGGTTCGCCCGGAGGCGGGACGGCACGCGAGATTCCGCAGTGCGCCGGTCGGGCCGGCGCAGGTGACGCTTACTTCGGCATTTCAGCCTTGACGCCCTGGACGTAGTAATTCATCGAGGCGAGGTCCTTGATGCTGGCGGTCTCGCCCTCGGCGATGCGCACTTCGCCAGCCTGATCCTTGATCGGGCCGGTGAACGGATGGAATTCACCGCTCTTGATGCGGGCGATGATCTGCTCGGCCTCGGCCTTCACGTCAGCAGGCACCAGATCGCTGATCGGCAGGCTGATGCTGTCCTGGGCCAGACCACCCCAGAAGTCGTCGGATTTCCAGTTGCCGGCCATCACCGCTTCGGCGGACTTGGTGTAGTGCGGGCCCCAGTCGTTGACGATGGAGGTCAGCACGGCCTTCGGCCCGAAGTGCTGCATGTCCGAGGCGTAACCGACGGAGTAGACACCACGGCGCTCGGCGGCCTGGATGGGGGCCGGGCTGTCGGTGTGCTGGAAGATCACGTCCACGCCCTGGTCGATCAGGGCGTTGGCGGCATCGGCTTCCTTGCCCGGATCGAACCAGGTGTTGACCCACACTACCTTGATCTCGGTGCCGGGATTGTATTTGTCCAGCGCCAGCTGGATGGCGTTGATGTCGCGGATCACTTCCGGAATCGGGAAGGACGCGATGTAGCCGACCTTCTTGGTCTTGGTCATCTTCGCCGCGAGGAAGCCGCCGACGTAGCGGCCTTCATAGGAACGGGTCAGGTAGGTACCGACGTTCTTCGCCTGCTTGTAACCGGTGGCGTGCTCGAAGGTGACCTTGGGGAACTGCTTGGCGACCTTCAGCGTGGGGTTCATGTAGCCGAAGGAGGTGGTGAAGATCAGGTCATAGTCGCTCTTGGCCATGTTGCGGATGACCCGCTCGGCATCGGCGCCTTCCGGCACGTTCTCGACGAAGCTGGTCTTCACCTTGTCGCCCAGCTTCTCTTCCATGTACTTGCGACCCTGCTCATGCTGGTAGGTCCAGCCGTGGTCGCCGATCGGGCCGATATAGACGAAGCCGACCTTCAGCGGATCGGCAGCCGACGCCGCGGCGGTCGTCAGTGCGGCGCTGAAGCCGATCGCTGCGGCAAGGGCGCGCAGCAGGGTTTTCCGTGAGTTGTTCTGCATGGCGGGTGACGCTCCTGTTTGTCTAGCTACAGAGCCTGTGTTGGCTGATAGCTGGTTAGCAAAAAGCTGACCAACTGGACAGATACCTTCGCTGTGCCGGATTGCGGCCATTTCGACTCGACGCCAAGGCCCGATCAAGGCTTGCGCTGGTGCGCCAGTAATCCACGGCGCCCAGCTTTGGTGCAAGCCTCGATCGTGGTTGTTTAGCCGTTTACCAGTTGCCGGGCTGCCTGCTGGTGATCGGCGATCAGTCCCTGCACGTCGAGGCCTTCGACCTGACCGTCGACGACGCGCCATTTGCCGCCGACCATCACCCGGTCGGCACGGTCGGCGGCGCAAAGCAGCAGGGCGGCGACCGGATCGTGGCTGCCGGAGAAGCGCAGTTCGTCGAGCTTGAACAGGGCCAGATCGGCCTGCTTGCCGACCGCCAGTTCGCCGATGTCGCTGCGCCCGAGCAGGCGCGCGGAGCCGCGGGTCGCCCAGCCGAGCACCTTCTCTGGCGTGATCTTCTCGGCGCCGTAGCGCAGCCGCCCGATGAACAGCGCCTGACGCGCTTCGAGCATCATGTTGGAGGCGTCGTTGGAGGCCGAACCGTCCACGCCCAGGCCGATGATGGCGCCCTTGTCCTCGAGCTCGAGCGTGTGGCAGATGCCGGAGGCCAGACGCATGTTGGAACTCGGGCAATGGCAGATGCCCACACCGGCTGCACCCAGGCGGTGAATTTCCACCTGGTTGAAATGGATGCCATGGGCCAGCCAGGTGCGTGGGCCGAGCCAGCCGACGCTCTGCAGATAGTCGACGGTGCGCATGCCGAAGCGTTTCGCGCAGAACTCCTGTTCGTCCAGGGTCTCGGCCAGGTGGGTATGCAGACGCACGTCCCGCGCTTCGGCCAGCTCTGCGCAGGTCCGCATGATGTCGGTGGTGACCGAGAACGGCGAGCAGGGCGCCAGGGCGATCTGGATCTGCGCGCCGTCGCCGCGCTCGTGGTAGCGGTCGATCAGCCGCTCGCTGTCGGCGAGGATGGCCTCGGCGTCCTGCACCACGCTCTTGCATGGCAGGCCGCCGTTCTCCTTGGACAGGTTCATCGAACCGCGAGTGAGCATGGCGCGCATGCCCAGCTCGCGGACGGCCCCGACCTGGATGTCGATGGCGTCCTCGAGCCCGTCCGGAAACAGGTAGTGGTGATCCGCCGCCGTGGTGCAGCCGGACAACAGCAGCTCGGCCAGCGCCACCTTGCTCGCCAGCTGCAGCGCCTGCGGCGTCAGCCGTGCCCAGACCGGGTAGAGGGTAAGCAGCCAGTTGAACAGCGGCTCGTTGACCACCGGCCCCCAGGCGCGGGTCAGGGTCTGGTAGAAGTGGTGATGGGTGTTGACCAGGCCCGGCAGCACCACGTGTTCGCGGGCATCGAAGGTCTCGTTCACCGGCAGCGCGGGCGAGGCCCCGGCGGCGAGCATTTCGACGATGACGCCGTTCTCGATCACCAGCCCGCCAGGGGCTTCCTGGTCGTTGGCGGTGAACAGGGCGAGGGGATTCTTGATCCAGATACGCTCAGCAGGCATGGCCGGCTTTCTCCTGAAGGGTTGAGTTCAGAGTAGCCAGCTCAGTTATGCCCTGTCTGCTGATCCAGGGGCGGAGGGTTGCCTCTTCCGCGGGGCGGAACGATAAGGGATGCCGCGGGGGGCTGCCAAGGGCTGGTTAGTGCGCCGGTCTCGACCGCGAATGGAACTGCAGCGGGAGAGTCCGTTCACGGTCGATCACGGTCTTGCCTCCTCACCAGGGCAGCGCGTCTCCCAGATAGTCGATGTATCGATGCCCGCCCTGACCGATGGCCCGCGTCACCTGCTCGGCCATGCCGCAAGCGCTGGTCTCGACATCCAGCGGTGCCTGGTCGCCGCCCATATCGGTCTTGACCCAGCCGGGATGCATCGACAGCACCGTCAGCTTCGTCTCGCCGAGCGCTGCGACGAAGGTCCGCGTCAGGTGATTGAGCGCCGCCTTGCTCGCGCCATAGAGGTCCATGCCCATGCCCGGGCCAACCTCGACGCTGCCAAGGATTGAGCTCATGAAAACGATCACGCCCTGATCGGGGTTCACCCGCGGCAGCAGCCGCTCGGCCAGGCGCACCGGCGCCACAGCATTAGTGAAGAACAGCTGGCCGACTTCCGCCTGGCTGGCCTGGGTGGCCGGTTTGTCCTGCGGCCCGGCGATGCCGGCGTTGACGAACAGCACGTCGAGCGGGGTGTCGGCCAGGCGCGCGGCCAGTTGGTCGACGCTGGCTGCATCATCCATGTCCAGGGTTTCGATGCGCAGCTGTGGTATTCCACTGAGCGCGTCGGCGCGCTGCGGATCACGCACGGTGGCGATCACCTGCCAGCCTGCGCTGGAAAACTGCTTCGCCAGGCCGAGGCCCAGGCCGCGGGAGGCGCCGACAATCAGTATGTTCTTTGGCATGGAACAATCTCGAAGTTCATGAAGAGGGCAAGAATAGCGCGAGGATCGGCTCGGCGCGCAGCGGGCCGGCATGCGGCAATCGACCACTGCCCGAGTGTTGCAAGCCGTTTCGTTGCGATGGCCAGAGCCGCTCTGTTTCGGCTCTCATGGGCTAGCTTTGCAGTGCGCCCGGCAATGAATCAGCCACCCTGGAGGACCCAATGCCCGAACAGCAGACCCAATCGACCCGCTGGCACGCTCGTCCGGCCGAGGAGGCCCTGCTGGAACTGGACTCCACCAGCGCCGGCCTGACGCACGAGCAAGCACGGGAACGACTGCTCCGCTACGGGCCGAACCGGCTCGACGAGGCCAAGCCGGCGAGCATCCTGCAGCGCCTGCTGCGCCACCTGAACAACCTGTTGCTCTACGTGCTGATGGCCGCGGCGCTGGTCACCGGGCTGATGGGACATTGGGTCGATACCTCGGTGATCCTGGCGGTGGTGGTGGTGAACGTGGTGATCGGTTTCGTCCAGGAAGGCAAGGCGGAAAAGGCGCTGCAGGCGATCCGCCATCTGCTGGCGCCGCATGCGGTAGTGCTGCGCGACGGCCGGCAGCAGGATATCGATGCCGCCGATCTGGTGCCCGGCGACGTGGTGCTGCTGGCCTCCGGCGACAGCCTGCCGGCCGATGTGCGACTGCTGCAGGCGCGTAACCTGCGCGTTGACGAAGCGGCTTTGACCGGGGAGTCGGTGCCGGTGGACAAGCAGGTCGATGCCGTCATCGATGACGCGGCGATCGGCGATCGGCTCTGCATGGGCTACGCCGGCACGCTGGTCACCCAGGGGCAGGCGCGGGCGGTGGTGGTTGCCACTGGCGCGGCCACCGAAATCGGCCGTATCGGCCGCATGCTCGAATCGGTGGAGCAGGGCACCACGCCGCTGCTGCGCAAGATGGCCGAGGTTGCCCGGGCGTTGACGGCGGTCATTCTCGCGGCTGGTGTGCTCTTGTTCCTGTTTGGCACACTGGTGCGCGGCATGGGCGCTGGCGAGATGTTCATGGCCGCGGTCGGCCTGTCGGTCGCGGCAATCCCCGAGGGACTGCCGGCGATCATGACCATCACCTTGGCCATCGGCGTGCAGCGCATGGCCGCGCGCAACGCGGTGATCCGTCGGCTGCCGGCGGTGGAGGCGCTGGGTTCGGTGACGGTTATCTGCTCGGACAAGACCGGCACCCTGACGCGCAACGAGATGACCGTGCAGGAGGTGATCTGTGCGGGCCAGTCACTGGAGGTCGAGGGCGCCGGATATGCGCCGACTGGCAGCTTGCTGCTGCAGGGATCGGCGGTCGATGCGGCAGCATTGACCACCCACTCGCCGGCCGCGGCCGCGCTGGTCGAGGCCGCCGCGCTGTGCAATGACGCCAGCCTGCATGAGAAGGATCAGCACTGGGTGCTGGCCGGCGATCCTACCGAGGGCGCACTGCTGACCCTGGCGATGAAGGCCGGGCTTTCACCTACCGCACGACAGGTCGACCGGCCGCGGCTGGACGTGATTCCCTTCGAATCCGAGCACCGTTTCATGGCCACCCTGCACGCCTGCGACGGCGGCAGCGAGGTATTGGTCAAGGGCGCGCCGGAACGCATCCTGGCCATGTGCTCCCAGCAGCTGCAGGCCGATGGCGTCGAGCAGGGGCTGGACGAGGCGCACTGGCATACGCAGATCGAGGCGCAGGCGCGCGCCGGACGCCGGGTACTGGCCTTCGCCCGCTGCCGGCTGGAGGCGGGCAAGGAGGACCTCGAGCATGCCGATGTCGCCAGCGGGCTGACCCTGCTCGGCCTGGTGGGCATCATCGATCCGCCCCGTGACGAAGCGATCCGTGCGGTGGCGCAGTGCCGCGCGGCCGGCATTCGCGTGGTGATGATCACCGGTGACCACGGCGTGACCGCCAGCGCCATCGCCCGACAGCTGGGCATGGGTGAGGACATCAAGGCGATCACCGGGCCGGAGCTGGAGCCCATGGACGATGCGGCCATGCGCCAGGCCGTCGCCGAGGCCCGGGTGTTCGCCCGTGCCAGCCCGGAGCACAAGCTGCGGCTGGTGCGTGCGCTGCAGGCCAATGGCGAGGTGGTCGCCATGACCGGCGATGGCGTCAACGATGCGCCGGCCCTGAAGCAGGCCGACGTCGGCGTGGCCATGGGCATGAAGGGCACCGAGGCGGCCAAGCAGGCCGGTGCCATCGTGCTGGCGGACGACAACTTCGCCTCCATCGCCCATGCGGTGGAAGAGGGCCGTACCGTCTACGACAACCTGCGCAAGACCGTGACCTTTCTGCTGCCGATCAACGGCGGCGAGTCGCTGTCGCTGCTGCTGGCGGTGCTGCTCGGCCTGGCGCTGCCGATCACGCCGGTGCAGGTGCTCTGGGTCAACATGGTCAGTTCCGTGGCGCTGGCTATGGTGCTGGCCTTCGAGCCGACCGAGGCGGATGTGATGCGGCGTCCACCGCGGCGGCCGGACGAGCCGATGCTGTCGCGCTTCGTGATCTGGCGGATCTTCTTCGTTTCCGCGCTGTTCCTCGCTGGAATCTTCGGCATGTTTCAGTGGATGCTGGCGCAGGGCGCGACGGTGGAAACCGCGCGCACCGTAGCGGTGAACACACTGGTGTGCATGGAGGTGTTCTACCTGTTCAGCGTCCGCTACCTGAAAGCACCGTCGTTCACCGTACAGGGCGTGAAGGGCACGCCGCGGGTACTGTTGGCGGTGTTCGGGGTGTTCGCGTTGCAGCTGCTGTTCACCTACGCGCCGTTCATGCAGTCGCTGTTCGCCTCCGAGGCCCTGCCGTTGGCAACCGGTGCGCTGGTGGTGCTGGCCGGGGTGGCGGTGCTGGTGATTCTGGAGGTCGAGAAGGCGCTGCTGCGGCGCATGGGTGTCGGCACGTCCTGAGGCGGAGCGGGCGGCATGCCGGTCAGAGCGGCGGCAGCTCTTCCATCAGGTCGGTGGAGTTGATGCCGGGGATGTGCAGTTCGCTGTGGGCCAGTTGCTGGCCCTCCATCTGCGGCTGGGTCACCCAGGTGAGGATGTCGTAGTAGCGGCGGATGTTGGCCACGAAATGCACCGGTTCGCCGCCGCGGGCATAGCCGTAACGGGTCTTGCTGTACCACTGCTTCTGCGCCAGGCGCGGCAGCATCTGTTTTACGTCCAGCCACTTGTTGGGGTCCAGCCCTTCGGCTTCGGCGAGCTTGCGCGCATCCTCCAGATGGCCGCCGCCGACGTTGTAGGCAGCCAGGGCGAACCAGGTGCGATCCGGTTCCAGGATGCTCTCCGGCAGTCCGGCATGGACCTTGACCAGATACTTGCCTCCGCCCTGGATGCTCTGCACCGGGTCGAGGCGATTGGTCACGCCCATGGCGTTGGCGGTGCGCAGGGTCAGCATCATCAGCCCGCGCACGCCGGTCTTGGAGGTGGCCTCCGGCTGCCAGTGGGATTCCTGATAGCCGATGGCGGCCAGCAGGCGCCAGTCGATGCCATGCTTCTTGGCCGTCTCGCGAAAGGCTTTCTCGTAACGCGGCAGGCGTTGCTGCAGATGCTTGGCGAAGGCATAGGCGCCGACGTAGCCGAGCACGTCGACGTGGCCGTAGTAGCGCTCGCGCAGGCGCTGCAACGTGCCGTTCTCCTGGGCCTGTTCAAGGAAGGAGTTGGCTGCCTGGAGCAGGCTGTCGTCCTCGCCCTTGGGTACGATCCAGGCCAGGCTATTCTGCTCGCCGACGTCGAAACCGGCACGGATGTTGGTGAAGTACACCTGGTTCATGGACATCTCGTTGGACTCCACCAGGGTCAGGTCGATCTGCCCCTCGTCGACCATGCGCAGCAGGTCGACCACTTCCACCGCATCGGACTGCTCGTAGCGCAGGTCCGGATACTCGGCCTGCAACGCGGCCAGCTTCTCGGCCTGGCTGCTGCCCTTGAGCACCATGATGCGCTTGCCGATCAGATCCTTCGGGCTGGTCGGTCGGCGCTGGCCGCTGCGGTAGACGACCTGGGTGGTGACGTCGAGATACGAGCGGGTGAAGCGCGCCAGCTCCTGCCGACCTTCGCTGGCCACCAGGCCGGCGGCGGCGAGTGCCGGGCCACCGGGGCGATTGAGGCGGTTGAAGATTTCTTCGATGCTGTCGGCGGTTTCGATCTGCAGCTTGACGCCGAGGGTATTGGCGAAGCGCTTGACCAGTTCGTATTCGAAGCCGGCTTCGCCGTTGCGATCCTGGAAATAGGTGGAAGGGCTGTTGCGGGTGATCACGCGCAGTACGCCTTCCTCCTGAATGCGCTCGAGCTCGCTGGGCTTTTCGGCGCAGCTGCCGAGCATCAGGAAGATTCCGATCGCCAACAGCCAGGTGGCGCAGCGCTTGCGGAACAGGGAATGGGCAAACATCGGCGCAGTATACGCAAAGGCGAACCGCCACCATATCTGGACAGCGAACGGCCTCTCTGCTAGACGCAGCCCGGATGGACGACCGCGGCGCGGCAGTTCGGCATAATGCCGGCCCTGTTGTCCCCGCTGTCGAGATCGTTGCCAAACATGACCGAGGTCCAGCCAAAGCCCTGGTTCGTCTACCTGGTGCGTGCCGCCAACGGTGCGCTGTACTGCGGCATCAGCGACGATGCCCAGCGGCGTTTCGCCGAGCACCAGCGCGGGCGCGGCGCGCGCTTTTTCCATTCCAGCCCGGCGCAGGCGCTGGTCTATGTCGAGGCCTGCGCCAGCAAGGGCGATGCGCTGCGCCGGGAAATCGCCATCAAGCGTCTGGACAAGCGTGCCAAGGAGCGTCTGGTCAGCACGGCCGGCACCGTCGTGTGAATGACGCGCTAATCAGCCGGTAGGCTCGCCCGAGCGGAGCGTCTAAGCTGATGCTCCTCGATCCAATCCACTCTGGCGGAACCTGTCATGCACGAGCTGATCCTGCACCACTATCCCACCTCACCGTTCGCCGAGAAGGCGCGCCTGATGCTCGGATTCAAGCAGTTGTCCTGGCGTTCGGTGATGATCCCGCCGGTCATGCCCAAGCCTGATCTCACCGCGCTGACCGGTGGTTACCGGCGCACCCCAGTGCTGCAGGTCGGCGCCGACATCTATTGCGACACCGCCCTGATCGCGCGTCGACTCGAGGCCGAAAAGGCCACCCCGGCGCTGTTCCCCGAAGGCCAGGAATTCACCGCAGCTACACTTGCCCAGTGGGCCGACTCGGTGCTGTTCCTGAATGCCGTAAGCCTGGTCTTCCAGCCTGAATCCATGGCCGTGCGCTTCGCCCAGGTGCCCAAGGAGTTCGTCCAGGTGTTCAGCCAAGATCGCGCGCAGTTGTTCGCCAACGGCTCGGTGAACCGGGTGCCGCTGGAGCAGGCCAAGAGTAACTGGCCGGTGTTCATGTCGCGCCTGCAACAGCAGCTGGCGCGCGAGGAGGGCGAGTTCCTGCTCGGCGCTGCGCCTTCGCTGGCGGATTTCGCGGTCGCGCACTGCCTCTGGTTCCTGCGCGCGACGCCGGTCACCGCACCGCTGGTGGACAGCTATCCGGATATCCATGCGTGGCTGGGCAAGGTGCTGGGCGTCGGCCATGGCTCGAGCAGCGAGATGTCCGGCGAGGATGCTGTGCGCGTCGCGCGCGAGGCCGAGCCGGCGGCGCTGCCCGAGGAAGCATTCGTCGATCCGAACGGTTTCCAGGAAGGCCAGCCGGTGACGATCGCCGCGGTGGACTACGGCGCCGACCCGGTCGAGGGTGAGCTGGTGTTCGCTGGTGCTGAGGAGCTGATCCTGCGCCGCAGCGACGATCGCGCCGGCGTCGTGCATGTGCACTTCCCGCGCAGCGGCTATCGTATCGAGGCGCGCTGAGACCTACTGCACCGCCGGGGCCGCCTGGTGCACGCTGGGCAGCTCGGCGGCCAGATCGCGGAAATAGGCGATGCGCTCGTAGCACAGCGTGAGTTCGCCGCTGATGCGGTTGAACCAGGCGTCCGGGGCGCCGCAGGTGGACATGCGCAGGGTCAGATCGCGCGGCAACGCGAAGGCTTCGCTGGCCTTGGCCGCCACCGCTTCGAGTTCGCCGCTGGCACGGATCTTCGCCAGCAGCTCGGCACCACCGGAGAGGTGCGCAGGTGGCGTGTCGTAGACCACCTTGATTCGGTGTCGCAGCGGTTGCGTGGTGCTGCGCCCGAAGTGCTCACGAAACCACTGCACGGCATGGGCGACCTGCTCGTACTCGTCGGGGCAGTACAGTGCGCGCTCCATCGGTAGCCCGCTGACTTCCAGCACCCAGTCCAGTCGGTCCGGATCGCTGCCATAGGCCAGGCAGGCAATGTTGTAGAAACGCTGGGCGTCCAGCGCATGACTGTCCCACACCGGCACCTGCGTGCCGCTGCGTTCGGCGCCTTGCCACTCCAGCCGCCAGTAATCGGCGACATCCATCAGCTTGGCGTAGAAGTCGTCGCGGTGCTGTTCGCGTTGCAGCAGGAACAGGCCCATGAAACCGAGCTGGTCGGCAGCATCCTCCTCGCGACCGAGCACGGGCAGTTGCAGTTCGCTGATCAGCAGGTGCCCCATTTCGTGCATCAGGGTGAACTCGGCGTTGGCCACGGTGAAACGCACCGCGTCCACCGACGGCTCGGGCGTCGCGCCGCCGTCCTGCGCCCGCGCCAGCAACGGCAGTAGCCATAGCAGCCAGGCGAAACGGCTCATGGGGTGCCGTCCAGGTCGGCATGGCTGAACGGCGCCGGGCCGCTCGGCCAGCTCAACGCCAGGCGTTCGAAGTCGCGGGCCAGCAGGCTGGCGACGATGAGGTCGCGCAGCCAGCGATGGTCAGCAGGAATCACATACCAGGGTGCTGCGTCGCGGTGGGTCCGCCTCAGCACATCGGCCCATTGCGCCTGATGCTCGGCGAAGTGGCGGTGGTCGCGCAGATCGCCGAGGGTCAGTTTCCAGCGTTTTTCCGGATGATCCAGGCGGCGATGCAGGCGCCGCTTCTGCTCGGCGAGCGAAAGCTGCAGATAGCACTTGAGCGGGTGAATCCGTCGCGTGGCCATCTGCTGTTCGAACTCGGCGATCGCCGCGTAGCGTTGTGGCAGCTCCGCCGCCGCGCACAAGCCGTCACGTACATCGCTGACCAGCGCCTCGTAGTAGCTGCGGTTGAACACGCCGAGCGTGCCCGGGGCCGGCAGGCGCTCGCGGTAGCGCTGGAGAAACGCCTGGCGGCGCTCGTCCGGGCTCGGCGCCTGGAAGCCGATGGCCGACATGCCGAGCGGGTCGAGGCCGGCAAGAACGCGGCGCACCACGCCGTTCTTGCCTGAGCAGTCGGGCCCCTGCAGCACCAGCAGCGGAACGTCACGTCGGTTGGCCATGAGCATGCTCTGCTGCTCGCGCAGCCAGTCCTTCAGGCCTGCCAGCTGCGCCTGTGCCTGCTGTTTGTCGAGACCATAGTCCCGTGCCGGATCGCGCCCCAGCGGCGCGCCGGGGTCGCACAGGCAGTCGTCGAGCAGGCTGTCCGGCAGGCGCATGGCAGATTCAGTCCTTGCGGCGCTTGAGCTGGTCCTTGAGCTGGGTGGGCAGCTGGCGAATGATCAGCATGTCGCGGTCCTCGTCGTATTCGATCTTCGAGCCCAGAAGGTGCGATTCGAAGCTGATCGACAACCCCTCGGCGCGGCCGGTGAAACGGCGGAACTGGTTGAGGGTGCGCTTGTCCGGCGGAATCTCTGGCGACAGGCCGTAATCCTTGTTACGGATGTGCTCGTAGAAGGCCCGCGGGCGGTCCTCGTCGATCACCCCGGAGAGTTCCTCGAGGGTGATCGGCTCGCCCAGCTTGGCCTGGGTGCTGGCGTAGTCCACCAGTGCCGAGGTCTTTTCGCGCGCCTGCTCCTCCGGCAGGTCCTCGCTCTCCACATAATCGCTGAAGGCCTTGAGCAGGGTGCGCGTCTCGCCCGGGGCGTCGACGCCTTCCTGGCAGCCGATGAAGTCGCGGAAGTACTCCGATACTTTCTTGCCGTTCTTGCCCTTGATAAAGGAAATGTACTGCTTCGACTGCTTGTTGTTCTGCCACTCGGAAATGTTGATGCGCGCCGCCAGATGCAACTGGCCCAGGTCCAGATGCTTGGCCGGCGCCACATCCAGCGATTCGGTCACTGTCACGCCTTCGCTGTGATGTAGCAGGGCGATGGCCAGGTAGTCGGTCATGCCCTGCTGGTAGTGCGCGAACAGCACGTGGCCGCCAGTGGACAGGTTGGATTCCTCCATCAGCTTCTGCAGGTGCTCGACGGCCTGGCGGCTGAACGCTGTGAAGTCCTGATTGCCTTCCATGTATTGCGCCAGCCAGCCACTGAATGGATAGGCGCCGGATTCGCCGTGGAAGAAGCCCCAGGCCTTGCCCTGCTTGGCGTTGTAGCTTTCGTTGAGGTCCGCCAGCAGGTTTTCCATGGCCTGCGATTCGCCCAGCTCCGAATCGCGGGCGTGGAGGACGGCTGGGGTTCCGTCCGGCTTTTTCTCGATCAGATGAACAATGCAGTGGCGAATCGGCATGAGGCACTCATAGAGGTGGGTAGAACAGCTGCAGTTTAACCGAGCGGGACAGTTCGACGAGCAGTTGCTAAGGCTCAGGGTATCCTGAGTAAACTGCTCGCCTTTTCTCCAAGGAATGACGCTCATGACTGCTGCATGGCGCAACTCGGCCTGGATCCTCGCCGGTGGTTCGCTGATTCTCGCCATCTCGCTGGGGGTACGCCACGGCTTCGGCCTGTTCCTGCCTCCGATGAGTGCCGAGTTCGGCTGGGGGCGCGAAGTGTTCGCCTTCGCCATCGCCGTGCAGAACCTGATCTGGGGCCTGGTGCAGCCGGTCACCGGCGCGTTGGCCGATCGTTTCGGCGTCGCGCGTGCCGTGCTCATCGGCGGCATTCTCTATGCGGTGGGCTTGGCGCTGATGGCGCTGTCCGATTCGCCGATGACGCTGACCCTCAGCGCCGGGCTGCTGATCGGACTGGGGCTGTCGGGTACCTCGTTTTCGGTGATTCTCGGCGCAGTCGGCCGGGCGGTGCCACCGGAAAAGCGCAGTATGGCGATGGGCATCGCCAGTGCCGCAGGCTCATTCGGCCAGTTCATCATGCTGCCGGGCAGTCTGGGACTGATCGAGTGGCTGGGCTGGTCTTCGGCGCTGCTGGCGCTGGGCTTGCTGGTCGCCCTGATCGTGCCGCTCGCCGGCATGATGCGCAGTCCCGCGCAGGCACCGGTAGCGGCCGGTACGCAGCAGTCGCTGGGCGAGGCGCTGCGCGAGGCGGCTGGCCATTCCGGATTCCGCATGCTGGCGCTGGGCTTCTTCGTCTGCGGCTTTCAGGTGGTATTCATCGGTCTGCACCTGCCGGCCTATCTGGTCGACCAGCACCTGCCGGCGCAGGTCGGCACCACCGTGCTCGCGCTGGTCGGGTTGTTCAACGTGGTCGGCACCTATACCGCCGGCTGGCTGGGCAGCTGTTATTCCAAGCCGAAGCTGCTCGCCGGGCTGTACCTGGTCCGCGGGGTGGTAATCAGTGCTTTCCTGCTGATGCCGCTGAGCATCTGGAGCGCCTATGCGTTCGGCATTGCCATGGGCCTGCTGTGGCTGTCCACGGTGCCGCTCACCAACGGCACGGTGGCGACCATGTTCGGTGTGCGCAACCTGTCCATGCTCGGTGGCATCGCCTTCCTGTTCCATCAGTTGGGCTCGTTCTTCGGCGGCTGGTTGGGCGGCTGGCTGTACGACCGTACTGGCAGCTATGACCTGGTCTGGCAGATCGCGATCGCCCTCAGCCTGATCGCCGCGCTGCTGAACTGGCCGATTCGCGAGCAGCCGGTGGATAGGTTGCGTACGGCGCAGGCCGGCTGATGCGTCGGCTTTGGCTCGGCGCGGCCGGTGTCCTGCTATTGGGCGCGCTGGCTCTACTCGCCTGGTGGGGCTGGCAGCGTGGCGGTCTGGCGCTGCTGCAGCTGGGCCTGGGCACCTGCTGAGAACACGCCGTTCTGGCGGTTCCAACCTTTCCTGTGCTTCCTAACCTTCCTGCCTGCAGGCACGGCGGCCGCAACGGCCGCCAAACGGTACGGTGGGTAGGGAATCAATCGGCCAATCACTGCTCAAAGACGAAGCGGCGTAGAAGAAGTTAAGAACAAATCGCCGGTTCTTAGCAGCAAGCTATCGGCATTTGTGCGTGCACGCCCATGAACACGCGGCAGTCCGGGTCCCTGATTCCAGGCGCGGCTGTCGCATAACCGTCATCAACAGTTGGTAAATACCTGCCGCACGCAGTCAATGGAGCAATAACCGATGTCCACTCTCACCGAACTCGCCCAGCAAATCGCCAAGCTCTATCCGCTGCAGGACAAGCGCGTCGGCAAGCGATACCGCGTGGTAGGCGAGCTGGCCGGGATGACCGAACTGGAAGAGATCAACGGCGAGCCGCGCTACATCCGTACGCTGGCGCTCAAGGACCGTCAGGTCTGGGATCTCGCCGTCTGATGCATCGGCAGTCGAGCGCCGCCGCGGTTCAGGTCTGCGGCCAGCGCTCGGCGCGCCAGGCAGCCTGTTCGGCTGCATCGAGAAAGGTCCAGGCGACGAAGCGGCTTTTCTTCTGCCCCTGGGCCATATCCAAAGCCTGAACCTGCCGCGCACCCAGGCGTTGCAGGCGTGCCATCAGCGGTGCCACGTTGCCGCCCTTCGATACCAGCGTGCTGAACCAGTAGACCTGCCTGGCGAACGCCACGCTCTCGTCCGCCATGCGCGCGACGAATGCCGCCTCGCCACCCTCGCACCAGAGCTCTGCCGCCTGGCCGCCGAAGTTCAGCTTCGGCAGCTTGCGGCTCGGGTCCAGTTTGCCGAGATTGCGCCACTTGCGCTGGCTGCCGCTGGCCGCCTCGCCCTGCGAGGCGTGGAACGGCGGATTGCACAGGGTCAGCTCGAAGCGATCCTCCGCCGCCAGGATGCCTTTGAAGACCTGCTTCGGCGTGTCCTGTCGGCGCAACTCGATAGCCTTGTCGAGCCCGTTGGCGGCCACGATGGTGCGCGCCGAGGCCAGCGCCGTGGCGTCGATGTCGCTGCCAGTGAAGCGCCAGCCATATTCGCGATGGCCGATCAGCGGGTAGATGCAGTTGGCGCCGGTGCCGATATCGAGCACCCGGACCGCGGCGCCACGCGGGATGACGCCGCCGTTATCGGCGGCCAGCAGGTCGGCCAGACCGTGCAGGTAATCGGCCCGTCCCGGCACCGGCGGGCAGAGGTAGCCGGCGGGAATGTCCCAGTGCTGGATGCCGTAGAACTGCCGCAGCAGCGCGCGATTGAATACCCGCACCGCATCCGGATTGGCGAAGTCGATGCTCTGCTTGCCGTAGGGATTGAGAATGACGTACTCGCCCAGCTCCGGGCAGGCGGCGATCAGCTTGGGAAAGTCGTAGCGGCCGCTGTGGCGGTTGCGTGGATGCAGCACCGCCTTCGGCTCGGCAGGGCGCGGCTGGGACGAGGTTTTGCGTGGCATCGGATCGACTGAAGGTTGGCGGCTGGGCGCGCATTGTCCCACAACCGCCTCGGCTGGCTAGTGCCGGCGCGGCACCATCAGCATCCACAGTAGCCCCCAGAGCAGCGCGCCGGCGCCAAGCCAGAAGGCGCTGTGCAGGCTGCCGCCCATGCCCATCCAGATGCTGGTCAGCCAGGGCGCGGCGAGCTGGGTCAGGCCGTACAGCGCGATCAGTGCCGCCGACAGGCGCGGGCCCTGATGCGGCTGCAGCGCGCGGGCCAGGCGCTGGGTCAGCAGTACGGTGCCGAGGAAGGTACCGCCGACCAGCACCGCACACAGCAGGATGCCGACGGCCCCCGGCAACAGCAGAGCGGCCAGCACGCCGAGCAGCTGGGTCAGATAGCTCAGGCGCAGGGCGATGTCGTCGCCCAGGCGCACACCCAGACGGTTCCACAGCCAGGGCGAGGGCAGGGTTGCCAGCGCCACCACCAGCCAGCTGCCGCCGATGAGAAAGTCGCCGGGCTCCACCTGCAGGCGCGCCACCATGGGCAGAAAGGTCATCGGTAGGATGTAGCCCATCCCGGCGCCGGCGTAGGAAAGAAACAGCGGCGTGCTGGCGCGGTCGAGCAGCTTGCCACTCGGCGCCGTCGCGGACGGGGCGGGTGCCTGCTCGGTTGGCAGGTCCAGCCGCGACAGCTGGCGCCAGCCCCACCAGGCCAGCGGTATCGACAGCAGCGCCGCCGGCCACCAGCGATCGGCGCCCAGCAGGTAGCCGTCGCTCAGGCTGACCAGCAGGCTGGACAGGATCAGGCCGACGCAGACCCCGAGGTAGACCAGCCCGCTGGCCGACACGCGTTGCTGGCGCGCCAGCCACTCGAGGATCAGCGAGGGCGCCTGGACGAACACCAGGCCATTGCTGATGCCGTTGGCCAGGCGCAACGCGGCGAGGGCATCGGCGGATTCGGCCTGGGTCTGCAGCAGGCTGCTGAGCACGTGCAACGCCAGTGCCCAGGGCAGGCTGCGGCGGATCTGCGCGACGCGGTGCCAGCGCACCGCGAGCAGCGCGCCGATCAGGTAACCGAGGTAGTTCCAGCTGGCGATGCTGGCGCCTTCCTGCACGCTCAGCAGGCCGTCTTCCACCAGCCAGGGCAGCAGCGGGGTGTATACGAAGCGGCCGAGGCCGTGGACGACCAGCAAGAGAATGGCACCGGCCAGCAGGACCGGAAACAGTGCGACGCGTTGAGGCATGGAGTTGTTCTTTTTCGAATGAGGCCCCGAGCTTAACGGCTGTGCCACTTGCCCGCCATGCCACATTGAGCGTCACGGTGCCCAGCGCGATGCCGCCCTCAGAGCGGAAACACCAGTGGTACCAGCAGCACCGCGACGATCATCACCAGCACGGTGAAGGGCACGCCGATGCGCACGAAGTCGCCGAAACGGTACTGCCCCGGGCCGAGCACCAGGGTGTTCACCGGAGAGGAGATCGGCGTCATGAACGCGGCCGAGGCGGCGAGCGCGACGATCATGGCGAACGGATAGGGCGAGGCACCCAGCTGTTCGGCGGTGGCCAGCGCCACCGGTGCCATCAGCACGGCGGTGGCGGTGTTGGAGATGAACAGGCCGATCAGTGCGGTGAGCAGGAACAGGCAGGCGAGCAGCGCGTGCGGGCCGGCATCGCCGAGCAGACCGACCAGCCCCGAGGTGGCCAGGGCGATGCCACCGGTCTTCTGCAGCGCGAGGGCGAAGGGCAGCATGCCAACGATCAGCACCAGGCTCTGCCAGTGGATCGCCTTGTAGGCGCTGTCCATGTCGATGCAGCGGAACAGGCCCATGACCAGACAGCCGATCAGCGCCGCCAGCACGTTGGGCACCAGGCCGCTGACCATCAGTGCAACCATCAGCGCCAGGCCGAGCAGGGCGAATGGCGCCTGGTTGGCCGCGGGCGCCACGTCGTCCACCTCCGCCGGCAGGCTCAGCACCAGGAAGTCGCGGCTCAGGCCCTGCAGGCGGTGGATGTGCTTCCAGCTGCCGGCAACCAGCAGGGTGTCGGCCGGCTTGAGCTTCTCGTCCACCAGCAGCCCCTGCAACGCCTCGCGGTTGCGCCTGAGACCGACGACGTTGAGCTTGTGCCGGCTGCGAAAACCCAGCTGCTGGATGGTCTTGCCCGGCAGGCGCGAATCCGGTGGCAGCGCCACTTCCGCCAGGCCCAGCTCGCGGGCGTGGTCGGCATAGTAGGAGGTGCTCAGCTGCAGCGGCTCCAGACCGAGTTCGCGGTAGGCACCAAGCAGGCCGATGGCCGGGCTGGCCAGGTCCACCAGCAAGACGTCGCCGACGAACAGTTCGGTGTTGCCGGTGGCCATCAGCAGCAGGTTGCGCAAACGTTCGTGGCGCTCCACCGCGATCACGTTGATGCCGTACTCGCTGCGCAGCCGCAGGGCGTCCAGTGCCTGATTGGCCAGGATCGAGCCGGGCAGCACACGCAGGCGTCGCTCGCGCTCGTCGAGCCGGTAATCTCGCGCGAGATCGGCCAGGGTGTGTCGCGGTTCTAGGGCCGGGCCGTGCTTGTCGGAGCCGAGCCAGCGACGCGCCAGCAGCATGTAGCCAATCCCGAGCAGCAGGATCGCCAGGCCGATGGGCGTGAAATCGAAGAAGGCGAAACCGTCGAGGCCGGCGCGGCGCAGTTCGCTGTTGATCACCAGGTTCGGCGGCGTCGCCACCAGGGTCAGCATGCCGCTGATGAGGCCGGCAAAGGCCAGCGGCATCAGCAGGCGCCGCGGCGAGACCTTCATGCGGTTGGCGATACCCAGCACCACGGGAATGAAGATGGCCACCACACCGGTGGAACTCATCACCGAGCCGAGCCCGGCGACCGCCATCATCAGCAGCACCAGCAGGCGCGTTTCGCTGCTGCCCGCGGCGCGCATCAGCCAGTCGCCCAGGCGGTAGGCAATGCCAGTGCGTACCAGGCCGTCGCCGATGACGAACAGTGCGGCGATCAGCACCACGCTCGGATCGCTGAAGCCGGCCAATGCTTCCTGCACGCTGAGCACGCCGGTCAGGGGCAGGGCGACCATGGCTAGCAGCGCGACCACGTCCATACGCGGCCTGTTCAGCACGAACAGGCCGACGCAACCGGCCAGCAGGGCGAGGACCAGCAGCAGGTCGCCACTCATGGCAATCAGGGGTAATCGAGAATGGATTTGATGCGCGGCAGGTGGCGCTCGATCCAGCCCCTGTCGATGGCGCCCCAGTCGCGGATCACATAGTGCCCGGCGTTATGCCGTTCGCCGTCGTCCTGGACGAAGCCGCAGTCGATATCCAGGTCGGCCAGGGCGGCCAGGGTGTCCTGGGCGGTGCGGCGCGGCATACCGGTGGCTTCCATCAGCGCCGGGACGCTGCAGGCGGTGCCGCTGTCGATCAGCCAGGCGACGTAGAGTCGGCGGTAGAAGCTGGTTTTGGTCTTGCTGACGGTCATGGAAGGTCCCTGGCCAGTTCGTCTGTGGGGACAGCGACCTGGCCGGGCTCGCTACGTTCAGCGCAGGGCGAGCATGCCGATGTAGGTCGCGGCGCCCGCAGTGTAACCGAGGAAGGCCAGCAGGCTGACGCGCTTGATGTACCAGGTGAAGCTGATCTTCTCCATGCCCATCGCGGCGACACCCGCGGCCGAGCCGATGATCAGCGTGCTGCCGCCGGTGCCGGCGCAGTAGGCCAGCATTTCCCAGAAGTTGCCGTCGACGACGAACTGCGACATCCAGCCGAGTTCTTCTGCAGCGGTAGCCGCCAACATCTTCTCGCTTACCAGCGGGTACATCTTCATCGCACCGGCCACCAGCGGCACGTTATCGACCACGGCCGAGAGCAGGCCGATGGCGTAGTTGATTGCATAGATATGGCCCAGCGATTCACGCAGCGCAGTGGCGACCTGGGTCAGGTGGCCGGCGGTGGCGAGGCTGGAAACCGCCAGCAGGATGCCGAGGAAGAACAGCACGCTGGGCGTGTCGACCTTGCGCAGCACGCCGACCACCGAGAGCGGGTGCTTGTCCTCGGCGTTCTTGTTGCGGTGGATGAATTCGGTGGTCACCCAGAGCACGCCGAGACCGAAGAGAATGCCCATGTACGGCGGCAGGTGGGTCACGGTCTTGAATACCGGCACGAACAGCAGGGCGGCGAGACCGAGGCCCAGCACCAGGTTGCGCTCGAACACCGTAGTGGTCGGCGGATGCTTCTCGGCCAGGTGGGCACGCGGCCGCGGCCGTGGCGCTTCGCCGCGCAGGGTGAAGCTGAGGATGCTCAGCGGCACCAGCAGGCAGACCAGGCTCGGCAGGAACAGTCCGCTGATCACGCCCGAGGCGGTGATCTGGCTGCCGATCCAGAGCATGGTGGTGGTCACGTCGCCGATCGGTGACCAGGCACCGCCAGCGTTGGCCGCGATCACCACCACGCCGACGAACAGCCAGCGCTCAGGGCGGCCGCGGATCAGCTTGCGCAGCAGCGAGACCATGACAATGGTGGTGGTCAGGTTGTCCAGCGCCGCGGAGAGGAAGAAGGTGAGGAAACCGACGATCCACAGCAGGTGTACGCGCTTGCGGGTCTGGATGCGGTCGGTGATGGCCTTGAAGCCTTCGTGGGAGTCGATCAGCTCGACGATGGTCATCGCCCCGAGGAGGAAGAAGAGGATCTCCGAGACTTCGCCCAGGTGGTGACGCAGCGCCTCCACCACCACCGCCGACGAGTCGGCCGGGTCATGGCTGCCATGCTGCAGCAGCGGCAGGATGTGGTCGGCGCCCAGTACCAGAATGGTCCAGGTGAGCACGGCGGTGAGGATCGCCGCGGCGGCCTTGTCTATTTTCAGTGGATGTTCAAAGGCTATGCATAGATAGCCTATGACGAACACGACAGCCATGAGTGCATACATCGGAGGGACTCCATCTTAAGGAACCTTGCCGGGCATGCGGACGTGGCGACGCAGCCTCGGCGGCTGGCAGGGGCACGATTGGCTGTCACTGGTGAAACAAGTCGGGAACCGCGAAGGTGAGGCAGTCGCCTGCCACGGGAAAACGGTCGCGCGTCAGCGGAATGCATCAGGCATCACGCCTCGCTGCTGAGGGCTCATTTCATGTTGTCGAGCTGATCGTCTGGGCTTTAACGGCCTGCCAGTTTGTAAAGGGGTGTTTCGTGTGCGACATAGTGTAACAGCCTTGCCAGTAATAACTTGTCATCAATCAAGATGACCTCCTTAAGCAAAAAGGCCAGCACCTTTCGGGCTGGCCTTTTCATTTTTTTGCCGCTTCGCGGATCAGAGCGTGGCGATCCGCTGGCGCTGCTCCAGCAGCCTGGCCTTGGCCTGTTCGGCCTCGGCCAGCTTGGCGCGCTCCTTGTCGATCACCTCTGCCGGCGCCTTGTCGACGAAGCCGGCGTTGGACAGCTTTCCGCCGACGCGCTTGACCTCACCGTCCAGTCGCGCGATCTCCTTGTCCAGACGCGCCAGCTCGGCATCCTTGTCGATCAGCCCGGCCATCGGCACCAACACCTGCATGTCACCCACCAGCGCAATGGCCGATAGCGGTGCTTCTTCACCGTCGCCGAGCAGGCGCACGCTTTCCAGCTTGGCCAGTTTCTTCAGCAGCGGCTCGTTGTCCGCCAGGCGGCGCTGGTCGCTAGCCGAAGCGTTGCCGAGCACCACGTCGATACGCTTGGCCATGGAGATGTTCATCTCGCCACGGATCTGCCGAATGCCCAGCATGAAGGCCTTGACCCACTCGATATCGCCTTCGGCCGCTTCGTCGATGCGCTCCGGGTTGAACTCCGGCCAGGGCTGCAGCATCAGCGTCGGCCCGGACTTGCCGGCCAGCGGCGCGACGCGCTGCCAGATTTCCTCGGTGATGAACGGCATGAACGGATGGGCCAGGCGCAGCGCGGTTTCCAGAACACGGACCAAGGTGCGGCGGGTACCGCGCTGGCGCTCGACGCTGGCGGTCTCGTCCCACAGCAGTGGCTTGACCAGCTCCAGGTACCAGGCGCAGTACTCGTCCCAAATGAACTCGTAGAGCGCCTGCGCGGCCAGGTCGAAGCGGAAGGCTTCCAGCTGGCGCGTAACTTCGGCTTCGGTACGCTGCAGCGCGGAGATGATCCAGCGGTCCACCGAGGACAGCTCGACCGGCTCGTCGTTGGCGCCGGTGTCCTTGCCTTCGGTGTTCTCGAAGACGAAGTTGGCGGCGTTCCAGATCTTGTTGCAGAAGTTGCGATAACCCTCGACGCGGCCCATGTCGAACTTGATGTCGCGACCGGTGGATGCCAGCGAGCAGAAGGTGAAGCGCAAGGCATCGGTGCCGTAGCTGGCGATGCCTTCGGGGAACTCGGCGCGGGTCTGCTTGGCGATCTTCTCGGCCAGCTTGGGCTGCATCATGCCGCTGGTGCGCTTGGTCAGCAGTTCATCGAGGGTGATGCCATCGACGATGTCCAGCGGGTCGAGCACGTTGC
Source organism: Stutzerimonas sp. R40042 (assembly GCF_026642215.1). NCBI lineage: Bacteria > Pseudomonadati > Pseudomonadota > Gammaproteobacteria > Pseudomonadales > Pseudomonadaceae > Stutzerimonas > Stutzerimonas sp. R40042. The sequence goes on along the minus strand of NZ_CP113258.1, from coordinate 3,456,925 downwards.
CCTTGGACTTGGACATCTTCTGCCCCTGGCCATCGCGGACCAGACCGTGCACGTAAACGGTCTTGAATGGAATCTGCCCGGTCAGGTGAGTGGACAGCATGATCATCCGGGCGACCCAGAAGAAGATGATGTCGAAGCCGGTAACCAGCACGTCGGTGGGGTGGAAGGTCTTGAGGAACTCGGTCTGCTGCGGCCAGCCGAGGGTGGAGAAGGTCCACAGGCCGGAGCTGAACCAGGTGTCCAGCACGTCCTCGTCCTGCCGCAGTTCGACGTTGTTGCAGAGGTTGTACTTGCTGCGTACCTCCACTTCGTCGCGGCCGACATAGACGTTGCCGGCTTCGTCGTACCAGGCCGGGATGCGGTGGCCCCACCAGAGCTGGCGGCTGATGCACCAGTCCTGGATGTCGCGCATCCAGCTGAAGTACATGTTTTCGTACTGCTTGGGCACGAACTGGATCTCGCCATTTTCCACGGCGGCGATGGCCTTCTCGGCCAGCGGTTTGGTGGAAACGTACCACTGGTCGGTCAGCCAGGGTTCGATGATGGTGCCCGAGCGGTCGCCGCGCGGCACTTTCAGCGCGTGGTCGTCGATCTTCTCCAGCAGGCTCATGGCGTCAAATTCGGCGACGATGGCCTTGCGCGCATCGAAGCGATCCATGTGCGCGTAGCCGTCCGGCAGGCTGGCGTCGATCTTGTCGTTCACCGAACCGTCGAGGTTGAACACCTGGGCACGGGCCAGGATGCAGGCGTTCTGATCGAAGATGTTGATCAGCGGCAGGTGGTGGCGCTTGCCGACTTCGTAGTCGTTGAAGTCATGCGCGGGGGTGATCTTCACGCAGCCGGTACCGAACTCGAGGTCGACGTAATCGTCGGCCACGATGGGAATCAGGCGATTGACCAGCGGCAGCATGACATGGCGGCCGATCAGGCTCTTGTAGCGCTCGTCCTCCGGGTGCACCGCGATGGCGGCGTCACCGAGCATGGTTTCCGGACGGGTAGTGGCGACCACCAGGTAGTCCAGCCCATCGGCGGTCTTGCAGCCATCGGCCAGCGGATAGCGCAGGTGCCAGAGGTGGCCCTTCTCGTCGTGGTTCTCCACTTCCAGATCGGAAATGGCGGTGTGCAGCTTGGTATCCCAGTTGACCAGGCGCTTGCCGCGATAGATCAGGCCATCCTCATGCAGGCGGACAAAGGCTTCCTTCACCGCCTCGGAGAGGCCGTCGTCCATGGTGAAGCGCTCGCGCGACCAGTCCACCGACGAGCCCAGGCGACGGATCTGCCGGGTAATGTTACCGCCGGACTCTTCCTTCCACTGCCAGACCTTCTCGAGAAACTTCTCGCGTCCCAAATCGTGACGGCTGGTGCCCTGCGCGGCCAGCTGGCGCTCGACCACCATCTGCGTGGCGATACCGGCATGATCGGTGCCCGGCTGCCACAGGGTGTTGCGGCCCTGCATGCGGCGCCAGCGGATCAGCGCATCCATGATTGCGTTGTTGAAGCCATGGCCCATGTGCAAGCTGCCGGTGACGTTCGGCGGCGGAATCATGATGGTGTAGGGCTCGCCGGAGCCTTGTGGGGCGAAGTAGTTGTTCGATTCCCAGGTCTGGTACCAGGAAGTCTCGATGGCGTGCGGCTGGTAGGTCTTGTCCATGCGGCGGGACCCTTAAAACGGCTGGTCGGAAAAACGGGCAAGTATAAAGGCAAACGGCCGCGAGATTTCGCGGCCGTGCGGATTAACTACGCATTCACGGATCAGCTGCGAGGCGGGGGTGTACGCACCAGGCGGTCGATGCGGCTCTCGAGGCGGCGCTTGAGTTCGGCCTCGATCTGCGGCACGAAGTCGTCGATCACTTCCTGCAGGATCAGGTTGGCCGCGGTGCGCAACTCGTGATCGATATGCCGCTCGGCCAGGGAGCGGAAGGCGCTGCGCACGCTGGTTTCCCGTGGCTCGTCGTCACTGGGGGTGGTGGCTGCGACGGCCGGTCCGGGTTCGACGATATCGGAGAGCAGCGGAATGCTATCGGGATCCACCGGGGCGCCTGTTGTGGCGGTGTCGGGGAAATCGTCGCCGAGCAGTGCGCGAATGGATTCGAGATCGCTTAGCAGTTCGGCGGGTTTGTTCGGGGTTTTCGGTGTCATCTGCGTGGTTCCGGGCTGGTGCATCCCGGCTGTTTGCCAGGGGGTATCCCTTGCTATCTAAATTGGAGCGGCTAGAGCTCGACCCTTTTTGGATCATAGCCCTGGCGCCGATACAGGCGAAAATTCTCCCGGCAGGCGGTCAGCAGCTGCGGCTCCTGGTTGACGATCTCGATGACCCGGCTGAAGCGGTCGATATGTGCCGAGAGTGTCGGTGCCAGGTTGATCAGCAGACCCTGGGCGGTTGGTGGTTCCTGTTCGAGCCCGATGACCACTGGCGCCTGCACCTCCTCGGCGTACTGCTCGTGCGGGATGAAACGTTCCGCGCGAAAGCTCCAGAGCAGCTCGTCGAGCCGGGTCGACTGTTCTTCGTCGCTGCAACGGACGAACACCTGCAGGCCATGCTGCCAGCCCTTGGCTGCCAGCTGGCAGGCCGCGCGCAGCCGCCCGAGCGGGTTGTCGTCCGGCAGCACGTAGAACTCGATGCGTGTCATGGGCGTGCGCCCGCCGGGCCCGCGAGCGCGGGGCCGTGCCGGCCGCTGTCACGCGCGGTGATCGGGCTCATCCGTTGATCCGGTCCAGCAGGTACTGGGTCAGCAGGGGCACGGGGCGGCCAGTGGCGCCTTTTTCCTTGCCGCCACTGGTCCAGGCGGTGCCGGCGATGTCCAGGTGGGCCCATGGGTACTTCTTGGTAAAGCGTGAGAGGAAGCAGGCGGCCGTGATGGTGCCGGCCTTGGGCCCGCCGATATTGGCGATGTCGGCGAAGGGGCTGTCCAGCTGCTCCTGATACTCGTCGAACAGCGGCAATTGCCAGGCGCGGTCGGCTGCGCTCTCGCCGGCCTGCAGCAGCTGTTGGATGAGCTCGTCGTTGTTGCCCAGCAGGCCCGAGGTGTTGCTGCCCAGCGCGACGATGCAGGCGCCGGTCAGGGTGGCCACGTCGATTACGGCGCGTGGCTCGAAGCGCTCGGCGTAGGTCAGGGTGTCGCACAGCACCAATCGGCCTTCGGCGTCGGTGTTGAGGATTTCCACGGTCTGGCCGCTCATGGTGGTGACGATGTCACCCGGGCGAGTCGCGCCGCCGCTGGGCATGTTCTCGGCGCAGGCCAGCAGGCAGACCAGGTTGATCGGCAGCTGCAGTTCGAGCACGGCCTTGAGCGTACCGAGCACACTGGCGGCGCCGCCCATGTCGTACTTCATCTCGTCCATGCCCAGGCCCGGCTTGAGGCTGATGCCGCCGGTGTCGAAGGTGATGCCCTTGCCGACCAGTGCATAGGGCTTGTCGCCTTTCTTGCCGCCGTTGTACTGCAGAACGATGATGCAGCCGGGCTGTTCACTGCCCTGGGATACCGCGAGGAAAGCGCCAGCGCCGAGTTCGCGCAGTTTCTTCTCGTCCAGCACATCGAGCTTGACGTTCTTGTAGGCCTTGCTCAGCTGCCGGGCCTGGTCGGCGAGGAAAGTCGGATGGCAGACGTTCGGCGGCAGGTTGCCCAGGTCGCGGGTGAAGGCCATGCCGGTGGCGATCGCCGAAGCCTCGTTGGTGGCACGCTCGACGCCGGCCTGTTCGGCCTTGTCGCAGAGCAGGATGATCTTCTGCAGTGCACGCGGTTCGGCCTTCTTGCTCTTGAAACGGTCGAACACGTACTGGCCGTCGGCGATGATTTCTACCAGCAGGCGCGTACGGGCATAGCTGTCGCGCCCCTTGACCTGTACGTCCTGCATGGCGAAAGCAGCATCGCCGCCACCCAGGTTCTTGATGACCGCCAACGCTGCATTGACCACTTTGCGCCATTGGCGGCTGTCGAGTTCATCCGCCTTGCCGGTGCCGACCAGCAGCACTCGCTCGGCCTTGAGACCCGGCAGGCCGTGCAGCAACAGCGTCTGGCCCGGCTTGCCCTGGATGTCGCCACGCTTGAGCGCGGTGCTGAGCGCGCCAGCGCTGGCACTGTCCACGCTCTGTGCGACGCTGCCGAGTAGGCAGTTCTCGCCGAGCGGCAGAATCAGGGTGGCGGTCTTCTGGGTGGAGGCTTTAGCGCTTTTGACAACAAATTCCATGACGTGGTGTCCCCAAGACAAAGAGTCGGGTTTGCAGGATAATGCCGGGCTTATTTTCCGGTGGTTCGCCTGTTCGGTCGTTGTTAGCGACTGCGCTAGGCTAGAAACGTTGCAATCACCTGAGCTTGTCAGTGATCGCGCCGACGCGACTTGCGCGCCATTACCAATTCCAACGGTCTGCTGCGGCGGGCCGGCAACTGGCGGCTAGTTTGAGCGTTGCCGCCAGAGCCTGACAACCCTGGAGTGTCTGGTTTGATCGTCTTTCGTTACCTGTCCCGAGAGCTGCTGATCACCATGAGCGCGGTCAGTGCCGTGCTGCTGGTGATCATCATGAGCGGCCGCTTCATCAAGTATCTGGCCCAGGCTGCGCAGGGGGTGCTCGATCCGGGTGTGCTGCTGCTGATCATGGGCTTCCGCCTGCCGGGCTTTCTGCAGTTGATCCTGCCGCTGGGGCTGTTCCTCGGCATCCTGCTGGCCTACGGGCGCCTCTATCTGGAAAGCGAAATGACCGTGCTTTCGGCTACCGGCATGAGCCAGCGCCGGCTGCTGGTCTACAGCTTGGCGCCGGCTGCGCTGGTCGCCGCGCTGGTCGGCTGGCTGAGCCTGGGCCTGGCGCCGCAGGGGATCGCCGAGGTCGAGCGCATTCTCAGCCAGCAGGATTCGCTGACCGAGTTCGACACCCTCGTTCCGGGACGTTTCCAAACCCTGCGCGGCGGTTCGCGCGTGACTTATACCCGTGAGCTGTCGGCCGACCGCAGCGAACTGGGCGGGGTGTTCATTTCCGAGACCAATGTTTCACGCCAGACCGGCAAGGAAAGCGGGCTGTCCGTGCTCGTTGCCGAAAGCGGGCGTCAGGAAATTCAACCGGACGGCAGTCGTTATCTGATCCTGGAAAACGGCTACCGCTATGACGGTAACCCGGGGCAGGCGGATTACCGCGCGATCCAGTACGACACCTATGGTGTGTTGCTGCCAAAGCCGGAGGTGAGCATGGAGCTGAGCGAGCGCGAGGCCATGCCGACCCACGAGTTGCTCGGCAGCGACAACCTCAGGCACCGAACCGAGCTGCAATGGCGGCTGTCATTGCCGCTGCTGGTGTTCGTCGTCACCGTGCTCGCCGTGCCGCTGGCCAAGGTCAGCCCGCGGCAGGGGCGCTTCCTCAAGCTACTGCCGGCCATCCTGTTGTACATGACCTATCTCGCGTCGCTGATCGCGGTGCGCGGCGCGCTGGACAAGGGTCGCCTGCCCATGGCTCTGGGCTTGTGGTGGGTGCACGGGCTGTTCTTGGCGATCGGCCTGCTGATGCTGTTCTGGGAGCCGATCAGGCTGCGAATGAAGAAGCGCCACGCGCAGCTGGAGGTGGCTCGTGGTTAAGCTCGATCGCTACATCGGTATCCATGTCTTTCTCGCCATCCTCACGGTGCTCGGCATCATCGTTGGGTTAGCGCTGTTGTTCGCGTTCATCGACGAGCTGGGTGACGTCCAGGGCAGCTACGGTCTGGGTGATGCTCTGCAATACGTCCTGCTGACCTCGCCGCGCCGGCTGTACGAAATGCTGCCGATGGCGGCGCTGATCGGCTGCCTGATCGGTCTCGGCACGCTGGCCAGCAGTAGTGAGCTGACCATCATGCGCGCCGCCGGGGTTTCCCTGGGACGCATCGTGCTATCGGTGATGAAGCCAATGCTCGTCCTGCTCGTCGCCGGAATCCTCATCGGCGAGTATGTCGCGCCGCTGAGCGAAGACATCGCCCAGGCCAGGCGCTCCCTGGCGCAGGGGGCAGGTGAGGCGCAGAGCAGCAAGCGTGGGCTGTGGCATCGTCAGGAAAACGAGTTCGTGCACGTCAACGCGGTGCAGCCCGGCGGTGTGCTGGTGGGCGTCACGCGTTACCGCTTCGACGAAGAGCGTCGCCTGCTGTCGTCCAGTTTCGCGCGCCGCGCCAGCTACCAGGGCGACCATTGGCGGCTCGAGAACATCGCCACCACCCACTTCCGCGGTGATCACACCGAAGTCATGCGCGCGCCAGAGGAGCGCTGGGACGTCCAGTTGACGCCGCAGCTGCTCGGCACCGTGGTGATGGAGCCGGAGGCGCTGTCGATCACCGGCTTGTGGCGCTATATCCACTATCTAGGCGAGCAGGGGCTGAACAACAGCCGTTACTGGCTGGCTTTCTGGACCAAGGTTCTACAGCCGGCGGTCACCGTTGCGCTGGTGCTGCTGGCGATTTCCTTCATCTTCGGACCGCTGCGTTCGGTGACGCTGGGGCAGCGGATCTTCACCGGCGTGGTCGTCGGCTTCGTGTTCCGCATCATTCAGGATCTGCTGGGGCCGGCGAGCCAGGTGTTTGGTTTCTCGCCGCTGCTGGCGGTGGTGTTGCCGGCCTGTGTCTGTGCGCTGATCGGCGCCTGGTTGCTGAGGCGCGCCGGCTGAGGCTACGCCGTCGCGCATGGCGGTCGCGATGGATTGAGGGGCAAGCGCCCGGGCGTGAGAGATGGCCGGGCGCTGCGATTATTTCTTGTGGATGTTCTTCGGCAGTTGCACCGCCTGGCTCTCGGAGTAGATGTCGTGCCAGGTGCGCTTCTGCTTGTCGATCAGCATCCACCAATAACCCATTCCCAGGCACAGCAGCGAGACGATCGCGATGAGGAAGCGCAGCAGCGCCTGCCACAGATCGATGGCGCGTCCGTCGCTGTTCTGGATACGGATACCCCAGACCTGCATGCCCAGTGTCTGACCGTTGTGGGTCCAGAACTTGGCGAAGAAGCCGAACAGGCTGAACAGCAGTAGCGTCGAAAGCAGGGGGTCGATGTCCAGGCGGCCGGCCTCGGCGAGCATCTTCAGCTGTTCACTGCCATACAGCAGGCGCAGCAGCACCTGTTGATAGAACAGGGTCACCACCATCATCAGGGCGATGCAGAGCAGGCTGTCATAGAACATTGCTGCCAGTCGTCGCATCAGACCGGCGGCGGGGAATTGGCCCTGCGGGCTCAGCAGATGTCGGCGCATTGCGTGTCTCGATCAAGTGGAAGGCGGGGCATTCTACGGAATTGCGCGCATAAAAAAGCCCCTGATGTTGCCATCAGGGGCTTTTCGGAGAAAAGGCTTAGCCCAGGATCTGAACCTGGTCGGCCTGCATGCCCTTTTGACCTTGCACGGCGATGAAGCTGACTTTCTGGCCTTCTTTCAGGCTCTTGAAGCCGTTGCCTTCGATCGCGCGGAAGTGCACGAACAGATCCGGACCGCTCTCGGGAGTGATGAAACCAAAACCTTTCTCGTCGTTAAACCACTTGACGGTACCGTTCTGACGATTCGACATGTCTTTGTATCCTTGAAACTCAAAAGTAGAATTGCTTCCCGCAAAAACAGGAGGCTGGAACTGGTTGCAAGGAGTAAGAGAGTCGAGCGGAGTAGCGGATCTGAAGATCTACTGCACCAGGTCACGATTCAACAGCGACCCATGCAAACACAGTGGGCACACTCTACGATAACTCGCCGGGGAATGCCAACCCCTCGGAGCCATAGAATTTGCCTGTCCAGGCGGCGCCATTTCGGCGCTTGTGAAGGGTGGTTTGACGTGCTGCTCCGCTGCTGCGGATCGTCAAGGCCACGGCTGGCTGCATTGTTTGTCAGTCAGCGAGAAGGCGGTGGAACTGGGTGTTAATTGCCAGTGTGCGTATCGATCTGAGTTCGCCGAACACTGGCTTGATACTGTGATGGTGCCCCGAGAGAGACTCGAACTCTCACGTTGTTACCAACGGCGGATTTTGAATCCGCTGCGTCTACCGATTCCGCCATCGAGGCACAGTGGCGGCGCAGTATAGGGATGCCGGGCTGAGTGGTCAATCGTTTGGCGTGGTCAGCTCGACGTGTTTCGGCTAATATCTGCGCCCTTTCCGCGCCCCGAAACCGCCTATGCAAGTCGCCGATTTCTACTTCGAGCTCCCCGACGTCCTGATTGCCCGTCATCCACTTGCCGAGCGCAGAGCGAGCCGGCTGTTGGTGCTCGACGGTGAGTCAGGGCAGATGTCGCACCGCAACTTTGCCGATCTGCTGGACTACGTGCGGCCCGGTGATCTGATGGTCTTCAACAATACGCGGGTCATTCCGGCGCGGCTGTTTGGGCAGAAGGCTACGGGCGGCAAGCTGGAGATCCTGGTCGAGCGCGTGACCGGCAATCGCAGCGTGCTGGCGCATGTGCGCTCGAGCAAGTCCCCCAAGCCCGGCTCTCAGATCCTGCTCGACGGTGGCGGCACAGCTGAAATGGTCGCGCGGCACGATGCCCTGTTCGAACTCGTCTTCGACGAGGACGTGTTGCCGCTGCTCGAGCGCATCGGTCACATGCCGTTGCCTCCTTATATAGACAGGCCGGACGATGCCGCCGATCGCGAGCGCTACCAGACCGTCTACGCGCAGCGAGCCGGCGCCGTGGCGGCTCCGACCGCCGGGCTGCATTTCGACGAGGCCCTGCTGGGAGCGCTGCGCGATGCTGGGGTCCAGACTGCCTATGTCACCCTGCATGTTGGCGCCGGCACCTTCCAGCCGGTGCGCGTGGAGCGCATCGAAGAGCACCATATGCATCACGAGTGGCTGGAGGTGACGCAGGAGGTGGTCGATGCGGTGGCGGCCTGCCGCGCACGCGGAGGTCGGGTGATCGCGGTGGGTACCACCAGTGTCCGCTCGCTGGAAACGGCCGCACGCGACGGCGAGCTCAAGCCGTTCAGTGGCGACACCGATATCTTCATCTACCCGGGCAAGACCTTTTATGTGGTCGATGCGCTGGTGACCAATTTCCATCTGCCCGAGTCGACGCTGCTGATGCTGGTTTCCGCCTTCGCTGGTTATCCGGAAACCATGGCGGCGTATGCCGAGGCCGTGGCGCAGCGCTACCGCTTCTTCAGTTATGGCGACGCCATGTTCATTACCCGCAACCCCGCACCGCGCGGTCCCGAGGAAACCCGATGAGTCGTACCTGCCACATGTCTTTCGAGCTACTCGCCACCGATGGCAAGGCGCGTCGGGGGCGTCTGACCTTTCCTCGCGGCACCGTGGAAACGCCGGCCTTCATGCCGGTGGGCACCTACGGTACCGTCAAGGGCATGCTGCCGCGGGACATCGAAGCGATCGGTGCGCAGATCATCCTGGGCAACACCTTTCACCTCTGGTTGCGACCTGGCACCGAGGTGATCAAGCGCCACGGCGACCTGCACGACTTCATGCAGTGGCAGGGGCCGATCCTTACCGATTCCGGTGGTTTTCAGGTGTTCAGTCTGGGGGCGATGCGCAAGATCAAGGAGGAGGGCGTCTACTTCGCCTCGCCGGTCGATGGCGCCAAGGTATTCATGGGGCCGGAAGAGTCCATGCAGGTCCAGCGTGACCTGGGCTCGGATATCGTCATGATCTTCGATGAGTGCACGCCCTATCCGGCTGACGAGGACGTCGCGCGCCGCTCGATGGAGCTGTCGCTGCGCTGGGCCAAGCGCTCCAAGGTCGCTCATGGCGACAGCCCGTCGGCACTGTTTGGCATCGTCCAGGGCGGCATGCACGAGTCGCTGCGCATGCGTTCGCTGGAAGGGCTTTGCGAGATCGGCTTCGACGGGCTGGCAATTGGTGGGCTTTCCGTGGGCGAGCCGAAGGAAGAGATGATCCGTGTGCTGGACTTCCTGCCGCCGCAGATGCCGGCCGACAAGCCGCGCTATCTGATGGGCGTGGGCAAACCGGAGGATCTGGTCGAGGGCGTGCGGCGCGGCGTGGACATGTTCGACTGCGTGATGCCGACGCGTAACGCGCGCAATGGCCATCTGTTCACCGACACCGGCGTCATCAAGATTCGCAACGCGGTGCACAAGCACGATGATTCGCCGCTGGATCCGGGCTGCGATTGTTACACCTGCAAACACTTCTCCCGCGCCTATCTACATCACCTGGATAAATGCGGCGAAATGCTGGGTAGCATGTTGAATACCATCCACAACCTGCGGCATTACCAGCGGGTGATGGCTGGTTTACGCGACGCCATTCAACAGGGTACATTGGCGGCCTTTGTCGACGCCTTTTATGCCAAGCGCGGCCTGCCAACGCCGCCGCTTGCGTGACGTGCCAGAACAACACAATCCTTTCTGCAACAGGAGTGGTACATGAGCTTTCTGATTCCCGCCGCCTATGCCCAGGAGGCTGCCGCAGGTCCTGCCGGCACCGGTTTCGAGTGGGTATTCCTGGTCGGTTTTCTGGTCATCTTCTATCTGATGATCTGGCGTCCCCAGGCCAAGCGTGCGAAGGAGCACAAAAATCTGATCGCCGGGCTGCAGAAAGGCGATGAGGTAGTCACCTCCGGCGGTATCGCTGGAAAGGTTACCAAGGTTGCTGACGATTTCGTGGTGATCGAGGTTTCCGACAACGTTGAGTTGAAGTTCCAGAAGGTGGCGATCGCCGCCACCCTGCCCAAGGGCACTCTGAAAGCCATCTGAGCTGACTTCATTCAATATCGACGGGGCGCGCAAGGCGCCCCTCGTTCATTAAACGGGCTGCGTCATGCTCAATAGATTCCCTCTCTGGAAATACCTGCTGATTCTGGCAGTGCTCGCGATTGCCTTCGTTTACTCGGCGCCCAACCTCTATCCGGACGACCCGGCGATCCAGGTCACTGGCGCCAGCACGGCGCAGGAGATCGGTTCGGCAGACCTCGAACGCATCAGCAAGGCGCTCGAAGATGGCGGCATCGCCGTCAAGTCGGCGTCGCTCGATGAACAGGGGCGCGGCGGTCTCGTGCGTCTGGAGCGCCAGGACGACCAGTTGCCTGCAAAGGATATCGTTCGTCGTGCTCTGGGCGACGCTTACGTCGTGGCGCTCAATCTTGCTCCGACCACGCCGGAGTGGCTGCGCAACCTTGGCGCAAGCCCGATGAAGCTTGGTTTGGATCTCTCTGGTGGTGTGCACTTCCTGTTGGAAGTCGACATGGAGAAGGCGATCGAGACGCGCCTGAACGTTTCGGAAGGCGAGGTCAAGAGCTTGCTGCGCAAGGAGCGTGTGCGTTACCGCAGTCTGCCGAACCTGAAGAATGCCGTGCAGCTGGGCTTCGCTGACGAGGAGACACTCGCTGCCGCGCAGGCGCTGATTCGCAAGAACTTCACCGATTTCGAGCTTGCGACCAGTGAGCGTAACGGCCAGCAGGTGCTGCGGTTGACGCTGACCGAGGCCAAGCTGGCGGAAATTCGCGAATATTCGATCAAGCAGAACCTGACCACCGTGCGCAACCGTGTCAATGAGCTTGGCGTGGCTGAGCCTCTGGTTCAGCGCCAGGGCGCCAACCGAATCGTGGTCGAGCTGCCGGGTGTGCAGGATACGGCCGAGGCCAAGCGCATCCTTGGCAAGACGGCGAACCTGGAATTCCGTCTCGCCGCTGAGCCTGATGCCTCACGGGCTTCGACCGAGACATTCGAGTTCCGTGAAGAAGGTCGCCCGCCCGTGCAGCTTGAGCGCACGCTGATCATCACCGGTGATCAGGTAACCGATGCTCAGGCCAGCTACGATGAAAACGGTCGTCCGCAGGTGAACATTCGTCTCGACGGTCATGGCGGCGATCTGATGAATCGCGCCACGCGCAGCAATGTCGGGCGCAGCATGGCCGTGATCTTCATCGAGCAGCGGCCGATGACCCGCTACGTGCGGCAAATGGTCGACGGTGTCGAACAGGAAGTTCGGGTTGAAACCTTCCAGGAAGAGAAGAAGATCATCAGCCTGGCGACGATCCAATCGCCGCTCGGCAGTCAGTTCCGTATTACCGGTCTCGATGGCCAGGGTGAATCGTCCGAGCTTGCCCTGCTGCTGCGTGCCGGCGGTCTGGCGGCGCCGATGTACTTCGCCGAGGAACGCACCATCGGCCCGAGCCTGGGCGCCGAGAACATCAAGCTGGGTGTGCAGGCCGCCATGTGGGGCTTCCTCTTTGTCGCCATTTTCATGGTGCTGATCTACAAGTTCTTCGGTCTGCTTGCCACCATCGCGCTGCTGTTCAACATGGTGGTGCTCACGGCGCTGATGTCGATGCTCAACGCCACGCTGACCCTGCCAGGTATCGCCGGTATCGTGCTGACCATGGGTATGGCGGTGGATGCCAACGTGCTCATCTTCTCGCGTATTCGTGAGGAGATTGCCAATGGCATGTCGATCCAGCGGGCCATCCACGAGGGCTTCGACCGGGCGTTCTCGGCGATTCTCGACGGCAACCTGACCACCTTGTTGGTCGGCGGCATTCTGTTCGCCATGGGAACCGGTCCGATCAAGGGCTTTGCGGTGACCCTGTCTATCGGCATCCTGACGTCGATGTTCACTGCAATCATCGTGACGCGCGGCATGGTCAACCTGATCTACGGTGGCCGCGATCTCAAGAAGCTGTGGATTTAAGGGGCTAGCACGATGAAACGCGTAATCAATTTCATGGGCGTCCGCCATCTGGCATTCGCCCTCACCGTGCTGCTGACCATCGCCTCGCTAGGAAGCCTGGTGGTCAAGGGCCTGAATTTCGGTCTGGATTTCACCGGTGGCACGTTGATCGAGTTGGGCTATGAGCGACCGGTTGGGCTCGAGCAGGTGCGCGGCCAGTTGGTGCAGGCCGGCTTCACCGATGCGGTAGTGCAGAGCTTCGGTGCAACCACCGACGTGCTGGTGCGTATGCCGGGCGACGATCCTCAGTTGGGTGAGCGTATCGCCAGCGCCTTGCGTAACGCCGATGGCGGCAACTCGGTCAGCGTCAAGCGTGTAGAGTTCGTCGGGCCGGCAGTTGGTGAGGAGCTACGCGACCAGGGTGGCCTGGGTATGCTGCTGGCGCTGGGAGGAATCCTGGTTTACGTGGCATTCCGCTTCCAGTGGAAGTTCGGCCTGGGTGCGGTCCTCTCGCTGTTCCATGACGTGATCGTGGTGCTGGGCGTATTCTCCTTCTTTCAGATTTCCTTCGACTTGACGGTGCTGGCGGCGGTGCTCGCGGTGATCGGCTACTCGTTGAACGACACCATTGTCATCTTCGACCGGATCCGCGAGAACTTCCGCATGCTGCGCAAGGCCGAGCTGCTGGAGAACATCAACATCTCCACCACCCAGACACTGCTGCGCACCATGGCCACCTCGGTATCTACCTTGCTGGCAGTGGGGGCGTTGATGGTCTTCGGTGGCGAGAACCTTTGGGGCTTCTCTCTGGCGTTGCTGGTGGGTGTGGGCGTAGGTACCTACTCCTCCGTCTACGTTGCAGGCATGCTGCTGGTCTGGCTCAAGCTGACGCGTGACGATCTCATCCCGCCGGTCGCTGAAGAAGAGGTCGACGACCGTCCCTGATCCTCGCTCCGAACTTCCGCAGTCTTGCGCGGTCCAAGGCTGCGGAACGGGCGCAGCCCGATGGAAGAGGATGTCACAGTGAACAAGTCCATGTTGGTCGGTACGGCACTTGGGGTGGTTGTTGCCACGGCTGGCGGAGCTTTCGCTACTTATAGCCTGGTCGATCGCGGTCCGAAGTTCGCCGAGGTGCTGGCGGTCGAACCTATCAAGGAAACCATCCGAACGCCGCGTGAAGTCTGTAAGGACGTCGCGGTGACACGGCAGAAGCCCGTGCAAGATGAGCACCGTATTGCGGGCACCGCGGTCGGCGCCGTTGTCGGTGGGCTGCTGGGCAATCAAATCGGTGGCGGCACCGGCAAGAAGATCGCCACTGTCGCGGGTGCGGTCGGCGGTGGTTACGCCGGCAATCAGGTGCAGGGGCGCATGCAGGCCAACAGCACCTACACCACTACCGAGACCCGCTGCAGCACGGTGACCGATACGCACGACAAGATCGTCGGCTATGACGTCAAGTACGATCTGGCCGGCAAGGTTGGTCGCGTAAGAATGGATCGTGATCCGGGCAGCCAGATACCGGTGCAGGATGGACAGTTGATGCTGTCTCAGCAATAAGCAAATAAGCAGCATAAAAAAACGCCCCGTCGGGGCGTTTTTTTATGCGTGACGCTCAGCTTGGCTCAGCGCTTGAGCGATGGCGTGAGGTGAGGCTGGATGGTGGTCAGTACCGCCTTGAAACACTTGGTGTTGCCGGCCACGATCTGGCCCTTTTCGAGGAATTCATGGCCGCCGCTGAAATCGCTCACCAAGCCGCCTGCCTCCTGGATAAGGAGTGCACCGGCTGCCATGTCCCACTCGGAAAGACCGAATTCCCAGAACGCATCGAAACGACCCGCTGCGACGTAGGCCAGGTCGAGGCTCGCCGCGCCGGCGCGGCGCAGCCCTGAGGTCTGGCCGACCAGGCTGCGGAACATGTTCAGGTAGCTGTCCAGGTTGTCCAGCTGGCCGTCCTTGAATGGAAAGCCTGTGCCGAGCAGGGCGCCTTCCAGGCTCTTGCGCGAACTGACGCGCAGGCGGCGCCCATTCAGGGCTGCTCCTCGGCCGCGGCTCGCGGTGAACTCTTCCTGGCGGACCGGATCCAGAACAACAGCGTGTTCAAGGCGGCCACGGTACTTGCAGGCGATGCTAACGGCGTAGTGCGGAATGCCGCGAACGAAGTTGGTGGTGCCGTCCAGTGGATCGATGATCCAGAGGTAATCGGCGCCATCGCCGCTGCCTTCGAGCAGCCCGCCTTCCTCGCCGAGGATGCCGTGATTCGGGTAGGCCTTGCGCAGCGCATTGATGATGCATTGCTCGGCGGCCTTGTCGATTTCGGTAACGTAATCCTTCGCCTCTTTCTCGTTGACCGAAATTGCATCCAGGCGATCGGTGGAACGGACAATCAGTTCGCCGGCGCTGCGGGCGGCGCGCAGCGCGATATTCAGCATGGGCTGCATGGATCAATTACCTGGGTCGTTAAAGAAAGCGCGAAATTCTATCAGGAAAGCGTTGCCGCATGTAGCGTGACCGGTGCTGCTGCGGCCTTTGGCGGATGGCGAATGAAGAGCGGCTTCCTGTAAGCTTTCCGCTGGTTTCCAAGCTGAGAAGAATTGTGTCGCTGCAGAACATTCGTGTGGTGCTGGTCAACACCAGTCACGCCGGCAACATCGGTGGCGCAGCTCGGGCCATGAAGAACATGGGCCTGTCGCGGCTGGTGCTGGTCGAGCCGGAAGATTTTCCGAGCTCCGACGCTATCGCCCGGGCGTCCGGTGCGACCGATATTCTCGATGCCGCGCTGGTCGTCGACACGCTGGAGGAGGCGCTGGTTGGTTGTAGCCTTGTGCTTGGTACCAGTGCCCGCGATCGTCGCATCCCGTGGCCTTTGCTCGATCCGCGCGAGTGCGCGGCGGTATCGGTGAAGCAGGCTGCTGCTGGTAGCGACGTTGCGCTGGTGTTCGGTCGTGAGTACGCGGGGCTGACCAACGAAGAGCTGCAGCGGTGCCAGTACCACGTGCATATTCCTTCCGATCCTCAGTTCAGCTCGTTGAACCTCGCTGCGGCCGTGCAGGTGTTGACCTATGAGGTGCGCATGGCCTGGTTGGCTGCCGAGGGCCGGCCAACGAAGGTCGAGAAGCTGGAAACTACCGCCATGCTGGATGCGCAGCCGGTCACGGTCGATGAGTTGGAGAACTACTTCGGTCATCTGGAGCAGACGCTGATTGACATCGGCTTCCTCGATCCGGCAAAGCCCCGTCATTTGATGCCGCGCTTGCGCAGGCTCTACGGGCGCAGCGGCATCAGCAAGCTGGAGATGAACATCTTGCGCGGTATTCTTACAGAGACACAGAAGGCCGCCCGTGGCGAGCCCCACAAGCGGAGAAATGACTGATGTTCGAACGCATGCGCGAAGATATCCAGAGCGTGTTCCATCGCGATCCGGCAGCCCGCAATGCGTTCGAGGTATTGACCTGTTATCCGGGGCTGCACGCCGTATGGATTCACCGTCTATCTCACTGGCTGTGGGCGCATGAGTGGAAATGGCTGGCACGCATGTCGTCGAATCTTGGGCGCTGGCTGACCGGAGTCGAGATACATCCGGGTGCCCGGATCGGTCGTCGTTTCTTCATCGACCATGGGATGGGCATTGTCATTGGCGAGACCGCCGAGATCGGTGATGACGTGACGCTTTACCACGGCGTGACGCTGGGCGGGACCAGTTGGAACAAGGGCAAGCGCCACCCGACGCTCGAGGATGGTGTGATCGTCGGGGCGGGCGCGAAGATTCTCGGCCCCTTCACTGTGGGGGCGGGCGCGAAGATCGGTTCGAATGCGGTCGTGACGCGCGAGGTTCCGCCAGGCGCCACGGCTGTCGGGATACCGGGGCGCATCATCGTGAAGTCCAGCGACGAGCAGGAGGCAAGGCGTAAGGCCATCGCCGAGAAGATCGGTTTCGATGCCTATGGGGTCAGCGAGGATATGCCCGATCCGGTAGCGCGAGCGATTGGGCAGTTGCTGGATCACGTGCAGGCGGTTGAAGAGCGTCTGGAGGGCATGTGCGGCGCGCTCAAGGCGCTCGGGAGTGACTATTGCGCCAAGGAGTTGCCCGAACTGCGCGAGGAGGATTTCGTGGAGGTGAAATCCGAAGGCGGCGAGCCGCGTGCATGAAGTGCGGGTGCTGACAGCAGCTGGTATCATGCGGCGGTTTCCGATCGGGCGGTCTTCACCTGCAGGCAAATAAAGCCCGACTAAATCAATAGGTCTTATAGTTGACTTAAATACTCG
The DNA here is from genome assembly GCF_026642215.1 of Stutzerimonas sp. R40042. Taxonomy (NCBI): domain Bacteria; kingdom Pseudomonadati; phylum Pseudomonadota; class Gammaproteobacteria; order Pseudomonadales; family Pseudomonadaceae; genus Stutzerimonas; species Stutzerimonas sp. R40042. Next base: position 3,440,100 of record NZ_CP113258.1, on the reverse strand, counting down.
GGAATAGCATACTTGCGCCAAACCGTAATGCTTGGTGCAGACCGATGCGATTGACCACCAAAGGCCGTTATGCCGTGACCGCCATGCTTGATCTGGCGCTCCATGCCCAGCATGGTCCGGTTTCTTTGGCCGATATTTCCGAACGTCAGGGGATCTCGCTTTCCTATCTTGAGCAGCTGTTTGCCAAGCTCCGTCGCAGCGCTTTGGTGACCAGTGTGCGTGGCCCGGGTGGCGGTTATCAGCTCTCTCGCGACATGGCCGGTATTCAGGTCGCTCAGGTAATCGATGCGGTCAACGAATCCGTCGATGCGACGCGTTGCCAGGGCTTAGGAGGCTGTCACTCCGGCGATACCTGCCTGACCCATCACCTGTGGTGCGATCTCAGTGATCGAATCCATGAATTCCTCAGTGGCATCAGTCTGGCCGACCTGGTCAATCGCCAGGATGTGCAGCAGGTCGCTCTGCGCCAGGATATGCGCAAGGCCGGGGGCTCGTTGCCGCAAATGGACAAGATAGAAGCGTCCGCCATCGAATGAGCAGGGCGACCGCCTGATAGGAGATATCTGAATGAAATTGCCGATTTACCTCGACTATTCCGCCACTACCCCGGTGGATCCTCGTGTCGCTGCCAAGATGATCGAATGCCTCACCAATGAAGGCAATTTTGGTAACCCGGCTTCACGCTCCCACGCCTTCGGCTGGAAAGCCGAAGAGGCGGTGGAAAATGCGCGCCGTCAGGTTGCCGAGCTGGTCAATGCCGACCCGCGGGAGATCGTCTGGACATCCGGTGCGACCGAGTCGGACAACCTGGCCATCAAGGGCGTCGCACATTTCTATGCGTCCAAGGGCAAGCATATCGTCACCACCAAGATCGAGCACAAGGCGGTACTGGATACCACCCGACAGCTCGAGCGCGAAGGCTTCGAGGTAACCTACATCGAGCCGGGCGAGGATGGCATCGTCACCCCGGCGATGGTTGAAGCTGCATTGCGCGAAGACACCATTCTTGTGTCGGTCATGCATGTGAACAACGAAATCGGCACCATCAATGACATCACCGCCATTGGCGAGCTGACGCGCTCTCGCGGCATTCTTTTCCACGTCGATGCGGCGCAGTCGACCGGCAAGGTGGAGATCGATCTGGAGAAGATGAAGGTCGATCTGATGTCCTTTTCTGCTCATAAGACCTACGGCCCGAAGGGGGTCGGTGCGCTTTATGTTCGCCGTAAGCCGCGTGTGCGCCTCGAGGCGCAGATGCATGGCGGTGGCCACGAGCGGGGCATGCGCTCCGGTACCCTGGCTACTCATCAGCTGGTCGGCATGGGCGAGGCCTTTCATCTGGCCAAGCTGGAGATGGCTCAGGAAAACGAGCGTATTCGCGCTTTGCGGGATCGCTTCTACAAGCAGGTCGAGCACCTGGAAGAGCTGTACGTCAATGGCAGCATGACTGCGCGTGTCCCGCACAACCTCAACCTCAGCTTCAATTACGTCGAGGGTGAGTCGCTGATCATGGCTCTCAAGGACCTGGCGGTATCTTCCGGGTCCGCTTGTACATCTGCTTCGTTGGAGCCTTCGTACGTGCTGCGTGCATTGGGGCGCAACGATGAGCTGGCACACAGCTCCATTCGCTTCAGTTTTGGTCGATTCACCACCGAAGAGGAAATCGACTACGCAGCGCAGAAGGTTTGCGAAGCCGTGACGAAGCTGCGAGAGCTTTCGCCCCTGTGGGACATGTTCAAAGACGGCGTCGACATTTCCAAGGTCGAGTGGCAAGCCCACTGACTGGCGTCTAACGCCGCATCGCCTGATATAGAGAGGATTTCACCATGGCATACAGCGACAAGGTCATCGACCACTACGAAAACCCGCGCAACGTCGGCAAGTTCGACGCTGAAGACCCGAGCATCGGTACCGGCATGGTAGGCGCGCCGGCATGTGGCGACGTGATGCGTTTGCAGATCAAGGTCAACGAGCAGGGTGTCATTGAAGATGCCAAGTTCAAGACCTATGGTTGCGGCTCCGCCATCGCCTCCAGCTCGCTTGCTACCGAGTGGATGAAGGGCAAGACCCTGGAAGAAGCGGAGACCATCAAGAACACGCAGCTGGCCGAAGAGCTGGCGCTGCCGCCGGTCAAGATTCACTGCTCGGTACTCGCCGAAGACGCGATCAAGGCGGCAGTGCGTGACTACCGTGAAAAGAAAGGTCTGCTTTAAGGAGCGTTGCGATGGCTATCACCATGACGCTCGCTGCCGCGCAGCATGTCCGCCGCTCCCTTGAGGGGCGCGGCAAGGGCGTGGGCGTGAGGCTGGGGGTTCGCACCACCGGCTGCTCTGGTCTGGCTTACGTGCTGGAGTTTGTCGACGAGACCGCCGCCGAGGACTCGGTGTTTGAAAGCCACGGGGTCAAGGTGATCATCGACCCCAAGAGTCTCGTCTATCTCGACGGAACCGAACTCGATTTCGTTCGTGAAGGCCTTAACGAGGGCTTCAAGTTCAACAACCCGAACGTTCGTGGCGAGTGCGGCTGCGGCGAGAGCTTCAACATCTGAGGACGCTGTGGGTACTCCTTGTCATTTCGCGTTGTTCGAGCTGAAGCCGGATTTCGATCTGGATCTTGAGCGACTAGCCGATCGTTACCGCGAGCTCGCTCGTCAGACTCATCCCGACCGTTTTGCGGATGCCAGCGAAAGCGAGCAGCGTCAAGCGCTCGAGCGGTCTGCCAATCTCAATGAGGCATACCAGACGCTGCGGATTCCGAGTCGGCGGGCGCGCTATCTGCTAGCCCTCGAAGGGCATGACGTGCCGCTGGAGGCCACGGTTCAGGATCCTGATTTCCTGATGCAGCAGATGCATTGGCGCGAGGAGCTCGAAGAGCTCCATGAACAGGCGGATTTGGATGGCGTCGCTGCCTTCAAGTCGCGGCTCAAGCAGGCCCAGCAAAAGCTGAACGACGACTTTGCGCAGGTCTGGCAACTTCCGGCGCGTCGCGCCGATGCCGAACGGCTGGTGCGGCGAATGCAGTTTCTCGACAAGCTGACCCAGGAAGTGCGCCAACTCGAAGAGCGCCTCGACGATTAACCCCGCGCAGTGCCAGACGCTGCGCCCGATATCAGACAGACATGGCCTTACTTCAGATTGCCGAGCCAGGACAGAGCCCACAGCCTCATCAACGCCGCCTGGCTGTAGGAATAGACCTGGGCACCACCAATTCCCTCGTGGCTGCGCTGCGCAGTGGTATCACCGCGCCGCTGCCCGACGCCGAAGGACAGGTGATTCTGCCTTCTGTCGTGCGTTATCACCCTGATTATGTTGAGGTGGGTGCGCAAGCCAAGCTTGCCGCGGCGAGCGATCCCTTCAATACCATCAGTTCGATCAAGCGCCTGATGGGGCGTGGGTTGGCCGACGTCAAGCAGCTCGGGGAGCAGTTGCCCTATCGTTTCCGCGAAGGCGAATCGCAAATGCCTTTCATCGAGACGGTGCAGGGGGCCAGGAGTCCGGTTGAGGTGTCCGCTGAGATACTTCGAACGTTGCGTCAGCGGGCAGAAGCCAGTCTGGGGGGCGAGCTTGTCGGTGCAGTAATCACCGTGCCGGCGTATTTCGACGATGCTCAGCGCCAGGCAACCAAGGATGCCGCGCGTATTGCCGGGCTCAACGTGCTGCGGCTGCTCAACGAGCCGACCGCTGCGGCTGTGGCCTATGGCCTAGATCGGCAAGCAGAGGGCGTCGTCGCGATCTACGATCTGGGCGGTGGCACGTTCGATATCTCGATCCTGAGGTTGACCAAGGGGGTGTTCGAAGTATTGGCGACCGGCGGCGATACCGCGCTGGGTGGTGATGACTTCGATCATGCCGTGGCTGACTGGATCGTCGTGCAGGCTGGTGTCTCCGGCGACCTGACTCCGGGTAGCCAGCGCGAGCTGCTGAAGCTCGCCTGTGATGCGAAGGAGCGGCTCAGTTCGGCTGATGCGGTCACGATCAATTACGCTGGTTGGTCGGGCGAGCTGCGCCGGGAAACTTTCGATTCCCTGATCGAGCCCTTGGTTGCGCGTAGCCTGAAGTCCTGCCGACGCGCTGTGCGTGATTCCGGCGTGGAGCTTGAAGAAATCACCGCCGTGGTCATGGTGGGCGGCTCGACGCGGGTGCCCAGGGTGCGCTCCGCGGTCGGGCAGCTGTTCGGTCGTGAGCCGCTGACCGATATCGATCCTGATGAAGTCGTGGCGATCGGCGCCGCGATCCAGGCCGAAACGCTGGCTGGCAACAATCGTGATGGCGAAGAGTTGCTGCTGCTCGATGTGATCCCGCTGTCGTTGGGGCTGGAAACCATGGGCGGATTGATGGAGAAGATCATTCCGCGCAACACCACGATACCGGTGGCTCGTGCCCAGGACTTCACCACTTACAAAGATGGCCAGACGGCCATGATGATTCACGTGCTGCAGGGCGAGCGAGAACTGATCGCTGATTGCCGTTCGTTGGCGCGGTTCGAGCTGCGCGGCATTCCGCCGATGGTTGCGGGTGCTGCCAAGATTCGCGTGACATTCCAGGTCGACGCCGACGGTCTGCTCAGTGTTTCTGCTCGAGAGCTCGCGTCAGGGGTCGAGGCCAACATTCAGGTCAAGCCGTCTTATGGGCTGACCGACGGCGAAATAGCCCGAATGTTGGAGGATTCGTTCCGCAAGGCGGACGACGATCGTCATGCGCGCGCCTTGCGTGAGCAGCTGGTTGAGGCTCAGCGTCTGCTGGAGGCCGTCGAGGCAGCATTGGAAGCCGATGGGGAGCGCCTGCTTGCTGCTGAGGAGCGCGGCGCCATCGAAGCGCAGATGGAAGAGTTGCGTACGCTGCTCGACAGCCAGGACGTGTCCGCCATCGAGCGCCAGACCAAACGCCTGAGCCAGATCACCGACGCCTTTGCTGCGCGTCGTCTGGACTCCACCGTCAAGGCCGCGCTGGCCGGGCGGCGGCTCAACGATATCGAGGATTAACCCGAATGCCGCAAATCATTTTCCTGCCTAACGTTGACCATTGCCCCGAAGGGGCTGTCATCGAGGCTCAGGCTGGCGAGACTGTGCTCGATGCCGCGCTGCGCAATGGCATCGATATCGAGCATGCCTGCGAGAAGTCCTGCGCGTGCACGACCTGTCATGTGGTGATCCGCGAGGGTTTCCAGTCGCTCGAGGCGTCAGACGAACTCGAAGATGACATGCTCGACAAGGCCTGGGGGCTGGAGCCGAATTCGCGGCTCTCCTGTCAGGCGGTTGTGGCTGATACCGACTTGGTCGTGGAGATACCCAAGTACACGATCAATCAGGTGTCGGAAGGGCATTGAGGAAGCGGACCATGCAGCTGAAGTGGACGGATGTACAAGAGATCGCCATCGAGCTGGCCGAGAGCAAGACCGATGTCGACCCGCGCTTCGTGAATTTTGTCGATCTGCATCGCTGGGTGATGGAGCTGCCGAACTTTGCCGACGAGCCAGGGCGAGGCGGCGAGAAGGTGCTCGAGGCGATCCAGTCTGCCTGGATTGAAGAGGCCGAGTAGGTCGTCGCAGTTTCCGCTCCTGCCTGGAAGGCGGCCGATGCAGCCGTTCGGCGGCCAGTCGGCTCGTCCAGGTACTGCCCTCTACCCTTATGTTTTGCCAGCGACCCGCGTATAATCCGCGGGTTTACTCGTTCGCTTTAACCCATCAGTTTTGGAGTCCTACATGGCCCTGCAACGCACCTTCTCCATCATCAAGCCTGACGCTGTCGCCAAGAACGTGATCGGCGAAATCACCACCCGTTTCGAGAAGGCCGGCCTGCGCGTCGTCGCTTCCAAGATGGTTCAGCTGTCCGAGCGCGAAGCCGCTGGTTTCTACGCCGAGCACAGCGAGCGTGGCTTCTTCAAGGATCTGGTTGCCTTCATGACTTCCGGTCCGGTCATCGTTCAGGTGCTCGAAGGCGAGAACGCCATCGCCAAGAACCGTGAGCTGATGGGTGCTACCAACCCGAAGGAAGCTGCTCCGGGTACCATCCGCGCTGACTTCGCTGTCTCCATCGACGAGAACGCCGTTCACGGTTCCGATTCGGAAGCCTCGGCCGCCCGCGAAATCGCCTACTTCTTCGCTGCCACCGAAGTGTGCGCACGCATTCGCTGAGTGAGCGAAGGTGAATCCAATGATTGCCACGACCGGTAAGGTGAATCTGCTGGGTCTGACCCAGTCGCAACTGGAAAGCTTCTTCGAGTCCATCGGAGAGAAGCGTTTTCGCGCCGGTCAGGTGATGAAATGGATTCACCACTTTGGCGTCGATGATTTCGATGCCATGAGCAATCTCGGCAAGGCCCTGCGCGAAAAGCTCAAGGCCTGTGCCGAGATTCGCGGCCCGGAGATCGTCAGCGAAGACATCTCCAGCGACGGTACCCGTAAATGGGTCGTACGTGTCGCTTCGGGCAGCTGTGTGGAAACGGTCTACATCCCGCAAGGCGGCCGCGGCACGCTGTGTGTGTCCTCCCAGGCAGGCTGTGCGCTGGATTGCAGCTTCTGTTCCACCGGCAAACAAGGTTTCAACAGCAATCTCACGGCGGCCGAGGTGATCGGTCAGGTCTGGATTGCCAACAAATCATTCGGCACCGTCCCGGCGAAGATCGATCGCGCCATCACCAATGTGGTGATGATGGGGATGGGCGAGCCGTTGCTGAATTTCGACAATGTCGTCGCCGCTATGCAGATCATGATGGATGACCTCGGCTACGGCATATCCAAGCGCAAGGTGACGCTATCGACTTCCGGCGTCGTGCCGATGATCGATGAGCTGGCGAAGGTCATCGATGTCTCGCTGGCGCTGTCGCTGCATGCTCCGAACGATGCGCTGCGTGATCAGCTGGTGCCGATCAACAAGAAGTATCCGCTGGATGTCCTGCTCGAGGCATGCAAGCGTTATGTCTCGAGGCTTGGCGAGAAGCGTGTGCTGACCGTTGAGTACACCTTGCTCAAAGGTGTCAACGATCAGCCCGAGCACGCCGAGCAGACGATCGCCTTGCTGGCGGGTATCCCGTGCAAGATCAATCTGATTCCATTCAATCCGTTCCCTCATTCCGGATATGAGCGGCCGAGCAACAATGCCATCCGCCGTTTTCAGGACATCCTGCACAAAGGCGGGCACAATGTGACGGTGCGTACCACCCGCGGCGAAGACATCGACGCGGCCTGCGGTCAGCTGGTCGGCCAGGTTCTGGACCGGACGCGTCGAAGCGAGCGTTACATCGCTGTGCGCGAGCTGCAGAGCGAGCCGGGTGCGGCGCACATGGCTTCGAACCGATCCTGAGGGGGATGCTGATGACTCTGCGCGCTGCGCTGCTGCTTGTACTGACCGGCCTGTTGGCCGGTTGTGTGTCTTCTGGCACCGTTGATCCGCTGAAGACCGACCAGGGGCGGCGTGAGGCGCGTGATGCCTACATTCAGTTGGGTATCGGCTATCTGCAGCAAGGCGCTGCCGGCCGCGCCAAGACCCCTTTACGCAAGGCGCTGGAGATCGACCCGCGTAGCGCCGACGCCCATGCCGCGCTGGCTCTGGTGTTCCAGACCGAAATGGAGAACGATCTGGCCGACAAGCACTACCGCGAGGCGCTCTCCGCTCGCAAGGACGCGCGTATCCTCAACAACTACGGCAGCTTTCTGTTCGAGCAGAAACGGTATGCCGAAGCGATGGAGCGTTTCAGCCAGGCCGCCGAGGACAACCTGTATCCGGAGCGTGCGCGGGTCTTTCAGAACCTCGGTATGACTGCGCTGCAGATGGGGCAGCGGGACGAGGCCGAACGATATTTCACCCGCTCTCTGCGTCTCGACGGCCGGCAACCGCGAGCCCTGCTTGAGCTCGCGCTCATGGCCTATGAAGACAAGCAGTACGTTCCTGCGAAACGTTATTACGACAGCTTCAGCCAGTTGGCCGAGCAGAATGCGCGTAGCCTGCTGCTTGGCATTCGCCTGGCCAACATCCATCAGGACCGCGACACGGCTGCGAGCCTCGGACTGCAGTTGAGAAGGTTGTATCCCGGCACGGATGAGTACAAGCAATATCTTTCGGAGCAACGATGACCGCGCCGCACCAAGAATCCGCTGTACCAATGGGCAACAACCCGGGCGAGACGCTGCGATCTGCGCGTGAAGAAAAGGGCTGGACCCTCGCGGCGGTAGCGCAGCAACTGAATCTCACCGAGCGGGCGCTGGCCCGTATCGAAGCCGGCGACTTCAGCCAGTTGCCGGGACACACCTTTGCCCGTGGTTATGTGCGGGCTTATGCCAAGCTGCTCGGGCTTGATCAGACCCGTCTTGTGCAGGAGTTCGATCTGCACACGGGTACCAATGCTTCTGGCAGTAACGTCAACAGTCTCGGCCGTATCGAGGAGCCGGGCCGGCTGTCGCGTAGCTTCATGCGCCTGTTCGGCTTCGTGCTGCTCCTCGTTCTTGCTGCGGCAGCCTGGTATTGGTGGCAGGAGCGCTCAACCCGTGAGGCCCTGACTCCGGCAGTTTCCGCCCTGGAGCGGATCGAAGTGGAGGGTGCGGACGGGACGACCGAAATCCATCTTCTCGATCGGGCGGATGAGGATGCTGCGGTCGAGCTGGCGGAGCCGACGGAACAAGGATCAGCCTTGTCGCCTGGGGAAATGTCGACGCCTGTCGAGAGCTCGCAGGCCTCGACCGATGCCGATGCCGATCCCGGCGAGGCGGGTGTAGAGACGGCTCAATCGCTGCCCTTGAGCGAGTCTGAGTCCGGCGCTGCGTCCTCGCCGGCAGAATCTACGCCGGTCGAGCTGCCTTCCGACAATGCAGCCGTGCCAGTGGAGACCTCGGAAAGCGCCAGCGCGACGGCACCCGGTGAGGCGGTACTCGAACTGCGTTTCACTGCTGACTGCTGGACGCGGGTAGCGGACGCGGAAGGACGTGTGCTCTACAGCGCGCTGGCCAAGGCCGGAACCAGCCGGACGGTCAGCGGCAAGGCGCCGCTGGATGTGCATCTGGGATATGCCCGTGGTGCTCAGCTCAGTTACAACGGTGAGGCCGTGAGCCTCGCCTCTCATATGCGCGGCGAGACAGCGCGCCTCAAGCTCGGACAGTGATCATGCATTCCGAATCTCCTATCAAGCGTCGCCAATCCCGCAAGATCTGGGTGGGTGGCGTTGCGGTCGGTGGCGATGCGCCGATTTCCGTACAGAGCATGACCAACACCGAAACCTGTGATGTCGATGCAACGGTCGGGCAAATCCAGCGCCTGGCCAATGCCGGCGCCGATATCGTCAGGGTCTCGGTGCCGTCTATGGAAGCCGCAGAAGCCTTTGGCCGGATCAAGCAGCGTGTGACGCTGCCGCTGGTTGCCGACATTCACTTCGACTATCAGATCGCCCTGCGCGTGGCCGAACTCGGCGTCGATTGCCTGCGTATCAATCCAGGCAATATCGGCCGCGAAGATCGTGTCCGTGCCGTGGTCGATGCTGCCCGTGACAAAGGCATCCCGATCCGTATCGGCGTCAACGCCGGTTCGCTGGAAAAGGATCTGCAGAAGAAGTACGGCGAGCCGACACCGCAGGCGCTGGTGGAATCCGCGCTGCGTCATGTGGATCATCTCGACCGTCTGGACTTTCAGGACTTCAAGGTCAGCGTCAAAGCCTCCGATGTGTTCATGGCGGTGGAAGCCTATCGGCTGCTGGCCGGGCAGATCGAGCAGCCGCTGCACCTGGGCATCACCGAGGCGGGCGGGTTGCGCTCCGGTACGGTGAAATCCGCGGTGGGCCTGGGCATGCTGCTCGCCGAAGGTATTGGCGACACCATTCGCGTGTCGCTGGCGGCCGATCCCGTCGAGGAGATCAAGGTCGGTTTCGATATCCTCAAATCCCTGCGTCTGCGCTCGCGCGGCATCAACTTCATCGCCTGCCCGAGCTGTTCGCGGCAGAACTTCGATGTGGTCAAGACCATGAATGAGCTGGAAAATCGCGTCGAGGACCTGCTGGTGCCGATGGACGTCGCGGTGATCGGTTGCGTGGTGAACGGGCCGGGCGAAGCCAAGGAGGCCCATATCGGCCTGACCGGTGGCAGCCCGAACAACCTGGTCTACATCGATGGCAAGCCGGCGCAGAAACTGAACAACGAAAACCTCGTCGATGAGCTGGAGCAGCTCATCCGGCGCAAGGCCGCCGAGAAGCTTGCGTCCGACGCGGCGGTTATCGCGCGCAGCTGATCTTTAAGGAATCCCATTGAGCAAGTCCCTGCAAGCCATTCGTGGCATGAATGACATCCTGCCTGCGCAGACACCGATCTGGCGCTACCTCGAAGGCACCTTCGCGCAGCTGCTGGACAGCTACGGCTACAGCGAGATCCGTCTGCCGATCCTGGAGTTCACCGACCTGTTCGCCCGCGGCATCGGCGAAGGCACCGATGTGGTCGACAAGGAAATGTATACCTTCCTCGATCGCAACGAAGAGTCCCTGACCCTGCGTCCCGAGGGCACCGCCGGCTGCGTGCGCGCCGTGCTCGAGCATGGCATGACCGGTGGCGGGCAAGTGCAAAAGCTCTGGTACACCGGGCCGATGTTCCGCTACGAGAAACCGCAGAAGGGTCGCTACCGGCAGTTCCACCAGATCGGTGTGGAGGTGTTCAACCAGCCGGGCCCAGATATCGATGCCGAGCTGATCGTACTGACCGCGCGCCTGTGGAAGCAGCTCGGCCTCGCTGATGCAGTGACGCTGCAGCTCAACAGCCTGGGTTCCAGTGAAGCACGTGCGCGTTATCGCGATGCCCTGGTGGTATACCTGCAGCAGCGTTTCGAGCAGCTTGACGAGGACAGTCAGCGTCGCCTGACGACCAATCCTTTGCGCATTCTCGACAGCAAGAATGCCCAGACTCAGGCGCTGCTGGCCGATGCGCCGACGTTGCATGACTACCTCGACGAAGAGTCGCGCGTGCATTTCGAAGGCCTGAAAGCGCGTCTCGATGCAGTCGGCATCGCTTACGAGATCAACCCCAAGCTGGTTCGCGGCCTGGACTACTACGGCCGCACCGTTTTCGAGTGGGTCACCGACAAGCTGGGTGCGCAGGGCACTGTCTGTGCAGGCGGACGCTACGATGGCCTGGTCAGTCAGTTCGGCGGCAAGCCGACGCCGGGTGTCGGCTTCGCCATGGGCGTCGAGCGTCTGGTGCTGCTGCTGGAGACCCTCGGGTTGGTGCCAGACGCTTTGAATCCGACGCCGCATGCCTACATCTGTGCGTTCGGCGAGGCCGCCGAGCTGGCCGCACTGGCCCTGGCCGAGCGCCTGCGCGACGAGCTGCCGGGGCTGCGCCTGCTGGTCAATGCCGGCGGCGGTAGCTTCAAGAGCCAGTTCAAGAAGGCCGACAAGAGCGGTGCGCGCTATGCGCTGATTCTGGGTGACGACGAACTGGCCGGGCGCGTGGTAGGTTGCAAGCCGCTGCGCGACGACAGCGAGCAACAAAGCATTGCCTGGGATGCTCTGCCCGAGCGTCTGGCTGCCTGCCTCGAGCAGGTCTGAGACTTAGCGAATAAAAAGGAGTGACAGCGTGACCTCGGGTACTGAAGAAGAGCAACTGGCGCAGATCAAAGAGTGGTGGCAGCGCAACGGCAAGCCGTTGATGCTCGGCGCCGTGATTGCCCTGGTATTGGTGTTCGGTTGGCAGTTCTGGCAGAAGCACCAGATCAATCAGGCGCAGAGTGCCTCGGTCCTCTACCAGCAGCTGCTGACTGCCGCGCTGGAGTCGGGTGAAGTCGATGCCGCCGAAGTTTCGCGTCTGGGCAACCTGCTCAAGAAGGATTTCGCCGGGACGCATTATGCGCAGTACGGCAGCCTGTTCATCGCCAAGGTAGCGGTCGAGGCCGGTCGTCTCGATGAGGCAGCAAGCGAACTGCGTGCGATCCTCGACAAGCCAGCCGACAAGACGCTGGACGAGCTGGCCCGTCAGCGCCTAGCGCGCGTATTGGCGGCGCAGGACAAGGCGGATGAAGCGCTAAAGCTGCTGGACGGCGAGGCTGACAAAGCCTTCGCTGCCAGCCGTGAGGAACTCAAGGGTGACCTGTTGGTGCAACTCGGTCGCGATGACGAGGCGCATGCCGCTTACAGCAAGGCCAAGGAGTCGCTGTCCCAGGATGCGGCCATCGGCGGCCTGCAAATGAAACTGGATGATCTGGCCCGAGGGGAGGCGTAATCGATGCGTTGGAAGACTGCCGCGTTGCTGACCCTGGCCGTACTGGCCGCCGGTTGCAGCAGCAACAACACCAAAGAGCCGGAGCCGGCCGAGCTGACCAAGTTCGAGGAAGAAATCTCCTTGAAAAAGGAGTGGAGCCGCTCGATTGGTGAAGGACAGGGCGAGACTTACAACCTGCTGACGCCCGTCGTTTATGGCGACCAGATCTACGCCGCCGATGTCGAGGGGCTGGTGGTGTCGATGGATCGCTTGACCGGCAAGGTCAACTGGAAGAAGAAGCTGGATACGCCGGTGTCGGGTGCGGTAGGTGCCGGCTACGGTCTGGTGCTGATCGGCACCCTGCGTGGCGAGGTGCTGGCGCTGGATGTGAGCTCCGGCGAAGAGCGCTGGCGCAGCCAGGTCAGCAGCGAAGTGCTGGCTGCACCGGCCGTCAACGGCGATATCGTACTGGTGCAGACTCAGGACGATCGGCTGATCGCCCTGGAAATCGACACAGGTGCGCAGCGCTGGAGCTACGAGAGCTCGCCCGCGGTACTCACCCTGCGCGGTACCGGAGCGCCTTTGCTGACCAATCAGCTGGCCATCGCCGGCCTTTCCAGCGGCAAGGTCATTGCGTTGGACACCCGCCGCGGTTTGCCGGTCTGGGAGCAGCGAGTGGCGATACCGCAAGGTCGCTCCGAGCTGGAGCGGGTGGTGGATATCGATGGTGGCCTGCTGCTGTCTGGCGGCACGCTGTACGTCGCGACTTACCAGGGCCGCGCTGCAGCGCTGGAACTGGAAAGCGGCCGAGTGCTCTGGCAGCGTGACGCATCCAGCTACTCCGGAGTGGCGCTCGGCTATGGCAGTGTCTACCTGAGCCTGGCCGATGGTACCGTCGAGGGCATCGACGAGCGCTCCACCACCGCGTTGTGGCGCAATGATTCGTTGGCCCGTCGTCAGCTTTCGGCCCCTGCGGTGCTGTCCAGCTATGTGGTGGTCGGTGACCGGGAAGGCTATCTGCATTTCCTGAGTCAGGTCGATGGCCGCTTTGTCGCTCGCGAGCGGATCGACAGCTCTGGTGTACGGGCACGCCCAGTGGTGGAGGGTGACTGGCTGTATGCCTTCGCCAATGACGGCAAGCTGGTGGCGCTGACGATCCGTCAGGCTGACTGACCACCCGCTGAGCCGCCGGCTCCGCCTGGCGGAGCCATGAATATTCGGCCGCTGCCTTGCAGCGGCCTTCGTGTTTTCTGAAATATCGCAGTGGAGAGCCGTATGGTTCCCGTAATCGCCCTGGTGGGTCGTCCGAACGTCGGCAAATCCACCCTGTTCAATCGCCTGACCAAGAGCCGCGACGCCATCGTCGCCGAGTACGCCGGGCTGACCCGTGATCGCCAATATGGCGAGGCCAAGTGGCAGGGGCGCACCTACATCGTGATCGACACCGGTGGTATTTCCGGTGACGAGGAAGGCATCGATGCGAAGATGGCCGAGCAATCGCTGCAGGCCATCGAGGAAGCCGATGCCGTGCTGTTCATGGTCGACTCCCGCGCCGGACTGACCGCCGCTGACCAGATGATCGGCGAACACCTGCGCAAGCGGAACAAGCGCTGCTTCCTGGTCGCGAACAAGGTCGACAGCGTCGATCCGGACATCGCCCGTGCCGAGTTCAGCCCGTTGGGCCTGGGCGACGCGCTACCGATCGCCGCCGCCCATGGGCGTGGCATCAGTCATATGCTTGAGCAGGCACTCGGCATCTTCCCCCGCGATGATGCCGAGCAGACCGAGGAAGGCGAGGAGGGCAGCGAGCCCGCGGACGGCGAGGAAGTCGTCGCCGAAGGCCAGGAGCCCAAGCGCATCCCGGGTCCGAGCGAGAAGGAAGGCATCAAGATCGCCATCATCGGGCGGCCCAATGTCGGCAAGTCGACACTGGTCAATCGCATGCTCGGCGAGGAGCGGGTCATCGTCTACGATCAGGCCGGCACCACGCGCGACAGCATCTACATCCCCTTCGAGCGCGACGAGGAAAAGTACACCCTGATCGACACCGCCGGCGTACGTCGTCGCGGCAAGATCTTCGAGGCGGTGGAAAAGTTCTCGGTGGTCAAGACGCTGCAGGCGATCCAGGACGCCAACGTCGTGATCTTCGTCATGGATGCCCGTGAAGGTGTCGTCGAGCACGACCTCAACCTGCTGGGCTTCGTGCTGGAGACCGGCCGCGCCCTGGTCATCGCGCTGAACAAGTGGGACGGCATGGAGCAGGGCGAGAAGGACTACGTGAAGACCGAGCTGGAGCGCCGGCTGTTCTTCGTCGACTACGCCGACATCCATTTCATTTCAGCCAAGCACGGCACCGGGGTAGGGCACCTGTACAAGTCGGTGCAGGCCGCGTTCAAGTCGGCGATCACCCGCTGGCCGACCAGCCGCCTGACGCAGATCCTCGAGGACGCCGTGCGCGAGCACCAGCCGCCGATGGTCAACGGCCGGCGCATCAAGCTGCGTTATGCCCACCTGGGTGGTGCCAACCCGCCGCTGATCGTGATCCACGGCAACCAGGTCGAGGCGGTGCCCAAGTCCTATACGCGCTACCTGGAGAACACCTACCGGCGTGTACTGAAGCTGGTCGGCACGCCGATCCGCATCGAGTACAAGGGCGGTGACAACCCCTACGAGGGCAGGAAGAACACGCTCACCGACCGCCAGGTCAACAAGAAGCGCCGCCTCATGTCGCACCACAAGAAGGCCGAGAAGAAGCGCCGCGACAAGAAGCGCTGATCGCTCAGCCATCTCCGTCGAACGACTGGTCCATGTCCAGGGCTGGTCGTGCATGGCGCGGCTTGCCGACCTGGCGGGCCGGATTGCCGACCACCGTGGTATGTGGCGCGACGGGATGCAGGACGATACTGCCGGCGCCTACCTTGGCGCCTTCGCCGATTTCGATGTTGCCGAGGATCTTCGCTCCGGCGCCGATCATCACGCCGCTGCGCACCTTGGGGTGACGGTCGCCGCCTTCCTTGCCGGTCCCGCCCAGCGTCACGCCTTGCAGGATCGATACATCGTCGCCGACCACCGCCGTCTCGCCGATGACGATCCCGGTGCCATGGTCAAGCATGATCCCGCTGCCGATACGGCTGGCCGGATTGATGTCGATGCCGAGGCGTTCGTTGCAGCGCGCCTGGATGTACATCGCCAGCAAGCGCTCGCCGCGACCATGCAGCTGGTGTCCGATGCGATACGCCTGCAGTGCCAGAAAGCCCTTGGAGAACAGGAACACTTCCAGTGCACTGTCGAATGCCGGATCACGGCTGACGATCGCCTGCAGGTCGCAGCGGGCCGTCTCGGCGAGCGCAGGAAGCTGGTGGTGCAGGCCGGCGAAGCGATCGGTCAGGGTATGGCTCTGCTCGGCGCCGTCAGCCAGGGCATGGCCGATACGGTGGGCGAGCGCACCACCGAAGTTGGGCTGATCGAGGATGCTTTGACTGACGATCGTGGCCAGGGTCGGCTCGCTGTCCAAGGCGCGTTGCGCCTGTGCTTGCAGGTCACTCCAGAGGTCGCTGACGGAAAGGTTCGGCATTGAGGTTCCTTACGGTCGGTGGGGTTGGCCATTGCCTGAACTGTAGCAGCCCGGGCAGGTGGTCGGCCGCCGCGTCTCGTATCGGCGCACACTCATCGGCTATCCTGTCCGCCTTCGCTGCCGAGTCCCAAACGGCAGGCCTGTCGGACGATCGTCATGCTCACCAGTAAATTGCCCAATGTCGGCACGACCATCTTCACCACCATGTCGCAGCTCGCGGCCGATACCGGTGCCTTGAATCTTTCCCAGGGCTTTCCCGACTTCGATGGTCCCGAGGCGCTGCGCGAGGCCGTCGCTCGCCACGTCATGAGCGGCCACAACCAGTACGCGCCGATGACCGGTCTGCCGGCGCTGCGCGAGCAGGTGGCGGCCAAGGTGGCTGGCCTGTACGGACGGCAGGTGGACGTCGCCAGCGAAGTCACCATCACCCCTGGCGCCACGCAGGCAATCTTCTGTGCGATCCAGGCGGTGATCCGCCCCGGCGACGAGGTGATCGTTTTCGATCCCTGCTACGACAGTTACGAGCCGTCCGTGCAACTGGCCGGAGGCACCTGTATCCACCAGCAGCTGAGCCTGCCGGACTTCCGGATCGACTGGCAGCGCCTGGCCGACGCCATAACCCCGCGCACGCGGATGATCGTGCTCAACACCCCGCACAATCCCAGCGGTGCGCTGATCGATGGCAGCGATCTGGAACGGCTGGCGGCACTGATCCGCGAGCGCGACATCTACCTGCTCAGCGACGAGGTCTACGAGCACCTCGTATTCGACGGCCGGGAGCACGCCAGCGTGCTGCGTCACGAGGAGCTGTATCAGCGTGCCTTCGTCATCAGCTCGTTCGGCAAGACCTATCACGTCACCGGCTGGAAGACCGGATACGTGGTGGCGCCGCCTGCTCTCAGCAGCGAGCTGCGCAAGGTGCACCAGTACGTCAGCTTCACCGGCGTCACGCCTCTGCAATGGGCCCTGGCCGACTTCATGGCGGTGCATCCCGAACACATCCGCGAGCTCCCGGCGTTCTATCAGGCCAAGCGCGACCTGTTCTGCGACCTGCTGGCTGACTCCCGCTTCCGCTTCACCCGCGCCGCTGGCACCTACTTCCAGCTGGCCGATTACTCGGCGATCCGCCCCGACCTCGACGACGTCGCCATGGCCGAATGGCTGACCCGCGAGCACGGTGTGGCGAGCATCCCGATCTCGGTGTTCTACCAGGATGCGCCGGCCGATCTCAGGCTGGTGCGCTTCTGCTTTGCCAAACGAGAGGAGACGCTGCGTCAGGCGGCGGAACGACTATGCGCGATCTGAACAACCTGCCCGATCTCGAACTGGCCCTGATTCAGACCACGCTGGTCTGGCAGGATGCCGATGCCAACCGTGAGCGTTTCGCCGGCCTGCTCGAGCAGGCCCGCGGTGCCGATCTGATCGTCCTGCCGGAGATGTTCACCACCGGCTTTTCCATGGACTCGGCGGCCCTGGCCGAGCCGGAGGAGGGGCCGACCTATGCCTGGCTGCGCAGTCAGGCCGCGCGGCTGGAGGCAGTAGTCACTGGCAGCGTGATCATCGAGGCCGCCGACGGCAGCCATCGCAACCGCCTGCTCTGGGCCCGGCCGGACGGCGAGGTGCTGCATTACGACAAGCGCCACCTGTTCCGCATGGCTGGCGAGCACAAGCACTACACGCCGGGCCTTCAACAGGCCTTGTTCGAGGTGAACGGCTGGCGGGTGCGTCCTCTGATCTGCTACGACCTGCGCTTCCCGGTCTGGAGCCGCGATCCGCACGGCACCGACCTGCTGCTCTACACGGCCAATTGGCCAGCGGCGCGCCGCGACGCCTGGAATCGTCTGCTGCCGGCGCGGGCCATCGAAAACCTCTGCTACGTGGCGGCGGTCAATCGGGTCGGCGAGGATGGCAAGGGCTACCCCTACAGCGGTGACAGCCAGGTGCTCGATTTCAAGGGCGATACCTTGCTCAACGGTGGCGACAGCGACGCGGTGCTTCGCTGCACGCTACGGGCGCGCGATCTGGCCGCGTTCCGCGAGCGCTTCCCGGCCTACCACGATGGCGATCAGTTCGAGCTCAAACCCTAACTCCAACCCGGGGAGGACGAGAGCCAGCTGTGTCGAGGCGGGGGCGCTCAGGCGCCGCGCCGAGCCCTCACAGGTGACTGCTTTGTGCCGCGTCGCCGCCGACGCCACAACAGCCAGCCATAGATCAGCAGATTGACCAGCAGCACTATTGCCGCCAGCACATACTGCACCGGTATGCTCAGCCAGGCCGGGTAGATCAATGGCAGCAGGTAGTGCTCGATAAACCCCGCCTCATACCCCTCGTCACCCGCCAGCCGTCGCAGCAGATTCTCCCAGTACGTCAGCGGACACGGCCTCCCTGTCAGCTCGACGAATACGCCCCAGGCGATCGCCGGAATGTGCAGCAACACGAAGCCGCGTTTCCATGCGACCAGCAAGCCGCCAAACAGCACGAAGAGAATGAACCCGAGGTGCAGCAGCAACACGGCATCCGCGCCAACTCGATAGAGCATCGGGCTAGGCCGCCGCGCCCGTGCGGCTCATGGTCTTGATCTGCCGGTCCTGCAGGCGCGCCAGGAGGGTGACCGACAGGAGCGCGCCGAGCAGTGCCATGAACATGTCCGATTGGGTATCCCATGGATCGCCCTGGGTGCCAAGAAAGTCCTCCGCACCCTGGCCGGCGATAAGCGCCACCCACCACTCGATGAGTTCATAGAAGGCGCTGAAGGCCAGCGCGACGCACAGGGCGAGAAAGCCGAGCATCTTTCCTGGCGCGAGGAAGCGCAGGCGCAGCAGGATTTCCCGCGCCAGCAGTGCGGGCGTCACGCCCTGAATGAAATGGCCGAGCTTGTCGTAGGGATTGCGGCTGAGGTCGAACCATTCCTGCACCCAGAATCCCGGTGGTACCCGCGCGTAGGTGTAGGTGCCGCCGAGGATCAGGATCAGCGCATGAATGGCGATCACCACGTAGAGCAACCGCGTCAGCGGCAGGCGCGGGTGGCTCCACAGCAGCAGGGGTGCCGCGATCAGTACCGGAGCGACTTCCAGCAACCAGGTGGCACGGTCATACGGATCGATCGCGGAGCAGGCCAGTGCCAGCAGTACTACCGCTCCCAACGTTGAATAGAGTGTTCTGTCCTGCATGCCCATCGCCGTCCCGATCGATCCAGCCGGCAGCATGCCGGGGAGGCGGTTCGCCTGCAACCGGGCGCAGATCAGCCCTGGCGGGCCGCCGCGGCGGCCGAGCGGGAGATCGAACGATTGCAGCGCCGCAGGTCGACCGTGCCGACATAGGCGTTGGCATTGCCCTGCACGCAGGCGATGCGCTGGTTGCGCGTGCGCTCCCATTCGCTGACCGGATGCTGGCGGTTCCAGATGTCGTACAGACGGCGGTCCTGTTTCGACAGGCGCAGCTTGTAGCGCTCGCTCATGTACAGATAGGTGCGGGCGATGGCACCGCGGCTGTACTCGGGTGGCATGGCCGTGCGCTGCTTGAAGTTCACCACGAAGGGGCAGGCACCGTACTGGCTGGGCTTTTCGCTGAGCATGCCGAAGCCGAAGTTGCTGCGGTCACCGTTCACCTCGCCGACCACCGGGACCAGGTTGTGCAGGTCGGCCTCGGCTCGGCTGAACACCGGATCGTTGGCGGTGCAGTGCTTGCGTCCGCCCTGTTGCCAGCATTGCCGCTGATGGCCGATGACCCAGGCCGGCACGATGTGCTCCCACTCCACACGCTGAGCGCGCTTGGGCTGCTTGCGGGGAATGTAGCCACAACTGGCGAGGTCGATACGGTTGCCCTTGAAGCTGCAGCCGCAGTAGAAGTCCACCGGTCGGTCGGCATAGAGGGTCCAGGCCACCTTCTTCGCTTCGCGGAAGGTGCGAGGCGCATCGGCGTAAGTGTTGGTGCAGCAGAACAGGGCAAGCAGAAAGAGACTGAGGCGGCGCATGGAATTCTCGACAACTGAACGAGTGTCGCATCCATGCGCGGGCCGGCATCTTACCTTTCGTTTAGGTAAAAATCATAAAAATCAAAGGGTTGCATGATGTCATCAGGCCTTCATATGGCCCAGGCGGTTGATCTGCAGGGAGGCGAGAATGATCGCGCCGCCAACCGCGAGCAGCAGCAGGTTGGTCGTGGTGCCCCAGAACAGCAGGTTGAGCACCAGGCCTACCGGCACCGACATGTTGTTCATCACCGCCAGCGTGCCGGCATCCACCAGCGTGGCGCCCTTGTTCCAGCAGAACTGGCCCAGCGCGGTAGCCAGCACGCCCATCCAGATCAGTACGGACCACTGCGTAGTGGTGGTCGGCAATTTCTCGACGTTACCGAACAGCAGCCACGCCGGTAGCACGATCAGCAGCGCGCCGAGGAAGAAGTAGCCGAAGCGGCGATGCAACGGCACGTCAGAGGGATAACGCTGCGCCAGATGCTTGTAGGCCACCTGGCCGGCGGCGAAGGTGAAGTTGGCCAGCTGCATGAGCAGGAAGCCGCCGAGAAAGTCGCCGGAGACGCCGTCGTAACGGATAAGTCCGGCGCCGAACACCGCCACGGCTGCCGCGACCAGCGCCCAGGGGTTGAAGCGCCGGTTGAGCGCGTCGTCGATCAGCGTCACGTGCAGCGGCGTGAGCACGGTGAACAGCAGCACCTCGGCGACCGTCAGCACGTTGAAGCTCAGGTACAGGCACAGGTAGGTGACGCCGAATTGCAGCGCGCCGACCAGGGTCACGCCGGCGATGAAGCCGGGCGCCACGCCACGCCAGCGGGTCAGCGGCAGGAACACCAAGCCGGCGAGGATCACCCGCGTCAGCACGGCGAAATAGCTGTCCACCTGGCCGGCCAGGTAGACGCCGATCAGGTTGAAGGAAAAGGCCCAGAGCAGGGTGACGAAGATCAGATAGCGCATGCCGCCTCCACGACGAAGGCCGGCGACCTTAGCGGCTGCGCATGAAAGAGGGAAGGGCTGGCGCGCCTCTGGGCCCGCCAGCCGAACGATCAGGCCGCTTTCAGGGTGGCCATGTCGATGACGAAGCGGTACTTCACGTCGCTCTTGAGCATGCGCTCGTAGGCTTCGTTGATGTCCTGCATGCGGATCATCTCGATGTCCGAGACGATGCCGTGCTCGGCGCAGAAGTCGAGCATCTCCTGGGTTTCGGCGATGCCGCCGATCAGCGAGCCGGCGATGCGGCGGCGCTTGAAGATCAGGCCGAACACGCTGGGCGACGGATGCGGCGATGCCGGTGCGCCGACCAGCGTCATGGTGGCGTCGCGCTTGAGCAGATTAACGAACGCATCGAGGTTGTGCGGCGCGGCAACGGTGTTGAGGATGAAGTCGAAGCTGTTGACGTGCGCCGCCATCTCTTCCTTGTTCTTCGATACCACCACTTCGGCGGCGCCAAGGCGCAGCGCGTCTTCACGCTTGTCCGGCGAGGTGGTGAACAACACCACCTTCGCGCCCATGGCGTTGGCGATCTTCACCGCCATGTGGCCGAGACCGCCGAGGCCGACCACACCGACCTTCTGCCCCGGGCCGACCTTCCACTGGCGCAGCGGCGAGTAGGTGGTGATGCCCGCGCAAAGCAGCGGCGCGACAGCGGCGAGGTTGTCGGTGTGGTTGATGCGCAGCACGTACTTTTCATCCACCACGATATTGTCCGAATAGCCGCCGAGGGTGTTCTCGCCACCGCCGAACGCCGGACCGTTGTAGGTGCCGACGAAACCGTTCTCACAATACTGCTCCAGCCCCTCACCACAGGACGAACACGTACGGCAGCTGTCGACCAGACAGCCGACGCCGGCGATATCGCCGGCCTTGAATTTGCTGACGTTAGCGCCGACCGCGCTCACACGACCGACGATCTCGTGGCCGGGCACGGACGGGTAGAGCGTGTTGTTCCACTCGTTGCGCGCGGTATGCAGGTCCGAATGGCAGACGCCGCAGTAGAGGATGTCGATCTTCACATCATTCGGCCCCACTTCGCGGCGCGAGAACGAATAGGGTGCGAGCGGGCTGTTCGGGTCGAGGGCGGCGTATGCGGTGGTATTGCTCATGACGGCTCCTTGGTTGATCGGTATGTATCGGCCAAGCCTAACGGCGACGGGCGCAGGGCCGTTTGCACAATCCTGCCGATGACTGACGCGTTTCTGCCGGAAAGGGACTGTGGGTGGTCCGGCTTGGTGACCGAATTGGGAGGGCGTTCGGCGGCGAACAGTTCAGTTGTTCGCAGCTGCTGGGCGACGAGCGCTGTCGGCTGGAAACGAAAACGGGCGCCATCGCGGATGGCGCCCGTCGTTACGCTGGATCTGCAAGGGCAGGGCAAGCGACCTGCCTGATCAGCCTCAGGCCGCTGCCACCTGCGCTTCACGCAGCGCCCGGTTCATGGCGCTGAACAGCGCGCGGATGCTGGCCGTGGTGATGTTCTCGTCGATGCCGATGCCGTGCAGCGGGCGCTCGCCATCCAGGCGAACCTCGATATAGGCCGCGGCCTTGGCGTTGCTGCCGGCGCCAATGGAGTGCTCGTGGTAGTCCATGATCTCCAGCTTGACCGGCAACGCCGCTACCAGCGCCTCCAGCGGGCCCTTGCCGATGCCGCGCCAGTGGGCGACTTCGCCATCGGCCGCGACTTCCACGTCCACCGCGCTGGTGCCGTTCTCTTCCTGCAGGCGATGGCCCTTGAGCGTGTAGGGAGCGGTCGCCTGCAGGTATTCGGCTTCCAGCAGCGCGTAGATCTGCTTGGCGCTCATCTCCAGGCCGAGGCGGTCGGTTTCCTTCTGCACCACCTGGCTGAACTCGATCTGCATGCGTCGCGGCAGGCTGATGCCGTATTCCTGCTCGAGGAGGAAGGTGATGCCGCCCTTGCCGGACTGACTGTTGACGCGAATCACCGCCTCGTAGCTGCGACCGATGTCGGCCGGGTCGATCGGCAGATACGGCACCTCCCAGACGCCTTCCGCATCCTGCTGGGAAAAGCCCTTGCGAATCGCGTCCTGGTGCGAGCCGGAGAACGCGGTATGCACCAGGTCACCGACATAGGGATGGCGCGGGTGCACCGGCAGTTGGTTGCATTCCTCGACCACCTTGCGCACGGCGTCGATGTCGGAGAAGTCCAGCTGCGGGTCGACGCCCTGGGTGTACATGTTCAGCGCCACGGTGACCAGGTCGACGTTGCCGGTGCGCTCGCCATTGCCGAACAGGCAGCCCTCGACGCGATCGGCGCCGGCCATCAGGCCCAGCTCGGTGGCGGCGACGCCGGTGCCGCGGTCGTTGTGGGTGTGCAGGCTGACCAGCACGCTGTCACGTCGGTCGATGTGACGGCAGAACCACTCGATCTGGTCGGCGTAGATGTTCGGAGTAGCGGCCTCGACCGTGGCCGGCAGGTTGAGAATCAGCTTCTGCTCGGGCGTCGGCTGGAACACCTCGATCACCGCGTTGCATACCTCGACCGCGAATTCCGGCTCGGTGGAACTGAAGATTTCCGGCGAATACTCGAAGCGCCAGTTGGTCTCCGGATTCTGCTCGGCCAGGCGCTTGATGACCTTGCCGGCGTTCACGGCGATCTGAACCACGCCGGCCTTGTCCTGGTTGAAGACGATGCGGCGGAAGCTCGGCGCGGTGGCGTTGTAGTAGTGGACGATGGCCTGCTTGGCACCCTTGAGCGACTCGAAGGTGCGAGTGATCAGATCCTCGCGCGCCTGGGTCAGCACCTGGATGGTGACGTCATCGGGGATGTGGCCGCCTTCAATCAGCTCGCGGACGAAGTCGAAATCGGTCTGCGACGCGGAGGGGAAGCCCACCTCGATTTCCTTGAGGCCGACCTGCACCAGGGTCTTGAAGAAACGCATCTTCTTCGCGGCATCCATCGGTTCGATCAGCGACTGGTTGCCGTCGCGCAGATCGGAGCTCAGCCAGATCGGCGCCTGGGTGATGGACTTCGACGGCCAGGTGCGGTCCGGAATGTCGATGGCCGGGAAGGCGCGGTATTTAGTCGATGGATTCTTGAGCATGGTCATGGCGTTTCCCCAGGTGAAGCTCGAGCTAAGCAACTTGTCTGCCCGGTGCGGGCACCGGTTTATGGTGCAAAGCTATTGCTTCGCATGCGCTCATTGCAATAGATCGAAGAAAATTGGTGTTTTATTTCAATATTCTCGTCTTGGTGGGGATTTATCCCGTTGCGCTCGAGGATGTTCGCTTTGGATTGCTCTGGCAACTTGCGGCCTCATGTCGCAGCGGACGAGGCACGGCGGACATGCGATCATCCGCGCACCTCCCGCGGGCTTGGCTCGGGTCAACCAAGGACATGCCGGTGACACGCAAACGGCTATCGACAATGAGTATCTGGCTTGGCCTGTTCGCCATGCTGATGATTCATGTCGGCCCGTTGTACTCCGCCGTCCAGGCCGCCCAAGCTAGCGCACAGCATCACCATCATGCCGAGCATGAGCCCGCAGCCCACGGTCATCATGGCCAGGCGCGTGCAGGGGAACCGGCATGGTTGGCCGCGCTGGAACTATGCGGCTACTGCGAACTGCTGACGCTCAATCCACCGCTCAGCCTATCCGTCGACCTGGTCTTGCCGCGGCATGAGCCAGGCACTCTGCAACCGCTTCCCGAGCAACCGCTGCCGCCGGCCACGCGCCGTAGCAGTGGCCATCCCCGTGCGCCCCCGCTTCTGCATTGCTGATGTTCATCAGCCGCCTTCCTGGCGGCTCAATCACACGCAGAAGTGGAAGTATCTATGTCCAGCATTACTCATGGCCGTGCGGCGCGTGCGCGCCTGTCCGAATCATTTTCAGTCCAGCCGTCCCGTTTGCGCTGGCAGGTTGCCCATGCCGCACTCCTGGCGCTGCTCGCCGGTGGCGCGCTGGCGGCCGAGCATGATCATGCCGCCCACGGCGAGCAGGCCGACAGCGTCGAACTGGCACCGATGGTCATTACCGGTGTCAGCCAGCAGTCGCCACTCACCGTTGTTACCGACCCGAAGATTCCCCGCCAGCCGATGCCGGCCAGCGACGGCGCGGACTATCTGAAGACCATTCCCGGCTTCTCCGCCGTGCGCAACGGTGGGGTGAACGGCGATCCGGTATTCCGCGGCATGTTCGGCTCGCGCCTCAAACTGCTCTCCAACGGCGGCGAGATGCTCGGCGCCTGCCCGAACCGCATGGATTCGCCCAGTTCCTATATCAGCCCGGATACGTTCGACAAGCTGACCGTCATCAAGGGGCCGCAGACCGTGCTCTGGGGGCCCGGTGCGTCAGCAGCCACAGTGCTGTTCGAGCGTGAGCCTGAGCAGTTCAGTGAGCCCGACTACCGCATCAACGGCAGCCTGCTGACCGGCTCCAACGGGCGCTTCGACCGCAACCTGGATGCCGCGGCGGGTAACGCCCAGGGCTACGCGCGGTTGATGGCCAACAGCTCTCAGGCCGACGATTACGACGACGGCAATGGCGACACCATGCCGTCGCGCTACGACAAGTGGAACACCGATGTCGCCCTGGGCTGGACGCCGGATGCGGACACGCTCGTCGAACTGACCGCAGGTCGCGGCGATGGCTATGCGCGTTACGCAGGGCGCGGTATGGACGGCAGCCAGTTCCAGCGCGAAAGCCTCGGCCTGCGTTTCGAGAAGACCAACATCGGTGAGACCTTCTATGGCCTCGAGGCGCAGGTCTACTACAACTACGCCGACCACATCATGGACAACTACAGCCTGCGCGACTTCGTGCCGACTTCGATGATGACGGTTCCGACGCTTTCGCGCGTGGACCGCCGCACCCTCGGCGGACGACTGGTCGGTACCTGGCAATGGACCGATGTGGAGCTAAAGGCGGGTGTCGATGCGCAGCGCAGCGAACACCGAAAAGTCATGGATCCGACTTTGCACGTCAATCAGATGGTCGCGGCTGCAGGCAGTGACGCCTTGCCGTGGGTGCCGGATGCCATGCTGCACAACTACGGCGTGTTCGGCGAGCTGAGCTGGCAGCTGAGCGAGCGCGAGAAGCTGATCAGCGGGTTGCGCCTGGACCTGCATGAGGCTACCGATGAACGCGCCTTCTTCCGCAGCCATCATCCGACCCTGAAGAACATGATGGGCATGCCGATCAGCCAGAACTGGGACAACCCAACGGCCGGTGAGACTCGGCGTGACACGCTCTACAGCGGCTTCGTGCGCTACGAGGAAGAACTCACCAGCCTCCCGGCGACCTGGTATGCCGGCCTCGGCCATGCCGAGCGGTTCCCTGACTACTGGGAGCTGTTCGTCTCCAACCCCGGCCCGGTGGGCACCGTGCAGCCGTTCGAATCGGTACGCCCGGAAAAGACCACGCAGCTGGACGTCGGCCTGCAGTACGCCAAGGGGCCGCTGGAGGCCTGGGTTTCAGCCTATGCCGGGCTGGTGGAAGACTACATCCTGTTCAGCTACGTACCCGGCGTGATGCCCGGCATGCTCCGCGCCGAGGTCAGCAACGTCGACGCGACCATCGCCGGTGCCGAGATGGGCGCCAGCTATCGCTTCAGCAGCAACTGGAAGGGGGATGCGAGCCTGGCCTATGCCTGGGGCGAGAACCGCAGCGACGATCGCGCGCTACCGCAGATCCCGCCGCTGGAAGGGCGCCTGGGGCTGACCTATGAGCGTGACAACTGGAGCACCAGCGGTCTCTGGCGCGTGGTCGCCTCGCAGGGGCGGGTCGCCGAGAACCAGGGCACCGTGGTCGGCAAGGACTTCGACGAGTCCGCCGGCTTCGGCGTGTTGGCGGTCAACGGCGCGTACCGGCTGAACAAGAACTTCAAGCTCAGCGCCGGCGTCGACAACCTGCTCGACAAGGCCTACAGCGAGCATCTCAATCTGGCTGGCAGTGCGGGCTTCGCCGATTACGGCCTCGAGCCCACCAGCCGCGTCAATGAACCGGGCCGCACCTACTGGGCGCGGGTGGATATGAGCTTCTGACGAGACAACGGCGGTAAAGGAGCGGGGTTCGCCTCGCTCCGGACGTAGGTTGGCGCTGAGGCGCGGGGCGCGATGGTGCCACCGGCGGCGCTGGCGTCAGGGATGACGCAATGGGCAGTGCCCAAGGTGATGCCACACGCTTCGTGCCTCAGCGCCAACCTACGATTAGCTTTTCTCCCCGGTCGGGTGCTCATCCGGCTGCTGCAGCGCGGCATTACCGCGCGGTATCAGTGAATCACGCCAGTCCCGCATATCCCCACCGCTCGGGTGCTGGAATACCCGCAGGCCGAACTCCGGCAGGATCGCCAGCAAATGGTCGAAGATGTCCGACTGGATCGCTTCGTACTGTGTCCAGGCCACCGTGTTGGTGAAGCAGTAGATCTCCAGCGGCAGGCCATCGGCGGTCGGGCTCAGCTGGCGCACCATCAGCGTCATGTTCTGATGCACGCCAGGATGGGCGCGCAGGTAGCGTTCGACATAGGCGCGGAACGTACCCAGATTGGTGACCCTGCGGGTGTTGACCGGGTCCTGCCCGCGCTCGGCGAGCTTGGCGTTCCACTCGTCGATCTCCTTGCGCTTGTTGACCAGGTAATCCTCCAGCAGGCTGAAGCGGTAAAGCCGCTTGCGCTCTTCGGCGTCGAGAAAATGCACGCTCTGCTGATCCAGATACAGGCTGCGCTTGATGCGCCGACCGCCACTTTCCTGCATGCCGCGCCAGTTCTTGAACGAGTCGGAAATGAAGCGTTTGGTCGGGATGCTGGTGATGGTCTTGTCCCAGTTCTGCACCTTGACCGTATGCAGGGCGATGTCGATCACGTCGCCGTCGGCGTTGAGCTGCGGCATCTCCACCCAGTCGCCGACGCGGATCAGGTCGTTGGAGGTGATCTGCACGCTGGCCACCAGCGACAGCAGGGTGTCCTGGAAGATCAGCATCAATACCGCTGCCATGGCACCCAGGCCGGACAGCAGGATCAGTGGCGATCGATCGATCAGCGTGGCGATGATCAGGATCGTCGCGATGGCGTAGATGACGATCTTCACCACCTGCAGATAGCCCTTGATCGGGTGCAGGCGGGCGTCCGGCCGGCGCTGGTAGACCACGTTGATGATGTCGAGCACCGCGCCGAGGGCCAGTGCGATGGTCAGCACGATGAAGCCGCCGCAGACATTCTGCACCACGGTCACCGCAGCGTCCGGCAGGCCGGGGACCGTCCTTACGCCGATCGACAGCACCAGTGCCGGGACGATGTTCGACAGGCGCTTGATGACGCCGAAATCCTGCAGTTCGCCATCGCGCGTGTGCCGTAACAGGCGGTAGAGGCCGCGCACCAGGATGCGTTTGACGATCCAGTTGGATAGCCAGGCGGCGAAGATCAGCGTGGCGCTGGCAAGTAGGGTCTGCAGTTCGGCATGGGCTCTGAGCCAGTCCAGCCAGGTGGCCAGATCGTCAGACATGTGTTTCTCCATCGAAGGGTGGGCGGGCGGCCCCAGCGGTGTGCCCGGGCTGCGACTGGCGGCACTGGTTTAACGGATGAACTCGCGGCTGATCGTCTTGAACAGCTCGGTGCCGGCGCGCTCCATCCACTCGAAGGCAACCATCTCCCGCGAGACGATCTGCGCGCCGGCCTGGCGCATGCGCTGCAGCGCCAGCGCCTTGTCGCTGGCGCGCCGCGAGCTGACGGCTTCCTCGACGACGAACACCTCGTTGCCGCGGGCGCGCAGGTCGAGCACCGTCTGCAGCACGCACACGTGGGTCTCGCAGCCGCAGATGACGAACTGGCGGCGCTCACCACCGGGGCGCTTGAACAGCTCGCCGTCGCCGGCTGCGGAGAAGTGCAGCTTCTCGAGGATCGCGGTGTCCTCCACGCCGTCGCGCAGCGCGGCGATGGTCGGGCCGAGGCCCTTGCTGTACTGCTCGGTCAGCAGCACTGGCACACCGACCCGCTGCGCCACCTGCTGCAACCAGGCGGTGTGCTCGGCCATGGCGGCATTGTCGAGGATCACCGGAAACAGGCGTTCCTGGATGTCGATGATCAGCAGGGTGGAATCCGTTGCCTTGATACGCATCGCAGTGCTTCCTCGTGGTTCAGGGTTTGTAGGCGCCGATGAAGATCGCCGGATCGACGCGGGCATCGTTCAGGCTGACGTTCCAGTGCAGGTGCGGGCCGGTGGCACGGCCGGTCGCGCCGACCTTGCCGAGCACCTGGCCGCGCGCCAGCTGATCGCCGACCTTCACGCCGATTTCGGATAAGTGACAGAACATGCTGATCAGCCCCTGCCCGTGATCGACGAACACGGTCTTGCCGTTGAAGAAATAGTCACCGGTGAGTATGACCTGGCCGGCCGCCGGCGCCTTGATCGGCGTGCCGCTCTTGGCAGCGAAATCCAGCCCCGAGTGCGGGTTGCGTTCCTCGCCGTTGAAGAAACGGCGCAGGCCGAACGGCGAGGACAGCGGGCCGTCCACCGGGCGGTCGAACAGCAGATTGCTCGGCTGGTTGGCACTGAACTGCCGGTAGGCGCGGGTCTGTTCGTCCAGCTCGCGCTCGATGCGCTTGAGGTCTGCCGGATTCGGATTGACCTGGCGCTGATTCTTCAGGGTGATGTGCTGGGCGCGATAGTCGCGGCTGCCAACCTGAAAACCCGTGCTGCGGCCATCGACTTCCAGTTGCTGGGTACCTGCCTTGACCGACAGCGGGATGCCGACGATGGCAATCCAGCGCTGGCCGTCCTCGCGTATCACCAGCGTCGGTTTGCCCTGGTAGCGTGCCTGCGGTGCGCGCGGGCCATTGCCGAGTTCGATCACGGCGACGCCGCCGGGCACCGGCTTGTTCAGTAGGCGGGTGATGAAGCCTTCGGCATGTGCAGGCAGTGCAAGGGCGAGGGAGAACAGCAGGGCGAAGACACGAGGCATGGGCGGGTCCGTTGCGGAAAATGGCCCAATCCTCGCGTAAACCTCGGGCAAGAGAAAGGGCCAGGGATGTCAGGAAATTTCGGCGCGGCTTGCTTAGAGCAGTGGCAGGGTGACCGGTTGCAGATGATTGTCTTCCACCCGAACGTCTAGCTCGCCGTCGCCGAGCCTGGCCTTGAGCCGCTGGCCAGGCTCGGTCTGGCTGGCGCTGCGGATCGCCTGGCCGCGCTCGTCCAGCAGGATGCTGTAACCGCGGCTGAGTGTGGCCAGCGGGCTGACCACATTGAGCGTCTGTACGAGGCCCTGCAGCTGCTGGCGGCGGCCTTTGAGATTGGCCTGCATCGCCCGTGGCAGGCGTGAGGACAGATGTTCAAGTCGCTGGCGCAACAGATTCAGTGAACGCCCCGGATGTTGCGCGGCCAGTCGCGTTTCCAGCCGGGCCAGACGCTCCTGACCACTGCACAACCGACGGTCGACGGCACGCAGCAGCCGCTGCTCGAGGTCGTCGATGCGTTGGGCCTGCTGTTGCAGCCGTTCGCCGGGATGGCGCAGGCGGCGGGTCAGGCCTTCCAACCGCATGGCATCACGGTGCAGGCGGTCGCGCATGCGCAGCACCAGGCGCTGCTGCAGCCCGCTCAGCCGGTGTTGCAGGTCGGCGCTGCTGGGGGCCAGCAGCTCGGCAGCCGCGGATGGCGTTGGCGCGCGGACGTCGGCGACGAAGTCGGCAATCGATACATCGGTTTCGTGGCCAACGGCGCTGACGATCGGTGTCACACAGGCATCCACCGCGCGCGCCACGGCTTCCTCGTTGAAGCACCAGAGGTCCTCCAGCGAACCGCCACCGCGGGCGAGGATCAGCGCATCGAAACCCTGGGCGTCGGCCAGCTGCAACGCGCGAACGATCTGCCCGGTGGCTTCGCGGCCCTGCACGGCGGTCGGGATCAGGGTCAGCTCGACCTGCGGCGCGCGGCGCTTGAACACCGAGATGATGTCGCGGATCACCGCGCCGGTCGGCGAGCTGACGATGCCGATGCGCCGCGGATGCACGGGCAGGGCGGCCTTGCGTTCGGCTGCGAACAGGCCTTCGGCGCTGAGCTTTTCCTTGAGTGCCTCGAAGGCCAGGCGCAAAGCGCCGTCGCCAGCCGGCTCCAGCGTGTCGAGAATCAGCTGGTAGTCGCCACGGCCCTCGAACAGCGAGACCTTGCCGCGCACCCGCACCGCCAGGCCATCGCGCAGGGCCTGGCGAACCCGCGCCGCGTTCTGCCGGAACAGCGCACAGCGCACCTGGGCGTTCTTGTCCTTGAGGGTGAAATAGATGTGGCCGGAGGCCGGGCGGGCGAGGTTGGAAATCTCGCCTTCGACCCAGACCTGGGCGAACACGTCTTCGAGCAACAGGCGGGCGCGACCGTTGAGCTGACTGACGGTCAGCACTTCGCGATCGAGATTGAGACGCTGGAAGGGATCTTTGAGCATGGCGGCGATGATAAGCCGGGCGCGGCCAGGCGGAAACCGAATCTGCTTCGCGTCCGTCCAGCGGGCCTTGACCGGCCAACGCGCGGCGCTAAGCTGCGCGGCCTTTTCATCTCCCGTTCCGAGCCGTCATGAGCCACAGTCAAGCGATCATCGTGCCGCGCATTTCCACGTTTCCAGCGCACGAAGCCAAGGCGCGGATGATTCTGCGCTGGCTGGCCGAGCGGCGTATCGTCGAGGCGCTGCCGACCACCTGCGGCCGCGGTGTTGGCGGCATGGGTTACGCCATCGCCTCCGGCGCGCGCAGCGTCGTGCAGCATCCGGAGCGCTTGCCCTTTGGCGCGGCCATCAACGGCCTTGAAGTGGTGACCAAGCGCTGCATCTACACGCCGACACGGGATTTCGCCGAGGAGGCAGGCTGCCCCGAATGCCGTCGCGAGATCGGCGAGGCGTTGTTTGAAAGCCTTGACGAGTGGATGCCTAAGCAGACCGACAACTTCACCTGTCCGGAATGTGGCTTCGAGGACGATATCAACGGCTTCCTGTTCATTCCGGCCTGCGCGTTTTCCAACCTGGGCTTCATTTTCAACGGATGGGGTGAGGCCGGCTTGCGTCAGTCGTTCCTCGACGAGTTCGCCGAACGTCTGGGCTTTCCTGTAGCGCTGGTGATCGATCAGCTGTGACCGTTCGGTCATTCCGGCGATGCTGCGCATTTTGCCGTGCGCGACATACCTCACATCCGCATTGAGCGCGATGGGGTGCGTGGGTATAATGCCGCGCTTCCTTTTTCCCGCCTGGGAGCCCCCGCCATGCTGCGTATCAGCCAAGAAGCCCTGACTTTCGATGATGTTCTCCTGATCCCGGGATATTCCGAGGTTCTGCCGAAGGATGTCAGCCTCAAGACCCGCCTGACCCGCGAAATCGAGCTGAACATTCCGCTGGTTTCCGCGGCCATGGACACCGTCACCGAAGCCCGCCTGGCCATCGCCATGGCCCAGGAAGGCGGCATCGGCATCATCCACAAGAACATGAGCATCGAGCAGCAGGCTGCCGAGGTGCGCAAGGTCAAGCGTCACGAGACCGCCATCGTCCACGATCCGGTCACCGTCACCCCGGAAACCAAGATCAGCGACTTGCTGCGCAAGGCCTACGAGCTGGGTTTCTCCGGTTTCCCGGTGGTGTCCGGCAAGGAGCTGGTGGGCATCGTCACCGGCCGCGACCTGCGCTTCACGCCGAATGCCGGTGATTCCGTCGCGGCGATCATGACGCCCAAGGACAAGCTGGTCACCGTGCTCGAGGGCACTGGTCTGGAAGAGATCAAGACCAAGCTCTACGAACACCGTATCGAGAAAATGCTGGTGGTCGACGCCAACTTCCATCTGCGCGGCCTGGTGACCTTCCGCGACATCGAGAAAGCCAAGACCTACCCGCTGGCCTCCAAGGACAGCCAGGGCCGTCTGCGTGTTGGTGCGGCGGTCGGTACCGGTGCCGACACCGGTGACCGCGTCGAGGCGCTGGCCGCTGCCGGCGTCGACGTGGTGGTGGTGGATACCGCCCATGGCCATTCCCGCGGCGTGATCGATCGCGTGCGCTGGGTGAAGGAGAACTTCCCGCAGGTGCAGGTGATCGGCGGCAACATCGCCACCGCCGAAGCCGCGCTGGACCTGGTCAAGGCGGGCGCCGACGCGGTCAAGGTCGGCATCGGCCCGGGCTCGATCTGCACCACCCGCATCGTCGCCGGTGTCGGCGTGCCGCAGATCTCCGCCATTGCCAACGTCTCCGCCGCGCTGGAAGGCACCGGCGTGCCGATGATCGCCGACGGCGGTATTCGCTTCTCCGGTGACCTGTCCAAGGCCATCGTCGCCGGCGCCAACGCGGTGATGATGGGTTCGATGTTCGCCGGTACCGAAGAAGCCCCGGGCGAGATCGAACTGTTCCAGGGCCGCTCCTACAAGGCCTACCGCGGCATGGGCTCGCTGGGCGCCATGTCCCAGGCGCAGGGCTCCTCGGATCGTTACTTCCAGGACTCGTCGGCCGGTGCCGAGAAGCTGGTCCCCGAAGGCATCGAAGGTCGTGTGCCGTACAAGGGCTCGCTGGCGGCGATCATCCATCAGCTGATGGGTGGTCTGCGTGCCTCGATGGGCTATACCGGCAGCGCCACCATCGACGACATGCGCACCCGTCCGCAGTTCGTGCGCATCACCGGTGCCGGCATGGCCGAGTCGCACGTACATGACGTGCAGATCACCAAGGAAGCCCCGAATTACCGAGTGGGTTGATCCGCTCAGCTAGACAGGCGCCGGAAGCTGGCAGCGGGAGCCGGGAGAAATCCTGGTTTCGGCTTCCAGCTTCCGGCTTTCAGCTTCAGGCTCTTTCCGAAGGAAAGCTCATGGCTCACCAAGACATTCACGCCCACCGCATCCTGATCCTCGACTTCGGTTCCCAGTACACCCAGCTGATCGCCCGCCGCGTACGCGAGATCGGCGTGTATTGCGAGCTGCATCCGTGGGACATGAGCGAGGACGACATCCGTGCCTTCGCGCCACGCGGCATCATTCTCGCCGGCGGCCCGGAGTCGGTTCACGAGGAAGGCAGCCCGCGCGCGCCGCAGGCCGTGTTCGATCTCGGTGTGCCGCTGTTCGGCATCTGCTACGGCATGCAGACCATGTCCGAGCAGCTCGGCGGCAAGGTGCAGGGCTCCGATGTTCGCGAGTTCGGCTATGCCCGCGTCGATCTGGTCGGCAAGTCGAAGCTGTTCGACGGCATCGAAGACCACATGGATGACGACGGTGTGTTCGGCCTCGATGTGTGGATGAGCCACGGTGACAAGGTCACCGAGATTCCTACCGGCTTCCACATCCTGGCCAGCACCCCGAGCTGTCCGATCGCCGCGATGGGCGACGATGCCCGTGGTTATTACGGCGTGCAATTCCACCCGGAAGTGACCCACACCCGCCAGGGCGGTCGCATCCTGTCGCGCTTTATTCTGGAAATCTGCGGCTGCGAAGCGCTGTGGACGCCGTCGAATATCGTCGAGGACGCCATCGCCCAGGTGCGTGCTCAGGTCGGTGATGCCAACGTCCTGCTCGGCCTTTCCGGCGGTGTCGATTCGTCGGTGGTTGCGGCGCTGCTGCACAAGGCGATCGGCGACCAGCTGACCTGTGTCTTCGTCGATAACGGCCTGCTGCGCCTGCACGAGGGCGACCAGGTGATGGCCATGTTCGCCGAGAACATGGGGGTCAAGGTGATCCGCGCCGACGCCGAGGCGCAGTTCCTGGCCAACCTCGAAGGCGAGGCGGATCCGGAGAAGAAGCGCAAGATCATCGGTCGCACCTTTATCGACGTGTTCGATGCCGAGGCCAGCAAGCTGGACAACATCCAGTTCCTCGCCCAGGGCACCATCTATCCCGACGTCATCGAGTCAGCCGGCGCCAAGAGCGGCAAGGCCCATGTGATCAAATCGCACCACAACGTCGGTGGTCTGCCGGAAGAGATGAACCTCAAGCTGGTCGAGCCGCTGCGTGAACTGTTCAAGGACGAGGTGCGCAAGATCGGCCTCGAACTCGGCCTGCCTTACGACATGGTCTATCGCCACCCGTTCCCGGGCCCAGGCCTGGGCGTGCGCATCCTCGGCGAGGTGAAGAAGGAGTACGCCGACCTGCTGCGTCGCGCCGACCATATCTTCATCGAAGAGCTGCGCAACTTCGACTGGTACCACAAGACCAGCCAGGCCTTCGTGGTGTTCCAGCCGGTGAAATCGGTCGGTGTGGTCGGCGACGGCCGCCGCTACGCCTGGGTCGTCGCGCTGCGCGCGGTGGAGACCATCGACTTCATGACCGCGCGCTGGGCGCACCTGCCATACGAGTTGCTGGAGAAGGTGTCCAACCGCATCATCAACGAAATCGAAGGCATCTCCCGCGTGACCTACGATGTGTCGAGCAAGCCGCCGGCGACCATCGAGTGGGAATGATCTGAAGCAATGAGGGCAGCCCAGGCTGCCCTCATGCTATGCGCAGCCTCCGCAGAGAGGCGCGTCGAGCCTGATGGGCCCATGAATTCGGACTGGCTGGAGCCCATGCATGTCCTTTACCCGTAGACAGATTCTCGCCGGCCTGGCCGGCCTCGGTGTGGTCGGCCTGGCCGGTAGCGGTGCGCGCTACTGGCTCGGTCGCCCGGCCGATATCACCACCCACGACTATGAACTGATCGCCGCGCCGCTGGATGTCGAGCTGGTGCCCGGCCACGTAACGCCAGCGTGGGCCTATGGCGCGCAGGCGCCTGGTCTCGAGCTGCGTGGTCGCCAGGGTGACTGGCTGCGCGTGCGTTTCATCAACCAACTGCCGGAGCCCACCACCATTCATTGGCACGGCATCCGTCTGCCGTTGGAAATGGACGGCGTGCCCTATGTGTCGCAGCTGCCGGTCCTGCCCGGGGAGTTTTTCGACTACCGCTTCCAGCTGCACGATGCCGGCAGCTTCTGGTATCACCCGCACACCAGCAGCGCCGCGCAGCTGGGTCGCGGGCTGGTCGGTCCGCTGATCGTCGAGGAGCGCGAACCGAGCGGCTTCCGCCACGAGCGCACACTCAATCTGAAGAGCTGGCACATCGACAAGCAGGGCGCCTTCACCGAATTCAGCGTGCCGCGCGAGGCGGCCCGCGGTGGTACGCCGGGAGTGCTGTCGACGATCAACGGCAAGCATGCTCCGGTGCTGGATCTGCCGGCCGGGCAGGTCGTACGGCTGCGCGTGCTGAACCTCGACAATACGCTGACCTATCGGCTGAACCTGCCGGGCGGCGAGGCGCGCGTCTATGCGCTCGACGGCCACCCGATCGCGCCGCGTCCGCTGGGCAAGGAGTACTGGCTCGGCCCGGGCATGCGCATCGACCTGGCGCTCAAGGTGCCGCGGGCAGGCACCGAGCTGTCGTTGCGCAACGGTCCGCTGCGGCTGGCGACGCTGCGCTCGGTGACGCATGATGAAGCCACTGGCGACTGGCCGCCGGCACTGCCGGCCAACCCGGTCGCGGTGCCCGACCTGCAGCAGGCCGAGGTGCTGCGCTTCAATTTCGAGTGGGCCGGCCATCTTTCAGCGGATGTAGAGCAGGGGGCGGCCTACACGTTCTGGCAGATCAACGGCCAGGCCTGGGACATCAACGACAAGAGCTGCGCCGAGCGGCCGATCGCGACGCTGAAGAAGGATGGTCACTACATCTTCGAGCTGCGCAATCTGAGTCAGTATCAGCATCCAATCCACCTGCACGGCATGACCTTCCAGGTGATTTCTTCCAATCGCCGCAAGATCGATCCCTGGTTTACCGATACCTATTTGCTTGGCAAGAACGAGACGGCTCGCATCGCGCTGGTCGCCGATAACCCGGGCACCTGGATGTTCCATTGCCATGTCATCGACCATATGGAGACCGGCCTGATGGCCGCGATCGAGGTGGTATGAAACAGGGCAGGGCACAGTCGTGAGGAAGCCGCAGATCATCGACCGCAGCCAGGATGAGCGTTTCATGCGCGAAGCCCTGGCGCTGGCAGCGCAGGGCGCTGCGCTGGGTGAGGTGCCGGTGGGCGCTGTGCTGGTGCAGGATGGGCAGATCATTGGGCGCGGCTTCAACTGCCCGATCTCGCAGCAGGACCCCAGTGCCCATGCGGAAATGGTTGCGGTGCGTGACGCGGCGCAGGCGCTGCAGAACTATCGGCTACCCGGCGTGACGCTCTACGTCACGCTGGAGCCGTGCAGCATGTGCGCCGGTCTGATCGTGCATTCGCGCATCCAGCGGGTGGTCTACGGCGCCACCGAGCCGAAGGCGGGTGTGGTGGTCAGCCGCGGTCAGTTTTTCGAGCAGGCCTTTCTCAACCATCGTGTCTTGGTCGAGGGCGGCGTGCTGGCGGAGGAGTGTGGCGCGGTACTCAGCGAGTTCTTCCGCCAGCGCCGGCAGAAGGGGCGAGCGGACGGCTGATGCCGGTACGCCGTCAGCAGGGCAATGTCCTGAGCTGCGCGGTTCAGCGGGCTTCCGCGGCGGTCGGTAGTATGTCACGGGCAGCGACGCTGCCCTGGGCCGGAAACACCACCAGATGATCGGCGGCGATGGCGATGCCGACGTCCTGCCCGGTCGGGTAATCCGCGTGGCTGGGGAAGATGGCCACCAGCTGGTTACCGGTGGGTAGCTGCAGTCGATACAAGGTGGACGCGCCGAGGAAGGTCTTGCCGACGATCAGTGCCCGCAACGGGCTTTCCGGTCGGTAGACGATATCGTCCGGGCGCAGCAGCACGTCTACCGAGCTACCTGCGGGCCAGTTGTAGGCGCGGTTGCCGCGAATCGGGCCTAGCTCGGTCTGTACCGTTTCAGGGTCCAGCAGCTGGCCGCGGATGAAATACCCCTGCCCGATGAAGCTGGCGACAAAGGGCGTCAGCGGCTCGTGATAGAGATTGAAAGGGGTGTCCCACTGCTCCAGCCGGCCATCCTTGAACACGCCAACCTGATCGCTAACGGCGAAAGCTTCTTCCTGGTCATGGGTCACCAGAATCGCGCTTGTGTTGCGCGCCTTGAGGATCTCGCGCACCTCGTGGCTGAGGCGTCGGCGCAGTTCCACGTCGAGGTTGGAGAAGGGCTCGTCGAGCAGCAGCAAGGCTGGTT
This sequence comes from Stutzerimonas sp. R40042, assembly GCF_026642215.1. Taxonomy (NCBI): domain Bacteria; kingdom Pseudomonadati; phylum Pseudomonadota; class Gammaproteobacteria; order Pseudomonadales; family Pseudomonadaceae; genus Stutzerimonas; species Stutzerimonas sp. R40042. The sequence goes on along the minus strand of NZ_CP113258.1, from coordinate 3,402,377 downwards.
CCGGCGCCAGCGCCCGGGCCAACGCCACGCGCTGCTGCTGACCGCCGGAAAGCTCATGTGGATAGCGTTTGCCGAGCGCGCTCAGGTGCACCAGCTCGAGCATCTCGCCAACGATTCGCGAGCAGTCAGGCTGCTTGCGGATGCCGAAGGCGATGTTTTCCGCCACGGTGAGGTGGGGAAATAGCGCGTAGTCCTGAAACACCATGCCGATGCGGCGTTTCTCTGGTGCGAGGGTAAAGCCCGAGCGGGAGATGACCGACTCCGCCAGGTGAATCTCGCCCTGGTGCACCGGCTCGAAGCCGGCGATGGCGCGCAGCGTGGTGGTCTTGCCGCAGCCGGACGGACCCAGCAGGCAGCCGATGTCGCCGCGGTTCAGATGCAGGTTCAGGTGCTGGACGATGCTCTGCTCGCCGTAGCCGCAGGCCAGGTCACGCAGTTGCAGCAGCGGCAGTTCGGGCTTCATGCGTGGTGGTAGGCCGGCTCGACGAGAAACTCCAGCAGCGCCTTCTGCACATGCAGGCGGTTCTCGGCCTGATCCCAGGCGACCGAGCGCGGATCGTCGAGCAGGTCGTGACTGATTTCCTCGCCACGGTGGGCTGGCAGGCAATGCATGAACAACACGTCTTCGGCGGCGCAATCGAGCAGCGCGCGGTCCACCTGATAAGGGCGGAACGTGGCCAGGCGGGCAGCGGCTTCGTCTTCCTGGCCCATGGAGGCCCAGACGTCGGTGCTGATCAGGTGTGCGCCTGCAGCCGCCTCGCGCGGATCGCGCATCACCTGCACGCGGTCACCGGCGCGTGCCATCAGCTCGGCGTCGGGCTCGTAGCCCTCGGGGCAGGCGACCTTGAGTTGGAAGTCGAACTGGATGGCAGCTTCTATATAGGTATTGCACATGTTGTTTCCGTCGCCGATCCAGGCCACCGTCTTGCCGGCGATGCTGCCGCGATGCTCATGGAAGGTCTGCATGTCGGCCATCAGCTGGCAGGGGTGCAGGTCATCGGACAGGCCGTTGATCACCGGCACACTGGAATTGGCGGCGAAGTCGGTGAGGGTCGAGTGGGCAAAGGTGCGGATCATCACCGCATCGAGCATGCGCGACATGACGATGGCCGAATCGCTGATCGGCTCGCCGCGCCCGAGCTGGGTGTCGCGCGGGGAGAGGAAGATCGCCTGGCCGCCGAGCTGGATCATGCCGGCTTCGAAGGACAGGCGGGTGCGGGTCGAGGCTTTCTCGAAGATCATGCCCAGCACGCGATTCTTCAGGGGTTCGAACAGGACGCCGCGCTCGCGCAGATCCTTCAGCTCGATGCCGCGGCGGACCAGGCTGTTCAGCTCCTGGGGCGTGCAGTCCATCAGTGAGAGAAAATGCCTTGCGCTCATATCAACTACCTTTATTGCCGCAGCGCGATCCAGTGCTTTTCGACAGAAAAAGGGGACCGACGACTGGGGGTCGCACGGGGAGCGACGAAACGGGAAAGGCGCGATCTTATCCAGAAAGCGAGCACAGGCGCAAATCCTCGACCCACCGGCCTCCGGCCGGCTGAATCGCAGTATTGGCGGCCTTTGCGCGACAACATAGCCGAGTCCTACGCTCGGCTTTCCCGCGCGTTTTCCGTTACAATGCGCGGCAACCGTGTCTAGCCGAGGTACTCCATGGATATCATCGAAACCATCAAAGAACAGATCGCCAACAACCCGGTCCTGCTTTATATGAAGGGCTCGCCCAACGCCCCGCAGTGCGGCTTCTCCGCTCGTGCGACCCAGGCCGTGATGGGCTGTGGCGAGAAGTTCGCTTATGTCGACATCCTGCAGAACCCGGAGATTCGCGCCAACCTGCCGACCTACGCCAACTGGCCGACCTTCCCGCAGCTGTGGGTGAACGGTGAGCTGGTCGGTGGCAGCGACATCATCCTCGAGATGTTCGAGAAGGGTGAGCTGCAGACCCTGATCAAGTCCGCTGTCGGCAAGGCCGAAGCCTGAGCCCAGGCTGACCGCGTAGGTGTTGCCTGATGCCCGCATCGAAGGATGCGGGCATTTTTGTTTGTGCTGCGTCTCGAAAAAATGCCGCTCGGCTGACGTCGTTGATCATTATGGTTTTTTCGCAGTCACAGTTCGCTGTGAGGGCGTTTACCCTCTGTTCTGTTTCGCCCATTTGAAGTGAGAGACGCCACCCGATGCCCTATATGCGAATGCTGCCCTTTCTGATCGTGTTGGCGGTCGTCCTTTTCAACGGCCTGAAGCCGGAGCCGGTGCCGCAATTGTTCGATCAGCAGGACAAGCTGCATCATCTGCTGGGTTTCGCCGCGCTGGCTTTTACGCTGCGCCTGGCGTTTCCGCGGGTACCGTTCCTATGGGGGCTGGGCCTGACGCTCGTCGCTGCCCTGTCGATCGAGATAGGGCAGGGCTTGCTGCCTTATCGGACCGCTTCGCGCTGGGATATGCTGGCCAATGTGCTGGGTGTGCTGCTGGGCTGGGGCTGTTCACTGATTGCGCAGGGCTGGTGGCGTCAGCGGCTGGGCGAGCCGCTGACCGAGTAGGATTCGGCAATCTGGGATCGGTGCGCTAGTGGGAATGCGCGCTGCGCAGCCCCGAAGGGGTGAGCGAAGCGAAAAACCTGGGACATGGTCCCTGGTGAGAGTCCGACGGCAATAAAAAGCCCCGGTATCAACCGAGGCTTTGATTCTGGCTCCGCAATCTGGACTCGACTGCGCCAGCAGAACGCGCTTCAGCGCGGCCCCGAAGGGGTGAGCGAAGCGAATAACCTGGGACATGGTCCCTGGTGAGAGTCCGGCATCCACAAAAAAGCCCCGGTATCAACCGAGGCTTTCGAATTTGGCTCCGCGACCTGGACTCGACTGCGTCAGCAGAACGCGCTTCAGCGCGGCCCCGAAGGGGTGAGCGAAGCGAATAACCTGGGACGCAGTCCCTGGTGAGAGTCCGGCGGCAATAAAAAAGCCCCGGTATCAACCGAGGCTTTGAAGTTTGGCTCCGCGACCTGGACTCGACTGCGCCAGCAGAACGCGCTTCAGCGCGGCCCCGAAGGGGTGAGCGAAGCGAATAACCTGGGACATGGTCCCTGGTGAGAGTCCGACGGCAATAAAAAAGCCCAGGTATCAACCGAGGCTTTGAAGTTTGGCTCCGCGACCTGGACTCGAACCAGGGACCCAATGATTAACAGTCATTTGCTCTACCGACTGAGCTATCGCGGAACAACGGTGCGTATCCTACTGTTTGGAAAGGAGAAGTCAACCCCTCCCACAGTGCGTCGGGGCCGGGCGCGTGGTACGCCATGGCCCCGGCGCGTCAGCTCAGAGCACCTGGACGATGGCGTCGGTGACGTGGCCAATATTGCTGCGATTCAGTGCCGCGGCGCAGATCCGGCCGGTGCTGATGGCGTAGACGCCGAACTCGACCCGCAGCCGCTCGACCTGTTCGGCGGTGAGCCCCGAATAGGAGAACATGCCGCGCTGCGCAGCGACGAAACTGAAGTCCGTCTTCGCGCCCTTGGATGCCAGCAGCTCGACCATGCTCAGGCGCATCTCACGGATGCGGCTGCGCATCTCGCCCAGTTCGGCTTCCCACATGGCGCGCAGTTCCGGGCTATTGAGTACAGCGGAGACGATCATGGCGCCATGGGTCGGCGGGTTGGAATAGTTGGTGCGGATCACGCGCTTGACCTGCGACAGCACGCGAGCTGACTCATCGCGGCTCTGGGTGACCATCGACAGCGCGCCGACACGTTCGCCGTACAACGAGAAGGACTTGGAGAACGAGCTGGACACGAAGAAGGTCATGCCCGACTCGGCGAACAGGCGTACCGCCGCGGCGTCCTCTTCGATGCTGTCGCCGAAGCCCTGGTAAGCGATGTCGATGAACGGCACGTGATCCTGGGCGCGTAGCACGTCGAGAATCTGCTTCCAATCGTCCAGGTTCAGATCGACACCGGTCGGGTTGTGGCAGCAGGCGTGCAGCACGACGATGGAGCGGGGCGGCAGGTTCTTCAGGTCCTGCAGCAGACCGGCGCGGTCGATGCCATGAGTGCTGGCGTTGTAGTAGCTGTAGTTCTGCACCGGGAAGCCGGCCGACTCGAACAGCGCGCGATGGTTTTCCCAGCTCGGGTTGCTGATGGCAACCACGGCGTCCGGCAGCAAACGCTTGAGGAAGTCTGCGCCAACCTTGAGTGCGCCGGTACCGCCGAGCGCCTGGGTAGTCACCACCCGGCCTTCGGCGATCAGCGGAGAATCGTTGCCGAACAGCAGCTTCTGTACGGCAGCATCGTAAGCGGCGATGCCTTCGATCGGCAGGTAGCCGCGCGGCGCGTGGGCGGCGATGCGGGCATGCTCTGCCTCGACCACGGCGCGCAGCAGCGGAATACGACCTTCTTCGTTGTAGTAGACACCGACACCGAGGTTGACCTTGTTCGGCCGCGTGTCGGCGTTGAAGGCTTCATTGAGGCCGAGGATAGGATCGCGCGGCGCCATTTCGACAGCAGAGAACAAACTCATGGTGAGGGGGCTCGAAAGAGAAGAGTGACTAGATTCACCACCCTCGCGTCGGCGCGCAGGGTGATGCGCAAACGGGGCGGTAGTATAGCGGTCAAGCCTGTTGCCTGCGATATGCTACCGAGGTTTTCTGATCACTTTCGGTGCGTTTTGCGTACTGAAAAGATGGGCGGTTTCTCAGCCCCGCGCGCCAATCGCAGGGGCGTACTTCAGGAACCGCTGGCTGTCGCGCCAAACCGCTGGAAGGCTGTCGAAAGTCCGGCTGCCAAGCTCGCACACGTTACCTAGAGAGGCGAAATGTCCAAGTTCGAATTGGTCACCCGTTTCAAGCCGGCCGGCGACCAGCCGGAGGCCATTCGGCAGATGATCGAAGGCATCGAGGCGGGGCTGTCACACCAGACGCTGCTGGGCGTTACCGGCTCGGGCAAGACCTTCAGCATCGCCAACGTCATCGCCCACGTGCAGCGACCCACGCTGGTGCTGGCGCCGAACAAGACGCTCGCCGCGCAGCTCTATGGCGAGTTCAAGGCGTTCTTCCCGAACAACGCGGTGGAGTATTTCGTTTCCTACTACGACTACTATCAGCCGGAAGCCTATGTGCCGTCGTCGGACACCTTCATCGAGAAGGACGCCTCGATCAACGATCACATCGAGCAGATGCGCCTGTCGGCGACCAAGGCATTGCTGGAGCGGCCGGATGCGATCATCGTCACCACGGTGTCGTGCATCTACGGCCTGGGTGATCCGCAGTCGTACCTGAAGATGGTGTTGCACGTCGATCGTGGCGACCGCCTCGATCAGCGCGAGCTGCTGCGCCGGCTGACCGGGCTGCAGTACACGCGCAACGATATGGATTTCGCCCGCGCCACCTTCCGTGTGCGCGGCGATGTGATCGACATCTTTCCGGCGGAATCGGACCTCGAAGCGGTGCGTATCGAGCTGTTCGACGACGAGGTGGAGAGCCTGTCGGCCTTCGATCCGCTCACCGGCGAAGTGATCCGCAAGCTGCCGCGCTTCACCTTCTACCCCAAGAGTCATTACGTGACGCCGCGCGAGACGCTGCTCGATGCCATCGAGAAGATCAAGGACGAGCTGCGCGAACGCCTCGACTACCTGCGCAGCCAGAACAAACTGGTGGAGGCGCAGCGTCTGGAGCAGCGCACGCGCTTCGATCTGGAAATGATCATGGAGCTGGGTTACTGCAACGGCATCGAAAACTACTCGCGCTATCTGTCCGGGCGTGATGCCGGCGAGCCGCCACCGACGCTGTTCGACTACCTGCCGGCCGATGCCCTGCTGGTGATCGACGAATCCCACGTTTCGGTGCCGCAGGTCGGCGCGATGTACAAGGGCGACCGCTCGCGCAAGGAAACCCTGGTGGAGTACGGCTTCCGCCTGCCATCGGCGCTGGACAACCGGCCGATGCGCTTCGACGAGTGGGAAGCGATCTGCCCGCAGACCATCTTTGTCTCCGCGACACCCGGACCTTATGAGGCCGAACATGCAGGCCGCGTGGTGGAGCAGGTCGTGCGTCCGACGGGGCTGGTCGATCCGCAGATCGAGGTGCGTCCGGCGCTGACGCAGGTCGACGACCTGCTGTCAGAGATCCGCAAGTGCGTGGCCAAGGAGGAGCGGGTGCTGGTCACCACGCTGACCAAGCGCATGGCCGAAGACCTGACCGACTACCTCGGTGATCACGATGTGCGGGTGCGCTACCTGCATTCGGACATCGATACCGTGGAGCGGGTGGAGATCATCCGTGACCTGCGCCTGGGCACGTTCGATGTGCTGGTGGGCATCAATCTGCTGCGCGAAGGCTTGGACATGCCTGAGGTGTCGCTGGTGGCGATTCTCGACGCGGACAAGGAAGGCTTCCTGCGCTCGGAGCGTTCGCTGATCCAGACCATCGGCCGCGCCGCGCGCAACCTCAATGGCCGGGCGATTCTCTACGCCGACAATGTCACCGGTTCCATGCAGCGCGCCATCGACGAGACCGAGCGCCGTCGCGCCAAGCAGATCGCCTTCAACGAGGCTCATGGCATCGTGCCCAAGGGTGTCAAGAAGGATGTGCAGGACATTCTCGAGGGCGCCACGGTCCCCGGCTCGCGCAGCAAGAAGCGCCGTGGCGAGGCCAAAGCGGCGGAGGAGAATGCGCGCTACGAGAAGGAGCTGCGTTCGCCGAGCGAGATCACCAAGCGGATTCGCCAGCTGGAGGAGAAAATGCTGAGCCTGGCGCGCGATCTGGAGTTCGAGGCGGCCGCCGAGGCGCGCGACGAGATTCACAAGCTGCGCGAGCTGTTGCTGCAGGTCTGAATACCTGCAGCGGCATGAGTCAGGTGCGCAATGGCGCGTGCTGCTCCGGTGTTCGGCTGGAGCCCAGCGCGGCGTGCCTGCTAACATTCGCCCCTTCGATTTTCGTCCGTCCTTTTCCGTCCGAGAGCTTCCATGACTACGGTTCGCACCCGCATTGCGCCTTCCCCGACCGGCGATCCTCACGTCGGCACCGCCTACATTGCGCTGTTCAATCTGTGCTTCGCCCGTCAGCACGGCGGCCAGTTCATCCTGCGCATCGAGGATACCGATCAGGTGCGCTCGACCCGCGAATCCGAACAGCAGATCTACGACGCGTTGCGCTGGCTGGGTATCGAGTGGGACGAGGGCCCGGACGTCGGTGGCCCGCATGGCCCGTACCGGCAGAGCGAGCGCGGCGAGATCTACAAGAAGTATTCGGATGAGCTGGTCGCCAACGGCCACGCCTTTCCCTGCTTCTGTAGCGCCGAGCGCCTGGATCAGGTGCGTGCCGAGCAGATGGCGAACAAGGAAACGCCGCGTTATGACGGCCATTGCATGCACCTCGATCCGGCTGAAGCCGAGCGTCGCATCGCTGCTGGTGAGTCGCATGTGATCCGCATGAAGGTGCCGAGCGAAGGCGTGTGTCAGGTCAACGACATGCTGCGCGGCACCGTCGAGATCGGCTGGGATCGCATGGATATGCAGGTGCTGATGAAGGCCGACGGCCTGCCGACCTACTTCCTCGCCAACGTGGTCGACGACCACCTGATGGGCATCACCCATGTGCTGCGCGGTGAGGAGTGGCTGCCATCGGCGCCCAAGCTGATCAAGCTGTACGAATACTTCGGCTGGGAACAGCCACAGCTGTGCTACATGCCGCTGCTGCGCAATCCGGACAAGAGCAAGCTCTCGAAGCGCAAGAACCCGACCTCGGTGACCTTCTACGAGCGCATGGGCTTCCTGCCGCAGGCAATGCTCAACTATCTCGGCCGTATGGGTTGGTCGATGCCTGACGAGCGCGAGAAGTTCACCCTCGACGAGATGATCGAGCACTTCGATATCAGCCGGGTATCGCTCGGTGGACCGATCTTCGATCTGGAGAAGCTCTCCTGGCTCAACGGCCAGTGGCTGCGCGAGCTGCCGGTCGAGCAGTTCGCTGCCGAAGTACAGAAGTGGGCGTTCAATCCCGAGTACATGATGCAGATCGCGCCGCACGTGCAGCAGCGCGTGGAAACCTTCAGTCAGATTGCGCCATTGGCTGGCTTCTTCTTCTCTGGCGCATTGCCGCTCGACCCGGCATTGTTCGCTCACAAGAAGCTCGATGCGACGCAGGTGCGCCAGGTCATGCAACTGATCCTGTGGAAGCTCGAGGCACTGCGCCAGTGGGAGAAGGAACGCATCACCGCCTGCATCACTCAGGTCGCCGAACACCTTGGCTTGAAGCTGCGCGACGTGATGCCGTTGATGTTCGCCGCGATTACCGGTCAGGCCAGTTCTGTCTCCGTGCTCGATGCAATGGAGATTCTCGGCCCGGATCTGACGCGCTTCCGCCTGCGCAACGCGCTGGAGCTGCTTGGTGGGGCCTCGAAGAAGGAAGTCAAGGAGTGGGAGAAGCTTCTGGCCAGCCTCGCCTGAGCCGAGGCGGTGCCGAGTCAGGCCCCGCCATGCTGCTTGGTGGTTCGGCAGCATCGTGTTGCGACCGTTGGTCGGCGGTAAGTAATTGTTCCTGCTGCCAAAAAAACTGCGGTCGCGCCGAAATTTGTTGTTGACACTGCCCAGGGGCGCCCCTAATATGCGCCCCGTCCTCGAGATGGGGCTATAGCTCAGCTGGGAGAGCGCTTGCATGGCATGCAAGAGGTCGACGGTTCGATCCCGTCTAGCTCCACCAATCTCGAAGAGCAGAATTGCCACCAGCCTGTAGCCATCGAATTACAGGTTGCGCTTGAAGGGATTGCGTCCCCTTCGTCTAGTGGCCTAGGACACCGCCCTTTCACGGCGGTAACAGGGGTTCGAGTCCCCTAGGGGACGCCACTATTCAGCGATGTTCGCATCGCACGTCGAGAGACGCTAAATCCGGGGCTATAGCTCAGCTGGGAGAGCGCTTGCATGGCATGCAAGAGGTCGACGGTTCGATCCCGTCTAGCTCCACCAAATTGCCAGCGATTCCAAAATTTCGGAATCGTCGAAGGTTTCGTCCCCTTCGTCTAGTGGCCTAGGACACCGCCCTTTCACGGCGGTAACAGGGGTTCGAGTCCCCTAGGGGACGCCATTTTTATTGCCCGTTTTGGGCTTCAAGGGGTCATCTTTCATGAGATGGCCCTTTTTGTTTTGCGCGGCGAAAATGCGTTGCGTTGGCTGAATGGCTTGTCATAGCCGTCGGCAGCGGGCGTGACTTGCCGGCTCAGCTGCGCTTTCATAGGCCATCGCATCGGTCATCAAGAGTATCTGACGAATGAGCTGGGACCAGCCGCAGGCGTTTATCATTGACCTGCAAGTCGAGATGGAACATATCGACGAGCTTGGGCATGCCAACAACGCGGTCTATGTGACGTGGCTGGAGCAGTGCGCCTGGCAGCACTCGCAGAGCCTGGGGTTGGGAATAGCCGACTATCGGCGGCTCGACCGGGCCATGGCGGTGCTGCGCCATGAAATCGATTACCTCGCCGCGGCCTATGAAGGCGATGAGCTACGGCTCGGCACCTGGATTTCGGAGTCCGATCAGCGCCTGAAGATGAAGCGCAGTTTTCAGCTGATCAGGCCCGCCGACGGCGCGACGCTGCTGCGCGCTCAGACCACCTTCGTCTGCATCGAGCTTTCCAGCGGCAGGCCTAAGCGCATGCCGCCGGAATTCATTGAGGGCTATGGCAAGGCGTTGATACAGCCCTATCCGCTAGAGCTTTAATGGGGTGGCTTAGCCGCGTTGCTCCGGTTTCATCACGTCGCTTTCGCGGCGCTTCTCGGCGTCGTCGCGCCAGTCATCCTGGACTTCTTCCTTCATCCGCTGTTTATCGCCATCCTTGTTGTCGTGCATCTGGTCGTCGCCGTGCTTCTGCTGCTGGATGTTGGTACCTTGCGGCTGCGTGTTCATCATGTCCTGATCGGCGGTCGCCATCGCGGAGAACAAGCTGCCTAGCGTGATGATGCCTGCGTACAAGATTTTCATCTGAGCCTCCGACTATCGGGTGGTAAGGGGCTTGCCCTTTCATTAACGACCCGTCGTGCTGAAGTTTCGTTCATTCCATTCCGGTAGCGGTTCCGTGAGTCAGGCCAGTTCCCGCAAGATCATCCATATCGATTGCGATTGCTTCTACGCCGCGATCGAAATGCGCGACGATCCGAGCCTGGCGCGCCGGCCGATCGCGGTCGGCGGCGCAGCGGACAGGCGTGGCGTCATCGCCACCTGCAACTACGAGGCGCGCGCGTACGGGGTCCGCTCGGCCATGGCGTCCGGCCACGCCCTCAAGCTCTGCCCAGACCTGCTGATCCTGCGTCCTCGGATGGATGCCTACCGTGAAGCCTCGCGTGAGATCCATAACATCTTTCGGACCTATACCGAGCAGATCGAGCCGCTGTCGCTGGATGAGGCCTACCTGGACGTCACCGCCTGCGAGCACTTTTCCGGTAGCGCCACTCGCATAGCGGAGGACATCCGCCGGCGCGTCTGGCAGCAGTTGCGCATCACCGTGTCGGCAGGCGTGGCGCCCAACAAGTTCCTGGCCAAGATTGCCAGCGAATGGAACAAGCCCGACGGGCTGTTCGTGATCACCCCGACGCAGGTCGAGGAGTTCGTGCGGGCGTTGGAAGTGAAGCGTCTGCATGGTGTCGGTCGAGTCACTGCCGAGAAACTTGGGCGCCTGGGAATCCACACCTGCAATGACCTGCGTGAGTGGGGCAGATTGGCGCTGGTCCGCGAGTTCGGGGCGTTCGGCGAGCGGCTCTGGGGGCTGGCGCGCGGCATCGATGAGCGCCCGGTACAGGTGGAAAGTCGTCGCCAGTCGGTGAGTGTCGAGCAGACCTACGACCGCGATCTGCCGGACCTGGCGGCGTGCCTTGAGCGTCTGCCGGAGCTGCTGCAGCAGCTGGCTACGCGCATGGCGCGCCTGGGCAGCGGCTATCGGCCGGGCAAGCCGTTCGTCAAGCTCAAATTCCATGACTTTACCCAGACCACGATGGAGCAGGCTGGCGCTGGACTCGAGCTCGACGACTATGCCGATCTGCTTGCCATCGCCTTCTCCCGCGGTGCCCGGCCGGTTCGCTTGATCGGTGTCGGCATACGCTTGGTCGATCTGCGCGGTGGTTTCGAGCAGCTCACTCTGTTTTAGCTCGTCATTTCCTGGCGCCGTCGCTTGGCGCTCTGCTGGTTACCGTTCGTCAGGTGCGGAATTTGTGATGACCTCGCGCGACGAAAGGACTTAAGCCGATATAGCGCGAGCTAATTAATTGACCCAGAATGCCGCGTTCGTTGACGTCCGTGGATTGACGGTTTTCTGTTGCGCGATTGATTTACGACAATATTTGGACCTGTGCGCCGGATATTGTTAGAGTCCGGGTAGATGGCAATATGCTATCTATTGACGTCATCCGTATCGATCATCTGTTTTCTGGCGGTTGAAGCCTGACGTCCTGGCAGGGGAGCCATTGGTGGGTCTGTTTTCTTCTTCATCCAGAAAGTCCAAGCCGGCCGGCACGCTGGGCATCGAGCCGGGACCGCAAGGTATCGCGCTGGCGCATCTGCTGCGCTCACCAGGGGAGCGGCCCGCGCTGCTGCGCTGTGAATATTTCGAAGGTCCGGTCGATGCCCACGCTGCGCTGCTGGAGCGGGCGGTGAGCGAGCGCACCCTGCAGGGGCTACCGGTCAATCTCCTGCTACATCCATCCGAGTACCAGCTGTTCCTGCTCGAGGCCGCAGACGTCCCGCCGCAGGAGCTTCGTGACGCCATGCGTTGGCGAATCAAGGACATGATCAGCCAGTCGCTGGACGACGTCGTGATCGACTGTTTCGCCCTTCCGGAGGATGCCTATCGCGGGCGTACGCGCATGGTCTATTGCGCGGTGCTGGACAAAGGCCGCATGCAGCAGTGCGTCGAGCTGGTGCAACAGGCGGGGCTGCGGTTGGCCAGTATCGATATCACCGAAATGGCGTTTCGTAACCTGGGGATGCTCGCCGGCGCCGAGGGCGTCAACATCGCCTTGCTGCGTCTGCGTACCAGCGAAGGTCTGATCTGTATCCAGAACGGTGCGGATCTCTACATGGCACGGCGCATCGAGCAGGGGCTGGCTCGTGCCGCCCAGGAGCTGGGCAGCATGACGCTGGAGATCCAGCGCTCGCTCGACTATTTCGAGAGTCAGCTCGGCAAGGGCTACATCAACCGGCTGATGCTTCTCCCCATGAAGCAGGACGGCGAGCGGACCTACCAGGGGCTTGCCGGCGGATTGGCAGTAAACCTTCAGCGCCTCGATCTGCGCGATCTGTTCCCGGGCCAGCCGGCCGCGGATCTGAGCGAAGCGCAGCAGGCCTTCTGTCTCGGCGCCGTTGGCGCCGCGCTGCGGCAGGACGCCCCCTGATGCAGAACGTCAACCTCTATCAGCGTGAGCGCCGCGCACAGGGTGGGCCGCGCCCGCGGATGATTCTGCTCGGTGCATGCGCGCTGCTCGTGGTGCTGCTGGCGCATGCGGCCTGGCAGGGCTGGATGCTGAAGCAGAGTGCGCTTGCGCGCCAGGCGGCCGAGGCGCAGGCGCTGGCTGCCGAATCCGAGCTGACGGCCTTCAGGGCCGGTTATCGCGAGCCGACGCTGGACAACCGGCTGCCGGAACAGCTGGCGGAACGCGAGGCGCGAAACCGCCAACTGCAAGCGCTGGCGACGCACCTGCAAACGCTCGACAGCCAGCTGCGTGATGGTTTCGCACCGCTGCTCGCGGCGCTCTCCGAGCGCCATCCACCCAGCGGGATCTGGCTGACGCGCATCCGCCTGCAGGCCGGAGGCAACGACATGCTGCTGAGAGGGCTGAGCCAGGATCAGGAGCTGCTGCCGCTCTACCTGGAAAGCCTGGGACGCAGCGACGCCCTGCGCGGACGCGAGTTCGGCAGCTTCGACCTGCAGCGCGAAGACGATGGCCTGCTGCTGTTCCACCTGTCGTCCCGTGCCATCAAGGAGAGCGAGAATGAATGATCGCGTGGATAGCTTGCGGCAACGCTGGCAGGCGCTGGCTCCGCGTGAGCAATGGTTGTGCTTGCTGGTAGGCCTGGCCTTGCTGTCGCTGCTTTATGTGCTTCTGGTTGCCGATCCGCTGACCCGGCGCATCGCTGAAGAGGACAGCCAGCGTCGCCTCGCGGAGGCCCGTCGGCTGGAGGCGACCAATACACGCCTGGAGCTACAGGCGAGACTGGCTGCCGATCCAAATCTGCCTTACCAGCGCGCGATCGAGGCGGCTGATGCCAGCCGCGAACAGATCCTGCGACGTATCGACGAGCAGACCAGCTCGCTGGTGTCACCGTCCCGCATGAAGGTCCTGCTGCAGGACCTGTTGCGTCGCCAGCCGCGGCTGCAGATGGTTGGGCTGCAGAGCTTCAGCACGCCGCTGGAGCTGCCGGGCGCCGCCTCGGTGGACGCCGACGCGACTTCAGCCGCGCCAGGCTTTTATCGTCACGGTCTACGCCTGACGCTGCAGGGTGGTTATTTCGACCTGCTCAGCTATCTGCAGGCGGTGCAGGACAGCGGCTGGCGCCTGCATTGGGACAGCCTCGACTACCTGATCGAGGACGCCGGTCCGGACGCGGCGCGCATTACCTTGGAACTGCATACCCTCAGTCGCCATGCGGGGTGGGTCGGTGTCTAGAGTTCTACCCCTCGTTTGTCTGATGTGCCTGCTGCCGGCTTCGGCATTCGCCCTTGATCCGACACGACCGCCGGCGGCGCTTGTCTCCGCGATGCCTGCACAACAGCCATCGGCCGCGTTGCAATTGCAGGCGATCTTCCGTGGCGCGCAAGGCGCGCGAGCCGTTCTCAATGGCCGTTCGCTGCGAGTCGGCGACAGCCTGGCCGAGGCCCGGCTGCTGGCCATCAATACCAACTCCGTTCTGATCGAGCGCGACGGCCAGCGGCAACTGCTGCGCCTGGTTGCGCCTATCGTCACCCCGAGCCAAACCCGACCATGATGCCGACCTTTCTGCCGCGCCTCGGCTTGCTGAGCCTGTTCTGTCTTCTGGCCGCCTGTCAGACCTTCGAGGATGGCGATCAGCGTCTTTATGAGCAGAGCAATCGGCTGTTCGAGCAGAGCCTGGAACAGAGCCAGGCCAAGGCAGTGCCACCACCTTCGGTACAGGCGGCGCTGATTCCGCCGCTGGACATTGCGGGCGATGCACTCGCCAGCGGTCCGCGCTTCGACGTGGTGGCCAACGATATGCCGGCCCGCGAGTTCTTTCTCAGTCTCATGGACAACGCCGGGCAGAACCTGCTGGTACACCCTGACGTGACCGGCAATATCACCTTCAGCCTGCGCAACGTGACGCTGGAGGAGGTGCTGGCAGCGGTGCGTGACAGCTACGGTTATGACTACCGCCGCACCAGCTACGGCTATCAGATCCAGGCCAATACCGCGGTGACGCGGACCTATGACCTGAACTATCTGAACCTGCAGCGCCAGGGCATGAGCGATACGCGGGTCAGCTCCGGCCAGGTCACGACCAGCGACAATACCGGCACGGGTGCAGGCGGCACCACGACCAGCACCACTTCGAGCACCGTCAATGCCAGCCAGCTGCTGACCAGCAGCAATGTCGACTTCTGGAGCGAAGTACGCGAGGTGGTGGCGATGATGATTGGCGGCGAGGCTGGCAACAGCGTGGTGGTCAATCCGCAGGCCGGCCTGCTGGTGGTGCGCGCATCGAGCAGCGACCAGCAAAGCGTCGAGCGCTTCCTGCAGCAGGCCCAGCGCAATCTGCAGCGCCAGGTGATTCTGGAGACCAAGATTCTCGAGGTGAATCTCTCCGACGGATTCCAGTCCGGCATCAACTGGGCGCAGCTGGGATCGATGGGCAACGCCGAGTTTGCCCTGGGCGTGCAGGGCGACGCGCTGAGTGGCGTGAACAACGTCGGCGGCGTGTTCAGCGCAGCAGTCAGCGTCGGCGATTTCAGCGGTGTGCTGCAGCTGCTCGAGACCCAGGGTGATGTGCGAGTACTGTCCAGTCCGCGCATTTCCACGCTGAACAACCAGAAGGCAGTGATCAAGGTGGGCACCGACGAGTTCTTCGTCACCGACGTCTCGACCACCACCACGTCGCTCGCCGGCGGTACCACCGCGCCCGACCTGGACATCACCCTGACGCCGTTCTTCTCCGGTATTTCGCTGGACGTAACCCCCCAGATCGACGAGCACGAGCAGGTCACGCTGCATGTGCGGCCGACCGTCAGCCGCGTGCAGGACCAGAACAAGAGCATCCAGCTGGGCAGCTCCGACAATGTCTTCAATCTGCCCCTGGCACTGTCTACCACGCGCCAGTCGGATTCCATCGTGCGCGCTCGTAGCGGTCAGGTGGTGGTGATCGGCGGTCTGCTGGAGAACCGCAATACCAACAACGATGCCAACATTCCCTGGGCGTCCAAGCTGCCCATCGTCGGCGGCCTGTTCCAGCAGCAACGCAAGGCGTTCCAGCAGACCGAGCTGGTGATTCTGATGCGCCCGCAGGTGATCGATGATCAGGTCTGGCTCGACGAGCTGCGGCGCAGCGCCGAATCGTTCCGCCAGGTCAGGTAGGGCGCATGTACGAGGCATTCTTCGGGCTGCGCGAAAAGCCGTTCGCTCTGACGCCCAACACCGGCTTCATGGTGCGCCTGCCGCCGTATCAGGCTTGCCTGAACCTGCTGCGCGTGGCGCTGGCCGAAGGCGAGGGCTTCATCAAGGTGACCGGGGAGGTCGGAACCGGCAAGACGCTGCTCTGCCGCGAGCTGCTCAAGCGGCTGGACGCCGAGTGCTATCAGGTCGCCTGGCTGCCGAATCCGGCGCTCGGCCCGATGGCGTTGCGTCAGGCACTGGCGCATGAGCTGCATGTCGCCCATGTAGAGCGCCTGGATGATCACGGTCTGCTGACCGCGTTGCATCGCCGGCTGATCGAGCTGGCGGCCGCCGGACGCAGCACCGTGCTGTTGATCGATGAGGCTCAGGCGTTGCCCGCGGAAACGCTGGAGGCCCTGCGCTTGCTGACCAACCTGGAGACGGAGCAGCGCAAGCTGTTGCAGGTGGTGTTGTTCGGTCAGCCAGAACTGGACGAGACGCTGAGCCATGTGAGCTTTCGCCAGCTGCGCCAGCGCATCACCTTTTCCTACCGGTTGCGGCCGCTCGATGCCAGCGATGTTGGTCGCTATCTGCATGAGCGCCTGACGTTGGCCGGCTATCAGGGCAGCCCGCTGTTCGGGCCTGCCGCGGTGCGATTGCTGGCCCGGGGCAGCGGCGGCATTCCGCGCGTGCTCAACATTCTCGCCAACAAATGCCTGATGGTCGCCTTCGGTGAAGGGCGACCACGGATCACGCGGCGTCACGTGCAAAGGGCACTGGCGGATACCGAAGGGGCGCGCCCGTTCCTGCAGCGCGCGTCGCCACTGCGCTGGGCGATGGCTGCCGGCGTCGCCACCCTGAGCCTGTTGCTGGGTGTTTGGCCTTGGCTCTCGCGCCTGATCGAGGTGCAGCCATGAGTCTGGTCAACGACATGTTGCGCGATCTGGAAGCCCGCGGCGCCGCATCGGGCGGACAAGGGCCGCTGATCGGCATGCAAGCGGTGGATGAAGCTGCGGCGCTACGCCGGCAGCGGTCGGCGCGTGCCAGGCGCTGGTCGGTGTTGGCGGCGGTGGTCGTCGTTCTGGCAGCCGGCGCCGGGCTTGCCGTGAAACGCTGGGCGGCGGTGCCCGAGCGCGCCGAGGCGCCTGCAGCCGTGCCCGCTTCGACGTCGGTCGACGTCGTACGTCTGCTCGATGTGCTGCCGCATCAGGAGCCAGGCCGTTTCGTGCTGCAGCTGCTGCTGGATCGCCCGGTCAGTTACCAGCGTACCGATGAGGGCGGCGCGGTCAGTCTGCGATTGTCTGGTGCCGAGCTTGCCGGTGAGGCGCGTAGCGGACGTTTCGAACAGGATGGGCTGAGCCTGTCCTGGCGTGTCGAGGCTCGCGGCGACGAGGTGCGAGTGCTGCTGTTCGGCTTGACCGAGCGTCTCGACATCCGTGATCGCCTCGAGCCGGCCGGTGGCCATGCTCAGCTCTGGCTGGAGGTGAAGCGGCAGGCGAACGAACCGGCGGTTACGAGCGAGGCCCTTGAATTGCCGGTGGCCGAAGCCGCCGACGTGCAAGTGGATCTACCCGACTGGGTGACCCGCACCGTGCCGGAAGCCGTGACCGCCGATGTTGTGCCACCTGCGCGGCAGCCCACCGAAACGACCGTCGAGCCCGAGCCCGTGCCCGCGCCGGAAATTGCCGCGCAGGCATCGCTGCGTATCGGCAGCCACCGGCCGGACCCGTTGCTCGAGGCGCAGCAGGCCTTGCAGCAGCAGAACTACCCACGTGCCGTCGAGCTGCTGCAAGCGCTGCACGAGGCACAACCGGACAACCCGGAGGCAACGCGCTGGTTGGCCCGGGCCTACCTGGCTGGCGGCCAGCTCGAAGCGCTCATGGCCTGGCTGCCTGGGCAGCTGCGGGCCCGGCCTGAGGATGCCGAACTGCGCATGCTGCTGGGCCGGGCACAGCTGCTCGACGGCGACAAGGCCGCGGCGCTCGCCACCCTCGAACAGAAGTCGCCAGCTCTTGCGGCCAACCCGGGCTATCACGCGCTGCTGGCCGCATTGCGGCAGCAGGTCGGAGATTGGTCGGGCAGCGCTGCGCTCTATCGGCAGCTGGTCGCGCTACAACCGCAGCAAGCCGCCTGGCAGCTGGGTCTGGCCATCGCGCTGGAGCAGCTCGACCAGCCGACCCAGGCCGCCGAACGCTATCGGCTGGCCGTACGTGGCCAGGGGCTGGATGGCAATGCACGGCGTTTCGCCGCCGAACGGGCTGCTGCCCTGGGAGATGGTCGATGACCCAGCAAGACATGCGTCAACGCAAGATCCGCCTGGGCGACCTGCTGGTCCAGGCCGGGCTGATCAGCGAGGCCCAGCTGCAACTGGCCCTGCAGGATCAGAAACGCACCGGCTCCAAACTTGGCCGTACCGTGCTCGACCTCGGCTTCATCGACGAAGGCCGGCTGCTGCGCGCGCTCTCAGAACAGCTGCAGATCCCCTTCGTCGAACTCAAGCATTACAAATTCGACAACGGGCTGACCCAGAGCCTGCCCGAGGCGGTCGCCCGGCGCTTCCGCGTCATCGTGCTGTCGCGGCAGGGCGACGGCTTGCTGGTGGGCATGACCGATCCGCTGGACATCTTCGCCCAGGACGAGATCGAGCGCCTGCTGGGCAAGCGCGTCCACCCGGCGGTGGTGCGTGAGAGCGAGTTGCTCGGCGCCCTGGACCAGCTCTACCGCCGCACCAGCGAAATCGCCTCGCTGGCCGGCGAGCTGGAAGGCGAGCTGCAGGAAAGCGACTTCGACCTCTCGCGCCTCGGTGAAAGCAACAGCGACGCGCCGGTGGTGCGCCTGCTGCAGACGCTGTTCGAAGACGCGGTGCAGATGAAGGCCTCCGACATCCACATCGAGCCGGACGAAGGCGTGGTGCGCATCCGCCAGCGCATCGACGGCGTGCTCAACGAGCAGGTGATGAAGGAGCACCGCGTCGCCTCGGCGCTGGTCATGCGTCTGAAGATCATGTCCGGCCTGGATATCTCGGAAAAGCGCCTGCCGCAGGACGGGCGTTTCAATATCCGGGTGAAAAACCGCAACCTCGATGTGCGGGTCTCGACCATGCCGGTGCAGTTCGGCGAGTCGGTGGTCATGCGCCTGCTCGACCAGAGCGGGGCGATGTTCCAGCTCGACGGGACCGGCATGCCGCCGGTGATGCTCGAGCGCTTCCGCCGCCTGCTGCAGCGTCCGCACGGGATGGTACTGGTCACCGGCCCGACCGGCTCGGGCAAGACCACTACGCTCTATGCCGGGCTTTCCGAGCTGAACAGCCCGGAAAAGAAGATCATCACCGTCGAGGACCCGGTCGAATACCGGCTGCCGCGGGTCAATCAGGTGCAGGTCAACGCCAAGATCGAACTGACCTTCGCCCGCGTGCTGCGCGCCGCGCTGCGCCAGGACCCGGACATCGTGCTGGTCGGTGAGATCCGCGACCAGGAAACCGCCGAGATCGGCCTGCGCGCCGCGCTGACCGGCCACCTCGTGCTCTCGACGCTGCACACCAACGACGCCCTGACCTCGGCCATGCGCCTGATCGACATGGGCGTCGAGCCGTTCCTCGTAGCCACCGCGCTCAACGCCGTGCTGGCCCAGCGTCTGGTGCGCCGGGTGTGCGAGAACTGCATGGAGGACGACACGCCCGATCCGCGCCAGCTGGCCTGGCTGCAGAGCCTGCACGACGCGCCGCTCAGCGACTACCGCTTCAAGCGTGGCAGCGGTTGCCACCATTGCCACAACTCCGGTTATGCCGGGCGCGTTGGCGTCTACGAACTGCTCGAGCTGGACGAACCGATGATCGCCGCGCTTCGTCGGGGTGATCCGCAGGGCTTCGCCGAGGCCGCGCGCCAGCAGGCGCACTATCGACCCTTGGCGGCCTGCGCGCTGGATTACGCCATCGCCGGGGTCACCAGCCTCGAGGAAGTGCTGAAAGTCTGCGCGACGCTCGCCGATGATGAGGTGGCGGCATGATGCTGCGGCGCATGACGCGTTCGACCGGGCCGGCTCGCCAACGGGGGGCAGCCGGCGATGCCTAGCTTCCGCTACACCGGCCGCGATCTGCGTGGCGCGCGGGTCAGCGGCGCGCTGGAAGGTGCCAGTGCCGACGCCGTGGCCAGCGAGCTGATCTCACGGCAGATCACCCCGCTGACCATCGATGCGGAGCGTGCCCAGGCCGATAGCGTCGACGTGTTTGCCGTGCTGCGCGAGAAGCTGCGGCGCAAACGTGTCGATCTGGACGAACTGATCATCTTCAGCCGCCAGATGTACAGCCTGAACAAGGCCGGCGTGCCGATCATTCGCGCCATCGGCGGGCTGGCCGAATCCAATCGCAACCTGTATTTCCGCGGCATCCTGCAGGACGTGCGCGCCAGCCTCGAAAGCGGCCAGTCCATGGCCGTGGCGCTGAACGCGCATCCCAAGGTGTTCAACAATCTGTTCGTCAGCATGGTCAGCGTTGGCGAGAACACCGGTCAGCTCGATCAGGCGTTCAAGCAGCTGTCTGCCTATCTCGAACTGGAGCGAGAGACCCGCAAGCGCATCAAGCAGGCCACGCGCTATCCGATCTTCGTGCTGGTGGCCATGGGGGTGGCGCTGGGCGTCATCAGCCTCTTGGTGATCCCGGCGTTCGCCAAGGTCTTCGCCCAGTTCCACGCGCAACTGCCGTGGGCCACGCGCGTGCTGATCGGCACCTCCAACTTCATGCGCGACTATTGGTGGCTGTTGCTGCTGGGCATCGTTGGTGGGCTTTACGCCTTCTTCAAATGGATCGAAACCGACGCAGGGCGCTTGCGCTGGGACCGCATCAAGCTGCGCCTGCCCATCGTTGGCGGCATCTTCGAACGCATCGCCCTGGCACGCTTCACCCGCACCTTCGCGATGATGTACCGCGCCGGCGTGCCGTTGCTGCAGACCCTCTCGATCAACAGCGCCAGCGTCGGCAACCAGCATATCGGCCAGGCGATTCTCGGCATCCGCGAAAGCGTCGAGCGAGGCGAAGCACTGACCCGCTCGGCGCACAACTCCGGCCTGTTTACCCCATTGGTACTGCAGATGATGGCCGTCGGCGAAGAAACCGGCGCGCTGGATGACCTGTTCATTGAAGTCGCCGACTTCTACGAGCAGGAGGTGGATTACGACCTCAAGCAGCTGGCCGATGCCATCGAGCCGATTCTTATCGTGGCCATGGGCGTGATGGTGCTGGTTCTCGCGCTGGGCGTGTTTCTGCCGATGTGGGAGCTGGGTAGTGCGGCGCAGGGGAGGGGTTGATGGACATACGAATCGCGACATTCCACAGGAGCCACGGAGGCAAGATGCAACGACACAAGGGTTTCACCATGATCGAGTTGGTCGTGGTCATCGCCATCCTCGGCATCCTGGCCGCGGTGGCCTTGCCGCACTTCATCGACTCGGCCAAAGACGCCCACCGCGCCAGCGTACGCAGCGCTGGTGGTGCGCTCACATCCGCCGTCTCGCTGGTGCGCGGCCAGTACGAGCTGAATCGCGGCGGCGGCAGCAATGCCTGCCTGGCCGGCAACTGCCAGATCAACGTTCAGGGCTACGGCAACGGTGCGATGGACGTGAATTCCGCTGGCTGGCCCATCGGCACCGAACGCAGCGGCACTCCGCTCGCCAGCACCAGCATGTCCGCCGATGAATGCCGCAACCTCTGGAGCAACCTGCTGCAGGCGTCCTCGCAGAGCCTGACCGGCACCAATCCGGCATTCACCGCCACGGCCAACGGCACGCGCTGCCTGTTCACCTACAACTTCGATGGCGGCGACGACGTCATCGAATACAACGCCAATACCGGCGAAGTCTTCGTCAACTTTCAATGATTCATAAACAAGGAGCGACAATTATGAAGAAGCAGCAGAGCGGTTTCACCATGATCGAGTTGATTATGGTTATTGTGATTTTGGGGATTCTGGCGGCGTTTGCATTGCCGAGATTTGCGAACTTTGGAACTGATGCTCGCGTAGCTGCGATGCAAGGCTTGGCTGGTGCTGTTAAATCTGCTTCCGCTATAGCACATGCTTCGGCTCTTATTACCCCGCCAGTAAGTAACTCAATAACGCTCGAAGGTGCCTCGATTGCAATGGCGGGGACTTACCCTGCCGCAAGCATGGCAGGAATTGGTGCTGCAGCACAGTTGGAGCAGGGTGGTGCAGATTATGAAGTTACTGCTACTGGTAGCACTTTAACGGTGGCTTCTACGTCGAATGCTGCTTGTTTGTTTACTTACACGACTAATTTTACTGCTGCTAACGGTACTGATCCAGAAGTTGACTCGGCTCCGACTATCAATTCTGCTGCACTAACTGAGGCAAACTGTGGTGGCTAATTGTCTAACCATGTTGGGCGGGTGCAACCCGTCGTTGGCGGCAATTTCGTCTCGGTTATGCTGATTGCACCCCTCCTACAATTCTAGATCGCAACCCGGCTTTGGGCCGGGTTGCACAATTTCCGGAGGCTGGTTGATTCCAGGCTCCAATCCGCTTCGATGAAAGGACCGGCTAATGGTTAAACAGGGCGGTTTTACGATCGTCGAGTTGATCATGGTGATGGTGATTCTCGGCATTATCTCCGCCGTGGCCGCTCCGCGCTTTTTCGACCGCAAGGTCTTCGATGAACGCTTTTATTTCGAGGAAGTGCTCTCAACTGTTCGCTATGGGCAGAAACTGGCAGTGGCGAGTGGTTGCGCAATTGCCTTTCAAGTCGATGCTTCGGGATATTCATTGAGTTACAGCGGCGGTGATTGCGGTGTTATGTCTGTCGGAAACGACTACGTTAAGTCGCTGCCGACTGGCGTTGCTGTCACTAAAACACTCGCCATAAGTTTCAATTCCCTCGGTAGCGTAAACGAAGCCTGCCCAGGCGGGCGGTGTGTGGCCACGATTGGCAGCCACACCTTCACCGTGCACGCCGCCACCGGCTTTATCGAGGTGGGCCAATGACTCGATTCCGGTCTGTAGGTTGGGTTGAGCCTGCGAAGCCCAACGAGCAGAGTATCGGTACGCTCCGGTCATTGCTTCGATGCGCATTAAACGTCGCCGCCATTTGCCTCCACAGCCTAGCGGGCTTCAACGTAGGGTGGATGACGCTTCACCCATCCACGAGCGTGCCTTATGCCACCGGTCATAATCCGAATCCGCGGTGGAAAACGCTGCGCGGTTTTCCACCCTACGGCCGCGTCACGGGACCGAGGTACCAGCCGTGATCCGACCTCAACGCGGCATGACTCTGGTCGAGCTGGTTATCACTATCGTCATCATCGGCATCGCCGCAGCGACATTGTTTTCCGCCATGGCCAGCATCACCGCGCGCTCGGCCGATCCGCTGCTGCGCCAGCAGAGCGTGATGATCGCCGAAAGCTATCTGTCGACGGCGCTGGCGTTGCCCTACGCGCAGTTGAGCAGCGCGGCGCAATCGCCCGCTGCCCCGCGGAATCTTGCTGGCGAACCGGTTAACGAACTGGCCGGCTACTCGGTCGCGCTGTCGGTCGATGGTGCTGCCAAGCTGAACGGTGTTGACGCCACCCGCATCGAGGTGACGGTGACCGATCCGCAGAACCAGTCGTTACAGCTCTCCGGTTGGCGCACCTGCTACGGCGAGTACGATGCGGCGGGGAATGACCTATGCCTCTGATGCGAGCGCCGGGGCGCCAGCACAGTCGGCGAGAAGCGCCCTTTGCGGGCGCTGGCTTGGCATTCTCCCGCAAGGGCTTCAGGCAAACCGTCGGCAGTACCAATGGGTTCACGCTGGTCGAGCTGATCATGGTGATCGCGCTGGCCGGACTCGTTGCGGTGATGGTCGGTACGGTCATGTCGCGGCCGTTGCTAGGCTTCGCCGACAATAGTCAGCGGGCCGAACTGACCGATCGGGCGGCGATCGCGCTCAACCGGATGGCGCGCGACATTCGGCTAGCCGTACCAAACTCCGTCCTTGTAGCCAACACGGGCGATGAAATCAGGCTCGTTCCGATTGCGGCCGCAGGACGCTATCGGGCCAATCTGCCTGTGTCCGATGGGCCACGTCAGGATCCACCGGCCTGTACGCAGACATCCGGCCGCTGCGTGATCGATATCCTCAGCCCGATAGCGCCGGCAGATAGCGGAGAAAACAAGCATTGGCTGATTATCTATAACACCGGTTCGCTCGTCGGGCGCCCCGAGCCCGTCGATGGGGCGGTTTCGCCGATTTCACCCAAGTCCTTCACCTGGAAGAACGGCGTGCTTGAGGCTGACCTCTCGGCTTTCCGCTTCGAGTTTGCCTCTCCGCAACATCGGTTTTTTCTGGCCGACCGGGTCGTCGGCTATCGATGCCGAAATGGTTCGCTGGTGCGCGCTGAATTTGGCGAACTGGCCGCGTCTGATTATTCCGGTGCCGCCACCTTGGTCGATCGTGTCGATTGCGGCCAGAGCGAGTTCAGCTACGACCCCGGCAACAACACGCGCAACGGCCTTGTGACGCTCAAACTGGTACTGACTGGCGCTGGCGGAACCATCACCCTCTTGCAGCAGGTCCAGGTCGATAATGCGCCCTAATTCTTCCTTCCTACAGGGTCGCCAGGGCGGCTTCGGGCTAGTCGCCGCGATGTTCGTCATTATCGTCATCGCCGGCGCGGTCGCGGCCATGGCGCGGATGTCCGCAACCCAGAGCGCCACCAGCAGCATGGCGATCCAGCAGGCGCGGGCCTATCAGGCAGCGCGGGCCGGGATTGAGTGGGGGATCCATAGGGCAATGGCCGATCTTTCTTGTGAAGATCAGTTCATGCTGGAGGGCTTCAAGGTAGAGGTGAAGTGCGACAAGTCCGCTACTACCGTTTCCCTGCCTGAGGAAGACCGTAGCCTGCGCTTCATCTCGCTGCAGGCCAGCGCACAATACGCCTCGCCGGGCAGCCCGGATTATGTGTATCGGCAGTTGAGTGCCGTCGTGGAAAAGGATGACTGACATGCCCGAGAGAACACGGGGCAGCTGGCGGAGACTGGCGGGCTGGATGCGGGTGAAAACATCGTCGCTCGCGGTGCTCTGCTTGCTCGCTATTGCCTGTCTGGGCAGCCCAACCGCGTCGGCGGCGCTCTGTTCAAATGTCTTTCCCCAGGACGCAACGCCCGACACAGGTTCGACACTAGACCTTGCCGTAATGGATCGCCAGGCCTACGGTCCCTTTCCCTCCCGCGGCGCGGCGTACGCCACGGCTGGGGATTATTTCTACAACGCTGGCAAGCTGGACAATGGCAAGACCATCTCGGTAACGGCCGGCCGGCCTGTGCGGATGTTCGTCGATGGCGATCTCGAGCTCGCGCCGCATAGCAGAATCAACCCGAACGGCTCGGCGTCCGACTTGCTGATTGTCGTGCGCGGCAATCTGAGCATCGGCACCAAGAACGATATCAATGCCTTGGTGTATGTGACCGGCGATGTCACCGCCAATCCCAGCGCCCACATAGAGGGCGCCCTAACAGCCGAAGGCAGCATCGATACCAAGGTCAAGGACACCATTACCTACGACGAGGTGGCCGCCTCGGCCTTTGCTCAAGGCGACCTTTGCCAGGATTCGGAGAACATTCCGCTCTACCTGCGCTTCGACGAGGCGAGCTGGGGCGTACCGGCCAATACCGGGCGAGGGGCGTTCGACATCCAGGTGCTTGGCGGGGCGGTTACCGCCGGGGTTGACCCGGCCTGGCCCGTGGATCGTCTGGGCGAAGGTACGTGTCGATATGGGCGATTCGATGCGCCCGCAAGCGCGGTATGGGTACGAGATCACGACTCACTTGATCTCAAGCGTGAATTGAGTGCGAGTTTCTGGCTCAAGGTGGAGGCAACGCCGAGCGGTAACGTCGCCGTATTTACGAAGGGAGCTACATACAGGCTTGAGTTAGATAACCAACGGCGGTTGGTACTAACTTCGCGAGCACCTACCTGGTTCGGCGGAAGGGCTTTGACCGTTGAATCTGGTCCACTCCCGATTGGTAAGTGGGTCCATGTAGGCTTTCAGCTCAAACTAACGGTCGTCTTCTTAGGCATAGACAGGCTAGAAGGGGCACTCTATTTGGATGGAACTGCCGAGTCGGTATCCAGTGAGACATTCTTGTTTGGTTCAACTCCGAACGACACTGCGCCTCTTGTCATCGCAGGTGATCCAAGTGGTCTGGTCGGATCGATCGACGAGGTTCGGTTACAGCAAGGGCTTTGGACAATAGATGACTACAAGAGGCAGATGGCAGCGCGCCATTGGTGTGGCACGCCAGCAAGCATTGATCACTTCGAGTTCATCACCAGTGCCTTGGCACATACCTGCAGCCCCCAAACCGTCACGCTTATGGCCTGTACCAACGTAGCACCCGGGGCCTGCCAGCCCTACCGGGGTGACGTATCGGTAACGCTCAGGGGGGAGGGTTGGCTCGGCGGCAATCAGCAGACGCTCAGAGGCGGCATAGGGACCTTTAAGCTGCAGGGGCTACAGCTGCAGATGCCCTTGGCCGTCCACGCTTCAGAGCCCGATGCCTTTAGATCGACACTTTGCCGCATTGGCGATGCACCGCTTTCTTCCGACTGCCTGCTGAACTTCGCGCAGAGCGGCTTCATCTTCGATGTTCCGGATATGCAGGCCGGTCGCGGGCAGTCAATTGTGCCCATGCGTGCGGTCATCGACGTCGGTGACGAAGGAAGCCCACGCTGCGAGCCGGCGTTCACCGACAGCACGCGTGAGGTGCGTTTCTGGAGCAGCTTCGTCACTCCGTCAGTCAGCGAGCTGTCGGACAGCTCGAAACCGGTTCAGGTGAATGCCGAATCGGTCGGGCAGAACTTTGCAGAGGCTCGGCCGTTCGCGCTTCGTTTCGATCAGAACGGCGCCACCTCGCTCGACGTGAACTACGCCGAAGCCGGCCGAATGCTGCTCAACGCCTACTATCCGGGCAGCGCGGAGGAGGGTGACAGCGGGCCGATGAGCGGCAGCGATGACTTCGTTTCTACACCGGCGGGGTTCTGCATCGAGCCATCGCAGACCTGCTCGGCGGGAGACAGCAGCTGCGATGTGTTCCGAAAGGTTGGGCAGGCGTTTTCAACAACGATCAGACCGGTAACCTGGCGTGCCGATGGCGAAATATGTAAGGCGAGCACGACAAGAAACTATCGACAGGATCAGCTGCAGCTTCGCCCGGTGGTGTTAGCCCCCTCTCCGCTTATCGGTGGGGTGGTTGGACGGGTGCTCGCACCGGTAGACGGGCACTACGATCATCTGCCATCCGGATCGCCAGCGAACTGGGATGGAACGGTTGTCCAGGATGTTGCGCTCTCGGAGGTTGGCGTTTTTCGCCTGCGCGTTGAGCCGCCTCCCTATCTCGGCGTGGCAGTGCCAGCCAGCGATTCGGCTCCGATCGGGCGGTTCATCCCGCGATACCTGAAGGCAAGAATCGAGGGCGCGCTGAAGGCGGGGTGCGGCGTGTTCAGCTATCAGGATCAGCCAGTCGCCGTGACTACGCCGCCTGCGCTGACGATCACCGGCTACGGCGTTGCCGACGGGGCGGAGTACCGCACCGAGAACTACGATTTCGATGGCTTCTGGGGCTTCGCTAGCAGCCCAGCCCCGAGTTGGTTGGCGGCTGACGGGAATCTGGACCTCACCCCTCGACTGGACCAGGGAAAGGGCATGCCGGAGGCGCTGACCTGGAAGACCGTCAAAGACCTCGTGCCCAGCCAGAGCGGGGATAACGACGGTGACGGGCAGCGCACCTATACCTGGGATGCGGGTTGGTTACGCTACCTTCGCGCTGAGCAACCGGATGCCGATGATCATCCATTCCAGATGCTCTTGCGCTTCACTGCGCAAGAGCTGACCGACAGAGACGGTGTCTGTAACGGCAGCGGTTGCCAGGATTCCGAGGCAATCCTGGATCAAAGCGAGTTCCGCCTGGGCCGGCTGCGCATCGGCAACGGCCATGGCTCGGAGTTGCAGGACTTGAGCCTGCCTTGGGTCATCGAGACCTGGCAGGCATCGAATATCTTTCTCCCTGAAGGCGGTGATACCTGCAGTGCTCCGATTTGGGGGGACGCGCAGGCATTCGAACAGGTGGGCAACCTGGCGAGTAAGAGCCTTCAGATCGACGGCGGACAGACGGGGTATGAAGGCAGCCTGGTGATCGGTAGGCCGGAAGCCACCGGCGAAGCTCGTATCGGGTTTCCCGATGTGCCGGAATGGCTCTGGTATGACTGGCAGGGCAAGGGGCGCGAGGCGAGTCGGGGCCTTGCCAGCTTTGGTATCTACCTTGGCCCGCGACCTTTGATCTTCCGTCGCGAGATCTACCGCGGTATGTGAGCGGCTCAGTGAGCGGCCGTCGGGCGTTACGAATAAAAGAGGGGATTCCCGGCCTGCCTGTACCGAGGTCCCCGAAACTGGTCGCTAGAGTCTATGCACTGCGTGTGCCAGTTTCGTTTCAGTCTCGGTGGCCTGGCCAAGGGCGCGATCTACCTGGCGGCGGTCGCGCTGCCACGATTGCTCGGCGGGTCGAGGTAACGGTCCTTGCTAGGATTCGGTGCAGCGCCGACGGCTGTGCCCGATTGTGGCGCGTCAGTTCTGGTCGGGCCAGAAGCGGATCGGCGCGCCCTCTGCTGGCCACAGGCGCAACTGGTCGATGTTCGACACGTCCCAGCGCTCGACTCGGCTGAGCAGATCGAGGAAGCGCTGCTCCTGCTCCATGAGCTCTGGCATGCACATCTTGCGCGTGCTGCCGATGTTCTCGAAGCGCAGGGTTTCACCTTCCAGGTGATAGCTGGCGAACCAGTGGTTGCAGCCGGCATTGCCGTAGGCGCGCTCGGCCGAGAGGGTCAGCGAAACCGGCGTGCGGCCGACCACCGCTTCATCACCAATCCACTCGGCGACGTAGGTGACGTCGTTCTGCAGTGTCAGCGGTTCCACGGCGCAGCCAGAGGCGGCCAGCGTGATGGCGAGCAACGGGATGGTGTAGCGGTGCATCATCGAGCTTCCTTGCAAGTGGGGCAGAAATGCTGACCGTCCCGGCTGGCCCAGCCGAGTTCGGCGATACGGGCTTCGGCAGCCGGGGCCTGTGCGGTTGCACCGAGTGCCGCGTCGACGGCGAACTCGAAGGCCAGCTGTTTGCCGCAGCCATTGCAGTCGACCTGCCAGTTATGGATTGCCAGCTCGCGAAATACCGGCCCGCTGGCCACGGCCATCCATTGCCCGGGCGGGTTGATCAGGTGACGGACCTTTTCAACGGTCAGCCGCTGGGAAAGGTCGCGGCTGCCCTTGAGGGTTACCAGCAGGGTGTCGCCGCTGCGAATCGAACCGCCATTGCCGGTGACCTGATAGCGGCCCGGCGCCAGTGCGCGGCATTCGGTGAGCGTGTGGGCGGGGTTGAGCAGGGTGTAGCGGAAGTCGTGTTCGGCCATGACTCGTGTTCGACGCTGAGTTGTGCGTGCAATGCTAGCACGAGCCCCGGCGGCAGGCGCGCCGCCGGGACGAATCGAGCGTGAGGGATCGAAGGTCACTGTGCCGGAGCGGGGTTCGACTTGCCGAAGGTGTCCTCGAAGAAGCGCTGCATGTCGCGCCAGGAGCGTTCGTCCGCGGCTTTCTGATAGGCCACGTCGAGGCCGTTCTTCTGATGGGCATCGGCACCGGGGTTGGTGAAACCGTGCTTGGCCCCCGGCAGGCTGACGAACTGGTAGTCGGCGCCAGCCTTGACCATCTCGACGTTCAGCGCGGCGATGTCATCGCTGCTGATCATGCTGTCTTCGGCACCATGCTCGACCAGCACGCGCGCCTTGACGCTGCCCGGCGCGGCGCGGGTTTCGGTGGCTAGCGCGCCATGGAAGCTGACCACGCCGTCCAGTGGCACGCCCTGGCGCGCCATGTCCAGCACCACCTTGCCGCCGAAGCAGTAGCCCACCGCGCCGAGCTTGTCGGTTTCCGTCTGGGCCTGCTCCTTGAGCAGGTCCAGCCCGGCATTGAAGCGGCCTTTGGCCGCATCGGCGTCCTTCAGGGCGGCCTGCATGAAGCCCATGGCGTCCTTGGGGTGCTCGGTGTTTTTGCCTTCGCCGTACATGTCGATGGCCAGGGCGCTGTAGCCGAGTTCGGCGAGGTCGCGGGCGCGTTGCTTGGCGTAGTCGTTCAGGCCCCACCATTCGTGCACCACGACGATGCCGGGGCGCTTGCCTTCGATGGCGTCGTCGTAGGCGTAATAGCCGATCATCTTGGTGCCATCGGCAGCGGTGTAGGGGATTTCCTGGGTTTGTACCGCGGCGTTGGCAGTGACGCTGGCAGCCATGAGCAGGCCGAGTAGGCAGTGGCGCATCATGAGGTCTCCTTGACGGGCATCAGGTGAAAGAGGCGGTTCGACGAAGAATAGCGGGTGTTCGACTGTGCGCGCAGCGCCCGGGTTCGTCTGCGACGCGATGGGGATGGCTGAAAACGAAAAAGCCCCGCCGGCTGGCAGGGCTTCGTTCGTCGAGTATGGTTGTGGTGTCAGCCGCCCAGGTAGGCGTCGCGCACCTTCGGATCGGTCAGCAGATCCTCGCCGCTACCCTGCATGACGATGTGGCCGTTCTCCAGCACGTAACCGCGGTCGGCCAGCTTGAGCGCCTGGTTGGCGTTCTGCTCGACCAGGAACACCGTTACGCCATCCTCGCGCAACTGTTCGATGATCTCGAAGATCTGCTGGATGATGATCGGCGCCAGGCCCAGCGATGGCTCGTCGAGCAGCAGCAGCTTGGGTTTGCTCATCAGTGCGCGGGCAATGGCGAGCATCTGCTGTTCACCACCGGACATGGTGCCGCCGCGCTGCTGATAGCGCTCCTTGAGCCGCGGGAACAGGCCGAGCACCTTGTCCAGCTGCTCCTGGAAATCGGCCTTGCCGGTGAAGAAACCGCCCATGGAGAGGTTCTCTTCAACGGTCAGACGAGCAAAGATCCGCCGCCCTTCGGGTACCACGGCAATGGCCTTGCGCATGATGTCGCAGGTCTGCTGGCCGACCAGCTCTTCACCCTGGAAACGGATGCTGCCGCTGGCCGCCTGCGGCGTGCCGCAGAGGGTCATCAGCAGGGTCGACTTGCCGGCACCGTTGGCGCCGATCAGCGTGACGATTTCGCCCTGTTCCACCTGCACGTTGATGTCGTGCAGGGCCTGGATCTTGCCGTAGAAGGTCGAGACGTTTTCGAAAGTCAGCATGCTTACGCCTCTCCCAGATAGGCTTTGATCACGTCCGGGTTGTTGCGGACCTGCTCGGGCGTACCGTTGGCCAGCGGGGTGCCCTGGTTGATCACGTAGATATGGTCGGAAATGCTCATGACCAGCTTCATGTCGTGCTCGATCAGCAGCACGGTGACACCGTGCTCGTCGCGCAGCATGGCGATCAGCGCCTTGAGGTCCTCGGTCTCCTTCGGGTTCAGGCCGGCGGCCGGCTCGTCGAGCATGAGGATGCGCGGGCGCGTCATCATGCAGCGGGCGATCTCCAGGCGGCGCTGCTGGCCGTAGGCGAGGGTGCCAGCC
Organism: Stutzerimonas sp. R40042; assembly: GCF_026642215.1. NCBI lineage: Bacteria > Pseudomonadati > Pseudomonadota > Gammaproteobacteria > Pseudomonadales > Pseudomonadaceae > Stutzerimonas > Stutzerimonas sp. R40042. The sequence goes on along the minus strand of NZ_CP113258.1, from coordinate 3,371,273 downwards.
GGGCGGTTGGCGATATCCGTAAGGTTCACCTGTTCCAGCCAGTGTGCAGCGAACTCCATCGCCTCGCGCTCGCTCTTGCGAAACGCCGGCGTCTTGAACAAGCCGGCAAGGAAGCCAGTGTTCAGGTGGCGGTGCTGGGCCACCAGCAGGTTTTCCACCGCCGTCATGTCCTTGAACAGGCGGACGTTCTGGAAGGTGCGCACCACGCCCTGGCGGGCGATCTTGTGGCCGGGCAGGCCGTGGATCGGCGTGCCGTCGAGGAGAATTTCCCCCGCGGTCGGCTGATAGAAGCCGGTCAGGCAGTTGAACACCGTGGTCTTGCCGGCACCGTTGGGGCCGATCATCGATACCACTTGCTTGTCATGTACCTTCAGCCCCACCTCGTTGACAGCCAGCAGGCCGCCAAAACGCATCATCAGGCCGCGTACTTCTAGAATCGGGCGGCTCATTGCTTCAGCTCCAGGTGTGGGCGTTGCATCGGCAGCAGGCCTTGCGGACGCCAGATCATCATCAGCACCATCAGGGCGCCGAACATCAACATGCGGTATTCGCTGAATTCGCGCATCAGCTCAGGCAGCAGGATCATCACGATGGCGGCGAGGATCACCCCGAGCTGCGAGCCCATGCCGCCCAGCACGACGATGGCGAGAATGATCGCCGACTCGATGAAGGTGAACGACTCCGGCGAGACCAGCCCCTGGCGTGCAGCGAAGAAGCTGCCGGCGAAGCCGGCGAAGGTCGCACCGAGGGTGAAGGCCGAGAGCTTGATCACGGTGGGGTTCATGCCCAGGGCGCGGCAGGCGATCTCGTCTTCGCGCAGGGCTTCCCAGGCGCGGCCGATCGGCATGCGCAGCAGACGGTTGATCACGAACAGGGTCAGCAGCACCAGCAGCAGGGCGATCAGGTAGAGAAAGATCACCTTGTTCACCGAGTTGTAGGCCATGCCGAAATACTCGTGGAACGTCTGCATGCCCTCGGCGGCGCGGCGGTCGAAGGACAGGCCGAACAGCGTCGGTTTTTCGATGCCGCTGATGCCGTTCGGGCCGCCGGTGAGATCGGTCATGTTGCGCAGCAGGATGCGGATGATCTCGCCGAAGCCGAGGGTCACGATGGCCAAGTAGTCACCGCGCAGGCGTAGGACAGGGAAGCCGAGCAGGAAGCCGAACAGTGCGGCCATGGCCCCGGCGATCGGCAGCGCGGTCCAGAAACCGACCCCGTAGTAATGCGAGAGCAGCGCGTAGGTATAGGCGCCGACGGCATAGAAACCGACATAACCCAGGTCGAGCAGGCCGGCCAATCCCACGACGATGTTCAGGCCGAGGCCGAGCATCACGTAGATCAGGATCAGGGTGGCGATATCCACCGCGCCGCGCGAACCATAGAACGGCCACGCCAGCGCGAGCACGATCAGCCCCAGAATGATCCAGCGCTGGGTCGACGGCAGGGTAAGGAAGCTACCGGCACCGGCTGGCACGCTCGGCAGGCTCGGGCTGGCCGCCCAGCCGGCGGCCAGATGGGTGCGGAACAGTTGCCAGACGAACATGGCCACCGCGCAGGCGGCGATGATCCAGAAGGTGCTCGCCTCGGCGCCATGCACTTCGACGCGGATGCCGACGGTGGTGAGCTTCAGGCCGAACACCGGCACCGCCACGGCGATGACCAGCAGGGCGCTGAAGAAGGCTGTACGAAGATTGCCGGTCATACCTTTTCGACCTCCGGGCGGCCGAGGATGCCGGTGGGGCGGAACAGCAACACGAGCACGAGCAGGCTGAAGGCCACCACATCCTTGTACTGATCACCGAAGATGTCGGCACCGAAGGCTTCGGCCACGCCGAGCACCAGACCACCGAGCATGGCCCCGGGGATGCTGCCGATGCCGCCGAGAACCGCGGCGGTGAATGCCTTGATGCCGGCCAGGAAGCCGATGTGCGGGTTGATCACGCCATACTGCATGCTGATCAGCACCGCCGCGACGGCAGCCAGAGCTGCGCCGATGACGAAGGTCAGGGCGATGATGCCGTTGGTGTTGATGCCCAGCAGGTTGGCCATCTTCAGATCCTCGGCGCAGGCGCGGCAGGCACGGCCCAGGCGCGAGCGGGAGATGAACAGCGTGAGGCCGTACATGGCGGCGAAGGTGACCACGAAGATCAGGATCTGCATGTAGGAGATCACCACGCCATTCATGGTGCTTTCGCCGAAGACCAGATTGCCCGGCATCAGGTTGGGGATGGCCTTGTCCTTGGAGTCCTGGGCCAGCAGCACGACGTTCTGCAGGAAGATCGACATGCCGATCGCCGAGATCAGCGGGATCAGCCGGTTACTGCCGCGCAGCGGGCGGTAGGCGACCCGTTCGATGCTGTAGCCGTAGGCGCTGGTGACGATCATGGCCGCGACGAAGGCGCCGATCATCAGGATTGGCAGGGCATCCAGGCCCATCATCGACAGGCCGACAATGGCGATGAACGTGACATACGAGCCGATCATGTACACCTCGCCGTGGGCGAAGTTGATCATGCCGATGATGCCGTACACCATCGTGTAGCCGATGGCGATCAGCGCGTAGGTGCTGCCAACGGTCAGCCCGTTGATCAGCTGTTGTAGGTAGTGGTAAAGCTCAGGCATCACTGCTCTCCGAAGTCCCTGCAATTCCATCCGGTCTGGCTGCGCTGCCCACGTCGAACACACCGCCCACCCTGGCGCGGCGCCACTGCGGTACGGCCCCCTGCGGATCACGCACGGCGCCGGTTCGAGGCGGGCCTGCTGTTCAGGCCGCTCGCTGGATTACAGGTATGGCAAGACGGCCCGGTGCTTGTGGCTGGGCCGCCCGCTAAAACAAAGCCCACAAGCGAGTGTGGGCTTTGCGAGGCTGATGGAAATTACTTGGCTTCGGTCTTGGTGCCGTCCTGGTGCCATTCATAGACGACGAAGTTGAAGTTCTTCAGGTCGCCTTTCTCGTCGAACTCCAGGACGCCGGTCGGGGTATCGAAGCTGTTGCTGCGCAGCGCTTCGGCGACCTTGTCGGTGTCGGTGCTGCCCGCCTTCTCGATGCCTTCGGCGATGACCTGAACCGCAGCATAGGCCGGGAACACGAACGGGCCGCTCGGATCCTGCTTCTTGGCCTTGAAGGCCTCGACCAGTTCCTTGTTGCGCGGATCCTGGTCGAAGGATTTCGGCAGTGTCACGTACATGCCTTCGGAGGCCGGGCCGGCGATGGCGGAGATTTCCGAGTTGCCGACGCCTTCCGGACCCATGAAGCGTACGTTCAGGCCCTTTTCCTTGGACTGGCGCAGCAGCAGACCCAGTTCCGGGTGGTAGCCGCCGTAATAGACGAAGTCGACGCCTTCACGCTTGAGCTTGGCGATCAGCGAGGAGAAATCCTTGTCGCCGGCATTGATGCCTTCGAACAGGCCGACCTTGACGTTCTTGCTTTCCAGGGTCTGCTTGACGGCAGTGGCGATGCCTTCACCGTACTGCTGTTTGTCGTGGATGACCGCGACGTTCTTCGGTTTGACGTGGTCGGCGATGAAGTTGCCGGCGGTCGGGCCTTGCAGGCTGTCGAGGCCGATGGTGCGGAAGATCAGTTCGTAACCGCGGGAGGTGATGTCCGGGCTGGTGGACGCCGCGGTGATCATCAGGATGCCTTCGTCCTCATAGATGTCGGATGCCGGCTGAGTGGAGCTGGAGCAGAGGTGGCCGACGACGAACTGCACTTCGTCGTTGACGATCTTGTTGGCTACCGCCACGGCCTGCTTCGGATCGCAGGCGTCGTCGTAGCGAACACCCTCGAGTTGCTGGTCGTTCACCCCGCCGGCCTTGTTGATCTGCTCGATGGCCATTTCGGCCCCGATGAACTGCATGTCCCCGTACTGCGCCACCGGCCCGGTTACCGGCCCTGCCAATCCGATGCGGATGGTATCGGCGGCCAGGGTGTAGCTGGCTGCGCCGGTCAGTGCCATTGCCAGGAAAATTTTCGAAAGACGCTGCTTGGTCTTCATAAGTGCTCCACTTGCATCGTTATTGTTTGAATCCTGCGGGCCGGAGAGCCGTTAAGAGGCGAACATCCCGAAACGCTCCGGCAACTGTACCGGCACAGTGTAGAAGTGTCTCCTCCGTTTGCACAGCCGGCAGATTCAACCGTTTGATGGGAATTGGGGCGCGGGTATCATGGCGCCCTTTTCGTTACGGACGAATCCCATGGCCGACGACGCAAGCACTCTTTATGCCAAGCTGCTGGGCGAAACCGCAGCGATCACCTGGCAGGAACTGCAACCTTTCTTTGCCCGCGGCGCGTTGCTGCAGGTGGCCGGCGAGGCCGATCTGGTCGAGGTGGCGGTGGCAGTAGCCGAAGATGATCAGACCAAGGTGGCCGCCTGGCTGACCAGCGGGCAGTTGGCGAAGATGCCTGCCGAGCAGGCGCAAGACTGGCTGGAGCGCGATCCTGACCTCTGGGCCGTGGTCGTGGCGCCCTGGGTGCTGGTGCAGGAGCGTACCGCCACCGCACCATGACGGTGCCTTGATGGCCTGCGGCGTCGCCGCGCTTGCGGGTTCGCCTGTCCGGTAGTTCACTTTGCTGAGACCCATTGGACCTAGAAGGGGCCAGCGGCGATGGCAGAGGTACTCGAAGGGCGAATCACGGCGGTGCGTGGCGCGGTGCTCGACGTGCGGTTCGAGGGCGGCTTGCCGGCGCTCGGCGAGGCGCTGTCGATCGTGACCGAACCAGTCTCCCTGTTCGCCGAGGTCCAGGCGCACCTCGACGAATCGCGTATTCGCGCCATTGCCTTGGGCAACACCGCGGGTCTGCCACGTGGCCTGCCGGTGAGAGCCCTGGGCGGACCGCTGCAGGTGCCGGTCGGCCCCGCCGTCCTGGGGCGCCTGCTGAACGTGCATGGCGAGGCCGGCGACCTCGGTGATCCGCTCGAATCGACGCTGCCGCGGCGGCCGATCCTGCGCCAGCCGCCACCGCTGGCATCGCAACGGGCCAACCGTGAGCTGTTCGCCACCGGAATCAAGGTCATCGACCTGCTCACCCCGCTGGTGCAGGGCGGCAAGGCGGCGATGTTCGGCGGGGCCGGAGTGGGCAAGACGGTCCTGGTCATGGAGCTGATCCACGCCATGGCAGCGCGCTACCAGGGCATCTCGGTGTTTGCCGGTGTCGGCGAACGCTCGCGTGAAGGGCACGAGATGCTGCTCGACATGCGCAGCTCCGGCGTGCTCGATCACACCGTGCTGGTCTACGGGCAGATGAACGAGCCGCCCGGTGCCCGCTGGCGCGTGCCCTTCACCGCGCTGACCATCGCCGAATACTTCCGCGACGAACGCCGGCAGAACGTGCTGCTGCTGATGGACAACGTCTTCCGTTTCGTGCAGGCCGGCGCCGAGGTCTCCGGTCTGCTCGGCCGGCCTCCGTCACGGGTGGGCTATCAGCCGACGCTGGCCGACGAGGTCGCCGAGCTGCAGGAACGCATCGTATCGGTCGATGGCGTTGCGGTGACTGCCATCGAGGCGGTTTACGTCCCGGCCGACGACTTCACCGACCCGGCGGTCAGCGCGCTGGCCGCACATGTCGACAGCATGGTCGTGCTGTCGCGCAGCATGGCGGCGCAGGGCATGTACCCGGCAGTCGACCCGATCGCCTCGTCGTCGCTGATGCTCGATCCACTGGTGGTAGGGGACGAGCATGTGCGTATCGCCACCGAGGTGCGCCGCGCCATCGAGCGTTACCGCAGCCTGCAGGACGTGATCTCGCTGCTGGGCGTCGAAGAGCTCGGCGTCGACGACCGCCGCATCGTCAACCGCGCACGTCGCCTGCAGCGCTTCCTGACCCAGCCGTTCGCGGTGACCGAGGCCTTTACCGGCATGCCGGGGCATTCGGTGGCGCTGGCCGATACCCTGGCCGGCTGCCGGGCGATTCTCGACGGTGAGTGCGATGACTGGCAGGAGCGCTCGCTGTACATGACCGGCACCCTGGAGGACGCGCGCGCCCGCGAAATGGCCTCACGTCAGGAGGCGCGCTCATGACCTCGCCGTTGCACCTGCTGCTGACCACCCCACAGCGTGTCCTGATCGACGCCGAGGTGGTGGCGCTGCGGGCCGAGGATGCCAGCGGCGCCTTCGGCATCCTGCCGGGGCATACCGACCTGCTCACGGTGCTGGTGCCGACCGTGCTGCGATGGCGCCTCGCCGATGGCAGCAGGCATTACTGCGCCGTCAGCGGCGGCGTGCTCAGCCTCAGCGCAGGCGAGCTGCGCATCGCCTGCCGCGAAGCGGTGCTCGGCGAGCGCCTGGACACGCTGCAGGCGGAGGTGGACAGCGAACGGGAGGCGCGTCGCGAGTGCATGCGCCAGACCCGCGTCGGGCACCTGCAGCTGCACACCAGCGCGGTACGCCAGCTGGTGCGCTATCTGCGCGCCGGCGAGCCGACGCCTTTCACCGAGGATGGGGGCCAATCTTGAAGCGACCAGCGTCCTCGGCAGATCGGCTCGGCGACGCGGCGCGGCAAGCGCAGCGGCGGGAGACCCTGGCGCGCGATGACCCCGAACCCTCCCTGGCGCGGCGACTCGGCCAGGTCGGTCTGCTCGGCTGGATGATCGTCACGCCGTTGCTGCTGGGGCTGCTGGTGGGGCGCTGGCTGGATCGTCTGCTCGGCAGCGGGGTGCTGTTCTCGGCGGCCCTGGTGGTCGCCGGTGCGGGGCTCGGCCTGTGGTCGGCCTGGCGCTGGATGGATCGACAATGAGGAGAAACTGATGCCGACATGGTCGTTCTGGCTGACCGGCGCCGTTGTCGGGTGGCTCACCGGATGGCTGCACTTCTCGGGGCTGGCCTTCAACCTGCGCCTGTTCGGCGAAGGGCGGCTCGCCGCGGCGCTGGCGCTGCAGTGGCTGCGTATCGGGCTCAGCGTGGCCCTGCTGGCCTCACTGATAAACCTGGGGTTGGGTGCCTTGCTCGGCGGTTGCCTGGGCCTGCTGCTGGCGCGCTGGCAGCTGATTCGCCGGCGAGGGCCGGCCTCATGATCCATTCACCCCTGACCCATGAAACGCTGTTCTGGATCGGCCCGCTGCCGATCAGCCACCCGGTGGTTGTCACCTGGGCACTGATGGCCCTGCTCGGCATCGGCAGCTGGTGGCTGACGCGTCGCCTGGCGCTGCATCCGTCGCGCCTGCAGGCCGTGCTCGAGCTGCTGGTGACCACGCTCGACGCGCAGATCCGGGACACCATGCAGGTTGCGGCGGCGGCGCCCTACCGCGGGCTGATCGGCTCGCTGTTCCTGTTCATTCTCGCCGCCAACTGGAGCGAGCTGGTGCCCGGCATCGAGCCGCCGACAGCGAATCTCGAGACCGACACCGCGCTGGCGCTGCTGGTGCTGGTCGCCAGCGTTGGCTACGGCATCGCACGGCGTGGCCTGCGCCGTTACCTGCGTGCCTTTGCCGAGCCCAGCTGGCTGATGGTCCCGCTCAACCTAGTGGAGCAGATCACCCGGACCTTTTCGCTCACCGTGCGGCTGTTCGGCAACGTGATGAGCGGCGTGTTCGTCATCGGCATCGCGCTGTCGTTGGCCGGCTTGCTGGTGCCGATTCCTTTCATGGCGCTGGACGTACTGACCGGCGCCATCCAGGCCTACATCTTCAGCGTGCTGGCGATGGTCTTCATTGGCGCCGCGATCGGCGGCGACTGAACAACCCACTCGGAGTCTTGCCATGGACAACATGATTCAGATCGTCAGCATTCTTGGCGCCGCCCTGGCGGTGTCCTTTGGTGCCATCGGCCCGGCCCTGGCCGAAGGCAAGGCGGTCGCCGCCACGATGGACGCCATCGCGCGCCAGCCGGAGGCCGCCGGAACGCTCTCGCGAACGCTGTTCGTCGGTCTGGCGATGATCGAAACCATGGCCATCTACTGCCTGGTGATCGCCGTGTTGCTGCTGTTCGCCAACCCCTTCGTGCAGTGAGGCGCGAATGAGCCTGGACTGGTGGACCCTTGGCCTGCAGGCGATCAATGTCGTCGTTCTGGTCTGGCTGCTGTCGCGTTTCCTGTTCAAGCCGGTCGCGCGGATCATCGCTGAGCGACAACAGGCCGCCGAGCATCTGCTGGCCGAGGCGGACCAGGCGCGCCAGGCAGCCGACGAGACGCGCACGCGTATCGAGGCCGAGCACCAGGCGCTGCAGGCGCAGCGCGACGCCGCCCTGGCGCAGGTCGAGCAGGACGTGCAGCAGGCACGTGAGCAGCTGTTGCAGGCCGCTCGGGCAGAGGCCGACGAGCACCGTCGCCTGGCCGAAGCACAATGGCAGACCCAGCAGGCGCAGATGCGACAGACGCTCGAAGCACAGGCTGCGCAGTTGGCCTTGGAAATCGCTGCACGCCTGCTGCAACGCCTGCCGGAGTCGGCGCGTGTGAACGGCTTTATCGAGGGGCTTGCCGAGGCTACCGCGCGCTTGCCCGAAGCGGTGCGCCAGGGCCTGGCGGAGCAGTCGGACGCGCTTGTGCTGCACGCCGCGCGTGCGCTGGACGAAGCCGAGCTGGCGGCCTGCCTCGATGCCCTGAGTGGCGTACTCGGGCGCCGACCGACGCTGGTGGTGCGGGTCGATCCGAGCCTCATCGCCGGGCTCGAACTCCAGGGGCGTACTGCGCAGGTGCATAACAGTCTGCGGGCCGATCTCGCCCGGGTGCAGCAGGAGTTGCAGCATGGCGCAGGATGACCTCGATAAGCCGAACGATGGCTGGCTGGCACGCCAGCGGGCGGCGCTGGCGCGGGCGCTGGTCGGCAGCGAGGGTCTCGAGACCGGACGTGTCGAGCAGGTTGCCGATGGCATCGCCCATGTCAGCGGCCTGCCCAGCGTCCGCCTCGACGAGCTGCTGCGCTTCGCCGATGGCAGCCTTGGCTTCGTCATGAGCCTGGAGGAGGGGCACCTGGCGGCCGTGCTGCTCGATCGTCAGACGACGTTGGCGGCCGGCATGCCCGTCTTCGGTTCCGGTCAGGTGCTGCAGGTGCCGGCCGGCCCGGCGCTGCTCGGGCGGGTCGTCGACCCGCTCGGGCGTCCACTGGACGATCGCGCCGCGCCAGAGACGGCCGAATGGCTGCCGGTCGAGCGACCGGCCCCGGCAATCATCGAGCGAGCCTTGGTCAGCGAGCCGCTCGACACCGGCGTGCTGATCGTCGACGCCCTGTTCGCCATCGGCCGCGGCCAGCGTGAGCTGATCATCGGCGACCGGGCCACGGGCAAGACCTCCCTGGCGCTGGACGCGATCATCAACCAGAAGCACTCGGACGTGATCTGCGTCTACGTCGCCGTCGGCCAGCGTAGCGCGGCGGTGCAGCAGGCCATCGAAGCCGTGCGCCGGCAGGGTGCGCCGGAGCGCTGCGTGTTCGTTGTCGCCACTGCTGCCGACAGTGCGGGCCTGCAGTGGCTGGCGCCCTTCGCCGGGTTCAGCATTGCCGAGTACTTCCGCGACCGTGGCCAGCATGCGTTGATCGTCATCGACGACCTCAGCAAACATGCCGCCACCCATCGCGAACTGGCCTTGCTCACCCACGCGCCGCCGGGCCGCGAGGCCTTTCCTGGCGATATCTTCTACCTGCACGCGCGCCTGCTCGAGCGCGCGGCCCGGCTGTCGCTCGAGCGTGGCGGCGGCTCGCTGACCGCCCTGCCGATCGCTCAGACCGAAGCGGGCAACCTGGCCGCCTACATCCCCACCAACCTCATTTCGATCACCGATGGCCAGATCGTTCTGGACAGCCACCTGGCGGCGGCCAATCAGCGCCCGGCGGTCGAGACCGGCCTGTCGGTCAGCCGGGTCGGCGGCAAGGCGCAGCCCAAGGCGCTGCGTCAGGTGGCCGGGCGCTTGCGCCTGGAGTACTCGCAGTTCCTCGAGCTGGAAATGTTCACCCGCTTCGGCGGTCTGGGCGATGCCCGGGTGCGGCAGCAGATGACCCGCGGCGAGCGGATCCGCGCGCTGCTGGTTCAGCCGCGCTTCACTGCCCTGCGGCGCAGCGATCAGATCGCGTTGCTCGCCGCCCTGGCCGAAGGCACCTTCGATGAGCGCCCGGTCAGCGTGATCGCTCCGCTGCAGCAGCGTCTGCCGGGTTGGCTCGATGCCCATGCGCCGACGTTGCGTGAGGCCTTGGAGCAGGGTGGCGAACTGGACGATGCCGCTCGGCAGCGGCTGGTGCAGACGGTGGCCGCGCTGTGCGACGAGCTGCAGCAGGGCGGGGCATGAGCGGCCGGCTGGGTGAGGTTGCGCGCCACCTGGAGACCACCCGCGAACTCGGGCTGGTGATTGGCGCCATGCGTGCGATCGCTTCGGCGCGCTCGCGCGAGGCGCAGCGCTCGCTGGCGGCGGTACGCGACTACGCGCAGACGCTCGGAATCGCCATCGGTGAGGCGCTGGCCTTGCCGCGCGAGCCGGCGGACGAGCTGCCCATGGCAAGGCAGCCGCGGCAGGTGGTCCTGGCTATCTGTGCCGAGCAGGGCTTCGTCGGCGGCTTCGATGCGCGGCTGCTGGAAACCCTGGCCGGTAGCCTGGACGCGGATACCGAGCTTTGGTTGCTGGGCGAGCATGGGCAGGTCGCAGCGCCCGAGCACCGGCTGGTACCGGCCTGGAGCGCATCCATGGCGGTGCATCTGGACGATGTGCCGGAGCTCGCCACAACCTTGCTCGAGCGCATCTACGCCGGGCTCGATGAGCGGCCGCTGCATTTCAGTCTGCTGCATGCCCAGCCAGGTGAAGCCGGGCCGCCAACCCTGCTGTCACGACGTCTGCTGCCGTTCGACTATGGCCGCTTCCCCCAGGCCAGCCGCGGGTCCGCGCCCTGCACGCACCTGTCGTCGGCGGCGCTGGTGGCCGGTCTGGCTGACGAGTACCTATTCGCTGAACTGTGCGAAGCGCTGGTGTTGGCCTATGCCGCGGAAAACGAAGCGCGGATGCAGGCGATGATCTCGGCTGAGGGGCATCTGCAGGAGCGCCGCGAGTCGCTGCTCGGCGAATACCGGAGCCTGCGCCAGGACGAGATCACCGAGGAAATCATCGAGCTCACGCCGCGTGGCCGACCGAGCGGCGGCTGAGTGGCTGGACTCAGCCGCGGACCCAGCGCATGCGCATCCAGCCACTGGTGGCATCGACGACCAGGACCATCAACAGCATCGCCAGGATGACGGTCGAGGCCTGGGCTTCCTGGAACAGGCTGAGGCTCATGTAGAGCATCTGGCCGAGGCCCCCGGCGCCGACGAAGCCCAGCACGCTGGCCATGCGGATGTTGTTTTCCCAGCGATATAGCGTGTAGGCCACCAGCTGCGGCCATAGTGTCGGCAGGGTGCCGTAGCAGAACGCGGTGATCCGGCCGCTACCGGCGAGGCGCAGGGCGTCGGCGGGGGGCGGCGGGGTGTTCTCCAGCGCCTCGGCGAACAGCCGCCCCAACACTCCGGCCGTGTGCAGCGCCAGCGCCAGGGTGCCGGCGTTAGGTCCTAGCCCAGCGGCGAGCACCATCAGCGCCGCCCACACCAGTTCCGGAATCGCCCGCAGCGCATTGAGCAACAGCCGCGATGCAGCTTGCGCAACCAGGCCGAAGCGCCCCGCGGCCGGTAGCGCCAGCAACAGGCCAAGAACTGCCGCGAGCAGGGTGCCGATGGCCGACATGGCCAGGGTTTCCAGCGTGCCGTGAGCGATCGCCCGTAGATGACTGGCCGATAGATCCGGGGTCATGAAGCCTGACGCGTAGGCAGCCATCTGGGTCAGGCCGTCGCGGCTGAGCAGCGCGGCACTGTCCAGTTGCAGGAAGGCGAATGCTGCCACCACGGCACCGAGCAGACCCAGCGGGATGAGCAGGCGCGACAGCAGCCTCATGCGAACCTCCAGCGCAGCAGCCGGCTGAGCAGGTCCGCCAGCAGCACCAGGGCGAGGAAGGTCAGCAGCATGCTGGCCACCTCGCCGCCAGCGAACATGCGCATCGACAGATCCATCTGCTGACCCAGGCCGCCGGCGCCGACGAAGCCCATCACCACCGATGCACGAATCGCGCACTCCCAGCGGTAGACGCTGTAGGACAGCATCTCTCCGGTGGCCTGCGGCAGCACGCCGTAGAAGAACGCCTGCAGCCGGGAGGCACCGCCGCCGAGCAGCGCGCGGGTCGGCAGCGGATCGACCGATTCGAAGATCTCCGCATAGACCTTGCCGAGCATGCCGGCGTAGGTGATGGCGATGGCCAGCACGCCGGCCGTTGGGCCGAGGCCGACGGCGCGAACAAACAGCAGCGCCCAGACGATTTCCGGGATGCTGCGCAGCACGATCAGCAGGCCGCGCACCGGCCAGCGCAGGGCGTGCGTCCACCAGGCCGGACGGCCGCCTCGGCTGAGCGCCGAAAGCGACAGCGCGCGGGTGGCGAGAAGGGCGCAAGGGATGGCGATGGCCAGCGCCAGAGTCATGCCGGCGGTGGCGATGGCCAGGGTTTCCAGCGTCGCCTGCCAGAGCAGGGCGAGGAATTCGCTGCCATGCTCCGGCGGCCAGAAGGCCGTAACGAAGCTGCCCATGGTATCGGCGTTGCTGCCGTCGAACAGCACGCTCAGGTCCAGCTCGCTCAGCCGCAGGCCCGGCCACAGCAGCGCCACGGCCAGCAGTGTCAGCAGCAGGCGAGAGGTGGCGGCAGGGTCGCGGGGAACGAGCGCGGGGTTCAGCATCGCGGAATGTTCAGCTGCACGCGCGGCGCCGGTGCCGATGCTGGCGGGCGTCCGAGCTGCTCGTTGGCGTACAGCGCGGTCAGCTCGTCCTGACCGACCGCAGCGGCGGGTTTGTCGAACAGGATGCGACCGTCCCGCACGCCGACGATCCGCGGGAAATGCCCCAGTGCCAGCTCCACCGCATGCAGGCTGGCCAGCAGGGTGGCGTTGCGCCGTTGCGCCTCGCAATTGAGCAGGCCGAGGGTGTGGCTAGCCAACACCGGGTCCATTGCCGAAACGGGTTCGTCAGCGAGGATCAGGTCCGCACCCTGGTAGAGCATGCGGGCGATACCGACGCGCTGCAGCTGGCCGCCGGAGAGCTGATCGCAGCGCATGTACAGCTTGTCTGCCAGGTCCAGGCGACCGAGTGCGTCGGCAGCGCCCTGGCGATCCAGTGGGTAGATCAGGCTGAGCAGGCTTTTGGCGAGCGACCACTGGCCAAGACGACCGGCCAGCACCGCGGTGATGACCCGTTGCCGAGGTGGCAGCGGCGGCGCCTGGTGGATCAGGCCAATGCGCGTACGCAGGCGCTGGCGAGCCCCGGCGGAGAGCGACCAGGGACGCTGTCCGAGCAGCTCGACCTCGCCGCTGGCGGGCTTGAGTGCCGTGGCCAGCAGACGCAGCAGGGTGGTCTTGCCGGCACCGGACGGGCCGATGATGGCGACGCGCTCGCCGGGTGCGACCTCCAGGTCGATGCCCCGTAGCGCCAGCTGGCCACCAGCGTGCGTGTGATCGACACCGGCAAGCCTCAGCGCCGGGCCGTGCGCTGCGGCATGGTCCGGCGTCTGGGCGGTTTGCAGGCTGTTCATGAGCGACGCGAACGTGGCGTCACTTCAGCAGGCCGGCCGCGCGCGCAGCCTCCTCGATGCCTTTGTAGTTTTCCGGCTTGGTCTCGATGAAGCGCGAGGCGGCCTGCAGGTCGAGAATCGCCTTGTGCTCCGGGTTGGCCGGGTCGAGGGCGAGGAAGGCTGCCTTGATCTTTTCGACCAGCGCCGGATCGAGATTGCCGCGTACCGTCCAGTTGTAGTCGTAGTAGGGCGGGGTGGTGGAGATCACCCGGACCTTATCGGTATCGACCTTGCCGGCCGCAACGAGCTTGTCCCAGACCGAGGCGTTGAGCACGCCGGCGTCGGCCTTGCCGGCTTCGACCCAGGCCGCAGTGGCGTCATGGGCACCGGAGTAGGCGATGCGCTTGAAGTACTTCTCCGGCTCGATGCCATCCTTGAGCATGAAGTAGCGCGGCATCAGGCTGCCGGAGGTGGAGGACACCGAGCCGAACGCGAAGGTCTTGCCCTTCAGGTCGGCCAGCGATTTGACCTCTGGGTCGGCGGTGATGAACTTGCTGGTGAACTGCTCGTCCTGCTCGCGCTGCACCAGCGGGATAGCATCGCCGGTCTTCAGGCGGGTCTGGACGAAGGTGAAACCGCCGAGCCAGGCGAGGTCGAGGCGATCGGAGGCCAGGGATTCGACGACGGCGGCGTAATCCGACACCGGGGTGAATTTCACCGGCATGCCCAGTTGCTGTTCCAGATACTCGCCCAGCGGCTTGAACTTGCGGATCAGCTCGGTCGGTGCTTCGTCGGGGATGGCGGAAACCCGAAGGGTTTCAGCCGCATGGGTGGTCGTAATAGACAGGGACAGGGCAAGGCCGGCGACGGCTGCCAGGGAGCGCTTCAGCATTGAGGGTTCTCCGGTTCAATAGCGGAAAAAGCGCGCGGATTATAGAACCTCTGCGGCACATCGCGGCAAGGGAAAGCGCCATCCGTGCCTCGGCGCGGCGCCAGGCAAGTAAATCGGCGCGCACGGCGAACTTTTTTCAGCGGCCATACCTAAGGAATCTGTAGTGGCCGAATATCAGCAAAGTGCCACCCGCGCAGGGCAAGGGATACGAATGTGAAAGGCGGTAAGCGGCGGAAAACGACGATGGTCTGGGCGGATGGTCATTCCTTCAGGGAGGTTGCACGGGTAGAGGCTAGCTCGCCGGACACCATGCCCCCGCGCAACGCACCGCTTGGCGAGAAGATGCTGGTCGAGGCGCGTCTGGCCGTGGTTCTACTCGGGCCACTGCTCATCGATCTGCCCCAGACCTGAGGCCGAACCTCGACCTCCCTGCCGCGGATCACTGCGGCAGGGCATTCGCGGCGGGCTGCTCAGACAGCGCTGAACAGCAACAGCAGCACGACACCGAGTATCAGTCGGTAGATCACGAATGGCAGCATGCCGACACGCTCCAGCAGCTTGAGGAAGAGGTGGATGCACAGATAGGCGCTCACCGCCGACAGCACCACGCCCAGCCCCATCGCCGGCCAATCCACTGGCGCACCGCCTTCGACCAGATCCAGTGTGCTCAGCGCACTGGCGAGCACAATCACCGGAATCGACAGCAGAAAGGAGAAGCGCGCCGCGCCCGAGCGCGACAAGCCGAGCAGCAGGCCGGCGGTCATGGTCACACCCGAGCGTGAGGTCCCGGGAATCAGCGCCAGTGCCTGGGCACAGCCGATCAGCAGAATGTCCTTCCAGGAGAGGCTGTGCTCGTCGCGCGGTTGCGCGGTGCGCCGGCTGACCACATCCGCCCACCACAGCAATATGCCAAAGCCGATGGTGGCCCAGGCGATCACCAGCGGTGAGCGCATGTGCACCTCGATGAACCCCTTGAACAGCAGACCGGCGATGCCCACCGGAATCGTGCCGAGAATCACCGCCCAGGCGAGCCGACTGTCGCCGACGCGCTCGCGACGTCCGAGCGAGGTAAACCAGTCGCGGCTCATGCCGAACACCTCCTGGCGGAAATACCAGACCACGGCGGCGAGCGTGCCGAGGTGCACCGCCACGTCGAATGCCAGTCCCTGGTCGTCCCAGCCCACGAGGTGTGGGAAGAGGATCAGATGAGCCGAGCTCGAAACCGGCAAGAACTCGGTAAGCCCCTGCACGATGGCCAGGACGATGATCTGAACTAATTCCATTGCGTACTTCCTGCGATCTGTTCGAATGCGCGCCGCAGCAGGGCGCGTGGTTGAGTGGCGTGATGAGGCCGGGCCTCGGAGCTTCCTTCAGAGGCGCGCGAGGGCGGATCGTTCCGGTTGGCTCGGCGATTTGCTCGTCGGTGGTCTCGATGTACGGCTCGTCGGCGTGAAGCGAAGGCGGATCGCATGGCCGTTCGCGACGGTGCGGCGCTAGAATCAGGGCCTTGTTTGCCAAGGAGCCGTCCATGTCCGATCTGCCAACTCTCGCCTTCGCCGGTATCGGTCTGATGGGCCTGCCGATGTGTCGCCGCCTGCTCGCCGCAGGTTATCAGCTGGTCGTCTGGAACCGCTCGCCCGACAAGTGCCAGCCGCTGATCGAACTTGGCGCCAGGGCCGTGGCGACCCCCGCCGAGCTCTGTGCCGAGGCCGACATCGTGCTGCTGTGCCTGGCCGATACCGCCGCCGTGCGCGAGGTGCTGTTCGGCAAGGGGGGCATCGCCGAGGGCGGCAAGGCCGGCAAGCTGCTGGTCGACCATTCCAGCCTGGAGCCGACAGCGACCCGCGACATGGCCGCCGAGCTGGAATTCCGCAGTGGCATGCGCTGGGTCGATGCGCCGGTCTCCGGTGGCACCGCCGGCGCGGAAGCCGGCACGCTGGCGATCATGGCCGGCGGGCGCGCCGAGGACGTCGAACGGGTACGGCCGATTCTGATGAACCTGGGCCAGCGTCTGACCCATATGGGTGAGGTGGGCGCCGGGCAGGTGACCAAGGTCTGCAACCAGATGATCGTCGCCTGCAATGCCCTGGTGATCGCCGAGGTGGTGGCGCTGGCCGAACGCGCCGGGGTCGATGCCAGCCTGCTGGCGCCGGCACTGGCGGGCGGTTTCGCTGACTCCAGACCGTTGCAGATTCTTGCCCCGCAGATGGCTGCGAGTGAGTTCGAGCCGGTGAAATGGCACGTGCGCACCTTGCTCAAGGATCTCGACACCGCAGTGAAACTGTCCCGCGAGCAGGGGTCGGCGACCCCCTTGAGCGGTTTGGCCGCGCAGCTGATGCGCCTGCACGGCAGCCAGGGCAACCTGGAGCGCGATCCGGCAACGCTGGTCGAGATGTACCGGGAGGGCGACCAGTGAAGATCGCCGCCAACCTCTCGCTGCTGTTCACCGAGCTGCCCCTGGCCGAGCGCATCCTCGCCGCCCGCGTCGCCGGCTTCGATGGCGTGGAAATCCAGTTTCCCTATGAAGTGCCGGCCATCCAGTTGCGCGAGCAGCTCGAGCGCGCCGGCCTGCCACTGGTGCTGATTAACCTGCCGGCCGGCGATCTGATGCAGGGCGGTCCCGGGTTGGCAGCCGTGCCGGAACGGCAGGAGGCCTTCGATGCGGCCCTGCAGGAGGCGCTGACCTATGCACTGATGGTGCGTCCAGCGTGTGTCAACGTGCTGCCGGGCCGCCTGGCGGAGGGCGTCGAGCGCGAACTGGCGCTGGAGACGCTGGAGCACAACCTGTGGAAGACCGCCGATGCCTTCGACATGCTCGGCATCCGCGTGCTCTGCGAAGCGATCAACCCGCTCGACATGCCGGGATTCCTAATCAACAGCGCGGCGGATCTGGAAGCGTTGCTGGAGCGGGTTGACCACCCCAACTGCATGGCGCAGCTGGACTTCTACCACATGGCCCGCCAGGGCCTGGACCTGCCGGAGTGCATCACCCAGCTGGCCGGGCGTATCGGTCACGTACAGTTCGCCGATTGCCCCGGGCGCGGCGCCCCGGGCAGCGGCGAAGTGGACTTCGCGGGTGCGCTGCAGGCGTTGCAGACCAGCGGCTACCAGGGCTGGCTGGGCGCCGAATACAAGCCGGGCGAGCAGGGCAGCGAGGCCAGTCTGGGATGGCTGGCCGATTGGCGTGCCCGCTGACCATCGCGCGGCATAAGCGAGGCTGATGTTCGGAGACAGGATCAGGTACAGACTCTAGAGTCATCGTCGAGTCCCGGCTGGTCTGCGGCCGGAATATAAGAACAATCGAGACCGACGTCATGCAGCCTTCCACCCAAGCTTCCAACGCCTGGCGCGTGCTGTTTCTGCTGTTTCTGGCGAACCTGTTCAACTTCTTCGATCGCACCATCCCGGCGATCATCGCCGAGCCGATTCGTCTGGAATGGAGCCTCAACGACTTCCAGCTCGGCCTGATCGGCACCGCCTTCACCATCGTCTATGCCATTGCCGGGCTGCCGCTCGGGCGCATGGCCGACCTCGGTTCGCGGCGCAAGATCATGGGCTGGGGGCTCACCGCCTGGAGCGGCCTGACGGCGATCAACGGGCTGGCCTGGAATTTCTGGAGCTTCCTGCTGGTGCGTATGGGCATCGGCATCGGCGAGGCCAGCTACGCGCCGGCCGCCAACTCGCTGATCGGCGACCTGTTCCCGGCACACAAGCGGGCGCGGGCCATGGGCATCTTCATGCTGGGCCTGCCGCTGGGACTGCTGTTGGCATTCTTCACCATCGGCTCCATGGTCGAGTTCTTCGGCAGTTGGCGTGCGCCCTTCTTCATCGCCGCGGTGCCGGGGCTGGTGCTGGCGCTGTTCATCTTCCTGATCCGCGAGCCTAAGCGCGGTGCGGCGGAGACCGTCAAGGTCTCGCAGGAGCCGGTGCAGCAGCCGGTGCGCAAAGTCCTGGCCATTCGTACCTTCTGGTGGCTGGTGCTGGCCGGGTTGGCGTTCAACTTCGCCACCTACGCCTGCAACGCCTTCATGGTGCCGCTGCTGATGCGTTACCACGGGGTCTCTTTGGTCAATGCCTCGGTCGCCACCGGCGTGATCGTCGGCCTGACCGGTTTGATCGGGCTGACCCTGGGCGGCTGGGTCGCTGACCGCATCCATCAACGCTTTGCCCGTGGCCGGCTGGTATTCGCCGCGGTGAGCATGCTGATCGCCACGCTCGCGACCGGCTACGCGTTGCTCGCCGGGCGGATCGACGTGGGCCTGTTCGTTGCGGTGTTCAGCATCGGCTGGCTGTTCTCCTACAACTTCTATACCTGCGTCTATACCGCGATCCAGGACGTCGTCGAACCGCGCCTGCGGGCCACGGCCATGGCGCTGTTCTTCGCCGGTCTGTACCTGCTCGGTGGCGGCATGGGCACCGTGGTTGTGGGGCTGCTTTCGGACCACTTCGCCGAGGCGGCAATGCTCGCGGCAGGCGCCAGCGAGATGGCCGAGGCCTTCCGTGCGGAAGGGCTGCACGGGGCGATGTATCTGATTCCGGCGTCGCTGCTGCTGACCATGGTGTTCCTGTTCCAGGCCTCGCGGACCTTCTGTGCCGATGCCAAACGCATGACGGCGGGGATGACCGCCGCAGCGCCCGGCGCGGAGGCGGTACCTGCCTGATACACGTTGCGTCATGGGGTTTGTGCCCGGACCAGCAATGGCCGGGCATTTTTTATCCGGACAAGGCCGGCGAGGGGTTGAGCGACGATAGGCCTGCAACGGCGGACCACCTCCTTTACACTGCGCGGCCGTTTTTTCTGTACCCGCGGACCACGCCATGCTCAATGCTTCACCCGCCCGCGCCTGCGGCATCGATTTCGGCACCTCCAACTCCACGGTCGGCTGGTGGCGGCCGGAAGCCGATCCGCTGATCGCCCTCGAGGGTGATCAGCCGACGCTGCCGTCGGTGGTGTTCTTCAACCTCGAAGAGCGCCGCCCGGTCTACGGCCGCCAGGCGCTGCACGAATACCTCGAAGGCTACGAAGGCCGGCTGATGCGCTCGCTCAAGAGCCTGCTCGGCTCCAAGCTGCTGAAGAGCGAAACCACCGTGCTCGGTAGCGCCATGCCGTTCAAGGAGATCCTTGGCCTGTTCCTCGGCACCCTCAAGCAGCGGGCCGAGACGGCCGCCGGCCGGCCATTCGAGGAAGTCGTGCTGGGGCGGCCGGTGTTCTTTGTCGACGACGACCCACAGGCGGACCGCGAGGCATCGGAGACCCTCGCCGCTGCCGCCCGCAAGATCGGCTTCAAGGAGGTCTCGTTCCAGTACGAGCCGATCGCCGCGGCCTTCGACTACGAGTCGCGCATCGAACGCGAGGAGCGTGTGCTGATCGTGGATATCGGCGGCGGTACCTCCGACTTCTCGCTGGTGCGTCTGGCGCCCGAGCGCCGCGCGGTGGACGACCGGCAGGCGGATATCCTCGCCACTGGTGGCGTGCATATCGGCGGCACCGACTTCGACAAGCAGCTCAGCCTGCACGGGGTGATGCCGCTGTTCGGCTATGGCAGCCGGATGAAGAGCGATGCGCCGATGCCCACCAGCACCCACCTCAACCTCGCCACCTGGCACACCATCAACGCGGTCTACGCGCCAGCGTCGCAGCGCGCGCTGCAGAGCATGCGCTACGACATCGTCGATCCCACCGGTATCGACCGCTTGTTCCGCCTGATCGAACAGCGCGCCGGGCACTGGCTGGCGATGCAGGTGGAGCAGGGCAAGATCGAGCTGACCGAGCAGCAGCGCTTCGCCATCGACTTCCAGCGCATCGAGCCGGATCTGCGCGTCGAGCTGAGCCGGCCGGGCTTCGAGAGCGCCATCGCCGCGCTGCTCGAACGCATCGGCGCCAGCATTGGACAGCTGCTGGCCGATGCCGGTGTGCGTGCCGAGGAGGTCGACACGGTGTTCTTCACCGGCGGTTCCAGTGCCATTCCCGCGTTGCGCGACAGCGTCGCCGAGCTGCTGCCGCGGGCGCGTCATGTCGAGGGCAACCGCTTTGGCAGCATCGGCAGCGGGTTGGCGATCGAGGCACGCAAGCGCTACGGTTGAGGCGGGCCGCAACGTTATGCGCTGATACAAAAACTTCACGCAAGTGAATCAACGCCGGGAGCGAGGTGCGGGTCCCATTAACGGTGCTCAAACGGAGCGTCTTTATGGAGAGCAATTCGATGGGCTATCGCATTCGCCCCAATCGCAATGCCGCCAAAGAGGTGCGCAAGGCCGCCCGGCAGCGCATCGACAAGGCGGTCCAGGCGCTTTCGGTCGATGCGGATGGCCGTGCGGAAGGCGTTCACCAGGCGCGCAAGCGCTTCAAGGAGTTGCGCGCCCTGCTGCGGCTGGTGCGCGAGCCGCTCGGTGCGCGCTTCAAGCTCGAAAACCGGCGGCTGCGCGACATGGGGCGACGCCTTGCCGAGTCTCGCGATGCCACGGCGATGCTGGAAAGCTGGGATGCGCTGGCGCGGGCCAACCAGCCATTGTTCGTCAGCGACGCGTTCCGCCAGATCCGTCTGCAATTGCAGCAGCGCGCTGCGCCGGATGGCGAGGTGCACGGAGATTTCGAGACGGAGCTGACCGAGGTGCTGGGCGAGCTGCGTGCGCTGACCCAGGATGTGCAGCACTGGAAGCTGTCGGGCAAGGGTTTCGGGCTGCTCGCCAATGGGCTGCGCCGCACCTACAGCGATGGGGCGCGGGACCTGGAACGGGCTGAGCGGGACGGTTCGGATGAATTGCTGCACGAATGGCGCAAGCGGGTAAAGGATCACTGGTATCACTGCCAGCTGCTCTCGCCGTGCTGGCCGGATGCGCTGGAAAGCCGCGCCGAGCAGCTCAAGCAGGTCGCCGATGCCTTGGGCGATGACCACGATCTGGCGATGATGGCCCAGCTGATGCAGCGCGAGCCCGACCTGTTCGGCGCACCGGAGACTCGAGAACAGTTGCGGTGTTGTATCGAGCAGCGCCGCGAACAGCTGCAGCAATGCGCGCTGCGCCTTGGCCGGCGGCTCTACGCCGAAAGGCCGAAGGCGCTGGTCACCCGAATTGCGGCCTACTGGTGCATCGCCCGGGCGGAGCGCCGTTAGCTTCGCACGTGGCCCTGAGGGCGGGCCTCAGCCCGCCGATCATGGCCGGGATGCGCCAGCTTATCCGGCAACCAGCACGCGTATGGCTTCCAGGCGCAAGGCAGCCTTCTCCAGCGCTGCCAGGCCGTCTTCGCGCTGCTGACGCAGGGCGTCGATCTCGCTGTCACGTACGCTCGGGTTGACCGCCTGCAGCGCCACCAGTCGCGCCAGTTCCTCGTCCAGCCCGGCCTTGAGCTTGCGCTGGGCTTCGGCGACGCGTTCGACATGGCGCGGCTTGATCTTCGCCTCGGCGGCGGCGATCTGCGTGGCCAGTACGTCGCGCTGGGCCTGGACGAACTTGTTGGCGCTGGCCCGCGGCACGCTTTCCAGCTGATCGTTGAGCGTATCGAAGGCCACTTTGGCCGCCAGATCATTGCCGTTGCCGTCGAGCAGGCAGCGCAGCGCCAGCGGTGGCAGGAAGCGGCTCAGCTGCAGCGCGCGCGGCGCCACCACCTCACTGACGAACAGCAGTTCGAGCAGCACGGTGCCCGGCTTGAGCGCCTTGTTCTTGATCAGCGCGACGGCGGTGTTGCCCATGGAGCCGGACAGCACCAGGTCCATGCCGCCCTGCACCATGGGGTGTTCCCAGGTGAGGAACTGCATGTCCTCGCGGGCCAGGGCCTGCTCGCGGTCGTAGGTGATGGTCACGGCCTCGTCGTCGCCCAGCGGGAAGCTGGCATCCAGCATCTTTTCGCTGGGACGCAGTACCAGAGCGTTTTCCGAATGATCTTCGCTGTCGATGCCGAATGCATCGAACAGCTGCTCCATGTAGATCGGCAGGGCGAACTGGTCGTCCTGCTCCTCGATGGCTTCGACCAGCGCCTTGCCTTGTTCGCCGCCGCCGGAATTGAGCTCCAGCAGGCGGTCACGGCCGGCATGCAGCTCGGCTTCCAGGCGTTCGCGCTCGGCGCGGGCTTCGTCGATCAGCAGTTGATAAGCGTCGTCGTCACCTTCTTCCAGCTGCGCCAGCAGCCGTTGACCAAAGCGGTGCTGCAGTGCGTTGCCGGTCGGGCAGGTGTTGAGGAACGCGTTCAGCGCCTGGTGATACCACTGGAACAGGCGCTCCTGCGGGCTGGTCTCCAGGTACGGCACGTGCAGCTGAATGGTGTGCTGCTGGCCGATGCGGTCGAGACGTCCGATGCGCTGCTCGAGCAGGTCCGGATGCGCCGGCAGATCGAACAGCACCAGATGGTGGCTGAACTGGAAGTTGCGGCCTTCGCTGCCGATTTCCGAGCAGATCAGCACCTGCGCGCCGAACTCCTCGTCGGCGAAGTAGGCCGCGGCGCGGTCGCGCTCGAGGATGCTCATGCCCTCGTGGAAAACCGTGGCCGGGATGCCGGAGCGCACGCGCAGCGCGTCCTCCAGATCCAGCGCGGTCTCGGCATGGGCGCAGATGACCAGCACCTTGTACTTCTTCAGCATCTTCAGGGTGTCGATCAGCCACTCGACACGCGGATCGAACTGCCACCAGCGGCTCTGCTCGTCGGCCGGTTCCTGCTGGCTCTGGAAGGCGACTTCCGGATACAGCTCGGCGTGTTCGCCCAGCGGCAGTTCCATGTATTCGGCCGGGCAGGGCAGCGGATAGGGGTGCAGCTGGCGCTCGGGAAAGCCCTGTACGGCGGCACGGGTGTTGCGGAATAGCAGACGGCCGGTGCCGTGACGGTCGAGCAACTCGCGGATCAGCCGGCTGCTGGCCTCGATATCGCCATCGGTGGCGGCGGCGAGCAGGGCTTCGCCTTCGGCACCAAGGAAATCGTGGATAGTTTGGTGAGACTGCTGCGAGAGACGGCCCTCGTCGAGCAGTTCCTGCACGGCTTCGGCCACCGGCTGGTAGCTGGAGCTCTCGGCGCGGAAGGCGTCGAGGTCGTGGAAACGATTTGGATCGAGCAGGCGCAGGCGTGCGAAGTGGCTGTCCAGGCCCAGCTGTTCCGGGGTCGCGGTCAGCAGCAGCACGCCGGGAATCACCTCGGCCAGCTGTTCGACCAGCGTGTATTCGGCGCTGGCGCCTTCCGGATGCCAGACCAGGTGATGCGCCTCGTCCACCACCAGCAGGTCCCAGCCGGCGGCGAAGGCGGCGTCCTGGGCGCGCTCGTCTTCCTTCAGCCACTCCAGCGATACCAGCGCCAGTTGGGTGTCTTCGAACGGGTTGCTGGCATCGCTCTCGATGAAGCGCTCGGCATCGAACAGCGCGACTTCCAGGTTGAAGCGGCGGCGCATCTCCACCAGCCACTGATGCTGCAGGTTCTCCGGTACCAAGATCAGCACCCGGCTGGCGCGGCCGGAGAGCAGCTGGCGATGGATGATCAGGCCGGCCTCGATGGTCTTGCCCAGACCCACTTCGTCGGCCAGCAGCACGCGCGGGGCGATGCGGTCGGCAACTTCCTTGGCGATGTGCAGCTGGTGCGCAATGGGTTGCGCCCGCACGCCACCGAGGCCCCACAGCGAGGACTGCAGCTGGGCGCTCTGGTGCTGCAGGGTGTGGTAGCGCAGGCTGAACCAGGCGAGCGGGTCGATTTGCCCGGCGAACAGGCGATCGCTGGCCAGGCGGAACTGGATGAAGTTCGACAGCTGGGTTTCCGGCAGGGTGCGGGCTTCGTTCTGCGCGGTCAGGCCGTGGTAGACCAGCAGGCCGTCGACGTCGTCGACCTCGCGCACGGTCATCTTCCAGCCTTCGAAGTGGGTGATCTCGTCACCCGGGACGAAGCGTACGCGGGTCAGTGGCGCGCTGCGCGTCGCATACTGGCGGGTTTCGCCGGTGGCCGGGTAGAGCACGGTGAGCATCCGCCCATCCTGGGTGAGGATGGTTCCGAGGCCGAGTTCCGCCTCGCTGTCGCTGATCCAGCGTTGCCCCGGTAGATACTGCTGCGCCATGCTGCCTCCCGCTGTGAAAAAGCCGGCTATGGTAACGGAACGTCGCCACGAGAGCGACGGCCGATGGCGACTGCTCGACGCATCAAGTGTAGCGGTCCTGCTAAAGTTGGCCGGTGTTGCGCCGACTCATCGGCAAAGAGGGCTCAAACATGCTGCCACCCATTCCAAGCGGCGTATTCCCGGTCAGTGCCCAGCAGGACGCGGTCAAACCGCGCCCCGAGGTGGCGCCGGTGACGCCGGTGCAGCCAAGCTCCGGCGAAAGCGCCGTCACCCTCGATCGCCGGCATCCGCAGGAGAGCGCGGAAATGCTGCGCGACGAGCAAAGGCGCCGGCAACGCCGCGGTTACACCCCGGAAGAGCTGGCCAAGGGCGAGACCGACGAGCAGGATCAGGCCGGTTTGGAAGAGCTTCCACGGCAGGGCCTCTGGGTCGACGTCGAGGTCTGAGGTGTTGACGACCGACCCAAGCGTTGTTTCATCGATCGAGTTGCCTGACGCCGTGTTGGATTACCGGGCGGGCTGGGTAGACGGCGATACTGCCGACGCCTGGCAGCAGGAGCTGCTCCGCGCCACGCCCTGGACGCAACCGGAGATACGCATCTACGGCCGCCGGGTTGCCGTGCCGCGGCTGGCCGCCTGGTATGGCGATGCCGAGGCCGGATACCGCTATTCTGGCCTGCGGCATGAACCGCTGGCCTGGACACCGCTGTTGCAAGACATCCGTCAGCGTCTGCAGAACGAAACTGGTCATCGCTTCAATGGCGTATTGCTGAACCTGTATCGCGACGGACGCGATGCCATGGGCTGGCATAGCGATGACGAAGCCGAGCTGGGTCGCAATCCTGTCGTGGCATCGTTGAGCCTGGGAGCCGAACGACGCTTCGACCTGCGGCGCAAGGGCAGCGGGCGTATTCAGCACTCGCTGCTGCTTGGGCATGGCTCGTTGCTGGTCATGAGCGGCGCGACGCAGCATCATTGGCAGCACCAGATCGCGCGGACCAGCAAGGTATCGCAGCCGCGCCTCAACCTGACCTTTCGCCTTATCCGGCCGGGAAAGAACGCATGAGCAGTGACGAGAACCTGATCGATTTCAGCGCCGAGCGTGCACGCCGCATTCATGACCTGAACGACAAGCGGCTCGAGGAGATGCGCAAGACCTTCGAGCAGGTCCTGCCGCTTGGCAAATCGAAGAAAAAGAGCAAGAAGCCGACAAAGAAACGTTGATCGGCATGCCAGCTCGCGCGCCACACCGGCAATCCATACCGATTCGCTATTAGCGATCGCCTCCGCTATTCGCGGTCTGCCCGTTTCAGGGCCATTTCGTCCGAAACCCTTCCCCAATACCCCCGTTTTCTTGACCTGGATCAGTCGTTGCGCGCGCCTGGGATCGGCATTTTGCGGCCATTGACCCGGGTCAATTTTTTCCCGATCACCCGGGTTTACCTTGCACCCATCGAACAGCGAATCAGGTTTCGGAGGTAGGTCTCATGTTTGTCGATAATGTGGTGCTCGCAGGGGTGGTCACGGTCGGCCTGATGGTCGCCTTCTTCGCAGGTTTCGGATATTTCGTTTGGCGGGATGCCCACAAGAAAAAGGGCTGATTCCGTCGAACACAAGGGCACGCAAGGCATTTAGGCGACCTCTGGTCGCCTTTTTTTTGCCTCGTGATTTACCGACGCGTCTGCGCTTGGACGAACACGGTCGTGGTGAAAGCCGGCACCTCGAATTCCCCATTGCTCACGGTAGCCTGGCGAGCGATCGGGTCGACCGAGCCTTCGAGCAGCGGATGCAGCCGATAGCCATCCGCCCCTGACAGACGAACCTGCTTGTCCGACGCATTGATCACCACCATCAGCGAGCTGTAGCGGGGGTCCAGATCACGGCCGGCGCGCGGTCCATCGGCCAGGCTGTAGGCGATCACCCCGGGCTGCTGCTCGGGTCCGGTGTTGTGGAACTGCAGGCGCCGCTGCACCTCGCGGGCGTTGTCGAGCTGGAATAGCGTGCTGTCGCTGCGAATTTTCAGCAGCTCCAGAAAGCGCCGCTTTGCGGTGACGATGTCGGCGGCGCCCGGTTCGGCCTGCGGGTCGACGATGATCCTGCGAATCAGCGGCCAGTTGTCGCCGTCCTTGTCCGCGCGTGGCAAGCCCTTGTTCCAGTTGTTGTCCTGGTAGCCGAAATCCACCGCGTTGAACCAATCCCCCGAGTCGTAGCTGTCGCGCTGCATGGACTTTGAACGCAGGATGCCCGAGCCGAGATGGATGAACGGCACGCCCTGGCTGAACAGCGGCACCGACAGCGCCACCAGATGCAGGCGGACCCGGTCGGCAACCGACAGGCTGCTGGCGAACTTGTACTGGTTGTTGTCCCACAGCGTCTGGTTATCGTGCTTGGAGACGTAATTGATCGTTTCCTGCGGGTCCAGCGTATAGCCGGCGGGCTGGCCGTTGTAGTCGATCTCGCTGCCCTTGCGTGTGCTGCCGTCGGCAGTGACGAACTGGAAATCACGCAGCCCGCCGGCGATGCCGACGCGGATCAGATCGGCGGCGTGCAGCAGCTGCGCTTTTTCCTGAGCCCCGGCACCGCTCAGCTCGTTGGGCCGCAGGTAGAGGCCGTTGGCGAAGCCCTGGTTGCGACGGATGCTGTCGCCACCATCGAAGGGGCTGCCGCCACGTACCGCATCCCGCTGCCGATCGTTGAAGGTGCCGACACCGGTACCGGCCATGTTCAGCTGGTTGGCATTGATGCCGCGGGCGTTGCCGGCGACCTCGCCGAATTCCCAGCCTTCGCCGTAGAAATAGGTCTCGCGATCGATGCGGCGGACCGCGCGATAGGCATCGACGATCTGCTCGCGCATGTGGTGACCCATCAGATCGAAGCGAAAGCCGGCGATCTTGTAGTCGCGGGCCCAGACCTTCAGCGAGTCGATCATCAGCTTGGCCATCATGCGGTGCTCGCTGGCGGTGTTCTCGCAGCAGGTCGAGGTTTCGACCGCGCCGGTGGTGGGGTTGCGGCGGTGGTAGTAACCGGGCACGACCTTGTCCAGAACCGATTTGTCAGCCAGGCCGGAGGCGTTGGTGTGGTTGTAGACCACGTCCATCACCGTGGCCAGGCCGTTACTGGCGAGCGCCTGCACCATCTGGCGAAACTCGATGATGCGTTGCACGCCTTCGGCGTCACTGGCGTAGCTGCCCTCGGGCGCGGTGAAGTGGAAGGGGTCGTAACCCCAGTTGAAATCGTCCAGCCCGCGCAGGTCGTCGTACAGCGATTGCGCCTGGCCGCTGGCCGGATCGAAGCCCTCAAGCACCTGACGGATGCTCGCCGCTGCGCAGTGCTGCGCCCAGCGCTGACGGGCCTGGTTCGACAGGTCGCAGAGCTTGGCGAAGGGATCGTCGAGGCCGACCCGCCGGGCGGGGTCCTCGTCGATGGTGGCGATGTCGAACACCGGCAGCAGCTGAACGTGGGTGAGCCCGGCCTTCTGCAGGTCACGCAGGTGACGCATGCCGTTGCTGTCATGTCGGGTAAACGCGGCGTAGGTGCCGCGCAGCTCCGCCGGCAGGCTGGTGTCGCTGGCGCTGAAGTCGCGCAGATGGGTTTCGTAGATCACGCTCGCTTCGGGACGCTCCGGGCGTGGCGGACGCACCGCATCCCAGCCGGCGGGCTTGAGGTCATCGGCATTCAGGTCGACCACCTGGGCGTACTGGCTGTTGCGTGACAGGCTCAGGGCGTAGGGGTCGCTGACCAGCGTCGTCTCGACGCTGCCGGTGCTGGGTCGGTAGGCGGTGACTTCATACTGGTAATACTGCCGATCCAGCGAGCGCGGGCCTTCCAGGCTCCAGACGCCGAGCCGCTCTCGCATAGGCTTGGGATAGCCGGGTAGCAGCCGTTTGGCGGCATCGAACACATGTAGGCGAACCCGCTGCGCGGTCGGTGCCCAGAGCTTGAAGGACACACCTCTGGAATCAAGCGTCGCGCCCAGCTTGCCGTTGTAGGCGAACAGCATGTCGAGGATGCCGGCGGTCTGCACTTCGGTGGCATCGATGACCCGGTCGTCCGCATCATAGGCAATTACCACTAGCTGGCTCATCACGGCGCGGCGAATGTCTCTCACACCTGCCGTGAGTTGGTAAGCGGGGGCGTCGGCCAGATGCGGGTGCTGGCGCCTGAGGCCGTTGCGCAGGCTGGACGGCTGCATCGCCAGGACCTGCCCGCCGCTGACGGTGCGCGCCTCGCTGTCGATGCGGATGCTGGCATCGTGGGCATAGCGCAACTCGACGCGGCTGGCGCCCGGTGCGCCGCCCACCAGCGCGAGCGTAAACGGATCGAGCCAGTGCGCACGGGCTCCCTTGATCGCCACGCCGCTGCCGCTTAGTGGCGTGCTGGACAGTTGCGGGTTGCCGCTGACCGTGAAGACGCGACGGCCGAGCTCGTCGAAGCGCCAGACCAGGTCGGTACCGCCCAGATCCTTCTCGTCGCCCTTGTGCATGATCAGGTTCAGGCAGCTGGCGTCGGCGCTCAGCGGGATGCGATAGAGCGCGCCGTATTCGGGGTCGGTTTCCGCCGCCGCGAGCGGTTGCGCCCAGCTGGTTTCGGTCGCACTGCCGTTGCAGCCGGCGGTGTTCCACAGATGTGGCCCCCAGCCGTTGTAGTTGCCATCGGCGCGCTGGTAGTAGAGCAGGGCCTCGTCGGGGCCGGGGTCGAGTGGGGCTGCCGAAGTGGGTTGCACGGCCAGCGACAAGCCGCCGAGGACGAGCGCCGCCAGGCGCCGATAAGCGATCGAGCGAGTGAGCATGGGTGAGGGTCCCGTTGTTGTTGTTCTTGTACTGCTCGCTGGATGGTCGGCGCGGGGTATTCGATGCACATCCTTCCGCTGGGGATCCGCTTTAGGCGTAGGCCAGGGCCGTAATAGCGTTCTGCTTGCCCCCCTTGCCGCGCAAAGGTATGGCTGGAAATGCTGAGGGCGCCCATCAGGCGCCCTCGGATTGCCTCGTCGCGCGACGGGGCAGTGACCGCAGGAGTGCTCAGCCGATGGTGATCGGCGGCAGTTCCTTCAGTTCGACGGTTTCCTGCTTGCGCGGCGCAAGCACTTCGGCTTCGCCGTCGACCACCAATTCGTCGTTCTGATTGAACACGCGGGTGGCGATGCGCACGCGGTTCTTCGGCAGCTTCTCGAGAATTTCCAGGCGCACGCTCAGCGTGTCACCGATTTTCACCGGACGGGTGAACTTCATGGTCTGGCCGAGATAGATGGTGCCCGGGCCCGGCATGGTGCAAGCCACGGCGGCGCTGATCAGTGCGCCACTGAACATGCCATGGGCGATGCGTTCCTTGAACAGGGTGCCGGCAGCGAACTCGGCGTCCAGGTGCACCGGGTTGCGATCGCCGGACATCGCGGCGAACAGCTGGATATCCTTTTCCTCGACGTGTTTTTCGTAGCTCGCCTGCTGGCCGACCTCCAGGTCGGAGTAAGGCGTGTTGCTGATGGTGCTCATGGAATGTCCTCAGGCTGGTCGGCGCACCGGATGCTGCGGCCGATGGATCGAAGCGAGTCGCGCGATCCCAGATGACCGGTGTCGGCGCGCTGGGGCTGCATTCTAGAGGCACGGGCTGCACTTGTCCCGGCGCCGGGCCGCGCGATGCCGTGACGAAAGATTCACAGCAGTGATTAATGCGGCTTGGGCTGTTGCGTCGCGATGCCGACCTGATAAGTTCGCCAGAGCCCGCTGCGCGCGGGCCAGACACTCTCAGGTAACGAGGCCAATAACAATGCAGCCTGAATTCTGGAATGACAAACGCCCTGCCGGCGTGCCCAACGAGATCGATCTAGGTGCTTACCGCTCGGTCGTCGAGGTGTTCGAGCGTGCCTGCAAGACTCACGCGGACCGCCCTGCATTCAGCAACATGGGTGTCACCCTCAGTTACTCCGATCTGGAGCGCCACTCCGCCGCTTTTGCCGCCTGGCTGCAGCACCACACCGATCTGCAGCCAGGCGACCGCATCGCCATTCAGATGCCCAACCTGCTGCAGTACCCCATCGCGGTGTTCGGCGCGCTGCGTGCAGGACTCATCGTGGTCAATACCAACCCGCTGTACACCGCGCGGGAGATGCGGCACCAGTTCCAGGATTCCGGCGCGCGGGCGCTGGTGTACCTCAATACCTTCGGCCACCACGTGCAGGAGGTGCTGCCCGACACCGCCATCGAGCACCTGATCGAAGTGCGCATCGGCGATATGTTGCCAGCCCTGAAAGGTGTGCTGGTCAACGCCGCGGTCAAGCACGTGAAGAAGATGGTGCCGGATTACAGCCTGCCGCAAGCCGTTTCCTTCAAGAGCGTGCTGGGTGACGGGGCCCGCCACAACCACAAGCCGGCAGCCTTGGAGCCCGATCACGTCGCCGTGCTGCAGTACACCGGTGGTACCACGGGTGTGGCCAAGGGCGCGATGCTCACTCATGGCAATCTCGTGGCGAACATGCAGCAGGTTCGGGCAAACATGCAGCAGCTGGATGAGCATGGCCATCCGGTGATCCGTGAGGGTCAGGAAGTGATGATCGCGCCGCTGCCGCTCTACCATATCTATGCCTTCACGGCGAATTGCATGTGCATGGTGGTGACCGGCAACCACAACGTGCTGATCACCAATCCCCGGGATATCAACGGTTTCGTCAAGGAGCTGCAGCGCTGGCAGTTCTCCGGCTTTCTCGGGCTCAACACCTTGTTCGTCGCGCTGATGGCCCACCCGCAGTTCAACAAGATCGACTTCTCCCGTCTCAAAGGCACCAACTCCGGTGGCACCGCGCTGGTTTCGGCGGTCGCCGAGCGCTGGAAGAGCATGACCGGCTGCACCGTCGTCGAAGGCTATGGCCTGACCGAAACCTCGCCGGTTGTTTGCGCGAATCCGTACGGTGAGCACTCCCGTCTTGGTACCGTCGGGCTGCCGGTGCCCGGGACCACGGTGAAGGTCATCGATGACGAGGGCAATGCCTTGCCGCTCGGCGAGCGTGGGGAGCTGTGCGTCAAGGGCCCGCAAGTGATGAAGGGCTATTGGCAGCGTCCCGAAGCGACTGCCGAGGTGCTGGACGAGGAGGGCTGGCTGAAGACCGGCGACATCGCGGTGATCGACCAGGACGGTTTCGTCAGCATCGTCGACCGCAAGAAGGACCTGATCATCGTCTCGGGCTTCAACGTCTACCCCAACGAGATCGAGGACGTGGTGATGGCTCACCCGAAGGTCGCGGCTTGCGCCGCCATCGGTGTGGCGGATGAAAAATCCGGCGAGGCGGTCAAGCTGTTCGTCGTGCCCAGCGATCCGACGCTCACTCAGGAAGAGTTACAGGCTTACTGCCGTGAGAATTTCACCGGCTACAAGATGCCACGGCATTACGTGTTCCGGGATGCACTGCCGATGACCCCGGTCGGCAAGATCCTGCGTCGGGAGCTGCGCGAAAGCGCCTGACGACGCGAGATGCACTGTCGTTGCAGGAGATAAATGAGGTGACCGGGATATATTTTCCGGTCACTTTATGTCGAATCAACGGTTTCCGGACTCTATTCGCTCCTCGGCAAAGCTGCTAACCTCGGGCACGCTTTTAGCCCGATCAGCGGTACAAAAGTTAACAAATCACAACAAAACAGCTGCCATCGCGCAGTAATAAAGCTGTTGCTTAGGAGTGGGGTTCATGACCGATAACTTCTGGAAGGATAAGTATCCCGTTGGTGTTGCCAGCGAGATCAATCCCAACGAGTACCAGAACATTCAGGCTGTGCTCAAGCAGTCCTGCGAGCGTTTCGCGGACAAGCCGGCCTTCAGTAGCCTCGGCAAGACCCTGACCTACGGTGAGCTGTACAAGCTGTCCGGCGACTTCGCAGCCTACCTGCAGCAGAACACCGATCTCCAGCCGGGCGACCGCATCGCCGTACAGCTGCCCAACCTGATCCAGTATCCCATCGTGGTGTTCGGTGCCATGCGCGCCGGGCTCATCGTGGTCAACACCAACCCGCTGTACACCGCGCGGGAGATGGAACACCAGTTCAACGACGCCGGCGCCAAGGCGCTGGTCTGCCTGGCCAACATGGCGCACCTGGCCGAGGAAGTGCTACCCAAGACCGGCATCAAACACGTGGTCATCACCGAAGTCGCCGACATGCTGCCGCCGCTCAAGCGCATGCTGATCAACGCGGTGGTCAAGCACGTGAAGAAGATGGTGCCGGCCTACAGCCTGCCGAAAGCGGTCAAGCTCAACGACGCGCTGGCACTCGGCCGCGGCAAGGCGGTGAGCGAGGCTTCGCCGAAGAGCGACGAGGTGGCCGTGCTGCAGTACACCGGCGGCACCACCGGCGTGGCCAAGGGCGCCATGCTCACGCACCGCAACCTCGTCGCCAACATGTTGCAGTGCAAGGCGCTGATGGGTTCGAACCTCAATGACGGCAGCGAAGTGCTGATCGCGCCGTTGCCGCTCTACCACATCTACGCCTTCACCTTTCACTGCATGGCGATGATGCTCAGCGGCAACCACAACATCCTGATCTCCAACCCGCGCGACCTGCCAGCGATGATCAAGGATCTGTCCAAGTACCGCTTCAGCGGCTTCGTCGGCCTCAATACGCTGTTCGTCGCGCTGTGTAACAGCGAAGACTTCCGCAAGCTCGATTTCTCGGCGCTGAAGATCACGCTGTCCGGTGGCATGGCGCTGCAGCTGGCCACGGCCGAGCGCTGGAAGCAGGTCACCGGATGCTCGATCTGCGAAGGCTACGGCCTGACCGAGACCAGCCCGGTGGCCTCGGTCAACCCGATCGAGCACATCCAGCTCGGCTCCATCGGCATTCCGGTGCCCTCGACGCAGTTCAAGGTCATCAACGACGACGGTCAGGACCTTCCGCAGGGCGAGATCGGCGAGTTGTGCATCAAGGGCCCGCAGGTGATGAAGGGCTACTGGCAGCGCCCCGAGGCCACCGCTGAGGTGATCGACGCGGATGGTTGGTTCAAGACCGGCGACATCGGCGTGATCCAGGAAGACGGCTACATCCGCATCGTCGACCGCAAGAAGGACATGATCCTGGTGTCCGGCTTCAATGTGTATCCCAACGAGCTGGAAGACGTGCTCGCCAGCCTGCCGGGCGTGCTGCAGTGCGCTGCCATCGGCGTCCCGGACGAGAAATCCGGTGAGGCGATCAAGCTGTTCGTGGTGGTCAAGCCGGGCGAGAGCCTGACCAAGGAGCAGGTCATGCAGCACATGCATGACAACCTGACGGGCTACAAGCGCCCGCGCTACGTGGAATTTCGCGACAGCCTGCCGACCACCAACGTCGGCAAAATCCTGCGCCGCGAGCTGCGTGACGAGGAGCTGCGCAAGCTCGGCCACAAGCAGTAAACGCAGCTGTTGTGAAAAGAACCCGCTTCGGCGGGTTTTTTTCGTTTTTGCGAACGGCGTTTCATCGGCAGCGCCTTCGAGAGCTTTAGTTAGCGCTTGGTAGCGTTCTTCTCATCCTGTAGTAGGTGGCACAATAGCCCTACTTAACCATTTAGTTTGTAGGGGAATATCGGATGCTGTCGTCACTACGTCTGCGAGTGAAACTGCTGCTGCTTGCCCTTGGTCCGATCCTGCTCCTCGCGATCCTGCTCAGCGGCGTCGCCGTGGTCGAGCTGCAGGACTTGGCCGATCAGCAGGAAGCACAGACCCGTGCCAGCCTCGTTCGTGATCGCCGGGCCGAGCTCGAGCACTACGTGCAACTGGCACGCAATGCGATTGCGCCGATCTACGAGCGCTCGGCCGAGGGCGATCTGCAGGCGCGGGCTGAGGCCGTGGCGCTGCTCGAGCGGCTGGCCTACGGCCGCGAAGGTTATTTCTGGGGCTACGATGGCCAGTTCTTGCGCGTGTTCCAGGGTGACACCCACGAGCGCATCGGCGAGAGCTTCGCCGATTTTCAGGACCCGAATGGCGTGTATGCCATCCGTGAACTGGTCAAGGCCGGTCAGAATGGCAGCCATTTCGTCGACTACAGCTTCGCGGTGCCGGGCAGCGATGCGCTGGTGCCCAAGGTCGGTTACGCCGAATACCTGCCGAAGTGGAACCTGGCGTTCGGCACGTCGCTGAACCTCGACGACGTCGAGCGCGATGTGGTCGAGGCCCGTGCGGTTTTCCAGGCGCGTATCGACAGCCTGACGATGATCATGCTCGGCGCCGCGTTGCTGCTGCTGGTGCTGATGG
Source organism: Stutzerimonas sp. R40042 (assembly GCF_026642215.1). Taxonomy (NCBI): domain Bacteria; kingdom Pseudomonadati; phylum Pseudomonadota; class Gammaproteobacteria; order Pseudomonadales; family Pseudomonadaceae; genus Stutzerimonas; species Stutzerimonas sp. R40042. The sequence continues at coordinate 3,336,666 of NZ_CP113258.1, read as the reverse complement.
CCGGGCTCGCGGTACTGATGAGCAATGCCATCCTGCGTCCACTGCTGCAGATCAAGCAGAACCTCGACGATATGGCGCAGGGCGACGGTGACCTGACGCATCGCCTGCCGATCACCAGCCAGGACGAGCTGGGTGAGCTGGCCACCTCGTTCAATCGCTTCGTCGAGAAGATCCATTCGCTGGTACAGCAGGTGGCCGGCACCACCACCCAGCTGACCGGTCTGGTCGCGGCCGTGGCCAGCCAGGCGCAGCGTTCGGAGCAGGCCATGGCCGACCAGCGCAGCGAGACCGATCAGGTCGCCACGGCGATCAACGAGATGTCCGCTGCGGCCAATGAAGTGGCGATGAGCGCCCAGCGCGCGGCCGAAGCGGCACGCGAGACCGATCAGCAAGGCGTTGCGGCCAAGCAGGTGGTGGACCAGAGCATTCGCCAGATTCATGAACTGGTGGGCGAGCTGCGCGACAGTGGCGAGTCGCTGGAAGGCCTGCAGCAGGACGTGAAAGGCATCGTCGGCGTGCTCGACGTGATCCGCGCCATTGCCGAGCAGACCAACCTGCTGGCGCTCAACGCCGCCATCGAGGCAGCCCGTGCCGGCGAGGCCGGACGCGGTTTCGCCGTGGTCGCCGACGAAGTTCGCGCGCTGGCCAGCCGCACGCAGCAGAGCACCGGCGAGATCCAAGGCATGATCGACCGCCTGCAGAGCGCCACCTCCAACACCGTCGCCACCATGCTGCGGGCGGGCGAGAAGGGCGAGAGCACCCGTGACCAGGCCAACCAGGCCGGCGAATCGCTGGACGCCATCTCCGCTCTGATCGGCACCATCAATTCGATGAACGCGCAGATCGCCGCCGCCGCCGAGGAGCAGACCGCGGTGGCCGAGGAGATCAACCGCAGCGTGCACCATATTGCCGATGCGGTGGACGGCGTCGCCAGCGACGCCGCCCAGGGCGCGCAGACCTCCCGCGAGCTCAACGGCCTGGCCGAGCGCCTGCAAAAGCTGGTGGGCCAGTTCCGCATCTGACCCAGCCAGGCGGCAGGCGCAATGCCTGCCGCCAAGGCGCGGCATTCGCTGCCGAACGCCTGTGATCTTCAGCGAAGTTCCTTCATCCCGATCAGCGGTAGTACCGGCGGGCGGTTGCGCCAGAACGAGACGGTGGCCGTCCGGTCTAGCTCCCTATGGCCGCGTCCGCTGATTGCCGTAGGGGACGATGGCGCAAGCCATGCGGCCTGCCCATCAATCTCGTTGCAAGGATGAGTTACCCATGCACAAGAAAAACAATGCTGTTCGGGTAGTTGCTTCTCTCGCATTGATCGCCAGCAGCGCCGCATTTGCCGCGCCGAATGCCGATACCGCTCAATTCAACGACTTCTGGACGCCGGCCAAGCCGAATGCGGCGCTGTGCCGATCGCCCTTGCTGGTTGGCACGCCGATCGGCCTGCCGCGCTGCATGCAGGCGAGCAACGTCATGAAGCACCTGGAAGCGCTGCAGGACATCGCCGCGCTCAACGGAGGCAATCGTGCCTCCGGCCAGCCGGGCTACCAGGCCTCCCTCGATTATGTGCGCAGCCGGCTGCAGCGCGCCGGCTATCGTGTCGAGGTGCAAACCTTTCCCTTCCTCGCGTTCTATCCGGCCAATCCCGGTACGCTGAGCGCCGTGGCGCCACAAACGGTGCAGTACGTCTGGGAGGAAGATTTCACCTATGCCGATCAGACCGATCCGGGCAATGTCACCGCACCGGTGGTGCCGGTGGACCTGGCGCTCGGTGCCGGCAACACCTCTACCAGCGGCTGTGAACCGGAAGACTTCGCCGGCTTCCCGGCCGGTGCCATCGCGCTGATGCAGCGCGGCAGCTGTGCGTTCGGGCAGAAGGCGACGAATGCCGCCGCAGCCGGCGCGGCCGGAGCCATCATCTTCAACCAGGGCGACACCGAGGACCGTAAGGGCCTGCTGGTCGCCACCCTGGGCGAGGACTATGCGGGCGGCATTCCGGTGCTGTTCTCGACCTACGACAACGGCGTGGCCTGGTCGCAGGTCGCCGGGCTGCAGCTGAGCATGAACGTCGACGTGGTGCGCGAACAGACCGAAACCTACAACCTGCTGGCCGAGACGCGCCGCGGCGATCCGAGCAATGTGGTGATGGTCGGTGCGCACCTGGATTCGGTGTTCGAAGGCGCCGGCATCAACGACAACGGCTCGGGCAGTGCCGCGCTGCTGGAAATGGCGTTGCTGATGAGCAGGGCACGGCCGGAGAACAAGGTTCGCTTCGCCTGGTGGGGCGCGGAGGAGTCGGGGCTGGTGGGCTCGACCTACTACGTCAACCAGCTGCCGGACGAGCAGAAGCAGCGCATCAAGGCCTACCTGAACGTCGACATGATCGGCTCGCCGAACTACGCCAACTTCATCTATGACGGCGACGGCTCGGATTTCGGCCTGCAGGGTCCGCCCGGCTCGGCCGCCATCGAAAGGCTGCTGCGCACCTACTTCCAGCTGCGCAACGCGCCGTCGGAAGGCACCGAGATCGACTTCCGCTCCGACTACGCACAGTTCTTCGAGGACGGCATTGCCTTCGGCGGGCTGTTCACCGGCGCCGAGGACATCAAGACCGAGGAGCAGGCGCAGCGTTACGGAGGCGCAGCCGGCCAGTCGTTCGATCCCTGCTACCACAACGAATGCGACGACCTCGGCAACATCTCCATTGAGGCGCTGGAGTTGCACGGCGATGCGCTGGCCTTCGCCACCAGCTGGCTGTCGCTGTCGACCAAGATGATCGATGACGAGATCGCCGCAGCGGCCGAGCAGAGCATTGGCAGCATGCGCATCCAGCAGGTGCAGGAGAAGTCGCGCTGGGGTCACTGGATCCGTTGATCGGCTGAACACCGCGCCGGCATGCCGGCGCGGTCCCTGCACAACCCTTTCCCTTCGGCCGGCCGGGCAAATCTGCGACAATCGCGCCCTTCTCGAATTGCCCCACGGCTGTCCATGACCGACGCAACGCCCGCTATCGATACCCTGCTGAAGAATCTCGACCAGGCCCTGTTCGCCGATCGCCACCGCCTGCGCCGGCAGCTGCACGAGCTGAGAAAGAAGCCGGACGAGGCCAAACTGGCCCAGTGGCTGGAACGTTTTCAGGCCTCCGCGGCCAAGGTCGAGGCTCGCCGCCAGAGTGTGCCGAGCATTCGCTACGACGACAGCCTGCCAATCGCGGCCAAGCGCGACGAGATCAAGGCCGCACTGGAAAAGCATCAGGTGCTGGTGATCGCCGGTGAGACCGGCTCGGGGAAGACCACCCAGCTGCCGAAGATCTGTCTGGAGATCGGCCGGGGCGTACACGGGCTGATCGGCCATACCCAGCCGCGCCGGCTCGCGGCACGCAGCGTCGCCACCCGCGTCGCCGAGGAGCTCGGCGCGCCCCTGGGCGAGCTGGTGGGCTATCAGGTGCGCTTCGAGGACCAGAGTACCGAGCGCACGCTGATCAAGCTGATGACCGACGGTATCCTGCTGGCCGAGACGCAGCACGATCGCTTTCTGGAAAAGTACGACACGATCATCGTCGACGAGGCCCATGAGCGTTCGCTGAATATCGACTTCCTGCTCGGCTTCCTCAAGACGCTGCTGCCGCGCCGGCCGGATCTGAAGGTGATCATCACTTCGGCGACCATCGATCTGGAGCGCTTTTCCGAGCACTTCGACGGTGCACCCATCGTCGAGGTTTCCGGGCGCACCTACCCGGTGGAAACCTGGTATCGGCCACTGGCGGCGGAGATCGACGAGGACGGCAACCGGGTGGAAGACGACCTGACCGTCGACCAGGGCATCCTCGCCGCGCTGGACGAGATTGCCGCCCACGAGCGCAGCGTTGGCCAGCGTCCCGGCGATGTGCTGGTGTTCCTGCCTGGCGAGCGGGAAATCCGCGACGCCGCCGAGGTGCTGCGCAAGGCCAATCTGAAGTTCACCGAGGTGCTGCCGCTGTATGCGCGGCTGACGCCGGCCGAACAGCAGAAGATCTTCCAGCCGCGACCGGGGCGCAAGATCGTGCTGGCCACCAACGTCGCAGAGACCTCGCTGACCGTGCCGGGCATCCGCTATGTGATCGATTCCGGCACCGCGCGCATCAGCCGCTACAGCTACCGCGCCAAGGTTCAGCGCCTGCCGATCGAGGCGGTGTCCCAGGCCAGTGCCAACCAGCGCAAGGGCCGCTGCGGGCGGGTCGAGCCGGGTATCTGCATTCGCCTGTACAGCGAGGAGGATTTCCTCGGTCGGCCGGAATTCACCGACCCGGAGATCCTGCGCACCAACCTCGCCGCGGTGATCCTACAGATGCTGCATCTGCGCCTGGGCGACATTCAGGATTTCCCCTTCATCGAGCCGCCGGATGGCAAGGCCATCAGCGACGGCTTCAACCTGTTGCAGGAGCTCTCGGCGGTCAACCGCGAGAACCAGCTGACCCCGCTGGGCCGCCAGCTGGCGCGCCTGCCGATCGACCCGCGGCTGGGCCGCATGCTGCTCGAAGCCGCGCAGCAGGGCAGCCTGGCCGAGGTGCTGATCGTGGCCAGCGCTCTGTCGGTGCAGGATGTGCGCGAGCGCCCGGCCGACCGCCAGCAGGCCGCCGACCAGGCCCATGCGCAATGGAAGGACACGGACTCGGACTTCGCCGCACTGATCAACCTCTGGCGCGGCTTCGAGGAGCAACGCCAGGCGCTGGGCTCCAATGCGCTGCGCAGCTGGTGCCGGAAGAACTTCCTCAACTACCTGCGCCTGCGCGAGTGGCGCGATGCCCATCGCCAGCTGACGCTGATCGTGCGCGAACTCAAGCTTGGCGCGGGCCGGGCGGTGGATGGCTCCGGCCATCCACCCTACGCAAAGGGCAAAACCGATGCCCCGGCGGACGGCCACGTCGCTAAGCATCGTAGGGTGGAAGACGGCGCAGCCTCTTCCACGCGTCCGGCGGGGGCTACCTCCCAACCCGCGCTAACCAAGGACAACAAGGTCAACGCCATCGTCCGCCAGCAGGCCGAAGCCAGCGAGGCCGCGCAGAAAGCCAAGGGTTACGCCGCGGTGCACAAGGCGATTCTTGCCGGCCTGCTCAGCCAGATCGGCAACAAGACCGAGGAGGGCGACTTCCTCGGTGCCCGCCAGCGGCGCTTCTGGGTGCATCCGTCGAGCGTGATCGGGCGCAAGAAACCCAACTGGCTGATGGCCGCGGAACTCGTGGAAACCACCAAGCTGTTCGCGCGCATGGTCGCCAGGATCGAGCCCGACTGGATCGAGCCGCTGGCCGGCCACCTGGTCAAGAAGAACCACTTCGAGCCGCACTGGGAGAAGAAGCGCGGCCAGGTGGTGGCCTACGAGCAGGTGACGCTCTACGGCCTGATCGTGGTTGGCCGCCGCCCGGTGCACTACGGGCCCATCGACCCTCCGGCGGCGCGCGAGCTGTTCATCCGCGAGGGCCTGGTGCGCGGCGAGATCAACAGCCGTGCCCGCGCGCTGGCAGCCAACCGCGAGCTGCTCGAGCGCATGGACGAGCTGGAGGCCAAGGCGCGGCGCCGCGACATCCTCGCCGACGAGGAAACCCTGTTCGGTTACTACGATGCGCGCCTGCCGGTGGACATCTACCAGACCGCCAGCTTCGAGAACTGGTACAAGCGCGAGAGCCAGAAGAACCCGCAGCTCCTGATCATGCGCGAGGAGGACGTGCTCGCCCGCGAGGCCAGCGAGGTCACCGCCGCGCAGTATCCGGACCACCTGCGCATCGGCGAGCTGCAGTTGCCGCTGGAATACCACTTCGAACCCAACCACCCGCGCGACGGCGTAACCCTGCGCGTGCCGGCGCCGCTGTTGCCGCAACTGCGCCGCGAACGGCTCGACTGGCTGGTGCCGGGGCTGATCGAGGCCAAGGCGGTCGCGCTGGTGCGCGGCCTGCCCAAGGCGATCCGCAAGAACTTCGTGCCGGTGCCGGACTTCGTCGGCGCGGCGCTGGCCAAGATCAGCTTTGGCGAAGGCGCCTTGCCCGAGGCGCTGGGCCGCGAGCTCACCCGCATGACCGGCGCCCGCGTGCCGGACGAGGCCTGGGCCGAGGCCGCTGCCGGGCTGGAAAACCACCTGAAGATGAACATCGAGGTGGTCGATGCGCGCGGCAAGTTCCTCGGCGAAGGCCGCGACCTGGCCGAGCTGACCGCGCGCTTCGCCGAGGCCAGCCAAGCCGCGCTGGCGCCGCCGCAGCAGAAGGCCGAGCAGAAGCCGGTCGAGGCCAAGGGTTTTGCCCAGGTCGCGGAAAAGGCGCAGGCGAAGATGGCCGGCCTGTCGATGACGGTCTACCCGGCGCTGGTGGAAGAGGCCGGGGTGGTCAAGGAGGCGCGCTTCCCGACCCAGGCCGAGGCCGACTGGCAGCACCGCCGCGCCCTGCAGCGCCTGTTGCTGCAACAGCTGGCGGAACCCGCCAAGTACCTGCGCCACAAGCTGCCGGGCCTTACCGAGCTGGGCTTGCTCTACCGTGACATGGGCAAGGTCGATGCGCTGGTTGAGGACATCCTGCTGGCCAGCCTGGACAGCTGCATCCTCGACGGCGAGGCCGCGCTGCCGCGTGACGGTGCGGCGCTGGCGTCGCTGGCCGAGCGCAAGCGCGGCGACTGGACCGCGCATGCCGAACGGCTGGCGCGCCTGACACTGGAAATACTCAAGCACTGGCACGGCCTGCAGAAGCGCTTCAAGGGCAAGATCGATCTGGCCCAGGCGGTGGCGCTCAACGACATCAAGGCGCAGCTGGGCAACCTGGTCTATCCGGGCTTTGTTCGCGAAACACCGGCCGAATGGCTGAAGGAATATCCGCGCTATCTGAAGGCCATCGAGCAACGCTTCGAGAAGATCGGCGCGCAGCTGCAGCGCGACCGCGTCTGGTCCGGCGAGCTGGGCGGCTACTGGGAGCAGTACCAGGCGCGGCTGCACAAGCACCAGCAGGAGGGCAAGCGCGATCCTGAACTGGCGCTCTATCGCTGGATGCTCGAGGAATATCGCGTCTCGCTCTGGGCACAGCAGTTGGGTACGAAAATGCCGGTATCCGACAAGCGCCTGAACAAGCAATGGAGCCAGGTCAAGCCCTGAGTTCAGGGTCGGCCTCTCATCTGGATCGAGCCATGCACAGCCACAACAGTCTGCCGGGCGTGGCCAGTTCGCTCGGCGCTTCGGCGCTGTTCGCCACGCTGTACTACTACACCACGCTGCTCGAGCCGCTGGACGGCCAGCAGGTCTACGGCTGGCGCATCCTGCTGACCGCCCCCTGCCTGGCACTGCTGCTGCTCGCCATCGGCCGCTGGGGTGAGGTACGGCAGATTGTTGCGCGCTTGCCCGCCGAGCCGCGGCTATGGCTGGCGCTGCCATTGTCCTCGGCGCTGGTCGGGCTGCAGCTGTGGCTGTTCATGTGGGCGCCGATCAACGGCCACGGCCTGGACGTCTCGCTCGGCTACTTCCTGCTGCCGCTGACCCTGGTGCTCACCGGGCGGCTGCTGTTCGGCGAGGCGATCAGCCGGCTGCAGCGCCTGGCCTGCCTGCTCGCCGCGATCGGCGTCGGCAACGAACTGCTCGGCGCCGCGTCGCTGTCCTGGCCGGTGCTGGCGGTCGCCCTCGGCTATCCGTGCTACTTCGCCCTGCGCCGCAGGATGGGCACCGCCAATCTAGGCGGCCTCTGGCTGGACCTGGTGATCAGCCTGCCGGTCGCCGCATTGTTCGCTGTCGCCCACCGCGACACCTTGCAGCTGCTGACCGCCAGCCCGCGGCTGCTGGTGCTGATCGCCGGCCTCGGTGCGCTCAGCGCGCTGGCCCTGGCGCTGATGATCGTCGCAAGCAAACACCTGAACCTGGCCCTGTTCGGCCTGCTCAGCTACGTCGAACCGGTGTTGCTGGTGGTGGTGGCGCTGCTGCTCGGCGAGACCATCACGGCAGGCCAGTGGCTGACCTATGGGGCAATCTGGGCGGCAATCGGCATTCTCGTCGTCGAGGGCGTGGCTGCTTTGCGTCGCAGCCGTGGGGCCAGCGCAGGGCCTGGCTGAAACCGGCACCGCCAGCTGTCCGGGTGGGTTGCTTGCGCGGAGCGCGCCGGGTGAACTTGTGGAGCGTTGCGCTTTTCCTAATCGGTGAACCCTGATCAAGGAGCAAGGCTTCAAGCTCATGGCGCTATTCACCCTCGGTATCCTGCTGTTTCTGCTTATTGCTGCCGACATCATCAAGACCACGCTTTCGACACGCGGCGGTGGAACGCTCACCAACGCTGTCACTCGGTCGGTATGGGCGCTTTTCTTCAGGGCGGCGGGGCGCCAGGGACGATGCGGATTGCTGCAGTATGCCGGGCAATTCGTCGTGCTCTCGGTGCTGCTGAGCTGGATACTGGGCCTCTGGGCGAGCCTGTTCCTGCTTTTTGCCTCACACCCCGGCTCGATTGTCGACGACGCGACCAAGCTGCCTGCCGATTTGTGGGAAACCTTCTACTACGCCGGTTTCACCCTTTCAACGCTGGGCATCGGCGACTACGCCGCAGCCGCGGACGGCTGGCGTGTGCTGACCAGCGCGGCCGCGTTCTGCGGCCTGACGTTCATCACTGCGGCGATCACCTATATCGTTCCGGTGCTGTCGGCGGTCAGTCTGCAGAACCAGCTCAGCCTACTGGTCAGCAGCATGGGCCGGACACCGCAGGAAATCCTGGTCAACAGCTGGAATGGTGCGGATTTCTCCGGTTTCTACGACAACGTCTCGGAGCTGCGGCAGATGCTGGTCCAGCACACCCTGAACCATCATGCGTACCCGGTCATCCAGTGCTTTCACAATTGCGATGCCGGCAAGAACGTGGTGCCGGCGGTGGTTACGCTCAATGAGGTGTTGAGGCTGCTGCAAAGCGTCAGTGCCGAGATCCCCCAGGATCGGCTCAAACGGCAGATGCTGGGTTCGGCGGTGACTCGGCACCTGGAGCTGCAACGTGCCAGCTACCTTGGTCGAACCCGCCCGAGCGTGGGCGAGGGTGATGTCGATCTGACGCCGTTGGCGGCCGCAGCCATACCGCTGGATGAAGACCGCGTCGCCATCGCGGCGCACGACGAGCGCCGCAGGCTGCTGAGTGCCTTGCTTGAATCGGATGGCTGGAGCTGGCGCGACGTCTATGGCGACTCGGACGGAAACTGACGAACTTGCCGAGGGCTGTGGTCGAACGCTGACGACTACAACATCCTTTGCGCCAGGAGGGCTGCGACGAGCGCTGCTGCCAGCACCCCGAGCAGCAGGCCGATGCGCCAGCCCGACCTGCGCGAAGGATGGCCAGCGGGTATCACGGCTGCAGCTGTGGTGGCGGCATGCAACGGGTTCGGTGTAGCCGGGCGCGGACGTGCGGGTTTGGGCGCAGGCGTGGGCAGATCGGCGGCGCGAACGAACACCGTGGCGTCCTCGTCGACGACTTCCGGCGCGCTGACCTTCGGCCCGATCACCAACAGCGTGGTGTTGCCCAGCTGGATCTGATCGCCCGGCTGCAGCACCGCGGTGCTGACCTTCTGCCGGTTCACCAGCACACCGTTGGCCGAGGCCAGGTCCTTCACCTCCAGCACGTCGCCCTTGAGAAAGAACTCGGCATGGCGGCGCGACAGTTCGGCGTCGCTGAAGCAGAGCTCGCACTTCACCGAGCGGCCGAAGGTCATCGAGCCGGTGATGTGGTACTTGTGGCCCTGGTTCTCGCCCTTCACTACCTGCAGCAACCAGCGGGGCGCGGACGCCACCTTGGCGCCGGCCTTGGCCGGATCGACGATCTGCAGCTCAAGCGTGCCTAGCCGCAGGCGATCACCGGAGCGAATCTGGTAGCGCTCGCCGACCTTCTCGTCGTTGACGTAGGTGCCGCCCACCGTGCCGAGGTCGGTGAGGTAGTAGAAGCGGTGTTCCAGCAGCAGTTCGGCGTGGAACGGCTCTATCCCGGCATCGTTCGCGACCAGCTTGTTGCTGCGGTCCGAGCCGAGGGTGAAACGTTCATCGGCCAGCCAGATGGGGCTCTGCCGGTTGTCGACGAAATGAATCCTGAGCATCTCTGAATCACCCTGAGCAGAGAGGCGATCGGGCGCGAGCCGAGCGATCGCCCGTGATTACTGGTTGAAGATCCGGTTCCACAGGCGCTTGACCGGGTTGGCCGGCGCCTGGGAGCTTTGCGTGGTTGTTGGCGCCGTGCGCGAGGTGCTGGCGGCGGTACGCGGCTTGGGCCGAGGCGCACGCGCTTTGGCAACGCGCTGAGCGTGAGCGTCGTGCAGTGCCAGCAGCGGCGCGTGTTCCGGCGCGGCCTCCAGGCCCTGCTGGATATATTTCAACGCCAGGGCGAACTCGCGTCGTGCGTAGGCCGATTCGGCAAGTTCGACATAGCGCTCGCTGACCCGTGTCAGACCTTCGCGTGCGGCCTGATGCTCCGGCAGCCAGCCGAGCACCTGCTGGTAATAGTGGACGGCGCTGTCTTCGGCCGGCTCCAGTAGCTGGTCGCTGGCCAGTCGCTGCGCCGCCAGCTCCAGGGCTTCGGCGATGCGCGCATCGAGCACGCGGCGCAGGCCGTCGAGCGCTTCGGGGTTATCGGCATCCAGGCGCAGGGCCTGGCGGAAGTAGTAGTCGGCATTGTCGAACGCGGGCGTGGTCAGCTGCCCGACGGCCAGGCGTGATTCGGCACGGCCGAGGAAGTCGCTGATGCGGCTGTACTGCCACCACTGGTAACCACCGAAGCCGAGCACCGCCACCGTGGCCACCACGGCTGCGCTGATTGCCGCCCAGCGGCCGAGGCCGCGCCCGCTCCGCCGGCGACGGCGACTGGGCTTGGCTTCGATGATGACGGCCGGCGCGATGCGCGTCTGGTCCATGTCCGGTTCGGTGAGGGTGTCGATGGCGGCCAGCAGTTCGCGACAGCTGGCGAAGCGCTCGTCTGGTTGCTTGGCCAGCATGCGGTCAAGCAGCGGCTGGTAGCCCGTCAGCGCCGGTGGCAACTGCGGCAGCGGCATCTGCACGTGGTTGAGCACGGTTTGCGGATAGCTGCTGGCGCGGAACGGGTTGGTCCCGGTGAGCATCTCGGCCAGGATCACGCCGAGGCTGTAGATATCGCTGCGGGCATCCAGCGGCTGGCACTGGGCCTGCTCCGGGCTGCTGTAGGCGGGGCTGCCGACGGCGATACCGAAATGCGTGAGTTCGTTGTCCAGTTCCACCGCCTTGGCCACGCCGAAGTCGGTGAGCACGACGCTGCCATCGTCGCGAAAGAGGATGTTGGCCGGCTTCACGTCGCGGTGAACCAGCCCGCCGTCATGTACCACCGCGAGGCCGCCGGCCAGCTGGCGAATGATGTCCAGAGCCCGGGCCGGTGAAAAGACGATGCCGCGATGCTGCGCCAGATCGCCGCCGCCGAGGTATTCCATGGCCAGATAGTGGCGGCCATCGGCGATCTGGCCGATGTCGTGGATGGTGATGATGGCCGGATGGCGCAGCGAGGCGACGATATGGCCTTCCTGGATGAAGCGTTCGGTAAAGGCCGCATCCTCGGTGCGCAGCAGCACCTTGACGGCTACCTCGCGATCCAGGGACAGCTGGGTGGCGAGGTAGACCTCGGCCATGCCGCCCTTGCCGAGTCGTTTGTGCAGGCGATAGCCGGGAATTTCTAGCATCCGATGCGTCATGGAAAAGCTCGTGCCTGGTTACGACTTGAGGGGTTTCAACAGCATGTTGATGAAGCGGCGCCCGCGCGACTCGGTCGCCGGCGGTGTTGCGGTACGGCCGATCACGATGCAGGAAATATTGTCCCGCCCGCCATGTTCGTTGGCCTGGGCGATCAGCTGTTCCACCAGATTCTCGAGCGTGTCGGCGAAGGTGCAGCTGGCCTGGATCTGCGCATCGGTCAGTTCGTTGGTCAAGCCGTCGCTGCACAGCAACAGCAGCTCGTCGGGCTTCAGCGTGCCACAGGTGAAGCCGATCTCCAGCGGCTCCTCACGACCCAGGCAGTGCAGGATGATGTTGCGCCAGGCGTGGCCCTCGGCCTCGGCAGGCTTCAGCTCGCCGGCGTCGATCATCATCTGTACCCAGCTGTGGTCGCGGGTGAGCTGCTCGATGCCGGTGGCGCTGACCAGATAGGCCCGGCTGTCACCAACCCAGGCCAGCTCGAAATCGACGCCATGGAACTGCGCTGCCACCAGTGTGGTGCCCATGCCGTCGTCGCCCGCGGCGTCCAGTACGGCCTGATTGGCCAGGTGGACCGCCGGCTCCAGCGGCTCGCCGGCTTCAATGGCCCGCTGCAGTGCCTCCAGCGCCACGCTGCTGGCGACCTCACCGCACTGGTGCCCGCCCATGCCGTCGGCGATCGCCCAGAGTCCCAGTGCCGGCGCGCAAAGCAGAGCATCTTCATTGTGGCTGCGCCTGCGCCCGGGCGAGCTGATTCCGGCGTGGTCCAGCAAGGAGTCGGTGAGGGTAGGTTGCATGCGTTGACCCGCTGCGGCATGACATCGAGCGAGCATGATGCGTTGGGCCTCGGGTACTGTCATCGGCTGGTACCGAGGCAAGCGCAACACTGTTAACTCGCGCACAGGGGCGAAGCAATCGAACGCGCCCGGACCGGCAGCAGGCCGCTTTGATGCGCTTGGCCTGCGCTCGCGTGCATGCACTAGCTGACCGGCCGCAGAAACTGTGCGATGCGTGCCAGCACCTGCTCCGGTTGTTCGCGGTGCGGCACATGACCGACGCCCGCCAGCAGCACCTGTTCCACCGGCCCGCCGGCGTGGCGGGCGACCAGCTGCGGATGTCTCGCCGAGCCGAATTCATCGCCGTCGCCATGGATGGCCAGCGTCGGGCAACGCACGGCCGGTAGTGCCGCTTCCAGTGACCAGTTGCTGAAGTTCGGGGCGAGCCAGGTGTCGATCCAGGCGCTCAGCACCCAGTCGCTGCGTTCGCCGTGATAGCGGCGCAGACGCTCGCGTTGGGTGGGGTCGGCGAACCAGTTCCTGGCCTGACGGATGCCGTCCAGCGTCTGCGACTCGACGAAGGTCACCGCGGACAGGGTGATCAGCGCCTGGCAGGCCTCGGCGAATCGTGCGGCACAATGCACTGCCATGCTGCCCCCAACGCTGTGGCCGGCCACCACGAAGTGCTCGATGCCCAGGTGCTCGCGTACTGCGGCGAAGCCGGTGCTGGCCTCGTCCTCGACGAAGCTCGCTACAGGCGGCGCAGTCAGGCGATCGGAGCGACCATAACCGAGGCGGTCATAGGCCACCACCGTTCGTCCAGTGGCCTGGCTGAGGGCGGCCGGGAAGTCCCGCCACTGCTCGATGCAGCCGAGCGATTCGTGCAGCAGCAGGATCGGGGCGCGGTTCGGGCGCAACGCATCGGCATCGGGAAACCAACTGCGAATGAACAGCCGTCCCCCGGAGCCCTCCAGCCATAGATCGGTCGGGCTGTTGCCGAGCTTGGTGCTGAGGGTCATCGGGTGCTCCTGGCGTAGGCGGAGCGCATAGCAGTACTGCTCTTTTACGTAAACGTCAACATGCGCCTGCGAATGTATCGGCGGTTCGGTGGCGGCTGGCTTCCCTCTGCCGCATCAGGCGCCGCTCTCGCTGTTGCGACGTGGCGGACGCGAGCTGTCGGGTGGCTCGACGCGGGTCAGGTTGCCGTCTTTGCCCAGATGCAGGCGCATGTAGTCCTCGGCGAGCAGCAGCTGGCCGGCGTACAGTGCAGCGGCTTCAGCCCGCAGATGCTCGATCGAGTGGCCGCGACCGGCGCTCTTCTGGTAGCGCGCGCTGAAATGGGTGAGCACCAGGTTCGGCAGCCCGACCGCCTGTGCAAAGCGCGCCACCGCTGCTGCGGTGCTGTGGCCGAAGTCATTGCGCGCGTCGTTGGCCACGGCCTCGGTATAGGTCGCCTCGTGTACCAGCAGCTGCGCGTCACGACAGGCTTCGGCGAGCAGCTCGGGGCGATCGTTATCGCCACCGACGACGATGCGTCGCGGGGAGCGGCTGAAGCTCAGGTAATCGTCGCTGCGCAGCACTCGGCCTTCATGCTCGATGTCGAAGCCGCGCGCCAGCTGGCCCCAGAGTGGGCCGCGCGGCACGCCGTCACGTTCCAGGCGTTCGATGTCCAGGCGCGGATCGGGGCGCGCCTCGCTGAAGCTGTAGCCGTAGCAGGGCACGCGATGGGACAGCTCGGTCGCCTCGATGCGCATGTTCGGGCTGCGCCACTCGCCGAGTGTCTCGACCGCATGAAAGTCCAGCTCGTAGCTCAGCCAGCTCTGGCTCATGCTCAGGGTCGCCCGCACCCAGGTCTCGATGCCCTGCGGGGCGATGATCGTCAGCGGTGCCTTGCGCCCCATCATGCCGGCACTGGCCAGCAGGCCGGGCAGGCCGTAGCAGTGATCGCCATGCACGTGGGTGATGCAGATGGCGCGCAGGTCGTGCAGCGACAGCGGCGTGCGCAGCAGACGATGCTGGGTGCCTTCGCCGCAATCGATCAGGTACCAGGCCTTGCCGGTGTCCTCCAGCAGCGCCAGCGCGCTGACGTTGCGCGCGCGGGTCGGTGTGCCGGATGAGGTGCCGAGAAATAGCAGGTCCACGAGGCATGTTCTCCAGAAGGGGTCTGATCAGTATGCCTGTACGACTGGTGCGCCAGCTGTCGGTTGCGTAATTGTTCCTCGACGTGTGCCGCCGGCTGAGTATTGCGGAGACGAGGCCAGGGCGAGCGTCGATGCGCCAGCGCACGCGCCCCTTCGCTATCAGGCGCTTTGTGCGAGTCGCGCGTCGCTGCAGCGCTGAGCGCTGTCGTCCTGGTCGAGCAGGGTCGCCAGCAGACTGGTCGCGCGGTCGAGCTCTCCGCGGTCGAGGCAGCCGAGGGCTTCGCTGAGGCCCGCGCGCCAAACGGCATCCCTGTTTTCGGCGGATGCGCTTGCGATCAGCTCGTCCAGTTCGCTTGGCTGACGCAGGCCAACGAGGCCCGGCGCGGTTGGCTGCGGCAGTGTTGCGACGGGGGCCGGCCGTTCGGTTGGATGATGGCCGAGATATTCGTCCACGGTCATCTCGGTGACCATCGGCACCTGGCGCTGGAAGGGGTTGATGTCCGGAAAGGATGCTTCCGCCCGCTTGGCGCCAACGGGACGGGGTTCGACCACCAGCGCTGCCGCTGAGGCCGCTGCGGCCGCCCGGGAGCGTCGGCGCAGCAGCAGGCCCGCGAGAAGAAGAAGCAACGCAGGCACAACCAGTAACGAGCTGCTGAGCGAACTATCCGGCTGCTCCGCCAGTGCGGGCGCAGCCAACGCCGAGGCGAACGGCGCGGCGGATGGCTGATGCGCCACGGCGCCCAGGTCGGACGGCGCTACCTGGGCGATGGAGGGTTCGGTGACGGCCGGGCTTGCCTCGCGCTGCGCCAGGCTTTGCTGCGCTTCGGCGAGCAGGCGGTTCTGGGCCTCCATCTGTGCCTGCAGGCTCACCACCTGGGCTTCGAGCTGGCCGAGCACCTGCTCCAGGCTGCGATCGGGCGTCGCTGAAGGCTCGACGGCGACGTGCTCGATCACCTGTACCGCTGCGACAGATACGGGGTCGCTCGCGGTCGTTGGTGCGGTTGGTCGGGGTGCGGAAGCCTCGACGTGGTCTGGCAGCAGCATCTCGGCACCGACCCGCAGGCGGTTGCGGTCACCGCCGATGAAGGCATCCGGATTCAGCGCATAGAGGTCCGTCATCAGCGCTTCGCGTGAGCCGGCCTTGCCACCTTGCAGTCGCGCGGTGATGGCCCAGAGGCTGTCGCCGGGCTGGATCCGATACCGCTTGCCCTGTCCGGCCATCGGCAGCGTGCGTGCTGGTGCCGGTTCGGCGGGCGGCATGCCGACCACGGCCGGCGTCGGCCGGGCAAGCGGCAGCGCCGGCAGATCCGGTTGGTACAGCGGCGGGTCGAGGAGCAGGGTGTACTCGCGCAGTAGCTGGCCGCCCGGTAGCGTCAGCTCGACGATGAAGTTCAGATAGGGCTCGTTCACCGGTGTGGTGGAGCTCACGCGGATACGCTGACTGCCTGCGTCGAGTGCCGGCACGAAGCTCAGCTTGGCGAGAATGTCTGGCCGCTCGACGCCGGCGCGGGCGAACACATGGTTCGGCGCCAGGCGCACTTTAATGTCATCGGCGCCCAGTCCGCGTGCGTCGATCAGCTCGATGTCCGCCTCGAGCGGCTCGGCCAGCGCCGAATGCAGGCTGATCTCGCCCAGCCCCAGGGCACTGGCCAGGGGTGTGTAGCAGGCGGCAAGCAGGATGAAAGGCCAAACGGCAAGACGAAACGACGACATAAACATTCCGGGTGCCAGCAGGGCTTTGGTCGAGGTTCCGCGCAAGGAAACCCGGCCGCGGGCGGCCTGTGGCAGTCAGCCGGCCCGTAGCGAACGCTCGTGCTGGCTATGATGTCCGGAGTGATAGCAATTTGCTAGATGGTTCACATTTTTCGGATCAGTGGCATGGGCGGCGTGCGCTGTCTCGCCTACAGGTACTTGAGCCAGGTGATATCCCGCCGCCGGGCCTTCAGCCGTGCAAACCAGCGCACCGCCGGGTACAGCGCCACCGCCAGCACGACAGTCCACAACCACAGCGGCCAGACCGCCTCGAAGCCGAAGTGGCTGCCACGGTTCAGGCCCCAGATCGCCGCCGCGGCGAGGTAGAGCAGCTTCAGCACGTAGAGGTGCAGCAGGTAGAAGAACATCGGCGCTGCGCCGAACACCGTCAGCGGGCGCAGCCAGGCGCGATCCTGGCGACGCTCGAAGTGGCGCAGCAAAAGCAGGCCGGTGCCCAGGGTCAGGCAGAGGAACAGCAGCGACGGCGGATATTTGGTGATGTTCAGCAGGCTCATCAGTGTCCGCAGTCCATCCTCGCCAACCACCCAGGGCCGCTCGCCGTAACCGTTGATCAGGCGTAGCAGAACGAACAGCAGCAGCGCGGCCCTGCCCCAGTTGGCGAGGTTGTGCTGACGGCGTTCGGCATCGGCGTTGCGTCCGAACCAGGGGCCGGCGGCGTAGCCCAGGGCGATCACGCCGATCCAGGGCAGCAGCGGGTAGGAGGTGCGCAGGCGCAGGCTGTCCGAGACCTCGAGCCAGCTGCGATCATGCAGGATGGCCCACGGCAGGTGCATGGGTGATCCGACGGGGAAGTGCTGCGGATCGAGCAGGTTGTGCCCGCCGATGATCAGCAGTCCGAGCAGCACCAGCCACGGGCGTGGCAGCCAGAGCAGCGCCGAGAGGGCGAGCATGCTCAGGCCGATGGCCCAGATCACCTGCAGGTAGATCACTTGCGGCGGGAACTGGAAGGTCCAGGCGAAGTTGACCAGGGTGAACTCGAGCGCCACCAGAAACAGCCCGCGCTTGAGCAGAAAGCTCGACACCGCGTGGCGGCCCTGATGCTTTTCGCCATAGAGGAACGCTGATAACCCGGTCAGGAAGATGAATACCGGTGCGCACAGGTGCGCCAGGGTGCGGCTGAAGAACAGTGCCGGCTCGGTGACCGCCACGTCCATCGGATCCGGCACCTGCATGTGCAGCAGAAAAGTTTCGCGGACATGGTCCAGCAGCATGAACAGGATCACCAGGCCGCGCAGCGCGTCGATGGATTGCAGGCGCGCCGCAACGGGCGAGGTCAGGTCGGGGGCGGGCATGCACGGCTCACGGCAGGAGGTTTGCGGGCGACGGGCGCGGGGCATGTGGAGCGATGTCTCACATGACCTGGCAACGGTGGCGCCCGGCAAAGGTGCGATACGTTATAACAAAAGTGCCGTGCATCCAAACGCTTGTCCGTCCCGCGCGCCGCTGTGCTACCTGGGGGCGACAGCGGCGCGGGGGCGAGGCGGGCGTTACTCGCAGTTGACCATCCAGGACAAACCGAAGCGGTCGGTCAGCATGCCGAAACGCTCGGCCCAGAAGGTCTTCTCCAGCGGCATGATCACCGTACCGCCTTCGCCCAGGGCAGCGAAAAGCTGCTCGGCCTCGGCCACGCTGGTGGGATGCAGGGAAATCGAGCAACCCTTGATGCCTTCGTACGGTCCTCCGCCACAGGTGTCCCCGGGCAGCGTGTCGGAGGCCATCAGGGTGCTTTCGCCGAGGTCGAGACAGGCGTGCATGATCCGCTCATGGTACTCGGCGGGAAACTGCTCGGCCTCAGGCGCCTGGGCAAAGGTCATCAGCTCCAGGTTGCCGCCCAGCACCTGCTGGTAGAAGGTGAAGGCCTCGCGGGCGTTGCCGTCGTAGGTGAGGTAGGTGGATAGCTTCATTTTGTGCTCCTTGCCGTCAGTGGTTGAGTTGCGCACGCAGGCGTTCTTCCTGCTCGCGCAGTTCGGGGGTGAACTCGGCGCCGAAATCCTCTGCTTCGAAGATCTGGCGGATCTCGATCTCCGCCTCGCCGATGGCGGATGGTGGGCAGCGCCTGACCCAGTCGATCGCCTCCTGCAGCGAGGCGGTCTGGAACAGCCAGAAGCCGGCGATCAGCTCACGGGTCTCGGCGAACGGGCCGTCGACCACGCTGCAGCGCTCGCCGTCGAAGCGCACGCGCGCGCCCTTGCTGCTGGGCTGCAGGCCCTCGCCGCCGAGCAGCACGCCAGCGTTGGCCAGTTCTTCGTTGTAGCGGCCCATGGCCGTAAGCACGTCCTCGCTGGGCATCTCGCCGGCTTCGGTTTGCGGCGTGGCCTTGATCATCACCATGAAACGCATCGGTCGACTCCTTCGTTGGATGGAAAAGGAGCCTAGACGGGGTTGTCGAGATTTCCGCCGGCTCCGATCACTGGTCGAACGAGCGCGGGACGAATCGACAGGGCGTTGAAAAATTTCCGATCAGCGCAGCGGATAGCTCAGCAGGAGCAGATGCAGGCAATTGAGTGCGCCATGCAGCAGCACGGCCACCCACAGCCGGTCGCCGGCACAGTGGAACGCCAGGCCGTAGCCCAACCCGGCCACGCTGGCGAGCAGGGCGAAGCCGACCCCGAAGGGCAGATGCGCCGCGCCGAACAGGGTTGTCGCCAGGCCGATGCCGATGGCCGCGCCAAAGCGGGCGACCAGCTCGCGTTGCAACAGCCCGCGAAAGATCAGCTCCTCGGCTAGACAGGTGACGGCCAGGTTGACGGCCAGCCAGGCGAGGAACTGCGCCGGCCACTTCGGCTGCCAGGCGAGGACGCCGCCGGCCACCGCCAGCAGCGGCACGGATGCCAGGCACGCGACCGAGACCAGCCATGTGCATCGCTTCGAGCGCCAGGCTACGTGCGGCTGGCCCAGCCACCAGGCGAGCAACAGCGCGGCGACCATGGCCTTGTCCGGGCTGAGCCGCAGTTGCCAGGGCGCCGCACCGCCCAGGTCCTGCGGCGGCCCCAGGGGCAAGGGGTTGAAACCGGGCAGCAGATGCGCGGCCAGCAGAATGGCGCCGATCAAGGTGGTTGCCAGCCACGGTAGCCGTGGCAGGTACGGCTCGGCCAGCAGCCAGCCGGCGAACGCCAGCACGAGCAACGCCCCGATCGGCTCGATCAGGCCGAGTGCCAGGCCGCCCAGCAGCGCGGTGAGAGGAAGGCCGTAGGGCAGTGTCGTGCGCATGTCACTGCAGCCGATAGCGCGCCAGCTCACGGTGGGTCAGTACGCGCATGCGCCACGGATCGATCAGTTGCATGTCGTCGGCCAGCCGCGGGTTGACGCCCATGTCGCGCAGGTACGCCTGTGGCGTGCGCCGCGGTCGCTGGCCGCTGGACAGTGCCGACTCGCCGTTGGCGATATACGGCCGATGCAGGCCGACATGCCCGCGTATCGTGCGTTGCCGGCCAGCCGCGAGCAGGTAGATGCAACTGCCCTGGCAGACCGCGCTCGCTGGCACCAGCGCATCGAAGCCGGTTTCGCGCAGCAGGTAGCCCATGCGCATGGCCTCCGGCGCGCTGCCGCCGATGTTGTCGAGGATCAGCAGCTTGCGCGCGTATTTGCCGGGATGAGCCATGATGCCCTTGAGCAACGCCTCGTAGTCGCCCGGCGCGATCTGCTCGGTGACCCGCGCCACCAGTACCAGCCCCTGGTCCTCGTGCTCCAGCGGCAGGACCTCGACCTGGGCGTGGGCGGTGTAGGCGAACAGCGCCAGGGCGCAAAGGGTGGCGAGGCGAAGCATCGAGCGGGCGGTCCTGTGTTGAGAGGTTGGCGAAGATACCTGTGCCGCCGGATTTCGCCTACTGCCTTGGTGTGCTCGCTACGGACCGGTCAGGCATCGGCAAGACCTTGTAGCCGCTTGTTCCAGTCCTCCACCGCATTGCTTTCCAGCCTGCGGTCCACCAGCTTGCGCCAGTTCGGCACCAGCGGCAGCTCGGCCAGTGCATGGAGCTCGGCGCGGTCCAGCGTGCGTCGGTACAGCACGTCCATTACCCGTGTCAGCGGCCAGCCTGGAAAGGGGCGCTGCTCGAGCACGAGCATCTGTCCGGCTTGCAGCTGACCGGGCTCCAGCACCTGGTAATACCAACCGGTCAGAGCGCTCTGCTGCACACGCAAGGCCATATCCGGAACGCCGAAGCGGTCGTTGAGCTTCCAGCAGGGCTGGCGGGTCTGCGCCACCTGCAGCAGCACGTCGCCACAGCGCAGCACGTCGCCCAGGCAGAGGTCGGCCTCGCCGAGGCCGGTGGTGCTGATGTTCTCGCCGAAGGCTCCGGGCCGCTCGAGCAGCGGCGAATGGCCGAGCTGAGCCTGCCAGTAGTGATAGTGCTCGAACGGATAGTGATGCAGCGCCTTGTAGACGCCGCCATGCACACGGCGATCGCCCTGTTCGTCGCCGGCGAGCCCTTCGCTGCCGACCGCCACCGGCCCGGCAGTGGGCTGCTTGGCGATGGCGCTGTGGCTGCCGGGGCGGGTGAAGGGTACGGCTGTGCCGACGAGCAGCTGTTCGATCCTGGCCAGTTGCATGCGGGGCTCCTTGCAGATGGCGGCTGGCGAAGCGCCGATCGTGCCGCAGCGCGTGGCCGTCTGGCGCGTGTTCAGCGGCGCGTGTTCAGCTGGCCACGCATAACTCGCCGATGTCGTTCGGGCTGCACCGTCGCGCGTTGCTGCGTGACGGCAGGCCCTTGCTCGCTTCGCCGGCGCCTGGAGAATGCTAAGGTCAGCCTTTTCCATTCGCCGGAGAACACCAGGTGTCCCTGACCACGACCTACGATCCGCAGAACATCTTCGCCCAGATCATTCGCGGCGACGCCCCCTGCTACAAGCTCTACGAGGACGACGACGTGCTCGCCTTTCTCGATCTGTTCCCGCAGTCCTTCGGCCACACGCTGGTGATCCCCAAGCGCTCGGCGGCCTGCAACATCCTCGACGTGGACAGCGAGGCGCTGGCCAAGGTGATCAAGGTGGTGCAGAAGCTGACCCGGGCCATCGTCGCCGAGCTCGAGCCCGACGGCGTGCAGGTCGCCCAGTTCAATGGCGCGCCGGCCGGGCAGACGGTGTTCCATATCCACATGCACATCGTGCCGCGCTATGCCGGCGAAGGGCTGGGCATCCACGCGGCGGGCAAGGCCGATCCGGCGGAGCTGGAGAAGCTGCAGGCGCGCCTGCTGCAACGCATCGCCACCCAGGCCTGATCGCGGCGCCGGCCATGTCGGCGGCCGGCGCGCTTCGCGACCATCGCAGCAGCAAACAGGCACCAAAGTACAATTCGTGCCCGCCGGGGGGCTTCGTACCCTGCGGGCATGATGCCTCCCACGCTCGTCCTCGTTCGCCGTATACAGCATGCCTTCAGCGCCTGCAGCAGATGGCTGCGGTTCGGCGTACTGCTGATCCTCGCCGTGCTGCCCTGGTGCGCCCGCGCCGAGGCGTTGCCGGTACTGACCCTGAGCGTGCTGCAGTTCGGCACGCCGCACTGGGAGCTGGAACACCTCAAACGACGTCAGCTGGACCACGCCAACGGCTTCGAACTGAAGGTGCGCCTGGCGGCCGATGTGCCGGCGTCGCGCCTGGCATTGTCCAGCGGCAGCGTCGATGGCGCGGTAAGCGACCTGCCCTGGGCGCAGGCGCGGCATGAGGCGGGCAGCAGCTATCGCTACCTGCCGTTTTCCTCGCAGCTCGGTGAAGTGCTGGTGCCGACCGGCAGCGGAGTCCGCACCCTGGCCGATCTGCGCGGCAAGCGTATCGGCGTCGCCGGTGGGCCGGATGGCCTCGGCTGGCGGCTGCTGCAACGTGCCGCGGCGGAGCAGGGCATCGATCTCGCCAGGGAAGCCCGCGTGCAATACGCCGCGCCGCCGCTGCTGGGTCAGGCGCTACGACGCGGCCAGCTGGATGCGCTGCTGACCTTCTGGCACTTCTCCGCGCGCATGCGCGGCGAGGGCGGGGTGCAGGCTGCCTTCGGCCTGGATGACTTGCTGGGCGATCTGCAACTCGATGCGCAGTTGCCGGTACTCGGCTATCTGTTTCCCGAACCCTGGGCGCAGGGCAACGAGGTGCTGCTGCAGCGCTTCGCCAGCGCGCTGCGCCAGAGCAAGCACGAGCTCGCCACCGAACCGGCGTACTGGCAAGCAATCCGTCCGCTCATGCGCGCCGACGATGAGGCAGTGTTCGCCGCGCTGCGCGACAGCTTCGTCGCGGGCATTCCGCAGTCGCTGGACGCGGCACGTATCGCCGACCTGCAGCGGCTGCTGGTGCTGACCGGCAGCGATTCGGCCAAGTTGATGCCGGCCGCGCTGTTCCAGAGCGCACCATGAACGGCTCGCGCTGGGCCTGCTGGGTCGCGTTGCCGTTGGCGCTGCTGCTCTGGGCCGGCATCGCACTGGTGGTGAAGACGCCGTTGCTGCCCACACCCGCCGCCGTGCTCGAGACTTTCTGGCTGGCGCTGCAGAGCGGCGAGCTGCCCGAGCATCTGTTGGTGACCCTGCGCCGGGTGCTGATCGCTTTCGCCCTGGCCATGGCGCTGGGCACGCTGCTCGGTGTGTGGATGGGCCGTTCGCGGCTGGCCAACGCGCTGCTCGATCCGCTGCTGGTGCTGTTCCTCAACCTGCCTGCGCTGGTCACCATCATCCTGCTCTACGTCTGGTTCGGCCTGGTGGAAGCGGCGGCGGTGCTCGCGGTGGTGGTCAACAAGGTGCCCAACGTGGCGGTGACGGTGCGCGAAGGCGCACGCAGTATCGATCCCAAGCTGGAACAGATGGCTATGGTCTACCGTTTCACGCGCTGGCAGCGGATCAGGCATGTCTGGCTACCGCAGCTGTTTCCCTACCTGATGGCGGCGACCCGCGGCGGGCTGGCGCTGATCTGGAAGATCGTGCTGGTGGTGGAGCTGCTCGGGCGTTCGGATGGCATCGGCTTCCAGCTGCACATGGCCTTCCAGATATTCGACGTGGCCAGCATCCTCGCCTATAGCCTGGCGTTCATCGCCGTGGTGCAGCTGATCGAACTGGCGCTGTTGCAGCCGTTGGAGCGTCGCGCATCGTCCTGGCGCGAAGCGGGTGTGCGCCATGCTTGAGCTGCGCCTGGATGGCCGTCACCCGGTGCTCGGTGTGATCGAGGCGCAGGTGCGCGCCGGCGATCGCATCTGTGTGCTCGGGCCGTCCGGTGTCGGCAAGACGACGCTGCTCAACGGCATCGCCGGGCTCGATCCGCAGCTGCGGCCGATGATCGAGCAGCGCGCCGGCTTGCGCGTCGGCTATCTGTTCCAGGAACACCGCCTGCTGCCCTGGCGTACGGTGCGGCAGAACCTGGCGCTGGTCGGCGCCAGCCCGGCCGACATCGAGCGGCTACTGGCCGAGGTGGGGCTGGCCAGCGCCGGCGACTGCCTGCCGGACCAGCTGTCGCTGGGCATGGCCCGCCGCGCGGCGTTGGCCCGCTGTCTGGCGATCGAGCCGGAGCTGTTGCTGCTCGACGAGCCCTTCGCCTCGCTGGATGCCGAACGCGCCGCCGAGCTGCGCGTCCTGATTGCGCAGCTGCTCGATCGGCATCCCGGGATGGCCATGATCTGCGTGACCCATGACCCGCGCGATGCCGACGAACTGGCTAACCGCCGGTGGTGGCTTTCCGGCCGTCCGGCGACGCTGCGCTGCGATGAGCCGCTGGCGGCTGGCAGCCGGATCGGCGCGCCGCTGCGTAGCGCCTGAGCCCTTCAGCCGGCCACCAGCTGCGTCAGCGCATGCAGTACCAGCCCGACCAGGCCACCGACCAACGTGCCGTTGATGCGGATGTACTGCAGGTCCTTGCCAACGCTCTGTTCCAGCTGCTCGACCAGTTCGCGGCTTTCCCAGTTCTCCACGCGCTGAGCGATATAGGCGCCGATCTGCCCGCGGTAGCGTTCCAGCAGCCCGGGGGCGGCGGCGAGCAGTTGTTCGTTGATCCAGTTGCGCATGGACTCGTCCGCGGCCAGGCCGTCGCCGAGGCCGCGGCAGAGCGAGACGATGCGCCGGCCGATGCGTGAGTCGTCGCTGGCCAGGTCGCTTTCCAGCCAGGCCGTCAGCTCCTGCCAGAGATTGCCGAAATAGGCGCTGGTGGCCGGGTGTTCCAGCAGCTGGGCGAGGATGCGCTCGACCTCCAGGGCGTAGTGCGGGTCCTGTTCCAGGCGCTCGATGTATTCGCCGACATGCTCGTCGAAACGCTGGCGGATCAGGTGTTCTGGGTCGGCGGCGATCTCGGCGATCAGCGCGGACAGGCCGTCGACGAACTTGTTCGCCGACCAGCCGCTCACCGGCCGGCTCAGGCCGAGATAGCGCAGGGTACGGATTTCCCGGCTGATGGCGTCGGCGACCAGCGCGCGGGTTTCCTCATCCTGCATGATCGAGTCGAGGCGGATCAGCAGTTCATCGAGCATCGCCTGATGCCGGCCCTGGCTGGTCAGCACGCGCAGTGCCTGGGCCAGCGGCGGGGCGAGGTCGAACTTGCGCAGGCGGCCGATCACCTTGGCTTCGACAAAGGCGCGCACGCGTTCGTCATGCAGCGCGGCGATGCCGAAATGCGCGACCCCGGTGAGCCGGCGACCGACCGCTTCGGCATTGCGCGGATGGCGCAGCCAGTCGGCCAGGCGCGAGGCGAGGTCCAGCTCCTGCAGCTTGGCCAGTACCAGCGGCGTGGCGAGGAAGTGGGTGGTGATGAAGCCCGACAGGTTGCGGCCGATGCGCGCCTTGCTGCGCGGGATGATCGCCGTGTGCGGAATCGGCAGGCCGAGCGGGTGGCGGAACAGGGCGGTGACGGCGAACCAGTCGGCGATCGCGCCGACCATGGCAGCCTCGGCGAAGGAGGCGACATAGCCCCAGGCCGGGTGAACGGTCTCGAAACGGGTCGCGACGATGTACAGCAGGGCGGCCAGCAGCAACAGAAGGCCGGCAACCAGCTTCATTCGCGAAACCGGTGACTGCCAGGCGCTGATCAGCGAATGCATGCGGTTCCTCGTGTCGATGGTGGGCTCGTGTGCAGTAGACAGCGAAGCAGGGGTGCGAGGTCGGTCGACGCAGGGCGGACCGCTCCTTTTCGTGGGTCAGCTGTAGGGTGGTGCTTCAGCCCACCGCTGAATCTGCGGTAATTCTGGTGGGCTGAAGCCCACCCTACGGTTCTCATGAAGCCGTGAGGTGGGCGTTGCCTTGTGAATCAGACCTCGTCTTCTTCCTCGCGGATCAGCACGTACTGGCCTTCGGCGTCGTTCAGGCAGTCCCAGACGTAGAACATCGAGATCTTGCCTGGGCTTTCCGTCACCGCGGCATAGTCGCCGGGCACGGCAGTGAAATAAACGCCAGAATCGGGTGCCGCCTGACAGGCGATGCGGGCGATGACGAAGGCTTCCGGCGCGGTGCCGTCGAAGTAGTCGTCACGGTCCTTGGCATCCCATTCGGTCGGCGCCTGGAAAGGGCCGCTGATGACGATGCGCGCGTCTCCGAGATCCTGCTCTTCCGCTTCCTCGTCATATTCGTCGGGGCGGTAGAGGGTGCATTCCAGAGCGTCCGGGTTTTCGAGAATGGCCGCGCGGGATTGTGGGGTGAGTGTCTGCATGGAATCTCCGACTGCGGTGGGGTGTGAGTGGCCAGTGTGGTGTAGCCGCACAGGCAGCGCAATCGGTTGCATGGTCGCGCCTGCCGAGGGCGTCGGGCGTGGCGATGCTGTCCACCGTTCGGACGGCCGGTGCCTGTCGTGCCGAACGCGGTGATATTTGCCGCCTCCAATCGAATGACAGCCACCACCGCAAGCCGAGGCGATCATGAACGCTAACGACCCGCAGACCGGCGATGAGCCTGACGTCACCATGACCGACGCTGGCGAGAAGAACCCCGGCGAAGATCCTGATTACGACGAACAACCGTCGCGCCTGGACAATCCGGATGAGCCTGAAGTGCTTCCGGACGATCCGGATATCCTCGGCCAGGACGGTTCCGACGAGCCGAGCTAATGGTCATTTTGTGCCCGCCGGCCGGCGGCTAGTTCGCGCCAGGAGACGTCATCATGGATATCTATCAGGTCAGGCCTACCGCGATCGGCTGGGAGCTTGAAGACCAGCAGACGCAGAAGACGGTATTGCGCACCCTCACGAAGGACGAGATGTACAGCGCGCTGGATGCGTTCATGGAGGGGCGCACGGCTTCGGTGGAAGTCATCGGGCGTGACGGCGAGCTGGAGGAAGAGCGGCCCTATCCGGGTAGTCACCACCTCTGAGGCGGTAGGGCAATTTCCTTCAATAAGGCGAGTTGCCGACGCCGGTAGCCTGCAGCCATCTTCGGACTGGCGAGCAGAGTACTAATGGACCCTTATCTTTCAATGGCCGCGTTTGCCCTGGCCTCTTCGATCACGCCGGGGCCGGTCAATCTGGTGGCGCTGAGCTGCGGCGCGCGTTTCGGTTTTCGCGCCAGCGCGCGTCACGTCGCCGGTGCCACCATCGGCTTCACCCTGCTGTTGCTGTTGATCGGCCTCGGTCTGTACGAGCTGCTGGAACGCGCCCCGATACTGCTGCGCGGGATCCAGTGGGGCGGGGTGGCGTTTCTGTTCTACATGGCCTGGCGTCTGGCAGCCGATGACGGGCGGCTGCAGCCTGAAGGCGCCACGAGCGGGCCTTCGCTGTTCGCCGGTGCGCTGATGCAGTGGCTCAACCCCAAGGCCTGGCTGGCGTCGGTTGCCGGCATGGGGCTGTTCGCCGCGAGCGGTGACGTACTGCGGGTCTGGCTGTTCGCCGGGCTGTACTTCGTGATCTGTTACGCCTCGATCGCCTGCTGGGCCGGCGCCGGTGCCTTTCTCGCGCGCTATCTGCAGGAGCCGCAGCGAGTGCGCTGGCTGAACCGGTCAATGGCCGTGCTGCTGGTCGGCAGCGCGCTGTATCTCATGGTCGGCTAGCGGCGCGCCGATGACGCCGGGCGGTCGCGGTATTGGCCGGGGGTTGCCGCGAGCTGGCGCTTGAAGGTGCGCTGGAAATGCGCCTGATCGGCGAAACCGGCGGCCAGCGCCACTTCGGCCAGGTCTCGGCCCTGGCGCAGCCAGTGCTGGCTGCGCTGGATTCGACGGTTGAGCAGGTAGGCATGCGGCGTCATGCCGTAGTGCTGGCGGAAGGTACGAATCAGGTAGGACGGCGACAGCCCGGCGGCCTGGCAGATGTCTTCCAGCCGCAACGCGCGGGTGCAGTGCTCGGCGATGTAGTCGGCCGCCCGTCGCAGCTGCTCGATCGGCTCTATGCCGCGCCCGGCGACAGACGGAGCCAGGGTCTGCTGCAGCAGGGTGAAGTATTCGACCGCTGCACTTTGCTTGTGCAACGTGTCGGCGCGCGGATCGAGCAAGGTGGCGTGAAGTTGCCTCAGCGCGCTGAAAAGCAGTGGGTCGGTGCTCTGGATGGGGCCGTACGGCACGAACGTCCCGTCGGGACTCGCACCCAGCTCGTGTTGCAGGGCGCCCAGCCAGCGGCTGTCGACATAGAACATCAGGTACGACCAGGGCTGGCCGTCGATGGGGTTGCAGGCATGCACGGTCTGCGGGTTAATCAAGACCAGGGTGCCGCGGACGACCCGTTCACGGGCGTCGCCGTTGAAGTAGGTGCTGGCGCCGGCGGTGATCGCGCCGATGGAGAAGGTCTCGTGACAGTGCGGCGCATAGCAGACCTTGCGCCCGTCGGCGACGGCGCGCGCTTCGAGGAACGGCAGGGCCGGGTCGCGCCAGAAGCGGGGTTGATCGTCGTCCGGGTTATTCACGTTGCGCCTGCCGTCATCGATACGAAACTGGGGTCTGACTCTAGCAATCATCCGCCGCTCTGGCATGCTCGATCGTCCGGCTCGCCGCTTCGTCTTCCGAACAAGGAGTTCACATGCGCCCGTTGCTTGTCTTCACCGCACTGCTTTCGCTGGTCGGCTGCTCGTCCTGGCAGCCCGACGCCGAGGACATCGAGCCGGTACCGGCCGAGCGGGTACTGGCCTACCAGCAGCCGCTGGAAAACGCCGGCGAGGTGGTGGTGACGCGGGACTTCGGCCTGCGTGGTGGCGGTTGCTACATCGCCGTGCTGATCGATCGCCAGCTGGCGGCTCGCATTCATGTCGGTGAGATGGTGCGCTTCCAGGTGCCGGCCGGTGCGCGGATCGTCAGCATCGGCACCGATCCGCTGGATGACACCCTGTGCGGCAAGCTCAGCCTGCGCCGCGAGAAGCTGGCGCAGGTGCAGGCGGGGGAGGTGCTGGAATACCGCGTCATCAGCGACAACCGCATCGGCTTCGATATCGTGCCGGTCGAGCGCTGATCGCCCGGCGTAACGGGCGACGGAATGAGCTCGGTTACTTGATCACCGTCCGCGCGGTCTTCAGGTAGTCCGCGCCGTAGCTCTTCAGGTCGTCGGCATTCTCGGCTTCCGAGGCGATGTGGATCTCTTCCAGCGTGTCGTTCAGGCCATCCATTTCCTCGACGATCTTTTCCAGGGCCGCTTTCAACGTGTAGGTCAGCTCGTGGATGTGCGCCATGTTTTCCGGCGTCTGGCCCTGCGCCAGAGCCTGTTCGAGGCGCGAGTTGTAGTCGGAGAAATTCTTCACCGCTTCGGCCAGGTTGCGCGACGGCTGTGCGTCGGCCAGCACATGGCCGGTGGCGAGAGTGGTCAGCGCCAGGGCGGCGGTCCGGATGAGCGTTTTCACGAAAGATCCCTTGCTGGAAAAATGTCGGGCGCGAAGGTATCACCTGCTCATCCGGACGATGTGTGGCAGCGCACAGTCTGCGCTGCGCCATTAGTCGCATGCGCCTGCTGATTCGCTGGCGGTGCGGTCGCGCGGACTTCTGTCCTGCTGATGCCACGGCGATTTGGGAAAAGACCGAGGCGGCCGACCACGGGCGCGAAAGTTCCGCTTGTCGTGACACGCCGGCCGCTCTGGCATGCCTATTGCGACGATCTTTTCGCTAAAGCCGGGAAGTCCTCGGCCGATAGCAGTTCGCTTGCTGGCATATGGCCTTGATGGCCGCCGGCACCTGCGGGGGCTCAACAACAATTCGCCACGCATCTGCTCCGTCTCTTGGATACGCGTCCTGCAACAGGACCATGCGGCACGGCCTGTCGTCTGGCCTGCCGATTCGAACCTCATGCCTTTGCCAATTGCCGATCCATCGGACGGCACGCCATATGGAAAAGAACGAATGATGCAGCAACTGACTATCCGAGCCCGCCTGCTGATGCTGGTCGGGGCCATGCTCGCGGCCTGCCTGGTCATCGGCCTGACCGGGCTGAACGCGCAGCAGCGCAGCGTCGCCGGTCTCAACACCGTGTACCTGGATCGCGTGGTGCCGCTGCGCGATCTCAAGCTCATCGCCGATCTGTACGCGGTGAAGATCGTCGATACCACGCACAAGACCCGCAGTGGCATGCTCAGCTACCCGCAGGCACGGGACGAGGTGCGCAGCGCGCGTGCAGAGATCAGCCGCCTGTGGAGCGCCTACATGAACACTCGGCTGGTCGATGCCGAGCGGCAGATTGCCTCGCGTATCGAGACGCTGATGAAGGCTGCGGACGAGCCGCTCGATGCTCTCGAGCGTACGTTGGACCGCCACAGTGAGAAACGCCTGGCGGCATTCGTCATCAACGACCTGTACCCGTTGATCGACCCTATCTCCGAAGGCTTCAACCAGCTGATCGAACTGCAGCTCGGCGAGGCCAAGGCCGAGTATGAGCAGGCGCAGGCGCTTTATCAGCGCAATCGCCTGCTAAATATCGGCCTGTTGCTGGCGCTGCTGGTAGGTGGTGGACTGTTCGCGACGGTCATGCTGCGCAGCATCAGCCGGCCACTGGATGAGCTGAAGCAGGCGGCGGCCTCGGTGGCCGCGGGCGATCTGAGCCGCGCCATCGAGTGCCGCGGGCGTGACGAAATCACCGAGGTGCAGCGGTCGATCCGCCAGATGCAGCAGACCCTGCGCGATACGCTGCAGGACATCCAGGGCTCGGCGACTCAACTGGCATCAGCCGCCGAGGAGCTGCACGCGGTCACCCAGCACACCGCCCAGGGCATCCATCAGCAGAACGAGGAAGTGCAGATGGCTGCCACTGCGGTCACCGAGATGTCCGCGGCGGTCGACGAAGTGGCCGGCAACGCCAATCGCACCTCCGATGCCTCGCGCGATGCCGAGTCAGTCGCCGACGACGGACGCCGGCAGGTCACCGCCACGCGGCAGACCATCGACCAGTTGAGTGACAAGCTGCAGCAGACCGCAGCGACCGTGACCCATCTGGCCGAAGAGGCGGCGAGCATCGGGCAGGTGGTGGATGTGATTCGTGCGATCGCCGACCAGACCAACCTGCTCGCACTCAACGCTGCCATCGAGGCGGCGCGGGCCGGAGAGGCCGGACGCGGATTCGCGGTGGTCGCCGACGAGGTGCGCAACCTCGCCCAGCGCACGCAGAGCTCGACCCAGGAGATCGAACGCATGATCGGCGCCATTCAGGGTGCTACTGAGGAGTCGGTGCGCGACATGCAGCAGAGCAGCGAGTTTGCCGCGCGCAGCCAGCGTATGGCGGGTGAGGCCGACCAGGCGCTGGGGCTGATCGCCGAGCGGGTCGGGCAGATCAACGAGATGAACCTGGTGATCGCCAGTGCCGCCGAGGAGCAGGCGCAGGTCGCGCGCGAGGTGGACCGCAACCTGGTGGCCATCCGCGACATCTCCGAACAGAGCGCCACCGGCGCGCAGCAGACCTCGGTGGCCAGCGACGAGCTGGCGCGCCTGGCGACGCAGCTCAACCAGCTGGTCGGGCGCTTCCGTCTGTAAGCGAAGAGATGGGCTGACGCGGTCGGGACATGCATTGTCGCAATCCGACCGCGAACCCGGCTGCACGAATGCATTCCTATGTACGGAGTTTCCCGATTCGTACCGAACAGGAGTCGCGCGTGAAAACAGCCGTGTCCGCCATGGCGCTTGCCGCCGGTCTAACCCTGAGCCTGCCGCTGCTGGCCGAAAGCCGAACCGCATACGGCCCGCAGCTGGAAGGCTTCAGCTATCCGCACCCGCTCAAGCACTACCGTTTCGAGTCCCAAGGCAAGGCGCTGGAAATGGCCTTCATGGACGTCGAGCCGCAGGGCAAGGCGAACGGCCGCACGGCGCTGTTGCTGCATGGCAAGAACTTCTGCGGGGCGACCTGGGAGCGCACCATCGAGGTGCTCAGCCAGGCCGGTTACCGGGTGATCGCTCCCGATCAGGTCGGTTTCTGCAGCTCGAGCAAGCCCGAGGGTTACCAGTTCAGCTTCGCCCAGCTGGCGCACAACACCCAGGCGCTGTTGGAGCAGGAAGACATCGAGCAGGTCACAGTAATCGGCCATTCCATGGGCGGCATGCTGGCCGCGCGACTGGCACTGAACTACCCACAGCGAGTCGAGCAGCTGGTGCTGGTCAACCCCATTGGTCTGGAAGACTGGCAGGTTGAAGGCGTGCCGTACGCCTCGATCGATCAGCTCTACCAGTCGGAACTGAAGACCGACTTCGACAGCATCAAGGCCTACCAGCAGAAGTTCTACTACAACGGCAGCTGGAAGCCGGAGTACAACCGTTGGGTCGGCATGCTCGCCGGAATGTATGCCGGGGACGGCAAGGAACAGGTCGCCTGGAACCAGGCACAGACCTCGGAAATGGTTTTCACCCAGCCGGTGATCCATGAGTTTTCGCGGATCAGGACGCCGACCTTGCTGCTGATCGGCGGGCTGGATCGCACCGCACCGGGCGCCAACCGTGCGCCGGAGGATGTCGCCAAGCGCCTGGGCAACTATCCCGAGCTGGGTCGCCAGGCTGCCGCGATGATTCCGGATGCGACGCTGGTGGCCTTCCCTGATCTTGGGCATTCACCGCAGGTCGAGGCACCAGAAGAATTCCACCGTGCGCTGCTCGAGAGGCTGGAGGCGCAGCGCTAATACGTGTCAGCCGCGCTCCGCTGCTTTCACCAGGGGCGGCTGCGCGGCACCCAGGCGTTGCCCGCCCGATTCCAGCAGCGCCTGCAGCGCTCGGCCATAGGCGCCGAGCGCCACGCGCAGGCTGTTGTT
Source organism: Stutzerimonas sp. R40042 (assembly GCF_026642215.1). Taxonomy (NCBI): domain Bacteria; kingdom Pseudomonadati; phylum Pseudomonadota; class Gammaproteobacteria; order Pseudomonadales; family Pseudomonadaceae; genus Stutzerimonas; species Stutzerimonas sp. R40042. The sequence continues at coordinate 3,304,245 of NZ_CP113258.1, read as the reverse complement.
GTGGGTGGCGCCCTCGACCAGCAGCAATTGCTTGGGCTGGCGCGCAGCCTGATACAGCTGCTCGCTGAAGCGGGGCGGCACATAGCGGTCATCGGTGCCGTGCACCACCAGCAGCGGCATGCCGATCTGATCGATCTTCTCCAGCGAATCGAACTTCTGCGACAGCAGCCAGCGCACCGGCAGCGAGGTGTCGGACACGGCTGTCGCCACGTCGGCCAGCGAGGTGAAGGTCGACTCGATGATCAGCGCGCGTGCCTCGGCCGGTACGCTGTCGCGCTCGGCCTGCTGCCCGAGTTCGGCGGCCAGGTCGACAGCCACCGCGCCGCCGAGGGAATGGCCGTAGATGAAGCGCTTGCTGGCGTCCGGCTGCAATACTTTCAGGCGTTCCCAGCCGATGCGTGCGTCGGCATACACGCTGCGCTCCGACGGCAGGTCGCCAAGGCTCTGGCCAAAGCCGCGGTAGTCGATGGCCAGCACCGAGAAGCCCAGCTTGCGCAGCTGCTCGAGGCGGAACAGATGGCCGGTGAGATTCCAGCGCACGCCGTGCAGGTAGAGCAGCGCCGGTGCGTCGGTGTCGGCCGCCGGCCACCACCAGGCATGGATGTTCTGCTCGTCGCCGAATGCCGAATCGGTCAGCTGCAGCTCCTCGACGCCGCGCGGCAGGCCGCTGAACCAGGACGCGTTGCCCGGCTCGATGCGGAACACCAGCTCGCGCTCCTTCTGTTCGAGCACCGAGCAGCCGACCGGCAGCCCGACGGCGAACAGGGTAATAAGCAACAGGCAAATCCGCCGGGCTTTGCTGCGGAACAGGTAGAAGTGCTGCAAGGTCAGGGTCTCGAAATCAGGAATCGTAGATAGGACCCGCTTGCCGAATGATCTGCAAGGCGGGCCATCGCTTCACTGATTACTGCATGTTGCGCGCCATTGTCCCCACCGGCGGACGGCTACGGCCTCAGGAGCAGCAGGTCGCCGGCCTGGCGCCGGCGTCCTGCACCGCGCGCTCGATCTTCCAGGCCCAGGCGAACACCAGCAGGCCGCCCACAGCCGTGGCGGCGCCGATATAGCCGGTGGAGGTCCAGCCGAAACCGGCGGTGATCGCCAGTCCGCCCAACCACGGGCCAAGGGCGTTGGCGATGTTGAAGGCGGCGTGGTTGGAGGCCGCGGCGAGGGTCTGCGCGTCCGCCGCGACATCCATCAGGTGGGTCTGCAGCGCCGGCGACAGCGAGACCATGGTGCCTACCGCGAATACCGCCGGAAAGATCGTCCACACCGAGTGCGCGGCCAGCGGGAACATCAGCAGCACCAGTGCGCTCCACAGCAGCAGCCAGGCGACGGCCTTGAAACGCAGCTTGTCGAACAGCCAGCCGCCGACCAGATTGCCGACGATGCCGCCCAGACCGAAGGCGGCGAGGGCGAAGGGAATCCAGCCGGCGCTGACACCAGTGACTTCGAGCAGCGTTGGCGCCATGTAGCTGAATACGCAGAACATGCCGGCGAAGCCGATCGAGCTGATCGCCAGGGCCAGCCAGACCTGCGGCCGGTTGAACGCACGGATCTCATGCAGCGGGCTGTTTCGCGGCTCGTCGCGGTTGAGCGGCAGGAACAGCGCCACCAGAAGTACCGTCAGCAGGGCGATGGCGCCGACCAGGGCGAAGGCGTAGCGCCAGCTCAGCCATTGGCCGAGCCAGGTGGCCAGTGGGTTGCCGATCAGGATCGCCACGGTCAGGCCCATCAGCACCCGCGCCACGGCCTGGGCGCGCTTGTCCGGCGGCACCATGGAGGCTGCCACCAGCATTGCCACGCCGAAATAGGCCCCGTGAGGCAGGCCGGTGACGAAGCGGGCGATCATCAGCGTCGCGTAGTCCGGTGCCAGGGCGCTGGCGAAGTTGCCCAGGGCGAAGAAGCCCATCAGCAACAGCAGCAGGTGTAGGCGGTACAGCCGCGAGCCGAGGATCGCCAGCAGCGGCGCACCCACCACCACGCCCAGCGCATAAGTGCTGATCACGTTACCCACCTGGGGTTCGCTGATGCCCAGCCCCGCTGCGACGTTGGGCATCAGGCCCATGATGGCGAACTCGCCGGTGCCGATGGCGAAGCCGCCCATGGCCAGCGCCAGTTCGATCAGCAGTACGGCACGGGCGGACAGGGGCGGAGTCGCTGCGGTGGCTGGCGCCGTCATGGTTACCTCGTTGCGTCGAAAAGGGGCGGCATTATTCACGCCTGCGGGCGCAGGTAAAGCTCTACCGCCGAAGAAGGAGATGCCCAGGGTGGTGGGATTGCATCCGCGCGCCGGAGTTCGCCAAGGGCACGGTGCGCCAGTCGGAGAATCGACGCGTAACTCCGGACGTTCTGCTGGCGCCTTGAATCTGACGATGATCTTGATTCTGGTCAGGGTGACCGCCAGGTCGGCTCAGTATTTTGCGAACCAGCTCCAGAAAATCATGTGGCCGGCAGAGGCTCCAGCACCTGGAGCGACACGACGTCGAACGGCTTCGTGCAGTGCCTCGTACCGCCCAGGAACCTCCCCATGAAACTCCTCTTCTCGCCTGCCGAGCTGCTGATGAATCGGCTCAGTTATCCAGTCAAGTTCGGTGTGATCGGCCTGCTTGTGTTTCTTGCCTTCGCCAGTCTGATGCTGACCATTGCCGGTCAGCTGAATCGCACCATCGAGCGTGCGGAAAGCGAGCTGGTGGCGTCCTCGCTGGCACGACCATTGTCCCGCCTGATCGAGCTGACCCAGCAGCACCGCGGCGTCTCGTCGATGCTGCTGGGCGGCAACGCCACCGTGGCTGGGCGTCGCGATGCGCTGCAGACCAGCGTCGCGACTGCCTTGGCGGAAATGGAGCGGGCGCTCGCCGAAGACAAGCGCACGCTGCGCGAGTGGCAAGACATCGGCCGCCGCTGGGATGAGATCAAGCGCGCCGGCCTGAACTGGACCCAGGTCGAGAATTTTCAGGCGCATACCGCGCTGATCGGCGAGCTGCTGACATTCCAGACGCTACTTTCGGATGCCTACGGCCTGACCTTCGATCCGGAGCCGCAGACCTACTACCTGATGACCACGGCAGTGAACCGCATGCCGTTTCTGGTCGAGTATCTGGGCCGTTTGCGCGGCAGTGCCTCGGCGGTGCTGGCCAAGGGTGAGATGAGCGATCAGCAACGTACCGCATTGATCGTCCTGACCGAGGAGATCAGGTCGGCGACTGCGGACATGGAACGCAGCATCGCCAAGGTCATCGCCCAGCGGCCTGAACTCCAGGGGCAACTGAGCCGTGCAGTCGCCACCATGCACGAGCGCGGTGAAGCGATCGATGCGGTGGTGCAGGCCATGGTCATGCGTGGAGATTTCACCAGCACCTCATCGGCGCAGTTCTTCGACATGGCGACCGACGCGATCAACATCGGCTACGCACAGATGCGCGACGTCCTGCTGCCCAGCCTGGACAGCCTGCTGCAGCAGCGGATCGACGATGCCCGGCTGATGCTTCATGGCAATCTGGCCGTCCTGCTGGTGGTACTGGCGGTGATCGGCTATCTCTCGATCGGTGCCTACCTGTCGGTGATGACCAGCATCCGCAGTTTGCGCGAAGGCAGTGAACGACTCGCCGCAGGGGATCTCACGGCACACATCGACCTGGCTGCACGCGATGAATTGCGCTACGTGGCCGGCAGCTTCAACGACATGGCCGAGGCCATGCGCCGGCTGATCGGCAGCATCAAGGACAATTCCGATCACGTCGCCGACTCGGCGCGCAGCCTGGTCACTGCCTCGGGGCAGATTCATGTGGCCTCGCAGTGCCAGAGTGATGCGGCCTCGAGCATGGCGGCAGCAGTAGAGCAGATGACCGTGGGCATCGAGAGCATCGCGCGCAACGCCGGTGAAGCCGATGCTCTGGCCCATCGCTCCGGCGAACTGTCGCGCCAGGGTGGCGAGATCGTGGCCGCGGTGGTCGAGGAGATCAGCCAGATCGCCGTCTCGGTGAGCGATTCGGCGCGCACGGTGGCCGAACTGGGCGAGCGCTCCGGACAGATATCCGCGATCGTCGGGGTGATCGGCGACATCGCCGCGCAGACCAACCTGCTGGCGCTGAACGCGGCGATTGAAGCCGCCCGTGCCGGCGACCAGGGCCGCGGCTTCGCCGTGGTGGCCGACGAGGTGCGCAAGCTGGCCGAACGCACTGCCAACTCCACCAAGGAAATCGCGCAGATGGTGGCGGCCATCCAGCAGGGCACCGAGGGCGCGGTGCAGGGCATGGAGCAGGGTGTGACCAAGGTCAACGAGGGCGTCGCCCGGGCCCAGCGTGCCGGCGACGCCATGGGCGGCATTCGCGAAGCGGCCAACCAAGTGCTGTCCACCGTGGCGGAGATTTCCAATGCGTTGCGCGAGCAGAGCGCGGCATCGGCCGAGATCGCCCAGCAAGTCACCACCATCGCCCGCATGGCCGAGGAAAACGGTGAAGCGGTGGGCAGCAATCACCACACCGCCAGCCGCCTGAGTGACCTGGCCGGTACCCTGCTGGACAACGTCAGCCGCTTCAAGGCAGGTTGAGCACCAGCCCGTTCGACGGCACCGCCGGTGCCGTCGAGGTCTGGGCTGTTACAGCAGCTCCATCCCAAGCGGGCGCATGAGCGCTGAAAAGGAAGCTCACAACACCTGTTCGATGGTGATGTACTCGCCGTCGGTGCGCAGGGTGAGTTTCACCGTTTCATCGGTGCGGTTTCGCCAGAACCAGCCGTGCTTGCCGTCGAAAGCGGCGACCAGCTCACCCTTCTGTTCCGGTGTGTTCTTGCCCTTGCCGTAGCCATGGTAGAAGCCCTTTGGCGCCTTGTAGGGATCGCCGTGGGTGTCATAGTTGAGGCGTCCACCGTTGGCCGTCCAGTGGAAGTTCGCCTTGGCACCTTCCTTCATCTCCAACTTGATCTCGGTGGCCTGGTTGGGCTTCAGGGTCAGATTCACCTCGTGCTGCTGCTTGGCGACTTTCGGCGGTTCCGGTTCGGCAGGCGCAGGTGCTGCGGCCGGGGTTGGCTCGGCCTGAGCGATTGCAGGTTCCTCCTGGGCCGGTTTCACCACCGCAGGTTCCGCCGTTGCTGCGGTGGCCGGTGGCTGCGCTTGTGCTGCGGCCTCCTCTGTCAGGGTGTGTTTCAGCTCGCCCATCTGGGTCAGGCCCAGCAGGCGGCCGGCGCCGGTCGGGTCGATGGCGTACTCGGCGGGCATCACCACGGTTACCAGCAGCACGCCGGCGGCGATCAGGGCGATGATGGTGGAGCGCAGCAGCTGGGCGCTGCTCGGCAGTTCGGTCAGGTCGGGTCGATGGTTGTTGTACATACGAACAATTCCTTACTGGGACACGATCAGGCCGGTGAGCTGGTAACCCATCAAGAGGAAACCGGCGCTCATCATGGCGACGTTGGCGGTGTAGGCGTGGCGCCAGAAACCGGCGCTGCGCCGCCAGTAGCCCATGGCGATCAGGATAGCGCTGAGGGCCAGCAGCTGGCCGATCTCGACGCCGACGTTGAAGGCGATCAGGTTGGGGATCAGGCCATCGGCGGCGATCTGGTAGTCGAGGATCTTGGTGGCCAGGCCGAAGCCGTGGATCAGGCCGAACACCAGGGTGGCCGCGCGGGTATCCGGCTGATAGCCGAACCAGCGCTGGAAGGCGCCCAGGTTGTCGAGCGCCTTGTACACCACCGAGAAGCCGATGATGGCGTCGATTACGTAGGCGCTGACGCTGATCTCCATCAGCACGCCGAGCAGCAGCGTGACCGAGTGGCCGACCGCGAATAGCGTGACGTAGAGCCCCACGTCCTTGAGTCGGTAGAGGAAGAAGATCACCCCGAAGAGGAACAGCAGGTGATCGTAGCCAGTGATCATGTGCTTGGCGCCCATGTAAATGAACGGCAGCAGCATCACGCCGGAGCTTTCCTGGATGAAGCCCTTGTCGCCTTCGGCCACGCCATGGGCGAGTGCGTCGGGCACGAAGAAGAACAGCAGCGTGCCGAATACTGGCAGCAGCGAGTGGCGCAGGCGTGCGTAGAACGCAGCGAGCCCGCGCAGGGATTGCGAATGCATGAAATTGTCCTGAGCTGGTGAGAACAGGTCACCGCAGGTGACCGCCATCAGAGCGAGGCTAGGTGCGAGGAGGGCGCTCGATGCGCGACACCGGGCTTTCCGGTAAGGCAGGGCGCAGCCAGGCAGGCACGCCAGCACGCTCGGGTTGCGCAGACAGGCTCAGCAGCATGGGATGAGGGGTTTCGTGGATGTGCTCCCCGAGCGAGTGCACATGCTGCAACTCGCAAAGGGCGCAGCTGGACACCTGCTCAACCGCATGAACGTGATGATGATCGTGGTTGCGGAATGAATGTTGCGCCGGACTGATCAGCCAAGAGGTCGTATGGCTGCCCCAGCCCATCAGCAGGGCGATGAGCAGTGCGAACACCAGCGAAGTCTTGGAGCGTTGGTTGAACATCGGCGATCTCTGGGACCAGCTGCCACTCGCAATCGTAGAACTGCGCAGTTCCGGCCAGTTAGACGCGATAGCCTGGCGGAGCTAAGAGCAGACCTCCACCGGTGTGGGTCGGAGCGCATTGCCGGCTATACATCTGGCAGTCATCGTCGGATCTGTCTGCCTGTAACGCCATTGCTCTATGGGCGGCATCCCTTCCGCCTTCAGTCGTAGACGTCGGAACGCCGCCGGTTGGTCAGTTGGCTACAGCGGCCAGATCCAGAGGATCGTCGGCACCGCGCAGAGCACCACCAGGATCGACAGCGGCAACCCCAGCCGCCAGTAATCACCGAAGCGGTAACCGCCCGGGGCCATCACCAGGGTGTTGGACTGATGCCCGATGGGCGTCAGGAAGGCACAGGAGGCACCGATCGCCACCGCCATCAGGAAGGGGTCGACCGAGGCGTCCATGCCGCGCGCCAGGCTGATCGCCACTGGCGCGGCGAGCACCGCGGCGGCGGCATTGTTGACCACGTTGGAGATCAGCATCACCGCCACCATCAGCAGCGCCAGCGTCGCTGCTGCTGGCAGTGACTGGCCGACCGACAGCAGGGCGTCGGCGATAAGTTGCGAGCCGCCACTGGTCTCCAGCGCCTGGCCTACCGGCAGCATCGCGGCCACCAGCACGATCACGGGCATGTCGATGCTCTCGTAGATGCGTCCGACGGGAATCAACCCGACCAGGATCATCACCAGCGCGCCGGTGACCAGCGCGGTGGCAGCCGGCAGCAGGCCGAAGGCGATGGTTGCGAGGGTGATGGCGAAGACCGCGCTGGCCAGCAGTACGTTGCGCGGGGTGGTGATACTCAGGCCGCGCGATGCCAGTGGCAGGCAACCCAGGTTGTTGAGAGTCGACTGCAGAGCATCCTCGCGGGTCTGCAGCAGGAGAATGTCGCCCGTGGCGAAGCGGATCTTGCCGAGCCGCTGGCGCAGCCGCTGCCCTTGGCGAGCGACGGCTAGCACGTTGACGCCGTGGCGCTCGCGCAGATCGAGGCCGCTGGCGGTCGTGCCCACCAGTATCGAGCCGGGGGAGATGATGGCTTCGGCCAGCGTCAGCTCGCCGTGTCGGCTCTTGTGGCTCTTGCGTGCTTTCTCTTGCTCGACGATTTGCTCAGTGGCGTCCCGCTCTTCGCGGGCCTCATCGTCATGCTCGTCGACATTGGCGGCCAGTTCGACGCCGGTTACGTCGAGCAGCGCCTTGAGGCTGTCCGAATCCGCTTCCACCAACAGGATGTCGCCCTCGCGCAGCACCTCGTAGGTCGACGGCATGCGCTGGCGCTCGTCGCCGCGGACCAGGGCGATCACCTGAACGTCGGCTTCCTCCTTCACCGCACCGATCAGCGCGTGCAGCGTGCGCCCGGCGTACTTGCAGCCCTCCGGCACGCGCACTTCGGTGAGGTAGGCGCTGATCTCGAAGAGGTCGCCGTTGCCTTCCTGTTCCTGGCGCCGCGGCACCAGGCGCCAGCCGAGCAGGGCAATGAACAGCACGCCGGCGACCGTCACCGCGGCGCCCACCGGCAGGAAGGCGAACATGCCGAAGGGCGACTCGCCGGCCTCGGCGCGGTAGCCGGCGATGATCAGGTTGGGCGGGGTGCCGATTAGCGTCAGGGTGCCGCCGAGCAGCGAACCGAACGCCAGTGGCATCAGCAGATACGACGGTGAGCGCCCGCTCTGGCGTGACATCCAGATCGCCACCGGCATGAACAGCGCCAGCGCGCCGACATTGTTCATGAAGCCCGAGCTGAGCGCGACGATCCCGGTCAGCGCGGCGACCTGTGCCCAGGGCCGATCGCCGACCTGCATCAGCCGCCGCGCCACGCTGTCCACCACGCCGGCATTGAGCAGGCCGCGGCTGAGCACCAATACCGCGGCCACCGAAATCACCGCCGGATGGCCGATACCGGCGAACACCTCGTCCGCCGGCACCACGCCGGTCAGTGCGCAGGCGAGCAGCGCGCCGAGGGCGACCAGGTCGTAGCGCCAACGATTCCAGACGAACAGCACCAGCGTTGCCGCCAGTACGCCAAAGACGATCAGCTGTTCGCCGGTCATGTACTTTTCTCCGAGCCGCCAGGAACCCGCAGCGCGTCGGCGCTGTAGTTCGGGGCGGTAATGCCAGTGGAAACCACGATGAGGTATTGCGCTGCAGGCCACCTGCCTGCAGGGGTAATGCGGCTGCCATAAACAGACTGCAGCTGCTGCGCAAAGGTGCCAGCAGGTTATGGCAAAAATGTGCGCTGCGGGGCAAGGTGGCGGCACAACAATTCGAAAGGTCCTTGCCATGCCCGAGTCCGTTGTCCTGAGTTGCCGAGATGGTTATGCGCTGTCTGCGCAGCTGTGGAACCCGCAAGGTCCGGCGCGCGGCGCGGTCATCATCAGCTGCGCCACCGGCGTGCTGTCGCGCTATTACGCGCGCTATGCGAGCTTTCTCAACGAGCATGGTTTCACTGCACTAACCTACGACTTTCGCGGCATCGGCGGGTCGAGGCCGCAGCGCCTGCGCAGCATGAAGATGCGCTGGCGCGACTGGGGCGAGTATGACTTCGACGCCGCGGTGCGCTATATGCGTGCGCGTGATCCGCACGGGCTGCTAGTGGCGGTGGGGCACAGCGCCGGCGGCTTCATGCCGGGCTTTGCCGAGGCCGCCAGCGAGGTGGACCGCTACCTCAACGTGGCCGGGCAGTATGCCTACTGGCGCGACTACGCCGCCGAGCAGCGGCTGCGCATGTACGCCAAGTGGCACCTGTTCATGCCGGCGATTACCCGCCTGGTCGGCTACTTTCCCGGGCGCCGCTTCGGCTGGTTGGAAGATCTGCCTGCCGGCGTCGCGCTGGAGTGGTCCCGGCGCGGGGCGCGGCTGGAAGACAGCTATCCGCCTGATGAGCACGAACTGCTGTTCAGCCGCTTTGCCGCCGTCCGTGCGCCGATCCTCGCGGTCAGTACCAGCGACGACGAGTTCGCCACGCCGGCTGCGATGCGTCGGGGCCTAGGCTACTTTCGCAACAGCCCGCGCCAGCTGGTGCAGCTCAATCCCCGCGCGATGGGCTTCGAGCACATCGGCCATTTCGGCCTGTTCCATGACCGGCACCGCAACGGCTTCTGGCGCGAGTCGCTGGAATGGATCGCCGAGGGCCGCAATCCCTGGCTGGCCGACGAGGTGATCGAACCCGGCGCGGCACCGGCGGTTGACGCCGCCATTCCCTTTGGCGCGTCGCCGGGCTATAAGCCTCGCCCATGAGCAAGACCGCCCTTCAGCAGCAGATCATCGCCACCCTCGAAGCCGACCGCGAGGTGGCCAAGGCCGTGCTGGCCGCGACCCACGAGGCCGCCACCCATGCCGAGAGCAAGGCCGAGAACAAGTACGACACTCGCGGGCTGGAAGCCGCCTACCTCGCCGACGGGCAAAGACGACGCCTGCATGAGATCGAGACGGCGCTGGCCGCCTACCGCAACCTGCAGCCCGGTGCGAGCGTGGATGGCCGGGCGCGGGTCGGTGCGCTGCTCTGCCTGGATCACGACGGCGCCGAGCGCTGGTTCTTTCTCGGGCCGGATGCGGCGGGGTTGAAGCTGCAGCATGACGGGCGGGAAATCCTGGTCATCACGGCGCGTTCGCCGCTGGGACAGGGGCTGCTCGGCCGTGACGTAGGAGATGAGGTGGAGCTGCGGGTCAATGGCCAGCTGCAGCGCTACGAGGTGCTGCAGATCGCCTAGAGCCGGTTATGTGGCGTGGGCTTCAGCCCACCAAAGGCATTGGTGTGTGTGTGGCGGGCGGTGGGCTAAAGCCCACCCTACGGGTCCGTTGGCAACGGCTAGGACGTTGCGGATCGTGTAGCGCCGGCTATGTAGGGTGGGCTTCAGCCCACCGAAGGCAATGGTGTGGCGGGCGGCGGGCTAAAGCCCACCCCAGGGGGCGAGTAGGTTTCAACGCGTCTGTGGGGCACGGCGCAAAGGCCCGCTCAATCGGCCGCGCGCGGTTTTCTCGTCCGAGCGCCGCTCCCTCTGCGTGGCGAGGCGCTGCGTTTCTTCTTCCACGGTTTGCCGTTGCGGCCGGCGGCCACCGGTGGACCGCTGATCGTCATGCGCAGCCCGGCGCAGCGTTCGACCAGCTTGCTCATCCATGCCGATTGCTTGGCGACGAATTCTTCCAACGGCATTTCGCCGCTCTGCACCATGTCCAGCGCCTGTTCCCAGATCGCCGTGGTGCCGGGGTCGGCGATCGGCCGCGGCACGGCGTCGATCAGGCTGAACGCCGCCGGTGTCGCCGCCAGCGCCTTGCCCTGGCGAACCAGATAGCCGCGGTCGAGCAGGCCCTGAATTATCCCGGCGCGGGTCGCCTCGGTGCCGATGCCGGTGGTGTCCTTGAGTTTCTGCTTCAGCCGCGGGTCGTCCACGAGCTTGGCGACGTTCTTCATGGCCTTGATCAGGTCGCCTTCGGTGAAGGGCTTCGGCGGTTGTGTCTGCTGGTCCTTGAGCGTGATCTCGCCCACCGCATAATCCTGGCCCTGTTGCAGGGCTGGCAGGCTCTGCGGCGCATGTGCCTCGAGATTGCCCCGGGCCGGCGCCAGTGCTTCGGGCATGGCGCGTTTCCAGCCCGGTTCGACGACGCGCTTGCCCACCGCGCGCAGCGCCTGGCCAGCGCAGTCGAAGTCGGCCTGGGTGCGGTCGTACTCGTGGTTGGGCAGGAACTGCGCCAGGTAGCGCGCACGGATCAGCTCATACACCGCGCGCGGGCGCCCGGCCAGGCGTTCCAGACCACGCGCCGCGGCGGTGGGAATGATGCCGTGGTGGGCGCCGACCTTGGCGTCATTCCAGGCCCGCGAGCGACGCGACAGGTCCAGATGCGGCTGCAGCGCCGCGAGCGCCGGGTCGGCCTGCATCAGCGCCGCGACGATGGCCCGCGCTTCGCCGTGCTGGCTCAGCGGCAGATAGCCGCAGTCGCTGCGCGGGTAGGTGATCAGTTTGTGCGTTTCGTACAGCGCCTGGGCGATGTCGAGGGTTTCCTGGGCGCCGAGGCCGAGCTTCTTCGAGCAGACTTCCTGCAGCGTGCCGAGATCGAACGGCAAGGGTGCCGCTTCGCGCTGCCGCTCGGTCTTGAGCTTCAGCAGGCGAGCACTGGCGGCGTTGCGCATGGCGTCCGCAGCCTGCTGCGCACGAGCCTGATCGAGGCAGCGGCCCTGGTCGTCGCAAAGCTCGTCCGGCGCCTGCCACTGCGCGGTGAACGCGGCGCCATTGGCGAGCAGCTGCACGTCGATGGCCCAGAACGGCACCGGGATGAAATCGGCGATGCTGCGGTCGCGGTCCACCACCAGACGCAGCGTCGGCGTCTGCACGCGGCCCACCGGCAGCACGCCCTGATAGCCGGACTGGCGGCCGAGCAGGGTGAACAGCCGGCTCATGTTCATGCCGATCAGCCAGTCGGCGCGTGAGCGGCCGAGGGCGGCATGGTAGAGGTTGAAGGTCTCGGCGCCGGGCTTGAGTGCGGCCAGCGCCTTGCGGATCGAGGCATCGTCCAACGCCGAAAGCCACAGCCGGCGGATCGGCCCGCGGTAGCGGCAGTGCTCGACCAGCTCGCGGGCGATCATCTCGCCTTCGCGGTCGGCGTCGGTGGCGATCACCAGCTCGCTGCATTCGCCGAGCAGGCGCTTGACCGCCTTGAACTGGCTGGCGGTCTTTGGCTTGACCAGCATCTTCCAGCGCTCCGGCACGATTGGCAGGTCCGCCAGCACCCAGCGCTTGTAGCGTGGGTCGTAGGCGTCCGGCGGGGCGGTCTCCAGCAAGTGGCCGATGCACCAGGTCACCGTCACCCCTGCACCCTGCAGGCAGCCGTCGCCGCGCCGGTTGGCGCCGAGAACTTTGGCGATGTCGCGGGCCTGGGAGGGTTTTTCGCAGAGGAAGAGCTGCATGCGCGGCGATGACGGCGGTGGGTGATGGCGCGAAGCATGTGCACAAATGGCGCGTCAGGCAATCATTATCTGTATGTGCATACAGTTATTTTGCGCGGATGCCCTGCGTTCTTGAGCGTGATCAAGTCTGGAGACGGCACGCAGGCTTAGCCTGTACAGCCTGCAACAACGCCACGAAGGCATGTGCGATGGCCAAGAAATTCCCGCTCAACCCACCGCATCCGGAGCGCATCTGCTGGGGCTGCGACCGCTATTGCCCGGCCACCTCGCTGGCCTGTGGCAATGGTGCCGACCGCACCATGCATCCGTCTGAAATCCTCGGCGAGGACTGGCACACCGTCGGCGGCTGGGGCAACGAGGCGGAGATCATCGTCAGCACCCGGAACGAGCCCTCCTGAGCCGGGCTATTCACGATCGGCGAAACGCTGCACCACCACACTGCCGATGATGTCGCCTTCGACGTTGACCGCCGTGCGCACGGTATCCAACAAGCGGTCGATCGGCAGCAGGATCGCCACCGCTTCGGCCGGTAGGCCGACCGCCTGCAACACCATCACCATGGTCACCATGCCGGCGCTGGGAATGCCCGGGGCGCCGGTCGAGGCGATCATCGCCGTGAAGAACACCACCGCCTGCTGCGCCAGGCTCAGCTCGATACCCATCAGATTGGCGACGAACAGCGCTGCTGCCGCTTCGTAGAGTGCGGTGCCGTCCATGTTCATCGTCGCGCCCAGCGGCAGCACGAAGCCGGCGATGCCCGGGCGCACCTTGAGGTTGTCCTCCGCGCAGCGCAGAGAGATCGGCAACGTCGCCGCGCTGGAGCTGGTGGCAAACGCCGTGATCAGCGCCTCGCGGGTGCCACGGAAGAACCACAGCGGCGACTTGCCGGTTGTGAGAAAGAGAATGCCCGGCAGCACCACGATGCCGTGGAACAGCGTGGTGGCGAACACCAGCACGATGAAGCCGCCCACCGCACTTAGCAGCGCCACATCCTGCTCGGCCACCAGTTTGATCAGCAGCGCGAGGATGCCCAGCGGCGCCAGGCGCATGATCCAGCTGATGATGCGCATCATCAGCTCGAGAAATTCCTGCAGCACCACGAGGATATTGCGGTAGCGGTCGCCACCGGCCACCAGCGCGATGCCGATGAACATGGCGAACACCACGACGGCCAGGATGCTGCCGTTGGCCAGCGCGGCGAAGGGATTCTGGAACAGGTTGGCGAAGAAGTGCAGGAAGAACTCGGGTAGCGTCAGCTGGCGCGCCTCGAAGTCGTTCATCGCCTCGGCGAACAGGTCCAGCGACAGCCCCGCGCCCGGCTTGAAGATGTTCGCCGCGACCAGCGCCACCAGCATCGCCGCACTGGTGGTGAGGGTGAAGTAGACCAGCGCGCCGCCCCACACCCGATGCACCTGGTGATGCGCCTGCAGGTTGGCGACGCCGACCACGATGGAGGTGAAGATCAGCGGGATCAGCACCATTTTCAGTAGGCCGATGAAGATGCTGCCGGCCAGGGTGCTGGCGTAAAGCACGCCTTCGCGCAAGGGTGCGTCGGTCGGCAGCGTGCCGGTCAGCCAGCCGATGGCCACACCCAGGCAGGCCGCGATGAGAATCTGCAGGTTGAGACTGGGCAAAGGGGTGGCTCCTCGAATCGGTAGCGGTAGCGGTGGCGCTGAGCAAGAGAATGAACGCTGCGGCAAAAAGTTCGCATCGCGCGGGGTGCAATCATACAGACGCGACGCAACTGACGTGCCAATGACCTGGCGTCGGCCGGCCGCTGACAAAGTCACGCAGCTGGGTTTTCATGACGGGGCAGGTAGAAGAGGCGCGAGTCATGAGCGATCAGGACATCGAACAACGCATCGCCCGCGACATCGCCAGATGGCAGCGCGGCGTGCAGGAAAAAGGCGAACCGCTGGTGGTGGACGAAGGCTGGCTGCAGACGCCGCCGGGCCTGCGCTTGCCGTTCTCGGTGCTGAAAAGCGCCGGGGTGCCGCCACGGGAAGTGGAGTTGCTGGCGCAGCGCGCCGCGTTGCGCGAACGGCTGGATGCCTGCAGCGATGCGCAGCAGCGCGCGGGACTGGAGCGCGAGCTGAGCGAGCTGGAGCAGCACATCGCCTTCCGGCTGGAGGCGTTGCAGCGTCTGGGTCGCGGTTGAGCGCTGGCAACTGGCGTTCGCCCGGCGCTGGAGTAGCATGCGTATTCGGTCAATTCCTACAGGGAGAAGCACGTGGCTACAGCACGAATCGGATTTCTGCCGGCGGCGTTGATCGCCGCGGCGGTGGCCTTTGCCGGCTGGTCGGTGGGGCAGGGCGTGGAGCGTTTTCGCATGGCCGACCGCACGGTGACGGTCAAGGGCCTGGCGGAGATGGACGTGAAGAGCGACTTCGCGGTGTGGACGCTGGGCTTTCGCCGTGGTGGCGATCAGTTCGCCGAGGTGCAGAAGGGGCTGAGCGAGGATCGCCAGCGGGTGCTGAACTTCCTCCGCGAGCAGGGCTTCACCGACGAGGAGCTCGAGGTACGGCCGTTGCAGGTCCAGGATCTGCTGGCCCGCGAATGGGCTTCGCGCGATGTGGCGCTGCGCTTCAACGGCCAGGGGCAGGTGCTGGTCAAGTCCGAGCGCGTCGATGCCGTGGGCAAGGCGGCCAATGCGGTCGATCCGCTGATTCTGGCCGGTGTGCAGCTGGATACCGAGGTCAACGGCTTCGCCGGACCGCGCTATCAGTTGCGTGGTTTCAACGAGCTGAAGCCGCAGTTGCTGGAAGCGGCGACCAGCAATGCCCGTGAGCAGGCGACGCGCTTCGCCGAGGATGCTGGTGCCACGCTGGGGCGCTTGAAGAATGCCAACCAGGGGGTGATTCGGGTGATCGATGACGACGGCAGCGATATGGACAGTGGGCGGACCATCGGAAAGCGATTGCGGGTGGTGAGTACGTTTGAGTACACGTTGGATTGAGATAGGGCGTTTAAGCGTCCTGTGTGTTTGGCGGCGGAGGGTTTCGCTTGATGGCGGTTGGCGATTGCCGAGTCGCTTGAAGGCTTGGTTTCGCCCTGCTGGGCGAGTCACTTTTTCCAGGCGCTGAAAAAGTAACCAAAAACGCTTTGCCCCTGCATCCGGCCCCGGCTTTGCCGGGGTTCGTTCTCTCCGCCGCCGCTCCGAGGGTCGCCGTACAAGGGCCGTCCATGGCCCTTTACGGCTCTCGCCGCATCCCTGCGGCTCGCCCCTCTGCGCAGCGGCTCCGCTCACCCTCCTGAAGGGGCGTTTGGAGTTGCCTGAGGGTTCTTTAGCCAATTACAGACACAAACCAGGGTTCTCGATCTGTCAGGCAACTCGGACTCGTTCCCCCGTCAGGAGGCCGAGCGCAGGCGTTGCGAGGGGGGCGCAAGGCAGGACGCCGAGCGAGGAGTGAAGGGACAGGGACGTCCCTTCGTGAGGGGCGCCGAGCCCGGCCCCCCGGAGCAACGCGGAGGGAGGGAAGTTTTGCGAAGCAAACCGGGGACGCCTAGTCCGGATGTCGGGGTGGCCTTCTCTTTGGATACTTTCTCTTGGCCCGGGCGGCGCTCCGCAGACAAGAGAAAGTGACTCGGCCGGAGGGCCGAAACCAGATGTGTCGGCTTACTCAGTAATCGCCTGATGTACAAGCTGCCAGCCCAATAGCGCCAGCAACGATCCCCGTTCTTTCCAACCGGCCCGACAAATCAATGCCCCGGCTGCCAGGGCTGCCCCAGCGACACCGGCGCGTACAACCGCGTACGGATCGCATCCCGCGACAGCAGCACCAGCACCAGAATGGTCGCCACATAGGGCAGCATCGCCAGCAGGTTGCCAGGGATCGCCAGGCCGAGACCCTGCGCCACCAGGTGGAGGATGCTGGCCAGACCGAACAGGTAGGCGCCGAGCAGGACGCGGCTCACCCGCCAGCTGGCGAACACCACCAGGGCCAGGGCGATCCAGCCGCGGCCGGCGGTCATGTTTTCCGCCCACATCGGTGTGTACGCCAGCGACATGTAGCCGCCGGCAAGCCCGGCCATGGCGCCGCCGAACATCACCGCCAGGGTGCGCACGCGCAGCACCGGCAGGCCCATGGCGCTGGCGGCGTTGGGGTTTTCGCCGACGGCCTGGATGATCAGGCCGATGCGGCTTTTCAGCAGCACCCAGGCCACCAGCGCGAACAGTGCGAAGGACAGGTACACCAGCAGATCCTGGGCGAACAGCATGCGGCCGATCACGGGGATCTCGCTGAGCAGCGGAATGGCGATCGGCTCGAAACCGGCCAGCGGCTTGCCGACCCAGCTGGCACCGACGAAGGACGACAGGCCGACGCCGAAGATGGTCAGTGCCAGGCCGGTGGCGACCTGATTGGCGTTGAAGCCCAAAGCCACCATGGCGAACAGCAGCGAGAGCAGCACGCCGGCCAGGCAGGCGAACAGCACGCCGAGCCAGAGGTTGCCGCTGGCGAAGGCGACGATGAAGCCGATCACCGCGCCGAACAGCATCATGCCCTCCTGGCCGAGGTTGAGTACGCCGGTCTTCTCGCACACCAGCTCGCCGAGGGCGACCAGCAGCAGCGGCGTACCGGTGCGGATCATGGCGTAGAAGATATTGGTCAGCAGATCCATGTCCATCGGTCAGGCCTCGAACTTCAAGCGGCAGGCAGCGGGTGAAAAGGGAAGTAGCGCAGCGCGGACGATCATGTGGCCGGCTCCTCTTTGGCGCTGACGAGCTGGGGCTTGCGTGCCCACAGTTTCAGGCGCGGGCGGTAGAGGATCAGCACGTCGCAGGCGAGCAGGAAGAAGAGCACCATGCCCTGGAACAGCTGGGTGATGGACTGCGGCAGGTTGGCCGCCATCTGCGCGTTCTCGCCGCCGAGGTAGAGCAGCGCCATCAGCAGGCTGGCGAAGACGATGCCGATGGGGTTGAGACGGCCGAGGAAGGCCACGGTGATCGCCGCGTAGCCGTAGCCCGGCGACACCTGCGGCACCAGCTGGCCGATCGGCCCGGTGACTTCGGCGACACCGGCCAGCCCGGCCAGGCCGCCGCTGATCAGCAGGGCGATCCACACCAGCTTCTTGTCGCGGAAACCGACAAAGCCGGCGGCGCGCTTGTCCAGGCCTAGCACCTTGATCTGGAAGCCGAGAAAGCTCTTCTGCAGCAGCACCCAGACCACCACCAGCGCCAGCAGGGCGAAGTAAAAGCCGGCATGCACGCGCAGCCCTTCGATCAGCTCGGGCAGCCGGGTGGCGTCGCCGAACATCGCCGACTCGGGGAAGTTGAAGCCTTCCGGGTCCTTCAGCGGGCCATGCACGGCGAACAGCAGCAGGTTCAGCGCGATGTAGTTGAGCATGATGCTGGTGAGGATTTCGTTGGCGTTGAACGCCGTCTTCAGCCAGGCGCAGAGCCCGGCCCAGGCGGCGCCGCCAAGGGTGCCGAGCAGCAGCGTCAGCACCAGTGCCCAGCGCGAATCCCAGTCGATGATGTTGACGGCCAGCGTGCTGCCGGCCAGTGCGCCGATGAGCAGCTGGCCTTCGGCGCCGATGTTCCAGATGCGCGCGTTGTAGACCACCGCCAGGCCCAGCGCGCAGAGCAGGATTGGCAGCGCCTTGACCAGCAGTTCGGAGAGGCCGTAGAGATCGCCGAGCGGGTCGATCAGCAGCACCTTGAGGGTTTCCAGTGGCGGATGGCCGAGCAGGGCGAACAGCAGCGCGCCGCTCAGCAGCGTCAGCAGCGCGGCCAGCAATGGCGAGAACCAGAGCATGGCCCGTGAGGCCTCGCCGCGGGGTTGCAGGGATAACAGCATGATGGGTTCTCGTCAGGCGGCAGAGTTGGAAACAGGGGTGTCGCTGGTATCGAACTGGCCGGCCATCCAGCGGCCGACTTCGACCGGGCAGGTGCTGGCAGTAGCGCGCTGTGGCGACAGCCTGCCGTCGCTCAGGGCAGCGATGCGGTCGCTGATCTGGAACAGCTCCTCCAGGTCTTCGGAGATCACCAGGATCGCCGCGCCGGCATCGCGCAGTTCGATCAGCGCGCGATGAATCGCCGCCGCCGCGCCGACATCCACGCCCCAGGTCGGGTGCGCGGCGATCAGCAGTTTCGGCTGCTGCAGGATCTCGCGCCCGAGGATGAATTTCTGCAGGTTGCCACCGGACAGGCTCGCCGCCGGGGTCTGTGCGTCCGGTGTCTTCACGGCAAAACGCTGAATGACCTGTTCGGCGAAGGCGCGCACCTTGCCGCGGCGGATCATGCCCTGCTCGACCATGCCGGTCTGCTGATAGGCGGTGAGCAGGCCGTTGTCGGCCAGGCTCATGCTCGGCACCGCGCCGTGACCGAGACGCTCGGCCGGCACGAAGGCCATACCGTGGCTACGGCGGGCATCGGGGCGCAGATGGGCGACGTCGTCACCGAGAAAGCGGATATGCCTAGCCTGTGCGGCCGGCAGACGCTGTTCGCCACTGAGCAGGGCGAGCAGTTCGTCCTGGCCGTTGCCGGCGACCCCGGCGATGCCGACGATCTCGCCGGCGCGTACCTCCAGGTCCACCTCTTCGAGGGACACGCCGAACGGATCGGCGTTGTGCCAGGACAGCCGCTCCACGCGCAGGAATGGCGCGCGGCCCTCGCTCTTCGGGTATTCGGCTTCCAGCCCCTCGGCATCGCCGACCATCAGCCGCGCCAGTTCCAGGTCCGAGCATTCGGCCGGTACGCACTCGCCGGATACGCGCCCGGCGCGCAGCACCGTAGCGCTCTGGCACAGCGCGCGCACCTCGTTGAGCTTGTGGCTGATGAACAGGATGCTGCAGCCCTCGGCCGCCAGCCGGCGCAGGGTGACGAAGAGCTCGTCGGCCTCCTGCGGAGTGAGCACCGAGGTCGGTTCGTCGAGGATCAGCAGACGGATGTCCTGCATCAGGCAGCGGATGATCTCCACCCGCTGACGCTCGCCGATGGACAGGCTGTGCACCAGCCGTTGCGGCTCCAGCGGCATGCCGTAGCGCTGCGAGACCTCGCGGATCTTCGGCTCCAGCTGCTTCGGCGTACCGGCCTTGGCGCCCAGCGCCAGGGCGATGTTCTCCGCCACAGAGAGCGTCTCGAACAGCGAGAAGTGCTGGAACACCATACCGATGCCGCGTTCACGGGCCTGGGCCGGGTCGCGCATGGTCACCCGTTCGCCCTGCCAGTGGATTTCGCCGGCGTCGGGCTGGGTCACACCGTAGATGATCTTCATCAGGGTGCTCTTGCCGGCGCCGTTCTCGCCTAGCAGGGCGTGGATCTCGCCCGGCTGGATCGACAGGTCGATACGGTCGTTGGCCAGGCAGCCTGGGTACTGTTTGGTGATGCCGCAGAGCTTGAGGCGCGCGGTCTGGGATTCGGGCATGGAGGCGTCCGCTGGGTTTTTCATGACCAGGGTGTAGCAAAAAGCTGGCCAGGCAGTCAGGAATTGAGATGCGACGCGGCCACGGCAGCTGCGCCGCCGGTTGGCCATGCGACGATGTTAGCCGGTGCATCGCTTTGGTGCTTCACTCGATGACACTGCCGTGCCGATGCACCGCCATGGGGCGGGACGACCGCGGGCCGGATGGGCTGCTAAGCTAACCGTCCTTTCCGCTCCCACCGGTTTGCCTGCAAATGAACCAACTGGACCTTCATTCCGCCGAGGAAACGATTGCCCAGCGTGCCGCGCTGGCGCGGCTGATCGATGGCCTCGTGCGCGACGACGGCATGCATCCCACCGCCATCGACGATCTCTTCCTGATCCGCTGCAGCGCACCGAGCGACCTGGTGCACGGGCTGCACAAGCCGGCGCTGTGCATCATCGTGCAGGGCAGCAAGGAGGTGCGCCTGGGCGATGAGCTGTACACCTACGATGCGCTGCACTATCTGGTGGTATCGGTCACTGTGCCAGTGGCCGGTCGCGTGCTGGAGGCCTCGTCCGGCGAGCCGTACCTGTGCATTCGCCTGGATATCGACCCGGCAATGGTCGCCACCCTGGTGGCCGACAGCGCGCCGTTGAGCCAGCCCGTGGAAGGGGCTGCACGTGGGGTCTATCTGGACCGCATCGATGCGCCGTTGCTCGACGCCACGCTGCGCCTGGTGCGACTCTTGGCCAGCCCGCAGGACATCCCGGTGCTGGCACCGCTGGCCATGCGCGAGATCTTCTACCGCCTGCTCTGCGGTCGCCAGGGGCGCCACCTGCACGAGATCGCGGTGCGCGACAGCCAGGGCCATCGCGTCACCCGCGCCATCGAATGGCTGAACCGCAATTACGTCGAGCCGCTGCGCATCGAGGAACTGGCGCAGCGGGTCAATCTCAGCAGCTCGACGCTGCATCACCGTTTCAAGGCGCTCACCTCGATGAGCCCGCTGCAGTACCAGAAGCAGCTGCGCCTGCAGGAGGCGCGGCGGCTGCTGATCGCCGAGGGGCTCGATGTGTCCAGCGCCGGCTACCGGGTCGGCTACGAAAGCCCCTCGCAGTTCAGCCGTGAGTACAGCCGGCTGTTCGGCGCCTCGCCGGTGAAGGATCTGGCCCGACTGCGCAGCACCGCTTAATTCAGCGCGGCGCCGGGTCCGGCACCTCGCGCAATGCCTGGGCGGCATCGATGGCGCGGGGAAAGCCGGCGGTCACGGTGGTCAGGTAGACCACCTCCTTCAGCTCCTCACGGCTGACGCCCAGACGCAGCGCGTAACCGGCGTGGACCTTCATGTAGGGCAGATTGCCCTGGGCGGCGAAGGCGGCGATCACGGCCAGCTGACGAGTGCGGTCATCCAGCTCGCTGCGTCCCCAGACATCGCCCAGCGCATAGCCGGTGATGCCCTCGGCGAGAAACGGATAGTCCTCGCGCAGCGCCTCGAGCACCGGTTGCCCGGCACCGCCGGACAGGTGCTCGATGACCGCCATGCCACGCTCGTGGCGCTCGTTGCCGGCCGCTTCCAGCGAGGCGAAGGTCAGCGAGCCGAACACGGCCAGGTATGCCGCGGCCAGGGTGGTGCTGGTATGAAGGGTCATGGCGGCGTCCTCAGTAGGGGCTGGCGGTGGGGCGCACCACCAGCTCGCTGACATCGACATCGGCCGGCTGGTCGATGGCATAGGCGATGGCGCGGGCGATGGCGTCGGCCGGAATGGCGATGCGGCGGAAGTCGTCCATGGCCGAGCGGGCGGTGTCATCGGAAATGCTCTCGGCCAGTTCCGATTCGGTGACGCCGGGCGAAACCAGGGTCACGCGAATATCGCCGCCGACCTCCTGACGCAGGCCCTCGGAGATGGCGCGCACCGCGTACTTGGTGGCGCAGTACACCGCCGCGGTCGGGCTCACCGCGTAGGCGCCGATGGAGGCGATGTTGACGAACTGGCCGGCGCGCTGGCGCTGCATCAGCGGCAGGCCGGCAGCGATGCCGTGCAGCACGCCACGGATGTTCACGTCGATCATGCGGTTCCACTCGTCGACCTTCAGCGCGTCCAGCGGCGAAAGCGGCATCACCCCGGCGTTGTTGACGATCACATCGACGCGGCCGAAGCGCTGTTCGGCGAAGTCGACGAAGGCCTGGGTGTCCTCGCGGCTGGTTACGTCCAGCGCGCGGCAGGCGGCAACGCCACCGCGTTCGCCGATCTCGGCGACCAGCTTTTCCAGCCGTTCGAGACGCCGCGCGCCCAGCACGACGGTTGCGCCCTGGGCCGCCAGCAGGCGGGCCGTGGCTTCACCGATGCCGCTGCTGGCGCCGGTGACGAGTACGATTTTGCCGGTGATGTTCGACATGGGGTTGTCCTCCGCAGGTGGATTCGGGCGACGCCGGTGACGCCGTGGTTCGAATACTGCGAGGGAGGACGCTGCCGGCGTTATGGCGATCCTGCCGGGCGCTTGCCTGATTCTGGCGCTGCCTACCAGATGCCTTCGTGCAGGGCGGCCGCCTCGTCCTCCAGCAGCGGGCCGAGCACCTCGACCTTGCGCTGGCCGGCGTCGAAGACGATGCGGCACGGCAGATCCAGCGTCGGGTTTTCCGGATGGTTGCCGGTGATGTTCTTCAGGCTGCGCTCGGAAAGGCCGTAGACCACGCGCCCAAGACCGACCCAGTAGGCGGCGCCAGCGCACATGGCGCAGGGCTCGGCCGAGGTGTACATGGTGCAGCGCGAGAGGAATTCCGGTGTGTAGCGGGTCGAGGCGCGGGTCATCAGCACCCGCTCGGCATGGCCGGTCATGTCGTGGTCGGGCATGTAGGCGTTGCCCTGTTCCAGCAGCACCTCACCGTCCGGCCCGACCAGGATGGCGCCGAACGGATGGGTGCCGTTTTCCAGCGCGCGGCGGGCGACGTCGAAGCTTCTGCGCAACAGGGCGATATCGTCGAGAGGCATGGTGTTATCCAGGTTGAGATGAATGAGCGGGTGGGCTCAATGCCCGCCCTTGGGCAGGCTCCAGGGAAAGCAGACCTTCTGCAGCAACCCGATCAGGTGGAACAGCAGCAGGCTGATCACCACCAGCATCATCAACGCGGCGAAGGCTTGTGGCACCTGGAACATCGACGTGGAGAAGTTGATGAAGTAGCCCAGGCCTTTTTCCGCCGCGACGAATTCGGCGACCACCGCGCCGATCACCGCCAGGGTGATGGAAATGCGCAGCGCCGAGAACAGGTGTGGAATCGCATAGGGCAGGCGGATGTTGCGGTACTCGCGGGCCTTCGATGCGCCCAGCGAGCGCGACAGTTCCACCAACTCTTCCGGCGTCGCCAGCAGGCCGGTGACGCAGGACACCACGATGGGGAAGAAGGCGATCAGGAAGGTGATGAACACCCGCGGCAGGTCGCCGGCGCCCATCACCACCACGATGATCGGCGCGACTGCGACGATGGGTGTGGACTGCACGATTACCAACAGCGGATAGAGCGTGCGCGACATCAGTCGCGAGGACGCCAGGGCGATGGCCAGCGGGATGCCGATCAGAATCGACAGGCCGTAGCCCATCAGCGTCACCTGCAGGGTGGCAAAGATATGCTCGGCCCAGGCGCCGAGGCCGACCTTCTGCGTCGCCGCGAGAATGGCGCTGGGCGAGGGCAGCACGAAGCTCGGCAGCCTGAGCAGGCGACACGCCGCCTCCCAGGCCAGCAGCAGGACGACGAAGGCGAGCCAGGGCGCGAGGCGATCGGCCTGCGCCTTCAGGCGCTGTGCCCTGGGTTTAATGGTCGGCATGGCGCGAGAAGACCTTGCGGCGGATATGGTTGGCGAGCTCATTGAAACGGGGCTCCGTGAGGGTCTGCATGGACCGCGGGCGCGGCAGGTCGACGTCGATGATTTCCTGAACGCGGCCGGGGCGTGCCGACATCACCAGGATGCGGTCGGCCAGCAGCAGCGCTTCGGGAATCGAGTGGGTGATGAACAGCACCGTCTTCGGGCGCTGGGTCCAGATATTCAGCAGCTCCAGGCTCAACTCGTCGCGGGTCAGGGCGTCGAGTGCCGAGAACGGCTCGTCCATCAGCAGGATTTCTGGGTCGTGCAGCAACGCCCGGGCAATCGCCGCGCGCTGCTGCATGCCGCCGGAGAGTTCGTCCGGGCGCTTGTTGCCGAATTCCTTGAGCCCCACCAGTTCCAGCAGCTCCTCGCCGCGGGTGATCTCCTGGGCGGTGACGCGGCCGTACTTGTGGCGCATGGGAAAGGTCAGGTTGTCGCGGATGTTCAGCCAGGGCAGCAGCGTCGGCTTCTGGAAGACGATGCCGATCTCGTCGCGCGGGCCGTCCACCGGGCTGCCGTAGATGCTGACCTGGCCGTGGGTCGGTCGCACCAGCCCGGCGAGGATGCGCAGCAGTGTGGACTTGCCGCAGCCCGAGGGGCCGAGCACGGCGATGAACTCGTGGCGGCCGATGTCGAAACTGGCGTTGTCCAGCGCCACCACCTCGCTGCCATCGGAGGAGGTGAAGACCTGGCTGACCCGATCGAAGCTGATGTTGGGGCGCGGCGTGGCGGGCAGGACGGCAGCATTCATGGCTTCACTCGCTCAGGCTGGTGTCGATGGCGCTGGCCGGGTCGAGGGCATCAATCTGCATGCCCTGCGCCTTGGCCACCCATTCCCAGGTGGTGGCCAGCCGCTTGGCGTCGAAGCCCGGGCCCTCGGCATCGCTGATCTCGTTCTGCATCAGCGGCACCGAGGCGGCGAACTGCTCTTCGGCCTGTTGCTCATCGACCTCGGCAACCATCTTCTTCAGTGCGGCGGCTGCGGCTGCCGGGTCGGCGATGGCGTTCTTCTGCGCCTGCTGGTACGCCTTGACGAACTTCTTCGCGACCTCGGGATGGCTCTGCACGAAGCGCTGCGAGGCTACCAACGACAGGCCGTAGCCCTCGAAGCCGTATTCCGACCAGGGGATGGTTTTCAGCGTCTTGTCCGCTTCACCGAGGGCACGGACGAAGCCGGGCGCGACGGTCAGCCAGTTGATGGTGGCATCCACCTTGCCGGTGGCGAGCATCGGTGCCAGCGCGCCGGGGTCGAGCTTGAGCAGCTTGACGCTGGCCGGGTCGATGCCGTTGCGCTCCAGCAGCAGCGGCCAGACCACGTTGGAGGCGGAGAAGGTCGGGGTGGCGACGGTCTTGCCGACGATGTCTTTGAAGCTCTCGATGCCCGAACCTTCGGTGGTGAAGAAGGCGTCCGGTTGCTTGTTGTAGATCGGCGCCACGGCGACCACCGGCACCTCGCCCTGGGCCTTGGCCTGCAGCAGCGAGGCCAGGCCGGCCGAGCCGAAGTCGGCGCTGTTGGTGGCCAGCTTGGTCACCACGTCGCTGCCACCGCGGGCACTGGCGATCTCCACTTCGATACCTTCGGCGGCGAACAGGCCCTGTTCGACACCGAGGTAGATCGCCGCCTTGTCGCCGGCCGGCAGCCAGTCGTTGAGCCAGCGCACCTTGTCGGCGGCCAGGGCGGATTGGCTGAACAGCGCGAACAAGGCGCTGGCGAGCAGGGTTTTCTTGAACATGGTGAAGCTCCTTGAAGGTCGGCGTAATGAGCGCGATGCAATAAACGGGTCAGCGCACGGGATGTGGATGGCGCGCGAAGAAATCCAGCAGGGCGGCGAGCAGCGCGTCGGGCATGGCCAGTTGCGGCGCATGCCCGCAATCGAGCACCACCCGCTCGGCGCCAGGCACCAGCTGCTGCATGCGCTGTTGCACCCGTGGCAGCACGGAGCGGTCCTGGGTGGCTTCGATATACAGCCGTGGCAGACGACCGAAACGCGCGGCCGTCCACTGTGCGGCGATATCGCGGCCGCCGTCGGGCTGCACCGTCAGGCGGCGCGCGGCAGTGATCGCGGCCTGTGCCGGTGCATCGTGAAAGAACAGGGCGCAGGCGGCATCGCCCGGTACGCGGCTGCCGCCGGGCGCGGCCTCGAGATAGGGGCCGATGCCGCTGACCTCGGGAAAGTCGCGGGCGAGCTCGGCACAGAGTTCGCCGAAGCCCATGCCGCTGGGCAGCATCATGCCGGCGACATAGGCGACGCCGGCGATGCGCTCGGCATAACGTTCGGCCACTGCAGTGGCGGTGATGCCGCCGCCGGAATGCGCGACCAGATGGATCGGGCCGGGCAGCGTCTCGATCAGCGCGCCGACGTGCTCGACGTAGCGCTGCAGCGAGACCTCGGCGAGCGGCGTGGCGTCGCTGCCGTTGCCCGGCAGATCGACCGCGTGCGGGCGGTGGCCGGCATCGCGCAGGCCATCCTGCAGCGAATCCCAGACCCAGCTACCGGCCCAGGCCCCGTGGATGAGGACGATGTCAGCCATAGGTCCTCCGGTACATCTCGCGGTGGTGTTCTTCCACCGTCACCGCGGGGTAGCGCGGCGCCTCGCCGGGCGCGAGGCAGGTCGGCAGGCACTCGACCACATGGTCCGGGTTGCCGCTGAAGAAGAACGGCACGCTGTAGCGCTCGCGTCCGGACATGTTGACCACCCGGTGCAGCGTCGAACGGTACTGGTCGTTGGTCCAGCGGGCGATCATGTCGCCCAGATTGACCACATAGGTGCCGGGCACAGGGGCCGCGTGAATCCAGCTCTTGCTGTGACGATCCCATACCTGCAGGCCGGGATTCTCGTCCTGCAGAAGCAGCGTCAGCCCGCCGAAATCGGTATGCGCGCCACAGCCCTTTTCGCCGGGCGCGGAATTGGCCGGCTGCGGCGGGTAATGCAGCAGGCGCAGGGTGCTCATGGAGTCGCGGCAGAAGCCGGCGAAATGTTCCTCCGGCAGTTGCAGCGACAGCGCGATGGCCCCCATCAGCCGATTCGCCAGCGCATTCATCGCGTCGCGATAGCGCTCCATGGTCGGGCGAAACTCCGCGAGCTCGATCGGCCACTGGTTGGCACCATGGTTGAAACGCCCGGCCAGTACCCGCGGGTCGTCCTCGGCCAGCTCCTCGCCGATGTAGAAGCCTTCCTTGAGATCGGCCGGCGCACCGGCTTCCAGCACCTGCCCGCGCAACGGCTCATAGCCGCGATTGGCCTTCGAGAACACCTTGTCCAGGGCGCGCTTGCCGGGTTCCGGCAGGGCAAAGAAGGCCCGCGCCTGCTCGAACACCGCCTGCTGCAGCGCCGCGTCGACGCCGTGGTTGGCGATACAGAAGAAACCGACCTCGCGACAGGCCGCACCGATGCGTTTGGCCACGGCGGCGCGCTCGTCGAGATCGGAAGAAAACAGCCCGGCGATGTCGATCAGCGGCAGCGCGGCGGCTTCGAGATGGCGGGCGCAAAGGGATTCGTTCATGGCTCGATCCTGCTCTGCCGACCGCGGAATGGCGGCCGGCGAGCGCAGTATCTGACCGTGGCTGCTGTGCGCAGAAGCAGAGAATATCGAGCAAGCCGATGCGATTTCGGCAGCAGCAGCGGATGCTTTTCGGTGGTGCGCCGGGCGGTCCGCATTGGTGCGCAGTCGAGCCGAGGCGTGACGCGCGAATGGTCACTCGGCAGCGCGTCACGCCGATCGGAACGCCCTCGAACGGGGCGTGTGCGGGGCTCGAAGCGGGCCGAAAAAAATATCGGTCGGCTGCTCAGCTGCTCGAGCGGGATTGCGCTCGGCCCCTCCTGGGCGCTATTGCAGGCTGACCAGATACTCGACCAGTGTTTCGGCGCAGGCCTGCATCGCGTCCTGCATGATCACCTCATAGCCGTGCGTGTTCTCCGTGGGGATCGCCAGGCAACCGGCCTGCGGAGCGGAGCCCGAGCCAAGCACTGCGCTCGCGTCCGAGGCAAAGCCGGGCATCAACGCCGGTTGCGGGCAGTAACCGCAGCGTGATGCGGCCCTGAGCAAGCCGTCGGAAACGCGCTTGGTGTAGTAGCCCTTCTCATCGCCGGTAAGCACGATGGGGTCGAGCGCCAGGCGCGTGTCGTACTCGGCTGCGATCGGCCCCACTTCCAGGGCGATGCACAACGCCCCCGGCAGTGTGCGCGCCGCGTACTGTGCCCCGGAATTGGTTTCCTCTTCGTTGGTCGTCAACACGATGAGCACGTCGCCGTGCAATTCATCCCTGCGCGCCGCCAGGCGCCTGGCGGCCACGAGGGCGGCAACCACAGGGGCCCGATCATCGAGGAAGTGCGCGGCAATA
Source organism: Stutzerimonas sp. R40042 (assembly GCF_026642215.1). Lineage (NCBI taxonomy): Bacteria > Pseudomonadati > Pseudomonadota > Gammaproteobacteria > Pseudomonadales > Pseudomonadaceae > Stutzerimonas > Stutzerimonas sp. R40042. Next base: position 3,276,289 of record NZ_CP113258.1, on the reverse strand, counting down.
CAGTCGCGTATCCGGAACGGCTTGCGCCAATGCCGGCTCAGCACCACCCGTGTGCCCGCGCGCACGCCCAGCTCGCCAAGTTCCGCCTTGCTGTATCGAGTGATGACGTGCACATCGTTCCACTGCACATCCCCCTGAAGCACATGCATCGACTGGCTCGATTCGCTCGTCCCGTGCATCGTGCCGAAAGACAGCGCACCGGCGACCGTGCCGGTGTCTCCCATCACGTCCACGGGGCACATGCCGAAGTTGACCGGAAACGCACCGCCCAGCGCCGCGACTCGCAGGCGCCCATCCGGGTCTATGCGTTTGACCACCATGGCGATCTCATCCTGATGGGCCATGATTCGGGTCGTCCGGCGTTCCGCCTCGTCGGGCGCAACCCCGACCGCTTTGATTCGCCCAATGAGATTGTCAGCGGCGTCTTGCCAGACGGCGTCGCAGCATCGCTCTAGCTCTCGCCTGCACGCCTGGCGGACTTCTTCTTCCTGGCCTGCCGGCCCTCGCGCAAGCAGAAGTTCTTCCAGTAGCGCCAGTTGTTCCTGGTTTCCCATGCATCCTCCGCGATCGGTTTTGCCAATCGTTAGGACCAACGCCGCAGCTGTCCGTGCGGGGATTGCGCTGCGCCATCAATCGCTTCGCGCAGGGCGGTGGCCAGGTCCTCGAGCCGATAGGGCTTGGCCAGCACGTGCACGCCTTCGGCGGCCGCCGACTGCTGAGCGGCCTCGGCGTAGCCACTGGTCAGCAACACGGGAACGCCGAGCGCGCGGGTGCGGATCTCTCGAGCCAGTTCAACCCCGTTCATGCCGCCGGGCATCATGATGTCGGAGAACACGATGTCCACCTTGCAACCGTTCTGCAGCGAGCTCAGCGCATCCGTGGCGCTGGCGGCGTGCGTGACGCGATAGCCGAGGTGTTCGAGCATCTCGCCGACCAGCGCCGCGACTTCCTCGTCGTCGTCGACGAGCAGCACACTGCCGACGAGCCGGTTGTCGCGCGCATCGGCGCCGTGATCGTCGGCCTCGGGCTGCTCGGGCATGTCTGCCGAGCGCGGCAGCAGCATGATCACACGGGTGCCGCGCCCGCATTCGCTTTCGATCCATACGGTGCCCCCCGATTGCCGGGCGAAGCCGTATACCTGCGCCAACCCCAGACCCGAGCCCTTGCCGATCTCCTTGGTGGTGAAGAAGGGGTCGAAGACCCGCGGCCGGACCTCCTCCGGAATGCCGGTGCCCGAGTCGGTCACGGTCAGCCGGACGAAGTCGCTGCGTAAGCCCATGACGTCCTCGTCCGGTGCGTTGCAGGCTTCGATGAGGATCGATCCGCCGTTTGGCATGGCGTCGCGGGCGTTCACCGCCAGGTTGATGATGACCAGCTCGAGCTCGCCCGGGTCCGCCTCGACGGGCCAGAGGTCCGGCGCGAACTGCACCTTGACCTGCACCGCACCGCTCAGGCTGCGGTCGAGCAGGTCGCGCATACGGCCGATCTGCAAAGAGAGGTCCACGGCTCTCGGTGCCAGTGATTGGCTGCGGGAAAAGGCCAGCAGCTGGCGGGTCAGCGCCGTGCCGCGCTGCGCGGCCTGGCGCATGCCGGTCAACAGGCGCTCGCGACGCTGCGGGTCCTTGCGCCGATCGAGCATGTCGAGGCCGCCGCTGATGACCATCAGCAGGTTGTTGAAGTCATGGGCAATACCGCCGGTGAGCTGGCCGATGGCCTCGATCTTCTGCGCCTGACGCAGGGTTTCCTCGATGCGCGCGCGCTCGGCCATCTGCGTGCGCAACTCCTGGTTGGCCTTTTCCAGCTCGCGGGTGCGCTCGACCACCAGGGCTTCGAGCTGTTTGGACGCCAATTCCTGCGCTTCCAGCAATGCCCGCACCTCGTACTGGCGCTGACGTGCCCGCACTGCGGCCTTCAGTGCACTGGTCAGGGTGATGCTCTGCACCGGCCGCTCCAGCAGCGATACATTTCGCAGCGCCAGCACCATGCGCTGGCGCCACGCGGCAATCGCCGGAGGCTGGTGTTTGCTGGTCAGCACGACGAAGGGGAAGTCCGACCACGCCGGCTGCTTGTCCACCCAGGCGGCCAGGCTCTCGAGGTCGTAGCCAAACAGACCTTCTTCGGCGATGAACACTGCATCGGCGTCGGTTTCGGCGCGTTGCAGTACCTGCTCGACGCCATGGCTGACCACCGCCTGCATGCCGCTGCGCTTGAGCAGTTCGGCCGAGGCCGGGCCGTCGCGGCCGATGGGGGCATAGACGACCACGAGAGAACTGCGTTTTGGGTCAGGCGTAGTCATGCTCGTCCGGAAGTAGTCTAGCGGGGTCACCGGTGTACTGCGGGGCGCTGGAAAGTATGCCATCCAGACCGCTCAGTGGCGGGCCGACCTGTATCCCGTCGGCACTGAGGCGAAATTCACGCACGGTGTTTTCGTGCCATCCGCTGCGTTTCTTCACCACCGACAACGCGCGGCGAATGGTGCCTTCGTGCTCGAAATAGCGCTGCATGATCAGCGCATCGCTGAGATAGCTGATATCGACGGGCGTGTCGGCAGGGTTGATCACCCCTTGCTGTGCCAGCACCAGAATGCTGACCACGCCTTTCTGACCCAGGTAGCTCAGCAGCTCGTGCATCTGCAGGATCAGGAACTTGCCGTCGGGCATCGCATGCATGTAGCCGTTGAGGCTGTCGACGATGATCAGGCGCGCGCCGTCCTGTTCGACGCTGCAGCGCACAGTGGAGGCGAACTCACCTGGCGACAGCTCCGCTGGGTCGATCTGCTGCAGATGCAGCAATCCCTGATCGATCCAGGGTTCGAGTGGCAACCCCAACGCGCGAGCGCGGGCGAGCAGCGTGCCGGTGTTCTCGTCGAATACGAAAAATGACGTTTTTTCTCCGCGCTTGCATGCCGTCACCGCGTAGCTGAGCGCCAGTGACGATTTGCCCACCCCGGCAGTGCCTACCAGTAGTGCGTTGGTGCCGCGCTCAAGTCCACCGCCCAGCATCTTGTCCAGCATTTCATTGCCGGAGGAGGCCAAGCTGCTGGTGAAGACTGAATGATGTTCGGCAGCAACTAGCCGCGGGAATATCTGCAGGCCGCCCTTGCGAATCACGAAGTCGTGGTAGCCGCCGCGGAACTGAATGCCGCGCATCTTTACTACTCGTAGGCGCCTGCGTTCGGCGCCGTAATCGATGGATTGCTGTTCGAGCATCACCACGCCATGGCAGATCGAGTGCAGCTGGAGGTTGCCGCCTTCCGAGGTCTGGTCGTCGAGCAGGATCACCGTGCAGTGGCCAGTGACGAAGAAGTGCTTGAGCGCCAGCACCTGGCGCCGGTAGCGCAATGGGCTCTGTGCGAGCAGGCGCATCTCCGAGAGGCTGTCGAAGACCACTCGGCTCGGGTTGGTCTGGCTGACACGGTCGAACAGCTGCCGGGTGGTCTCGCCCAGTTCGATCTCGGCCGGGTGCAGCACCGTCAACTCCAGTTCCGGGTCGAGGCTGGCCTCGGGCGTGACCAGTTCGAAGATGTCGATGCCATCCAGCGACCAGCCGTGGCGCTTGGCGATCAGCTCCAGTTCGGCCTGGGTTTCCGACAGGGTCACGTACAGCACCCGCTCGCCTTGGCGCGCGCCTTCGAGCAGGAACTGCAGGGCAAGGGTAGTCTTGCCGGCGCCGGGGCTGCCTTCGTAGAGGTACATGCGGTCGGGGTCGAGCCCGCCGCCAAGGATATCGTCCAGCCCTTCGCTGCCCGTGGAGATGCGTGGCACTTCCTCGCTCTGGCCGCTGTGCGGGCGATTGGCATCATTCATTCGTGCTCCTTACGCAGGCTCCGCTGCGTGCATAGTCCTTGCTCCAGAAAACGTCTTCGGGCCAAGGCTGGAGAAACCACCCGTTTCTGCCTTCGCAGGCGCCGGGCGCTACCTCTCAGCGACGCTGCACAAGCGCACGCTGAATCCAGTCAGTGTTCCGACTCGAAGTTTGCGGGCTCGTTCCGCGCGTCCGCTGGGCAGGATAGCTCGCGAGTTCCGTCCTCGCCGCGCAACAGACTGCAACCATTGCGTCTTGGAACACCCGACGGGCTGGCCCATGATCAGCCTTTGCTTTCGCAGGTCGCTTGCATGCCTCGATTCTCTCGCCCCTCGGCTTCGGCGCTGGGCCGTTTTCTGCAACTGGGCGGCACTGGTGCACGGATCGCCGGCAACCTGCTGGTGCAACGCGTCACGCCAGGCAAGGCGCGCATCGATTGGCAACCGGTGGGCGAGCTGCTGGGTGATGCACTCGGGCAGATGAAGGGCCCGGTGCTCAAGCTCGGCCAGCAGGCCTCGCAATGGCAGGACCTGTTGCCCGAACCGATCAGCGCGGCGCTGGCCCGTTTGCAGAATCAGGTGCCGTCGCTGCCGTTCGCGGAGCTGGAAGCCAACCTGCAGCGGCTGTACGACGGCCGGCTCTACGAGCTGTTCGATACCATCGAACCTGCGCCCGCCGCGGCCGCCTCGCTGGGCCAGGTGCACCGCGCCCGCGATCGCCAGGGCCGGGCGCTGATCATGAAGATCCAGTACCCCGGCATCCACGCGATCTGCGAAGCGGACCTGCGCCAGCTGCGTCGGCTGATGCCGCTCGGGCGGCTGTTCGGCACGCCAGCGGCGCGGCTGGAGGCGGTCTACACCGAGCTGCAGCGGGCGATCGATGAAGAGTTGGACTACGCCGCCGAACGCGACCACCTCGAAGCCTTCCGCGCGCACTTCGGCGACTGGCCCGGCCTCGGCATTCCCTTTGCCGCCAGCGAGCTCTGTCGCCCCGGCGTGCTGGTGTTGGAAGATCGTCCGGCCCGTTCCATGGCCGAGGTCGAGCAGGCACCGGTCGAGATCCGCCAGCGCCTGGCCGAAAACCTTTGCCAGTGGCTCGCCGAGCAGGCGTTCGGCTTGCAGCGGCTGCACACCGATCCGCATCCGGGCAATCTGGCCTGGACCGAGCAGGGCGAACTGGTGGTCTACGATTTCGGCAGCGTGCTGCGTCTGGAGCCGCGCCTGCTGGCCGGTTACGTGCAGATCTTCGAGGCGCTGCGTGGCACTTCCAGCGAGGCGCTGGAGGCCGGCTTCCAGATGCTCGGCGGGCGTCAGCCTGGCAGCATGCCGCCGCATGGGCTGTACCGGCGTATCCACCTGATGCTGCATCCACTGTTGCAGCCTGGCGCGCAGTGGGACTTCCGCGGAGCGGCGCTGCACCAGCAGCTGTCCGAACTCTTCCCCTTGCTGATGTCGGCACTGGGCAGCCTGCAACCGGCTTCCGGTACCTTGCTGATCAACCGCACCTTGGAAGGCCACTACTGGAACCTCTACCGGCTCGGCGCTTGCCTGCCCATCGCCGACCTGCTCGCCGAGCATATCGAGCGCTGGCGCGGCGGTGCCGGCGACCGTCGACCGTAAATCTGCTGGAGATCGTCATGCCGTTGGAATCATTCCCCGAAGGGTTTCGCGCGCTGGTCATCGGTGCATCCGGTGGCATCGGTGCCGCACTGGTCGATGCCTTGCGCAGCGATCCGCACTGCGCATCGGTCATCGCCCTGAGTCGCTCGTCCGAGCCGGCGCTTGATCTTGCCGATCCCGCCAGCATCGAACAGGCCGCGAACGCGGTGGCGGGGCAGGGGCCGTTTCACCTGATCATCAACGCCGCCGGCGTGCTGCATGGCGCCGAGTTCATGCCGGAAAAACGCCTCACTGACATTAACCAGGCGCAGCTGCTCGCCACCTTCCAGATCAACACCTTTGGCCCGGCCATGGTGCTGCGTCATTTCAGCGGCCTGCTCGACCGCCAGCGCGGCGTGCTCGCCATGCTCTCGGCCAAGGTCGGCAGCATCGGCGACAATCGGCTCGGCGGCTGGTACAGCTACCGCGCCTCCAAGGCCGCGCTGAACATGCTGATCAAGACCGCTTCCATCGAAGTGCGCCGCAACCAGCCGAATGCCGTGCTGCTGGCGCTGCACCCGGGCACGGTGAACTCACGCCTGTCGCAGCCTTTTCGCGGCGCCGAGATCGGCCGGCCGGCGGCCGATGCCGCGCAGGATCTGCTGCGGGTCATCGACAGCCTGGGGCCGGAGGCGAGTGGAGGGTTTCATGCCTACAGCGGGGCGGAGTTGCCGTGGTAACGGCCCTCAGCCAACCGGTGCGGCAAGCGCGTGGGTGACGGTTTCGGCCAGCAGTTCGAGGGTGAAGGGTTTGGTCATCAGGTGCATGCCGGGAGCAAGGCAATCGAGGCGGGTCGCGGCCTGTTCGGCATAGCCGGTGATCAGCACCACCGGCAGGCCGGGGCGCCGCTGCTGCAGCATTTCGGCAAGCTGGCGGCCGTTGAGCCCCGGCAGGCCGACATCGGTCAGCAGCAGGTCGAGCGAGTCGAGATCTGCGGCGAGCTCCAGGGCGCGCTGGCTGTCGGCCGCCACATGCACGTGATAGCCGAAGTCCTCGAGTGCGCTCTGCAGCAACGGGCGCACCGCGTTGTCATCCTCGACCAGCAGAACCTTGCGCCCGCCACCTGCGCCGGGCACGCGGATCGGAACCGCAGTCGGCTCCTCCTGCGCGTCGGCCGATGCCGCCGGTATGTGCAGCGCGACGCGGGTCCCTTCGCCCTGACAGGTGTCGATGGAGATGAAACCGCCGCTCTGGCGGACGAAGCCGTAGACCATCGACAGGCCGAGCCCGGTGCCTTCGCCGAGGGGTTTGGTGGTGAAGAACGGTTCGAACACCTTGTCCACCAATGCTGCCGGGATGCCGACGCCGCTGTCGATCACCCGCACGCAAAGATACTCGCCGGTCGGTACGCCGTGGCGGGTGGCCTGCTCCGCTTGCAACGCCAGGCGCTGCGTCTCGATGCGCAAGGTGCCGCCGTCCGGCATCGCATCGCGGGCGTTGAGCGCCAGATTGAGCAGGGCATTTTCCATCTGGCTGGGGTCGACCAGGGCGAGCCCGGCGGCGTCCTCGAGGGCCAGCTCGAAGCGGATGGTCTCGCCCAGGCTGCGCTGCAGCAGGTCGGCCAGCGAGCGGATCAGCGAATTGACTGCGGTCGGCCGGGTCTGCAGTGGCTGGCGGCGGGAGAAGGCCAGCAGGCGCTGGGTCAGCGAGGCGGCGCGCTGCGCCGAGCCATGCGCCGCGTCCAGATAGCGCGGCAGGTCGTTGTAGCGTCCGGATGCCGCGCGCAGACGGATCATGTCCAGCGCGCCGATGATGCCGGTCAGCATGTTGTTGAAGTCGTGGGCGATACCGCCGGTGAGCTGGCCGACTGCATCCATCTTCTGTGAGTGGCGCAGCTGCTCCTCGGCACGGCTGCGTTCCTGAACCTCGACGGTCAGCTGGTCGAGCGCCCTCTGCAAGGCCTGGGTGCGCAACTCGACCTCACGCTCCAGCGCATGATTGAACTGGCGCAGCATCACCTCGTTGCGCCTCTCGGCGTCGACGTCGATGATCACCACGGCCGCGCCCATCGGCTGCTCGGCGTGGTCGTAGAGCGGCACGCCGCTCAGGCGCAGCCAGCGTTCGCCACCTTCGTCGGGGTAGTAGCGATAGTCCTGGCCGTCGACCTGCTCGCCGCGCAGGGCGCGGGCACCAACGTATTGGCTCGGCGGTATCACCTGCCCATGGCTGTCCAGGCCGACCCAGCGCCGTGCCCGCTCGGGCGCCGTCGAGGGAATCTTTCGATTGGGGACGTACTCGTCGTACTTGGGGTTGCTGAGCAGCGTATTGCCGTCGGCATCGATGAAACAGACGCCGATCGGAAGGTTCTCGATCAGTCGCTCGAAGCGGGTTCGCTGGTCGGCTCGCTCGGTGGCTTCGGCGTGGTGCGCGCGCTGATGCTGACGCAGGCGCATGCACGTGGTCAGGCAACTCAGCAAGGTGGCCGGCCCCACAGGCTCGCCGAGGACCACGAAGTCGTTGATCGTCGACGGCAGGCGGGCTTTCAACGCAGCATGGGGTTCGGCGTCGCGACTCAGGAGAATGAACGGGATGGCACTGCCGGCTGGCAGTTTCTCGAGCGCGGCGCCGACCTCATCCAATGGCATCGCTGCCAGCTCGTCGGCGAGTATCACCACCTCTACCGTTGCGTCGATCCGCTGCGCCAGGCCCGCCTGGTCGGTGCAGTGGCCGACGTGGTAGCCCTCGACCGTCAGCCGCGTGGCGAGCTCGCGTCGTTCCGCACTGTCGCGCATGCCGAGAAGGATGCGTTTTGCTTCCGCGGTTCCGCCTGCCATGTCGTTATTGCGCCTTTCTGAAGGGGTAGTCCGACCAGCATCCCTCCTGATCGGCCGAGCGAAGCAACGCGGCTGTCCGCATGCGGACAGAGCACTATCGCGTCTGTCTTTGAGCGGACTGCAAGCAAGCGAGAGCGTTCCAACGAGCCGTCGGGTCGTCACGCCCGCGGCATGGTATCGGTCATTGGCCGTCAGCGATAGCAAGCTGCGTCCAGGCGCTCCCCGCGACAGTCAGCGTTCGAACCGCTGCAGGCTGCGAAAGACCTGCGCGGGGCTGGCGCCGATATAGCGCTTGTAGCAATTGCTGAAATGGCTGGCATCGGCGAAACCCGCATCGACGGCCGCCCGCGTCAGGCAGTCCGTACGCTGCATATACTCGGCCGCGAGCAGCAGGCGCTTCCAGATGCGGAAGCCGCGGTAGCTCATGCCGGTTTCGGCGCGGAACAGGTGCGCCATGCGCGAGGGAGAGAGGTGAACCAGCGAGGCGGCCTGCGCCAGCGCGTGGTTGACGTCGCCCTCCTGGCGCAACAGCTCGAATACCGGTGTCAGGCGGCCCGCGGCGGTTGCATCGTCCACGGCAGGCATCAGCGCCAGCAGGGTCTGCCGCGTCTGCTCCTTGCTCGGTGCCTCTTCGTAGAGCGCGGTCAGCGTATCGATCAGCACAGGATCGTGCAGCGGTAGCGCACACTGCCCGGGGCGCCAGGCAAAGCGTTGCACGAAGCGCCCGTATAACTCGCTGTCGCGCTCGACGAACAGCTTGGCCAGCACGCCACCCTGTGCATCCACCGCATGCGCCACACCGGCGGGTACCACCACGGCCTGGCAGGGCAGGGCGGTGCCCGCCAGTTGCAGCACAAGCGGGCGATAGAGGCCGACCATGAGCACCGCGGCGCCGTTGACGCGTCTGTCCAGATGCCGCAGCGGGCCGAAGTACAGCAGCATGTCCGGCCACATCAGCAGGTGCGAAGGCAGCATGCCCGGGCTCCTCAAGTCAGCTCGTTTTTACAAGCCTCACGCTAGCAGCCGGCCCTAGCATCCGGACATCGTACTTTGGCGCCGAAAGCCCGGCTCAGGCGTCCGCACCCGCACGGAGGAAAAACAATGACAAACACCATCCCGCTCGAGCCCCTCGCCAGCACCGGCTCTGTGTCGACGCCGGCGCAATTCGAGGCCCAGCTGACCGACATCGCGGCGCCGCTGGCGGGCAAGGCGGTGCTCGGGCTGCGCGCGCTGTACCTGTCCTGGCGTATCGGGGCCTGGCTGGACACCGGCCTTCAGGTAAAGGCCGGCGATCGGCTGACCTTCGTGCTCGAGGGCGGCGTCGAGGTCTCCCGAGCGCTGGGCATCCGTTATTCGGCGGAGCTGGCGACCTGGGCGCGCATCGGCGAGCGGGGACCGATCTTCCGCGCGTTGCACGACACCCAGAGCTTCACGGTGGAGCAAGACGGCCCCCTGCAGCTCAAGCTCTACCCGCGCGACCGCTGGCTCGATGCCAGTGGCCGCTACCGTGGCGAGCCGCCCGCGTTCAACCCCGACGAGGGCGGCGGCGTCAATGTCGGCATCATCCACTGGCGGCCCGGCACCGATGTCGCCGAGGTGCTGGGCCAGGCGGCGGCCGGTCGCGACGCCGCGCACTGGGCCAGCCGCGAGCTGGCGCGCCTGCGTACACCGCGTGCGCCCTTGCCCGGTGGCTGGCAGGAACTCTGGGAGCTGGGGCCGTCCACGGTGTTCTCCGCTGTCACGCCGGCCCAGGCGGGTCGGGCGCCGACACGGGCCATCCGCCTGCATACCCGTGACGATGTCTCCATCCTGCAGAAAGACGCCGACCTGCCGCTGAGCGCGCACACCACGCTGAGCTGGAAGTGGAAGGTCGACCGGTTGCCCTCGTCGGTCGCCGAAGACCAGATCCACACCCACGACTACCTGAGCATCGCGGTGGAGTTCGACAACGGCCGCGACCTCACCTTCTACTGGAGCCGGGATCTCCCCGAAGGCACGCACTTCCATTGCCCGCTGCCCGGCTGGCATGACCGCGAGACGCATGTCGTGGTGCGTTCGGGCACCGCCGATCTCGGCCAGTGGCTGTGCGAGGAGCAGAACATACTGGGCCACTACCGCACCGCCATCGGCGGCGAGCCGCCAGCACGCATCCGGCGGGTCTGGCTGATCGGGGTCAGCCTCTTCCAGCATGGCGAAGGGGAGGCGACCTTCGGCGATATCCTGCTCAGGGATGTCGATATCGAAAAGCGCCTCTACTGAGTGCTTCACGCCCGGTCACCGGCATCGTGCTGGCGGCCGGTCGCGGCGTACATCGCCTCTCTGCCACGTTCGTGGCCTGCCCGGTCAGCGCGGCGGTTCCGTGGCGCGCAACAGCTCGTTGAGTTCCGCACCAAATGGCGTGCCGCCGAAGCCATCGAACCGGCCCTGTTCGATCATCCTCCGCGCCGCATCGATGAACCCGCCCCAGGCCGCGCGCGCCAGGGCCCCGCCGACACTGATGCGCCTGACGCCAAGCTCGGCCAGCGCCTCGACGGTCAGCTCGCTGTTCCAGCCGATCAGCACGTTCACCGGCTTCGGCGCGATTGCCTGGACGACCGTCTGAATTTCCTCCCGCGTCCTGAGACCCGGCGCGTATAGGCAGTCGGCCCCGGCCAGCGAATAGGCGAGCAGGCGCTCGACCGTGTCGTCCAGATCGGGGCGGCCGACGAAGTAATTTTCCGCACGCCCCACCAGCAGGGTGTCGCCGCCGCCGGCATCGATGGCGGCGCGCGCCGCCTGCAGGCGCTCGACGGCCTGCGCCTTGTCGCGCACCGGCTGGGCGGGATCGCCGGTCGAATCCTCGATGGACAGGCCCGCCACGCCGGTCTCCAGCGCCAGGCTGACACTGTCGAAGACCGCCTCGGGCGTGGCCCCGAAGCCGCTCTCGAAATCGGCGTTGATCGGCAGGTCGCTCATGGCCGCCATGTAGCGCATGTGCGCCAGGGTATCGTCGCGTGACAGTTGCCCGTCCGCCTGGCCCTGAGACCAGGCATAGCCTGCGCTGGTGGTCGCCAGGGCCCGGTAGCCGAGGCGCTCGAGCAGGCGAGCACCGCCGGCGTCCCAGGGGTTGGGCAGCAGGAAGCACCCCGCGCGGTGCATCTCGCGGAAGGCCGCGCGTTTATCGCTTACGGTGGGGCGGGTCATGTTGTCTCCGGGAGCAGGGGGCTTGTCGTCATCCTATAGCCCACCGCGTGCGTGACGCGCCACCGCGACGCCACCCAGCGAGCGCCGACTTGCACGAAATTGGCGATTTGGCCGTTAACAGGCTTGCCTGATACAACGCACATCAGGCCGCCGCAAACGCTGGCAGGTCCCGTCCTGCCGCCGGCCGTCCGGTGTTCGGCCGACAGGCTACGAAACCAGGGAGCACTACCGATGATCGACCTCCCGCTGTTGCTCGCCTTTGCTGCAGCCGCCGCGCTGCTGACCGTCACGCCGGGTGTGGATACGGCCATCGTGCTGCGCACCGCCACGCTGGAAGGGCGGCGCCAGGCCGTGTTGGCCGCGGCGGGCATCTGCCTGGGCTGCCTGGCCTGGGGTGTGGTGGTGTCGCTCGGGCTGGGTGCGCTGCTGCAGGCCTCGGAACTGGCCTATATCCTGGTCAAGTTCGCCGGCGCCGCCTATCTGATCTGGCTCGGCTCCAGACTGCTGTTCAACCCGCGCGCCTCGTTCGATTCAGGCCCGGCCAAGACGCCCTCTGCAGCGAACGGGCAGGCCTTCTGGCGCGGCTTGCTGACCAACCTGCTGAACCCGAAGGTGGGCGTGTTCTACGTCACCTTCCTGCCGCAGTTCGTCCCGCTCGGCGCCGATGTGGCCGCCTACTCGTTCTTCCTTGCGTGCCTGCATGTGCTGTTGTCCCTGGCCTGGTTCGCCGTGCTGACCGCCGCGACGATTCCGCTCGGGAGGCTGTTGCGCCGGCCTGCGCTGACCAGAGCGCTGGACCGATTGACGGGTGGGGTGCTGGTGGCGTTTGGGGTGCGGTTGGCGGCTTCGAGTGGGGCGTGAGTGCAACGCTTAGCGATTGCATATTCAGTGATCGCCGTACCGAGGCTGGGTTGGACGAGTCGAATGGACGACCCCCTGGCATGGCGCCAGGGGGAGGAGATACGACGATCAGAAGCGGTAGTTCACCCCCAGCGTCAGGGTACGGCCCGGTGCTGGCTGGCGGCCCTCGGGACTGGTGTCGATGCCGCGGAAGTAGTACTGGCGGTCGAACAGGTTGCTGATGCCGGCCGAGGCGGTCAGCACGCTCTGGTCCTGTAGCTTGAACTCGCGCTCGATGGCAGTGTTCCAGATCCAGTAGGCGGGCAGCTCGCCTACTGAGGCGCTGGCATTCTCCTCGGCGCTGTTGGCGTCGTCGGTATAGGCGCTGCTGACGTAGAGGCCATCCAGGCTGTAGGTCCAGAACTCGGCGAAGCGGTAACGACCATCGACGGTGAACTGGTGCTTGGAGCTGTACGGCACCTCGTTGCCCTTGAAGTCGCCGGTGCGCAGCTCGGCATCGAGGTAGGCGTAGCCGGCGTGCAGGTCGAGGGTTGGCAGCGCGGCCGGGGTCCAGAACACCTCGGTCTCTATCCCCTGGTGGCGGGTGCTGCCGAGATTCTGGAAGCGGCTGTTGGCGAACACGATCTGGTCGTCGAAGTCGATGCGGTACAGGCCGAAGTCGATGCGCAGGTTGTCCTGTGGGGTAAAGCGCACGCCGGTCTCGTAGTTGCGCGAGATTTCCGCCTGGACCACGCCATCCCTGACGATCTGGAACACCTGAGGCACCCGCAGCGAGCGCTGCGCGTTGGCGTAGACGAACCAGTCGTCGCTGGCCTGGTAGCCGATGCTCAGACCGGGCAGCCACTCTTCGGCGACGGTCTTGCGCTCGACGCCGCTGACGCCGTCGGCGTACTCCATCTTGGCGTGCTCATAGCGCACGCCGGGGGTGATGGTCAGGCGGTCGTCGAGCAGCTTGATTTCGTTGCTCACATAGGCAGCCTGGCCCTTGGTATCGAATACCCAGTCGCGCACCACGCTGGTGGTGCCGGTATTCAGGTTCAGACGGTCGACATCGAAATCGACGTTTTCCTTGACCAGGCGGGCGCCGAGCAGCCAGGTCTGGCTGACGCTATCGCCGTCGATGCCGAGGCTCAGGCGCGGCTCGCTGCCCCACACGCGGAAGTCGCGGGGCGCATCCTGCAGGGTGGCCGGCGTGGCATCCGGCGCGAAGGGCAGGCCAACGATAAAGTTGCGATAGCTGTGCTGGGCGAAGTTGGTCCAGCTGAATTCCACGTCGTCGAACGGGCCCATGGCGCCGAGGTACTGGGTATAGGTGCCCCAGACGCGGTCGCTGTCGCCTTCGAAACGATCGAGCTTGCGGGTCGACTGGCGCGGGTCGTCCTTGTAGTCGGCCACGCTGAGGGCGCCGGCCAGGTCCATGTCGGCGATGTAGCGCTGCACGCCGAAGCTCAGGCTGCGGCTGTCATCGATATCCCACTGGCCGCGCAGGCGGTAGTTCTGCACGTCGGTCTCGGAATGCTCGCGACCGTATTCGCCGCTGATGGTGTTGACGTCCAGCTGCAGGCCGAAGTTGTCGGTCAGGCGGCCGCCGGTGCCCAGGTAGCTGTCGTACAGTTGACGCCCGCCGGCCGCGAAGGTGACGCGCTCCTGCAGGGTGGTTTCCCACTTCTCGGGGATCGGCCGGCTGATGAAGTTGATCACGCCGCCGACGTTGTTCGGTCCGTACTGCACGGAGGCACCGCCACGCACGATGTCGATGCGATCGACCGTTGCCAGGGTCTGCGGGAACAGCGACAGGCTGGTCTGGCCATAGGGCGCCAGGGCCAGCGGGATGCCATCGGCGAGCGCCTGCACGCGGCCACTGCGGCTTTCCGAAAGCCCGCGCACGGACAGCTGCGGCAGTACGCCGGTACCGGTCTCGTCGAGAATCTTTACCCCCGGGACCCGCGCCAGGGCGTCATCCAGGCCGCGCACGCTGGCCTTCTTCAGCTCCTGGGCCTCGACCACGCTGCGGCTACCGGCATAGGTGCGTACTTCTTCTTCGCTGGCGCTGCCCAGCACATCGCCCTGGATGGTTAACGGGGCGAGTGTTACCGGATCACTCTGGGCCTGCTGACGGTTTTCATCGGTTTCGTTCGCTTGTGCGGCCTGGGCGATGGCGAATGCCAGCAGGCTGGCAGTGACGCCGATACGGCGGGTCGTCCTGATCATGCGAGAAAATTTCCTGATTGTTTGGCGTCAGGTGCAACTGCGCAGCAGAGGGGAACGCTGTCTGTCACCTTCAGCCTGTTGTGGGCAGAGTGTTGTGGCTCTTCTGGTGAGGGTTTTGATAATGCTAAGCCTTAGCAGCTGAGAATTATTATCGTTGTGTAAGGTGTATGTAAAGCGGAAGGTGGAACGGTATGTTCCTCGGAAAGCTATAACGCGCAGGAAGGATGTTCTGCAAAAGCTCATGACCGAGAGGTAGCGGCGGCGCTGTACTAGCAGTCGTCGCTAGCAAGCGAGAAGCAGCCAAGCTGCAAACTCGACTACCCAAGCAGTTCTGTATCGGCGCTACCATTCCCGGTTCGGCGAAACTGCTGTATCTACGATTGCCAAGTCCCGACTTGCTTCGCACCGTCTGCGCGAGGCCCGTTATTGTCTATCGAGACTCCGGCAAACCCCTTTCCAGCCTCGGACCAACCCACTCCACAAACGCCCGCACCCTTGGCGATAGTTGCAAGGCGTGCGGGTAGACCAGTTGGATTGGCAGGTCCTTCGGTTCGTAGTCCCTGAGCACTCTTACCAGACGACCATCAGCCAGTTCATCGGCGACCTGGTAGTGCAGCAGGCGGGTGATGCCCAAGCCTTGCACGCAGGCCAGGCTGGCGGTGCGGATCTGGTTGCAAGTCAGGCGTGGGGTGATTTCTTCGGCCTGTTCTTTCTCGCCGTGGCGGTAGTACCAGTGGCGCCCCTGGGCGGCGAAGAGGATGCAGGCGTGGTCCTTGATTGCCGCCGGGGTATCGATGGCGGGGGCGCTGCTCAGGTACTCGGGGCTGGCGCAGGTGACCAGCCGGGTGCTGCCGATCTGCCGGGCGACCATGGCCGAGTCGGGCAGGTGGCCGATGCGCAGGGCGAGGTCGAGGCGTTCGTCCAGCAGCGGGACGATCTGGTCGTTCAGGTTCAGCTCCACCTGTACCTGCGGGTGCTCCTTGAGAAAAGCATTGACCAGCGGCGCCAGGTAGCGCTGGCCGAACTCCACCGGGGCGGTTAGGCGCAGCAGGCCGCGGACGTCGCCGTCCTGCGCGTCCAGGCGCTGCTCGATGTCGGCAAACTCGGCAAGCATGCGCCGGCTCCAGGCCAGGTACTCGGCACCCTCGTCGGTCAGGGCCATGCGCCGCGTGCTGCGGTTGAGCAGGCGCACACCCAGGTGGCGCTCCAGCGCGGCCAGCGAGCGCACCACCGATGCCACGGACTGGCCGCTGGCGTCGGCCGCCGCGCTCAGGCTGCCGTTGTCGACGATCCTCACGAAATTGGCCATCGCCTTGAGCTTGTCCATTGCCACCTTCGATTTGTGCGATTGCTGTAGGGGTGTTGTCAGGTCCGCGGCATAGCTGGGATGCGCAGGGCGGCGGACACTGTCCCGGACCGACGACTTCCGGAGTTTCGCACATGAACCCACCATCCAACCCCTCGCGCATCCTGGCCTACGACCATATCGGCATCCGCGTCAGCGACCGCCGCCGCGCCATGGCCTTCTACCAGGCGCTGGGCTTCGTCGAGAGCGCGAGCTTTCCGCTGTTCGAGGCCAACGAGATGCTCAGCCCGGACGGCGTGCGCATCAACCTGATCTTCAACGGCGCGCGTGCGCCCGATGCGCACAACGTATTGCTGGACGCGCCGATCAAGCGCCCGGGCATGACCCATCCGGCGTTTATCGTCGATGACCTCCAGGCGCTGCAGCGCTGGCTGGGCGAGGAGGGCATCGTCATCACCGAAGGGCCGCATCACATCGGCCCGCGGCGGATCGCGCTGTTCATCCGGGACCCGGACGGCAACGTTCTCGAATTCAATCAGCTCGTCGAAGGAGATGCGCAATGAAACTGTACGACCTGCAAGCTTCCGGCAACTGCTACAAGGTGCGCCTGTTCGCGGCGCTGGCCGACATTGAACTGGAGCGGGTGCCGGTGGATCTCGCCAATGGCGCGCACAAGAAGCCGCCACTGTCGGACATGAACCCGTTGCGGCAGGTGCCGGTGCTCGAGGATGACGGCCATGTGGTACGCGATTCCCAGGCGATCCTGGTTTTTCTCGCCGGTACCCACGGCGGCCTGGCCTGGTGGCCGGACCATGCCCGCGGGCAGGCCGAGATCGTGCAGTGGCTGTCCTTCGCCGCCAACGAGGTGCAACACAGCCTGTGTGCAGCGCGGCTGGTGGAAAAGTTCGGCTACCCGCTGGACAAGGCCGCGGCGCTGGCCAAGGCGCCAACGGTGCTAGGGCTACTCGATGCGCATCTGGAAACGAACGATTGGCTGGCGATGGGGCGGCCGACCATCGCCGATTGCGCGGTCTACCCCTACGTGGTGCTGGCGCCGGAGGGCAGCGTCGACCTCGGCCCGTATGGCAACGTGGCGCGCTGGATGGCGCGTATCGAGAGCCTGCCGGGCTATCTGCCGGGGCCTTGACCGACTGCCCTCAGGCTGGCTCTCGCCCCTCGGCCTTCAGGAAGTCGACGAAGGCTCGCAGCGGCGAGGGCATGTGGCGGCGGCCGTGGTAGTAGAGGAAGGGGCCGTCGAAGGACTGCCACCAGTCCTCGAGGATGGGCGTCAGGCGCCCATCGGCGAGCGGCTCTCGGATGAAGTCCTCGAAGGTGTAGATGACACCCAGGCCGTTGATCGCCGCACTGGTTTTCAGGTCGTGGGAGGAGGTCACGAGCTGGCCCTGTGGCGGTACGCGCAAGATTCTGCCGTCTTTCTCGAACTCGAAAATACCCACCTTGCCGCTCTCGAAACGATGGCCGAGCAGCTGGTGCTCGGTCAGCTCGGACGGGTGTCGCGGCGTGCCGTGGGCGGCGAGGTAGCTAGGTGCGGCGGCGGCGACGAAGCGTTGCCGACGCGGGCCGATGGGGATGGCGATCATGTCCTTGGCCAGGCTTTCCTCGTAACGCACCCCGGCGTCGTAACCGGCCGCGATGACGTCGATGAAGGTGTTCTCCATCACCACTTCGACGTTCACCGTCGGGTAGAGCTTGAGGAAGCGGCTCAGCAGGTCCGGCAGCACGAAGCGCGCCACCGGGACCGGCACGTTCAGCTTGAGGGTGCCGACCGGGCGTTGCGCGTCATCGTCCAGGTCGTTGAACGCGGCGCTGATCTCGTCGAGCGCCGGGCGCAGCCGCTCCAGCAGGCGTTCGCCGGCGCTGGTCGGGGTGACGCTGCGGGTGGTGCGGTTGAGCAGGCGCAGGCCGACATCGCTTTCCAACCGGCGCATGCAATCGCTCAGCGAAGACGCCGACATGCCGCGTTTCTGCGCCGCGGCGCGAAACCCTCCGGCTTCGACCACGGCGGCGAACAGCGCGACATCACTCAGGTTGGGTTGACGCATGGGACCTCCATGAATGAGTGACTGTACGATTGGCCGAACAGCCCGTCCACGTTTGCCTGGATTATCAGCCTGTGATCGTACGCTGATACTTCGTCCGTCGGCTGCCTCTACCTGAGGTAGGCCCTTCACGACGACGAGGAAACGATCATGGCGCAGAGAAACGCAACCGGGCCGGGCAGCCATGCCCGGCCATTGATGAAGCTGGCCAGAACGCTGATCGCCGGGGCGGCGCTGGCTGGAACGCTGGCCGTCGAAGCCGCCAACCGGCCATCGCCGAAACCCGACTGGAGCCTGGCCGACATGCCAGCCCAGACGGGCCGCATCGTGCTGGTCACTGGCGGCACCAGTGGCATGGGCTACGAAGATGCGCTGGCGCTGTCGCGCGCCGGTGCCGAGGTGATCATCGCTGCGCGCAATGCCGAGCGCGGGCAGCAGACGATCGAACGGATACGGGAGCAGGTGCCGGATGCCCGCCTGCAGTTCGAGGCGGTCGACCTGGCCAACCTGGCCTCGGTGCGCAGCCTGGCCGAGCGTCTGCAGGAGCGCCTGCCGCGCCTGGACGTACTGATCAACAATGCCGCGATCATGGCGCCGCCTGAGCGCGGCACCTCGGCCGATGGCCACGAGCTGCAGCTGGCCACCAACTACCTCGGCCCGTTCGCCCTGACAGCGCTGCTCATGCCGCTGCTGCTGGAGAGCGACGATGCCCGGGTGGTCAGCCTGTCCAGCATCGCGGCGGGCCGTGGCCAGCTGGACTTCGCGGACCTGCAGGCCGAGCAGCGCTACAACCCCTACGCTACCTATGCGCAGTCCAAGCTCGCGGTGCTGATGTGGGCCATGGAGCTGCAACGCCACAGTGACGCATCCGGCTGGGGCCTTCTCAGCATCGCCGCGCACCCGGGGGTCGCCGTCACCGAGCTGGTCGAGCGCGGACCCGGGTTGGACAGTGAGTTCGCCGCCAACTGGGCCAAGGACCGCGACAACTACCACTCCGCCGCCCAGGGCGCGCTGCCGACGCTGTATGCCGCCACTGCGCCTGACGCCATTGGCGGTGCCTACTACGGGCCGACCGGCGAGGAAGAAAAACGCGGGCCGCTGGGCTTTGCCAGGGTTCCCGACGCCGCCGCGAACCAAGCGGATGCCGCCCGGCTGTGGCAGCTGTCGGAACGCCTGACCGGCGTGCGTTACCCCTGAATCCTCGGGCGCGGCCTTGAGCTCGCGCCCTGTTCTCACTTCATTCTTCAGGAGCGCGCCTATGAGCACGCCATCCGTTGTGCATCGCCTGAGTGCCGTGATCAATGCCGAAGCGCATGAGCTGCGTCCGGCACTGAGTGGTTTCCTGCTGTTTTTCTGTCTGTTCGCCGGCTATTTCATGCTGCGCCCGATCCGCGAGTCGATGGGCATCGCCGCCGGCGTGGAGAACCTGCAATGGCTGTTCACCGCGACCTTCTTCGTCATGCTGGCGGCCGTACCGCTGTTTGCCTGGCTCAGTTCTCACGTACCGCGCCTGCATTTCGTCGATTGGGTGTACGGCTTCTTCTGCCTGAACCTGCTGGGCTTCTCCGTGCTGTTTCTGCTGCGGGGTGACAGCGCCTGGCTGGCGCGGGTGTTCTACGTGTGGATCTCGGTCTACAACCTGTTCGTCGTGTCCGTGGCCTGGAGCCTGATGGCTGATGTGTTCGACAGCGCCCAGGCCAAGCGGCTGTTCGCCTTCATTGCTGCCGGCGCGAGCCTCGGCGGGCTGGTCGGGCCGGCGCTCAGCGCGCTGTTGGTCGGCAGCCTGGGCGAGTCGGGGCTGATGCTGCTGGCCGCCTTGTTGCTGGGCGCGGCGCTGGCGCTCAAGTTCTCGCTGATGCGCTGGCGCGAAATCGGCGGAGCAGGGCGCCCCGGCGCGGCTCCGGCGGAGAGTACGCGTCGGCCGGTGCCCGGCAACCCCTTCAGCGGCCTGACTCGGGTGATGCAGTCGCCCTATCTGCTCGGCATCGCCGGTTTCGTGGTGCTGCTGGCTACCGTGACCACCTTTCTCTACTTCGAGCAGGCGCGCCTGGTGGCCGAGCTGTTCCCTGACCGTGCTGCCCAGGTTCGCGTGTTCGGCATCATCGACGTGGTCGTCCAGGCGGGCGCGCTGCTGTCGCAACTCTTCATCACCGGCCGCCTGGCGCAGAAACTCGGCGTGCGCGTGCTGCTGGCCATCGTGCCGCTGCTGGTCTGCGTCGGCTTTGTCGGCCTCGCGCTGATGCCCAGCTTCGCCGTGCTCGCGACGTTGATGATCGTGCGCCGCATCGGCGAGTACGCGTTCGTCCGGCCCGGCCGCGAAATGCTCTTCGCGCCGCTGGATGCGGAGAGTAAGTACAAGGCGAAGAACGTCATCGACACCGTCGTCTACCGCGCCGGCGATGCCGTCAGCGGTTGGGGGAAGACGGCGCTGGACATGTTCGGGCAGGGCGCCGGTCTGGTCGCCGTGGCCGGCGCACTCTGCGCACTGCTCTGGGGCTATCTCGGCTGGCAGCTCGGCAAGCAGGCGGACAGGCGAACGGAGGTGACTGAAGTAGTAGAAGCCACCTGTTGAGACGGCGGCGTGCGAAGCGCATCGCGATCGAGGGCTGGCGTGGTGTCCAGACAGGCGAGCCGGCTAGTGAGCACCTCGATGCGACGCTAGCCGGCTCGCCTGTTCCAGATGCGCTTACTTTTCAACGAACGCCCGCTCGATGACGTAATCACCCGGTACGCCCTGACTGGGCGAGGCCTGGAAGCCCAGGGCTTCGAGCTGGCTGGTGAGGGTGTCGAGCATCGCCGGGCTGCCACAGAGCATCACGCGGTCGCTCTCGGGGTTCAGCCGCGGCAGGCCGAGATCGTCGGTGAGCTTGCCGGTCTCGATCAGCGCATTGATGCGGCCGGTGTGGCGGAACGCCTCGCGGGTCACTGTTGGGTAATAGAGCAGCTTGGCCCGCACCGCTTCGCCAAGGAATTCGTGCGCCGGCAGTTCCTGGGTGAGGTAGTCGTGGTAGGCCAGCTCGCTGACCTCGCGCACCCCGTGCACGAGCACGATCTTGTCGAAACGCTCGTAGGCTTCCGGATCGCGAACAATGCTCATGAACGGCGCCAGTCCCGTGCCGGTGCCGAGCAGGTAGAGGTGCTTGCCGGGCCTGAGGTCATGCATCACCAGGGTGCCGACCGGCTTGCGGCTGACGATGAGCGAGTCACCGACCTTCAGGTGTTGCAGGCGCGAGGTCAGCGGGCCGTCTGGCACCTTGATGCTGAGGAATTCCAGGTGCTCGTCGTGGTTGGCGCTGACGATGCTGTAGGCGCGCATCAGCGGCTTGCTGTCGACTTCCAGGCCGATCATCACGAAGTGGCCATTCTCGAAGCGCAGCGCCGGATCGCGGGTGGTGCGAAAGCTGAACAGGGTGTCGTTCCAGTGATGCACGGATAGAACGCTTTCGGTGCCGAGTGCAGACATGGGGCCTTCCTCTCTCGTGGTTTGAGTCGATCAGAACAGGGTCAGCAGCAGGCTCGTCGCCAGTAACAGCGCGACGCTGAGCAGGGCCAGGTGGGCGAAGGGCTGCCAGCCCTGGGCAAACAGTTCGCCGACTCGGGTGCGCATGCCGAGCGCGGCCATGGTCAGCAGCAGGCAGGCCTGCGAGCCGGTGACCAGCGCCTCGCGCAGCCAGGCCGGTAGCCAGCCGAGGCTGTTCAGCGTGAACAGGCCGAGAAAGCCGAGCAGAAACAGCGGAAAATCCGGGCTGCCCGGTTCCTGCCGACGCAGCAGCAGGCCGAGCACCAGCACCAGCGGCGCGAGCAGGGCGACCCGCAACAGCTTGGTCAGGGTCGCGACGTCGCCGGCGGTATCCGAGACGAGGTACCCGGCACCGGCCGCCTGCGCGACGTCATGAATGCTGGCGCCGAGCAGCAGGCCGCTGTCGAGCGCATCCAGCCCGAGCAGGTCGGTCAGCGGCGGGTAGAGCAGCATCGACAGCGTGCCGAGGGCCGTCACCCCAACCACCACGGCGAGCAGCCGGCGCTCTTCCAGGCGTCCGGCCGGGATCACCGCCGCCACGGCAATCGCCGCAGACACGCCGCAGATCGCCACTGCCGCGCCCGCCACCAGGCTGTGCAGGATCGGCAGCCGCAGCAGCCGGCCGAGCAGCAGCGCCAGGCCGAGCACCAGCGGCACCGTGACGAGCACCAGCATCAAAGGCCGCGCACCGACCGCTTCCAGCTGCGCGACGCCAATGCGCGCGCCGAGCAGCGCCACGCCGATGCGCAGCAGTTGCCGGCTGCACAACGCGACGCCCGGCTGCATGCGTGCCTCGTTGCCCTGGCTGGCGAAACCCAGGCCGACCAGCAACACCATCAGCAGCGCGGGCGCGCCGTAGTGATCGGCAAGAAAGCTGCCGGCGAGTGCCAGCACCGCACACAGGGCCAGGCCCGGGTAGTGCTTGCGGCACAGCGCGACGGGCGGGGCGAGGACTTCGAGCCGGGCATTCATGCCGGATCGCCCAGATCACGTAGGTAGGCCCAGGGGTACAAGCCGCGAAAATGACCGTCGCTGAAATACAGCTGCAGACCGCTGATGCCGGACAGCTCCAGGCGGTTCACGCCGACCTCGGCGTCGATCAGCGTCAGCGCGCCGGTCTGCTGGAGGCGTTGGCAGTTGGAGCAGGCGCAGGCCCGCCGCAGCGTCAGGCAGCTGATGCGGCTCTGCGCGCCATCCGGCCAGGTCAGTTCCAGCACGCGCTGCGCCTTGCGCAGGCGGATCTCGAGGGGTGGGTCGATCAGCCGCTGGGACTGTGCGATGTGGGTCGTGGCGTCGTGATTCGATGCGGTGAAGGCGTTCATGAATCTCTCCGGGCTTGCGGCCTCTAGCGAATGAACGGCATGACAAGGTCGCGCGGCATGGGCGCCGGCCCACCGCTGACGAGCAGCGTGGGCGCTTCCGGGCTGCGCACGAAGCGTTCCGGCGTGTCCAGCGGGCGGGCGCTGCCGAGCGTGGCGGCACAGACCGTGACCAGGGCCAACACGCCGTGGCGCAACCCACTCGTCATGACAAGTTGGGGCATGCTTCAGCGCTCCAGAAAGGCCAACTTGCCGCCCTGGTCCACCCAGGTTTCGGCCTCGGCCAGCGGCGAGGCGCTCTGGGTGATCACCGGCCAGACTTCTGCCAGCTCGGCGTTGAGTTCGAGAAAGTGCTGTTGGCCTTCGGGCAAGGCGTTGTCGGCGAAGATCGCATCGGCCGGGCATTCCGGCGCGCAGAGGCTGCAGTCGATGCAGGTCTCGGGGTTGATGACGAGAAAGTTCGGGCCTTCGTGAAAACAGTCGGCCGGGCAGACTTCCACGCAGTCGGTGTATTTGCAGCGGATGCAGTTCTCTGTAACGACGTAGGTCATTTCGTTCTCCTCGAAACCACTGCGCTTGCGGATGCTGCGTTGAAGGCGGCGCGCGGGATGCTCATTTACGGCCTGTAAACTCCGCTCCCGCGCGCCACCTTCGCCTTGGCTGGGCGCCCCCGCCCCGCTGCGCTCGTGACGTTTCGGCTTCAAGTGCTGTGCAACACAAAGCGCGTAAAAATCAGGCCGCGGCGTCGAGTTTCGACATGGCCCAGCGGGCGAGCTTGCGGACGTCCGGGTCGGGGTCGTCCATGGCCAGTTCGACGAAGGGGCGGCCATCGTTGTGTGCGATGGCGCCCAGCGCGCCGATGGCCGCCTTGCGCAGGTTGCTCATCGGGTCGCGGGCGCAGACGCCGAGCGCCGGGATCGCGCCCACCGCACCGAGCTTGCCGAGCGCATCGACGGCCTTTTCCCGGACCTGCCAGAAACTGTCGTGCGTGGCCTCGACCAGGGGCTGCAGTGCGGCCTGGTAGTCGAGCTTGCCGATGCTCACCGCGGCCTCGACGCGCACCTGCCAGTGTTCGTCGCGCAGGATGCCGATCAGCGCCGGGCCGACCTGTTCGGGCGCGGCATAGACCAGCGCGCCGGTGGCGGCGCGGCGGACGTCGGCGTCGTCGTCGTGCTGCGCCCGCTCGATCAGCGCCGGCAGATTGGCCGGCTGCTTGAGCCAGCCGATCACCGCCACCGCTTCGCGGCGCACGCCCGGGTCGGCGTGCTGCATCCGCACCAGGGCCGGCGCCTGCGCCTGTGGATGGCGCAACGGCTTGAGCGCACGGAGGATGCCGGCGACGACGAAGGGATCGTCGCTGCCGGCCAAGGCTTCGAGCAGCGGCAACGCGGCGGCGGGGTCCTTCAGGTCCGCCAGCGCATGGGCGGCGGCGTTGCGCACCACCTCGTCGCTGTCCTGCAGGGCGGCGATCAGGGCGTCGGCGATGTCGGCGGCGTCGAACTCGTCGACCACCTTGGCCGCCTCCTGACGCACCGACGGGTCCGGGTCGTTCAGCGCCAGGATCAGCAGCTCGGCGGCTTCCGGTTCGCCGCTGTCGACCAGCTCGAGCACGGCCACGCGGCGGATGCCGGGGTCGCTCGAGGCCAGGTTGGTGGCGATGTCCTGCAGCAGCGGGTCGTCGTAGGTTTTCATTGGTCGGCCCTCAGCGCAGCAGGTAGGGAATGTTCACTGTCACCGCATCGGTCGGGCAGTCCGCCTCGCAGGGCATGCAGTACCAGCATTCGTCGTACTTCATGTGCGCCTTGCCGGTGTCCGGGTTGATCCACAGGACGTCCAGCGGGCAGACGTCGATGCAGACACGGCAACCCTTTTCGGCGATGCATTTTTCTTCGTCCACGATGACCGGGACGGCGGAGCGGTGGGTGGCGACGGGCATGGTTGATCTCCTCGGTACGGTCGGCTCGCTGCCGGCCTGTAGGGGCGAATTCATTCGCCCATGGCATCAGGTGTTGGGCGAACGAGTTCGCCCCCACGGTCAGGCATTGGCGGCCTTCTTCACGCGCAGGCGGTTGTAGGCGTCCTTCTCTTCGCCGAGCGGCACGATGTAGTCGGCGATGGGTCGCTTGCCGTGGGCCATCTGGCCGTTAGCGTCCTTGAACAGGCGGGTGTGGCAGAACCACTCGGCGCTGTTCTGCTCGGGGTGGTCGACGCGGTAGTGGTACAGCCCCCAGCGCGACTCGGTGCGGTACAGCGAGGCGCGGGCGGCCATCTCGGCACAGTCAATGATCGACTGCACTTCCAGCGCACGGAGCAGTTCGTGCGGATCGGCGGCGGCCAGCCGCGGGACGTCCTCGCGCACGGCGAGGATGCGCTCCAGGCCGATCTCCATCTTCTTGGTCACTTTCGGCGGCTGCAGGTAGTCGTTCACCAGGCGGCGGACCTTGTATTCCATCTGCTCCGGTGGGATGCCGTCGGTGACTTTCAGCGGCGCCTGGATGCGGGCGAGTTCGGCAGCGATGAAGGCTTCGTCCAGCTGGGGTTCGGCGCGGTCCTTGACGAAGGCCGCTGCGCTCTCGCCGCAGATCTGCCCGTAAACGAAGGCGCCGAGCATGTAGTTGTGTGGCACCGAAGCCATGTCGCCAGCGCAGAACAGCCCGGGTACGGTGGTCGCGCCGGTCTCGTCGGTCCACACGCCCGAAGCCGAGTGGCCCGAGCAGAAACCGATCTCGGAAATGTGCATTTCCACCATGCGCTGGCGGTAGTCGATGTGCCGCCCTTCGTGAAAGCGCCCGCGTGAAGGCCGCTCGTTGGTGTGCAGGACGGTCTCGATCTCTTGAATCGTTTCCTCGGCCAGGTGGTCGAGCTTGAGGAACACCGGGCCGGTGCCGGATTCGAGCTCCTTGAAGAACTCCAGCATCATCTGCCCGGACCAGTAGTCGCACTCGATGAAGCGCTCGCCGTAGGCGTTGGCGGTGAAGCCGCCGAGCGGGCCGGTGACGTAGGCACAGGCCGGGCCGTTGTAGTCCTTGAGCAGCGGGTTGACCTGGAAGCACTCGAGGTTGGCCAGGTCCGCACCGGCGTGGTAGGCCATGGCGTGGCCGTCACCGCAGTTGGCCGGGTTCTCGTAGGTGCCGAAGAGATAACCCGAGTTCGGCAGGCCGATGCGCCCGGCGGCACCGGTGGCCATGATCACCGCTTTGGCACGGATGATGATCGGCTCGGCGGTGCGGGTGTTCACCCCGATCATGCCGGCGATGTTGCCGTCCGGGTCCTTCAGCAGGCGGGTGGCGATGAAGCGGTTCTCGATGTCCACGCGCACCCGGCGCAGGCGGCGGTAGAGGATCTTCTTGACGTTGTGGCCCTCCGGCATCGGCAGCACGTAGGTGCCGAGGTGGTGAACCTTCTTCATGTCGTAGTCGCCGGTCTCGTCCTTCTGGAAATGCACGCCCCAGGCGTCGAGCTGCTCGATCATCGAGAACGAGCGCGTGGCGTAGGCCATCAGCGCCGGCTGGTGAACGATGCCGTCGTTGGCGATGGTGATTTCCTTGACGTACTGCTCGGGCGTGGCGTGGCCGGGCACGACCGCGTTGTTCAGGCCGTCCATGCCCATGGAGATCGCCCCGGAGCGCTTGACGTTGGCCTTCTCCAGCAGCAACACCTTGAGCGTCGGGTCCTGCTCCTTGACGGTGACGGCGGCCATCGGGCCGGCGGTGCCACCGCCGATCACCAGCACGTCGGTTTCGATGACGGGAATGTCGTGAATCGTGGTCATGGTGGTCTCCTCTATTTCCGGTCGACCCGGAACTGGTACTTGAAGGCGTCGCCGCGGTAGCACAGGTATTCGAAATCGATCGGCCGACCGCTGCGGTCATGGGTCAGCCGCTCGACGCGCAGGATGGGTTCACCGGCCTTGAGGCCGAGGTAGGGCTGGTGTTCGTCGTCGGCCAGGGTGGCGTCGAGGCCGATGGCGGCATGGCCGAGGCCGATACCGAAGCGGTTCTCCAGCAGCGGGAAGATGTCGCCGGACAGGTCCAGGCCGAACAGGCGCTGGCCGATGTCCAGGGGGAAGTAGCTGTGCTCCAGGCACACCGGGGCGCGGTTGAGAAAGCGCACGCGCTTGACCTCGACCACATCCGCGCCGGGCGCGAGGTTCAGCGCGGCAGCCGCCGGCTTGGGTGGCTTGCGCTCCTGAATCGACAGCAGCCGCGCGGTCGCTTCGTAGCCCTGGGCGGCCATGGCCTCGCCGAAGCCCTGCAGGCGCTGCACGTTCTGCACCGCCTTGGGCTTGCTGACGTAGGTGCCCTTGCCCTGGGCGCTGAACACCAATCCTTCGTTGTGCAGGTCCCGCAGCGCCTGGCGGATGGTGATGCGGCTGACGCCGAAGGCGGTCATCAGCTCGTTTTCCGAGGGCAGCCGTTCATGCACGGCATAGTCGCCTTCGAGGATCTTGCGTCTGAGGGTGTCGCGGATCTGCACGTACAGCGGCAGTGGCGACTGACCCGGGGCGAGCGGTTCGAGGTGGCTCATGGGCGTGGCTCCAGCCTGTCATGACAGGTCATGTCGAGCGTGGGCGCAGGAAAAGGACGGATATGCATGGCTCAGCCTCCGTTCTGCTGCTGAAAGGCGCGCAGGGTTTCCTGGCGGATCAGGTCCAGGCACTGGCGCTTGTAGTCGATGAAGGCAGGGTCGGTGAGCAGGCTCTGCTCGCGCGGTCGCGGCAGCTCGACGCGGATGTCGGCGATGATCCGCCCGGGGCTGGCGCTCATCACCACGATGCGGTCGGAGAGGAACACCGCCTCGTCGATGTCGTGGGTGACGAACACCACGGTGTTCTTGAACTCGCGCCAGATCTCCAGCAGGTTCTCCTGCATCATGATCCGGGTCTGCGCGTCCAGTGCGCCGAACGGCTCGTCCATCAGCAGCACGCTGGGGTAGTTGGCCAGCGCGCGGGCGATGCCGACGCGCTGCTGCATGCCGCCGGACAGGGTGCCGGGGTAGGCGTCCTCGAAGGCGGCGAGCCCCACCAGCGAAAGGAAGGTGCGCGCCACGCCGGTGGCCTCGTTCCGCGAGGCGCCGGCCATCAGCGGGCCGAAGGCGACGTTCTCGCGCACCGTCTTCCAGGGGAACAGCGAGTGCTGCTGGAACACCATGCCTCGGTCCGGGCCGGGTCCGGCGATGGGCTGACCGTCGACGGTCAGCTCGCCGCGGGTGGGTTTGACGAAGCCGGCGATGGCGTTCATCAGGGTCGACTTGCCGCAACCCGAGGGGCCGAGCAGGCAGACGAACTCGCCGGGGCGAATCTCCAGGCTGGCCTGTTGCACCGCGGCGCGCTTGCCGCCGGCGTGGTCGAATTCGATGGACAGCGCACGCACGCTGACATGGCCGCGCCCGTCGCCCTTGGCCGCGGCCTTGGCGCGCAGCCGGCTGTGGTCGAGCACGGCGAGGCGGTTGTCGGAGACGATCGCATTCATGACCGGCCCCCCTGCTGCTGCCAGCGCAGCAGCGGCACGCAGGCCTTGCGCACGAGCAGCGTGCAGAGCGTGCCGAGGCCGCCGATGGTGAGCATGCCGATGATGATTTCCGGGTACTTGACCAAGGTGTAGCTGGTCCAGGTGAAGTAGCCGATGCCGTACTGGCCGCTGATGATTTCGCCGGCCAGCAGCGAGAACCAGGCTACGCCCATGCCGATCGCCAGGCCGGCGACGATGCTTGGCATCGCACCGGGAATCACCACGTGCCAGAGGATCGCCCGGTCGCTGGCGCCCAGGCTGCGGGCGGCACGCACCAGGACGTCCGGCGTCTGCTCCACGCCGTGCACGGTGTTCAGCACGATGGGGAAGAAGGCGCCGAGAAAGGTGATGAAGACGATGCTCGACTGCTCGGTTGGCAGCATCAGGATCGCCAACGGAATCCAGGCCACCGCCGGAATCGGCCGGAACAGCTCGATGTAGGGCAGCAGGATGTCTTCGGCCCAGCGCGAACGGCCGATCAGCACGCCGCAAAGGACGCCGAGCACCACGGCGTAGGCATAGGCCAGCGCGATGCGTTCCAGGCTGTGGACGATGTGCAGGTAGAACTCGCTGCTGCCCAGCTGCTGGATCAGCGTCTGGCCCACCAGCAGCGGTGCCGGCACGTTCTCGAAATTGATGAACAGGTTGAAGCCCGTCGCGGTCGCCAGGTGCCAGATCAGCAAGGCTGCCAGCAGCGCCAGCGCTCGCACCAGGTAACGCCCGGCCATCGGCGGCAGGCGACGCGGCGCGGAAGGGGTGGCAGCCGGCGCTGCCTGGGGAGCCGGCGCAGCGGTGAGCAGCGGCCGGTCGGCTTCTGGCGTTGCCGGTTCGCTATCGAACAGGGGGGTCGGTTTGACGCTCATGCGGTCACTCCTCGGCTTGAGGCGGGCCCGTGGCACGGGCCGCGCAGGGGCTCAGTCCAGCATCGCCACGGGTGCATCGGTCAGCAGGGCGCTGCCGCCGTGCTGGGCGATGTGCTGCTCCGAGTCGCTTTTCTTCATGAAGGCCAGCACCTCGCCGCTGGCGTCCTTGACCAGGTAGGCCGCCTTGCCGAACAGCTTCAGGCCGGTGAGGTTGTCGTAGACGTAGGTGGCGTTGATGGCGTTGCCGGACGCCTCGGCGTTGGCTTCGGCAGCGAGCATGGCGGCGGTGCTGTCGTAGGCGACGATGCCCTGGTCCTGGAACCAGATCTCCGCCGGTTTGCGTCCTGGCGCGCGGGCGACCGGGCTAACCACGCTGGCGACCGCGGCGGCGTAGTCCAGGCCCATGTCGGAGTAGGCTTTCTTCAGGTAGCTGTCGTCGATCCAGGCGGCGAAATCCAGATCGGGGATCTGCATTTCCTGCTGCAGCAGGGCGTGGTCGTATTTCATCGCCTCGACCCACTGCGGCTTGATGCTCGCCTCCATGGTCGAAATGCCGCCCTGGCTGAAATACAGATACAGCACTTCCTTCTCCACGCCGGTCCACTCGGCGACCTTTTCCGCGGCGCGCCGTGGGTCGTCGCTGATCCATTGCTGCGCGGCCAGGGTGGCCTTGAGCACGCCCTCGACCACCTCGGGGTACTGCTTGGCGAAGTCGTCGCGCACCACGATGCCGTGGAAGGTGGGGATGCCGGCCTCGCTGCCGTCGTAGATCTTCCGCGCGGTGCCGCGGAACTCCATGATCTCTGACCAGGGGCAGAAGTCGGCATGCGCGTCGATCTTGCCGGCGGCAATGTTCGCCGCGCCCACCGGTGGGCTCTGGTTGACCAGCGTCACCTTGTCGGACAGCCCTGCGTCGCGCAGCACCTTCAGGGTCATGCCCCAGGCCGCACTGCCGACCGGCGTGGACAGGCTCTTGCCTGCGAGGTCGGCAAGCGACTGCACGGGTGAGTCCTTGGGCACCACGATGCCGTTGCCGGTGCCCTTGAGGTTGTAGCCGGTCACGGCAATGAAGCGCGTCTGCTGCTTGCCGGTGGCCTGGAACTTGGCGCCATTGACGATCAGCGGGTAGTCGCCCATGACACCGAAGTCGAGCTTGCCGGCGAGCATCTGGTTGGTGATCGGCGGGCCGGAATCGTAGTCGCGAAACTCGATCCGGTAGTCGGCGTCCGCATACTTGCCGGTTCGCGGCAGGTGCTTGTTCAGCAGGTCGAGCTTCTCCAGCACGATGCCGCCGGAAACGGTGTTGGTGACCATGCTCTGATGGCCAATTCCGATGCGGATGGTTTCCGCTGCCAGCGGGCCGCTGAACAGCAGTACCGATCCGAGTAACGAGGTCGCAAGCAGGCTATTCCGGTTGTCCATTTGTCTTCACCTTGGCGGTTGAGCAACTTGTACTAACAGGGCATGACGCCTGCTTTTGAAGGTGCACCGGCTGTGCCAGAACGCCGCGGATCGGAACTATGTTGCTGTTTGGGAACGGATTTCGGCCTGCGGCTGACCACTTGATCAGGCGGCTTCCCAGCCCTTCGGCGCCCGTCGATGGTGCGCACCGGGTCACGCCGTCCCAACGCGGCGCAGTCGGTGATGCCGCGGTTAGAACAAGTGGAACAAGTCAGTGAAAGGAGGCGACCCGCCCGCCGGTTTCAAATTGCCTGCGGTTAATCCCTACGCCAGCTGGTCTTGCTGCAGAGGATCGGGACCATCGATCGGTACGACCATATTCATGCGGCAGCACGCTGATTTGGCACACCCACGGGGGGTACGCAAAGGTGAAGATTGAGGAGCTGTGGAGAGTAAGGCTTGAGCGAAGGGCAGGCGGCGACCGGCTTTGCGCGCGGTCGCCGCGCTTCATGCGCCGGTCAGAAGCTGATCACCGTCTTCAGCCCGAACACCACCACGTCTTCCGCTTCGTCGAAACCGCCCGGCCGGTGGAAGTATTGGACGTTTGGCGTCAGCGAAACCGCAGGTGTCAGCGCCACGCGGTAATAGAGCTCGGCGGGGTATTCCACGTCCGGCACCGGCTCGCCCTGTTCGCGCAGGCGCTTGCGGGCGTCGTCGTTGATTTCCAGGCGGCCGAGGCCCAGGCCGAGTTCGTCATTTGGGCGCGAGGCGAACGGCGCGGAGAGGCTGCCGCCAACCTGCCAGATGCGCTCGATGTAGGTCACGTCCGGGTCGGACTGGATGAAGTTGGCAAACAGCTTCAACCGTCGCGCCGGCAGCGCCGTGCTCTGCCAGACCTGCTGCTCGGCCATCAGGTAGCCGCCCGTGGCGTGGTCGTGCTCGGCGGCCGCGGCACCGGAAAGCGACATGGGCCGGCCGGCACCGTCGCGGTAGAGGTCTTCGAAGTCACCGGTGTTGCGCCACAGGCCGAGCCGATAGGCGCCGGGTTGCCCGCCCAGAGTCGGCGTCCAGCCGAGTTCGGCGACCGCGTGGTAGCCGGTGGTGCCCGACGGGCTGCCGAAGTTCAGGCCCTGCTCACGCTCGGTGAAGCGCGGGTTGACCTGGTAGAGCGCCGTCTGCAACGACCATTCTTCGTTCAACTGGTAGCGCGCGGTAGCGCCCCATTGGCTGATCGGCCAGGTGTACCAGTTGGGCGTGACGTAGCCGGGCACCGTGCCGCAGAAGCCGAGGTTCTGGAACGGGCAGGCGAAGGGGTAGATGTCCCCGCTCATGGGCAGCCGGCCGAGCTTGACCAGCAGGCGGTCGTCGAGCAGCGCCTGCTGGTAATAGAACTGCACCAGCCGGGTGGTGCTGCCATAGCCGTAGATTTCCTGCGGCTGCAGCAGTACGCCGAGGTCGGCTTCGGCGTTGAGGTTCTCGCCGTTGCGGTTGACTACCGTGAAATGAAAGCCGGCGCCGGACCAGCCCAGCAGCTTGTCCAGGTCCAGCACGGCGTCGAACATCAGTTGGTCAGAATAGGTGCCGGTGTGGTCATCGCCGCCCTGCGTGTTCCAGGCCAGCTCGTTGACGTAGGTGATCTGCAGGTCGACGCCGGCCTCATGCAGGCGGGTGCGGCTGCCGTTCCAGTCGCCGAACAGGAACTGATCGGGTGAATACTCGGCCGCTTGGGCAGAAGTGAACAGGCAGGCGGCGAGGAGGCCGCTGCCGAAGCGCAGGCTTATTGTCATTGTTCTGATCCTTTGGGATGTAACGGTGCGCGTGCAGCGAATACCGTTAGCCGCAATGCCTGTGGGCATTCACGGTATTCGCGTGCGTTTCCGCTATTGGTAACGCCTGGCTACTCAGGCGTTACCGGTTCACCTGTTTGGTTGGTGATCGAAAGTTGCCGGCCTAATGTCCGCCACCAGACTTCACACCGTCGTGTGCTTGCCGGCGAACGAAGTGACGGATGCTTTCCAGCTCGGCATCGGTCAGATCCGGGAACTTGGGCATGCCATTGGCAAGTAACGCGCCGCCGCGCACGACACTCTCGAACGCCTTCTCACTGCCTGTGAGCAATATCGGCGACTCCCGTAGATCGGGTGCCTTCATACCGGCAACCGCTCCGGCGCCATGACAGCCGACACAGAGGTTTTCCGCAAAAACGCCCGCGCCTGCCTCCGCTTTCTTGGTGTCGACCTCGAACTTCTCATCGATGATGGGCTTGGCAAGTTGCGGCGCAGGCTGTTTTGGAACGACCGCTTTTCCATCGAGCGAGAACGTCATGATGCGGCGCTCATGCGCACCATATTTCCAGCCATGACTTTCAAAACCGAGTTCACCGGAGCCGCCGAAGTTGGAGGCCAGTGCGCCACCCGGGCCCACCAGCAGGGAAACCATCTGCTTGCCATCCAACTTGTAAGTGATCGGTGGTGCGGAGATACCGAGGCCCACGTCATATGACCAAAGTTCGTCGCCGGTGCGGGCATCGTAGGCTTTGAACAGGCCGTCAGGCTGGCCCTGGAAAACCAGGTTGCCGGCCGTGGTCAGGGTGCCGCCACCCCATGGGCTCTTCTGGTTGACTTGCCACACACGCTCATTCTTGATCGGGTCCCAGGCCTGCAAGGAACCGCGAGTTTCATGGGGGTCTTTGGTCAGCTCCCAACCGGTCAGTCCCAGGTAGAGCTTGTGGCTTGCCATCTTGTGGTCAGACTTCGTGTTCTTGCCGTCATCCTTGAAGGTATTGCCCAGATGGTTGGTTGGGATAAAGGCAAGATTCAACTCGGGGTTATAAGACATCGCGTGCCATGAGTGAGCCCCGAATGCCGATGGATAGATATTCTTCTCGCCATCGGGATACCGGGCGTCGTCGGCAACGATATGGCGCTGCTCTTTCAGGTCATATCGGGTTGACCAGTTGGCGTCTGCGAACTTTTCAGCGGACAGTACCTTGCCGTTCGAACGGTCGATCGTATAGAAGAAGCCGTTCTTCGGCGCATGCAATACGGCGTCAACATCCTTGCCATCGATTTTCAGATCGGCCAGCACGATGTCCATGTTCGAGTTGTAGTCCCAGGTGTCGCCGGGTGCAGTCTGGACGTGCCATTTGTATTCGCCGGTATCCGCATCTACCGCCACGACCGAACACAGGAACAGGTTGTCGCCACCCTCCGGGCTACGCACCTTGATGTTCCACGGTCCGCCGTTGCCTGTACCGAAGATGAGCTGGTTGTACTTGGCGTCGTATGTCCAGCCGTGCCAGGCATTGCCGCCGCCGCCGTTTTCCCACCACCGGCCACTCCAAGTCTTGGCCGCCATTTCTTGAGCGGCGTCCTCGAACCCATCAGCAGGGTTGCCGGGCACGATATAGAAGCGCCAGATCTGTTTGCCGGTTTCGGCATCGTAAGCAGTTACATAGCCGCGCATCGGGCCAAGTTCTGTTCCGCCGTTACCGACAAATACCTTGCCATCAAAGGCCTTGGGATGGCCGGTGATATTCAGCGGCTGATCATGATCAAAGGTGCGGGTTTGCCAGACTTCCTTGCCGTCTTTTCTGTTGATCGCAATAAGACGGCCATCCCAGGTGGCGATGAACAACTTGTCACCATAGGTTGAAAGTCCGCGGCTATGTTTCCAGAAGACCTTCTTCATATTGTTGTCGAGAATTTCTTTGGAAACCTGTGGGTCATATTCCCAGAGCATCTTGCCGGTGCGAGCATCGAACGCACGCGTTCTGTTCATTTCGCCCACGTAATACATGACGCCATCGACGACCAAGGGCGTCCCGACCATATCGGATCGGTCCGGAAGAGGGGCGTACCATTCGGGCTTCAGCTGGCTGACATTTTCTACATTGATATCTTTCAGGGGGCTGAACCGCTGTTCGGAGTGTGTGCGTCCATAAGCCAGCCAGTCAGCAGTGTTTGATTCATCAGACAGTTCTTTGTCGGTAATCATCCTGTCTGATGCATACAATGGCGCAGTTGCAAAAAGCGAAGCCGCCATTAACACAGGTACCCTTAGAGTTGGTCGTCTTGATTTCATTTTTATTATTACCTTGTTTAGGGTTGTTCAGCGCTTCCGGCATGCGTCAAGCGAGCATCTACCGGTAATGTTTTTAAAACGTGTTTACTCCCTGACGTTCGGCGCTGTTCGGCCGAAGGGCTGGATACCGCGCTGGTCGCGCAGACGGACTTTGGGCGGGGCGGTGGTGGGGTAGCTCATGGTGTTGCCTCCGATGCATGGCCAGGCCGGATGGCTGACCGTTTTGTTGTTCAAAGCAAGGGGGAGGGCGGACCGGCCACCGCGCTTGCGGTCGGGCACGGCAAAGGGCGGGCGCCGAGCTGCAGACCTTGCCAGGCCAGAACGCGCTGATAACGGTCGGCCAATGACTCGGCCTCGCTCCAGGCGGCCGGCAGTCGCTCGCTGAGAGCCAGATGGCTGTCGGCCTGGCAGCGGAGGTCGTTGGCGCAGGCGTGATAGAAGCGGTTGACGACATCGGCCATGGGCTCGCGCCAGTCCTCCATCAGCACAGCCGCATGAGCGAGCACGGCTGGGCGGCCGTCGCAGCTGCGCCGCCAGCGTTGCGCGGTGCCGGCCAGCTTGCGGCCCTCCAGCGTCAGGTTGAAGCGGCCGTCGCAAAAGGCGCCTGGAACCGCGCCGACTCCTGCCCGCAGACCATGTTCGGCGAGCCACAGCGCCAGGGGATCGAGCAGTCGCTCGTAGGCGACGACGATGCGCTTGCCGGTCTCCTCGCTGACCGGCATGGTGCAGGCCAGTGCGATGTTGAGCACCGCCGATGATTGCGGCACCGGCTCGCCGCCGGTGTCGCGCAGCAGGATCGGCCAGCCCTGCGCCGCGCAGCGTTGGCTGGCCAGGGCGAAACCAGGGCGGCGTTCGAAGCTGCCGGGCATCACCAGCGCCTGGCCGGTGGGGCGCCAGAGCAGCAGCTGGCAGTCGAACAGTCCTTCACAGACGCGCTGCAACAAGGCCCGCTCGGCATTCAGGCCGGCGCCCACGCTGAACCGAGCAATGCCGTTCATGCCGCGTACCCCTCGATGCGCCGGCAGAGATCATCGAGAAATTCAGCCGCGGGTGAGCCGTTGACGGCTCGGTGGTCGAACGTCAGCGACAGGCCCATCCACTCGACTTCCACCAGTTCGCCGCTCGGCCCGAGTTCCAGCCGCCGCTGGATACCACCGACCCCGAGGATGGCTACCTGCGGCGGATTGAGGATCGGCGTGAAGTGGTGCACCCGCGACAGTCCCAGGTTGGAGACGGTAAAGGTGGCGCCGGTCAGCTCCTTGACCGACAGCTTTCCGGTCTGGGCCTTGTCGACCAGCGCCTTGCGCGCCTGGGACAGGCTTTCGCCGTCCAGTTGTTCGGCATTGAACAGCGCCGGGGCGACCAGCAGATCGCCCGGCAGTGGAATGGCGAGGCCCAGATGCACCGCCGCGTGCTGGTGGATCACCTCTTCTTCCAGCGTGGCATTAAGGCTGGGGTGGGCCTTGAGCGTCTCGATCACCTTGAGCAGCAACAGGTCCTGCACGGACACCGCGCTGCCCTCGGCCTTCAGCTCGGCGCGGCGGGTTTTCAGCGCATCCAGCCGACATTCGCTGTGGTGGGTCAGCTGCGCGGTGGTCTGCAGGCTTTCGTGCATCTTCGCCGCGATCATCTTGCGCATGCCCTTGAGCGGCACCCGTTCGGGGGCGCGCTCGGGCAGGATTTCCAGTCGAGTCATGGCTATTCCACCTGGCCGATGACCGCACCCTTGGCGATCACCGCGTCTTCTTCCTCGATGATCTTCAGCACGCCGGCAGCCGGCGCCTCGATCTCGAACTGGGCCTTTTCCGACATGACCTCGGCGACCAGGTCACCGGCGGCCACTTCGGCGCCGTCGCTGACCAGCCAGGAGGTGATCACCGCTTCGGCGTCGCCTTCCCAGAGGTCGTCTGCAATCACGATGGGGGTACTCATAAACGTCATTCCTTATGCATGGCGTGATAGGCGGCCACGATCTTGTCCGCGTTGGGCAGGGCCCATTGCTCCATGACCGGGGTGAAGGGGATGGGGATGTCGGGGAAGGCCACCCGTTGCGGGCGTGCCTTGAGCATGCCGATGTCGTGCTCGACGACGCTGGCGATGATTTCGCCGCTGACGCCGAAGCTGTGGTAGTCCTCGTCGATCACGATCAGCCGGCCGGTTTTCTTCACCGAAGCGATGACGTGCTCGCGGTCCAGCGGCACCAGGCTGCGCAGGTCGATGACCTCGGCGCTGACGCCGTCCTTCTCAAGCGTCGCGGCGGCGCGCAGGGCGTGGTGCACACCGGCGCCGAGGCTGACCAGGCTGACGTCGCGGCCCTCGCGCACGGTCTTGGCCTTGCCGATCTCGACGATGTAGGGCTCGTCCGGTACCGGCACGGTGGCGCCTTTCTCGGTGCCCAGCCAGCCCATGCCCTGCAGCGCCTTGTGGAAGAGGTAGACGACCGGGTTGTCATCGCGAATCGCCGCGGTCATCAGGCCCTTGGCGTCGTAGGCATTGCTCGGCACCACCACCTTCATGCCCGGCAGGTGGGCGAAGGTGCCGTAGAGGCACTGCGAATGCTGGCCGGCGTCGGAGTAGCCGGCGCCAGTGGAGGCCATCAGCACCATGGGCACCGGCACCTTGCCGCCGGAGAAGTAGGTGTTCTTGGCCATCAGGTTGTAGATGGCGTCCATGCAGACGCCGAAGAAGTCGACGAACATCAGCTCGACGATCGGCCGCATGCCGTCCGAGGCGGCACCCACGGCGGCGCCGATGAAGGCGGTCTCTGAGATCGGCGTGTCGCGGATGCGCTCCTTGCCGAACTCTTCATAAAGGCCACGGGTGTTGCCGAACACGCCGCCGAGCTGGCCGATGTCCTCTCCCATCACGAACACTTTCGGGTCAAGGCGCATCTCCTGCGCCACGGCTTCAGCCATGGCGCGGGCGACGGTGAGTTTTCTTTCCTTTACTGCTGTGGTCATGGCGGTCTCCTGCTCAGCCGGCCAGCGCGCTGGGGCTGACGATGATCTTGACGTTGCGGTCCTTGTGGTTGGCCAGCTCCTCGAAGCCCTGCTCGAGAATGCTGTCCAGGCCGATGCGCCCGGTGATCAGTGGGGTGACGTCCATGCGGCCGTCGCTGATCAGGGCGATGACATCGGCGAATTCGCCGGCGTAGGCGAGCGAGCCGATCACCTGTTTCTCGGTGGCGACGATCTCGAAGAAGTTGAATTCCGAGGGCTCCTCGAAAATGCCCACCATCACGCAGCGCCCGGCCTTGCGGATCACGTCGATGGCGAGCTTGGCGGTGGCCTTGTGACCGATGCACTCGAAGGAGACGCCGGCGCCGTAGCCGCCGGTGAGCGCCTTGATCTCGGCGATGGCGTCGCACTCGCTGGGGTCGATGACCCGCGTTGCGCCGACTTCCAGGGCCTTGGCCTTGCGTGCGGCGGACATTTCCAGGGCGATGACCTGGCCGGCGCCGGCGGCCTTGGCGCACATGATGGTGCACAGGCCGATGGTGCCGGCGCCGACCACCACCACCGTCTCGCCGAGCAGGCTGCCGGCCTTTTTTACCGCGTGCATGCCGACCGCCAGGGGTTCGATCAGCGCGCCGGCCTCCAGCGGAAAGCCTTCGGGCAGGCGGTAGAGCAGCTCGGCGGGCACGTTGACCAGTTCGGCGAACGCACCGTTGTTCATCAGCCCGGTGAAGGCCAGCTGTTCGCACAGGTTGTACTGGCCGGTCTTGCAGAAACGGCACTGGCCGCAATGCTGGCAGGCGTCGGCGGCGACTTTGTCGCCCGGCGCATAGCCCTCGACGCCTTCTCCGGTGGCGACGATCTCGCCGCAGAACTCGTGGCCGAGGATGCACTGGCCTTTGATGCCGGTGAGCGGGTGGGGCGCGTCCACAGGGATGAACACCGGGCCGGCGAGGTATTCGTGCAGGTCGGAACCGCAGATGCCGCACCAGTGCACGCGGATCTGCACCCAGCCCGGTTGCGGCGCGCCGGGCAGCGGCACCTGTTCCAGGCGGATGTCCTTGCGACCGTGCCAGACGGCGGCGGCCATGGTGGCTTGGCTGTTCATGGGGTGTTCCTCGTGTTGTTGTCGGGCGGGCTCACACGAACACGTGCTCGAGCGCCTCTTCCGGGCGCGGGTAGGGGCTTTCGCGGGCGAACTCGATCGCTTCGTCGATGCGGCCGCGGGCGCGCGCGGCGATGTCCTCGGCCTGCGCCTCGGTCATCACGCCCTCGTCGATCAGGCGCTGGCGGTAGCCGGGAATCGGGTCCTTTTTCATCAGGCCGTCCTTCTCGCCCTCGGGGCGGTAGGTTTCGCCATCGCCCATGAAGTGGCCGGCCAGGCGGTAGGTCTCGATCTCGATGAGGGTCGGGCCGCCACCGGCGCGGGCGCGCTCGATGGCTTCACCGGCCGCGCGGAACACGCCGTCCGGGTCGTTGTTCTCGACGAACACACCGGGCATGCCGTAGGCCGCGGCGCGCACGTGGTGCTGCTTGATGCAGGTGGCGCTGGCCTTGGCCACCGAGATGCCCCAGGCGTTGTCCTCGATGACGAACACCACCGGCAGCTTCCACAGCGCGGCGAGGTTCAGCGTTTCGTGGAAGGCGCCCTGGTTGGCCGCGCCCTCGCCGATAAAGGACACCGCCACGCCGGGCTTGCCCTGCATCTGCCGCGACAATGCGGCGCCGACGGCCGGGCCCATGCCTTCGGCGATGATCCCCGAGCAGGAGAAATTCACGCGGCCATCGAACAGGTGCATGTGCCCGCCGCGGCCGCCGGAAAGCCCGGTGGCCTTGCCGAAGATCTCGGCCATCATCTCGTTGAGGTCGACGCCCTTGGCCACGGCGATGTGGTGCGGGCGGTGGGTGGCGGTGACGATGTCCTCGGCGTTCAGGTGGGCACAGACGCCCACCGCGCAGGGCTCCTGGCCGTTGGAGAGGTGCATCTCGCCGGGAATCGGCCCCTTGGCCATGTTGAACACCGGCGTCTTGCCTTCCATGTAGATGCGCTCGATGGATTCCTCCATGTAGCGGCCGGTCAGCATCTGTTCGTACATCCACAGGCGCTGCGAGTTGTTGGGCTGGGTCATGGTCGACTCCCTTGTAGTGGTGGTCAGATCGCGCGTTCGTTGAGCAGCCGGCCGATCTGCTCGGCCTGGCGCAGGGCCAGCGCGACGATGGTGAGGGTGGGGTTCTGGCCGCCGCTGGTGGTGAACTGGCTGCCATCGGAAACGAACAGGTTGGGGATGTCGTGGCTCTGCCCCCACTTGTTCACCACGCCGTCACGGGCCTTGGCGCTCATGCGATTGGTGCCCATGTTGTGGCTGGCCGGGTAGGGCGGCAGCTCGATCACGTCGGTGGCGCCAGCGGCCTCGTAACACTTGGCGGTGGCGGCGACGCCGTGCTTGCGCATGGCGGCATCCATCGGGTGATCGCTCTTGGTCACCACCGGAATCGGCAGGCCGTACTGGTCCTTTTCGGTGGCGTGCAGGGTGATGCGGTTGCTTTCCAGCGGCAGGTCTTCGCCGCACAGCCAGACGCCGGACATGTGGTTGTACTTTTCCATCCGCGAGGCGAACTGGCGGCCCCAGCCCTTGGGCGTCGGGTCGAGGAAGGCGGAGAGGAACGGCAGGCCGAGGGCGAGGATCTCCAGGCGGTAGCCGCCGACGAAGCCGCGTGAGGGGTCGTTGTAGGACTCGTCGGAGATCACCCCGGCGCAGGTGGTGCCGCGGTGCATGTTCACCGGCTTGGGCATCACGGCGAAGATGCCCGCAGTGGTGTGGGTCATGTAGTTCCTGCCGACCTGGCCGGAGGAATTGGCCAGGCCGTCGGGGAACATCGAGGAAGCGGAGTTGAGCAGCAGGCGCGGCGACTCGATGGAGTTGCCGGCCACGCACACCACCCGGGCCTTCTGCCGCTGGATGTTGCCCTGGGCGTCGGCGTAGACCACGCCGTTCACCTTGCCCTTGGCGTCGTGTTCGATGCGCAGCACCATGGACTGCGGGCGCACCTCGCAGTAGCCGCTGGCTTCGGCGCGCGGGATGTCGGTGTAGAGGGTCGACCACTTCGCGCCCATCTTGCAGCCCTGCATGCAGAAGCCGATCTGCTGGCAGGCGGCGCGGTCGTCGTAGGGCTCGGTGTTGATCGCCATCGGCCCGGAGAGAATCTCCTTGTAGCCGACCCGCTTGGCGCCGGTGGCCAGCACCTTGAAGGAGTTGTGCCAGGGGTGGTACGCCATGCCGGTGCTTGGCCCGGTCACGCCCATGTGCTTTTCGGCCTTCTCGTACCAGGGCGCCATCTCTTCCAGGGTCACCGGCCAGTCCAGCAGGTTGGCGCCGGCGATGTCGCCGTTGATGCTCTGCATCTTGAATTCGAAATCACGGAAGCGCAGGGCGATGCCGGCCCAGTGCACCGTGCTGCCGCCGACGCCCTTGACGATCCAGGCCGGGAGGTTGGGGTTGTTCTCGGCCAGGTGCCAGTCGCCGGCGGCGATGCGCTTGTCGAGCCAGGAGATCTTCTTGAACATCGCCCACTCGTCGTTCTCGATGTCCTCCAGCGTGTGCCGCTTGCCCGCCTCGAGCACCACGCTGCGAATCTTCTGTTTGGCCAGCGCGTTGGCCAGCGTGCCGCCGCCAGCGCCGGAGCCGATGATCACCACGACGCCATCGTCGTCCTGGGCAAAAGTTGCCATGGGGTATCCCTCTCTTGTTCTTGTTGTGCAGTCGGTGCCGCGAGGCGCGCTGGCTCAGAGCCAGTTGAGATCGTCGAAGCCACGATTGACGTAGCCGCCGTATTCCCACGACGAGCCCTCGTAGCCGAACAGCGGGAACAGCGCCTTGTTGTCGTACAGGCCGAACATCAGGCTGCTGCGTACCGCCTTGAAGAACGGGGTGTTCTCGATGTCGCTGAGCAGCGCCACGCGTTCGGCTTCGTCCAGCTGCTCGAAGCGCTTGCCGTGGGCCTTGCGTGCCTGTCGCTGCAGCTCGTCGAGCCCGCCGCCGATCAGCGCCGGCTCCTGTTCCGCCAGGTCGAGCAGGGGCTGTACGTAGTGGCGATCGCTGATGAAATCGTGGGGGAAGATGTCGCGGCCCATGCGCAGCAGGCCATCAGGCAGTTCCGCCTGCCGCTCCTCGGCGAGCAGGTTCACCGGGATCAACTGGCTCAGGCTCAACGCCAGCAGCGACTGGCTGGACAGGGAAATAAAACGTCGACGGTTTAGCGTGCCGTGCGGACGAGCTGAATCGTGCATGACAGTAGCTCCTGATTATTACCAACAGCACTGAGGGGAGCAGGCGGTTGGCGATCTTGTTATGCGAAGAGTTTGTTCCGCACAGGGAGATCAGCAGGGGTCATGCCAACTTTTATGAATAGTGGTTTATTTAGATATATGTCTGAAATTAAAGGAGTTATCTTGTTTTAGGTGGATGCTCGTAACACTGGTGTAACGCAAGTTGCGCTTTACACCTGTAAAGCGTTGTAAAGCGCTTTACAACGTGCGGCTAATATTAAATCGCTCAACCAGGCATGCTCCCAAAGTTCAGGCTGGTCGTGGCGGTTCAATGGGTTATCCTTCCTTACACTTCATAACAATAAAGCGTTTCGCTGAGGTGCCCGTTGCCATCCGCTGCGAGCGCTTCGAGGAGGATGCATGAACCTGTTCTCCGGGCCCGTGAGCCATATCGACGCGGTGCTGACCCTGGCTAATGCGCCGCATCTTCCTGGTGACCGCGACCCGATCATCGCCCGCTCCTGGCGCCGCTGCGTGCACGACTACGGTCTGGATCCGACGCGCCCGTCCGAGGCGCGCTTCGTGCCGCGGCAGGTGCTGCGCGAGCACCAGGACCAGGCAGACGAGCTGATCAACGTGGCCCGTGCGGGCGTGGAGCAGCTCTACCGGCAGGTAGCCGAGCTGGGCTACGTGATTCTGCTAACCGACAACCGCGGCATCGCCGTGCAGTTTCTCGGCGATCCGGCGGACGAGAAGGCGCATCGCAAGACCGGTCTGTATCTGGGCTCGGACTGGG
Source organism: Stutzerimonas sp. R40042 (assembly GCF_026642215.1). Taxonomy (NCBI): domain Bacteria; kingdom Pseudomonadati; phylum Pseudomonadota; class Gammaproteobacteria; order Pseudomonadales; family Pseudomonadaceae; genus Stutzerimonas; species Stutzerimonas sp. R40042. The sequence goes on along the minus strand of NZ_CP113258.1, from coordinate 3,233,719 downwards.
GCGAGGACCACGCCGGCACCTGCGCGGTCGGCACCTGCATCAAGGAGCAGCAGGCGCTGACCTGCCACCAGCATGATCACTTCAGCGTCTGGCATACCAACCTCACCTGCACGGCGGTGCCGATGTTCAACCCCCAGGGGCAACTGCTGGCGGTGCTGGACATCTCGGCGCTGCATTCGCCGCCGTCCAAGGATTCGCAGACCTTCGCCCTGCAGCTGGTCAAGCAGTACGCACGGATGATCGAGGACGCCTACTTCCTGCGCCTGTATCGCGACCGGCCGATCCTCTGTTTCGACGGCTCGCGGGAGTTCGTGCTGATCAACCGTCGCTACCTGCTGGCGCTGGGCGATCAGGGCGAGCTGCTGGCTGGCAACACGGCTGCGCGCGGACTGCTGGCCGAACATGGGCTGGCACTGTCCGGCCCGTTCGGTACCTCGAACCAGGTGCATGTCGATCAGCTGTTCGACTGCGAACTGGCGGACGTGCTGAGCATTCCCTACGCCAGCCACGATCAGGTCCGCGCGTTTCGCACCCATCGTCATCAGCTGTTTTTCGCGGCGCTGATGGAGCCGCGCCGTAGTGTGCCGGTAGCGGCGGAGCGCAGCTCGCCGGCTGGGCATTCGCCACTGGATGCGCTGGCCGACGATGACCCGGCCATGCGCAAGATGCTCGCCCGCGCGCACCGGCTGTGCAGCGAGCCGCTGAACGTTTTGCTCAATGGCGAGACCGGTACCGGCAAGGAACGCCTGGCCAAGGCGCTGCATGAAAGCGGGAGCCGACGCAGCAAGCCGTTCGTGGCGATCAACTGCGGCGCGATGCCCGAATCGCTGATCGAGAGCGAGCTGTTCGGCTACGCCCCAGGTACCTTCACTGGCGCGCGCAGCAAGGGCATGCGCGGCCTGATCCAGCAGGCCGACGGCGGCACCTTGTTCCTCGACGAGATCGGTGACATGCCGCTGCACCTGCAGACCCGCCTGCTGCGCGTGCTGGCCGAGCAGGAAGTGACGCCACTGGGCGCCGAGCGGCCGGTGAAGGTGGATATCCGCGTGATTGCGGCCAGCCACCGCGACCTGCGGCAGATGGTGGAGAGCGGGGCGTTTCGCGAGGACCTGTTCTACCGCCTCAATGGCGCGTCGCTGAAGTTGCCGCCGTTACGTGAGCGGGCGGACAAGGCTTTCCTGATCGACCGCGTTTTTGTCGAGTTGGCCGAGGGACGACCGGGCCACCCGCACCTGCGTGGTGATGCGATAAGCGCGCTGCTGGCCTATCCCTGGCCGGGCAACATTCGCGAGCTGCGCAACGTGCTGCAGTACGCGCTGGCAACGTGCGAGGGGGACGAGATCACCGTGCAGGATCTGCCGGATGAATGCCTGCCGCGCATTCTTGCCCGCGGTCGGCAAGCCGAGGCGGAGCCGGAACCCGAGTCGGCCGCGGCCCTGCGCGAGACGCTGCGCCGCCATCGCTGGAACATCAGTGCCGCGGCGCGCGAACTCGGCGTATCGCGGCCGACGATGTATCGGCGCATGCGCCTGCTGGGGATCGAGGCGCCGATCTGACGTGCGTCAGCCTTCCTCGCGCTCGGTGCCCGGTTGGCCCGCGACCTCGATATCGAAGGCGATGCTCCAGTTGTGCAGCGGGTAGGGCTGGTGCACCAGGGCCTTGATGTTGGCTTCGGCAGGCATCAGGTCGGGCAGGTATTCGTAGGTGGCGTCGGCGCGCATCGGGTCGCTGTCGCGCAGCTGGCCGGCGCCGCCGACCTCATGGCCCGCATAGCTGATGCGTGGCTGACCGCTGAGATCGCGACCGGCGCGCAGGCGCACGATGGTATCGGCGACGATCTCGACGGCTTCGATGGGCACTTCGCCCCTGTCGTCACGCAGCACGAACCCCTTGTTCTTCACATCGCGGGCCTGATGGCCGAGGTACGGCTGGTCGAACGCCAGCGGCGGGTGCGGCACGTGGTAATCGATCAGCACGCCGCGGCCGTCCAGCGTGGCCTGACGCGGCGCGAGCGGGGTCCAACCCTTACGCTCGATGACAACGCGGTGGTAGACCTTGCCGAGCATCTGGCCGAACCAGCGATAGCCGTTCGCCGAGAGGTGCACGCCCTTGTCGGTGTAGGGGTAGACCGGTCCGACCAGGTACCAGCCGGGCTCCTCCTGAGCCAGTTCCCATTGCGCCATGCCCACCGCGAGCGAACCGTCCTTGACCGAGGATTTGGCGTCGGTCTGGTAGCTGAAGAAGGCTGGCATCTTTTCCTGGCCGGCGATGGCCTTGGCTGTGTCGGCATAGAGGTCGTCGCGCAGCTGGCGCAGCTTGGTCTTGTAGTAGTCCTTGTCGTTCTTGCCGCCATTGGTATGGGAATAGTCGTACTCGCCCTGCAGCCAGAAGAACGCGCTGATGCTGTAGCTGGCCTGTTGCGCGTCGGCCAGCGCCTTGGCCTGATCGACGGCCTGGGTCACGCGCAGGTATTCGTTGGTGCCGCCGCTTTTCGAGAGCTGGCCAATGGAGCGACCCGAGGTCGAGGCATTGCTGGCGACGAACAGGTGATCCGGATCGGTGTCGCGGCCGAGGTGATGCAGGTAGAGTCGACGTGCCATGTTCAGCGCGCCGACTTCCACCGATTCGCCTTCTTCCTGCGCCTGCGGCGCGAGCTTGCTGACCTTCTCCGCATCGAGCACCACGGCCGCGTTGCTCTTCTGCTGCACCACGGCGCGCAACGGCGTGAAGGCCGCTTCGCCCACCGGCTTGAACGCCGCGCCGCTGAACGCCGCCGAGCGTGGCGACTGGCCGAGCATGAGGTTGTCGTAGCGCGGTGCCACCGAGAGCGCCGGCCAGCCTTCGGCCGCGGAGGCGAGCGACTGACCGTAGGTGATGATGTGGTTGTACTTGCTCTGCAGCGGCTGGGTCAGCTCGTTGGGCTTGGCCATGAGTTCGGCGGTCAGGCGCTTGTTCTCGGCGTCGCGTGCGGCCAGCTGCGCCTCTGTTTCCGCTGCCAGGCCGGGCGTGGCCAGGGCGAGCAGAAGGGCGGCAGCGGTAGTGGTGTGCAGGGTCGTTGGTCGATGAGGGCGATGGGGCATGAGGGTTGTTCCGGATGCACTGGGCAGTTGCGTGCGGCCGCCGGCAGGCGAGCCGTGGACTATTGGCGAACGCGCTTTCGACGATGTCGATCGAGGTAAGTTCGCGGCCGCCATGTCGATGGCGGATTGGCTATGCTGTCGCGCATTCGAGCGGGCGCGCGTGCGGCGACTCAGCAGGCTTCGCGGAGCGAACGGATGCCGCTGCCGGCCGTTCCCTTCAGGTCATCCCGTTAGCAGAGGAGAATTCCAATGAGCCACAAAGCCATATTCGTGCAGCCCGGGGGCGGCTATGACCGGGTCATCGTCGGCACCGGCGAGGCCGCCCGGCCCGAGGCCGGCGAGATCACCGTGCGCCTGCGTGCCAACTCGCTGAACTACCACGATTTCGCGGTGGTCAGCGGCATGTGGGGCCCTAGCGAGCCGCGCATTCCCATGGCCGATGGCGCCGGTGAGGTCGTGGCGGTGGGTTCCGGCGTGACTGAATTCGCCGTTGGCGACGCAGTGGTCAGCACCTTCTTCCCCGACTGGCTGGCCGGCGAGCCGCTGGTGGAAGGCTTCGCCACGGTGCCGGGCGACGGTGTCGATGGCTATGCCCGCGAAATGGTCACCGCCCGCGCCACTTCGTTCACCCATGCGCCCAAGGGCTACAGCCATGCCGAGGCGTCGACCCTGACCACCGCCGGCCTCACCGCCTGGCGTGCGCTGATGGCCGACGGCAAGCTCAAGCCCGGCGACAGCGTGCTGGTCCAGGGTACCGGCGGCGTGTCGATCTTCGCCCTGCAGTTCGCCAAGATGGCCGGCGCCACGGTCATCGCCACCTCGTCCAGCGATGCCAAGCTCGAGCGCCTGCGCGAGATGGGGGCCGATCACCTGATCAACTACCGAACGACCCCCGCCTGGGGCGAGACGGTGCGTCAGCTCACCGATGGTCGCGGCGTCGACCACGTGATCGAAGTCGGTGGGCCGGCGACGCTGGAGCAGTCGATGGTGGCGGCGCGCATCGGTGGGCATGTCTCGGTGATCGGCATTCTCACCGGGGTTGCCGGCGAGCTGCCGCTGGTACCGGCGCTGGTGCGTCAGTTGCGCTTGCAGGGCGTGCTGGTGGGCAGCCGCGCGCAGCAGCAGGAGATGATCCGTGCCATCGATGCCAACGGTATTCGTCCGGTGATCGACAAGCGGTTCGCGCTGGACGAGATCGTCGAGGCGTTCCGTTACCAGGAAAGCAACCAACACTTCGGCAAGATCTGCCTGGAGATCTGACGCCGCTGCCGTGCGGCGGCAGGCGCCTGCAGGCCGCGGAGGCGAGCGGGCGGCATGGGCCTATCGTGGAGCTCGATGCGCCGCAGCGTCCGGCGGCGCATCGACGTTCGGGCTTCTACGCCGCACACCGTTTGTGCGGCGTTATCGCCGAGGTCATTGCGCGCGGTAGATGCCGCACAGCTTGTTGCCGTCGGGGTCGCGCACATAGCTCAGGTGCATCGCGCCGAGGCTGGTTTCGCGCAGTCCAGGTGGCTCCTCGCAGCTGGTGCCGCCGTGGGCCACGGCGACGTCGTGAAACGCCTTGACCTGCTCCGCCGAGCTGCACTTGAAGCCGATCGTGCCGCCGTTGGCTACAGTCGCTTCTTCACCGTTGATGGGCTCGGTGACACCGAACAGGCTGCCGTCGTGCCGGTAGAACAGGCGGGTGTGCCCGGATGGCGCGGTATTGCGCAGCGGCTCGCCTGCGCCGAGCACGCCAAGCACGGCATCGTAGAAGCGCTTCGACCGTTCAATATCATTCGAACCGACCATTACATGGTTGAGCATGGGCACCTCGCTTTGGTTTTGACGTGAAAATGCACTGTAGCACCGGCTCCGGGCGGTCATGCCGCGGTGGCCGGCTGTTATGTCCCGAGATCAGCTGCGAGCATGGCAGCCGTGCACGTCATGGGATGACCACCCGGCCTTGCCGGCCGGCCTTCTCGTAGCGCGCGCGGAGCACCTCGGCCAGACGCTGTTTGGCCTGTTCTTCGCCGTGGATCAGGCGAATCTCCTTCGGCCATTCCTGCATGCGCGTGACGAAACCCACCAGGTCTGCCTGGTCGGCGTGGGCGGAATAGCCACCAACGCTGTCGATGCCGGCGCGGATGTCGACGCGCTCGGCGTCCAGATCGACGAAGCCGCCCTTCGGCCCGTAGGTCTGGATGTCCCGTCCCGGCGTGCCCTTGCCTTGGTAGCCGACGAACACCACGTTGTGTCGCGGGTCGCCCAGCATGGCCTTGAGGTAATTGACGATGCGTCCGCCCGAGCACATGCCGTTGCCGGCGATGACGATGGCCGGGCGTGCGGTCTGTGCGAGGTGTTCGACGATGCGCATGTGTTCATCGTGGCTGTCGATGGTGATGAGCTGCTTGAACGACAGCGGCTTGCGGCCTTCCTCCAGCCGATTGCGAGCGTCGTCGTCCCAGTAGCCTTGCAGCTCCTTGTAGGTGGCGGTGAAGCGACTGGCGAGCGGCGAGTCGAGGATGATCGGAAGCTGCGGCCAGTCGATATCGGGGGCGTCGTCTCTGGGCTTCGACGCTTCGGCGGGCGTTTCGCCGGGCTCGGCCGACTCGCTGTTTTCGTGGAGGATTTCCTCCAGCTCGAACAGCAGCTCCTGCGTTCGGCCGATGCTGAATGAGGGAATGATTACCGTGCCCTGGTCGCTCAGAGCGCGTTCGATGACGGCTTGTAGGCGCTCGCGGCGGTGCGCACGGTCTTCGTGGCGGCGGTCGCCATAGGTGCTTTCCAGGATCAGCAGGTCGGCGCGCTCGGGTGGAACCAGGTCCGGCAGCAGCGGTGAATGGGGCGCGCCCAGGTCGCCGCTGAACACCACGCGCTCGACGTCGGTGCCCTCGCTCAGCTCCAGCTCGACGTAGGCTGAGCCCAGCACATGCCCGGCCGGCTGCAGGCGCATCTTGCACTCGCTGCCGTCGGTTTCGTTGAGGGTGAACCAGTGGTCGTAGGGCAGGGCGATGATGCGCTGCTCGACGACCTTGAGGTAGCGCTCCAGCTGCTCCTGATCACGGCTGATGGACAGCCGGAAGGCATCCTCCAGCACGATCGGCAGCAGCCGGGAGGACGGTTCGCTGCACAGGATCGGCCCGTCGAAGCCGGCTGCCAGCAGATTCGGGATACGCCCGACATGGTCGATGTGCACGTGGGTCACGATCAGCGCCTTGACGCCTTCGATGGAGAAGTCCAGTGCCAGCTCGTCCTCGTGCCCCGCTTCGTCGTCGCCCTGAAATTGACCGCAGTCGATCAGCACGCTGCTGTTTTGGTCCATCCACAACTGATGGCACGAGCCGGTCACGCCTTCGCGCGCGCCGTGGTGGATGAGTGCTGGATGCTTCATCGAATGTCCTTCACTTGGACCGATAGGGCTCGGCAGAAGAGTGCGATACCTGCGTTCGCTGACGCTAGGTTGGGCAGTTGGCTGTTGCGCATAGTTTCCACCGCCTGACGAGCCGTGCTGCCGGCGACGCGAGCGCCACGGGAACAGGCGCCAAAGCGGCAACGCCGTTTAGAATGCGCGGCCCGCTGCCAAGATGATGCCCGAGCCATGCCCAACGCCCCCCTCACTGTCCTCGAACGACACCTGCTCGCCGCCCTGGCTGCCGCACCCGATGAGACGCGCCGGCTGTTTCACGGACGCGGCCGTTGCTATCCGGGGCTGGAGCAAGTGACCGTCGACTGGTTGCAGAGTGTGCTGCTGGTGGCGCTGTTCCGGGACCCCGGCGCGGCGGAACTGGGAGCATTGAAGCGGATGCTGCTGGCGCTGGCTGAATCCCCGATCTGGCGGCAGCGCCAGGTACAGCACCTTCTGTTACAGCATCGCTATCTGCCGGAGGCGCCGACCGAAGCATTGCTCGGCGAGCTGCCGGCCGAATGGACCATCAGCGAGAACGACCTGCGCTACAAGCTGGATCTGGGTCGCAAGCAGAACAACGGCCTGTTCCTCGACATGCGCTATGGCCGCCGCTGGGTGCAAGAGCACGCACGTGGCAAGCGCGTGCTCAACCTGTTCGCTTACACCTGCGGCTTCTCGGTCGCGGCGCTCGCCGGCGGCGCCGAGCATGTGGTCAACCTGGACATGGCCAGCGCCGCGCTGACCCGCGGGCGCGAGAACCATCGCCTGAACGGCCATGATCTTGGCCGGGTCAGCTTTCTCGGCCACGAGCTGTTCAAGTCCTGGGGCAAGGTACGCAAGCTCGGGCCCTACGACCTGATCATCATCGACCCGCCGTCCTTCCAGAAGGGCAGCTTCGCGCTGACCCGTGATTACCAGAAGATCCTGCGTCGCCTTCCGGAGCTACTGAATCCGGGCGGCCAGGTGCTGGCCTGCGTCAACGATCCGGATACCGGCACCGACTTCCTGATCCAGGGCATGGCCGCCGAGGCGCCGCAGCTGCGTTTTTCCGAACGCCTGGAAAACCCGCCGGAGTTTCCGGATATCAGTCCCGAGAGCGGGCTCAAGGCGCTGCTGTTCGTGGCGCAGGGCTAGCGCTCAGGCCCATTCAGCGCTCGGCGAGTTCGGCGCAGTTGGGCTCGATGGTGAAGGTGCGTGCCGAGTCCACCGGCCCGAGTTTTTCCAAGGTGCGCCGGCCGAGCAGCACCGGATAGTTCATCTCGTCGCGATCTCTCAGGGAGAACTGTTCCTCAAGCAGGCGATCGCCGACGCACACTTTCATCATTACGACAGGCCGATCTTCCTTGCCGCCGGCACCGCGGACCGTCAGTTCGCGATGCAGCTTGCGCTCGATGCGCGATTTGACGAGCTTGTCCCGTTCGATGTCCTCGAGGTCCAGATCGAAGCGGACCCATTCTTCACCGTCCCGCTGGAAATACTCGATGTCTTCGGCATGCATCGACGAAGTCAGCGCGCCGGTGTCGAGCTTGAACTTCACCGTGACTTCCTCGGGAAGCACCTTGCCACGCTCTACCCAGCCGAGCGGGGTGCCGTCGGCGGCAAGACAGGAATAGGACGCAAGCGAGAGAAGCAGGGCAGTCGGTACGGTGAGCAAACGGGAAGCCATCAATAACGCTCCTGAGCATTGGGTTCGCTCAATAGAGCGATATCCACGGCGGAACGTTCAGCGCCGCTGCGGCGTCGTGCTGGACGATGGGCTGTCCTGCCCGGCTTCGCGGATGGCGATTTCCTCGCTCAGGGCGCGGACGAAGGCATCCACCGCGACTGGCAGGTAGCGCGAACTGCGCACGTAGACGCCGAGGTCGCTGAACACCGAGCCGCCGTCGTTCAGCGGAACGTGCACCAGCGTGCCGCTGGCCAGCTCGGCCTCGATGCCGATGCGTGTCTGGAAGGCGACCCCGGCGCCGCGCTTGGCCATTTGCAGAGCCAGCTCCACCGAACTGGTTTCCAGCGGCGCCTTGTGCCGCGGGCGGGTGCGCGCCAGCAGCGGTGCCAGCAGGTGATGGATGGAAAGGTCGCTCTTGGCCAGGATCAGCGGAAACTCGGCGCAGGTGGCGAAGCTGACGTCCCGGCGATCGGCCAGTGGATGCCCCGGCGCGACGATGGCGCCCAGGCGGAAATGTCCGACGCCCAGCTGCTGCAGGTCGGCGGTACGCGGCAGGGCGAAGGCCAGGCCGATATCCGCCTGGCCGCTGGTCACCGCTTCGGGAATGGCCTGCGAGCCGAGGCTGGTCACGCCGACCGTGACACGCGGATAGCGCTCACGCAGCTGCTCCAGCACGCCGGGGAGCAGATCGGTGGTAACGCCGGATACCGTGGCGATTTCCACGTGACCGGTGCGCAGACCCTGCAGTGCGTCCAGTTCGGAGCGCACACGTTCGGCGTCCTGCAGCACGACGATGACATGGCGCGCGAAGATCTCGCCGGCGGCGGTCAGCCGAAGCCCGCCCGGCAGGCGCTCGAAAAGGGGCGCGCCGATCTCGTCTTCGAGCTTGAGAATCTGCCGGTTCACGGCCGACGATGCGACGTTGAGCCGGCGCGACGCCTCACGAATCGACTGGCAGCGCCGCACCATATCGAAGTAGTGGATGGCCGGCGAGTGGATGCGCAGCTTTCGGGCCAAGCGTTCAGCGCTCCGCTGCCGGTGGCTTGAGCCCGCAGCCCTTGAGGATGATGGCGATCAGGTTGTCGCTGGCATGGGCGAAGTCCACGCGGGTCATGCGCTTGCCATTGATGCGGCGGATCTGGTCGGAGAAGTCGGCGTAGTGCTGGGTGCCGGCCCAGATCAGAAAGATCAGATGCATGGGGTCGACCGGGTCCATCTTGCCGGCGGCGATCCAGGCGTCGAATACCGCGGCGCGGCCGCGGAACCAGTTGCGATAGTCCTGGTTGAAGTGCTCGGACAGGCATTCGCAGCCGCTGATGACTTCCATGGCGAAGATCTTCGAGGCCTCGGGATGGCGCCTCGAGAATTCCATCTTGATGCGGATGTACTCGGCCAGGGCGGTGGCCGGGTCATCGTCGACGGTGAGGTCGTCGAAGGCCGTATCCCAGAGCTCGAGGATGTGCCGCATGACTTCCACGTACAGCCCCAGCTTGCTGTTGAAATAGTAGTGCACGTTGGCCTTGGGCAGCCCGGCGCGGCTGGCGATGGCGTTCATGCTGGTGCCCTTGAAGCCGTAGCGGGCGAACTCCTCGGCAGCCGCGGCGAGGATGGTTTCCTCGTTCTTCTGGCGAATGCGGCCGGCAGGTTTGCCTTGGGCGTTGTAGAGGGGCTGCGGTGAGTTGTTCTTGTTCATGTTCCCTATCCGTGAGCGCGCGGGGCAGTCGGGCCGGTTTGAGCGTCAGCCCAGCTGGCGGCCGATACCGGTTAGGTGGGCTGAAGCCCACCCTGCGGTCCAGGCCCACCGGGGTGAGCTGACTGGGCTGATTCTGCACGAGTTTCGTTGCGCTATCAGCCGTTGCGCTTGTCTGAATGAACAGCGGACTGAAACGACAAGGCGCCGCCCGGCGTTCGGGCGGCGAGTGCATCAGAAATGCGCTTTGACGATGGCGCTGAAGGTGTTCTGATCGGTCGGACCCACGAAGTTCTTGCTGACGAAACCGCCGTCTTCGATGCCGTACTTGTTCGACCAGTAGTCGTATTCGATACCGACATAGAGTTTGCCTGGGGTGTAGTCCAGCGCTTTGCCGAGGTCGTACTTGATCTGCGGGTTGAAGTGGAAGTTCTTCTTCAGCTCGGTGTTGCCGTTCTTCTTGTCGTTGACGACCCAGTCGATATAGCCGTCGAAGAGAATGTCCGACTTGCCCACCGGGAAGGTCATGGCCCAGGTCGGCGTGATCTGCCACTGGCCGCTCGGCTTGCCGGTGGTGCCGTCGGGCTTGCGGTAGTAGGTGTTCAGCGCGAAGCGATCGAAGCCGGGGATGGCCAGGTCTACCGCCGGGCCGAGCAGGTAATTCTGGTTGGGCGTACCGTCGTCCTGGCTTTCACCGCGCTCGTAGGTCGCGGAGATCAGCACATCCTTGACCGGGCCGAAGGACAGGTCGGCGCCGCTGATCTTGCCCAGCGACAGGCGCGGGCTGAACTCACCGTAGTAGGTGTGGCCATCGCTGCCTGAAAGCCCGTTGTACCACTTGTTGTCGACGAACAGGAACATGTCCCCCCAGGTCCAGCCGCTGGCATGTTCGAAGGTGATGGTCTGCTGAATCTCGCCGGCATCTACTTTGAAGTCCTTGCCGTACAGGTAGGTGAGGCTGTTGTTCTGCCAGAGCATGGGGCCCGCCATGGCTTGGCTGCTGAGGATGAACCCGGCCGCGAGGGCTGCGGTAGTCAGGCTGCGCTTCATTGAGTGTGTCTCCGTATTGGCATTTGAGTGAGCTTGTAAGTTGTCCAAGCGGTCAGGCTTTGGTCCTTTAGCAAGCGTCGCGCCAATCCGGAAAGATGCTTGTAGTGTTGGGTTAACTTACTGATTTTAAAGTGATTAATTTAGAGCTCAGGGGCTTTTCGATCCGCCGGAAGCGGGCTGCCGAGCTCAGCATGGGTGATTGTGATCTGACCGATGCGTCAGCTTGCTTCAGTTTGGGGCGAAGTGGCTGGCCGCTGACCAGCCATGCCACCGAAACGGTGCGCCGAGCGGCGATGTTGCGGGGGAGTAGATGCACGACTGCCGACACAGGGCCGGCAGTCGTGTAGCGGGGACGGGCTCAGTGCTGGGTAACGACCGCGGTGTTGTTCCAGCCGTTCTGATTGATGTAGGCGGCGTTGCCGTAGCCGGCCTGGCTGGCGATGGCATCGTTGCCGAAGCCGTGCTGGGTCACCTTGATCAGGTGATCGGCGCCGCTCTGGCTCAGCATCACGTCGTTGAGCGTGCCTTCCTGGCGTACGGTGGCCAGGTTGTCGCGACCGTTCTGCTCGATATCGGCGCTGTTGCCCCAGCCGTAGCTGACGCCGACGATCTCGTTGTCACGGCCATTTTGCATGGCGTTGAGCTCATTGCCGGTGCCGTCCTGGTGGAAGTGCAGGTCGTTGCCGCTGCCCTGCTGTTCCACGGAGGCGACGTTGTAGCCACCTTCCTGGATGGTCTTGGCGGTCTGGTTGCGGCCGTCCTGGTAGATGTCGGCCTCGTTGCCGATGCCGCTCTGCTCGGTGGTGGCGGTGTTGTTGCCGCCCAGCCAGCCATTGGTCTGCACGATGTTGGAGTCGTTGCCGACGCCATGCTGCGTGACGAAGGCGTTCTGCGCGTTACCGCTCTGATCCACGTCGACCTTGTTGTAGCTGCCATTGGACATGACATAGGCCTCGTGCTGCAGGCCAGTCTGCGAAACCATCGCGTCGTTGCGCCAGCCGAACTGCTCGACTTCGGCGATGGAACCGCTGCTGAAGATCTGAGTGACATGAGCGTCGTTATCGACGCCGTTCTGGTCGATGCTCGCGCGGTCGTGGTTACTGAGGAACTGGGTGACGCTGGCGTTGTTCAGGTCGCCGTTCTGGTCCACCACGGCCTGGCTGCCAGTGCTGGCGGTCTGGGTGATCAGGGCGTAGTTGTGCTTGCCGTCCTGGTTGGTGGTGGCGTTTACCATGTAGGTGCCGGACTGGAAGGTTTCGGCGGAGTTGCCGATGCCGTTCTGATTCTGCGTGGCGCCAGTCTTGTAGGTGCCGGTCTGCTCGACCAGCGCATCATTGCCCCAGCCGCGCTGATCCTGCGTCGCACTGCTCATCAGCGTGCCGTTCTGCTGCGCTTCGGCATTGTTGTAGTTGCCAGCCTGGGTCTGCTTGATGGTGCTGTCGTACGCGCTGCTCTGCTCGGCCAGCGCATCGTTGGCAAAGCCGCTCTGGTTCTGCGTGGCCAGATTGCCCGCTCCGCCGCTTTGCAGCACTTCCGCATTGTTGTTGATGCCGAGCTGGTTCTGCTCCGAAGTGTTCTCGGCGGCGAAGGCCTGGGCAGTGGCGACCGTCAGAATGGCTGCAACAAGGGGTTTGAACTTAAACATTTTGTCTCTCCATGGATGTTTTAAGTACAGCGGTTTTTCCTTGGGATTAGCGGTACTGGCGAACCACTACCGTCAGATTCCGGCCGCTCTGGCTCACGTTGCTGCTGTGCCCGCTGCCGGTCTGCTCGATGAGGGCGCGATTGCTCGTGCCTTGCTGTGCGATGCTGGCCCGGTTGTCCGAGCCGTACTGGTCGATGCGCGCGTCGTTGCCGAAGCCGTCCTGGCTGATCAGCGCGGCGCTGCCGAGCCCGATCTGCTCGATGCTGGCGCTGTTGGCGTAGCCGCTCTGGATGATGTAAGCCTCCAGCTCGGCGCCCGTTTGTCCGATGTGGCCGGTCATGCCCTGGCCGGTCTGCTGGACGACCGCCAGCGCACCTGATGCGCTGATAGCAGCCGGGCTGGGGCCAAGATCGGTGTTCACGCGATAGAGCTCGCTGGGGGCGAGGTCGACGGGATTAGGGGTGTCGGCGAAGCTGTTTGCGGTCAGCAACAGCAGAAGGGCAGGCAGCAGCAGGTCATGCGCAATCCGTTGCGAGCGTGTCATGGCATCCAGTCCTGGTTAGGCTCCGATGGGAAACATATTTGCCCTGAATCGAGGCGTTGCCCATCCATCCAATGATTGAAAATGCAGCGATTCGGTGCATAACGGGTGGCGAACGACGTTCAGTTGCAGGTTGCAGTCTGCCTTGCTCTCAAACGCACGAGGACGAGCCACCCGGACGAACGCCATGTGGCGTGTCGCGGGGGGATCGTCCTCGTCTTGATGGCGGATGGAGGTTCCGTTGGCGTTGCGCCGCAGGTCTGCCTCAGTCCAGTTTGCTCAGGTATTTGCTCAGTTCCGGATGCTCGCTGCCGCTGCCTTCGGCGGTCTGCCAGAGGCGTCGATCGACACCCTGGGCAATCAGGTGAGCGACAGCCGCCTCGATGGCCGACAGCACGCACAGCTGCGCCGGCTCGTTGGTGGTGTAACCCGCCTCGGCTTCCAGCAGCTCCTTGAACTCGATGAACTTGTAGACGTTGGCGCTGCGACCCACGGAGAAGATCGTCTTGGTGGTCATCACGTTCGACAGCACGCGGCCACTGCGCACGTCGATGGCACGCAGGTTCACCGTGACCTGATCGACGCGGTACTCCTGCGACAGGCCGATACCCAGGTAGCGGGCGCCCTGGCCACCGCTGCGCACGTTGGTTTCATAGGCGACGATCGCGCCCTCCATGATGATGTTGGCGGCCAGCAGCGAGGGCAGTTCCGACTGGATGTTCGGCGCCACGTCCGGCTTGGCCTGGGAGGCCCGGATGATCTTGCGCTCGGTCAGTACGTTCTGCAGGCCCTCGCGTTCGAGCACCACGAACCAGCCGCTGGCCTGCATGGCGTCGACCAGCATGCTGGCGGCACCCTGGGTCACCGCGGTGGAGAACGAGCTGGCCGGCGTTGGCTTGTACTGGCCAGTCTGATCGCGGAAGCCGTACACCGCTGCGACCAGTGGACCTTTCGGCCGCGGTAGCGCCAGCAGATCCTGATAGGTGGAGGTACGAGGGGTAAGGGTTGGGGGTTGCTGATCGGCAGACATGGGCTCGCGTACGGCGCAACCCTGCAGTACAGCCATCATCCCTATGGCTACGAATAGGCTTCTCATGGCCTTTGTTTCTCCTTGGGGTCAGTTCTGTCCGACGATGATTTCGGACATTTCTCCGGTGAGTCGGTCGGTAATCTCGACGATCAGCATGCCGGCATCACCGTTGTAGACGCGCACGATGAAGTCGTCGGTAGTGACGGTGCCGGTCTTGCCGTCGCTTACGCCGCTGAGCAGATCGCCCAGCAGGCGCGACTCCAGCTGACTGGTGAAGCGATCCAGGGCGGACTGGTTCTCCAGCAGGGAGGAGCGGTCGAGGGCATCCGGGTCCTTCTTGCTGTTCTGGGCCTGGGCATTGCCGAGCAGCCAGGCGCCGTTGAGCGGGCTTCCGCCGAAGGATGGGTTGATCGGTGTGTAAACCAGCTCCGTGGCGTTGGCGGCGGCGCTGAGCAGCAGGCTGCCGAACAGCGTGCCGAGCGATGTGTAGGTGTGCTGTTTCATAACTCGTCCTTGGCCATGTCTATGTTGTCTTCGAACAGCGCTTCGATCTTTCGCCGATTGATCTCCTGCACCACGAAGTCGGCTGCCTCGTAGGCGGTCTCCTTCATGTCGGCGACATTGGGTTGCAGGAACCGGCGATACAGCGTCTGGTTCTCGTGCTCGACCCATACCAGAACCCCCCAGCGTGCCGAGGGGCGCTCCTTCACCGCGAGGTTGAAATCGAGCTGGCTGATGTCGTTCAGTCGCTCGCAGAACCGCACGTAGAACTCGTGACCGGATCGGGAGATCGTGTTGTCGGTGATGAATCCCTGCAGCTCGGCCTCGTCGGCGCGAGCCGCCATCGCCAGCACCAGAAGGAGCCATGCGCCGGCGCGTTTCACGACGCCGCCTCGCCGACATGTGCCAGTACCAGCGAGGCGCCCTGTGCGCGGTTGCTGGCGCCAAGCTTGCGCAGGGCGTTGTGCACGTGGCTCTTGATGGTGTGGATGCTCAGGTGCAGCCTTTCACCGATCGCGGCGTTGGAAAGTCCCTGGCCGGCCAGCGCGAGAATCTGCTTTTCGCGCAGGGTCAGTTCGTCGATGGCCTGGCTGGTACTGCTGAGCTGCCGGTAGCGATACAGCAGCTTTTCCATCAGCTCTCTGGGCAGCCAGTCACCGCCGGCCAGCATCGTTTCGATGCCGCGCACGAAGATGCTCCGTGGCGTCGCCCGATAGAAAACGCCGCGAATCCAGGGGTGGGTTTCGATCAGCTGGCGGGCCTGGTCGGCCTGGGCATTGATCAGCGCAACCGGCACGTCGCCGAACTGGCGCAGCAGCCGTAGGCATTCGTCGCGGTTGTAGCTGGCCACATCGAGCAGCATCAGCGAGATATCGGACGAATCGTTCACGGGCGCACGTACATGGCGGAGGGTGCAGCCGGGGCAATCCTGAAGGTGCTGGCGCAGCGCACCGTCGAGCAGATCGCTGGTGGAAAGAAGCAGTACGCAGGAGCGAGCGGCCTGAATGGCCGGCACGGCATCGTCTTTCATTCGCATGTCCTTTGCTGAATGTTGAAGGAGATCCCTGATAGCGCCTTATTTGCGGCGCGCTTCTCAAAGTAGTTCAGGTTTGCGACAAAAAAAAGTCAGACATTTAAAAATGTGTCGGTTTACCGACGAGCTGCGTCCTGATCGATGCGCTGGCGGGAATGGCGCACAGCTCTTACAGTCATCCGGTGCGCAGCTCGACATCCCGGCGCAGGTCGAACGGAGGTTTGCGATGGGTGATCCTGTCTTCTGGCTAGTGTTTTTTTCTGCGGCGCTGGCGTTGAATCTGTCGCCAGGGCCAGACCTGCTCTATGTGCTGTCGCGAACCCTGAGTGGCGGTCGTCGCATCGGCGTCGTGTCGGCGTGCGGCGTGTGCAGCGGGGCGCTGGTGCATGTGGCATTCGCAGCGCTGGGCATCTCGGCGATCCTCGCCACCTCGGCGCTCGCTTTCACCGTGGTGAAGTACGTCGGTGCCGCCTATCTGCTCTATCTCGGTTTTCAGGCGCTGCGTTCGGCGGGCGGCGGAACCGCGTTGGCGTTCAATGCCGCGCCGCGCGCATCTGCCTGGAAGGCGTATCGGCAGGGCGTACTGGTCGATCTGCTGAATCCGAAGGCGGCGATCTTCTTCATGGCGTTCCTGCCACAGTTCGTCCGTCCGGACCACGGTTCCGTGCCGCTGCAGTTGCTCGTGCTCGGCGTGCTGGTGGTCGTGGTGGCGATCATCGTCGAAGTCGCGCTGGTGCTTCTGGCTGCGCGCGCCACCACGGCGCTGCGCAACAACCCAGTCATGAGCCAGTGGATCGACCGCACACTGGGTTCGATCCTGATTGCCCTGGGCATCCGCCTGGGCCTGGCCGAGCGACTCTGACGGGAATTGATCGGCTCTGTGTTGCTCTCAACAAGGTGAGGGTTGCCAAACGGCAGCCCATGACGGGAGCTGCTTATGTCACCACAGAGCAAGAACACATCGGCCACCCTGATCCCCTGTCTGCGCTATCGCGACGTGGCCGCCGCCATCGATTGGCTGTGTCGCGCCTTCGGTTTCGAATGCCGACGCCTGTACAAGGACGAGCTGATCGGCATCACCCATGCGCAGCTTGCCTTTGGCAATGGCATGCTGATGGTCGCCCCGGTGGTCGATTCCGAATACGGGCGGCAGCTGCGCCAACCCGATGAGATCGGCGGAGCGTCTACCCAGGGCATCTATGTGATCGTCAACAGCGCCGACGCGCTCTATGCGCAGGCCAAGGCTGCCGGGGCGCAGATCGCCATCGAGCTCAAGGATGAGGATTACGGCGGCCGTGGCTTTACCTGTCACGACCCGGAAGGGCATCTGTGGAGCTTCGGCACCTACGATCCCTGGGCGGATGAAGCCGCCGGCACCGTCGCCCAGGCCTGAACAGACCGTACCGACCATTGGCGGGAATGTTCGGCTCGTCGTTGCTGTCAGCTAGGGGACGACAGCAGATTGCGGAGCACGAGCATGACCCACGGAAATCTCGACGGCGCCTTGGTGGTATTGACCGGTGCCTCCAGCGGTATCGGCCGCGCCGCGGCCCAGGCGTTCGCCCGTCAGGGCGCTAGGCTGGTGCTCGCCGCACGCGACGAGCAGGCCCTGACGGAAACGGCGGATGAGTGCCGGGCGTTGGGCTCCGATGTGCTGACCGTGCCCACCGACGTGACCCACAGCGACGAGGTCGAGGCGCTGGCGAGCGCCGCCGCGGCGTTCGGCCAGGGTCGGATCGACGTCTGGATCAACAATGCCGGCATCGGCGCCGTGGGCGCGTTCGACGAAACGCCGCTGCAGGCCCACGAGCAGGTGGTACAGACCGATCTGCTCGGCTACCTGCGCGGCGCGCATGCGGTGCTGCCGTACTTCAAGCAGCAACAGCGCGGCGTCTTGATCAATACATTGTCGGTGGGTAGCTGGGTGCCGCAGCCATTCGCGGCTGCTTATTCGGCCAGCAAGTTCGGCTTGCGCGGTCTGTCCCATGCGCTGCGTGGCGAGCTCGCGGCGTGGCCGGGCATTCACATCTGCGACGTCTATCCGGGCGTCGTCGATACGCCGGGTTTCCGCGACGGCGGCAACTATGCCGGGCGTTCGCTGCAGCCGCCGCCACCGCTGCTCGATCCGCGCCATGTGGCCAACGCCATGGTCAGCCTGGCGCGGCATCCGCGACATACCACCTCGGTGGGGGCTACCGCGACGCTGTTGCGGTTGGCGCATTTCCTCACGCCGGGTTTCGATCGGATCAACGGGCTGCTAACGGGGTTTGCGCTCGGGCGGGCGAGGCGGGTGCCGACCTCATCGGGCAATCTGTTCCATCCCGCCCTCGGTCAGCGGCGTATCGACGGCGGTTGGCGTTCGGAGGAAGACGGCAAGCGCTGGCTGCTGATCGGAGGCGTCGCCGCCGGCGTCCTCGGGCTCTGCCTGTGCCTGGGGCGGCGACGTTGAGGAGGGCGGCTCAGCGGGTTTTCGGCGCCGCGCTGACACCTTCGAGGGTGGCGAAGGAGGTGTCCTTGGCCGTCAGCAGGAAGTCGCGCATGAACGGCGAATCGAGCATGTCCGCGCGAATGCCGGCGTAAAGCGTGGCGAACAGGCCCTTGTCGCCGAGCCGCTTGGCGGTCACGTAGCCACGCGAGCTGTACTCGTGAAGTGCCCAGTTCGGCAGACAGCACACGCCGCGCCCCGATGCGACCAGCTGCATCATCATCACGGTGAGTTCCGAGGTACGCACCTGCGCGGGTTCGATATCGGCCGGCTCGAGGAAGCGGGTGAAGATGTCCAGGCGATCCCGTTCGACCGGGTAGGTGATCAGCGTCTCGCTGGCCAGATCCTCGGGGCGCACGTAGGGCCGCGCGGCCAGCGGGTGCTGGTTGGCCACGGCCAGCAGCGCCTCGTAGGTGAACAGCGGCACATAGGTGATGCCCGGCAGCTCCAGCGGGTCGGAGGTCACCACCAGGTCGAGATCGCCGCGAGCCAGCGCTGGCAGCGGCGCGAAGGAAAATCCGGACGCCAAGTCCAGCTCCACTTCGGGCCAGGCGTCACGGAACTGGTCGATGGTCGGCATCAGCCACTGGAAACAGCTGTGACATTCGATGGCCATGTGCAGGCGTCCGGCGGTGCCGCCGGCGAGGCGGGCAAGGTCGCGCTCGGCGCTGCGCAACTGCGGCAGCATCAGGTCGGCCAGTTGTAGCAGGCGCAGCCCGGCGCTGGTGAAGCGCACCGGGCGGGTCTTGCGCACGAACAGCTGCAGGCCAAGGCGTTCTTCCAATTCCTTGAATTGGTGGGAGAGCGCCGACTGGGTCAGGTGCAGGCGCTCGGCGGCTTCGACGAGACTGTCGGTTTCCCGAAGTGCATGAAGCGTCTTCAGGTGACGAATTTCCAGCATGCCGAACTACCTTGCGAAGCGGGATCAGCACAGCCTCGAGCAGCAAGCCTGATGTTCCCTGAATGAATAAGAAGATGAGCAACGCTCATCCGCCGCAAGTGTGTCCCAGCATCTGGATGCTGTCGAGTGGCCGCTACGCAATCGGCCGGGCCATTCAGAACCAGAGCCGCGAAACCATGTAGGCCAGACCAAAGAAGAACAGCAGCGCGGCAACGATCATCGCGCCGTCGCGCGCCATCATACCCAGCCCCAGCACGCTCAAGGCGGCGCCGGCAGTGGAGTTGCCGAACGGGATCAGCTCCAGCGGCGGCATGGTGGCCGCTATTGCCAGGCACAGCACGGCATTCAGCCGATTCGCCAGGCCGTTGGTAAGGAAGGTCAGCCGCCGCTTGAGCAGGCGGTCGACGAAGCCGGCAATGCGATGCAGGAAGGCTATGGCCTTGTCGTACTTGCTGCGCGAGGCGCTGCGCTTGAGCAGCCATTTGGGTAGCCAGAAGTGCTTCCGGCCGATCAGCAGCTGAATTGCGATCAGCGAAACCATCACCGCGAATACGCTGGGCAAACCGGGAATTCCCGACAGGGGCGAGAACACCAGCAGGCCTGGTACCAGCAGCAGGGCACCGAAGCTGCGCTCATCGGTCGCGTGCAGCATGCACTCGATGCTTACCGGCTCACCCGGCTCCCCGGCCTGCTCGAGACGCTCGAGCAGACGTTCGAGGTTCTGCGGTGGTGTTTCGGAATTCATGAGGGCGCCTTCAGGTTGAGTTCTGGTTTAGAGCCCTGAGCGCGCGAAATGCTTCAACATGAATATTTCTTGATTTGAAATGAAATTGCGTGAGTTTGTTTCATTGGGTTGGCCCGCGGACAATCCTCGCATTCATGCAGAACGACATTTCGGAGTGAGTAATGGCTGTAGCGCATAACCTTGGCTTTCCACGCATCGGTGCGGATCGCGAATTGAAGAAGGCCCTCGAGGCGTACTGGAAAGGCGAGCTGGACGAGCAGGGCCTGCGTCAGGTCGGTCGCCAGCTGCGGGCGCGCCATTGGCAGGCCCAACTGGACGCCGGCATCGAGTTGCTGCCGGTGGGCGACTTCGCCTGGTACGACCAGGTGCTGAGCCATTCCCTGATGTTCGGCGTCATCCCGCAGCGATTCCGTCCGGCTGACGGCCAGGCGACGCTGGACACCTTGTTCGCCATGGCGCGCGGCGTGGCCAGGAGTTGCTGCGGTGGTGCCCAGGCTCAGGAAATGACCAAGTGGTTCGATACCAACTACCACTATCTGGTCCCGGAGTTCAGCGTTGACCAGCAGTTCCAGCTGTCCTGGACGCAGCTCTTCGAAGAGGTCGAAGAGGCCAAGGCGCTGGGGCATGCCATCAAGCCGGTGCTGATCGGCCCGCTGAGCTATCTCTGGCTCGGCAAGCTCAAGGGCGAGGCGGATCAGACCCAGACCTTCGACAAGCTGGAGTTGCTGGACAGGCTGCTGCCGGTTTACGGCGAGGTGCTGGACCGGCTGGCGGCGCAGGGCGTTGAGTGGGTGCAGATCGACGAGCCGATTCTGGCGCTGGATCTGCCGCAGGACTGGAAGAGTGCGTTCGAACGCGCCTACAACCTGTTGCAGCGGGCGCCGCTGAAGAAGCTGGTCGCCACCTACTTCGGCGGCCTGGAAGACAATCTCGGTCTGGCTGCAACCCTGCCGGTGGACGGCCTGCACATCGACCTGGTGCGCGCCCCGGAGCAGTATCCGGTGATTCTCGATCGCCTGCCGGCCTACAAGGTGCTGTCGCTGGGGCTGGTCAACGGGCGCAACGTCTGGCGCTGTGATCTGGACAAGGCGCTGGAGGTGGCACGGCATGCGGCCGAACGCCTGGGCGAGCGCCTGTGGCTGGCGCCATCCTGTTCGCTGCTGCACAGCCCCGTCGACCTCGAGCGCGAGGACAGGCTGGACGAGGAAGTGAAGAGCTGGCTCGCCTTTGCGGTGCAGAAGTGCGCGGAAGTCGCCACGCTCGCGCGGACCATCGACGATCCGCAGAACGCCGAAGTGCAGGCTGCGCTCGCCCGCAGCCGCGCAGTCCAGGCGGCCCGCGCGCAGTCGCCGCGCATCCACAAGCCGGCGGTACAGGCACGCCTGGCCGCCATCGAGGCCAAGGACAGTCGGCGCACGTCGGTGTTCGCCACGCGCATCGAGCTGCAGCGCGCGCGGCTGCAACTGCCGGCATTCCCTACCACGACTATCGGTTCGTTCCCGCAGACGCCGGCGATCCGCCTGGCGCGGCAGGCTTACAAGCAGGGCAAGTTGTCGCTCGGTGACTACACCGAGGCGATGCAGGCCGAAATCCGCCATGCGGTGGCGGTGCAGGAGCAGATCGGCCTGGATGTGCTGGTGCATGGCGAGGCGGAGCGCAACGACATGGTGGAGTACTTCGCCGAACAGCTCGAAGGCTACGTCTTTACCCGCTTTGGCTGGGTGCAGAGCTACGGCTCGCGCTGCGTCAAACCGGCGATCATCTATGGCGATCTGAGCCGTCCGCGACCGATGACCGTGGACTGGATTCGGTATGCCCAGCAGCAGACGGACAAGATCATGAAGGGCATGCTCACCGGTCCGGTGACCATGCTGATGTGGTCGTTCGCCCGCGAGGACGTACCGCGCGAGGTGCAGGCGCGACAGTTGGCGCTGGCCATTCGCGACGAGGTCTGCGACCTGGAGGCTGCCGGCATCCGCATCATCCAGATCGACGAGGCGGCGTTCCGCGAAGGCCTGCCGCTGCGCCGCGAGCAGTGGCGGCACTACCTGGACTGGGCGGTGGAGGCGTTCCGCCTGTGCGCCAGCGGCGTGCGCGACGAGACGCAGATCCACACGCATATGTGCTACAGCGAGTTCAACGACGTGATCGAGTCCATCGCGGCTATGGATGCTGATGTCATCACTATCGAGACCTCGCGTTCGCAGATGGAGCTGCTCGAAGCGTTCCGCGCCTTCGACTATCCGAACGACATCGGCCCGGGCGTCTACGACATCCACTCGCCGCGCGTGCCGGATACCGCCGAGATGGTGCAGCTCCTGGAGAAGGCCGCCGAGTGCATCCCGGCCGAACGGCTCTGGGTGAACCCGGACTGCGGGCTGAAGACCCGTGGCTGGCCTGAGACCGAGGCGGCGCTGGTTAACATGGTGGCAGCGGCCCGGCAGCTGCGCGCGGCGCGAAGCGCCAAGGTCGCCTGAGCGATGGCGCTGTCCGGGGCTCGTGTCAGCCCTGGGCGGCGTGCTCGAAGGTGGTCAGGCGTTCGACGGTCCGGCTGTCCATGTACTGCTGCAGGCGTGCCGTTTCGGCGGCTTGCAGGAACAGCCCGAGCTTGGTTCGGCGCCAGAGAATGTCGTCAACCGTAAGCGCCCATTCCTCGACGATCAGGTAATCCACCTCGCGGGCATACAGCCCGGCGCCGAAGCACTCGCCGAGATCCTGAATGCGCTCGGTGCCCTTTAGCAGCAGCCAGCTGCGCGTGCCGTAAGTGTTCGTCCAGCGGCGGGCGACCGGGCCGGGGAGCCATGGGTAGCTGGCGCAGAGGGCATGGGCCAGAGTCGATGGATCATCGAAATGTTCGCCGCCGGGCAGCGTCGCCGCGCGGGTCCAGGCGTCTTTCATTTCCGGAAACAGCGGTGCCAGCTGGGCCAGGGCTGCTTCGGCGAGCTTGCGGTAGGTGGTGAGCTTGCCGCCGAACACCGAGAGCAGGGGCGCATCGCTGCCGCCGTTGTTCAGTGTCAGGGTGTAGTCGCGGGTGATGGCCGATGGTTGGTCTGACTCGTCATCGCACAGCGGGCGGACGCCGGAGTAGCTGTGGCGGATGTCTTCACGGGCCAGCTGGTGTGTGAAGTGCGCATTGACGATGTCCAGCAGGTAATCGATCTCGCCGTCGGCGATCTGCACCCGGGTCGGGTCACCGTGATACTCGTGATCGGTGGTGCCGATCAGGCTGAACTGCCCGAGATAGGGAATGACGAAGACGATGCGCCGATCCTCGTTCTGCAGGATATAGGCGTGGTCCCCGTCGTAGAGCTTCGGCACCACGATGTGGCTGCCCTGAATCAGGCGCATGCCGTGCGGGGAGCGTTGGCGAAGCTGTTCATCGAAGAAGGACGCCACCCAGGGGCCGGTGGCGTTCACCAGGGCGCGTGCCCGGATGGAAAAGCGGCTGCCGTCGTCGCGCTCCAGATGCAGGTGCCACAGCCCCTTGCTGCTGCGTGCGCTGACGCAACGGGTGCGGGTGTGGATATGCGCACCGTGCTCACGGGCGGCCATGGCGTTGAGCACCACCAGGCGGGCATCGTCGACCCAGCAGTCGGCGTATTCGAAGCCGTGGCTGATCTCGTGCTTCAGTGGGCTGTCGGCGCCGAAGCGCACGCTGTGCGAAGCGCCGAGCTTCTCGCGCTTGCCAAGGTGGTCGTATAGGAACAGGCCGGTGCGGATCATCCAGGACGGGCGCAGGTGTGGTCGGTAGGGCAGCACAAAGCGCAGTGGTCGAATGATGTGTGGTGCCTTGGCCAGCAGTACCTCGCGCTCGGCCAGCGCCTCGCGCATCAGACGCAGTTCGTAATGCTCGAGGTAGCGCAACCCGCCATGTATCAGCTTGCTGCTGGCCGAAGACGTGTGTTCGGCCAGGTCGCCCTGCTCGCAGAGGAAGACCGACAGGCCACGACCGGCGGCGTCCGCGGCAATTCCCGCGCCGTTGATGCCACCGCCTACCACTGCCAGGTCGTAGACTTCCGCGAGCGGTGCAAGAAGAGGATGATTCATGGGCGCTGTGACTACCGACCGTTTGATTCGTTACGTTACCGCCATTCATCAATCATTCGCACTACAAAGCCATGACACCTGCCATCGACCTACTGAAAAAAGCCCGCGCCGAGCATCGTGTGCACAGTTACGAGCACGACCCGAAGTCCGCCTCCTATGGTCTGGAGGCCGCCGAGAAACTGGAGCTCGAGCCCGCGCAGGTGTTCAAGACGCTGCTCGCCTGCACCGAGAAGAACGAGCTGCTGGTGGCCGTGGTGCCGGTGGCCGGCACGCTGGATCTGAAGGCACTGGCCCAGGCTGCCGGGGCGAAGAAGGTGGAAATGGCCGACCCCATGGCCGCGCAGCGGGCCACCGGCTATCTGGTGGGCGGCATCAGCCCGCTGGGGCAGAAGAAGCGCCTGCGCACCTTTATCGACAGCTCCGCACAGGCGCAGGCGAGCATCTATGTCAGCGCCGGCCGTCGCGGGCTGGAAGTGGAGCTTGCGCCGGAGGTCCTGGCCGCGCATACAGGCGGGTTGTTCGCGGCCATCGGACGCAGCTGACTGGCCTGATTCGACCGGCATGCCCTCGAGATGGCGTTACCTGCACTGTTGCGCAGGGAGCTGAACACACACGGTGATGGCACCAGGCTATATTTAACGCCTATCCGGGCCGCCAGTGAGTTCCGTTTTGACTTCTTCAGTGCCGCTACCGAGGGCGGGCGCTTCCTTCGCGCGTAGGGCGTTCTATCCCCGGGCCATTGGCCTGGCCATGGGCTTTCTTTGCGTCGCTGCGGTGCTGCGTGAGGCGCAGACGCCTATTTGGGCCTGGGCATTGCTCTTCGCGTTCTGCTTCGTCTGGCCCATGGCGGCGCTGGGACTGTCCGGGCGCGCCCGCTCGGCGGCGCTCAGTGAACGGCGTTTCGTCCTTTTCGACTCATTGATGGGCGGGTTCTGGATCGCCACGATGGCGTTCAACACGCTGCCATCCGCGGTACTGCTGTCGATGCTGGCGATGAACAACATCGCCACCGGCGGCGCCCGGTTCCTCCTGCAGGGCCTGCTGGCGCAGGCCGCGGGCGGGGTACTTTCGGTGCTGCTGCTGGGGTTCGGCTTCTCGCCGCATACCAGCCAGGTACAGATGTATGCTTGCCTGCCGATGCTGATCCTGCACCCTGCGGTCATCGGCATGGTGCTATACCGCTTGGCCTATCAGTTAGGGGAGAACAAGCGAGCACTGCGCAGCATGAGTCGTACCGACAGCTTGACCGGGCTGTTCAATCGCGGTTACTGGAACGAGCTGCTGCAGTTGGAGTTCTCCCACTGCAAGGCTACCGGTGGCATTGCCAGCCTGGCGTTGATCGACCTGGACCACTTCAAGCAGGTTAACGACCGGCACGGACATGTCATCGGCGATGAGCTGTTGCGTCAGGTCGGCTACCGCATCCGGCGCAGCCTACGTACCCAGGACATGCCCGGTCGCTACGGGGGCGATGAATTCTGCGTCGTCCTGCCTGGTGCTCGGGCGAAGGATGCCTGGGAGGCGCTCGAACGGTTACGCGAGGAGATTGCCGGTCTGGATGTCCCGCTGGCGCCGAAGCTGAGCGCGAGCCTGAGCATCGGCATCGCCGAGGTCGACCCGCGCATGGAGGACGCAGTCGCCTGGCTGCACGCTGCCGACCAGGCGTTGTATGAAGCCAAACGCCTTGGCCGCAACCGCATCGCGCTGGCCAGGCCCCTGCGCGCCGAGGACGCCGCTGCGAGCTGATCCGGTCAGCCCTGCGGGCTTGTCGCGGTTTGGTTGGCGATGTCCTTCAGCGCAGAGCGTTCCTCCTGGATTTCCTCCGTCGTGCGCAGGCCCAGGCGACGGAAGACCGGTAACGGCGGGCACCAGCCCTGCAAGGCGTGCTGCAGCAGGAAGCCGCCGACTACCAGTGGAATGCCGAGAAACCGGCGACTGAGCGTCAGGCCGAGCACCGAGCCCGTGACGATGAGCGTCGCCGCGTTGGCTTCGAGCGTGCGCTCGATGTCCCATTCGGCATCGAGCTCGCGTAGCCGGCGCGGAATAAGCTGCGGATGCTGCCGGTGATACTCCACCGAGCGCTGGGTGCGCTCCTTGATCTGTTGATTGACGTGCTCGGCGGTATGCTCTGTGACCCTTTTGGCGGTCGCGGGGAGTGCCATGGTTCACCTCCTGTCTGCGGTGTGTTCATGAAGGACCTCTCCGCATTAGGGTGGTGATCAGCGCGCGGCGTTCAATCGGATTGCCCCTCGTCGCAGCGCAGCATCGCCTCGGTATCGACAGCGCCCATCAGGCGTGCTGCTGTCAGCGCTGTCGCACCACTGGCGTCACGAGCGTGCGGATCGGCGCCCAGAGCGAGCAGGTGCGTGACGACCGCGGTGCGGTTGAACATGGCGGCCATCATCAGCGCGGTCTTGCCGTCTTCGCAGCGGCTTTCGACATCGGCGCCATGTTCGAGCAGCAGTTCGACCATTGCCAGGTCGCCCTGGAAAGCGGCGCCGGCCAAGGGCGTGTGTCCGCGGTGATTACGCAGCTGCGGGTCGGCGCCATGTTCCAGCAGCACGCGAGTGGCAGCGAGGTGGCCGTGGTAGCTGGCGAGCATCAGCAGGCTGTCGCCTGCGTGGTTGCGCAGGTTCGGTGGCATACCCTGGCCCAGTAGTTGGTCCAGGCGGGAGCTGTCGCCGTTGCGCGCGCTGTCGAACACCTGCTCGGCAAAGGTCAGCGTGGCGTCGTCCAGTTCGTTCATCTGTGTCGGTGCTTGCATCGCGTTTCTTTCCTCGCCGTGATGGGGGCGATTGTTGGCTCGCTTGCGAGCGAGAGCCAGGCAAGCCTTTCTATCCCTTGGATAGGCACGGGCGATGGCAAGTCGGCATAGCCTTCGTCGGCGCCTGTGGCAGTATGGAGCGCTCCAGCCCGCCGTTGCCTAATGCGATGAAAGCCGAAGACCTTGAACGATTGGTGACCCAGACGATGCCTTACGGCAAATACAAGGGGCGCTTGATTGCCGACCTGCCCGGCCATTACCTCGCCTGGTTCGCCCGCGTCGGCTTTCCGCCCGGCAGCCTCGGCCAGCTGCTGGCGCTGATGCACGAAATCGACCACAACGGCCTTGCCGCGCTGCTTGAGCCGTTGCGCCGCGACAAGGGGCGGCGCGGTTAGCCACGGCTCAGGGCGAGGTTTGCTGTTCGGCCTCGGCGCGCAGGGCTTCCAGCGCGGGCGCGGCATAGATGCCGACCTCCACCGCCAGTTCCATCAGCCGCGGCACGTCGCAGGTGTACACCAGTACCGCTTGCAGTTCATCGTCCAGCGGCTCGCTGAAGTCCACCAGCACATAACCGCCTTTCTCCGGGTAGAGGCTGCTCAGCTGCACCTGGATGCGGTTCAGCGCGGTCAGCGGTTCGGTCTTGGCGAGCTGCTTGGGCTTGAGCACGAAACTGACGCTCTCGCCGAAGGACGCGACGATCTGGCCGAACAGTTCCTGATAGTCGTCCGCCTGGAACAGCACTGTATCCGGCAGGCTGCCTACTACCACCCATTCGCCCAGTGGAATCGGGAAGCTGTCGTCATAGTTGATGTCCGGATTGGCCTGCAGGAACGCCTGTGGGTCGGCATAGGCCTGGGCAGCTTCGTCAGCGATCCGGGCAATTTCTTCATCGGTCATGCAACCGGAGCTGATGAGTGTGATCAGCTCGGCGAGTTGGTCTTTCATGGGCGGTCCTGAGAGAAGGGTGACAAAGGATAGCCAACCTTGTCCGCTTGTGCGCGCTGGTTGAGGTTCGGCCCTGCCGGTCGGGATCGGCATATGCAAAGCAGTTCTAAGCTTATTCTGTTTCTGGAGAGCGGCCGCCGCGGTGTGATAGCGTTCGTTCTGCGACAAGCTGCCGCAGACCGACCATAGAAACAGAGCGTCGATCCGAACGACGCCAGGTGGCGACAGCATAACTACAACAGCTGATGAGGCCCTTACATGAAATCCATTCACTGGCCCCTGGCCGGTGTGGCTGCATTGTTGCTTTCAATGCAGGCACAGGCTGCCGATGGGCAAAAAATTTATACACAAGGGGGTGCCAACCCTGCAGCCATGGCGTGTGCGACCTGCCATGGTGCCGATGCGATGGGGATGGCGGCCGCAGGCTTTCCGCGCCTGGCAGGGATCGATGCGGGATACAGCCGCAAGCAGCTCGACGATTTCCGCTCCGGTGCGCGCAGCAATCCGATCATGCAGCCGATCGCCGCTGCGCTGAGCGATGAGGAAATGGATGCCGTCGCGGCAACTCTGGAGGCCATGCCGGCGCCTGCTTTCGCTGCCATCGGACGTGCAGAGGCCGCCGAAGGCGTCGGTGCGCGCCTCGCTCTGCGCGGCGCCTGGGAGCGCAACATTCCCGAATGCGTGGCCTGCCATGGCCCCGGCGGCATAGGCGTCGGCGCGAGCTTCCCGCCGCTGGCCGGGCAGTCGGCCCAGTATCTCGGCGCGCAGCTCAACGCCTGGCGTCAGGGCACACGCAAGAACGATCCGAATGATCTGATGGGGCATATCGCGCGGGCGATGAGCGACGACGAGGTCCAGGCCGTTGCCGAATATTTCGCCAACGTCGGGCAGAAGGAGACCGGTCAATGAACGCGCAGCTGCTAGTTACCCTGCTGGCGATGTCCATCGGCGGCGTCGCACTGGCCGCCGAGATCAAGATGGATGATCAATCCCAGCTGACGCAGAAAGCCGAAAAGGGCGCCGGTGAGAGCTACTTCCAACCGCCCCAGGAGAAGGACCTGCCCGCCAACGCCTATGGCGAATTGGTGCAGCAGGGGCGAGCCATCTTCGTCGATACGCAGAAGTACGCGGCCGAGTACGTCGGCAACGGCATGAACTGCACCAACTGCCACCTGGATCAGGGGCGCAAGGCCAACTCCGCGCCGCTGTGGGGCGCCTACCCGATGTACCCGGCCTATCGGAAGAAGAACGACAAGGTCAACAGCTATGCCGAGCGGGTGCAGGGCTGCTTCCAGTTCAGCATGAACGGCACGCCGCCGGCCGCGGACAGCCATGTCATCAATGCGCTGACGGCGTACTCCTATTGGCTGTCCACCGGCGCGCCGACCGGCCAGGAGCTGCCGGGTCGGGCCTATCCGGAAGTCCCGCAGCCCCAGGGCGGTTTCGATATCGCCAAGGGCAAGCAAATCTATGCCGAGCAGTGCGCGGTCTGTCACGGCGACGATGGTCAGGGGCAGAAGGCCGGTGGCGGGTACGTGTTCCCGCCGCTGTGGGGCAAGGACTCGTTCAACTGGGGCGCCGGCATGCACCGGATCAACACCGCAGCGGCGTTCATCAAGGAGAGCATGCCGCTCGGCAAGGGTGGCTCGCTCAGTGATGCGGATGCCTGGCATGTCGCAGCCTACATGAACAGCCACGAGCGTCCGCAGGACCCACGCCTGATCGAGGGCTCAGTGGAGAAGACGCGCCTGAAGTATCACGCCAACGATGGCGTCAACCTCTATGGCCAGCAGGTCGATGGAGTGCTGCTCGGGCAGGGCGTCAAATAGCGTTGCAGGCTACGCTGTGAACAGAAGAGGGCGCCAGATGGCGCCCTCTTCATATTCAGACCGAGCGGTCACAGGATTATGCGCCGAATGGCTTAATTACAGGCTTCGTAATCTGCGCAATGTTACGGATTCTTTCAGCTTTTCATGCACAATAGCCGCCATTAAAGAGGCGCTGGAATGATCGTGGTTGGCCAAGGCTAGCCGCCGTACCGTCCCACCGTCAGTACGATCAAGCCCTATTCGAGAGGAACGACTGTGTACAACGTCGTCATCAGCGGTACCGGCCTTTATACCCCTGCCAGCAGTATCTCCAACGACGAACTGGTGGAGTCCTTCAACACCTACGTGCACCGCTTCAACAGCGAGAATGCCGCGGCCATCGAGGCCGGTGAGATTAAGCCGCTGGCCGAATCCAGCTCCGCCTTCATCGAAAAGGCCTCCGGCATCAAGAGCCGCTACGTCACCGACAAGGCCGGTATCCTCGACCCCGAGCGCATGGTTCCGCGCATCCCGGAGCGCAGCAATGACGAGTGGTCGATTCTCTGCGAGATGTCGGTCAAGGCAGCGGAAGAAGCACTGGCCCGCGCCGGCAAGACGGCGGCCGATATCGATGGCGTGATCGTCGCCTGTTCCAACCTGCAGCGCGCCTATCCGGCCATCGCCATCGAGGTGCAGGCCGCACTCGGCATCAAGGGTTTCGGCTTCGACATGAACGTGGCCTGCTCGTCCGCGACCTTCGGTATCCAGAACGCGGTCAACAGCATCAAGCTCGGCCAGGCGCGCGCCATCCTCATGGTCAACCCGGAAATCTGCACCGGGCACATGAACTTCCGTGACCGCGACAGCCACTTCATCTTCGGCGATGCCTGCACCGCGGTCGTCATCGAGCGTGAAGATCTGGCCACCTCCGCACATCAGTGGGAGGTGCTCAGCACCAAGCTGGTGACCGAATTCTCCAACAACATCCGCAACAACTTCGGCTTCCTCAACCGCACCGCCGAAGAGTACATGAGCAACCCGGACAAGCTGTTCATCCAGGAAGGCCGCAAGGTCTTCAAGGAAGTCTGTCCGATGGTGGCGGAGCTGATCGGCGAGCACCTGAGCGAAAACGGCATCGCGGTGGAATCGGTCAAGCGCTTCTGGCTGCACCAGGCCAACCTGAACATGAATCACCTGATCGTACGCAAGCTGCTCGGTCGCGATGCCACCGAGGACGAAGCCCCGGTGATTCTCGACACCTACGCCAACACCAGTTCGGCCGGCTCGGTGATCGCCTTCCACAAGCATCAGGACGACCTGCCCAGCGGCAGCCTTGGCGTGCTTAGCTCGTTCGGCGCCGGTTACTCGATCGGCAGTGTGATCCTGCGCAAGCGCTGATCGCGGGAGACGGCCGTTCGTAGGCTGGGCTGTAGCCCAGCTATAGCGATCAGCCGGTCAGCTCACGCATTCGCTGCAGCACGGCGTTCATGCCGTTGCTGCGCGAGGGCGACAGGTGGCGTGACAGGCCGAGGCTTGCGAACCAGTCGGCCATGTCCACTCGGGCCAGTTCATCCGCATCCAGTCCATTGACCCGCGCCAGCAGTACCGCCAGCAGGCCGCGAATGAGCCGGGCGTCGCTGGCGGCGCGGAAATGCCAGCGGCCATCCTGGCATTGGCCTATCAGCCAGACGTGACTCTCGCAGCCGGCAACGCGATTGGCCTCGCTGCGTTCGCCATCGTCCAGCGGCTCCAGCCGTTCTCCCCACTGCATCAGCAGGCGTGCGCGCTGCTCCCAGCCAGGCGCCTGGGCGAAGGTCGCCAAGGCCTCGCGGGCGGTGTCGGGCAATCCACTCATCGCAGCAGCTCCAAGGCCTGGTCCAGCGCATCGAAGAAGCGCTGCAGGTCGCTCTGGTCGTTGTACAGGCCGAGCGAGACGCGGGTGGCACCTTCCAGGCCGAGATGCTTCATCAGCGGCATCGCGCAGTGATTGCCGCTGCGCACGGCGATGCCCTGTTCGGTGAGCAGGTGACCGAGATCGGAATGGTGCACGCCCTCGACAACGAAGCTGGCCAGCGCGACCTGCGGCGAGCCGAGCAGGCGAATGCCGCTGCGCTCGGCGAGGCCGGCGAGCAACAGATCGTGCAACGCCTGTTCATGGCGGCCGATCGCGGTGGTGTCGAGGTCGGCGAGATAGTCCAGCGTGGCGCCCAGCCCGATCACGCCTGAAATTGGCGGTGTGCCGGCCTCGAAACCCAGTGGCGCGGCGTGAAACTCGGCACTCTGGTAGTCGGCGACTCGCACCATCTCGCCGCCGAACTGCCAGTGACGCAGCTGCAGCAGGGATTCGCCGCGCCCATAGAGCGCGCCGACGCCATCCGGCCCGTAGAGCTTGTGGCTGGATAGCACATAGAAGTCGCAGCCTAGCGTGGTCATGTCATGGCGGCCATGAACCACGCCTTGCGCACCATCGACGACAGTCAGCGCGCCCTGTGCCTTGGCCAGGCGCAGCAACGGTTCGAGCGGCTGCCAGCAGCCGAGCACGTTGGACAACTGACTCACCGCCAGCAGCCGCGTGCGCGGTCCGATCAGCTCTGCCGCCGCGGCGAGGTCGATACGCCCGGAGGCATCGATGGGCAGTACCTGCAGCTTGGCCTCGCGCCGTCTGGCCAGCTGCTGCCAGGGCAGCAGGTTGGCGTGATGCTCGAGGGCGCTGATGACGATCTCGTCGCCGGCTTCGATCAGGTGTTCCAGACCGTAGGCAAGCAGGTTCAGCGCTTCGGTCGCGCCACGGGTGAACACGATTTCGGTCGGGCAGGCGGCATTCAGCCACTTGGCGACTTTAATGCGGGCGTCTTCGTAGGCACGGGTGGCGCGTTCGGCAGGTTGGTGCTGGGCACGGTGCACATTGGCCGCACCGCTGGTGTAGTAACCGCTGAGGGCGTCGATCAGCGCCTGCGGCTTCTGGGCCGTGGCGGCGCTGTCGAGGTAGGTCTGGCCTTGCGCTTCGAGTACCGCCAGAGCGGGGAAGTCGGCGCGCCAGGGGGAGAACAGGGCCATAAGCGGCAAGCCTCGTGCAGCAGGGGATGCGGCAAGGCAGGCGCTTATGGCTCGCAGCTTGCCGCTGCTCCTGCGTCAGTTATGCGCGTGCAGCGCCTCGTTCAGCTCGATGGCCGACTTGTGGGTCTTGCACTCCACGGTGCCGGTCTGCGAGTTGCGGCGGAACAGCAGGTCGCTTTGGCCGGCCAGGTCGCGAGCCTTGACCACCTTCACCAGCTGGTCGTTCTCGTCGAGCAGGCTGACCTTGGTGCCAGCGGTGATGTACAGACCGGATTCCACGGTGTTGCGATCGCCCAGCGGAATGCCGATGCCGGCGTTGGCGCCGATCAGGCAGCCTTCGCCAACCGAGATGACGATGTTGCCGCCGCCGGACAGGGTGCCCATGGTCGAGCAGCCACCGCCCAGGTCCGATCCCTTGCCGACGAACACGCCTGCCGAGACGCGGCCTTCGATCATGCCCGGGCCTTGGGTGCCGGCGTTGAAGTTGATGAAGCCTTCGTGCATCACCGTGGTGCCTTCACCCACATAGGCGCCGAGGCGCACGCGCGCGGTATCGGCGATGCGCACGCCGGCCGGCACCACGTAGTCGGTCATCTTCGGGAACTTGTCCACCGAGAAGACTTCCAGCAGCTCGCCCTTCAACCGCGCTTCCAGTTGGCGCTCGGCCAGTTCGGCGAGATCCACGGCGCCCTGGTTGGTCCAGGCGACGTTGGGTAGCAGCGGGAAGATGCCGGTCAGGTTCAGGCCGTGCGGCTTGACCAGACGATGGGAGATCAGGTGCAGCTTGAGGTAGGCCTCGGGCGTCGAGGTCAGGGCTGCGTCTTCGGCCAGCAGGGTAACCACCAGCGGGCGCTGGCTTTCTGCCAGACGGGTCAGCAGGGCATGCTGGGCGGAGTCCAGCGGCTTCAGCGCGTCGGCCAGCTGCGCCGCCTGGGTGGTGGTGATGGCGATCGCCTGATTGCCACCGGCGTAGCCGAGCAGCGGGGCGATGGCAGCGACCAGTTCGCCGGCCGGCTGCAGCAGGGGCTGGGCGTAGAAGACTTCCAGCCAGTCACCCTGGCGGTTCTGGGTGCCGACGCCAAAGGCGAGGCTGAAGAGCGTTGCAGACATGGGATTATCCTTTTTCGATGGCCGCGCCTTGAGGCGGGGCTGCTGTCAGTTCGGCGCTGCCAGTGCGGCAGCGTAAAGATCGGGCTTGAAGCCGATCAGGGTTCTATCGCCCAGGTCGAGTACCGGGCGCTTGATCATCGACGGTTGGGCCAACATCAGCTCGATGGCCCGGGCCTGGTCAAGATCGGCCTTGGCAGCGTCGTCCAGCTTGCGGAAGGTGGTGCCGGCACGGTTGAGAACGGTCTGCCAGCCGTGTTCGTTGCACCAGGCTTCCAGATGGGCGCGGTCGATGCCGGCGCTCTTGTAGTCGTGGAAGTCGTAGTCCTGCCCATGTTCGTCGAGCCAGGTACGGGCCTTTTTCATGGTGTCACAGGCTTTGATTCCGTATAGGCGCAACCGCTGATCAGCTTCGGACATAGGGCAACTCTCCAAGACTCCTGCAAAACTGGACGGCGGATTATGCCACGCCTCGTCTGCCGATGGAGGCGGAGCGTGGCGTTGTTGCCCGCATCGTCCTCGGGGCGGCGCCTGAGTGTTCGTAGCTCAGTCTCGTCCCGTTGCGCCCAGGGCATGCTGGATCGCCTGCACATCCTGAGGCCGCACCACGCGCCCCAGCTCCTGGCCTCTGTCCAGCAGAATCAGCGTAGGCCACAACTTGACCCGGAATGAGCGTCCGAGCGGCCGGCCCGGGCCGTCTTCTATCTTCAGATGGCGGATGCCCGAGCGGTCGGTCAGCGCCTTGCCAATCAGCGGCTGGGCGGCGCGGCAGTGGCCACACCAGGCGGTGCCGAACTCCAGCAGCACGGGGCCTTCCAGCGCGTCCACCTCGGCGCGGCTCGGTTCAATATTCGCGTAGTGTTCGGTCATTTCCACGTGGGCAGCCCTCCGGATTGCGCGTAAAGGTTCGAGCCTGCCGCAGCAGCGTCGTTCAGCCGGCGCTCTCGACCTTTTACGCGAGTGCTGTTGTCCATTGATGACAATCGCAACGGTGAGGTGACAAATAATGGCACGCAAGCATTTCGAGAAGTTCGAGGCGATTTCTTCGGCCGTGCCTGCCGAGGATGCATTCGAGGCAGTGATCGCCATCAAACGGCGCGACAGCGATGAAGACGTGCATGTGTTCAAGGTCGCCGATGGCCGTCGCTACGACCTGGCATCGGAAGCGGACGCCATCGCCGAGGCCGCATTGACTAAGGTTATAGAGGTCAGCGACGAGGGACAGCTGATCTGGGAAGAGCACGCAATCTGAACAGGAGGCGTTGTATGAATGATCACGACGAGCGTACCGAGCATGCGCGCGAGCCAGCGGACTCTGACCGGCATGAGGAGCATCCGAAGGCGGATATTCCCGAGCACATGAAGCCGGAAAATCTGGAAAAACTGCGCGACTATGGCAAGGATATGATCCCGCCTGGCGTGGCTTGAACATCGCGAAGCCGGGCGGCCGGACCGCCCGGTGCGCTGTCAGAGCGTTTCTATGAAGTGGCGAATTCGCTGTGCTGCTTCGATGCATTCGGCTAGCGGTGCGACCAGCGCCATGCGCACGCGTCCGGCACCCGGGGAGGCGCCGTTCACTTCACGGGACAGGTAGGAGCCGGGCACCACGGTGACGTGCTCATGTGCGAACAGTTCGCGAGTGAACTGTTGATCGTCGATCGGTGTGCGCGGCCAGAGGTAGAAGCCGCCATCCGGACGTTGCACGTCCATTACAGGCGCGAGGATGTCCAGCACGGCGTCGAACTTGGCCCGATACAGCTCGCGATTGGCGCGCACATGTATCTCGTCGTTCCAGGCGGCGATGCTTGCGAGCTGGGTCTGCACCGGCATGGCGCAGCCGTGATAGGTGCGGTAGAGCAGGAACGCCTTGAGAATCTCGGCATCACCGGCGACGAAGCCCGAGCGCAGTCCGGGCAGATTCGAGCGCTTGGACAGGCTGTGGAAGACCACGCAGCGCTTGTAGTCGTCGCGGCCCAGCGCGGCGCATGCGCTGAGCAGGCCGGCCGGCGGGTTGGCTTCGTCGAAGTACAGCTCGCTGTAGCACTCGTCGGCGGCAATGACGAAGTCATGCTCGTCGGCCAGGGCGATGAGCTTCTTCAGGTTTTCCAGCGGCACCAGCGCACCGGTCGGATTGCCCGGCGAGCAGAGAAAGAGGATCTGGCAGCGCTGCCAGATTTCTGCCGGCACGGCATCGAAATCGGGGTTGAAGCCGTTCTGCTCTAGGCACGGCAGGTAGTGCGGCGTCGCCCCGGCCAGCAGCGCCGCGCCTTCGTAGATCTGGTAGAACGGGTTGGGGCTGACCACCAGTCCATCGGCATCGCGATCGACCACCGCCTGGGTGAAGGCGAACAGTGCTTCGCGCGTCCCGTTCACCGGCAGCACATGGCGCGCCGGGTCCAGCGCTTCGGCAGCCAGGCCGAAACGCCCCTCGCACCAGCGCGCGATGGCGTCGCGCAGAGCAGGGATGCCGAGGGTGGTCGGATAGACCGCCAGCTGATCAAGGTTGTCCGCCAATGTCTGGGCTACGAAATCCGGTGAACGGTGCTTGGGCTCGCCGATCGACAGCGCGATGGCACGTTTGTCCGCAGGCGGCTGGACGCCAGCAAGCAGGGCACGCAGTTTCTCGAAGGGGTAGGGGTGCAGCAGATTCAGGGCGTTGTTCATGAGTGCTGTTCTTTCAGGATGAGCGCGGCGAACGCCCCGCATTCGTGATTTCAGTCGTCGCGACCGCCGCCGTAATAGGCGCAGCCGCGCAGGGTCTGGCCGTCCAGGCGAAGCTCGGCGCTGAGGTGGCTGACGGCTCCGCTGGCGCTATCGATACAGCGCTGCGGCGCAACCCAGAGATCCAGCCGCTGCGCGTTGGCTTCGCTGGTGAGGCTGAGTTGGCCGCCGGGCAGCTGCTCTTCCAGGTAAGGCAGAGCAATCGGTGACTGTCCGGGACGGGTGAGTAGCATGCCACGAGCGGTCACGCTGACGGTCCAGTCCGGCTCGTGGCCACTGGCGCGCAGGATCAGGTGCTCGAAGTTTTCCTCACCGCAGCCGTGGCCTTCGCGCTGCAGGCGGTAGACGCGGGTCAGCGCAAACTGCCCGACTTCGTCCGGCCTGGCCTGGTGGAGTGTGCCGCGCAGGTCGGCGAACAGGTGGCCCGGCTGGCCGGCCATCAGCGCCTGGGCATCTTCCGCCAGTCCGCTGTTCTGCTCCAGCAGCGTCAGTGTCCGCTGTCCCTGGCAGGTCTGGAACTGCAGCTGGCCGTCTACCAGTCGTACCTCGCCCTGCAGGCGCTCGGTGGCCACTCGCGAAGGAGCCCGGTCAGCAAAGAAGGTTTGGCAGCCAGCCAGCGACAGCAGCAGCGCGATCAGCAGGGAACGTGAAAGGGCCATCGGTGAACTCGCAGCTAGGGGAGGTGCGGCGGCATCGATGGCCGCCGCGATGGATCAGTTGCCTTTGACGGTCTTGCCGCCAACGCTGCCCTCTTCGAGCATGATCTGGTATTCCTTGCCGTCCTTCTCTACCTGATGCAGGCGGACCAGCAGGTAGTCCCAGTCCTTGGCGAACCAGAGGATGGTTTCGCGCTTACTCTGGGTCGGGTCACGCACGCGCTCGACCTTGATCGCATCGACCTGGCCGGCCTTGGTGCTGACCTTTTCCTCGCCGAGTACACGGAAGTCGTAGGTTTCGATCTCGTCGCCGTCGACTACCTGGTAGCTCATGCTCTGCTTGCCGGCGGCCACTTCATGTTGCAATGCCAGCTGGTAGGTAGACTTGTCCAGCAGGCCGCGATGCAGCGGCAATTTCACCGGGTCACCGCGGTCACTGCCCTCGACCTGCTTGTTGGCCCAGTCGAAGCGGTGTTCCACGCGCTTGCCCTTGCCCAGCCCGCTGCGCTTGAGTCGATAGCTCTGCGGCAGAAACGTATCGCCCTCGGTGCGAAAGGTGCTGCGCTCGTTGAAGCTGGCGACCAGCATCGAGGCCTCGAAATCCAGGCGCCAGCTGCCGTCGTCAAGTTGCTCCAGATTGCGCTGGGCGGTGCCGCTCATCGGCACTTGTTTCCAGTCGGCGGTATAGCTGGCGGAGAAGGGCTTGAGCTCCAGGGCCTGGACCGGAAGGGCCAGTACGGCAAGAGCGAGCAGCAAGGCGCGACGCATGGTGTCTCCTAGATTCTGATCTGGTAGCCGGAAGCCGGCAGGATGGCGCCGTCCAGCATCGCGCCTTGTTCGGCGAGGCGCAAGCGCCCCTCGGCGAACCAGCGCACGGCCAGCGGGTAGATCTGGTGCTCGGCGACATGCACCCGTTGGGTCAGCCCGTCGATGCTCTCGCCCGGCTGAACAGGCAGGCTCGCCTGGATCGCCACCGGCCCACCGTCAAGCTCCTCGGTAACGAAGTGGACGCTGCAGCCGTGCTCCGCGTCTCCCGCCTCGAGGGCGCGTCGATGGGTATCGAGCCCCTTGTACTTCGGCAGCAGGGAAGGGTGGATGTTCAGCAGCCGGCCCTGGTAGTGACGCACGAAACCGGGCGTCAGGATACGCATGAAGCCAGCCAGTACTACCAGATCGGGCATATAGGCATCGATGGCCTGCATCAGCGCGGCATCGAAGGCCTCGCGGCCGTCGAACGCCTTGTGATCCAGTACGGTGGTGGGAATGCCCGCGCCCTGGGCGCGGATCAGGCCGAAGGCGTCGGCGCGGTTGGCGATCACTGCGCAAATGCGTGCCGGATTCCCCTCAGCCTGGCTATCGATCAGCGCCTGCAGGTTGCTGCCGGAGCCGGAGATCAGCACCACCACATTGCAGGTTGCAGCCATCAGTGCTGTTTCAGGTTGTTCAGCACGACGCGCTCCGCACCTTGCGCTGCAGCGTCGATCCGGCCGATGACCCAGGGCGCTTCACCGGATGCCCGCAGGTTGGCCAGGGCGGATTCGACCTGATCCTGGGCGACACAGATGACCATGCCGACGCCGCAGTTGAGCACGCGGTGCATCTCGTGTTCGTCGACGTTGCCTTTCTCCTGCAGCCAGTCGAACACCGCCGGGCGGGACCAGCTGGCAACGTCGATCACCGCCTGGGCGCCTTCGGGCAGCACACGTGGGATGTTGTCGAGCAGGCCGCCACCGGTGATGTGGGCCATGGCCTTGACCGCGCCGGTGTCCTTGATCAGCTTGAGCAGCGGCTTGACGTAGATGCGGGTCGGTGCCATCAGCAACTCGGTGAGCGGCTTGCCGGCCAGCTGGGTGTTCTCGATATCGGCACCGGCCACCTCGATGATCTTGCGGATCAGCGAATAACCGTTGGAGTGCGGGCCGGAGGAGGGCAGGGCAATCAGTGCATCGCCGGTCTGCACCTTGGAGCCATCGATGATCTCGCTCTTCTCCACCACGCCGACGCAGAAGCCGGCCAGATCGTAGTCTTCGCCTTCATACATGCCCGGCATCTCGGCGGTTTCGCCACCCACCAGGGAGCAGCCGGCCAGTTCGCAACCGGCGCCGATGCCGGTGACCACGGTGGCGGCCACGTCGACGTTGAGCTTGCCGGTGGCGTAGTAGTCGAGGAAGAACAGCGGCTCGGCGCCGCAGACGACCAGGTCATTGACGCACATGGCGACCAGATCCTGGCCGATGCTGTCGTGCTTGTTCAGGTTCAGCGCCAGACGCAGCTTGGTGCCGACGCCGTCGGTGCCGGATACCAGCACCGGCTGCTTGTAGCCCGCCGGGATTTCGCACAGGGCGCCGAAGCCGCCCAGGCCACCCATCACCTCAGGTCGTGCGGTGCGTTTGGCCACGCCCTTGATGCGTTCGACCAGCGCTTCGCCTGCATCGATATCGACGCCTGCGTCCTTGTAGCTGAGGGAGGGTTGCTTGCTCATAGAATCCGGGCCTGTGGAAGGAGTGCGGGTGGCGATCGGTCAGTCGCTGCGTTCGGCCTCAGCAATACGCTTGCCCTGTTCGGCGCCGCGTTTGTCTGGTGTCCGATTGCAGGGCTCGAACAAGCGTCGGACCGGTCTGCGGAAAGCGCGCGATTTTATCAGGCTTGCTGCTTAGCGGCCATCCCGCCGGCGGTCGCCGGCACTGGCGTCGTGATTCCTGCATACCAACTGTGAGGCAGGCGGTTGCCGCCTCGGGGCGGGCTGTTTAAGGTGTAGCGCTCCACATCCCCCTTCACGCCGCCAGCCACTGGTGGTCTGCGAGAACGACCATGCGCCTCATCTTCCGCTTACTCGCCCTGTGCATCGCGTTCGGGGTGGCTCTGCCTGGCCATGCCGAGCCGCTTCGAACCCTATATGAAGTGCGCGAATCCGTTTCCGGTCAACAGACCGAGGAGCGCGCCGCGGCGCTGCAGCGGGCTTTCGATACGCTGGTGCTGCGCCTGACCGGCGATGCCGAGGTGGTCAAGCGCGAGGCGGTAGCCGCGCTGCGTGCCGACCCCCAGCAGCTGATCAGCAAGTATGGCTACGAAGGCGATCACATCGTCGTCGATTTCGATCCGGCTACCACCGAACGCAGCCTGCGGCGTGCCGGTGTCGCCCTGTGGGGAGTGAATCGCCCGACGGTGCTGGCATGGTGGCTGAATGACAGCGTGGACGGCACGCAGCTGGTCGGAGACGGCCAGGACAGTGCCGATATCCTTCGCCGCGCCGCGCAGCACCGAGGCCTGCCGCTGCGTCTGCCGTTGGCTGATCTGTCGGAACAATTGCTGGCGACTCCTGAGAGTCTGGCCGAGGCGCGTCCCGAGCTGCTTGGCGAGTCGTCCGAGCGCTACGACGCCGATGTGGTGCTCGCCGTGCATGCGAGTGGGGACAGTGCCCAGTGGAAGGTATGGGTCGATGGCCAGCAGCGCGCAGGCAAGGCCGAGGGCGAAAATCCGGCGATGCTTGCCGATGCGGTGATGCTGGCGGTCAGTCAGTATCTCGCGCCCCGCTATGTGGTCGAGCCCGGTGCCGCATCGGAGATCACGTTGGAGGTCATGGGTGCCGACATGGCGCGTTTCGCCGAACTCGAGCGCCTGCTCGAGCCGTTCGCCGGCACGCTTCTGCGAGTCGAGAGCGATCGTCTGGTCTACCGCGTCAAGGCCAGTCCGGAACAATTGCGTGCGCAGTTGTCGCTGGCGCGCTTGCAGGAGGTCAGTGGCGATCAGTCGCCGCTGGATGCGCAGCAGCCGATGAATCAAGAGCGGGGGGACACCAGTGAGCCGGTCGGTGCGCCGACCATGCCGGCCGACAGTGGCCCGGTGCTGCGTTTCCGCTGGTGATGCCGCCGTGTCCGGCGCGCCAAGTATGTGCAAGGAAGGCAAAGAGCATGTCCGTGAATGATTCGAACCGCTGGCTCTGGCTGGCGGCACT
This sequence comes from Stutzerimonas sp. R40042, assembly GCF_026642215.1. Lineage (NCBI taxonomy): Bacteria > Pseudomonadati > Pseudomonadota > Gammaproteobacteria > Pseudomonadales > Pseudomonadaceae > Stutzerimonas > Stutzerimonas sp. R40042. Next base: position 3,192,904 of record NZ_CP113258.1, on the reverse strand, counting down.
GTCGCTGTGTGCCTGGCTGGTGTACCTGCTGACGCCTATTCTCACGCCGTTTCTGATCGGCATCCTGCTGGCCTATCTGGGTGATCCGCTGGTCGATCGACTGGAGCGCTGGGGGCTGTCGCGGACCTGGGGCGTGATCGCGGTGTTCACCCTGTTCAGCCTGTTGATGCTGTTGATGTTGCTGGTGCTGGTGCCGATACTGGGTAAGCAGCTGATGCGGTTATATCAGCTGGCTCCGCTGGCGCTCGACTGGCTGCAGCATCAGGCGCTGCCTTGGGCGCAGGCGCAGTTCGGGCTGGAAGAGAACTTCTGGCGCCTGGATCAGCTCAAGGCTGCATTCAGCGCTCATCTGGGCAGCACCACCGATGTGCTCGGCGTGATCCTGAGCCAGGCCACCGCTTCCAGCCTGGCGCTGCTGGCATGGCTGGGCAACCTGCTGCTCATCCCGGTGGTCAGCTTCTACCTGCTGCGTGACTGGGACCTGATCATGCGCAAGTTGCGCAGTTTGCTGCCGCGCCGGCGTGAAGGGATGATCGTTGGCCTGATGAGCGAATGCCATGAAGTCATCGGTGCTTTCCTGCGTGGCCAGCTGTTGGTGATGCTGGCGTTGGCGGTCATCTATGCTTCCGGCCTGATGCTGGTGGGGCTGGAACTCGGGCTGCTCATCGGCGTGTTGGCCGGGCTTGCCAGCATCGTTCCCTACATGGGATTCGTTGTCGGCATTGGTGCGGCCGTGGTGGCCGTGCTGTTCCAGTTCGGCCTGGCGCCCTATCCGCTGCTGGGAGTGGCCGCCGTGTTCACGGTCGGGCAGATGCTCGAAGGCATGCTGCTGACGCCGCTGCTGGTAGGCGATCGAATCGGGCTGCATCCGGTCGCGGTGATCTTCTCCGTGCTCGCTGGCGGCCAGCTGTTCGGGTTCACCGGCGTGTTGCTGGCATTGCCGGTGGCTGCGGTGATCATGGTTCTGCTGCGCCACGTCCATGATCTCTATAAACTCTCGGACCTTTACGCCGAGCCCGCCGGTGCACCGGCCGAACCACCCAGCCAGCCATGAAACCCATCCAGCTTCCTCTCGGCGTCCGTCTGCGCGACGACGCCACCTTCGCCAACTTCTATCCGGGCGCCAACGCGGCTGCCCTGGGCTATGTCGAACGGTTGTGCTCGCCTGCCGCAGGGTGGTCCGATGAACTGATCTACCTCTGGGGGCAAACCGGCGTCGGTCGTAGCCATCTGCTGCAGGCGGCCTGTTTGAGGGTCGAGGAGCGCGGCGAACTGGCGGTGTATCTACCGCTGGCCGATGTCGCTGAGTACGGACCGGCCCTGCTGGACAATCTCGAGCAGAGCGAACTGGTGTGCCTGGATGATCTCGATGCCGTGGCGGGTGACGCGATCTGGGAAGAGGCCTTGTTCCATCTGTTCAACCGCCTGCGCGATGCCGGGCGGCGGCTACTGCTGGCAGCGGATGCCTCGCCACGCGAACTGGCGGTCGAGCTGCCTGACCTCAAGTCGCGTCTGAGCCTGGCTCTGGTGTTCCAGCTGCAGCAGCTGACCGACGAGGACAAGCTGCGTGCGCTGCAGCTGCGTGCTTCGCGTCGCGGGCTCAACCTGCCGGATGATGTCGGTCGTTTCATCCTGACCCGTGGTTCGCGCAGCATGAGCGCGCTTTTCGAGTTGCTCGACGAGCTGGACCAAGCCTCGCTGCAGGCGCAGCGCAAGCTGACCATTCCCTTCCTCAAGGAAACGCTTGGCTGGTAGTGCCGGTCGGGACGCGAGCGCATGTCTGCATCCCCGGTCGGCCCAGCGGTCAGCTTTCTCCAGCGAGCTTGCGTTCGTATTGGTAGGCCCAACGGGTGTACAGCAAAGCCGCGATGAACAACGTCAGGCTGATGAACGCTTCCAGCCATCCGTAGACCATGCGCGCCGGGTCGATGGCGGCCAGCACGCCCTGGATGAAGTAGAGGTTGACGATGAAGCAGGTCCAGGCATGCGCTCGCGGACTGCCGGCGATCATTCCCGGGGCAACCAACAGTAATGGAATCAGCTGGATGCTCAGGACTACCCAGATGCGCGCTCCGTGAAGGTCGGCAAATACCAGATTCCATACAACCAGCAGCGCAGCGAGGCCGAAGAAGCTGGCGAGGCTGATGGCCCGGCTGAGCCTGAGCCGTGGCTTGAGCCATTCCAGCGTCGGTAGGGGTTTGCGCTTCTTAGCCACGATGGGTCTCCAGCTGTTGAGCGGTGCGCGCGAGCCGTTGCCCCAGCGCGCGGCAAATGGCGATTTCATGCTCGTCGAGCAGACGCTTGCCGTCCGCCCCTGCATGATGGCTGGCGCCGTAGGGTGTACCGCCGCCGCGGGTTTCCAGTAGGGCATTCTCGCTGTAGGGCAGACCGAGTATCAGCATGCCGTGGTGCAACAGCGGCAGCAGCATTGAGAGCAAGGTGCTTTCCTGGCCGCCATGCAGACTGGACGTCGAGGTGAATACGCCGGCTGGCTTGCCAACCAGTTCGCCGGTCAGCCACAGGCTGCTGGTGCCATCGAGGAAGTACTTCATTGGCGCTGCCATGTTGCCGAAGCGGGTCGGGCTGCCCAGTGCAAGCCCGGCACAGTTCTTCAGATCATCGAGCGTCGCATAGAGCGCGCCGGAGTCCGGGATGCTCGGTGCGACGGCTTCGCATTCGGTGGAGACCGCCGGGACGGTGCGCAGGCGCGCCTCCATGCCGGTCAGTTCGATACCGCGGGCGATCTGTCTCGCCATTTCAGCAGTGGCGCCGTGGCGGCTGTAGTAGAGTACGAGAACGTAGGGCGCACTCACGGCAATATCTCCAGAACCTTTTCCGGCGGTCGGCCGATGATGGCCTTGTCGCCAGCGACCAGGATCGGACGCTCGATCAGCTTCGGGTGCTCGACCATCGCTGCGATCAGCTGGGCTTCCTCCAGTCCGGCATCAGCCAGTTCGAGCGTCTTGTACTCGTCTTCGCCGGTCCGCAATAGCTGCCGGGCGGTAAGTCCCAGCTTGTTCAGCAGCTCTTTGAGTTCGCTGGTCGAAAGCGGGGAATCCAGATAACGCACGATCTCGGGTTTCAGCCCGCGGGCTTCGAGGAGCTCCAGTGCAGCGCGTGATTTGGAGCAGCGCGGATTGTGATAAAGCGTGAGTTCGGTCATTTGAGGTTGCGTCTCGCCGGTTGAGGTGGCCATTCTAACCTTCAACGGGGTGCCTGCCGAAATGTGCAGCACGGGCCATTTGCAGGGACGGCATCTGTCCGCTGCGGCAAGATCTCGGGGTCGTCGTGCCTCTAAGGGAGAATGGATGCATCAGCGCATCGATAACATGCTGGAATTCGGCCGTTTCCTGGTCAGGCGTTTCCTGACGGATCGAGGGCCCCACAGTGCTGCGGCGCTGACCTATACCACGCTGTTCGCCGTGGTGCCGATGATGACGGTGACCTTCGCCATGCTCTCGGCGATTCCGGCATTCAAGGGCGTCGGCGAACAGATCCAGTACTACATCTTCAACAACTTCATCCCATCGACCGGTGCGACCATTCAGGAGTACCTCCTGGCCTTTACCAGCCAGGCACGGCAGCTGACTTGGTTCGGTGTCGGGTTCCTCATGGCCACTGCTCTGATGATGCTGCTGACGATCGAAAAGGCGTTCAATACGATCTGGCGCGTTCGGCAGCCCCGGCGTGGCGTGTCCAGCTTTCTGCTCTATTGGGCCATTCTCAGTCTCGGCCCATTGCTGCTCGGCGCCGGCTTCGCTACCAGTACATATGTCGCCTCGCTTTCATTGATCTCGGGGCCCTATGCGCTCATTGGCGTGGGCACGCTGATCAAGGTCATGCCATTGCTGCTCAGTGTCGCCGCGTTCACCCTGATCTATGCCGCCGTGCCCAATACGCGGGTGCCGCTACGTCACGCCCTGGTGGGGGGAGTCTTCACCGCGGTGCTGTTCGAAACGGCGAAGCAGCTGTTCGGTCTTTATGTCAGCTACTTTCCCAGCTATCAGTTGATCTACGGCGCGTTTGCCGCCGTTCCGCTGTTTCTGCTCTGGGTCTATCTGTCATGGATGATCGTGCTGTTCGGCGCCGAGCTGGTCTGCGGGTTGTCCTCCTCGCAGCAATGGCGCCGCCGCCCTTTGCCGCGGCTGCTGGTCATGCTGATGCTGCTGCGCACGCTGCACCAGCGTCAGCAGGAGGGCAGGGAGCTACATCTGCGTGACCTGCACCGGGCTGGCCTGCGCCTACCCGAGGACGAATGGGACGAAATCCTTGGCTTCTTCGAGCAGGAGCAGCTGGTTTGCCGAACTGGTACGGGCGGCTGGGTGCTGTGTCGAGACCTCGGGCATTACAGCCTCGATCAGCTGCTGCGCTGCAATCCCTGGCCCTTGTCGGCACGCGACGCGCTACCGGAGCAGCTCGACGAGCCCTGGTACCCGACGCTGCGTCGTTCGCTGCAGTTGCTGCAACAGGAGCAGACCAATCTGTTCGGTGGCAGCCTGGCGAGCTGGTTGCAGGCCGGTGGTGACAAAAATCGTCAGTAACGGAATGATTGCGCAGTTTTCTGGGGCGCTTGGGCCGGGCGGAAGCCGGCCGCACGCCGCGCCCCGAGGCGTATCGGGCCTCGGCTCGAATGCTGGCATGCTTCTGGCAATGGATATGATGGTTGAGAGGACGGCGTGATGAACGGCAAGCGCAGCACCATTCTTTATCTGCACCAGCGAGCGCCTGACGCCGCGCTGGATGCCTTGAATCGCCTGACCGGTCTGCGTTTCACCCAGTGGCCCGAATCTCTGGTGGACCGGTCGGAGGGGCGGAGCGGGGAAGAAGCAGAAGCTGTGCAAAACGTGCCGGACACGTCGAAGCAGGTCAGTGGCTGATCAGGCTTGTGCGGTAATGCGCTCAGCCGTGACGGGCTCGACGGGATGCACGAACAGTTCTTCAACGGATACGGCGACCACTGCCGAGGCCGGTCGAAGATGAATCTGCAGCTCTTCGATCTTCTGCTTTACCGGTAGCCGGGCGATACCGGAGAGCAGGATCTTGCCGGCGCCATCGGTTCGACCGTGATCGATAGCCGCTTCCCGCTGCTGTTGTCCGTCGCGGTACTTGGCAACCAGCGAGACCATCAGTCCCGCCTTTCCCTGCAGCTGGAGCCAGCTGGCAACATTGAACTCAGCGATGCGACCGTCATAAGTGGTCAGCGAAATGGCTGCTTGCTCGACGATGCGCGACGGCACACTACCGATCAGTTTGTCATTGTGTTGAGACATGGCTTCGCTACTGGTTAGTCGGTGAGGTGCGGAATTATAGGCAGTCCGGTCCGGCGAAAACTGTGCACTTGAGCGATGGGCGGCGTGACGGGACTCGCAGAACAGTGAAAACGCGGCGCTTATTTGGCGTCACCGTTCGATGCCCGCAACCGGCTGCCTGATCGTGCTCGGCCGGGGAGTACGCGGTATCCTTCCGCTCATTCCGACGAGGCATCGCTCATGGTCAAACTACGTTCATCGCTTTTCATCTTCGCCTGCGTGCTGCTCGCCGCCTGTGACAGCAGTTGGGGGCCGGATCAGTACGGCAGGGAAGTGGCCGCTGCCGATCTGCAGGGCAAGTGGCTGCTGATCAATTACTGGGCCGAGTGGTGCGGCCCTTGTCGTACGGAGATTCCTGAACTCAATACCCTGGCCGAGCAGGAGCGGCAGCTGGAGGTGCTCGGTGTCAATTTCGACGAGCTGCGAGGGGAGGAGCTTGCGCAGGCGGCACAAACCCTTGGCATTCGCTTCAAGGTGCTGAGCGACGATCCGGCCGAGCGATTGCAGCTGTCCCGCAGCGCAGTGTTGCCGGTGAGCTATCTGGTGGATGACGAAGGCAGGGTTCGCAAGCAATTGGTTGGCGAGCAGACTGCCGAGGGCATACTCGAGCACCTCAAGCAGCTGCGCGGCGAGTAATCCGCGCCAGTGGTTCCGGCTGCGAGTCGCTTACGGTTTGACGTACCAGAAGTCCTGCCAGAAGCCGATCACCTTGGCTGGATAGCGATTCTTGCCAAGGCTGCCGTTGTAGCGGGCCAGCGCTCGGTTGATGTCGCCGTTTTCCTTGCGAAGGTAATAGCTCAGGATGGTGCAGCCATAGCGCAGATTGGTGGCGTTGTCGGTCAGGTTGTCCTGCGGTCGTCCGAGTTCCGCCTTCCAGAACGGCATTACCTGCATCATGCCCTGTGCGCCGACGCTGGATATGGCGAAGCGGTCGAAATGGCTTTCGGCGTGGATCAGCGCCAGGACCAGCTCCGGTTGCAGGCCGGCTTTGCTCGCTTCGCGGTGTACCAGCCTGAGCAGCGTCAGGCGCTCCCCAGCGTCTGGAAGGTAGCGCTTGAGGCGGCCGGACATGTCCACCAGCCAGACTTCCGCGTCGAAGCGATCCTGAAAGCTGTCAGCCTCCGCAACGGTACGCTGCATAAGATCGCGTAGCTCGGGTTCAGGCGCCTGGCGGATGTTGGCGTTTGCCGACAACGCCAGCGCCAGAAGCAACGGCAGAACGAGCATCCGCGGGATCATCGGGTTTAGTTTCCGTCGCTGCCTTCGATCAGGCTGTCCAGAAACTGCTTCTGCAGCTCAGGGTCGTTGCGCGTCAGCTCGATCAGGCTCTGCTCCAGCTCGCTGGCTTCCTCTTCCATGCCGAGCTCGGACAGCCGTCTGACTCGATGCACCCACTGCGCCACATCGTCACCCTCGAGGTCATCGAATATGAGGTCGTGCGCCTCCTGCAGCTTGCCGCGCAGCTTGTGGCTGACCAGTAGCGTGGCGTCAGCTCGCGTACCGTCCTGCGGATCCTCTACCGATAGCTGCAGCTTGCCCACCTGAGTGACATCCTGGTCAGCGAACGATCCGTCGAGCAGGTTCAGGCGAAGTACGCCGTAACGGTCGGTGGTCAGTTCGTGGGTCTGCGGACCGGCGACGACCCGAACCGGCCGTTCGGCCCAGGGCAGGCTGGTGTACTCGAGCCGAGCATCCCGTCGCTGCTCATCGAGGCTGGCGAGATTCTGCTGCGAGCGTCCGTTGGACTCGACGTTCATGAACGGATTGAGACCGGCGAAACCGTAGCTGATCCAGTCTCGTGTGGCGCGTTCGGGGATGTTCCCGAGCATCACTACGTTGAGCACGTTGGCGCCGATCCCGGCGACTACCGCGACGACCCCCATCGGGATTTCGTACAGCTCGCGCCACGGCTGATAGGGCGTATAGCGATCGTAACGGCGTGTGACCTCGACATCGGTGACTTCGAAGGTTTTCTGTTCCTGCACGCGAACACGCCGCTGGGGCAGTTCGAGTACCTGTGGTTCGCCGAGCTCGATGCGCAGGCTGTGGTCGAGCAGTTTGCGTTCGGTGCGCGCTTCATGCTCGCTGCGCTGAGGCAGGTGATTGGCGCAGCCGCCAAGCAGAAGCGCCGCGCAGAGCGCGGCGCTGGTTGAAGCGACAAGATGTCGGTTGAGCATGGTTTCCGGTCAGCGATGAGCACGCGAATTGATGAAGGAGAGGATATCTGAAACGGCTACCTGCTGTGGTTGGGCATCGCGGCGATGCTTGTATTCCAGCGCGCCGTCCGCCAATCCACGATCGCTGATGACGATGCGGTGCGGGATGCCGATCAGCTCCATGTCGGCGAATTTGACGCCAGGGCTGGTCTTTTTGTCACGATCGTCGAGCAGAACTTCGTAGCCGGCTGCGGTCAGCTCGGCGTAGAGCTTGTCGGTAGCTTCGCGGACCGCCTCGGTCTCGTATTTCATCGGCACCAGCGCAATCTGGAACGGTGCCAGGGCGTCCGGCCAGAGAATGCCGCGCTCGTCGTAGTTCTGCTCGATAGCCGCAGCGACCACGCGGGAAACCCCGATGCCGTAGCAGCCCATGATCAGGGTCGCCGGCTTGCCGTTCTCGCCCATGACCTGGCAGTTCATCGCTTCGCTGTACTTGGTGCCGAGCTGGAAGATATGACCGACTTCGATGCCGCGCTTGATTACCAGGCTGCCCTTGCCGTCCGGGCTGGGGTCGCCAGCGACCACGTTGCGAAGGTCGGCGATCTGCGGCAACGGCAGGTCGCGCTCCCAGTTCAGGCCGAGATAGTGCTTTTCATCGATGTTGGCGCCGGCGGAGAAGTCGCTCATCAGTGCGACGGAGCGGTCGATTACACAAGGAATCGGCAGGTTCAGCGGGCCCAGTGAGCCGGGGCCGGCGCCGATGGCAGCGCGGATCTCGGCTTCCGAGGCGAATACCAGCGGACTGGCGACCTGCGCCAGATTGGCGGCCTTGATCTCGTTCAGTTCATGGTCGCCGCGTACGATCAGGGCGACCAGTTGGCCTTTCTCGATGCCGTGCACCACAAGCGTCTTGACGGTTTTCTCGATGGCCACGCCGAACTGCTCGACCAGCTCGATGATGGTCTTGGCATCCGGTGTATCGATCAGGCGCAACTCTTCGCCAGGGGCTGCGCGTTCGGTTTCGCGCGGGATGGCTTCGGCCTTCTCGATGTTGGCCGCGTAGTCGGAGGAATCGCTGAAGGCGATATCGTCCTCGCCGGATTCGGCCAGTACATGAAATTCGTGGGAGCCAGTGCCGCCGATGGAGCCGGTGTCGGCCTGCACCGGACGGAAGTTCAAGCCTAGGCGGGTGAAGATGTTGCAGTAGGCTTGATGCATCCGGTCGTAGGTTTCCTGCAGCGACTCCTGGTTCAGATGAAAGGAGTAGGCATCCTTCATCAGGAACTCGCGCCCACGCATGAGCCCGAAGCGCGGGCGGATCTCGTCGCGGAACTTGGTCTGGATCTGATAGAAGTTGATCGGCAACTGCTTGTAGCTGTTTAGCTCATTGCGCGCCAGATCGGTGATGACTTCCTCATGGGTCGGGCCGACACAGAACTCACGGTCATGGCGATCCTTCAGGCGCAGCAGCTCCGGTCCGTATTGCTCCCAGCGACCGGATTCCTGCCAAAGTTCGGCCGGCTGGATGGCGGGCATCAGGACTTCCAGCGCGCCTGCCTTGTTCATTTCCTCGCGAACGATGGCCTCGGCCTTGCGTAGCGCTCGCAGCCCCATCGGCATCCAGGTGTAGAGGCCGGACGCCAGCTTGCGGATCATTCCGGCACGCAGCATCAGCTGGTGACTGATCACCACCGCATCGGAAGGGGTTTCTTTGAGGGTCGAGAGCAGGAACTGACTGGTGCGCATGTGGCCGTTATGTCCTTGCAGAGGCTGGAATTAGGCTCGGCATTGTACGGCGCGCGTAGTGCGGCGTACAGGACAGGTACGGTCGCTTGGGCGACGGAAACGAAGAGCCCGGCTTTCGCCGGGCTCCTTTGCATCGAATGAACTGCGCGCCTGGGTTACAGGATGCTCAGCGGGTATTCGATGAAGGCGCGGATCTCGTTCAGGTCCGGGCTGTAGTAGTCGCGCATGTCGCTGTTGGAGCGATAGATCGAATTGCGCAGCTTCAGCGACAGGTCCTTGGCCGGGCCGCTCTGAACGACATACTGGACCTGGTTGAAGAACTCGCGCTCTTTACCTTCGCCAGTGCCGGTATCTACGTTGTCGCCATAGACATAAGCGGTTTTCCAGAACAGACCCGGAATGCCGTAGCCACCGAAGTCCAGTTCATAGCTAGCCTGCCAGGAGCGCTCGTCCTTGGAGTTGAAGTCCGAATAGTAGGAGTTGGCGACCCAGATGGAGCTGCCGCCATCGCCGATGTCGTAGCGATAGTCGCCGTCCCCGGTTACACGCTGGTGCGCCAGGATGAAGGCATGTGCGCCGGTCGAATACTTGGCAGACAGGCTCCAGATAGTGGTGTCTTCGGTTTCACCAAAGGTTTCTTTGTCGTACTTGTTGTCGTAGATGTTGAAATCAAATGCGAGCGACTGATCACCACCGAACGGCAGTACATAATTGAGGTTCGCATACTTCTTCTTGGCGACATCTTCGTTGTCAGCGTAATACAGCGATGCGCTCAGGTTTTCATTGAAAGCGTAGCTGCCGCCGAAGACATCGATGCTCTTCAGGCCGACGTCGTCGCGGCTCGACGAAGGCATGGAGCTGTCGGCAGTGAAGCGGCCGGCGTTCAGTTCCAAGCCTTCGATTTCGTTGCTGGTGATCAGCGTGCCGGTAAACGACTCGGGCAGCAGGCGGGAGTCGTCGTACGCGAGCACGGGCATCATCGGCATCTGATTGCCGTATTTGAGGACGGTATTGGATACCTGGAACTTGATGGCTGCGCCGGCTTGCGACAGGTCGCGCTCGGGGTCGCCATTGGAGTCGCGCTCGAACATGGCACCATAGTTGTAACCACGACCGCCATCCAGGCGCACGCCGAGAATGCCGTAGGCATCTACGCCGACGCCGATGGTGCCTTGAGTGAAGCCGGATTCGAACGTGGTGATGAAGCCTTGGCCCCAGCTGCGTACGTCGTCAGCGCCGTCCTTGTAATCGCGGTTGTAGTAGGTATTGCGCAGCAACAGGTCCAAGCTCGCGTCTTCCACGAACCCCTTGGACTCCGATTGCTGGCTGGCCAATGCCATCTGGGAGGTGCCCGCCGCTACGGCCAGGGCGATTACGCTCCACTTCATCACTTTCATTGTGATTGCTCCTTTGGTTTGAATTTGGTGCTTGCCCGTCCGCGGTGAGCGGAAAGGGTGCAACTTCTTAGTCCCGCATCAGGCTTTAGCCAGTTATGGCCGCTGTTCGCGAAAAGCCATCCAGAGAATGTACTGTGTAGCCCTAGTGCAGCGCTAGAGCAAGCTGTGTGACGCCTATTGCGGCGTTTTGAAGCCCTTGCAGCGCCTGCTACCTGCTCTTCTGCAAAAAGCGCACCCAAATGCATTTTCGAGGCTTTTGCGACGCTTCATGGCATCCAGTTAAGCGCTGTTGCACCTTCAGGGGGCGCGTTCTGATGGTGCGGCCCCATCTTCGCGCAGACAGGTCAGGGTTGTTAGCTTTCCTGTCTGGAGTATGCTTCTGAGTGTTCGGGTAGTGCAGTCCCGCACTGCTTCACAATCAGGTCGAAGGGGAGTGTCATGTTCGTTCTCGATTCACGTTTGGAGCAGGACACCCTGCCGCTCGGGGACTTTCCGCTGTGCCGGCTGCTGTTGATGAACGATGCTCATTATTTGTGGTTCATTCTGGTTCCGCGGCGCGAGGAGATAAGCGAGTTGTTTCAGCTCGATCCGGTCGACCAGCAGGCGCTGTGGCGAGAAACCACTGCGCTGGCCGAAACCGTCAAGGATACCTTCGGTGCGGACAAAATGAATGTCGCCGCGCTCGGTAATGTAGTTGCACAACTACATATGCACGTCATCGCCAGGCGTCGGGACGATGCGGCCTGGCCGGCGCCTGTTTGGGGCAAGCAGCCGGCGCAGCACTATACCGAGGGTCAGGTAGCGGCGATCAAGGAAAAGCTGCGGTTGGTACTTACCGGCGATTTTCGTTTCGAGGAATGATGATGGATCTGGAGTCTCGTGTAACAGACCTGGAGGCGCGGTTGGCCTTTCAGGATGACACCATTCAGACGCTCAACGATGTGCTGGTCGAGCAGCAGCGGCTGGTGGAACGTCTGCAACTTCAGTTGGGTGCGCTGGCGAGACGGCAGGAGGAGATGCAGAGCTCGCTGGATGCCGGCGAAGATGAGGCGCCGCCGCCTCACTATTAATTATTGCGAGCGAGATTGGCTGGTCTCGCTCGCGGCTGGACCGTCTCAGCGGGCCGAATCTACGGTGACGACATCCTCGGCCTGCAGGCCCTTGTCACGCATCATGATGGTGAATTCCACGCGCTGACCTTCCACGAGAATGCGGTGGCCCTCGCCGCGAATTGCGCGAAAGTGTACGAATACGTCGTCACCGCTATCCCGGGAAATAAAGCCGAATCCCTTCGATGTGTTGAACCACTTCACGGTGCCCGATTCGCGCCCGACTGCCGGCAGGGGGCTCGCTTTCTGGTGCGCGGGTTTTGCTTTCGTCCCGCGTTCCTGAGGCGTGGCAAGGTAGAGCAGGACGGCAATCAGGGCGAGCAAGAGGCTGGCCAGGGTGGCCGGCTGGCCTGCGATCTGCTGCAAGGGGGCGAGCAGGATGGTTGCTTGCAGGGCAATGGCGACCAGTAGGAGTGTCGATGTGGCGATGATGACCGGGCGGGTTCGGCTGTCGTCCAGTTTGGCAGAAGGAGCGAACTGCGCGTTCAGCAGGCCGAGCATCAGCAGGCACAAGGCTTCGGGCTGCAGGAGAAGCGGCATTCCGCCGCGTAGACTGGGTACAAATGACAAAAGCAGGGCAATGACGCCCGCCAGGACATGAACGATCTTAAGCATTCTTGGTATGGCTCACGGTTAATAACACGACAGGAAGAAGCCGCAGGCCAGGATGCTCGTGGTAAACGTTGTTCGCTCAAGGCTGAACTGCTCTGGAGGAACCGCGCGGGCTGGCTTGCAGCGCGGCGTATTTAACAGCAAAGGCGAAGGGGGCTCAAATGAGCGTGCGGCGCGGGGCTGCGTCGCATAGAGAGCGCATGTCGGATGTGGGGACAGGGCACGCAGGTGCCCTGTCGTGAAAAATTATGCCGACAGGAGGCTGCGCAGCATCCAGGCCGTCTTTTCGTGGCTTTGCATGCGCTGGGTCAGCAGGTCCGCGGTGGGCTCGTCATTGACCTTGTCCAGCAGCGGGAAAATGCCTCGAGCGGTGCGGACTACCGCTTCCTGGCCTTCAACCAGCAGTTTGATCATTTCCTCGGCCGACGGAACGCCTTCCTCTTCCTTGATCGAGCTCAGGCGGGCGTAGGCGGCATAGGTGCCGGGCGCCGGAAAGCCGAGGGTGCGGATGCGCTCGGCGATATCGTCGACCGCGACAGCCAGTTCGGTGTACTGGGTCTCGAACATGGTATGAAGCGTGTTGAACATCGGCCCCGTCACGTTCCAGTGAAAGTTGTGGGTCTTCAGGTAAAGCGTGTAAGTGTCGGCAAGCAGGCGGGACAGCCCTTCGGCGATAGCTGCACGATCCTGTTCGGCGATGCCAATGTTGATTTCCATGTGTTTCTCCTGGTGGATGGTTCAGGCCTTAGTTATGCCAGAAAACGACGCGCTGTTGTGAAGCGATAGGTTTCTGGTCCGATGCTCATGGTTGGAAGGCGTCGACCGATTCTGGGTTCCGTGACCGGCCTGATGGGCTGCCGGTGAGGGCAACGGCTGCGCCGCGGTGATTATGTCGATATAATCCCGCGCTTGTGCCTGGCAGCATCAGCATGTGCTGCAGCGCCTGGCGCCCTAGGCGGTATCGCATACGGTACAGCCGCTTGCGCAGAGCAGTGACGGCGCCATTAGCCGGTCCCAGCTCTGGCGCCCCATCGAATTCAAGATACGAGAAGCGAACTCCACCATGATGCGCAGTCACTATTGCGGCCAGTTGAACGAAAGCCTGGACGGTCAGGAAATCACTCTTTGCGGCTGGGTACATCGCCGTCGTGACCATGGCGGGGTGATCTTCCTCGACGTTCGCGATCGTGAGGGTCTGGCCCAGGTGGTCTTCGATCCGGATCGCGCCGAGACCTTCGCCGCGGCTGACCGCGTGCGCAGCGAGTACGTGATCAAGGTGACCGGCAAGGTGCGCTTGCGTCCGGCCGGTGCGGTGAACCCGAACATCGCTTCCGGCGCCATCGAGGTGTTGGGTTACGAGCTGGAAGTGCTGAACGATGCGGAGACTCCGCCGTTCCCGCTCAACGAGTACAGCGATGTCGGTGAAGAAACTCGCCTGCGCTACCGCTTCATTGACCTGCGTCGCCCGGAGATGGCCGAGAAGCTGAAGCTGCGCTCGCGCATCACCGCCAGCATCCGTCGCTACCTGGACGAGAACGGCTTCCTCGATGTCGAAACGCCGATCCTCGGTCGCCCGACGCCCGAGGGTGCTCGCGACTATCTGGTGCCGAGCCGTACCCACGCCGGCAACTTCTTCGCCCTGCCGCAATCGCCGCAGCTGTTCAAGCAGCTGCTCATGGTGGCCGGCTTCGATCGCTACTATCAGATCGCCAAGTGTTTCCGCGACGAAGATCTGCGTGCCGATCGTCAGCCCGAGTTCACCCAGATCGATATCGAGACCAGCTTCCTCGACGAGGCGGACATCATCGGTATCACCGAAGGGATGATCCGCAAGCTGTTCAAGGAAGTGCTGGATCTGGAATTCGGCGAATTCCCGCACATGCCGTTCGAAGAGGCCATGCGCCGCTATGGCTCGGACAAGCCGGACCTGCGCATCCCGCTCGAGCTGGTGGATGTTGCCGATCAGCTCAGTGCAGTCGAGTTCAAGGTATTCTCCGGTCCGGCCAATGATCCGAAAGGTCGCGTGGCCGCCCTTCGGGTGCCGGGTGCCGCAAGCATGCCGCGCAGCCAGATCGACGACTACACCAAGTTCGTCGGCATCTACGGTGCCAAGGGCCTGGCCTACATCAAGGTCAATGAGCGCGCCAAGGGCGTCGAGGGCCTGCAGTCGCCGATCGTCAAGTTCATCCCGGAAGACAACCTCAACGTGATCCTCGATCGCGTCGGCGCGGTCGATGGCGATATCGTCTTCTTTGGTGCCGACAAGGCCAAGGTCGTCTCCGAGGCGCTGGGCGCGCTGCGCATCAAGCTCGGCCATGACCTCAAGCTGCTGACCTGCGACTGGGCGCCGCTGTGGGTGGTCGACTTCCCGATGTTCGAGGAAAACGACGACGGCTCGCTGTCTGCATTGCATCATCCGTTCACGGCGCCGAAGTGCTCGCCGCAGGAGTTAGAAGCTAACCCCAGCGCTGCGCTGTCGCGCGCCTACGACATGGTGCTCAACGGTACCGAGCTGGGCGGCGGCTCGATCCGTATCCACCGCAAGGAAATGCAGCAGGCGGTATTCCGCATTCTTGGCATCGACGAGGCCGAGCAGGAAGAGAAGTTCGGCTTCCTTCTCGATGCGCTGAAGTTCGGTGCGCCGCCGCATGGCGGTCTGGCCTTCGGCCTGGATCGTCTGGTCATGCTGATGACCGGCGCGCAGTCGATTCGCGAAGTCATCGCCTTCCCGAAAACCCAGAGTGCTGCGGACGTCATGACCCAGGCGCCGGGTGCGGTGGACAACAAGGCATTGCGCGACCTGCACATCCGTCTGCGCGAGCAGCCAAAGGCGGAATAAGCGCTACCCGAAGCCTGGTCATGCCAGGCTTCTTCGTCTTGCGGCTCCGGCCGTGCAGACGTTACGGCGATAGCCGTTCCCGGCCAGCGATACAGCGGCGGGCGTGATGGCTATCGGATTTCTGATTCAGTCGAAGAATGGAGTGAGTTATGGCTGGTCATTCCAAATGGGCCAATATCAAGCACCGCAAAGAGCGCCAGGACGCCAAGCGGGGCAAGATCTTCACCAAGCTGATCCGCGAACTGACCGTGGCGGCCAAGCACGGCGGCGGTGTGCCGGCGGATAATCCGCGCCTGCGCCTGGCTGTGGACAAGGCGCTGACGGCCAACATGTCGCGCGACGTCATCGACCGCGCAATCGCTCGCGGTGCCGGCTCGAACGAAGCCGACAACATGACCGAGCTGAGCTACGAGGGATACGCGCCGAGTGGTGTGGCAATCATCATCGAGGCCATGACCGACAACCGCAACCGCACCGCTGCCGAAGTGCGCCATGCCTTTAGCAAGAACGGTGGCAACCTCGGTACTGACGGTTCGGTGGCCTACATGTTCGATCGAAAGGGACAGATCAGCTATGCGCCGGGTGTCGACGAGGACGCGCTGATGGAAGCGGCGCTGGAAGCCGGTGCCGACGACGTGGTCGCTCAGGAAGACGGCTCGGTCGAGGTCTATACCAGCTTTTCCGACTTTCTCTCGGTCAACGAGGCACTGACCGAGGCCGGCTTCAAGGGTGACGAGGCGGAGGTGGCGATGATCCCGTCGATCACGGCGCCGATCACCGATGTCGAGACCGCGCAGAAGGTTCTGCGCCTGATCGATGCGCTGGAAGATCTGGATGACGTGCAGAACGTTTATCACAACGCCGAAATTTCTGACGAGATCATGCAGCAGTTGGGCTGAGTCGCGTCGGCGAAAGAAAACCGGAGGTCGCAGCCGCGCTTCCGGTTTTTTTATGGCCCGGGGCAATGCCGGTCGAGCATCTGGATGTGACGCCGCCGGTGGCGTCGCGGCAGGTGCCTCCGTATACTCGCCACTGGATAAATAGACAGCACGGCCAAGGGCATGACGCTGATTTTGGGTATCGATCCCGGCTCTCGGATTACCGGTTACGGCGTCGTGCGCGACACCGGCCGCGGTTGCGAGTACGTCGCCTCGGGCTGCATTCGAACGGGTAGTGGAGAGCTATCTGAGCGCTTGCGTGCGGTGTTTAGTGGGGTGAGCGAGGTGATTCGTACCTATGGGCCGGTGACCATGGGCATCGAGCAGGTGTTCATGGCCCGTAATGCCGATTCGGCGCTCAAACTGGGTCAGGCCCGGGGTGCTGCCATCGTTGCGGGAGCCGAGGCGGGCCTGCAGATCGCCGAGTACACTGCGACGCAGGTCAAACAGGCCATCGCCGGCACTGGCGGCGCGGACAAACAGCAGGTGCAGATGATGGTCATGCACCTGCTCAAGCTGCTGGAAAAGCCGCAGATCGATGCGTCGGACGCCTTGGCCATTGCCCTGTGCCATGCGCACCACCGGCAAAGCCTGGTCCCGCACGGGTTGATCGGTGCCAAGCGGCGAGGCGGGCGGCTGCGGCTGTAGCCGTATTTTGCTGGCGGGAATAATTCGATGGCTTCGGCACTCGCCGAAGTCGTGGAGGAAACGAGTTTGATCGGACGATTGCGCGGCACCTTGGCGGAGAAGCAACCGCCCCACATGATTCTCGACGTCAACGGCATCGGCTATGAAGTCGAAGTCCCGATGACCACTCTGTATCGCCTGCCGGCGGTCGGCGAGCCATTGACCCTGCACACCCATCTGGTGGTGCGCGAGGATGCGCAGCTGCTTTACGGGTTCGCCGAGAAGCGCGAGCGTGAGCTGTTCCGCGAGCTGATCCGTTTGAACGGGGTCGGACCCAAGTTGGCGTTGGCGTTGATGTCGGGGTTGGAAGTCGACGAGCTGGTGCGTTGCGTCCAGGCGCAGGATACCTCGGTGCTGGTGCGCATTCCCGGCGTAGGCAAGAAGACCGCCGAGCGACTGCTGGTCGAACTGAAGGACCGCTTCAAGGCCTGGGAAAGCATGCCGGCGATTGCCCCGTTTGTAGTTGAACCTGGCAGCAAAACGGCAGTCTCAAGCGCCGAGAATGATGCGGTCAGCGCTTTGATCTCCCTCGGCTTCAAGCCTCAGGAGGCCAGCCGGGCAGTGGCCGCCATACAGGAAGAGAATTTGAGCAGTGAAGAAATGATCCGCCGCGCCCTCAAGGGGATGGTGTAAATCATGATCGAAGCGGATCGTATCGTCACGGCCAGCAGTCGCGAGCGTGATGAGCAGCTGGATCGCGCCATTCGCCCCCTGCGGCTGGCGGAATACATCGGCCAGCCGGTCGTGCGCGAGCAGATGGATCTATTCATCCGCGCCGCGAAAGGGCGCCAGGAGGCGCTCGACCATACTCTGATCTTCGGTCCGCCCGGGTTGGGCAAGACCACCCTGGCGAACATCATTGCCGAAGAAATGGGCGTGTCGATCAAGAGTACTTCTGGTCCTGTCCTCGAGCGGCCGGGCGACCTGGCCGCTTTGCTGACGAACCTGGAAGCCGGTGACGTGCTGTTCGTCGACGAGATCCATCGCCTCTCGCCGATCGTCGAAGAGGTGCTGTACCCGGCGATGGAAGACTTTCAGCTCGACATCATGATCGGCGAGGGCCCGGCGGCGCGTTCGATCAAGCTCGATCTGCCGCCCTTCACCCTGGTCGGCGCCACGACCCGTGCCGGCATGCTGACCAACCCACTGCGCGACCGCTTCGGTATCGTCCAGCGCCTGGAGTTCTACTCCACCGAGGATCTGGCGACGATCGTCAGCCGGTCGGCCGGTATCCTCGGCCTGCCTACCGAGCCGGAGGGCGCTTTCGAAATCGCCCGTCGTGCGCGCGGCACGCCACGGATCGCCAATCGCCTGCTACGCCGTGTCCGCGACTTCGCCCAGGTGCGCGGCAAGGGCGAGATCACACGGCAGATCGCCGACCTGGCGCTGAACATGCTGGATGTCGACGAGCGCGGGTTCGATCATCAGGACCGGCGCCTGTTGCTGACGTTGATCGAGAAGTTCGACGGCGGTCCGGTGGGCATCGACAGCCTTGCTGCGGCAATCAGCGAGGAGCGACACACCATCGAGGATGTGCTCGAGCCGTACCTGATCCAGCAGGGCTACATCATGCGCACCCCGCGCGGTCGCGTAGTGACACGCCATGCCTACCTGCACTTCGGCCTCAATCTGCCCAAACGCATGAATGAGACGCCGACGCCGGACTTGTTCGACGGCGACATGGTTTGAAGAAAATATTGTTCTGTTACCCGATTGGCATTTACAGGGCCGAGCACTAGTATGCGCGCGCAAGCCGGAGCTGAAATCTTCACCCACCGCTGTCGAGTCTATTACGAGGACACCGATGCGGGCGGTATCGTCTATTACGTCAACTACCTCAAATTCATGGAGCGAGCTCGTACCGAGCGGTTGCGCAGCCTGGGATTCGCCCAGTCGCAGCTTGTCGGTGAGGACTTGCTGTTCGTCGTGCATTCTGTCGAGGCGCGTTATCGAGCGCCGGCGCGCCTGGATGACGAGCTGCTGGTGAGCGCTGAGGTGGTCGAGCTTAACCGTGCCAGCATGCGTTTCCGTCAGCAGGTCCGGCGTGCGGTCGATGATGTTCTGCTGTGTGAAGGGCAGGTCCTGGTGGCCTGTGTACGTGCCGAAAGTTTGAAACCCCGAGCCATCCCCGAAGCGCTTCGTGCTGCCTTCGCCGGCTCGGGTCTATCCCCTGCAGGAGAGTAAGCGTGGAAGCCAACGTCGATCATATGTCCATGTGGAGCCTGATCAGCAATGCCAGCTTCGTGGTCCAGCTGGTCATGCTGATTCTGGTGGCCGCTTCGGTGACCTCATGGATCCTGATTTTCCAGCGCGGCAACATGCTGCGCGCTGCGAAGCGATCGCTGGACGCCTTCGAAGAGCGCTTTTGGTCGGGCATCGACCTGTCCAAGCTGTATCGCCAGGCTGGCAGCAATCCTGACCCGGATTCGGGTGTCGAGCAGATCTTTCGTGCCGGTTTCAAGGAGTTCTCGCGCCTGCGCCAGCAGCAGGGCGTAGATCCGGATGCCGTGATGGATGGTGTCAACCGCGCCATGCGTGTCGCCATTTCCCGCGAAGAGGAAAAACTCGAACAGAGCCTGCCGTTCCTTGCCACTGTCGGCTCCACCAGCCCCTACATCGGTCTGTTCGGTACCGTTTGGGGCATCATGAATTCCTTCCGTGGATTGGCTCAGGTGCAGCAGGCGACGCTGGCCACTGTCGCGCCCGGTATCGCCGAAGCCCTGATCGCCACGGCAATCGGTCTGTTCGCTGCGATTCCGGCGGTCATTGCCTACAACCGCTTCTCGGCTCGTGGCGAGATGCTCATCGGTCGTTACTACACCTTCGCCGATGAGTTCCAGGCCATCCTGCATCGCAAAGTTCACACCACCGAAGACTGAGGCCCACGGCCATGGCCAGAATCCGCAACAGACGCAAGCCCGTCGCCGAGATGAACGTGGTGCCCTACATCGACGTGATGCTGGTGCTGCTGGTCATCTTCATGGTGACGGCGCCAATGCTCAACCAGGGCGTCAAGGTCGATCTGCCCAAGGTCAGCAGCGAGGCCTTGCCGCAGGACAACGACAAGCAGGTGTTGACCATCTCCATCAAGGCCGACAAGACCTATTACTGGAACGTCGGCAGCGAAGTCGATACCGAGAGCAAGGGTAGCGAAGCGGTTGCGCTGGAAGACATGACTCGCGCGGTTGTGGCGATCATGCGTCAGCGTCCGGATACCCAGGTGTTCATTCGTGGAGACCGCGCCGTCGATTACGGTGCGGTGATGGCTGCCATGGGTGGTTTGCAGGAGGCCGGCGTGGGTAACGTCGGCCTGATCACCGAGGCACCTT
Source organism: Stutzerimonas sp. R40042 (assembly GCF_026642215.1). Lineage (NCBI taxonomy): Bacteria > Pseudomonadati > Pseudomonadota > Gammaproteobacteria > Pseudomonadales > Pseudomonadaceae > Stutzerimonas > Stutzerimonas sp. R40042. The sequence continues at coordinate 3,172,782 of NZ_CP113258.1, read as the reverse complement.
GATGCAGCAGCGCGACTCTTCGTCCTCGCAGAGCTACTTCTGGCCGACCGTGCTTGCGGTCGGCCTGCACGTCATCATCTTCGGCATGCTGTTCGTCAGCTTTTCCATGACGCCCGAGCTGCCGCCATCCAAGCCGATCGTGCAGGCAACGCTTTATCAGCTGAAGTCCCAGAGCCAGGCGACCACGCAGACCAACCAGAAGATTGCTGGCGAAGCGAAGAAGACGGCTGCCAAGCAGTTCGAAACCGAGCAGATGGAACAGCGCAAGGTCGAGCAGGAAAAGCAGGCGGCCGCTCGCGCTGCGGAACAAAAGAAGGCCGAGGAGGCTCGAAAGGCCCAGGCGGCGAAAGCAGCGGCCGAAAAGGCGGCTGCGGCGAAGAAGGCCGAAGCGGCCAAGAAAGCCGAGCAGCAAAAGCAGGCCGAGATTGCCAAGAAAAAGGCTGCCGAGGAGGCTGCCAAGAAAAAAGCCGCTGAAGAGGCGAAGAGAAAGGCTGCCGAAGAAGCGAAGAAGAAGGCGGCGGAAGAGGCCAAGAAGAAGGCAGCAGCCGAGGCGGCCAAGAAGAAAGCCGCGGAAGAGGCGAAGAAAAAGGCTGCGGCCGAGGCGGCGCGCAAGGCTGCAGAAGACAAGAAGGCGCAGGCGCTTGCCGAGCTGCTGTCGGATACTACCGAGCGCCAGCAGGCATTGGCCGATACGCAAGGCGATCAGGTCGCAGGCAACTTCGATGACCTGATTCGGTTGCGCGCAGCCGAAGGTTGGACCCGTCCGCCGTCGGCACGCAACAACATGACTGTTCAGCTGCAGGTCAACATGCTGCCCGATGGCACCATCACTAACGTCAGTGTTTCGCGCTCGAGCGGGGACGTACCGTTTGACAACTCCGCGGTCGCCGCGGTGAAGAACATCGGCAGGTTGACTGAGATGCAAGGGCTCAGCCCGCAGGAATTCCAACCCTACCGATCATTCAAAATGACATTCACGCCTGAGGATCTTGCGTTGTGATCAACTCCCTACGAGGTCTACTTGTCCTGTTGTGCTGCCTGGCAGGCATGGCAGTGGCGCAGGAGAAAAACATCGTCGTGACCAGTGGTGCCGATCGGGCGATTCCGATCGCCGTGGTTCCGTTCGGCTGGCAAGGTGGAACCGTCTTGCCGGAAGACATGGCCGAGATCATCGGCAACGACCTGCGTAACTCCGGCACCTTCCAGCCGATACCGCGGCAGAACATGATCAGCATGCCGAGTCGCGGTAGCGAGATCATCTATCGCGACTGGAAAGCGCTTGGGGCGCAATACGTGATGGTCGGCAACATCGAGCCGGCGGGTGGGCGTTTGCAGGTTCGCTACGAAGTGTTCAACGTAGCCACCGAGCAGCAGGTCATGAGCGGGACGGTTGGTGGTGCCACCGACCAGCTGCGCGACATGGCGCATCACGCTGCGGATCAGGCCTTCGAGAAGCTGACCGGCATCAAGGGCGCGTTTTCCACTCGCCTGTTGTATGTGACGGTCGAGAGGCTGGGCGGGGCGAACACTCGCTATACCTTGCAGCGCTCCGACTACGACGGCGCGCGAGCGGTGACGCTGCTGCAATCGCGCGAGCCGATTCTTTCGCCGCGTTATTCCCCGGACGGTCGTCGTATCGCTTATGTGTCCTTCGAGCAGAAGCGCCCGCGTATTTTCGTGCAGCACATCGATACCGGTCGGCGCGAGCAGATCACCAACTTCGAAGGCCTGAATGGCGCGCCTGCGTTCTCTCCGGACGGCAACCGTCTGGCGTTCGTGCTCTCGAAAGACGGCAATCCCGAAGTTTATGTGATGGATCTGGGCTCCCGCCAACTGCAGCGCCTGACCAATCATTATGCGATCGACACCGAACCGTTCTGGGGAGCTGACGGTCAGACCATTTACTTCACGTCCGATCGCGCCGGAAAGCCGCAAGTCTACAAGCAACGGTTGGGTAGCAATTCGGCCGAGCGCGTGACGTTTGTTGGCAACTACAACGCCAATCCGAAATTGTCGGCTGACGAGAAAACGCTGGTCATGATCCATCGCCAGGACGGTTACACCAATTTCAAGGTCGCTGCGCAGGACCTGCAGCGCGGCAATCTGCGCATACTCTCGGACACCAGTCTGGATGAGTCGCCCACTGTTGCGCCTAATGGCACCATGCTAATCTACGCCACCCGCCAGCAGGGCCGGGGAGTCTTGATGCTCGTGTCCATCAATGGACGCGTTAGGCTCCCGCTTCCTACTGCTCAGGGCGAAGTCCGTGAGCCGTCCTGGTCCCCTTACCTGAACTGATGCGGTATCAACGCTTTTAACCAAAACACACCTGGGGTTGTTACAAATGGAAATGCTGAAATTCGGTAAGTTCACCGCTCTGGCTCTGGCCATGGCTGTTGCTGTCGGTTGTTCCTCCAAGGGCGGCGACGATTCTGGCGAAGGTTCGGGCGCGATCGATCCGAATGCCGGTTACGGCGCTGACTCCGGTGCCGTTGACGGCAGCATGAGCGAAGAAGCCGCTCTGCGCGCCATCACCACCTTCTACTTCGAGTACGACAGCTCCGACCTGAAGCCGGAAGCCATGCGCGCTCTGGACGTTCACGCCAAGGACCTGAAAGGCAACGGCGCTCGCGTCGTTCTGGAAGGCCACACCGACGAGCGTGGTACCCGTGAGTACAACATGGCTCTGGGCGAGCGTCGTTCCAAGGCCGTTCAGCGCTACTTGGTTCTGCAGGGCGTTTCCCCGGCTCAGCTGGAACTGGTTTCCTACGGTGAAGAGCGTCCGGTTGCCATGGGCAACGACGAGCAGTCCTGGGCTCAGAACCGTCGCGTCGAACTGCGTAAGTAATTCGTCATGCGCAAGTACCGCCACGCTCTGACTTTTACAGTGCTCGGCCTGCCGCTGATGGCGGTGGCTCAAGTGCCGGTTGTGGATTACGAACAGGGTGCCGCCAGTGGCGGCTCCGGTTATTCCACAGCCGCGCCGAGTGGTGGCGGTGCCTATGCCGGAGGTGGAGCTGCTGCTCCATCTTCGGCGCAGGGCATGCTCTTCATGCAGTTGCAGCAGATGCAGGAAGAGATCGCGCAATTGCGCGGCATGCTCGAGGAACAACAGAATCAGATCCAGCGCCTGCAACAAGAGGGGCTGGAACGCTATCAAGATTTGGATCGGCGTCTGTCCAGCGGGCCCGCAGCGTCGGCTAGCCAGTCGGCCCCGTCGCGCGAGCCTGCTGCTGCGGCAAATACCGGTGCCTCTGCCGCCTCAACCGGGCAGTCGCAGGGCGCTTCGGGTGACCCGGCACAGGAGAAGCTGTATTACGACGCCGCATTCGACCTGATCAAGGCGAAGGATTTCGACAAGGCCAGCCTGGCCTTTGCTGCATTCCTTCGCAAGTATCCGGAGAGTCAGTACGCTGGCAATGCGCAGTACTGGCTGGGTGAAGTCAATCTGGCCAAGGGCGATCTGCAGGGCGCTGGTCAGGCTTTCGCCCGCGTCAGCCAGGCGTATCCGCAGCACAGCAAGGTGCCGGACTCGCTCTACAAGCTGGCCGATGTCGAAATTCGACTGGGCAACCGCGACAAGGCTCAGGGCATTCTGCGCCAGGTTATCTCCCAGTACCCGAATACCTCCGCCGCACAATTGGCTCAGCGCCAGCTTAATCGCTGATCCTGCCTGCGTTGACGAACAAAACCCGCCCATAGTGCGGGTTTTTTCGTTAGAATCGCCGCCCCTATTTCCCGCAACGGAGGCGGATGGCCTGTTTAGCCGTCACGCCCGTGGCTGATATGACCCTGCGAATTACCGAGATTTTCTACTCGCTGCAGGGGGAGACGCGCACCAGTGGCCTGCCCACGGTGTTCGTTCGCCTGACCGGCTGTCCCCTGCGCTGTCAGTACTGCGATACCGCCTATGCGTTCAGTGGCGGAGAGCTCATGACCCTCGATGCAATCGTCGAGCGTGTCGCCTCCTACAATCCACGTTACGTTTGCGTAACCGGTGGCGAGCCGCTGGCTCAGCCCAACTGCGTGCCACTGCTGCAGCGGCTTTGCGATGCCGGTTATGACGTGTCATTGGAAACCAGTGGTGCGCTGGATATCTCCGCAGTGGATGTGCGGGTCAGTCGAGTGGTTGACCTGAAAACACCAGGCTCCGCGGAAGTTGGACGCAACCGCTACGAGAACATCGCGCACCTCACCCGTAACGATCAGGTCAAATTCGTCATCTGTTCCCGTGAGGACTACGATTGGGCCGTATCGAAGTTGATCGAGTTCGGGTTGGAGCGCCGGGCCGGTGAGGTCCTGTTCTCGCCAAGCCATGGTCAGGTCGATGTGCGCGCACTGGCGGACTGGATCGTCGCGGACAATCTGCCGGTGCGACTGCAGCTGCAGTTGCACAAGATCATCTGGAACGATGCGCCTGGCCATTGAGCATGGCGCCCATCAATCGTTTTGAAGGTAAAACGCGGAAATGAACGAGAAGAAAGCAGTCATCCTGCTGTCCGGTGGGCTTGATTCGGCGACCGTCGTGGCTATGGCGCGTGCCCAGGGCTATGCCTGTTACACCATGAGTTTCGATTACGGCCAGCGCCATCGGGCGGAGCTGCAGGCGGCCGAGCGAGTCGCGAAGCAGCTGGGAGTTATCGAGCACAAGGTCATCGGGCTGAACCTCAACGGCATCGGCGGCTCGGCATTGACCGACGCCAGCATCGATGTGCCGGAAGTGCCCGGTGAGGGAATTCCCGTGACCTACGTACCGGCGCGCAATACCGTCTTCCTGTCGCTGGCGCTTGGCTGGGCCGAAGTGCTGGAGGCTCGCGACATCTTCATTGGCGTCAATGCGGTGGACTATTCCGGTTACCCCGATTGCCGCCCGGAATTCGTCTCCGCCTTCGAGCGGATGGCCAATCTTGCCACCAAGGCCGGCGTCGAAGGGCAGGGGTTCCGCATTCAGGCGCCGCTGCAGAATCTCAGCAAGGCGCAGATCGTCCAGGAGGGAAGCCGGTTGGGCGTCGACTATGCGATGACGGTCTCCTGCTATCAGGCGGATGAAGACGGTCGCGCCTGCGGCAAGTGCGACAGCTGCAGATTGCGGTCGGCTGGTTTTGCCGAAGCCGGGCTGACAGATCCGACGCGCTATTTCTGAAGCTGGGTTTCCGGTAGGGCGTTCGCTCACGCGACTGCTACGGGTGAAACTTTTTTAAAAAAAAAGTTTGTTTTCATCAATCAAATCAGTATCATGCGCACCGCATCGGGTCGTTAGCTCAGTTGGTAGAGCAGTTGGCTTTTAACCAATTGGTCGTAGGTTCGAATCCTACACGACCCACCATATCGCTCCCTTGGAGCATGAAAAGCCGGAGGCCGTCAGGTCATCCGGCTTTTTTATATCCGCAGTTTTTGCCGCTTCGCTTGAGTCATACATCTGTCCATAAACAGCGTTTTTCTCTACGACCTTAGTAGATGGCTCAAGCGTTTTTAAACGTAATAGACTGCGGCCCCCCTGATTTGTCCGTTGGTTCGAGGCTCAAATGTATTCTGATCGCATCCGCTTGTCCTCTCTGCAGAACAAGGTCATGAGCGCCCACGAGGCCGCTTCCCTTATTCGCGACGGCATGACCGTTGGCATGAGCGGCTTCACCCGTGCCGGCGAAGCCAAGGCCGTACCTCTTGCGTTGATTGACCGTGCCAAGGACGAGAAGCTGCAGATCAGCCTGGTCACCGGTGCCAGCCTGGGTAACGATCTCGATGGCAAGATGGCTTCTGCCGGCCTGCTGGCCCGCCGCATGCCGTTCCAGGCCGACCCGGTACTGCGCAAGGCGATCAACGCAGGTGAGGTCATGTTCATCGACCAGCACCTGTCGCACACCGTGGAGCAGATGCGCAACCATCAGATTAAGCGTCCCGACGTCACCATCGTCGAAGCGCTGTGCATCACCGAGCAGGGCCACATCGTGCCGACCACCTCCGTGGGCAACTCGGCCAACCTGGCCATGTTCGCTGATCAGGTGATCATCGAGCTGAACCTGGCGCACAACCTGAACCTGGAAGGCCTGCACGATATTTACTTCCCGGGTGAGCGTCCGAACCGTGGCCCGATCCCGTTGACCAAGGTCGATGACCGTCTCGGCAGCGCAGCCATCCCGGTCGATCCGGCCAAGATCGCCGCAATCGTGATCACCAATCAACCTGACTCCTACTCGACCGTCACGCCGCCGGACGAAGAAACCCAGGCCATCGCCAATCACCTGGTCGAGTTCTTCAAGACCGAAGTGGCTGCCGGTCGCATGGCAAAAAATCTCGGCCCGATGCAGGTCGGTATCGGCAACATCGCCAACGCCGTTATGTGCGGTCTGATCGACTCGCCGTTCGAAGACCTGGTGATGTACTCCGAAGTACTGCAGGACTGCACGTTCGAGCTGATCGACGCCGGCAAGATGACCTTTGCTTCCGGTTGCTCCATCACGCTTTCCGAGCGTTGCAACGATCGCGTGTTCGGCAACCTGGAAAAGTACAAGGACAAGCTGGTGCTGCGTCCGCAGGAAATCTCCAACCATCCGGAACTGGTGCGCCGCCTCGGCATCATCGGCATCAATACTGCGCTGGAGTTCGACATCTACGGTAACGTCAACTCCACCCATGTGGGCGGCACCAAGATGATGAATGGCATCGGTGGCTCGGGCGACTTCGCGCGCAACGCTCACCTGGCTATCTTCGTGACCAAGTCGATCGCCAAGGGCGGCAACATCTCTAGCGTCGTACCGATGGTCGCTCACGTCGATCACACTGAACACGACGTCGAGATCCTGGTAACCGAGCAGGGCCTGGCTGACCTGCGTGGCCTGGCACCGCGCGAGCGTGCCCGTGTGATCATCGATAACTGTGTGCATCCGTCCTACCGCGATGTGCTGAACAAGTACTTCGAGGATGCCTGCCAGAAAGGTGGCCAGACCCCGCACCTGCTGCGCGAGGCCATGCAGTGGCACATCAATCTGGAAGAACGCGGTCACATGCTCAAGGGTGAGTGATCCAAAGCAACCGCCGGCGCACAGCCGGCGGTTTTCGTTTGCGGCTGCGAAAATCACCTCCGCGCCCGGTGCTTTCCCTTTTGCCAATGCATCGGCTAGTATTCCTGCCCCGTCGAATGGCAGGAGCGTCGCCCGAATCCTGCTCCTCCCGTCTTATCGACAAGCCCGACTTTACCGATGTCGCCGTGCTACCTGGCGCTTCGTGCAATCCCGTGTTGGCAGGACCCGCAACCATGACGCAGATACCCGAACGCATCCTCGTGCAGGCACACCTGGCGGCCAAGCAACCCCAGCCGCTTACGCCTGAGCAGGAGGCTATGTTGCGCAGCGAGATCGCTGCCGAGTTGAAGCGCCAGAATGCGGTGCTGGTGGCGCATTACTACACCGATCCAGTGATCCAGGCGCTGGCCGAGGAGACCGGCGGTTGCGTTTCCGATTCGCTGGAAATGGCACGTTTCGGCAATGAACACCCGGCGCAGACGGTCGTGGTGGCCGGCGTCAAGTTCATGGGTGAAACGGCGAAGATCCTCAATCCGGAAAAGCGCGTGCTGATGCCTACTCTCGAGGCGACTTGTTCGCTCGATCTGGGTTGTCCGGTCGAAGAGTTTTCCGCGTTCTGCGACCAGCATCCCGACCGTACGGTGGTGGTGTATGCCAATACCTCTGCAGCGGTGAAAGCACGTGCCGACTGGGTGGTGACATCCAGTTGCGCGTTGGAGATCGTCGAGAGCCTGATGGATAACGGCGAGAAAATCATCTGGGCGCCGGACAAGCATTTGGGCAATTACGTCCAGCGCGAAACCGGTGCGGATATCCTGCTCTGGGATGGCGCCTGCATCGTGCATGAGGAATTCAAGGCCAAGCAGCTGGCCGACATGAAGGCGCTGTACCCGGATGCGGCAATTCTGGTCCATCCGGAGTCGCCGCAAGCGGTTGTCGAGCTGGCCGACGCAGTGGGTTCCACCAGCCAGCTGATCAAGGCCGCGCAGACCCTGCCGCAGCAGACCCTGATCGTGGCAACCGACCGCGGGATCTTCTACAAGATGCAGCAGCTGTGTCCGGAGAAGATCTTCATCGAGGCGCCGACGGCGGGGCAGGGCGCGACCTGTCGCAGCTGTGCGCATTGCCCGTGGATGGCGATGAATACCCTAGAGCGCACCCTGGAGTGCCTGCGTACCGGAAGCAACGAAATCTTTGTCGACCCGGCACTGATTCCTCGGGCGGTTAAGCCGCTCAAGCGAATGCTCGATTTCACCCAGGCGGCACGGTTGAAGCAGGCCGGTAACGCCTGAGTCCACATTCTGCGGTGAACCAAGGCCACGCTTCGTCGAGCGTGGCCTTTTCGTTGGTGCAATGTGCGTGGATGACGGCGCTGCGCTGATCAGCGCAGCATGTCCTCGACCATGCGCTTCTCTTCGATCAGCTGCTTCTGCCTGGCGTCGATTCGCGCGCCAATCTGGAAATTGCTGGCTCGGCGCTTGGCAAGATCGAGCTGCTCGATTGCCTGGTCGTAATCGCCGACCAGTGCGAAGTATTCGGCGCGCGCCTGATGCAGGCCGACGATGTTACCGCTCAGTCCGCGGACCTCGGCGACTTGGTACCAGATATCCGGGTCCCGGTGGCGCTGCTCTGCCAGTTTGTCCAGTTCGCGCTCGGCTTGTTGTGTCTCGCCCCGTTCCATCAATAGATCGATGTGCATCTGGCGCACCGGGTAGTTACCCGGATACAGCTGGAGCAGGCGCTGCAGACGGGTCTGAGCGTGCTGCAGGCGATTGGCGGTGATGTCGAGTTCGACCTGTGCGAGATTGTAGGTGAGGTCGTCCGGTGCCTTGGCCAGTAGCGGCGCCAGGCTGTTCGCCGCATCGGCGAGCTGTCCGGCCTTCATCTGTGCCAGGGCCAGCCCGTAGCGGGCCGCGTCCATCTTCGGATTCTCATCGAGCATCGCACGGAAACGTTTGGCTCCGACACCGGGCGTGCTTTCGAACTTGAGTTGCGTGCGCGCCCGCATCAACTGGTAGCGCAGGCTGTCCTGGGTGCCGCCTTGTGCGTATTGCTCGGCTCGGTTAGTGGTGTCGGCGATGCGCGATTCGCTGACCGGGTGGGTCAGAAGGAACTCCGGCGGCTTCTGGTCATAGCGATACTGGCGCATCAGCCGGCCGAACATCGAGGGCATGGCGCGTGGATCGTAGCCGGCGCGTTCGAGGTTGACGATGCCAATGCGATCGGCCTCCTGCTCGTTCTGTCGGGAGAAGCGGCGCTGTGCCTGGATGGCCGCGGCCTGTGTGGAGACGATCGCGGCAATGCCCGCATCGCCGGCACCGGCTGCAGCCGCCACGACGCCAGCGAGCATGGCGGCCATCATCGGCAGCTGCATGCGCTGCTGGGCTTCCAGGCCGCGAGCGAAATGCCGCTGTGAAAGGTGGGCCAGTTCGTGCGCCATCACCGACGCATACTCGGCTTCGGTTTGTGCATGGATAAACAGCCCGCCATTGACGCCGATAATGCCGCCCGGTGCCGCAAAGGCGTTGAGCTGAGGGCTATCGAGCAGGACGAATTCGAGGCGCCGATCCTGCAGCTGACTGGTTTCAGCCAGGCGGTACACGCTGCTTTCCACGTAGTCCTTGAGTTGGGGATCGGAAAGCTGCTTGACCTGGCCACGCAGCAGGCTGAGCCAGGCTCGTCCGAGCAGGTGTTCCTGTTCCGGGGAGACGATGCCCGAGCTTGCATCACCCAGCGAAGGCAGCTCATTGGACAGGCTTGGCTGGGCGAACAAGCAGGCGAGCGTGAGGAAGGCAGGGCGCAGCAGTTTCATCCAGGCGGGCTCTTAGAAATCAGAGCAGCTACTGTAGCCTTGACCTTGGCCGGCTGGCCAGAGCCCTGCTGGGCTAGGTATGCTGCCGGGCTTTTCCATGGAGGCTCATGATGTCTGATGCACCCTCGCAGGCAATTGCCTTCGACGCCGAACTCGATGCCGTCGGGCTTGATTGCCCGATGCCCCTGCTCAAGGCCAAGCTGGAACTCAATCGCCTGGCAAGTGGCGCCGTCCTAAAGGTTACGGCGAGCGATCCGGGCTCGCAGCGTGATTTCCGCAGTTTCGCCAGGTTGGCCGGGCATACCCTCGTCCACGAAGAGGTCGAGGGTGACCTGTATCGCTACTGGCTGCGCAAGGCCTGACGTCCGGTACGGGGGTTCACATGCTCAAGGTTTTTCGTGGCTGGATGCAGCGTTACTTTTCGCACGAGGAAGCGATCGTCCTCGCGGTGCTGCTGTTTCTTGCATTCGCGGTTGTTCTGACGCTTGGCAAGATGTTGGCGCCAGTGTTGGCCGGTTTGGTACTGGCGTTCCTGATGCAGGGGTTGGTGGGCGCCATGGAGCGTCGGCGGGTGCCGCATCTTCTCGCGGTATGGCTGGTGTTTCTGATGTTCATCGGCGTGCTGGTGGTTTGCATGCTGTTTATCGTGCCGCTGCTCTGGCAGCAGGTGCTGACGCTTTTCAACGAGCTGCCACGCATGCTGGTGGAGTGGCAGACGCTGCTGTTGCTGCTGCCGGAGCGCTATCCGCAGTTGATCACCGAAGAGCAGGTGCTGCGTGGTATCGACTTCATGCGTGGCGAGATCGGCCGCTACGGCCAGCTGGTGCTGACGTCGTCGTTGTCGAGCCTGCCGTTGCTGATCGGGCTGATGATCTATCTGGTGCTGGTGCCGATCCTGGTGTTCTTCTTTCTCAAGGATCGCGAGCAGATCAGCGACTGGATCAAGGGCTACCTGCCGCGCGAGCGTGGTTTGATCACTCAGGTCTCCCAGGAGATGAACCTGCAGATCGCCAATTACATTCGGGGCAAGGCCATCGAGATCCTGATCTGTGCCGTGGTGTCGTATGCGGTCTTCGCGGCTCTGGGGCTCAACTATGCCGCGCTGATGGCGATGCTGGTCGGCGTCTCGGTCGTGGTGCCCTATATCGGCGCGACGGTCGTAACCATTCCGATCGCACTGATCGGGATATTCCAGTGGGGGCTGGGAGACCAGTTCTTCTACCTGATGGTGGCTTACGCGATCATCCAGACGCTGGATGGCAACGTGCTGGTACCCCTGCTGTTCTCCGAGGCGGTGAACCTGCACCCGGTGGCGATCATCTGCGCCGTATTGCTGTTCGGTGGGCTCTGGGGTTTCTGGGGGGTATTCTTCGCGATCCCGCTGGCCACCCTGTTCAAGGCCGTTCTGTATGCCTGGCCACGCGAGGCTGCGGCGGTCGTGGTCGAAACGGGCGAATGAGCGACGCGGCGGCTGCGGGCCGCCGCCGTTGCATCAACCTTGATTAAGTGACTGAGCGGCCTCCAGCACCGCCTCCACGTGACCTGGAACCTTCACGCTGCGCCATTCGCGGCGCAAGACCCCGTTGCGGTCAATAAGGAAGGTGCTCCGGTCGACGCCTAGGTACTCCTTTCCATAGAGTTTCTTCAGCTTGATGACGTCGAACAGCTGGCAGAGCTGCTCGTCCTTGTCGCTGATCAGCTCGAATGGGAAGCCCTGCTTGGCGCGGAAATTCTCATGGGTTTTCAGGCTGTCGCGCGATACCCCGAAAACCAGGGTGTCGGCTGCCAGGAAGGCCTGGTGATGGTCGCGAAACCCCTGACCTTCGGTCGTGCAGCCCGGGGTGTTGTCCTTTGGGTAAAAGTACAGCACGACCTGCTTGCCGGCGAATGTTTCGGGGCTGACGATCTGGCTGCTGGTTGCCTGCGCCTGGAAGTGCGGAACGGGACGATCGATTTCGACGGCCATGTTGACTCCTGTACTGGACCTTACGGATTCTGCGGGCGCCACGGCTCGATCAGTGCGTCGAGATTGAGCGCATCGGCGAAGTCTAGAAACTGGTCGCGCAGCCAGCTGATCTGGGTGCCGGCGGGCAGCGTCACCGTCAAGGTGGCGTTGAGCATGGTGCCGCCGGTCTGCGGGGCCTGGTAGGTGTCACAGGTCAGGCTTTCCAGTTCGACGCGATGATCGATGAAGAACTGGCAAAGTTCGTTGAGGATGTCCGGACGATAGGCCGCGCTCACGTAGGCTACATAAGGCAGGGCTTGAGGGCGGCTTTCCAGCGCCTCGCTGCGGACCACATTGGACGTGAACGCATGCTTTTTCGACAGGCCCGGCAATCCGGCTTCCATGCGGGCCAAGGCATCCCAGCTGCCCGCGACTTCGAGGACCAGTGCACTGCAGGCACCATGGCGCGTCAACCGGGTACTGACCACCGCGCAGCGGTTCTCGTTGGCGGCTCGGCAGAGCACATTGGTCAGCTCCATGGGGTTGGCGCCGAGGGCGCTGATGACGAGAAATTGTTCGCGAGGTAGAGGGGGGGTGGACATGCAGCGTTCCTGGCGGTGGTGAATCGGTCGGCCAGCCAAGCCGAAAACGGCTAAGGGTAGCGAAAAGCGCCTTCGGAGGGAATGCGTAACGCCATGCGGTCGCCGGCGGCGGCGGAGCCCTGCCACTGTGTCAGACCAGCGTTCAGGCTACTCGCAAAGCGCCGGGGAGCCTTGTACCATTACGCCTCTTTTTCGAATCCGGCAGGAGTGGTTGCATGATTGCGGGCAGTATGGTGGCGCTGGTCACGCCCATGGATGCGCAAGGCGGTCTGGACTGGGACAGCCTGAGCAAACTGGTGGACTTCCATTTGCAGGAAGGCACCAATGCAATCGTTGCTGTCGGGACCACCGGCGAGTCGGCTACGCTCAGCGTCGCCGAGCACATCGAAGTCATCCGGCGTGTCGTCGACCAGGTCAATGGCCGCATTCCGGTAATCGCCGGAACGGGCGCCAACTCCACCAGCGAAGCAGTAGAGCTGACCGAGAACGCTAAGGCTGCCGGCGCCGATGCCTGCCTGCTGGTGACGCCCTACTACAACAAGCCGACCCAGGAAGGCCTGTACCTGCATTTCAAGCACATCGCCGAAGCCGTGGCGATTCCGCAGATTCTCTACAACGTGCCCGGTCGTACCGTTTGCGACATGTTGCCGGATACCGTGGAGCGTCTGTCCAAGATATCCAACATCATTGGTATCAAGGAGGCCACGGGTGACCTCAAGCGCGGCCAAGAAGTGCTGGATCGCGTCAGCAAGGACTTTCTCGTGTACTCGGGTGACGATCCCTCTGCCGTCGAGCTGATGCTGATGGGCGGCAAGGGCAATATCTCCGTGACCGCAAACGTCGCGCCGCGTGCCATGAGCGATCTCTGCGCCGCTGCGATGGCCGGTGATGCCACCACTGCTCGCGCCATCAATGAGCGCCTGATGCCGCTGCATCGCGCGCTGTTTCTGGAAGCCAATCCGATTCCGGTCAAATGGGCATTGCACGAGATGGGCCTGATGGGTAACGGCATCCGTCTGCCGTTGACCTGGCTCAGTCAGAGCTTCCAGGAACCGCTGCGCCAGGCAATGCGCCAAACCGGCGTGCTGGCTTAATAACAAAGGAATACGCATGAAGCGACTGGCCGGACTCTCGACCCTTGCCCTGATCATTTCCACCACCAGCGGCTGCGGTTGGCTATGGGGCGACGAAGGATATTTCCGTGACCGTGGCAGCGACTATCTGTCGGCACGTCAGACAGCGCCGATGCAGGTCCCTGTCGAAGGGGAGACCCGGCCGCTCGATCCGCTGTTGCCAATCCCACAGCAAGTCGCCGATACCAGCGCGACAGGCAAATATGAAGTCCCGCGCCCCCAGCGTCTGGCCGTTGCCGCTGATACCAGCGATTTCAGCGTGCAGTCCGCTGGCGAAACGCGCTGGCTCGTGGCGCAATATGCGCCGTCGCAGGTTTGGGTCGCAGCCCGGCAGTTCTTCACCGACAACGGCTTCAGCATCGCTGAAGAGCGGCGTCAGACTGGCGAGTTCGTCACCGCCTGGCAGACCGCCGCCGACTTGAACGATGAGCTGGTTCGCGATCTGGGTATCCAGGAAGGCGAAACCCGCGTGCGTGTCCGGGTTGAGCCCGGCGTGCAGCGCAACACCAGTGAGATCTTCGTGGTTAGCGTAAAGCGTCCGGCTGGCAGCAGCACCGATGTCGCCTGGCCGGAAACCTCCAGCAACAAGGAACTCGATCGGGTACTGCTTGACGAACTGCAGGCCAGTCTGGATCGCAGTTCGCAGCAGGGCGGCTCCGTTTCACTGCTGGCCGAGCGCGACTTCGATGCGCCTAGCCGTGTCAATCTGACCGAGGATGGAAGCGGCAATCCGACCCTGCAGCTGGACAGCGATTTCGACCGGGCCTGGTCCAGCATTGGTCGTGCCTTGCAGGCCGCCGATGTGCGTGTCGAGGACCTAGATCGTAGCCTGGGCGTGTATTACGTGAACCTCAGTGAGGGTGCCAACGATCCGGATGACAAGCCTGGTTTCTTCAGCCGGCTGTTCGGTGGTGCTCCGGACAAGGACGAGATCGAGGCACGTGCCGAGCGCTATCAGGTGCGGCTGACCCGTGCTGGCAACGGAGTGCAGGTGACGCTGGACAAGAGCATCGATACCGTTGCGCCAGCGGACGTCGCCCGTCGGGTGCTCAGTCTGATCAAGGACAACCTGGGCTGACTGCGAGCTGCCCCGTTACACGAACACGGATAGGCGAAACCCATGGTTTCGCCTGTTTCGTTTCTGCTGACCTGCCAACTGCGGAAATTTGCGTATGACCACTCCCACCGCCCTCAGCCTGAAGAAGATCTACTCGGGCAAGGTTCGCGACCTTTACGAGATCGACGAAAAGCGCATGCTCATGGTCGCCACCGACCGCCTGTCGGCCTTCGACGTGATCCTTGCCGAGCCGATTCCGGAGAAGGGCAAGATCCTTACCGCCATCTCCAACTTCTGGTTCGACAAGCTCAAGGGCCTGATTCCCAATCACTTCACCGGCGACGAGGTCGAGGACGTGGTGCCGGCTGACGAATTGCCGCTGGTGGAGGGGCGCGCGGTCGTCGCCAAGCGCCTCAAGCCGGTTGCGGTAGAGGCCATCGTGCGCGGCTATATCGTCGGCTCCGGGTGGAAGGAATACCAGAAGAGCGGCACCGTCTGTGGCATCCAGCTGCCCGCCGGCCTGAAGGAAGCTGCCAAGCTGCCGCAGCCGATCTTCACCCCCTCGACCAAGGCCGCGGTAGGCGACCACGACGAGAACATCTCCTTCGAGCAATGCGAGGCGATCATCGGCAAGGAGCTGGCTGCGCAGGTGCGTGACGTGTCTATCGCGCTCTACAGCGCAGCCGTCGAATACGCGGCCACCCGCGGAATCATCATTGCTGATACCAAGTTCGAGTTCGGCCTGGATGAAGACGGCACGCTGACCCTGATGGACGAGGTACTGACACCCGACTCCAGCCGTTTCTGGCCTGCCGACAGCTATGAAGAGGGCAAGAACCCGCCGAGCTTCGACAAGCAGTTCGTCCGCGACTGGCTGGAGTCCACCGGCTGGAACAAGCAGCCACCGGCGCCTGCCGTGCCCGCAGAGATCGCGCAGAAAACCGCCGACAAGTATCGCGAAGCACTGACGCGGCTGACCGCCTGAAGGGTGCAGGGCGATCGGAATCGACTGCCCGACCGTGCAAGCG
Organism: Stutzerimonas sp. R40042; assembly: GCF_026642215.1. NCBI lineage: Bacteria > Pseudomonadati > Pseudomonadota > Gammaproteobacteria > Pseudomonadales > Pseudomonadaceae > Stutzerimonas > Stutzerimonas sp. R40042. Next base: position 3,157,183 of record NZ_CP113258.1, on the reverse strand, counting down.
GCTGAAAAACGGTAAAAATCTGTGCAGTTGGGGTTCGACAAAGCCGATCCAGCTGCTATGATGCGCGCCGCTGGAGAGATGCCGGAGTGGCCGAACGGGACGGATTCGAAATCCGTTGTACCTTCGCGGGTACCTAGGGTTCAAATCCCTATCTCTCCGCCATTACATATAGCCTGAACCCCTGTACTCGCGAGAGTGCGGGGGTTTTTGCTTTTTGGGCTGGCGTTCGCCATACGGTGCATCGGTATGCGGTACGACCTGCCCGGATGAGGGTAGGCTTGCCGTTCATTCAGATGCCGGGGAGGCTGATGCCGCAGTTGCAGCAGGGTTTTATCCTGACCCGCCACTGGCGAGAGGCGCCTGCGGGTACCGAGGTGAGTTTCTGGCTCGCCACCGACAGCGGGGCGCGGCGGGTGTGCGTGCCGTACCGGCATTCGGTCGCCTTCTTTGCGCAGGAGCGGCGCGCTTTTGTCGAGTCCGTGCTGCGACAGGAGCCTGACGCCGAGCTGCGGCCGCTCGACCTGCACGACTTCCATCATCGCCCGGTCATGGGGCTGTACTGCCGGTCGCATCGCCGACTGATGGACTGCGCGCGGCGGCTGCGCGATGTCGGTGTGGATGTCTACGAGGCGGATATCAGGCCGCCCGAGCGTTACCTCATGGAGCGCTTCATCACCGCACCGGTGTGTTTCGAAGATGGCGCCGGTCGCGATGACGCCTCACCCGTGCAGCTCAAACCCGCGGCGGACTATCGTCCGAGGCTCAGGCTGGTCTCGCTGGACATCGAGACCACGGCCCGTGGCGATCTGTATTCCATTGCCCTGGAGGGCTGCGGCCAGCGTCAGGTCTATATGCTCGGCCCGGAAAACGGCGATGCCTCGGCCGTCGATTTTTCCCTGGAGTACTGCGAAAGCCGAGGGCAACTGCTGGAACGGCTGAACGCCTGGTTCGCCGAGCACGACCCGGACGCGATCATCGGCTGGAATCTGGTGCAGTTCGACCTGCGGGTACTGCATGAACATGCGCAGCGCTTGCAGGTGCCGCTACGCCTGGGGCGCGCCGGGGCGACGATGGAATGGCGCGAGCATGGCGCACGTAGCAATCACTTTTTTGCCGCGGCCGAGGGCCGGCTGATCATCGACGGTATCGAGGCGCTGCGCTCGGCGACCTGGAGCTTTTCCTCGTTCAGTCTGGAGAATGTCGCTCAGACCTTGCTGGGGGAGGGCAAGGCGATCGACAACCCCTACCAGCGCATGGCGGAGATCGACCGTATGTTCGCCGAGGACAAGCCGGCGCTGGCCCGCTACAACCTCAAGGATTGCGAGCTGGTGACGCGCATCTTCGCCCATACCGAGCTGCTGACCTTTCTCCTCGAGCGAGCCACTGTCACCGGCCTTGCGGCGGACCGCAGCGGCGGTTCGGTGGCAGCGTTCGAGCATCTATATCTGCCGTTGATGCACCGGCAGGGCTTCGTTGCGCCTAACCTGGGCGAGCGCCAGGCCGAGGCGAGCCCGGGCGGCTTTGTGATGGACTCGCAGCCGGGGTTGTACGAATCGGTGCTGGTGCTGGACTACAAGAGCCTGTACCCGTCGATCATCCGCAGCTTCCTCATCGACCCCGTGGGGCTGATCGAGGGGCTGCGCCAGCCGACCGACGAGGCATCGGTCGCAGGCTTTCGCGGGGCGCGCTTCTCGCGCACCCGGCATTGCCTGCCGGCCATCGTCGAGCGCGTCTGGGAAGGGCGCGAGGCGGCGAAGCGCGAGCACAACAAGCCGTTGTCGCAGGCGCTGAAGATCATCATGAATGCCTTCTACGGGGTGCTCGGCTCCAGTGGTTGTCGCTTCTTCGACTCGCGGCTGGCATCTTCGATCACTCTGCGTGGTCACGAGATCATGCGCCGCACGCGGGAACTGATCGAGGCCGAGGGTCATGTGGTGATCTATGGCGACACCGACTCGACGTTCGTCTGGCTAGGGCGGGCGCACTCGGACGAGGCGGCCGAACGCATCGGTCGCGACCTGGTACAGCGGATCAACGACTGGTGGCGTGGGCATCTGCGTGACGAGTATGGCCTGAGTAGTGCCTTGGAGCTGCAGTACGAAACGCACTTCCGGCGCTTCCTGATGCCGACGATCCGCGGCGCCGAGGAGGGCAGCAAGAAGCGCTATGCCGGCCTGGTCACGCGTGCCGATGGGAGCGATGGCATGGTGTTCAAGGGGCTGGAGACGGTGCGCACGGACTGGTCGCCGCTGGCGCAGCGCTTCCAGCAGGAGCTGTATCAGCGCATCTTCCATCGCCAGCCGCACCAGGATTACGTGCGCGAGTATGTGCGCCGAACCCTGGCTGGCGAGTTCGACGAGCTGCTGGTCTACCGCAAGCGCCTGCGCCGCCGGCTGGACGACTACCAGCGCAACGTGCCGCCGCATGTGCGGGCGGCGCGCCTGGCCGACGAGTGCAATGATCGTCTTGGTCGGCCGCGGCAGTACCAGAATGGCGGCTGGATCAGCTACCTGATCACCGTTGGCGGGCCTGAGCCACTGGAGGCGCGCGCCTCCGCCGTCGATTACGACCACTACGTGACGCGCCAGCTGCAGCCAGTGGCGGACGCGATCCTGCCCTTCGTCGGCGACGACTTCGCCTCGCTGATTGACGGGCAGCTGGGGTTGTTCTGACTGCTGGCCAGGCGTCATCTCCGGCGGAGAGGGGTCGAAGGGTTGTCTCTTTCCTTGCCGAGGCCCGGGTATGTTCCTTGTCCAGTTGCTGTTGCCGCTTTATGACAACGATCAGCAGGCGTTGCCGAGGTCGCTCTTTCGCACCGTGAGCGAGGAGCTGATCGAGCGCTTCGGCGGTTTGACCACCTACAGCCGTGCGCCGGCCAATGGCTACTGGCTGGAGGACGGCGAGAACGCGGTGCGGGACGAGACGGTGGTCTACGAAGTGATGGTCGATGAGTTGGACCGGGGCTGGTGGGCGCAGTACCGAGCCGATCTGGAGCGCAGGTTTCGGCAGAAGTCGCTGGTGGTCAGGGCGCACGGCCTGACGCTGCTGTAGGTGTCGATGGGTGGTGGGAGCGATGGCCAGGCAGGCCCGGCCATCGTCTGAGGTCACTTGCGGACCCAGTTGCCGTTGAGCTGGATGATCTGGCCGGGCGGCGTCTTCTCGATGGCCTTCTTGCCAGCGATGGCTTCGACGTCGCTGACGCTGATGCCGTTCTGCTTGGCGACGCGGTGATACTCGGCTCGGCGCGCCTGGTTGATCTGGCTGGCGATGTCCTCGGCGTTCTGGCTGGAGCGCACCACGCCCAGGTAGCCGTCGGGCTTCTCACCGAGCACGCCACTGGCCTTGGCCTCGCCCAGGGCGGACATGGCTTCGTTGAGGGTCATGGCCGCGGCGGGCAGGGCCAGCAGGAGCGCCAGGAGCAGGCTGGTCAGTTTCAGATAGGCTTTCATGGTCGTCCTCAGAACAGTCCGCTGTCTTGGTTGATGATCGAGTCGAGCTGCTTGTCCACGCGGATATAAATCTCGTGCTCGATCTTCACGTTCAGGTTGATATTGATTGGCTCGTTCGGCACGGCCAGTTCCACCCGCGGTGTACAGGCGCTGGCGAAGAGACCCAGCAGCACGATGGTCAGCGTATGGCGCAACCGCATGGCGGTTTCTCCTGTGTCTATCGCGGGTCTGCATTGCCTTGCCTGAGGCGTTCCTGCACCCGTCGTTGAATGGTCTCGCTTACCCGGTCGCTTAGCTGCAAGCTGGTTAACAGCGCCGGAATGTCCTCTTCCAGATTGATCGAGAAGTTGATCGGCCGACCGCCTTCCAGGGCCGGGTTGTGGCCGTTCAGGCGCAGCCCGAGGTTCAGCTTGCCGTTCTCATCATAGCGAACGTCGCTGGTGAGCAGATCATAGTGAAAATCGTGCAGGGCTTCGGTGACGATCTTCATGGCCGGGTTCGCCTGGCCGAGGGCTTCGATCTTCGGCGAGCGAAAGCGCAACACGCCGCCAGGCGCACGCGCGGCGAGCTTGCCATCCCGCACGCTCAGCCCTTCTGCGCTGCGCTGCACGTCGAAGCTGCCGTCGATCACACCGCTGCCGCTGAGGCCTTCGGTCGGATAGGCGGCGAGCACGTCGCCTAGTTGTACGCCCTCGAGCCGTGCGCTGAGCCGTTGCTGTGGTGCCGCGAGGTCAAGGGCGCCGGCCGGCAACCAGAAGCGTCCACCAAGAATCCGGGTTTCTGCGATCTGCCAGGTCAGGCGTCCCTTTGCCGGCTGGTCGATCGCGGCCTCGTAATGCCCGCGCAACAGCAACGGGCCGAAGGTGAAGCCGGGGTTGAGCTCGGCCAGCCGTAGTTCGCTGATGTCCAGTCGGAGGCGGTCGCGCTGCAGGCGGGCGGTCAGGCGTGCATCGAGTCCGGAAATCTCGCTGCGGTCGAAGATGCCGGCCAGGCCTCGCGCTTCGAACGTCAGGTTTGCAGTTGGTTTGCCATTGCCAGCGGGCAGCGTCAGCTTGCCTTCGCCCGACAGGCGACCACTGCTGAGCTCAAGCGACGCCGGCCATGCGGCCAGGCTGCCGGCGATCGGGTTGCCGGCGCGCAGGAAAATTTCCTGCAGCTTGCCGCCGACCTGCAAGGGTCCGTTCCAGCGCTGCTCGAGGTTAAGCGCCATTGTCAGTCCGGCATCGTTGCTCACGGAGCCATTGGCGTTCAGCGCTGTACTGTCGGCTTTCAGCTGGCCGCTCCAGCGCCAGCCCTGGGCGAGCAGCAGCGGGTGTTCGAGACGACTCAGGCGCAGCTCCAGCGGCCCTTCGGCACGCCAGGCGGTTGGTTGCTCAAGGTTGCGCTCGATCTTCAGAGCCAGTGTGCGTGGCAGCGTCGCGCTCAACTGACTGGCGACGACCTCGCCCGTGGCGAGGCGGGCCAGCTTGGCTTGGGATGATTTCTGCAGCTGCAGCTCGACCTTCTGGAGGTCGGCACGACCAGAGAAATCCAGAGTGGCGTCGAGGTTCTGCAGCGTCAGGGCGTCCAGCTGCAGCCGCGTACTGCGTGTCTGTAGGCGGGCCTGCTCGATGTCCAGCGAATACGGGGGGGAGGTCGCCAGTCGCATGCGCGCCTGCAGGCTGGACGGTGCGCCGCCCTGGGCGTCCAGTCGAAGTTGCACGGGTAGCTGCCCTCGCGTCACCTGAGTGGCAATTGGCTCGACGCTGATATTCAGCTGGCTTGGGCGTAGCGCGGCCGGCACGTCCGTCAGCAGGGTGGACGCTGGACGCAGTTGTAGGTTGGCTTTCAGTTCGGTGGGCAACCACAGTCCATCCTGCCCTCGAGCGGCCAGGTCGAGGTCGCCCTGCAGCTCCCCGAGACCTATGACCGGCCAGGCGGCAGGAATGTGGGTGGAGAGGCGCAGTTCGCCCGCAGCGTTGCGCCAGGCATAAACGCCGTCATCGTTCTGCATCAGGGTCAGTGCCCAGCCTGCGCCGATGCGCATGTCAGTAGGCATGTCGGGGAGGACAGCGGTTGGCGTGGCCGTCCACTCGCCGAGCCAGTCCAGGAGCCAGGATGCCTCCGGTAGGCTGCCCATGGAAAGCGTGCCATTCCAGCGCAGCGTCCTGTCGGAATGATCCAGCTGGTGGCGGGTTTCCAGTCGTGGTTGTTCGTCGATAGCCAGCGTGGCCTGTACGAGGCTTTCGCCGAGCGCGGAACCCTGCGCGTCGATGGTCAGCGACAGCCTGTGCTCGTTGCGTCGCAGGTCTAGGCGGCCGTCCAGCGGCAGCAACGATTCGCCCTTCCGCTCGAACCGCAGTGCCCCCCGTTCATCGCAGCGCCCCTTGGCGCAGGGTAGGCTGACCCGCAGATCCGCTATGGTTAATCGCTGCGGGAGCCAGGCGGCCCATCGTTCGTACTGCTCGAGATTCGTTGCTGGCGGCTCGCTATCGCCGGCGGAGGTAGATGAGCGGATGTCCAGCTCAAGCTGTTCGATATGCAGCGAACGAGGCGGTAATGGGTGAAAAAAGCTGGCTAAATCCAGTGTGATGTTGGTGGCCTCGGTAGCCAGGCTGGGGCCGTTTTCCGGCGCTTGGATGTAGCGCACGCGTTTTGCCGAGATACCGCTGGATGAGAGCCGCAGCCCTTGCCAGTCCAGCTGCTCGATGCCCTGTTCGTGTTTGAACCCCTGCCACTGATGCCAGGCGAACGCGGCGAGCACCAGGAGCAAGGCGAGCAGCCCGACGCACAGTAGTAAAACGGTTCTCCACGGTTTGGTCATGGCTGCATCCATAAAGCGAGGGCTACAGCATAGCCGTAGAACGGCCGTGGCGACCGTGCGCCGGCGAGGTGCACCGCAGGACACCAAGATTACGAAAAAGTTCGTTCCTGTAGCGCTGCAACCCTTGTGGCAAGCCGCTTTGCGTCCGGTGCGCTGAACTTGTGCACATTTGGGAAAGCCGTCTGTCAAGCGCTTATGACAAACTGTCGCAAACGCCTGGAATCCATAGATCGTTAATAACCAATTGAAAAATAAGCAATTTTTTCATTGGTGAAAAAAGCGTCAGTTTAACCGCAGCCCCCATGAGACGCGGGATCGAGAGATTTGTCTGCTGTTTGTCCACCGAGTTATCCACAGCTTCTGTGGATTACTAAGGTGTGTGATATGGATCTAATTTTTTCGCTTTTGACAAGACTTTAACTCTGTCGAAAAAGGAGTAGAGTGCGCGGCCTTATCCATCCAGCCCTTGATGTGCATGAGACCGCGTACTTCTGTTTCCGCTAGTCAGATCCCTTCCGCTTCCCCGTCGCGTCTGCCGCTGCGTATGGCGCTCTGGCTGCTCGACAGCCAGCGGCTGGGCAGCAAGCAAGGGGTCAAGCGGATTGCCGGCCGGCTGCTCAAACAGCCGGCGCGCGAGGGTGTGGTCGAAGCGCAGAGTCGCCTTGGCCGCTTGCTGTGTTGCGAGTGCGATGGCCAGCGTGACCGCCGGATCGGCCTGGAGCTGCTGCGTCAGGCGGCTCGCGCCGGAGACTGCCAGGCGCAGCTGGAGCTTGGCCGGTTGTACAGTCAGGCCGAGCACGCTGAGCCCGCCAAAGCACGCCAGTGGCTCGAACAGGCTGCGGCTCAGGGGTCCCAGGAAGCCCTGCGCTTCCTTCAGCGCGTCAAGGGCTGACCGGCTCGCCTGACCGGCCTCCTGCGGCTGGTTATACTGCCCGGCATTTCGCCGGAGCCTCTCATGTCGTTCGATCCCCTTCATCTATTGGTTGGCCTGGCGCTCGGCCTGATCGCCCTGGCCGGGCTCTGTCTGTCCCTCCAGCGGCACCTGGCTGCTGGCCGCACCGAGCAGGCAGCCCTCGATGAGCGCCTCCGTCAGGCGGTGCTCGCCGAGCAAGGTCTGGCGGCTCAGCTCGACGGCTGCAGGGGCGAGCTTGCCGAGTTGAACAGCATTCGATCAGCACAGCACGCCGAGCTGGCGGCGTTGCGTCGTGAGATCGAGTTGCTGCGGGCCCAGCGTGACGAGGATCTTGAAAGTATCGCCGACCTGCAGGCCGAACGTGACGCGCAGCAGGGCGAGCTGCGACGCCTGAGCGCGGCCCATGCCGCCCTGGATGCCGAACTGCGCGAACAGCAGAACTCGCATCAGCAGCGTCTCGCTGATCTTCAGGCTGCCCGTGACGAGCTGCGCGCACAGTTCGCCGAGCTTGCCGGCAAAATCTTCGACGAGCGCGAACAGCGCTTCAGCGAGTCCAGTCACGAGAGGCTGGGGCAGCTGCTGGAGCCATTGAAAGAGCGCATCCAGACGTTCGAGAAACGCGTCGAGGAAAGCTATCAGAACGAGGCGCGCGAGCGCTTTTCCCTGGCCCGCGAGCTGGAACGTTTGCAGCAGCTGAACCAGCGGCTGGGCGATGAAGCGACCAACCTGACGCGCGCGCTGCAGGGCCAGAAAACCCAAGGCAACTGGGGTGAACTGGTGCTGGAGCGAGTGCTGGAACATGCAGGGCTGGAGAAGGGCCGCGAGTACCAGACGCAGGTCAGTCTGAAGAGTCCCGATGGCGAGCGCTTTCAGCCGGACGTGCTGATTCGCTTGCCCGGTGACAAGCAGGTGGTGGTGGATGCGAAGGTCAGCCTGACCGCCTATCAGGCGCTGACCTGTGCCGAAGACGATAACAGTCGTGCCTTGGCGCTGAAGCAGCATGTGCAATCTCTGCGCAGCCATTTGAAAGGGCTGTCGGTGAAGGATTACCAGCGTCTGGATGGGCTGCACAGCCTGGATTTCGTCTTGCTGTTCGTTCCGATCGAAGCTGCGTTCGCGGCGGCCTTGCAGGCCGACCCGGCGCTGTTTCAGGAGGCCTATGGTCGCCATGTGGTAATCGTCAGCCCGACTACGCTGCTGGCCACCCTGCGGGTCATCGACAGCCTCTGGCGGCAGGAGCGGCAGAGCCAGAACGCGCGTGAGATCGCCGAGAAGGCCGGGGCGCTGTACGACAAGTTCGTCGCCTTCATTCAGGACCTCGACGAAATCGGCAGCCGGTTGCAGCAGCTCGATCGCGCCTACCTGGCAGCGCGCACCAAGCTCAGTGATGGGCGCGGCAATCTGGTAGGGCGCGCCGAGCAACTCAAGGCGCTTGGCGCTCGGGCCAGCAAGCGCCTGCCGGGCGACTGGCTGGAGCGGGCCGGCGCCGAAGCGGTTGGCGAGGCGGGCGACTGAGCGTCGGTTGGCTCAGGCCAGCAGCAACATCGCAAGCGCTGTCAGCAGGCCAGCGAACATGATCGGCAGCGTGCGCACGGCCAGCTCGCGGCCGCCTATCACCGCGATCAGCATGGCCTTGACCAGGCTATTGCTCAGCGCCGCAAACACGATGCCACGCGCCGCTACCTCGTGGCTCAGTCCGTCGCGCGCCTTGCTGGCCAGCGACAGGGTAATCGCATCGACATCGGTCAGGCCCGCCAGCAGCGAAACCAGGTAGATGCCGGCGTCGCCCAGCCAGCGCCGTGCGCCTTCGACCAACAGAAGAATCAGCACGAGCAGGGCGGCAAAGCGCAGGGCCGGGCCCGGCTCGAACGGGTTTCTGAGCAGCGGTTCGGGATTGTCATCGGCTGTTCGCGCGGCGCGCAGATAGTAGAAGAGCGCGCCGACGGCGTAGATGGCACCAGCACACGCCAGCGGCAGCGTCAGGCCGGACAGCAGCAGCGGATTGACCAGCCCCACCTCCAGCAGCACGCGCGGAAACATCAGCGCTGAGGTCGCCAGCAGGCCGGCCGCCAGAGCGGCGCGCAGCTTCGGTGCGTCAAGCCGGGCCAGCGTGATGGTCATGGCCGTGGAGGAGACGATACCGCCAAGCAGGGCGGTCACCAGCAGGCCATGACGAGTCCCGAGGACCCGGATCGCGACGTACGCGGCGAAGCCAATACCGGCGATCAGCACGACCATCATCCAGGTCGTGTAGGGATTGAGCGCTTGCCAGGGGCCGTAACCTTGATTGGGCAGCGTCGGCAACAGGACGACGGAGATGAACAGCATCTTCAATGCGCCGCCCAGCTCGGCCTCGCTGAGCCGCTTGAGTGCTTGGTGCAGGCGCGCTTTGAGGCTGAGCAGCAGGGCCACGACGATCGCACAGGCCGCTGCCAGCTGCCGGCTTTCCGCCACGGCCAGACTGCCGAGGACGAAAGTCAGCAACAGGGCGACCTCGGTAGTCATGCCGTGATCGCCGCTGCGCCGGGCATCGATCACGTAGCCGGCGATCACCAGCAGCGCCAGCATGCTGAACATGGCGACCCAGGCGATTGCGCCTAAATGGCTGGTGCTGATTGCGGCGAGCCCGCCGAACAGACCGGCCAGGCCAAAGGTGCGGATGCCGGCGACCAGCTCCTGGCCGGGACTCTCCCGGCCACTCCAGCTGCGTTCGGTACCGATCAGCAAGCCGACGGCCAGGGCCATGGCGAGATTCAGAAATAGCTCGATTGTCATCGCTCACCTAGCGGCGCTGTCAGCAGATTGCCAGCAGTGTAACCGGCCGTGCGGCAGAGGGCTCGTGGCGCGGCAGGTGGTCTGGCGCCCACGGACCCGATGCGCTCAACGCAGGGTCAGGTGGCGGCTCATCAGTGCACGCAACGCAGCGGGTTTCACCGGCTTGGCCAGGTAGTCCAGGCCGCTGGCATGGATTGCCGCCACCAGCTCCGGGCGACCGTCAGCGCTGATCACCACGCCAGGTATCGGCTCGCCAAGTCGAGTGCGCAGCCAGGCCATCAGTTCGGTACCGGTCTGGCCTTCGTCCAGGTGGTAGTCCACCAACACCAGCTGCGGACGGATGTCCTCGGCCAGCAGCGCCTCGCAGTCGGCGCGGTTGCGGGCGGTCCAGACCTGGCAGCCCCAGCGCGTGAGCAGGCTGTTCATGCCGACCAGGATACTGTCCTCGTTATCGATGCACAGCACCTGGGTGCCGGTCAGCGCGCTGAGCTGCGGCTCGCCGCGCTTGACTGCCGGGCGGGGCTGGCTGACCGAGCGCGCGATCGGGACGGTGACGCTGAACACGCTGCCCTTGCCGGGCCAGGAACGGACCTCCAGCGGATGGCCGAGCACGTGACACAGGCCGTCGGCGATTGCCAGGCCCAGTCCCAGGCCCTTCTCGGCGCGCGTCTGATGGCTGTCCAGCCGCTTGAACTCCTCGAAGATCACTTTCAGCTTGTCCTGTGGAATGCCCGGGCCGCGGTCCCAAACTTCCAGCCGCAGCGACGATCCCTGCCGGCGTACGCCCAGCACCACGTGACCCTTGGCGTAGCGGAACGCATTGGTCAGGAAGTTTTGCAGCACCCGTCGCAGCAGGCGTATGTCACTGTCCACGCGCAGCTTGCTGCCGTGCACTCGCAGGGTGATGCCTTGCTCGCGGGCGAGCGCCGTGAATTCGGTGCTCAGCGTGTCGAACAGCGTCGCCAGCGGGAACGGATTGCGATCCGGAGTGACCCGGCCGCTTTCCAGGCGTGAGATGTCCAGCAGGTCGGTGATCAGGTCCTCGGCCGAACGCAGCGAGCTGTCCAGATGCTGGATCAGCTCCTGCGCCTCCTTGGGCAATGCGCTCTGCTGGTGCGACAGCGCTGCGGAGAACAGCCGGGCCGCATTGAGTGGCTGCATCAGGTCATGGCTGACCGCAGCGAGGAAGCGGGTCTTCGACTGGTTGGCGGCTTCGGCGGTGCTCTTGGCTTCGATCAGCGCCTGGTTGAGCTGCGACAGCTCCTGGGTGCGCTCGCTGACGCGCTGCTCGAGGCCTTCGTTGGCATCTTTCAGCGCGCGTTCGGCCTCGCGGTAGGCGGTGATGTCGCTGAAGCTCATGACGAAGCCGCCGCCCGGCATCGGGTTGCCGATCAGCTCGACGACGCGGCCGTTAGGGAACAGCCGCTCCGAGGTGTGAGCGCGGCCCTGGCGCATCCAGTACAGGCGCTTGGCAACGTGAGTATCCGGATCGCCGGGACCGCACAGGCCGCGTTCGGCGTTGTAGCGGATGATGTCGGCGATCGGGCGGCCGATGTAGACCAGCCCGTCCGGATACTCGAACAGTTCGAGATAGCGATGGTTCCAGGCCACCAGGCGCAGCGACTGGTCGACCACGCTGATGCCCTGGGTGATGTTTTCGATCGCGCCTTGCAGCAGTGCGCGGTTGAACTGCAGCACTTCCGAGGCTTCGCCGACGATGCGCACCACGTCGTCGACCTGCATGTCGCGGCCTTCGAGGGCGGCCTTGACCACTGCACGGGTGGAGGAAGCACCGAGCACGCCGGCCAGCAGGCGCTCGGTATGTGCGATCCATTGGCCGTCGGCCTGCAGCTTGGGCGAGAAGTCCTGGCCATGGCGGCGGGCGAAGCGATGGAAGCTCTGTTCGGCCCGCTCGGCGCCGACGAAGCGGGAGGCGAGCATCAGCAGGTCTTCGACCCGTACGGCAAGCAGGCGGCGGCCGCCAGTCGGCGAGGCGATTTCCTGGCCGATGAAGCGGCTTGCCTGCCAGTGTTCGGCGACATGGGTCTGACTCAGGATCGACACCCAGAAGAACAGCGTCGCATTGCCCACCAGCGACAGTGTCACGCCAAGGGTCAGGCCGCTGAGGCCGAAGCCCAGGCCGCCGTTGTACATCCAGCTCAGCCCGGGGAACATGTCCAGCGGCCAGCCCAGCAGGGGCAGGATCAGCGTATAGAACCAGATTGCCGCACCGGCGGTCAGGCCGGCGAATACGCCCCGGCGGTTGGCCTGTTTCCAGTACAGTGCGCCGACCATCGCCGGCGCCAGCTGGGTGATAGCGGCGAAGGCGATCTGGCCGATGGTAGCCAGCGAAGCGGTTGAGCCGAGCAGTCGGTAGCTGACATAGGCCAGCAGCAGAATCACCACGATGCTGATGCGGCGTACCGACAGCATCCAGTGGCGGAACGCCTCGAACGGGCGCTCCGTTTCCTGTCGACGTAGCAGCCAGGGCAGCAGCATGTCGTTGGAGACCATGGTCGACAGCGCCACGCTGGCGACGATGACCATGCCGGTCGCCGCCGAAGCGCCGCCGATGAAGGCCAGCAGCGCCAGCCACGGATGCAGTTCGGCCAGCGGCAGGCTGATCACGAAGGAGTCTGGGGTGACGCCCGCCGGCAGCAGCATTTGCCCGGCAAGCGCGATCGGCACGACGAACACGGCGGCCAGCACCAGATAGAGCGGGAATACCCAGCGCGCGAGGCGGAAGTCGCGTGGCTCGATGTTCTCCACCACCGATACATGGAACTGTCGCGGCAGACAGACGATCGCCATCATCGCGACGGTGGTCTGGACCAGCATGGCTGACCAGTTGACGCCTTCGCTCCAGAATCCGGCAAGGTTCGGCGAGTCATAGGCCTGATTGAACAGATCGCCAAAGCCGTCGAACAGGCCGAAGGTGACGAAGGCGCCCACCGCCAGGAATGCCAGCAGCTTGATCAGTGATTCGAAAGCGATCGCCAGGACCATGCCTCGATGGTGCTCGGTGACATCCAGGTTGCGCGTGCCAAACAGGATGGTGAACAGCGCCAGGACGATCGAGACGATGAGCGCGGTGTCGCGGGTGCCGGTTCCTGCAGCCTCGATGTTGATGCCGCTCAGCACGTTCACCCCGAGCACGATGCCCTTGAGCTGCAGCGCAATATACGGCAGCACACCGACCAGGCAGATCAGCGTGACGACCACTGCGAGCAGCTGCGACTTGCCGTAGCGTGCCGCGATGAAGTCGGCGATGGAGGTGATGTTCTCCTGCTTGCTGATCATGATCATCTTCTGGATCACGTGGGGTGCGAACAGCAGCAACAGGATCGGGCCGAGGTAGATCGGCAGGAACGCCCACAGCTGCTCGGCGGATTGGCCGACCGCACCGAAGAATGTCCAACTGGTGCAGTACACCGCCAGCGACAGGCTATAGACCCACGGCCGCAGACGGGGTGACAGGGAGGCGTTGTTGCGGTCGCCATAGAAAGCGATGGCAAACAGAATGGCCATGTAGACGAGGGCGACCGCAGCGATCAGCCCGCCTGACAGCGTCATGCAAACTCCAGAAGCAAGGGGGTGCCGGACCGGCATCGGCGTGCCGTGGCGGGCGCCGAATTTAATCAGTCCTGGCGACTCATTAGTATGGTGAATTCGTGAAGTTTCGCAGCATTGGCGTGCCCGTGTACGGTGTTGCTACCAAGGTCGCATGTGTCTAGCACGGGCATGCCGGCCGTCCTTTAACTACCGCATCACGCGCGCTGCTGGAGTTGCCCGCCAACGGCCAGCCATCCACAAGCCTTTACAGGAGATCGCCATGTTCAGCCCACTTCCGGTAACCCTGCAACGCGGAGCGCTGCGTCTGGAGCCGATGGTGGACGCGGATATCCCCGAGCTGGTCGCCCTGGCTGAGAGAAACCGCGCCGAGCTGGCCTACATGAATGGCCCGCTGCGCCCGGATTGGTATCGCCAGGCCGTTGCCGAGCAGCGCGACGGCAGGGCTGTGGTATTCAGCATTCGGATGGCCGAGCGCCTGGTCGGCACTACGCGCTTCGCTGACTTCGTCAGCGGTCTTCCGGCCGCCGAGCTGGGCTGGACCTGGCTCGACCAGGCGGAGCATGGCAGCGGCTTGAACGCCTCGATCAAGTTCCTGCTGTTGCGCCATGCATTCGAGGAGTGGCAACTGGTCCGGCTGCAGTTGAAGACTGCGGCCAGCAATCTGCGCTCCCAGCGCGCGATCGAGAAGCTCGGCGCACAGCGCGAAGGCCTGCTGCGCAACCATCGCCGGTTGGCGGACGGCCGGCTCGACGACACGGTGCTGTACAGCATTACCGACCGCGAATGGAGCCAGGTCCGGCAGCGGCTCGCGGCCGACTGACCTCGGGCGCCGCTCTGGATCGCCTGTTGCCGCCAGTTCGGTTATCGTGCGGTGCTTTGTCGCAACAGTCCGCTCGATCGACCGAAGCCTTTCGTCGTGCCATGCCCGTACAGCCGGTGGTGCGGCGTATGGTTCGTCGACGCGAGGCCTACAAGGAGTTCCTATGTCCCGCTCGCAAGAGTTCGCCCACGGTTGCCGTGACATCCTGCCGCTGATTCTCGGGGCGATCCCCTTCGGCGTCATTTTCGGCACGCTGGCGGTGGGGGCGGGCCTGACGGGCTGGCAGGCGATGGGGATGTCCACGCTGGTATTCGCCGGCTCCGCGCAGTTCATCGCGATCACCCTGATCACCGGTGGGGTCGGCGCGGCGGTAGTGCTGCTCACCACATTCGTTGTGAACCTTCGCCACGCCTTGTACAGCGCCGCCTTGCAGCCGTTCGTTCGCCATCTGCCTGGCCGTTGGCGTGCGCCGTTGGCGTTCTGGCTGACGGACGAGGCATTCGCTGTGGTGCAGAACCGCTATGCGCGCGACGACGCATCGCCCTACAAGCACTGGTTCTTTCTCGGGGCGGCCTTGACCATGTACGTCAACTGGCAATTGTCGACGCTCGTGGGGATCGCCTTTGGTCAGGCGGTGCCGGATATCGCTCGCTGGGGACTGGACTTCGCCATGATTGCCACCTTCATCGGCATTGCCGTGCCGATGATGCGCACCCGCCCACAGGTGGCCTCGGCACTGGTGGCTGGCGCCGTGGCGCTGCTGACCTGGGAACTGCCCTACAAGCTCGGGCTGATAGCCGCCGCGCTGGCGGGAATCGTCATCGGTGTATGGCTGGAGCGACGGGCCGAAGCCGCGGCCCGACCGCAGGGGGCGCTATGAGTACCTGGCTGCTGATCATCGGCATGCTGGCGATCACCTTCGTGATCCGCTACAGCTTCTTTGCCTGGCCAAATCTGCGCTTTCCACGCGCCATCGAGCAGGGCCTGCATTACGTGCCGGTGGCGGTGCTGACCGCGATCGTGGTGCCCGGCATGCTGATGCCGGACGGGCAGTTGGCGTTGAGCTGGGACAACGCATATCTGCTGGCCGGGCTGCTGGCCATCGCCATCGCCGCGTTCAGCCGCAACCTGCTGGCGACCATCGCCGGCGGTCTGCTGAGCTTCTTCGTGCTGCGCTTGGCGCTCGGGCAGTTGCCGATATGAGAGGCGAGTCAGCCAAACGCGCCGCGCGATCGGCATCGGCCAGGGGCGAGCAAGCGCCACGCTCGCAGTTCCGTCTGCTCGGCAAGCGCCGCTTTCTGCCGTTCTTCTGCACGCAACTGCTCGGCGCGTTCAACGACAACGTGTTCAAGCAGGCGTTGATCCTGGCGATTCTGTTCAAGCTCGGCACGGCTGCCGACAAGAGTCTGCTGATCAATCTCTGCGCGTTGCTGTTCATCCTGCCGTTCTTTCTCTTTTCCGCGCTGGGCGGACAGCTGGGCGAGCGCTTCGAGAAGGCTGCGCTGATCCGCAGGATCAAGTTCGCCGAGATCCTCATCATGCTGGCCGGTGCGCTGGGCATGCTGCTGGGCAACCTGCCGCTGCTGCTCGTGGTGCTGTTCTGCATGGGGACCCAATCGGCGCTGTTCGGCCCGGTCAAGTATTCGATCCTGCCGCAACAGCTGGCCGAGGACGAACTGGTCGGCGGTAATGCACTGGTGGAGATGGGAACGTTCCTGGCCATTCTCGGCGGCACCATCGGTGCGGGTGTGCTGATGGCGAGCGACGCCTATGCGGAGTGGGTGGCGCTCAGCGTGGTGCTGATCGCCTTGATCGGGTATCTGGCCAGCCTCGCGATTCCCGCTGCGACGGCCGCCTTGCCAACATTGCATATGGACTGGCGCGTGCTGCGCCAGTCATGGCGAATCCTGCGGCTGGGCTTCGGCCAGCAGCGCGCCGTGTCCCGGGCGATGCTGGGCAATTCCTGGTTCTGGTTTCTTGGCGCAACCTACCTGACGCAGATCCCGGCGTTTGCCAAGGACTATCTCGGCGGCGATGAAAGCGTGGTAACGCTGATCCTCACCCTGTTCTCGGTGGGCATCGCGCTGGGGTCGCTGCTCTGCGAACGGCTGTCGCGGCATCACGTGGAAATCGGCCTGGTGCCATTCGGGGCGTCCGGCCTGAGCCTGTGCGGGGTGCTGCTCTGGTGGCATGCTGGCGAGCACCCGTTGCCTGCGGCCAGCGTGGACTGGCTGACCCTGCTTGGTGAGCCTTCCGCCTGGTGGGTACTGGCAGACATCCTCGGGCTGGGAATCTTCGGCGGCGTTTACATCGTCCCGCTGTATGCCCTGATCCAGTCACGCAGTGTGGTGCACGAGCGCTCGCGGGTGGTGGCGGCGAACAACATTCTCAATGCGCTGTTCATGGTCGCCTCGGCGAGCATCGCGATCCTGCTCTTGGTCGTGCTGAAACTGTCGATACCGCAGCTGTTCCTGGTCGTCTCGCTGCTCAGCGTCCTGGTCTGCGGCGCGCTGTTCATCGATGCCCCGGAGTTCATCGAGCGCTTCCTGCTCTGGGCGCTGGGGGATCGGCTGGGAGGGAAATTGCTGGTGCAGCTCGGATTGCGCTGAGGCGGGGAAGGGGGCGCCGAGCGGCGCCCCGTGCGGTCAGATGCCCTGCGGAACCTCTTCGCCGCCGAACGCTTCGAACAGCGCCGGCAGGAATTCGCGGAAGGTCATCATCATCAGCAGGAAGCTGGCGTCCTGCTGGGCGAGGGCGTCGTCGCCACCATCCTGTTCGGCCTGGTCCTGCAGCAGCTCCTCGAAGCGCAGGCGCTTGATGATCAGCTTGTCGTCCAGCACGAAGGACAGCTTGTCCTGCCAGGCCAGTGACAGCTGAGTGACCTGCTTGCCAGCTTCCATATGCTGCTGGATCTCGTCGCTGGTCAGGTCCTGGCGCTTGCAGCGCACCACACCGCCATCTTCGTGGGTGTCGCGCAGTTCGCATTCGTCGAGCACGAAAAAGTCCTCAGCGGCCTTCTGTGTCTTGACCCAGTCGGTGAGTGTGGCGCTGGGCGCGATCTTCACCGTCAGCGGGCGCACCGGCAGCGAGCCGATCGCTTCGCGCAGGGTGGAGAGCAGGTCCTCCGCCTTCTTCGGGCTGGCCGAGTTGACCAGGATCAGGCCGCGCTCGGCGTCGATCGCGGCGAAGGTGCCGGACTTGCGA
Source organism: Stutzerimonas sp. R40042 (assembly GCF_026642215.1). Taxonomy (NCBI): domain Bacteria; kingdom Pseudomonadati; phylum Pseudomonadota; class Gammaproteobacteria; order Pseudomonadales; family Pseudomonadaceae; genus Stutzerimonas; species Stutzerimonas sp. R40042. The sequence continues at coordinate 3,139,646 of NZ_CP113258.1, read as the reverse complement.
ATGAAGGCGCGTGGCAGGAAGGCCTGGATGATCTCGTCCTTGATCTGGTCGCGCTCCTTCTTATAGACCTTGCGCATCTGCTCGGCTTCGATCTCGTCGACCTTCTCCTTCACCGCGTCCTTGACCACGCTGCCGGGCAGGATGCGTTCTTCCTTGCGCGTGGCGATCAGCAGGAAACCCTGGCTGACATGCACCAGCGGGGCGTCTTCGCCCTTGCCGAACGGCGCGACGAAACCATAGGTGCTTAGCTCCTGGCTGGCGCAGGGGCGGGCGGGTTTGGCGGCCAGTGCAGCTTCGAGCGTCTCCGCATCTAGCGCGACATCCTGGGTGAGACGGTATACGAGCAGGTTGCGAAACCACATGGCGGGGTAGATCTCCGGAAAGCAAAGGGGTGCATTATTCCTGCCTGGCCAGTTCAGGCCAACCCTGCGGGCGGTTAATGCGCAGCAGGTGGGGAAAAACGGACGGTAAACAGGGTGTTTCCTAAGTCTTTGGAACTTCTGCAATTTTTTTTTCAAAAGGGGGTTGCCAAGGTGCGGAACCCTCTCTAGAATGCGCCCCACTTCGAGAGCAAACGGGTGATTAGCTCAGCTGGGAGAGCATCTGCCTTACAAGCAGAGGGTCGGCGGTTCGATCCCGTCATCACCCACCACTCGAGGTTTAGCGCAGCGGTAGTTCAGTCGGTTAGAATACCGGCCTGTCACGCCGGGGGTCGCGGGTTCGAGTCCCGTCCGCTGCGCCATATTCGCTTCACGGGAACACTGAACGCCCTGAAGCAACGAAGAAAACGGCCTTAGAGGCCGTTTTTTTTTGCCTGCTTTTCCGGGATGCCACGCCGTCCCTGTTCATGCCCCCCTGCGGCAAAATGCTACGCGCTTCCTTTCTTTGCCATCTCTTTACGATCGTTGCCGGGAGGCGCGGTAGCCAGTGCCTGGATGCGCTGCTAAGCTCGGCCATTCGTTATCGATATGCCTCCAGCGTAATTTAAGGAAACAGCATGAGACTGAGACATCAACGTTTGGCACCTGCGGTTGCGCTGGTCGGCCTGGTACTTGCCGGCTGCGATTCGCAGACCAGTGTCAAACTGGACACTCCGGCGCAGAAGGCGTCCTACGGTATCGGCCTGAACATGGGCAAGAGCCTTGCGCAGGAGGGCATGGATGATCTCGATTCCCAGGCTGTAGCGCAGGGTATCGAAGACGCCATCGGCAACAAGGAGCAGAAGCTCACCGATGAGCAGCTGATGGAAGCCTTCACGTTCCTGCAGACGCGCGCCGAAGAGCGTATGGCCGAGATGAACGCCAAGGCGGTCGAGGCGGGCAAGAAGTTTCTCGAAGAGAATGCCAAGCGTGAGGGTGTGAAGACCACCGAATCCGGCCTGCAGTACGAAGTCATCAAGTCGGCCGAAGGGCGTCAGCCGACTGAGAACGACGTAGTGACCGTTCACTACGAAGGCAGCCTGACCGATGGCACCGTTTTCGATAGCTCGATCAAGCGCGGCAGTCCGATCGACCTGCCGGTTGGTGGCGTGATTCCTGGCTGGGTCGAAGGCCTGCAGCTGATGCACGTCGGCGAGAAGTTCAAGCTCTATATCCCGAGCGAGCTGGCCTACGGCGAGCAGAGCCCGAGTCCGCTGATTCCGGCCAATTCGGTGCTGGTGTTCGATCTCGAACTGCTGGACATCAAAGGTGACGAGGCCGAGGAGCCGGCTGCCGAGCAGCCTGCCGAGGCCCCGGAGCAGCAGTAAGCTAGATCGCTGGAAACGAAAACGCCCCGATCTGATCGGGGCGTTTTGTTTTGCGACTGTGCTTGGTGGATCAGTCGTCCATTTGCGACTGCAGGTAGTTCTCCAGGCCGACCTTGTCGATCAGGCCCAGCTGGGTTTCCAGCCAGTCGATATGTTCTTCCTCGGACTCGAGGATGTCTTCCAGCAGCTCCCGGCTGCCGTAGTCGCCGACGCTTTCGCAGTAGGCGATGGCGACCTTCAGATCCTGTACACCGCCCTGTTCCAGCTTGAGATCGCACTCGAGCATCTCGCGGGTGTTCTCGCCGATCAGCAGCTTGCCGAGATCCTGCAGATTCGGCAGGCCTTCGAGGAAGAGGATGCGCTTGATCAGCTTGTCGGCATGCTTCATCTCGTCGATGGATTCGTCGTATTCGTGCTTGCCGAGCTTGCCGAGGCCCCAGTCCTCGTACATCCGCGCGTGTAGGAAGTACTGGTTGATGGCTACCAGCTCGTTACCGAGGATCTTGTTGAGATGCTGAATGACCAGCTTGTCGCCTTTCATGGAGTTGTCTGCCTGGGCCGGTGGAAATAAATGCAGTCTGGGCACGCCAGGTCGAGCTGTCAAACCGTAACACTGTGCTAAGTGCTTGAATCAGAAAGTCAAAATCCAATGAGAATGGTTGCGTTCTGCGTCGATTTGGCAAGCCTATGATTTGCGGGCAAAAAAAAGCCGGGTTCGCCCCGGCTCTTCTGGAATCCGTTTTTTCAGGCCTGGGCGAAACTGGCAGGGAAGGCGAGGGAGGCCTGGGCATTCTGTACGTCGCTGAGTGTTTCGCGCACCACCTGCTTGGCGACGCAGGCGCATTTGCCGCATTGGGTGGCCACGCCGGTGGTCTCGCGGACCTCACGGTAACTGCAGCAGCCATCGTAGATGGCATCGCGAATCTGACCGTCGGTGACGCCTTGGCAAAGACAGACGTACATAAACACTGCTCGCTGTAATTCGTTGATGCGGGTGATGCTAATCAGAATGAGAATAGTTGTCAAAGATCGTTCGTCGGCTTGTTGTCAGGAGTTGGGAAAGAAGGGCTGCTGCGCTGCATTGTGCTCATGCATCCGAGCGACGCCCTGGCGCCCGTCGGCGCTCGCTGGCTTCTTGCCTCAGGCGCCGCGTAAACTGCCGCCCCCTTTGATCCCGCCTTTATCCGAGTCAAGTGAAGGATGCGGGGCTATTCCTGCGGAGCTGCGTTGTGCATCTGGACGTTCCCACCCTGACGCTGGTGGACATATATGTGCTGCTCCTGCTCGGCGTACTGATGTTCTGCGCCTGGCGTAGCGGGCAGCGGGATTCGACGTTGGGTTGCACCTGTCTCATGCTGCTGTTCGGGACCGTCTCTACGGTGCTTGGCTCTCTGCGAGGCCTCGGTATCGACGTGGTGCCAATCGTGCTCGGCAACGTCGCCCTGCAGCTGGCGCTGGCCATGAACTGGACGGCGATGCGCACCTTCGCCGGCCGGCGGCCTTATCTGCCTGGCATCGTTGCCGGGGCGCTGCTCTGGGGCGCGCTGTGTCTGGTGCCGGCGTTTTACTCGTCGCTGACTGCTCGGCTACTGCTGGCTTCGGCGTTGACGGTCATCTATACCGCGCTTGCCATGTTCGAGCTCTGGCGTAGCCGGCAGCAAATATCCGTGTCACTGCGGCCCGCCATCGGGTTGATGATGTTCCATGTGGCGTTCTATCTGCTGCGTATGGTGGTGGACCGCGGCCAGCCGTTCGGTGACCCGAAGGCGGTGAGTTTCTTCGCCTTCGTGATCTTCGAGACGTTGCTCTACGCCATCGGAATCTCCTTCGTCACCCTGGCGATGGTCCGTGAGCGCGCCGAGCAGCAATATCGGCACGCCTCGCTCAGCGATCCGCTGACCGGCATCGGCAACCGGCGTTCGTTCATCGATGCCGGACAGGCTTTGCTCCAGCGTGGGCGCCTGCGTGGTGAACCGGTGGCTTTACTGCTTTGCGATCTGGACTTCTTCAAGCGGCTCAACGACACCTTCGGTCATCAGGCTGGTGATCGCGCGCTGGTCGATTTTGGCCAGGTGATCGCACGACGAATGCGGCGGCAAGATGTGTTCGGGCGGATCGGTGGTGAAGAGTTCGCCTGTCTGTTGGCCGATGCCGACGCGCTTGTCGCTCGCGAGGTGGCCGAGCGTATCCGTGCTGAGTTCGCCGCCATGCCCTTCGCCGAGCAGGGGCGGTTGAGCGTCAGCATCGGTGTGGCGACTACCACCTCGGGTTACGAACTCGATGAGCTATTGGCGCAGGCTGATCGGGCGCTTTACGTGGCCAAGGCTGCGGGCCGCAATTGCACCCGCCTGGCCTGCGAAGATGGTAGGGCGCTGGTCGAGACTGCCACCGCTGCGCGGGACGCGCCGGGGGTCGAGCTTTGAGGTAGACTGCCTGCCTTTTTTCCAACACGAAGCCCGCCAAAATGGCCCTGCAAGCGACGCCTTACAAAGTCGAGCTGAACCTCACGGACTTGGACCGTGGCGTCTATGAGAATCTGCGCTTCACCGTTGCCAGGCACCCTTCGGAAACCGAGGAGCGCCTGGGTGTGCGTCTGATCGCTTATGCGCTCTGGTATAGCGAGCAGCTGGCGTTCGGCCGCGGGCTGTCGGATGTGGATGAACCGGCGCTCTGGGAGAAGAGCCTGGATGGCCGCGTCCTGCACTGGATCGAGGTCGGTCAGCCGGACGCCGAGCGCCTGACCTGGTGCGCCCGGCGCGCCGAGCGAGTCAGCTTGTTGGCCTACGGCAACCTGCGGGTCTGGCAGGGCAAGGTGGTCGAGGCGGTGAAGGGGCTGAAGAACCTTTCCATCGCCACGGTCGACTCCGAATCGCTTGCCGGCCTGGTGAAAGACCTGCCCAGAAGCCTGCAATGGGGGGTGATGATCAGCGACGGTACGCTGTTCATAACCGACGAGCGCGGGCAGTTCGAAGTGTCGCTCGGCTGGCTGCTCGGCGAGCGCTGATGGCATGACCTGTTTGCCGCGTTGAGCCTAGCGCCATTGGTTGAGCAGCGCCCGTTGCTCGCGCTGCGCAGCCTCCAGCGAGACAGGTCTGAGGCGGATCACGCTGCCTGGCAGGCACTGCGCGAGCTGCGCCACAGCCAAGGGTGTCAGTGCACCGAGCCGGGGATAGCCGCCGATTGTCTGGCGGTCGTTGAGCAGAATGATCGGCTGGCCGTCGGCCGGAACCTGAATCGCGCCCAGCGGAATCCCCTCGGAAACCATCGATGTATCCCTGCAGTGAAGTGTCGGGCCGAGCAAGCGGACGCCCATTCGATCTGCGCGCTGATCGACGACCCACTCGCCATTGAATGCCGCAAACAGGCTCGTCCCGCTGAAGGCGGCGATCTGTGCCCCTGGCACCACTGAAAGGACACCGCCGGACAGCGCCGTTATCGCTTGTGCTGGCAGTTCCCTCGAGACGGCAGCGTGGCCCTGCCAGCACAAGCGGTCGCCCGCGCGCAGCGCGCGCCCGTCGTCTGCGAGCCCACCCATCTGCTCCCGCCTCACCGTTGCGCAGCTCCCCAGCACTCGCGGGGCCTGAAAGCCGCCCGGAGCGGCGAGATAGGCGCGTGCGCCATGGCGTGGTTGGCTGAAGGTTAGCTGCTGGCCCCGGCTGATCGTAAAGGCGTGCCCCGGCGCGATGGGCTGGCCGTCCAGCGTTGCGCCGAGATCGGCGCCAAAGATGGCGAGGCGGGCATCGGTCTCGGCGCGTAGACGAAAGTTGCCGAGGGTTACTTCCACCACCGGCGCGTCAAGAGGGTTGCCGAGCAGCCAGTTCGCCCAGGCGCAAGAGAGCCAATCCACCGCGCCGCCCTGCGTCACCCCGAGGTGACGAACACCGAAACGCCCACGGTCCTGAATGCTGGCGAGTGCGCCGGCCTGCTCGACGACCAGGCTCATGGCGCGGCCTCGAACGGGCTGTCGTCGCCGCCCAGGCGGATGAATTCGGCGCGCTCGACCGCGACGAAACGTACCCGGTCGCCAGGTTGCAATAGGCTGTATTGGTCGGACTCGCGGTCGAACAGGCGCGTCGGACTGCGGCCGATCAGGTTCCAGCCGCCCGGTGACTGTGCCGGATAAATCGCGGTCTGCCGGTCGGCGATACCCACACTGCCAGCCGGTACCTGCTTGCGCGGTGTGGCCAGGCGCGGGCTGGCGAGCCGCTCATCGACCAGTCCGAGGAAGGCGAAGCCCGGCGCGAACCCGAGGGCGAACACCTGGTAAACATGCGCGCTGTGTCGTTCGATGACTCCGCTGATGCCCAACCCGCTGCGCTCGCCAAGGTATTCCAGCTCAGGGCCGGCGTCGCGGTCATACCACACCGGGATCTCGTGCAGGCGGCCGCTTCGGGTCGTTGCCGGGCGCAGGCCATCAAGTGCAGTGGCGATCAGGCCGCGCGCCTGGCGATCATCGAGCAGGGTCAGGTCATAGTGGACGAAGAGTGTGGTGTAGGAGGGCACCAGGTCGATCAGCGCGGTACCGAAGGCCTCCTCGATGCGGTCCCTGGCGGCGAGCAGCCAGGGCATGTTGCCTTCGTCGATCTGGTCGAAAAGTCGCAGCATCAAGCAATCGACGCCGACCACCTCGATTTGCGGCTTCACGGTGTGATCGCCTCTAAGGACTGGCGAATGCGCTGCACGGCGAGAATGGAAGCGGCATTGTCGCCATGCACGCATAGCGTGTCGGCCTGCAGGGTCAAGGTGCCGCCATCGTGGGTGGTGAGGGCCTCGCCGCGAGCCAGGCGTAGGGCCTGGTCGGCCACCCTGTCGCTGTCATGGTGAACCGCGCCTGGCAGCTTGCGGTTCACCAGCATGCCGGCGTTGTCGTAAGCGCGGTCGGCGAAAACCTCGAACCACAGGGTGATGCCCATCTCCGCCGCCATCGCCTGGCTGGCACTGTTGTCACGAGTGGACATCAGCATCAGCGGCAGGCTGTCGCTATAGGCCTTGATCGCTGCCATCACAGCCCGTAGCAGCTCCGGCTCACGCATCATGTCGTTGTACAGCGCGCCGTGAGGCTTGACGTAGCGGACCTGGGTTCCTTCGGCACGGCAAATCCCCTCGAGCGCGCCGACCTGATAGAGCAGCATGTTCTCCACTTCGTCTGGCATACAGGCCATGGAGCGACGGCCGAAGCCGACCAGATCCGGATAGCCCGGATGTGCGCCGATGAGCACGCCATGCCGCTGTGCGAGTGCAACCGTGCGGCGCATGACCTGCGGATCGGATGCATGGAAGCCGCAGGCGATGTTGGCACAGTCGATGAGCGGCATCACTTCGGCGTCGAGACCCATCGTCCAGGCGCCGAAGCTCTCGCCAATGTCGCAGTTCAATAACAGACGGCCCATTTGGAAGGCTCCTTCGAATGGTCGATGCGCAGCGGTGTAGCGGATGGCCAGGCGCCGTGGTTGCGTTAGATTATCCGACATAGCGCCGGCAGCCTGCACGAGTGCCGGATTCGACATTGCTGTATGCTTGCCCGCCTCGTCGGCCAAGCCGGCGGAGCCAGGTCATGATCCGTTCCGATCCGCTGAATCCCTTTGCTTCGCAGGCGGCCCGCAGGGCAAGCAGTTCACGCCCTCAATCCGTTTTGACCGAGACCGGAACCCATGCGTATCGAACCCCGCCCCCTGCCCGAGCAGCTGCCCGATCTTGGCGAGCTGCCGCCGCTGCTGCAGCGCCTCTACGCGGCGCGTGGCGTGACCTGCGCAGCGGAGCTGGACAAGGGGCTGGCACGGCTGATTCCTTATAAGCAGCTCAAGGGCATCGATGCGGCAGTCGAGCTGCTGGTCGAGGCGCTGGAAAAGCGCCAGCGCATCCTGTTCGTCGGCGATTTCGATGCCGATGGCGCTACGGCCAGCACGGTCGGCGTGCTCGGACTGCGCCAGCTGGGTGCCGCCCACGTCGATTACCTGGTGCCCAATCGTTTCGAGTACGGCTACGGCCTGACCCCGGAAATCGTCGCCGTCGCCTTGCAGCGCGAGCCCGAACTGCTGGTGACCGTGGATAACGGCATCTCCAGCGTCGATGGCGTCGCGGCGGCGAAGGCGGCAGGGCTCAAGGTGCTGGTCACCGACCACCATCTGCCGGGCCACGAACTGCCGGCGGCCGATGCCATCGTCAATCCCAACCAGCCGGAATGCACCTTCCCGAGCAAGTGCATCGCCGGGGTTGGCGTCATCTTCTATGTGCTGCTCGCCCTGCGCGCGCGGCTGCGTGAGCTGAACTGGTTCGCCCGTCAGGGCTGGGCCGAGCCGAACCTGGCCGAGCTGCTCGATCTGGTGGCGCTGGGCAGCGTCGCCGACGTGGTGCCGCTGGACGCCAACAACCGCATCCTCGTCCATCAGGGCCTGGCGCGAATTCGCGCGGGGCGGGCTCGGCCGGGGTTGCGGGCGATTCTCGAGGTTGCCGGGCGCGATCATCGCCGCATCACCTCCACCGACCTGGGCTTCATCCTCGGCCCGCGATTGAACGCGGCCGGTCGACTGGATGACATGTCGCTGGGCATCGAATGCCTGCTCTGCGAGGACGAGGCGCTGGCGCGAGATATGGCGACCCAGCTCGACGAGCTGAACAAGGATCGCAAGGCCATCGAGCAGGGCATGCAGCGCGAGGCGCTGGCGCAGCTCAAGGACCTGCCACTGGAAGACCTGCCGTTCGGCCTGTGTCTGTTCGAGGCGGACTGGCACCAGGGCGTGATCGGCATCCTGGCTTCGCGCCTCAAGGAGCGCTACCATCGCCCGACCATCGCCTTCGCCGATGCTGGCGACGGGCTGCTCAAGGGCTCGGCGCGCTCGGTGCCGGGCTTTCATATTCGCGATGCGCTGGATGCGGTTGCCGCCAGGCATCCCGGCCTGATCAGCAAGTTCGGCGGGCACGCCATGGCGGCCGGGCTGTCGCTGCCACAAGCCAACTTCGGCGCTTTCGCCGCCGCCTTCGATGCCGAGGTGCGCCGCCAGCTGTACGAGGACGATCTCACCGGTCGGCTGCTCACCGATGGCCAGCTCAGCGTCGAGGAGTTCCATCTGGAGCTGGCGCGTGCGCTGCGCAACGCCGGGCCCTGGGGCCAGCATTTTCCCGAGCCGATGTTCCACGGTGTGTTCCAGTTGGTGCAGCAGCGTATCGTCGGTGAGCGCCATCTCAAGCTTGTGCTGAAGAGCGAATGCGGCTCGCTGACGCTGGACGGTATCGCCTTCAACGTCGACCGCGAAATCTGGCCGAACCCGACGGTGCGCTGGGCGGAGCTGGCCTACAAGCTCGACGTCAACGAGTATCGCGGCCAGGAAAGCGTGCAGCTGATGGTGGCGCATATCGCCCCGCGCTGACCGATGCATGCCAGCCGACGATAGGCTGGCTGAATCGGCTGGCATTCCCCGCCGGAACGTTCGATTGTTGCCTGCCGCCGCCGCGCCTAGAGTGGCGAGACAACAACAGCGCCATGCGGGAACCCGAAATGAGCGACATCAGCGTCCATCACCGTGCCTGTCATCTGTGCGAAGCCATCTGCGGCCTGACCATCCAGACCGAAGGCGAGCGCATCCTTTCGATCAAGGGCGACCCCCTCGACAGCTTCAGCCGCGGCCATATCTGTCCGAAGGCAGTAGCGCTGCAGGACATCCAGAACGACCCCGATCGCCTGCGCCACCCCATGCGCCGCTGCGGCGAAGAGTGGCAGGCCATCGGCTGGGACGAGGCCTACGAGCTGGTCGCCGAGCGCCTGGCCGAGATTCGCGAGCGCCACGGCAGCAATTCCGTGGCGATCTACCAAGGCAATCCGAGTGTGCATAACTACGGGCTGACGACCCATAGCAACTATTTCCTCGGCTTGCTGAAAACGCGCAACCGCTTCTCCGCGACCTCGGTCGACCAGCTGCCGCACCACCTGACCAGCCACCTGATGTACGGCCATGGCCTGCTGCTGCCGGTGCCGGATATCGATCACACCGATTTCATGCTGATCCTTGGCGGCAACCCACTGGCCTCCAATGGCAGCATCATGACCGTGCCCGATGTGGAGAAGCGGCTGAAGGCGATCCGCGCCCGCGGCGGCAAGCTGGTGGTCGTCGACCCACGCCGCAGCGAGACCGCCGCGATCGCCGATCAGCACCTGTTCGTGCGCCCCGGTCAGGACGCCGCGCTGTTGTTCGGCCTGCTCAACACCCTGTTCGAGGAAGGGCTGACGCGTGCCAGCGAACTGCCGCTGGACGGTATCGAGGAGGTGCGCACGGCGATCGCTGCCTTTACGGCAGAAGCGATGAGTGCCCGTTGCGGAGTACCGGCCGAGCAGATCCGCCAGCTGGCGCGGGACTTCGCGGCGGCGGACAGGGCGGTTTGCTACGGACGCATGGGCGTTTCGACTCAGGCCTTCGGCACGCTCTGCCAGTGGCTGGTGCAGCTGATCAACCTGATCACCGGTAATCTCGACCGGGTCGGCGGCGCGCTGTGCACCGAGCCGGCGGTGGATCTGGTGGAGACCACCAAGGGCGGCCATTTTGACGCCTGGCGTAGTCGGGTTTCGCAACTGCCTGAATACGGCGGCGAACTACCGGTAGCGGCATTGGCCGAAGAGATGCTCGAGCCTGGGGAAGGGCAGGTGCGTGCGCTGATCACCGTGGCCGGCAACCCGGTGCTCTCCACGCCCAACGGGCGCAAGCTGGAGCAGGCGCTGGATGGCCTGGAGTTCATGCTCAGCGTGGATTTCTACATCAACGAGACGACCCGCTATGCCGACGTGATCCTGCCGCCGACCGCACCGCTGGAACACGACCATTACGACGCAACATTCAATCTGCTCGCCGTGCGCAACGTCACCCGCTTCAACCAGCCGGTGCTGCCCAAGCCCGAGGGCGCGCTGCACGACTGGGAGATCTTCATCGGGCTGGCCAAGGCCTACGCGACGCGGGTGGGCGTCGAGCTCAAGCCCACCATGCCGCCGCAGCAGATGATGGACCTGGCGCTGCGCCATGGGCCATACGGCGACAAGTCCGAGCGTAAGCTGAGCCTGGCAGCGCTGGAGGACTATCCGCACGGGCTGGATCTCGGGCCGCTCAAGCCGAATCTGGCGCGGCGCCTGAAAACGCCGAACAAGCGCATCCAGGCCGCGCCGGCGCTGATGCTGGACGATCTACAGCGTTTCGCCGCGCAACCTCAGACGGGTGCCGACGAGCTGTTGCTGATCGGCCGTCGCCATGTACGCAGCAACAACTCCTGGATGCACAACTACCAGCGCCTGGTGAAGGGCAAGCCGCGCCATCAGTTGCTGATGCACCCTGCGGACATGGCTGCTCGGGCGTTGCAGGATGGCCAGCGGGTGCGCGTGCATTCGCGGGTCGGCGTGGTCGAGGTGGAGGCGCTGGCCAGCGAGGAGATGATGCCCGGCGTGGTCAGCCTGCCGCACGGCTGGGGCCATGCGCGGCCGGGCGTGCAGCTGGATATCGCGCGGCAGCAGCCTGGCGCCAGCAGCAACGACCTGACCGACGAGCGCCAGCTGGACGTTTCCGGCAACGCCGCGCTCAACGGTGTGCCGGTGCAGGTCAGCGCCGCCTGACGAGCGGCTTCGCCAGCCTCGGGCTGGGCACGGGCGCGGAAACGGTCTCTACTGATGGGTGTCCAACCCGCATCCACGACAGTAGAGGCCGACATGTCCCAGCTTTTCCAGCCGCTTACCCTGCGCCAGCTCAAACTGCCCAACCGGATTGCCGTATCGCCCATGTGCCAGTACTCGGCGAAGGCGGGGATGGCCAACGACTGGCATCTGGTGCATCTGGGCAGCCGCGCCGTCGGTGGCGCCGGACTGGTGATCGTCGAGGCGACGGCGGTCAGCCCTGAGGGGCGTATTTCGCCGGATGACCTGGGCATCTGGTCCGACGAGCATGTCGAGCCATTGCGGCGGATCACCCGCTTCATCGAGGCGCAGGGCGCATTCGCCGGTGTGCAGCTGGCCCATGCCGGGCGCAAGGCGAGCACCTGGCGGCCCTGGCTCGGCAAGCATGGCAGCGTGCCGATCGCTGCCGGCGGCTGGGCGCCGGTGGGGCCGTCCGCCATCGCCTTCTCGCCGGAACATGCGGTGCCCACGGTGCTGGACGATGCCGGCATCGCGGGCGTCGTGCAAGCGTTCGTCGAGGCAGCCGAGCGCTCATTGGCAGCCGGCTTCAAGGTCGCCGAGGTGCATGCGGCCCATGGCTACCTGCTGCATCAGTTCCTTTCGCCGCTCTCCAACCAGCGTCAGGATCGCTATGGCGGCTCGTTCGACAACCGCATCCGTCTGCTGCTGGAGGTCACCGCTGCGGTGCGCCAGGTCTGGCCCGAGGAGTTGCCGCTGTTCGTCCGTCTCTCGGCGACCGACTGGGTCGATGATGGCTGGAATGCAGACGAAACGGTCGAGCTTGCACGGCGGCTAAAGGGTATCGGCGTCGACCTGATCGACGTGTCATCCGGCGGCACCGCGGCCAACGCCGATATTCCAGTCGGGCCGGGCTACCAGACGCAGTTTGCCGAGCGCGTGCGCAAGGAAGCGGGTATCGCCACCGGAACGGTCGGCATGATCACCGAGGCGGTGCAGGCCGAACACATCCTGCGCACCGGCCAGGCCGACCTGATCCTGCTCGCCCGCGAACTGCTGCGCGACCCGTACTGGCCGCTGCATGCCGCCGAATACTTGCGCGACGGGTCGGTGGCCTGGCCGGCGCAGTACGTGCGTGCCGCCCATCGCGACACGCCGATCCGTCAGGTGCCCGAGTCGTTCGACTGAGCACTGCTGTTCAATCCTGATCCAACCGTTTGGGGACTTCGATGAAAACCAGTGGCCTTCTCGATCAACTGCTCAGGTCCGGTCAGGACCTGCTGCAGAAGCAGCAATCCGGTGCAGGCGGCAAACCTGGCAAAGGCGGGTTGAGCGACCTGCTTTCCGGCGTTGGCGGCGGTTCGCTCGGCAATGCCCTGTCAGGCGCCGGCGGCGGCGCGCTGGCAGCCGGTGCCATGGGCTTGCTGCTGGGCAACCGCAAGGTACGCAAGATGGGCGGCAAGGCGGTGACCTACGGCGGTCTGGCGGCACTCGGGGTGCTGGCCTACAAGGCGTACAGCAACTGGCAGGCACAGCAGGGCGGGACGCAGCAGCAGACGCCACAGACCATCGATCGCCTGCCGCCGGCAGAGGTCGAGGTCCACAGCCAGGGCATTCTCAAGGCGCTGGTGGCAGCGGCCAAGGCCGACGGCCATGTCGATGCTCGCGAGCGCCAGCTGATCGAGGCGGAGCTGGGCAAGCTCGCCGATGCTGATCTGCAGCACTGGCTGGAGGCCGAATTGAACAAGCCGCTGGACCCGGCCGATGTGGCCAGTGCCGCCAGCACCCCGGAGATGGCTGCCGAGATGTACCTGGCCAGCGTACTGATGGTCGACGAGGAGCATTTCATGGAGCGTGCCTACCTCGACGAACTGGCTCGCTGCCTGCAGCTCGATCCGCAACTCAAAGGCGAACTGGAAAGCCAGGTACGTGGTGTCAGTGCCTGACCAGCCATCATGAGGGCAAATCCGTTTCCTGACCGTCCGCCGGCACGCCCAGCGGGCTGTCAGCACGGGTTGGCTGAGTTATAATCGCCGGCTTTTGCACCGTCCGATTGAGAGCTGCCTACCTATGGAAATCAACCCGATCCTCAACAGCATCAAGGACCTGTCCGAGCGCACCCAGTCAATTCGGGGGTATCTTTGACTACGATCAGAAGCATGATCGTCTCGTCGAAGTAAACCGCGAACTCGAAGACCCGAACGTCTGGAACAAGCCCGAATACGCCCAGAGCCTGGGCCGTGAACGCGCTACCCTGGCGCAGATCGTCGAAACCATCGACGACCTGACCGGTAGCCTGGCCGATTCGCGCGACCTGCTGGAAATGGCCGCCGAAGAAAACGACGAAGGCGCCGTGAACGACATCGTGGCCGAAGTCGAGCGCCTGCGCGAAATTCTCGAGAAGCTCGAGTTCCGCCGCATGTTCAGCCACGAGATGGACCCCAACAACTGCTACCTCGATATCCAGGCTGGCTCCGGCGGTACCGAGGCCCAGGACTGGGCCAACATCCTGCTGCGCATGTACCTGCGCTGGGCCGACAAGCGCGGCTTCAGCGCCGAGATCGTCGAGCTGTCCGAGGGTGAGGTCGCCGGCATCAAGGGCGCCACCGTACACATCAAGGGCGAATACGCCTTCGGCTGGCTGCGCACCGAGATCGGCGTGCACCGCCTGGTGCGCAAGAGTCCGTTCGACTCCGGCGCCCGTCGCCACACCTCGTTCTCGGCGGTATTCGTATCGCCCGAGATCGACGACAAGGTGGAGATCGAGATCAACCCGGCCGACCTGCGCATCGACACCTACCGCTCCTCGGGCGCTGGTGGTCAGCACGTCAACACCACTGACTCGGCGGTGCGTATCACCCACGTACCGACCAACACCGTGGTGGCCTGCCAGAACGAACGTTCCCAGCACGCGAACAAGGACACCGCCATGAAGATGCTGCGGGCCAAGTTGTACGAGCTGGAAATGCAGAAGCGCAACGCCGCCTCTCAGGCGCTGGAAGACAGCAAGTCGGACATCGGCTGGGGCCACCAGATCCGTTCCTATGTGCTCGACGACTCGCGCATCAAGGATCTGCGTACCGGCGTGGAACGCAGCGATTGCCAGAAGGTGCTCGACGGCGACCTCGACGGGTACCTCGAAGCCAGCCTCAAACAGGGGCTCTGAGCGCAGCCGCACGCCTCAAGCCGCAAGCACCCCATTGAAACGATTTGACCGGGACGACCCGCAATGAGCGAACAACCGCTGAACCAGCACGCCATCCAAGAGGAAGAAAACAAGCTGATTGCCCAGCGCAAGGAAAAGCTTGCTGCCGTGCGTGAGCAGGGCAATGCCTTCCCCAACGACTTCCGTCGCGACCGCTATGCAGGCGACCTGCAGAAACAGTACGCCGAGAAGACCAAGGAAGAGCTGGAAGCGGCCGCCATTCCGGTCAAGGTCGCCGGGCGCATCATGCTCAACCGCGGGCCGTTCATGGTGCTGCAGGACATGAGCGGGCGCATCCAGGTCTACGTCGATCGCAAGACCCTGCCGGCCGAGCAGGTTGAGGCGGTCAAGCACTTCGACCTGGGCGACATCATTGCCGCCGAGGGCACCTTGGCGCGTTCGGGCAAGGGCGACCTGTACGTCTACATGAGCAACGTGCGCCTGCTGACCAAGTCGCTGCGTCCGCTGCCGGACAAGTTCCACGGCCTGACCGACACCGAGCAGCGCTATCGTCAGCGCTACGTCGACCTGATGGTCAACGAGGAAGTGCGCGAGACGTTCCGCGTGCGCTCCCAGGTCATCGCCCACATCCGCAAGTTCCTCGCCGAGCGTGACTTCCTCGAAGTGGAAACGCCGATGCTGCAGACCATCCCCGGCGGCGCCGCGGCCAAGCCGTTCGAGACCCACCACAACGCGCTGGACATGCCGATGTTCCTGCGCATCGCACCGGAGCTCTACCTCAAGCGTCTGGTCGTCGGTGGCTTCGAGCGCGTGTTCGAGATCAACCGCAACTTCCGTAACGAAGGCGTCTCGACCCGGCACAACCCCGAGTTCACCATGCTCGAGTTCTACCAGGCCTATGCCGACTACGAAGACAACATGGACCTGACCGAGGAGCTGTTCCGCGAGCTGGCCCAGGCCGTGCTCGGCAGCACCGACGTGCCCTACGGCGACAAGGTGTTCCACTTCGGCGAGCCCTTCGCGCGGCTGTCGGTGTTCGACTCGATCCTCAAGTTCAACCCGGAAATTTCGGCCGCCGATCTCAACGACCTGGAGAAGGCCCGTGCCATCGCCAAGAAAGCGGGTGCCAAGCTGCTCGGCCACGAAGGCCTGGGCAAGCTGCAGGTGATGATTTTCGAGGAGCTGGTCGAGCACAAGCTGGAGCAGCCGACCTTCATCACCGAGTACCCGTTCGAGGTTTCGCCGCTGGCCCGGCGCAACGATCGCAACCCCAACGTCACCGACCGCTTCGAGCTGTTCATCGGTGGCCGCGAGATCGCCAACGCCTATTCCGAGCTCAACGATGCCGAGGATCAGGCCGAGCGCTTCCATGCCCAGGTGGCCGACAAGGATGCTGGTGACGACGAGGCCATGCACTTCGATGCCGACTTCGTTCGTGCGCTGGAGTACGGTATGCCGCCGACCGCCGGCGAGGGAATCGGCATCGATCGCTTGGTGATGCTGCTGACCAACTCGCCTTCGATCCGCGACGTGATCCTCTTCCCGCACATGCGTCCGGAACTCTGATCCACTGAGCGTCGACCGACCCGCAGTGTGCCGGCCTTGGCCGCTGCGGGTATAACCTCAAGGGTACGGGTCATCCGTGAAGAGGGACCGATGAACAGCCGTAACAACCTGGACGAGTATCAGACCATCGTGCGCGGGCTGTCCGACCGCATCGTCGAGGCGCAGACGCCGGTGCGCGTGCTGGACGCAGTGAAGTGGGACGAGAATACCCGCCAGGGCTTTTTCGCCGCCAAGGGCCGCGAGCTGCCGAAGATCGATCGCACCTACTACGAAGGCCGCCCGCTGGCCTTCGACTCCAGCGCGAAGAAGCAGGAATTCCAGGACATCGAGCGCGACATCACCCGTCAGCTCGGCCAGTTCAACCCGGTCGGGCAGATCATGCGGCGCATGTGCAAGGAATACCGCATGGTCATCCGTATGCTCGAGGCGCGTGGCACGCCGGACTTCGGCATGATCTCCCAGGAGCTCTACGGCGCGGCGTCCGATGCCTTCCACGCCGGCGACCCGACCCTGGCCGACCTCGGCCTGATGCTCTCCGACTACCTGAACAACATCGCCGACCGCGGCGACCTGCGTGACGAGCCGAAGAATCTCACCGCGCCGCAGGCCGTCGAGCTGCTGCAGAAGCGCCTGGATGTGGTGTTCGGCGAAGGCGAGGGCGTGATCCGCGTCTTCGAGTCCGACGGCATCCTCGCTGACGCGGCGGCCGGCGCCGACTACATCAAGATCCGCAGCGACGCGCTGTTCAACGAGCGTGACGTGCGCGCGCTGGAGGTCCACGAAGGGCTGGTGCACGTTGGCACCACGCTCAACGGGCAGAACCAGCCGATCTGCACCTTCCTGGCCAAGGGGCCGCCGTCTTCCACGGTCACTCAGGAAGGCCTGGCAATCCTGATGGAGGTGATCGCCTTCGCCTCCTACCCGACGCGCCTGCGCAAGCTGACCAACCGCACCCGCGCCATCCACATGGCCGAGGAGGGCGCGGATTTTCTCGACGTGTTCGCCTTCTTCCGCGAGCAGGGCTATGGCGACGACGAGAGCTACAGCAACGCCAGCCGTGTGTTCCGTGGCTCGACGCCCGATGGCCTGCCTTTCACCAAGGACCTGTCCTACCTGAAGGGCTTCATCATGATCTACAACTACATCCAGCTCGCCGTGCGCAAGGGCCGGCTGGAGCAGATCCCGCTGCTGTTCTGCGGCAAGACCACGCTGGAGGACATGCGCACGCTGCGCCAGCTGGTGGACGAGGGCATGGTCGCCCCGCCCAAGTACCTGCCGCAGCAGTTCCAGGACCTCAACGCGCTGTCGGCCTGGATGTGCTTCTCCAACTTCCTCAATCACCTGAGCCTCGATCGTATCGAAGCGGATTACGCCAACATCCTCTGAGCAGCCTCGGAACAGACTCCGAATCAGTCATCACGCAAGGAAGCGTAACGACATGGAAAACTCCGTCTTTGCCCGTCAGTCCAGCCCACTGGACCGTACCCTCTCGGCTGGCGCCTACAACCTCGTCATCGGCCTGACCCTCTGCTGGGGCTTCTGGGTCAACTGGTGGATGGTCGGCAACATTCCGGTCGAGTCCATTCGCAGCATCCATCCCTGGCTGTTCTTCGGTGGCTACTTCGCCAGTTGCCTGACCGGCGCATGGCTGTTTCACAGTTCGAACAAGCCCTGGGTCAGTTTCCTCGGTTACAACCTGGTGGTGGTGCCGTTCGGGCTGATCGTCAACCTGGTGGTCAGCCGCTACGACAGCGCGCTGGTGCACGAGGCGATCCGTATCACCGCGCTGGTCACCCTGGGCATGATGGCGCTCGGCACGCTGTTTCCGCGCTTCTTCGCCAGCATCGCCAGCGCACTGACGGTGGCGCTGCTGCTGGTGATCGTCGTCGAACTGGTCGAGCTGTTCATCCTCGGCATCCACCATGGCGTGATCGACTGGATCGTGGTGCTGATCTTCTGCGGTTATGTCGGTGTCGACTGGGGGCGGGCGAACCAGATCCCCAAGACCCTGGACAACGCCATCGATAGCGCTGCCGCGCTCTATATGGACATCATCAACCTGTTCCTGCGTATCCTGCGCATTCTCGGGCGCAAGTAGGCGAGGGCCGGCCGAGGCCGCTCTCGCCGCGCTGCAATCACAGGACCAGGAGCTCGCCGTGACCAGTCACGAACTCGAATACGAAATCCTCGGACAATCCGCGCAGAGCGTGGAGATCATCCTCGACCCCGGCGAGACGGTGATCGCCGAGGCCGGCGCGATGAACTACATGACCGATGGCGTGCGCTTCGAAGCACGCATGGGCGATGGCTCGGCGAGCGGTGTGCTCGGCAAGCTGTGGGGCATGGGCAAGCGGATGATCACCGGCGAGTCGCTGTTCCTCACCCATTTCACCAATGAAGGCAGGGGCAAGTCGCGTGTGGCCTTCGCGGCGCCTTATCCCGGTACGGTGGTGCCGGTGGACCTCGCGGCGGTAGGCGGCACGCTGATCTGCCAGAAGGATTCCTTCCTTTGTGCCGCTTTCGGCACGCGGATCGGTGTGAGCTTCAGCAAGCGCATCGGTGCCGGCTTCTTTGGCGGCGAAGGTTTCGTCCTGCAGCGTCTGGATGGCGATGGACTGGCCTTCGTGCACGCAGGCGGAACGGTAATCCGCAAGGAACTGAACAACGAAACCCTGCGCCTGGACACTGGGTGCCTGGTGGCCTTCACGCCCGGTATCGATTACGACATCCAGCTCGCCGGTGGACTCAAGAGCATGTTGTTCGGTGGCGAAGGGCTGCTGCTGACGACCCTGAAGGGCACCGGCAGCGTCTGGATCCAGAGCCTGCCGTTTTCGCGGCTGGCCGAACGGGTCTACGAGGCGACCTACCAGGCCCGCGGCGAAACCCGTGCCGGTGGAAAATGAGGCGACTCGCAGCGCGCCAGATTTGTCACAATCCGCTTTTGACTTTGTCCTGCCGAGATCATCCATGTCCGAACGTAATCTGATCCCCTATATCCTCACCGCCGTCGGCACCGTCATCGGGACGGTCGGGGTGCTCAGCTACTACGGCTACGTGCATGTCGCCAAGCCCGAGGATGCCTTGTTGCTGGCGGACTTCACCATGCTCAAGACCATACCGGGCGAGGATTATCGGGTATCGCTGAAGCCGGCCTCGCAGGTGGCTCAGTGCATCGATGGTGTGCTGGTGCTGTTCGATACCGAGCAGAAGGGCCTGACCGGCGTGCTGGTGGACAACAGGAAGCGGGCAGTGCGCTGCATGGATCAGGACGCGCCGCAGGAGAGCAAATAAAACAGCCCGTCAGGGCGACGGGCTGCAAAAGGGCTGGGCATCAGTGCGCGATGCCCATGCTCCACGGTCACTCCATCGACGAGCGCGGAGCGACGCGCTTGTTGTCGTTGGAGATGGTCACCTCGACGCGGCGATTCATGGCGCGGCTGGACGGCGAGTCGTTGCTCGCAACCGGGTACTGCTCGCCATAGCCCACCGCCTGGATGCGCTGTGGGTCGACGCCCGCGTGGGTCAATGCGCGGCGCACGGATTGGGCGCGGCGCTCGGACAGCTGCTGGTTGTAAGAGTCGGAGCCGGTGCTGTCGGTATAACCCTCGACCACCACCTTGCGCTCCGGATTCTCGTTCAGGAACTCAGCAAGCTTCTGGATGCCGCGCATACCGGCGGGTTTCAGTTCGGCCTTGTCCAGGTCGAACAGCACGTCACCGAAGGTCACCAGCGTGCCGCGTTCGGTCTGCTTGGCCTGCATGTCTTCCTGCAGCTTGCGGATCTGCGCCTCGCGCGCTTCCAGGCGCGCCTCGGCGCGCTGTGCCGAAGTCTTGCCCAGTTCCTCTTCGGCGCTGCGCAGGGCAATGGTCTGTTCGGCCAGCTCGATGCGGCGCTTGGTCAGGTAGGCCAGCTGGTCCACCGTCTCCTCGTCCGCATCGTTCAGATAGGCCTTGTTGGCCTTGTCCAGCATGGTGCCGGCATCCTGGGTTTCCAGCGCGGCCAGCTTGTTGGCACGCGAGTCGGCCTGCAGCGCGGAGTAGCTGCTGCGGGCTTCTTCGAGGTTCTGATTGGGCTGGTTGGCGCAGGCCACCAGGCCAATGCTCAGAGCCAGAAGAGTCGGTAGGGTTACGAGCTTGTGCATGACGAATTCATCCTTTGTGCAATAAACGGAATGTCGAACCTGATGCGGGTTCAGCGAACGCTGCGCATGCTTTCCTCGCGCAGCTCACGGATTCCCTGCTGTGCGTCCTCAACGGCCTTCTGCGCCTTGGCCGCTTCGGCCTTGCGCTCGGCAACGCGGGCATCCCATTCGGCCTGTTCGGCCAGCTTGCGGGCTTGTTCGTAGTTTTCCTTCTGCATGGCCAGCTCGGCCTCTTTCCATTTTTCCTGCGCGGCACGCATCTCCACGGCGGCGTACTCGGTGCCGCCCGCGCTGACCGCGCTGCGCACTGCCGATTCGGTCACCGCGAACTGCTCGGTCGGTGGGTTGCCCGCACAGGCCGTCAGCAGCAGGCCGCCCAATGCAATGGCTGCAAGCTTGGGTAGCTGGAATCTCGAAGCGTGGGTTGCGACAGCTTTGTTCATGGTCAGTCTCCAGTTCGAATTGCTTAACGGATAGCTACCGTCCCTGGCCGGGCAGTGGGCTGATTAGTGCACTACCGATGTCGGGACATATTTTTGTGAGGTCACACGGCGCCAAACGTTCCGTCGAATTGGCGGGCTAGAGCGGTCGTCAGCGAAACGGCAAGGGGGTGAAGTGTGTAACGAGGGCAGAGCCGCGCGGGATTTCGCGCAGCAGAGGGGAGTGCGGCCGCCGGCGCTGCGCGCTCGCGGCCGCTAGCAGCGACCGATGACTCAGCTGTTTGCGTCTGGCTCGTCGAGCATGCGCTTGAGGTGCTTGCGCGACAGCTCGAGAAAGCGCGGAGTGGGGCCCACGTCTTCATAGACCGGGTCGCCCTGTTCGTCGGTGGCGATCACATGCGTGCCGCGTACATAGGGCAGGCTGGTCTCGACCGCTTCGAGGGCGGCGCCGACCAGTTCGCCGAGCAGCGCCTCTGTGCTGCGCTTGGGATACATCTCGGCCAGGGCGGCCAGCCGTGCCGCGCTCTCGACATCCAGGGGGATGCTGTAGGTGGTATGGCTCATGCGGCCCTTGGCGTCGCGCTCCCAATGACTGACAAGCTCGGAAATTCTCATGGTTACTCCTTAATGCCCGCGCGCACGAGCGGTGATAGCGGTGATGACTGGGCTTGCATGCTCACGCGCGCTAGCCATTGATGCCTTGTCATGGCGCTGCGCGGTGGGCACTCTGGTTGGAGATAATTTCAGCGTAGCCGTTCAGGATCGTTTGCCCAGCGAAGCGTCTGATGCATAGCGGCGAATCGGTCGGTCAAGACTGGCGAGGCTCGCGAAACTCATTGGCCGTATTGGCGGGAGGAGCAAAGGTCATGGCGAAAATCATCGATGCGCGCCTGCGCGACAACGTGCATCTGCTCGGCGAGCTGCTCGGCAATACCATCCGTGCCCAGCACGGCGATCAGTTCTTCGACAAGATCGAGCGCATTCGCAAGGGGGCCAAGGCCGCCCGGCGAGGATCCGCCGAGGGTGCGCAGCAGCTGGCAGAGACGCTGGACAGCCTGGACGAGCACGAGCTGCTGCCGATGACCCGGGCGTTCAACCAGTTTCTCAACCTGGCCAACATCGCCGAGCAGTATCACCAGGTCCGTCGCCGTACAGCCAGTGAGCCTGCGCCGTTCGAGGCGAGCGTCTTCCCCGATCTGCTCGAACGCCTGAAGGCGGCCGGCCACGGCGACGAGTTTCTCGCCCGCCAGGTCAGCCGGCTGGATATCGAGCTGGTGTTGACAGCCCACCCGACCGAGGTATCGCGGCGCACCCTGATCCAGAAGTACGACGCCATCGCCGAGCAGCTGGCGGCACGCGACCACACCGATCTCTCGGCCGCCGAGCTGGCCCGGATCGAGCTGCAGCTGCAGCGTCTGGTCGCCGAGGTGTGGCACACCGAGGAAATCCGTCGCAACCGGCCGACGCCGGTGGAAGAGGCCAGGTGGGGCTTTGCGGCGATCGAGAACTCGTTGTGGAAGGCCGTACCCAATGTCCTGCGCCAGACCGATGCCACGCTGCGCCGACTGACCGGCCTGCACCTGCCGCTGGAGGCAGCACCGATTCGCTTCGCTTCCTGGATGGGCGGCGACCGCGACGGCAATCCCAATGTCACCGCAATGGTCTCCCGCGAAGTTCTGCTGACGGCACGCTGGGTCGCCGCCGACCTGTACCTGCGGGAGATCGAGGGGCTGATCACGGCGCTGTCGATGAGCGCGGCCAGTGACGAGCTGCTACGCCAGACGGGGGAGTCGCCCGAACCCTACCGCGTATTGCTCAAGCCACTGCGTCAGCGCTTGCGGGCGACCCGTGACTGGGCGCGGGCCGCCATCGAGCACGGCCAGCCAGCGCCGGCAGACGTGCTGCAGGATTGCGCGCAGCTGCGGCGACCGCTGGAACTGTGCTACCGCTCGCTGCATGCCTGCGGCATGGGCATGATCGCCGACGGCGCCTTGCTCGATTGCCTGCGTCGGCTTGCCGTGTTCGGCCTGTTCCTGGTGCGCCTGGATATCCGCCAGGATGCCGCTCGCCATGCCGCTGCGCTGGCCGAGATCACCGACTATCTGGGCCTGGGCGACTACCAGCAGTGGGACGAGCAGCGTCGGCTGGAATGGCTTCAGCAGGAGTTGGGCAACCGCCGCCCATTGTTGCCGGCCCACTATCACCCGTCAGCCGATACCGCCGAAGTGCTGGCTACCTGCGCGGTGATCGCCGAGGCGCCTGCCACTTCTCTGGGCTCCTATGTGATTTCCATGGCGCACGCGGCCTCCGACGTGCTCGCCGTGCAGCTGCTGCTCAAGGAAGCCGGCCTGCAGCGCCCGATGCGCGTGGTGCCGCTGTTCGAAACCCTTGATGACCTGAACAACGCCGCGCCGATCATCGACCGTCTGCTGTCTCTGCCCGGCTACCGTCAGCGGCTGCACGGACCGCAGGAAGTGATGATCGGCTACTCCGATTCGGCTAAGGATGCCGGCACCACGGCGGCGGCCTGGGCTCAGTACCGCGCTCAGGAGCAACTGGTGGAGGTCTGTCGCGAGCACGGCGTGGAGCTGCTGCTGTTCCACGGCCGTGGTGGCACCGTCGGGCGTGGTGGCGGCCCGGCGCATGCGGCGATCCTTTCGCAACCGCCGGGATCGGTCGACGGGCGGTTCCGTACGACCGAACAGGGCGAGATGATTCGCTTCAAGTTCGGGCTTCCGGATATCGCCGAGCAGAATCTGAATCTGTACCTCGCCGCCGTGCTGGAAGCGACGCTTCTGCCGCCACCGTTGCCTGAAGCCGGTTGGCGGGAAACCATGGATCGCCTGGCCGCGGATGGGGTCAGCGCCTACCGCGGCGTAGTGCGTGAGCATCCACTGTTCGTCGAGTATTTCCGCCAGGCCACGCCTGAGCTTGAGCTGGGCCGCCTGCCGTTGGGCAGCCGCCCAGCCAAGCGCCGCGAAGGCGGCGTGGAGAGCCTGCGGGCGATCCCCTGGATTTTCGCCTGGACCCAGACCCGACTGATGCTGCCGGCCTGGCTGGGCTGGGAGCACGCCCTGCATCGTGCTCTGGAGCGCGGCGAGGCGGAAAGGCTGGCCGAGATGCGCGCGCGCTGGCCATTCTTCAGCACACGCATCGACATGCTGGAGATGGTGCTGGCCAAGGCCGACGCCGACATCGCTCGGCGCTACGACGAGCGGCTGGTGCAACCTGAGCTGCTTTCGCTGGGCGGCGATCTGCGTGACCGATTGTCGCAGGTCATCGGTGCGGTGCTGAGCCTGACCGGCCAGTCAGATCTGCTCGATCACAGCCCCAAGACCCAGGAGGCGTTTAGTCTGCGCAACACTTACCTGGATCCGCTGCACCTGATGCAGATCGAGTTGCTGGCACGTTCGCGAAATTGCCAGAGCCCGGCCGAGAGCCCTTTGGAGCAAGCCTTGCTGGTCAGCGTGGCGGGTATCGCCGCTGGGCTGCGCAACACCGGCTAAGGTGTCCGGCGAGCGGATCGGCGGGCATACAGCTACCCTGACAGCCCGGTCGCCCGGCTACCAATTCCGCGATTTATGCAGGGTGATAGACGCTTTGGGGACGGCTTGTGCCGTCCCGGTGCGCTGTGTATCGTGTTCAACCTTTTGTCGCATGGCGGCAAACCAGAATTTTTGATTCGACAGCGACGAGCCGCACCGGCCCGCTGGCGATCACCCCCTTCCAAGAAAATCGAGGACTCATCCATGCGTGTGATTCTGCTGGGAGCGCCCGGTGCCGGCAAAGGTACCCAGGCAGGCTTCATTACCAAAAAATTCGGTATTCCGCAGATCTCCACGGGCGACATGCTGCGTGCGGCTGTCAAGGCCGGCACCGAACTCGGCCTCAAGGCCAAGAGCGTGATGGATGCTGGCGGTCTGGTGTCCGATGACCTGATCATCAACCTAGTCAAGGAGCGCATCGCTCAGCCCGATTGCGCCAATGGTTTTCTCTTCGACGGTTTCCCACGCACCATTCCGCAGGCCGAAGCGCTGAAGGAAGCCGGTGTGCGCATCGACAACGTGATCGAAATCGCCGTGGACGATGAAGAGATCGTTGGCCGTATCGCCGGTCGTCGTGTGCATCCGGCCTCCGGTCGCGTCTATCACACCGAGCACAATCCGCCGAAGGTTGCCGGCAAGGACGACGAGACTGGAGAAGAGCTGATCCAGCGCGAAGACGACAAGGAAGAGACCGTGCGTCACCGCCTGTCCGTCTACCACGCGCAGACCAAGCCGCTGGTGGACTTCTACCAGAGCCTGGCCGCGGCCGAAGGCACCCCGAAATACAGCTGCATCGAAGGCGTCGGTTCCGTGGACGAGATCACCGCCAAGGTGTTCGCCGCTCTTAGCTAATCGCGCCGAGCGACACGCTTCGATCAATGCCCGTATCCTTGGATACGGGCATTTTCGTTTCTGGCTGCGCGCCGCAACCCGGCGCTTGAATGCGTTAGAATCTGCGCCTTTTTTACCGATCGGAATGCCCTGATGACCACGCTGCTGGCCCTGGATACCGCCACCGAAGCCTGCTCAGTCGCGCTGTTGCATGACGGCAAAGTGCTGAGTCACTACGAGGTGATTCCGCGCCTGCATGCCCAGCGGCTGTTGCCGATGGTGCAGACGCTTCTCGGCGAGGCGGGTGTCGGACTATCCGCCGTCGATGCCATCGCCTTCGGGCGCGGACCGGGCGCCTTCACGGGCGTGCGCATCGCCATCGGCGTGGTGCAGGGGCTGGCGTTCGCTCTGCAGCGCCCGGTGCTGCCGGTGTCCACGCTGGCAACCATCGCGCAGCGGGCCTGGCGCGAACAGGGCACGACGCAGGTCGCCGCGGCCATCGACGCACGCATGGACGAGGTCTACTGGGGCTGTTACCGCGAGCAGCGCGGGGAGATGCGGCTGGTCGGCAGCGAGGCCGTGCTTCCGCCCGAGCAGGCCGTTCTGCCGCGCGCTGCGGACGGCGACTGGTTCGGCGCCGGCACTGGCTGGGGCTATGCCGAGCGCATACCGGTGGCGGTGCAGGGCTGCGACGCCGCCCTGTTGCCCCACGCCGAAGACCTGCTGCGCCTGGCTGCGTTTGCCTGGCAGCGTGGCGAGGCGCTGGAGGCCGATCAGGCCCAGCCGGTGTACCTGCGCGACAACGTCGCGACGCCGAAAGGGATCAAATGACGCGAGCCGTTGCCAAAGCCATGGCCGCCCGTTAGAGTCGCCGGGCCTCTGATCGAGTCCAATGATGCGCGTCGATAGCTTCCTCCCTGTCCCCTATGCAACGGATCGTTCTGCCCGTACCGGCAGGGCGGCGGATAGCTATGGGGAAACGCAGCGGGCCGCACAGGCTCAGCGCGGTGTCGATTCGCGCACCGGGCAGGGCTATCAGCCGCAGGCCGATCGCCCGCAGCAGCGGGTCAATTCCAGCGCGCTGGTCGAGCGCTACGCCGCCTTCCGCTATGACGAGCCGCAACCCGAGCGGCCGCTTTCCAGCCGTGTCGCGCAGGCCTTGGCCAGCTATACCAGCACCGCCAGCATGCGTATCGACCTCGATGACACCGAGGTGCTCGGGCTCGATCTCTACGCCTGAGGCGCTTCGCTCTGCTACAGCTTCCCTACTTTCTCGGTTGCCCCTCCTGGAACGAGAGCGCCTGGCTCGGCTCGCTCTACCCGCCGTGTACGCCAGCGTCCGAATTCCTGGCCGGCTATTGCGCGGTATTCAATACGGTCGAGGGCAATACCACGCTCTATGCGTGGCCGTCGGACGACAAGGTTCAGCGCTGGGCCAGCCAGATGCCGGACGATTTTCGCTTCTGCGCCAAGTTTCCCCGGGAGATCAGCCAGGCCGAGAATCTGCATGCAGCGCTGGATGCGGCGCAGTCCTTCCGGCGCCTGTTGCAGCCGCTGGGGCGGCGGGTAACGCCGTTCTGGCTGCAGCTGCCGGCCAGCGTCGGTCCGGCCCGGCTGGCGGAGCTGGTCGCCTTCATCGAAGGCTTCGCGGCGCCGCTGGCCATCGAGGTGCGCCATCCGGCCTTCTTCGACAGGGGTGACGGTGAGCGAGCACTCAATCGTCTGCTGCGCGATCGCGGCGTGGAGCGCATCTGTCTCGACAGTCGGGCGCTGTTCAGCTGCCAATCCCGTGATCCGGCTGTGCTGCATGCGCAGAGCAAGAAGCCACGTTTGCCGGTGCGGCCGGTGGCATTCAGCGATTCGCCGCAGCTGCGCTTCGTCGGCCACCCGCAGCTGGAGGCCAACGATGCCTTTCTCGCACCCTGGCTGGACAAGGTGGCGGACTGGATCGAGGCGGGCAAGGCTCCACACGTCTACCTGCACACGCCGGACAATCACCGCGCGCCGCAGCTGGCGATGCGCTTTCATCAGCTGTTGAGCGAGCGTCTGCCTGGTATGCCAGCGCTTCCCACGCTTCGCCCGGCACCGCAGCTTTCGCTGCTGGACTGAGCGTCGGTCCGACCAGTTTTGTAAAACACTGCGCTCAACTTCACCGCTGAGTCGTTGCCCATAAGGTATGACCTTCGGCCGATTCTTCCTCCTTTTGTTGACGCTGCTGGCCGGCTTCGTGCTGGCGGTGCAGCAGCTGATCGATATCCCGCCGCGCTGGAATCCGTGGGCGCCGCTGGATATTCGCGAGCCGCCGAACCTGCTGACCTCACTCAAGCTAAGGCGCCTGCAGCAGGATCGCTCGCTCTGCGAACAGGCGCTGGCCACGGCATCGCTGCGTTACGCCGCCGTGCCGAACAGCACGCCGGAGCCGGGCTGCCCGGTGCAGAACAGTGTGCGGGTGCAGGGTTCGGACGTACGTTTCAACGGGCCGTTTCTGGCGACCTGTCCACTGGCGGCCGCCTATGCGATGTTCGAGATGCACGGCCTGCAACCGGCCGCGCAGGCTGTGTTCGGCCAGCCGGTGGTGCGCATCGATCATTTCGGCAGCTTCGCCTGCCGCAACATCGCCCGCAGCAATCGCCGTAGCCAGCATGCCAGTGCCAATGCGCTGGATCTGGCCGGCTTTCATCTGCAGGACGGCACGCGTATCACGGTGGCCAGGGATTGGCAGGGCGAGGGCGACAAGGCGCGCTTCCTGCGCCAGGTACGGGATGCGGCCTGCAAGGCGTTCAACGTGACGCTGGGGCCGGAATACAACGCGGCCCATCACGATCACTTCCATGTGGATATGGGCGGTTTCGGCATGTGCCGTTAGGTGTGCTAGCCCGGACGTCCGCAGGCCTGCTCTGGCACAATGCGCCGCTTTGAATCGTCCTCGGGTGCCCCATGTCCGCAAGCAATCCTCTGGTTCGGGTCGAGCCGCTCGCGCCGTCATTCGCCGCAGTCGCTGGCCAATGGGCGCAGCGCCTCGGTTTGCCGCAGGAGCTGGCCGAGGCCGAGTTCGCGCTGCAGGTGGGCGAGGCCGGTCTGCAGCTGCAGCTGCTCGAGGCACAGGCGCCGGGGCCGGTGCGGGTGGATTTCGTGGAGGGTGCGGCGGCGCACCGGCGGCAGTTCGGTGGTGGCAGCGGACAGATGATCGCCAAGGCAGTGGGCATTCAGCCCGGTATCCGACCGCGGGTGCTGGATGCTACCGCCGGGTTGGGGCGCGATGCCTTCGTGCTGGCAACGCTGGGTTGCGAGGTCAGTCTGATTGAACGCCAGCCGTTGATCGCTGCGCTGCTGGAGGATGGTCTGAGCCGCGCGGCTGCGGATGCGGACGTGGCCATCATCGCTGCGCGGATGAGGCTGCTCAAGGGTAACGCCATCGAATTGATGCAGCACTGGCAGGGCGAGCCGCCGCAGGTCGTCTACCTCGACCCGATGTTCCCGCACCGTGACAAAAGTGCACTGGTGAAGAAAGAGATGCGCCTGTTCCGGCCCTTCGTCGGCGACGACCTGGACGCGCCGGCGTTGCTTGCCGCCGCGCTGGAGCTGGCCAGTCACCGGGTGGTGGTCAAGCGCCCGCGCAAGGCGCCGGCCATTGATGGCGCCAAGCCCGGCTACAGTCTGGAAGGCAAGTCCAGCCGCTACGACATCTACCCGAAGAAGAAGCTGCAGGCCTGACTCCGGGCAGACGACGCTGCGCCGGGCTTAGCCGCGGTAGGCGCGCAGAAAGACGCCCACCGCATCCCTCACGTGCTGATCGCTTTCCGCCTGGCTCGTTGCTTCGGCATAGCCAACCAGCAGGCGAAAGTGTTGTGCGCCCTTGATCAGTGAACAGTAATGCTCGGCTGCACGCAGCGGATCGTCGATGCGTAGCAGGCCGAGCGCGTCGGCCTGGCCGAACAGCTGTTGCAGATCCAGCAGCAGCTGTTGCGGACCGGCATCGAAGAACATCTTCACCAGCCCCGGATTCTGCGTCGCCATCGCCACCATCACTCGATGCAGACCGATGGACTCGGGGCTGTTGACCAGCTCATTGAAGGCGCCGCCGATCGCCAGCAGCACCTTTTCGATGTCGCAATCGGCCTCCAACTGAAACAGCCGCCTGGGCAGGCGCGTTTCACAGGTGGTCTTCACGGCGGCGCTGAAGAGCGCCTCCTTGTCCTTGAAGTGGCTGTACAGCGTGAGCTTGGAAACCCCGGCTTCGCTGGCGATGGCTTCCATGCTGCTGCCCTCGTAGCCATTGCCGAGGAACAGTACCTGCGCCGCGGCGAGAATCGCCTCGCGCTTGGCGGGGTCCTTCGGGCGGCCGGGACCGGGGGATGGAGAATGACTTTCGATCATGGGCGCTTTAATAGTGGACTGGCTGGTACGCTATTTTTACTATACCGCGCAGTATAAGTATTCCAATCCGCTTCGCGACAGAGAGACCTTCATCGTGTTCCGACATGTCCTGTCCTTCGCCTCCGTGCTTGGTTTAGCGCTCACTCTGACCGCCTGTGGCAATGGTGAGCCGCCAGAGCAGCTACCGCGACCGGTCATGGTCGTGCATCCGCAGCCGGCCAGCGAGGCGCGCGAAAGCTATCCCGGCGAAGTGCACGCGCGCTACGAGCCGGAGCTGGCGTTCCGTATCGGCGGCAAGGTCGTCGAGCGGCTGGTGGAGGCCGGCGACCGGGTGCGCAAGGACCAACCGCTGGCGCGCCTCGACCCGCAGGACGTGCGCCTGCAGCTGGACGGCATGCGCGCCCAGGTCGCCGCCGCGGAAGCCAACCTGCGGGTGGCCAAGGCGGAATACGATCGCTATCAGGCGCTGCTCGGCCGCCAGCTGGTCAGCCAGTCGCAATTCGACAATGCGGACAACGCCTACCGCGCCGCGGCGGCCCGTCTGCAACAGGCGCGGGCCGAGTTCGACGTGGCCAGCAACCAGGTCGATTACGCGGTGCTGCGTGCCACCCGCGATGGCCTGATCGCCCAGCGTCGCATCGAAGTCGGGCAGGTGGTGGCGGCCGGGCAGACCGCTTTCGTGCTGGCGGCCGATGGTGAGCGCGAGGTCGCCATCGATCTGCCGGAACAGTCGCTGGAGCGCTACCGGATCGGCCAGGAAGTGGAGGTCGAGCTCTGGTCGCAGCCGGGCCGGCAATACCGCGGCCAGATTCGCGAGCTTTCGCCTGCCGCCGACGCGCAGTCTCGGACCTATTCCGCGCGCGTCGCCTTCACCGAGCAGGATGTGCCGGCCGAGCTGGGTCAGAGCGCGCTGGTGAGCATCCGCCGCGACGATGATGTCGCGCTGGCCGTACCGCTCTCCGCGCTCAGCGCCGAACAGGGCAAAGCTCACGTCTGGCGACTAAAGCCCGACTCCACCGTGGAGCGTGTCGAGGTACGCACCGGCCCGTTCGGAGAGCGGCTGGTGCCGGTGCTCGACGGCCTCGCTGCCGATGACTGGATCGTGCTGGCCGGGGTGCAGATGCTCAGCGACAACCAGCCGGTGCGGCCGGTGGATCGCCACAACCGCCCCGTCGAGCTGGCCGCCCAGGAGTAACGTGATGCGCTTCAATCTTTCCGCCTGGGCGCTGCAGAACCGGCAGATCGTCGTCTACTTGATGCTGCTGCTGGCCCTCGTCGGTGCGCTGTCCTACAGCAAGCTCGGGCAGAGCGAGGACCCGCCGTTCACCTTCAAGGCCATGGTCATCCAGACCCAGTGGCCTGGCGCCACCGCCGAAGAGGTTTCACGCCAGGTCACCGAACGCATCGAGAAGAAGCTGATGGAGACCGGCGAGTACGAGCGCATCGTCTCCTTCTCACGGCCGGGCGAGTCCAACGTCACCTTCATGGCACGAGACTCGATGCGCTCGAAGGACATCCCCGACCTCTGGTACCAGATCCGCAAGAAGATCGGCGACATTCGCCATACGCTGCCACCGGGCGTACAGGGGCCGTTCTTCAACGACGAGTTCGGCACCACCTTCGGCAACATCTACGCGCTGACCGGTGAAGGTTTCGACTACGCGATCCTCAAGGACTACGCCGACCGCATTCAGCTGCAACTACAGCGGGTGAAGAACGTCGGCAAGGTCGAGCTGATCGGCCTGCAGGACGAGAAGATCTGGATCGAACTGTCCAACGTCAAGCTGGCCACCCTCGGTGTTCCGCTGGAGGCCGTGCGCCAGGCGCTTGAGGCACAAAACGCGGTGACCGCCGCCGGTTTCGTCGAGACGATCAGTGACCGGGTGCAATTGCGCGTGACCGGTAGCTTCGAGACGGTCAAGGAGATTCGCGATTTTCCAATCCGCGTCGCTGGGCGCACGTTCCGCATCGGTGATGTGGCTGAAGTGCACCGCGGTTTCAACGACCCGCCTGCGCCGCGGATGCGCTTCATGGGCGAGCCTGCCCTTGGCCTCGCCGTGTCGATGAAGAGCGGCGGCGACATCCTGGTGCTGGGCGAGGCGCTGGAGCAGGAGTTCGCTCGCCTGCAGCAGGAACTGCCGGCTGGCATGCAGCTGCGCAAGGTCTCGGATCAGCCTGCGGCGGTGAAGACCAGCGTCGGTGAGTTCGTCAAGGTGCTGATCGAGGCGCTGGTGATCGTGCTACTGGTGAGCTTCTTCTCCCTCGGGGTGCGCACCGGCCTGGTGGTGGCGCTGTCGATTCCGCTGGTGCTGGCGATGACCTTCGCCGCCATGAACTACCTGAACATCGGCCTGCACAAGATTTCCCTCGGCGCGCTGGTGCTGGCGCTGGGGTTGATGGTGGACGACGCGATCATCGCGGTCGAGATGATGGCCATCAAGATGGAACAGGGCTATGACCGGCTGCGCGCCGCCAGCTTCGCCTGGACCAGCACGGCCTTTCCGATGCTGACCGGCACGCTGATCACCGCGGCGGGATTCCTGCCCATCGCCACGGCCAACTCCAGCACCGGTGAGTACACCCGCTCGATCTTCCAGGTCGTGGCGATCTCGCTGATCGCCTCCTGGATCGCCGCAGTAATGTTCGTGCCGCTGATCGGCGAGAGGCTGCTGCCGGACATGGCCAAGAAAACTGCGCACAAGCACGGCGGAGTGGGCGAGGGTCACGATCCCTACGCCACACCGTTCTACCAGCGCGTACGGCGCGTGGTGACCTTCTGCGTGCGCCGGCGCAAGACCGTCATCCTGCTCACCCTGGCGATCTTCGCCGCCGCGGTGGTGCTGTTCCGCCTGGTGCCGCAACAGTTCTTCCCGGCCTCAGGCCGTTTGGAGCTGATGGTGGACCTCAAGCTGGCCGAAGGCGCCTCGCTGAAGGCGACCGAAGCGGAGGTGGCGCGGCTGGAACAGCTGCTCAAGGAACGGGCTGGCATCGACAACTATGTGGCCTATGTCGGCACCGGCTCGCCGCGTTTCTATTTGCCGCTGGATCAGCAGCTACCGGCGACCAGCTTCGCCCAGTTCGTCGTGCTGGCCGACAGCATCGAATCCCGCGAGGCCCTGCGCAGCTGGTTGATCGAGCGCATGCGCGAGGACTTTCCGAGCCTGCGCGGTCGCGTCACGCGGCTGGAGAACGGCCCGCCGGTGGGCTATCCGGTGCAGTTCCGTGTCACCGGCGAGCACATCGATGTGGTGCGTGGGCTGGCGCGGCAGGTCGCTGCCAAGGTCGGCGAGAACCCGCATGTGGCCAACGTCCATCTGGACTGGCAGGAGCCAAGCAAGATGGTGCGCCTGAACGTCGATCAGGATCGAGCTCGTGCGCTGGGGGTGAGTACCGCGGAGCTGTCCGGCTTTCTGCGGCGGACCTTCATCGGCAACAGGGTCAGCCAGTTCCGTGAAGACAACGAGCTGATCGAGATCCTCCTGCGCGGGACCGAGCGTGAGCGGCTGGAGCTGTCCATGCTGCCGAGCCTGGCGATTCCCACCGAGAGCGGGCGCAGCGTGCCGCTGTCGCAGGTGGCGACGCTGGAGTACGGCTTCGAGGAGGGCGTGATCTGGCACCGCAACCGCCTGCCGACGGTCACCGTGCGCGCCGATGTCTACGGCGATGAGCAACCTGCCGCACTGGTGCGGCAGATCGAGCCGACCCTGGCCGATATCCGCGCGCAGCTGCCCAGTGGCTACCTGCTGGAAGTCGGCGGCACGGTGGAGGATTCCGAACGTGGCCAGCGTTCTGTGAATGCCGGCCTGCCGCTGTTCGTCATCGTCGTGATGACCCTGCTGATGGCGCAGCTCAAGAGCTTCTCGCGTTCGGCCATGGTGTTCCTCACCGCGCCGCTGGGCATCATCGGAGTGGCGCTGTTCCTGCTGCTGTTCGGCCAGCCGTTCGGCTTCGTGGCGATGCTCGGTACCATCGCGCTGTCGGGAATGATCATGCGCAACTCGGTGATCCTGGTGGATCAGATCGAACAGGATATCGGTGCCGGGCAGGCGCGCTTCAGCGCCGTCGTCGAGGCTACGGTGCGGCGCTTCCGGCCCATCGTGCTGACGGCGCTGGCCTCGGTGCTGGCGATGATTCCGCTATCGCGCAGCATCTTCTTCGGGCCGATGGCGGTGGCGATCATGGGCGGGCTGATCGTCGCCACGGCGCTAACGCTGCTGTTCCTGCCGGCGCTGTACGCGGCCTGGTTCCGGGTTCGCGAAGACGAGGCGAGCGCCGGCTGACGGTGTTTATCGGGCGCGCCTGACCGGCGCGCTCAGATGCCTGCGGCGGTCAGCAGGCACTCGGCGGCGGCCTTGGCGTCCAGCGCCTGCTCGCCTGGACCCTCGATGTGCGCCATGCTCAGCGCCCCTTCGAGCAGGTACTGCAGCTGTCGCGCCAGCCGCAGCGGCTCGGGGGCATCCAACCGTTCCAGCAGTTCGCGCAGATGACTCTGCAGCTCCGCCTTGTAGGCCGCCGAGCGCCGATGGATGGGGTGCTCACGGTCCTGATATTCGGCCGCAGCGTTTATGAACAGGCAACCGCAGAAGGCGCCGTTGCCATGGATCATCCCGTGCAGCCCATCGAAAACGCCCAGTAGCGCCTCGCGCGGCGGCAGCTTGCCGGCGCGCTCGCGCAGGCGCGTCAGCATCAGCTCGTGACGGGCGTCCAGCACGGCGAGGATCAGCTCGTCCTTGGACTTGAAGTGCTTGTACAGGGTCATCTTGGCCACACCGGACTCGGCCAGGATGCGGTCGATGCCGGTGGCGTGATAGCCCTCGCGATAGAACAGATTCTCTGCGGTGTTGAGCAGCTGGTCGCGCTTGTTCGGTGCCATGGATACCTCCTGCGGTTCGACCATTATGCGGGAGCGCTCGTCCCTCGCTCCAGCTGGCAGTTCCTTCGTGGGTGCTTGCAGTGTACAGACAGGTCTGTCTATTATCCAGTCGTGCCCAACGACCAAGCACACCAATGAAGAGGACAACACCATGAAGCTCCATGACCTGTCGCTGTCCGGCAATTGCCACAAGGTTCGCCTGTTCCTCAGCCTGATCGGCAAGCCGGTCGAGCGTCTGCCGGTGAATCTGCTGGCGGGCGAGCACAAGCAGCCGGCGTTCCGTGCGATCAACCCGCGCGGGCAGATTCCGGTGCTCGAGGATGGCGAATTCCGTCTCGAGGACTCCCAGGCGATCCTGGTCTATCTGGCCCAGCGTTATGCCCCTGAGTGGTACCCGCAGGACGCCGAGACCCAGGGCCGCATCGCCAGCTGGCTGAGCTTCGCTGCCAACGAGGTGCAGCACGGGCCGGCTACCCTGCGTCTGGGCAAGCTGTTCGGCCGGCCTATCGACGAGTCGCTGGCCCAGGCGCGCGCCGCCAGCGCCTTGCGCACGCTCGAACGGCACCTCGCGCAGCATGCCTGGCTGGCGCAGACGGGGGCGCCGACTATCGCCGACGTCGCCGTCTACCCGAATGTCGCGCTCGGTGGCGACGGCGGGCTCGATCTGCAGGTATATCCGTCGCTGCAGGCCTGGTTCGGGCGCATCCGCGCGCTGCCCGGCTATGTCGGCATGCCCAGGTTGTAGCCGTCATGAACATGCGCAAAGTGTGGACGCTCGTCGAGCGCATCCAGCAGCGGGCCGGGCGAATCGTCGCAATGTTGCTGGTTGCGCTGCTGGGTGCGGTGGCTTCGGCCAATGCCGTAGCGGAAGGGTTGCGTTTCAGCCTGTTGAAGACGGCGCAGAGCGAAAGTGGCGACTTCTTGCTGCGCCGCGGCGGTTGGCAGCCTCAGCCACAGACCCAGCACATCGCCATCCTGATCGAACATCGCGGCACCCGTCTGCTGTTCGGTACCGGGTTGGGGCGGCAGATCGATGCGCAGCTGGACGCCGAGCTGCCGTGGCGGATCAAGCGCTACGGCGAGGTGCAACCGGCACGCGACCAGCTGGAGCGGGACGGGCTGGACATCGACCGTATAGTGCTGGGCTGCGTGCGCTGGGAGCATGCTTCGGGGCTGGTCGACTTCCCAGGTGTGCCGGTGCTGGCCAGCCCGGACAGCCTCGACTACCTGCAGACGGCGACACCTCCGGCGGTACTGCCGAGCCAGTTCCGCCATCCGATCGACTGGCAGCCCCTGCAATTCGAGCCACGGCCTTATCTCGGACATGGGCAAAGTCTCGATCTGTTCGGCGACGGTCAGCTGGTACTGGCGCCGCTGACCGAGCACGGTGCGGTCGGCCTGTACCTGACCATGGCCGACGGCCGTCGATTCTTCTTCCGTGGCGACCGCCGGGGGGAGCAGGGCAGTGCGCCACAGGGTGTGGCGGCGTTGCGCGATGCCGACATCCAGGCCGCGCTCGGCTTCTATCCGCGTTGGGTGCAATAAAGTGCGAGCAGGAAGAAAAAAACAGCGCGGTCGTCACCGATTTAGGCGATGCTAAAAGCATGGCACGGGCGTTCACGCGGTTGCGAAAGCGTCGATCGTCCGGCCTGCGCCCAATGGCCGAAGTAGGTCTGCCGCTGTGAAGACGGATAGCCGCGAGCCCCTGGCAAGTGTCGTCGATTTGTTACTGGATGCGATCTGCGTTGTCGATGCGCAGGGCAACTTCGTTTACGCCAGCGCCGCCTGCGAGCGCATCTTCGGCTATACGCCGCAGGAGATGCTCGGCAAGCGCATGATCGAGATGGTCTATCCCGAAGACCGCGCCCGGACCCTGGCGGCCGCCAAGGAGGTCATGGCCGATCAGCCGCTGCTGCACTTCGAGAACCGCTACGTGCGCAAGGACGGCGGTGTCGTGCACATCATGTGGTCGGCCTGCTGGTCGACCGATAACAAGCTGCGCATCGGCGTGGCGCGCGACATCACCCAGCGCAAGCAGTCCGAAGCGATGCAGGCCGCGCTCTATTCGATCTCCGAGGCGGCGCACGGGGCCAAGGATCTCGCGGCGCTGTATCAGCAGATCCATCTGACCATCGCCCAGCTGCTGCCGGTGGACGATTTCATCGTCGCCATCCGCAATGCCGCCAGCGGCGAGCTGACTTATCCCTACCAGGCGCTGGCGCTCGATTCGACCGGTCTGCCAGCGGAACCCGCGGCGTCCCTGTGCTTTTCCGTTCTGCATGGCGCGCAGCCGTTGCGCTTCAATGCGGATTCGATGCGTGCCCTGGCGCTTCCGCTCGCAGACGGGGATCTCCATGCCTGGTGGCTGGGCGTGCCGCTCAGTTCGAGCGAGGGCGTGATCGGTGCGCTGTTGCTCAAGAGCACGGCGGCGCCCTACACCGAGAAGGATCAGGAGCTGCTGCAGTTCGTCTCGATGCAGGTGGTCACGGCAATCGAGCGCAAGCAGCTCTATGCGCGCCTGCACCGAATGGCACAGTACGACGAACTCACCGGCCTGCCGAACCGCGCCTGTTTTCGCGATCGCCTGGACACGGCCCTGGCGCGGGTGCGGCGCAATGGCGGACGCGTCGCCTTGCTCTATGTGGATCTGGATCGCTTCAAGCAGGTCAACGATACCTACGGCCACAGCGGCGGCGACCAGCTGCTGCGCGCAGTGGCCGATCGCCTCACGCACTGTGTGCGCGACACCGATACCGTCGCGCGGCTGGGTGGCGATGAGTTCGTGGTGCTGCTGGAGAGCATCGCCGAGGCAGAGGATGCCCGTCGCGTCGTCGAGAAGATCCGCGTGGCCTTCGAGCAGCCGATGCAGATCGCCGCGCACAGTCTCGATATCGGATTGAGCATCGGCACTGCGCTCTATCCCGAAGATGGTGATGCGGAGGCCCAGCTGCTCAAGCGGGCCGATGAGCGCATGTATCTGATGAAGAGCGGCCGCGGGCAGCAGCCGGTGGATTGCGACTGACCTCAAAACGATTTCAGCATCCTGCCCAGCAATTCCATCGCCTGCTCGCTGCGGGCGTCCCACGGATGGCCGTGATTCAGCCGCGCGCAGTTGCGAAAGCGCTGGGTCGCCGAGAAGATCGGCCCCGGCGCCAGGCTGATGCCCTGGGCCAGCACCAGTTGCAGCAGCTGCAGTGAGTCCACCTGTTCGGGAAATTCGAACCAGAGAAAGTAGCCGCCACTGGGCCGCGTAACCCGCGTGCTCGCCGGGAAATGGCGGGCCGCGGAGGCGAGCATCGCGCCCTGCTGCATCTCCAGCGCGTGACGCAGCTTGCGCAGGTGACGGTCGTAGCCGCCATGCTGCAGGTAGTCGGCGATGGCGGCTTGCGCCGGCACGGAAGGGGAAATGGTGGTCATCAGCTTGAGCCGGGTGATCTGCTCGGCGTAGCGGCCGCCGGCGACCCAGCCGACCCGGTAACCGGGCGCCAGGCTCTTGGAAAACGAGCCGCAGTGCATCACCAGACCTTCGCGATCATGGCTCTTCACCGGCTTGGGCGGCTCGCGGGTGAAGTACAGCTCGGCGTAGACGTCGTCCTCGATCAGCGGCACCTGATGGCGCTGCAGCAGATCGTAGAGCTGCTGCTTCTTCGCCTCGCCCATGCTCGCGCCCAGCGGGTTCTGCAGGCTGCTCATGAACCAGCAGGCCTTGATTGGCAGGTGCGCGAGGCGATCGGCGAGAATCTCCAGATCAATGCCTTCGCGCGGGTGGACGGGAATCTCCACCGCTTTGAGCTTGAGCCGTTCCAGCACCTGCAGCGTGGCGTAGAACGCCGGCGACTCGATCGCCACCAGGTCACCCGGCTCCGTCACCACCTGCAGGCAGAGGTTCAGCGCTTCCATCGCACCTGTGGTGATCACCAGCTCGTCCATCGGCAGCATCACCCCGCTGACCATGTAGCGCAGGGCGATCTGCCGGCGCAGGTCCGGGTTGCCCGCGGTCATCTCGGCGATCACTTCGCGTGCCGGCATGTCGCGCACGCTCTGTGCCATCGAGCGCGCCAGGCGTTGCAGGGGAAACAGCTCGGGGCTGGGAAAGGCCGAACCGAAGGGTACGGTGGCCGGGTCGCGCAGCGAGGCGAGCACGGAGAAGACCAGCTCGCTGACGCCCACCTCGGTGGTTTCCGCCGGACGCAGGCTGATGTCCGGTTCGTGCAGCGGGCGCTTGGCATGTTCGCGGACGAAATAGCCCGAACGCGCCCGCGCCTGGATCAGCCCGCGGTCTTCCAGCAGGTAGTAGGCCTGGAACACGGTGGACGGGCTGACGCCATAGGTGCGGCTGGCGTGGCGCACCGAGGGCACCTTTTCTCCCGGCGCGAGCACGCCGCTGCGGATCAGTTCGGCAATCTCGTCGGCGAATTTCTCGTAGCGCTTCATCGTGTCCGGGCCGTTGCGGTTGGGCATGGCCAGTCTACTGGCGCAGCGCCGCGATGGGGGCGACAAAGGTACTCGGTGTGCTCACCCGACTGTCCGGTTCGGCCAGGTCGCTGACCCGGAAACGCAGCTCATGGCTGGAGCCATCGGTGTTGGCGAGCAGCGCTACGCTGACCGGTAGATCGGCGATCTCGCCTGGTGCCAGGGCGATCTCGCGCGGGCCCTGCAGTTCGAAGGGACCGCCTTCCAATGCCAGCGCGTAGCGGCGCGGCTGCTGCGTCTTGTTGATCAGCTTAAGGCGATACATGTTCTCGATCTGCCCCTGCATGTTCTCGCGGTACAGGGTGCGGTCGCGGGTGACGTCCAGCTGCAGCTGTGGCCGCGTGTCCAGTGCCCAGATGAAGGCGGCGATCATGGCGGTCAGCGCCATGGCATAGCCGACCAGCCGTGGACGGAAGAAGCGGGTGGCGCCGCCCTTGAGTGCGCGTTCAGAGGTGTAGCGCAGCAGGCCGCGGGCGTAGCCCATCCGATCCATGAGGCTGTCGCAGACGTCGATGCAGGCGCCACAGCTGATGCAGTCCAGCTGCAGGCCGTCGCGGATGTCGATGCCGGTGGGGCAGACCTGCACGCACAGCGTGCAATCGACGCAATCACCGAGGCCCTGGGCGCGCGGATCACTGCCCTTGCGCCGGGCGCCGCGGTTCTCGCCACGGGCCGTGTCGTAGGAGACGAGAAGGGTGTCGGCGTCGAACATCACGCTCTGGAAGCGTGAGTAGGGGCACATGTGCAGGCACACCTGCTCGCGCAGCCAGCCGGCGTTGATGTAGGTCGCGGCAGTGAAGAACAGCAACCAGAAGCTGGTGGTCGCGCCGAGCTCGAAGCGGGCGAGGTCGCCCACTAGGTCGCGTACCGGGGTGAAATAGCCGACGAAGGCCAGCGCCGTGGCCAGGCTGATGGCCAGCCACAGCGTGTGCTTGGCGGCACGGCGCAGCAGCTTGGCGGCGGACCAGGGCGCGGCATCGAGCTTGATGCGCTGCAGGCGGTCGCCTTCGGTGATCTTTTCCACCCACATGAACATCCAGGTCCAGGTGCTCTGCGGGCAGGCGTAGCCGCACCAGATGCGCCCGGCCAGCACGGTGATGAAGAACAGGCCGAACGCGGCGATGATCAGGATCGCCGAGAGCAGGATGAAATCCTGCGGCCAGAAGGTGGCGCCGAAGATGTGGAACTGTTGCCGGTCCAGGTCCCACAGCACCGCCTGGCGCCCGTTCCAGTTCAGCCAGACGGTGCCGAAGTAGAGCAGCATCAGCAGGGCGCCGCCCAACAGGCGCAGGTTGCGGAAACGTCCGCTGAAACTTCGCGTATGGATGGGCCCGCCGCTCTGGGCGGGCGTCAGGCGGATCGGCTGGCTGGGATCAACGGTTTCGATGATCCGCGCGGGTATGCGGTCGGTCATTGGCTTTCGCCCCATAGGCAGTTCAGGCGAGGCGGATGATCCCCGTCGAGGTCCATGCATAACAGACTCAGATGTGACGGCTAAATACGGATCAGATGAATCGCGGCAGCGCTGTCGGAACGCAGGCATCGCTAGGCGTTGACCTGCATCAGCGGAAGCTGTCGGGATCGACTGATCCGCTTTTTTCGTGTGCATCTGATGCTGTTCTGTCGCCGCCAGGCCGGCCATAGTCGAGGCCTTTTGCCGAATGAAGAGGAGCGAACGCATGACTCATCCAATGCTGCCGAGGGAGCACCGCCGATGATTCTCCAAGGCCTGACCTGGCTCGTGCTGCTGCAGCTGCTCGGCAATCTGATCAACCTGGTGCTGTTGCCGGCGCTGCCGGGGCCGATTATCGGCATGCTGTTGCTGTTCGGTCTGTTGCTGCTGCGCCGCAGCATTCCGGAGTCGCTGGAGAAGACCGCGGCCTTGCTGCTGCAGTATCTGCCGCTGCTGCTGATCGTGCCGGCCGCCGGCATCATGACCAGCGCCGGCGCACTGCTGGATGACCTGCCGGCGATCGCCGCCGGGCTGGTGTTGTCGCTGCTGATCACCGTGCCGTTCTG
Source organism: Stutzerimonas sp. R40042 (assembly GCF_026642215.1). Classification (NCBI taxonomy): domain Bacteria; kingdom Pseudomonadati; phylum Pseudomonadota; class Gammaproteobacteria; order Pseudomonadales; family Pseudomonadaceae; genus Stutzerimonas; species Stutzerimonas sp. R40042. The sequence continues at coordinate 3,098,864 of NZ_CP113258.1, read as the reverse complement.
CGGCTGGCTGATGCAGCGGCTGATCCGCCGACTCGACCGCCAGCGGGAGGATCAGGCATGACGGTACTCGATTGGCGCACCGCCTGGGCGGCGGTCGTGGTCCATCCTTTGTTCGCCGTGGCACTGACGCTGATCGCCTTTCAGCTGGCGCTGATGCTCTATCGCCGCAGCGGCTGGCTGGTCTTGCAACCGGTGATGGTGGGCATGCTGCTGGTGGTCGGCACACTGACCCTGGTGGATCTCGACTATGCGCGCTACCGCGACGGCGCGTCGCTGGTCGCCATGCTGCTGGGGCCTGCGACCGTGGCGCTGGCGGTGCCGCTGCATCGACATCTCAAGCGTATCCAGCAGCTGTTCTGGCCGATCGTCATCACCTTGGCGGTCGGTGGCGTGCTCAGCGTCGTGCTGACGCTGGCGATCGCCTGGGTGCTGGGCGCAGAGCTGCCGGTGCTGATGAGCCTGGCGCCGAAGTCCGCGACCATGCCCATCGCCATGCTGGTGGCCGAGCAGCTCGGCGGCCTGGCCTCGCTGGCGGCGATATTCGTCATGCTCACCGGGGTCATCGGCACCGCGCTGGGACCGCTGCTGCTGCGCTGGGCAGGCGTCGAGCATCCCGCCGCGCGAGGCCTGAGCTATGGCCTCAACGCCCATGCCATCGGTACCGCCAGGGCGCTGGAGGAGGGTGACGAATGTGGCGCCTTCGCTGCGCTGGGCATGAGCCTGCTGGGCATTCTGATCGCGCTATTGCTGCCGTTTGCCCTGGGCTGATGTGCGGCGTCGTCGCAAGTAGATGAAACGGACGGATTCCGGGCCCTTCAGCCTTCACGCACCACTGGCTAGCACCCCGTCGGACCCGTTAGAGTAGGCGGCGGTCGCTTGACCGTGCACAGGGTGCAAACCATGAAATTGCGGATGTTCCAGGTCGATGCTTTCACCGCTGAACGTTTCCGGGGCAATCCCGCGGCGGTGATCCCCTTGCAGGCCTGGCTGGCGGACGAGCTGATGCAAGCCATCGCCGCCGAAAACAACCTTTCCGAGACGGCCTTCTTCGTTCGCGAGGCGGACGGGGCCTTTCATATCCGCTGGTTCTCGCCGCTCACCGAAATCGATTTCTGCGGCCATGCCACGCTGGCCAGCGCCTTCGTGCTGCTGGAGCAGGGGCTGGCCCAGGCGCCGCTGACCTTTCGCGCCGCTGCCGTGGGCGATCTGACCGTGCAGCGGCGGGCCGACGGTCTGCTGGAAATGAGCTTCCCCAATCGTGCGCCGGAACCGGTTGCCGAGCCGCCGGCTGCGTTGTTGCAGGGGCTCGGGTGCGAGCCGGAAGCGGTGCTGCGCAATCGCCAGGCGTGGTTCGCCGTCTATCGCGACGAGCAGCAGGTGCGCGCGCTGGCGCCCGATCTGCAGGCACTGCGCACGCTGGCGCCACTGGATGTGGTAGTGACCGCGCCGGGGAGCGAGCAGGATTTCGCCTCCCGTTATTTCTGGCCAGCCAACGGCGGCGACGAGGACCCGGTTACCGGCTCCATCCATGCCGGGCTTGCGCCGTACTGGGCCGAGCGGCTGGGACGCAACGAACTGGTGGCGCTGCAGGCGTCGGCGCGCACGGGCATCCTGCACTGCCGGGTCGAAGCGGATCGTGTGATGGTGGCCGGGCAGGCCGTGCTGTATCTCGACGGCACCATCGAACTTTAAAAAAACGCTCTAACCCATTGCGATCGGTCTTCACGGCCGGCGCGATGGGTGTGCCTGTGTGTGGCTGATCGGTTGATAGGGGAATGGGGTTGTGATGATGAAAAGGCTGTTGCCGTTTGTCCTGCTTGCCAGCGCAATGGGCTCCTTCGCCTGCGTGGCACAGCCCGCGCTGCCGCTGGATGACCGGCAGGCATTGATCGAGACCCTGCTCGAGCGCATGACCCTGGCGGAGAAGATTGGCCAGCTGCGGCTGATCAGCATTGGTGGCGACATGCCGCGCGAGCGCATCGTCGAGGAGATCGCGGCCGGCCGCATCGGTGCCACCTTCAATTCGGTGACCCGCGCCGACAACCGCCCCATGCAGGACGCGGCCTTGCGCAGCCGACTGGGCATTCCGATCTTCTTCGCCTATGACGTGGTTCATGGCCATCGCACCATCTTCCCGATCAGCCTGGCGCTGGCGTCGAGCTGGGATCTGGAGGCCATCGCCCTGAGCGGTCGGGTGTCGGCCAGCGAGGCCAGTGCCGACGGCCTCGATCTGACCTTCGCGCCCATGGTCGACATCACCCGCGACCCGCGCTGGGGCCGGACCTCCGAAGGCTTCGGCGAAGATCCGTACCTGGTATCGCAGATCGCCGGCACGCTGGTGCATGCCTATCAGGGCGAGCGCCTGAGCGCTGCGAACAGCGTGATGGCCAGCGTCAAGCACTTCGCCCTGTATGGTGCGGTGGAGGGCGGGCGTGACTACAACGTGGTCGACATGAGCCCGCAGCGCATGTACCAGGACTACCTGCCGCCATACCGTGCGGCGGTCGATGCCGGCGCTGGTGGCGTGATGGTGGCGCTGAACACAGTCAACGGCGTTCCGGCCAGCGCCAACCGCTGGCTGCTGCGGGACCTGTTGCGTGGCGACTGGAGCTTCGGCGGGCTGACCATCAGCGATCACGGCGCCATCGACGAACTGCTGCGCCATGGCGTGGCCCGTGATGGCCGCGAGGCCGCGCGCCTGGCGATCGAGGCGGGCATCGACCTGAGCATGCACGACTCACTCTATCTGCAGGAACTGCCCGGCCTGGTCGAGCGCGGCGAGGTATCGATCGAACTGATCGACCAGGCGGTCGCTCGCGTCCTCGGCGCCAAGTACGACCTCGGCCTGTTCCATGATCCCTATCGACGCATCGGCCGGGCGGCGGACGACCCTGCCGAGGTCAATGCCGAAAGTCGCCTGCATCGCGAGGCGGCCCGCCAGGTCGCGCGCGAGTCGCTGGTGCTGCTGGAGAACCGTGAGCAGACCCTGCCGCTGCGCAAGGATGCCCGCATCGCCCTGATCGGCCCGCTGGCCGATTCCCATGTCGACATGCTCGGCAGCTGGTCGGCCGCCGGTGTGGCCGCGCAGACGGTGACGCTGCGCCAGGGCCTGGAGGCAGCGATTGGCGAGTCCGGCCGGGTCATCCATGCCCGTGGCTCGAACGTGACCGACGATGCCGGCATGATCGAGTACCTGAATTTCCTCAACTGGGACCGTCCGGAAGTGGTCCAGGATTCACGGTCGCCGCAGGCGATGATCGACGAAGCGCTGGATGCAGCCCGCGACGCCGATGTGATCGTCGCCGCTCTGGGCGAGGCCCGGGGCATGTCCCACGAATCGTCCAGCCGGACCAGTCTGACCTTGCCGGCCAGCCAGCAGGCGCTGCTCGAGGCCCTGGTGGCCACCGGCAAACCGCTGGTGGTGGTGCTGATGAATGGTCGCCCGCTGCAGCTGGGCTGGGTCCGGGAGCATGCCGATGCGCTGCTGGAAACCTGGTTCGCCGGTACCGAGGGCGGCAATGCCATTGCCGACGTGCTGTTCGGCGCACACAACCCCTCCGGCAAGCTGCCGATCTCCTTTCCGCGTTCGGTGGGGCAGATTCCCACCTACTACAACCATCCACGCTTGGGCCGTCCCTATGTCGAGGGTCGTCCGGGCAACTACACCTCGCAGTATTTCGAGGAGCCCAACGGGGCGCTGTACCCGTTCGGCTATGGCCTGAGCTATACCGATTTCGAACTGTCCAAACCGCAACTTTCCCAGCGCAAATTGAAACGTGGGCAGCGCCTGGATGTCAGCGTAACGGTAAAGAACCGCGGCGCGCGCGCCGGTGCGACCGTTGTGCAGCTCTATTTGCAGGATCTGGTCGGTTCCACAGTGCGTCCGGTCAAGGAGCTCAAACGCTTCGAAAAGCTCAGCCTCGAGGCGGGCGAGACGCGGGTGGTGCGCTTCAGTCTGGGCGAGGAGGACCTCAGGTTCCATGACGCCCGGCTCGACTACGTGGCCGAACCCGGTGAATTCGAAGTGCAGCTGGGGCTCGATTCCCGGGCCGTGCAAAGCGCGCGTTTCGAGCTGTTGTAAGAAGTTTTCTGTATGGCGAACCGCATGCAGTCCGGCATCGCCGTCGCGCTCGCCGCGCGCGGCGCAACGGCTGGAGTCAGGCGATTCACCACGGCGAAGCAGAGCGAACTCTGCACAAACGTGTAATTCGGAGGCGGTGTGTTACGCATTTTTCAACGCAATACGGGTGCCCATCCGGCGCGCATGCTGGCGGGGCTGGCAGGTGGGTTGTGCATGCTGATGGCCGGCAGTGCGCTGGCGTTCAGTCTGGATGATGTGGCCAAGCGGGCGCAGGAGCTGGCAGCCAGTCGTTACGAGGAGCCGGTCAGCAACCTGCCCGACGACTTCCGCAAGATGGCATTCGCCGACTACCAGCGCCTGCGCTTCAACCCGGAACATGCCTACTGGAAGGACGTCGAGACGCCGTTCCATCTGCACTTTTATCACCAGGGCATGCACTTCGACACGCCGGTGCGCATCAATGAAATCACCGCGACGAACGTACGCGAGATTCGCTACGACCCCTCGATGTTCGAGTTCGGCGGCGTCGACATCGACCCGGCTTCGCTGGACGGGCTGGGCTTCGCCGGCTTCAAGGTGCTCTATCCGCTGAACAAGAAGGACAAGCAGGACGAGGTGATGACCCTGCTCGGCGCCAGCTATTTCCGCGTCATCGGCAAGGGGCAGTGGTACGGACTTTCTGCGCGCGGGCTGGCGATCGACACGGCGCTGCCGGTCGGCGAGGAGTTTCCGCGTTTCCGCGAATTCTGGGTCGAGCGGCCGCAGCCTGATCGGCGCAATCTGGTGATCTACGCGCTGCTCGATTCGCCGCGCGCCACCGGCGCCTATCGCATGGTGCTGACGCCGGGCAAGGACAGCACCCTCGACGTGCAGGCCAAGGTGTTCCTGCGCGAGCAGGTCGGCAAGCTCGGCATTGCGCCGCTGACCAGCATGTTCCTGTTCGGCGCCAACCAGCCGAGCAATGTCACCAACTTCCGGCCGCAGCTGCATGACTCCGAGGGCCTGGCGATCCATGCCGGCAATGGCGAATGGATCTGGCGCCCGCTGAACAATCCGAAGCGGCTGGCCGTCAGTGCGTTCAGCGTGGAGAACCCACGGGGCTTCGGGCTGATGCAGCGCACCCGTGATTTCAACCGCTACGAAGACCTGGACGACCGCTACGAGCTGCGCCCGAGCGGCTGGGTCGAGACCCGCGGCGACTGGGGCAAGGGCCACGTCGAGCTGATCGAGATCCCGACGCCTGACGAGACCAACGACAACATCGTCGCCTTCTGGTCGCCGGAAAAGCAGCCTGAGCCCGGCCAGTCGCTGGATCTGGAATACCGCCTGCACTTCTCCATGGACGAGCCGAGCCTGCACGATCCTGAGCTGGCGTGGGTGCAGCAGACCCGTATCTCCACCGGCGACGTCAAACAAGCCAACCTGATCCGCCAGCCCGACGGCAGCACCGCATTGATCGTCGATTTCGTCGGGCCGGTGCTGGAGAAGCTCGCCGAGAATGCGCCGGTCAGCACGCGCGTCAGCGTTGATGACAACGCCGAGCTGGTGGAAAACAGCCTGCGCTACAACACCGTCACCAAGGGCTGGCGCCTGACGCTGCGCGTGAAGGTGCGCGACCCGGCGCGCCCGGTCGAGATGCGAGCAGCGCTGGTCGATGGCGACAAGACCCTTTCCGAAACCTGGACCTACCAGATTCCTCCCCATGAATGAGCAGCATGCAGTGAATGGCCTGACGCAAAGCTATTGCGACGGCCTGGCGTTGAACGAAGCCGAGGACCCGGCCAGATACCGGCAGGCGGCGGAGCAGGGCGGCCTGTTCGCGCTGCATGACGAACTGTCTGCCGAGACCGCCACGCCGCGCAGCCCGTCGCGGCGTCTGCTCGACTCGGTGGTCGCGCGACTGCGGCTGGGCTGGGGCGATCTGTTCGACCGCGCTGGCGTGATCGCCGAGGATCACCAGGGGCGCGCCTATGTGCAGTCGACCCCGCCGATCGTGCGCACACGCATGGTCCCGGAGCCCTGGCATACCAACATCCTGCGCCGCGGCTGGCGCCGGCTGCTGGGTCGGGCGATCCCGCGGCGCAAGGTCGAACCCAGCCCGCAGCCGCTCGACGAGGCACGTTGGCGCCGCGTTGCCGCCCTGCGCCGTGCGGCGCTGCTGGTGCTGATGCTGGGCCAGACCGCCTTCGCCACCTGGCAGATGAAGGCGGTGCTGCCTTACCAGGGCTGGTTCCTGGTCGACATGCAGGAAGTGTTCGTCCAGCCGCTGTCCGAGTCGGCCCGGCAGATCCTTCCGTATGTGGTGCAGACCAGCATCCTGTTGCTCTTCGCGTTGCTGTTCTGCTGGGTCTCGGTGGGCTTCTGGACTGCGCTGATGGGCTTCTTCCAGTTGCTGCGCGGCAAGGACCGCTACAGCATCTCGGCCAGCAGCTCCGGCACCGAAGCGATACCGGCCGAGGCGCGTACGGCGCTGGTGATGCCGATCGCCAACGAGGATGTGCCGCGTGTGTTCGCCGGGCTGCGTGCGACCTACGAGTCGCTCAAGGCAACCGGTGAACTCGAGCATTTCGACATCTTCGTGCTCAGCGACAGCAACGACCCGGATACCTGCGTTGCCGAGCAGAAGGCCTGGGTCGAGTTGTGCCGTGCGGTGGATGGCTTCGGCCACATCTTCTACCGTCGCCGTCGGCGCCGGGTGAAGCGCAAGAGCGGCAACATCGACGACTTCTGTCGTCGCTGGGGCAGCAGCTACCGCTACATGGTGGTGCTGGATGCCGACAGCGTGATGAGCGGCGAATGCCTGACCAGCCTGGTGCGACTGATGGAGGCCAACCCCAACGCCGGCATCATCCAGACCGCGCCCAAGGCGTCGGGCATGGACACCCTCTATGCGCGGCTGCAGCAGTTCGCCACGCGGGTCTACGGTCCGCTGTTCACCGCCGGGCTCAACTTCTGGCAGCTGGGTGAATCGCATTACTGGGGCCACAACGCGATCATTCGCGTGAAGCCGTTCATCGAGCATTGCGCGTTGGCGCCGTTGCCCGGCACCGGTTCGTTCGCCGGGGCGATCCTTTCCCACGACTTCGTCGAAGCCGCGCTGATGCGCCGTGCCGGCTGGGGCGTGTGGATCGCCTACGACCTGCCAGGCAGCTACGAAGAGCTGCCGCCGAACCTGCTCGACGAGCTCAAGCGCGATCGCCGCTGGTGCCACGGCAACCTGATGAACTTCCGCCTGTTCATGGTGCGCGGCGTGCACACGGTGCATCGCCTGGTGTTCCTCACCGGGGTGATGTCCTACCTGTCGGCGCCGCTGTGGTTCCTCTTCCTGCTGCTGTCCACCGGCCTGCTGGCGATCCATACGCTGATGGAGCCGGAGTACTTCCTGCAGCCGAACCAGCTCTACCCGCTGTGGCCGCGCTGGCATCCGCAGGAAGCCATCGCGCTGTTCTCCGCGACCATGACGCTGTTGTTCCTGCCCAAGCTGCTCAGTGTGCTGCTGGTCTGCATCCAGGGCGCCCAGGCTTACGGCGGGCGGCTGCGGGTGGTGCTGTCGATGCTGATCGAAACGCTGTTCTCGGTGCTGCTGGCGCCGGTGCGCATGCTCTTTCACAGCGTGTTCGTCACCGCCGCGTTCCTCGGCTGGTCGGTGCAGTGGAAATCGCCGCAGCGCGGCGACGACGCCACCCCCTGGGGCGAAGCGCTGCGCCGGCACGGCTCGCAGATCGTCATCGGTGTGCTCTGGACGGCCCTGGTCGCCTGGCTGGATGCAGCCTTTCTCTGGTGGCTGGCACCGATCGTGGTGTCGCTGATCCTGTCGGCGCCGGTCTCAGTGATCACCAGTCGTACCGGTCTCGGTCTGGCCGCGCGGCGCAGCAAGCTGTTCCTGATCCCGGAGGAATACGCACCGCCCACCGAGCTGGCCAATACCGACCTGTACCAGCAGCAAAACCAGGCCAACGCGCTGCGCGAAGGCTTCCTCGTGGCGGTGGTCGATCCGCTCTACAACGCGCTGGTCTGCGCCATGGCACGTGCGCGTCACGCCAAGGTGGTGCCGTCGGCGGAACATCTGCGCGAGCAGCGCCTGGGCAAGGTGCTGGCTGCCGGGCCTGATGGCGCGGATGCCGAGGCGGCGCGCTGGCGCCTGCTGAACGATCCGGACGGCATGGCGCTGCTGCACCGTCACGCCTGGGAAGATCCGGCCGGGGCCGTCTGGCTGGCGCGCTATCGGGAGCAGTATCCCCGAGGTGTGGCGCGCCCGGACCTCGCGGGCGAGGCCTGATACCTGCGACTTTCTGGCGGCCCGCAGGGGGCGCCAGAAAGGCTGGTCAGTCGTCGCGCGTCAGCACTTCCAGCAGCTCGATCTCGAAGTGCAGATCCGAATTGGGCGGGATATGCGCGCCGACCTGGCGCTCGCCATAGCCCAGCTGCGCCGGGACGAACAGCCGGCGCTTGCCGCCGACCCGCATGCCCATCAGCCCGATGTCCCAACCCTTGATGACCCGACCGGTGCCGATCACGCACTGGAAGGGTTTGCCGCGCTCGTAGGAGCTGTCGAACAGCGTGCCGTCGCTCAGCGTGCCGCGGTATTGGGTGGTGATCAGCGCACCCTTGACCACCGCTTTGCCATCGCCGAGCTGAATGTCTTCGACCAGCAATTCATCGTTCATTCATGCGCTTCCTGAAAGCTGAAAGAGGGGAGCGCTTTGTGGCAGGTAAATGCGATACGGGCAAGAGACTGGTCGCTACGCCAGATTGTCGAAGCCAGTTCGTCTGCATACGTATCGATTTAATCGATGCTTATTGGCTGAAAATTGCAAACAATATTGATCTGATTGAATGGATCATCTCCCTCATTGGCCGGGTTCGTCCCGGTGCCCCGATCTGTGGAGAGCGAGATGATTGAACTACGTCCCTATGCCCGGCTTGGCCATGCGCAGCACGGCTGGCTGAACGCGCGCCACCACTTTTCCTTTGCTGGTTATCACGACGTCGAGCGGATGCGCTGGGGCCGCCTGCGGGTCTGGAACGACGACAGCATCGCGCCGCAGTCCGGCTTCGAGCCGCATTCGCACCGGGACATGGAAATCATCACCTACGTCCGCCAAGGCGCCATTACCCATCAAGACAGCCTTGGCAACCGCGGCCGTACCGTCGCTGGCGATGTGCAGGTGATGAGCGCCGGCACCGGCATCGTGCACAGCGAGTACAACCTGGAGGATGTGGAGACACGCATCTTCCAGATCTGGATTCACCCGCAGCAGACCGGGCTGCCGCCGGCCTGGGGCACTCGCCAGTTCCCCACTGGCGAGCGCGCCGGCGCCTTCGTCACGCTCGCCAGTGGCCTGCCCGGCGATGACGAGGCGCTACCGATTCGTGCTGAAGCCAGGCTGGCAGCGGCTACGCTTGCAGCAGGGCAGAGCGCGGACTACGAAATTGCCGTCGGGCACCGGGTGTACCTAGTGCCGGCCAGCGGCCAGATCGAGGTCAACGGACTCGCGGTTGCCGCCGGCGATGGTGTGGCCGTGCGTGATGAGACATGGCTGAGCGTCAGGGCCGTGGAAGACAGCGAAGTCATCCTGGTCGAGTCGCTCTGACGGCTGTCACCGGAACGACCCACCTGGCGCGTTATCCCATTCACTACTTCATTCAGACTCACCCACCGAAAGAGGAAAGCAAGATGGCGAAGATTCTCGTGCTCTATCACTCCATGTACGGCCACATCGAAACGATGGCCAATGCCGTCGCCGAGGGTGCACGCCGTGTACCGGGTGTCGAGGTGACGATCAAGCGCGTGCCGGAAACCATGCCGGAAGACGCCTTCCGCAACGCCGGCGGCAAGGTCGATCAGCCCGCCGACATCGCCGATCCGAATGAGCTGCCGGACTACGACGGCATCATCTTCGGCACCCCGACCCGCTTCGGCAACATGTCCGGGCAGATGCGCAATTTCCTCGACCGTACCGGGGGGCTGTGGGCCAAGGGTGCGCTGCACGGCAAGGTCGCCAGCGTGTTCGCCTCGACCGGCACCGGCGGTGGGCAGGAGATGACCATTACCTCGACCTGGACCACTCTGGCGCACCACGGCATGGTCATCGTGCCGACCGGTTATGGCATCAGCGAGTTCTTCGACATCTCCGAAACCAACGGTGGCACGCCCTATGGCGCCACGACCATCGCCGGTGGCGACGGCTCGCGTCAGCCTTCGGAGAAGGAACTGGCCATCGCACGCTACCAGGGTGAGCACGTGGCGAAGATCACCAGCAAACTCAAGGGCTGACGAACGACGCAGTACCTATGCTGGGGCCCGCCCGGGTCCCAGCAACAGGCCATACATCAGTTCGTCGACGAAGCCGTCGTCGCTGCTGCGCTTGTAGGCAGCGCGCTGCGTGCCTTCGTGGACGAAGCCGAAGCGCTCGTAGAAGGCGATCGCCCGCGGGTTGTCCGCTTCCACCGTCAATTCCACACGACGAATGCCGCTGGCGGCCAGCTTGTCGAGGGCTTCCTGCATCATCCGTCGCGCCAGGCCGCTGCCTCTCACCTCGGGCGCGACGGCCAGGGTGCCGAGGTAGGCGACATGGGCGGCGCGGCCCAGATGGCGTTGCACCTTGTAGAAGCCTTGCACCACGCCATCGTCTTCGAAGACATAGAAGCCGGCGCTTTCGAACAGCGGCTCGAAGACCTTGCCGAAGTGCTCGCGAGGCATGGGGTCGAAGCCCAGGTACCGCTCCACGTCCGGGTGCATGTAGATGTCGTAGACCCGCTGCTGATCGGCGGGCGTGGCAAGGCGGCGCATTGTTATCTCCAGTTGGGGCGGGCCCAGCATAGCCGGAGCGCGGAAGATACTGCGCTGTATCAGTCAGCGCGCGGCGATTGAGGTGATAATGGCCGCCGCACATCTTTTGCCTCAGCCAAGGACATCGCCCCGTGGTGCTATTCGAGATCGTTCCGCTCAGCCCCGAAACCTATCGCCAGCAGACCCGACGCAGCACCCTGATCGTCGCCGTGACCTTTGCCGTCCTCGCCATGGGCTTGTCGACCCTGGCCGTGGCGCTGTTCGGCGAGCCCGGTGGCGACAACCTGCGGCTGAACATCGGCGGCGTGGTGGCCGGACTGGCGCTGACGATCGGAGTCGTCAGGTGGCTGTATTGGCAGCAGCCGTGGATGGCGGCGGCGGTGTACGGCTGGCAGCTCAAGCGCAGCCTGATGCGCGTGACCAACATGATGCACCAGGTCAAGGCAGGCGTAAGTGCGGACGATCCGGATGCGATGAAGCTGCTGCGCTTCTATCACCTGGGGCTGACGCAGATGCACCAGCTCGACGGCAACCTCACCGGGCTCAGCGATTCGGTCGCCGAGATCGACCGTCACCGCGAGGCGATGGAGGCGCGGAACATGGATATCGACCAGCCACGCCTGGAGTCCGTGTGGCTGGAACGGGTCGGACAGACCGGGGCGAAGCGCTGAGGCGAATTGCCTGAGGGACGATTGCGCCGGCCATGGCGCAGCCCATCAATGCACGTGGCGGCTGCCATCCGGGTGATGGTGTACATCGGCTTCCGGTACTGCTTCCGAATGCGCCGGTGCCTGCTCGTCGTGTGCGCCCTGATGATGGGCTTTGCCTGCAGGCTGCTGATCGGCGGCAGGAGTCGGATGCTGGCCGCTGTGATCGTGCATGTCCGTTTCACCGCCACCGTGCTGGTGGCCGTCGCTGGCGTCCACCAGCGTCTGGTATTCCATTGGGGTGAGTGACGGCAGCTGTTCGACCAAGGCGACCAGCGACCAGATGTAGCGGTCTTCCATGAACTTGCCCCACGCCGGCATACCGGTGGACTTGAGCCCATGCTTGATGACCCAGAATGTTGCGGCCGGGTCGTTGTCGCGGGAGTCCTCGGCAAGTGGCGGCGGGGCGGGGTAGAGACCCTGGCTCAGTTCGGTCGGCTCGACTCCCGGCGCCAGGTGGCAACCGACGCACATGGCCGCATAGTTGCCCGCGCCCGAGCGCATCTGCTCCGCCGATCCCAGCGGCGGTACCTCGATGTCACCGGCGCGTGCAGCCACGGCGCGTTCCCGGGTGGTCTCCAGCAGGGCGTGCAGCGGCGCGCTGTGCGGGGCGTCCGCGCCGACGTCGATGATGCCGGAATACGCCACCAGCGCGCCGCCGATTGTGATCAACAGGGTGCTCAGTGCCAGTGTCGCCAGGACAGTCTTCATAGGTCGGGTCTCAGAACCAGAAACGAATACCCGCCACCAGCTTCGCCTCGCTGACGTCTTCGTCATCGGCGCGCAGCAGGTCAGCGGTATTGCCGTAGGCTCGGCCCCAGCTGACGCCGACATAAGGCGCGAACTGACGACTGATCTCGTAACGCAGGCGCAGTCCGACACTAGCGTCGCTGAGACCGGAGCCGACGCCGCGCGCCTCGTCGTTGCGTCCGTGCAGGTTCAGCTCCGCGGTGGGCTGCAACACCCAGCGCTGGGTCAGCAGGATGTCGTATTCGGCCTCCAGGCGCAGCGCAGTCTGGCCACCCTCGCCGAGAAACGCGGTGGCTTCGGTTTCCAGACCGAACAGCGGCATGCCCTGCACGCCAAAGGCTGCCCAAGTCTGTGGCGAACCAGGCTTGAAGTCCTGACGCACGCCGGTGACGGTCTCCCACCAGGGGCCGATGGCGTGGCTCCAGAGCAGCTGCAGCTCGGCCTCCTCGGTGTGGCCATTGGTGCGCTCACCCTCGGAACGGAAGGCGAGGCGGTCGATATCGCCGCCATACCAGCCGGAAATGTCCCAGGCCAGCGTGCTGCCTTCGTCGGCGTCCTGCCATTCCAGCTGATCGGCTAGGAACAGGAAGTTGCTGCCACCCTGGTGCATGGCGTGAGGCGGCAGGTCGGGGAACGCGGCCGCGCGGTCTGCATCTCTGATGGTGGGGACTGGCGGTCGTTGCTGCTGTTCGGGTGGAACGCCGGTTGCCGGTGGGTGAGGCATCCCGTCGTGGTTCATGTCGCCATGGTTCACGGGCTCATGGCTCATCTGGCTGTGATCCATCTGCCGATGATCCATCTGGCTGTGATCCGCAGGCGCAGCGTGTCCGTCGTGGCCGGAATGATCCATCGCCTGCTGCGCCTGACTCGCCGTCGCAGCCAGGGCGAGGGCGATGGCAACCGGCAGTGTCTTAATGATCATGCTGCTTGCCCTGTTCGGGGCCCTTCGGCATGTCCTTCTGCATCTTTCCGTTGCCCATGCTGCCGTGGTCCATATGGCCGGAACCCATGTGCTGGTCGTGCATGTCCTGCATCTTGTCGTGGTCCATGCCCTGCATCATGCCGCCCTGTTGTTGTCCGGGCTTGGGCTGGCTGGCCTGCGGCGCGGCCTGTTCGGCTGGTGCATTGGCGGGATGATGACCGTCGTGCTCGCTCTGCGCGTAGGCGGCGTTGAGGCTGAGCGCGGTGGTCAGGCCGAAGGCGAGCAGGGCATGCAATTTGATCGTGTTCATAGGCTTCTCCGTCATTCTTCTACGCGGACTTCACGGAACATTCCGAGGTCCATGTGCATCAGCATGTGGCAGTGGTAGGCCCAGCGCCCGAGGGCGTCGGCGGTGACGCGATAGCTGCGTTTGGAGCCCGGCGGCATGTCGATGGTGTGCTTGCGCACCTGGAAATTACCGTGCTCGTCCTCCAGGTCGCTCCACAGCCCGTGCAGGTGGATGGGGTGGTGCATCATGGTGTCGTTGACCAGCACGAAGCGCACTCGCTCGCCGTAACTGAGGCGGATCGGCTCGGCATCGGCGAAGGGAATGCCGTCGAACGACCAGGCGAAGCGCTCCATGTGTCCGGTCAGGTGCAGTTCGATGGTACGCGTCGGCTCACGGCCGTCCGGGTCGGCGAAGGTGCTGCGCAGGTCGGCGTAGGTCAGTACGCGCCGACCGTTGTCGCGCAGGCCGATACCCGGGTCATCCAGCTTAGGCACCGGCATCATGGTCTGCATGTCCACCAGCGGATTGTTTGTCTCGCTGGCCGGGTGCGCCTGCATGCCACTGCCGGACGAGCCGTGGCCCATGGCGGCGTGGTCCATCTGGCCCTGATTCATTGCGCCGTGATTCATGTCGCCGTGCCCGGCGTGAGGATCGTCACTCTGCACAGGCGCAGCAGCCTGGCCATGGGCGGAATGATCGCCATGGCCCATGTCTTCCATGGTCAGTTCGGGGCGCGGATCGGGCTCGGGCACCGGCGCCTGCAAACCATCACGCACGGCCAGGGTGCCGCGGGCAAAGCCGCTACGGTCCATGGACTGGGCGAACAGGGTGTAGGCGTCCTGGCTGCCGTCTGGCTCGACGATCACGTCGAGGGTTTCCGCTACGGCCAGGCGCACTTCGTCCACCTGCACCGGTTCGACGTTCTGCCCGTCGGCGGCGACCACGGTGAGCTTGAGGCCGGGGATGCGGAAGTCGAAGTAGCTCATCGCCGAGCCGTTGATCAGCCGCAGGCGGATGCGCTCGCCTGGCTGGAACAGGCCGGTCCAGTTGCCGTCCGGTGCCTGGCCGTTGAGCAGGTAGGTGTAGGTGGCACCGCTGATGTCGGCCAGATCCGTTGGCGACATATTCATCTTCGCCCAGGCCCAGCGTTCGCTGATGGTGTCGGTCCAGCCGTTGTCGGCGACATCGTCGATGAAATCGCCAAGCGTACGCCGGCCCTGATTGTAGTAGTCCGAGCGCTTTTTCAGCTTGGCCAGCACCCGTGCCGGGCTTTCGTCGGTCCAGTCGGAGAGAAACACCACGTAGTCGCGGTCGTAGGCGAAAGGCTCCGGCTCCTCTGGATCGATGATCAGCGGGCCGTAGACGCCGAGTTGCTCCTGGAACGCCGAATGGCTGTGGTACCAGTAGGTGCCGCTCTGTTTGACCTTGAAGCGGTATTCGTACATGCCGTCCGGGGCGATGCCGGCGAAGCTGAAGCCGGGCACGCCGTCCATGTTGGCCGGCAGCAGGATGCCGTGCCAGTGGATCGAGGTGTCGTGGGGCAGCCGGTTGCGCACGCGCAAGGTCACGGTATCGCCCTCGCGCCAGCGCAGCAGCGGGCCGGGGATGCTGCCGTTGATGGCCATGGCGGTGCGGCGCTTGCCGGTGAAGTCCACGCTCATGGAATCGATGGTGAGGTCGAACTCGGTGCCGCTGAGCACCGTCGGCTGACCTGGGCTGGTCAGCGCCCAGACGGGCTGGCGCCACAGCCCGAGGCCGGCGACGGCACCGCCGGCAGCCAGGCTTTTGACGAAGGTGCGCCGGGATTGGTTGGCGTGCATGTGGATCCTTTGCGGGTTTGTTCAGGCACTGATTGCGCTGCGCTTAGTGCAGCAACAGAGCAACGATAACCGGGCCGAGCTGACCACTGGCTGAGCGGAACATTACGCTTCTGTCAGCTGGCAACCGCCGTGCGCGTGGCTAGAGCAGCTGTACGCCGAAGCGCCGCAGCAACAGCGCCAGCAGGCCGAATCAGGCGACGGTCAGCAGGGC
Organism: Stutzerimonas sp. R40042; assembly: GCF_026642215.1. Lineage (NCBI taxonomy): Bacteria > Pseudomonadati > Pseudomonadota > Gammaproteobacteria > Pseudomonadales > Pseudomonadaceae > Stutzerimonas > Stutzerimonas sp. R40042. The sequence goes on along the minus strand of NZ_CP113258.1, from coordinate 3,083,291 downwards.
GCCGGCCAGCAGCGCGGGCCAGAAGCCCAGCCGCGCCAGCAGGCGTGGAAACAGCAGGAACATCGGCAGCGTCGGCAGCACGTACCAGAAGGTGTACCAGGCATGATTGGCGATCTTCTCCAGCGGTTGGCGCTCGATATAAAGCCAGATCATCGCCAGTACCGTGATCAGCGGCAGGGCAGCGAGAAAGCCGCCGAGCCGGTCGCTGCGCTTGGCGACTTCCGATACCAGCACCACCACGGCAGCGGTAAGCAGGTACTTGGCGATGAGCCAGCCCATCGGCGTGCCCGCCTGCGGCTCAGCGCTGCAGCTGATCGCCCTGGTACTCGCCGAGCACCATGTCGCGCCCCTCGCGGGTCAGGCCGATGACCTGGTAACGCTGCTTGGCCTGGCCATAATCCATGCCAGGCGAGCCGGCGGGCATGCCCGGTGCGGCGACGCCGAGCAGGTCATCGCGCTGCTGTAACTGGCGGATCGCCGCCACCGGCACGTGGCCCTCGACGAACTTGCCGTCGATCACCCCGGTGTGGCACGAGCCCAGCCGGGGTACGACCCCGAGGCTCTGCTTGATTGCCGGCATGTTGCTTTCCACATGGTCGCGCACCTCGAAGCCGTTGGCTTGCAGGTACTTGATCCAGTCCTTGCAGCAGCCGCAGTTGGCGTCGCGATGCACGTCGATGACCGTGGCGGCGTGGGCCATGCCCGACATAAGCACGGCGGCGAGCGTGACGAGGTACTTGTTCATGCGCATTCTCCAGAGTGTGTGTCAGCTGCAGCAGCAGCCAGAGCTGCCGCCGCAGCCGGTTTTCTTCGCCGGCGCGGCGGGGGCCTCGGCGATGGGTTCTGCCGGGTAGCCGGCTTCGTCGAGGGCGGCAACCAGCGCCTGGGGCTCGGCGTCGCCGCGGACGCGGACGATACCGCTGGCCAGTTCCACGTCGACCTGTACGACGCCATCGAGCGCCGCAAGGGCGGCGTTGACATGGCGAACGCAGGAGCCGCAGCTCATGCCGGTGACCTTCAGCGTAGTGGTGTTCATGGCGATCTCCTCAGTGGCCTGGCTCGATGCTCGACCTTGACATCGTGACAAGGTCAAGCCCTCCGTCAACATCGGCGTTGCGCAGGCGCAGCGCATTGAACACCACCGAGGCGGAGCTGACGCTCATCGCCAGCGCGGCGATCATCGGCGACAGCAGGTGGCCGGTCAGCGGGTAGAACAGGCCGGCGGCCAGCGGGATGCCCAGGCTGTTGTAGAGGAAGGCGAAGGTCAGGTTCTGGTGCATGTTGCGCACCGTCGCCACCGACAGGCTGCGCGCGCGCAGGATGCCCAGCAGGTCGCCCTTGACCAGGGTGACCTGGGCGCTGTTCATCGCCACGTCGGTGCCGGTGCCCATGGCGATGCCGACGTCGGCGCGCGCCAGCGCCGGTGCATCGTTGATGCCGTCGCCGGCCATCGCCACGCGGTGCCCGGCCTGCTGCAGGGTGGCGGCCAGGCGCTCCTTGTCCTGCGGCTTGACCTCGCCGTGCACCTCCTCGATGCCTAGCTGGCGCGCCACCGAGCGTGCGGTGGTCAGCCCGTCGCCAGTGGCCATGACCACCCGGACGCCATCGGCCTGCAGCCGCTCGACCGCCAGGCGCGAGGTCGGCTTGATCGGATCGGCCACCGCCAGCAGCCCGGCCAGCGTGCCGTCGACCGCCAGGTACATGATGCTCACGCCTTCGGCGCGCAGCGCTTCGGAGCGCTGGCGCAGCGCGCCGCTGTCGACGCCGCCTTCATCGAGCAGCGCGGTGTTGCCGAGCAGCAGGCCGCGGCCGGCGACCCGTCCGCGCACGCCGATGCCCGAGGCCGACTCGAACTGTTCGACCGGGCTCAGTTGCACGCCGGTCGCGCGGGCGCGCTCGACGATGGCGTGGGCCAGCGGGTGCTCGCTGCCCTGGTCGAGGCTGGCCGCCAGTTGCAGCACCTCGTCCTCGCCGAAACCGGGCGCGGCGACCACGCTGTGGAAGGCTGGGCGGCCCTCGGTGAGAGTGCCGGTCTTGTCGACGATCAGCGTGTCGATCTTGCGCAGGTTCTCGATGGCACTGGCGTCGCGGAACAGCACGCCGCTGCCGGCGGCCTTGCCGGTGGCGACCATCACCGACATCGGCGTGGCCAGGCCCAGCGCGCAGGGGCAGGCGATGATCAGCACCGCCACCGCGTTGATCAGGCCGAACACCCAGCTCGGCTGCGGGCCGAACAGGCCCCAGCCGAAGAAGGTCAGCACGGCGATGGCGATCACCACCAGCACGAACCAGCCGGCGATCAGGTCGGCCAGGCGTTGCATCGGCGCGCGGCTGCGCTGGGCCTGGGCGACCATCTGCACGATCTGCGCGAGCATGGTCGCCGAGCCGACCTTCTGCGCTTCCATCACCAGGCTGCCGTGGGTGTTGAGCGTGGCGCCGATCAACACGTCGCCGCTGCGCTTGGTCACCGGCAGCGGCTCGCCGGTGAGCATCGACTCGTCCACCGCGCTTTCGCCCTCGAGCACGCGACCGTCCACCGGCACCTTCTCGCCGGGGCGCACGCGCAGACGGTCGCCAAGGTGCACGTGGGTCAGCGCGATGTCCTCCTCGCTGCCGTCGGCGTTGATCCGCCGGGCGGTCTTCGGCGCCAGGCCGAGCAGCGACTTGATCGCCGCCGAGGTCTGCGAGCGAGCGCGTAGCTCGAGCATCTGGCCGAGCAGGGTCAGCGAGATGATCACCGCCGCCGCCTCGTAGTAGACGCCGATGCGCCCGTCTTGCAGAAATGTCGCCGGGAACAGCTGCGGCGCCACGGTAGCCGCCACGCTGTAGACATAGGCCGCGGCGGTGCCGAGGCCGATCAGCGTCCACATGTTCGGGCTGCGCTGGCGGATCGACTGGACCCCGCGCACAAAGAACGGCCAGCCGGCCCAGAGCACCACCGGCGTCGCCAGTACCAGCTCGACCCAGTTCTGCGTGGCGCCGTGGAACAGCGCCAGCGAATGCCCGGCCATCGCCAGCAGGGTGACGATCACCGTCAGCGGCAGGGTCCACCAGAAGCGCCGGGAGAAATCGCGCAGCTCGGGGTTTTCCTGCTCCTCCAGCTCGGGGATCACCGGCTCCAGCGCCATGCCGCACTTGGGGCAGGTGCCAGGGCCGATCTGGCGGATTTCCGGGTGCATCGGGCAGGTATATTCGGCAGCCGGATCGGCCACGGCCGGCGCCACCGCGGGTTCGGCACTGGCGTAGCGCTGCGGCTCGGCGACGAACCGGTCCAGGCAGCGCTGGCTGCAGAAGTGGTAGTCGCGCCCGCCATGGCTGGCATGCAGTGGGCTGTCGCCGGCCACCGGCATGCCGCACACCGGGTCCTGTTCGGTCGCGGTTTCGGCAGAGTGGGGTGGGTGCGAATGGTGGGCGGGGTGGTGATGCGCGTGTGCGTGGGCGTGGTTGCCGGGCTGGTCAGCGGTCGCCATCGTGGCCTCCGTGCCTGTGGCCGAACAGATGCATGAGCGGGCAGAGCAGCAGGATCAGGTAGGGCAGTACTTCGGCGGTATGCGTCAGATGTTCGCGCACCAGATAGAACAGCCCGATCATCGCCAGCATCAGCAGTGCGATGCCGGCAGGGCTGCGCCAGAAAGGCTGGGGAGTTCCGCTGCGTTGCATGGCCGGCCTCCGGAATGGGATGGTTTCACCATAGTCCTCGCCGCCTTACGCAACGCTGATAGAAAGATTACGTTTCTGTCAGTTGATGGCGTGCCGGCCGTTGTGGCTGCCACACTTCGCCCATCGCCGAGCCGAGGAAAGGGACATGAAACTGCTGGTCGCCGAAGACGAGCCCAAGACAGGCATCTACCTGCAGCAGGGCCTGAGCGAGGCGGGGTTCACCGTCGACCGGGTCACGACCGGCACCGACGCGCTACAACACGCGCTGAGCATGGCCTACGACCTGCTGATTCTCGACGTGATGATGCCGGGGCTGGATGGTTGGGAAGTGCTGCGCCTGGTGCGTGCCTCCGGGCGCGAGGTGCCGGTGCTCTTTCTCACTGCGCGCGACCGTGTCGAGGATCGCGTGAAGGGGCTGGAGCTGGGCGCCGACGACTATCTGGTCAAGCCGTTCGCCTTTTCCGAGCTGCTGGCCCGTGTGCGCACCCTGCTGCGACGCGGCAACGCGGCGGCATTGCAGACCCAGCTGAAGGTTGCCGATCTGGAGGTCGATCTGCTCAAGCGCCGCGCCACGCGGGCTGGCCAGCGCATCGACCTGACCGCCAAGGAATTCGCCCTGCTGGAACTGCTGCTGCGCCGGCGCGGCGAGGTGCTGCCCAAGTCGCTGATCGCTTCGCAGGTGTGGGACATGAATTTCGACAGCGACACCAACGTCATCGAGGTGGCGATCCGCCGCTTGCGGGTGAAGATCGACGATGGCTTCGAGCCCAAACTGATCCACACCGCGCGCGGCATGGGCTACATGCTCGACGAGCCGGACCCGTCATGACGCGGCTGTCGCTCACGGCGCGGCTGAGCCTGATGTTCATGCTCGCGGTGACCGGCGTGCTGGCGGCGGCGGGGTATTTCTTTCACCAGCTCAGCGAACGCCACTTCAACGAGCTGGACCAGCACACCCTGCACGAGAAGCTTCGCGCCGGCGAGGCGCTACTCGGCGAGCTGCAGGCCGATGATGACTTCGAGCGGCTGCGTCCACGGCTGCAGGCCCTGCTCGGTGGGCACAGCGAGATAAGGGGGTTCGTCTTCGATGCAGCGGGGCGCCAGCTATTTCCCGAGCCGCTGCCAGGCGGGGCCGACCCGACCCTGGTCGCGCTGGCCGCTGAGCGCGATGGCGAGCTGTCGCTGGATGGGCGCCTCTGGCGCGCGGAGGTGACGCAGGTGCCGGTCGGTCAGACGGCGCTGACGCTGCTGATCCTGCTCGATGTCACCGTGCACAAGGCGTTCTTCCATACCTTCAGCGGCTGGCTGTGGGGCGCGCTGATACTCTGCGCGGTGCTCAGCGGCCTGCTCGGCTGGCTGCTGGTGCGTAGCGGGCTGCGACCGCTGCGCGACGTCACCCAGGTGGCCGCCTCCGTCTCGGCCAAGTCGCTGCGCGAGCGCATCCCCGACGAGTCGACACCGGCCGAGCTGCAGCAGCTGGTGCAGGCTTTCAACGCCATGCTGGCGAGGCTGGAAGACGCCTTCGTGCGGTTGTCGAACTTCTCCGCCGACATCGCCCACGAGCTGCGCACGCCGCTGAGCAATCTGATGACCCACACCGAGGTGGCGCTGACCCGCGCGCGCACGCTGGACCAGTACCAGGACAATCTGCATTCGAACCTGGAGGAGCTGCAGCGCATGTCGCGGATGATCGACGACATGCTGTTTCTGGCCAAGGCGGATAACGGGCTGATCGTGCCGGACGCCAAACCCGTCGTGCTGGAGGCGTTGTGCACGCAGCTGCTGGACTATTACCAGCTCTCGGCCGACGAGCGCGGGGTGCGCTTCGAGCTGTCCGGTGCCGGTACGATTCAGGGCGATCTGCTGATGCTGCGCCGGGCGTTGTCGAACCTGCTGTCCAATGCGCTGCGCTACACCCCCGACGGCGAGCGCATCCGGGTGGCCATCGAGCGCGGCGCGGGCCAGGTGACGCTTGAGGTGAGCAATCCCGGCGCGACCATCGCGCCCGAGCATCTGGAGCGATTGTTCGACCGCTTCTATCGGGTCGATCCGGCGCGCCGCGAAGGCAGCCCGAGCAATGCCGGCCTGGGGCTGGCGATCACCCGTTCGATCGTTCAGGCTCATCAAGGCCGTATTCACTGCAGTTCCGAGCAGGGCTGGACGTCCTTCCGCCTGGAATTCCCCGGCTAAGCGCCTGCTCAGCGCTGCAACGGCACCGTCAGTGATACGCGCAGGCCGTCGGCCTGGCTGTCGAAGGCGAGGGTGCACTCGCAGCGTTGCGCGATCGCCTGGACGATGGCCAGGCCCAGGCCGCTGCCGCTGCTGGCGGCGTGTCGCCAGAAGCGCCGAGTCAGGTGCTCGAGATGCTCGGCGGCGATGCCCGGCCCCTGATCGCGTACTTCGAAGCGTACTCGCCCGGCTTCAGGCTGCAGAGACAGCGTGACGGCGCTGCCCGGCGCGGTGTGGCGCTGGGCATTTTCCAGCAGGTTGCGCAGCGCGGCGATGGCCAGCACCGGCGGCATGGCCAGCGGCGTGTCGGGCAATTCCGCCGGGATCTGCAACAGGATCGGGGCGCCGTCCCCGCCACTGGCGTCCTGAATCGCCAGCCGCGCGACCTCGGCGGCGGTGCACTGCAGGCCATCGTCGAAATCCAGACTGCCTTCCACCCGGGCCAGCAACAGCAGCTGCTCGAGCGTGCGCTGCAGGCGATCGGCACCAGCTTCGGCGTTGGCCAGCGCCTGTTCGGCAGCGGCGCCTTCGGTCATGCGTGCCACCTGCAGGTGGGTCTTGATCGCCGTCAGCGGGCTGCGCAGCTCGTGGGCGGCGTCGCCGGTCAGCCGGCGTTCGCGTTCGATGGCCTGGGCGATGCGCTGGAACAGCTGGTTCTGCGTCTGCACCAGCGGCAGCAGCTCCGCCGGCAGACCTTCGACCGGCAAGGGTTCGAGGGAGTCGGCGCTGCGTCGGGTCAGTGCCTCGCGAATCCTGCGCAGGGGCGCCAGCCCACGGCCCAGGCCGAGCCAGAGCAGAGCCAGGCTGCCGAGCAGGGCGACCGCCACGGGCAGCGCCGCCGCCAGCAGCACCGAGCGTTTCAGCGCGGCACGCTCATCCAGGCGGTCGGCCGTGGTGATGCGCAGCTCGCCTTGCACCAGGGTGAAGCTGCGCCAGGGCACGCCGTCGATCAGCTGGTCGCGAAAGCCGTTCTGCTCGGCGTCCAGCCGGTGGTCGGGTGCACTGTGGCTGCGCGCCAGCACCTCGCCACGCAGCGAGCTGACCTGGCAGGCCAGGCCGTTGGGGATGCCCAGTTGCTCGGCGCTCAGACGCTGCGGCGGGCCGTCGCCGGGCACCGGCTGCGGCAACTGCACCAGCAGGCCGGCGACCATGCGCGCCGAGGCCGCCAGACGTTGGTCGAGCGAGAGCATCATCTGGCTGCGCAGATCGACCAGCATCCAGGTCGCGGCCAGCGCCCAGAGCAGCACGAAGGCGGAGCCGAGCATCAGGGTCAGGCGTAGGCGCAGGCTCATGGCGCGTCCTCGTCGCCTGCCGGGCCGAGGCGGTAGCCGAGGCCGCGCACGGTTTCGACGATGCCGCTGCCGAGCTTGCGGCGCAGATGGTGGATATGCACGTTCAGCGCGTTGCTCTCGACGTCGTCGGCAAAACCGTAGACCGCGTCCTTGAGCTGCTCGCTGCTGAGCACCCGGCCCTGGTTGTTGAGCAGCGCCTGCAACAGTGCCTGTTCGCGGCGTGACAGGTCGACGAGGCGGCCGTCCAGGCGTGCTTCGCAGCGGCTCGGGTCGTAGCTCAACCGGCCATGTTCGATGAGGTTGACGCTGCGGCCGGACATGCGCCGCATCAGCGTGTGCAGGCGCGCGGCCAGCTCGCGCAGGTCGAACGGCTTGAGCAGGTAGTCGTCGGCACCCGCCTGCAGGCCGGTGACCCGGTCGCTGACCGCATCGCGCGCGGTGAGCACCAGCACCGGTAGTTCCAGGCCCTGTTGGCGCAGGCGTCGCAGCAGGGTGATGCCGTCTTCGTCGGGCAGGCCGAGGTCGAGGATCAGCACATCGAAGTGCGCCGCGCGCAGCAGGGCTTCGGCAGCCGCCGCGGTCGCGGCATGGTCGACGATCAGGCCCTGGGCATTGAGCCCGGCGACGATGCCGCTGGCGATCAGCGCGTCGTCTTCGGCAAGCAGCACGTGCATGGGGAGGGTCCGCAGAAAATGCTCAAGGGTGGACCTTAGCGATTAAGGCAGCGTTATGCAGCTCGTGCCATGGCGTTAATGGCGCGTTAATCCCGCCCCGGCATGCTGCGCGGCAGTCATTTCTCGGCCAGGACTCGCATGCGCATATTGGTTCTTCTGTTGTTTCTGCTGACGCCCGGCTTGGCGCTGTCGACCGGTGGTCTGTTTGGCGGCGGCTCGCAGGGTGATTTTCTGCCGGTGGACGAGGCATTCGCGCTGACGGTCAGTCGGCAGGAGAACGGCGCGACGCTGCTGCACTGGCGGATCGCACCGGGCTATTACCTCTATCAGCAGCGTCTGCAGTTCGACGGCCTGCCGCCGGAGCGCCAGCCGCCGCTGCCCGAGGGGGAGCCCTACAGCGACGAGTTCTTCGGCGACTCGCAGATCTACCGCGACAGCCTCGAACTGCTGATCCCGCCGGGCGCAGAGAACAGTGTGCGTCTCGGCTGGCAGGGCTGCGCCGATGCCGGGCTCTGCTATCCACCGCAGACCCGTGAGGTGTCGCTGAGCGGTGACGGCATCGCCTCGGCAGCCTCCGGGCAGGCCGAAGATCAGGCGCTGGCCAGCGGCCTCGAAAATCAGGCACTGGCCTGGAGCCTGCTGGTGTTCTTCGGCCTCGGCCTGTTGCTGGCCTTCACTCCCTGTTCGCTGCCGATGCTGCCGATCCTGGCGGGCATCGTGGTCGGTAGCGGCGCCACCTCGCGCCGTGGTTTCGCCCTGGCGGCGACCTACGTGGTCAGCATGGCGCTGGTCTATGCCGGGCTCGGTGTGCTGGCGGCGCTGCTCGGCGCCAACCTGCAGGCGGCGCTGCAGCAGCCCTGGTTGCTGACCAGTTTCGCCGTGTTGTTCGTGCTGCTGGCGCTACCAATGTTCGGTTTGTTCGAGCTGCAATTGCCGGTGGCGCTGCGCGATCGTCTGCAGCGTGTCGGTGATCGCCAGCGCGGGGGCAGCCTTGCCGGGGCTGGCGCGCTGGGCGTGCTCTCCGGCCTGCTGGTCGGCCCCTGCATGACCGCTCCACTGGCCGCCGCGCTGCTGTTCATCGCACAGAGCGGCAGTGCGCTGCAGGGTGGCCTGGTGCTGTTCGCGCTGGGCCTGGGCATCGGCACGCCGCTGCTGTTGCTGGTGACGGTTGGCCAGCGCTTTGTGCCCAAGCCGGGCGCCTGGATGGATCGGGTCAAGGTGGTATTCGGCTTTCTCTTCCTGGCGGCCGCGCTGTTCGTTGCACGTCCGTTGCTGGCCGACTGGCTGTGGCTGGGCCTGTGGGGCGCGCTGCTGGTGGTGCTCGCCACCGCCTTGCTGCATGTGGCGCAGGCGGTGCAACGCCAGCGCGTGCTCTGTCAGGCAAGCGGCGTGCTGCTGGGGCTGTGGGGCGCGGCGATGCTGCTGGGTGCCGCCGGCGGAGCGGATGATCCGCGTCGGCCGCTGGCGATCTATGCCGGCGGCCTGGCGACGGCCACGGCTGTCGAGTCCCACGCGCTCGGTTTCAGCGATCCAGCGGTGTTGGATCGCGAGCTGGCGGCAGCCAAGGCGCAGGGCCAATGGGTGCTGATCGATTACTACGCCGACTGGTGCGTCTCCTGTAAGGTCATGGAGAAGGAGGTCTTTGGCAATGCCGAGGTGCAGGCGAGCCTGGACGGTGTGCGCGTGCTGCGCCCCGACGTGACCCGCAGCGACGCCGCCAGCCGCGAGTTGCTGGGCCGTTACCAGGTGCTCGGCCCGCCGACGCTGCTATGGATCGGCCCGGACGGCGTCGAGCGTCGCGATCGCCGCATCACCGGCGAGGTCGGTGCCGGGGACTTTCTGCAGAACTGGAACCAGACCCGGGAGCGAGGTTGATGCTGACTGTGAATATCGGGCCGCTGGCCCTGGCGGTGCCCCATGTATTGCTGCTGGGCAGCCTGCTGCTGGCGACCTTGACCGGCTGGTGGGTCGGCCGGCGCAGCGAGCGCAACCCGGAGCGGCAGCTGTTTCGCCTGCTGCTGGTGGCGCTGCTGGTGGCACGCCTGGCCTTCGTCGCGATGTACTGGGCGTACTACCGGGATGACTGGCTGAGCGTCATCGATATCCGTGACGGTGGCTTCATCGCCTGGCCCGGGCTGGTCGCTGCGCTGGCGTTGGGCATCTGGTGGGGCTGGCGCGACCGCGAACTGCGCAAGCCGCTGGGCATCGCGCTCACGGTGGGCGTCCTCAGTTGGGGCTTCGGTAATCTGGCATGGCATTCCTTCGAACAAGGCACGCGCTTGCCGGAAATGGCCCTGCGCGACAACCAGGGCCGTCCGGTGGCGCTGGAGGATTATTCCGGTCAGCCGCTGGTCATCAATCTCTGGGCGACCTGGTGCCCGCCGTGCCGCCGCGAGATGCCGGTGCTGGCCGAGGCGCAGGCGCGGGAAAGCGACACCCTGTTCCTGTTCGTCAATCAGGGCGAGGGGGAGGGGGAGATCAACCGCTTCCTGGAAACCGCGGGGCTGAGTCTCGATAACGTCCTGCTCGACAGCGGCGGGCGCCTCGGGCAGCACGTGGGCTCCACGGCGCTGCCGACCACGCTGTTCTACAACGCTGATGGCCGCCAGGTCAGCAGCCATCTTGGCGAACTCTCGCACGCCAGCCTGGCGCGCGCGCTGGAAAAACTGAAAGAGGAAGCTGCGCAGTGATTCGATTCAAGCCGTTACCCTACCTGCTGGCCGGCATGAGCCTGCTGGCCCTGCCCATGGCGCAGGCCGAGGAATTGCCGGCGGCGATCAAGGCCGTCGAGGCGCGTGGCGCCGAGGTCGTCGGCAGTTTCGCGGCACCCGGAGGGCTCAAGGGCTATGCCGCGCGTTACAACGGACAGGGCATGGCGCTGTATCTCACCCCGGATGGCGAGCACGTGCTGATCGGCAGCCTGCTCGATGCCAAGGGTGAGGACCTGACCCGCGCGCGCCTGGAGAAGCTGGTCTACGAACCGCTGGGCAAGGAAATGTGGACGCGCATGGAGAACAGCACCTGGATCGCCGACGGCAAGGCCGACGCGCCGCGCGTCATTTACATGTTCAGCGACCCGAACTGCCCGTACTGCAACATGTTCTGGAAGCAGGCCCGGCCCTGGGTCGAGTCCGGCAAGGTGCAGTTGCGCCACATCATGGTCGGCATGCTGCGCGCCGACAGTGCCGGCAAGTCCGCCGCGTTGCTCAGCGCCAAGGATCCGCAGGCAGCTCTCAACCAGCACGAGGCGGCCGGCAAGGCGAGCAAGCTGAAGCCGTTGGAGAAGATCCCGGCAGCGCTGGAAAAGCAGCTCACCGACAACCTGATGCTGATGAGCGAACTGGGTGCCCAGGCGACTCCGGCGATCTTCTACCTCGACGATAACGGTCGTCTGCAGCAGCACCAGGGCGCGCCGCGGCCCGATGCGCTGGATACCATCATGGGGCCGCGCTGACGCGGCGCTAGGGATGCGTGGAGAAGCGCTGCGCGCGTTTTCCACCCTGCGGCGGGGCAACAAAGGCCGCGTGAATGGCCAAAGCCATCCACGCGGTAGGCGACTCGCTAGTACGCATCAAAGCGCACCGAACACCTTCTTCGCCAGGCTGGTGGCCGCCGCGGTCGGATTCTTGCGAATGCTCGCCTCCTGCTCGGCAATCAACGTGAACAGGCCGTTGAGCGCCTGTTCGGTCACATAGCTTTCGATATTGGCGTAGTTGCCGTTCAGCCCCGCCGGCACCTTGGCCGCCACCGCGTTGTACTGCTGTGCCAGGCCGACCTGGTCGGTAGCCTGCTTGACGATGGGCAGGAACCTGGCGCGGATCTGTTCGCGGCTGGATTTGTTCAGGTACTGGGTAGCCGAATCGTCACCGCCAGCGAGAATCGCCTTGGCGTCCTGCACGGTCATCTTGCGCACGGCATCGAGCAGCAGCTGCTGGGCCTCGGGCACGGCCTTCTCGGCGGCGAGGTTCATGCTGTTCTCCAGCTGCTCGACCTGCGCGCCCATGCCGAGCATCTTCAGCATCCGCGAAGCCTTGCCGATGTTGCCCGGCAGCTCGATGCGCACGTCCGGATCGCTGCTGAAGCCGCCAGGGCGGCCGAGCTGCTGCACGGCGACCTTGGCGCCCTGGCTCAGGGCATCCTTGAGCCCGGCGCTGGCGTCACTCTGGGTCAGGTCGGCGAGAGATAGGGCGAAGGCGCTGACGGACAAGGCCAGTCCGGCGACTAGCGTGGTGATGCGATACATGGTGATTACCTTGCTGGCAGGTGGAGTGTGTCTGGCGTCTTAACGCCGCTGGGTTCTTGCATTGATGCTAGTGGATTACCGGCGGCGCGACATCCCGGCGACGATGCGCTACCGTCCTGCCCTTCGCCGTTCCGGAGAACCGTACATGATCCGCCCCAACCGCCCCGATGACCTGGAAACGCTGCTGGGCATCTGGCTCGAAGCATCCAGCCGTGCCCATGATTTTGTCGAGCGCGGCTTCTGGGAGGCGCGGCTGGATGACATGCGCAACCTCTATCTGCCCGCTGCGCAGACCTGGGTCTACGAGCGGGATGGCACGGTGGTCGGCTTCGTGTCGCTGCTCGATGACGTCCTGGCCGCTATCTTCGTGGCGCCAACGGAGCAGGGCCATGGCATCGGCTCGGCGCTGCTCGAGCACGCCAAGGGCCTGCGCGAGCGGCTGAGCCTGACCGTTTATGCCGCCAACGGCGCCAGTATCGCCTTCTACCGTCGCCACGGTTTCCAGATCGCAGGCGAGCAGCTGGACGCACACACCGGCCACCCGGAACGGGTGATGACCTGGCAGCGTCAGGCGTCGGTTGCAGGCGGCGGTGAATCGCTTTCGTCGTGATGACGCTCCAGCGCGACCTGACGGATCGACAGCCGAATCTCCGCCGGTAGCACGCGCTTGGCCGCTCCCTCGGCCAGTTCCGCAAGCTTTTCGTGATAGCCGAGTCGGCCGTTTTCGTCGGGGCTGACCACGCCTTGTTCCTGCATGCTCTGGATGAAATGGCGGAACAGCGCCTTGTCGAAGAACTCCGGCGCGTTGAGCCCGTGGAGAATCGACAGGCGTTGGGCCATGACCGTGCAGAGGTTCTCCAGTTCCTCGGCGCTCAGGCTGTGCTGGCCGCTGTTGAGCAGCAGCGAGGTGGCCATGTAGAAACGTTGCAGGGTCTGCACTACCACCCGCGCCAGCAGGGTGAGCAGCACGAACTGCCGCGAACTCGGCGCCGGGCGCACGTAGTGGTTGCCGTCCACCTTGAGCAGGCCCCGCTCGACGAATGCCGCCAGCCACTGGTCGACCACTGCTTCCAGTTCCTCGACCTCCCAGCGCATGAACAGCTCGGCGCGCAGATAGGGGTACAGCGCCTCGGTGAAGCGCTGGATCTGCTCGCGGCTGATGCGCGAGCTGCTCTGGAAGAAGCTCGCCAACAGCGCCGGCAACGCGAAGATGTGCATCACGTTGTTGCGGTAGTAGGTCATCAGGACGGCATTCTGCTCGTCCAGATAGAGGATGTTGCCCAGCGCGTCTTTCTGCTCGGCGAGCAGGTCGAGGCTCTTCACGTAGGCGATCAGCGCGTTGCCGTCGCCTTCCGGCAGCGTGGTGTGCGGCGAGTAGGGCACCGCGCGCAACAGCGCCTGGTAGAGATCGAGGATGCGTGCCAGGGACTGCTGGTCCAGCGCCTGACGGCTGGTGGAGAGCATCGCCAGCGCCACCAGGTTGACCGGGTTGACGGCCGCCGCCTCGTTGAGGCGCTGGGCGATGCGCTCGGCCAGGTGGTTGGTGGCGTCGTTCAGCCACTGCGGGCGATAGTCCGGCGCATAGGCCTGCTGGCGCCAGCCGGGTTGTTCCTGCTCGAGGAATTCGTTGAGCTTGAGTGGCTCGCCGAAGTTGACCCAGACCTGACCGAAGCGCTGCTTGAGCGCGCCGATGACCTTGAAGATGTCGAAGATCGACTCCTTCTTCTTCGCCGCGCCGCGCAGCTCGCCGAGGTAGGTGCGGCCCTCCAGCACCCGCTCGTAGCCGATGTAGACCGGCACGAAGAGGATCGGCAGGCGCGACGAGCGCAGGTAGCTGCGCAGGGTCAGGGCCAGCATGCCTGTCTTGGGTTGCAGCATGCGGCCGGTACGCGAACGCCCGCCTTCCACGAAGTACTCGACGGGGAAGCCGCGGGTGAACAGGTTGTGCAGGTATTCGTTGAACACCGAGGTGTACAGCGGGTTGCCCTTGAACGAGCGGCGCATGAAGAAGGCGCCGCCGCGGCGCAGCAGGCTGCCGATCACCGGCATGTTGAGGTTGATGCCGGCGGCGATGTGCGGCGGGGTCAGGCCGTTGCGAAACAGCAGGTAGGAGAGCAGCAGGTAATCGATGTGGCTGCGGTGGCAGGGCACGTAGATCACTTCGTAGCCGCGGACGGCGTCCTGCAACGGCTCGATATGGTTGACGCGGATGCCGTCGTAGATCTTGTTCCAGAACCAGGACAGCACAACCTCGAGAAAGCGCACCGCCGTGTAGGCGTAGTCCGAGGCGATCTCGTTGCCATAGCGCAGCGCCCTGGCCTCGGCCTTCTCGATGGAAATGTGCTCGCGTTCGGCTTCCTCGCGAATCGCCTGGCGGACCTGCGGTGCGTGCACCAGACCCTTCACCAGATTGCGCCGGTGCGACAGGTCCGGCCCGATTACCGCGGTCTTCTGGTTGCGGAAGTGCACCCGCAGCATGCGATGGACCATGCGCAGCGTGCGTTCGTGGCCCTTGTTCTGTGCGACCAGCTCGTTGAGCTGGATCGGCGCGGAGAACTGCACGCGCGTCTTGCGCCCCAGCACCAGGATGCTGAGCAGCTTGCGCAGGCGCCCGGTGACCGCCCAGCTGTCGGCGAACAGCAGCTTCCAGGCGCTGGTCTCGCGATTCGGCGACTGTCCCCAGAACACGCTGACCGGAACGATCTGCGCGTTCTCCACCGCGTTGTGTTCCAGCGCGCCGACCAGCCGCACCAGCGCCTGTGGCGCGACCAGCCGGGTGCGTCGGCCGAACCAGCTGGGTGCTGGGTTGAGGAAGAAGAAGGCGGCCGGTTCCACCAGTTCGCCCACCGCCACGTCGGCCACCGGGCGCGGCAGCCCGGCCTTGCTGCACTCGACATCCAGTACTGCGAGATCACTCAGCGAGGGTTGCTGTAGCACATAGAACACCGGTTTGCTGCGATCCAGCTTGAGGGTGAAGGCGGACTGGTTGATGGTCTCCGAGCGCACCCAGGTGTACAGCACACGGCGCAGCAGGGAGAAGATCAGACGGCGAACGGGGGAGCGGGTCATACGGCGGATTCGACTGTGGAAGGGGCGGGCCCTCGAAGGCGGCAAGTGTGCCCCAAGCGAGGTGGGCGGGCAAAACCTGCGCTGCTCGGTTGGGGCCTGATCGGACCGGCAACTGCCCGGCTCGTGACCTGCGATGGCTCGCTAGGCAGCCGTTTCGAAGCGCGTCAACGGCTACGAAGACGCGCGCCGGCATAGGCCCCGGCGAGAAACAGCAGCGACCAGAGCAGCAGAAACGCGAAACCCACGGCCAGCAACGGGCTGAGCGGCAGGAACAGGAGCAGGTACAGTACCTGGCCGACGACGACCCCCAGGTACTGTGCCCAGAGCGGTCGCGGCACGATAAAACCGGACAGCACGCCGGCGGTAAACAGAGCACCACTGTAATAAAGGCCGTCGCCGTCCCAGGGTTCGGCCTGACCACTGGCCCAGGGCGACAATGCCCAGATGAAAGCGCCGGCGAGAGAGGCGATCAGCAGCGCCTGCACCACCAGCCGCGCGCTAGGGCGCATCGGCTCGCCGCGCGTACCACGCATGGATCAGCCCGGCCTGGTAGAAGGGCACGGGGCAGGCAAAGCCGCCGGCCTCGATGATGGACGCGACCTGCTCCGGGGGCAGTATCGCCACGTCACGGTCATAGGCGGCACGCATCTGCTCCAGGCCTGCCGCGGGAATGCCGGCGAGGGTCATCATGTTCAGCCAGGTTTCCAGTAGCGCCGCATAGGCCGGCGTGGTGACGTCCGCTGCCAGGTCAGAGCTGGCCAATAGTGCTCCCGGGCCGAGTCGGGCGGCTATGTCACGAAAGAAGCCGATGCGTACGTCGCGCTCGAGAATGAACTGGGATACCAGCAGGGCGGTTGCCGCGTCGAAGGGGGCCTGCTCGGGCAGTGTCTCCAGGTAGCCCTCATGGAACTGGCAGCGCTGTTCGATTCCGGCTCGGATTGCCTTGTCGCGAAGGACGTGCAGCATCGCGCCCGATGGCTCCACCGCGGTGAAGGTCCAACCGGGTCGGCACTTGGCCAGGTGCAGAATTTCCTCGCCGGTGCCGGCGCCGATGCACAGTACCCTCGCCTCGGCCGGCAGCGGTGCGAACACCGCCTCCAGAAGAAAATGCAGGGCATCGCGAATGGGCGCGGTTCTGGCCCAGCGCTCGTCATAGCTGGAGGCCTGTTGATCGAATACCGCTTTGATCTCGTCGCTGCGCATGGCGGCTCCGTTTGGTGTGGTGTGGAACGCGGCGTCGCCGGGTTGCTGCCGCGGATCATTGGAAGAATCACTGGGCCGGGAGTATGCCCTTCGCCCGCAGCGCATCCAGCGCGATCCGCTGGCGCAGGGGCAGATCGGTCGCATCGCGGGTGTCCAGATTCAGCGCGAACAGCCAGGTGTCGGCGCCGGCTTCAACATAGCCGATGTACCAGCCGATGCCAGGATTGTCGCGAGCCGCCCAACCGGTCTTGGCATACAGGCTATAAGCCGGCGTGCTGTCGACGCGCATGATGGTCCTGAGGGTGTCGTAGCTGTTCGCCCGGTACGGCAGGCTGCGCGCGACCACCTGGCGCAGCAGACCCACCTGTTGTTCGGCGCTGACGCGCAGCGAGCCATCGAGCCAGAACTCGGTGACGTTGACAGGTTCGTGCAGCTGCCCGTAATGCGCCTGGCGGATGTGGCGCAGATAGGCCGCCGCGCCAACTCGTCGGGCCAGCCTCTGGTAGCACCAGACGCAGCTGACCCTGAATGCGCTCTTCAAGGTCTGGTCGCGGTTCCAGTCCTCGATCTCGTAACGGGTGCCGTCCCAGGGGATGATCTCGTCCGCCCCGGCGATGGCGCCTTCCTCCAGCGCGATCAGCGTGTGCAACACCTTGAACGTGGAGGCGGCGGTGAACGGCTGGCTCGCGCGGGCCTCATTGTGAACGTAGCGCTGGCCGGTATCTGCCGATTCGATCACCAGCGTCCCCTCGACGTGGGCCTTGTCGAACAGCCGCCCGATATCGAGATCTTCCGCGTGAGTGACGCCGGAAGCGCAGAGCAACAGAAGCGCGAGGAACAGCTGAAGCATGGGAGAGTGTCCGTGAGGTGGGATGATAGTTCTGCGGTGGGCGTGCTGTTCTAGCAGGGTTTCCAGGGAAGTTCAGCCCTTCGAGAGCGGTCAGTCAGCTGCAGTCAACAGCGCGGCGAAGCGCTCGCGCTCCAGCCGATACAGGCAATGCCGGCGAAGCGGGTGGCCGACGGGCAGCCCCGGATGCTCGAACTCCTCCGACTCGCGCATGCCAAGGCGCTCCATCACGGCACGCGAGCGGCGGTTCTCGATCGCGGTGAAGGATACGATTTCAGGAAGGTCGAGGCTGCCGAACCCGACCTCGAGCGCGGCCCGCGCAGCTTCGCTGGCCAGGCCCTGGCCCCAGTGAGCAGCGGCCAGCCGCCAGCCGATTTCCATGCACGGCGAGAATGGCAAGGCCGCCGAAGGCGTATGCAGGCCGACGAAGCCGATGAATATGCCAGTAGCCTTCAGCTCGACGGCCCAGAATCCCCAGCCACGCTCTTCGATCAGCGCCCGGCAGCGGTCAGCCATCGCGTCGCTCTCGGCACGGCTGAGCAGTGCGGGAAAGTACCGCATGACCCTCGGGTCCGCATTCATCGCGGCGAAGGGGGCACGATCGGCTGGCTTCCATTGCCGCAGGAGCAGGCGCGTGGTGTGGATCTCGTTCAGATCAACCATTGCCATCGCTTAGTCCGGGGCTGTTTGCAGCTTTCGCATGCTATCGGGATGTTCGAGCAGATGCTTGGCCACCGCCTCGTAGGCCGGCAGTGAGGTTGGATCGTTCGCGGCATTGGCCGCGACCGGGTGACTGGCGAAGCGCGCGATGACCATCTCCGCTTTCGGGTCGATATACAGCGCCTGACCATGAACGCCGCGGGCCATGAACGCACCGTGGTCGTTATGGGTGACCCACCACATGTTGCGATAGCTCCAGCCCTTCAACAGGCTGTAGCCGGCTTTCGCGAACTTTTCGCGATCCCCGCCGTGCCGAATATCGGCCACGACCTCCGCTGGCAGGATCTGAATGCCGTTGTAGCGACCTTCGTTCCGCACCATTTCGCCAAAGCGGGCAAGGTCGCGCAGGCTGGTGTTCAGGCCGCCTCCGGCAAACGGCGTACCGATCGAGTCCATCGACATGTAGGCGTCCTGTTCAGCGCCCAAGCGACTCCAGATACGTTCCGATAACAGCTGTGCGACGTTTCGGCCGCTCACTCGGGCTACGACCCAGCCCAGCGCATCGGAGTTGGCGGTGCGGTAATGGAAGGCTTCGCCGTGCTGGCCCTCCGGCCGAACGGTGGTCAGAAATTCATAGTAGGTCCGCGGCCCTTTGTAATCCGCCGGCTTTGGCAGGGGATTGCCTGCGGCTGCGTGGGCCCATACTTCAGCCTTGGGATCGGCGTAATCCTCGCTGAAGTGAATGCCCGTGGTCATGTCCATGAGCTGCCGCACGGTAGCGGTGCCAAATGCCGATACGGCCAGTTCGGGCACGTACTCAGCCACCTTGCGGGTGGGGTCGAGTTCACCTTCCGCCACCAGCAGCGCCGCCAGGGCTCCCGTAAAGGTTTTCGTCACCGACATGGCGGCATGCTGTCCCTCGGGCTTCAGTACGCCGAAATAGCGTTCATACACCACGCGCCCTTGATGAAGAATGATGATCCCGTCGGTGTAGTTGGCTTGCAGCGACTCCTCCCATGTCATTGGCGTACCACCGCCAAGAGGGACGAAGGTGAGCGCGTCGATGGCATCGCTCGGCTTCCGCTCTGCCGCAGTGGCCTCAGCCAAGCCGCGTGACACATTGATGGTGGGCATCAGCTGCCGGAAGTTGGCTACGCTCCAGCGCATCTGCGGGAAGCGAAAGTAGCTGCCATCGTCGAAACGCAGGATGCGATCAGCTGGTGGTGGCGAACCTACCATCCAGCCCAGTGCCGCCGGATCGCTGGCTTGTGCATCGGGAAACGCTGCGGGTTCATCGGCAAGTGCCGAGTTTGCGAGCGCGCCTAGCAAACAGTAGAGAGGGAGTTTGGGTGTTGCTTTCGTCCAGCGTAGTTTCACCGCCTGCTCCTTCTATTGATCAGGTGCGACGCGTAACGGCGTGCGCATGGGCATTGCTTGATCCAGCGTTGCGTCTGTTGCGGTGGGGAAACGAGCAGGGCGGTCGCGAAGCTCCCCCTCTCCGACTCTCCGACTCTCCGACGCGAGGCGCGTGAATCTGTCGGCGCAGCGGTGCGGAGCAGGAATGGCTTCGCTCAATGCCGGCTCCTCGCGTTTCCGGGGTTCCGTGCCATGGGCTCGTCTTGGTGATCCAGAATAGTTCTCTCGGCGCACTGGTGCGGTTGCATTCGTCCGGTAGCTGTTCTTATAGTTCCGCCGGCATTTTTGCAGGGCCTGGCTCGGGTCGCGCGGCGGCACGCCAGGCCTTGTGCGCACTGGTGAGAGCCCATGATCGAAATAAGCAACCTGACCAAGCGTTTTGCCCAGCACACCGCGGTCGACGACCTGTCGTTCCAGGTCCAGCGCGGAGAGGTGCTGGGGTTCCTCGGCCCCAATGGTGCCGGCAAGTCCACCACGATGAAGATGCTGACCGGCTTTCTCGCGCCGACATCCGGCACTGCCCGCATCCTCGGTCACGACATCCGCGCCCAGACCCTCCAGGCCCAGCGACTGATCGGCTACCTGCCCGAAGGCGCACCTTGCTATGGCGACATGACGGTGCGTGGCTTTCTCGAGTTCATCGCCGAAGTGCGCGGTTTTCGCGGTGCGGACAAGCGTCAGCGGGTCGAAACGGCCGTCGCCCAGGTGGAGCTGGAGAAGGTGCTGGGGCAGACCATCGAGACGCTGTCCAAGGGCTTCAAGCGGCGTGTCGGTCTGGCCCAGGCGATCCTGCACGACCCTGACGTGCTGATCCTCGACGAGCCCACCGACGGACTCGACCCGAATCAGAAACACCAGGTGCGCCAGCTGATCCAGGGGCTCGCGCAGGACAAGATCGTCATCATTTCCACCCATATTCTCGAAGAGGTGAGTGCGGTCTGCACGCGCGCGGTAGTGATCGCCAATGGCCGGCTGGTGGCCGATGGCACGCCGCTGGAGCTGGAAAGCCGCTCGAAGCATCACCAGGCGGTCACGCTGGTCAGCGATGCGCCGCTGGACGAAGTCGCCCTGGCGGCATTGCCGGGCGTCGCCGGTGTCGAGCGCAACGAGCGCGAGCACAGCCTGACCGTACTGGCGCAGCCCGGGCACGTGATCTTCCCGCAGGTCAACGCGCTGATCGCCCAGCAGGGCTGGGCCGTCACGGAGCTGGACGTGGAGCGCGGCCGGCTGGATGAGGTGTTCCGTAACCTGACGCGAGGGGAAGCGCTATGAGCCAGTTGCCGGTCATCTTCAAGCGCGAGCTGGGCAGCTATTTCGCCACGCCCCTCGCCTATGTGTTCAT
The DNA here is from genome assembly GCF_026642215.1 of Stutzerimonas sp. R40042. Classification (NCBI taxonomy): domain Bacteria; kingdom Pseudomonadati; phylum Pseudomonadota; class Gammaproteobacteria; order Pseudomonadales; family Pseudomonadaceae; genus Stutzerimonas; species Stutzerimonas sp. R40042. The sequence goes on along the minus strand of NZ_CP113258.1, from coordinate 3,062,656 downwards.
CGTGATCTTCCTGGTGCTGTCCGGGGTATTCACCTTCTACCTGGGCGGTTTCTACGAGCGCGGCCAGGCAGACCTGACGCCCTTCTTCAGCTTTCATACCTGGCTCTACCTGTTCCTGGTCCCCGCTATCGCCATGCGCTTGTGGGCTGAGGAGCGCAAGTCCGGTTCCATCGAGCTGCTGATGACGTTGCCGATCACCCGCTTCGAGGCGGTCGCCGGCAAGTTCCTCGCCGCCTGGGTTTTTGCCGGGATCGCGCTGCTGCTGACGTTCCCGATGGTCATCACCGTCAATTACCTGGGTGAGCCGGACAATGGCGTGATCGTCGCCGGCTATCTTGGCAGCTGGCTGCTGGCTGGCGCCTTCCTGGCGATTGGCTCGTGCATGTCGGCGCTGGCGAAAAACCAGGTGATCGCCTTCATCCTCTCGGTGGCGGTGTGCTTCCTGTTCATCGTCAGCGGCCTGCCGATGGTGCTCGACGCCCTCGCCTGGGCGCCGCAGTGGCTGATCGACGCGGTGGCTTCGCTGAGCTTCCTGATCCGTTTCGACTCCATCAGCAAGGGCGTGATCGACCTGCGTGACCTGCTGTATTTCGTCACGCTGATCGTCGCCTGGCTGGCGGCCACCGCCGTGGTCGTCGACCTGAAGAAAGCCGCCTGAGGAGTCACCATGAAACGAGTCATCTATTCCGGTGCCGGGCTGCTGCTGATCGCGCTGGCATTCCTGCTGTTCAATGGGCTGACCGGCACGTTGCTGACCAATGCCCGGCTGGACCTGACCGAGCAGAAGCTCTACACCATTTCCGAGGGTACCGAGCGCATCCTCGAGGGGCTGCAGTCACCCATCGAGCTGCATTTCTTCTATTCGGACGAGACCGCCAAGGACCTGGTCGCGCTGCGCAACTACGCGCGTCGGGTCGAGGAGATGCTGCGTACCTATCAGCGCGCCTCTGGCGGCAAGCTCAAGCTGCACGTGATCGATCCGCAGCCGTTTTCCGAGGAAGAAGACCGCGCCGCCGAGTTCGGCCTGCAGGCGGTACCGCTCAACCAGGGCGGTGACAAGGTCTACTTCGGGCTGGCCGGCACCAATGCCGAGGGCAATACGCAGATCATCCCGTTCTTTCCGCTGGATCAGGAGGAGTTTCTCGAATACGAGGTCAGCCGCCTGGTGCAGAGCCTGGCGACTGCCGAGCTGCCGGTGGTGGGTGTGCTTTCCGGCCTGCAGCTGACCGGGGGCTTCGACATGCGCACGCAGCAGGCGACGCCGCCGTGGATGGTGCTGGAGGAAGTTCGCCAGCTGTTCCATATCGAGAGCCTGCAACGCGATGTCGATCTGATTCCCACCAATGTATCGGTGCTGCTGCTGATCCATCCGAAGGATCTGCCCGAGCAGACGCTGTTCGCCATCGACCAGTTCGTCCTGCGCGGTGGCAAGCTCCTGGTGTTCCTCGATCCGCATAGCGAGATCGATCCGGGCATGGGCATCGGTCCGGGCGAGTTCGGCGAGGAGCGGGTCTCTGACCTGGAACCGCTGTTCAAGGCCTGGGGCGTGCGTATGGTGCCGAAGAAGGCGGTCGCCGATGCCGCTTACGGCATGTCGGTGGGCATGGGCGCCGAGCGTCGGCCGGTGCGGCATGCCGGTTGGCTGAGCCTGCCGCGCGCGGCGCTGGACCAGGATGACGTGAGTGTCGCCGCGCTGGAGAACATCACGCTCGGCAGTGCCGGCATTCTCGAGCCGCTGGAAGGGGCGACCACGCGCTTCACCCCGCTGATGCGCAGCTCCGAATACGCCATGCCGGTGGATGCCGGACGCTTCGCCACGCTGGACAACCCCGAGACCCTGTTGCTCGACTTCGAGCCCACCGGCGAGCGCTATACCCTGGCGGCGCGGATTCAGGGGCCGGCGCAAACCGCGTTCCCGAATGGCATCGAAGGGCGTGAGAAGGGGATTCAGGAGAGCCAGAACATCAACGTCATCGCGGTGGCTGATACCGACATGCTGGCCGACCGCATGTGGGTGCAGGTGCAGGACTTTTTCGGTCAGCGCGTTCCGCAGCCCTGGGCGGACAACGGCGCCTTCGTGATCAACGCGCTGGATAATCTCTCCGGCACCGATGCGCTGATCAGCGTGCGTTCGCGCGGTCGCTTCACCCGTCCGTTCACGGTAGTGGAAACCTTGCAGCGCCAGGCCGAGGATCGTTTCCGCGAGAAGGAGGAGGTGCTGCAGCAGCGTCTGGCCGATACCGAGCAAAAGCTGGCCGAGCTGCAGAGCCCGGACCCCGAACAGGCACTGGAGCTCACCGGCGAGCAGGAGCAGGCGTTGCGCCAGTTCCTGCAAGAGAAGGTGCGCATCCGCAAAGAGCTGCGTGAGGTGCGCTACCAGCTCAACGCCGATATCGAGGCGCTGGGACGTACGCTGAAGTTCGCCAATATCGCGCTGGTCCCGCTGGTACTGACGCTGGGCGTGCTCGCGCTGTGGTTGTGGCGCCGCCGCCGTAGTGCCTGACGCTGGCCTGCGCGGCGGCCACGGCCGTCGTGCAGACGGACAATGCGAGACGGAAAGGGGCTGACAGCAGAAATCCTTGGCTTATACTCCGGCGACGGCTGCTTTCGAGTCGCATTTGCAAGCTGACGAATGCACGAGGGCCAGGCTGTGCAAACCCTCTTCCGAGGAATAACAAAAAGCGAGTTGGAGAAGTGGTAATGGCTGAGCGCGAAACCGGGACCGTCAAGTGGTTCAACGATGCAAAAGGCTATGGATTCATTCAGCGGGGTAATGGCGCCGACGTGTTCGTGCATTACCGCGCCATTCGTGGCGAAGGCCATCGCTCGCTGGCCGAGGGGCAGCAGGTGGAATTCTCGGTGATCCAGGGCCAGAAAGGCCTGCAGGCCGAGGACGTCGCCGGCCTTTGACTCCGGTCGCGGAAGAACGAAGCCCGTCCTGATGACGGGCTTTGTTTTTTGAGCTGGCGGCGTAGCGGGTTCCACCGGTCAACCCGTGCGCCAGACGATCTCCTCTTCACCATCGCCACTGACGCGTATCCAGCGGTCGGCCTCTTCCTCGGCTTCCTCTTCCTGCCAGCCGCCCGGGGCGCAACGGATTTCGACGCCCAGCGCCTGATGCGCCGCGCGCGCGCAGGCCAGGTCATCGGCCCAGGGCGTGGCGTCGCTTTCCAAGAGCAGGCAGTGCCATTTGCCGACCGCCTTGGGCAGCCAGGTCACGGGAATCCCGGCGGCGTTGCACTTGAAGGTCTGGCCTTTCTGCTGCCAGGCGGAGCAGGGGCCGATAGCCTCGGCCAGCCACTCGCCGACGGCTTCCTGGCTGGCATCCCTGAGGTAGATCTCGATATCGGGTTGACGCATGGGCGACTGCCTTCTGTGTTGTGCCTTGGCCTGCCTCACATGCTGTCGAGGCGTTTGCCTTAGGAAATTCGTTCGATCCAGTCGTAGCGTATCGCAACCCGCACCGCCAGCGGCGTATCGATGACGGCGGCGCGCCGCTCGGCGCTGGCGCGCCAGCCGTGCGGGGTCATCGCCAGGAGATCGGCGCGGGCCTGGGCGTCGTCCAGCTGCAGTTCATAGCTGAGGGTTTCGCTGTGGGTCAGGCGCATGCCGTCCGGAATCAGCGACAGGTGTTTCTCGTCATCGTAGTCGCGTACCTCGTCGTAGAGCCGCGCGCGCAGCTCCCAGAGGTGCTCGCGGGTCGGGCCCATGCGCAGCAGTCCGCCGCCGGGCGGGAGCAGGCTTCGCGCTTCCTGCCAGTCCAGCGGGCTGAATACGCTGGCCAGCAGATCGCAGCTGGCATCGGCCAGCGGCACGCGGGCCATGCTCGCGACCAGCCACTCGAGTTGCGGCGCACGCTTGCAGGCGCGCTTGATCGCCTCGCGGGAGATGTCCAGTGCATAACCTTCTGCATCCGGCAGCGCGGCGGCCAGTTGGGCGGTGTAGTAGCCTTCGCCACAGCCGATGTCCAGCCAGCGTTGCGGCGCGCGCTCGGCGGCCAGCTCGGCGAGGCGTCGGGCCAAGGGCGCGTAGTGGCCGCCGTCGAGAAAGCGTCGCCGTGCTTCGACCATGGCCTGGTTGTCGCCCGGATCGCGGCTGTTCTTGTGCTGCACGGGCAGCAGGTTCAGGTAGCCCTGACGCGCGCGGTCAAAACGGTGGTTGGCCGGGCAGACCACGCCGTTTTCCACCGCGCTGAGCGGCGCCTGGCAGATCGGGCAGATCAGCATGCCAGCAGGTTCACCAGGGTCTGGTAGTAGATGTCGGTCAGCACATCGAGATCGCTGGCCAGGATGTGCTCGTCGACCTGGTGGATGGTGGCATTGACCGGGCCGAGCTCGACCACCTGGGTACCGAGGGTGGCGATAAAGCGTCCGTCCGAGGTGCCGCCGCTGGTGGACGGCGTGGTTTCGCGGCCGGTGACGCTGCGGATGGCCTTGGCCACGCCGTCGAGCAGGTCACCCGGCTCGGTCAGGAACGGCAGGCCGGACAGCGCCCAGTCCACGTTCCAGTCCAGGCCGTGCTTGTCGAGGATCGCCGCGGTGCGTTGCTGCAGGCCTTCGACTGTCGACTCGGTGGAGAAACGGAAGTTGAATACCGCTTCCAGCGTGCCGGGGATGACGTTGGTGGCGCCGGTGCCGGCGTTCAGGTTGGAAATCTGGAAGCTGGTCGGCGGGAAGAACGCATTGCCATCGTCCCAATGTTCAGCGGCCAGTTCGGCAAGGGCCGGCGCGGCTAGATGAATCGGGTTGCGCGCCAGATGCGGATAGGCCACATGGCCCTGCTGGCCGCGCACGGTGAGCGTGCCGCCCAGCGAGCCTCGGCGACCGTTCTTCACCACGTCGCCCACCAGGCTGGTGCTCGAGGGTTCTCCGACGATGCACCAGTCCAGGCGCTGGCCGCGCTCGCGCAGGCGCTCGACCACCGCCTTGGTGCCATGGTGCGCCGGGCCTTCTTCATCGCTGGTGATCAGGAAGGCGATCTGCCCCTTGTGGTCCGGATGGTCGGCGGTGAAGCGTTCCACTGCCACGACCATGGCGGCCAGGCTGCCTTTCATGTCTGCCGCGCCGCGACCGTGGAGCATGCCCTGCTCGTCGATGCGCGCACTGAACGGCGGGTTCTGCCAGGCCTGCAGCGGGCCGGTGGGAACCACGTCGGTGTGGCCGGCAAAGCACAGCACCGGGCCTTCGTTGCCGCGAATGGCCCAGAAGTTCTCCACGTCCTCGATGTGCATCGGCTCGATGGCGAAGCCGCAAGCCGCCAGGCGCTGGCTCATCAGCTGCTGGCAGCCTTCGTCCAGCGGCGTCACGGAGGGGCGGTTGATTAGCTCGCAGGCCAGTTCGAGCGTCGGGGAGAGGGCGGGGGCGGTCATCACGGCTCCGGTACGGCGGGGGAAAGGGCGCCATATTAAAGCAAAGCCGGGGTGGCGGTGACGGCCGGATGCAGTGGTCGGCACGCGGTGAGGTCTTATAATCGCCAGGTTTTTCTCCGGGGAGTCGGCATGTCTATCGATGAACAGCGTTTCGGCGGCATTGCCCGTCTGTATGGCCGGCTCGGTCTGGAGCGGCTGGCGGCGGCCCATGTGGCCGTGGTCGGCATCGGCGGTGTCGGCTCCTGGGCGGCCGAGGCGCTGGCACGCAGCGGCGTCGGCGAGATCAGCTTGTTCGACCTGGACGATGTGTGCATCACCAATACCAACCGGCAGATCCATGCGCTGGACGGTGCGGTGGGCAAGCCGAAGGTGGACGAGATGGCCGCGCGCATCCGTGCCATCAACCCGGCGTGCCTGGTCCATGCGGTGCCCGACTTCGTCACCCGCGAAACCATGGCCGAGTACATCACCGAAGACATGGACTGCGTCATCGACTGCATCGACAGCGTGCCGGCCAAGGCGGCGCTGATCGCCTGGTGCAAGCGCCGCAAGATCCAGATCATCGCCACCGGCGGGGCGGGCGGGCAGGTGGACCCGACGCAGATTCAGGTCGCCGATCTGAACAAGACCTTCAACGATCCGCTGGCGGCCAAGGTGCGTTCGCTGCTGCGTCGCGAATACAACTTCTCACGCACGCCGGGGCGCACCTACAGCGTGCCCTGCGTGTTCTCCACCGAGCAGTTGCGCTACCCGAAGCCCGATGGCGGCGTGTGCCAGAGCAAGAGCTTCGTCGGCGAGGGCGTCAAGCTCGACTGCGCCGGTGGCTTCGGCGCGGTGACCATGGTTACCGCCACCTTCGGCATGGTCGCCGCCGCACGGGCGGTGGACAAACTGGTGGCCGGAGCCCGGCGGCCTAGCGAGCGCAACGCCCGCAGCTGGTGAAAACGTGCCGCAACCGCTCTGCGACGCGGCTCCGCGGAAAGTTCCGCTGTCACAAAAGCTTTACATATCAGCCATTTGGCTGACATACGCCGTCGCCAAGATTGCCCCCAACACAAAGAGCCCATCTCGTGTGTTTCCGACGCTAAACATAAAGGGGAATTTTGGATGATCCGTAAGCACTTCGCCGGTTTCGCTGCCAGCGCCCTGGCTCTGGCCGTTTCCGCCCAGGCTTTCGCCGGTACCGTCACCACCGACGGCGCCGATCTCGTTATCAAGACCAAGGGCGGCCTGGAGGTCGGAACCACCGACAAGGAGTTCTCGTTCAAGATCAATGGCCGTCTGCAGGCCGATGCCGACAGCTTCGATGGTTTCTACACCCAGAACGGCGAGCGCGCAGACGAGACCTATTTCCGTCGTGCGCGTCTGGAGATTTCCGGTGTTGCCTTCACCGATTGGGGCTACACCTTCAACCGCAACTTCACCAACGATTCCAGCAACTGGGACGAACTGGCCATTCATTACAACGGCTGGGAGCCGGTTCAGATTTCGGTTGGCCGCATCAACCCGACCTTCGGCCTGGAAGAGGCGGTCAGCTCCAAGTGGATCACTGCGATCGAGCGCTCGGCGATCTATGACCTGGCGCCCTGGCTGAACAGCCATGAAGACGGCGAAGGCATCCGCGTGCGTACCACTGTCGGCATGTTCCACGGCGAGGCCGGTGCCTATCGTCAGGATGGTGGCGACGGCGTCGACATGCTCGAGGACGAAGATGGCGCAAACAACACCAGCTTCGTGCTGCGTGGCGTGATCGCCCCGATCGTCGAGAAGGACCAGGTGCTGCACTTGGGCGCGAGCTTCGGTCAGCGTGACCTGGAAGAAGGTTACCTGGAACGCATTCGTCCGCGCCTGTCCGTGCGTGGCACCACCGAAGACAGTGCCAACGGCAACCGCGCCACCTTCGGCGGCACTCGCACCGACGGCACCGATCAGGCCTGGGGCCTGGAGGCGGCCTACATGATCGGCCCGTTCTCGGTGCAGGGCGAATACCTGACCCGTACCGTCGACGCCATGGAAGGTTTCGAAGACCTCGAAGCCACCGGCTACAACGTCCAGCTGGCGTACACCCTCACCGGTGAGTCGCGCTCCTACAAGCTCGATGGCGGCAAGTTCGACAAGATCAAGCCGGAGAACAAGCAGATCGGTGCCTGGGAAGTTTTCTACCGCTTCGACGACATCACCGTCGATGAAACCGGTGTTGCACCGAGCGGTTATGTCGGTGCCCTGGATAGCGCAGAAGCAGGTGCGAAGACTCACACCATCGGTCTCAACTGGTACGCCAACGAGTCGGTCAAGCTCTCGGCCAACTACCTGAAGACCAGTGTGGATGACGTGGTCAACGCCAACGGCGACGACGACGGCGATGCCATCAGCCTGCGCGCCCAGTACGTGTTCTAAACATCACCCTCATCCGTGATGCTCCATTTGAGCCCCGCCTTGGCGGGGCTTTTTTTCGTCTGCGCGACAGGCCAGACTGCGATCCATGCCTATCCAGACCCTACACCGCCTCGCCGAACTCGATCCCACCGAATGGGATGCCTTGCTGGCCGATTCGCAACCCTTTCTGCGTCACGCTTTCCTTTCATCGCTGGAGGACAGCGGCAGTGTCGGTGGGCGCAGTGGCTGGCAACCCGCTCACTGTCTCCTGCACGACCCGCAGGGTAGGCTGCGGGCCGCGCTGCCGCTGTATCGCAAGAGCCATTCCTACGGCGAGTACGTGTTCGACTGGGCCTGGGCGGACGCCTGCCAGCGCGCCGGCATCCGCTACTACCCCAAACTGCTGTGCGCCGTACCGTTCACACCGGTCGCAGGCCAGCGTCTGCTCGGCGATGTCGAGGCGGCGGCAACGCTGCTCGACGGGCTCACCGAACAGCTGGACGCTCAGCAGATGTCCGGCATCCATGTGAACTTCACCGAGTCGAAGGCCGAGCGGCTGATGGCTGGCCGGGAGGGTTGGCTGGAGCGCATCGGTTGTCAGTTTCACTGGCACAACCGCGGCTATCGGGACTTTCAGGACTTTCTCGATGCGCTGACCTCACGCAAGCGCAAGCAGCTGCGCAAGGAACGCGAGCAGGTGGCGGGGCAGGGCATCGTCTTCGACTGGCGCGAAGGGCATCAGCTCAGCGAGGTGGAGTGGGATTTCGTCTACGCGTGCTATGTCAACACTTATCAGGTGCGCGGGCAGGCACCGTACCTTTCGCGCGCATTCTTCAGCCTGCTGGCCGAGCGCATGCCGCAGGCGATTCGGGTGGTGCTGGCGTTACAGGGCTCGAGGCCGGTGGCGATGGCCTTCAGCCTGCGTGACGACAGCGGGCTATACGGCCGTTACTGGGGCTGCCTGGCAGAGTTCGACTGTCTGCACTTCGAGACCTGTTTCTACCAGGGCATCGACCAGGCCATCGCGGACGGCCTGCAGCGCTTCGATGCCGGCGCGCAGGGCGAGCACAAGCTGATTCGGGGCTTCGAGCCGGTGATTACGCGCTCCTGGCATTACCTGCAGCACCCCGGTTTGCGCGCCGCGGTGATGGATTTTCTGCAGCAGGAGCGCGTCGGTGTGCTGGCTTACGCCGAGGCGGCGCGTCAGGCGCTGCCGTACCGGCAGGCCGGTAGCTAGCCACTTGCGTCAGGCGTGGGACGCGGCGCTGTTTTCCTCGTGGATATCCAGCATGCGCTGCAATTCGCTGCGCAGCAGTGGGTCCTGGCAGCCCGGCAGATACTCGCGCAGCTTGCGGATCACCCATTGCTGCCCCTTGTCGACGAACGGCAGACGCTCGTCCAGCGACTCGATGGCCATCGCCTTGCCGTAGAAGGCGCCGGTGTCCTTGTTGGGCTCCACGCCCAGATGCTGAAGGCAGTTGAGCAGCAGCTTGCAGCTCTCGATCTCGCCCTGGCGAATCTGCTCGAGCAGCTGCCGCTGTTCCGGGTCCGCGGCCTGTTGCAGCGATTCGCCGGCAACCTTGGCGCCCGCGCGTTCGGCGCTGAGCAGGTCCTGCAGCAGCTGGGCTTCGCCTTCCGGTGTGTTCAGCGGGCTTTGTGGGGTAGTCATATCGCGATCTCCTGTCGGTTGAGGGTTTCGCACGATGGCGGCAGCGGGGTACGCGCCGCCGTAAATGCGAAGGGCCGGTGAACCGGCCCTTCGGGGATCAGAGTTTCTTCGCGGTGATGATCTTCACCGGAGTCAGCGGCACGTTCTGCATCATGGCGCGGTTGCCGGTGGGGACCTGGGCGATCTGGTCGACGACCTCCATGCCGCGTACCACCTTGCCGAACACCGCGTAGCCGAAATCGCGGCTGCCGTGGTCGAGGAAGTCGTTGTCGCGGTGGTTGATGAAGAACTGGCTGGTTGCCGAGTTGACGTTCTGCGTACGTGCCATGGCTACGGTGCCGCGAACGTTGTGCAGGCCGTTGTCGGCCTCGTTCTTGATCGGCGCCTTGGTGGGCTTCTGGTTCAACCCTTCGCCGAAGCCGCCACCCTGGATCATGAAGCCTGGGATGACGCGGTGAAACACGGTGCCGTCGTAGAAACCGCTATCAACGTAGCCGAGGAAGTTCTCGACGCTGATCGGTGCCTTTTCCGCCTCGAGCTCCAGTTCGATCTCACCCAGGCTGGTGGTCAGCAGCACGCGAGGGTTTTCGGCAGCGAGCAGGTTGCCGGCCAGCAGTACGGAACAGGCGGCGAGGGCGATGCGTTTCAACATGATGGTTTCCTGATGTTGGGGAAAGCGGTCAGCCGGCCAGCGAGTTGGCCTGTCCGGCATCGTACGTCTTGATCAGCTCGATGAGAATCCGGGTGGCCGGGCCGAGCGGTTTGTCGTGGTTAGTGTAGAGATAGAACAGCGGCCGGCGAATGCTGCCTTGGACCAGTGGCAGCGGTTTGAGCAGACCTTCGGCCAGCTCGCGGCCGATCAGGTGGCGCGGCAGCCAGGCGAAGCCCAACCCGCTGCTGACGAAGGCCACCGAGGTAGCCAGACTGCCCACCGTCCAGCGCTGTTCGGCGCCCAGCCAGCCGGCGTCGCGCGGCTGACGCAGGCCGGTGTCGCGCACCACGATCTGCATCTGGCTCTGCAGGTCCTGCACGCTGAGCTTGCGTCCCAGTTGATGCAGGGCGTGGTCGGCATGGGCGACGGCGACGAACTCGACGGTGCTGAGTTCGCTGCCCAGATAGCCAGTGATGTCCAGACCGCTGATGGCCAGATCCGCGGTGCCGTCCTTGAGCACCTCTTCCACGCCGGATAGCACCTCCTCGCGCAGCCGAACCCGGCAGCCGCGGCTCTTGGGCATGAAGTCGCTGAGGGCGCGGATTAGCTTGGCGCTGGGGTAGGCTGCATCGACCACCAGCCGCACCTCGGCTTCCCAGCCCTGCTCCATGTGGTGCGCCAGCTCTTCCAGCTGGCTGGCTTGGGTGACCAGTTGCCGTGAGCGACGCAGCAGCACCTCACCCGCTTCGGTCAGTACCGCCTTGCGGCCGTCGATGCGCAGCAGCGGTACGCCGAGCTGCTCCTGCATGCGCGCCACGGTATAGCTGACCGAAGACTGCGAGCGATGCAGGGCTTCGGCCGCCTGGGCGAAGCCGCCGTGATCGATGACCGCCTGCAGGGTGCGCCACTGATCGAGGGTCACACGGGGCACTTTCATTCCTTCGGTTCCTTTAGCAAGGTCTGTTACGCTGGCCCTTCTGTCGAGGAGCTCAGTCAAATGAAAACAATCGGTTACCTGCTCTTTGCCCTGCTGCCTTTTGCGGCCAGCGCCGCCTCCTATCCCGTGGACATCGACCAGCAGCTCAACGGCGCCGAAGTCACCGTGACGCCGCAGGTCATCGATCGCGATCTCGCCGGCCTTCTGCTGCACAACTATGGGGAGATGGCGGCCGTTTGCACTGCCGTGTTCCGGAACGGTCCGGAGGCACCACGTACCCGGCGCACGGAGCTGCAACCCGGTGAGCGCAAGGCGCTGACGTCGAAGTTCAAGCGCGACGTGATCCGGTTGCGCATCAAACTGACCTGCGAACCGAAGTAGGTCGGCCGCCAAGGCGCCAGCCGTACGGGATCAATCCAGTACGTTCTCCAGGATTTCGTAAACGATGCCCGTGGCGATGGCCACCAGGATCACGTCACGCCCCAGCTGCTTCCATTCATAGCCTTCGTAGCGTGGCAGATGGCCGAGCAGGCGATTGTCCAGGTTCTTGGCGATGCCCGGCGGCAATGGCTTGCCACGCGCCAGGTTCTTCTGAATGCCAGGGGGCAGGGACGATGGCGGCATGAGCAGCTCGCGGTGGTTGCGCAGCGTGATGCGAACCGCGCCGATATCCACGGACGGCCCCTGGTGGTGGTGATATTGCTGCGCCGGCGCCTGCCCCTGGCCGCGCTGAGCCTTGTATTTGCTGTTGCCGGGGTGATCGTTGTTCGGCTGCGCCGCCGTCACCGTGGAGAGTGCCAGTGAAAGCGCGCCGGCCAGCAGCGCGATCCGCTTCATCGAGTTCATGCGAACCTCCTGGGCATTAAGCCGCTTCGCTTTGTCAGCTTAGCCTGTGTTTGCCAGAGAAAACATGCCGGCTGTTACAGAACGCGCCTTTGCCGGGCAGACCGGGTAACCTATGCCATCGTTCTTTTCGACCTCCGAGGTAGCTCCCTTGTTTGACCAATTCGCCCTGCACGAACGCCTGCTCAAGGCCGTCGCCGAACTCAAATTCGTCGAGCCGACCCCGGTGCAGGTGGCGGCGATTCCGCCGGCGCTGGAAGGGCGCGATCTGCGTGTGACGGCCCAGACCGGCAGTGGCAAGACGGCTGCGTTCGTGCTGCCGATGCTCAACCGTCTGATCGGCGATGCCCAGCCGCGGGTCGACGTGCGCGCGCTGATCCTGTTGCCGACCCGTGAGTTGGCCCAGCAGACCCTCAAGGAAGTCGAGCGCTTCTCGCAATTCACCTTCATCAAGTCCGGCCTGATCACCGGTGGTGAGGACTTCAAGGTCCAGGCCGCGATGCTGCGCAAGGTGCCGGACGTGCTGATCGGCACGCCGGGCCGGCTGATCGAGCATCTGAATGCGGGCAACCTGATCCTCAAGGATGTCGAGGTTCTGGTGATCGACGAGGCCGATCGCATGCTCGACATGGGTTTTGCCGAAGACATGCAGCGTCTGGTAGGCGAATGCGAAAAGCGTCAGCAGACGCTGCTGTTTTCTGCCACCAGCGGCGGTGCAGGCCTGCGCGAGATGGTCGCCAAGGTGCTGAATGATCCGCTGCACCTTCAGCTCAACCGCGTCAGCGAGCTGAACGAGTCGACCCGGCAGCAGATCATCACCGCCGACGATCCGGCGCATAAGGAAAAGCTGGTGCACTGGCTGCTGGCCAACGAGACCTATCAGAAGGCGGTCATCTTCACCAATACCCGCGCCCAGGCCGATCGTCTGTATGGTCATTTGGTGGCAGGCGACATCAAGGTCTTCGTGCTGCACGGGGAGAAGGACCAGAAGGAGCGCAAGCTCGCCATCGAGCGGCTCAAACAGGGCGGTGTGAAGGTGCTGGTGGCCACCGATGTGGCTGCGCGCGGCCTGGATATCGAAGGCATGGACCTGGTGATCAACTTCGACATGCCGCGTTCGGGTGACGAGTACGTGCACCGCATCGGCCGTACCGGACGTGCCGGCGCCGAGGGCCTGGCGATCTCGCTGATCTGCCATAACGACTGGAACCTGATGTCGAGCATCGAGCGCTACCTCAAGCAGCGCTTCGAGAAGCGGGTGATCAAGGGGCTGAAAGGCACTTATCAGGGGCCGAAGAACCTCAAGGCTTCGGGCAAGGCCGCTGGCAGCAAGAAGAAAAAGATCGACAAGAAGAAGGGCGTGGAGAAGAAGTCCAAGCCTGCCGGCAAGCGCCCGAACGGTGCCAAGCGGGAGACGCCGTCACCTGTAGTCAGCCAGGACGGCATGGCACCGCTCAAGCGCAAGAAGCCGACGGCCGAGTGACACTCGGCTGATTCGCCTTAGCGTTGCGCGTCGGCCGGCGGAATGTCGGCCTCGCGCTCCGCTTGCTCGATCTGCTGCAGGCGTTTGTCATAGGCTTCGCATTCGTTGCCAAGCTGATCGGCGCTGCGCTTGGCGTCCATCTGTCGAATCTCCTCGTTGATCTCTTCTGCCCGGGCCGGGTTGCTCTTGGTGAGCTGATTGACCCGTTCGGCCAGCTGTTCCGCCTTGGCATTGATCTCGTCCGGCGTGCAGGCCGCATGGGCGGTCGGTGCGGCCAGCAGGGCGGCGGTCAACGTAATCGTCAGCAGTTTCATGGCTCTGTCCTCGCTCAGTCGTTCCTAAAGGTGGATTGCCGCCCAGCCGCTTTAGTTCAGCGCGAACCGGCGGCCAGCGAAAGCGGTCGGTATGTACAGGCGCCCTGTCTACGGGGCGGAATACCTGCTACGGGAGAATGGCCATGAGCTACAAATGGGACCTGATCCAGCGCTTGCTGCATGAAGTGCAGGGCAGCGCGAACGATACATTCAAACCACGTCGCTATGCCGAGGAGCATGCCGCGCAGCTGGAAAGCGAAGGCAAGTCCATGCCCAACCTGGACAGCCTGCGTGCCGAGGCGGCCGACTACGAGAGCCTGTTGTTCGAGGGAGGGTTCATCGCCAGTCGCCCCGAGGAACAGGGCGGGAACGGTGAGAATTTCGTTCTCACCGAGCGTGGCTCGCGCCTGCTGGGGATTCTCGACTCGCCTGCTGAGCAGGACCGGCGTCAACGCCTGGCGGAAAAGGGCGAGGCTGCTCTGGTACCGGAGGTGTTCGACGAGCTGGCCGCCGGCGTTTAAGTCGTCGCAACTACAGCCGGAAACCGTCGACGATATAGCCGGCCAGGGTCTCGCTGACCGGCGAATGTCGTTGCGGATTGCGCAATAGCACGATGCTGGTTTGCGGCAAGCCGGGCAGCCCGTCCGCCTCGCCAAGAATGTTCAGCTCAGCCGGGATCAGACTCTGCAGCTGCGCGGTCAGTGCCAGCCCAGCGCCGACGATGGCCATGATCGCGGCGAGACTGGGGCTGCTGTAGGCAATCCGGTAGTCGATTTCGCGGGCATCCAGCGCATTGCAGACCCAGGCCCGGCAGAAGCAGTCGGTGTTGAAAGTCGCAAGCGGCAGTGGGCTGTGGTCTTCGAGATTGAAGCCGGACGCGGCCGCCCAGACCACGTGCTCCTGACGCAACAGTTGGCCGATTTCGGTGCCTGGCTCACGGGTGACGATGCTCAGGTCCAGGTCGCGGCGCTGCAGCAGCTGGCTGGACGGCTCGCAGTGCACCTCTACCTGGACCAGGGGAAAGGCCTGGGCAAAGCGCGCCAGGATGCCCGGCAGGAAGCGCATGACGTAGTCGTCCGGCGTGCCGATGCGAACGGCACCGACCATGTGCGGCTGGCGAAGTGTGGTCATCACCTCGCCATGCAGCTTGAGGATGCGCCGGGCGTAGCCCAGCAATATCTGACCCTCGGCTGTGAGCCTGACCTGACGGCCGCTGCGTTCGAACAGCGGACGCTCCAGGACGTCCTCCTCCAGACGCTTCATCTGCATGCTGACCGCCGACTGAGTGCGGTTGACCGCTGCGGCGGCGCGAGTGAAACCGCCGTGATCGGCGATGGCGACGAAGCTGCGCAGCAGTTCGGTGTCGATGTTCGGGTAGCTCGCCATTCATCAATCCCCAAGATGCAAGGCATCAGAAACATTCGTTGGATTGATCATAATCGCCGCGCGAGACTGGCGCCAATCCAAACCGGAGGGCGTCGTGATGAACATGCAGAAGATCGTTTCGTACAGGCTTCAGCTGCCGGAGACTTCTCTAACCGCGGTTCTCGCGCGGGCCTGGTCGAAGACACGCCGTTGGCGCGAGCTAGCACGGCAGCGGCGGCAGCTGGCCAGTCTGAGCGACGAGATGCTCAAGGACATCGGCCGCAGCCGTGCCGACATCGAATGGGAAGCGAGCCGGCCGTTCTGGGATGACGCCGAGCGTCAGTGACCCAGCACCAGCTTTTGAATCCCCAGGGAAAGGCTGACGAGTACCAACATCAGGGCGAACAGGCGTTGCAGCAGGCTGCTGTTGAGGTATTGCGCCAGGCGGTTGCCGAACAGCACGCCGCAGGCACCACCGAGTGCCAGGCCGCCAAGCAGTGCCAGCGGAGGTTCGGCGTCGGTGAGATAGAGCAGGAAGCCGCCACCGCTGACCAGTGCGATCACCGCCATCGACGTGGCCATGGCGCTGAGTAGTGACAACGAGGTAAACCAGAGCAATGCCGGGACGATGAGGAAGCCTCCACCGACACCCATCAGCCCCGACAACAGGCCAACCCCAAGGCCGATGCCGAGCAGCGCCGGATAGCGATTCTCGACGTTTTCCTTGGCCGGCAGGCTGGCGCCGCGCCACATCCGCCAGGCCGACCAGAGCACCAAGAGGCAGAAGCCGATGATCAGGGCACGTTCGGGAATGAACTGCCCCAGCCACTGGCCGGCGGCATTGCCAGGCAAGCCGCAGGTCGTCAGCAACACCACCGGGCGCCAGGCGACCTGACCGAGCCGGGCCCGGGGGATCGCGCCAATGAGCGCAGACATCGCCACTGCGCCGAGGCTGACGCCGATGGCATCGCGCAGCGGCAGGTGCAGGCTTAGCAGCAGCGGCAGCGCCACCAGAGAGCCGCCGGCACCGGTCAGGCCGAGCAGCAGCCCGAGGATCAGGCCGATGCCCAGCGCTTCGAGCAGCAGTACATCCATCAGGCGCAAGCGGCCGAAAGAGAAGCAATGCGGGGGGTGGTATCTGGCTGCATGAATACTCCATCGTGAGCGCTCGTCTCCATCGTTGGTACGTCCGTTTTGATGAGCGTTCCCCACGAGGATGACGGGCCGTGGCGGTGCGCGACCGTTCGAGGAGTGTAAAGCCTATCAGGGCGCCAGGGCACGGCTCAGGGTGAATGCGCCTCGCAGGTCGCCTTCGCGGAAGCCGCGCGCCTGGTCCTGCGGGTAGTGCTTATCGAGCAGCTGCAGCAGTTCCGGTTTGATGTTCTCGCCATGGCAACCCAGGCAGGCCTCGGCGGTGCCGATTGCCTGCATGTAGCGATATTCGCCGGCAACCACTTCGCCATGGCTGAGCTGTTGAACAGGTTCACCGGCAGCGGCGCGCTGGGCGAATTGCTCCAGCACACGACGCTCCCAGGCATCCGGCGCGTTGTCCGGATTGCGCAATTTGAGGGCGGTGCGGCCGACGGTCCACGGCGCCTGGCTGTGCTGGGCGGCAATGCTTGGCGCCAGGGACTGACAGGCTTCGACCGCTTGCGCCGGACCGCCATCGGCCATCGCCTGTTTGACGGTGCCGAGCAGCTGTTGCTGGAACGGGGCGATCAGGCTGACGGCCTCGACGCGCAGTTGCTCCGGATCGACCGCAGGGGCCGCTTGGGTGCTGAGGGAAAACAAGCCGAGAGCGAGCAGAGACAGGTTTTTCATGGGACCTACGCCGGTTGCTTTGTATAGTGGGGGGAGTATCTTTCGGTGCGCGCTTCGATGCAAGCCGTCACCCGCTCGGATGACGGCTTGCGCTGCCAGGTGAGGTCAGGTGCCGCGAATCAGCTTGCGCAACAGGAAGCGGTTGGGATGGCAGGCTTCCGTCACCGCCCGTGGTAACGGCAGCGGCTCGTCATCCAGCCAGGCGGCCAGCAATTCGCCGGACAGTGGGGCGCTGATCATTCCTCGCGAGCCGTGGGCGGTATTGACATAGAGACCGTCCAGCCAGGGGCAGGGCGCGTTCTGATTCGCCCGTGCATTTCTGGCCAGCCCTGCATAGGCTTCGGCAAAGCCTTGCGAGTCGGCCATTGGACCGATGATCGGCAGATAATCGGGGCTGGTGCAACGGAACCCGACGCGCCCCTGCAGCGATTCGGTGCGTTGTGGATCGGCTTCCAGGCGTGTGTAGAGGTCGGCCGAGATCTGTTCGAGCATTTCCAGGTTCGCCTGGTGTTCGGCAACACTGGGCGCAGCGTCGGTCTCCTGGAAGTTGAAGCTGGCGCCCAGGGTGTGCATGCCGTCACGTGGCGGTGCGACGTAGCCCTTGGCGCAGAGCACGGTGCGTAGCGCCTCGCTCTGTGAGGTCGCCGGCAGGCAGGATATCTGGCCGCGTATGCGCTTGAGCGGCAACCAGGCGCTCTGGCCGAAGCGCGCAACCTCGGCCGCACCTGCGAGCACCATTACCGGCGCCTCGGCAAGCAACGTTTCCCCACTCCAGGCCTGCCACGATCGACCAACGCGCCGTACATCCAGAACTTCTTGGTGGCGCAGCAACTCGATGCCGGGCCGTTGCAGCAACCAGTGACACAGCGCAGGCGGATTGGCCCAACCCGCCTGCGGATAGAACAGTCCCCCTTCGGGCAGCTCGACACCGGCCAGCGCCTCGGCCTCGGCCTTTGACAGGGCGCGGACCAGATCGGCCGGAAAGGCCTGCGTCAGTTCGGCCTGGCGCTCACGTTCCTTTTCGTCGTAGACCAGCTGCAGCACGCCGCAGGGTTGCCAGTCGTGGCCTCCGTGCAGGTTCTCCAGCAGCCGACGGGTATAGCCGAAACCGCTGACCACCAGTCGCGACAGGGCCGTGCCATGGGCGGACAGCTTGAGATACAGGACGCCCTGTGGATTGCCGGAGCCTTCCTGCGCAGCATCGGCATGGCGTTCGAGCACGCTGACCTGCCAGCCGCGCGCGGCCAGCGATGCGGCCGTGGCGCAGCCGGCCAGCCCGGCACCGACAACCACCGCCCGGCGCTCGCTCGAGGCGAATCCGGGCCGGGCGAACCAGGGCTTGTCGGTGGCCGGCGTGTTGGTGGCGAGCAAGCGCCCGCGCAAGATCTCGCGCTTGTGCCCATGGCCGGGCACGCGCTGCATGTCGAAGCCGGCCTCCATCAGCCCGCGGCGAACGAAACCGGCGCTGGTGAAGGTACCCAGGGTCGCCCCGGGTGCCGATAGCCTGGCCAGCTCGGCAAACAAGGCTGGCTGCCACATCTGCGGATTCTTCGCCGGTGCGAAACCATCGAGAAACCAGGCATCCACTCGGGCATCGAGGTTCGGCAGGCAGTCGGCGACGTCGCCGATGAGCAGGGTCAGTATGACCCGGCCGCCGGCCAGGACCAGGCGCTGATAGCCGGGGTGCAGCGCGACGTACTGCGACAGCAGCTGTTCGGTCTGTGCCCGCAGCTCCGGCCAGAGCGACAGGGCGCGCTGCATGTCATCACGGGTCAGCGGGTGTTTTTCGACACTGACGAAGTGCAGGCGCGCCTGTGGATCGGCGGTGCGTTCGAACAACTGCCAGGCGCAAAGGAAATTGAGGCCGGTGCCGAAGCCTGTCTCGCCGACCACCAGACGCTCGCCGGCCTGCAGCGCGGCGAAGCGTCGTGCAAGATCGTTCTGTACAAGAAACACGTGTTCAGTTTCGGCAAGCCCGCTGGCTCGCGAGAAATACACATCGCCGTACAGGCGTGACTGCGGCAGGCCATTTTCGTCCCAGTCGAGTTCGGCGTGGGTGAAAACATCGGTGACGGGACGGTCGGTCATTGAGATTCCTGATAAGCAGGGGCGGGGCAGCGGCCCGGCCCGTTCGGGTCAACTGGCGGCTTCTGCTTCCTGCTCGAGTCGAGCGATGGCCGCGTCCAGTTCATCCAGCGCGGCTTCGCTGTCCGGATGGTTCTGCTTGAGCAGCGTTTCGCTCTGCTGGCAGGCGCTGCGCAGTTGCGGTACGCCACAATAGCGAGTCGCTCCATGCAGGCGGTGCACCCGCTCGATCAGCGCCTGGCGATCACCGGCCTGGCGCGCTTCACGGATGGTGCGCCGATCGGACTCCAGCGACTGCAGCAGCATGCCGAGCATGTCCGCGGCGAGGTCGGCCTTGCCGGCGGCCAGGCGCAGGCCTTCTTCTTCGTCGAGAACCTTGAGGGCCGGCTGCGGCTCCGGCAGCGGTTCCGGCTGTGGCTGCGTCGACGGTTCAGCCTGGCGCTGCGGCTGGCTGCGCAGCGCCAGGCCGGTCCACTTGAGCACCACCTGCGCGAGCTGGCGGTCGCTGATGGGCTTGGTCAGGTAGTCATCGAGGCCACTCTGCAACAGGGAACGTTTTTCGTTCGCCAGGGCGTGAGCGGTGAGGGCGATGATCGGCAACGGCGTGTTGCCACTGGTGTGCTCCCAGTGGCGTATGGCCTCGGTGGTCTGGCGGCCATCCATGCCCGGCATCTGAACGTCCATCAGCACCAGATCGAAGGCGCTTTGCTTGACCGACTCCAGAGCGGCGAGGCCGTTGTCCACGGCGACCACGTCTGCCCCCATGTCGCCGAGCAGGGTTTTCACCAGCAGCAGGTTGGCGGGATTGTCGTCCACGCACAGCACACGTGCCGGGCGGCCGACCGCCGGGGCGCTGGGTTCGGCATATGCCTGGTGCGGACGTACCAGCTCGACGAGCACGCGCTGCAATTTACGCGTGCAGGTCGGCTTGCCCTGCAGCTGGGTGTAGCTGTGAGCTTCGGGCAGGGCGTCGTGGAACACGGACTGCTCGGTGGTCGGGCACAGCACTATGCACTTGCAACCGAGCGTCTCGATCTCTGCCAGTCGGCGACCGAGGACCTCGGGCCGGATTTCCCGAGCGGTGACGCCCAGCACCGCCAGATCGATCAGCTGACTACCCTGACGCTGAGCGGCGATGGCTTCCTGCATCTGGTCCAGCGCATCGAAGGCATGAACCTCCAGGCCGAGGCTTTCCAACTGGTGCTGCAATGCCTGGCGGGCCAGCAGGTGTCGTTCCAGCAGCGCGACCCGGCGCCCCTGCAGGGCAGGATGAGGCAGGTCTTCGACATCGTCGCGCGCCTTCGGCAGGCTGAGGCTTATCCAGAACTCGGAGCCTTCGTCGGGGATGCTGTCGACGCCGATCTCGCCGCCCATCTGTTCGATCAGGCGTTTGGAGATCACCAGACCCAGGCCGGTACCGCCGGGCTGGCGAGAAATGGAATTGTCCGCCTGGCTGAACGCCTGGAACAGCGCGCGCAGATCCTGGTCGGTCAGGCCGATGCCGGTGTCCTGCACGCTGATACGCAGCTGCGCCCGCTCGGCATTGTCGTCCTCGACCATGGCGCGCACGGCGATGGTGCCGTCGTTGGTGAACTTGATCGCATTGCTGATCAGGTTGGTCAGCACCTGCTTGAGGCGCAGCGGATCGCCGATCAGCGACAGTGGGGTGTCCCGGTAAACCAGGCTGACCAGCTCGAGCTGTTTGGTATGCGCAGACGGGGCGAGGATGGTCAGGGTGTCCTCGATCAGGTCGCGCAGGTTGAAGGGGATGCTGTCGAGCACCAGCTTGCCGGCCTCGATCTTCGAGAAGTCGAGGATCTCGTTGATGATCCCGAGCAGACTGTCGGCGGACTTCTCGATGGTGCCCAGGTAGTCCTGCTGGCGCGGCGTCAGGTCGCTCTTCTGCAACAGCTGGGTGAAGCCGAGGATGCCGTTGAGCGGGGTGCGGATCTCGTGGCTCATGTTGGCGAGGAATTCGGACTTGATACGGCTGGCCTCCAACGCCTCCTTGCGCGCCAGGTCCAGCTCGATGTTCTGGATCTCGATCGTCTCCAGGTTCTGCTGCACGTCTTCGGTGGCCTGGTCGATGCTCTGCTGCAGTTCCTCGCGGGCGCTGAGCAGGGCTTCGGCCATGCGGTTGATGCCGGACGCCAGCTCGTCCATTTCATGGCTGCCCAGGGGTGGCAGGCGCGTTTCCAGGTGGCCGTCCTTGAGCTGGGCAACGGCGGCCTTGACCCGTTGCAACGGCAGGCTGATGGCGCGACTCATGCGCAATGCCAGCAGTGCGGTGATGATCAGCCCGGCGCCGACCAGAAACAGGCTGGTCAGCAGGCTGCGATAGCCACGCAGCAGGGTGTTGTGGTGCGACAGTTCCAGCTCGAGCCAGCCGATGAGTTTCTCGTCCGGGCCGCGGGCTTCGTCGGCAAGGTTCAGATGGCGGCTGAGGATCGGCATGAGGATGCGCGTGTGATCCATGCTGCTGACGCGGGTGAGGCCTTCTGGATCGCCTGGGGGAGGGGGGGTCAGCATTCGCGGCCCGGCATGCACGCGCTGGGTACGCTCCGGATCGAGGATGGTAACGGCGCGGACATCGGCCTGGTCCAGCACCTGGGTCAGGATGCGCTGCAGGCGCTTGTCATAACCAAGGTTCATGGCCGGTGCGGCCAGGGGGGCCAGTTGCTCGGCGATCAGCTGGCCGCGCTCATCGAGCTGGTGGCGCATCTCCGACAGCTGCATCCAGGTGAAGTAGGCGCCGAGCACCACCGCCAGCAGGGTGCTGGGCAGCAGCGTCAGCATCAGTACGCGGCCACGAATTCCAAGGTCTTTCAGCACAGTCCGTTCACCGATCCCGGTTTGCCAGCGCGCTAGTGTAGCGGCTCGGACCGGTGGAATCTGCACGCGACATCAAGCCCTGATGTCGCGTGGCAGCGGGTGGTCAGTCCAGCCCGCGGATTTCCTTGCCATTGAAGTCCGGCAGCTTCCAGTGGAAGGTCATCGCCAACACACGGAACAGGAAGCCGCTGCCCAGCGCCGCCAGGGTGGCCAGGGTGGTGTTGATCTCCAGCCAGAGCATGCCGACGTAGAAGACGCCGGTGAACAGTGCCACGGTGGCGTAGAGCTCGCGCTGCAGGACCATCGGCACCTGGTTGCACAGCACGTCGCGCATCAGCCCGCCGAAGATGCCGGTGATGACGCCAGCCAGCACGACGATGGACGGGTGTGCGCCCATACCCATCGCCACGTCGCAGCCGATCACCGTGAACGCCACCAGCCCCAGGCCGTCCACCAGCAGGAAGACCATGCGCAGGTGATGCAGGTGACGGGCGATGAAGCCGGTAACGATTGCTGCACCGATGGTGAACGTGAGGTACTCGGGGTGGGCGATCCAGCCAACCGGGTAATGGCCGAGCAGCACGTCACGTGCCGTGCCGCCCCCGAGCGCGGTCACGGTGCCGAGCAGGCAGATGCCGAACAGGTCCATACCGCGGCGCATGCCCATGATGGCCCCTGACATGGCTTCGGCGGTGATCGCGATCAGATAAATGGTGTGCAGCAGTTCCACGGCATACTCCGGACAGACTCGCTGCACCGCCAACGCGCGCTGCAGCTCGAGGTGCGCGATTATGGGGCAAAGCGTCGCTTTAATTTTCTTTGCTAAGTATTTTTAGGCTATGCAAACATTTTCTTTATCGGTGCCGTCATGAATCTCGATCCGAAGCAGACCGAAGCCTTCCGTGCCGTCATTCGCACCGGCAGCTTCGAGCAGGCTGCGCAGCGCCTGCATCTGACGCCACCGGCCATTTCGCAGCGCGTGCGTGCGCTGGAGAGTGCGCTGGGCAGCGCCCTGGTGGTACGCAGTCGGCCCTGCCGTCCCACTGAAACCGGACAGCGCCTGCTGCAATACCTCAAGCGCGCCACGCTGCTCGAGGCGGATCTGCTGGCCGATCTGGCCGAGCGCAGCGATGCACCGCTGGTGGTGGTCGCGGCGCTCAATGCCGACAGCCTGGGTACCTGGTTCTTTCCGGCGCTGGCCGAGGTGCTGATCCGCGAGCGGGTGCTGCTCGATCTCACTGTCGAGGACCAGGACCATACCTACAGCCTGCTGGAGACGGGCCTGGCGATCGGCTGCATCAGCACCGAGCCCAAGCCCATGCGTGGCTGCACGGCCAGCGCGCTGGGCCGCATGCGCTACCGACTGGTGGCGTCGAGCGAGTTCCGGCAGAAGTACTTCGCCAACGGACTCAACCGCAACGCCGCACGCAAGGCGCCGGTGGTCGCCTACACGCGCAAGGACACCCTGCAGTCTTCCTTTCTGCTGCGCCGCTTCGGCCTCCCCGAGGGCGCCTATCCCTGCCATTACGTACCTGGCGCGGAGCCGCATTTCAGCGCGATTCGCTACGGCCTGGGCTACGGCATGGTGCCCGAACTGTTGCTGCATGATGCGCTGCAATCCGGCGAGGTGGTCGATCTGGCGGCCGACGAGCCCTTGGAAATCGCCCTGTACTGGCATACCTGGAAGGTGCAATCGCCGAGAATGGAGCATCTTTCGCGACAGATCGTCGAGGCGGCGCCGAAGATTCTCGCTCGCCCCTAGCCGCGTTCCGCGGCCTTTCGCAATTTGGCGCAGACAATCACGGCTGCCCGTCGTCGAACGATGCCGGTATCATGTCGACCTTCTCAGATGCCGTGCGACGCCATGACTACACACTATCCGACCATTGCCGATTGCATCGGCAACACCCCGCTGGTTCGTCTGCAGCGGATGCCGGGTAAGACCAGCAACACCATCCTGGTCAAGCTCGAGGGCAACAACCCGGCCGGTTCGGTCAAGGATCGTCCGGCGCTGTCGATGATCAATCGGGCCGAGCTACGCGGTGACATCAGGCCCGGCGACACGCTGATCGAAGCCACCTCCGGCAACACCGGGATCGCCCTGGCCATGGCAGCCGCGATCAAGGGCTACCGGATGATCCTGATCATGCCGGATAACTCCAGTGCCGAGCGCAAGGCGGCGATGACCGCCTACGGTGCCGAGCTGATCCTGGTGTCCAAGGAGCAGGGCATGGAAGGTGCTCGCGACCTGGCGCTGCAGATGCAGGCCGAAGGCCACGGCAAGGTGCTCGACCAGTTCGCCAATGGCGACAATCCCGAGGCCCACTACACCAGCACCGGCCCCGAGATCTGGCAGCAGACCCAGGGCAGCATCACGCACTTCGTCAGCTCCATGGGCACCACCGGTACCATCATGGGCGTGTCGCGCTACCTCAAGGAACAGAATCCGGCTGTGCAGATCGTCGGCCTGCAGCCGATGGAGGGCGCAGCCATCCCCGGTATCCGCCGCTGGCCGCAGGAGTATCTGCCGAAGATCTATCAGGCCGAACGGGTCGACCGCGTCATCGACATGTCCCAGGCCGAGGCCGAGCAGGTCATGCGCCGCCTGGCCCGCGAAGAGGGCATCTTCTGTGGCGTATCCTCCGGCGGTTCCGTAGCGGCAGCGCTGAGGCTTTCGCAGGAACTGGAGAACGCGGTGATCGTGGCGATCGTCTGTGACCGCGGCGACCGCTATCTGTCGACCGGCGTATATGACGCACCGAATTGATCGGCTGGCCGGCCGGCCTTCCCGTAGTGCAGGTTCCAACTGATGGCCAAACGTAGCGGCGCTCTGCGCTTTCAACCCAGTGGCGGCGAGCGCAGGCCTCAAGTACCGGTCGGCAAGAAGCAACGGCTGAGTATCGAGCGGCTGGCCAATGACGGACGCGGTATCGCCTTCATCGAGGGACGCACCTGGTTCGTCGAGGGCGCGTTGCCCGGCGAAGAGGTCGAGACGCGCGTGTTGGCTGCGCGCAGTCAGATCGTCGAGGCGCGCTGCGAGCGTGTGCTTCAGGCCAGTGCGCAGCGTCAGGTCGAGCCCTGTCCACATGCCCGTCTGTGTGGCGGTTGCAACCTGCAGCATTCGCCCTTTACCGATCAGCTTGCCCTGAAGCAGCGCATGCTTGCCGAGCAGCTCACGCGGGTGGCCGACTTGCAGCCAGAAGCATGGGCCGAGCCGCTGGTGGGCCCAGCCTTCGGGTATCGCCGCCGGGCGCGGCTGGCGGTGCGTTGGAACGTCAAGAGCAAGCAGCTCGATATCGGTTTCCGCGCCAGC
This sequence comes from Stutzerimonas sp. R40042, assembly GCF_026642215.1. Taxonomy (NCBI): domain Bacteria; kingdom Pseudomonadati; phylum Pseudomonadota; class Gammaproteobacteria; order Pseudomonadales; family Pseudomonadaceae; genus Stutzerimonas; species Stutzerimonas sp. R40042. Next base: position 3,037,598 of record NZ_CP113258.1, on the reverse strand, counting down.
GCCAGCCAGGACGTCATCTCCATCCGTGAATGCCCGGTTCTGGTACAGCCCTTGCAGTCGCTGCTGCCGGCATTGCTGGCAGCGCTACGTGATCTGGGCAAGCCGCAGGCGATCGGTCATGTCGAACTCTTCAGTGGTACGGCCGAGGCGGCGCTGATTCGTCACACCGCCGACCTGCCCGAAGCAGACGTGGCACGTCTGCGCAGCTTCGCTAGCGCCAACGCAGCGCAGCTCTGGTGGCAGGGCGAAGGTGAGCCGGAGCCGGATGATCCCGCGGCGAAGCTGGGTTACCGGCTGGATGCCTGGGATCTGGAGCTGGCCTGGCGGCCGGGGGATTTCGTCCAGGTCAACGTGTCGGTCAACGATGCGATGGTGGCTCAGGCGCTGGAATGGCTGGGCGCTGGCAAGGACGACGCAGTGCTGGATCTGTTCTGTGGGCTGGGCAACTTCAGCCTGCCGCTGGCGCGCACCGGCGCTCGGGTGGTGGGCGTCGAAGGTGTCGAGGCGATGGTGGCGCGTGCGCGGGAAAACGCCCGGCACAACGGCATCGAGACGGCGCACTTTTATCGTGCCGACTTGTCGAAGCCGCTTGCCGATGCCCCCTGGGCGGACGGCGGTTTCGCCACGGTGCTGCTCGATCCACCGCGCGATGGCGCGCTGGAAATCGTTCGACAAATGTCGATGCTGAGGGCGCAGCGGGTGGTCTATGTTTCATGCAATCCTGCCACCCTGGCGCGCGACGCACGTGAGCTGGCCAGCCAGGGCTACCGACTCAAGCGTGCAGGTGTGCTGGACATGTTCCCGCAGACGGCCCACGTCGAGGCCATGGCACTGTTCGAGGGGCCCGACGCACCGCGGTGATGCATTCTTGGCAGGCAACAGGCCTGTGGTTCAATCGACCGGCACGCAGAATGCCGGCGTTCATGGCGCAGTAGGTGCGCAGAAGGGAAGGTTTAGATGGTACAGGTCAGAGCGCTTCAGCCGATCAATACGGACGGTAGTATCAACCTGGATGGCTGGCTCGATCATGTGCTGGGCATGGACCCGGCACTCGACCGCGCGGCCCTGAAGGAAGCCTGCGAGTTCGCTCGCGAGGCGGAACAACAGGCCAACGCGGCGCAGAATCTCTGGAGCGAGGGGACCTCCAGTTACCAGATCGGCCTCGAGATCGCCGAGATTCTCGCCGATCTGAAGCTCGACCAGGACAGCCTGGTGGCCGCGGTGATCTATCGTGGCGTGCGCGAAGGCAAGATCAAGCTGGCCGACGTGCATCAGCGCTTCGGCCCGGTGGTGGCCAAGCTCATCGAAGGCGTGCTGCGCATGGCAGCGATCAGCGCCAGTCTCAATCCCCGCGAATCGCTGGTGCTGGGCTCCCAGGCGCAGGTGGAGAATCTGCGCAAGATGCTGGTGGCCATGGTCGATGACGTCCGCGTCGCGCTGATCAAGCTGGCCGAACGCACCTGTGCCATCCGCGCGGTCAAGCTGGCCGACGACGAGAAACGCCAGCGCGTCGCCCGCGAGGTTTTCGACATCTACGCGCCGCTGGCCCATCGCCTGGGCATCGGCCACATCAAGTGGGAGCTGGAGGACCTGTCCTTCCGCTACCTCGAGCCCGAGCAGTACAAGCAGATCGCCCAGCTGCTGCACGAGCGTCGGCTCGATCGCGAGCAGTACATCACCAATGTCGTCCAGCAGCTCAAGGACGAACTGACCGCGGCCGGCATCCAGCCGGAGATCGATGGGCGCGCCAAGCACATCTATTCCATCTGGCGGAAAATGCAGAAGAAGGGCCTGCAGTTCAGCCAGATCTACGACGTTCGCGCCGTTCGCGTGCTGGTTCCGGAAGTGCGCGACTGCTACACCGCGCTGGGTATCGTGCATACCTTGTGGCGACACATTCCCAAGGAATTCGACGACTACATCGCCAACCCGAAGGAGAACGGCTACCGCTCGCTGCATACCGCGGTGATCGGTCCCGAGGGCAAGGTGCTGGAGGTGCAGATTCGCACCCACGCCATGCACGAGGAGGCCGAGCTGGGGGTCTGCGCGCACTGGCGCTACAAGGGCACCGACGTCAACTCCGGTTCGGACCACTACGAGGAGAAGATCGCCTGGCTGCGTCAGGTGCTCGAATGGCACGAAGAGCTGGGCGACATCGGCGGGCTGGCCGACCAGCTGCGCGTCGACATCGAGCCCGACCGCGTCTATGTGTTCACCCCGGATGGCCATGCCATCGACCTGCCCAAGGGCGCCACGCCGCTGGACTTCGCCTACCGCGTGCATACCGAGATCGGGCACAACTGCCGCGGGGCGAAGGTCAACGGGCGCATCGTGCCGCTCAACTACAGTCTGCAGACTGGCGAGCAGGTGGAAATCATCACCAGCAAGCACGGCTCGCCGAGCCGCGACTGGCTGAACCCGAACCTCGGCTACATCACCACCTCGCGCTCGCGGGCGAAGATCGTCCACTGGTTCAAGCTGCAGGCACGCGACCAGAACGTCGCGGCCGGCAAGGCGCTGCTGGAGCGTGAACTGGGACGGTTGGATCTGCCCCCGGTGGATTTCGACAAGCTGGCCGAGAAGGCCAACCTGAAGAACGCCGAGGACATGTTCGCCGCACTGGGTGCCGGCGACCTGCGCCTGGCGCATCTGATCAACATGGCGCAGCAACTGGTCGAGCCGGAGCGCGGCTACGATCAGCTGGAACTGATCCCGCGGCGCTCCGCACCGCACAAGCCAGGCAAGCGCGGCGATGTGCAGATCCAGGGCGTCGGCAACCTGCTGACGCAGATGGCCGGCTGCTGCCAGCCGCTGCCGGGCGACCCGATTGTCGGTTACATCACCCAGGGTCGCGGCGTCAGCATCCACCGCCAGGACTGCCCATCGGTGCTGCAACTGGCCGGGCGTGAGCCGGAACGGATCATCCAGGTCAGCTGGGGGCCGGTGCCGGAGAAGACCTATCCGGTCGAGATCATGATCCGCGCTTACGACCGCGCCGGGCTGTTGCGCGACATCTCGCAGATGCTGCTCAACGAGCGCATCAACGTGCTATCGATGAACACCCGTTCGAACAAGGAAGACAGCACCGCGCAGATGACACTGACTATCGAGATTCCCGGGCTGAACGCCCTGGGTCGCCTGCTCAGCCGCATTTCGCAGCTGCCGAACATCATCGAGGCCAAGCGCCAGCGGGCCACGTAAGGCGCGAGGCCGGCGGTGTTGCCGGGCGCGCCACGGTGGATGGGTGAAGCGTCAGCTACGCGCCCCGATCCACCCTACAATCGGCCTGACATCCGTAGGGTGGATGTCGCTTTTTACATCCACCGGAACGCCGCTGCGATAGCCCGGCTTGAGGAATCCCATGTACCAACTCCCCGATCTGCTGCACCTGATGGCCCGGCTGCGCGATCCGCAGCATGGCTGCCCCTGGGATCTGCAGCAGAACTACGCGAGCATCGTCCCGCACACGCTGGAAGAGGCCTATGAGGTGGCCGATGCCATCGAAAGCGGCGACTTCGATCATCTGCCCGGCGAGTTGGGTGACCTGCTGTTTCAGGTCGTCTACTACAGCCAGCTGGCACGGGAGGAGGGGCGCTTCGACTTCGCCACGGTGGTCGATGCCATCACCCGCAAGCTGGTGCGCCGTCATCCCCACGTCTTCCCCGATGGCGACCTGTATGGCTCGCCGGAGCTGCCGCGGCTCGATGAGGCGGCGATCAAGCAGCGCTGGGAGGAGATCAAGGCCGAGGAGCGTGCCGAGAAAGCTGCCGCTCCTGAACAGCTGTCGTTGCTTGACGATGTCCCGAGCGCGCTGCCGGCGCTCAGTCGGGCCGCCAAGCTGCAGAAGCGTGCCGCCCAGGTTGGTTTCGACTGGCCCGAGGCACTGCCGGTGGTGGACAAGGTGCGCGAGGAACTCGGCGAGGTGCTGGAGGCGATGAGCGAGAACGACCCGCAGGCCATCGCCGAGGAGCTGGGCGATTTGCTGTTCGTGGTGGTCAACCTGGCCCGCCATCTCAAGGTCGATCCGGAAAACGCCCTGCGCGCGGCCAACGGCAAGTTCGAGCGGCGCTTCCGCTTCATCGAACAGGCCTTGCGCGAAGCGGGACGGCCCATCGAGAGCTGCGATCTCGAAGAGCTCGATGGGCTCTGGGGTGAAGCGAAGAAGGCCGAACGATCGCCGTCCTGCGGCTAACCGCACTTTCCAGGCTGGATGTGGATTTTCACATCCACCACAATGCCGCTCGGTGGACGGCTGACGCGTCCACCTGCGTCCCACTTGAATTCACGACGAGACGAGCCGAAACATGAGTCTTTCCCTCCGTGATCAGCTGCTCAAAGCCGGGCTGGTCAACGAAAAGCAGGCCAAGCAGGCCGTCAAGCAGAAGCAGAAGCAGCAGCGCCTGGAGAAAAAGGGCCAGGTCGAGAAGGACGATTCGCAGCGCGAAGCGGCGCTGAAGGCCCAGGCCGAGAAGCTCGCCCGCGATCAGGAGCTCAACCGCCAGCAGCAGCAGAAGGCCGAGCAGAAGGCCCGTGCAGCGCAGATCAAGCAGTTGATCGAGACCAGCCGTCTGCCGAAGCTGACCACCGAGGATTACTACAACTTCGTCGACGACAAGAAGGTCAAGCGCCTGTCGGTCAACAAGCTGATGCGTGACAAGCTGGCCAGCGGCTCGCTGGCAATCGTGCGCCACGGCGGCGGCTACGAGGTCATTCCGCGCGAGGCTGCGCTGAAGATTCAGGAGCGCGACCCGCAGCGCGTGGTGCAACTCAACACCCGCACCGAAGAGCCGGATGCCGACGATCCGTACGCCGCCTATCAGGTTCCGGACGACCTGATGTGGTGATCCACAGGGGCAGCGTCGCCCGACGGAAGGTTGGATAGAAAGCGCCTGCCCCGACCTCTACTACAGACCTGCCCGCGTTGCGGGTGCACGCAGTGGAGGACATCATGCCCGCTCAATCGCTTCGCTATATCCCCAACCCAGACAGCCAATACTGGCTTGCCGCCGGCGTGCCGGGCGACCCGGAGGAGCCGGGCGTGCCGACTCAGCCGTCGGAGCCCGGTGAACCCACCGTGCCGGATCAGCCGCCGCCAGCGCCGGTGGCGTAAGCCGGTCGACTGTCTCTTCTTGCGTGACCGCGTCGCAGCGCTCCAGCGCCGCGACGCATGCTTCATTCGCCGAACGGGTAGGTATCCGGTACGACGCTCGAGTCGATGTCCTGCGGGCCGATGGGCATTACCGCCTGCGTCTGTTCAAGCCAGATCAACGCATCGAACTGCTCGGCGAGAATGGCTCGGAAGTAGTGGCTCTGCCGCTCGGTCAGCGGCCGGTAGATGACGCCGATCGCGCGCTCCAGTCGGGGATGGCTGAGCGCTTCGCGCAGTTCGTCGCGATCATCGCGCCAGTCGGTCAGTGAGGCCGGCACGCCGGCGCGCAGAAAGAGCTGCTCCCAGCTGTCCGGCCGCGACGGGTTGACCTGCTTGATCTGCATTGGCTCGTCCCAGTTGTCCGCAGCGGCCACCTCGCCGCGATCGGTCGCCATGCCGATCAGCACGGCATCGCGCCCGAAGGCGGTGCGGCAAAGCTCGCCGATGTTGAGCTCGCCACCCCAGCCCATCGACGTCGCCGCTGCATTGCCAATATGCGAGTTGTGCGCCCAGATGACCGCTTTGGCGTTTGCCCCGCGATGGTCGAGCAGGGCCCGCAGCGTGTCGAACATATGCCGGTCGCGCAGGTTCCAGGATTCCGTCGAGCCGCGGTACATCGCCCGGTAGTAGCTCTCAGCGGCCAGTACCACCCGTGCGTTGCGTTCGGCATTGAAGAACCGTTCGCCATCCTGGCCGATGTACTCGAGGCGTTGAGCGAGCAGGGCCTGCAACTGCTCGATCACCGCGTTTTCGCAGGTTGGCTGACCGAGCATGACGTTGCGGCCATAGATGGCCGGGTCTTCCTGCCAGGGGCTCAGGCAGCCATAGCGCTGGCGTGCATCTGCCGCAGCTTCAGGGTCGGTATGGTCGAGGTAACGCAGCACCTCGCGGATCGAGCTGCCGAGGCTGTAGACATCCAGGCCGCGAAACTCGACGCGCCGTGACGCATCCAGCGCCGCATTGTGCTCGCGCAGCCAGTGGACGAAAGCCTCGACTTCGCGGTTGCGCCACATCCAGGTCGGGAAGCGTTTGAAGGCATCCTCTGTCCAGGCGACCGATTCACGCTGACGACAGTAGCAGTCGATTCGCGCGGCATCGGGCCAATCCGCCTCGACCGCGACGATGGAAAAACCATGGCGCTCGATCAGGCGCTGGGTGATCGCAGCCCGGGCGCGGTAGAACTCGGAGGTGCCATGGCTGGCTTCACCGATCAGCACCACCCGAGCGTCGGCGAAGCGTTCGAAGCTATCGGCGAAGCGTGGATCATCCAGTGTGGGCAGCGGCTCGGCGTGCTGGCGCAGCAAGCTCACCAAATGCTCTTCGGACGGTTCGGTAATGCGCAGAGGCGAGGCGTTCATGTTCCCGACTCCTTGGTGTTTGAATACGGATGACCGGGGCGTCCGCATGGTTGTTCCTGGCAATTCAATTAAAGCTGCTAACTTTGAAGTGAGGGACCGAACTGCCGACGCCGGATGGGTCTAAAAACTTACAAAAACCAAAATGGGCGTTATTACGTTCACACGGGTTTCTTTAAGGCGAGGGGCATTCCATGACGACCTGGATCATTGCGTACAACAAAGACGGCAACACTTCGATGCTGAAGATCGACTCCGAACACCAGCCGGACATCGACGATGCGGTCGAACTGGTGACGCGCAAGGCGGAAGAGCTCTATCCGGATCAGGAGATCGAGCATGAACACGATCCCGATCTGGAGGACACCCCCGCCACACGCCTGGCCGAGCGCTACGGCATCACCATCACCGGTATCTCCCAGGCCTGACCGGGACCTGGCGCGCCACCGGCCATACCTCCCCATCTCCCACCACATAGATTCGCCAGTTGTCTTCGGTTGCCACCGTCATCGTGCCGGTGAAGCTGCCGAAGGCTGGCAGCAGGCTGAGTCGTTCGCCGATGCAGAAGCAGGGCAGGCGCAGGCGCTGGCGCCCGCGACCCTGTAGCGGGAAGGCAGGGTGAACGTGGCCAGCCAGCACGTGGTGGCTGGGGTGCGGCTGCGGTTCGTGCTGCAGCGCGTACGGGCCGAGCAGCAGCGGCTCGTTCACCACCTCAATGCCGAGCTGCGCCGGCGGGTCCCCCGCACGGCGGTCGTGGTTGCCGCGCACCAGGGTGATGGCCAGCTGGGGATGGCGCGAGCGCCATTCGGCCAGGCGCGCAAGCGTGGCCGGCGCGTGGGATTCAGGGGCGTGCAGGAAGTCGCCGAGAAAGATCAGCTGGCGGCAGCAGTATCGGGCCAGCAGGCCGTCCAGCTGGCGCAGGTTGGCATCGGTAGTGCCATGAGGCACAGGCTGGCCGAGGCGACGATAGGCTGCGGCCTTGCCGAAATGGATGTCGGCCACCAGCAGAGCCTGCTGTGCGGGCCAGTAGATCGCCTTTTCCGCCAGCAGCCAGAGCGTGGCACCGGCCAGTTCGATGGGCTGGTAGGCGTTCATGATCCGTCGGTTCGTCCTGTGCTTTGGTTCATCAGGCGGGTTTGGCCTTCTTTGTGCGCGGCGTGCCGTCCTTGCGTGCGCGCGGCTTGCGGGCGCGCGGGGCGTCGCGCTCGACGGTGATCGTCGATTGTGGCTCGGGCTGGTAGCCGCCGGGACCGGCAGCCTTGTCCAGCTCCGCCACCATGCGACGGATGCGGTCGGCGAGCTTCTCCGAAGTCATGCTTTCGCGAAAGCGCTCGACCATCAGCGGAAAGGCCAGCGGGGTCGCGCGCCTGACCTGATGGACGTCCAGACGGCGCTGTTGCAGGCGTTGCAACGTCTGCTGCAAGCGCTCGACTTCCAGCTCCTGGCGCAGCACCTCTTCCTCGGCCTGGGTCAGCAGCAGATTGTCCGGATCGTACTGGCGGAACACATCGAAGAACAGGCCGCTGGAGGCCTGCAGCTGGCGCGCGCTCTTCTGCGCACCCGGGTAGCCGGAGAACACCAGCCCGGCGATGCGTGCGATCTCGCGAAAACGGCGACGCGCCAGCTCACTGGCATTGAGGCTGGCGAGCACGTCGTGCAGCAGGTCGTTTTCGCTGAAAAGCTCCGGCGTCAGCCAGTGCAGCCAGTCCACCTCGGTGGCCGAAAGCAGTTCGAAGCCATAGTCGTTGACCGCGATGGAGAAGGTCAGCGGTTGACGCTGGCCCATGCGCCAGGCCAGCAGACTGGCCAGACCCAGGTGCACATGGCGCCCGGCGAAGGGGTAGAGGAACAGGTGCCAGCCTTCACGGGACTTCATCAACTCGGCCAGCAAGGTGGTCTTGGTGGGCAGCGCCGACCAGTCCATCTGGACGCGAAGCAGCGGTTCGACCAGGCGCATTTCGGGCGTGCTGAACTGCTCGTGCGAGGCAGCACCGAGCTGCTCGATCACGGCATCGGCCAGCTCGCTGGATAGCGGCATGCGCCCGCCGTTCCAGCGCGGCACGGCAGCCTTCTTGCCCGTCGCGCGGCTGACGTAGGCGGTCATGTTCTCGACCCGCACCAGCTCCAGCAGGCGACCGCCGAAGAGGAAGTTGTCGCCGGGGCGCAGGCGTGCGATGAAACCTTCCTCGATGCTGCCCAGCGAACGCCCGCTGCCGCCCTTGGCCCAGAACTTCACCGTCAGGCTGGCGTCGCTGACGATGGTGCCGATGCTCATGCGATGGCGCAGCGCCACGCGGCGACTGGGCACTTTCCAGAGACCGGTTTCATCCGGCTCGACCCGTTGATAGTCGGGGTAGGCCGTCAGCGAATGCCCGCCATGGCGGACGAAGGCCAGCGCCCATTGCCAGTGCTCGTCGGTCAGCTCCCGGTAGGACCAGGCCTGGCGCACCTCGGCGAACAGCTCATCCGGGCGGAAGCCGCCGCCCAGCGCCATGCTCACCAAGTGCTGCACCAGCACGTCGAGCGGGCGATGCGGTGCGCTGCGGGCCTCGATGCGACGCTCGGCGATGGCCACCTGGGCGGCGGCGGCTTCCACCACCTCCACGCTGTGGGTGGGCACCAGGGTGACCCGCGAGGTCCGCCCCGGCGCGTGTCCGGAGCGGCCGGCGCGCTGCATCAGCCGCGCCACGCCCTTGGGCGAGCCGATCTGCAAAACACGCTCGACCGGCAGGAAATCCACGCCCAGATCCAGGCTGGAGGTGCAGACCACGGCCTTGAGCGCGCCCTGCTTGAGGCCCAGTTCGACCCAGTCGCGCACCTCGCGCGCCAGCGAGCCGTGGTGCAGGGCGATCAACCCGGCCCAGTCTGGCCGCGCATCCAGCAGCGCCTGATACCAGATTTCCGACTGCGAACGGGTATTGGTGAACACTAGGGTGGTCGCGGCGGAATCGATCTCTTCGACCACCTGCGGCAGCATGCGCAGGCCGAGATGACCGGCCCAGGGGAAGCGCTCGATGCTCGGCGGCAGCAGGGTGTCGACGCGCAGCTCCTTGTCCATCTTGCCCTGCACCAGCCTGCCGCTGCCGGGGTGCAGCAGCACGTCCAGCGCGTGGGGCTGGTTGCCGAGGGTGGCGGAAAGGCCCCAGACGATCAGCTCCGGCATCCACTGGCGCAGGCGTGCCAGTGCCAGTTGCAGTTGCACGCCGCGCTTGTTGCCCAAGAGCTCGTGCCATTCGTCCACCACCAGCATGCGCAAACCGGCGAAGGCCTGGCGCGCATCGGCGCGGGTCAGCAGCAGGGTCAGGCTTTCCGGCGTGGTGACCAACGCGCTGGGCAGACGCCGTCCCTGCCGCGCACGTTCGGCACCGCTGGTATCGCCGGTGCGCAGACCGACACTCCAGCCGATGCCGAGGTCGTCCAGTGGTGCCTGCAGGGCGCGGGCGGTGTCGGCGGCCAGTGCGCGCATCGGGGTGATCCAGAGCACCGTCAAAGGCGCCGGCTTGTCCGTCGCGGTGGGAGAGGGTGCCTTGGTCGCAAAGCGATTCAGGGCTCCGAGCCAGACGGCGTAGGTCTTGCCGGAGCCGGTGGTGGCGTGCAGCAGGCCCGATTCGCCACCGCCTATCGCTTGCCAGACCTCCTGCTGGAACGGGAAGGGTTGCCAGGCACGGCTGGAAAACCAGCCCGCAGCGAGGCTCTCGGCCCCGCTCCTCACCCCCGGCCCCTCTTCCTGAGGGAGTGGGTGATGATCGTGTGGCTGCTCGACTCGGCTCTTGGGAGAGGATTGGAATGAGGGCCGAGCGGGTGCCGGGTGCCTTGGTTTCATCCCAGCAATTCCCGCAGGGTGGCCAGGGTATCGGCTTCCTCCACCGGTTTGTCGAGGCGCCAGCGCAGCATGCGTGGGAAGCGCACGGCGATGCCGCTCTTGTGGCGGCTGCTGGCGGCGATGCCTTCGAAGCCGAGTTCGAACACCAGGGTCGGGGTGACGCTGCGCACCGGACCGAACTTCTCCACGGTGGTCTTGCGAACGATGGCGTCGACCTTGCGCATCTCCTCGTCGGTGAGGCCGGAATAGGCCTTGGCGAAGGGCACGAGCTTGCGCTCCGGGTCGCCCGGCTCGCCGTCCCAGACGGCAAAGGTGTAGTCGGTGTAGAGGCTGGCGCGGCGGCCATGACCGCGCTGGGCATAGATCAGCACCGCATCGACGGAGTAGGGATCGATCTTCCATTTCCACCAGACGCCAACGTCCTTGGTCCGACCGACGCCGTACTGGGCCGCGCGCGCCTTGATCATCATGCCTTCCACGCCCAGCGCGCGTGAGGCTTCGCGCTGGCGGGCCAGATCCTGCCAATCCGCTCCGCTCACCAGTGGTGACAGCATCAGCTGCGGGCTCGGGCATTGGCTCACGACCGCCTCGAGCTGCTGACGACGTTCGCGGTGCTCGCGCTGCCGCCAGTCGTCGCCCTGCCATTCCAGCAGGTCGTAGGCGAGGACTGCGACCGGGGCGTCCTGCAGGACCTTGGCGGTCAGGTTCTTGCGGCCGATGCGCTGTTGCAGCAGGGCGAAGGGCTGCACGCCGAAGGCGCCGGCGCTGGGCTCGCCGGTGCTGGCGGCGTCGAACAGCTCGCCGGCCGGGGGCTTCGGGGCATGCTTCCAGACCAGGATCTCGCCATCGATCACCGTGCCGTCGGGCAGGCAGCGGGCCAGTTCGCACAGCTCGGGAAAGCGCTCGCTGACCAGTTCCTCACCGCGCGACCATACCCAGATCTGCCCGTCGCGCTTGACCAGCTGGGCGCGGATGCCATCCCACTTCCATTCGATGAACCAGTTGTCCGGCGCGCCAAGCAGCGTGTCGAACGTGTCTACCGGGGCCTGCAGCGCATGAGCGAGAAAGAACGGGTAAGGCTGGCCACCGCGCTGGGCATGCTCATGCTCGGATTCTTCGGCGATCAGCGCGCGGTAGCCCTCGGCGCTGGGCCGATGGGACAGGTCGGTGTAGCCGACCAGGCGCTGCGCGACGCGCTTGGGGTCGAGGTCGGCCAACGAGGCCAGCGCGCGGGTGACCAGCAGCTTCGACACGCCGACGCGAAAGGCGCCGGTGATCAGCTTGATGCAGACCATCAGGCTGAGCCGGTCCAGCTGTGTCCAGAGCGCCGGCAAGCGTTCGGCCAGCTCCTCCGGCGGCAGGCCGCGCAGCTGTAGCAGTCGGTCCTGCATCCACACGGCCAGCCCGTCCTCGGAGCTGTGTTCGGCCTCGGGCATCAGCAGCGAGATGGTTTCGGCCATGTCGCCAACGGCCTGGTAGCTTTCCTCGAACAGCCATTCAGGCAAGGCCGCCGCCTGCATGGCGGTTTCGCGCAGGACGCGGGTCGGGACCAGTTGACGCGGGCGACCGCCGGCCAGGAAGTAGACCGCCCAGGCAGCGTCGGCCGGATCGGCCGCGCGAAAGTAGTCGCGCATGGCCGCGAGCTTGGCGTTGCTCGACGTGGTGGCGTCCAGGCGGCTGTAGAGCGTGGCGAAGGCTTTCATACGGCGCCTCCGCTTCGGCGGTCGCGGCGGCACGGGCGAGCGGCGTGGCCTTCAATCATGCGGCGCCCTCCGTCGCGGTATCGTCCTCTTCGCCGTATTCGGTCGCGAAGGCCTGGGCATCGAGGCCGCGCATTTCGCGCAGGTAGCGCACCAACACCGCAACGGAGCCATGGGTGACCATCACTCGTTCGGCACCGGTCTGCTCGATGGCCCAGAGCAGGCCTGGCCAGTCGGCATGGTCGGAGAGCACGAAGCCGCGGTCGACGCCGCGGCGACGGCGGGTGCCGCGCAGCATCATCCAACCGCTGGCGAAGGCGTCGGCGTAGTCACCGAAGCGGCGCATCCAGGTGCTGCCGCCAGCCGAGGGCGGGGCGAGGATGATGGCGTGCTTCAAGCGCGGATCGCCCCTCTTCAGGTCGCCGGCATACACCGTCGGCGGCAAATAGATGCCGCCCTCGCGGTAGACCTTGTTCAGCGGCTCCACCGCGCCATGCACGACGATCGTGCCGATGCTTTCATCCAATCCGTGCAGGATGCGCTGCGCCTTGCCGAAGGCATAGCAGAACAGCACCGAGACGCGCCCGGCCGCGGCGTTGGCGCGCCACCAGTCATTGATCTCGCGGAAGACCTCGGTTTGCGCCGGCCATTTGTAGATCGGCAGGCCGAAGGTCGATTCGGTGATGAAGGTATGGCAGCGCACCGGCTCGAACGGCGCGCAGGTGCCGTCCGGCTCGACCTTGTAGTCACCCGAGGCGACCCAAACCTCGCCCTTGTATTCCAGGCGCACCTGGGCCGAGCCGAGCACATGGCCAGCGGGATGGAAGCTGAGCTTTACGCCGTGATGCTCGATGGATTCGCCATAGGCCAGCGTCTGCAGCGGCATGTCGGCGGCGATGCGCGAACGCAGGATGCCTTCGCTGTCGCTGGAAGCCAGGTAATGGCCCATCCCCCAGCGCGCGTGGTCGCCATGGGCATGGGTGATGACGGCGCGATCGACCGGCCGCCAGGGGTCGATATAGAAATCACCGGGCGGGCAATACAGCCCTTCGGGGCGGGCAACGACAAGATCCATGAGTACAGGCGCTTTGCGGGCTTGTAGGTTTGGAGCATGGTGTGGCGCTGCGAGTTCGCCCGGTACGACGGCGGGCTGAAGCTCGCCGGCTGTTGCGCCGTCAGTCCGCCAGCTTGAGGTGCGATATGTCCGGCTTGGGCCCGTCGACGGCGCGCGGCACCTCGCCCATGTCGCTGCCCACCGGAGCCAGGCTGAATTGCGAAAGGTCCACGCGCGGGGCCTCGGGTTCGGGGCGGGCGTCCTGCAGGTCGACGCCAACCGGTGCGATACCGAAGTCCGGCGCCTCGACGTCGCTGAAGGCGGCCATGTATTCATCCCGCGGCGTCACCTTCAGTGCGCCAGGTGTCTCGCCGGGCCGAGCCGTTGCAGGTGCGGTGCCCGCAGGGGGAGCGGAAGGGGTGGCGGCTGGTGGCGGCGCCAGTTCGATCTCCTCGACATCCACCGGCATCGGTTTGACCTCGACCTGGGCACCGGCGCGCTCCATGGCCTGGCGGTATTTTTCCACCGCAGCGAAGTCCAGGTTCTGCTTGATCACGATGCGCCGCCCGGAGAACAGCAGCGCGATGCGCTGGGCGTCGGCCTGGAACAGCCTGGTCAGGTTGGCTTCGACCTGTTCGAGCTTCGCGCCGGGGAGCAGCTGGCCGGAAAAGGCAATCTCGTAGAGGCTCATGGGTTGCTCCTTGTAGCGCTGGCGGGTGGGGACGGCCATGCCGTCGTCTGGTGAGAAGTTAAACGAGGTGGCGATGATCTGGCAAAGCGCGAAATGCTGCGCTTGTCGGCGTCACAACTTCGCCAGGCATGGCTCAAGGCAGCGGCGCGAACAGCGCTTCGATGTCCTGCTCGGCCAGCTGCCAGCCGCCTTCACCGCTGCCCTCCAGCACGCCGGCGGCCAGCTCGGCCTTGCGCGCCTGCAGCTCGCGGATACGCTCCTCGACGGTGCCGCGGGTGATCAGACGATAGACGAACACAGGCTTGTCCTGGCCGATGCGATAGGCGCGGTCGGTAGCCTGGTTCTCGGCAGCGGGGTTCCACCAGGGGTCGTAATGGATCACCGTGTCGGCGGCCGTCAGGTTCAGTCCGGTGCCGCCGGCCTTCAGGCTGATGAGAAACAGCGGCACTTCGCCGGCCTGGAAGCGTTCGACCGGCGTGCGTCGATCATCGGTCTCGCCGGTCAGCTTGACGTAGGTGATGCCGCGCTTGAGCAGCGCCTGTTCGATCAGCGCCAGCATCGAGGTGAACTGGGAAAACAGCAGCACGCGGCGTCCTTCGCTCATCAGCTCGTCGAGCATGTCCAGCAGGCTGTCCAGCTTGCCCGAGCTGCTGCCGCGAGACGTCGCAACGGCATCGCCCTTGAGCAGGCGCAGATCGCAGCAGACCTGACGCAGCTTGAGCAGCGCCTCGAGGATGACCATCTGGCTGCGCGCCAGGCCCTTGCGCTCGATTTCATCGCGGACCTTGCGGTCCATGGCCAGGCGTAGCGTCTCGTAGCGTTCGCGCTGGGCGGGCGACAGCTCGACCCAGTGGACGAACTCGTTCTTGGCCGGCAGCTCGGTGGCCACCTGTTCCTTGGTGCGGCGCAGCAGGAACGGCCGGAGGCGCGCGCGCAGATGTGCCAGACGGGCCTCGTCGCCATGCTTCTCGATGGGGTTGCGGTAATCCTGGGTGAAGCGCCGCGCATCGCCGAGCCAGCCGGGCATGAGGAAGTGGAACAGCGACCATAGCTCGCCCAGGTGGTTTTCCAATGGCGTGCCGGTCAGGCACAGCCGTTGCCGGGTCTGCAGCTCGCGCACCGCCTGGGCGGCCTTGCTGGAGGGGTTCTTGATGTGCTGCGCCTCGTCGAGGATCAGCAGATGCAGCGGTTGCTCGCGCAGCACGGCGATGTCGCGTGTGAGCAGGGCGTAACTGGTCAGCAACAGGTCATGATCGGCGAGTTCGGCGAAGTGCTTCTGTCGGCCGCTACCGGTAAGCGTCAGCAGACGCAGCCCAGGCGCGAAGCGGGCCGCTTCATCCTGCCAGTTGGGGATCAGGCTGGTGGGCATCACTACCAGCGCAGGGCGATCCAGGCGTCCGGCCTGCTTTTCGGCGAGGATGTGCGCCAGGCTCTGCAATGTCTTGCCGAGACCCATGTCATCGCCGAGGATGCCGCCGGCGCCCAGTTCGCGCAGGGTCTGCATCCAGGCCAGGCCCTGCAGCTGGTAGGGCCGCAGGGTGGCGTTCAGCGCGCTCGGCGGTTGGCCAGGCTGAGTGCCTGGGCTGTGCAGACGTCGGGCGAATGCACGCAACCGCTCGCCTCCGCGCCAGTGTGCTGCCACGCTTTCTAGACCGGCCAGGCGTGCGCCGTCGGCCTTGCTCAGACGCAGCGCGGTGCCGTCCATCGGCTCGCGCATATAGAGTTCGCCAAGGGTCGCCAGGATCGGCTTGATGCGGGCGAAGGGCAGGGCGACCTGCAGCGGTTGTCCGTCGCTTCCGCCCGGTCGCTCCAGCTGCACGCGCAGTTGCTCGTCATCGCCCCGCTGGGCCAGTGCTCGCGGCGTGAGCAGCTGAGGGCTCTGGCGGATCAGGCGCAGGAGCACGGGCAGGATGCCGACGCGCTGGCCACCGACGACGATACCGAGGTCGAGGTCGAACCAGTCGTCCGCCGCGGACTCGTCGATCTCGGCGTACCAGGCGTCGATGGCGGTCAGGTCGTAGGCGAAGCCCGGGTGAATGTCGATCTGCCAGCCCTGGCGACGCAGCTCCGGCAGCTGCTGCTGGACGAACCTGATCCAGGCCTCTTCGCCGGGCAGCTGGAACATCTCCGCCGACTCCTTCGGCAAGGCCAGGCTCTGGCGCAACGCGGGACGGAAGCCCAGCTGCTCCAGTTGCTTGCGCAATGCCTGCTCGGCCTGCGGCTGGCGGGCGATGAGCTGGAGCTCGTCGTCCGCCGGATGGCGAATGCGCTCGCCGTCGCGCTTGCCATGCACGCGCGCTGAGCCATAGAGAAACGCCAGGCCCGCCCGGTGCTGGTATTCGCTGACCATGCGCCGGTTGCCGGGCTGGTAGTTGGTCGCCAGATGGCTGCCCAGGCTGAGCAGCGGCACCGGCGCGAGATCGTCGATCCGCCGCTCCGGGCGCGAAGGCAGTGCTGGGACCAAGGTTCAGGCCCCCGCTGCAGGGATGCGATGCCGCCGCCGGCCAGCCGCTCCGGCGGGGCGCAAAGGCGACAGGCTCATAGCCGCCTGAGCTCGATCAGCAGCCCGAGGCTGTCGTGATCGATGTAGGTCAGCCGGCCGGGTACCAGGCGGACCCGCTGTGTCAGGCGTTCGCTGGCGAGCAGCTGGCCGTACCCGCCGAAGCGGTTGACCCAGAACGTCATGTCCGTCTGCATGTAGCGGCCCGGTCGCAGCTTCAGCGTGCCCTGGATCGGATAGTGCTCGAAGTGGCGCTGGCCCTGGTGAATGGCGATGGCCGGGCCGTCGTCGCTGACCGGCTGTTGCCAGGCGCGGTGCAGCAGCACCTGATAACCCTGTTCCGGGGTCAGCCGGGCGGCGATGTGCTCCAGCGCCGGCTGCCGCTCGGCGCGGCGCTCCAGCGGCCGGGCTTGCCGCGTCCAGTCGTAAGGCGCGTGCTGGCTGGCCTCCAGCGGCGTGGCGTGGCGGAATAGGATCAGCTCGACGCGATACAGCGCCTCGGCGTGCACCTGCGGCGCCAGCCACAATAACAACAGGGCCAGATAGCGACGCGGCATCTAGGAACCTTGCTCGTTGGGCGCCAGCCGCTCAAGCAGCGCTTCCAGGGTGTTGAAGCGCTCCTCGGGACGCTCCATGGGCACCTGGAATTTGAACAGCGTGGCGCCTTCGAACTTGTAGCGGTTCGGCTGGCTCTGGATCAGTTTGATCAGCACCATTGGATCGACCGAGGTGTCGGCCGAGAACTCGATGCGTCCGCCTTGCGGGCCGGCGTCGATCTTGGTGATGCCCAGCTTTTCGGCCTGCAGCTTGAGCAGGGTCAGGCGCACCAGGTTCTTGGTCGGTTCGGGCAGCAGGCCGAAGCGGTCGATCATCTCAACCTGCAGTTCCTTCAGGCCGTCCTCATCGGCGGCGTTGGCGATGCGCTTGTAAAGAATCAGGCGCGCATGCACGTCCGGCAGATAGTCCTCGGGGATCAGTGCCGGTAGGCGCAGGTTGATTTCCGGGCCGCCACCGAGCGGCTGCTCCAGGTTTGGCTGTTCGCCCTTGCGGATGGCCTTGACCGCGCGCTCGAGCATCTCCATGTAGAGGGTGAAGCCGACGGCCTGGATCTGCCCGCTCTGGCCTTCGCCGAGCAGCTCGCCGGCACCGCGGATCTCCAGGTCGTGGGTGGCCAGGACGAAGCCGGCCCCGAGGTCCTGGGCGTTGGCGATGGCTTCCAGACGCTTCTGCGCATCATCGGTCATGGCCTTGCGCGGTGGGGTGAGCAGATAGGCATAGGCCTGGTGATGGCTACGGCCGACGCGGCCGCGCAGCTGGTGCAGCTGGGCCAGGCCGAACTTGTCGGCGCGCTCGATGATGATGGTGTTGGCACTGGGCACATCGATGCCGGTTTCGATGATGGTCGAGGCCACCAGCACGTTGAAGCGCTTGTGGTAGAAGTCGCTCATCACCTGCTCGAGGTCGCGTTCGCGCATCTGTCCGTGGCCGATGGCGATGCGTGCCTCGGGTACCAGTGCCTGCAGGTCGGCGGCGCACTTCTCGATGGTCTTGACGTCGTTGTGCAGGTAATAGACCTGGCCGCCACGCAGCAGCTCGCGCAGCAGCGCTTCCTTGATGGTCGGGTTGTTGGCCTCCATGACGAAGGTGCGCACCGACAGCCGGCGCGCCGGTGGCGTGGCGATGATCGACAGGTCGCGCATGCCGGCGATGGACATGTTCAGCGTGCGCGGAATCGGCGTGGCGGTCAGGGTGAGGATGTCCACCTCGCTGCGCAGCGCCTTGAGCTGCTCCTTCTGGCGTACTCCGAAGCGATGTTCCTCGTCGATGATGACCAGGCCCAGGTTGCTGAACTTGACGTCGTCCTGCAGCAGCTTGTGGGTGCCGATGAGGATGTCGATCTTGCCTTCAGCCAACTCGGTGATGGCGTTCTGCACTTCCTTGGCCGACTTGAAACGGCTCATCACCTCGACCCGTACCGGCCAGTCGGCGAAGCGGTCGCGGAAGCTGTTGTAGTGCTGCTGGGCGAGCAGGGTGGTCGGTACCAGTACGCCGACCTGTTTGCCGCCATGCACGGCGATAAAGGCGGCGCGCATGGCGACTTCGGTCTTGCCGAAGCCGACGTCGCCGCAGACCAGACGGTCCATCGGCTTGGCCGAGAGCAGGTCCTCGCGCACCGCGTCGATGGCGGCCTGCTGGTCTGGCGTTTCCTCGAAGGGGAAGCCGGCGGCGAAGGTTTCGTAGTCGACCTGCGGGTCCTTGAAGGCATAGCCCTGGCGCGCGGCGCGGCGGGCGTAGATGTCGAGCAGTTCTGCAGCCACGTCGCGCACCTGCTCGGCGGCCTTGCGCTTGGCTTTCTGCCAGGTTTCCGAGCCGAGCTTGTGCAGTGGCGCCAGGGCGTCGTCGCTGCCGGTATAGCGGGCGATCAGATGCAGGCTGGCGACCGGCACGTAGAGCTTGGCCTCGTCGGCGTACTGCAGCAGGAGGAATTCCTGTGCCTGGCCTTCGATTTCCAGGGTGACCAGCCCCTGATAGCGGCCGACCCCGTGATCGATATGCACCACCGGTGCGCCTTCGCGCAGCTCGGTAAGGTTCTTGATGACGTTGTCGCCGCCGTCGCGACTCTTCTCACGCCGCCGGCGTTGCATGACGCGCTGGCCGAACAGCGGGCTTTCCGCGACCAGGGCGACTTCGTTCAGCAGCAAGCCTTCGTCGAGCGGGGCGATGGCGATCGCCAGCCGCTCCTCGCTGGCGAGGAACCCGTCCCAGCCTTCGACTTCCTGCGGGCGCAGCTTCAGGCGCGCCAGCAGCTCCAGCAGCACTTCGCGGCGCCCGGCGGACTCGGCGGTGAACAGCACGCGCCCCGGAAAGCCGTCGAGGAACTGGCGCAGCTTGCCCAGTGGCTCGCTGGCCTTGGATTCGATCGCCAGTTCCGGCAGGGGCTGCGCAGGGAAGCGCTCGCGGCCGATACCCGGTTCCACGTCCTGCTGGCTGGCAACCACCCGCGGCCACAGCTTCAGTCGGGCGAAGCAGTCTTCCACCGGCATGAACAGCTCGGCCGGCGGCAGCAGCGGACGCTCAGGATCGACGCGGCGCTCCTCGTAGCGATTGCGCACGTCGTTCCAGAACTGCTCGGCGGCCTGCTCGATGCCGGGCAGGGAGAACACCTGGCTGTCTTCGGGCAGATAGTCGAAGAGGGTCGCCGTCTCCTCATAGAAGAGCGGCAGGTAGTATTCGATACCGGCAGGCGTGATGCCGGTGGACAGGTCCTGGTAGATCGGGCAGCGGCGGAAATCGACGTCGAAACGCTCGCGGAAACGTGCGCGGAAGCCGGTGACCGCTTCCTTCTTCAGCGGAAATTCCCGGGCCGGCAGCAGGCGGATCGACTCCACCTTGTCGATGGAACGCTGATTCTCTGGATCGAAGGTGCGCAGGGTTTCGATCTCGTCATCGAACAGGTCGATGCGGTAGGGCAGGGCGCTGCCCATGGGGAACAGATCGATCAACGCGCCCCGCACGGCAAACTCGCCATGTTCGTAGACCGTGTCCACGCAGCGATAACCGGCCGCTTCCAGACGCAGGCGCATCTGCTCGACATCCAGCTTCTGCCCCACATCCAATACCAGGCTCGAACCGAGCAGAAAGCGCTTCGGCGCCAGCCTGTGTAGGGCTGTGGTGATCGGCACTACCAGTACGCCATGGCTCAGCTCTGGCAGCTGGTAGAGCGTGGCGATGCGCTGGGAAACGATGTCCTGGTGCGGCGAAAACAGGTCGTAGGGCAGCGTTTCCCAATCCGGAAAATGCAGAACCGGCAGCTCCGGGGCGAAGAAGGCGAGCTCTTCCTGCAGGCGCTCGGCGCTCTGGCTGTCGGCGGTGAGGAGGAGCGTGAAGCGTTCGGCGTTGTTGGCTGCTTCGGCAATCGCCAGGCTCAGCGCGGCTCCTGGAAGATTGCCCCAGTGTTGCTTGCCGCTGGCGGCAGGCAGAGGGGGAAGGCGCAAGACGGACACGAGTGGGCGTGGCTCCGATCAAAAAATAGGCCGCCGGGATTGTAACTATCGAGGTGCTCGGCTGTCAGTGTTTCGTCCGCTGCAGATTGCCGGCGCTAGGGTGCGCCGTCATAATGTAGCCCCTTTTCTCAGCCCCTACATGTTGGAAGGAACTGCCCGTGACTCAGAAGCCCGACCAGTGTCTTGGTGAATGGATTGACCGCGAAGCCCTCGCCGAAGCGATGATTCCGCTGATTGGTCAGCTGTATCGCAACAACAACGTGGTGACTTCGATCTACGGTCGTGGCCTGATCAACCGTTCGGTGATCGCCATCCTCAAGGCGCACCGTTTCGCCCGTCACCGCATCGCCGACGAAACCGAGCTGTCGGTGCATGACACCTTCCAGATCCTCAAGACCATGAGCGAGATGAACCTCGGCGCCGCCTCGGTCGATCTCGGCAAGCTGGTCGCCAAGTACAAGGAAGCCGGCAACGGCCGCAGCCTCGAGCAGTTCGTGCGCGAGGAGCTGGCCGAGGTCGCCGACAAGCGTCACGCGGCTACCGGGCACAAGGGCACTGACGTCGTGTTGTACGGCTTCGGCCGCATCGGCCGGCTGCTGGCGCGCATCCTGATCGAGAAGACCGGTGGTGGCGACGGCCTGCGCCTGCGTGCCATCGTCGTGCGCAAGGGCGCCGACAACGATCTGGTCAAGCGCGCCAGCCTGCTGCGTCGCGACTCGGTGCATGGTCCTTTCGATGGCACCATCACCATCGATGAAGAGAACAACACCATCACCGCCAACGGCAATCTGATCCAGGTGATCTACTCCAACGATCCGGCCTCGGTCGACTACACCCAGTACGGCATCGAGAATGCACTGCTGGTGGACAACACCGGCAAGTGGCGCGACGCCGAAGGTCTGGGTCAGCACCTCAAGTGCCCGGGCGTCGCTCGCGTCGTATTGACCGCGCCAGGCAAGGGTGAGCTGAAGAACATCGTGCATGGCATCAACCATGGCGACATCACCGCCGACGACAAGATCATCTCTGCCGCGTCCTGCACCACCAACGCCATCGTGCCGGTGCTCAAGGCGGTGAACGATCAGTACGGTATCGTCAACGGTCACGTCGAGACCGTGCATTCCTACACCAACGACCAGAACCTGATCGACAACTTCCACAAGGGCAGTCGTCGTGGTCGTAGCGCCGCGCTGAACATGGTCATCACCGAGACCGGTGCCGCCACTGCAGCCGCCAAGGCGCTGCCGGTGCTCAAGGGCAAGCTGACCGGCAACGCCATCCGCGTGCCGACGCCGAACGTGTCCATGGCCATCCTCAACCTGAACCTCGAGAAAGCCACCAGCCGTGACGAGATCAATGAGTACCTGCGCCAGATGGCCATGCACTCTGACCTGCAGAAGCAGATCGACTTCGTCAACTCGCAGGAAGTTGTATCCACTGATTTCGTCGGTTCGCGTCATGCCGGCGTAGTGGACGCCGAGGCGACCATCTGCAACGACAACCGCGTCGTGCTGTACGTCTGGTACGACAATGAGTTCGGTTACAGCTGCCAGGTCGTGCGCGTGATGGAGGACATGGCCGGGGTCAACCCGCCAGCCTTCCCGCGTTAAGCGCTGCGGGAAGTGACAAATAACGGGAGCCTCGGCTCCCGTTTTTCATTTTCTGGACGGCTGGTCTCGTGTTGCGACCGGGCTAGCCTGAGCCGTCGCCCGCCCGACCCGCCACCGTGCTTCGGTATTTTTGCTTCTCTTGTTTCGAGTCAAAAATCCGCAATGCTTGGGTGGTCAGTCAAGGTGCGCGACCTCTATAATCGGGCGGATTTTTTACCTGGGTCCGCGACATGGTGTCGCGCCAATAACCTATTGGCGCGCGCGGCGCAATCCTACTTTGCGCCATGCCGCTGGATCTGCAAAAAAAGCTTTCTAAAATCAGTGGTTAGGCAAACCGATGATCAATATAAAACGAGGGCTCGATCTGCCCATAGCCGGTGCCCCGGCGCAGCGTATCGAGGCCGGCAGGCCCGTGCGCAGCGTCGCGGTCATTGGCTTCGACTATCCGACGATGAAGCCGACCATGGCCGTTCAGGTCGGTGATCGGGTCAAGCTGGGGCAGCTCCTTTTTTCCGACAAGAAGTCGCCGGGCGTAAACTACACCGCGCCCGGTGCCGGCGTTGTCAGTGCGGTGCATCGCGGCGAGAAGCGTGTGCTGCAATCGGTGGTCATCGACCTCGATGGCGATGAGGAAGTCACCTTCGCGAGCTATTCTCCAGCCCAGCTGGATGGTCTGAGCAGCGAGCAGGTGCGTGAAAACCTGCAGCAGTCCGGCCTGTGGACCGCGCTGCGCACGCGTCCGTTCAGCAAGGTCCCGGCGATCGATGCCACGCCTGCCTCGATTTTCGTCACCGCCATCGATACCCATCCGTTGGCCGCTGATCCTGCGGTGATCATCGCCGAACAGGCGGAAGCCTTCGAGGCAGGTCTGAAGGTGCTCGGCAACCTGGCCAAAGTGTTCCTGTGCAAGGCGCCGAATGCCTCGCTGCCTGGCGAGTCCCTGGCCAAGGTTCAGGTCGAAAGCTTCAACGGTCCGCATCCTGCCGGGCTGGCTGGCACGCACATTCACTTCCTCGATCCGGTCAGCGCCAGCAAGAGCGTCTGGACCATCGGTTATCAGGACGTGATCGCGGTCGGCAAGCTGTTCACCAGCGGCCGTCTGTCGGTCGAGCGCGTCGTTTCCCTGGCCGGCCCGGTGGTCGAGCAGCCACGTCTGGTTCGTGCCCGTCTCGGCGCCAATCTCGACGAGCTGACCGCCGGTGAGCTGCAGCCCGGCGCCAACCGCGTCGTATCAGGCTCGGTGCTCGGCGGTCGTACCGCTCACGGCGCGTTCGCCTACCTTGGTCGCTATCACCAACAGGTGTCGTGCCTGCGCGAAGGTAAAGAGCGCGAGATGCTGCACTACCTGCGTGCCGGTGTGGAGAAGCACTCGATCCTCAACATCTATATCTCCAAGCTGATGGGTGGCAAGAAGTTCGCCTTCTCCACATCCACCAACGGCAGTCCGCGCGCCATGGTGCCGGTGGGCAACTACGAGGAGGTCATGCCTCTGGACGTGCTGCCGACCCAGCTGCTGCGCGCCCTGATCGTGGGCGACACCGAGGTGGCGCAGAAGCTCGGCTGCCTGGAACTGGATGAAGAAGATCTGGCGCTGTGCACCTACGTCTGTGCCGGCAAGTACGAATACGGCCCGATCCTGCGGGACAATCTGACCCGCATCGAGAAGGAGGGTTAAGGCATGGGCATTCGCGCATTCCTCGACAAGATCGAGCATCACTTCGAAAAAGGCGGCAAGTACGAAAAGTGGTACGCACTGTACGAAGCGGCCGACACCTTCCTCTATCGTCCCGGTAGCGTCACTAAGACCACCGCTCATGTGCGCGACGGCATCGACCTCAAGCGCATGATGATCACTGTCTGGTTGTGCACCTTCCCGGCGATGTTCTTCGGTATGTGGAACACCGGCTATCAGGCCAACCTGATCTACGCGCAAAGCCCCGATCTGCTGGCTGCCCAGGAAGGCTGGCGGTTCGCACTAATCGGTGCACTGGCCGGCTTCGATCCCAACAGCCTGTGGGACAACTTCATCCAGGGCGCGGCTTACTTCCTGCCCATCTACGCGGTGACCTTCATCGTCGGTGGTTTCTGGGAAGTGCTGTTCGCCTCGATCCGCAAGCATGAAGTAAACGAAGGCTTCTTCGTCACCTCCGTGCTGTTCGCCCTGATTCTGCCGCCGACCATTCCGCTGTGGCAGGTCGCGCTAGGCATCAGCTTCGGCGTGGTGATCGGCAAGGAGATCTTCGGCGGTACCGGCAAGAACTTCCTGAACCCGGCGCTGACCGCGCGGGCGTTCCTGTTCTTCGCTTACCCGGCGCAGATGTCCGGTGATGCTGTATGGACCGCGGTCGATGGTTATGCCGGTGCAACCGCGCTGAGCCTGGGCTTCGCCGGTGGTATCGAGAACGTTGTCCAGAGCGGCATCACCTGGATGGACGCCTTCGTCGGCACCATTCATGGCTCGATCGGTGAAACCAGCACCCTGGCGATCTTCATCGGTGGCGTCGTCCTGATCGGCAGCAAGATCGCCTCCTGGCGCATCGTCTCCGGCGTCATGCTGGGCATGATCGGTCTGAGCACGCTGTTCAACCTGATCGGCTCGGACACCAACCCGTTGTTCGGCATGCCCTGGTACTGGCATATGGTCGTCGGCGGTTTCGCCTTCGGCATGATCTTCATGGCGACCGACCCGGTGTCGGCTTCCATGACCAACACCGGCAAGTGGGTGTTCGGTGCCCTGATCGGCGTGATGGTCGTGCTGATCCGCGTGGTCAACCCCGCCTTCCCTGAAGGCATGATGCTGGCGATCCTGTTCGCCAACCTGTGTGCGCCGCTGATTGACCATTTCGTCATTCAGGCCAATATCAAGCGGAGGCTGGCACGTAATGTCTAGTCAGAAAGAATCCACCGTTCGCACGCTGACGGTAGCCCTGTTGGTCTGCCTGGTGTGCTCCATCTTCGTCGCCGGTGCCGCCGTGGCACTGCGTCCGACCCAGCAGGAAAACCGCCTGCTGGACAAGCAGCGCAGCATCCTGGCGATCGCCGGCCTCGGCGAGCCGGGCATGTCCGGTAATCAGGTCAAGCAGCTGTTCAACGAGCGCATCGTTGCTCGTCTGGTCAATCTGGAAACCGGCAAGTTCAGCGATGAATTCGATGCCAAGACCTTCGATCCGCTCGCAGCGGCCAAAGATCCTGCACTGTCCAAAGCGCTGCCGAGCGAACAGGACATCGCTTCGATCAAGCGTCGTGAGCGTTACAGCACCGTCTATATCGTCGAAGCTCAGGGCGAAGGCGAGATCGATACGCTGATTCTGCCGGTTCGCGGTTACGGTCTGTGGTCCACCCTCTATGGCTTCATGGCTGTCAAGGGTGATCTGAATACCGTTGCCGGCTTCGGCTTCTATCAGCACGGCGAAACTCCGGGCCTCGGTGGTGAGGTCGACAATCCGAAGTGGCGTGGCATGTGGCCTGGCAAGGAACTGTACGACGACAACGGCGACCTGGCCGTACAGATCGTCAAGGGCGGTGTCGACCCGCAGAGCCCGAAAGCCGACCATCAGGTCGATGCCCTGGCCGGTGCGACCCTGACCAGCAATGGTGTCAACGCGCTGTTGCACTTCTGGCTGGGCGAGAACGGCTTCGGTCCATTTATCGCTAATCTGCGCGCTGGGGAGGCTTGATCATGTCGCAACCCACTGTCAAAGAAGTTCTGCTCAATCCGATCTTCAACAACAACCCCATCGGCCTGCAGATTCTCGGAATCTGCTCGGCACTAGCGGTCACCTCCAACCTGAACACGGCGCTGGTGATGTCTGTCGCGCTGACGTTGGTGGTGGCGTTCTCCAACTTGTTCATTTCGATGATCCGCAGCCAGATCCCCAACTCGATCCGCATGATCGTGCAGATGGTGATCATTGCGTCGCTGGTGATTCTGGTGGATCAGGTGCTCAAGGCCTACGCCTTTTCGCTGTCCAAGCAGCTGTCGGTGTTCGTCGGTCTGATCATCACCAACTGCATCGTGATGGGTCGTGCCGAAGCCTTTGCCATGCAGAATCCGCCGCTGCTGTCGTTCTTCGACGGTATCGGCAACGGCCTGGGCTACAGCGCCATGCTGATCGCGCTCGGTTTCATTCGTGAGCTGACCGGCGCTGGCAAGCTTATGGGCTACACCATTCTGCCCGTGGTCAACGATGGCGGTTGGTACCAGCCTAACGGCATGATGTTGCTGCCGCCCTCGGCGTTCTTCCTCATCGGTCTGTTCATCTGGGGCATTCGTGCGTGGAAGAAGGAGCAGGTCGAGAAGCCTGCCTTCAAGATGGCGCCGCAAGTCTCTAGCAAGGAGGCTTACTAATGGAGCATTACATCAGCCTGTTCGTCCGCGCCGTGTTCATCGAGAACATGGCCCTGGCGTTCTTCCTCGGCATGTGTACCTTCATCGCGATCTCCAAGAAAGTGGAAACCGCGATCGGCCTGGGCATCGCGGTTATCGTGGTGCAGGCAATCACCGTGCCGGCCAACAACCTGATCTACACCTACCTGCTCAAAGCCGGTGCGCTGTCCTGGGCCGGCCTGCCTGAAGTCGACCTGAGCTTCCTTGGTCTGCTGAGCTATATCGGTGTGATCGCGGCGATCGTGCAGATCCTTGAGATGACGCTCGATAAGTACGTGCCCAGCCTGTACAACGCGCTGGGTGTGTTCTTGCCGCTGATCACCGTGAACTGCGCCATCATGGGTGGCACGCTGTTCATGGTCGAGCGCGACTACAACCTTGGCGAGAGCGTGGTGTACGGCATGGGCTCCGGCCTGTCCTGGGCACTGGCCATCGCGCTGCTGGCGGGTATTCGCGAGAAGCTCAAGTACAGCGATGTTCCGGATGGGCTGCAGGGGTTGGGTATCACCTTCATCACCATCGGACTGATGTCGCTGGGCTTCATGTCTTTCTCTGGCGTACAGCTGTAAGGACGGAACGAACTGATGAGTTACGAAATTTTCCTCGCCATCGGTATGTTCACCGCCATCGTGCTTGCGCTGGTGGTGATCATCCTGGCTGCGCGCGCCAAGCTGGTATCCAGCGGCGACGTGTCCATCGAGATCAACGGTGAGCGAACCATCACCGTGCCGGCCGGCGGCAAGCTGCTGCAGACGTTGGCGGCCAACAACATCTTCCTTTCTTCTGCCTGTGGCGGCGGCGGCACCTGTGCACAGTGCAAGTGCATCGTCGAGAGCGGTGGCGGCGAGATGCTGCCGACCGAGGAGTCGCACTTCACCCGCCGCGAGGCGGGCGAGGGTTGGCGCCTGTCCTGCCAGACTCCGGTCAAGGCAGACATGAAGATCGAAGTGCCGGAAGAAGTCTTCGGCGTGAAGAAGTGGGAGTGCACCGTCGAGTCGAACCCGAACGTTGCGACCTTCATCAAGGAGCTGACGCTCAAGCTGCCGGAAGGCGAGAACGTCGACTTCCGCGCGGGTGGTTATGTGCAGCTCGAGTGCCCGCCCCACGAAGTGCGTTACCGCGATTTCGACATTCAGGAAGAGTACCGCGGCGACTGGGACAAGTTCGACCAGTGGAAGTACGTGTCGAAGTGCGACGAGACCGTGATTCGTGCGTACTCCATGGCTAACTATCCGGAAGAGCGTGGCCTGGTGAAGTTCAACATCCGTATCGCTTCGCCGCCGCCGGGTCGTGACGATATTCCGCCGGGCAAGATGTCGTCCTATGTGTTCAGCCTCAAGCCGGGCGACAAGATCACCGTCTATGGTCCGTTCGGTGAGTTCTTCGCCAAGGACACCGACGCGGAGATGGTTTTCATCGGCGGTGGTGCGGGTATGGCACCGATGCGCTCGCACATTTTCGACCAGCTCAAGCGTCTGAAGTCCAAGCGCAAGATGAGCTTTTGGTACGGTGCGCGCTCCATGCGCGAAGCGTTCTACGTCGAGGAGTACGACCAGCTTCAGGCCGAGAATCCCAACTTCGAATGGCATCTGGCCCTGTCCGACCCGCTGCCTGAAGATAACTGGGATGGTCCGACCGGCTTCATCCACAACGTGCTGTATGAGAACTATCTGAAGGACCACCCGGCTCCGGAGGACTGCGAGTTCTACATGTGCGGCCCGCCCATGATGAATGCCTCGGTCATCAAGATGCTCACCGACCTGGGTGTGGAGCCGGAGAACATCCTGCTCGACGACTTCGGCGGCTAGCATGATCCGAGCTTCACTCTGGTCCACTGCTGTCGCGTCTCTCCAGCCCGTCATCGCTGTCGCTTTCGCGACAGCCCTGACGGGCTGTCTGTTTCAGGACAAGGTCGAAGCCTTCACCGGTCCGACCATGGGCAGTACCTATACGATCAAGTACGTGCGCAGTGGCGATGTTCCGGCCAAGGACGTGCTGCAGGGTGAGGTCGAGGCCATCCTCGCCGACCTCGACAAGCAGCTTTCCACCTATCGCAGCGATTCCGACGTCGAGCGCTTCAATGCCCTGCCGGGCGGTAGTTGTGAGCCGATGCCGGATATGGTGCGCGAATTAGTCGCAGCGGGCGATCAGCTATCGGCCGACAGCGATGGCGCATTCGATCTTACACTCGAGCCTCTGCTCAACCTGTGGGGCTTTGGACCGCAAGGTCGCGCCACACAGGTTCCGTCGGCGGAAGATATTGAGGCCGCACGGGCGTTGACCGGCCATCGGCATCTGCGCATCGATGGCGATCAGTTGTGCAAGGCGGTGGCGGTACAGCTGGACTTCAACAGCATCGCTGCCGGTTATGCCGTCGATCGCGTTGTCGATCGTTTGAAGGCGCTGGGCGTCCAGAGTTACCTGGTGGAAATCACCGGGGAGCTCAAGGCTGAGGGCCGCAAGCCTGATGGTGCACCGTGGCGCATAGCCATTGAAGCGCCCAGGGATGATCAGCGGGTTGCGCAAAAGATCGTCGAACTCGATGGTCTGGGCGTATCCACCTCCGGCGACTATCGAAACTACTTCGAGCAGGACGGTCGGCGTTATTCACATACCCTGGACCCGAAAAGCGGCAGACCGATCGAGCATCACCTGGCGGCGGTGACGGTCATCGATAAATCGACTTTGCGCGCTGACGGGTTGTCTACCGCGTTGATGGTGCTGGGCCCCGAGCGGGGGCTGGCACTGGCTGAGCGTAATGCGATTGCTGCGTTCTTCGTCGTGCGCGAGGGACAAGGCTTCGCAACAACGAGCACCAAGGCTTTCGACGAGCTGTCTGGTGCGGGAGTAGAGCAATGACTTGGTTACTGGTTTTTCTGGTGATGCTGCTTGTGGTGCTCGGTATGGCCATCGGCGTGATCATGGGGCGCAAGCCCATCGCGGGCTCCTGTGGGGGCATCGCCAATCTGGGCATCGAGAAGGAATGCTCCATCTGTGGCGGTAGCCGTGAGAAATGCGAAGAAGTGAACGAGGCGAAGAACGCGGGCAATACCGATCTCGCCTACGACGCGACCAGGCGTTGATGTAACCCTTCGTGCGCCCAGGCAGCCGTGAGCGGAGATGCCTGGTCGGTCCCGCTGAGAAGGCGTGCGGGCAATGCTGGTTCGCGTCCTTGGACATCGGCGAATTCGTTGACAGCGGCGGCGTCTTCCGCTGCGTTTTCAGGAGTGTATATGGCGGTCTATAACTACGATTTGGTTGTACTGGGTTCCGGTCCCGCCGGGGAGGGCGCGGCCATCAACGCCGTGAAGGCGGGGCGCAAGGTCGCCGTGGTTGACAATCGTCCGCTCGTAGGAGGTAACTGCACGCATCTGGGGACCATCCCGTCCAAGGCGCTGCGTCATTCGGTGCGGCAGATCATGCAGTACAACACCAATCCGCTGTTCCGCCAGATCGGTGAGCCGCGCTGGTTCTCCTTTCCCGACGTGCTGAAAAGCGCCGAGAAAGTCATCAGCAAGCAGGTCACCTCCCGTACCAGCTATTACGCCCGCAACCGCATCGACACCTTTTTCGGTACCGCCAGCTTCTCCGACGAGCAGAGCGTTGAAGTGGTCTGCCTTAACGGCATGGTGGAAAAGCTGGTTGCCAGCCAGTTCGTCATCGCCACCGGCTCCCGTCCTTATCGGCCGGCCGATATCGACTTCAACCACCCGCGCATTTACGACAGCGATACCATCTTGACCCTGAGCCACACGCCGCGTCGGATGATCATCTACGGAGCCGGCGTCATCGGCTGCGAGTACGCTTCGATCTTCAGCGGGTTGGGCGTGTTGGTCGACCTGATCGACAACCGAGAGCAACTGCTCAGCTTCCTCGACGACGAGATTTCCGATGCGTTGAGCTATCACCTGCGCAACAACAACGTGCTGATTCGTCATAACGAAGAGTACGAGCGGGTCGAAGGATTGGAAAACGGCGTGATCCTGCACCTCAAGTCCGGCAAGAAGATCAAGGCCGACGCATTCCTCTGGAGCAACGGCCGTACCGGCAATACCGACAAGCTCGGCTTGGAGAACATCGGCCTCAAGGCCAACAGCCGTGGTCAGGTGCAGGTCGATGAGCACTACCGCACCGAGATCGGCAACATCTACGCGGCCGGTGACGTGATCGGCTGGCCATCGCTGGCCAGCGCCGCCTATGATCAGGGTCGCTCGGCTGCGGGCAGCATCGTCGAGAATGACTCCTGGCGTTTCGTCGATGACGTGCCGACGGGCATCTACACCATTCCGGAGATCAGCTCGATCGGCAAGAACGAGCGCGAACTGACCCAGGCGAAGATTCCCTATGAAGTGGGCAAGGCGTTCTTCAAGAGCATGGCGCGGGCGCAGATTTCCTTCGAGCCGGTGGGCATGCTGAAGATCCTGTTCCATCGCGAAACCCTGGAGGTGCTCGGTGTGCACTGCTTCGGTTATCAGGCCTCCGAGATCGTCCACATTGGCCAGGCGATCATGAACCAGAAGGGGCCGGCGAACAGCATCAAGTACTTCGTCAACACCACCTTCAACTACCCGACCATGGCGGAAGCCTATCGGGTGGCAGCGTTCGACGGGCTCAACCGGCTTTTTTGAGCGGCTCCGGCCGGCGGCCTGAGCCGGCTGGAGAGGGTTGGGACTCCCGGGATTGGCACTGGCCGAACCGGGAGAGCTTCTGATCAGGTGAGACGGTTCGGCAGCGCCAGCGCTGTCGAATCGCAGCATGGGTGCAAGGCTTGTCGGTCAGCCCTGAGCCAGTGTGCTGACGGCGATGCCCGGATAATCGGTGATCAGGCTGTCCACGCCGAAGTCCGCCAGGCGCCGCATCAGCGCCGGCTCGTTCACGGTCCACACCGAAACATGCAGCCCCTGTTTTTTTGCCTTCTCCAGGCGCTCCGGGGTGCACAGCGTCCATTTCAACGCCAGCACATCGCAACCGTACTGACGGGCCACCTTGAGCGGGTCGAGCCAGTTGTATTCGGCTACCAGGCCACGCGAGATTTCCGGCGCCAGCCGATTCAGAGCCCGCAGAACCTCCCGCGAGCTGGAGGTGACGGTGATTCGTTCCTTGAGCTGATAACGCTCGGCCAGCGCCTTGATTGCCAGCACCGTGCGCGCTGCACGATCGCGCGAAGCACTCTTGACTTCCAGTTGCCAGTGCTCGAAGTCGCACTTCTCGAACAGTTCACTGAGGCGCGGGATGGGGCAGGGTGTCTTCCAGCCCGAGCCACCCTGGCGGGCGTCGTACTTCACCAGCTCTTCTGCATCGTGCTGGGCAACCTTGCCTCGACGACCGGTGGTGCGCTTGAGCGTCGGATCATGGATGACCATCAACTCGCCATCGCGGGATAGGTGCAGGTCCAGCTCGCAGCGGCGTACGCCATGCTGCAGGCATTGCTCGAAGCTCGCCAGGGTGTTCTCCGGAGCTTCGCCCTTGGCGCCGCGGTGGCCGTAGATGAGTGTCACGGTTGTTGATCTTCCTTCACGGGTGGTTGAGCGCGCTGGTGGTGGCGGACGCTGTTGATGACTCGGTCGCGTTCGAAATATACGGAGAATTCCCGATAATCCCAGCGGGTGATCGGCGGCTGGCCAACGGCGGGATGCTCTTCATCGGCGAGCCCGAAACGGTCCAGGACCTTGATCTTGGTGTCACCACGGGCGGGCAGCGCCATCTCGGACTGGCCTTGCTGACCGACGGGTATGCGAATCTCGTCGGCGAACAGTGACGGGCTGAATGTCAGCGTGAACAGCAGGGTTGCCAGGCGGCGCATCGGTCATTCTCCTTGCAGGTTTTCCAGGGCCAGGCGCCTTTCCAACGCCTGTTTCTGCAGGATATGCCGTGCAAGCAGTTGTCGCTGTGCATCAGTCAACGCTTCGAACTCGGTGCCGATGTCGTAGCGTCCGTCCTCCATTGCGGTGCAGTAGATGACCCGCGCCGGTAACAACAGGCCAAGCCCTTGCGGCAACAGGACCAGCTTCAGCGTGACGAGCTCGCCTTCGGTCAACGGCTGTTCGCTGGCAAAGCTGATGCCGCCTTCGGAAAGCACAACCGGTTGCGGCGCGCTCTGATCCTTCAGCAGATCCTGCGCCAATGCCTGTCCCAGCAGTTCGATTCGCTTGTTCTGTACCTTGAGATAGTTGGCCAGCGTGCGGTTGCTCTCGGCAATCTGGCGTAACAAATGCTGCGCTTCGAAGTCCAGCTGATGAAGCTCGCCAAGCAGGTTGAACAGCGCGGGCAGAGGCTCGCTGGCGGCGGGGTGGTCCTGGCTCGCCGGGATGATTTCCAGTGCCACGCGATCCTCGATACGGTAGTATTCGCGGCGTTCTTCAGTGTCTTGTGTCGGCATGGCGATACCCGGGTAGCGTTGATGGCCAGAGTGTATCAGGCCCCGCGGTGGCGTCAGCTGCATGTTGTTTTTCCCCGCCAGCGAACCCGTCGATCTATGTTCAGACCGCTGTCCGTGTACATCGGGGCGCGCTACACACGCGCCAGACGTCGCAGTCTCTTCGTCTCCTTCATCTCCCTGACTTCCATGATTGGGCTCGCGCTTGGCGTGCTGGTGATGATCGTCGTGCTGTCGGTGATGAATGGCTTCGATCATGAAATGCGCACCCGCGTGCTGGGCATGGTGCCCCACGCGACCATCGAAAGCCCGACGCCGATCAACGATTGGCAGGCGCTGGGCTCGCGCGTCGAGCAGCACGCGCAGGTGTTGGCCTCTGCGCCGTTCATCCAGAGCCAGGGGCTGCTGACCCATCAGGGCCAGGTGACCAAGATCCTGATCAATGCGGTGGAGCCTCAGGCGGAGCGCCAGGTTTCGATCATCGATCAGTTCTTCCGCAAGGGCTCGCTGGATGATCTCAAGGCCGGCGAGTTCGGCATCGTCATCGGTGACAAGGCGGCTGCCAAACTCGGCGTCGGCGTCGGCGACAAGATCACCTTCGTGGCGCCCGAGGTCACCGTGACTCCAGCGGGGATGTTCCCGCGCATGAAGCGTTTCACCGTGACCGGAATCTTTCATGTCGGTGCTGGCGAGATCGACGGTTACGTCGCGCTGGCCAACATTGCCGACATGGCGCGCTTGCAACGCTGGCAGCCGGATCAAGTGCAGGGGCTGCGTCTGCGTTTCGCCGATCTGTTCCAGGCGCCGCGTATCGCTTGGGAGCTGGCCGGTCAGCTGGGCGACGACTTCTATTCCCGCGACTGGACCCGCACCCACGGCAACCTCTATCAGGCGATCCGCATGGAGAAGGCGATGATCGGGCTGCTGTTGCTGCTGATCGTCGCGGTCGCGGCCTTCAACATCATCTCCACGCTGGTGATGGTGGTGACCGACAAGCGCGGCGACATCGCCATCCTGCGCACGCTGGGCGCTACGCCGAAGCAGATCATGGCGATTTTCATGGTCCAGGGCACCGTGATCGGCGTGGTCGGCACCTTGGTCGGCGCATTGCTCGGTATGTTCGCCGCCGTCAATGTCAGCAGCTGGATCGCCGCGCTGGAGCGGCTGATCGGGCACAAGTTCCTGAGTGCCGACGTGTATTTCATCGACTACCTGCCGTCCCAGCTGATGGCAGCTGATGTGATCCAGGTCTGCGTCGCCGCGTTGATCCTGAGTTTCCTCGCGACCCTGTATCCGGCTTGGCGTGCCGCACGCACCCAGCCGGCAGAGGCGCTACGTTATGAGTGAGCGGGTAATGAACGAGCAAAAGCAGGCGGTGCTGAGTTGCCGCAACCTGGGCAAGCGCTACGAGCAGGGCCCCGAATCGGTGGAGGTCCTGTCCGGGCTCCAGCTGGAATTGTTCCCCGGTCAGCGCGTGGCCATCGTCGGCAGCTCCGGCTCGGGCAAGAGCACGCTGCTGAACCTACTCGGTGGGCTCGATACGCCGAGCGAAGGCAGCGTCTGGCTGGCCGGTGAGGAGTTGTCGGCGCTCAACGAGAAGGACCGTGGGCTGCTGCGCAACCGGGCTCTGGGCTTCGTCTATCAGTTCCATCACCTGCTTGCCGAGTTCACCGCGCTGGAAAACGTCTGCATGCCGCTGCTGATCGGACGCACTCCGATTCCGGAGGCGCGTCAGCGAGCTTCCGCTCTGCTGCAGCGGGTCGGCCTTGGCCATCGCCTGGAACACAAGCCTGCGGAGCTGTCCGGCGGTGAGCGTCAGCGCGTGGCCATCGCACGGGCACTGGTCAACGAGCCTGCGCTGGTACTGCTCGATGAGCCAACCGGCAACCTCGATCATCACACCGCGCAGGGCATTCAGGATCTGATGCTCGAACTCAGCACCTCGCTGCATACCGCCTTCCTGGTAGTCACTCACGACCGCCAGCTCGCCGCCCAGATGGATCAGGTGCTGCGGCTGGAAGATGGGCGCCTGGTGGTCGAATGATGTTCAGGCCCGTCAGCGTTTTCATCGGCAGCCGCTACACCCGTGCCAAGCGGCGCAACCATTTCATCTCGTTCATTTCCCTGACCTCGCTGATCGGCCTGGCGCTGGGCGTGCTGGCGATGATCATCGTCCTTTCGGTGATGAACGGCTTCCAGCGTGAAATGAGCGCGCGGATTCTCGGCATGGTGCCGCATGCGACGGTCATCGGCGAGCAGCCGCTGGATGACTGGCAGGCGGTTGCCGCGCGTCTGTCGACACACCCGCAGATCGTCGGCATGGCGCCGGTGACGCAGCTCGAAGGCATGCTGTCGTTCAAGGGCAGCATGCAACCGATCCAGATCAGCGGCATCGATCCACAGGCCGAGGCGCAGGTATCCATCGTTGGCGAGCGTCTGGTCGGCGGTAGCCTGGAGGCACTCAAACCTGGAGAATTTGGCGTGATTGTCGGCCTGATGACCGCGCGGAGATTCGGGCTGAAGCTGGGCGACAAGCTGACATTGATCGTCCCAGAGGTCAGTTCGTCCCCCGGTGGCGTCACGCCGCGCATGCAGCGGCTGAACGTGGTCGGGGTGTTCAAGGTGGGCGCCGATCTGGACGGCAGTCTGGGGATGATCCATCGCGCCGACGCCGCGCAGATCCATCGCTGGACGCCGCAACAGGTTCAGGGCGTGCGACTCAAGCTTGACGACCTCTACCGTGCGCCGGAGGTGGCGGCACAGGTACAGGCCACGCTGGGCGAAGGCTACCGCGTGGAGGACTGGTCCTACACCCAGGGTAGTCTGTTCAGCGCGATGAAGATGGAAAAGACCATGATCGGCCTGTTGTTGATGCTGATCGTCGCGGTGGCGGCGTTCAACATCATCGCCACCCTCATCATGGTGGTCGCCGACAAGCGTGCCGACATCGCCATCCTGCGGACCCTGGGGGCGACGCCGCGGCAGGTCATGGCGATCTTCATGGTTCAGGGCAGCATCATTGGCTTCAGCGGCACCGTGATCGGCGTGATCCTCGGCGTGCTCGGCGCGCTGAACGTCAGCGAGCTGGTAGCCTGGCTGGAAAGGGTCTCCGGCCAGCACATCTTCAGCTCTGACGTCTATTTCATCAGCACACTGCCTTCGGAGCTGCGTCTGGATGACGTGGTGCTGGTGTCGGTCGCGGCACTTACCCTGAGTTTCCTCGCCACGATCTACCCGGCCTGGCGCGCCGCGCAGACCCAGCCTGCCGAGGCCCTACGCTACGAATGACCGGCTCGGCCGTCAACGACGGCCGTTCTGCCGCCGCCGCCAGCTGCGGCCGACCCACCAGCGCCAGTAGGCCTGAGTCAATACATAGCCGAGCACGGCCAGCACCAGCCCGCTGACCAGGGAACCCAGGTACAGCGGTTGCCAGTTGTGCTGCAGCATGTAGCGCACCCAGGCCAGGCTCAGTTCGGCCGGCATGCTGGAGGCCGGAGTGTCCAGCAGCCAGGTGCCGATCTTGTAGTTGCAATAGAAGACCGGCGGCATTGTCAGCGGGTTGGTCAGCCAGACCAGTCCCACTGCAATCGGCAGATTGGCTCTGGAGGGCAGGGCGCAGACGGCCGCTGCAAGCATCTGCATCGGCATCGGGATCATGGCCCAGAACACGCCGATCGCCATCGCGCGGGATACCGAGTGTCGATTGAGATGCCAGAGATTGGGATCGTGAATCAGCGCGCCGAGAAAACGCAGAGACTTGTTAGTCTTGATGCGATCGGGGTGCGGCATGTAGCGTTTGAAAAAACGACGCGGCATGAAGGTTCTCTGAAGGCAGCAGCCCGGCGATTATGCCTTGAATCGCGGTGCGACGCTGACAGTAGTTTTGTGACATTACATCTGCGCCTGCGACAGATTGCCCCGCTTCGATAACGGTCCGGAAAGGATTTCTGGAGTCTGAAAAAATGCGCACATGGATGCTTGCGCTCGCCGCGGGCCTGGTCCTGCCACGCTTCCTTCCAGCCTTGCCCGCGCAGTGGTTCTGTGCGGCGCTGGCTGCTGTCGGACTGTTGCTGCTGCTGCGCGTCCGCTGGGTGGCGCCAGGCCTGTTTCTGCTGGGCTTGAGCTGGGCCTGCTACCAGAGCCAGAGCGCCATCGACGACCGGTTGCCAGCGTCCATGGACGGTCGCACGTTCTGGATCGAGGGGCGGGTAGTGGGGTTGCCCAGCCGTATCGGCAATGTGGTGCGCTTCGAGCTCGACGACATCCAATCGCGCCATGCCGGGTTGCCATCGAAGGTGCGGCTGTCCTGGTATGACGGTCCGCTGCTACAAGCCGGCGAGCGCTGGCGGCTGGCGGCGCGACTGAAACGGCCACATGGCATGGTCAACCCGCATTCCTTCGACTACGAAGCCTGGTTGCTGGCGCGACGTATCGGCGCCACCGGCACGATCAAGGCGGGTGAGCGCCTGACGGCGTCGAGGGCAAGCGACGGATGGCGCGATCGGCTTCGGGCGCGGCTCATGGCCGTTCCGGCATCCGATCGGCAGGGCGCCATCGCGGCACTGGTGGTGGGTGACGATTCCGGTTTGAGCCGCGGCGACTGGCAGGTGCTGCAGGATACCGGCACCGTCCACCTGATGGTCATCTCCGGGCAGCACATCGGCATGTTGGCGGCGCTGCTCTATGGTCTGGTCGCGTTGCTGGCTCGCCTGGGCGTGTGGCCGCGGTGGTTGCCCTGGCTGCCCTTGGCGTGCGGGCTGGCGTTAAGCGGTGCGCTGGCCTATGGCTGGCTGGCCGGTTTCGAGGTGCCGGTGCGTCGTGCCTGCCTGATGGTGACGGTGGTGCTTGTCTGGCGGTTGCGCTTTCGCCATCTGGGCGTCTGGTTGCCGCTGCTGCTGGCGCTCGATGGCGTCCTGCTGATCGATCCCCTGGTCACACTGCAGCCCGGGTTCTGGCTGTCGTTTGGAGCGGTGGCGGTTCTGGCATTGGCGTTCTCGGGGCGGCTCGGCTCATGGCGCTGGTGGAAGGCCCTGACTCGGGCGCAGTGGGCGGCGACCCTCGGCCTGCTTCCGCTGTTGCTCGCCCTGGGGCTGCCGATAAGCGCGAGCGGGCCGCTGGCCAATCTGCTTGCCGTACCCTGGGTGAGTCTCACCGTGCCCTTCGCGTTGCTTGGTACGCTGCTGCTGCCCCTGGCCGGGGTTGGCGAAGCGCTGCTGTCAGTGGTCGGCTATTCGCTGGCATTGCTGTTCGACGTCCTGGCGGCGATAGCCAATTGGCAACCCGCCTGGATTGCGGTCGGCCTGCCCGTCTGGGCGCTGGCGTTAATCGGGGTGGGCGTCCTGTTGCTGTTGCTGCCAGCGGGTATTCCGCTGCGTTCGCTGGGTTTGCTGCTGCTATTGCCGCTGGTTTTCCCGCCTCGTGTGGAGGTGCCAGACGGCCGGGCGCAGGTCTGGGTATTGGATGTAGGGCAGGGCCTGGCGGTGCTTGTACGCACCCGCGAGCATGCACTGCTCTACGATGCCGGGCCGAAGCAGGGCGACTTCGATACGGGCGAGCGGGTGGTGGTCCCATCGCTCCGCACCCTTGGCGCGAGCCGGTTGGACCTGCTGTTGCTTAGCCATGCCGATAATGATCATTCGGGCGGTGCGGAGGCGGTCCAGCGGCTACTCCGGGTCGAGCGGGTGGTCAGTGGCGAGCCGTCTCGCCACGCGCCGGATCTGGGCGCCGAACGTTGCGAAAGCGGTAGCAGCTGGCAGTGGAACGATGTGCACTTCAGTGTGTGGCAATGGCAGGCGGCGCAGGACAGCAACCAGCAGTCCTGCGTGCTGCAGATCGAGGCCAACGGTGAGCGAATCCTGCTCACCGGTGACATCGACCAGCCCGCCGAGCAGGCTTGGCTGGCAAGTGAGCAGCAGATGTCATCGCACTGGCTGCTGCTGCCCCATCACGGCAGCCGCAGCTCCTCGTCGGAGCCGTTTCTGCATGGCGTGGCCGCGCAAGCCGCGCTGATCTCGCGAAGTCTGCACAATCCGTTCGGCCACCCGCACCCGAGCGTGACCGCGCGGCTCGAGGCGTTCGATATCAAGGCCTACGACACCGCGTTGCATGGCGCCATCCGGATCGATCTGGGCGGTTTTTCGCCGCCGGAGCTGCAACGCTCGCAGCGACGATTCTGGCGGGAAAAATGAGAACGGCGGCCGTCGGCGACCCAGCGACCCTATGCTAGAGTGGCGCCACTTTTTCGAGGGGGATTCATCTCGTGTGGGAGCTGGTCAAAGCAGGCGGCTGGATAATGCTGCCAATCATCCTGTGTTCCATCGCAGCCGCCGGTATCGTTGCTGAACGTCTCTGGACGCTGCGTCCCAGCCGTGTCACGCCTCCGCATCTACTGGGCCAGGTATGGAAGTGGATCAAGGAGAAGAAGCTCAGCAACCAGAAACTCAAGGAGCTGCGTGCCGACTCCCCGCTCGGTGAGATCCTCGCCGCCGGCCTGAGCAATTCCAAGCGTGGCCGCGAGATCATGAAGGAATGCATCGAGGAGGCCGCCGCCCGTGTCGTCCACGATCTGGAACGCTACCTCAATGCCCTGGGCACCATTGCGGGTATCGCGCCGTTGCTTGGTCTGCTCGGGACCGTGCTGGGCATGATCGAGATCTTCAGCGCCTTCATGGGCTCGGGCATGGCCAATGCGCCACTGCTTGCGGGCGGTATCGCCAAGGCCCTGATCACCACCGCTGCGGGCCTGATGGTCGGTATCCCTGCGCTGTTCTTCCATCGCTTCCTGCAGCGCCGCGTCGATGAACTGGTGGTGGGCATGGAACAGGAGGCGATCAAGCTGGTGGAAGTGGTGCAGGGCGACCGCGATGTCGATCTGGGTGAGGACAAGGCGTGAAATTCCGTCGCAAACCCCGGGAGAACGTGGAGATCGGGCTGGCACCACTGATCGATGTGGTGTTCATCCTGCTGCTGTTCTTCGTGGTCACCACCACCTTTACCCGTGAAACGCAGCTCAAGGTCGATCTGCCGGAAGCGGCCAGCGGCACA
The DNA here is from genome assembly GCF_026642215.1 of Stutzerimonas sp. R40042. NCBI lineage: Bacteria > Pseudomonadati > Pseudomonadota > Gammaproteobacteria > Pseudomonadales > Pseudomonadaceae > Stutzerimonas > Stutzerimonas sp. R40042. The sequence goes on along the minus strand of NZ_CP113258.1, from coordinate 2,997,905 downwards.
CCACCGCAGGATGCTGAGGTCCGCCAGCTGGAGGTGCTGATCGATGTGGCTGGCAATTATTCGCTCAACGGCAAGGCGCTGCTCAAGAGCGACCTGAACTCGCTGATGGCTGCGCTGAGCAAGGAGTCCGGCGGCGACAACCGGTTGCCGATAATCATAAGCGCCGACGGCAAGACGCCGCATCAGGCTGTCATCACCGCGATGGATGCCGCTGGCAAGCTTGGCTTCGGCCAGCTGCGGATCACCACGGTCGAGGCGCAGGCGTCGCCCTGATGTCCTTTGCCGAGCGGCTGCAACGTGCCTGGTATCAGGGGCATCCGGCATTGCGTTTGCTGGCGCCCCTGGAGCTGCTGTACCGGCGCGTGGTCGGAGCCAGGCGCCGGCGTTTCCTCGAAGATCCGAACACCGCCTATCGCGCTCCTGTTCCGGTTGTCGTCGTAGGCAATATCACCGTCGGCGGAACCGGCAAGACGCCGCTGATCCTCTGGTTGATCGAACACTGTCAACGTCGCGGGCTGCGTGTCGGCGTCGTTAGCCGCGGCTACGGTGCCAAGCCGCCGGAGCTGCCGTGGCGGGTTCGCGCCGAGCACCCGGCACAACATTGCGGCGATGAGCCTCTGCTGATCGTTCAGCGTACGGGGGTTCCGTTGATGATCGATCCTGATCGCGCGCGCGCCGTCCGCGCTTTGCTGGAGCAGGAGCCGCTCGATCTGATCCTCTCCGACGACGGCTTGCAGCACTACCGGCTGGCGCGCGATCTCGAACTGGTGCTGATCGATGCCGCGCGTGGGCTGGGTAACGGGCGCTGCCTACCGGCCGGTCCCCTGCGTGAGCCGCCTGAGCGGCTTGACGAGGTGGATGCCGTACTGTTCAACGGCGCCGCCGCCGATACCGTCGACGGGTATGCGTTCAGCCTTCAGCCGGTTGGCCTGGTCGAGCTGAGTACCGGTCGACGTTGGCCGCTGGATCACTACCCGGCCGGCCAGCAGTTGCATGCGGTGGCGGGTATCGGCAACCCGCAGCGTTTCTTCGACACGCTCGAGACGCTACACTGGCGACCGATTCCGCACGCCTTCGCCGATCACGCCGATTATAGCCCGGAGCAGCTGAAGTTCAGCCCCGAGCTGCCACTGGTGATGACCGAGAAGGACGCGGTGAAATGCCGGGCGTTCGCACCCCCGGGTTGGTCGTATCTGCAGGTGCAGGCCGTGCCCTCCACGGCGTTCGTTACCTGGTTCGACGATCAGCTGGCGCGTTTGCTGCCCGATCTCTCTTAAGCCGTTCGACCTGCCGCCGCGGTCGAGCGCTTCCAAGGACTGCGCATGGATACCAAACTGCTCGACATTCTGGCCTGCCCACTATGCAAGGGGGCGTTGAAGCTCGCCGAGGACAAGTCGGAACTGATCTGCAAGGCCGATGGCCTGGCCTTTCCCGTGCGTGACGGCATCCCGGTGATGCTCGAGAGCGAAGCTCGCACCCTGGATGTGGATGAGCGTCTGGACAAATGAGCACCGCCTATACCGTCGTCATTCCGGCCCGCTACGCATCGACCCGATTGCCCGGCAAGCCGCTGCAGGACATCGCCGGCAAGCCGATGATCCGGCACGTCTGGGAGCAGGCGAGCAAGAGCGCGGCTCAGCGTGTAGTGATTGCCACCGATGATCAGCGCATCGTCGATGCCTGCACAGCGTTTGGCGCAGAGGTCGTGCTGACCCGCGCCGAGCATAACTCCGGCACCGATCGTTTGGCCGAGGTGGCCGAGCAGCTCGGGCTGCCTGGCGATGCCATCGTGGTCAACGTGCAGGGCGACGAGCCGATGATCCCGCCAGCGGTGATCGATCAGGTCGCCGCCAACCTTGCAGAGCATCCGGAGGCGGCCATCGCTACGCTGGCCGAACCGCTGGCAGATGTGCAGGCGCTGTTCAATCCCAACGTGGTCAAGGTGCTCTCTGATATCAACGGCCTGGCGCTGACCTTCAGCCGCGCGCCGCTGCCCTGGGCGCGTGACAGCTTTGCCGTGGACCGCAGCCAGCTACCGCCCGCAGTCCCTTACCGGCGGCACATCGGCATCTATGCCTATCGCGCCGGCTTCCTGGCCGACTTCGTGTCCTGGGGCCCGTGCTGGCTGGAGGATACGGAGTGTCTGGAGCAGCTGCGTGCGCTCTGGCATGGGCGGCGCATCCATGTCGCCGATGCCGTCGAAGCTCCCCCCGCCGGAGTCGACACCGCTGAGGACCTGGATCGGGTTCGCCGTTTGCTGGGTGGCTGACATGAAGGTGCTGTTCGTCTGCATGGGCAATATCTGCCGTTCGCCCACGGCCGAGGGTGTGTTCCGCCAACGGATCGAGCAGGCCGGCCTTGGCGCGCGAGTCGAGATCGATTCGGCCGGGACCGGCGACTGGCATGTCGGCAAGGCGCCAGACCAGCGCGCGTGCGAGGCGGCGAGACGGCGTGGTTACACGCTCGACGCCTTGCGCGCTCGGCAGGTTTCCATTGCGGACTTCCAGCGCTTCGATCTCATCCTGGCAATGGATCACGACAATCTGGCACGGCTGCAGGCTCTGCGCCCGAAGCATGCAGCCAAGGCGGAAGTCGACCTGCTGCTGCGTCGCTACGGGCTTGGCTGCGACGTAGTGCCCGACCCTTACTATGGCGAAGCAGACGGCTTCGACAACGTGCTGAATCTCATCGAAGAGGCCAGTGATGCGCTGCTCGCCGAGATAAAGGGGCGACTGTGAGCCTCACCATAGAAGCAAACCGTTCCCTCAAGCCGTTCAACACCTTTGCCGTCGACCAGCGTGCCCGGTACTTCGCTGAGGCCCACAGTGATGCCGATGTGCATGAGGCGATCGGCCGTGCACGCCAGCTCAAGGTGCCGCTTCTGCCGCTCGGTGGCGGAAGCAACCTGCTGCTGACTCGTGATGTGCCGGCCCTGGTGCTGCACATGGCCAGTCGAGGCAAGCGGATCATCGACGAGTCGGCCGGTCAGGTGATCGTCGAGGTGGAGGCAGGGGAGCCCTGGCATCCCTTCGTGCTCTGGAGTCTGGAGCAGGGCCTGATCGGGCTGGAAAACCTGAGCCTGATCCCCGGGACCGTGGGTGCTTCACCGATTCAGAACATCGGCGCCTATGGGGTCGAGATCAAGGATGTATTCTCCGGTCTCACGGCACTGGATATCGAAACCGGGGCTCTTTGCGAATTCGCTCTGGACGATTGCGCATTTGCCTATCGCGACAGCGTTTTCAAGCAGCGGCCGGGGCGCTATCTGATCCTGCGGGTGCGTTTCGCTCTGCGCCGCCAGGCCTCCTTGCATCTCGAGTACGGCCCGATCCGCCAGCGGCTGGCGGAGCAGGGGATCGTCGAGCCTACGGCAATGGATGTGAGTCGTGCGGTCTGCGCCATTCGCAGTGAAAAGCTGCCGGACCCACGAGAGCTGGGCAATGCCGGGAGCTTCTTCAAGAACCCGCTGGTGTCCGCCGAGACGGCGCAGGCACTTCGCGAGGCGTATCCCGATCTGGTGGCTTATCCACAGGATGACGGCCTGGTGAAGCTGGCGGCCGGCTGGCTGATCGAAAGGGCGGGCTGGAAGGGGTTTCGTGATGGCGACGCCGGTGTGCATCGGCTGCAGGCGCTGGTGCTGGTGAACCATGGGCAGGCCACCGGCGAGCAGCTGCTGAACCTGGCACGACGAATTCAGGCCGACCTGCTCGAGCGCTTCGGTGTCACCCTGGAGATCGAGCCGAACGTGCTCTGATGGTCGTTCGATGGCCTGGGCGGCAGCCTGGTTCCAATGACATCCCCGTACCTGACGCCCGATGCGATGCATTGGGCGTTTTTGTATGTGCTGTTCCGTTCGCCCGTTCCGCTGTGCTCGAGCGAGGTGTAGACCTTGTTCAGGACGGGACAACAGAAATAAAAAAGGGATGCCGAAGCATCCCCTTTCAACAGCAGTGTCGTTTTAGCCTTTCGGCTTCTCACGACTGTCCGGCTCGGTTCCTTGAGCAGGCTGCTCCGATTCATCGGTAGCAGGCTGAGGCGTCTCGTCGGTCAGCGATGCCAGCGGATCACGCTCGCTTGCATCGGCGGCTGGTGCCTGCTCGGTGGTCGGTTCGATCGGCTTTTCTTCAGCCGCAGGCTGTTCCTCGGCAAGCACCGGCTCTACCGTCTGCTCGGGCTGGACGTCGGCTACCTGCTCAGCGGCTGGCTGTTCCGGCTGGGCTTCGACGACAGGTTCACTGGCGACGATTTCCGGGCTAGCGAGCGGTTGTTCCGCAGCGGCCTTGGCTTCGGCTTCAGCCGCTTCCTTGGCCAGGCGCTCGGCTTCACGCTGACGGCGACGGACCTCACGCGGATCGTTGGGCGCGCGACCACTCGGCGTCAACGCCGGGGTGGCAACTGGTGCCGCTTCGGTCTTCTCGACCACCGGCTCGGGCGCAGGCTGCGGAGCCGCTGCCTGCTGAGCGGGCTGCGCTACCTCTTTCGGCGCTTCTTCAGCCGGTTGTACCGGAGCCTCGACCGTGGCCTCAGGTGCGGTCGGCTCCTCAAGAACCTTGCGCTCGTCCATTTCCTGGGTAACAGGGGCCTCGGTGGCCGGTGCGTGCTCGACGATCGTCGCGACGCCTTCGCTGCTGGTCTGGATCACTGCGTCTTCGGCCAGCGTTGCCTGCGGCGCAGTCTCGGTATCGGCGGTGTTGGCGGCCAGAGCGGCAGCAGTTGCAGCGATGGCGATTTCTTCGGTTTTCACCGGGGCATTGCGCTCATCGACTTCCTCGATCTCATTGCCGTTGGCATCGCGCTGGCGTTCACGGCGGTTGCTGCGACGGCGCTGACCACGGGAGCGACGACGTGGGCGCTCGCTCTCGTTGCCTTCGGCGCCTTCATTGGCTTCCTGAGCGTCTTCGGTTTCGCCCGCTTCGACGGCCTGCTGCAGCAGCTCATCCGCAGCGGCGGCCGGCTGTTCGGCACGCGGTTTGCGCTCTTCACGCGGGGGGCGAGGCTGGCGCTCGGCCTGCTCTTCCTGCGCTACTGCCGGCGCCTCGTCGATCGGTGCGCGCAGCTCACGCTTGCGTTCTTCACGGGGCTTGCGTTCTTCACGCGGGGCACGTTCGCGACGTGGCTGGGCCTCGCCGGCCTCTGCCTGCTCGCGGGGCTTGCGCTCCTCGCGAGGTGGACGCGGCTGGCGCTCTTGCCGCTCTTCACGAGGCTGGCGTTCCTCGCGGGATTGGCGCTCTTCGCGCGGCTGGCGTTCTTCACGCGATTTGCGCTCGTCATCACGTCCGCCACGCGAGTCGCGCCGGCGGTTCTGCTGGCGACCGCTACGGCGCTCGTCGTTACGCTGCGGGCGGGCGGATGCCGGCTTCTTCTCCACTTGCGCAGCGGCCTGTGGCTCCTCGGCCTTGCCTGCGAACAGGCCGACCAGCGATTTGATCAGGCCCTTGAACAGACTCGGCTCTTGTGCAGGCGTGGCCACGGGTGCTTCGGCAGGTGCCTGAGCGGCACTGGCGGGGGCGCTGCGCTGCGGTGCGGTCTTGACCGCGGCCTCCTGGCGAACCAGGGTGCGAGTCGAGCTGACCGGCTGGACTTCTTCGGCTTCGCTCTGGCTCATCTCGTAGCTGGCCTGACCGGCAACGATCTCGGGACTGTCGTCACGCAGGCGCTGCACTTCGAAATGCGGCGTCTCCAGATGGTCGTCCGGCAGGATGAAAATACGTGCGCGGGTGCGCAGTTCGATCTTGGTGATCGCGTTGCGCTTTTCATTGAGCAGGAATGCTGCGACCTGGAAGGGCACGCGGGCGCGAACCTCGGCGGTGCGATCCTTGAGGGCTTCTTCTTCGATCAGGCGCAGGATTGCCAGTGACAGCGATTCGACGTCGCGGATGATGCCCTGGCCGTTGCAACGCGGGCAGACAATGCCGCTGGTCTCGCCCAGAGAGGGGCGCAGACGCTGGCGGGACATTTCCAGCAAGCCGAAGCGCGAGATGCGGCCGACCTGGATACGTGCACGGTCGGCTTCCAGGGCTTCGCGCATCTTTTCCTCGACGGCGCGCTGGTTCTTGGCCGGCGTCATGTCGATGAAGTCGATCACGATCAGGCCGCCGATGTCGCGCAGGCGCAGCTGGCGTGCGATTTCCTCGGCCGCTTCCAGATTGGTCTGCAGCGCGGTTTCTTCGATGTCGCCACCCTTGGTGGCTCGCGCCGAGTTGATGTCGATGGACACCAGGGCTTCGGTCGGGTCGATAACGATGGAGCCGCCGGAAGGCAGCTTCACTTCACGCTGGAAGGCTGTTTCGATCTGGCTTTCGATCTGGAAACGGTTGAACAGTGGGACTGAGTCTTCGTAGAGCTTGATCTTGCTGGCGTACTGCGGCATCACCTGTTGGATGAAGCTCAGCGCTTCGTCCTGTGCCTCGACGCTGTCGATCAGCACTTCGCCGATATCCTGGCGCAGATAGTCGCGGATGGCGCGAATGATGACATTGGATTCCTGATAGATCAGGAACGGGGCAGCACGGTCTTGGGACGCCTCCTTGACCGCGGTCCAGAGTTGCAGCAGGTAGTCCAGATCCGATTGCAGCTCTTCGCTGGAGCGACCCAGGCCGGCGGTGCGTACGATGAGGCCCATATCGGCAGGGACATTGAGGCCATTCAGCGCTTCGCGCAGCTCGTTGCGCTCTTCGCCCTCGATGCGGCGCGAAATGCCGCCCGCACGGGGGTTGTTCGGCATCAGCACCAGGTAGCGGCCGGCAAGGCTGATGAAGGTGGTAAGGGCGGCGCCCTTGTTGCCGCGTTCCTCTTTCTCGACCTGGACAATGACCTCCTGGCCTTCGCGCAGGACGTCCTTGATGTTCACACGGCCTTCAGGTGCCTTGCTGAAGTACTCGCGGGAGATTTCCTTGAGAGGAAGAAAACCGTGGCGCTCTGCACCAAAGTCCACGAAAGCGGCTTCGAGGCTGGGCTCGACGCGGGTGATCTTGCCCTTGTAGATGTTGGCTTTTTTCTGTTCGCGGGCACCGGATTCGATGTCCAGATCGAACAGGCGTTGGCCGTCGACCAGTGCAACACGCAACTCTTCAGGCTGAGTTGCGTTAATTAGCATTCTTTTCATGTAGTACCGTCGGTTTCCGTGGCATCCGGAAACGGCGTTCGGCACACACGACTCTCGCGGTCGGTGTCAGGTGAGTCAGGAATGGTTGTAAGGCACTCCAGTGTCCAGCGATGTGCGGCCAAATGGGCCGGCGTCGCGACGACGTCTCCTGCTTGCTGTCGGAACAGAAGCAATGGTTCGGGAGGAGGAATCAGGCATCGGTAGCGGACGGAATGAAACGTCTGTGAAAGCCTTTGCTACGCAATCCGATGCTGTGCATCTCCACCCAACACGCATACTTTGAAAATCGGGTGCCGCTCGCAGAATCCGGGGAGCGGGTTGTCGATTATCGCGATTCCCCTAAGGGGCACGCATCATGTCTTCAAGGCTTGTTTCGCAACTTCACCGCTACTTGAGGGAAGCTCCGTCGGACGGCCTCACGTCCTCGAACATTGTTTGCCGGTCACGGATGGCGATATCGCTGGCATCCTGTGACCTGACCGCTTTTGGCGGCGTTCGCGACTATAACAGCAATGTTTAAGTGCTTCAATTCCATGAAAATTGGTATCATGCCGCGATGACCAATACCCCCTCCCAGACCTCCGGTGTGCAAATACTCGAGGTCGCGCCGGAACTTGCCGGCCAGCGCATCGACAACTTCCTTCGAACCCAGCTCAGAGGCGTCCCCAAAACGCTGATCTACCGCATTCTGCGTAAAGGCGAGGTGCGGGTGAATAAGGGGCGGATCAAGCCCGAGTACAAGCTCCAGGCGGGCGATCTCGTGCGCGTTCCGCCGTTGCGGCTGGCGGAGCGCGATGAGCCGGAGCCGCTCGCGCAGGGACTGCTGGAGCGGCTGGAAAACGCCATCGTCTATGAGGACAAGTCGCTTATCGTGCTGAACAAGCCCGCCGGTATCGCCGTGCATGGTGGCAGTGGGCTGAGCTATGGAGTGATCGAGGCCTTGCGTCAGCTCCGTCCTGACGCCAAGGAGCTCGAACTGGTCCATCGTCTGGATCGGGATACGTCCGGCCTGCTTATGGTGGCCAAGAAACGCAGCATGCTTCGCCATCTGCACCAGGCCCTGCGAGGGGATGGTGTCGACAAGCGCTACATGGCGCTGGTACGCGGGCGTTGGGAGACATCGAAGAAGCAGGTCAGTGCGCCGCTGTTGAAGAACACCCTGCGCTCCGGCGAGCGGATGGTCGAAGTGACCGACGACGGCAAGGAGGCGCTGACGCTGTTTCGCGTACTTCGTCGCTTTGGCGAATTTGCCACTCTGGTCGAGGCCAAGCCGGTGACGGGGCGTACCCATCAGATACGAGTCCATGCGCGTCACGCAGGTCACAGCATTGCCGGTGACAGCAAGTACGGCGATGAAGAGTTTACTCGTGAGATCCGCGATCTGGGCGGCAAACGGCTGTTTCTGCACGCCTATGCCTTGAAGGTGCCGCTCCCTGATGGTGGCGAGCTGTCGCTGGAGGCCCCGGTGGATGAAATGTGGGCGAAAACGCTGGAGCGACTTGGTGAGTAACTACCAGCTGCTGATATTCGACTGGGATGGCACGCTGATCGACTCGATCGGGCGTATCGTCGAATCGATCCACTTTGCTGCTCGGATCTGTGGTCTGCCGCAGGTCGACGATGCGGCGGTCAAGGGCATCATTGGGCTGGCGCTCCCTGAAGCTATCGAGATGCTGTACCCGAATCAGGCCGATGCGGCGCTGGTCGAGGCGTTTCGTCAGCACTACGCCGACCATTACTTGGGATTGGAAGCTCAGCCTTCGATGCCGTACCCCGGTGTCACCGAGGCACTTTCGGAGTTTCGCGAGGCTGGCTATTTGCTCGCGGTTGCGACCGGCAAGGGACGCCGTGGGCTTGATCGTGTGCTGGCGGGGCAGGGGTGGGAGGATCTATTCGACATCACGCGTTGCGCGGATGAAACGGCTAGCAAGCCTGATCCACTGATGATTCAAGAGATCCTCGCGCACTGCGGTGTTCGGCCGGAGCGGGCGCTGATGATCGGGGATTCGGTGTTCGATCTGCAGATGGCTCGTCGCGCTGGGGTGGACAGTGTTGCGGTTGGCTACGGCGCGCAGCCGCTGCAGGTCCTGCAGCAGTTCGAGCCGCGCCTGGTGATCGATTGTTTTTCGGGGCTCGGCAGTTGGCTGCGCTCCATGGCTGGTTCCGAGGTGAATACGTATGTCGGATGAATGGAAAGCTCCGGTGGATGAGTCCAAGGACGATCGCAACAGTTGGAAGTTGCTGGAGAAGACCCTGCTTGCGGGTGTTCAGGAGCAGCGGCGTGCTCGGCGTTGGGGCATATTCTTCAAGCTGTTGACCTTCATCTATTTGTTCGGGGCGCTGGCGCTGTTTTCGCCTGCACTGCAGTTCGGAAAAGACAAGGCTGTGCGGGAGAGTCACACCGCGGTCATCAATGTGCGAGGCATGATTGCTGATGAAGAGTCGGCTAGTGCCGACAACGTCGTCGGGGCCTTGCAGGCAGCGTTTGAAGATGCGAATACAAAAGGCGTGATCCTGCGCATCAACAGCCCCGGCGGCAGTCCGGTGCAGTCGGGATACATCTATGATGAGATTCGCCGTTTGCGCGGCGAGTACCCGGCCATCAAGGTCTATGCTGTGATCACCGATCTGGGTGCCTCGGGCGCCTATTACATCGCCAGTGCGGCAGATGAGATCTATGCCGACAAGTCCAGTCTGGTGGGGTCGATCGGCGTTACGGCAGCCACTTTCGGCTTTGTCGATACCATGCAGAAGCTGGGTGTCGAGCGTCGGGTCTACACGGCAGGCGAGCACAAGGCATTCCTGGATCCGTTTCAGCCGGAAAATCCCGAGGAGACCGAGTTCTGGCGTGAGGTGCTGGCCACTACTCACCAGCAGTTCATTGATAGCGTCAAGCGCGGTCGGGGTGAGCGGCTTCAGGATGCCGAGCACCCCGAGCTGTTCTCGGGGCTCATCTGGTCGGGCGAGCAGGCTCTCGAGCTGGGGCTTGTCGATGGACTGGGAAGTACCGCCCACGTCGCGCGCGAAGTGATCGGTGAGCCGGAAATGGTCGACTATACGGTCAAGGAATCGCCGCTCGATCGGTTCACCAAGAAGCTCGGGGCGGGCGTCGCCGAGCGTCTGGCAATGCTGGTCGGTGTGCAGGGGCCAATGCTGAGGTAGTGTCAGGGGATTTCGATCCCCTCGTTCAGCAGCATGTCCGTCAGGCGAATTAGTGGTAGTCCAATCAGGCTGGTCGGGTCTGTTCCTTCCGTTGCCCTAAACAGCCTGATGCCCAGCCCTTCTGCTTTGAAGCTGCCGGCGCAGTCGAAGGGTTGGTCAATGCTGATATAGCGTTCGATCAGTGCCTCGTCCAGCGTTCGAAAGTGCACGGTGAATGGTACGCAGTCCACCTGGGTCCGGCCGGTCGCGCTATCGAGCACGGCCAGGCCGGTCAGGAATCGAACGCTTTTGCCGCTGGCAGCCTGCAATTGCTCCTTTGCGCGCTCTGGCGAGCCTGGCTTGCCGAGAATCTGTTGATCCAGCACGGCCACTTGGTCGGATCCGATGATCAGGTGGTTCGGGTGGCTGGTTGCCAGGGCTCGGGCTTTATGTTCGGCCAGTCGACGCACCAGTTGCTCCGCACCTTCTCCTGGCATGGGGGTTTCGTCGATATCGGGAGAGCAGCTGTCGAATGGAACCTGCAGGCGCGAAAGCAATTGCTGACGGTAGCGGGAGCTGGAGGCAAGCAGCAGATGGCGCATGAGTCCTTCCTTTATATGCATGGGTCGGCAATTGTAAGTGGGCGGCGCGTATGGGCGGAATTCCTTTGACAGCCGAAAGGCTCCTCCCTAGAATGCCGCGCTTATGTTGAAAGGACCGATACCTCCGCACGTTGATCCGCGCAAGCTCGCTGACCGAGCGGCCACTCTTGAGGGTGAGCTGCAGCTGTCTCAGCTCAAGCGGCTCGCCGATCCTCTCGAAGATGATCAGGGTGTGGTGCGCGCCAGTTTTGCCTTTGGGCGCGACGAGCAGCGTACTGTGGTGATCCACAGTCAGCTCGACGTTGAGGTCAAGATGATCTGCCAGCGCTGTCTGGAGCCGGTTGTTCTGCCAATTCATAGCGAGTGCGATTATGCCGTTGTGAATGAAGGGGCGAGCAGTCAGCACCTGCCCAAGGGCTACGACGTGCTGGAAGTGGGAGAGGATCCTCTGGATCTGCTGGCGCTGGTCGAAGACGAGTTGTTGCTCGCTCTGCCCATTGTTCCACTCCATGACCCTGAAATTTGCCAGCCGCCGGTTGGGCCAGATGAGCCTGAGCCGAGTGAGGACGAGGTAACGCGGTCCAACCCGTTCAGCGTACTGGCGCAGTTAAAGCGTGACCCAAACGTTTAGGAGTTGATCCAAATGGCTGTTCAGCAGAACAAAAAATCCCGTTCCGCCCGTGACATGCGTCGTTCTCATGACGCGCTCGAGCCGAACGCTCTGTCCGTGGAAAAGAGCACCGGTGAAGTTCACCTACGTCACCACGTTTCCCCGGACGGTTTCTACCGTGGTCGCAAGGTGATCGACAAGGGCGCTGACGAGTAATCCTTGTCCGCTCCGGTCATCGCGATCGATGCAATGGGTGGGGACTTCGGTCCCCACTGCATTGTTCCGGCCAGTCTTTCCTGTCTGGCTGAAAACTCCTCGCTGCATCTGGTCCTCGTCGGCCAATCCTCTCTTCTTGAACAGCTGGTTGCCAAGCATTCCGGCGTTGATCACTCGCGCCTGAAAATCGTCGATGCGCCTGAGACGGTCGCGATGGGCGAGCGTCCTGCTCAAGCGTTACGCGGCAAGCCTCGTTCGTCGATGCGTTTGGCGCTCGAGCAGGTGCGTGACGGTAATGCGCAAGCCTGTGTGAGCGCCGGTAATACCGGTGCGCTGATGGCGCTGGCGCGTCAGGTGTTGAAAACCCTTCCCGGTATCGATCGGCCGGCTATGGTGACCGCTCTTCCGACGCAAGGCGCGCCTTGCCTGCTACTGGATCTCGGCGCCAACGTCGATTGCCCGGCCGCGCAGCTCTACCAGTTCGCGATAATGGGCGCTGTGGCCGCGGAGTCCCTCGGGACAGAGCAGCCGCGCGTTGCGCTGTTGAACGTCGGCACGGAAGAGATAAAGGGCAACCAGCAGGTCAAGCTGGCCGCTGCGCTGCTGCAGCAGGCTTCGGGTCTCAATTACCGTGGCTTCATCGAGGGTGATGGGCTGTATCGCGGCGAAGCGGATGTCGTGGTGTGCGATGGCTTCGTAGGTAACGTGTTGCTCAAATCCAGTGAGGGACTGGCCGGGATGCTGGTCGCCAAGGTTGAGGCGCTGTTCCGCCGGTCGGTCGCGGCGCGCATCGTCGGCGCAGCTGCGTTGCCGCTGTTGCGTAGATTGCGTGCGGAACTCAACCCGGCGCAATACAACGGTGCTAGTTTTCTTGGGTTGCAGGGAATTGTGGTCAAGAGTCACGGTAGCGCCGGTGCGGATGGATTCAAGGCGGCCATTCGTCGTGCGACGCAGGATGTCGAGCATGATCTTCCGGAGCAGCTGCGCAGTCGTCTGGGGCAATTTCTCTCTGGCGATAGGCTATCCGGTGGAGCGGATGATGTGACCGCTGGAGATGGCTGGCCATCCAACTGAAATTCGGTACGCCTGCACGGGCGTGTTCTTCAGACGAACAGAACCTATAAGAGAGTCGTTTTCATGTCTGCATCACTCGCTTTCGTCTTTCCTGGCCAAGGATCGCAATCGCTCGGCATGCTGGCCGAGCTTGGTGCTCAGCAGAGCGTGATCATCGATACCTTTGCCGAGGCTTCCGCTGCGCTGGGTTACGACCTGTGGGCACTGACTCAGCAGGGCCCGGAAGAGCAATTGAATCAGACCGACAAGACCCAGCCAGCCATTCTTGCTGCTTCTGTTGCGCTCTGGCGCCTGTGGCAAGCGGAGGGTGGTGCGCGGCCTGCTTTCGTTGCCGGACATAGCCTTGGCGAGTATTCCGCACTCGTTGCCGCTGGTAGCCTGCCGTTCGCCGATGCAGTCAAGCTGGTCCAGCTGCGCGGTCAGCTGATGCAGCAGGCGGTGCCGGCCGGCCAGGGTGGCATGGCGGCTATCCTCGGTCTCGAAGATGCCGATGTGTTGGCTGCCTGCACCGAGGCCGCTCAGGGTGAGGTGGTCAGTGCGGTCAATTTCAATGCACCGGGTCAGGTAGTCATCGCCGGCAGTGCTGCGGCCGTGGAGCGCGCCATCGAGGCCTGCAAGGCCAAAGGCGCGAAGCGCGCGATGGCGCTGCCGGTCAGCGTGCCATCGCACTGTGATCTGATGCGCCCCGCAGCCGAGCGCTTCGCCGCATCGGTCGAGGCGATCGCCTGGCAGGCGCCGCAGATCCCGCTGGTGCAGAACGTCAGTGCCGCGGTGGTGGCCGATCTGGATACGCTCAAGCGCGATCTGCTGGCTCAGCTGTACAGCCCGGTGCGCTGGGTCGAATCCATGGTGGTCCTGGGTGATCGCGGCGTGACTTCGCTGGTCGAGTGCGGCCCCGGCAAGGTGCTATCCGGTCTCAACAAGCGCTGCGTCAAGGGCGTCAGCACCTACAATCTCGACACCCCCGAAGCCTTTGCCGCGACCCGTGGTGCATTGGCATGAACAAGGAGAACGCTATGAATCTGCAAGGTAAGGTGGCACTGGTAACCGGTGCGAGCCGCGGCATCGGCCAGGCCATTGCCCTTGAGCTGGGCCGTCAGGGTGCAATCGTGATCGGGACGGCGACCACGTCTTCAGGCGCCGAGCGCATCGCCGAAACGCTGAAGGAAAACGGTATCGAAGGTGCAGGTCTGGTGCTCGATGTCGGTAATGACGAATCGGTCAGCAGCACGCTGGAGCACATTCAGCAGCACCTCGGGCAGCCGGCGATTCTGGTCAACAATGCCGGGATAACCCGCGATAACCTGATGCTGCGCATGAAGGATGACGAATGGTATGACGTCATCAATACCAATCTGAACAGCCTGTATCGCCTGTCCAAGGCGGTGCTGCGCGGCATGACCAAAGCGCGCTGGGGTCGCATCATCAATATCGGTTCGGTGGTTGGTGCCATGGGCAACGCAGGGCAGGTAAACTACGCCGCAGCCAAGGCCGGACTGGAGGGTTTCAGCCGTGCATTGGCGCGGGAAGTCGGTTCGCGTGGCATTACGGTGAACTCCGTGGCGCCTGGTTTCATCGACACCGACATGACTCGCGAGTTGCCGGAAGCCCAGCGTGATGCGCTCTTGGGGCAGATTCCCCTGGGGCGTCTCGGTCAGGCCGAAGAGATTGCCAAGGTCGTTGCTTTCCTTGCTTCTGACGGCGCTGCCTATGTTACCGGTGCCACGGTGCCGGTGAATGGCGGCATGTACATGAGCTGAGTGTGACGCCAAACGCAGGAGGACAGTCATAACGGCTGTCTTTAAATTAGCTATAAAACTGCAGCTGATTTATAGATAGATGGTTGAAGGCGGCGTCATGCTTGCCTGCTTCCAGCTTGAAATGCGGAAAACGCTTTCTATACACTACCGCGCAAACCAGCTGCCTGATTTTTCCATAGGAGTGAAAACAAGGTATGAGCACCATCGAAGAACGCGTCAAGAAAATCGTTGCCGAGCAACTTGGCGTTAAAGAAGAGGAAGTAACCAACAGCGCTTCCTTCGTCGAAGACCTGGGTGCCGACTCTCTTGACACCGTTGAGCTGGTGATGGCTCTGGAAGAGGAATTCGAGACCGAGATCCCGGACGAGCAGGCTGAGAAGATCACCACCGTTCAGGAAGCCATCGATTACATCAACGCGCACGCGCAGTAAGTTGTAATCCGCTCGGAATCAAGAAAGCCGCACTGCCTTGATCGGGTAGTGCGGCTTTTCTTTGAGAGGGGTTTTATCGAGACTGCGGGCGCTTGCCTTGCGCTCGAACCGTTCCTGTCGCGGCAGGAGTGAGCCAAGTACGTTTAGGTATAGGAGTAATCGCTGTGTCGCGTAGACGCGTCGTAGTCACCGGGATGGGCATGCTTTCGCCTCTGGGTAACGATGTGCCAAGCAGCTGGCAGGGTATTCTTGCTGGTCGCAGTGGTATCGGCCTGATCGAGCACATGGATCTTTCGGCCTACTCCACTCGTTTTGGCGGGTCGATCAAAGGCTTCGATGTCGAGCAGTACCTGCCAGCGAAAGAAGCTCGCAAGCTTGACCTTTTCATTCAGTATGGCCTCGCTGCGAGTTTTCAGGCTGTGCGTGATTCGGGCCTGGAGATCACCGATGCCAATCGCGAGCGAATCGGCGTGGCGATGGGCTCGGGTATCGGTGGCCTGACCAACATCGAGAACAGCTGCAAGGCACTGATGGAGCAGGGGCCGCGGCGTATTTCGCCGTTTTTCGTGCCTGGCTCGATCATCAACATGGTGTCCGGTTTCCTGTCGATTCACCTTGGCCTGCAAGGCCCCAACTATGCGATCGCCACAGCGTGCACCACAGGCACCCATTGCATCGGCATGGCCGCGCGCAACATTGCCTACGGCGAAGCCGACGTGATGGTTGCCGGCGGTTCCGAGATGGCGGCCTGCGGGCTCGGCATTGGTGGCTTCGCCGCGGCGCGCGCACTTTCCACGCGCAACGATGACCCGGCAGGGGCGAGCCGGCCGTGGGACAAGGGGCGCGATGGCTTCGTGCTCTCCGACGGAGCCGGGGCGCTGGTGCTCGAAGAGCTCGAACATGCCAAGGCACGCGGTGCGCATATCTATGCCGAGCTGATCGGCTTCGGCATGAGCGCAGACGCCTTCCACATGACCTCGCCGCCCGACGACGGAGCCGGTGCGGCGCGCTGCATTCGCAATGCGCTGAACGACGCCCAGCTGAACGTCGAGCAGGTGCAGTACATCAACGCTCACGGAACCTCGACGCCGGCTGGCGACAAGGCCGAGGCTGCCGCCATTCGCAGCGTATTCGGTGGCCACGCCTACGAGCTGTCGGTGAGTTCGACCAAGTCCATGGTCGGTCACCTGCTCGGTGCGGCTGGTGCCGTGGAGGCGATCTTCAGCGTTCTGGCCATCCGGGATCAGGTGGCGCCGCCGACCATCAACCTGGAGGAGCCGGACGAAGGCTGTGACCTCGACTTCGTGCCGAATCAGGCCAAGCCGCGGCCGATCGACGTCGTCGTGTCCAACTCTTTCGGGTTCGGTGGAACCAACGGCTCGCTGGTGTTCCGCCGGTTCGCCGAGTGACGTTGAGCTGGTTGAACGGGCGGCCCGCAGAAGGGTTGCCCGTTCACGATCGCGGACTGGCCTACGGCGATGGGTTGTTCGAAACGATCCGCGTGACGGGCGGCCGGGCGCATCTGCTGGACCGGCATCTCCAGCGTCTGGGTGAAGGCACGCGACGCCTCGCCATTCCCGTCGACATAGACGAGTTGCGCAATGAGCTACTGCGGTTCTGTCAGGCGCTCGGCCAGGGTGTCGCCAAGCTGATCGTCACACGCGGCACCGGTCAGCGCGGCTATGCACTTCCACAGCCCTGTCAACCGCGGCGCCTGCTGCTGGGATCGCCGCTTCCCGCTTACCCAGCGCAGCATGCCGATGACGGTGTTCGGCTCTTTCCTTGTGACACGCGCCTGTCGGAACAGCCGAGGCTCGCGGGGATCAAGCATCTGAATCGACTCGAACAGGTGCTGGCGCGTGCCGAGTGGCAGGATCCAGCTTTTGCCGAAGGGCTGATGCGGGATCTGTCCGGCCGGGTGATCGAGGGCGTGTTCAGCAATCTCTTCCTGGTTGCCGATGGCCAGCTGCGGACGCCCTCGCTTGCCCGGTGTGGCGTTGCCGGCGTTATGCGCGCTGAAATCATGGCTCGCGCCGCCGGACTGGCGCTGCCGCTCAGCGAGTGCGACGTCAGCTATGCCGAACTGATGCAGGCCGACGAGGTTTTTCTCTGCAACAGCCTCTACGGCATCTGGCCGGTCACAGGTTTGGCCGAGTGTGTCTGGCCGGTCGGTCCGCTGACCCGTAAACTGCAGACCGTTGTTGCCGACCTGTTGAGTGATTCGTGATCCGTAAACTTCTTGTCTTGCTGCTGACGGTGTCCCTGTTGGCAGTAATTGCGCTCGGGCTGTTCGCCTGGAAGCAACATGCTGCGCTGGAGCAGCCCTTGGCTGTGACTGACGAGCCTTTGCTGCTCGATGTGCGGCCAGGCGATACGCCCAGCGGTGTATTCCAACGGCTGGAGGCCGACGGCGTGCTGGAAGATGCGTTCTGGCTGCGCCTGTACTGGCGCCTGAACCTGTCCGGGCAGAGCCTGCACAGCGGTGAGTATCGCCTCGCGCCAGGCATGACTGCGCGGGACATGATCGGACTCTGGCAGCGGGGCGAGGTTGTGCAGTACAGCCTGACCCTGGTGGAGGGCTGGAATTTCCGTCAACTGCGTAGTGCGTTGCAGAACCAGCCAAAGCTGGAGCAGACCCTGGATGGCCTATCCGATGCGGAGATCATGGCGAAACTTGACGCGCCGGAGCTGCATCCGGAAGGGCGTTTCTTCCCGGATACCTACCGTTTCACTCGCGGAGCGTCCGACCTGGACCTGTTGCGCCGTGCCTTCACTCGCCTCGAACAGGTGCTTGAGGAGGAATGGCAGCAGCGTGCGCAGGGGTTGCCGTACAAGGATGCCTATCAGGCATTGATCATGGCCTCGATCATTGAAAAGGAAACCGGTGTGCCGGAAGAGCGGGGCGAGATATCCGGCGTCTTCGTGCGCCGACTGGCGCGCGGCATGCTTCTGCAGACAGACCCGACGGTGATCTACGGCATGGGCGAAGCCTACCGGGGGCGCATCACTCGCAACGATCTGCGGACGCCGACGCCATACAACACCTACACCAACGCTGGCCTGCCGCCGACGCCGATCGCCATGGTCGGACGTGAGGCGATCCGGGCCGCACTGCATCCGGTCGACGGCTCCAGTCTTTATTTCGTCGCCCGCGGCGATGGTAGCCACGTCTTCAGCGACACCCTTGAGCAGCACAACCGTGCGGTACGCGAGTATCAGCTCAAGCGTCGCGCCGATTACCGTTCCAGTCCGCCGCCCCGGCAGGCCCCGGCCAATAGCGAGAACGCTCAATGAAAGGACTCTTCGTCACCCTCGAAGGCCCCGAAGGCGCGGGCAAGAGTACCAATCGAGAGTACCTGGCAGATCGCCTTCGAGCCGGGGGGCTGGATGTGGTATTGACCCGCGAGCCCGGTGGTACGCCACTGGCCGAGCGCATTCGTGACCTGCTGCTGACGCCTGCGGACGAACCGATGGCGGTCGATACCGAGCTGCTGCTGGTGTTCGCCGCGCGCGCGCAACACCTGGCGCAGGTTATCCGTCCTGCGCTGGCGCGAGGGGCGGTGGTGTTATGTGATCGCTTCACCGATGCCACCTACGCCTACCAGGGCGGCGGTCGTGGCCTGCCCCTTGAGCGGATCGCGCAGCTGGAGACCTTTGTACAGGGCGATCTACGCCCTGACCTGACGCTGATCTTCGATCTGCCAGTGGAAGTGGGACTGGCACGAGCGGCCGCACGGGGACGCCTCGATCGTTTCGAGCAGGAGGGCATGCGCTTCTTCGAAGCGGTGCGCAGTGCCTATCTGCAGCGCGCGGAAGCAGCGCCTCCGCGCTATCGCGTCCTCGACGCCGGACAACCGCTCAGCGCGGTCCAGCGTGATGTCGAGGCGCTGATTCCCGAGTTGCTGGTGCGCCTCGATGGCTGACGTGCTTCCCTGGCAGCTTGATCTTTGGCGGCAGCTGGCGGGGCGTGCTCAGCATGCGCACGCCTATCTGCTGCATGGCCCGGCAGGTATCGGCAAACGCTTGCTGGCCGAGCAGCTGATGGCGCTGTTGCTCTGCCAACGGCCGGTCGATGCCCGCGCATGTGGTGAATGCAAGTCCTGCCAGTTGCTTGCCGCGCAGACCCACCCGGATCATTACATCCTCGAGCCCGAGGAGGTCGACAAGGCTATCCGGGTCGATCAGGTCCGTGATCTGGTCGGCTTCGTCACCCAGACGGCGCAGCTGGGTGGGCGCAAGGTGATCCTACTGGAACCCGCCGAGGCCATGAACCTGAATGCTGCCAATGCGCTGCTCAAGAGCCTCGAGGAGCCATCGGGCGATACGGTGCTACTGCTGATCAGCCATCAGCCCAGCCGCCTGTTGCCGACGATCAAGAGCCGCTGCGTGCAGCAGGCCTGCCCATTGCCGGGGCGACAGCAGTGCCTCGACTGGCTCGCCGCGCAGCTGCCTGAGCTTGCTCCCGAGCTTCGTGAGCAGTTGCTGACCCTTGCCGCTGGGTCGCCGCTGGCGGCGCTCAAACTGCACGAGCAGAAGGTCCTGGAGCTGCGTGCGCAGGTGGTCGACGGTGTGAAGAAGCTGCTCAAGCAACAGCAATCGGCCAGCCAGCTCGCCGAAGGTTGGAACGCGCTGCCACTGATCCTGCTTTTCGACTGGTTCTGCGAATGGGCGCATCTGATCCTGCGTTACCAGATGGCCGGCGATGAAGCGGAGCTCGGCGCGGCCGATATGCAGAAGGTGCTGCAGTATCTTGCACAGAAATCCTCGCAGCAAAAAGTGATCGCGCTGCAGGACTGGTTGCTCGAGCATCGACAAAAAGTGCTGGGCAAAGCCAACCTCAACCGTGTGTTGCTTCTCGAAGCGCTGCTGGTGCAGTGGGCAACGCTGCCAGGCGCGGGCTAGAATCGACCGACTTTTCGTTAGGAACACCGCATGAGCCTGCCAGCAAACCTTGGTCCGCGTAACGGCATCCTGTCTCTGACCATCAAGGACAAATCGGTGCTCTATGCCGCGTTCATGCCATTCATCAAGCATGGCGGGCTGTTCATCCCGACCAACAAGAGCTACAAACTCGGCGACGAAGTGTTCATGCTGCTGAACCTGATGGACGAGCCGGAGAAGATTCCGGTGGCTGGCAAGGTGGTCTGGATCACCCCCAAGGGTGCCCAGGGCAGTCGTGCCGCAGGCATCGGCGTGCAATTCAACGAGGGTGACAACACCGCGCGCAACAAGATCGAAACCTATCTGGCCGGCGCGCTGAAATCCGATCGGCCGACCCATACCATGTGATCGTCGGCGTCCCGGTGCGTTACGTCAGGCGCCATTGTGCCGCCTGCCTTTTCTGCTTCCCCGCCATTTGCTCTACAATCGCCCCTTTTCTGCGATAGCAAGTTGCGCCCTCCATGCTGGTAGATTCCCACTG
Source organism: Stutzerimonas sp. R40042 (assembly GCF_026642215.1). NCBI lineage: Bacteria > Pseudomonadati > Pseudomonadota > Gammaproteobacteria > Pseudomonadales > Pseudomonadaceae > Stutzerimonas > Stutzerimonas sp. R40042. The sequence goes on along the minus strand of NZ_CP113258.1, from coordinate 2,977,544 downwards.
TCACCTTGACCGACTCGACCTGACCGCCCATGACGGCTCGCTCGATGCAGCGCTCGATGCAGCCCGCGCGCGCGGAGTCGGGCACTTCCTGTGCATCGGGGTCAGCGCCGACAACGCGTCGGCGGTCAAATCGCTGGCCGAGCGTTATGCCGATGTTGACTGTTCGATTGGCGTTCATCCGCTCGACCTGGAGCCGACCAGCCAGCCGGCATTGGACTGGCTGCTAAGTGAGCTGCAGCATCCGCATGCCGTTGCCATCGGCGAGACGGGGCTGGACTACCACTACGAACCCGAGGCGGCCGAACTCCAGCAGCAGTCGTTCCGCCTGCATCTGGAGGCTGCTCGGGTCACCGGCAAGCCGGTCATCGTGCATACCCGCGCCGCGCGCGCAGACACCTTGGCCCTTTTGCGCGAAGCTCAGCTACCCCAGGCCGGTGTACTGCATTGCTTCACCGAGGATTGGGAGATGGCCAAGGCCGCGCTGGACCTCGGTTTCTACATCTCGCTTTCGGGCATCGTCACCTTCCGTAATGCAGATGCCTTGCGCGAGGTCGCTCGGCAAGTCCCTGCCGATCGGCTGCTGGTGGAGACCGACGCCCCTTATCTCGCGCCGATTCCGTACCGTGGCAAGGCCAACCTGCCCCAGTACGTACGCGAGGTGGCGGAGTTCCTTGCGCAGTTGCGTGGTGTTTCCTTCGAACATCTCGCGGAGCAGACCACCGCCAACTTCAGATCCCTGTTTCCGCTGGCACGGGTTCGCGGCTGACGACGACCGCTATTTCCGTGCTGTGCACCCTGCCTGATCTGCTGCGCGCACTGCGCACTCCGTACTTTATCCGCAAGGTGGCGTAATGACCGCTGAGACGCTGCACACCGGCCCGTTGCAACGAGGCCTGAAAAACCGTCATATCCAGCTGATCGCCCTGGGCGGGGCGATCGGCACCGGCTTGTTCCTAGGCTCCGCCGGGGTGCTGAAGAGCGCCGGCCCGTCCATGATCCTGGGTTACGCTATCGGCGGCTTCATCGCCTTTCTGATCATGCGTCAGCTCGGTGAAATGATCGTCGAAGAACCGGTAGCCGGTTCCTTCAGCCACTTCGCGCACAAGTACTGGGGAGGCTACGCAGGCTTTCTGTCCGGCTGGAACTACTGGGTGCTATACGTGCTGGTGGGCATGGCCGAACTGACGGCGGTGGGCAAGTATGTGCAGTTCTGGTGGCCGGAGGTGCCGACCTGGGCAACCGCCGCCGCCTTCTTCGTGCTGATCAATCTGATCAACCTGAGCAACGTGAAGGCCTTCGGTGAAACCGAGTTCTGGTTCGCCATCATCAAGGTCGCCGCCATCATCGGCATGATCCTGCTCGGATTGTTCCTGCTGGTGAGCGGGCAGGGCGGCGAGCAGGCGAGCATCAGCAATCTCTGGAGCCATGGCGGCTTCTTCCCCAATGGTTTCAGCGGCATGGTGCTGGCGCTGGCGATCATCATGTTCTCCTTCGGCGGCCTGGAGCTGGTCGGCATCACAGCAGCAGAGGCGTCCGATCCGAAGACGGTGATTCCCAGGGCGATCAATCAGGTTGTCTACCGCATCCTGATCTTCTATATCGGCGCACTGACCGTGCTGCTTGCGCTCTATCCGTGGGATGGGCTGCTGCAGACATTGGGGGCAGCGGGCGATCCCTACAGTGGTAGCCCCTTCGTGCAGATCTTCTCGCTGATCGGCAGTGAAACCGCAGCTCACCTGCTCAATTTCGTCGTGCTCACCGCCGCTCTGTCGGTCTACAACAGCGGTGTGTACTGCAACAGCCGCATGCTTTACGGCCTGGCTGAGCAGGGCGATGCGCCGCGCAGCCTGATGAAGGTCAATGCTCGCGGTGTGCCGGTGCTCGCCATTGCGGTCTCGGCTGTGGTGACACTGCTCTGCGTGCTGGTGAACTATCTGCTGCCACGGGGCGCACTGGAGCTGTTGATGTCACTGGTGGTGGCCGCGCTGGTGATCAACTGGGCGATGATTAGCCTGGCCCACCTGAAGTTTCGGCGGGCAATGCAGCGCCAGGGCGTGGAGCCGAGCTTCAAGGCGTTCTGGTTCCCATTTAGCAATTACCTGTGCCTGGCTTTTGTCAGCGGCATTCTGGTGATCATGTTGTGGATTCCCGGTATTCGCTTGTCGGTATTCGCCATCCCGTTCTGGATCGGCTTCCTCTGGCTGTGTTTCCGATTGCGAGCGCATATACGCGATGCGTCGGCGTGATGAGGTCTTTCAGGGGCGAAAAAAAACCCGGATTCCTGAGAAGCCGGGCCAAGACCATTAGGAGTATGAAATCGCAATCCAGGCGACCTCATCTGGCCAGGCAGTGGGGGGATTGCCTAGCCAGTGACTCAAGTATTAACGCTGCATTAGTTATCTGCTGGCGGATTTCCGCGCTTTTTAAACGCTTTTGGAATACATGTCTCGCTGACTGATCGCCGTCAGTGCCTTGCCAGCTCCTGCAGGAGTGCCACGGTTTCATCGATGACGCGCTGCGGTGTGTAGAAATGCGGCGAGAAGCGAATGCCGCCGCCGCGTAGGGCGCAGACGACCTGCTCTGCCTTCAGTCGCTCGAATAGCGCCGCGTTGTCCCAGCCTTGCAGGCGGAACGTGAGGATACCGGCCCGTCGGTCGGGCGTTGTCGGCGACAGGATGTCGACGCCGTCCAGTTCTACAAGCCCCTGACACAACCACTCGATTCGCTCATCGAGCTCGGCTGCGACCCGCTCCATGCCAACCTCCTCCAGCAATGACAGGCTTGCCTCGAGGGCCATCGCGCCGAGCAGATTGGGACTGCCACATTCGAAGCGCCTCGCGCTGCGCGCCGGTTCCCAGTCCGTGCGATCGTAATCGCCGGCATGTTCCAGCATGTGCCAACCGTACTCGTGCAGTTTCACCTGATCACGCAGGTCGCTGCGGCAATAGAAGACACCCAGTCCTTCCGGACCGAGCATCCATTTATGGCCGTCGGCCATGGCGAAGGCGCAGCGATTGTGCTGAACGTCGAAGGGCAGGGCGCCGAGCTGCTGGATCGCATCGATGCACAGCAATACATCACGTTGCTCGCAGCCTTCGCCCAAGCGCGCAAGATCCAGGCGCAGACCACTGGCGTACTGCACGGCGCTGATTGCCATGAGCCGCACCCGTGGTCCGCAGGCCGCCAACAGGTCGCCTTCCGGATCGTCGCCTTTCAGGCTCACCTGGACGACTTCCACACCGAGTGGGCGCAGCGCCTCCCAGACGACACGGTTGGACGGGAACTCCTCATCGCTGATGACGATGCGATCGCCGCGTTTCCAGTCCAGGCCAAAGGCGACGAACGACAGCGCTTCGGAAGTGTTCTTGACCAGTGCTACGTCGCCACTGCTCGGCGCGTTGAGCAGGCGCTTCAGGCGCTGACGCAGGCTGCGCTCCACCGTAAGCCATTGCGGATAGTCCCGTGCGCCGAGAGTGGCGTTCTGCTCGGCGAAGGCGCTGACGGCTCGGGCAGCTCGACGGGGCCACGGCGCGACGGCAGCATGGTTCAGATATCGCAAATCGACTATTTGTGGAAATTCGTCATTTATGTGAATCATCGCTGGATGCCCCGTGCATTTGATGACCGGTTAGGCATAATGGCTGCCTCGTTTTTCTCCTCAAAGCAGCCTTCCTATGCAGAATGAACCTCGTAAGGTCCGCGAATTTCGTCGCCGTGAACAGGAAATCCTCGATACCGCGTTGCAGCTTTTTCTCGATCAGGGAGAGGACAGCGTTACGGTCGAGATGATTGCCGATGCGGTCGGCATCGGCAAAGGCACGATCTACAAGCATTTCAAGTCCAAGGCCGAAATCTACCTGCGCCTGATGCTCGACTACGAGCGCGACCTGAACCAGATCCTCCACTCTCCTGACCTGGATCGCGACAAGGAAGCGCTGTCGCGCGCCTATTTCGAGTTCCGCATGCGCGACCCGCAGCGTTACCGTCTGTTCGACCGCCTCGAGGAGAAAGTGGTCAAGGGCAACCAGGTGCCAGAGATGGTCGAGCAGTTGCACAGCATCCGCGCGTCCAACTTCGAACACCTGACCCAGCTGATCAAGGGCCGCATCGCCGAGGGCAAGCTGGAAGACGTCCCGCCGTACTTCCACTATTGCGCCGCCTGGGCCTTGGTGCACGGAGCCGTGGCGCTGTATCACTCGCCGTTCTGGAGCAATGTGCTGGAAGATCAGGATGGCTTCTTCCAGTTCCTGATGGATATCGGTGTGCGCATGGGCAACAAGCGCAAGCGCGATTGATTGGGCGACGGGCAAGAACCGATGAGCATGCGCGATTTCCCCATCCGTTACATCGAGCCGGTTTTCCGGCCACCCAGCGAGGCGCACTCGCTGATCCTGCCGGTGACCAATGGCTGCTCCTGGAACGCCTGCACGTTCTGCGAGATGTACACCGCGCCGCAGAAGAAATTTCGCGCCCGCGATGAAGCCGAGGTGCTCGAGGAGATCCGCCGCTGCGGTGAGCAGCTGATCGTTCAGCGGGTGTTTCTGGCCGACGGCGATGCACTGGTGCTGCCGACCCGAAGGCTGCTGACGATCCTCGAGCAGATTCGTCAGTGCCTGCCGGAGGTGCAGCGGGTCTCCAGCTACTGCCTGCCGAGAAACCTGCGCAAAAAGTCGGTCGAGGAGTTGCGCGAGCTGGCGGACGCCGGGCTTGGCATGGCCTACGTCGGCGCCGAATCCGGCGACGACGAGGTGCTGGCGCGGGTCAACAAGGGCGAAACCTACGACTCGACCCTGAGTGCGCTGGACAAGCTCGGCCAGGCGGGAATTGCCCGTTCGGTGATGATTCTCAACGGTCTCGGTGGAAGGGCGCTGAGTCGGCAGCATGCGCGCAATTCCGCACGTCTGATGAATGCGGCGCAGCCAGAATTCCTTTCTACCCTGGTGGTCAGCTTCCCGCAGGGCGATGCGCGCTTTCGCGAGGGATACGAAAACTTCGAGCCGCTGACGCTGACTGACCTGCTCGTCGAACTGGCTTGGCTACTGGGCGATCTCGAGTTGCGCGACACGGTTTTCCGCAGCGATCACGCGTCTAACTACCTGGTGCTCAAGGGCTCCCTGGGCGCCGACAAGCTGCGGCTGATGAGCCAGCTACGCGAGGCGATCGACGATCCCCGCAACGCGCCTTTGCGCCAGGAGTGGCAGCGCGGACTATGACCGCAGATGTGCATGGCCGCTGTGAACTCGCGAAGAGGCAATATGGCGTGGATGCTGCATTGCCGGTGCGATTGCCGGTTTTCCGTCGCCGGCCTCCTGGAGGATGAGTCCATGCGTTTCCTGTTAGGCGTGCCAGGTTTGCTGGCGCTGCTTGTCCTGGCTGGCTGCATGAAGGTCAGTGATATGGCCGAGGGTACCCGCTATCACCTTCGTGACGCCGGCGTTCTTGACCACAGCGACACGCGTCGCTCCAGCTCATGGCGTCTGCAACCGGATTCCTTCATCTATATCGCGCAGGGCCATTTCGCCCCGTCGGGTGATGTCTATCCACGGCCGAATGTGGTGGCGGAGGAAGCCTTCAACGGTTTCGTCGAATACTTCCCGCTGGTCCGCCGTGCTCGCGAGCCGGCCGGATTGGAGGAAGCCATGGCACAGGCCTCGGCGGTCGGCGCCCATTACCTTCTCTATCTGCGCTATGCGGCCGCAGATGATCATATCGGTAGCTTTGACGAACTGAATGAGCAGCGCGCGCTGGATCGACTCGGCGTGGACTCCGGCGTGGTGCAACTGATGCTGATCGAGACGGGGACCCGCTATTTGGTCGACACCGCGCGTATTCGCAGCCGCGGTGGACTGTTGGGGATCTATGACGCTCGGCCCGAGCATCTTCTGCGGCCGCCGCTTGAGGACTATGCTCGTCGGTTGCTGGGTCTGTCACGCTGAGCGATGTGGCAGTATCGAAGCGGAAATAGCTGCGAAGCGAGGAGATCTGGATGAACGATACAGGCAAGGCGGGCGACTTGCTGGCTCAGCTCTCGGCCAGCGAGAAGAAGGGGCTGCCGCCGGTGCATTTGTGGAATCCACCGTTCTGCGGCGATCTCGACATGCGTATCGCGCGTGACGGTACCTGGTTTTACCAGGGCACGCCGATCGGGCGGCCGGCGATGGTTCGTCTGTTCTCCACGGTTATTCGACGCGACGGCGACGATTACTTCTTGGTCACGCCGGTGGAAAAGGTCGGCATCCAGGTCGAGGATGCACCCTTCGTCGCGGTGCGGCTGGACGTGAGTGGGGAGGGCGAAGCGCAGCTGCTCCGTTTCATCACCAACGTCGACGATGTCGTGGAGGCCGGCAAGGAGCACCCGCTGCGCGTCAGCCTCGATCCGCAAACCCAAGAGCCGTCGCCGTACATTCACGTGCGTGCCAATCTCGAGGCGCTGATTCATCGCAACGTCTTCTATCAGTTGGTGGACCTGGCTGTGCCCGGTGATGTAGAGGGCGAGAGCTGGCTCGGCGTATGGAGCGGCGGCGTGTTCTTTCCCATCGGCCGTGCCGAATAGTGATCGCTGTATTTCGCTGTCAGCACCGATAAAAAAGGCTCCCGAGGGAGCCTTTTCGTTGCTTACATGTTGGGGTAGTTCGGCCCGCCGGTACCTTCCGGCGCGACCCAGGTGATGTTCTGCGCCGGGTCCTTGATGTCGCAGGTCTTGCAGTGCACGCAGTTCTGCGCGTTGATCTGAAAGCGCTTGCTGCCATCGTCGTTGCTCACGACCTCGTAAACGCCGGCCGGGCAGTAACGCTGAGCCGGCTCGTCATACATCGGCAGGTTCTTCTCGATCGGAATGCTCGGATCGGCCAGCTTCAGGTGAACCGGCTGCTCTTCCTCGTGGTTGGTGTTGGAGAGGAATACCGAGGAGAGCTTGTCGAAGCTCAGCTTACCGTCCGGCTTGGGATAGTCGATCTTCTTCGACTCTGCCGCCGTCTTGAGGCAGGCGTAGTCCGGCTTGGTGTCGTGCAAGGTGAACGGGATCTTGCCACCGAAGATGTTCTGATCGATGAAGTTGAACGCGCCACCCTTGATTGCGCCCCACTTGTGAATGGCAGCGCCGAAGTTGCGGCTCTTGTACAGCTCATCGTACAGCCAGCTGGACTTGAAGCCTTCTTCGTAAGCGCTCAGTTCGTCGCCACCTTCGCGCCCGGCCAGCAGTGCGTCCGCAGCGGCTTCGGCAGCCAGCATGCCGGACTTCATCGCCGTGTGGCTGCCCTTGATCTTGGCGAAGTTCAGGGTGCCTGCATCGCAACCGATCAGCGCTCCGCCGTTGAAGACCATCTTCGGCAGGCAGTTCAGGCCGCCTTTGGCGATGGCGCGGGCTCCATAGGAAACGCGCTTGCCGCCTTCCAGATACTGCTTGATCACCGGATGGTGCTTGTAGCGCTGGAATTCGTCGAACGGCGACAGATACGGGTTGCTGTACGACAGGTCGACGATCAGGCCGACGACCACCTGGTTGTTTTCCAGGTGATAAAGGAAGGAGCCGCCGGTGTTATCGTCGTTCAGCGGCCAGCCCGCGGTGTGCACGACCAGACCCTGCTCATGCTTGGCGGGGTCGATGTCCCAGAGTTCCTTGATGCCGATGGCGTAGTGCTGCGGGTCGACGTTGGCGTTGAGCTGGAAGCGGTTGATCAGCTGCTTGCCAATATGACCGCGGCAGCCTTCGGCGAACAGCGTGTACTTGGCGCGCAGTTCCATGCCTGGGGTGTACATGCCTTCCTTGGGATTGCATTCGCGGTCGACGCCCAGGTCACCGGTGACGATACCGCGCACGATGCCGTTCTCGTCGATCAGCGCTTCCTGAGCGGCGAAGCCTGGGTAGATCTCGACACCCAGGTTCTCGGCCTGCTGGGCCAGCCAGCGGCACAGGTTGCCGAGGGAAATGATGTAGTTGCCTTCGTTGTGCATGGTCTTGGGGACCAGTGCATTGGGCAGCTTGCTGGCCGCTTCTTCGGTCTTCAGCAGGTAGATGTCGTCACGCTTGACCGGCGTGTTGAGCGGGGCGCCGAGTTCTTTCCAATCGGGGAACAGTTCGTTCAGCGCGCGAGGTTCGAAGACCGCGCCGGAGAGGATATGGGCACCTACTTCGGAGCCTTTCTCGACGACGCATACACTGATTTCCTGACCAGCGTCGGCGGCTTTTTGCTTCAGGCGGCAGGCTGCGGATAGGCCTGCAGGGCCGGCGCCGACGATGACAACGTCGAATTCCATGTATTCGCGTTCCATTAGGCTTTCTCCTACTCAGGGCTTGGTTGTTATATAAGTGGTGGAGGGCTGTGATCGGCCCCTGACCGAGCCGGGCCGGCGCATTATATATAGACGCTCGAATCGGTCCAATACAAACGTTTGTTTGAATTTTCTGGAAGCCTGTTAGAATCGCCCGAACCGCGTCGTTATGACGGGTCATATGCGTTGTTGACCCCGTCCGCGGCCTGCGGTCAAGATACGGACGGTTTGCACTCGCCGAACAGGGCAGCGGCTATCAAAACCCAAGCCACGAGCAAGGCTCGGTTCGCCTCGGCGGAATTCTATTCACCGGAGAGTAACGAGGAATCCATGAAGGTTCTTGTAGCTGTCAAACGAGTGGTCGATTACAACGTCAAGGTTCGCGTCAAGGCGGACAATTCCGGCGTTGACCTGGCCAACGTCAAAATGTCGATGAACCCCTTCTGCGAAATTGCCGTGGAAGAGGCAGTACGCCTGAAAGAGAAGGGCGTGGCGAGCGAAATCGTTGTCGTCTCCATCGGTCCGACCGCTGCCCAGGAGCAGCTGCGCACCGCGCTGGCGCTGGGCGCCGACCGCGCCGTGCTGGTCGAGTCCAACGACGAACTGAACTCCCTGGCGGTTGCCAAGCTGCTCAAGGCCGTGGTCGACAAGGAGCAGCCGCAGCTGGTCATCCTCGGCAAGCAGGCGATCGACAGCGACAACAACCAGACCGGCCAGATGCTCGGCGCGCTGACCGGCTATGCCCAGGGCACTTTCGCCTCCAAAGTGGAAGTGGCTGGCGACAAGGTCAACGTCACCCGCGAAATCGACGGCGGCCTGCAGACCGTCGCGCTGAACCTGCCGGCGATCGTCACCACCGACCTGCGTCTGAACGAGCCGCGCTACGCGTCGCTGCCGAACATCATGAAGGCCAAGAAGAAGCCGCTGGAAACGCTGACCCCGGATGCATTGGGCGTCACCACCACTTCCACCGTGAAGACCCTGAAAGTCGAAGCGCCGGCAGCCCGCAGCGCCGGTATCAAGGTCAAGTCCGTGGCTGAACTGGTCGAGAAACTGAAGAACGAGGCGAAGGTAATCTAAATGACTATCCTGGTTATCGCTGAACACAATAATGCCGTCCTCGCGGCCGCTACTCTGAACACCGTTGCCGCGGCCAAGCGGATTGCCGCCCAGGCCATCGGTGGTGACATCCACGTATTGGTCGCCGGCAGCGGCTGCGGTGCCATCGGCGAAGCAGCCGCGCAGATCGACGGCGTGGCCAAGGTCCTGGTCGCTGATGACGCGGCTTACGCCAATCAACTGCCGGAAAACGTCGCGCCGCTGATCGCCGACCTGGCGAAGAACTACAGCCACGTGCTGGCTGCAGCGACCACCAACGGCAAGAACTTCCTGCCGCGCGTTGCCGCTCAACTGGATGTCGATCAGATCTCCGAGATCATCGCGGTTGAAAGCGCCGATACCTTCAAGCGTCCGATCTATGCCGGTAACGCCATCGCTACCGTGCAGTCCAGCGCTGCCATCAAGGTCATCACCGTACGTGCCACCGGCTTCGATGCGGTGAATGCTACCGGCGGCTCGGCTGCGGTCGAGCAAGTGTCCGGGACTGGCGATGCCGGCAAGTCCGCTTTCGTTGGCGAAGAGCTGGCCAAGTCGGATCGTCCTGAGCTGACCGCCGCCAAGATCGTCGTTTCCGGCGGTCGCGGCATGCAGAACGGCGAGAACTTCAAGCACCTGTACTCGCTGGCCGACAAGCTCGGCGCCGCAGTCGGTGCCTCCCGTGCCGCGGTCGATGCCGGCTTCGTGCCGAACGACATGCAGGTCGGCCAGACCGGCAAGATCGTTGCACCGCAGCTGTACATCGCGGTCGGTATCTCCGGTGCCATCCAGCACCTGGCAGGTATGAAGGACTCCAAGGTGATCGTTGCGATCAACAAGGACGAGGAAGCGCCGATCTTCCAGGTTGCCGACTACGGCCTGGTGGGCGATCTGTTCGAGATCGTGCCGGAGCTGGAAAAGCTGGTCTGAAGCTGATCGCTGTTGAAGAAACCCGCTCATGTAGCGGGTTTTTTCATGGGCGATCAGTGGGCTCGTCGGTGTACCATCGGCGCAACCGTTTCGCACCAGCTTTACCGCACTAAGAGGATATTCATGCGTTTCGCCTTTGCGTTGAAATCTGCGTTGATCGCGCTGGCCCTGGCGGCGCCGCTCACGGCAACGGCAGCGGGAAAATGTGATCGCCTGGTGGCAACCGGTGCGGCAGACAACCCGCCGTTTCTCTGGCGCGATCCGCAGAACCCCAAGCGCCTGGTGGGTGCCAACGCCGATCTGCTGGGGCAGATCGCCGAGTCCCTCGGCTTGAAGCTGGAGCTGCTCTACACCGGCGATCGCACCAAGGCGCTCGATGAGGTACGCAGTGGACGCGTGGATGTCCTTGCCGATGCGACGCTGACGATCCAGCGACTGGAAGAACTGGACTTCATACATCCGGCCATCGTCCAGCTGCAAACCGTCGCATGGGTGCGTAATGAACCCGGTTTCTTCTACTCCAGCCGCGAAGACCTGCGAGGTCATCCGGGCGTGGTTGTCGCTGGCAGTCGTTATGGCAGCGAGTTCGACGCCTTCGCCAAGGCAAATCTGCAATTGCAGCAGGCGCCCGGGCTCGAGCAGGGGCTGCGGCAGTTGATCGAGGGTGATCGCCAGTACCTGTTGCATGAGCGTTACGGCACGATTGCTGCGGCTGACGCGCTGGGATTGCTGGACAAGGTGCAACGCCTGGATCCTCCGGTTATTGGCCGTGACATGCATTTGGCGATTTCCCATGACTCGGCGTGCAACGATCCCTGGTTGCGCGGACAACTGGCGCGGAAAATGACAGAATTGCGCGCCGCCGGCGTGCCAGAGCAGTTGCTGGTGCACAACCTGACGGTGTGGAAGAACCAGCAGACTGGCCGTGGCAGCGCTTCGAAAAAATAGGATTCACCGTGAGACGACTACTTCCCTGTGCCCTTTCGTTGCCGCTGCTGGTTCTGCTGGGGTGTGCAAGTGACCCTGCTCCCGTGGCGCAGTTGCGCCTGACGGAAGAGGCTGTTGCCCAGGCCCGCTCGATCGAAACCGCTCTGGTCTACGAGGAACTGGTGCAGGCCGAGACCAAGTTGGCTGCTGCCCGCTCGGCGCTTGAGGCCGGCGAAAACCGTGAGGCGCGCCTGTTGGCCGAGCAGGCCGAGCTGGACGCCCGGCTGGCGGAGCTGCGCGTGCTCAGCGATCAGCGTGAGGCGCAGGTCGGCGATCTCAATCGGCGCATTCAGCGTCTACGGCAGCAGTTAGGAGACGTACGGTGACACGGCGATTCGCAATGCTGCTGGCCGGGCTGGCGTTGGTCGGCTGCGCAAGCCAGGAAACCGAGAGGGCGATCGGCGAGGCCTCTGCCGCATTGCAGCGGATTGAGACCGATCCTGCCGTCCATCGCAATGCGCCAAAGGATTTGCAGCGCGCGGTTGAAACCCTGCAACGATCCGAGCGCTTCAAAGAGTATTGGGGCGGTGCCGAGGATGCTCGCCATTACGCCTATCTCAGTCGGCGCTACAGCGAGATCGCCGAGCTGCAGGGCAAGCTGCTGCAACAGCAGGAGCGGGTGGCGCGGTTGGAAATGGAGCGGGACCGACTGCGGCGGATGTTGCAGGACGCCAGGCTGATGACCGATGAACAGCAGGGGCGCTGGCTCGAAGACCAGCTGATGAGCCTGGCGGCGAGCGAGACTGACCGTGGCCAGGTCATGACGCTAGGTGACGTGCTTTTCAATCCGGACAGTGCGGAGCTGAGCCATACGGCGAATCGAACCCTGCTCAAGCTCGTCCAGTTCCTGCAGCGCAACCCGCAGCGCAAGGTACGTATCGAGGGCTATAGCGACAGCCGTGGCGACCCGCAGGCGAATCTGGAACTGTCGCGCGCGCGGGCGCAGATGGTGGCTGATCTGTTGGTTAGCCTGGGAATCAGCGCCGAGCGTATCGAAGTGCGCGGTTATGGTGAGAAGTTTCCGCTGGCGGAAAACGCTTCGGCACGTGGCCGTGCGCAGAATCGCCGGGTCGAGATCCTGTTTTCCGACGGGGAAGGTAATCTCGCGCCTGATCGCTGAAATCATGGGCTAGAGACTGGACTGTTTCGCCCACATGCTACGCAACTGTATTGGTCTGCTGGTGTTTCGCTGAGCTACTGTTACGGTTCAGTTGGCGGGAGACCGGCGAGATGACCAATCTGTTGCTCTATCAGCGAATTGCCCAGCAGCTCGCCGAGGATATCCGGCGCGGGGTGTATCGACCTGGCGAACGTGTGCCTTCGGTACGCAAGATGAGCCGGCAGCTGAGCGTCAGCCATGCGACCGTGCTCCAGGCCTACGCCAATCTCGAAGATCAGGGCATGATCAGGGCGCGCCCGCAGTCCGGCTTTTATGTCCACCAGACGCCGGTGCTCACCGCGCCGACACCCGATATCGCGCGGGTCGAGCGGCCCACACTGGTCACGCGCAGCAGCATCATCAACCAGGTACTCAGCGAGTCCCGTCGTGAAGGGCTGATTCCGCTGGGCGCCGCCGTGCCGCATGTGGATTACCTGCCGGTCAGGGCGTTGCACCAGCAGCTGGCCAAGGTCACGCGCTTCCAGAGCCCGCGGGCGTTCAGCTACATGTTCAGTCCTGGCTATGAGCCGTTGCGCCGTCAGGTGGCGATCCGTATGCGCGACGCCGGTGTGGTGGTCGATCCCGGCGAGATCGTCATCACTCATGGTTGCGTCGATGCGCTGCAGATGTCGCTGCGGGTGCTGACGCGGCCAGGGGATCTGATTGCCGCCGAGTCGCCGAGCTATTACGGTCTGCTGCAACTGGCGGATCTGCTGGGGCTCAAGGTCATCGAGATTCCCAGCGATCCGGATACTGGCATGAGCCTCGAGGCGCTGCAGCTGGCGGCCGGGCAATGGCCGATCAAGGCGTTGGTGCTCACGGCGCGGCTGAGCAATCCGCTGGGCGTGAGCATGCCCGACCATCGACAGAAGCAGCTGCTGAGCCTGGCAGCACGGTTCGACATCCAGATCGTCGAGGACGATATCTACGGTGAGCTGATGTTCGAGCAGGACCAGTACAAGGCGCTCAAGTCCAATGACCGGGATGGGCGGGTCATCTACTGCTCGAGCTTCTCCAAGACGCTGTCGCCGGGCGTGCGTATCGGTTGGGTCATCGCTGGTCGCCATCAACCGGAGATCGAGCGCCTGCAGACGTTCAGTACTCACTCGGCCTGCAGCGTGACGCAGATGGCCGTGGCGGCGTACCTGGAGAATGGCGGCTATGACCGGCACCTGCGGGCGATCCGCCAGGAGTATCGCAAGAACCTCAGTGCCTTCCAGCTGGCGGTGCAGCGCTATTTCCCGGAAGGCACGCAGATGACGCGGCCCAAGGGCAACTTCATCCTCTGGGTCAGTCTGCCGGTGCGGGTCAATACCCAAGAGCTGCACGTGCGGGCGCTGGCGCAGGGCATCAGCATTGCGCCGGGGCTGATCTTCAGCAACACCGAGCAGTTCAACCACTGCATACGGCTCAACTGCGGTTTGCCCTGGAACCACGAGACCGAGCGCGCCTTGCGTACGCTCGGGCAACTGGCGTCGGAGCTGTGCCGGGACGCACAATAGGCGCTCCTGAGTCCTTCGCTGCGAGGAATGATGCCGATGTCGAGGCCGCTGTTTTTGTTGCTGTTGTTGGCCTTGCTGAGTGGATGCGAGCGCGAGGAGCAGGCTCGGGAAGCCGAACGAGCAGCGCAAACGCCGCAGCAGTCGATATCGGAGCCCGTTGACGCGACAGAGGCGCCACCTGATCTGGAGATCGAGGTGGCGCCTGTGAATCAGGCGGCGGAAGCTGAGCCGCCGCCTGTACAGATCGACATTCCTGAGCCTGAAGCTCAGCCTGCCGCGCGATCGCGCCCTGCGCCGCCAAAGCAGCCGGAGAAGCCGGCCGAGCTCGAGCTTGTCGAGCCGGTGCTTGATCTGCGCTTGCCGGAAGAACTGGCCGAAGAGCTGAAACCGGCGCCTAGCAGCGAATCCATCCGCCTTCTGCCACCGCTTTTCGATACGGGGGAGCCGTCGCGATCGATGCAGATTGGCGGCCGCCTGATATCGGGCGAAGCCGAAGACGAATCGCTGATCGAAGGTGCTGAAATCCAGTTCGAACTCAAGCGCTGAAACTACCCGGGCGCCGTGACTAGCGCTGGCGCTCCGCTGTGTACAGCATCCTGTGCAGCTCTTCGGCGGGCAATGGATGACTCATGTGGAAGCCTTGCACCTCGGTGCAGCCGTCGTCGGTCAGCAGGCGCAGCTGCTCTTCGGTTTCCACGCCCTCGGCCGTCACCCGCATCCGCAGGCCACGTCCCAGCTCGATCAGGGCGCGGACGATGGAATGATCTTCGATGGACTGGCCGATGCCGGCGACGAAGCTGTTGTCGATCTTGATCACGTCGAAGGGGTAGTGACGCAAGGTGGTCAGCGACGAATAGCCGGTGCCGAAGTCGTCCACCGCGAGGCGAACACCCAGCGTCTTGATGCGCTTGAGCAGCTCCAGGGTGTTCTGGGTTTCGCGCAGCAGTGCGCTCTCGGTCACTTCCAGTTCCAGTCGGTCGCCGGCAAGGCCATTGTCAGCCAGAGCCTGGGTGATTTCCTCCAGCAGACGATCGTCGTGCAGCTGCAGCGGAGAGAGATTGACCGACACCACCGTGTTGCTCGGCCAGCGCGCCGCCTGCTGGCAGGCCTGGCGCAGCACCCAGCGCCCGAGTGGGATGATCAACCCGGTTTCCTCGGCCAGCGGGATGAATTGCTCGGGCAGCAGCATGCCGCGCTGTGGATGTTCCCAGCGCACCAGTGCCTCGGCGCCGATGATGTGCAGGTCGTGGCTCTGGTAGCGCGGCTGATAATGCACCTCAAGCTGCTGTTCGGCGATCGCTACGCGCAGTTCCTCTTCGCGGCGCAGCCGATCATGCAGGCGCTGATCCATTTCCTGGCCGTAGGCGCGCCATGTGCCTCTGCCGGCGTCCTTGGCCTGGTAGAGAGCGATGTCGGCACAGCGCAACAGTTCGTTGGCCTGGCTGGCGTCGCTCGGTGCCAGAGCCACGCCAATGCTGGCGCCAATGCTGATCTGCTGATCCTCGTAGGTGAATGGAGCGCTCAGCGCATCGATGATGCGGTTGCACAGCCGATCGATATCGTCGTCCTCGCCCATGCGATGGAGCACGACGACGAACTCGTCGCCACCCAGGCGCGCCACTAGGTCGCCGTCGCGGGTGCGCTCGCGCAGACGTGACGCGACGCCGATCAGCACCTCGTCGCCGGCTGCATGGCCAAGGGTATCGTTCACCGGTTTGAAGCGGTCGAGGTCGATATACAGCAGCGTCAGGGTCGAGCCGCTACGCAGCGACGCGAGGTTCTGTTCGAGGTAATCGCGCAGGCGGCTGCGGTTGGGCAATCCGGTCAGCGCATCATGCTGCGACAGGTACTGAACCCGCGCCTGTGCCCGGGTCTCCTCGGTGACGTCGCTGGCGGTCCCGCGGTAGCCGAGCAGCTTGCCATCGTGCCGGATGGTCCGTGCAGCCAGCCGGCAATAGCGCTCGCAGCCATCGGCGGCGCGGTAGCTGCTGCGCAGCGGTGCGCTGTGGGGCGCCTCGAGCCAGCTCTGTAGCGCGGCGCTGTCGGTGATCAGCAGCTCGAGCAGGGGTCGGCCCAGCCACTGCTTCGGTTGATAGCCGGTGATCTGCTGGAAGCGGTTTGAGAGAAAGGTCAGGCAGGCCTGTTCGTCGGTTTCCCAGATCCAGTCGGAGGCCGCTTCGGCCACATCGCGGAAGCGTTCCTCGCTCTCGGCCAGCGCACTGCGGCTGGAGGCGAGCCGTGCATAGCTGACGTCGAGCAGGTGCACGACACGCAGCGCATGGCGTACCAGCAGCCAGGCGAACAGCCCGAGACCGAGCGCCACGGCGGTGAGAACGGGCAGGGTGACCAGAAGCAGCAGGCGCCCCGGCTTTGCCGCCGTCCAGGTGAGGTGAACGGGCGTTCCATCCTCCAGCGCCTGGCTGATGATCGGTCCAGCCTGGGCCGACGGATCGGCAAGCAGCTGCAGTTTGTGCACGGCGTACTGCTCGCCGATTGCCTCCAGTCGTGCGGCGTCGAGCAGATCGACGAAGACTAGAGTGGAAGGCGGCCCTTCGTGTTCTTCGATATTCGTGCCGCCAGTGGTCAGCGAGGCAGCAGCAACCAGAGCAGGTTGCCCTTCAGCCCAGAGCAGGGTCGAGGCGCCTGCGTCGTCTTCGGCGGCCTCACGGGCCCGTGCCAGCAGTTCGGGCAAGCCGTGTTGCAGATACTGGAAAGCATCCACCGGCTGCAGCTTGCCCCGGATCACCGCATACGAGGTAGTGCCCGCCGGGGTGATCACCAGCACTGCGTCGTAGCCGAAGTCCTTGTACAGCGAGGGGCCGAGATTGGCCTGGGCATAGGCCCAATCAACATCGACCTGCTTGCTCAGGTGTACGTAGGCATCGCCCCAGAAGGCGTAGTCGACGATGGAGCGGTTCATCCAGTCGTGCTGTGCCTGTAGCGCCTTGCCAGTCAGGAAACGACTCTGCTGCAGGGCATCCTGGTCGATCTCGCGGGCGATATGGATAACGGCAAAGGCCGCCGCGACGATCGCTGCCACCAATAGCGCGACCATGCCGGGGAGAATGCGCCGGGCAAAGATCGCCTTGGCCTTCGGTTTGGTCGGGCCGTCAACGGAGAGGGGGGATTGCATGAGGGGAGTCCTGCCAGAACTGCATGAACGCGGCAAAAGGGCATAGTGCCACTATTGAGGCCGGCGGGCATCTGCAAACGTCAGCCGGTAGCCAACCGGCAGCTGCGTTCAGCATCGGTCAGCGATCACGCGACTCCTGCGCATCGGCCTCGGCATTACGCTGAGCAATACGCTTTTTCTGCTCGTCGGTCAGCGGAATTTTCCGGGCAGTGGAACGCAGCATCAACAGGCTGCCGACGATCGAGCCTAGTGCGACGACCAGAATCAACCAGAAATACCAGGGCATGAGTTCCCTCCAGGTGGTTGTTCGATAACTTGTAGGCAATTGGCCTGCACTTTACGTCGGAGCGCCGAGACCTGAAAGCCGACATCTACTTGGACCGTAAGGCTTGGCTTTCGTCGCGCAATGCGTTTTCTGCCACAATGCGCGCCGACTTTTCCGAGGACGTGTCATGACCTGCCAGACTCCGATTATCGTAGCGCTCGATTTCCCATCCCGCGATGCCGCATTGGCACTGGCCAGGCAGCTCGACCCGCGACTGTGTCGAGTCAAGGTCGGCAAGGAGCTGTTCACCCGTTGCGGGCCTGCGATCGTCGAGGCGTTGCAGGCGATGGGTTTCGAAGTGTTCCTCGATCTCAAGTTTCACGACATCCCCAACACCACGGCCATGGCGGTAAAAGCGGCCGCCGAGCTCGGTGTGTGGATGGTCAACGTGCATTGTTCTGGTGGCCTGCGGATGATGGCAGCCTGTCGCGAAACCCTAGCTGGCATGGCCGGGCCCGCGCCGCTGCTGATCGGCGTCACGGTGCTGACGAGCATGGAACAGGCCGATCTCGCCGGCATCGGTCTGGATATCGCCCCGCAGGAGCAGGTGCTGCGTCTGGCCGGTCTGGCCTCGCAGGCAGGCCTGGATGGGTTGGTCTGTTCGGCGCAGGAGGCTGTGTCGCTGAAAGCACAGTTCCCGGAGCTGCAACTGGTCACCCCGGGCATCCGGCCGGCCGGCAGTGCCCAGGACGATCAGCGCCGCATCCTGACTCCGGCTCAGGCCATGGCGGCGGGCTCCGATTATCTGGTGATCGGTCGCCCGATCAGCCAGGCCACGGACCCGGCGAGCGCGCTGGCCAATGTGGTCGCCGAGCTGGGTTAAGCGCAAACGAAAAAAGGCTGAGCCCCATGCAGGCTCGGCCTTTTTAACCTCCGGGGTCTATGCTTAGCTGACCTTGAGTACAAGCTTGCCGAAGTTGCCGCCGGTGAACAGCTTCATCAGCGTTTCCGGGAAAGTCTGCAGACCCTCGATCACGTCCTCCTTGCTCTTCAGTTGGCCGCTGGCGAGCCACTCGGCCATATCGCGCATCGCTTCCGGGTAGCGCGACACATAATCGGTCACCACCATGCCTTCCATCCGTGCGCGATTGACCAGCAGCGACAGGTAGTTGGACGGGCCCTTGACCGCCTCCTTGTTGTTGTACTGGCTGATGGCGCCGCAGATCACCACCCGTGCGCCGACGCTGATGCGTTGCAGCACCGTGTCGAGGATGTCGCCGCCGACGTTGTCGAAATACACGTCCACGCCTTTCGGGCATTCGCGCTTCAAGCCCGCCGCCAGGTCTTCGTTCTTGTAATCGATGGCGCCATCGAAGCCGAGCTTTTCCGTGAGGAAGCGGCACTTGTCCGCACCGCCGGCGATGCCGACCACGCGGCAGCCTTTGATCTTCGCGATCTGCCCGGCAATGCTGCCAACCGCGCCCGCAGCCCCGGAGATCACCACGGTCTCGCCGGCTTTGGGCTGGCCGACCGAGAGCAGCGCGAAGTAGGCGGTCATGCCGGTCATGCCCAGCGCTGACAGATAGCGCGGCAGCGGTGCCTGCTGCGGGTCGACCTTGTAGAAGCCCTTCGGCTCGCCGAGGTAGTACGCCTGCACGCCCAGTGCGCCGTTGACGTAATCGCCCTCCTTGTAATCCGGGTGCTGCGAGGCGATCACCTTGCCGACGCCCAGCGCGCGCATGACTTCGCCGATGCCCACCGGCGGAATGTAGGACTTGGCGTCGTTCATCCAGCCACGCATGGCCGGGTCGATGGAGAGGTACTCGACCTTGACCAGAATCTGATTCGGCCCGGGTTCGCCCACCGGTTTCTCGACGAACTCGAAGGTATCCCGGGTCGGTGCGCCGACGGGCCGCTGGGCGAGCAGAAATTGCTGGTTGAGCAGGGTCATGAACGTTTGCCTCGTGTATGCGAAAGGTTTGGTGTAGCTCGCCCGGCGCACAGCTGCAAGGAACGTCGGAGCGCTGGAATGCACTGGCATCCAGTTCGGTGATATGACCGCGGCGGCGATGAAATACGCGAGCGCATGAGGGTATAAGTCTGACCGGGACGCCTTCGGTGGTCATTTCACAGACACGAGGCGAGTCGAAATCTTCGGGAAGAACAATCATGAGCATGACATTCTCCGGTCAGGTCGCCCTGGTGACGGGCGCGGCGGCCGGCATCGGTCGCGCCACCGCGCTGGCTTTCGCCCAGCAGGGCCTCAAGGTGGTGCTGGCGGACATCGACGAAGCGGGTATCCGCGACGGTGCCGAAACCATTCGCGCTGCCGGTGGCGAGGCGATCGCCGTTCGTTGTGATGTGACCCGCGACGAGCAGGTCAAGGCGCTGATCGAGCAGACGCTGGGGCAGTTCGGCCGGCTCGATTACGCGTTCAACAACGCCGGCATCGAGATCGAGCAGGGCCGTCTGGCCGAAGGCAGCGAGGCTGAGTTCGACGCGATCATGGGCGTCAACGTCAAGGGTGTCTGGCTGTGCATGAAGCATCAGCTGCCGGTGATGCTGGCCCAGGGCGGCGGCGCGATCGTCAATACCGCATCGGTCGCCGGGCTCGGCGCTGCGCCGAAGATGAGCATCTACGCCGCGTCCAAGCATGCGGTGATCGGCCTGACCAAGTCGGCGGCGATCGAGTATGCCAAGAAGCAGATCCGCGTAAACGCCGTCTGCCCAGCGGTGATCGATACCGATATGTTCCGCCGCGCCTACGAGGCGGACCCGCGCAAGGCCGAGTTCGCGGCCGCCATGCATCCGGTCGGGCGCATCGGCAAGGTCGACGAAATCGCCGCGGCCGTGCTCTACCTATGCAGTGACGGCGCCGCGTTCACCACCGGCCACGCGTTGGCGGTGGATGGCGGGGCGACGGCGATCTGAGGGCGCGCCCGGTGTCTCGCCGGGCACCCTTTATTCTGCGCCGCTCAGCTGCGGCGGCGCAGAATCAGCAGGGCGATTACCCCTGCAATCAACCCCCACAACGCAGCTCCGATACCAAACAGCGTCAGTCCCGAAGCCGTGACCATGAAGGTGATCAGTGCCGCTTCCCGCTCGTCGGGCTGCTGCATCGCCTGGGTCAGCCCAGAGCCGATCGAGCCGAGCAGGGCAAGCGCCGCGATGGACAACACCAGCGCCGCCGGAAACGCCGCGAACAATGCCGCCAGCGTCGCGCCAAAGATGCCGGCAATGCCGTAGAACACGCCGCACCAGGCCGCGGCGGTGTAGCGTTTCTGTGGATCGGGATGTGCTTCGGGGCCGGCACAGATCGCCATGGTGATCGCTGCCAGGTGAATGCCGTGGGAGCCGAACGGGGCCAGCAATACCGAAGCGATGCCGGTCGTGGAGATCAGCGGGGAGGCCGGCACCTGATAGCCTTCGGCGCGCAGCACGGCCAGCCCCGGCATGTTCTGCGAGGCCATGGCGATGACGAATAGCGGAATGCCGATGCTGAAGATGGCGGC
The DNA here is from genome assembly GCF_026642215.1 of Stutzerimonas sp. R40042. Classification (NCBI taxonomy): domain Bacteria; kingdom Pseudomonadati; phylum Pseudomonadota; class Gammaproteobacteria; order Pseudomonadales; family Pseudomonadaceae; genus Stutzerimonas; species Stutzerimonas sp. R40042. The sequence goes on along the minus strand of NZ_CP113258.1, from coordinate 2,956,690 downwards.
GAAGGAAAACGCCGGCGTGGTCCACACCGGCACGGCCACCTGCAGGCTGAAGCGCTGGAAATCCAGCAGGCCAGAGATGCCGGCGATCAGGCAGCCGACTACCAGGGCGGCCAGTACGGCGAAGCGCGGCTGCAGCCGCTTGGCCAGCAGGTAACTGAAGAACATCCCGAGCACTAGCACCGGCTGAACGCCAACCGCGCGGAATATTTCGCTGCCGATATTGAACAGCACCCCAGCCAGCAGAGCGGCGGCCAGGGAAGCCGGCACTCGACGCATCAGGCGATCGAAGCTGCCAGTCAGGCCGCTCAATGCGATCAGCACCGAGGCGAAAATGAACGCGCCAATCGCTTCGGCATAGGGAACCCCAGGCAGGCTGGTAATCAGCAGCGCCGCGCCCGGCGTCGACCAGGCGACCACCACCGGCGTTCGATAGCGCAGCGACAGGCCGATGCTGCAGATGGCCATGCCGATCGACAGTGCCCAGATCCATGACGAGATCTGCGCCTCGCTCAGTCCGGCCGCCTGGCCTGCCTGGAACATCAGCACCAGCGAGCTGGTATAGCCGGTGAGCATGGCGACGAAGCCGGCAACGATGGTGGAGGGCGAGCTGTCGCTCAGAGGGCGCAGGGCGATGCGGCTGGTTTCATTCATTCTTGCTCTTCTATTTATCGAGATTGCGAAGGGGGGCTGCCATCCGGCTCGTCGCTAGCCTATTGGGCTGTGCTGGCGGGCGTCCCGATACAGCCACGGGCGCATTGGGCGTAACAGTCATCGCCCGTGTCCATGCAACCCATCGCCACGCGGAATGGCGCATGGGGTTCTGGCACCCTTGTTGCTATCTAGTCAGTGCTCGCCGCGATGCGTCAAAAAAACCGCGGCTGTTGGAGGATTAGATGAGTCAGGGTGTCCAATTCAATCGCTTGATGCTGGAAATGCGGGCCATGCAGACCGATGCCATGGCGCGCACCAAGCCGGAGGTGCAGACCCAGGAGGTCGGCGCGCCGAGCTTTTCCGACATGCTCGGCCAGGCGGTGAACAAGGTACACGAAACCCAGCAGGCTTCGAGCCAGCTCGCGTCAGCCTTCGAGATGGGGCAGGGCGGCGTTGACCTGACCGAAGTGATGATCGCCTCGCAAAAGGCCAGCGTTTCCTTTCAGGCCATGACCCAGGTACGTAACAAACTGGTTCAGGCCTACCAAGACATCATGCAGATGCCGGTGTGAGGCGGATTGAATCATGGCTGAAGCGGTGAGCAACGTTCCGGTACCAGCTACTCCCGAAGCTGGCAAGAAGCCTTTGCTGGGACTGTCGTTCCTGGAGAATCTCTCGGAAATGTCCATGCTGCGGCAGGTCGGCCTGTTGGTCGGACTGGCGGCCAGCGTGGCCATCGGTTTTGCCGTGGTGCTCTGGTCGCAGCAGCCCGATTACCGCCCATTGCTCGGCAGTCTGGCCGGGATGGACGCGAATCAGGTGATGGAGACGCTTGCCGCGGCGGACATCGCCTATACCGTCGAACCCAATTCCGGCGCGTTGCTGGTCAAGGCCAATGACCTGGCGCGTGCGCGCCTGAAACTTGCAGGCGCCGGCATCGCCCCTGCCGATAGCAACATCGGCTTCGAAATCCTCGACAAGGACCAGGGGCTGGGTACCAGCCAGTTCATGGAGGCGACCCGCTACCGGCGCGGCCTCGAGGGCGAACTGGGACGCACCATTTCCAGCCTGAACAACGTCAAGGGTGCCCGCGTGCACCTGGCCATCCCGAAGAGCTCGGTATTCGTGCGCGACGAGCGCAAGCCCAGCGCCTCGGTACTGGTGGAACTCTATCCGGGGCGTGCGCTGGAGCCGAGCCAGGTGATGGCGATCATCAACCTGGTCGCCACCAGCGTGCCGGAGCTCAGCAAGTCGCAGATCACTGTGGTGGATCAGAAGGGCAACCTGCTGTCCGACCAGCAGGAGCTGTCCGAGCTGACCATGGCGGGCAAGCAGTTCGACTATAGCCGCCGCATGGAGAGTCTCTATACCCAGCGCGTGCACAACATTCTGCAGCCGGTGCTCGGTAGCGGTCGCTACAAGGCCGAGGTTTCGGCGGACGTGGATTTCAGTGCGGTCGAGTCCACATCGGAAACCTTCAATCCGGACCAGCCGGCGCTGCGCAGCGAGCAAAGCGTCAACGAACAACGCCAGAGCAGCCTGCCGCCGCAGGGCGTACCCGGTGCCCTGAGCAACCAGCCACCGGGTCCGGCGACAGCACCGGAGCAGGCCAACCAGGCCGCTGCCGCCGCTGGTGCCGTCGCCCCTGGCCAGCCGCTGCTCGACGCCAATGGCCAGCAGATCATGGATCCGGTAACCGGGCAGCCGATGCTGGCGCCGTTCCCGGCCGACAAACGCGAGCAGGCCACCCGCAACTACGAGCTCGATCGCTCCATCAGCTACACCAAGCAGCAGCAGGGCCGCCTGCGCCGGCTGTCGGTTGCCGTCGTGGTCGATGACCAGATGACGCTCAATGCGGCCGGCGAGATGGTTCGGGTGCCCTGGAACGCCGATGATCTGGCGCGCTTCACCCGTCTGGTGCAGGACGCGGTGGGTTTCGATGCCAGCCGCGGCGACAGCGTCAGCGTGATCAACACCGCGTTCGTCGCCGACAGCGCCGGAGAGGCCTTCGAAGAGATACCGTTCTACTCGCAGCCCTGGTTCTGGGATGTGGTCAAACAGGTGCTCGGCGTGCTGTTCATCCTGGTGTTGGTGTTCGGCGTGCTGCGCCCGGTGCTCAAGAGCCTGACCAACCCCTCGGCTGGCAAGGAACTGCAGGTCGCCAGCGGTCCGGGCGAACTGGGTGACGATGATGGACTGGATTCCGGCCTGGCCAGCGACCGGGTCAGCCTGAGCGGCCCGCAGAACATTCTGCTGCCGAGCCCCAGCGAGGGATATGAAGCCCAGCTGAACGCGATCAAGAACCTTGTGGCCGATGACCCGGGACGGGTAGCCCAGGTGGTGAAAGAGTGGATCAACGCCGATGAATGACAATCGAGTTCAAGCCAAGCTCAACAAGGTCGACAAGGCCGCCATCCTTCTGCTCTCGCTGGGTGAGACCGACGCGGCCCAGGTGCTGCGCCACCTCGGCCCGAAAGAAGTGCAGCGCGTCGGTACGGCCATGGCGCAGATGCGCAACGTGCAGAAGGCGCAGATCGAACAGGTGATGAGCGAGTTCGTCGAAATCGTCGGCGACCAGACCAGTCTCGGCGTCGGCTCCGATGGCTATATCCGCAAGATGCTCACTCAGGCGCTGGGCGAGGACAAGGCCGGCGGGTTGATCGACCGCATCCTGCTGGGCGGCAATACCAGTGGTCTGGACAGCCTGAAGTGGATGGAGCCGCGCGCCGTGGCCGATGTGATCCGCTACGAGCATCCGCAGATCCAGGCCATCGTGGTGGCCTATCTCGACCCGGACCAGGCCGGCGAGGTGCTTTCGCACTTCGATCACAAGGTGCGGCTGGACATCGTCCTGCGTGTGTCGTCGCTGAATACCGTTCAGCCCGCGGCATTGAAAGAGCTGAACCTGATCCTGGAGAAGCAGTTCTCCGGCAACACCAACACCAGCCGCGCCAGCCTGGGCGGCGTGAAGCGTGCGGCCGATATCATGAACTACCTGGACAGCTCCATCGAAGGCCAGCTGATGGATGCGATTCGCGATGTGGACGAGGACCTGTCCAGCCAGATCGAGGACCTGATGTTCGTCTTCGACAACCTGGCCGACGTCGACGACCGTGGCATCCAGGTGCTGCTGCGTGAGGTATCCTCCGACGTGCTGGTGATGGCGCTCAAGGGCGCCGACGACGGCATCAAGGAAAAGGTCTTCAAGAACATGTCCAAGCGCGCTGGTGAACTGCTGCGCGACGATCTCGAAGCCAAGGGGCCGGTGCGCGTCAGCGACGTGGAAAACGCCCAGAAGGAAATTCTCACCATTGCTCGTCGCATGGCCGAAGCCGGGGAGATCGTTCTCGGCTCCAAGGGCGGCGAAGAGATGATCTGACAGGACAACACTGCATAGATGGCGAAGGACAACCCCAGCGACCTCATTCGCGCGAAAGACGTCAGTCTGTTCGATCGCTGGTCATTGCCCAGTTTCGACCCGCAGGGTGAAGAGGAGCCGCCTGCGGAGCCGAACGTCGACGAGCCAGTCGAAGAGTTGGCGCACAGTGAGGATGTGCCGGTCGAGGAAGTCAAACCGCTGACGCTCGACGAACTCGAGGCGATTCGCCAGCAGGCTTATAACGAAGGCTTTGCCACCGGTGAAAAGGATGGTTTCCACGCGGGCCAGCTCAAGGCTCGTCAGGAAGCCGAAGCCGCTTTGGCGCCACGCCTGGAAAGCCTTGAGCGGTTGATGACGCAGTTGCTCGATCCGATCGCCGATCAGGATCGCAATCTCGAGCACGCCATGGCGACCCTGGTCAGCCACATGGCCCGGGAAGTGATCCAGCGTGATCTGCTGATCGATTCCAGCCAGATTCGTCAGGTGCTGCGCGAGGCGCTGAAGTTGCTGCCCATGGGTGCCAGCAACGTGCGTATCCATGTCAACCCGCAGGACTTCGAACTGATCAAGGCGTTGCGCGAACGCCATGAGGAAAACTGGCGGATTCTCGAGGACAGCAGCCTGTTGCCGGGCGGCTGCCACATCGAAACCGAGCACAGCCGCATCGATGCCAGCATCGAAACGCGTCTGACCCAGGCCATCAAGCAGCTCTTCGAACAGCAGCGGGAGAATGCGACCCATCCGCCAGCAGCCGACCTGACTATCGACCTGGATGTGTCCGATGCGCCTTGAGCGAACCAGTTTCGCCAAGCGTTTCGAAGCCTACGGTGACGCGATCAAGCTGGCCAGCCAGCCGCTGCTGGAGGGCCGCCTGCTGCGTATGGTCGGCCTGACCCTGGAGGCCGAGGGACTGCGTGCGGCGGTCGGCAGCCGCTGCCTGGTGATCAACGACGACAGCTATCACCCCACCGAGGTCGAGGCGGAGGTGATGGGCTTTTCCAGTGGCAAGCTGTATCTGATGCCGGTCGGCAGCCTGGCAGGTATCGCCCCTGGCGCGCGTGTGGTGCCGCTGGTCAACACCGGACGTCTGCCCATGGGCATGTCCATGCTCGGCCGGGTGCTGGACGGTGCAGGGCGTGCCCTGGACGGCAAGGGCGGCATGAAAGCCGAGGACTGGGTACCGATGGACGGCCCGGTGATCAATCCGCTCAAGCGTCACCCGATCAGCGAGCCGCTGGATGTCGGCATCCGCAGTATCAACGGGCTGCTCACGGTGGGGCGCGGCCAGCGTCTCGGTCTGTTCGCCGGTACCGGTGTCGGCAAGTCGGTATTGCTGGGCATGATGACCCGATTCACCGAAGCCGACATCATCGTGGTCGGGCTGATCGGCGAACGCGGTCGCGAGGTCAAGGAGTTCATCGAGAACATCCTTGGTGAAGAGAGCATCAAACGTTCGGTAGTGGTCGCGTCGCCGGCCGACGAAGCGCCGCTGATGCGCCTGCGTGCCGCGCAGTACTGCACGCGTATCGCCGAGTATTTCCGCGACAAGGGTAAGAATGTACTGCTGCTGATGGATTCGCTGACCCGCTATGCCCAGGCCCAGCGTGAAATCGCCCTCGCCATCGGCGAGCCGCCGGCTACCAAGGGCTACCCGCCATCGGTGTTCGCCAAGCTGCCCAGCCTGGTTGAGCGCGCCGGCAATGCCGAGCAGGGTGGCGGCTCGATCACGGCGTTCTACACGGTGCTGTCCGAAGGCGATGACCAACAGGATCCGATCGCTGATGCTGCTCGCGGTGTGCTCGATGGGCACATCGTGTTGTCGCGTCGCCTGGCCGAGGAAGGCCACTATCCGGCTATCGACATCGAGGCTTCCATCAGCCGTGTAATGCCACAGGTGGTGGGCGCCGAGCACGTTCGCGCCTCGCAACGCTTCAAGCAGCTCTGGTCTCGTTATCAGCAGAGTCGCGACCTGATCAGTGTCGGCGCCTATGTGCCGGGCGGCGATCCGGAAACGGATATGGCTATCGCGCGGCAGGCCGAGATGGTCAGCTACCTGCGCCAGGGACTTGACGAAAGCGAGGACCTGGCGCGCAGCTCGGCGCATCTTGCAGCGGTCTTCGCCGCGCGGCAAGGCGGCTAATCGATGGCGGCCAGCCGAGCGGCACGCCTGGCGCCAGTGATCGAGATGGCCGAGAAGGCCGAGCAGGATGCCGCGCGCCTGCTCGGGCAGGGCCAGACGCAACTGAATCAGGCCGAAGCCAAGTTGGGAGAGCTGGAGCAGTACTTCAGGGACTACCAGGAGCAATGGATGCAGCAGGGCAGCCAGGGCGTTTCCGGCCAGTGGCTGATGAATTACCAGCGCTTTCTGTCCCAGCTCGAGTCGGCCATCGCTCAGCAACAGCGTAGCGTCAACTGGTACCGCGACAATCTGCGCAAACTGCGTGAGCAGTGGCAGCAGCGCCATGCGCGCGTCGAGGGGCTGAGCAAGCTGGTCGAGAGCTATCAGCGCGAGGCCCGTATCGCTGCCGACAAGCGTGAACAGAAGTTGCTCGACGAGTTTGCCCAGCGGCTGGCCGGAAGAGGGCGTGAGCATTGACCCGAACCGGCCGGATTCACGCTTGCCGTACCGCGGCGTGAATGTTAAATCTTGGCGGTGTTTCAGCGCGGCGATCCCGGTCGGGCCTGCGGCCTTGCCAGGCGAGGTCCTGATGGCGGTTCGTCGTTTTCAGCCGGTACACGGCTGTTTCATTTCGCCTTAGCGGCAACCGCTCGCAAGCGAGCTTCACGACGTACCGGATCAGGAGTGCCACATGACCATCACTTCGCAGCCTTCGGCGGATGGCCAGGAGCTGACCATTTCCATCAGTGGACGCTTCGACTTCAATGCGCATCAGGCCTTCCGCGATGCTTATCAGCGTCAGGACGTCCATCCGCAGCGCTACGTGGTGAACCTACAGGGCACGACCTACATGGACAGTTCGGCGCTAGGCATGCTGCTGCTGCTGCGTGACCATGCCGGGGGCGACGAAGCCGACATTCGCCTGCTCAACTGCAGCCCCGACGTTCGCAAGATCCTTTCGGTATCCAACTTCGAACAGCTGTTCGTGATTGCCTGACATGCCCATGGGGCTGTCGATCCTGATCGCCGAGGACAGCCCGGTCGATCGGATGCTGCTTTCGACCATCGTCGCCAAGCAGGGGCATCGCGTGCTCACCGCCGCCGATGGACTTGAAGCGGTACAGCTGTTCGAGCGGGAGAAACCGCAGCTGGTGCTCATGGACGCGCTGATGCCGGTGATGGATGGCTTCGAGGCGGCCCGGCGCATCAAGCAGTTGGCCGGCGACGAGCTGGTGCCGATCATCTTCCTGACTTCGCTGACCGAGCATCAGGCGCTGGTCAGTTGCCTCGAGGCAGGGGGCGACGACTTCATCGCCAAGCCCTACAACCCGATCATTCTCGAAGCCAAGATCCAGGCCATGCATCGCCTGCGCCGTCTGCAGGCGACCGTGCTCGAGCAGCGCGATCTGATCGTCCGGCGCAACCAACAGCTGCTCGACGAGCATCGCGCGGCCAAGGCGATCTTCGACAAGGTTGCCCATGCTGGCTGTCTCAGCGCGCCTAACATCCGTTACCGACAATCACCCCAGGCGCTGTTCAACGGCGATCTGCTGCTGGCCGCGCAGGCGCCGGCAGGGCAGATGTTCGTTCTGCTCGGTGATTTCACCGGCCATGGACTGCCAGCGGCGATCGGCGCCATGCCGCTGGCGGAAACCTTCTATGGCATGACCGCCAAGGGCCATTCGAGCAACGACATCCTTCGCGAGATGAATGCCAAGCTCAAGCAGATCCTGCCGGTGGAGATGTTCTGCTGCGCAACGCTGCTGGACATCGACCCCAAGCAGGGGCGTTTACGCGTGTGGAACGGCGGTCTTCCTGATGGCTACCTGATTTCGGCGGATGGTCGGCAGACCCCGCTGGTGTCCCGGCATCTACCGCTGGGCGTCGTCTCGGCTGCGAAGCTGGATGACAAGTTCGAACACTATCCTGTGGCGCCGGGCGATCGGCTTCTGCTGCTTTCCGATGGGGTCGTGGAGAGCCGCAATGCCGACGACGAGCTGTTCGGCGAGCAGCGTCTGCTGGCCGCCCTGGCTGCCAACCGCGATCCGTCGCGGTTGTTCGACGAGATCGAGCAGGCGCTGCTCGACTTTCATGGCCAGCCCCACGACGATTTGAGCCTGGTCGAGGTCGTGGTCAGCGACGAGGCGGTGCCGATGCCGCTGGCGGCGCCGGCTTCGGCAAGTCGTGTACGTCCGATGGACTGGTCGTTTCGGATCGAACTGCGCGCCGACAGCCTGCGCGGCGGCAATCCGCTGCCCTCCGTGCTGCAGGTTCTCTTGCAGGTCAACCAGCTGCGTCCGCGAGCCGGTCAGATCTATACAGTGCTTGGCGAACTCTATTCCAATGCGCTGGAGCACGGCGTGCTCGGGCTCGATTCGACCCTCAAGTGCGATGGAGACGGCTTCAAGCGCTACTACGAGTTGCGTCAGCAGCGTTTGCAGACGCTTGCCGAGGGCCATGTGCACCTCGAGCTGAGCATCAAGACCGGCCCGCAGGGCGGACGATTGCGGGTCGCTATCAGCGACAGCGGCAGCGGGTTCGATGTGGCCCGGGCATTGCGGCTCGGGCTCGGCCGAGACCAGTTCAGCGGGCGCGGCTTGCACCTGGTGCGTGAGCTGAGCGATGGGTTCGAGTGGCGGCCGGACGGGCGAGGTCTGAGCGTAGAGTTCAGCTGGCCGCCTGAGGCATAATCCGGCCCTTTGAAGCAGGAGTGTCCCGGTGACCAACACTCATCTCGATAGTGCCGTGCTCGCCACGCTGCAGGACGTGATGGAGGGTGAGTACCCGGCGCTGCTGGATACCTTCCTGACAGACTCCGAGGAGCGCGTCCGGCTGCTTCGCCAGGCGCTGCATTCGGATCAGAGCGAGTCACTGCGGCGTGCCGCGCATAGCTTCAAGGGTAGCTGCAGCAACATGGGCGCGACGTTGCTCGCCGAGCTTTGCCAGCAATTGGAGAGTGCCGCCCGCAATGAGCGGCTGGAGGATGCGCCGGCGCTGCTAGCGTCCATCGAACGCGAGTTCGCCATCATCGGCATCCTGTTCCGCGCTGAGCGACAGCGTTACGGCTGAGCAGACGACTTTCTGGCGCAGTTCGGTCAAGTGACGGTCGAAGGACTCTCATCTCGCGCGGTAGGGTAAGTCGCGCTGCCGGTGGACCCTGTCGCGCTCTGGGCGCCTTCTTCACGTTATGGCCCAGAAATTGCTCTGTCACGCTCACGATCATTCGTGGCGGACTCATTCCATGGCTGTTACCCCCGACCTGCTGCTCAAGACCCCCACCGTCGATGTGCGTCCCAAGGCTTCGGCAAAAGCGCCGGACACGCCGCGCGAGAGCCGCGACGGCGGCGCAGCGAGCTTTTCCGACGTCTACGCACGGGAGCGCCAGACCCGGCCGACCGAGCGCGCCGAACGTGGCGATTCGTCTCGCGACAAACCTGTCGATGAAAAAGGCGAGGCAAAAGCGGCAGAGGCGAGCGGTGACGAAAAGCCGGCGGTTGCCGAAAGCGGCAATGCCTTGCCTGCCGCAAGCGAGTCGGACGAGGTGCCGGAGGCCGAACTGGATCCGCTGCTGATGCTGGGCCTTGGCGGCCAGTCCGTCGCGCCGAGCGAGATTCAGCCAATCGGCGAAGTTCAGCCAGAGACCCTGCTCTCCGGGTTGCCGGCCGTGCAGGGGCTGGTCAGTGATGACTGCGAGTTCGCCGAGCCGTCCATGACCAGCACGGGCTTGGTAAGCGATGAGCCGGTGGGCATGCAGAAAGCGGCCGCGCAATTGCACGATCCGCTGGCCGAGGCACAGCTCAAGGCCGACAACGATGATGGCTTCGCCAATGCGTTGCTGGCTGGCAGCGAGTCGCTCGAAGATGCGGAGACAGAGCTGAAGCTGACAGCCGAGGAGCTGCTGGAAACGGTTGATGCGCCCAAGGAGAGTCGGGTCTCGAGCTTTGGCGAGTCTTCCGCCGCCCGGGTCAATCCGTTGAGCCAGGCAATCGCGCAGCAGATTCAGCAGGCCCAGCGACCGGCGCTGGTGCCGGGGCAGCCGGTCCAGGTGCAGCAATCCGGCTGGAGCGAGGCCGTGGTGGATCGGGTGATGTGGATGTCCAGCCAGAACCTGAAATCGGCTGAGATTCAGCTCGACCCCGCGGAACTTGGACGCATGGAAGTGCGCATCGAAATGACCAAGGACCAGGCGCAGGTCACCTTCCTCAGTCCTCACGCTGGCGTACGTGACGCGCTTGAAGGACAGATGCAGCGTTTGCGCGAAATGTTCAACCAGCAGGGCATGAGCCTGATGGACGTCAATGTCTCCGATCAGTCCCTGGCGCGCGGCTGGCAGGGCGGGGCGGACGGCGGTTCGTCAAGGGGCGGCTCGTCCGGTGCGTCCGATATGGCGATCGAGGACGATCAGCAGAGCGGTATCAGCGAGATTTCAACTACCCGCACCGGTGGCGATCGCGGCCTGGTCGACTACTACGCCTGATCTTGTTGCCTCCACTCCGGCGCGTCCAGCATCGGGGTGCGTCGGTTTTCCGCCGTCTGTCTGGATAGCCGTCGCGGCCCGTTGCGGTCGCCGCGACTGCAGCCTTTTCCTGATACCTTTTCGCTAACGGCGAACGACATACCCTAGCGCGCTGGCGTCGGCACGTTGGCACAGCTGTTGCTCCTAACTTCGCACAATCGGGTCGAAACGCTGTTGATGACGGATATTTGGCATGGCTAAGAAACAGGCTCCACCGGTAGTGCCGCCAACCGGGCCGGAAGCGCCTCAGGCAAGCAAAGGGAAGCTGAAACTCATTCTGGTGATCGTGGTCGCCATGTTGGTGGCTGTGGGGCTTTCGATCGGCGGTACGCTTTACTTCATGAGCAAGGGTGATGGCCTGGACAGTGACAAGGCGGAAGAAGCCCCAGCCACCGCTTCGGGTAAGCAGCCGGCGATCTATGAGGTGCTGATGCCGGCCTTCGTGGTCAACTACAGCCACAAGGGGCGGCAGCGGTATATGCAGGTGAGCATCGCGCTGATGTCGCGTGACCAGGCCGCTCTGGATGCGCTGAAGGTGCATATGCCGTTGTTGCGTAACCGGCTGGTGATGCTGTTCTCGAGTCAGGATTTCGAGGCGCTGAAAACGCCGGTAGGCAAGGAAATGCTGCGTCAGCAGGCCACTGCCAGCGTGCAGGAACTGGCGCAGAAGGAAATCGGCAAACTTGCCGTCGAGCAAGTGCTGTTCACCAACTTCGTATTGCAATAGAAGGCTGCCGCAGATGGCTGTTCAAGACCTGCTCTCGCAAGACGAGATCGATGCGCTCCTGCATGGGGTCGACGACGGTCTGGTGGATACCGAAAGCGATTCCGAGCCGGGGTCCATCAAGAGCTACGACCTGACCAGTCAGGATCGCATCGTGCGCGGGCGCATGCCCACGCTGGAAATGATCAACGAACGTTTCGCCCGTTATACCCGCATCAGCATGTTCAACCTGCTGCGGCGTTCGGCCGATGTCTCGGTCGGTGGCGTCCAGGTGATGAAGTTCGGCGAGTACGTGCACTCGCTGTACGTGCCGACCAGCCTCAACCTGGTGAAGATGAAGCCGTTGCGTGGCACGGCGCTGTTCATTCTCGACGCCAAGCTGGTATTCAAGCTGGTGGACAACTTCTTCGGTGGCGACGGCCGCCACGCCAAGATCGAGGGTCGCGAATTTACCCCGACCGAGCTGCGCGTGGTGCGCATGGTGCTGGATCAGGCCTTCGCCGACCTGAAAGAAGCCTGGCACGCGGTGCTGGACGTCAACTTCGAGTACGTCAACTCGGAAGTGAACCCGGCGCTGGCCAACATCGTCAGCCCTAGCGAGGTGGTGGTGGTTTCCACCTTCCATATCGAGCTGGACAGTGGCGGCGGCGATCTGCACGTGACCATGCCTTATTCGATGATCGAGCCTATTCGCGAGATGCTCGATGCCGGCTTCCAGTCGGATGTCAGCGACCAGGACGAGCGTTGGGTCAAGGCGCTGCGCGAGGACATTCTCGACGTCAACGTGCCGCTGGGGGCCACCGTCGTGCGCCGCCAGCTCAAGTTGCGCGACATCCTCAACATGCAGCCAGGGGACGTCATTCCCGTGGAAATGCCGGAAGACATGATCATGCGTGCCAATGGCATGCCGGCCTTCAAGGTCAAGCTGGGCGCCCACAAGGGCAACCTGGCGCTGCAGGTGCTGGAGCCCGTGGTTCGCCCACGCTGACTCCGCCCTTTACTCAATTCGAGCCGTTCGAGGACTAGCGATGGCAGACGAACACGACAATACATCCCCCGAGGAGCAGGCGCTGGCCGACGAGTGGGCCGCGGCTCTGGCCGAAGCCGGCGACGCCAGCCAGGACGATATCGACGCGCTGCTGAACCAGGGGCCGGCAGCGGCGGCGCCTGCCGCACCGACTGCGCCGCGCGCACCGCTGGAGGATTTCGCCAGTGCGCCGAAGTCCTCCGGAGGTGTTCAGCTGGGGCTTGAGGGGCCGAACCTGGATGTCATTCTGGATATTCCGGTTTCCATTTCGATGGAAGTGGGCAGCACGGAAATCAGCATCCGCAACCTGCTGCAGCTCAATCAGGGCTCGGTGGTCGAGCTCGACCGCCTGGCCGGCGAGCCGTTGGATGTACTGGTCAACGGCACGCTCATCGCTCATGGCGAGGTGGTAGTGGTCAACGAGAAGTTCGGCATCCGGTTGACCGATGTGATCAGCCCCACCGAACGCATCAAGAAGTTGCGTTGACATGCGCGGCCTGGCATTGCTGGCGGCGCTCTTGGCGTTCCCGGTGTGGGCGGCGGAGCCGACTGCGAGCATGAACAGCAGCGCCATGGGCGCACAGCTGAGCAAGCTGCTGCTCGGCCTGTTGCTGGTGATCGGGTTGATCTTCCTGCTCGCCTGGCTGCTGCGTCGCGTGCAGCAGCTGAACCCGCGTGGCACCCAGGTGATCAAGCTGATCTCCAGCCAGGCGCTGGGTCCGCGCGAGCGGCTGGTGCTGGTGCAGGTCGGCGGCGAACAGATCCTCATCGGCCTGAGCGGCGGCCGCATCACGCCGCTGCACGTGATGAAGGAACCCGTGCACCTGCCGGATGCCGAGCCGGCCAATCCCGAATTCGCCCAGCGTCTGATGGAACTGCTCGGCAAGGACCACAAGGACAAGCCTTGATGTTGCGCATTCTGCTGCTGGCCGCGCTTATGCTGGTCGGCCCTCTCGCTGTCGCGCAGGAGTCGTCCGGTATCCTGGCGCAGGGCGACAATCCGCTGTCGATCCCCGCGATCACCCTGACTACCGATGCCGAGGGGCAGCAGGAGTATTCGGTCAGCCTGCAGATCCTGCTGATCATGACGGCGCTGAGCTTCATCCCGGCGTTCGTCATGCTGATGACCAGCTTCACCCGGATCATCATCGTGTTTTCCATCCTGCGTCAGGCCCTGGGCCTGCAGCAGACGCCGTCGAATCAGATCCTCGTCGGCCTGACGCTGTTTCTCACGCTGTTCATCATGGCCCCGGTGTTCGACCGGATTAACCAGGAGGCGCTGCAGCCATACTTGAGCGAGCAGATTCCGGCACAGGAAGCGATCAGCCGCGCCGAGGTGCCGCTGAAGAACTTCATGCTGGCGCAGACCCGCGAGAGCGATCTGGAGCTGTTCGTGCGCTTGTCTCGGCGTACCGACATCACCTCGCCCGAGGCGGCACCGATGACCATCCTGGTGCCGGCGTTCGTCACCTCCGAGCTGAAAACGGCGTTTCAGATCGGCTTCATGATCTTCATCCCGTTTCTGATCATCGACATGGTGGTGGCCAGCGTACTGATGGCGATGGGCATGATGATGCTCTCGCCGCTGATCATCTCGCTGCCGTTCAAGATCATGCTGTTCGTGCTGGTCGATGGCTGGGGGCTGATCATCGGCACCCTGGCCGGCAGCTTCGGCACCCTGTAGGAGGGACGCGAATGACACCGGAAGTGGCGGTGGACCTGTTTCGCGAAGGGCTGTGGATGACCGCGATGATCGTCGGCGTGCTGGTGGTGCCGAGCCTGCTGGTCGGTCTGGTGGTGGCGATGTTTCAGGCCGCAACGCAGATCAACGAGCAGACCCTGAGCTTCCTGCCGCGCCTGCTGGTGATGCTGCTGACGCTGATCTGGGCCGGCCCCTGGCTGGTGCGCGAGCTGATGGAGTACACGCAGAACCTCGTGCAGAACATCCCGTTGCTGATCGGTTAGCCCGATGCTGGAGCTGAGCAATGCACAGATCGGCGGCTGGGTGGCGCAGTTTCTGCTGCCGCTGTTTCGCATCGCCGCATTGCTGATGAGCATGCCGCTCATCGGTACCCAGCTGGTGCCGATGCGTATACGCCTGTATCTGGCTCTGGCGATCGCACTGGTCCTGGTGCCGACGCTGCCGCCGATGCCCGCGGTCGATTCGCTCAGCCTGGGGTCTTTGCTGCTGATTGCCGAGCAACTGGTGATTGGAGTGATGCTCGGCTTCGTTCTGCAGCTGTTCTTTCATGTGTTCATCGTCTCGGGCCAGCTGCTGGCGATGCAGATGGGCCTCGGTTTCGCCTCGATGGTCGACCCGGCCAACGGCATCTCGGTGCCCGTGCTCGGCCAGTTCTTCAACATGCTGGTGATCCTGCTGTTCCTCTCGGTCAACGGTCATCTGGTGGTGCTGGAAATCCTCGCCGAGAGCTTCGTCACTCTGCCGGTGGGGGCTGGCCTGTCGACCAATCACTTCTGGGAAGTGGCCGGCAAGTTGGGCTGGGTACTGGGTGCCGGCTTGCTGCTGGTGCTGCCGGCGATCACCGCACTGCTGGTGGTCAACCTCGCGTTCGGCCTGATGACCCGCGCGGCGCCGCAGTTGAACATCTTCTCCATCGGCTTTCCGCTGACCCTTGTGCTCGGCCTGATCATCGTCTGGATCGGCATGGCCGATATCTTCGCCCAATACCAGATATTCGTCAGCGAGGCACTGATGATGCTGCGCGAGCTGGCGGGGGCACGCTGATGAACCGGGCCCTGTACCTGACGGAGGTCGCGCATGGCTGAGAGCGAAAGCGGTGCCGACAAAAGCGAGGAACCCACAGAGAAACGCCTGCGTGAATCACGCGAAAAAGGGCAGCTGGCACGTTCCCGCGAACTCAGCACGGTGGCGGTAACGCTGGGTGGTATCGGCGGGTTGCTGGCGTCCGGTGGCGGTCTGGCGCAAACCCTGATGGCCATGATGCAGGGCACGTTCGGGCTCAGCCGCGAAACGCTGCTGGACGAGGGCTCCATGGCGAGCCTGTTGATGGGCAGCGGTCTGATGGCGCTGGAGGCGATCATGCCCCTGCTGATCGCATTGCTGATCGCATCGATCGTCGGCCCGGTGGCGCTGGGCGGCTGGCTGTTCTCGGCCAAGGCGATGGCGCCCAAGGTCAGCAGGATGAATCCCGCGGCCGGCCTTAAACGTATGTTTTCCACTCAAGCGTTGGTCGAGCTGCTGAAGGCGCTGGGCAAGTTCCTCGTCGTGCTCAGCGTTGCGCTGCTGGTGTTGTCGGCGTATCAGGACGACCTGCTGTCCATCGCCAAGCAGCCGCTGGACCTCGCCATCATGCACAGCGTCGAGATCGTCGGCTGGTGCGCCCTGTGGATGGCCTGTGGGCTGATCATCATTGCCGCGGTGGACGTGCCGTTTCAGCTCTGGAGCAACAAGCAGAAGCTGATGATGACCAAGCAGGAGGTCAAGGACGAATACAAGGATTCCGAGGGCAAGCCGGAGGTCAAGTCGCGCATCCGCCAGCTGCAGCGTGAGGCGGCGCAGCGGCGGATGATGCAGGCGGTGCCGGAAGCCGATGTGGTCATCACCAACCCGACGCACTTCGCCGTTGCGCTGAAGTACGACGGCGACAAGGGCGGCGCGCCAAGGCTGGTTGCCAAGGGCGGCGACTTCGTGGCGTTGAAGATTCGCGAGATCGCCCAGGAGCACAAGGTGACGGTGCTGGAATCGCCGGCGCTGGCGCGGGCGGTGTACTACTCCACCGAGCTGGATCATGAGATCCCGGCTGGCCTTTATCTGGCCGTGGCACAGGTGCTGGCCTACGTCTATCAGTTGCGTCAGTACCGCGCGGGCAAGGGGCGCCGACCCGAGCCGTTGAACAATCTGCCGATTCCGCCGGACCTGCGGCGCGACGAGTGATCCGGCCGGGTGACGGGTTGCGTCGCCCGGCCGCAGCGCTTATTCGATTACGCCGCAAGCGACACGCGCGCCGCCACCGCCCAGTGGCTGCGGATGGTCGGAGTGATTGTCGCCGCCCTGATGGACCATCAGCGCCAGGCCCTTGATGTCACCCAGGCTCTTCAGGCGCGGCGCCAGTACCGGTTGGCTGGCCTTGCCGTCGCTGTCGACGTAGAGCGCTGGCAGGTCGCCCATGTGTCCATCACCCCAGGGCTCGCCATGCTTGCCGGTGTTCTTCGGATCCCAGTGGCCGGCGGCGGCACCGGCGGCAGTCGGCTTGCCGTCTACCTCGGCCGGCTCGCAGCTGCCTTTGGCGTGGATATGAAAGCCGTGCAGGCCGGCCTGCAGCCCGGTCAGCTCGGGGCGAAACACCAGGCCGTACTCGCTGCTCTCGATCTTCACGCTGCCCACGGATTCTCCGATCCCCTGGGCGGTGACGGCGTTGATCTCGACGTTCAGCGTTTCCGCCTGGGCGGCGAAGGCGGTGCAGCCGGCTAGGGCGGCGATGATCCACTGTTTCATCTGAAAGCTCCTTTTGCGCAGACGGCGACGGAGTGCCACCGGTAGCAACTGTGACTGCCGACGCTGCACGGCGTTCGCACCGCCCCGCGGTATAGAGCGCGCTGGTAGCCAATGCGGCAAAGAGTTGGACCCCTTCTTGCTATAGCCCCGGCAGGGCGCATTTCGCGTCAAGAATTCGTTCTGTATTTCCGGGGTTTCTGTGGATCGCACGCAACTCGTCAATATTCGCAACGGCCTGGCAGGCGCGGGGCGTGGCAATCTCGGCGTACCGCTGCTGTTGCTCGTGATGATGGGCATGATGATGCTGTCGGTGCCGCCGCTCCTCCTGGATCTGCTGTTCACCTTCAACATCGCGCTGTCGATTGTCGTGCTGCTGGTCAGCGTCTATGCGCTGCGGCCGCTGGACTTCGCCGTTTTCCCGACGATCCTGCTGGTCGCGACCCTGATGCGCCTGGCACTTAACGTTGCCTCGACCCGGGTGGTGCTGATCAACGGCCATGAAGGCGGCTCGGCCGCCGGCCACGTGATCGAGGCCTTCGGCAACGTGGTGATCGGCGGCAATTACGTCGTGGGTATCGTCGTCTTCGCGATTCTGATGATCATCAACTTCGTCGTGGTCACCAAGGGCGCCGGACGCATCTCGGAAGTCAGCGCACGCTTCACCCTCGACGCCATGCCCGGTAAGCAGATGGCGATCGACGCCGACCTCAACGCCGGCCTGATCGACCAGGAAGAAGCCAAGAAGCGCCGCAGCGAGGTTTCCTCGGAGGCCGACTTCTACGGTTCTATGGACGGTGCTTCGAAATTCGTGCGCGGTGATGCGATTGCCGGCCTGCTGATTCTCTTCATCAACCTGATCGGCGGCGTCGGCATCGGCATGGCGCAGCACGGCATGAGCTTCAGCGAGGCAGGCCAGGTCTATGCATTGCTGACCATTGGTGATGGTCTGGTCGCACAGATTCCTTCCCTTCTGCTGTCCACCGCAGCAGCCATCATGGTGACCCGTGTCACCAGTTCGGAGGATATGGGGCAGCAGGTGCAGCGGCAGATGTTCGCCTCGCCCAAGGCGCTGGCGGTGTCGGCAGCGATCATGATTGCCATGGGGCTGGTCCCGGGCATGCCGCATATGTCCTTCCTCGGCCTTGGTGCCGCGGCTGCAGCGGGTGCCTACTGGATCTGGCACCGCCAGAAGCAGTCCGTCAAGAAGACCGAGCAGGAGGTGCAGAAGCAGCAGGAGATGCTGCCCGCGCAACGAGCCGCCGAAACCAAGGAGCTGGGCTGGGACGACGTGACTCCGGTCGATATGGTCGGCCTGGAGGTCGGCTATCGTCTGATCCCGCTGGTCGATCGTAATCAGGGAGGGCAGCTGCTGGCGCGAATCAAGGGTGTGCGCAAGAAGCTCTCGCAGGACCTGGGTTTTCTCATGCCTTCGGTTCATATCCGCGACAACCTCGACCTGTTACCCAACGCCTATCGCTTGACGCTGATGGGCGTGAGCCTGGCCGAGGCGGAGGTCTATCCGGATCGCGAACTGGCGATCAATCCGGGTCAGGTGTTCGGCCCACTCAACGGCATTGCCGCCAAGGATCCGGCATTCGGGCTCGAGGCGGTGTGGATCGAGACCAGCCAGCGCGATCAGGCACAGTCGCTGGGTTATACGGTGGTGGATGCCAGCACTGTCGTCGCCACGCACCTCAACCAGGTGCTGTACAAGCATGCGCACGAACTGCTGGGACACGAGGAAGTGCAGCAGCTACTGCAGCTGCTGGCCAAGAGCTCGCCCAAGCTCGCCGAGGAGCTGGTGCCTGGCATGGTGTCGCTCTCCACGCTGCTCAAGGTCTTGCAGGCGCTGTTGCAGGAGCAGGTCCCCGTGCGCGACATCCGCACCATCGCCGAGGCCATCGCCAACGTGGCCGCCAAGAGTCAAGATCCCGCCGCGATGGTGGCTGCGGTGCGCGTTGCGCTATCCCGCGCAATCGTGCAAAACGTTGTGGGACTAGAGCCGGAGCTGCCTGTGATCACCCTCGAGCCCCGATTGGAACAGATCTTGCTCAATAGCCTGCAGAAGGCTGGGCAGGGCTCCGATGACGGCATCCTGCTGGAGCCGGGAATGGCCGAAAAGTTGCAACGGTCTCTGGTAGAAGCGGCACAGCGTCAAGAAATGCTCGGCAAACCGGCGGTTCTGCTGGTCGCCGGCCCGGTCAGGGCGATGCTGTCGCGGTTCGCAAGGCTGGCAGTGCCGAACATCCATGTTCTGGCCTACCAGGAAATACCGGACAACAAGCAGGTCACCATCGTCTCGACGGTGGGTCAGAATTAACCGAGGGTACAGGCCATGCAGGTCAAACGTTTCTTCGCCGCCGATATGCGCATCGCCATGAAGATGGTGCGTGACGAGCTGGGCGCCGATGCCGTGATCATCGGCAATCGCCGGGTGGCCGGTGGCGTCGAGCTGACGGCCGTACTCGACTACCCGATGCAGTCCGCGCCGGCAGCGACCAAGCCCAATCCTGCGCTTGAAGCTGAGCTGCGCAAGACGCAATCGCGCCTGGCCAGTGCCCATGCCGAACTGAGCGCCGCGCCGCAGGCAAAGATGCAGGATCGTCAACTGCTTGACGAGAAGCCGGCCGCCGTGGCGCCGAGCGCTCAGCCCGAGCCGGCTGCCGCGCCGTCCGCCGCCGTCGATCCGCGCGCGATCGAGGCGATGTATTCTGAGCTGCACGGTCTGCGTGAGCTAATCGAGGTGCAGCTCGGCTCGATCGCCTGGGGGCAGGAGCAGAGCCGCCGTCCGCAGCAGGCCAGCCTCTGGCGTCGGCTGCAGCGCCTCGGCCTGCCGGCCGAACTGTCGCGCAGCCTGCTGGAAAAGGTCGCGACCATCAACGATCCGCGTCAGGCCTGGCGCATGGTGCTGGCCTATATGGCGCAGGCGATCAAGGTCAGCAAGCAGGAGCCGCTGGAAGAGGGCGGAGTGATTGCGCTGGTCGGCCCGGCCGGTGTTGGCAAGACCACCACCCTGGCCAAGCTCGCGGCCCGTTACGTACTCAAGTACGGCGCACAGAACATCGCCGTGGCGAGCATGGACAACTACCGGATCGGCGCGCAGGAGCAGCTCAAGACGCTTGGGCGTATCCTCGACGTACCGGTGCTGCAGATCGACCCGAGCCAGCCATTGAGCAAGACGCTGGCGCCGCTGGCCCGCAAGCGCGTGATCCTGATCGACACCGCCGGCCTGCCGGCCAGCGATCCGACCTTGCGCAAGCAGCTCGAAGCGCTGTCGGATCGCGGTGTGAAATCCAAGAACTATCTGGTGTTGGCGGCGACCAGCCAGAGTCAGGTACTCAAGGCGGCATGGCACAACTATCGTCGCTGCGGCCTGGCGGGTTGTATCCTGACCAAGCTGGACGAGGCAGGCAGCCTCGGCGATGTGCTCGGTCTCACGATCAGCCAGCATTTGCCGATAGCCTACCTCGCCGATGGCCCGCGGATTCCGGATGACCTGCATCTGCCCCGTAGCCACCAGCTGGTCAGCCGTGCGGTAAGCCTGCAATCAGGCGAGGAGCCGAGCGAAGAGGCCATGGCGGACATGTTCGCCGGGTTGTACAACGGCTCGTCACGGCGGGCCGGATGATCAAGCGAGTGCGGTACCAGAATGAACCAGATGCGTGCCATGCGGGCGCATCGCCGGCCGTATGGCCCCAGCAAGATATAGGCGTGTGAACATGGGTATGCATCCCGTACAGGTGATTGCGGTGACCGGCGGCAAGGGTGGCGTCGGCAAGACCAACGTGTCGGTCAATCTGGCGCTGGCGCTGGCCGATCTGGGCCGGCGTGTGGTGTTGCTCGACGCCGACCTGGGTCTGGCCAACGTCGACGTCCTGCTTGGCCTGACCAGCAAGCGAACCCTGGCCGATGTGATCGCCGGTGAGTGCGATCTGCGCGATGTGCTGATTCAGGGCCCCGGCGGTATCCGTATCGTGCCCGCGGCATCCGGGACGCAGAGCATGGTACAGCTGTCGTCCCTGCAGCATGCCGGTCTGATCCAGGCATTCAGTGAGCTGGGCGATGAGCTGGACGTGCTGATCATCGATACCGCGGCCGGTATTGGTGATTCGGTGGTCAGCTTCGTGCGTGCCGCGCAGGAAGTGCTGCTGGTCGTCACAGATGAACCCACGTCCATCACCGATGCCTATGCTCTGATCAAATTGCTCAACCGTGACTACGGCATCAGTCGTTTCCGGGTGTTGGCCAACATGGCGCATGCACCCCAGGAAGGTCGCAACCTGTTCGCCAAGCTGACCAAGGTCACCGAGCGTTTTCTCGATGTGGCGCTGCAGTATGTCGGCGCCGTGCCCTACGACGAGGCCGTACGCAAGGCGGTACAAAAGCAGCGTGCCGTCTATGAAGCCTATCCGCGCTCCAAATGCGCGCTGGCCTTCAAGGCCATTGCGCAGAAGATCGATACCTGGCCGTTGCCCGCTACCCCGCGCGGCCATCTCGAATTCTTCGTCGAGCGCCTCATCAGTCCCGCTTCAGAAAGCCACGAATGACAGGTGCCGGATCCGCTATGTATTACAGCAAGGCTCAGGCAAAGGATGCTCAATATCGCCTGATCGATCAGTACGCGCCGTTGGTCAAGCGTATCGCTTACCACCTTCTGGCGCGTCTGCCTGCGAGTGTGCAGGTGGACGACCTGATCCAGGCTGGAATGATCGGACTGCTGGAAGCAGCGAAGAAGTACGACGCCGGCAAGGGCGCCAGTTTTGAAACCTACGCCGGCATCCGCATCCGCGGCACCATGCTCGACGAGGTGCGCAAGGGCGATTGGGCGCCACGCTCGGTGCATCGCAACTCGCGCATGGTCAGCGAGGCGATCCGCGCCATCGAAGCGAAAACCGGTCGTGACGCTAAAGATCATGAAGTTGCGGCCGAACTTAAGCTTAGTCTCGATGAGTATTACAGCATCCTCGGCGATACCCTCGGCAGCCGACTGTTCAGCTTCGACGACCTGCTGCAGGAAGGCGAGCATGGCGAGCTGCAGGAGGATGCCGGCAGCACGCACCCCGAGCCTTTCCGCGATCTGGAGGACGAACGTTTCCAGTTGGCGCTGGCAGAAGCCATCGCCAACCTGCCGGAGCGCGAGAAGCTGGTGCTGTCGTTGTATTACGACGAAGAGCTGAACTTGAAGGAAATCGGTCAGGTGCTGGGAGTCAGCGAGTCGCGTGTGAGCCAGTTGCATAGCCAGTGTGCGGCGCGCCTGCGTGCGCGCCTCGGTGAATGGCGCGCCAATTGACGATTGTTTGCGGTATGACGTGCTCGGTTTGCTGAGGCATTTTGGGACTTACGGAGGTCGACTTGGACAAGAACATGAAAATCCTCATCGTCGATGACTTCTCGACGATGAGACGAATCATCAAGAACCTCTTGCGTGACCTGGGGTTCACCAACACCGCCGAAGCGGACGATGGCACCACCGCGCTGCCGATGCTCAAGAGCGGCAGCTTCGACTTTCTCGTCACCGACTGGAACATGCCGGGCATGAGCGGTATCGATCTGCTGCGTACCGTGCGTGCCGACGAGCGCCTCAAGCACCTGCCGGTGCTGATGGTCACTGCCGAAGCCAAGCGCGACCAGATCATCGAGGCGGCACAGGCCGGCGTAAACGGCTATGTGGTCAAGCCTTTCACTGCCCAGGTGCTCAAGGAGAAGATCGAGAAGATCTTCGAGCGCGTCAACGGCTGAAGCAGCAACGCCGCGAGGGCACTATGACGCAAGCAGATCAGAGCCTGGCAGAGTTCGAAGCGACTCTGAAGGCCAACGCCCCTAAGTTGATTGAAAGCCTGCAGCAGGGCCGCTTCGATGAAGCGACGCAGATGTTCAATGAACTCAGCCAGGCGCGTAATCACAGTCTCTATCAGGAAGTCGGCAAGCTCACCCGCGAGCTGCACAACGCCATCGTCAAACTCGAGATGGATACCTGTGCCACTGGCGGCGATCCGTCACCGATCACCGACGCGACCGATCGCCTGTCCTATGTGGTGGAGATGACCGAGAAGGCCGCCAACCGCACCATGGATCTGGTGGAGGAATCGGCGCCGCTGGTCAACTACGTTAGCTACGAGGCCCAGAGCCTGACGGCCGACTGGCAGCGATTCATGCGCCGCGAAATGGATGCTGAACAGTTCCGTGGGCTGGTCAAGCGCATCGACCAGTACCTCAAGCGCAGCATGAACGATGGTAGCCAGCTGTCGCAGAACCTCAGCGAAATCATGCTGGCCCAAGATTTCCAGGACCTGACCGGCCAGGTCATCAAGCGTGTCACCCGACTGATCACCGAGCTTGAAAGCAATCTGCTCAATCTCGTCCTGATGGCGGGGCAGGTCGACCGCGTGGCTGGCATCCAGCACGACCGTGATGCCATGCGCGCCGAGCAAGAGAAGAAAAAACAAGAAAAATCGCCTTCCAATGGTGAAGGTCCGCAGATGCATGCCGATATGCGTGAAGACGTCGTTTCCGGCCAGGACGATGTCGATGATCTGCTTTCAAGCCTGGGCTTTTAGGGGAAGTGAATATGAGCTTCGACGCCGATGAAGAAATTCTCCAGGACTTCCTGGTAGAGGCCGGCGAGATTCTCGAACTATTGTCCGAGCAACTCGTGGAGCTGGAAAGCAGCCCCGATGACATGGCGTTGCTCAATGCGATTTTTCGCGGGTTCCATACGGTCAAGGGCGGTGCGGGCTTTCTTCAGCTTCATGAGCTGGTGGAATGCTGCCACATTGCCGAAAACGTCTTCGACATCCTGCGCAAGGGTGAGCGTCGAGTCGATTCCGAACTGATGGACGTCGTTCTGCAGGCGCTCGACGCCGTGAACGCGATGTTCAGCCAGGTCCGTGAACGCGTCGAACCTACTCCTGCCTCGCCGGAACTGCTGGCCGCATTGGCCCGTCTGGCCGAGCCTGCATCCGACGACGAAGCACCTGCCGCCGCAGCGCCCCAGGCGATCGCCGAGCCTGTGAGCGAAGGCGCCGACAGCGATTTCGAGCAGCTGCTGGATGCGATCGAACCGCCCGCTGTCGAGCCGCTGGCATCCGCCGATACAGGCACCGTGGCTGACGAAATCACCGATGATGAGTTCGAGTCGTTGCTCGATCAGTTGCATGGCAAGGGCAAGTTCGAGCCGGCAACCACCGCAGCGACCACGCCGGCGGCTGCCGAGCCTGCGATTGCTAGTAGCGGGGCAGGCGCAAGCGACGAGATCACCGATGACGAGTTCGAAGCACTGCTCGATCAGCTGCACGGCAAGGGCAAATTCGAGCCGGCAACCACCGCAGCGCCCACGCCGGCGGCTGCCGAACCTGCAACGGCCAGTAGTGGGGCAGGTGCAAGCGACGAGATCACCGATGACGAGTTCGAAGCGTTGCTCGATCAGCTGCATGGCAAAGGCAAGTTCGAACCCCCAGTGGTCGGCGCCAGCCCGGTCGGCGTCAGCGAATCCGCCGCGGCTGCATCGGTAGAAAAGGCACCGACCAAACCGACTCCCGCCAAGGCTGAGCCGGCTCGTCCGGCTGCTGCCAAGCCGGTGGCTGGCGCAGCGAGCAAGCCCGCCGCGCCAGCCGCGGCCGAGAAGGCTCCGGCCGAGGCCGAGACCACGGTGCGCGTCGATACCGCGCGGCTGGACGAGATCATGAACATGGTCGGCGAGCTGGTGCTGGTGCGTAACCGTCTGGTGCGCTTGGGCTCCAATAGCGGCGACGAGGCAATGGCCAAGGCCGTTTCCAACCTCGACGTGGTCACCGCCGACCTGCAGAGCGCGGTGATGAAGACCCGCATGCAGCCGATCAAGAAGGTGTTCGGCCGTTTCCCGCGGCTGGTACGCGATCTGGCGCGCAGCCTGAAGAAAGAGATCAACCTGGAACTGGTGGGCGAAGAAACCGACCTCGACAAGAACCTCGTCGAAGCCCTGGCCGACCCGCTGGTGCACCTGGTGCGCAATGCCGTCGACCATGGCATCGAGATGCCCGAGGAGCGCGAGGCGGCCGGCAAACCGCGTACCGGCCGTGTGGTGCTGTCGGCCGAGCAGGAAGGCGACCACATCCTGCTGATCATCAGCGATGACGGCAAGGGCATGGATGCCAACGTCCTGCGCGCGAAGGCTGTCGAGAAAGGCATGCTGGAGAAGGATGCCGCCGATCGCCTGAGCGATCTGGAGTGCTACAACCTGATCTTCGCGCCGGGCTTCTCGACCAAGACCGAGATTTCCGACGTGTCCGGTCGTGGCGTCGGCATGGACGTGGTCAAGACCAAGATTTCCCAGCTCAACGGTACGGTGAACGTGTTCTCCACCAAGGGCCAGGGCTCGAAGGTGGTGATCAAGGTGCCGCTGACCCTGGCGATCATGCCGACCCTGATGGTCATGCTCGGCAGCCAGGCTTTCGCCTTCCCGCTGGTCAACGTCAACGAAATCTTCCACCTGGACCTGTCGCGGACCAATGTCGTCGATGGCCAGGAAGTGGTGATCGTGCGCGACAAGGCGCTGCCGCTGTTCTACCTCAAGCGTTGGCTGGTTCACGATGCTGCTCAGGAAGAGCAGCGCGAAGGTCATGTGGTGATTCTCAGCGTCGGCAACCAGAGCATCGGCTTCGTCGTCGATCAACTGGTGGGGCAGGAGGAGGTGGTCATCAAGCCGCTGGGCAAGATGCTGCAGGGTACGCCCGGTATGTCTGGTGCGACCATCACCGGCGATGGCCGCATCGCTCTGATTCTCGACGTTCCCAGCATGCTCAAGCGCTACGCACGCAGGATTTGATTCGGTCAGGCAGCGCCGTTCCGGGAGGGGCGCGCTGCCGCTAGGAGTGATGTATGGCAGTCAAGGTCCTGGTCGTCGACGATTCCGGTTTCTTTCGCCGGCGTGTCTCGGAAATCCTTTCCTCTGATCCCAATATTCAAGTCGTCGGCACCGCCACCAACGGGCGCGAGGCGATCGACCAGGTGCTGGCGCTGAAACCGGACGTCATCACCATGGATTACGAGATGCCGATGATGGACGGCATCACTGCGGTGCGGCAGATCATGCAGCGCTGTCCGACGCCGGTGTTGATGTTCTCCTCGCTGACACACGAAGGCGCGCGGGTCACCCTCGATGCGCTGGATGCCGGCGCGGTGGACTATCTGCCGAAGAACTTCGAAGACATCTCGCGCAACCCGGACAAGGTCAAGCAGCTGCTGTGCGAGAAGGTGCACACCGTTTCGCGCAGCAACCGACGCTACAGCACTTTCTGCAGTTCCAGCGTCAGCGCCCCGGCACCCTCTGTCCGCGGAACACCCGCCGCATTGGCCACTGCCCGTAGCACCGGTGCTGGCGCGACCCCGGCAGCACCCGCGCGTGCGCCGGCGCCCAAGCGCAAGGCCTACAAGCTGGTGGCCATCGGTACCTCGACCGGCGGCCCGGTGGCGCTGCAGCGGGTGCTGACTCAACTGCCTGCCAATTTCCCGGCACCCATCGTGCTTATTCAGCACATGCCTGCGGCGTTCACCAAGGCATTCGCCGACCGCCTGGACAAGCTCTGCCGCATTCGCGTCAAGGAGGCGGAGGATGGTGATGTGCTGCGACCCGGCCTGGCGCTGCTCGCGCCCGGCGGCAAGCAGATGATGATCGACGGGCGCGGCGCGGTGCGCATTCTGCCCGGCGACGATCGCCTCAACTACAAGCCCTGTGTCGATGTCACCTTCGGTTCGGCGGCCAAGTCGTTTCACGACAAGGTGCTTGCAGTGGTGCTCACCGGTATGGGTGCCGATGGCCGCGAGGGCGCGCGGCTGCTCAAGCAGAGCGGCAGTCAGGTATGGGCTCAGGACGAGGCCAGTTGCGTGATCTACGGAATGCCGATGGCGGTGGTCAAAGCCAATCTCAGTGACGCTGTTTATGGGTTGGACGACATCGGGCGCAATCTGGCCGAGGCCTGCATCTGATGAAGGCTGGCCGCTGATGGATGTTCTCAGCCTCATCGGGTTGCTGCTGGCGTTCGTCGCCATCGTCGGCGGCAACTTTCTCGAGGGTGGCCACATATCGGCGCTGCTCAACGGACCTGCCGCGTTGATCGTGCTGGGCGGCACGCTCGGCGCGGTACTGCTGCAAACACCCATCGCGGTGTTCATGCGTGCCATGAGCATCGGTCGCTGGATCTTCTTTCCGCCGCGCATCGATCTGGCTCGCGGTATCGCCATGGTCACCGCCTGGAGCAATACGGCGCGCAAGGAAGGCCTGCTCGGCCTCGAGCCGGTTGCCGAGACTGAACCCGATCCCTACGCACGCAAGGGGCTGCAGCTGCTGGTCGACGGCGCCGAGCCGGAAGTCATCCGCAGCATTCTCGAAGTTGACCTCTACACCCAGGAAGGCCGCGATCTTCGGGCCGCCAAGGTCTACGAGAGCATGGGTGGCTACTCTCCGACCATCGGCATCATCGGTGCGGTGATGGGTCTGATCCACGTAATGGGCAATCTGGCCGATCCTAGCCAGCTCGGCAGCGGCATCGCCGTGGCCTTCGTCGCAACGATCTATGGGGTCGCCTTCGCCAACCTGCTGGTCCTGCCAGTGGGCAACAAGCTGAAGAGTGTCGTTCAGCGCCAGACGGCGTATCGCGAGATGCTGCTCGAAGGTGTGCTATCCATCGCCGAAGGCGAAAATCCACGCTCCATCGAGATGAAGCTGCAAGGCTTCATGGACTGATCGCCATGGCCAGACGCAGAGCGCCGGAAGAGCACGAGAATCACGAGCGTTGGCTGGTTTCGTACGCCGATTTCATCACGCTGCTGTTCGCCTTCTTCGTGGTGATGTACTCGATTTCCTCGATTAACGAGGGCAAGTACAAGATTCTCTCCGACTCGCTGGTCGGCGTGTTCAACCAGGTCGATCGGGCCGTGAAACCAATCCCGATTGGTGACGAGCGGCCGCGGACCACCGAGTCGGATGTTTCGCAGGTGCAGGACCTTTCCGGCCCGTCTTCGACATCCGGAGCGCCGACGTTCGATCCGCTGGAGCGTATCGCGCAAAGCATGCGCGAGACCTTCGGTGAACTGATTGCCAACGAGCAGCTGACCATTCGCGGCAATGAGCTGTGGATCGAGATCGAGCTCAACTCCAGTCTGCTGTTTCCCAGCGGTGACGCGTTGCCCAATGATCAGGCGTTCCAGTTGATCGACAAGGTCGCGGCCATCCTGGCGCCTTACGACAATCCCATCCATGTCGAAGGCTTTACCGACAATCTGCCCATCAGCACGAGCCAGTTTCCGACCAACTGGGAGCTGTCCGCAGCGCGAGCCGGCAGCGTCGTACGCATGCTCGCCGCGCAAGGAGTCGCCCCATCCCGGCTTGCGGCCGTAGGCTACGGCGAGTTCCAGCCGGTGGCTGACAATTCGACGGCCGAGGGGCGCGCGCGTAACCGGCGGGTGATCCTCGTGGTATCGCGCAATCTCGATGTGCGCCGCAGCGTTTCCGGCGTCGGTAGCGCAAATGCCAGGCCCAACGAGGCACTGCGTCGGGCTGGCACACAATCTGCACCGGCTGCAGCCATGTGAGCGCCTGAGGGTGCAATCGTCAAAACACCGTCGCCCCGCCGTTTCAGGTGGGAACTGCCGGTCAGCTTCGCCGGGTGGGGAACCATGAGAGTCTGGGCTGTTGCCAATCAAAAGGGTGGGGTGGGCAAGACCACCACGTCGATCGCGCTGGCGGGCTTGCTGGCCGACTCCGGTAAGCGTGTCGTGGTGCTGGACCTGGATCCGCACGGGTCAATGACCAGCTATTTTGGTCACGATCCGGACAACCTGGAGCACAGCGTCTTCGACCTGTTCCAGCACCAGGGGACCGTGCCAGAAGGTCTGCCCTGGCAGCTTCTACTCTCCACCAGTCATGAGCGAATCTCCCTGATGCCGTCGAGCACGGTGCTCGCGACGCTGGAGCGTCAGTCGCCAGGGCAGAACGGTCTGGGGCTGGTGATCGCCAAGAGTCTGTCGCAGCTCTGGCAGGACTTCGATTACGCGGTCATCGACAGCCCGCCGCTGCTCGGCGTGCTGATGGTCAATGCGCTTGCTGCCAGCCAGCAACTGGTGATCCCGGTACAAACCGAGTTCCTCGCGATGAAGGGCCTCGAGCGCATGGTCAGCACGCTGTCGATGATCAACCGCTCGCGCAAGCAGGCGCTGCCGTACACCATCGTGCCGACGCTGTTCGACCGTCGTACCCAGGCCTCGATGAACACGCTCAAAGTCTTGCGTGCCGGCTACGCCGACCATCTCTGGCCGGCTTTCATTCCAATCGACACGCGGCTGCGCGACGCCAGTCGTGCCGGTCTGACACCATCGCAATTCGATCCCGCCAGCCGCGCCGTTCTTGCCTATCGCGCCTTGCTGAAGCACCTGCTGGCGCTGCAACCGTCGCCGCAGGTGGCTTGACGAAAGGGACAACCGCTCGGCGCTCGGCGCCTCAAGTTTGTTGTGTCGGCAGCCGATAGCCTGTTCAGCTTCTCCTTACGAGTCTTTCCATGAGTCGCACCGTCCTTACCGAAACCCGATCCCAGCAAGCGCTGCAGTCCTATCTCGACGGGCTGCTGCAGGATGCGGCCATCGAACTGGCGGACTCGGTCAGTCAGGACGAATTCCAGGCTGCCGTGCTCGAGGAACAGCTGCGCGATGCGCGAATCAGCCAGCCGCCGCGCCTGGAGATCGTGGCCACGCCGCCCGCGCCGCCTGTGGTCGTCGCGCCTGAAGCCCCTGAAATACCTGCGCCCGCGCCAGTGCATGCCGCAGCGCCAATCATTGCCTTGGCTGCCGCTGCGCAGCCGGTCGATGAACCGACAGCTATCGTTGCTGATCGGCATCCGGGCTGGGGCGACGAGCCCTTCGAGTGTTTGCTGTTCGATGTCGCCGGGCTGACGCTGGCGGTGCCACTGGTCTGCCTGGGGTCCATCTATCCGCTGGCGGGACAGGAGCTTACGCCACTGTTCGGCCAGCCCGACTGGTTTCTTGGCATACTGCCGAGCCAGGCGGGCAATCTGAAGGTGCTGGACACGGCGCGCTGGGTGATGCCTGATCGCTATCGCGACGATTTTCGCCAAGGCCTGCAGTACGTGATTTCGGTGCAGGGTTATGAATGGGGGCTGGCGGTACATCAGGTCAGCCGGTCGATCCGTCTCGACCCCAGTGAAGTGAAGTGGCGTACGCAGCGCAGCCAGCGCCCTTGGTTGGCCGGTACGGTTATCGAACACATGTGTGCGCTGGTCGATGTCACGGCACTGGCCGAGTTGATCGCCAGTGGTGCGGTCAAGCAGATGCAGGACGCGGCAAAGCCGCACAAGCGCTGAAGAATGAATGACGGTCGCACGCGGTGTGCGGCCTGGCGATAGAATCGACCGCCGCGAGCGGTAATTGAAGAAGGTGGGATTATGAAGATGACGTCTGCGCAGGGCTCCGAAGATCCTGTTCTGCAATGGGTAACCTTCCGTCTGGATAACGAGACGTACGGCATCAACGTGATGCAGGTTCAGGAAGTGTTGCGCTACACCGAGATTGCGCCGGTACCCGGGGCGCCGAGCTACGTGCTGGGCATCATCAATCTGCGAGGCAACGTGGTCACGGTAATCGATACGCGCCAGCGTTTCGGTCTGGCCCCGGCCCCGGTTTCGGACAACACCCGTATCGTGATCATCGAAGCGGATCGGCAGGTGATCGGCATCATGGTCGACAGCGTCGCCGAGGTGGTTTACCTGCGTCAGTCGGAAATCGAAACCGCCCCCAACGTCGGCAACGATGAATCGGCCAAGTTCATTCAGGGCGTGTGCAACAAGAACGGCGAGCTGCTGATCCTGGTCGAACTCGACAAGATGATGAGCGAAGAAGAGTGGGCCGAGCTTGAGAGCATCTGATACATGCTGATCGCGTCGCTGGTCGCATCGCTGATCGCGCTGGCATTCTGCTGTCTGGGCCTGCTGGGGTTCTGCCTTTGGCTGCTCAAGCGACAGCGGTTGCTGGCTGAGCAGCAGCGCCAGCGTGACGCGGCGCGGGACAAGCGCATCAAGGAGCTGAGCAATCGTCTGGATGCCTATCTCGAAGGCAACATGCGCATTGGCGACGAGCTGCGTGAGCTGGCGCGCGTCGTTGCGCCGTTGCCGGACAAGCTCAACCAGCTGGAACTGCGTGATCCCAACAATTTTTCCTTCTCTCAGGCCGCCAAGCTGGTCGGCATGGGGGCAAGCATCGATGATCTCACCCAATCCTGCGGTCTCTCCCAGTCCGAGGCCGAGCTGATGAGCAAGCTGCATCAGGCGCGTCAAAAACCCTGAGCTGGCGCACATCGCCCATCGGTTCCTCCCAGGTGATCGGAACCTCCTCCAGCCACTGCATTCCAACTCGTATCGGCCTGGTCCGACCAGGCAGGGTACGGTTCCGTTTTTCGGAACGAGGAGGGCGGTGATGCGCTGCGTGCTCGTTTTTCTATTGTTGATGGCCTCCCTGGGTACGGTTCACGCCGTTGAAGCACCGGACGAGGTGGATGGCGCCATGACCATCAATGTCTTCCAGGCCAAGCGCTTGCACGAACTGGGTGCGGTGTTCATCGACGTGCGCTCGGATCGCGAGTGGCTATGGGGCCATGTGGAGGGGGCGGTGCACTTCGATCTGGCCAGCGATTTCGTTAGCCTGGCAGGCGCAGAATGGCCGCGGGAGCTGCCACTGGTCATCTACTGCGACAGTGAGATATGCCCCCGCAGTGCGGAAGCCGCACGCATGGCCGTCGCCTGGGGCTATCAGCGTGTGTTCTATTTTCGAGCCGGCTACTTTGCTTGGCAGCTGCACGACCTGCCTCAGGTGACCGTCGAGGACCGAGCAGCCGTTGTGCTCAACGCCCAGGCCCACTGAGCAGTGGCGGCGTCTGGGTCGTGTCATTGACCGGTTCGCGGAAACCAGGTGGGCACTTACCCTTCAGGTACCAGGCGAAGGCGATGATCTCGGCGATGGTGCGATAGAGCGCCTCGGGGATTTCGTCGCCCAGTTCCAGTTTCGCAAGCAGGCGCACCAGATCGGCGTTTTCGTAGATCGGTACCTCGTGTTCGCGCGCGATGGCCAGAATGGCCTCGGCCAGTTCATCGTCGCCTTTGGCCGTAAGACTCGGGGCGTTGATGCCATCGTAGCTGAGCGCTATGGCCTGGCGCGGCGGTTGCTTGTCGGTCATGCGGTTTCATCCACGAAGCGTTGTTCGAGTGTGGTGCTTGGCCCTTGCGGCGGCACGCCCTGACGGCAGGTCAGCTCGCCCACGCTCAATCCCGCGGCTTGCAAGCGTTCACGCAAGTGCGTGAGTTCGGTAGCGATCAGCTGTGCGGTGGCGCTGCGTTCGGCCCAGAGCTGGCTCGCCAGGGTGCCGCGCATCAGCTGTGCCTGGACCTGCAGCGGGCCCAGCGGCGCGATATCGAATGCGAGTTCGATCTTCCAAACTGCCTCGCCGCGTTCTTTCTCCTGCCGTCTTGGCGGGTCTTCACGCTGCAGCTTGATTTGCAACGGCACGAAGTCCCGACCGTCCCGCATCGGCAGTTCCAGTTGCCACGTCGTGAGCAGGGCACCGTCTGGCCCGACCTGTGTTTGCGCCAGGCTGGAAAGCTGGTGCGTTTGCAGTCTCGAGACTGCTGCCGCGGCAAGCTTGAGCAGCAGTTCCAGGTCGGCTTCCTCTTCCATGCCCGGTGGAAGCTTGCTGGGTAGGGGGAAGCCGACCGCGAGCTGGCGGGTGCTGCCTTGGGTCAATGCGCCCAGGGCCTGGCGTGCGAACGCCGGCAGCACTTGTCCCATGGCGGCGCCGGCTTGGGCTCCAGTCAGCGGTGTGCTGCCAGGGAGGCTCGGCATTTGCGCAAGCAGACGCAGTAGGGCCGCTTTGAGATCTCCCTGCAGGCCCTCGGTTTGTCCCGCCAGCAGTCGCGCCTCGAGAAAGACGCCACTCTTGGCCAGTGCCGCAGCCAGTGCCTTGGCATCGGTCAGCTGCTGCATGTCGGGGATCTGGCCAAGCAAGGCTTCGGCCGCGCCCTTCAGGCCGCCGGGCAGCGTGCCCGAGGCGCCTTGCAGCGCCTTGAACAAACCTTCGAGCGAAGCCTGGCGCTGCTGCTGCGCGCTGAGCTGCTCGCCTAGATGCAGCTGATCGAGCCGGCCACTCAACGGCAAAAAGCTCAACGCCTGACTCGCCTTTACCTGGGCTGTCAGAAGGCTGCCTAGCGCCAGCGGGGTGCTCGATTCGATGTTCAGCTTCTGGCCGCTGAGTGGTGAGTTGAGCAGGCTGATCACCACCTTGAACAGCTTCTGTCCGTCGTCCAGCCGATGTTCGCTGCTGGCGACGACGCGGCCCTGGATCACACTGCCGACCGGCAACTGCTCGAGATCGAGCGCGGAGGCGGGTTGGCGTCCGGCTGCCTGTTGCGACGCCAGCAGGCGGGTGTCGGAGAGCGCGGTGATGACATAGGCCGCGCCGAGGGCTGGCGCCTTGTTGCTACTGACCTCGACAGTGGCCTGGCGTCCCCCGGTCATGGTCAGACGCAGCACCAGGCGAAAGGCCTGCGCTGCCTCCCTGATGCCGACCACCTCGGCCTCGGCCTGCTCGCCGGCTGCCAGCAGACCTTGCATCGGTTGCAGAAGCTTCAGTGCAAGCTCGCTGGAGGCTGCGCTCTGGCGTGGCATGCCGGCCTGGGGCAGAGCGGTGGTACTCTTGATCTCGGTCATCTTTCCTCAAATGCTCTTACAACCTTTCGTGTTTGCGGCCTTCGGCACTCAAGGTTGCCATGTATAATTCCGCCCGCCTGGCCTACCCGCCTGAGTATAGCGGCCAGGCCTTTTTCATCTTGAGGTGTCGCCAGCGTGTCAACTCCCTTCCTCGAAGCTGTGGCGCTCGCCTGCGAGCGGGATTGGCGGCTGTTGTTCGACAAGCTCGATCTGCGCCTCGAGAACGGCGAAATGCTGCAGATTTCCGGCCCCAACGGTAGCGGCAAGACCAGCCTGCTGCGCCTGCTGTCCGGCCTCATGCAGCCCACCGCCGGCGAGGTCAGGCTCAAGGGGCTGCCACTCGACGCGCAACGTGGCGAGCTGGCCCGCAACCTGTTGTGGATCGGGCACGCTGCCGGCATCAAGGGCCTGCTTACCGCAGAAGAAAACCTGACCTGGCTGTGTGCGCTGCATCAACCGGCAGGTCGCGAAGCGATCTGGCAGGCGCTTGCTGCCGTAGGACTGCGCGGTTTCGAAGACGTGCCCTGCCACACCCTTTCGGCGGGGCAGCAGCGTCGTGTCGGGCTTGCGCGACTCTACCTTTCCCCGCCGCCGCTGTGGATTCTCGACGAGCCGTTCACGGCGCTCGACAAGCATGGTGTAGCGCAACTGGAGCGACACCTGGCGGCCCATTGCGAGCAGGGCGGGCTGGTCGTGCTGACCACTCACCACAGTCTCACCGAGATGCCTGCCGGCTACCGTGAACTGGATCTGGGGCAGCGAGCCGCATGAGCAGCGTCTTCACGCTTCTGCTGGCTCGCGAGGCGCGCCTGCTGTTTCGTCGTCCGGCCGAGCTGGCCAATCCTCTGGTGTTCTTCGCAATCGTCATCGCGCTGTTCCCGCTGGCGGTCGGGCCCGAGACGCAACTGTTGCAAACGATTTCTCCGGGGCTGGTCTGGGTCGCCGCGCTTCTGGCCGTGCTGCTCTCGCTGGACGGCCTTTTTCGCAGTGACTTCGAGGATGGCTCGCTCGAGCAGTGGGTCGTTTCGCCGCACCCGCTTGCGCTTCTGGTGCTCGCCAAGGTGCTGGCACACTGGGCGTTTTCCGGTCTGGCGCTGGTCTTGTTGGCACCCTTGCTGGGGCTGATGCTGGGATTGCCGCTCGACACCATGCCGGTACTGTTGATCTCGCTGCTGCTGGGTACGCCCATTCTCAGCCTGCTCGGCGCGGTCGGTGCGGCCCTGACGGTGGGGCTCAAAAGAGGTGGGTTGCTGCTTGCTCTGCTCATTCTGCCGCTCTATATCCCCGTGCTGATTCTGGGCAGCGGTGCGTTGCAGGCCGCTTTGCAGGGGCTTCCGGCGGTCGGGCACCTGCTGTGGCTGGCCAGTCTGACCGCTTTGGCGGTTACTCTTACACCCTTTGCGATAGCCGCCGGGCTGAAGATCAGCGTTGGCGAGTAGCGGTACACCTGATGGCCGGCGCCTGTGCCCGGTCGACATAGCGAATGTCGAGGCCTGAGTTCAGGCACTCGCGCAACGACGAGTCATCCGATGAACTGGACATGGTTTCACAAGCTGGGTTCACCCAAGTGGTTCTACGAGATCAGCGGGCGCTGGCTGCCCTGGCTGGGGTGGGCTGCGGTATTGCTGATCGGCGTCGGAACGGTCTGGGGGCTGGCGTTCGCACCGGAGGATTATCAGCAGGGCAATAGCTTCAGGATCATCTACATTCACGTTCCCGCAGCATTTCTGGCCCAGTCCATCTACGTCATGCTAGCC
The DNA here is from genome assembly GCF_026642215.1 of Stutzerimonas sp. R40042. Lineage (NCBI taxonomy): Bacteria > Pseudomonadati > Pseudomonadota > Gammaproteobacteria > Pseudomonadales > Pseudomonadaceae > Stutzerimonas > Stutzerimonas sp. R40042. The sequence goes on along the minus strand of NZ_CP113258.1, from coordinate 2,921,300 downwards.
GTCGCCGGCGTGGTCGGGCTGGTCTGGAAGATGAAGCTCGCCGACGTTGCGCTGCAGCAGGCGGCCCCCATTGGCGCCTGGATGACCTTTATCGCACTGCTGACCGGTGCGGTCTGGGGCAAGCCGACCTGGGGCGCCTGGTGGGTCTGGGATGCACGACTCACCTCGATGCTGATTCTGCTGTTCCTGTATTTCGGTGTCATCGCGCTGGGCCAGGCGATCAGCAACCGCGACAGTGCTGCCAAGGCCTGCGCCGTGCTGGCGATCGTCGGCGTGGTGAACATCCCGATCATCAAGTACTCGGTCGAGTGGTGGAACACGCTTCATCAGCCGGCCACCTTCAAGGTCACCGAGAAGCCTGCGATGCCGGTAGAGATGTGGCTGCCGTTGCTGATCATGGTGATCGGCTTCTATTGCTTCTTTACCGCGGTGTTGCTCATGCGCATGCGCCTGGAAGTCCTTCGCCGTGAATCGCGTGCGAGCTGGGTGAAGACCGAGGTCAAGGCTCTGGTGGGAAACAACTCGTGAACTTTTCGTCCTTCGCCGAATTCATCGCCATGGGCAATCATGGCGTGTATGTCTGGACTTCCTACGGCATAAGCCTGGCGGTCCTGATTCTCAATGTCGTGCTGCCGGCCCTCTCGCGCCGGCGCTATCTGCAAGATGAGGCGCGTCGTTTGCGCCGGGAGGAGTCGAAGTGAATCCGGTGCGCAAGAAGCGTCTTTTCATCGTCCTGGCGATTCTCGCCGGTGTCGGTATTGCCGTGGCGCTGGCGTTGTCCGCTCTGCAGCAGAACATCAACCTGTTCTACACACCGACCCAGATCGCGGCGGGAGAGGCGCCGGAAGGCACGCGTATTCGCGCCGGCGGGCTGGTCGAGGAAGGCTCGGTACAGCGCACCAACGATTCACTCAGCGTATCGTTCCGAGTGACCGACGGAGCGGAGACGGTGACCATCAGCTATCAGGGCATCCTCCCCGATCTGTTCCGCGAAGGGCAGGGCATCGTCGCATTGGGTCGGGTCAATGCCGATGGTGTCCTGGTCGCCGATGAGGTGCTGGCCAAGCACGACGAGAATTACATGCCGCCCGAAGTGACCCAGGCGCTGGAGCAGAGCGGCATGATGAAACACTACGAAGGCGGCAAGAAGGAGTACGCGAAATGATTCCCGAGCTCGGCCACCTAGCGATGATTCTTGCGCTGTGCCTGGCGGTCGTGCAGGCGACGCTGCCACTGATCGGTGCCTGGCGGGGTGACCGGCAGTGGATGGGGCTGGCGCAGCCGGCGGCCTGGGGGCAATTCGCGTTTCTCGCATTCGCCTTCATCTGCCTGACCTATGCCTTCATGGCCGATGATTTCTCGGTCGCCTATGTCGCTCAGAACTCGAATAGTGCGCTGCCCTGGTACTACAAGTTCAGCGCGGTCTGGGGCGCCCACGAAGGCTCGTTGCTGCTCTGGGCATTCATCCTGGCCGGCTGGACCTTCGCCGTGTCGATCTTCTCCCGCCAGCTGCCGGAAGACATGCTCGCCCGGGTGCTTGGTGTAATGGGGCTGATCAGCATCGGCTTTCTGTTGTTCCTGATCGTCACGTCCAACCCGTTCGAGCGGCTGCTGCCGCAATCGCCGATGGACGGTCGGGATCTCAACCCGCTGCTGCAGGACTTCGGTCTGATCGTCCATCCGCCGATGCTGTACATGGGCTATGTCGGCTTTTCCGTGGCATTCGCGTTCGCCATCGCCGCGCTGCTGGGCGGGCGGCTCGACGCCGCCTGGGCGCGCTGGTCGCGTCCCTGGACCCTGGTGGCCTGGGCCTTCCTCGGGCTGGGTATCGCGTTGGGGTCCTGGTGGGCGTACTACGAGCTGGGCTGGGGTGGCTGGTGGTTCTGGGATCCGGTGGAAAACGCCTCCTTCATGCCGTGGCTGGTCGGCACCGCGCTGATCCACTCGCTGGCAGTCACCGAGAAGCGCGGCGTATTCAAGAGCTGGACGGTGCTGTTGGCCATTGCCGCGTTTTCGCTGAGTCTGCTCGGCACCTTCCTGGTTCGCTCCGGCGTGCTGACATCGGTACACGCATTCGCTACCGATCCGGAGCGCGGCGTATTCATTCTGGTTTTCCTGCTGATGGTGGTGGGGGGCTCCCTGACCCTGTTCGCCCTGCGCGCCCCGGTGGTCAAGAGTCAGGTCGGTTTCGGCCTTTGGTCCCGTGAAACGCTGCTGCTGGTGAACAACCTGCTGCTGGTCGTTGCGACCGCCATGATTCTCCTGGGCACGCTGTATCCGCTGCTGCTCGACGCGCTGTCCGGCGCCAAGCTTTCGGTCGGCCCGCCGTATTTCAACGCGATGTTCGTTCCGTTGGTGGCGGCGCTGATGTTGGCCCTGGCCGTTGGCATCCTCGTCCGTTGGAAAGACACCCCATTCAAGTGGCTGCTCGGCATGCTCACGCCGGTGTTGATCGCCAGCGTGATCCTCGGCGGCCTGGGTTCGTTGTTGTTCGGCGACTTCAATTGGGCGGTACTGGCGGTGTGTCTGCTTGGCGCCTGGGTGGTGCTGGCCAGTGCTCGCGATCTGCTCGACAAGACCCGTCATAAGGGGCTGGTCAAGGGCATGCGCAGTCTGTCGCCGAGCTATTGGGGCATGCACCTGGCGCATATTGGCCTGGTCGTCTGTGCCATCGGTGTCGTGTTGACCAGCCACCAGAGCGCTGAGCGGGATCTGCGGCTGGCGCCCGGCGAATCCCTGGAGCTGGGTGGCTATCGGTTCGTCTTCGAAGGCGCCGTGCACCATGAGGGGCCGAATTTCACTTCGGACAAGGCGACTATCCGCGTGCTCGATGGCGACAAGCAGGTTGCCACGCTGCATCCCGAGAAACGCCTCTATACCGTGCAGCAGATGCCGATGACCGAGGCGGGCATCGATGCCGGCTTTACCCGTGACCTCTATGTGGCGCTGGGTGAACCATTGGATGGCGGCGCCTGGGCGGTACGGGTGCATATCAAGCCGTTCGTGCGCTGGATCTGGCTCGGTGGTCTGATGATGGCGCTCGGCGGTGTGCTGGCGGCCAGTGACCGCCGCTATCGAGTGAAGGTCAAGACCCGGGTGCGCGAAGCCCTCGGCATGGCGGCACAAGGAGCCTGATGTGAAACGACTGTTGATGCTGCTGCCACTGGTGGTCTTTCTGATCATCGCGGTGTTTCTCTATCGCGGCTTGTTCCTCGATCCGTCGGAGCTGCCTTCGGCGTTGATCGGCAAGCCGGTACCGTCGTTCTCGCTTCCTTCGGTGGAGGATGAGCAGCGCCTGATCAGCCAGGAGGACCTCAAGGGCAAGCCGGCGTTGCTCAACGTATGGGCGACCTGGTGCGTCGCGTGCAAGGTCGAGCACCCTGTGCTCAACCGTCTCGCAGCGCAGGGCGTGGTGATCCATGGCGTCAACTACAAGGACGACAACGCGGCGGCGCAGAAGTGGCTGAACGAGTTTCACGACCCCTATCAACTGAACATTCGCGACGAGCAGGGCAGCCTCGGGCTGGACCTGGGCGTCTACGGCGCGCCGGAGACTTTCCTGATCGACAAGCAGGGTGTCATTCGCCACAAGTTCGTAGGGGTTATCGACGATCAGGTCTGGCGTGAGCAGCTGGCGGCGCTCTATCAGGAGCTGGTGGACGAATGAAACGACTGATCCACGCCGCGCTTCTCGGGCTTGCGCTGGTGACCAGCGCGCAGGGCGCAATCGATACCTATGAGTTTCGTGACGAGGCCGAACGCGAGCGTTATCGCACCCTGACCGAAGAGCTGCGCTGCCCGAAGTGCCAGAACCAGAACATCGCTGACTCGAACGCACCGATTGCCATGGACCTGCGCCAGGAAATCTTCCGCATGCTCGAAGAGGGGCAGAGCAACGAGCAGATCGTGGATTACCTGGTCGAGCGCTATGGCGATTTCGTTCGGTACAAGCCGCCGATGAATGCCAAGACCATGCTGCTCTGGTATGGGCCCGTCGCGCTGCTGGTGCTGGGTTTTGGCGTACTGGCGGTCATTCTGGTTCGTCGTCGCCGGTTCGAGAAAGCCCCCGCATCGCACACTCTCTCCGAGACAGAACGCGAACGTCTCGCCAAGCTGTTGGATAAAGAAGAACCATGATCGATTTCTGGATTGCCGCCGCCGGCTTGCTGCTGGTGGCGCTGGCCTTTCTCCTGCTTCCGATTCTGCGCGGCCGCCGTGCCCAGGCAGAAGAAGACCGCACCGCGCTCAATGTGGCGTTGTATGAGGAGCGCATGGCAGAGCTCACTGCCCAGCACGAGGCCGGCACGTTGAGTGCCGAGCAGCTGGAGGCGGGCCGAGCGGATGCCGCTCGTGAGTTGCTTGAGGATACCGAAGAGAGCGGTGCACCGCGCACGGCCAGGCTTGGTCGCAGCGTCCCGTTGGTCGCGGCGCTTCTGGTGCCGCTGATGGGCTATGGCCTATACCTGCATTGGGGCGCCAGCGACAAGGTGCAGCTGGCGCGACAGTTCAGTGAGCAGCCGCGCACCGTCGAGGAAATGACCGCACGCCTCGAACAGGCAGTGAAGGCGCAGCCGGATTCGGCCGAGGCCTGGTACTTCCTTGGCCGTACCTACATGAATCAGGAGCGTCCAGCGGATGCGGCGAAGGCTTTCGCCCAGGTTGTCGAGCTTGCCGGGCGTCAGCCGGAGCTGCTCGGTCAGTGGGCGCAGGCGTTGTATTTCGCGCGGGATCGGCAATGGACTCCTGACCTGCAGGCGCTGACCGACGAAGCGCTGCGGGGAGATCCTCAGGAGGTAACCAGCCTTGGGCTACTCGGAATTGCGGCGTTCGAAGAGGCGCGTTATGCCGATGCGGTACGTTTCTGGGAGCAGCTGGTCGCTGCGCTTCCGGAGAACGATCCGTCTCGGGAGGCGATTCGGGGAGGAATCAACCGCGCTCGTGAGCAGCTCGGTGAGCCTGCCGAAACGGCGTCGCAGCCTGAGGTAGCGGGCATCACGCTGCAGGTCGAGGTCCAGCTCGATCCTGAGGTGGCCAAGGCTGTTTCGCCGCAGGACAGCGTATTCGTTTTCGCACGTGCCGTCGCCGGACCGCCTGCTCCGCTCGCGGCCAAGCGCCTGACGGTCGCCGATCTACCGGCGTCGATCAGCCTGAGCGATGCCGATGCGATGATCCCGTCCTTGAAGATATCCAGTGTCGAGCAGGTGGTGCTGATGGCCAGGATTTCCAGCACAGGTGATGCAACCAAAGGCGAGTGGATGGGTCGAAGCGAAGCGCTCGACACCAAGGGTGACGAGCGGACCGTACGACTCGTCATCGATCGTGCCGAAACTCCCTGACGCCCAAGAGAGACAAATGACTGCGAAACCAACCCCCGGTCGCCGCGCGTTCCGGACTACCTGGCAACACGCCGTGCTGGTGGGGTTGAGCGTGTTGCTCGGCGCTTGCGCGGGAACCCCCTACGAGTCGAGCCCTCAGCCGCCCGCGGCGAAGCCGGTACCGCGAGGCCCCGAGCCGAGTGCACCGGTCATTTCGCCGCCACCGATCAAGGCGCCGCCTGCACCGCGCGCGCCGACGACCCAGAAAAGCCATCCTCGTTATGCGCCGCCGCCGCATGTTGCGGCGCACTGGGATAACCGGCTCGGGGTGTACGTCGTCGAAGGACGCGAGCTGTACTATCGCGAGCGTCTTTACTATCGCTGGGATGGGGATTGGTTCTGTGCCGGCCAGCCTGATGGACCCTGGGAGCCAGTGGCGCCGCCAAGTGTCCCGCCGGGCTTGCGCAACCGCCACTGAATCTCTCGGTCGCGGTAGCGTCGGTATAGTTTTTGGCGACCCGGTCTAAAGGCCGTCGAGGGGTGGCCGATATAGCTGGAGCACCGTTGGTGAATACCTCTCAGCTGGTTCGGCATAAGCCGTCGTATCGGGCACAGCCCCCGGAGTCGAGCATGAACGCTTCCGTCAAACGCCTTGAAGAAACTGGTTCTGCTTTGCGCGACGCGCTTAGCCAGCAGGATTGGGCGGCGATCAGTATGCTCGACCGGGAATGCCGCAATGCCGTCGACGACGTGATGAAGGACTCGGAGCGCGACAACGTTGTGCTTCGCCAGCGCCTCCAGGAGCTACTTGAGCTCTACCGCGAAATGGTCAGCACCTGTCAGGTCGAGCAGCGGCGGATTGCCGGCGAGCTGCGGCAGCTGAACCAATCGCAGCAAGGCGCGAAGGTGTATCAGCTGTTCGGCTGAACCGCGGCATGTGCTCTGCTGGGGTGCATGCCTGCTTGCGGCGTGTCCAAGTGTCTGGGATGCCAATAGCGGCCCCATCAAAGCATTACAAAGTGTGTGGCATTATGTCGCCACGCCTTTTCCGCATAGCTCAGTTCTGTCGGCTACTGTCGCGTAGTTGACGTCTAATCACGCTAACGTGTGTCTAACATTCCCTCTCTGCTGTAACTCTTCGCACAAAGCGCCGATTTTCCGCTTGTTCTTTGGTCGTTATTTCACGCCATAAATTTGACTCAGTTCATTTTTTCATTAATCTAGCTTCCATCTGCCATAAATGTGATCGCCTTTATTTCCATGGATGCGAGCGCAGGCTTTCTTTTCAGCCTCTTAGAGCCCTATAAACAAGATGTGGCGTGAAACCAAAATTTTGTTGATAGACGATGATCGAGACCGCCGCCGAGACCTGGCGGTCATCCTGAACTTCCTCAGCGAAGATCATCTGGCTTGTTCCAGTAGCGAGTGGCAGGAGGCGGTTGCTGGCCTGGAGTCCAGTCGTGCTGTTATCGGTGTCTTGCTCGGCGATGTCAGTACTCGTGGGGGGGCGGTCGAGCTGATCAAACAGATGGGCAAGTGGGACGAGAATGTTCCCTTGATGCTCATTGGCGAGCCAGCACCGGCTGACTGGCCGGAAGAGATACGCCGTCGGGTGCTGACCAGCCTGGAGATGCCACCCAGCTATAACAAGCTGCTCGATTCCCTGCACCGCGCGCAGATCTATCGGGAGATGTACGATCAGGCCAAATCCCGAGGCCGGCAGCGTGAGCCGAATCTGTTTCGCAGCCTGGTCGGTACCAGTCGCGCGGTACAGCATGTCCGGCAAATGATGCAGCAGGTCGCCGACACCGAGGCAAGCGTGCTCATCCTCGGTGAGTCCGGAACCGGCAAGGAAGTCGTCGCGCGCAATCTGCATTACCACTCCAAGCGTCGGCAGGGCCCGTTCGTTCCCGTCAACTGTGGTGCGATTCCCGCAGAGCTTCTCGAGAGCGAACTGTTCGGTCACGAAAAAGGCGCCTTTACCGGAGCCATTACGGCTCGTTCAGGGCGTTTCGAGCTGGCCGAGGGCGGAACCCTGTTCCTCGATGAGATCGGTGACATGCCGCTGCCGATGCAGGTCAAGCTGCTGCGCGTTCTGCAGGAGCGCACCTTCGAGCGGGTGGGTAGCAACCGTACTCAGAGCGCGGATGTGCGCATCATCGCAGCCACCCACAAGAACCTGGAAAAAATGATCGAGGAGGGGACCTTTCGCGAGGATCTCTACTATCGACTTAACGTTTTCCCAATCGAGATGGCGCCTCTGCGCGAGCGTGTCGAAGATATCCCCCTGTTGATGAACGAGCTGATCTCGCGCATGGAGCATGAGAAGCGCGGCTCCATCCGCTTCAATTCGGCTGCGATCATGTCGTTGTGCCGACATGACTGGCCGGGCAATGTTCGTGAGCTGGCCAACCTCGTCGAGCGCATGGCAATCATGCATCCCTATGGCGTTATAGGTGTGATGGAACTGCCGAAGAAATTTCGCCATGTCGACGATGATGACGAGCAATACGCCACCAGCCTCAACGAGGAAATGGAGGAGCGCGCGGCGATCAGCGCGCCTATGGTCGTCCCGGAAGCTCAGGCGATGCTGCCGGTGGAGGGACTGGATCTCAAGGAATACCTCGGCAATCTCGAGCAGGGTTTGATCCATCAGGCGTTGGAAGACGCTGGCGGCGTTGTGGCGCGTGCTGCTGAGCGCCTGCGTATTCGGCGAACCACGCTGGTGGAAAAGATGCGCAAGTACGGCATGAATCGTCGGGATGACGAGGCGGAATAGCACCTGCCAAGCCAGTCAAGGCCGCCTGATCGGGCGGCCTTTTTCATTGCAGCGTTAGCTGTCCGCTGACCTCTGATGGGCACGAAGATTGCTCGCCTCCACTCACCGACCATCTTTTGACAGGCGTGAGTGAACCTTGAAAGCTGTCACCGAGCCTTCCATCGGGCCGTGCGAGCGCAACGACGAGCGTACCCTGGCGCAGTCTTTGAGGCTGTTCGATCGGATCTCTGGCCAACTGAGCGAATCCGAGGGCCTGTTGTATACGCGGGTCGCCGAGCTTCAGGGGCGGCTGGCCGAAGCTGGCGAGCTGCGACGCCAGGAATTCGAAGAGAAGGAACGACTGGCGCAGCGGCTACGGAACGTGCTCGACCTGCTGCCGGGCGGTGTAGTCGTGATCGACGGCCAAGGCGTCGTATGTGATGCCAATCCGGTGGCGTTGGAGTTGCTTGGGGAGCCGCTAACGGGTGCTTTGTGGCGTGAGGTGATCGCGCGCAGTTTCGCACCGCGTCGCGACGACGGCCATGAGATATCCTTGCGCAGCGGGCGCCGGCTATCCATCGCCACGCGCTCGCTTAGTGGCGAGCCGGGACAGCTGGTGCTGCTGACCGATCTCACTGAAACTCGTCGCCTGCAGGATCAGCTGGCTCGCCATGAGCGGTTGTCTGCGCTAGGGCGGATGGTAGCGTCGCTTGCGCATCAGGTGCGAACGCCGCTGTCCAGTGCCCTGCTGTATGCCAGTCACCTGGAGCAGGGCGGACTCAGCGAGGAGTTGCAGCAGCGCTTCGCCGGAAATATCAAGGCGCGGTTGCACGAGCTTGAGCATCAGGTCCGCGACATGCTGGTGTTCGCGCGAGGGGACCTTCCGCTGAATGATCGGCTGAGCCCGTTCGCGTTGATGGCTGCCCTGCGCTCGGCGGCCGATAGCCAGGTTCAGGGTACTACGGTGCGTTGGCAGTGCGAAGTACGTGACGGTGAGCTGCTCTGCAATCGTGACACGCTGGTTGGCGCGCTGCTGAATCTGATCGAGAACGCGCGACAGGCCAGCAACGGCGACCTTCGCCTGAAAGTCCACTTCTATCGCCGCGCCTCGACGTTGCGCATCTGTATCAGCGACAACGGCTGCGGAATAGCCGCCGATGTCCTGGCGCGCCTCGGCGAACCCTTTTTCACTACTCGCGCGACCGGAACCGGCCTGGGGCTGGCGGTGGCACAGGCGGTTGCCCGAGCGCATCGGGGTGGGCTGCAGCTCCGATCACGCCCGGGGCGGGGCACCTGTGCCTTGCTGACGCTGCCCTTGCTCCCACGAGTCGGAACGGAGTGATCATGACTGCCAAGATTCTGCTGGTCGAGGATGATCACGCGCTGCGCGAAGCGTTGGGCGATACGCTTCAGCTGGCTGGCCACCCATATCGCGCGGTCGATTGTGCCGAGGCTGCGTTAGCTGCCCTGCAGCAGGAACCATTCGGCCTGGTGATCAGTGATGTGAATATGCCGGGCATGGACGGCCACGAGTTGCTGGCCTTGATCCGGCAGTATCACCCGCAGGTTCCGATGCTGTTGATGACCGCCTTCGGGGCTGTTGCGCGGGCCGTCGATGCCATGCGGCAGGGGGCGGCGGACTATCTGGTCAAGCCGTTCGAGCCGCAGATTCTGCTTGAGTTGGTCGATCGGCACGTCGCCGGTGTGTGCGGATCCGGGCAGGCTGACGGGCCGGTGGCATGCGAGCCAGCGAGCCAGCAGTTGCTGGGCCTTGCTTCGCGGGTTGCGCAGAGCGATTCGACGGTACTTATCTCCGGTGAATCAGGGACCGGCAAGGAGGTGCTGGCGCGCTACATCCACCAGCATTCGCCACGTGCCGGCAAACCTTTTGTCGCGATCAACTGTGCGGCGATCCCTGACAACATGCTGGAGGCGACCTTGTTCGGGCATGAGAAAGGCGCATTCACCGGCGCCATCGCCAGCCAGCCGGGGAAGTTCGAGCAGGCCGATGGCGGCACGCTGCTGCTTGACGAGATTTCCGAGATGCCCCTGGCACTGCAGGCCAAGCTGCTGCGTGTGCTGCAGGAGCGCGAGGTTGAACGGGTCGGTGCACGCAAGGCCATCGCCCTGGATATCCGCGTACTGGCGACTACCAACCGCGACCTGGCCGGCGAGGTGGCAGCGGGTCGCTTCCGTGAAGATCTGTTCTATCGACTGTCGGTGTTCCCGCTGGCCTGGCCGCCGCTGCGTCAGCGGCCGGCGGACATCCTGCCGCTGGCGGAGCGCTTGCTGGCCAATCATGCGCGCAAGATGCGCCAGCCGCCGGCGAGGCTGTCCGCGGCTGCGCAGCGTTGCCTGATCGAGTACGCCTGGCCGGGCAATGTGCGCGAGCTGGACAACGCCGTCCAGCGCGCGCTGATACTTCAGCAGGGTGGCCTGATCCAGCCTCAGGACCTGTGTCTGACGGCGCCAGGCATGCCGTCAGGCGGCGTCGCGGCTCCAGTCTCACTGCCGGCATGCGCGGAGTCCGTCCCGCCGATCGCCGAAGCGGCGTCGGCTCTGGGCGATGACCTGCGCCGCCGGGAGTTTCAGCTGATCATCGATACATTGCGTGCCGAACGTGGGCGCCGCAAGGAAACCGCCGATCGGCTAGGCATCAGCGCGCGCACCTTGCGCTACAAGCTCGCGCAGATGCGCGATGCCGGGGTCGACGTCGAGGCAGAGCTCTACACTGGCTGAGCCTCCTGTATCGCTCTGGTAAGCTGCCGCCATCACGCAATGGAGAATGGCAGGTGCACGAACAATTCTGGCAGGAGCGTTGGGCTCGCAACGAGATCGGTTTCCACCTCGACGATGTGCATCCAGGTCTGCGTCGCCACTGGCCTGCGCTCGCGCTTCCGGCAGGGGCGACAGTCCTGGTGCCGCTGTGCGGCAAGAGTCTGGACCTCGCCTGGCTGGCCGGTCAGGGGCATCGGGTTCTGGGCGTGGAGCTGAGCGAGAAGGCTGTCCAGGCATTCTTCAGCGAGCAGCGGTTGGAGCCCAGCGTATCCTGCGAGGGAGCCTTCAAGGTCTATCGCTGCGGCGCACTCGAGATCCGCTGCGGAGACTTTTTCGCGCTTGCGTCTGACGACGTCGCGGCGTGTCGAGGTGTCTATGATCGCGCCGCACTGATTGCGCTGCCGCCGGCCATGCGACAGCGCTATGCCGAGCAGTTGACCGCTATCCTGCCGGCAGCCTGCCAACAACTGCTGGTCACGTTGGATTATGAACAATCCGAGATGGATGGCCCGCCGTTCGCGGTCGATTGTCGTGAAGTGAATGCGCTCTATGCTTCGGCCTGGGAGGTCGAGCAACTGGAAGCCAAGGAAGTGCTGCAGAACAATCCGCGCATGCGTGAGCGGGGTCTGCAGCGCCTCGAAGAGCAGTTCTATCGGTTGCAGCGGCGCAAGTGAGCCGCCCGCCGCAGGCCGATCAGCCTTCGGCCTGCAGGCGGCGGATGAAGCTGTCGGCTTCGTCGATCGCGCGCTGCATGTCATTCATGAGCTGATCGACATTGCCCTGCAGCGTTCGGTACTCGCCGTGCAATGAGCTGATGGCGCGCGCGTTGAGGTTGTGCTTGAGAAACAGCACCTGATCGCGCAATACGCTCAAGACCGGCTCGATACGCTGCTCAGCTGCCTTCATGCGCTGTATCAGGCTTCGGTACTCGGCTCGGGTCCGGCTGAGCTCCTTGGCACTGGCAGCCTTCAGGCTGGCATTGCTGTACTGCTTGAGCTCGCTTTCCCATTCCTTGAACAGCGCTTCGGCGACGTCCTCGATGTCTTCGATGCGCGTGCGCACATCTTGGGCACTCGCCACGCTAGCCTCGTACTCGCGATTCAGCGCGTCGTAACGTTTCTCCAGGTCGCCGCCTTTGACCTCAACAACACTGCGGTAGCGCTCCAGCGCGTCCTTGAATTGCTCCTTGGCCTGTTGTTGCGAGTCTCTTGCATCCTCGACCCGGTCGACGAGGATGTCGCGCTTGTGGATGCCCGCCTTTTCCATTGCCGAGTAGTAGGCGCTCTGGCAGCCGGCAAGCGCGAGCAGGGCACAACAGATGAACATAAGACGGCGCATGGCGATTCCTTGTATGCGGTGACGGTCTGCATGGGACCAATGAAAAGGGCGACTTACGTCGCCCTTGGTATGTCGATGTGCTGTCAGCCGCGCTGACGCAAGGCTTCGATACGGTCTTCAAGTGGCGGGTGCGTCATGAACAGACCGGCCAGGCCATGCTTTAGCGAACCGTTGATGCCGAACGCTTTGAGTGTATCGGGCATATGCACCGGCAGGCCCTGCTCGGCGCGCAGGCGCTGCAGGGCGCCTATCATCGCAGTCGTGCCGGCCAGCTGAGCCCCTGCCTCATCGGCGCGATACTCGCGTTTGCGCGAGAACCACATGACAATGATGCTGGCGAGCAGGCCGAGTACCAGTTCGGCGAAAATCGTCGCGACGAAGTAGCCGATGCCATGGCCGTCTTCGTTCTTCAGGATCGCCTTGTCGACGAAGTTGCCGAAGATGCGTGCGAAGAACATCACGAAGGTGTTTACCACGCCCTGGATCAGCGCCAGGGTGACCATGTCGCCATTGGCAACGTGGCCGATTTCATGGGCCAGCACCGCCTTAACTTCGTCAGGAGAGAACCGCTCGAGCAGGCCCTGACTCACGGCGACCAGCGCATCGTTCCGGTTCCAGCCGGTGGCGAACGCGTTGGCCTCATAGGCTGGGAAAATACCGACTTCGGGCATCTTGATGCCGGCATCGCGGGAAAGCTGCTCGACAGTCTGCAGTAGCCACTGCTCATGACGGGTGCGCGGCTGGCTGATGATCTCGGTGCCGGTGCTCATCTTGGCCATCCACTTCGAGATGAACAGCGATATGAGCGATCCGGCGAAGCCGAACACCGCACAGAAGACCAGCAGGCTGCCGTAGTTCTGCCCCGTATAGCGATCGACCCCAAGCAACTTCAGGGTGATGCTGGCAATGACCAGGACCGCAAGGTTGGTGGCCAGGAACAAGAAAATGCGCATCATGTTGCGGCAGACTCCAGGGTAGGAATGGAAGAACGATAGGCTATATAAGGCGCGCCCTTGAGCTATTCAACCGAACGACTATTTCAAGCTATGTCGCTTACGTGCCAAGGCTGGAGTGCAGCGGCGAGCCGGGGTCATTCTCGAACAACAAGCGGGCTAGGTGGGCGATGCGTTCGCTGTGCCCGCTTTTCAGCGCGTCGCGAAGCTGGTGGGCGAGGCTGGCCTGGATGCGCAGCACGCTGGGAGGCAGCGTGCGGTCGTCCGGTGACTGCCTGGGAACTGCGCGCGTGAGCCGGATGAAGCCCTTCTCGGTAAGCACGGCCTGGTCCAGAGCCTGGAACTGGATGGTACTTTCGAAGCGCAGATAACCTTCGTCGGCGAGCCAGAGCAGGGCGCCCAGACAGCTCTGATGGCGTTTGGAGGGAAGGCCGAATTCATCCGGCTCCTCCCGCCCGATCAGGTCTTCCACGTAGAGCGCGACCTTGCGCGGAAACGCCTGGTACAACGCGAGCAGGCCGCCTGCGGCGTCCCTGTAGAAGTCGTCGATCTGCAGATCCATCGGTTACTGCTGGTACGTCTTGAGGAAGTTGCCGATGCGCCCGATGGCCTGCTCCAGATCATCGACTCGGGGCAGGGTGACCACGCGGAAGTGGTCAGGCCACGGCCAGTTGAACGCCGTTCCCTGAACAATCAGCAGCTTCTCGGCGAGCAACAGGTCGAGCACGAACTTCTCGTCGTTATGGATCGGACAGATCTTCGGGTCGATACGCGGGAATGCGTACAGCGCGCCCATGGGCTTGACGCAGCTGATGCCGGGAATGTCGTTGAGCAGCTCCCAGGTACGGTTGCGCTGTTCGAGCAGGCGACCCGGCGGCAGTACCAGATCATTGATGCTCTGATAGCCGCCGAGTGCGGTCTGGATGGCGTGCTGCGACGGCACATTGGCGCACAGGCGCATGTTGGCGAGGATGTCCAGGCCTTCGATATAGCTCTGGGCCTTGTGTTTGGGGCCGGAAATCGCCACCCAGCCCGAACGGAAGCCGGCAACGCGATAGGATTTGGACAGGCCGTTGAAGGTCAGGCAGAGCACGTCCGGCGCGAGCGAGGCGGTGGAAATATGCACCGCGTCGTCGTAGAGAATCTTGTCGTAGATCTCGTCAGAGAACAGCACCAGCTTGTGCTGGCGTGCCAGCTCCACCATGCCTTCCAGCACTTCCTTCGGATAAACCGCGCCGGTCGGGTTGTTCGGGTTGATCAGCACCAGGGCCTTGGTGTTCGGCGTGATCTTGGCCTTGATATCGGCCAGGTCTGGCCACCAGTTGGCCTGCTCGTCGCAGAGGTAGTGCACCGGTTTGCCACCGGCCAGGCTCACGGCTGCAGTCCACAGAGGATAGTCCGGTGCCGGGATCAGCACTTCGTCGCCGTTGTTGAGCAGCGCCTGCATGGACATCACGATCAGCTCGGACACGCCGTTGCCGAGGTAAATGTCCTCGATGCCGACACCTTCCACCTGCTTCTGCTGGTAGTACTGCATGATCGCCTTGCGGGCGCTGAACAGGCCTTTCGAGTCGCTGTAGCCTTGGGCCGTGGGCAGGTTGCGGATCACGTCCTGGAGGATTTCCTCCGGTGCTTCGAAACCGAACGGCGCCGGGTTGCCGATGTTCAGCTTGAGGATGCGATGGCCTTCCTCTTCCAGGCGTTTGGCGTGCTTGAGCACTGGCCCGCGGATGTCGTAACAGACATTGGCGAGCTTGTTCGATTTGCTGACCTGCATGATCCTGAGTGTCCCGAAGTGAAAACGCACCAGTTCCGAAATGACTGGTCACGTTTGGCATGAACCCGGGCGCCTTGGCAGTCGGAAACCCCGCTGCCAGACTAGGCGTCGAAGAGGGAGGCATGATACGTGCGGCCCGACCACCGGAAAAGGTACAGATCGGCCTTTTTTATATAGCGTGCTGTTGCGCTTCGTGTGCGCTCCAAACAACCGGTGCGCCAGGTCGTGGCCATGGGACGAAACGCGAACAGACCCCGAGGAGGCTACCGATGGAGAAGCTGGAAAAACCGCTCGACGCCTGGCGTGAGGAGCTGTCCGATGAGCAGTTCCAGATCTGCCGGCTCGGCGCCACCGAGCGCCCCTTCACCGGCAAGTACAACGATACCCGGACGCCGGGCGTCTACCATTGCGTCTGCTGTGATGCGCCACTGTTCGATGCCGACGCCAAGTTCGACTCCGGCTGTGGCTGGCCCAGCTATTTCCAGCCGGTAAGCGATACGGCCATTGCCAGCCTGGATGACTTCAGTCATGGCATGCATCGGATCGAGGTCAGGTGCGCTCGCTGCGACGCCCACCTGGGTCACGTCTTCCCCGATGGCCCTAAACCGACCGGTCTGCGCTATTGCATCAATTCGGCCTCGCTCGACTTGAAGCCCCGCGAAGCCTGAGCCGCAAGGAACCAGCATGCGCGATCCTCTGTTCGATATCCCCTGCGTGACCATCGACGGCGAGCAAAAGACGCTCGCTGACTTCGATGCCAAGGTACTGCTGGTGGTCAACACTGCCAGCCAATGCGGTTTCACCCCGCAGTACAAGGGGCTGGAGGAGCTCTGGCAGCGCTACGGTGGGCAAGGCCTGGTCGTGCTCGGCTTTCCGTGCAACCAGTTCGGCAGGCAGGAGCCGGACAGCGAGGCGCAGATCGCCACCTTCTGCGAGCGCCGGTTCGGTGTGTCCTTCCCCTTGTTCGCCAAGGTCGAGGTCAATGGCGGCGACGCCCATCCGCTGTTCATCGAGCTGAAGAAGCGCGCGCCCGGCCTGCTGGGCAGCAAGGCGATCAAGTGGAATTTCACCAAGTTCCTCATCGCCGATCAGGGCCGCACGGTGCGGCGCTATTCCTCGCGTACCGCGCCGCAGGCGCTGGGGGCGGATATCGAGGCGCTGCTCTGAAACAAGAGCGGCGCGGGATCGATAGCTTTTGCAGGCGTTGATGTCTGGTCCGGCTTCGGCCGGACTTTTTCTGTTTGGAGTCAATCATGGATGTCGAGTTGAAAGCCTTCCTGCTGCGTGCCGAGCAGCTGCTGGCACGTATCGAGCCGCTGCTGCCGACGCAGCCGCCGGTCATCGAGTGGGCGCATACCTTGGCGGCGCGCTGGCAGCGTGAAGGCCGCAGCGGGTATCTGGCGCCGCTCGAGGTCAATCTGGATCTGCGTCTGGACGACCTGATCGGCATCGATCGACAGCGTGATCTGCTGGCGGCCAATACCCAACAGTTCGTCGATGGCCTGCCCGCCAACCACGCTCTGCTCTGGGGCGCGCGTGGGACCGGCAAGTCCTCGCTGATTCGCGCGTTGCTGGCCGAGTACGCCGCGCTCGGGCTGCGCCTGATCGAAATCGAGCGCGATCACTTGGCGGATCTGCCGCGTGTCGTAGAGCTGCTCTCGGGGCAGCGCCAGGCCTTCGTGCTGTTCTGTGACGACCTGTCCTTCGAGGCCGGGGAGGGCGACTATCGGGTGCTCAAGAGCGTGCTCGACGGTTCCCTGGAGCGGGCACCGGAGAACGTGCTGCTATATGCCACATCGAACCGTCGGCACTTGGTGCCGGAGCGCCAGAGCGACAACGAGAACTGGCAGATGGTGGACGGCGAGCTGCACCCGAACGAGGCGGTGGAGGACAAGATCGCGTTGTCCGATCGTTTCGGCCTCTGGCTGTCGTTCTATCCGTTCAGCCAGCAGCACTACCTCAGTGTGGTGCGCCATTGGATCGATTCGCTGGCGGACAGGGCATGCTTGCAGTGGGATTGGGACGAAGCGCTGGAAAAGGATGCGATTCGCTGGGCCACCGGGCGCGGCAATCGCAACGGGCGCTGCGCCTATCAGTATGCTCGGCAATGGGTCGGCAGCAAGCTGCTGGAAAGGCGGGACTGAACAGGCGGTTTTCTGAACGCTCTGCGGTGCCTGCCGCGTCCGCGGCAGGCACCGGTCGTGGCGTGGCGACTCAGGTCGCGGCGGCCTTGCCCATCTCCTTGAGCTTGTTGTTCATGCGCTGCTCGTCCGGCAACAGGCTACTGACCGACTGTCGCTCGAGCATGCGTGCATGGTGTGCGGTCAGGCCCGGCCAGCGTTGGCCATCAAGGCTCTCGCCGCCATGTGCCATGTTGATCAACTGGCAGGTTATGGCGATATCCGCCATCGATAGCTCGTCGCCAACGAAGAAATCCCGCTGACCCAGCTGCCGCTCGAGATAGTCGAAATGCGGCGGCAATTTTTGCTGCAATGCCGCCTGCACCGCTTCCTCATTACAGGCTTGGCCTGACATCGGTTTAAGGATGCGGTTACGGAATACCGTGAACGTGGTCAGTGGTGCCAGTTCGTAGTCCGCGTATTTCTCGAGCCAGCGTATCTGACCACGTTGCTGGGCCTCATCGCCATACAGGGACGGCGTATCGGAATAGGCCTCCTCCAGGTACTGGCAGATGACGCTGGAGTCGGCGAGTGTGCAGTCTTCGCCGTCCTTGAGCGCTGGAATACGGCCCAGGGGATTGAGTTCGTAGTACCACTGGGGTGGCGTGAAAGGCATCACCGTTTCGAGCCGGTAATCGAGGCCTTTCTCGTTCAGGCAAACGCGCACTTTGCGAACGAATGGGGAGAGGGGGGCGCCAAACACGGTCAAGGACATCATTGCACTCCGCTGTGGTTGTTTGCGTGCGATCTGGCGGGCTGGGCTGCACAGACGCAATCAGTAGACATTGTTCTTCTTCCACAGGTCTTCATCGTCGAAGGCTTTCATGCCTTCGGCCAGCTCACTGGGTTCGTCTGCTTTGGGTACTTCGTTCTTCAGCACCAGCGCATTGGCGTGCTCGAGCAGCGCCTCCAACTGTTTCAGTTGGGCCTGATAGGGAGCCGGTACTGCCTGACGGCGGATATGCTGAATCCCTCGTTCGAATGCCAGGCGTGCACGTTGGGGCTGATTCTGTTGCAGCGCCAGCTTGCCCAGTCCGGTGAAGAACTCGATGTGCAGAATGGCCAACATGCGCTGGATATCCTGCACCCAGCGCTTGGCCTCTGCCTGCTCAAGCAGCCCTTCCTTGGTCGCGTGAACGATCTGGGCATGCAGATCCTCAAGCATGAAGCGGCTTTCCTTGGCCTGCGCTTCGGTGAGGATCTGTCTTGGCGGGTTGCGGACCTCGAGCGCATCACCCTTGGCCACGTCGGCGCGCAGGGCCTGGATGCGCGCAGCCAGTTTGTCGTTGCCCTTGTCCAGCGGTAGCAGGCGCTCGCTAAGGCTCAGCTCCATCCGAGTCAGCAGCAGCTTCAACGCGGGGGTAACCATCTGGCCAGGCAGACCTTCGGACAGGTTGGCGCAGCGGCGACAACGGTCAGTGAGGTCTGCGCGTTTCCGGGCTTTTTCCAGATTGTTCTTCTCGACGATCTGGATGGAGTAGACGATGAAGACGAGAACGAGCAGACCGGCCAGGACCAACCCTGTGATCATTAATGGAGACACTTGACTGTACCTCTCGAGCCGCTGGCTTTTTGCCTGAGTGTAGTGGCTTGACGGTGTGGCCGATAGCTCTGGTTGTTGGTCGAGGATGAGATGAATTTTTTTTGAAAACAATGCTTGACGGCTATTCGAGGCCTCCATAGAATGCGCGCCACTTGCAGCGTGAAGCGCCAAACGTAACACGCTGAAAGCCGGAATAAAGCAGTAGCTTCCGGGCAGCGTCCCCTTCGTCTAGTGGCCTAGGACACCGCCCTTTCACGGCGGTAACAGGGGTTCGAGTCCCCTAGGGGACGCCACTTTAGCTGCAAGTAATGCGGGAATAGCTCAGTTGGTAGAGCACGACCTTGCCAAGGTCGGGGTCGCGAGTTCGAGTCTCGTTTCCCGCTCCAAATTCGCCATGAGGTTCCATTCGGAATCTCTGGTTTGAAAAAAGCGACCTTAGGGTCGCTTTTTTCGTTTCTGCGGCGGCAAAACCAGCCCTGCCGTCGCTGCGGTGACTGGCATGGGGCGCGGAATGCACGTCCGCTCCGGCCGTTAGTGGCTCGGCGGCTGGCCGGAGCCAGTCAGGTGTACTTGGTGAAAATGCCGCGTACCCGCTCCAGCGTTTCAAACGTATCCTGCGCCTGGTCGTGAAGGGCTTCCTCGATCAGGCAGGTCAGCATCAACCGATACGCCTTGTCCAACGCGCTGCGCGCGGCTGAAAACTGCTGGGCAATCGCTTCGCAATCCTCGCCACGCCGAATCATTGCCTGAATGCCCCGGACCTGGCCTTCGACTCGCGCCAGTCGTTTCAGCATGGCCTGCTGCTGATCCTGCAGGTCTGCCGATACGACGGCAGTCGTCTGGTCGTTCATGAGATACCTCGAAAGTCTCAAAAAGGGGTAACTGCAGCGGGGCAGCTGAAGCGGAGCGCACCGACTCGCATACGGGTAGGGGCATGCTAGCGGCCCGCAACCACATGGCCAACTTCTTTTCGTACAGTGCTTGCCTAACGATATATAAAAAAATATATTGTTTTTGTCTTAACTAACCGCTCTGGCCATGACTCCCGACCTGGATATCGACAGCCTGAAAGCCAACGCGGCTTCCGCAAGCGCTTTGCTGAAAGCGTTGGCCAACCCGGATCGCCTGTTACTGCTGTGCCAGCTTTCCCAGGGCGAGCGCAGCGTGAGCGAGCTCGAGCAGCTCCTGGGTATCCAGCAGCCAACGCTGTCACAGCAGCTGGGCGTGCTGCGTCGCGAAGGGCTGGTGGCGACAAGACGCGAGGGTAAGTTGATCCATTACCGGATCAGCAGCCCGGTGGCGCTGGCGGTAATCGCCACGCTCTACCAATTATTTTGCGAGAGGGGGCAGCAATGACTGTCGATTGGGCGAACTTCACGCCGTGGACGGCGCTTGCAGGCGGTGTGCTGATTGGTGCCGCTGCCAGCCTGTTCGTATTGCTCAATGGCCGTATCGCCGGTATCAGCGGCCTGCTGGCAAGTCTTCTGGAACCGGGTGCCGAAGGTCGAGGCGAAAAGCTGTTGTTTCTGCTCGGTCTTCTGCTGGCGCCGCTCGTATGGGTGCTGTTCGGCAGGTTGCCGGTGCTGGAATTCCAATCCGGCTGGTTCGGATTGTTGATTGCCGGCTTGCTGGTAGGCGTAGGAACCCGATACGGCTCAGGCTGCACCAGCGGCCATGGGGTGTGCGGGATTTCGCGGCTATCGGCACGCTCCATCGTCGCGACTTTGGCGTTCATGGCGGCCGGCTTCGGCACCGTTTATGTCCTGCGTCATCTGCTGAGAGGCTGAATATGCGCAAACTGACTTCGTTTGCCGCTGGTTTGCTGTTCGGGCTGGGGCTGCTGCTTTCCGGGATGGCCAACCCGGCCAAGGTCATTGGCTTTCTCGATGTTGCGGGCGCGTGGGACCCCTCGCTGGCGCTGGTGATGGTTGGTGCCATAGCCACGGCCCTGGTCCCCTTCACCTGGGCGAAGCGGCGAGAGCGCTCCTTGCTCGACGCGCCGATGCGGCTACCGAGCAAGCGCGAGCTCGACGGCCGACTGATTGGTGGGAGCCTGGTGTTCGGAATTGGTTGGGGGATAGCCGGCATCTGTCCGGGGCCGGCGATCGCCGTACTGCTCAGCGGGCACTGGCAGGTCGTGCTGTTCGTACTCGCCATGCTGGGCGGAATGCTTTTGTTCTCTGCGCTGGAACGCCGGCGCACTTGCTGACCGGGAGGTCATTATGAAAGCCAACGTTGGAACCATTGATCGGACCCTGCGCATCATCGTCGGCCTTGTGCTTATCGGCCTGACCCTGGCAGGCGTAATCGGTGTTTGGGGTTGGATCGGCCTGCTGCCGCTGGCTACGGGCGTCTTCCGTTTCTGCCCAGCGTACATGCTGCTTGGCATCAAAACGTGCAAGAGCTGCAACAAGGCCTGAAATCGCACCAAACGACGCTGCAACGCAAGAAGGCCGACATTGATGTCGGCCTTCTTGCGTCTGCCCGGTTCGCTTACTCGAAACTGGGCAGGCTTGGCTTCACGACGGGTTTGTTGGCGGCGGTCCAGGCATCGAAGCCGCCGGCTATCGACCTGACGTTCAGATAGCCCATGTCTTGCAGCGATGCCGCGGCCAGGGCAGCCCGGCCGCTCGTCTTGCAGTACAACACCAGGTTCAGGTCGCGCGGCCCTAGCTCCGGTGTGCCGCTGAGCTTGAATTCCAGCAGCCCGCGGGGAATGTTGAGGGCGCCATTGATATGGCCTTCATGAAACTCGTCCGCCTCGCGTACATCGATCAGCACATCCGCGGCCTGGATCGCCGCGTCGGCGTCGGCAATGGACACCTCCTGAATTCGTGTTCTGGCCTGTTCGACGAGGTCGTGTGCGTTCTTCATCCCGCTTTCTCCTTGCTGCATAAATGATCACGCTGCCGTTCAAGCGCGTGGTGAGTGGTTTGCGGATCCAGGGCACGTAGGGCTTCGTACTGGCTGATGAAAACCTGCCCGCCGAAGTGCTCCAGGAAGTCGCTGCGTCGTAGTCGATCCATCACCGGGCCCTTTACTTCCGACAGGTGCAGCTGGATACCCGCCGTATGCAGCCGGGCGCTGATCGCCTCGAGGCTCTCCAGCGCGCTGGCGTCGATCAGGTTCACGCCAGGGCACATCAGCACCAGGTGCTCGGCCTGTGGATAGCGGCCGATCAGCTCGGCGATCCGGTCTTCCAGGTAGCGCGCATTGGGGAAGTAAAGGCTCTCGTCGACGCGCACCGATAGCACCTTGGGGCTCTGTACTACGGCGAAGCGTTCGATGTTGCGAAAGTGCTCGCTGCCCGGCAGCTGGCCGACCACCGCGACATGCGGTTGGCTGGTACGCCAGAGAAACAACAGCAACGAGAGGCCGACGCCCAGCATGATCCCGCTTTCCACGCCGACCAGCAGAACGCCTAGCATGGTGGCCGCCATGGCAGCGGCGTCCTGGCGCGAATAGCGCCAGGTCCGCTTGAGTGCAGCCAGATCCACCAGGCTGAGCACCGCGACGATGATGGTCGCCGCCAGCACCGCGTGCGGAAGGTTGTGGAAGAGCGGGGTGAACAGCAGCACGGTGATGCCGATTCCCGCTGCGGTCAGGGCTCCAGCCAATGGGGTCTGGGCACCGGCATCGAAATTGACCACGGAGCGGGCGAAGCCTCCCGTTACCGGAAAACCACCGCTCATGGCGGCAGCGATGTTGGCGCCACCGAGCGCGACCAGTTCCTGATTCGGCTCGATCTGTTCACGGCGCTTGGCCGCCAGGGTTTGCGCCACCGAGACCGATTCGACGAAGCCGACCAGGCTGATGAGCACGGCGGCCGGGAGCAGGGCCATCGCCAGCTCCAGGTCCAGCGTCGGCAGGCTCAGCGACGGCAAGCCACGCGGCACTGCGCCAACGACCCTGACGCCGGCGTCGGCCAGCCCGAGCCCGCCGACCGCTGCTATTGCCAAAAGGAGCGCCACGACCGGCCCGATCTTGGTGAGCGTGCCGGCGATATGCACGCTCATGCCCAGTTTCTGCAGCCAGCCGCCGAGTCGGCTGCGCACCAGAAAGAGAAACAGCAGGCTCAGGGTGCCAATGATGAACGTCGGCAGATGAGTGCTTGGCAGGCCCAGGATCAGCCCATGGGCAAGCTCCAGGCCATTCTCGCCGGTTACCGGGATGCCAAGGATGTGCTTGAGCTGCCCCAGGGCGATGAGAATGCCCGAGGCGCTGATGAATCCGGAGATGACCGGGTGGCTCAGGAAATTGGCGAGAAAACCCAGCCGCAGCACCGCCATTGCCAACAGTACGGCACCGGAAAGCATGGCCAGCAGCATTGCAGCCCCAGCGTATTCGGCGCTACCGACGGCGAACAGCGGCCCTAGTGCCGCCGCCGTCATCAGCGACACCACCGCTACCGGCCCCACCGCGAGCGTGCGACTGGTACCGAAAAGCGTATAGGCAATCAGCGGCAGCATGCTGGCGTACAGACCTGTCACCGGCGGCAGCCCCGCCAGCATGGCGTAGGCCAGGCTCTGCGGGATCAGCATCAGCGTCACGATCAACGCTGCGAGGCCATCCTTGGCTGCCGCCGTCCGGTCGTAGTGCTTAGCCCACGTCAGGAACGGCAGGTAGCTGGCCAGCCGCTGTTTCATCCTTTCTTCTCCTGGCCGAAATCGCAGGCGTTGAGGGCTTCGGCGGGGCGCGGCTCGAAGTCCAGGTGTTTCGGTTCGGCCAGCCACTCATGGCCCTTGAGCATCATGTCGAAATAGATCGACGGCATCCATCTGGTCTTCAGTTTCCAGGCCAGCCGGCGCGGGACCTTCGGATCGAGCGGAAAGGTGGGCAGCAGTTTTCCGCCATAGCCAAACTCGGCAAGGATCACCTTGCCCCGCTCGACGGTCAGCGGACAGGAGCCGTAACCATCGTAGATCGCCCGAGGCCCGGCGCCGCTGAGCACGCTCAGCACGTTCTCGGCCACGACCGGTGCCTGCTTGCGCACCGCTGCGGCCGTCTTGGCGTTCGGCGCGGAGCAGACGTCGCCAAGGCTGAAAATGTTGCCGAAGCGTGGATGGCGCAGGGTCTCGTGTTCGGCTTCGAACCAGCCGTCTGCTGTGCTCAGGGCACTCTGGCGGATGAATTCCGGCGCGTGCTGGGGTGGAACCAGGTGCAGCATGTCGAACTCGCGCACGACGCGCCGACTCTGGCCATTGCTGTCGACGACGTCGAACCAGGCCTTGCGAGCCGGGCCATCGACAGCGGTCAGCCGGTTGTTGAAGTTGAGCTCAGCGCCGTAGCGTTCGACATAGGCCATGAGGCCGGGCACGAAATCCGCCACGCCGAACAGCACGGCGCTGGCCGAGCAGAAGTCGACCTGGATGTCCTTCAGCACGCCCTGTCTGAGCCAGTGATCGCAGGACAGGTACATGGCCTTCTGCGGTGCGCCGGCACATTTGATCGGCATGGGCGGCTGGGTAAAGAGCGCCCGGCCATGGCGTAACTGCTGCACCAGCTGCCAGGTGTAAGGGGCGAGTTCGAAGGCGTAGTTGGAGGTCACGCCGTATTTGCCGAGACTGTCACGTGCGCCTTCGATGGCGTCCCAGTCGAGCGCCAGACCCGGACACACCACCAGCGCGCGATAGCCGATGCGACTGCCATCTTCCAGCACCACTTGCTGGTGCTCCGGTTCGAAGGCCTCAGCAGCGGCATGAATCCACTGTGCCTTGGACGGAATGCAGCGGCTCATGGCACGTTCGGTATTGGCCCGGTCGAACACGCCAGCGCCGACCAGCGTCCAGCCGGGCTGGTAGTAGTGCTGCTCGCGCGGCTCGATGACCGCGATGCGCAGGTTCGGGTCGCGCTTGAGCAGGCTTGCGGTCACCGCGCAACCGGCCGCGCCGCCGCCGATGACCAGAACATCGTAGCGGGGCGTTGCCGCGAGCCGTGACGAGGTGTTCAGCGGCTCATCCGCGGTGGATTGCCAGTACTGCTCCAGGCGCGGCAATAGCCCGCTCAGGTCGTAGTCCGCCTGCCGTGCGGTCTGCAGCAGCACCTGGGGATCCAGATGATGCGCTTCGGCCAGCGCCCAGAGCGACGCGGAGCGTGTGCCGGTCCGGCAGAATGCCAATGCCGGCCCCTTGATTCGCCCAAGCAGCGCGCGAAAGGCGGCGACATCGGCGTCGCTGATCTGCCCGGATATCACCGGCAGATGATGGTACTCCAGGCCAGAGGCCTCTGCGGCCTGCCGTATCGCTTCGCTGCTGGGCTGGCCTTCACCCTCGTTGTCCGGACGGTTGTTGATCACGCAGCGAAAGCCGCTGCCGGCCAGCAACGCCATGTCCGTCGGTTGCAACTGGGCGGCGACGGAGAGAAAAGGGGTCAGTCGCTTTATGGTTTGCATGTCGACGTCCTCCGCTTGGGGTCACAGCACGTCCAGGGGGATCTTCAGATAGCGTGTGCCGTTGCTTTCGGGCGCCGGCAGCTCGCCGCCACGCATGTTGATCTGCACCGAGGGCAGAATCAGCGTGGGCATCGCCAGGGTCGCGTCGCGCGCGGTGCGCATGTCGACGAACTGCTGCTCGCTGATGCCGCTATGAACGTGCACGTTGTGCTCGCGCTCGGCAGCGATGGTGGTTTCGTAGAGAAACTCGTCGCGTCCGGGCGCCTTGTAGTCGTGACACATGAACACCCGTGTCTCGCCCGGGAGGGCGAACAGCTTCTGGATCGAGCGGTACAGCGTCCGCGCATCGCCACCCGGAAAATCGCACCGGGCCGTACCGTAATCGGGCATGAACAGCGTATCGCCGACGAATGCGGCATCGCCGATGACGTAGGTCATGCAGGCGGGTGTGTGGCCGGGCGTGTGTATGGCGCGAGCTGGCACGTTGCCGACCTGAAAGGTTTCCTCGTCCCTAAACAGGTGGTCGAACTGGCGACCGTCGGTGGCGAACTCGGTACCGGCATTGAACAGCTTGCCGAAGGTGTTCTGTACCACAGTGATCCGGTCACCGATCGCCATACGACCGCCCAGCTGCTGTTTCAGATAGGGCGCGGCGCTGAGGTGATCGGCATGCACATGGGTTTCCAGCAGCCACTGCACCTTGAGATCCTGTTCCCGCACATAGTCGACCAGGCGCTGAGCCGTCGCATGGGAGGTGCGCCCGGATGCCGGGTCGTAATCCAGTACCGAATCGATCACGGCACACTGCCGGGTCTCGGGGTCGCTGACCACGTAGCTGTAGGTGAAAGTAGCGGGATCGAAGAAGGGTTCGACGTGGGCATTCATGGTGCTTCTCCTCTCTGTGCTCGATACCGGTAGGGGTATGGTCTCTGGGCTGATCTTAGTCCTGCATTAAGTTATATGCATAGAATTAATTGTTATTAGAGAGGCGGGCGCCATCCGTGGTGCGTATAGCTGAAGCGGCAAAGGTCGCCTGATCGACAGGCTCAGCTCGTCGCCGGGTTGGCCTGATCGCTGACGATGCGTCCATCGACCAGCTGAATCGTCCGCGCGCAGTCCGCGGCCAGGCGTGGATCATGCGTCACCACCAGCACCGCGCAGCCGAATTGGGCGTTGATGCGATGGAACAGCTCGAACACGCTTTGCGCGGTTCGCGTATCGAGGTTGCCGGTCGGCTCATCGGCCAGCAGCAGCGGCGGGCGTGTCACCAGCGCCCGGGCGATGGCGACCCGCTGCTGCTGGCCGCCGGATATCTGCGTAGGTTTCTTGTTGGCGAACGCTCCCAGCCCAACTTCGTCGAGTAGGGTACGGGCGAGGTCGATGTCCGCGCTCGATGGCTTGCCGTGGCGGATCATCAGAGGCATCAGCACGTTTTCCAGCACGCTGAACGCCGAAATCAGGTGATGGAACTGGAAGACGAAGCCAATCGCCTGGTTGCGCAGGTGGGCGCGGGCCTCGTCGTCGCTATCCCGTGTCGCCTGGCCGAGCAGGTACAGCTCGCCTGAACTGGGCGCGTCGAGCAGGCCGATCAGGTTCAGCAGCGTGCTCTTGCCCGATCCCGACGGCCCGATCAAGGCGGTCAGCTCACCGCGACACAATCGCAGATCGATGCCATGCAGCACCTCGGTTTCCAGCGCAGTGCCCACATTGAATGCCTTGCGTACCTGCTCCAGGCGCAGGACCTCGGCGGCATGGCTCTTCAGCAGCGCTTCAGACATAGCGGATCGCCACGGCGGGGTCGTAACGTGCCGCGCGCCGGGCCGGCATCGCCGCGGCCAGCACACCGGTGATGGTGGCGACAAGCATGGCCAGCGGCACCAGCGTAGGGTCGACGGGAATCTCGAACAGGCGCGGGCCGGCGAGGTTGAATACCTGCACCAGCCCCCAGCCGACTGCCCCGCCACAGGCCGAGCCAAACAGGCCGAGCACGCCGCCCTGAAGCAGGAAGACCCGCAGGATCTGTCCGCGCGGGCTGCCCATCGCCCGCAGGATGCCGATTTCGCGGGTACGCTGGACCACGCTGACCGCCAGCACGCTGGCGATGCCGAATGCCACCGAGATACCGACGAACACGCGGATCATCTCGGTGGTCATGCTCTGCGAGCTGAGCGCATTGAGCAGTTGGCCGTTGGTTTCCATCCAGCTTTCGGCACGCAGCCCGGTGAGACGCGCCAGACGCTCGGCCACCCGATCGGCCTGGAAAATGTCGGCGACCGTCGTATCGATGACCGTGATGCCGCCGGGCAGGTCGAGCAGTGTCTGCGCCTGCTTGAGGTCCAGGTAAACGTAGCGCGAATCCAGCTCGCGCACGCCAAGTTCGAAGATGCCAGCGATATCGACAACTGCCTCGCGGCCTTCACCGGCGTCCAGCCGCAGCTTGTCGCCGATACCGAGGCCGAGGTCCTTGGCCAGCTCCTTGCCGATCACCGCATTGCCTGCGCCAACCATGAATCGTCCGGCAATCAGGTCGTCGGCCAGGGGGATGATGCGCTGATAGCGCGGCGGATCAATGCCGAGCAGCGCCACCGAAGCGCGCGCCACGCCGCGCCGGGCGATGGCCGGGCCGCTGATGACCGGTGACACTGCCAGCACCTGCGCGTCCTGGTCGAGCACGTCGCGAATGTCCTGCCAGTTGATGATCGAGCGCAGACGCTGCGCCCGCGGACTTTCCAGTACCAGCGACCAGCTGTCGGGAGTGACCGGCAGGGTCCGGTTGGCCTCGTCCGGCGGGAGGATACGAATATGGGCCTGAGTGCCGAGGGTGCGCTCGATCACATTGGCTTGCAGGCCGGTGATCAGCGCCGTGATGAACACGATCACCGCAGACCCGACGGCGATCCCGAAAACGATCAGCAATGTCTGCATCCGGTTGTCGAGCAGGAAGCGCAGGGCGATCTTCCATTCGATCCATAGCGACTCGCTCAGGCGCACGGTCGTCAGTCCCGGATGCCGCTGGGAATCGGCCGTTCAGTCACCCGCACGCGCTTTCCCTCTTCGGCATCGTCGAGTAGAACCAGGTCGCCGGTGGTGAGCCCCTCGACGACCTCGCTGAGGGCAGTACCCAGCAGGCCAAGACGAACGTCGACCCGCTCGACCACACCGTCCCGAACCCGCAGCACCTGGGCGCGCGGGCCGCTGCGGGCGCGCAGGGCATCGTTGGGCAGTACCAGGGCCTGATCGCGACGACCGGTTTCGATATTGACCGATACGGTCATGCCCTGGCGCAGGAAATCGGCGGGTTGCAACAGGTCGAGATGAACATCGATGGTGCCGCGTGCCGTATCGACCGCAGGGGCGATGAAGCTGACCCGCGCCGGCAGCACACGCTCCGGGTAGGCGTCGGCAATGATGCTCGCGGCCTGGCCGAGCCGCACAGGAGCCAGGTTCTTTTCATCCAGCGGCAGCAGAATCTCGCTGCTGCCCGAGCGGGCGATACTGAGCAGCGTACGTCCAGGCTGGACCAGATCACCCGGTTCCACATCGCGGGTCTGCACGATCCCCGTTACCTGTGCGTGGATGCGTGTCTTGGCAAATGTTGCGCGCGCGGCCTCAAGGCGTTGCCGGAGGACTTGTTCCTCGCTGCCGCCTTCGGCGAGTGCCGCGGCGGCAAAACGCGCGCGGTCACGAATCACGCGGGCCGTAAGTTCCGCGCGGCGTGCCTGCTCCAGCGGTTCGGAGGCGAGCAGCTTGCGCTCGAATAATGTTTCGCGTCGCTTCAGCTCGCGGCTGGCCTGCTCCAGATTGTGCTGTGCTTCGCGCAGGGTGGCCTGTGCCTGCGGGCGGGTGGAATCGATCAGTTGCTGCAGGGCCGCTTCCGCCTCGCGCAGGCGCGCACGCTGTTCATCGTCGCGCAGCTCCAGCAGCAGATCGCCGGCCTTTACTTCATCGCCTTCGCGCACATGGCGAGCGGCAACCACACCGGTAATCTCGCTCCCCACCTGAGCCAGCGACTGACTGTCCACTTCGCCACTGGCTACCACCCGTTGCACCAGCGGTCGCGTTTCCAGCCGATAGGCAGGCACTTGCGGCCCTTGCAGCTGGCTGCGGATCAACCAGCCGCCAGCCAGCGCGAGCACGACGAGCAGTGGCCAAGCGCGGCGGAAGTTTTTGGCGACAGGCAAGACGGACCTCTCCCTGATACGGCCCGAGACGGCCATCGAAACGCCACAAGCTTACGGCCAAACGACTTGCATGAATACTGCCCGGAGTGTCGCGTTCGTGCTGCCAGGCGAGGTCCGGTACGGGCGAAGCCGATGGCCGCGTCTATCGAGGCCATAGCCTCGCTGCGGCGATGGACGGCGTACAATGGCGGCCCGCTCCCAGGATCCGCGATATGGCCACTACCGTTCAAAGCCCCGCCGCCACCCTGCGCGCCGCCTGGCTCGCACAGGCCCAGGCCAACCCCTGGATAACCTTTGGCCTCGCCGCGACCGCAGCCGCGGTTCTGCTCCTGCTGGTTGCCGGCGCCGTCAATGCGTTGCAGAGCGGCGAGGCGAGCAATGTGCGCTATGCCCTGCTTGGCGGCAGCGCGGGCTTCGTCGCAACGGCGGTCGGTGCGTTTCTGGCGATCGGTCTGCGCGACATCTCGACCCGAACGCAGGACAGCATGCTCGGCTTCGCAGCGGGGATGATGCTTGCCGCCAGTGCGTTCTCGTTGATCCTTCCGGGACTGGAGGCCGGTCGTGAGCTGTTCGGCAGCGGGCCGGCGGCTGCGCTGACCGTGGTGGTAGGCCTTGGGCTCGGCGTGTTGCTGATGCTCGGGCTGGATTACTTCACCCCGCACGAGCACGAGAGCACCGGGCCATGCGGCCCCGAGTGCGAGCGTCTGAATCGAGTCTGGCTGTTCGTTCTCGCCATTGCCCTGCACAACATCCCGGAAGGCATGGCCATCGGCGTGAGTTTCGCCAATGGCGACATGAGCGTCGGTCTGCCGCTGACCACGGCGATATCCATTCAGGACATTCCCGAAGGCCTAGCGGTGGCGCTGGCGCTGCGCACCACCGGCCTGTCGGCACTGGGCTCGGTGCTGGTGGCCGCGGCATCCGGCTTGATGGAGCCGATCGGCGCGCTGGTGGGCATCGGCATGTCCAGCGGCTTTGCCATCGCCTATCCGATCAGCCTCGGCCTTGCCGCAGGGGCGATGATTTTCGTGGTGTCCCATGAGGTGATTCCCGAGACCCACCGCAACGGCCACCAGACGCCCGCCACGCTGGGGCTGATGGTCGGGTTCGCGGTGATGATGTTCCTCGACACCGCCCTGGGCTGACGCGTCAGGGCTTATCCGGCTCGGTCTGCATCACCAGCTCGACACGCCGGTTGCTGGCGCGGCCATGCTCGCTACCGTTGTCGGCAATCGGCCGGGTGTCGGCATAGCCGGTTGCGCTCAGGCGGGTCGCCTCGATGCCCGCCAGCTGCAGATAGCGCACCACGCTGCTGGCACGGCTGGCGGAAAGCTCCCAGTTTGAGGGGAAACGCTCGGTCTGGATCGGCAGATTGTCGGTGTGGCCCTCGACGATGATCCGGTGCGGGCTCGCGGCCAGCGTCGGAATCAGCCGATCGATGACGTCCAGTCCGGTATTTTCGAGCTCCGCCTGGCCTGAGCCGAACAGAATTTCGCTGCTGATGCGGAAGCTGATGCTGCCGTCGTTGACGATCACTTCGATGTCCTCGCCAAGCGCCAGCGCTTCTGCAGTATCACTGGTTTGCGCATCGGATACGGGAGCGTCGATCGCCGGCTCCGGCAGCGGAGCAATGGCCGGAATCGGTGCGCTGGTCGGCTGCGCCTCGATGGCCAGCGGCTCGGGTGTTGCCATTGCGGTGGGTGTGGCGATGGCGGCCTGGCTGTCGCCTTCGCCGTCAGCCTTGCCGGCCATGCTCAGCATGATCACCAGCATGACCAGCAACAGCGTCAGCATGTCCAGGTAGGTGATCAGCCAGGCTTCCTGTTCTTCGTCGCGCTGTGGATCGATGTGCCATTTCGAGAAACGGCTGCCCGAGGACGTCGCGCCGTTCAAGATGCCGCGTCCTGCGGCTTGCTGCGCGGCACGCCGGGGCCACCGTCGCGGATCTCGTCATCGTGATGGGCGATGAACGATTTCAACGTCTCGCGCATGTACGCCGGGCTGCGGCGGTTGCACATCATCGAGATGCCCTGCATGACCAGGTTCATCAGGGCGACCCGCTGCTCGGTGCGCCGCTCGAGCTTGACCGCGACCGGCTTGAGCACCAGATTGGCCAGCAGCACGCCATAAAAGGTGGTCATCAGTGCCACGGCGAGACTGCGGCCGATCTGTTCCATGTCACCGCTGCCGAGCATGAACATCAGGTTGATCAACCCGACCAAGGTTCCGATCATGCCGAATGCCGGGGCGTAGCTGGACATGGCGCGAAACAGCTGTGCCTCCGCGTTCTCGCGAGCGCGCAGGCGGGCGATGCGCCATTGCAGCACCTCCAGGATGTCTTCCTCGGGGGTGTTGTCGATCACCAGCTGCACGCCGGTGCGCAGGAACGGGTTGCTGACCTGTTCTACGGCTTTTTCCACCGCCGGCAGGTCGCCGCTGATCCACAGCCGCGAAATCTGCACCAATTCCTCGAGGTCCTGGCGGGTGTACAGCCGCTCGTTGCGCATGACCGTCCACAGCAGCCCGAACACCCGCGTTACCTCACGCAGCGGATAGCTGATGAAGGTGGCGGCCAGCGTGCCGACCAGAACGATGCCGAGACTGGGCAAATCGATGAACAGCGCAGGTTCTTTCGCGGCGAACAGCACGACCACGGCCAGCAGGCCGATGCTCGCGACAATGCCGATCAGAGTGGAGGGATTCATCGGGACTCCGCTGAAGGGGCGTTCAGAAAGCGCGCGATGATAGCAGCTGGCCCGCGCGCTCGGCTGACCTGGATCAGAGCCCGGTCAGCCACTCATGCGGGCAAGGAGGATCAGAGGTTTTCCAGTAGCCTGCGCGCGGCTTCCTGGCCGCTGAGCCAGGCGCCTTCCACCCGACCGGAGAGGCACCAGTCGCCACAGGCGTATAGGCCCAGCCCGGCATCGGCCAGTGCGGCCCATTCGTGTGCCTGTGCCGGGCGGGCGTAGAGCCAGCGATGCGCCACGGTCAATTCCGGCGCCGGGACCACGCAGTCGATCAGCTCGGCGAAGGCGCCGTGCAGGCATTCGATGACCGCCTCCTTGGGCAGGTCCAGATGCTGGCGGCTCCAGTTGCTGGTGGCATGCAGCACCCAGGTATCGAGCGCGCCGTCCCGGCCTGGCTTGCTGCGGTTGCGTGCCACCCAATCCAGCGCATCGTCCTGGACGAAACAGCCTTCCAGCGCGGTATCCAGCGGATTGGCGAAACCCAGGGCCACCGCCCAGGTCGGCTCCATCGCTACACTCGCGGCCACGGCAGCCAGTTTTGGCGCGCCGGACAGCAATGCGGCGGCCTGCGGAGCAGGGGCGGCGATGATCACATGACTGAACGGGCCATGGCTGGCGCCCGTAGCGTCGACCAGCGTCCAGAAGCGTTCGCCGCGGAATACTTCGGTGATGCGGCAGCTGAAGGTCACCGGCAGTTCACCCAGCAGGCCTCGGGTAATCGCGCTCATGGTCGGTGTGCCGACCCAGCGCAGCTGCTCGTCGGCCGAAGGCTTCAACAGGCCTTCGCGGGACTGGAACAGGGTAGGGGCCCATTGCTCTACCCAGCCGCTTTCCTGCCACTGGCGCACGATCTCGCTGAAGCGGCGATCACGCGCCGTGAAGTATTGCGCGCCGAGGTCTAGCGTGCCGGCATCGCTGCGTTTGCTCGCCATGCGGCCGCCGCTGCCGCGGCTCTTGTCGAACAGATGTACGGCTTGTCCGGCTTCGTGAAGCGCGCGAGCGGCCGACAGTCCCGCTATTCCGGTTCCGATGATGGCGATTGGAGCCTTGCTCATGATTACCTCGTGTGCTGGTGCCATCGGCCACGCAGTGGAAGTGCTGCGTAGCATGTTTTCATGACAAGCGTTCGATACCGCTTGAGCCTCCCCATCCTCGGACAGAGATCGTCCTTTGGCTAGAGGGTTTCGACGCAATGCGGCAAACGAGCGCGCGCTTTCGTGGCTTGCTGACCGGCGGTACCGGGCTGTCCCGGCCGTAGCAAAAGCGCTTGCCGCAGTCTTTGGTTGTAAGTTGCTGATAAGCCGGTACAATGGCGCCGCTCGCCGCCAGGCGGGTTTCGTTATGGTGGGCCCTGCCGGTCCCCTCGCAACGATCAGCCGTGAACCCGGTCAGGCCCGGAAGGGAGCAGCCGCAGCGGTGACATTGTGTGCCGGGGTGTGGCTGGTAGGGTTCACCTCCATAACGCTCGCTTTTTCCCTCCAGATTTTCAGTTCCGAGCGCTCATGCGTCGGGGCTCTTTCGCATGTCTACTCTACGTTCACTCGGCTGCCTCGTAGTCGGCGAGTCCGTTTGGCCGTGGCTGCGGCTCATGTATCCTGCGCGGCTATTTCAGTGGCACGAAAACGCCGTATCGGTTCGAGGAGCATGGGTTTGTCGGTCAAGGCAAGTTGGGACATCTTCTGTGCCGTCGTGGACAACTTCGGCGACATTGGCGTTACCTGGCGCCTGGCGCGACAGCTGGCGGCCGAGCATGGTCAGCGCGTCAGGCTGTGGGTCGACGATCTGGAAACCTTTGCGCGGCTCTGTCCGGCTGCCAGTGCCGATGCCGACCAGCAGCTCCATGAGGGCGTGGATGTCAGGCGCTGGTCAAGCCAGTGGCCGGGAGTCGAGCCTGCCGATGTGGTCATCGAGGCGTTCGCCTGCAACCTGCCGCAGCAATATATAAATGCCATGGCCGGCAGCGGGCGGCGGATTCTCTGGCTGAATCTGGAGTACCTGAGCGCCGAGGACTGGATCGTCGGCTGTCATGCGCTGCCGTCACTGCAGCCCAACGGTGTGCAAAAGTACTTCTTCTTTCCAGGGTTCGAGGCTGCCACTGGCGGCCTGATTCGCGAAGCCGATCTGATGCTGCGTCGGGCCAGCTTCCAGCGGGATCGGCAGCAGCAGGCCGATTTTCTCGCCACGCTTGGCGTGGTGCGGCAAGCGGATGCGCGCTTGCTGTCGTTGTTCGCCTACGAAAACCCGGCAGTTGCGGGCTGGCTGGACGCGCTGGCGGCTGACGTGCGGACCAATCAGCTGCTGGTGCCGGAAGGGCGGGTACTGGGTGATGTCGCGGCCTGGCTCGGCGTGCCCGGGCTGAAAGCGGGGGAGCGTTATCAGCGCGGCAGCCTGCAGATCTGCATCGTGCCGTTCATGACGCAGGACGAATACGACCTGCTGTTGTGGAGCTGTGATTTCAATGCCGTACGTGGCGAGGAGTCCTTCATTCGTGCGCAGTGGGCCGGGCGCCCGCTGGTGTGGCACATCTACCCGCAGGAAGACGACGCGCACTGGGACAAGCTCAACGCGTTTCTCGACCTTTATGCGAACGGCCTTGCGCCGGCGGCTGGCACGGCGTTGCGCGCGTTCTGGCACGCCTGGAACGCCAGGGAGGGCGCCGCGCAAGCCTGGGCTGATCTGCTGCGGGAGTACCCGGCGCTGCTCGAGCATGCCGAGGCCTGGACGCATGCACAGGTCGCCAACGGCGATCTGGCCGGCAAGCTGATGTTCTTCTTCACCGACTGGCTGGAGGCTGTTCACGGTTGACGCAGGGCCGCGCGCCGTCACGCGGCTTGCGACGATATGGGAACAGACCCTATGATACGCGGCCTGTTTTTTGTCTCTAATTCCTTCGGATATTTCTATGAAAACCGCACAAGAGTTCCGTGCCGGCCAGGTGGCCATCATCAACGGCGCACCCTGGGTCATCCAGAAAGCCGAGTTCAACAAGTCCGGTCGTAACAGTGCCGTGGTCAAGATGAAGCTGAAGAACCTGCTCAACGGTTCGGCTACCGAGACCGTGTACAAGGCTGACGACAAGCTGGAGCCGGTCATCCTCGAGCGCAAGGAAGTGACCTACTCCTACTTCGCCGACCCGCTGTACGTCTTCATGGACAACGAGTTCAACCAGTACGAAATCGAGAAGGACGACCTCGAAGGCGTGATGACCTTCATCGAAGACGGCATGACCGACGTCTGCGAAGCCGTTTTCTACAACGACAAGGTGATCTCCGTCGAACTGCCGACCACCATCGTTCGTGAAATCGCCTACACCGAGCCGTCCGTACGTGGCGACACTTCCGGTAAGGTCATGAAGACCGCCCGCCTGAAGAACGGTGCCGAGCTGCAGGTTTCCGCCTTCTGCGAAATCGGCGACTCGATCGAGATCGACACCCGCACCGGCGAGTACAAGTCGCGCGTCAAGGCCTGATCCTCGGCCTGCGGTGGACAAAAAAAGCCCAGCTCGATGCTGGGCTTTTTCGTTTCTGTGCGTGTGTCAGCTCGCCCAGATCCAGCCGACCAGGCCGTAGCAGAGCAGGGTGACCAGCATCACGCCGAACAGGTTGATGGCAAAGCCGGCCTTGATCATCGACTGGATGTGCATCTGCCCCGTACCGAACACGATGGCATTGGGTGGCGTGGCTACCGGCATCATGAAGGCGCAACTGGCGGCGATCGCTGCCGGAATTGCCAGCATCTCTGGCGACAGTCCCTGAGCCACCGCCAGGGCGCCCAGCAGTGGCAGGAAGGCCGCGGCCGTGGCGGTGTTGGAAGTGATCTCGGTCAGAAAGGTGATGACCAGCGCCACCAGGCCGATCATCAGGATCAGCGGCAGGGTGCCGAAGCCGCCGAGGCTTTGCGCGATCCATTGCGCCAGCCCGGACGCGCCGATCACTCCGGCCAGCGACAGGCCGCCACCGAACAGCAGCAGCACGCCCCAGGGCGCCTTGTTGGCCTGCTCCCAGTCCATCAGGAATACGCGCTGGTGCAGATTCACAGGAATCAGGAACAGCGAAAGCGCGGCGGCCATGGCGATGCTGGTGTCGTTCACGCCATCGACGTACTCGGCCAGCAGCGGCTGGAAGATCCAGGCCAGTGCCGCCAGGGTGAACACCACGGCGACCAGCTTTTCGGCCCTGCTCATCGGTCCCAGTGCAGCCATCTCCTGTTCCAGCATGGCGCGGCTGTCGCCACCGGACAGCTTGAAGCCGCCGCGGGTCAGCCACCACCAGATGAACAGCAGCATGCCGAGGCTCACCGGGAGCCCCAGTAGCATCCACTGGCCGAAACCGATGTGCACGTCATAGTTCTCGCGCAGAAAGGCGGCGAGCAAGGCATTGGGCGGCGTGCCGATCAGCGTGGCGATGCCGCCGACACTGGCGGCATAGGCGATGCCGAGTAGCAAGGCCACGGCGAAGCGCTCGCCATCGCGCTTGTCGCTGCCGGCAACCAGCAAACCGATCACCGACAGGCCGATCGGCAGCATCATGATGCTGGTGGCCGTGTTGCTGACCCACATGCTGATGAACGCTGTAGCGATCATGAAGCCGGCGATCTGTCGACTCGGCGCGTTGCCGACCGCCAGCAGAGTGGCCAGCGCGATGCGCTTGTGTAGGTTCCAGCGCTGCATCGCCAGACCCAGCAGGAAGCCACCCAGGAACAGGAAGATGGTGGGGTTGGCGTAAGGCGCAGTGGCCTTGGCCAGTGTGTCGATGTCCAGCACCGGAATCAGCAGAATCGGCAGCAGCGAGGTGGCGGGAATCGGGATGGCTTCGGTGGACCACCACACCGCCATCAGCGCGGCCATGCCGACGGTCAGCCAGGCGGTTTCCGACAGGCCGGCCGGTGGCTCGGTGAGAATGCACAGCAACAAGAGCAGAGGCCCGAGGAACAGGCCGATGGAGGCCGCGATAACGGCCCCCTTGTTCTGGGATGAATCGGTCATGCAGTTTTCCTTCAATCAGCTGACCCGGCTGCCAGGGCGCCGGCATGGGTCAAAACGTCGCGGATTCTAGCAGTCAATAGTTAGCTACCGAATAAACGGTGTTGCTAATTATTAGCGTGCTATGAACTGCATGAGGCATGCGTATCCGGATGCCGAGCCAGTCAGGGCCGTTCGAGACCAGCGGCCACCCTGCGACGGTCGATAGCTCGTCATGCTTTGCCAACCTGTTCGACTACGGCGACGGTGGGCCGCCGTATCGCAGAAAGATTGGACCTCAGCTGGGGCGCAGTTGCTTCAGCGTCTCGGCGATCATGAAAGCCATTTCCAATGACTGGTCGGCATTCAGGCGCGGGTCGCAATGGGTGTGGTAGCGATCGCAGAGGCCGGCCTCGGTGATCGGGCGCGAGCCGCCGATGCATTCGGTGACGTTCTGCCCGGTCATCTCGATATGGATGCCGCCCGGGTAGCTGCCTTCGGCGCGGTGCACGTCGAAGAACTGGCGGACCTCCGCGAGTACGCGCTCGAAGTCGCGCGTCTTGTAGCCGCTGGATGCCTTCATGGTATTGCCGTGCATCGGGTCGGAGCTCCACAGCACCTGGCGACCCTCGTTTTGCACCGTGCGCACCAGACGTGGCAGGTCGGCTTCGACCTTGTCGGCGCCCATGCGCACGATCAGGTTCAGGCGGCCGGGGTCGTTCTGCGGATTGAGGATGTCGATCAGCCGGATCAGCTCATCCGTGTCCATGCTGGGACCGACCTTCACCCCGATGGGGTTGCCGACGCCGCGCAGGAACTCAACGTGAGCGCTGTCCAGCTGACGGGTACGGTCGCCGATCCACAGCATGTGTGCGGAACAGTCGTACCAGCCGCCGCTGAGGCTGTCCTGGCGCACGAAGGCCTGCTCGTAGTTGAGCAGCAGCGCCTCGTGGGCGGTGAAGAAGCTGGTCTCGCGCAGCTGCGGCGCGCCGTCCAGGCCGCAGGCCCGCATGAATTTCAGTGTTTCATCGATGCGCGCGCCGAGCTGGTGGTATTTCTCGGCCAGCAGCGAGTTGGCGATGAAATCCAGGTTCCACTGATGCACCTGATGCAGGTCGGCGAAACCGCCCTGGGCGAAGGCGCGTAGCAGGTTCAGGCTGGCGGTGGACTGATGGTAGGCCTGCAGCAGGCGCTCCGGATCGGGCACCCGGCTCTTGGCGTTGAAGTCGATGCCATTGACGATGTCGCCGCGGTAGGCCGGCAGCGTCACGCCGTCGATGGTTTCGTCGCCTGCCGAGCGCGGCTTGGCGAACTGACCGGCCATGCGTCCGACCTTCACCACCGGGCAGCCGGCGGCAAAGGTCATGACGATGGCCATCTGCAGTAGCACCTTGAAGGTGTCGCGAATCTTGGGCGCCGAGAATTCGGCGAAGCTTTCGGCACAATCGCCACCCTGCAGCAGGAACGCCCGGCCCTGGGTCACCTCCGCGAACTGCCGACGCAACTCGCGTGCTTCGCCGGCGAAGACCAGCGGCGGCAACCCGGCGAGCGTCGTTTCCACCTGCTTGAGGTGCTCGGCGTCCGGATACACCGGCTGTTGCTGTATCGGCTTGTCTCTCCAGCTCGAAGGGCTCCAGGCTTGGCTCATGATCGTTCCAGTTATCGCAGAAAGTCCGCCGATGTTACCCGAAGCGCTCCGCCGCTGGAGATAGCGATGGCCTATCGGGCTGCGTAATATGCGCCGATTGCCAACCGGCGGGCCGGACCTTGCGGAGTGCAGCGATGGAAAAAGAGGAGCGTTTGCTCGCAGAGGTGCGCGACGCGTTCGGCCTCATTCGGGTGCTCGAGGTGGGCGATTACCGCTTTCTTGAATTTGGCGCCGCAGTCGAGCAGAGCTGCGTGTTCACTGCCGATCCGGCCTGGCTGGAGTACGACTACACCCGCGCCATGCTGCT
Organism: Stutzerimonas sp. R40042; assembly: GCF_026642215.1. NCBI lineage: Bacteria > Pseudomonadati > Pseudomonadota > Gammaproteobacteria > Pseudomonadales > Pseudomonadaceae > Stutzerimonas > Stutzerimonas sp. R40042. The sequence goes on along the minus strand of NZ_CP113258.1, from coordinate 2,882,424 downwards.
CGGGGCGCTCTGTCATCCGCAGCCGGAGACCGCGCTGTTTCTTGGGCTGGGTGCAGGCAATCTCACCCAGGCCTGCCTCAAGTTCCTGCCGCTGGAGGATGTCGAAGTCATCGAGCTGCGCCCGGCGGTGCCAGAACTGGCCATGCGTTACCTCGGACTGCAGGACGACCCGCGCTTGTATATTCGCATCGGAGATGCAACCGAGCTGCTGGAAACCGCCGAAACGGCCGATCTGATCTTTGTCGACCTCTACAACGATGCCGGCCCGGATGCCGCGCACCTGGCCTGGACGTTCCTCAAGCGCTGTCAGGAAAAGCTCAATCCGGGAGGCTGGCTAGTGATCAACCAGTGGGGCACCGATGATGATCGTCCGCTCGGTGCGGCGCTGTTTCGCGGGCTGTACCACCGGCATTACTGGGAGTGTCCGGTGAAGGAGGGCAATGTGGTCGTGCTGGTGCCGGCCGACCTCGAGCAAATGCTGGACGTTGCCGATCTGCGCCAGCGCGCCGAGGCACTCGCGCCGCGCCTTGGCTATTCGTTGGATTCGCTGATCGAGGCACTGCGCCCAGCTAGCTAAGCAGTGCGACAAAGCGGTGCGCGGCGATGCACCGTGATGGTTTGCGGGACCCGAATTGGTGCGTTTGCAGCGCACCCGCGCCGGGATATCAGTCCGCGGCGTTTCGCCACACCCCCCCTGCGCAGAGCGCTGCGCTAGTCCAGGCGTTACTTGCGACGGCTTCCAGGGCGAGCATGAGCGTTCCTGGTGCGCAAGCAGCCCGCAGGGTGGGCTTCAGCCCACTGGAATAGCCGAGCATCAATGGTGGGCTAAGACCCAAGTGTGCGCGGTACCGTCGCGCAGCTGCATGCTGGTCTGCTAATTGCAGTTTGCCAGTATGTCTTCTCGGCAATAAGGAACGCCCGGTGCCCCAGCTTCAAAGCCTGCAGATGCAACTTTCCCCTAGCGAACGTCACTGGCTGCCCTGGTTGGGGCGCACTGGCAAGCTGTCGATGCGCTGGTCCTGCTGGTTGAACCGCGGCGTCTACGCGGCCATAGAGCAGGTGTTCGAGGGCGTAGCGCAATCGCGGGTGCGCATTCTGCAGAATTGGGTGAACACCCACTGGGAGCATCTGGCTGACCTGGCCGCGAGCCTGGGCGAGGATCTGGCGCATGTCGATGTCCAGACTCTGGAGAAGAAGCGCGCTCAGTTGCCGGATCTGTCCGAGCTGTTCGTCATCGACCCGCAGGGGCGGGTGCTGACCTCGACCTGTGCCGCGCATGTCGGTCAGCAGGATCTCGATGCCCGTGCCGTGGCCCAGGGGCTGAGCGAGCCGTTCCTGCATGGGCCTTACCGTGATCCGCTGACCGAGCGCCTGGGGCCGACCACCTCGCGTTTTCATGACGCGGTGACGCTGATGTTCTACCAACCGGTGCAGGTGGGAGGTAAACGCCTCGGCTGCCTCTGCGCGCGGGTGCCGAACGATGTACTGGGGGATCTGATTCAGCGCGAAGCCGGGCACGTCTATCCGGAATCCGGCGACAACTACCTGTTCATGGTCGATTCGCGCTTCGACAGCCGCATCCAGCCCGGCACGGCCTTGTCGCGCTCACGCTTCGAGGACGGCACCTTCAGCCACGGCGAAAACCTCAAGAGCGGGGTGCACACCCGCTGGGGTACGGTACGTGTGCAGCGGCATACCGAGTTGGAGCTGCGCTTTACCGATCCGGCCACCGGCCAGCTCCACCCCGGCGTGCGGGAAACCATCGCCAGGGGCTCCAACCTGTTCGTCAGCTATCCCGGCTATTCCGATTACCGCCACATCCCGGTGATCGGCAAAGGCGTGACCTTCCAGCTGCGCGGTTCGCCGGATCGCTGGGGCATGATGTGCGAGGCTGATCTGGAGGAGGTTTATCGCCGGCGCTCGCTGAGCGTCGGGCTGATGAAGACCTATCTGCTCACGGTGACCACCTTGTTCGCTACCGGCAGCCTGTTGCAGGCCTTCAGTGGTCTGTCCGAGGCGGCGCTCTACCTGCTGAACGGCGTGTTGCTCGTGCTCGGCGCCTGGGCATTCGCCACCTTCGGCCCGCGTCGGCTGGCAGCGCGCATGCAGGAGATGACCGAAGTGATCCGCACCCTCGCCGAGGGTGAGGGAAACCTTCGTCAGCGGCTCGACAGCAGCACCATGCAGCGCGACGAGAGCGGCGACATGGCGCGCTGGATCAACAGCTTCATCGACAGCCTGGATGGCGTGGTCGGCCAGGTGATCCAGGTATCAAAGCACGTGCGCCAGGACAATGAGCTGATGCTTGCTCGCAGCAGCGAAGCCGGGCAGACCACCAGCGACGTCGCCGAATCCATACATCAGCTGCTGTTGCTGGTGGAAGAGCAGCTGGGCGAGATCCAGCAGGCCTCGATGACCGCCGAGGAGATGAAGGCGGCGATGGACGAGGTGATGAGTCGTGCACGCGCGCGCTTCGCGACCGTACGTGAGGGCACCGAGTCCATCCGCGACGTGGTGCAGCGCTCGGCGCAGAGCGTGCAGCTGCTCGACAGCCGCATGGGCGAGATCGACGAGATCGTCCGCCTGATCAGCGATATCACCAACCAGACCAACCTGCTCGCGCTCAATGCCGCGATCGAAGCCGCTCGCGCCGGTGATCACGGGCGCGGCTTTGCCGTGGTGGCGGGGGAGGTGCGCTCGCTCGCGCTGCGTACGGCCAAGGCAGCGGAGGACATCCGCGAGAAAGTCGAGAGCCTGCAGGGCGAGACGCGCCAGGCCGTGTCGTTCATGCAGGGCGGCGTGCAGGATGTCGACAGCAGCCTGCGACTGACCGAGGAGGCGACATCGGAAAACGTCCATCTGCACGAAACCGTGGAGCGCATGTTCGAGATCATCAAGGGGCTGAACGAGCGCAGCCTGCATTACGGTCAGACCATTCGTGGCGTCGACCAGGCCTCCAGTGAAATGGGGCAGACGTTGGGCGTGCTGCAGGACAGCGCCGAGCGCGTGCGCCACACCGCCGGCAAACTGCATCAGCTGGTCGGTCGTTTCCGTGTCAGCGCCGCCAACAGTGAAGCGGCCTGATCCCCAAGCCGCGCCACCCACCAGTTCCGGTGGGAGGCGCAGCCGCGGGTAGTCCCGAGGCATCGCGCTATCCGCTGCGCCGTAAAATATCCGCACAGCTTCACGTTAATCCGGTATAGTACGCGCCGGCTGAAACCCAGCCTGCGTTCAGGTACTGCAACACACGAAGCGCCGCTTCGGCTGCTGTCCGCTTCGAGCGGACTATCTTGACGATTCATCATCCATACGTTTTCGCAACCCCGCCGACCAGGCTGCCAGGGTGACCTTCGGGTTTTGCACGGCATGCGCAGCTTCGGAACAATGGGTCTTGCGGAGCATCAGAGACAAGACCCATGACCCAGGAAATCGGCGGCTTTGCCGCACTCGGTATTCACTCCGCTGTTCTGGCTGCCATCAGCGCAGTCGGCTACGAAGAACCATCCCCCATCCAGGCCCAGGCGATCCCGGTGATCCTCGGTGGTCACGACATGATCGGCCAGGCCCAGACCGGTACCGGCAAGACCGCCGCCTTCGCGCTGCCGATCCTGTCCAAGATCGATCCGGCCAAGCGTGAGCCGCAGGCGCTGATCCTCGCGCCGACCCGCGAACTGGCGCTGCAGGTCGCCACCGCGTTCGAGACCTATTCCAAGCAGATGCCGGGCGTCAGCGTCGTCGCCATCTATGGTGGTGCCCCGATGGGCCCGCAGCTCAAGGCCATCCGTCAGGGCGCGCAGGTTATCGTCGCCACTCCGGGCCGCCTGGTCGACCACCTGAGTCGCAACAGCGAACTGCTGTCGACCATCCGCTTCCTGGTCCTCGATGAGGCCGACGAGATGCTCAAGCTCGGCTTCATGGACGACTTGGAAGTGATCTTCGAAGCCATGCCGGAAAGCCGCCAGAGTGTGCTGTTCTCCGCCACGCTGCCGCACTCCATCCGTGCTATCGCCGAGAAGCACCTGCGCGAGCCGCAGCACATCAAGATCGCTGCCAAGACCCAGACCGTCGCGCGGATCGAGCAGGCGCACCTCATGGTCCATGCCGATCAGAAGATCCAAGCCGTGCTGCGCTTGCTCGAAGTTGAGGATTTCGACGCGCTGATCGCCTTCGTGCGCACCAAGCAGGCCACCCTCGACCTGGCCGCCGCACTGGAAGCCAAGGGCTACAAGGCCGCTGCGCTGAACGGCGACATTGCCCAGAACCAGCGTGAGCGCGTCATCGAATCGCTCAAGGATGGCCGCCTGGACATCGTCGTCGCCACCGACGTCGCCGCCCGCGGCATTGATGTGCCGCGCATCACCCACGTGTTCAACGTGGACATGCCGTACGATCCGGAGTCCTACGTGCACCGTATCGGCCGTACCGGTCGTGCCGGTCGCGAAGGTCGCGCACTGCTGCTGGTAACGCCGCGCGAGCGTCGCATGCTGCAGGTTATCGAGCGCGTGACCAACCAGAAGGTCGCCGAAGCTCGTCTGCCCAACGCGCAGCAGGTGCTGGACGCGCGCATCAAGAAGCTGACAAACAGCCTCGCGCCGCTGGTCGCCGATGCCGAAGCCACGCATGGCGAGCTGCTCGACAAACTGGTTGCCGACATCGGCTGCAGTCCGCGCGCCCTGGCCGCTGCACTGCTGCGCAAGGCCACCAATGGTCAGGCGTTGACCCTGGCCGAAGTGGAGAAAGAGCAGCCGCTGGTCCCGAGCAGCGGCCCGCGCGAGCGCTCCGATCGTCCTGAGCGTAGCGGTGACCGCGAGCGTCGTGCGCCGATGCCTCTGGCAGAAGGCCGCGCCCGTTGCCGCACCCCGCTGGGCGCGCGTGACGGCATCGCCGCCCGTAACCTGCTCGGCGCTATCCTCAACGAGGGCGGCCTGGCCCGTGAAGCCATCGGCCGTATCCAGGTGCGCGACAGCTTCAGCCTGGTCGAGCTGCCGGAAGATGGCCTCGATCGCCTGCTCGGTAAACTCAAGGACACCCGCGTAGGTGGCAAGCAGCTCAAGCTGCGCCGTTATCGCGAAGACTGATTTGCAGTAGGCAAAACGAAAGGCGGGCTCTAGAGCCCGCCTTTTTTATTCCCTTAAAAAAGATCTGGCAGCAATCCTGCCTTCGACCGGCGCCGCCGATGAGCGGGCGGGCGAGCCAGATTTCCGATCTGTGCCACGGTCTCCTAAACCAAGCACTCATTCGTCGTCAATCCCGTTCGGGCTGTTCAAACTCTGAACAACATGCTACAAACGAACGCAACCCGAATGATCTAGCCGCTTGAAAACGAAGGGAAAACCATGACCAAGTCGGAGTTGATCGAGCGAATCGTCACCCAGCAGGGGCTGCTTTCATCCAAGGATGTCGAGCTGGCCATCAAGACCATGCTCGAGCAGATGGCTCAGGCCCTGGCCACCGGCGAGAGGATCGAGATCCGCGGCTTCGGCAGTTTCTCCCTGCACTACCGCGCCCCGCGCATCGGCCGTAATCCCAAAACCGGCCAGTCCGTCAGCCTCGACGGCAAATTCGTTCCGCACTTCAAGCCTGGAAAGGAACTGCGGGATCGGGTGAATGATGAGGACTGACAAGCGGCTAGGTTTGCTCTCCCAGCGGCAACGAGGTATCAGCCTAAATAGTTGTTAAAAGCCATCATTCGGCTGAACTTTTTGCGGTTCGTACGTACAAAATCCGGTTCGCTTGCTCCGCAGTGATGAGCACACATAACAAGGACCTCGGATGATCGTGCAGCAACCCACTTCATCTAACGATGAAATTGACTTGATCGAACTGTTCCGTGCGCTTTGGCGACAGAAGATTCTGATCGCTAGCATCACGCTTCTCGTTACGCTGCTAGCGGCCCTGTACGCCTTCCTGGCGACGCCGTACTTTCAAGCTCGAACCTACCTTCGTCCAGTGCCGCAGAGCAATCTGGACCAGCTCAATGAGACGGGCATCTACAAGCTCACTCCAGAAGAGGCCATCAACCGTGTGGCAGGCGGCCTGTCGTCTTATGACAACCGTCTGGAGTTCTTCATGAACAATCAGGAGCTGTTTCCGAATCTCACCGAGCGGGGCGAGCAATTGGAGCAGGCGTTCGCTGAGTTCAACGAAGAGGCGTTTGAGATGCTGTTCCCTGATCCAAAGCGTACGGAGAACCGCAGCGCGTTCGTGGGGTTGAGGCTTACTTACCCCGAGGGTGTCGCCGGCGCTTCGGTAGTCAATGGCTTTGTTGCTTATGTGTTGGAGCTTGAGCGCCGCGAAATTGCGGAGGATGTAGAAAGCCTCGTCAAAAACCGTCTGGCTAGTCTGGAGATGAACATCGAGGCGCAGCGGGCTAACTATGAAGCGTCCAAGGAGGCGAAGATCGCGTCCCTGCTCGAAGAAAGCGCGCTGAAGCGGGCCCAGCTTCAGGACGAACTTGCCGCTTTGCGCGCTGAACTCAAGACGCGACGTACCAATCGGATCCAACAATTGACGGAGGCGATATCGATAGCCGAATCGCTGGGTATTCGTAAGCCAACAAGCCCGTCCGCCATGTCCGACTTAGCCAGAGGCGGCGCGCAAGTCATTCGGACGGAGGTTAACAGTCGGGAAACCCCGTTGTATTTCATGGGAACAGAAGCGCTGTCCGCAGAGCGTGATGCCCTCGCCAGTCGCAAGTCGGATGACTTCATAGAGCCTCGAATCGCCGAGATCCAATCCGAACTCGCGATGCTAGAAAATAATCGCGAGGTGGAAATTCTCAGAGAGCGAGAGGGTGAAGACCTATACCTGGCCAATCTCGCTGAGCTGCGCGAAGAGGCCGCCCGTTTGAAGGGAATCAAGCTCGATACCGATCGGTTGAGGCTTGTTCGCCTGGATCAGCCTGCGCTGGATTCGTCCAAGCCAATCAAACCCAAGAAGGCGCTGATTCTCGCGCTGGGCTTTGTGCTTGGCGGCATGCTTGGCGTATTCGCCGCTTTGGTACGCAGCCTTGCAAATCGCGGCCGCGAGCTGCAAGCCCCATCGGCGTTGTAAATTGCCGTGTTCCTTTCTTCTGCGAAGAGCCAGGTAAGGCGTAAACGCTTTGTCTGGCTGCATAACTGAAGTCGGTGGGCATCTAGCACGGCGCTTTAGGCGCTCACAATCGCTAATTAAAGTTGAGGCGTGTCACTTGTTTTTTGTGAACTGGCTGGCAGAATGGCGGCCCTTAGCGCGACGGGACTTTTCCGTGCGCTAGTGGTATAGCCTTCGGCGCACGCTCTGCGTCGCCGCATTCAGCGAGACGGATCTCAAGTGAACGCAGTAACTCCTCCGCAAGTCCTTGCTTCGGCAACGCCTGATGAAATTGACCTCATCCAACTCCTCCGCGCGTTATGGAAGCAAAAGTTCCTGATTGGCGGCATAGCTGGGGTGTGCACGCTCGTCGGGTTGCTCTACGCCATGCTGGCGCCTCGTTATTACACCGTTCAAAGCGTGCTACGGCCGGCCGCTATCAAAGATCTCGATGAGTTGAATCATCTTGGTATCTACAAGCTGTCGCCGAAACAAGCGCTGGCGCAGGTCGGGGCAACGCTTGACTCGTACGAGAATCGGCTGGCCTTCTTCCGCGAACACCCGCAGCTCTTCGCTGATCTCGTGCAGCCAGGGCGAACACTTGAGCAGACTTTTGAAGCCTTCAACGATGAGGCCTTCAAGTTGCTGCAACCCGATTCAAAGAAGCCCGAGGGGACGTCCCCGTATGTCGGCCTCCAGCTCACCTATCCTGAAGCGCTGGATGGGGTTGAGATCGTCAACAGTTTTGTGAATTTCTCCCTGGCTAATGTCCGCAAGGAGATAGCGGCTGATCTGGAAACCCTAATCGGCAACCGGCTCAGTCAGCTTGACAAGAAGATTGCCGCTGCTCGTGCCAGCTATGAAGCCAGCAAGGAAATCAAGATTGCCAAGCTGACCGAGGCGGATGCGCTCAAGCGTGCAGAGTTGAATGATGAATTGGCAGCCCTGCGCCAGCAGCTCCGGACGCGTCGCGATAACCGCATCAATCAGCTCAACGAAGCGATTCGAATCGCGACTTCGCTGGGTATAAGCAAACCCACCACACCTTCGTCTCTTGGAGCGCCTGAGATCACGGGCCAAGGCAGCGTGATCCGTACCGAGGTCAACAACCAGCAGATACCTTTGTATTTCATGGGTAGCGAAGCATTGGAGGCCGAACGCAAGGCGCTCCTGGCTCGTCGCTCAGACGATTTCACCGAGCCGCGGATTGCACAAATTGCCCGGGAGCTGAAGCTGCTTGAACACAACCGCCAGATTGAGGTCTTAAAAAGCCGAGAGAACGAGGACCTGTTCCTGAAAGACCTGGCTGGCTGGCGCGAAGAAGCGGCGAGGCTGCGCTCCCTGCAGTTCGATGCTGGTTCGCTCAAGTTGGTTTCCATCGATCAGCGAGCGGTTGAGCCTCGTCAGCCGATCAAACCCAAGAAGGCACTAATCGTGGCCCTCGCGCTGATGTTGGGCGGCATGCTCGGAGTGTTCGTCGCGCTGGTGCGCAACCTGCGCCGTCCGGTCGCCGCAATCTGACCATCCATCCGTCGGCGTACCGTTGAGACCTCAACGGCCCCAAAAGACGGTAGTATTCCCGCCTATTTTTTAAGGTGGCTCGTGCCTAGCATGTCGCGAGTGCGTTGGTTGACACCGTTGAAGGAATAACCGTGCGCTATCCAGATATCGAACACCACGGCGCTAAGGATGGCGTAACCGGTTCCTGTCATCAGCTACACATGGATGCGAGCCACAGCTTGCTGATCGATTGCGGCCTGTTTCAGGGGAACGAGACTTCGAGCGATGGGCGCGCCGCTACAGGACGGCTGGATATCGAGTTCTCCTTGGCCACCGTCCAAGCGCTCGTCGTCACCCACGTGCATATCGACCATGTTGGGCGAATTCCCTACCTCCTCGCTGCCGGCTTCAAGGGCCCGATTTACTGCAGCGAGCCTTCGGCCAAATTGCTGCCTATCGTCCTTGAAGATGCCTTCAGGCTAGGCTTCAGCCGTGACCAGAACGATATTGAGCGTTACCTCAGGCTGGTCGAACAGCGCTTGCGGCCCTTGCCTTACCAGCAATGGCTCACATTGCAAGAGACCAGCCAGCTCGTGGCGCGTATACGGTTACAGCGCGCGGGCCATGTGCTCGGCTCCGCCTATGTCGAAATAGACCTTACCTATCCCGCCACCGGTGAGAACATACGCGTCGTTTTCTCCGGCGACCTTGGCGCGCCGCACGCACCGTTGCTCATGCCGCCCAAGTCGCCCGAACGAGCAGACATCCTTGTGCTGGAAAGCACCTACGGCGACCGCCTGCATGAAGACCGCGCCAGCCGCCGGCAACGCCTGGAAGCCGTTATCGAGCACGCTCTCAAGGATCAGGGCACCGTTTTGATCCCGGCGTTCAGCATTGGCCGCACCCAAGAGCTGCTCTACGAACTGGAAGAAATCATTCATCACCATGGGGAGCTTTCTACGGTAAAGCCCTCGGCAGCTAACAGAGATAGCGCTGGCGGCACGCTAGAACCTACCGACTGGCCCAAGCTCCCGATCATCCTGGATTCGCCCCTGGCTACCCGCTTCACTGAGGCTTACCGCAGCCTGAAGCCCTTCTGGAATCAGGAGGCACGCGAACGCGTCGAGGCCGGTCGCAATCCGTTGGCATTCGATAACCTGATCAAGATCGACAGCCACACCGACCATATCGCCGTGGTCAACCACCTGACCCAAACTGCACGCCCGGCAATCGTCATTGCGGGCAACGGCATGTGCTCCGGCGGGCGCATCGTCAATTACCTCAAGGCCATGCTGCACGATCCCAGGCACGACGTGCTGTTCGTCGGCTACCAGGCGCAGGGGACTCCCGGGTACGCCATTCAGCAGCACGGGCCCAAAGGAGGCTATGTCTATCTGGATGGCGAGCGTTTCGAAATCCGGGCGAAGGTGACAAGCATTGGTGGCTACTCGGCTCATGTTGATCAGAAGGGATTGGTTGAGTTCGTGACGGGGATGCGGGAGTGGCCGACCAAGATTAGAGTGGTGCATGGGGAGGAGGAGGCGAAGAAGGCGCTGACGGTTCAGCTACTTAGACGTTACAGGTGCAAGGAACTGTTTGCCGATATCGCGTACGGCGGGGTAGCGGCTAAGCCTGAGCAGGATGGCCTGGATGATATTTGATTATTGTTTTTGGTATTTAGAAAATTATGTTCATTTGATGATTGCCGCGAATGAGTGAGCTTATTTCAAGGCTGATAAATGTTTCGCTTCGTGGTGGAACACTTGTATGTAAGTTCTTGCTGATTTTCTTTCTGGCTAAGTTTCTGTCACCAGAAGAGGTGGGGCTCTTTGGGTTGATTGTTGCAAGCATTGGTTACTCGTTTTTTTTAATTGGTTTCGAGTTTTATACATATTCGAGTCGCGATTTACTTGGTGTCGGTAAAGAAAGTTGGTTGCCTATAATTAGGGATCAGTGGGTGTTTTTCGCGATCAGTTATGCTTTGTTTTTGCCGTTGCTGCTTTTCGCCTTTGGTGCGTACTTCTCGTCTTTGAAGTATGTCGGATGGTTCTTGGTGTTGTTGTTATTTGAGCATACGGCGCAAGAGCTAAATCGTTTGCTTGTTGTGATGTCTGAGCAGTTTTTAGCAAGCTTGGTTTTGTTTTTAAGGAGTGGGGTCTGGGCTATTGTTGCTGTTTTGTTGATGGGGTACGTACAGGAGGCGCGTAATCTAGACTTTGTGTTTCTGGCTTGGTCCATAGGCGCAGGTGCTGCATGCGCATTAGGAGTCGCAAGGGTACTTAAACTAGATAAAAGTACTTGGAATAGAAAATGTGATTGGCGCTGGATTTTACGCGGAGTTAAGATCGCTTTCCCGCTGTTGATAGCAAGCCTTGCAATTCGCGGCTTGTTTACCTTCGATCGTTACTGGATCGAAAGTGCTGTTGGGCTAGATGTCCTGGGTGCCTACGTTTTATTTGTTGGGGTTGCGTTTTCTATCGTGTCCTTTCTTGATGCAGGTGTGATTGCTTTCTTATACCCTAAGGTTGTTGCTGCCGCGAAAGAGAACGATGAGAAGAAATTCAAAAAGAATATGAAAGAGCTTGCTGTCACGTTGGTGTTGGCTACAGTTACGATGGCTGCTTTTGCGCTGTTTTTTAGTCCTTTTGTACTTAGTTGGATTGGAAAGGAAATTTATTTAGACAATCTCTATCTGCTGCAATGGCTGCTTTTGGCTGTTATTATTTATGCAGCTAGCATGGCTCCTCATGTTGGCTTGTATGCAAAACACCACGATAAGGCTATTTTATATAGCCAAGTTCTTGGCTTTCTAGTTTTTCTTATCGGATGTTTTATAGGTGTTCCTATGTTCGGTGCGATTGCTGTGGTATGGGCAATGTGCGTGTCGTTTTTAGTGATACTTGTTTGGAAAGTTGCCGTGTATCAGAAAGTATGCGGATTTTCTAGTGTTCCAGAATAGGAGGATGGTTGATGAGTAAAGTGCTGGTTACCGGGGCTGATGGTTTTATTGGTTCGCATCTTACAGAGTTGCTTGTGCGCGAAGGGTATCAAGTCAAGGCTCTATCTCAATATAATTCCTTTAACTATTGGGGTTGGCTTGAAGATATTGACTGTCTCGCCGATGTCGAGGTAGTGAGTGGTGATGTGCGAGATCCGCATTATTGCAAGCACATCACAAAAGACGTTGATGCTGTATTTCATTTGGCTGCGTTGATCGCAATACCTTATTCATATGTGGCGCCTGATAGCTATGTTGATACTAACGTGAAGGGAACTTTAAATATTTGCCAGGCGGCTCTAGAAAACGGCGTGCAGCGCGTTATTCATACTTCTACCAGCGAAGTTTATGGTACGGCTCAGTACGTTCCAATAGATGAGGAGCATCCGTTACAAGCTCAGTCGCCATATAGTGCATCTAAGATTGGTGCTGACTCTATGGCGATGAGCTTCTTTAATGCGTTTGATTTGCCTGTGACTATCGCACGGCCTTTTAATACTTATGGTCCGCGGCAATCGGCGAGGGCGGTGATACCGACTATCATCACTCAAATCGCTAGTGGCAAAAAGGAGATCAAGTTGGGCGATGTGTCCCCTACCCGCGATTTCAATTACGTTGCTGACACCTGTCGTGGCTTTTTAGAGTTGGCTCGCTGCGATAAGGCCATAGGAGAAACTGTTAACATTGGCTCCAACTATGAGATCTCGGTAGGAGATACTCTTAATCTGATCCGTGAGCTCATGGGTAGTGATGTTGAGTTTTTGACTGATGATCAGCGCATTCGCCCGGAAAAGTCGGAGGTTTTCCGTCTCTGGTGCGATAATACCAAAATAAACGGACTTACTAGCTTTACTCCGAATTACTCTATAAAGCAGGGGTTGCAGGAAACGATTGATTGGTTGTCCCGTCCAGAGAATTTGGCTAAATATAAAGCCGACATCTACAACGTCTGAGATCAAGCCATGTTCGACTCCCTTATTAGGTTTGTGCGGGATCAATACCAAACAAATGATTTCATCCCGCTTCATGCCCCTGTGTTCTCCGGGCACGAGCGTGATTATGTGGTGGAAACCATTGAGTCGACTTTTGTTTCGAGCGTGGGCGCTTTCGTCGATCGCTTTGAGCGGGATATGGCTGCGTACACCAGTAGCCCAAAAGCGGTCGCGACGGTCAACGGTACTGCCGCCTTGCATGCCGCTCTGATGCTTGCTGGAGTTCAGCCTGGCGATCTAGTTTTAACCCAGCCGTTGACCTTTGTGGCAACGTGCAATGCCATTGCATATTGCGGCGCTGCTCCGGTCTTTATCGATGTTGACCGGCATACCCTCGGACTCTCTCCTACAGCGCTTGAGAAGTGGCTGGATGAATACGCATATATAGACTCGGACGGTATATGCAGGCTTAAACTAGATGAGAGAGTGCTGAGGGCCTGCTTGCCCATGCATACCTTCGGACATCCAGTCGAAATAGAATATCTCGTTGCTGTATGTAAGCGCTGGAGCTTGGTTCTTATCGAAGATGCCGCCGAGTCGCTAGGGAGTATTTACAAAGGCCGGCACACAGGCACGTTCGGTCGCTTAGGTATCTTGAGCTTTAATGGCAATAAGATTATCACCACCGGTGGTGGAGGGATGATCTTGGCTGATGAAGAGTTGGGCGCGCGCGCTAAGCATCTAACAACTACAGCCAAGAAGCCACACCCATATGAATATGTCCATGATGAAGTTGGATATAATTATCGTCTACCTAATATAAATGCGGCGCTCGGGTGTGCGCAGCTGGAGCAATTGGAGGACTTCATCGCTTGCAAGCGAGAGCTGGCAAACCGCTATGCAGAGGTACTAGAAGGGAGCGAACTGCAGTTCTTTAAAGAGCCCGAAGGCTGTCGCTCCAATTACTGGCTCAACGCTGTTATTTGCGAAAGCCCTGCACGACGCGACGTGCTATTAAAGTCTACCAATGACAGCGGTGTGATGACGCGGCCGATCTGGAAGTTGATGAACCGTCTGCCTCTGTACGTTAACTGCCTGCGAGGCGACTTGACGAATGCTGAATGGCTGGAGGCTCGGGTTGTCAACGTACCAAGCAGCGTCCTGCCGGGGTGGAAGGCGTGAAAAGCAAGGTCGCAGTCTTCACCGGTACGAGAGCCGAGTACGGCTTGCTCTATTGGTTGATGAAGGATATCCAGGCTAGTGCTCAGCTGGACTTGCAGGTCATCGTAAGTGGCATGCACCTTTCGCCTGAATTTGGTGAAACCTGGAGACAGATTGAGCAGGACGGTTTCAGTGTCGATTCCAAGGTAGAAATGCTCCTGTCTTCAGATACGTCGGTTGGAGTCGTCAAGTCCATAGGACTGGGAACTTTAGGATTCGCGGATGCCCTAGATCGCTTACGGCCGGATATGTTGGTAGTGCTTGGTGACCGCTTCGAGGCTTTGGCGATTGCTCAGGCCGCTCTGATCATGCGGATTCCTATCGTGCATTTGCACGGTGGTGAAATTACTGAAGGGGCTTACGACGATGCAATCCGGCATGCCATCACCAAAATGGCTCACTTGCATTTTGTCGCAGCGGAACCATATCGGCGTCGTGTCATCCAGATGGGCGAGTCGCCTGAACGAGTTTTCAACGTCGGTGCGGTTGGCCTCGACCATTTGCGTCGCAGCCCGAAAATGACCATCGAGGAACTCGGTAAAAGCCTTGGCTTTGCGCTCCGCTCGCCTTACCTGTTGGTGACCTATCATCCGGTCACTCTATCGGACGAGAACCCGGAGCAAAGCTTCACTGCGCTTTTGCAGGCGCTGGATAAATTTCCAGATCACCAGATCATTCTGACTTATCCAAACGCAGACAACGGTGGCAGAGCCATCATTCCATTACTTGAAGCTTATGCGCAGAACCAGCCTGAGCGGGTGTTGGCGATCCCTTCGCTCGGGTTCAAACGCTATCTGAGTGCCGTCGCTATGTCGGCTGCTGTGGTGGGGAATTCCTCCAGCGGAATCATTGAGGTTCCTGCTTTCGGTATTCCTACCGTTAACATCGGTGCGCGCCAGAAAGGTCGTTTGGCCGCGGATTCTGTGCTGCATTGTGAGCCGAATACCAAGGCCGTTGAGGCTGCACTTCAGCGAGCGCTTTCCCACGAATTCGCCGAAGCCAGCAAAGAAACTGTCAATCCTTACGGCCAAGGCAATGCAGCCGAAGCCATCGTGGATGTCCTTGAGCGTTTCGACGGGACATTTAATAAGTCATTCCACAATCTGAGTTGACCCATGAAGCAGTCCGACAAAGATGCGGTTTACATCATCGCCGAAGCGGGTGTAAACCATAATGGTGAGCGTGAGCTGGCTTTCGCTCTAGTGGACGCCGCAGCGGCGGCTGGTGTCGATGCAGTCAAGTTTCAAACCTTCAATGCGGCACGTCTGGCTTCGAAGACCGCCCCTAAGGCTGCTTACCAGAAACAGAGCACGGATGAGTCTGAAAGCCAGCTGGTAATGCTCAAGAAGTTGGAATTACCCCAGGCCTGGCATGTTGATCTACAGCGCTATGCTCGGCAAAAAGGCATCGAGTTCCTTTCTACTGCATTCGATCCGGATAGCTTGATCTTTCTATCCGAGCTGGGCATGCCGTTATTCAAGGTCCCTTCTGGCGAGCTGACCAACGGCCCGCTTTTATGGCAGTTCGCACGTACTGGCAAGAGGCTGATCCTTTCCACGGGTATGGCGACGCTCGCTGAGGTAGAGCAGGGTCTTGCCATAGTCGCGCATGCGCTGGCATCAAGCCGGGAGCCTGCGGACATGAATGAAGTCTGGCGTAGTTGGAGTTGCCGAGAGGCGCGGAAACGGTTACAGGGGCATGTGACGTTGCTTCACTGTACCTCTCAATACCCCACCCCTTGGAGCGAAGTTAATCTCAGGGCTATGGATACGTTGGCCCATGCCTTTGGCCTTGATGTCGGTTACTCGGATCACACGGAAGGCTGCCTGATTCCGATTGCCGCTGTGGCTCGCGGAGCCAAAGTCATCGAAAAACACTTCACGCTTGACCGCTCGCTGCCGGGACCTGACCACAAAGCTTCGTTGGAGCCAGATGAGCTCAAACGAATGGTTTCGGATATCCGCTCTCTCGAACTGGCCCTCGGTGAGCCCTGCAAGGCCCCGCAGGCTAGCGAATGGGATACTCGTCAGGCAGCACACCAGCAAGTGGTTGCCGCTCGGGAGATAGCCGCAGGTAAAGTGTTTTCCCGGGAGGACCTAACCACCGCGCGCAGCGGGCAAGGCTTACCTCCTACTGCTCTGTGGGGGTTGGTTGGGCGGCGTTCGGCCCGTACATATCAGGCCGGTGAGATTATCGAGCCATGAAAGCGATAATTGATAGTAGCTTACCTTTGGTCATTCTAGGTGCAGGTGGCCACGCGAAGGTATTGCTTTCATTAGCCCAAGCGTCCGGACTGAATGTGTTCGGAGTCTGTGATCCGGAACTGGCCCAGCAAGGCAGCGATCAGTGGCGGGGCGTTAGAGTCTTGGGTGGCGATGAGGCGCTTGACGCAATGGATCCCGCGTCTGTTGGGCTGATCAATGGCATCGGGCAATTGGTCGGAAGCACAGGTCGTCGCAAAATTTTTGAGCGGTTTAAAGCTAAAGGCTTTCGCTTTCCTGCGCTGGTGCATCCTGCCGCCTGGGTTGACGCCAGTGCCTCGCTGGAGGAAGGCGTGCAAGTTATGGCGGGCGCCGTGATCCAAGCCGACGCGAAAATTGGCTCTAATTCGATCATCAATACGGGAGCCAGCCTGGATCATGACTGTTATTTGGGTGAGCACGTACATGTCGCTCCAGGCGCCACTCTTTGTGGGAACGTCCAGGTCAAAGATCACGCCTTTATTGCTAGCGGCGCGACTGTGATCCAGGGGATTACGGTCGGAGAGGAATCCGTCGTTGGGGCCGGGGCCGTGTTGGTTCGCGACCTCGCCGCTCGGCTGACATTAATAGGCCCTGCGGCGCGAAACAAAGCAGCGCTCGGTGAGTAGATAACGAAGGTTTTTTAAAAATGAAGCAATGGGAATCCACACTCATCGGTCCGGAAGCTACTCTGGAAGAGGCTATCGCGACGCTTGACCGCGAAGCATTGCGTATCGTCATGGTGGTCAGTGCTGAGCGCCGCCTGCTCGGCACCTTGACTGACGGTGATGTTCGCCGCGCCTTGTTGAAGCACATGACCCTCGATGTTCCAGTTGCCGAAGTCATGTGTATCACTCCTCGTACGGCCGCTAGGGATTGGAGTAAGGAGCGGATCCTAGCAGACATGGAGAAGTACCAATTGCTCCAGTTGCCTGTAGTTGACCAAGAAGGTCGTGTCATTGGCTTGGAGACCTTGCATGATCTCCTGAACAAGCGACATCGCGATAACCCGGTATTTCTCATGGCCGGTGGTTTTGGAACACGTCTACAGCCATTGACCCATAACTGTCCGAAACCGCTGCTTAAGGTCGGGGAAAAACCTATTCTCGAGTTGATTCTCGAGAATTTTATCAATGCAGGATTCCATCGCTTCTTCATATCAACCCACTATATGCCAGAAATGATCCGTGAACATTTCGGTGATGGTAGCCAATGGGGCGTCAGTATCCGCTATATACATGAGGAGGAACCATTGGGCACAGGCGGTGCCTTGGGTCTATTGCCTCACGATGAAATTGATCAGCCACTATTCATGATGAACGGCGACTTGCTGACTACACTGAATTTCCAAAACCTGCTGGAATTCCACCAAGACCATAGCGGCGTAGCGACTATGTGCGTCCGCGAATATGAGCATTGTGTGCCGTATGGGGTTATTCAGAGCGAAGGCCATCGCATCTGCTCGATGGTTGAAAAACCAGTGCATCGTTTCTTTATTAATGCAGGCATTTACCTTCTTTCACCCGATTTGGTTAAAAGCGTCGCGCCGGGTGTCCGGGTCGACATGCCAACCCTGCTGGAGCGGGAGATTGCCAACGGCAATGATGTGAACATGTTTCCCGTGCATGAATATTGGCTGGATATTGGGCGGATGGAAGACTTCAAACGCGCTCAGCAAGAGTTCGGCAGTCTATGAGCGTCCAGCAGCTGTATCTGGTAGTTGGCAGCGGTAGCATCGCGCGCCGTCATATTGCGAATATCAAGGCGTTATTCAGCCAAGCAAGGGTCGGATGCGTGTCTGCGTCGGGCCGGGCGCTAAGCCAGGAAGAAGTCGGTGCCGATGTCGTCTACACAAGTCTCGAGAAAGCCCTGAATGCGGAGCCTATGCTGGCGATCGTCGCTTCACCGGCCCCCTTTCATGTGGATCAAGCCGCGGTCTTATTGCGAGCAGGTATTCCGGTTCTGATCGAAAAACCTTTGTCGGATTCGCTGGAATCTTTTGCGAGAGCGGGCGAAGTTCTGCTTGAAAATAGCGCCAAGATTGAAGTTGCTTATAACCTGCGCTTTATGCCATCGGCCATACGGCTCAAAGAGCTGCTGACTGAACAGATAGTAGGGCGCATCCACAGTGTATCGATTGAGGTCGGCCAGTATCTACCTGACTGGCGGCCGGCAACCGACTACCGAAAAAATGTATCTGCCTGTAAGAAACTAGGCGGCGGTGTTTTGCTTGAGCTTAGCCATGAACTAGATTATTTGACGTGGCTGTTTGGAGGGTTCGATTCAGTCTATTGCGTTGCTTCTAACTCTGGGGCTCTTGATGTCGATGTGGAAGATAGCGCTCACGCGATTTTAAGTCGTAAGGATGGTCTTGTTGCCAGTATTCATCTGGATTTTTTGCAGCGGGCTCCGACCCGTATTTGCAAAATTGTAGGGGAGTCAGGCACGCTGGTTTGGGATCTTCTGCACAATAGTATTTGCCTTGGTACTGCCAGTGATAGCGAAGATATAATTTTCAGCGATCCTAGTTACAATCGAAATGACATGTACCTAGAAGAAATTTCTCATTTCGTGAAAGTGGCTGCGGGTGAACTCTCACCCAAAGTTAGCATCTACCAAGCCTTGGATACCTTGCGTTTGATAGAAGCCCTAAGACGTTCGTCAATCACTCGGCAAGTAGTGGATATCGGAGATTTCGCATCATGAGCATATACGCATTTATATTTGCTCGTGGTGGTTCAAAAGGCCTGCCTGGGAAAAATATTAAGCCCTTGGGAGGCATCCCGCTTATAGGTCATTCCATAATCTTAGCGCAGCAAATAAGCGGTGTGAAAAAGATCTTTGTTTCTACCGATTCGGACGAAATTGCGGCCGTAGCTGAAAGCCTTTCGGTAGAAGTAATCAAAAGGCCGCCTGAGCTTGCTAGCGACACTGCCTCGGAATGGTTGGCTTGGCAACATGCTATACAGTTTCTATACGCGCGGGGCGAGTCATTCGAAGTGTTTCTTAGTCTGCCGACAACCAGCCCTTTGCGAGGAAGGACAGATGTCGAGCAGTGTCTTGCCGCGCTTGATGAACGCACGGACATGGTCGTCACCGTGACGCCAGCTGCTCGCAGCCCGTATTTCAATATGGTTGTTCGTGGTGAAGATGGTTATAGCGAAGTAGTCATACATGACGACACCATCCGGCGCCGGCAAGATGCACCGACTACCTACGATATGACTACGGTGGCTTACGTCTCGCGTCCCGAATTCATCTTGAAGAATTCTGGTGTATTTGCCGGCAAGGTCAAATCAGTGATCGTTCCAAAAGAGCGGGCGATCGACATTGATGATGGATTTGATTTCATGGTTGCGGAAGCTCTATACAGGAAATGTCAGCAGTGAACTTGAATGGTAAGACTTTTATAGTAGTAGGGGCCGCCGGGCGGTTAGGTAAGGCGATAGTTGATGCCGCCCTAGATTGCGGAGCAAATATTGTTGCCGTCGACCAGAGTAAAAAGGCGCTAAAAGATATTAAAGTAAAGCAAAGCGATAATAAGAATTTTTTTGCAGTCGAAGGCGACATCACGCAAGCGAGTTCTATCCAGCGAATAATTGAGACCGCGGTGGAAAATTTTGGCTCGCTGGACGGGGCTGTCAATACGGCGTACCCACGTAATGAAAACTACGGTAGAAGCTTTTTTGACGTGACGTACGAAGATTTTTGCGAAAATGTATCTCTGCACCTGGGGGGGTATTTTCTGTTTATGCAACAGTGTGCCAAGTACGCATTAGCAAAACAGACGAAATTTTCGCTTGTTAATATGTCTTCGATTTATGGAGTTATGGCGCCTCGCTTTGAGATTTACGCCGGTACTTCCATGACTATGCCTGTCGAATACGCGGCGATAAAGTCCGCTTTGCAGCATCTTGGTAGCTATGTTTCAGCCTATACGAAAGGCTCAAAATTCAGAGTTAACAGTGTGAGTCCTGGTGGAGTCCTGGCGGGGCAGGACCAGGCTTTTCTGAATCGTTACAATAGTTACTGCCGTGATAAGGGCATGCTTGAATCGAAAGATATTGTAGGTGCGGTACTTTTTTTGTTGTCTGATTCCTCTGAGTATATATGCGGACAGAATATCGTTATAGATGATGGGTTTTGCTCTTGAATAGTAAAAGCCTTTCTGGACCTATGGCTCATACACTTATTTTTTTTACGGCGGCCATACTGCTTGGAGCGCTCATGCTTCTGCATGTGGTTATTTTCCACAAGACGTCACCCTTAGTTTTTGCATTTTCGTCCGTAATTTTATTCATAATTTCACGGCCAAAATATTTGTTGTCCCCGGAAAATCTAATTTTTTTATATTACTTTACTTGGTACGGAATGGCGCCGTTACTTGCTGAGAGATTTTCAGGCTATAGCTTTGGTTCAGCCGCAGAAATCAATGCATATAATATGCTTTATGCGGTGTATGCCTTTTCGTTGCTGGTATTGTTGTGGGTCAGGCATTATTTTAATTTCAGATTTCGCGGGTATTGCGTGCCAAGGAAGTCAGGAATTTTAACAGTGACATTTTTTTCAATAATGGCATTGTCTCTTTATGGTTATATATTGGCAACAGGCGGTGCGCAAGCTTGGCTGGCAGATGCGAAGATGGCTTTTATTTCTAGAGAGGGAGCGGGCGTTTACTATCTAGTATATACTCATGCTTTAATGGTTTTTGTCCTTCTTACTTGTTATCGTATACACTTGCATGGCGGCGGCGCTATCAAATACATGCTAGTCATTTTGATGATTATTTTAATGTATCCTTTTATTGGTAGTAAGTTAAAGGTAATTATGATTGCTGCCTTGGCTTTGTCCCCGTTTTTAATCAGGAGTAATCTGTACTCTCGCACATCTTTCCTTTCTGTTTCTGGCGTTTTTGTCTTAGTGTTGCTCGGTTTGTATTTAAGAAATAGCTCTTGGATGACGTTAAAAGATATTGCTCCTTATTTCTTTAATTATTTTAATACGTTGGAGATGTTCGTTACTTTACTGCGAGACTTTGATCCTGGGTTTTTCGAGTCTGCTTTCTTGCCGATTAATAAAGTTTTAATGAAATTTGATGGTTTCTTCATGGTGCCATATCATGATATGAGCATTTGGCTTACATCGATATATTATCCAGACGCAGATAAAGTAGGCGCTACAGAGCAGTGGCCAATAGAGGCTGATTTTTATTTGAGCTTTGGGTTTTGGGGAGGGTTTCTTTTTTTGTTCTTTTATTTGTTATGGTTGTCTTATCTTCATCAAGGCGCCAGAACCGGTAATTTGGCCTTTTGTATGATTTATATTATGGAGTTTTTCTTTATAATCTCTCATTACAGAGGTGGGTTGTTTTTGTGGTGGTATTATTATCTCGTTCCTTTCTATGTGATTATATTCTTCTTATTTCGTAAGTTTCAATTTAATTATTCGACCCAAAAGATATTTCCTTTAAAAGGAGAGGGCGTGTGATTTCCTGTGCTCGTCTACTAAAGCTTCGCTGTCTCGCCGGGCGCTTGTACTTAAATGAAGTTAGCGTAGATGTTTTCTGGCGAAATCGCCTTGGATTGAATTTGAATGGTATTAACTTTAGGCCATTAAAATATAGACATATTAACGAGTCGAAAACTCTTTACTGGGCTGTCCGATTTCTCTGGCTGCCTCTGCTGGTGGGATATAATTCGTTTCTGTTTATAAGGTCTCTTTTTTTAGGCTGGCACGATATTTCGTGTTTGTTAAATCGTCCAGTATGGCTTGAGTCGTCTATTAAATCAGAGCATCTAAGAAACGCCTCAGGTTTGAGTGGTTTGAAAGTTGTTGATATTAGGCGAGGCGAATATCTGCTATTTCTCTCGCGCATTGAGCGATGCTTTATTTTCTTTGCGGCAATATATATTATTTCTTTTCGATCATCTTCACTTTCTGTCCCTAACAAGGTTCAGCTTATAGATTTTTACTACGTTTTGTGTTTTCTGGAGTTCATTTGCAAAATTGACGGAAGGGTAGTTGAGCTGCATATTTGCAATCATTACGATCGATGGGCAATGGCGGCATTCGAAGGGTTTAAAAATGGAGTTATTATATGGCAGCACGGAGTTCTGGACGGAAATCTCAATTTGCCGGTAAAGCTAAAGAATGTGCGATCCGTCCATAGTTTGAATTCGGGTGAGTCCAAGCTTTGGTTGCAATATTTAAAAGATGTTAACGTTAAATTTACCGTTCAGGATAAAAGCTTCATGCTGACTGCCGTGGGAATTGACATTGACTTGCTTGTTATTAGTCATCCGGCGTTTGTTTCTGAAGAGATCGGTTTTTTGCAGTACATAATTGATCACACTAAGGCTTGCGTCGCCTATAAGCCACATCCTGCTTATGATTATTCTAAAGTAATCTCAAGGTTTGGCTTTAAAGATGTATATCTTGTTCCGCCCGAAGAGTATCCGGCAACGGCCTTGGCAATAACCAAGGGATCTACGCTCGGGCATGAATATGAAACAGTGGGTGTTAGTGTTATTTGGTGGTCAGGCGAAAGTTTCGTTGAGCTGGCTGAGCTAATCAAAGAAAAGCTGCCTGTTTAGTTTGATCAGCAATGTTTTATTGTTAAGGAAAGTTTATGTTTTCGGGCAATGTATTGCTTATTACCGGCGGGACAGGTTCGTTTGGGAACGCCGTGCTGAAGCGTTTCTTTAATACCGATATCAAAGAGATTCGTATCTTCAGTCGAGACGAAAAGAAACAGGATGACATGCGTAAGCGTTACTCCTGCTCTAAACTGAAATTTTACATCGGTGATGTACGCGATTATCAGAGCGTGCTGAACGCTACTCGTGGCGTAGATTATATCTTTCACGCTGCGGCATTGAAGCAGGTCCCGTCTTGTGAGTTTCACCCAATGGAAGCGGTCAAAACCAACGTGCTTGGCACCGAGAACGTATTGGAAGCCGCGATTCAAAACGAAGTGAAGCGAGTGGTATGCCTGAGCACTGACAAGGCTGTTTATCCGATTAATGCCATGGGTATTTCCAAAGCGATGATGGAAAAGGTCATGGTTGCCAAGTCGCGCAACGTTGATGAGAGCAAAACGGTCATTTGCGGTACCCGCTATGGCAACGTCATGGCCTCGCGTGGTTCGGTAATTCCGCTGTTTATCGAGCAAATTCGTGCCGGAAAGGCATTGACCCTGACCGACCCGAACATGACCCGTTTCATGATGACGCTGGCCGATGCGGTAGATCTTGTGCTCTACGCCTTCGAGCACGGTAACAACGGTGACCTCTTCGTACAAAAGGCACCGGCCGCAACCGTGGAAACCTTGGCACTTGCGCTGACCGATCTGGTTGGGAGGCCTGATCATCCAATCCAGGTGATTGGTACCCGCCATGGTGAGAAGCTGTACGAAGCGTTGCTCAGCCGTGAGGAAATGGCCTGCGCCGAGGATATGGGGCAGTATTTCCGTGTGCCGCCGGATTTGCGTGATCTCAACTACGCCAAGTTTGTGGAACAGGGTGAGACGAAAATCTCCCGTACTGAAGACTACAACTCGCATAACACCGAGCGACTAGATGTAGCCGGAATGCAGCGGCTTCTGCTGAAGCTGGACTTCATGCGAGCTATTCAGCGTGGTGAGCACGCAACGCCTGAGGAGTAAGCATGAAGGTTCTGATTACCGGCGCTAATGGCTTTGTCGGCCAGAATCTCATCGCACATCTAGGTGAGCGGGCCGATGTCGAGGTGCTTCGCTTTACTCGCGAGGATTCATTGTCGAGCTTGCCTGATGTGGTTGCTCAGGTGGAATGCATCTTTCATCTTGCCGGCGTCAATCGCCCGCAAGATCCGCATGAGTTTCAGACCGGCAATACCGATTTGACGCGCGCGCTGTGCGAGGCCATCAAGGCCCGCGACCGGCAGATACCGGTTATTTATACTTCTTCCAGCCAAGCTGAGCAGGAAAACCCCTACGGCAGCAGCAAGCGCGGCGCAGAACAAGTATTATTGGAATTGCAGTCCAGCCAAGGCTCGCCTGTTCACCTGTTCCGTTTGCCCAATGTCTTCGGTAAGTGGGCTCGGCCGAATTACAACTCGGCAGTAGCGACTTTCTGTCACAACATTGCTCGCGATTTGCCGATCCAGGTCAATGACCCTGTGGCACGCATCAACCTTGTCTACATCGACGATGTGATCCGCAATTTCATCGCAGTCATGGACGGCAAAGTGGCTGGCGGGCCTTTCGTTAGTGTCGAGCCGCAGTACAGCATTTCGGTTGGCGAGTTAGCTGATCAATTGTATGCCTTCCGTGATAGTCGTAAGTCCATGGTCACCGAGCCGGTGGGTACAGGTTTGATCAGGGCGCTGTATTCCACCTATCTGAGCTATTTACCACCCGCGCGCTTCACCTATGAGGTGCCGAAATATGGTGATCAGCGTGGTTTGTTTGTGGAAATGCTTAAAACCAAGGATTCGGGGCAGTTCTCCTTCTTCACGGCTCATCCCGGAATTACCCGTGGTGGGCACTATCACCACTCCAAGACGGAAAAGTTCCTAGTCATCAAGGGTAAGGCCTGTTTCCGTTTCCGGCATATCGTCTCCGGTGAGTTTTACGAGCTGTTCACGACTGGCGATCAGCCGGAAATCGTTGAAACCGTACCGGGCTGGACACATGACATCACCAACGTAGGCGACGATGAGATGATAGTGATGCTTTGGGCCAACGAAGTATTCGATCGCGAACACCCGGATACCTATGCTCGGTCGGTCGGCACTGAAGCCTAGTACGAACAGGGAATTGCAAATGAAAAAACTGAAAGTCGTAACCGTAGTAGGTACTCGCCCGGAAATCATTCGCCTGTCGCGGGTGATGGCCAAGCTGGATGAGCATTGTGAGCATGTGCTGGTGCATACCGGCCAGAACTACGATTACGAGCTGAACGAGATCTTTTTTCAGGACTTGGGCATACGCAAACCTGATCACTTTCTCAATGCCGCAGGTGCCAGCGGTGCGGAAACCATCGGCAATGTAATCATCGCCGTGGATCGCGTGCTGGCCGAATTGCAACCTGAAGCTTTGCTTGTGCTGGGCGATACCAATAGCTGTATGGCTGTAATTCCAGCCAAGCGCCGCAAGATTCCCACCTTCCATATGGAAGCGGGTAACCGTTGCTTCGACATGCGAGTGCCGGAAGAAATTAATCGCCGCATCGTCGACCACACTGCCGATATCAACCTGACCTACAGCGCCATTGCCCGCGATTACCTGCTGCGCGAGGGGTTGCCGCCGGATATGGTGATCAAGACCGGCAGCCCGATGTTCGAGGTACTGAATCATTACCGTGACGGTATTGACCATTCTGATGTGCTTGAGCGACTGGGGCTGGAAGCGGGCCGTTTTTTTGTGGTCAGCGCTCACCGGGAAGAGAACATCGATTCGGAAAAGAACTTCTTTAAACTGGTCGCTTGCCTGAATGCGGTGGCGGAGCAGTACGGCTTCCCAGTAATCGTCTCCACCCATCCCCGAACGCAGAAGCGGGTGGAAGCGCTGGGTGCGCAGTTTCATGAGAATGTGCAGCTGCTGAAACCGCTTGGCTTCAAGGATTACAACAAGCTGCAACTTTCTGCCAAGGCCGTGCTGTCAGACAGCGGCACCATCAACGAAGAGTCATCCATCCTGAATTTCCCGGCATTGAATATCCGTGAAGCACACGAACGACCGGAAGGCATGGAGGAAGCCGCTGCCATGATGGTTGGTCTTGAGCAGGAACGTGTCCTGCAGGGGCTACAGATTCTAGAAAGCCAGCGGCGAGGTAATGAGCGCAGCTTACGATTGGTGGCGGATTACAGCATGCCGAATGTATCGGACAAGGTGCTGCGCATTCTCCATAGCTATCGGGATTATGTGATGCGGACGGTTTGGAAGCGGTATTGATGTTTAGAAGACTGGATCTGGTAATTATCAATCGAAGCTTCTGGCCGATTTATCCCGTCATTGGTGAAGCGCTGATGCGTTTCGCCGAACAGCAAGCACATATGCAGTCTGTTGGCGTAATTCTTCAGGATCATGCCGATATCCGAAAGCACCTTACGCGTGAGCAACGCGGAGATAAGGTTGGGTTTTATCCCTGCCATGCATTTTCTGTCTCTGGCAGTAGTATTGTGCGTCGTGCCGCCGACGCGGTGTTTTTTATGTTGTGGGTGTTCATGGTCTTGCTGATAAAGCGCCCTAAAAAAGTCTATGTATCTACCGATCCGCCGGTTCTGGTGCCCTTCATTGTGATGGTGTACAGCAAGTTATTTCGGGCTCGATATGTATATCACTTGCAGGATATTCATCCGGAAGCTGCCAATGTTGTTTTTTCTGTGCGGCCGGCGATTTATCATTTTTTGCGTTGGCTAGATTCACTAACGATGCGTAACGCTAATCTTCTGATCACAATTACCGAGGAAATGGTCAAGGAAATAAGAGAGAGGTCAGGTACCCTGTCAGCTGTGCAGGTCCTGTCGAATCCTTCTGTATCCTTTGATGAGGTGGTACTGCCTGAAAACAAACGACTCGGGTTTGCTTTCTGTGGTAACGCTGGGCGCTTGCAGCGGATGCCTTTATTGATTCAGGCCATTGAGCAATATTGTGTGGACGAAGGGAAATTACCCTTCGTTTTTGCTGGTTCTGGTGTGTTCTCTGAGCGTTTAAAAGAACTTGCAGCCAAGTATGACAACGTCACTTATCTCGGGGTCGTTTCAGCATTCGAAGCAGCTCAGTTGAATGCTGATTATCAATGGGCTCTTCTGCCGATTGAAGACGAGGTGACTCGCTTTGCTTTTCCGAGTAAGTCATCTTCCTACGTTTTCTCTGGGGCCTTGGTTGCAGCTATCTGTGGAGCGGAAACCAGCGTTGCTAAGTGGGTTTTGGAAAATAATTTAGGAACAGTGCTCAACCCAACCGCTGACGAACTCTGTCAGTTTTTCCGTGCTGTTGAAAATGGAGGCTTTTCACCTGAAATTTTCGACACTGACCGTGGCAAGCTCAAGGAACATCTGGGATTTGATGTTTTTGTAGAGCGCTTGAGCCGACTGGTCATAAGCGAGCGGAGTACGTGAAGATGGCGAAAATAATGTTGACCGGAGCCAACGGATTCGTTGGCTCTAAGTTAATGGCTGCGCTTGCATCTGACTCCAGCATTCATGTAGTGACTGCGGTACGCAAGGGGGCGGCAGGTCCTGACTGTATTGCAGTCGGCAATATTGATGGGGACACAGATTTTTCTGTCGCTCTCGCAGAGATTGATGTCGTCATTCATGCAGCTGCCCGTGCCCATATCATGCGTGATGAGGTGGCTGACCCCCTTGCCGAATACCGTAAGGTTAACGTTGAGGGGACATTGAACTTAGCGCGCCAAGCGGTTGCCGCAGGAGTCCGGCGTTTTGTTTTTCTGAGCTCGATCAAGGTCAACGGTGAGGCGACCGCCGTGGGAAATCTTTTTCAGGCTAGCGACGGGCCGGCGCCAGAGGATGCATATGGTGTTTCCAAACTGGAGGCCGAGCAGGGCCTAATGAATCTGGTGGCAGAAACCGGCATGGAGGTAGTCATCATTCGACCGCCATTGGTGTATGGTCCTGGCGTAAAAGGAAATTTTGCCAGCATGATCAAGTTGGTCGATAAAAGTGTCCCGCTTCCACTTGGGGCTATCCACAACAAGCGTTCCCTGATCGGTATCGACAATCTGGTTGATCTGATCATCCGCTGTATCGATCATCCGGCCGCCTCCAATCAGGTATTCCTCGCGGGAGATGGCGAGGATCTTTCCACTACCGAGTTGCTGCGCGGCGTGGCCAAGGCAATGGGCAAGCCCGCACGGTTGATTCCCGTTCCGGCTGGCCTGCTTCAGTTTGGCGCTACCTTAGTAGGGAAGAAGGCGATGGCCCAACGACTGCTCGGTTCGTTGCAGGTGGATATCGGCAAAACCTGCGAGCTGCTGGACTGGAAGCCGCCTTACACAGTGGAAGAAGGACTCAGGCGCTGCTTCGAGCGTTCCAATTGATTTATTCCGAGTGAACCCGTGATTCGACTTTTCGATTTTGTTTTTTCGCTGGTTGGCCTGGTGGTTGGCTTCCCGGTGTTGCTCATGCTGACCATCATTGGCTTGTTCGATACGGGCTCGCCGATTTTCCGCCAAGTACGGGTTGGTCGCCACCGGAAGCCGTTTACGCTGGTCAAGTTCCGCACCATGAGGGTAGATACGGTATCGGTCGCCACGCATTTGGCCAGCAGTGCGTCCATCACCCGCTTTGGCCATTTTCTGCGCAAAACTAAGCTGGATGAACTACCCCAGCTGTGGAATGTGCTCAAGGGCGATATGAGCCTAGTAGGGCCGCGGCCAGGGCTGTTCAACCAGGAGGAGCTGACTCAGGAGCGCGCCAAGCGTGGCGTGTTCGATGTACGTCCCGGGATTACCGGGCTGGCACAAGTGAGCAAGATCGATATGTCCACACCGGCTCTGCTGGCCGAGACGGATCAGAAGATGATCAACAGCCTGACGCTGGTCGATTACTTCAAGTACATCTTTATGACCGTGGCGGGCAAGGGCGCCGGTGATCGTATTAGGTGAGGCTGGCCAAACTTCAGGCTGTCAGCTTTAGGTCGGCAGCCTGCGGGCTGCATTCGCCGCGGGGCGCGCCTCCCGCAGAGGACAGAGTCCGGTAATTTGAGGTGGTTATGTTGAGGTTGGCTGAGAAACTGCGCACCCACCTGGTGCGTTTGCCGAGGAGGCAGAAGCGTCTTGTCCAGGTTGGTACTGATGTCGTGCTGGTCTGGGCAGCTCTTTGGCTGGCGTTCTTCGTTCGTCTTGGTGACGCTAATTTTGTCGATCCGCTCGGTGGGCATGCCTGGCTATTCGGAGTAGCTCCGCTGGTTGCCGTTCCGTTCTTTATCCGCTTCGGTATGTACCGCGCCGTGATGCGCTATTTCGGCAATGACGCACTGATGGCAATCGCCAAGGCCGTTACGCTCTCGGCGTTGTTGCTTTCCCTTGCGGTGTACTGGCGCACCGATGCCCCCAAGCTGATTCCACGCTCCATGGTGTTCAACTACTGGTGGCTGAGCTTGGTATTGATCGGCGGCTTACGCTTGGTGATGCGTCAGTATTTTATGGGCGACTGGTTTTCGCCGGATTCGCTGACCAAGTTCAAAGGCAAGGAAGCGGGGCTGCCCAAGGTTGCTGTATACGGCGCCGGGGCTGCTGGCAATCAGCTGGTTGCCGCTTTGCGCATGGGGCGTGCCATGCGGCCTGTAGCGTTTATCGATGATGATCCGAACCTGCACAATCGGGTCATCGCCGGGCTGCGTGTGTATTCGGCCAAGCACATTGGGCAATTGGTGGAGGATACGGGGGCAGGCGAGATCTTGTTGGCCATTCCTTCAGCCTCACGCGGTCGTCGGCGCGAGATTCTGGAAATGCTCGAGCGTTTCCCGCTGCATGTACGCAGCGTGCCGGGCTTTATGGATTTGGCGAGCGGCAAAGTGCAGGTCGAAGACATCCAGGAGGTGGATATTGCCGACCTGCTAGGGCGCGACGCGGTGCCGCCGCAGCAGGCACTGTTCGAGAAGTGTATCCGTGGCAAGGTTGTGATGGTGACCGGTGCGGGCGGGTCGATCGGTTCGGAGCTTTGCCGTCAGATCCTTTCCAATAAGCCACAGGCGCTGCTGTTGTTCGAACACAGCGAGTTCAACCTTTACAGCATTCATATGGAATTGGAGCGTTTGATCGAGCGCACGTCATTGCCGATCAAACTGGTGCCGATCCTGGGTTCCATTCGCAATGCTGATCGATTGCTGGATGTGATGCGCACCTGGGGGGTGGAGACGATCTATCACGCGGCCGCTTACAAGCATGTGCCGATGGTTGAGCACAACGTGGCCGAAGGCGTGCTGAATAATGTGATTGGCACGCTGAACACGGCGCAGGCTGCGGTGCAGGCCGGCGTCGAAAACTTCGTACTTATCTCTACCGATAAGGCAGTTCGCCCGACCAATGTGATGGGCAGTACCAAGCGTGTGGCTGAGCTGATCCTGCAGGCGTTGAGCCGGGAGCCGGCGCCTTGCCTGTTTGGCGCTGCGGATGTTCATCACGTCAACAAGACCCGCTTCACCATGGTGCGATTCGGCAATGTGCTCGGCTCGTCAGGCTCTGTGATTCCGCGCTTCTATGCGCAGATTCGTGCGGGCGGGCCGGTGACGGTGACGCATCCGAAGATAACTCGTTACTTCATGACCATTCCCGAAGCGGCTCAGCTGGTGATTCAGGCGGGCTCGATGGGGCAGGGCGGTGACGTGTTCGTGCTGGATATGGGCCAGCCGGTGAAGATCGCTGAGCTGGCCGAGAAGTTGATTCATCTATCCGGTCTCAGCGTGCGTTCCGAGAAGTGTCCGCACGGGGACATCGCCATCGAGTACACAGGCCTGCGACCCGGTGAAAAGCTTTACGAGGAGCTGCTGATCGGTGACAACGTCAGTGCCACCGAGCACCCAATGATCATGCGCGCCAATGAGGAGCATCTCGATTGGGATGTACTCAAGGACCGGCTGGCAAAGCTGCTGAAAGCGGTGGATAACGACGATTATCCGCAGGTGCGGCAGCTGCTTCGCGAAGTGGTGAGTGGTTACGTGCCGGAGGGTGAGATCGTCGACTTGATCTATCAGCAGCGGCGAGTGGAGCTGGAATAACGCGCCTGCCGCCGGATAGCGCTCTGCTGGTCGTCCAGTCTGGTAACTCCGTAGAGGGCCAACGCCTAATCGGAGTGTTTTTTCTTGCAGTGTCTGGCCCGCCATCGAGACCTTAGGCGGGCTTGGACTCACTGTCTCCGGAAACGTCGACGCTCGGTTTGCTGAGCGCTTACAGATTTACCGCCAACGTCCGACTCGTCAGTGCCGCGCGCCCTCGTCCGGCATGCTCAGCAGCTGCTTTTCCAGATTCCAGTCGAAGGGCTCGTCGTTCTGCTCGGCTTCATAGCGGCGTTCTTCGAGTTGCTGGAAGACGGCGATTTCGTCGTCGGGCATGAAGTGCAGGCAGTCGCCGCCGAAGAACCAGAGCAGGTCGCGCGGAACCAGGTGGGCGATCTGTGGGTAGCGGTGGAAGACCTGGCAGATCAGGTCCTGACCCATGTGGCGCTCTTCCGGTACGTTCTGCAGATTCATGATCAGCTCGTCGAAGCGCTCGAGGAACAGCGCGTGGCTTTCTTCCGAGACCTGTTCGGCTTCGCCCATGGCAAGCAGGATGCCGCGCAGATGGGCCAGCAGAGCCAGGTTGTGATCGTGGTATGGATTGGCCATGGTGCACCTGTGTCGATTTCTGAGGGCGCGATTATAGGCGTGCGCGCCGGTGAATTGGGCTGTCTGGTTGACCCGCTGTGGCGCCGAGGGTTCGGTCGCAGGCGCTGGCACGAGCCCCTACCAGGGCCGGCCGGCGCTCGCCATGTATGTGTGGCAAGGACAATCAGCCGGCCGGGTGCTCTGCCGGGATGGCGATCAGGCTGAGCAGGTAATCATCGAAGATCGCGAACTGGCCGTCGACTTCTGCGCCGTTGCGCCAGCCTTCCGATAGATCAATTAACAGGCGCAGGCGAGCGATACCGTCTGCGTTAACGTCCAGCACTTCGGCATCCTGAAAATAGAAGCGCTGTTTGACTAGCGGGTACAGCGCTTTAAACAGGCTCTCCTTGAGCGAGAAGGCGCGGGTGACCAATAGTGCGCGCTCGTTGTCGCTCAGGCACGCGTAGAGCTCCAGCTCGCTGCCGGTGAGAATTTCACCGGCCAGGCGGTCGGCCCGTTCGCATGTGAGCAGGCGCTCGACGTCCAGGCCCAGGCCGCACCATTGTTCCTGGCGCGCCACCACTACGCCGGCCCAGCCTGCACCGTGGGTGATGGAGCCGACGGTACCGGCCGGCCATTGCGGCGCCCGGTCCTCTCCGACCGTGGGCACGTGCGCCGAGCCAGTCAGGCGATGCAGTGCTTCGCGGGCGCACAGACGGCCGGCGAGAAACTCGGTCTGCCGTTTGCTCACGCCTTTGGGTTCGGGAATGTTCCAGCGCAGGAAATCGTCGCGTTCTAGCAACGTCGGGTCGAAACGCGTACTCAGCAGCTGTACGCCGGGCAGCGGCCGGGGCAGCGGCCAGTGGTCGAGTGGCGGCGTGCAGCAGCGCGGGATCGGGGGGAGGTCGTTCATGGTCGCCATTGTGCCGTAATCCCTTGTGAAAACGCTCGTGGGCGTGAGGCGACGAGCGCCGACGTGGATCAATGGAGATCGATCTAGCTCTGCTTCTGGCTCGCTATCTTCGCGGTCTGCCTGCTAGGGTTGAGTGCATCACCCGGGACGGAGCCAGTAATGTTCGAATCAGCCGAAATCGGTCACGCCATCGACAAGGAAACCTACGACGCCGCGGTGCCAGAGCTGCGTGAGGCGTTGCTGCAGGCGCAGTATCGGCTCAAGGCGCAGGCGCGTTTTCCAGTGCTCATCCTGATCAATGGCATCGAGGGGGCGGGCAAGGGCGAGACCATCAAGCTGCTGAACGAATGGATGGACCCGCGGCTGATTCGGGTCGACAGTTTCGATGTGCCGAGCGACGAAGAACTGGCCCGTCCGCTGGCCTGGCGTTTCTGGAGGCGGCTGCCGCCGAAAGGGCATACCGGGATCTTCTTCGGCAACTGGTACAGCAAGATGCTCGAGGACCGGGTGCATGGCCGTATCGACAGCGCCGAGCTCAAACTCGCCGTCGCACGGGCGCAACGTCTGGAGCGGATGCTGTGCGACGAAGGCACGCTGATCTTCAAGTTCTGGCTGCACCTGTCCAAGGACCGGATGAACGCCAGACTCGATTCGCTGAAGAACGACCCCTTGCACAGCTGGCGCATCAGCCCGCTGGACTGGCAGCAGTCCAAGACCTACGACAAGTTCGTGCGCCACGGGGAGAAGATCCTGCGTTTGAGCAGCCGGGATTTCGCCCCCTGGTACGTGGTCGAGGGGGCCGATGAGCGTTACCGCAGCCTGACTGTTGGGCGGGTGATCCTTGAGGGGCTCCAAGCGGCGCTGGAGGTCGCGGAGCAACCCACCGCACCGATGTCCCAGCCGCATTCGGCGCCGCTTCAGGTCGATCTGGATCATCTGAGCCTGCTCGACAGCCTCGACCTGTCACAGAAGCTGAGCAAGGACGATTACCAGCAGCAGCTGGTGACGGAGCAGGCGCGCCTGTCGCAACTGCTGCGCGACCGCCGCTTGCGCAAACGCGGGGTGCTCGCACTGTTCGAAGGACACGATGCGGCGGGCAAGGGCAGTGCGATCCGGCGCGTCACCGGGGCGCTCGACCCACGCCTTTACCGCACCGTGCAGATCGCCGCGCCCACCGACGAGGAGCTGGCACAGCCCTGGCTCTGGCGCTTCTGGCGCAACGTGCCGGAGCGCGGCAAGTTCACCATTTTCGACCGCTCCTGGTACGGGCGTGTGCTGGTCGAGCGGGTCGAAGGCTTCTGCACGCCGGACGAGTGGTTGCGTGCCTATTCGGAAATCAATGATTTCGAGGAGCAGCTGGTGGATGGGGATGTGGTGCTGGTGAAGTTCTGGTTGAGCATCGACAAGAAGACCCAGCTCAAGCGCTTCAAGGAGCGAGAAGAGACCGCCTTCAAGCGCTTCAAGATCACCGATGAAGACTGGCGCAACCGCGAGCGCTGGGATGAGTACGGCCACGCTGTTGCGGACATGGTCGACCGCACCAGTACCGAGATCGCGCCCTGGACGCTGGTGGAGGCGAACGACAAGCGCTTCGCCAGGGTGAAGGTACTGCGGACGTTGAACGAGGCGTTGGAGGCGGCGATCGAGAAGGGGCGTTGACCGCGACCCTGTGACCGCGGAGCTGCCGGTGGGTTGTTCGCGGTCCGCTCCCTCACCTGGCCTGTTCCTGTCGTTCGTATTGTTCCTGTGGGCAAGAGTGATTCCGCTGCCTGTTATGCGTTAGGAACGATCCCTGATCCGGCGCACCACGCCTCTGCGGAAGCTGACTTGCCCGCGAATCTGCGAGGCCGCGGGTCAGGCGCTATGCGCTCACCTCGGGATTGCCGGCAAGCCTGCGCAAAAGGGTTGCCGGCCAGCGAGGCGATGGCCGTGCATATGCTTGCTGAATGGTCGTCGCCACGCTCGCGACGCCGGAACTATGCTCGGATCACCGTCCACCCAGCGGTCGTGGAACAATCCGTGCGCCCAGCGCCGTCATAACATCCCCGCGACCGCCTCGATAACTGAGGTATCCCATGCGTGAAGTAGTGATCGTCGATAGCGTGCGGACCGGCCTGGCCAAGTCCTTCCGCGGCAAGTTCAACATGACCCGTCCTGACGACATGGCGGCGCATTGCGTCGATGCGCTGCTGTCGCGCAACGACCTCGATCCGGCGCTGGTCGAGGATTGCATCGTCGGTGCCGGCTCCAATGAAGGTGCGCAGGGCTACAACATCGGTCGCAACGTGGCCGTGCTGTCACGCCTGGGCATCGCCTGCTCGGGGATGACGCTGAACCGTTACTGCTCGTCGGGCCTGCAGGCCATCGCGGTCGCGGCCAACCAGATCGCCTCGGGCTGCAGCGACATCATCGTCGCCGGCGGGGTCGAGTCCATCACCCTGACGCTGAAGAGCCGCAACACCGATCACCTGTTCAACCCGATCATCCAGGAGCGCGTGCCAGGCATCTACCACACCATGGGCCAGACCGCCGAGCTGGTGGCGCGGCGCTACAACGTCACCCGCGAGCAGCAGGACCTCTATGCCCTGCAGAGCCAGCAGCGCACCGCGCGCGCTCAGGCCGACGGGCTGTTCGGCGACGAGATCGTGCCGATGAACGTGCAGTACTTCACCGAGGACAAGAACACCGGCGAACGTACGCTGCACCAGGGCGTGGTCGACCGTGACGACTGCAACCGTCCGGACACCACGCTGGAAAGCCTGGCCGGGCTCAAGCCGGCCTTCGCCGAGGATGGTTCGGTCACCGCCGGTAACGCGTCGCAACTGTCGGACGGCGCCTCGATGACGCTGGTGATGAGCCTGGACAAGGCCATCGAGCTTGGCCTCAAGCCGCGTGCGTTCTTCCGTGGCTTCACCGTGGCCGGTTGCGAACCGGAAGAGATGGGTATCGGCCCTGTGTATGCCGTGCCGCGTCTGCTCAAGGCCAAGGGGCTGCAGATCGCTGACATCGACCTGTGGGAGCTCAACGAGGCCTTTGCCTCGCAGTGCCTGTACTGCCGCGACGCGCTGGGCATCGATAACGAGAAGTACAACGTCAACGGCGGCTCGATCTCCATCGGCCATCCGTTCGGCATGACCGGCTCGCGTACGGCGGGGCACATCGTGCGCGAACTGCAGCGGCGCAATCTGCGTTACGGCGTAGTGACCATGTGCGTGGGCGGTGGCATGGGCGCTGCCGGGTTGTTCGAGGCGGTGCGTTAACGCCATCGAAACCGTTTAGCGAAACGGGCCTGCTACCGAGTTGTAGCAGGCCCGTTTTTCGTTCGGGGTGAGTCCCGTGTGCTTGCTCAGCCGCTGCGGACTGGCGGGGGCGGTGGGGCGAGTGCCCCCGCCGATGGCGGCTTTGCATCCGGTTGCCATTGGATGCATCGCCTTGCAGGCAGCTTGTTGAAATGGCTGTCGCTGACATACGAAAAAGCCGCAGAGCATCGGCGATGACTCTGCGGCTTCTTTTTTGCCTGATCGTCAGGCGATCAAGCGATGCAGCTTAGCGGCCCAAGTTGTAGTCCGCTGCGGCACCGATGCCGATGACGTTGGCCGACGGCAGCAGCTGGCTGATGAAGCGGTTCCAGCGGGTGATGTTGGCCGGCCCGACGAACACGACGTCCTGCGGCTGCAGCGGGAAGTGCTTGGCCAGGGCAAAGGCGGTCGGCGACTTGGCGTTCAGCTGAAAGACCTTGGCCGGCTCGGTCATCATGTCTTCCGCGCCACGAATCACGTACAGCGCCTCACCATCGGCAGTCTCCTGACGAATGCCGCCAGCGGTGCCCACTGCATCCATCAGGTTCATGCTGGTGGCCTTGAAGGACAGGGCCTGCGGCAGGTTCACCTCGCCCAACACGTAGATCTTGCGCTGGTCGTTGTACGGCAGGTGCAGCTGGTCGCCGTCCTTCAGGTAAACCTGATGCAGCCAGGAGTCCGGACGGTTCAGCGAGTCGACATCGAGCATGTACTCGCGGCCGTCACGCTTGAGGGTCAGGCCAGTGAGGTCGGCCGTTTCGGTGTCCACGCCGGCCTGGCCGATGGCCTGGGTGATGGTCATCGGCGCGGTGGTGATCGGTACTTCACCGGCGGTATCGAACGCACCGGAGACCACCACACGCTGGCTGCCGAAGCGCAGGATCGAGACGTCGACCTGTGGGCTGTCGATGTAGTTGGTCAGGCGACGGGCGATGGTGGCGCGCAGCTCTTCGATGGTCTTGCCAGCGGCCTCGACGTTGCCGATGTACGGATAGAAGAGGGTGCCGTCAGGACGCACCAGACGACCGTTGGCGTCCAGCTGCTGCTGCGGGCCGGAGGGTGCAGTCAATTCCGGGTGATCCCATACGGTTATGTAGAGCAGGTCATTGGCGCCGATACGATAGGCGCTGGGCTTGTAGTTGAGCAGTTCCTGCTTGCTGGAGGTACCCATGTCAGAGGCCAGGTCGCCCTTGAGCATCTCCGGCGTGATGCGGATCAGCTGGACCGTGCCGTGCTCGGCTTCGGCGCCGTCCTTGAACTCATCGGGATCGAGATACTGGCCAGGGGCGAAGGCGCAACCCTGCAGCACCAGTGCGGAAGTAAAAGCAAGAGCAATAAATGGTTTCATGGGTTGTTCATCCTTGACGGAGTGGTTGTTGTTCAAAGAGTGAGACGGCTGGATTCACTGTTCTGCCTGAGGCATTCGAGTTGTTGTTTCGCCTTTCCAAGAGGATCGGAGTCATTACTCCACACTCCTCAGCGACCAAATCGGATCGGTAGCCAAAGTTTCTCTCCTTCCTGAATGTTCATCTCCTGCAGCTTTTTTATTTCAGCTACGCGGAAGCGTTATTGCTTTTCCTCCTGGCAGTAAGACTGCGGTTTAATTCGGCAGGGTTTAATCCTTTATTCGGTTGAGAGTAAGCCCCGCTGCCTTCTGCCTGGGACGCGCGACGCGCGTGGTTAGTTCGATGTTGAATTGCCATCGCGTCGCACTTTTCACAGTAGGGATAGACCGTCCCGGTCTGGCGGGGTTCATCGTGTTTCAGTGCAATTGCAGCCATTTTTTCGATGAATGACTCAACTGTCCTGCTTGGCCGGTTTGGCCTTGTCCATCCGGTAGCTCTTCTCCCGCATGAATGCCGGAACTATGAACAGCGCATCATGGGCGTAACGTTTTACCAATCGCTTGGGCTCGGAAAGCATCCTGTGCAGCCACTCGAGTTTGCAGTTCTGCATCCATACAGGCGCACGCTTAATACTGCCGGTGGCGAACGAGATGGATGCGCCGATACAGAAGCCCATGCCGGTTCGTTCGTGACCTTCGATGGAACTGGCGAGTATTTCCTGACGCGGTGCGCCGACCGCATAGAACACCAGTTCGGATGGGTGTTCGCGAACGAACTGCAGGGCTCGCTGCACTTCTTCCGGTTTGTTGATGAAACCCATGGGCGGGTTATGGTGGTACACCGTGATGCCAGGATAGAGCGCGCGCAATTTGCTGCATTCCTGTTCGGTGGCGCCGATCAGTACGATGCGCAGATGCTCGCGGTTGGCCCAGTCGAGCAGGTCCATGGTCAGGTCGCTGCCGGGAATGACTTCCTCGATCTGCACGCCGAGCCGCTGTAGCAAAGGCTGCAGGATCCGGCTGTCGCACAGGCGCAGGCGAGCCTTGGCGTAGGCCTCGCGCAGGGCAGGGTTGTCCTGCAGCTGAGCCAGGTGATCGACGTTGGGTGTCACCACGAACGAGTAGGGCTGCCTGACCCCTTCGCGAATGCAGTCCAGTAGGGCTGCCTTGCTGCCGGTATAGAAGTTCACACCGAACGCGTGGTTAGTCTGGTTAGACACTCATCGTTACTCCCTTGAATGCGCCCTTGATGCCGGACCAGGCGAGGCTGGGGTGGTTGTACTCCTTGATGACGGTGATCGCCGACAGGAAACAGGCCGACGCCAGTGCGAAACCCTGGCCGTAAAAGCGCTTGTTGAAACGGGTCGCCGCGCGATTGCGGTAGTAGTGATAGAAGGCCGAACGGCCGCCCGAGCTGAGCGAGCCGTAATGGAACAGGCGACTCTCGGGCACGACGCGGATCGACACGCCTTTCTTCTTCGCCTGGAACTGCCAGTCGACTTCCTCGGAGTACATGAAGTACGCCTCGTCCATCATGCCGATGCGGTCGATCAGCTTGGCCGAGAACGCCAGGCTGCAGCCCATCAGGTAGTCGGGCTGCTCGCTGTTGTTTGCCATGGCTTCGAGCGACTGGTCCTTGCCCAGTAGCTTGGCCTTGCCCAGCAGCGGGTAGAGCTTGCCGCCGCCGTAGCACTCCAGGCGCCCGGTATCGGCGCTGAGGATGACCGAGCCGACGAACTGGCGGTCGTTCTCCGCCAAGGCCGCCAGCAGCGGAGAGAGCGCGTCGCTGTCGACATAGGTGTCGTTGTTGACGATCCAGAAATTGGTCACTGGCAGGTTATCCAGCGCCCAGCGCAGCCCGTAGTTGTTGCCACCGGCGTAGCCGTTGTTTTCCGGGTTGGCCAGTACGGTCACGTTGTGTCGTGGCTGTGCCTCCAGCCACTGGTGGAACGCCACCACGGAGCCGTCCTGGGAGTCGTTGTCGATGACCACCACATGGTCGAGAGCCGGGCAATGAGCGAGCAGGCTCTCAACGCAACTGATGGTTTCAGTAGCTGCCTTGTAGTTGAGGATAAGCGCGACGTTCATGGATACGTTCCTGGCTGCGAAGATGACGGGCCCTTAGGGCATGAATGACGAACAGCAATGCGAAAACCGGTTGGCCGTATTCGAAGAAGCCGTTGAGCGGCCAGATGACGAAGAACGCCAGCATGGTCGCGTAGATGAAGGTCATGTCGCTGGCG
The DNA here is from genome assembly GCF_026642215.1 of Stutzerimonas sp. R40042. NCBI lineage: Bacteria > Pseudomonadati > Pseudomonadota > Gammaproteobacteria > Pseudomonadales > Pseudomonadaceae > Stutzerimonas > Stutzerimonas sp. R40042. Next base: position 2,843,352 of record NZ_CP113258.1, on the reverse strand, counting down.
ATGTTCTTGGCAATGCGGTGATAGACGAACAGCGTCATCGGTACGATCAGGAAGGTGAGGAAGCCGAAGCGGAACAGCGTGCCGATGATGCCGACGTCGGAGAGGAAGAAATGCTCTCCGAAATAGGGAATGAAGCCGTCCTGCCACATCAGCGATAGCGAACCGCTGGGCAGCCAGTTGACCTGGTCGAGGTGAGCGAAGATCGCGGCGATGGTATGGGAGCGAGCGCCGTCTTCCACACTTTCCAGGGAGCTGTCATAGAACTCGACGTTGAGGCCGAGAATCTCCAGCAGGCTCGGATAGAAATAGAAGGGCGATAGCAGAATCGCCAGCGAGGCGGCCCAGATGACTGCCTTGGCGCGCAGGCAGAACAGGGTGAAGGCCAGGCACAGCACGATCAGCTGGCGGGTCTGGGTGGCGAACACCAGCGTCAGCAGCAAAAGTGCGGCGATCACAAGGTAGAAGGTCTTGCTGCGAGCAGCGCCGTTAATGGGCGAGGCGCCCTTCGACCAGATCTGGATGCAGTAGAAGTAGCCCAGGCAGAGCAGGTAAGGGCCGATCGACGAGCGGTCCGGGCGGTCATCCGAACGAACTTCCGGGCGCATGTCGGGAATCACACCGAACTTGAAGCACCAGGAGAAGAACGCAGCGGCCAGTGCCGCATAGAGCAGGGCGCGCTCGAACTGCAGGGTGCTGACACGTTTGCCGAGGAACAACAGGGGCGCGAAGCCCAGGCAGAACAGTACCCTTCGCTCTTCGATGAGTCCGAAGACGATCGGTTGGCCATAGGTGAAGTAGGCGAAGACCGCCGGCATCAGCAGGAAGACCACTGTGCTGTACAGGCAGTAGTACATCAGGATGCGAAACTCACGCGGGGCGTCTTCCGCCGAGGCCAGCAACAGCAAAATGGTGAAGATGATGCAGACCGCGAGATACGCCTCGTTCAGCCCCTTGATGCCGTAGGGGTTGTGCGGGCTGTCACCGAACACGGAAAAATGCAACACGATCGCCAGGATCAGCAGCGGAAAAAAGAAGAAGCGTGAGGTGAAATTCGTCATCAACCTGAGTCCTTAGGTGTTGGTTCCCTGAGCGCTACGGCCTTTCATGCCGTCTCCAGCGCTCGCTTCTTGATCTTCTTGCGCCGCACCAGCAGGCCGGTGAACGCCTTGAAGCTCTGGTAGAACCCGATTTCCCTTGCCCCTTTGCCAAGCTCGAAGCCTTTGTACGCCGGGGTCTTGAGCATCAGCAGCTTCATTGCCAGCAACCGCGGCAGGATCGTCGTGCGGCGGTAGTACTGAAACGGCTGGATGGCAAAGATGCTGCCGGTATCGAAAGCCTCGGCTTTGACAACGCCGGCAGCCTCCGCGTTGCGAAAAAGTTCGCGACCTTTTGCAGTGCGTACCAGAATCAGCGAGTTGCCCTCGCGCTCCTCGAACGACGGATAGCCTTTCTCGTCGCCTTCCCAGCCATCGGCGCAGACGATGTCGGCGAACTCACCGATCCCGTCCGGGCAGATCTTGCAGCGGGTCTGCAGGTGCCGGTTGAGCACCTTTCCCCAGGAGTCGTTGTAGGTCATGGTGCGCTCGTCGCCGTTCTTCAGCGTGGCCTTGGTCAGCCCCGGCCAGCCGTCACCGCGGTACCGGAAGGCGGTGACGTCCTCGCGCTCGACTTCCAGTTTGTCCAGCACCTGCTCGGTGCCCTGCAGGCTCGGCGTGCCGGCGCACATGAAGGAGACGATGTAGGGAATGTTTTCCTTCAGCCGCGGGTTGTGTTGCTGCATCTGGCGCACCGCGGCCACGTCGCAGGGCTTGCCGATGAACAGGTATTTCTCGGTGGACATGGCGACCCATTTCAGCGCTTCACCCGGGCTGGCCGGCGCATAGCGCGAGCCGGAGGAGGCGATGACGTTTTGCCGCGAGCGGCTGATGGTCGCGACGTTCTCCAGCGGATCGGTGGTCGAAGCCTGGATCTGGATCACGCCATCGACCAGCTTGTGTTCCAGACAGTACTGCGCCAGGGCAGAGATCACGCCGCCGGAGGAGCCGGCCTGGCGGATCTCGTCATCAGCGGCGTAGCCCTTGAGCGTGTCGAGAATCTCGCCCCAGATCGGGTGATAGTTCGCCGACTTGTACGGGCGGATGTCCAGGTTCAGTGCCGGGCAGGACTTGGCGAAGGCCGCGCTGGTCTGTTCGCTGGCCACCGGCTTGTCCTGGTACTGGCTGTTGAGCACCGGGCGGTGATAACCATCACCGGTCAGGCGAATCTTGATGGCATCGTCCTCGGCGACCGAGCTGCACATGCCGCAGCCACTGCACAGGTCGTTGTTCAGTACGCGGTTCAGTAGAGCTTTCATACCTGCCTTCCCTTGAGCGGCCGGTCGAGCGCATGGCGTGACCGGCAGTATTTGACGAGTCCGGTCATGCGGGCTGGCGCCGCTTGCGGTAGATGGCGAGCACCGCATAACCGTAGATAACTGTCAGGACGACCATGCCCAGAGTGGACACCCAGGGGGCCGCCTGTATTCCGTGCGACGGAATGAAAATCCAGTAACAGAGCACCGTGATCACGCCCGAGGCGATGATCCCGAAGGTACGCAAGAAGCCCGTGCCCATGGCCATCAGCTGCACACCCAGGCCGGCGGCGATGAAGCGCGCCGCGGTGAAGCAGGCGAAAGCCAGCCAAAGGGTGTTCAGCTCGGCGTACTCGGCGCCGAGGAAGTAGTCGGTGAACAGCGGGCCGATGAAGAAGAACGCCAGGGCGAAGATCAGTCCCATGCCGGCGTATTCGCCAAGGATGCGCAGGCCGTAGCGGGCCAGCCCGGCGGTCTTGTTGTGCAGCTGGTAGGCGAAGCGCGGGATGTGCACGCTGGCCAGCAGCACGCTGAACGGCACCGCGCCCTGGATCAGCCGCGAGCCGGCGAAGTAGATGCCCGCCGCTTCGCGCCCGGCGAGGTGGTTGACCAGGATGACGTCGAGCTGGGCGAAGATGTTGGTCGCGCCGCTGTCCACCGCGAAGCTGGTGGAGGATCTGAAACGCTCGCCCAGCACCTGCCAGGAGTTGCGCAGGATGCCGCCCAGTTCGAGGATCTTCGACAGCGCGTGCAGGGCGAAGGTGGCGTAGATCAGGCGCGAAACCAGGAAAGCGAGGCCGATGGCCAGTACGTCGTTGCGCAGCAGGATCGCGGCGCCGATCAGGATGAAGTGCACCAGTGCCGTCGCGGCCACGATCTTCGTTTCGCGATGGAACTGGCCGATGCTGCGAAACACCGTCAGGCCGAGGTCGCCGTAGGACGAGGCCAGGGTGCCGAGCAGGAACAACACCGCGGCAAAGCGCTCGGTGGTGTGCAGGTCGAGGACGAACAGGATGATCGGCAGCAGCACGATGCAGGCCGGCCCTACCAGGACGGACTTCGCCGCCAGGCTGGCGGACATGATCTCGCCCGCGCGATGGCGTTCGGCGCCGATGTCGCGCAGCGCGCGCATGCCGAAGCCGTAGTCGGTCACCAGGGCGACGATGGTCGACCAGGTGATCACGATCGAAATGAAGCCGAAATCGCTCGGCCCCAGCGTTCGCGCGAGGATCAGCAGGGTGCCGAGCTGCACGGCGGTGCGAGCCGCCGTGGTAACCCCCATCAGGGCGTGATCGCGCATGATTATCTCTGATACGCGGCCTGGGGCTGGTGCAGGCTGGCGAGGATCTGTTCCAGCGCCACGCTGTAGGCGTCCAGCTTGCGGCGGATGATCGCACCGCTGGCGGCGACTTCAGTCTTGAGCTGTTCACGGTTGTCCAGGTGCGACAGAACCAGTTCCAGTGCGCTCTCGGTATCCTCGGTCTTGAGGTCCACCACACGGTGGTAGTCGAGCGACTGATAGAGCCCGGCGAACTTGCGGCTGTAGGCCAGCGGCACGACCGGTACGCCGGCGGAGAACGCGCCGATGGTCGCGTGCATGCGTGCGCCGACGAAGAAGTCCATGCCGCTGATGTAGGACTTGGCCTCGATCGGCCCCTTGAAGCGTGGCGCCAGCTTCAGCTCGGGATACTGCTGCTGCAGTTGCTGGGACACGGTGTAGTCGTCCTCGGCCGGGAAGCCGATCGGGATCACGTGGGGTACCAGATGTACTTCATGGCCGCGTTCGAGCAGCGTGCGGATCAGCCGGTCGGTCAGCGACTTGTAGTCGGCACGCAGGCCGAACTGATTGGCCGTGCCTTCGTATCCGCCGTGATGCAGCAGTGCCGAGACGCTGAGGCCGACAGCCAGCTTGCTCGGATCGCGCTGTTCGCTCTGGCGCTCGAAGGGCAGGGCGAAGGCGACGTCGATGACTTCGTCGCGATTGGGGATGTTCAGCTGCTTGAGGACGTCGAACGACTGGTGGTCGCGGGCGAACACCATGGTGCTCTTCTTCATCGCCCAGGCCGAAGCCTTGGTGCCCCAGTCCGACTTGAACGGGCCGATGGTCTGCGGCGAGAGGATCAGCGGCACGCGACCGCCCAGCGCCATGCCCTTGCTGACCAGCAGCTTGATCAGGCGCTTGGCCCCGTAGATGTCGGAGAAGCTGTCGCCTTCGCCGATATCGAAGACCGCATCACAGGAGCTGATCGCCTGGTAAAGGCCGTGGGGATTCTTCAGCAGCGCCTTCTCGTTGAACTCGATGAATTCGTACTTGAAACGCTCGGTGGACGGCGGGTAGTCGCAGGGGCCGGACGAACCGATGATCAGGAACTCCGGGGTGATCCCGCATTTACGCGCGGCCTCGTCGATCAGCAGCATGTTGGAAATGCTCAGGGCGCCAACCCCGAGGTTGCCGGATGAGAACGAGTGCCATAGCAGTCCGAATTTCATGTTCGAGTCACTCCAGAATCAGTCAGCGGTGTGCGCGGGTGTAGGGCCAATGGCAGTGCAGTCGTTCGCCAGGTGTTTGCGCATGAGCTCCATCTGAGGACGGTCCTCGCCCTTGCGCGGCTCGATTGCAAGCTTGTAGGTGCCCCAGCCGGGGCCGCCGGCCCAGTAGGCGCTGGGTACGCAGTTGTCATTGAGGTAGGCGAGCAGGTTGTCCATGGCGACCGCCGCTTCGGGCAGGTCGTCGGGAATGCCGTATTCGCCGAGGAAGCCTTGCTGGCCGTGTTTCTTCAGCCACTCGATAAAGGGGCGAGCGCGCTCGACGCCGATCATCGGGTCGATGTCGCGGCTGGTCTGCGCCATGTACTTGCCGGAAAAGTCCTGATCGAAGTACAGGTGGGCTTCGTAGACGATGCGCTCGGCCGGGTCGTTGATCAGGAAGTTGGCGTTCACCAGCGGCCAGTGATAGGCACTCGACCAGCGCTCGCCCTCGACGAAGATCAGCGTCTGATCATCGACTTCGCGAATCGCATCGACCGCGGCCTGCGCCGCGCCTGGCCAGAGGCCGACGGTGCCGTGCGGCTCGTTCATGATGTCGTAGCCGAGCAGGCCGCGGTGACCCTTGAAGCGCTTGGCCAGTTCGCGCCACACCGATGCGTAGGCTTCGTAAGGCACCTTGCTCGAGCCGATCAGCTCGCCGTGGTAACGACCGTAGTTGTGCATATCGAGAATGACCTTCTGGCCATTCATCGCGGCCAGATCCAGGGTCTTCTTCAACAACCGGATCTGGTCGAAGTTCAATCCATCGTCCAGGGAATGTTGAACCCGCTCCCAGATGAAGGGGAAACGGATCAGTTTGATCCCCTGATCGGCGTAGTACTTGAAGTGCTTCTTTTCCGGATAGAAGTAATGGGTACCGTTCTTTCCGGGGGTGATATGGGGCGCGAAGCCGGCACCGGACAGGTTGACCCCCAATAACGCGAGGCCGTCATCGCCCTTCGGCCAATCGGCGGCGCAGACGCCCATGGCCGACAGCGCGGCCGTCAATCCCAGGGCCAGTCGCGTAGAACGTCTGGCGGGCCGGTTGGGGTGTCTGGTCATTAGCTAGCACCTATCTTCAGGCAAAAAAACGTCTACTGACGCGCTTGGTCAGTTGCAAAGGCAGAGGAAGAATGCGAACCGGTGGGTTTGGCATGGCGACGGGATAACCGTCGCCATGCGGCTCACCTGTTATTTGGTGCTGGCGTATTCGTACTGGTAGTAGCCGTACTCGCCATAGGTGGAGGCCTTGCGTACCACGGCGTTGAATATCACGCCCTTGACCAGCAGGCCGTTCTGCTCGAGACGACGCTTGGCCGCTTCGATTTCCTTCAGGCCGTTGAGGCCATAGCGGGTGACCATCAGCGTGGTGCCGGCTTGGCTGCCGACCAGAGCGGCGTCGGTGACGGCCAGGATCGGCGGGGTATCGAAGATCACCAGGTCGTACATGTGGCTGATCTCCTTGACGAAGCGCGAGAAGTTCTCGTGCATCAGCAGTTCCGACGGGTTCGGCGGCAGCTGGCCATGGGTGATCACATGCAGGTTGTTGAGCTGGGTCTTCTGGATGGCATCGAACAGGGTGATGCGGCCGGAGAGGATGTCCGACAGACCCTTGTCGCCATCGCAACGCATGACCTTGTGCAGGTAGCCCTTGCGCATGTCGGCGTCGATCAGCAGCACGCGCTTGCCGGACTGCGCGACCACGGCTGCCAGGTTGGTGGTGACGAACGACTTGCCCACCGCCGGGCTCGGGCCGGTGATCATCAGCACGTTGTTCTTGGCCTCGATCATGGCGAAGTGCAGGCTGGTACGCAGGCTGCGCATCGCTTCGGTGGCCAGGTCGGCGGGCTCGTTGATGGTCAGCAGGTAGGAGGCGGTGCTCTTGTCCCGCTTGAAGTTGGCCAGGCGTTTTTCCAGCGCGGCCTGCTTGTCGGTGAACGGAATCGAGGCATACACCGGGGTGCCGGTACGCTCGATGTCTTCCGGATTCTCCACGCCGCGCTTCAGGGCTTCACGTACGTAGACGAAGGCCGTGGCGAGCAGGGCGCCGAGCAGGGTGAAGACGATCACCACTAGCGGCTTGTTCGGCTTGACCGGGTTCTCCAGGTCAGCTGCGGCATGGTCGATGATGCGCACGTTGCCCACGGTGCCGGCGCGAATGATGTCCAGCTCCTGGGTCTTGTTCAGCAGCATCGAATAGGTTTCCGAGGAGACCTCGACATCACGGTTCAGGCGCAGCAGCTCCTGCTGGGTGGAGGGCAGGGTGCCGATCTGCTTCTCCAGCTCTTCCTTCTGCATCTGCAGCTGGTTGATCTGGTTCATCAGTGCCTGGAAGTTCGGGTGCTGACGGGTGAAGCGGCGCTCCATCTCGGTGCGCTTGAGGTTCTGCTCGGAGATCTGCTTTTCCAGATCGACGATGCGGTCGAGCACCGACTGGGTCTCGGCGGTGATGTCCACCGAGCCGGACCCGGTCTGGTACTTGTTAAGAGCGGTCTGTGCGGCTTCCAGCTTCTTGCGTACCGCTGGAACTTGCTCGTTGAGGAATTCCAGGCTCTGCGTGGCTTCGGCGGCATTGCGTGCAACGTTCTGCTCGACATAGAGGTTGGCGACTTCCTCCAGCACACGAATGGCATGGGCCGGGTCCTGATCCTCGAGCGTCACGTTGACGATGCCGGACTGCTTGCCGCGCTCGGCGGCCGAGAGACGCTGCTGATAGCTCTCGGTGGTGTTGTAGGTCCGGTTCTTGATCACGGTGAAGGTGGTGCCGGGGCGTGCGTTCAGCTCGGCCACGGTAGCCCGATAGTCTTCGTTCTCGACCGGCTCGCCAACGATGCCCTGGATGAGCACTTCGCCATCTTCGTCACGCAGGATGAAACCGTTGTTCTCGGCCGCCTCCAGGGTCAGCTCCTTGCCGTGCATCTTGTCCGGCACTTCCAGCTGAGTGACCTTAAGTGTCTCGCCACCCCAGGCGTAGCCGCCCAGCCCGGCCGGATGCCAGCCCAGCTCGCCTTCCTCGCTCGGCTCGAAACGGCGCGCCATGAAACCGCCAATGATCGGGAAGTGATGCGGCTTGATGATGATGTCGAGGTTCAGGTTGCTCACCGCGCCACCCACCACCGAGCGCGACTTGAGCAGGGCGATTTCCGTCTGTGCGGGCGAAACCGGCGGGTTGGTGTTGACCACGTCGGTCAGGCTCGGCAACCCGTTCTTGGGCTCGATCTGGATCATCGCGCTGGCCAGGTAAACCGGCGTCGCGAGCAGCGCATAGGCGATCCCGAGCGCGGCGAAGAAGCCAGTGATCCCGAGGATGAGCACGCGGTTGTTGATGAAGGTGTCAAAGAGGTGGGCCAGATCGATGTCCTTGTCCTCTTTGGTTTCATAGATTGGGCGGGGCATGGTTGTCATCGAAGTTCCTTCTTCATTTCAGGTAAGGAAGCCAGCTCTCGACGGATTTCGTCAGGAGATTGTGGACGTGTTCAAAAGCGGGTTTGGATTGACGGTAGGGGTCCGGAATCTCCAGATCGTCTTGCCATTTGCCGATGAGAAACGTTTTGCCATGCACCTCGGGTGCGATCTGGCGAAGATGCTGTATATGGCTATGCTCCATTGCCAGGATCAGGTCCGCCTCGTGCAACATGTGGCTGTCGACCTGGCGCGCGCAGTGGGCCGGAAATTCCAGTCCATGATCCTGCAATACTTCATGAGCGGTTTTGTCCATGGGGTTACCTACTAGTGCACCAATGCCTGCCGAACTGATCGTCAGGCCCTGGTCGCCGAGTCTGTGCAGGAACAACGCCTCGGCCGTGGGGCTTCGGCAGATGTTTCCGACACAGACGATCAAGATGTTCTTGAACATGCTGTTCACCCTCGCGGCCGCGTATTCGCAGCCTCCGGGAAACCCCCCGGGGTGAACGAAAATGAGATTTTTGGGAGCATCATTAGTTCCGTCCTGTCACGCGCCTTGAACGTGACTTGTTCCAGTCTTTTCAGCGCTGCGCGGGTGCGCTCGCCGATCAGTACACGTCCTTGTTGAGCAGCAGGGCTGGCGGGGTGCGTACGAGGATGTAGAGGTCGAACCAGACCGACCAGCGCTCGATATAGTCGAGGTCGAACTCGACCCGCTTCTCGATCTTCTCCAGGGTGTCGGTTTCGCCACGATAGCCGTTGATCTGGGCCCAGCCAGTGATGCCCGGCTTGACCCGGTGGCGTGCCGAGTACTCGGCCACGGCGTCTTCGAACAGCACGCCGGCGGCCTTGGTCGCGGTCGCATGGGGGCGTGGGCCGACCATGGACATGCTGCCGAGGAAGACGTTCAGCAGTTGCGGCAGCTCGTCCAGGCTGGTCTTGCGGATGAAGCGACCGACGCGGGTGATGCGGTCGTCGCCGCGCGTGGTCTGGCGGTCGGCATTGGCATCGGATTTTTCGTGGTACATCGAGCGGAACTTGAAAACCTCGATGAGGCGGTTGTTGTAGCCGTAGCGTTTCTGCTTGAACAGCACCGGACCGGGCGAATCGAGCTTGATGGCCAGAGCGATCAGCAGCATGACCGGGGCTGCGGCGAGCAGCGCAATGCTGGAGATGACGATGTCTTCCAGACGCTTGAAGAACGGCGACCAGCCACGCAGCGGCAGATCGGAGGCGATCAGCGTCGGCAGGCCGCCGACCTCGGTGATGCGCTTGTCGGCGTGACGGAAGGCGACCATGTCCGGCACCAGCAGGACGTTGACCGGCAGCTTGCGAAGCTCGGCGATCAGCTGGCCGATGCGGCTGTCGGCAAACCAGGGAAGGGCGACCAGCACCTGGGTGACCTTCTCTTCACGAATCATCTGTTCGAGGTCGCGGGTGTTGCCCAGCAGTGGCAGATTGGCGAGCTGGTTTGGCAGGCGCTCCAGGCGATCATCGATGAAACCGAGCACACCGGTGCGGATGTCGCGGTTGTGCTGCAGGTATTCCGCAACGCGCATGCCGTTCTCCGTACCGCCGAGGATCACCGCGTTCTGCAGGAACATGCCGCGGGCCATCAGCCGGCGGAACAGCGCGAGCATAGCCAGGCGCTCGGCGCCGAACAGGACGGCGCTGGTGAAGAACCAGAACGCCAGGTGCTGGGCGTTCAGGTAGCTGAACAGTCCCATGCCCTGGTGCATGAAGATGAGGAAGCTGAAGGCCGCCGCCCAGGCGACGAACATCACGCGGAAGCGCAGCAGTGTGCTGAACACCTCTTCGCTATAGATGCCTACCGTCTGGAAGATGATGATGCTGAGTACCGCGAAGAACCCGAGAAAGGCACTGAACGGACCGGTCGCGGGAAGCTCCAGAAACGCCAGCAGCAACAGGCCGGGCAGGATGGCTGTCAGGCCATGGATCAGGCGGACACTGGCCAGGAAGTAATCGACGAAACTCGGGTGAGCATATTCAAGGGTTCCAACAGACTGTACGCGCATACAAGGCTCCATCCTCAGCTCAAAGCTGGCTCAAATCTCGAATTAATCGCCGCGGTACGCGGGGGGTTGATAGCAGGCCGCCATCGCAACCGTGATCGGGACTCCTGCTCCGACCGTGCCTCTCAGAATGAGTTCAGTACTAGCCAGCCGGCTGCCAGAAAAAGGACGCTTTTCACTCGAGCGGCGCAAACAGCTGTTTTGCAAAGGTTTTATCGAAGGCGGGAGGCGGGCCAGGGCTGGCGTGGCGGTGCTGGGCCGCTGACCGGCGGCACGATTGATCGAACATTTGGATTAATACCGCTGCGCTTGGCACATACAACTTCGGCCCCTGTGCCGTGTCTGAAGCAGCGGTGTATCTGCGAAGGGAACTACTGTCATGAGCGACGCCAAGGCGCTGCTGATATTGCATGGGAAACAGGCGCTCAATGATGAGGTGCGTGAGGCTGTACGGCAGCAGCGTGAGCTCGGCTGGGAGCTGGCGGTACGCGTGACATGGGAGGCGGGCGATGCACAGCGGCTGGTCCGTGAGGCGCTAGCCGCCGGATACCCGATCGTGATCGCGGGAGGCGGTGACGGCACGTTGCGTGAGGTCACCGAGGCGATGCTCGAGGCGAACACCGATGCCAGCCTGGCGCTGATGCCGCTCGGCAGTGCCAACGACTTCGCCAGGGCTGCGGGCATTTCCCTCGATCCGTTCGAGGCGCTGGCATTGCTGGATGAGCCGCCGCAGGCGGTCGATGTTGGCGAGATGGATGGCCAGCCATTCGTCAACATGGCCACCGGCGGCTTCGGTTCGCAGGTCACGGCCAGCACGTCCGAGGAGCTCAAGCGCTTCCTCGGTGGCGGCGCCTATCTGCTGACCGGCCTTACCCGCTTTTCGGAAATCCATTCGGCGCGAGGTCGCTTCAGCGGCCCGGGTTTCGACTGGGAAGGCGATTTCCTCGCCCTTGGTATCGGCAATGGTCGGCAGGCTGGCGGCGGTCAGCTGCTCTGTCCGCAGGCGACCATCAATGACGGTCTGCTCGATCTGTGCATCGTGCCTGCCCCGGCGGATACCGTCGGCACCCTGGGGACCCTGCTCAGCGGGGGACTGCTGGGCGTCGATGCCGTGTCGGTGAGCGCGCGCGTCCCTTGGCTGAACGTCGAGGCGCCGAAGGCAATCGACATCAACCTCGACGGCGAACCGTTTTCCGGCGCCACTCTGCGTTTCGGCGTGCGCGCCGGTGCGTTGCGCATGCACCTGCCGGCGGATTCGCCGCTGCTGGTGCGCCCCGATGCCGGCCCGGCGTGAGGGCTGCGGTTGGCTGGCTGAATTATTGTCCTTGGCGCTTAAAGCCAGGCCGGATACGGCCGATATGTGCTTTACGATGTTTTCCCAAGGAGCCTGGATATGGCCGGCATACTCGATTCAGTCGATCAGCGCACCCGACTGGTGGGGCAGAATCGCTTGGAAATTCTCATGTTCCGGCTCGGTGGACGGCAGAAGTTCGCCATCAATGTGTTCAAGGTGCAGGAAGTCGTCCAGCTACCGAAGATGACTCTCATGCCGCATCGACACGGCTCGGTCTGTGGCGTGGTCAATCTGCGCGGCCAGACACTGCCGGTCATCGACCTGTCCCGTGCCATCGGCCTGCGACCGCTGGTACCGGATGAGCGCAGCACCATCATCGTCACCGAATACAACCGCACCGTGCAGGCATTCCTGGTCGGCGGTGTGGACCGTATCGTCAACCTGAACTGGGATGAGGTGATGCCGCCGCCGAGCACCGCCGGCCGCCAGCATTACCTGACCTCCATCACCAAGGTCGACGACGAGCTGGTGGAAGTGATCGATGTGGAGAAGGTGCTGGCCGAAATCGTGCCCTACGACACCAGCATCTCCGCCGAGCGCCTGGCCGATCCTATTCTCGAACGAGCTCGCGGCCGTGAGGTGCTCTGTGTGGACGATTCCACCGTTGCCCTGGCGCAGTTGCGCGAGACCCTGAGCCAGCTCGGCCTGAAGGTTCACACCGCCAGTGACGGTCTGAAAGGCCTGAACATGCTCAAGGCTTGGGCCGACGCCGGTGAGGTGCTGACCGACAAGCTGCTGATGGTCTTCACCGACGCCGAGATGCCGGAGATGGACGGCTACCGGCTGACCACCGAGATTCGCCACGATCCGCGCCTGCGCGATCTCTACGTAGTGCTGCATACCTCGCTGTCCGGCAGCTTCAACCTGGCGATGGTGCAGAAGGTTGGTTGTGACAACTTCCTTTCCAAGTTCCAGCCGGAAAAGCTCGTTGACGTCATTCAGGATCGCTTGCAGCAGGGCAAAGACGCCTGACCGATCGACACCGGCCCGGCGGCTGAAATCCGCCGGGCTGCCCTGTATGCTGCTGTGCTTTGGCCCAGGAGGCGCAGCATGCATCTCTCCTCGCTTTATCGCTTTCCTCTGAAATCTGCCGCTGGCGAAGCGTTGCAGCAGTGCCCGAGCGATGCTCTGGGTCTGCTCGGTGATCGCCGCTGGATGGTCGTCGCGGCCGGGACTGGTCGGTTCCTGACGCAGCGCGCGGTGCCACGCATGGCACTGCTGCAAGCGCACTGGCAGAACGAAATGACCCTGCGTCTGGGCGCGCCGGGAATGCCGGAGTTGCTCGTGCCGGTGCCGGACGATACGACGCTGCGCTGTGTACAGATCTGGAACTCCAATCCGGTGGTCCCCGATGCCGGCGAGGCCGCGGCGACCTGGCTGTCAGAAGCGCTTGGCCAGGCCTGTCGGCTGGTGCATCTGCCTATCGACGATGGCATCCAGGTCGATCTGGATTACGCGCGGCTGGGCGAGCGCACGGCGTTCAGTGATGGTTTTCCTTTTTTGCTGATCGGACAGGCGTCACTCGACGATCTGAGCCGCCGCGTCGGCCGATCGCTGGAGATGCTGCGTTTTCGGCCGAACCTGGTGGTCAGCGGTGCCGAGCCCTATGCCGAGGACCGCTGGAAGCGCATTCGCATCGGTGCTCTCACGTTTCGCGTGGTCAAGCCCTGCTCGCGATGCGTCATCCCCACCCTCGACCCGCTGACCGCCGAGCGGGCGGCCGATCGGGAACCGCTGACCACGCTGTTGAGCTATCGCAAGGGGCCGGGTGGCGTCTTCTTCGGGCAGAACCTGATCGCCGAGGGCTGTGGCGAGCTGGCGGTCGGCATGCCGCTGGAGGTGCTGGAGTAGCACGCCTGAGCTGCGTTGCAGCGCAGGCCTGCTCGCTCATTGCGACTCGAAGAAGCGTTCGTGCCATTCCACCAGTGGCTGTGGTGAGTTCAGCTTCTGTCCGTAGATCACCGAGTAGGTCAGCACGTTCTGCACGTATTGGCGGGTTTCGTCGAACGGGATGTTTTCCACCCAGACATCGAACGACAGATGTTCGGCGTTACGCAGCCATTGTCGGACACGCCCGGGTCCGGCGTTGTATGCCGCCGAAGCCAGGACGCGGTTGCCGTTGAACTGGCCGTAGATCTGACTCAGGTAGGCGGTGCCCAGCTGGATGTTGGTGTGCGGATTGAGCACCTGCTGGGTTGAGGCCAGCGGGATGCCGAAACGCCTGGCGGTCTCCTTGGCTGTGGCGGGCATCAGTTGCATCAGGCCGGTGGCGCCGACGTGCGAGCGCGCATCGGACATGAATGCGCTTTCCTGGCGGGTGATGGCGAACGCCCAGCTCGGATGAATCTGCCGGGTCCGGGCGGCCTGGACCAGCGCGCTGCGATGAGCCATGGGGAAGCGGATGTCCAGGTCGTCCCAGTACTGGGCCTGGCTGATGGTGCGAATGGCCGGGAAATACCATTCCTTTTCATAGGCAAGCCGCGCCTGGGCCACCAGTTCGTCGCGACTGAACAGTCGGCTGACGTGATACCACTCGCGACGGCCATCGACGATCTGGCCGCGATCGTGAAACTCCAGCGCGCGGCGGATGCCTGCGGTGTTGCGTACCTTCTGCACGACTTTAGCGTCGAGCGCCAGCGGCTGGTGGTTGAGTTTGTAAGGCGCCTGGATGCGATCGGCCGAGAGGAAACCGTAGAAGTCGCGCTCCTGTGCCACCGGCTTGTAGAGCAGGGCAGTCTGCTTGCTCTCCGGCTTGGCGAGTTGCAGGCTACGCGCCTGCCAGTAACGCCAGCGATTGGTGTTGGCCAGTTCGTCGGGGAAGCGTTGAGTCAGCCGGTAGGCTTCGTCCCACTGTCCCAGGCGCAGGAGCAGGCGTGCACGCCATTCGCTGACGGTATTGTCGCGAAGCTCGGGATCGTACTCGGCCATGACCTTCAGGGCGCGGCTATCGAAGCGCTTGGCGAGCGTCAGTCCGACCTGCCGGGCGATCGCGACCTTCTCGTCGCTCGAGAAGGCGAAGCGACGCGCATAACTGTCGAGCAGGTTCAGCGCCTGTTCCGGGTCCTGTCGCGCCAGCCGACGCAGGCCGATCGAGACGACATCGGCCATGGCCGCGCTGGTCGAGGCGAAACGTTCCGGCTGGCGAAGCATCTGCGGTTTCTGCGCGACATCGATCATCAACTGGCCTTGCGCCTGCAACGTCGGCAGCCGCTTGACCAGATAGCTGGCGACGCCGTAGTTGCCACTCTCGACCGCGAGCTTGGTGCGCTTCCAGCGCCGCTCCTCGGTCAGCAGTCCCTTGGCCTGCCAGAGCTCGAACACCGGGTCGCAGGAGTTGTGCTGGGACTTGCCGACCAGCCAGAGACGCTCCACGGCAGCGTCGGCGCCCGGCAGGTCGTTGCGCAGCTGGTATCCGGCGAACAGACAGTCCAGTTCCGTGAAGTTCATCTTTGGGTCGTAGTGGCGGACGTAGGTCTGCCAGTCGCCGCGGGCGGCCAGCAGCCGCAGCCAGCGCAGCTTCATCCAGCTGATCTGCGGCAGGTCGCCGTGCTCGGCAAGGAATTTCTCGACTTCCTGATTGCTGGCGCTCTTGAGGCGGTTGGTCAGCTCGTCGTAGGCGAGGTACGGCGTCAGGGGATAGTCGCGCAGGGAATTGAGGTGACGGCGATAGGGTCCACTGTCGCCTTTGGCCAGGGCCTGCTTGGCCTCATCGTAATACTGGCGCTGCTGGCTGAGGGTGGCGGCGGACGCGTCCAGGCCAAGAGTTGCAACGAACAGGCAGAAACACAAACTGGAGAGTCGGCCGCGCATGGTACATCCGTAAAACGGGGGCTTCGGATAACAGGCGGCGTGCTGTGCTGGGGGGGGGGCTCAGGAACGGCCTGCTGCAGCAACTAGCTTAGCGTGCCGGATCGGCCAGTTAAACGCGGTTTAAGCTCTGGAAACAAACAATGGCGGACTTCCGACGAGCGTAGCCTCCAAACAGCGAAATCGCCGTTTCGCTGAGGGGTGCACACGCGTCGTCGAAGGGGGGAGCAGCCAATGTGATCGGGGCCCAGCGAGCGGCATCTGCTAGAATGCGCGCCCTGTTTTCCGGAGGTAGTCATGACCCTGCTCAAGTTCACCGATGTATCTCTCGCGTACGGCACCACGCCGCTGCTCGATGGCGTGTCCTGGCAGATCGCGCGGGGCGAGCGGGTCTGCATCATCGGCCGCAACGGGACGGGCAAATCCAGCATGCTGCGCCTGGTCAAGGGCGACCGCTCGGCAGATGACGGCGAGATCTGGCGCGCGCCGGGGCTGAAGATCGGCGAGCTACCGCAGGAACTCCCGCGCGCCGACGACCGCACGGTTTTCGACGTGGTCGCCGAGGGGCTGGCGGGCGTGGGTGAGCTGCTCGCCGAGTACCATCATCTGAGCATGAACATTCAGGATCAGGACGACCTGGACAAGCTCATGCATGTGCAGCAGGCACTGGAAGCCAAGGATGGCTGGCGCCTGCAGCAGCTGGTGGAGAGTACGCTGAGCCGCCTGCAGCTGCCGGCTGACCGGACTCTGGCCGAGCTGTCCGGTGGCTGGCGCCGCCGCGTGCTGCTGGCGCAGGCGCTGGTGTCCGAGCCCGACCTGCTGCTGCTCGACGAGCCCACCAACCATCTGGACATCGGTGCCATCGCCTGGTTGGAAGAGGCGCTGACCGGCTTCAACGGTGCCGTGCTGTTCATCACCCACGATCGTGCTTTCCTGCAGAACCTCGCCACCCGCATTCTGGAGCTGGACCGCGGCCACCTGATCGACTGGAACGGCGATTACGCCAGCTTCCTGGTGCACAAGGAACAGCAGCTTGCCGCCGAGGAAACCGCCAACGCGCTGTTCGACAAGAAGCTCGCTCAGGAAGAGGTCTGGATTCGCCAGGGCATCAAGGCTCGGCGCACCCGCAACGAAGGCCGGGTGCGTGCGCTCAAGGCGCTGCGTGCCGAGCGCGGCGAGCGGCGTGATCGGCAGGGCAAGGCCAGCTTCCAAGTGGAAGTCGCGGAAAAATCGGGCAAGCAGGTGGTTGTCGCCGAGCACATCAGCTTCGCCCATCCAGGTGGCGAGCCGCTGATTCGTGACTTCTCCATCGTTATTCAGCGCGGCGACCGCATCGGGCTGCTCGGTGCCAACGGCACCGGCAAGACCACCCTGCTCAAGCTGCTGCTGGGCGAGCTGCAACCCAGCAGCGGCGTGATCGAGTTCGGCACCAAGCTGGAAGTGGCGTATTTCGACCAATTGCGTCACCAGCTGGAGCTGGAGAAGACTGTGGTGGACAATCTCGCCGAAGGGCGCGAGTTCATCAGCATCGATGGCCAGAATCGCCATGTGCTGAGCTATCTCGGCGACTTCCTGTTCAGCCCGCAACGGGCGCGCACGCCAGTCAAGGCGCTGTCTGGTGGGGAGCGGGCACGGCTCTTGCTCGCCAAGCTGTTCAGTAAGCCGGCCAACCTGCTGGTGCTGGACGAACCGACCAACGATCTCGATGTGGAGACCCTCGAGCTGCTCGAGGAAGTGCTGCTCGGCTTCCAGGGCACGGTGCTGATGGTCAGCCACGATCGTGCCTTCCTCGATAACGTGGTCACCAGCACCCTGGTGTTTCAGGGCGGGGGCGAGGTGCGCGAGTACGTCGGTGGCTATCAGGACTGGTTGCGCCAGGGGGGGGCGCCGCGCCTGCTCGGCGTTGCCGAATCCAGCGGCGAGACGAAAGAGGCGAGCAAGCCTCAGCCGGCTCCGGTCGCACCGCTTGCGACCGAGGCCGCGCCAGCGAAGAAGAAGCTCAGCTACAAGCTGCAGCGCGAGCTGGAAGCGCTGCCAGGGCAGATCGATGAGCTGGAAAAGCGGATCGAGGTACTGCAGGCCGAAGTGTCCGAGCCGGCCTTCTACCAGCAGCCGACTGACGTGACTGCCGCCGCGCTGGCTCGTCTCGAAGCGCTGCAACAGGAGCTGGATGGGTTGCTGGAGCGCTGGGCCGAGCTGGAGGAGTAAGGCGGTACGTTCGCAGGCGATTCGAGCGAGCAGGGCAGGCTGCGGTCACGGCTTATGAGATGGATCAATGCCATGCGCGCTGACGCGTAGTTAAGTAGCCGCATTGGATCATGCAGTCATGATGGAGCGTCAATGGCAATCGAATACCGCATCACCCTGGATGATGAACACGATTTCAGTTACCGGATCGAACTGGATCGTGACTATGACCGGGAGGTCGCCGCACAGGCGCCGAAATGGACTCGCCTCGAACATCAACGTTGCTCGAATTGCCCGCTCAGCAAGGATCAGTTCAGCCATTGCCCGGCCGCGGTGGATCTGCATCGGGTGATCGAGGACTTTCAGGGCCTGCCGGCGGTGAAGAAGGCACTCGTCTGGGTGCGTACGCCGGAACGCGAGTACACCAAGCTGGTGGGGTTGGACGAAGGTCTACGCGCGTTGCTCGGGGTGATCATGGCGACCAGTGCCTGTCCGGTGCTCGGCCGGCTCAAGCCCATGGCCCAGCAACATCTGCCGTTCGCCAGCAATCATGAGTTCGTTCTGCGCGCAGTGTCGCTCTACCTGGCGCGGCAGTACTTCAACTTGCGCGAAGGTCGGCATGCCGACTGGGAGCTGCGCGGGCTGGTGCGTTCCTTCCAGCAGCTGCAGCTGGTCAATCAGGCGTTCTGGCAGCGCATTCACGATACCTGTCACGCCGACTCCAACCTCAAGGCCTTCCTGACCTTCTTTTCGATGGCGTCGAGCCTCACTTACTCGCTGGAGACCCAGCTGCAGAAGATCCGGCCGCTGGTCATGTCTGCTGGCGAAGGGGTCGAGGCCGTCTGAGCGACGGCTTGCGCGGTCGGCATCCGCGCAAGCCTGCCGCTGTCCTTACTCGGCTTTCTTGAGGCGTACGGCCAGCACGTCGCACGGGGCACCGTGCAGAATGTCGTTGGCCGTTGAGCCCAGCAACAATGCCAGGCCATGACGGCCGTGGCTGCCGACCACGATGAGATCGCAGTGTTGTTCCTTGGCCAGGCGGTGCACTTCCTGGCGCGGCTGACCGTAGGCGAGGTGGCGCTGTTCGGGCGCCAGGCTCGGGTAGCTATCGGCGAAACCGTTCATGCGTTCGCGCGCCTGGTCGAACTGTTGCTGCTGCAGCATGGACAGGTCCATCGGAACGTCGCCGCCGAAGGCCATGGCCATGGGTTCGATGATGTGCACCAGGCTGAGCTTTGCGCCGCTGGTGCTGGCCAGTGCCTGGGCACGCGCGACGACCGGGTGGCACTCTTCCGTCAGATCGACGGCGACCAGAATGTGCTGATAGGGCATGGCTTTTTCTCCTTGCGTACCGGTCGGCTGTGGCTGGCTTTCCGGCTTCATATGGGTAAGTACCCTTTTGTTTAACGGGTTTATACGACCTTGCTTCGAGCTGTGCCAGTGGCTTGTTGTCACTAGCGATGACGTCGACAGGGTACGGGCTGTTATGATGGCGGCCCTTGCGCCGCGTCACTGTCCCGGCTCGTCGAGCCGTTGCACGATCATGTGACGCCGGACCTGTCGCCGCGCGGCTTCCGTGAACGGCTTGTGATCGAGAAAACACCATGCTGATGTTCGACTCCGACTATTCGCTCGCCTGGGCCCTGTACGGCATCGCTGCGCTGGGCTGCCTGCTGTTCTGGTTCCGCGTGACACGCTGGATGTGGCGCTGGCTGCGCGAATCGCTGCGTCTGGCTGCCGCTGTGCTGTTGTTCACGCCGACGATCGTCGATCCTGCCAAGGAACTGTTTGCCCCGGCTGTGGCCATTACAGCCATGGATATCTTGTTCCAGGTCGGCAACAACGCCTGGCGGGCGGTGGCCGATCTGGCCCTGTACGGCTTGATCGCCTTTGCGCTCTATCTGGTGCTCGTGGCGATCCGCTGGCCGCTCGAACGGCGTTTTGGCCGCCGTGGCCAGGCGGCGGATGACGTCGAGGATCCGCGCACGCTGCGTGAGCGCCTCGAGCAGGATGACGACGACCACTACGAGCCGGACTATGCGCCAACGCGCGGGCGTGTCCGTACCGAGCCCCGTATCTAGGGCCTCGACGCTTCAAGTCAATCATCGGGAGATGACGCATGTGCGAGCTGCTTGGCATGAGCGCCAACGTGCCCACCGATATCGTGTTCAGCTTTACCGGACTCATGCAGCGGGGTGGCAAGACCGGACCGCACAAGGACGGCTGGGGCATTGCCTTCTACGAGGGGCGAGGCCTGCGCCTGTTCCAGGACCCTGTCGCCAGCTGTGAATCCGAAGTGGCGAAGATGGTGCAGCGCTACCTGATCAAGAGCGAGGTGGTGATCGGCCATATCCGCCACGCCAATGTCGGCAAGGTCGCGCTGGTCAATACTCACCCCTTCGTTCGCGAGCTGTGGGGCCAGCACTGGTGCTTTGCGCACAACGGCCAGCTGTCCGATTTCGAGCCGCCTCGGGGTATCTATCGCCCGGTCGGTGATACCGACAGCGAGCGTGCATTCTGCGATCTGTTGAATCGCATTCGTCTGGACTTCCCAGATCGTTGCGCTGCCGAGGATCTGCTGCCGGTTCTGCTGGGCGCCTGCCAGGAGTACCGTCGCAAGGGCGTGTTCAACTGCTTGCTAAGCAACGGTGAATGGCTGTTCAGCTTCTGTAGCAGCAAGCTGGCCGAGATCACCCGGCGCGCCCCGTTCGGTCCGGCCCAGCTCAAGGATGCCGAGTTGATGGTGAACTTCCACGCCGAGACCACGCCGGACGACGTGGTCACCGTACTGGCGACCGAGCCCCTGACCGACAACGAGCAGTGGACGCTGCACGAACCCGGGCAATGGAGCCTGTGGCGACTGGGCGAGCGTGTGGCGACGGGCAGGATGGCTTGATGCTGAGAAGTTACCTGCGGCTCACGCTGTTCACCTTCGGTCTGCTGGTCGGCATCCAGGTACCGGGCTTCATCGAAGCTTATGCGCAGCATGTCGAGGCCCGACGGCTGGAGGCGGAGCAGGGCTTGCGGGGCTTTCAGGAGACCGCGCGACGCTTCTTCGAGGGCGATCTGGATGCGCTCGTGCGGCACTACCGCGACAGCACCGACCCGGTTTTCCAGAGCGATGCGCAGAGCGTCGAACAGCTGGTGAGCCGTGCCCGTATGCTAGAGCGTGAGTGGCAAGCCATGCAGCGGCCCTGGTATGCGCGCGCCGTGCACGTCCTGTTCGGAGCGGAGCGCAGCCTGCGGCAGCAGGTCTGGGACAGCTACCGCTTCCAGGTACTGCTGGCGCCCGAAGCCATCGCCTGGGGGCTGAGCTGCGCGGTTCTGCTGGCCTGGCTGGTGGAAAGCCTGCTGCTGGCGGCGAGCTTTCCCTTTCGTTCTCGCGTGCGGCGCTACCGCTCGTTTCGCTGAGTACCGCAGCGGTATTGGTGTTCGCGGACCTGGTGTCGGCGCGTCCCTGTGCCGGTCCGATCACTTGGCGAGAAACTTCATCCCTTCTTCGAGCCCGCTGAGGGTCAACGGATACATGCGATCCTCCACCAGTTCGCGAACGATGCCGGTGGAGGTGGTATAGCCCCAGGTATCCTTGGGGTAGGGGTTGATCCAGATGAGCTTCTTGTACTTCTCCATGAAACGCTGCATCCACACGTAGCCGGCTTCCTCGTTCCAGTGCTCGACGCTGCCGCCCGGCTGGGTGATCTCGTAGGGCGCCATCGCGGCATCGCCGACGAACACCACCTTGTAGTCCGCGCCGTACTTGTGCAGCACGTCGAGGGTCGAGGTGCGCTCCGAGGTGCGGCGGAAGTTGTTCTTCCACACCGACTCGTAGATGAAGTTGTGGAAGTAGAAGTACTCGAGGTGTTTGAACTCGGTCTTGCAGGCCGAGAACAGCTCCTCGCAGACCTTGACGTGGGCGTCCATCGAGCCGCCGATATCGAACAGGATCAGCAGCTTCACCGCATTGCGCCGCTCCGGCCGCATCTGGATGTTGAGCAGGCCGGCATCCCGCGCGGTATGGTCGATGGTGCCGTCGATATCAAGCTCATCCGCCGCGCCCTGGCGAGCGAACTTGCGCAGGCGACGCAGGGCGATCTTGATGTTGCGCGTACCGAGTTCGACCTGGTCGTCGAGGTTCTTGTACTCGCGCTGGTCCCAGACCTTCACCGCCTTGCCCTGGCGCTTACCGGCATCGCCGATGCGGATGCCCTCGGGGTTGTAACCGCCCGAGCCGAAGGGGCTGGTGCCGCCGGTGCCGATCCACTTGTTGCCGCCGGCATGGCGTTCCTTCTGCTCCTCGAGGCGCTTCTTGAATTCCTCGATCAGCTTGTCGAGCCCGCCAAGAGATTGGATCTGTGCGCGCTCCTCATCGGTGAGGCTGCGTTCGAACTCCTTGCGCAGCCAGTCTTCGGGGATCAGAGCCTCGAGATGCTGGTCGAGGTTTTCCAGGCCTTTGAAGTAGGCGCCGAAGGCCCGGTCGAACTTGTCGAAGTGGCGCTCGTCTTTGACCATCACCGTACGGGCAAGGAAATAGAACTCGTCCATGTCGGCGAACACGACACGATGTTTGAGCGCGTCGATCAGATCCAGCAGTTCGCGCACCGAAACCGGAACCTTGGCGGCGCGCATCTCGTTGAACAGGCCAAGCAGCATGGCAAAACCTCTGGCGCCGGAGTGGCGCGCTGTACGTGGCGCTCAGCGGGGGCTGTCGCCGTTGTGTTGGGGCAGTCCTTCGCGGATCTCGTACCAGTCAGCCTTGGATCCGACGTAGATATGCGATTGCGGTGGCACCGGCAGCGGCGAATCCAGGGTGCCGGCGGCAACGCCGACCTCGTGCTCGCGATTGTCGACGAACAGCAGATTGGCGCCGCAGCGGATGCAGAACGTGCGGGTTACGTGCTCAGAGGAGTGGTAGACGCCGAGCTGATCCTTGCCGGACATGAAGTGGAAGGCATCCAACGGCACGCTCGCGTAAGTGGCGAATGCGGCGCCGTGAGCCTTGCGGCACATCTTGCAGTGGCAATGGGTCAGCGCATCGATTGGGGCGTCGATGCGATAGCGCACGACGCCGCACAGGCAACTACCGGTATGCGTTTGCATGTTTCGTTCCTCCAGTGAGTGCACGGTCGGCTCCACCGGGAACCCGGTGCCGATCAGCGGCTGTTGGCGCGCCGACTCATGAAGGCTAGACGCTCGAGCAGCATCACGTCCTGCTCGTTCTTCACCAGCGCGCCGGCCAGCGGCGGGATGGCACGAGTCGGGTCGCGCTCGCGCAGCACGGCTTCGCCGATGTTGTCGGCCATCAGCAGCTTCAGCCAGTCGACCAGCTCGGAAGTCGAGGGTTTCTTCTTCAGCCCCGGCACCTTGCGCACGTCGAAGAAGACGTCCAGCGCCTCGCTGACCAGCGACTGCTTGATACCGGGGTAGTGCACATCGACGATCTTCTGCAGCGTCTCGCGATCAGGGAAGGCGATGTAGTGGAAGAAGCAGCGACGCAGGAAGGCGTCCGGCAGTTCCTTCTCGTTGTTCGAGGTGATGATGATGATCGGGCGCTGGGTCGCCTTGATGGTTTCGTTGGTCTCGTAGACGTAGAACTCCATCTTGTCGAGTTCCTGCAGCAGGTCGTTGGGGAACTCGATGTCGGCCTTGTCGATCTCGTCGATCAGCAGAATGACCCGCTGCTCGCTCTCGAAGGCCTCCCACAACTTGCCTTTCTTGATGTAGTTCTTCACATCGTGGACCTTGTCCACGCCCAGCTGCGAATCACGCAGGCGGCTCACTGCGTCGTATTCGTAGAGGCCCTGGTGCGCCTTGGTGGTGGACTTGATGTGCCAGGTGATGAGCTTGGCGCCGAAGGATTCGGCCAGCTGCTCGGCCAGCATGGTCTTGCCGGTGCCCGGTTCGCCCTTCACCAGCAGCGGACGCTGCAGGGTGATGGCGGCATTGACCGCGAGTTTCAGGTCGTCGGTGGCGACGTAGGACTGGGTGCCTTCGAATTTCATTGCGGATTCCTTCGGCGGGGCCTGGCACGCAGGCGCTCGTTGTAGTCAGGGGGTCGACTATAAGGGAAGGCCATGCGACTGTGAACGCGAGCGCATCATTCAGTCACTGAATGGCTGGCATGGAGTTTCTGGTGACGCTGCCATTCACTCATCGTCGCCCATGGCGCGCTCGAAGCGGGCCGTGAAGGCCTCGACGAATCCGTTGCGCAATATGGCGATGAACGCCTGGAACGGGCTGACTTCGGTGTCCTTGGTGGTACCCGACAGCTCGACGCGGGTAGCGAATTGGTCCTTACGCTGATTCTGCAGCACTTCCTGACCGCCGCCGACGACAGCCTCCCACAGTCCGCGCA
This sequence comes from Stutzerimonas sp. R40042, assembly GCF_026642215.1. Taxonomy (NCBI): domain Bacteria; kingdom Pseudomonadati; phylum Pseudomonadota; class Gammaproteobacteria; order Pseudomonadales; family Pseudomonadaceae; genus Stutzerimonas; species Stutzerimonas sp. R40042. Next base: position 2,819,338 of record NZ_CP113258.1, on the reverse strand, counting down.
GGAAGCCCTTGTCATCGTTTTCGACATCCTGTTCGTAATCGAAGACGTCGACGTCGCGTAGCAGCGGCTTGATGTAGCCGTCGAGCTGGCTGTCTTTGGCTGCCACTTCGAGCACCAGGTCGCCGGTGCCGCCGACGAAATCGAAGTTGCCATAGGCACGGCTGAAGTCGTTCAGCTGCTTGAGTGGAACGTCCGTCACCCGAAGATCGACCTCGAAATCTTCCCAGTCGGTGAAAGGATCGAAGCGGGCGCTGGCTTCGATCGGTGCCTGATCGAACAGCTTGCCGGTGCCTTCGAAGGTCGCGGTACGGGTGCCATCGGCATCGTCGGTGTTGGTCAGGTTGTACAGGGTCGCCTGGATATCGCTGGCATAGACATGCACTTGCGGGTCGGATGAGAAGTTGCGGAACGACAGTTGGCCATCGATGACGCGGATTTCGTTCAGCGTGATCGGTACCAGGGCCTCGAGCTGATCGCGCCAATCGACGCCTTCGCCGCTCTGCGAGTCGCGACTGTCGCCACCGTCGACGAAGTTCAGGTGCGGTTGCTCGAAGGCCACTTCGCCGACGATCTCCTGGTGGTCCAGGATGGCATTCCAGCTGATGGCGATATCGATACCCGGTGCCTTGAACAGCGGTGCCTGCACGCGCTCGTCCTTCTTCTCGATCAGTAGCCCCTCGATACGATAGGCCCCGCGCCACCAGGCCAGGTCGACATCTTGGACATGGCCCTGATAATCCCCCATGTCAGCCATCTTGTCGTTCAGGTAGTTGCGTACCAGATGCGGCAGGGCAAGGTGCAGCAAGAGCAGCAGCAGGCCGAGCGCGAGCAGGATCCACAGAGGAAGCAGGCGACGAGTCATGGCATTCCGGAGGATGGCTGGATGTTGACGATGGACCTCGCCCGGCACCCTTGAGTTCGGCTGGACTGTCGCCTGGACTGCGCATAGTCTGATCGGTCTGGTACACCTCGGACAGGGCATTCCCATGAGTCGCATATACGCAGACAACGCACGCTCCATCGGCAACACTCCGTTGGTCATGATCAACCGTCTCGGCCCGAAGGGCGTCAGCATCATGGCCAAGATCGAAGGGCGCAATCCGGCGTATTCGGTGAAGTGCCGGATCGGCGCCGGCATGATCTGGGACGCCGAAGACAGCGGCCGGATCAAGCCCGGTATGACGCTGGTCGAGCCCACCTCCGGAAACACCGGGATCGGCCTGGCCTTCGTCGCCGCGGCACGCGGCTACAAGCTGATGCTGACCATGCCGGCCTCGATGAGCCTGGAGCGACGCAAGGTGCTCAAGGCGCTCGGCGCTGAGCTGGTGCTGACCGAGCCTGCCAAGGGCATGAAGGGCGCTATCGAGAAAGCCGCTGAGATCGCCGCCTCGAACCCGGAGCAGTACTACATGCCGCAGCAGTTCGAGAATCCGTCCAATCCGGCAATTCACGAAAAGACCACCGGGCCGGAAATCTGGAATGACACCGATGGTGGCATCGACGTGCTGGTCGCCGGTGTCGGTACCGGTGGCACCATTACCGGGGTATCGCGCTACATCAAGAACACCAAGGGCAAGCAGATCCTCAGCGTTGCCGTGGAGCCCAGCAGTTCCCCGGTGATCAGCCAGACCCTGGCCGGCGACGAGGTCAAGCCAAGTCCGCACAAGATCCAGGGCATCGGCGCCGGCTTTGTGCCGAAGAACCTCGACCTGTCGATGGTCGATCGCGTTGAACTGGTCGATGACGAAGAGGCTAAGCAGATGGCGCTTCGCCTGATGCGCGAGGAAGGCATCCTCTGCGGTATTTCCTGTGGCGCGGCGATGGCCGCGGCGGTGCGGCTGGCCGAGCGTCCGGAAATGCAAGGCAAGAACATCGTGGTGATCCTGCCCGACTCGGGTGAACGCTACCTGTCCAGCATGCTGTTCAGTGACATGTTCAGCGAGCAGGAGCTGGTGCAGTAAGGCGCTTGCGTCGCGGCTGCTGGATCAGCCGCGGCGCAGATCGGTTCGTGGCTGGAGCGGCGTTCCCGGACGCAGAATCAGCCACAAGGCCAGCGCGATCAGCGCACCGCCCTGGACATAGGCCCAGGACAGCGGCTCATCGAGCAACAGCACGCCCCACAGCACGCCGAATGGCGGGATCAGGAAGGTCACGGTCAGGGTTCTCACCGGGCCGATGTCCGCCAGCAGGCGGAAATACAGGATGTAGGCGAAGGCCGTGCAGACCAGCCCGAGCCCCAGCAGGCTGAGCCATACGGTCTGATCGCCCCAGCTGCGCGGCGATGCCTGCAGCAGCGAGAGGCCGAACAGGGGCAGCAGACACAGCATGGCGCCGGCCTGGCTGGCAAAGGCCACCATCTCGCTGTTCAATCCATCGCCCTGCTGATTGATCCAGCGGCGGGTAAGAAATCCACCCAGGCCATAACAGGCCGTAGCACCCAGGCAGGCCAGCGCGCCGAGCAGCAGATCGGCATCCAGTGGCACCGGACCAATGCGCATCAACAGCGCGACGCCGCCGAGCCCGCTGAGCACTCCGACGATCTTCGCCAGAGTCAGCTCCTCGGCGAAGAACAGCGCGCCGATCAGGACCCCCATCATCGGCGTCGTCGCATTGAAGATGGCCGAATAGCCCGCCGGCACCAGTTGCGCCGCTACCGAATACAGGGCGAACGGCAGTCCCGAGTTGATCATGCCAAGCACCAGGCATAGGCCGAACTTACCTCGGAAGTCCCAGCGGGTGCGCATCAACACAAGAATCACCAGCAGGCCGGCGGTGCCCAGCAACACACGGAAAAACGCCGTGGGAAAGGTGCCAAGCACCGGCGCGATGATGCGCAGGAAGAGGAAGCTCGCGCCCCAGATGGCAGCAAGGGCGAGCAGTCGAAGCAGATCGAGCGGGCGCATGACGGGGCTCCATCGATGGAGCGGCAAGTGTTGTCGTCCTTGGCGCAACTGGCAATCCGAAACCGACTTTCAAACCGCGGGCTGCTAAGCTCGGCGGACTTCCAGACCCTGCAGCGAGGGCAGCATGGTGCAGCATGAACTGGCCGTGGATATAGCGCGGCAGATCCTTCTCGGCTTCGACGACTACCGTGAGCAGTTCCGTCTGATTACCGAGGGTGCGCGGGCACGCTTCGAGCAGGCCCAGTGGCAGGAGGCGCAGCGCGCTTCGGCGGCGCGAATCAATCTCTACGAAGAAAAGGTCGGCGAAACCCGGCGCCGCTTGCTGGACAGTTTCGATCATGCCGATTTGCTAGAGGTCGAGGCCTGGCCGCAGATCAAGGGCGCATACATCGATCTGATCAATCCGCGCTTCGACGATGAGCTGTCGGAGACCTGGTACAACTCGATCTTCTGCGGCTTGTTCAGCCACGACTGCATCAGCGACCGCACCATGTTCATCCAGACTACCCGGCCAGCGGTGCGTGCCCATGAGCGCATGGCACAAACCCGCACCTACCAACCCAATGGCGATCTGGCGGGTATGCTGGAGCAGATCCTGCGCGATTATGCGTTTTCGGTACCTTACTGCGACCTGTCGGGCGATCTGCGACGGCTGCAGACGCAGTTGCAGGAAACCCTGCCCGACTGGGTGTGCAAGGATCCCGAGTTGATGGTCGAGCTGTTCGTCTCGGTCCTCTATCGCAACAAGGGCGCATACCTGCTCGGACGGATCTTCACGCGCGACGAACAATGGCCGCTGGTGATACCGCTGCTGCACCGCGAGGACGATGGAATCGTCGCCGACGCTCTGATAACCGACGAGGCGGAGGTGTCGATCATCTTCTCCTTCACTCGCTCCTATTTCATGGTCGAAGTGCCGATTCCTGCCGAGTTCGTTGGTTTTCTCAAACGCATCCTGCCGGGCAAGCACATCGCCGAACTCTATACCTCGATCGGCTTCTACAAGCACGGCAAGTCCGAGTTCTACCGCGCGCTGATCGACCATCTGGCCAACACCGATGACCGCTTCGTCATGGCGCCCGGTGTGCGTGGCATGGTGATGACGGTGTTCACCCTGCCGGGCTTCAACACGGTGTTCAAGCTGATCAAGGATCGCTTCTCACCGGTCAAGAGCGTCAATCGAGCCAACGTCATCGAGAAGTATCGCCTGGTCAAGAGCGTCGATCGGGTAGGGCGCATGGCCGATACCCAGGAGTTCGCCGACTTCCGCTTTCCCAAGTCGAAGTTCGAGCCCGAATGCCTGGCCGAACTACTGGAGGTCGCTCCGTCGACGGTTGAGGTGCAGGGCGATACGGTGCTGGTGCGCCACTGCTGGACCGAGCGGCGCATGACGCCCTTGAACATCTATCTGGAGCACGCCAGCGAGCAGCAGGTGCGCGAGGTGCTGGAAGATTACGGCCTGGCCATCAAGCAACTGGCGGCGGCCAATATCTTTCCCGGGGACATGCTGCTGAAGAACTTCGGCGTCACGCGCCATGGCCGGGTGGTGTTCTACGACTACGATGAGATCAGCTTTCTTACCGAGGTGAATTTCCGCCACATCCCGCCGCCGCGTTACCCCGAAGACGAGATGGCTTCCGAGCCTTGGTACTCGGTAGGGCCGAACGATGTCTTCCCGGAGGAGTTTCCGCGCTTTTTGTTCGCCGATCATGGGCAGCGACGGCTCTTCGCCAGCCTGCACGGTGAACTCTACGACGCGGATTACTGGAAAGGTCTGCAGGATGCGATCCGTGAAGGGAAGGTCATCGACGTGTTTCCCTATCGGCGCAAGGCGGACCGCAACTGATTGGCTGCGCGGCCGTCCCGACCGTCGGCGAATCCTGAACGCCTCCTGCCGGGTTGGGTCGCAGTTGTAAAGCGCCGTAACAAAGCGCTGACGGCTCCGGGGCTGCCGCTGGCGACATGCACGAGCGCTTGTGTGGAAGTTGAATTATGCTGGTGACGAAGCCCGCATGGCTCCGATGTAACCCGTTATCTCGCAGGAGGGTGTGACCATGAAAGCAAGGCTCTATGAAACGTTCTGGAAGTTGGCGGTCACGCTTGGGCTGATCCAGCCGCCGCGCATGCAGCCTATTCCGGTACGTGCCCGTCGCGAGCAGGAGCGTCGCCAGTCTCGTTGAGGCCGGGTTCTAGGCGTTCGGCAGCGCGGGGCCTCCGCGCTCCACGGCTCGTTGATAAGCGGGCCGCTGCTTTATGCGATGCAGGAAGTCCATCAGGCGTGGGCGGCAATCGTCCAGGCCGCCTCTGGCGCGCGCGGCCTCGATCGGAAAGCTCATCTGAATATCCGCTGCGCTGAAGCTCTCGCCAGCGAACCAGGCCGAGCGGGCGAGTTCCGACTCCATGTAATCGAGATGAGTCTTCAGCTGCGGCCCGATGAAGGCGCGCTGGGCGCCCTTGGCAATGGCCCGCGCCACCGGCCTGACGAAAAAAGGCATAGGGCCGTCGGCGACCCGGTCGAAAACCAGTTTCAGCAACAGAGGCGGCATCGCCGAACCCTCCGCGTAATGCATCCAGTAGCGAAACCGACGATGGTCTGCAGCGTCGTGCGGCCTCAAACGTCCGTTGCCGTAGCGCTCCAGCAGATACTCCAGGATGGCCCCCGACTCGGCCAGCGTTAGGTCGTCATCGGTAATGACCGGGGATTTTCCAAGCGGATGAATCGCTCTCAGCTCAGCAGGCGCGAGCATCGTCTTCGGGTCACGTGGGTAGCGCTTGAGTTCGTAGAGCAGTTCCAGTTCTTCCAGCAGCCAGAGCACGCGATGCGAGCGTGAGTGGTTCAAGTGATGGACGGTGATCATGCCGGCTCCTCTTGGTGGCTCGGCCCAAGCATAGCCGCTCTGCAGAGCGCTGCTCGGTATGGCAGACTCCGCAGCCGAGGTGAATCATGTCCCGTCCATGTTGTTCGCGCTGTCAGCGCCCGTTAGCCCATTGCCTGTGCGAATTGATCCCGGCATTGGACAGCCGCACCCGGTTGCTCATCCTGCAACACCCCAGCGAGGCGGGGCATGCGCTGAATACCGCGCGGCTGGCGGCGCTCGGGCTTCGCAATGCGCAATTGAAGATCGCCGAGCGCTTCGAAGAGGATGTCGATACCGATCGGCCGAGTTACCTACTGTTTCCCGGGGAGGGCGCCTTGCCGGTGAGCAGCCTCGCCGATGCAGGGAGCTCGCTACGGCTGATCGTGCCGGATGGCACCTGGCGAAAGGCGCGCAAGTTGCTGCACGTCAATCCATGGCTCGCGGCGCTGCCGCGGGTTGAGCTACCAGGGGGGCTGACGTCGCGCTATCGCTTGCGCAAAGCGCCGATGTCCGGCGCGTTGTCGACCATCGAGGCGATCGTAGCGGCGCTCGATATTCTCGAAAGCCCGCGACGTTACGACGAGCTGTTGCGCCCGTTCGAGGCATTGATCGAAGGTCAGATCAGCGCGATGGGCCCGGAGGTCTTCCAGCGCAACCACGGCAGTCGATAGCGACCTGGTCCTATTCGGCCAGGCTGCGGAAGCTGGTGCTATCTGGCTTCAGGTTGCTTGGCGATCGACAGGGTCTTCTGCCGGAGGATGTAGAGGGTCACCAGGGTGGCGCTGAGCAACATGCCCACGCGAGCCCAGAACAACGGGACCAGCCAGCAGGACACGCCAATGCTGAGCCACATGGTCGCTATGGTGTAGACCTTGCCCTTGAGCGGGATGCCGTGTCCTTCCAGGTAGTCGCGAAACCATGGGCCCAGGCGCGGGTGACCAACCAGCCAGTCGTAGAAGCGTTGCGAGCTGCGCACGAAGCAGGCAGCGGCCAGCAACAGGAACGGGGTGGTGGGAAGCACCGGCAGGAAGATGCCGATGACCCCAAGGGCGACGGCGAGCCAGCCCGCCGCCAGCAGAAGCGAGCGGATAAGGGGGTTACGATGCTGGCGAACGTCGCGGTGGCTCATGCCGGGCTACCTCTCGCCGTTCGCCGGTCCGCTGTGAAGTCTCTGGATATGGCAGCCGTTGCTCGATCGGTTTCTGCCATGCCGCGGCGGGCAATCAGAATGCACGGACATGCTGACGAGCCTCCTCTGGTGAGTGAGCCCGCTGCCGCGGGCCGGTGCCGAGCGCGGTGGCGCCGCGCCGGCTGAACTCGATCTGCGCTTTGTTGAGGTCGTCGGGGTCAGTGGCGACGCGGCTTGAGCAGGGCCGGTTTTTCCTCAGGCGCATGGCAGATGAGGTACAGCGCCGTCAGCAGTTCCGGAATCTGCGCGACCATTTCGTCGACCAGATCGGGGTTGTCGGCGATATCGGCGAACTCCGGCTGTTCATCGAACAGGCCCGAACCCACCATGATCGGTAGCAGCAGCTCGCTGACTTCTTCCTCGGCGTCTTCGAACCAGACCGCCTCGCGCATGAATACGCCTTCCATGAAGCCGATGCACCAGCCTCGCAAGTCGGATTCGTCGGGCTCCTCACCCAGGTCAAGCTCGCAGGGCAGTTCCATGTCCTCGTCGCTGGCCAGCTGACGAGCGATATGGGCCTTGAGCTGGACAAGCGTGGCCTCGATGGCCTCGCGCTCGGTGTCATCCTTGTACTTGGGGGGCTCGGAGAACAGCGCATCGATCCATTCGCGCTCGGGCACCTGTTCGGAACAGATGCACAGAGCCGTCAGGTAGCCATGGGCGGCGATGTAATCCAGTGCTTCCTCGTGCAGGTCATCTGCATCCAGGAAGACTTGCAGGCGGGCGAGTTGCTCGGCGAATGACATCGGGAACTACCTTGGGGTGGGAAGACAACCCGGATTCTAGACGAGGCGCGGGGCGCAGGCTACTCAAGCCTGCGGAGCGCCGCCTGGGCAAGGGCGACTCGTCCGTTAGCGGGCCGCGGTCCTGAACTCGCGGTCCCGCTGGCGTATACTGCGCGCCTTGTTTCGGAGACCGGCATGCTCGACCAGGCACAGCGCATCCTCAAAGACGTATTCGGCTATGACGCCTTTCGTGGCAACCAGGGCGCGATCATCGAGCGGGTCGGCGGTGGCGGCGATGCGCTGGTGCTGATGCCGACCGGCGGCGGCAAGTCGCTGTGCTATCAGGTCCCGGCGCTGTTGCGCGAAGGCCTGGCAGTGGTGGTGTCGCCATTGATCGCCTTGATGGATGATCAGGTCGCCACGCTGGAGGAATTGGGTGTCGCGGCTGTTGCGCTCAACTCCACGCTTGGCGCCGAGGAGCAGCGCGACATCGCCGAGCGCATCCGGCGCGGCGAGATCAAGATGCTCTACCTGGCGCCCGAGCGGCTGGTCCAGCCGCGCATGCTGGCGTTTCTGCAGCGGCTGGATATTGCGCTGTTCGCCATCGATGAGGCCCACTGCGTCTCGCAGTGGGGGCACGACTTCCGTCCCGAATACATGCAGCTCGGGCAGCTGGCCGAGTTGTTTCCCGAGGTGCCGCGCATTGCCCTGACCGCCACGGCAGACAAGCGTACCCGGGAAGAGATCGTTCAGCGCCTGCACCTGGAGAACGCCGAGCGCTTTCTCTCCAGCTTCGACCGCCCGAACATCTTCTATCGCATCGTGCCGAAGGAGCAGCCACGCAAGCAGCTGCTCGGCTTTCTCGCCGAGCGCCGTGGCGATGCCGGCATCGTCTACTGCATGTCGCGCAAGAAGGTCGATGATCTCGCCGCATTCCTCACCGAGCAGGGCTTTCCGGCGCTGCCTTACCATGCCGGGTTGTCGAGCGATCTGCGCGCCTATCACCAGAAGCGCTTCCTCAACGAGGAAGGCCTGATCATGGTCGCGACCATCGCCTTCGGCATGGGCATCGACAAGCCCAACGTGCGCTTCGTCGCTCATCTCGACCTGCCCAAGTCGCTCGAGGCGTATTACCAGGAGACCGGGCGGGCAGGGCGTGATGGCCTGCCGGCGGATGCCTGGATGGCTTATGGCCTGCAGGATGTGATCTTTCTCAAGCAAATGCTCAACAACTCGGAAGGCGACGAGCGGCATAAGCGCGTCGAGCAGCACAAGCTCGACGCCATGCTGGCGCTATGTGAGGAGACTCGTTGCCGACGTCAGGCGCTGCTGGCCTACTTCGACGAAGAACTGGCCAACCCATGCGGGCACTGCGACAACTGCGTCGACGGCGTGCAGACCTGGGACGCTACCGAGCCGGCACGCCAAGCGCTTTCAGCGATCTATCGCAGTGGCCAGCGCTACGGCGTTGGCCATCTGGTCGACCTGCTGCTCGGGCGCGACAACGACAAGGTACGTGGCCTCGGTCATCAGCATCTATCGGTGTTTGGCGTCGGCAAGGCGCTGTCGGAGGGTGAATGGCGATCGCTGTTCCGCCAGCTGGTCGCTAGAGGACTGGCCGATGTCGATCTGGAAGGGTTCGGTGGCCTGCGCCTGAGCGAAAGCTGTCGCCCGTTGCTCCGCGGCGAGGTGACCCTTGAGCTGCGTCGCGACCTGTCCAGCAAGGCGCCGAAACCGGCTGCCAGTGCTGCCAGCCAGTTGGTGCGCGGCGAAGAGCGGGAGACCTGGGAGGCGCTGCGCGCACTGCGCCGCAAGCTGGCCGAAGAGCACAGCGTGCCACCGTACGTGATCTTTCCGGACGCCACCCTGCTGGAGATGCTGCGCAGCCAGCCGGCATCGCTGACGGACATGGCGCGTATTAGTGGTGTCGGTGCTCGCAAGCTGGAGCGCTACGGCCAGGCGTTCCTCGAAGTGCTGCAAGGAACTGCGCAGGCGGCGAGGTCGCCTGCCGACCTGCGGCATGAGTTGATCAGCCTGGCGCGGGCCGGCATGACGCCCATGCAAATCGCTCGTCAGCTGGACTGCAGCGAGAAGAACGTCTACGCCATGCTGGCCGAGGCGATCGGGCAGCAGCAGTTGAGTCTTGAGCAGGCACTCGACCTGCCCGAAGAACTGCTCGGCGAGATCCAGGAAGCCTTCCTTGATGGCGAGGGCGAGCTGCCGCCGGTCAGCGCCGTGGCCGCCCAGTTCGCCGGTCGTGTGCCGGAGCAGGTGCTCTATTGCGTGCGCGCCGCACTGCAGGTCGAGTTCGAATTGTAACCGGGTGCATCGCATTCGACGCCGCAAGGCGCAGCGCTGAGGGCATTGCACGGCTACATCTGGGCGCGTAGTGCCATCATTTCGACTTCTGTCGGGCTATCAACGGCCAAAGGTCGTCTTGCCTGCATTTCAGAGCTGTGATTAGCTCACTAATAATTAGTTTTTGCAGGAAAAGTCGTACATGTACGCCGAGCAACATCGCTTCGCCATGCAACTGGCACAACTCTCGCGTGGCTGGCGCGCGGAACTGGACCGCCGCCTGGCCGATCTGGGGCTGTCACAGGCACGTTGGCTGGTGCTGCTGCACCTTGCTCGTTTCGATCACGAACCTACTCAGCGCGAGCTGGCGCAGAGCGTGGCGGTGGAAGGCCCCACGCTGGCGCGTCTGCTCGATAGCCTCGAAGCGCAGGGGCTCGTGCACCGCAAGGCTTCGGCGGAAGATCGGCGTGCCAAACGAATATCGCTGGGCGCACCGGCACTGCCACTGATCGAGAAAATCGAGGCGATTTCCACCCAGGTTCGCCAGGAGGCCTTTGCCGGCATCGACGAGGAGGATCTGCGCAAGTGCCAGCAGGTGCATGCGCGAATTCTCGCCAATCTGGACAAGCGCTAGAAGCTGCGTCCCAGGTTCATGTAGAGCGCCTGCTCGTCCTCGTCATTGACGCCGTAGCCGAAGTTCAACGGGCCCAGCGGCGTATCGTAGCCAAGGAATACGCTGGCTGCGTTGATGTAGCCACTGTCGAAGTCGTTGCCGTTGTTCCAGGCACGCCCGCGCTCCAGTGATGCTCCCAGATACACCGGGAAATCCAGCGGCAGGAAGCTGCGTTGCGTCATGCGACGGTAGTAAACCACCCGCCCCAGGCTGATGTTCTGCCCGGCCAGCGCGTCCTGACGGAAGCCTGATAACTGCCGCGCTCCGCCGAGGAGAAAACTCGACGTCACGATTTCGGCATCATCCAGTGTGCGACCGTAGCGCCCGCCGAGCACCCAGGTATTGGCATCCTGGCTAAGCGCCTTGTCCAGCTTGAGCTGCCATTGCCGGTAGCGCTGATCCGAGCTCAGGCTGGGGTCGTACTGGCGAAGGGTCAGGCGAATGTCTTCGCCTTCGCGCGGAAAATCGACATCGTCCAGCGTGTCGAACGAGTACTGCAGCTCGTAGTAGCCTTCGGTGAAGCTGAAGTCCGGCAGGTCGCGCTCACCGATCCGAACGTCTGCCTCGCCCCAGGCCTGGCCGATACCGAAGCGGATCTCGCCATTGTTGGCAATCTGGCGACCCAGATTCATACCGTAGCCGTAGCGCTGCAGGCGATATTCGGCGATCGGATCGTTGTCGAGAATGGCCTCGATGTTCTGCGCTTCGATGAACAGATTCGGCGCGACGAACCAGCGTGAGCCTGCGTCCAACGGCTGGTAGAACTCGCTGTAGAGCTCCTGACGGTCGCCCAGCTGCAAGCGCGTGAGCCATTCGGCACCCAGTTGGTTGATGCCGTTCTTCCGGTAGCTGGCGCCCAGGTTGAATACGCTGTCGCCCTGGAAGTCGTCGGACAGGCTGAGTCCCAGGCGCAAGTAATCGGTGCCGCTGCGCTTCTCGCGCGCACTGATGACCAGCGTATTGCCCAGCTTGCCGCGCTGGACGCGGTATTCGACCCGCTCGAAGTAATCCAGTCCGTAGAGCGTGCCCATATCCTTCTGCAGGTCTTCCAGATCGAGCGGCTCGCCCAGCCGCTGGCGGATGTGCCGGCGAATAACTGCGTCGCCCACCTTGGAATCGTTGTCCACCCGGATCGCGGTGATCACGGGTGTGCGCGGGTCGCTTGAGCGTGCCAGGCTGAGCGCGGGGTTGCCGCCGGTTGTGGTACGCAGCTCGGCCAGGCGCCCCTCGAGGGCGAGCGTGGCGCGGTAACCGGCATCGACCAGCTGCTCGGCGCGGTCGAAGTCGGTCGAGCCATAAGCCGCCAGCGGGGGTTGGATCAGCAGGTCCTGAGGCTGCAGCGTCGCCAGCTGTGCCTCGGAGTTGCGCCGCGTCATCATCGTCGTGGTCTGGTTCAGTACATCGACCACGGTCAGCAGTTCCTTGCGCGGCTTGAGCGGCGTACCGATGTCGACCACGATGAGCCGATCGACGCCCATGTCGCGCGCCACGTCCATTGGGATGTTGTCTACCATGCCGCCGTCGACCAGCAGCCGGTCTTCGATTTCCACCGGTGCGAACACCGCCGGGATCGACATGCTGGCGCGAATGACCTGCGGCAGGTGGCCGCTGCGGAAGACCACCTTCTCATCGTTGGCAATGTCGGTGGCCACGGCGCGGAACGGGATCGGCAGCTGGTCGAAGTTGCGGGTATCGCTGGCATGAACCAGCAGGCGCTCGAGCAGCAGGGCGAGATTCTGGCCCTGGATCACGCCCAGCGGCAGGCCGAGGCTACCGTCGTCGCGAAAGCTGAGTTTCTGTTTGATCAGGAAGTCGCGATCATCCTGCTTGCGGCGGTAAGGGATGTCCTGGCGTGGCGGATCGTCGGACAGCACCTGTTGCCAGTCGAGGGTCAGGGCCAGGCGCTCCAGCTCGGCCACGCTGTAGCCGGCCGCATACAGCCCACCGACTACAGCGCCCATGCTGGTGCCGGCGATCGCATCGACGCGCACGCCTTGCTCCTCCAGCGCCTTGAGTACGCCGATATGGGCGAGGCCGCGCGCCGCGCCGCCGGACAGGACCAGGCCGACCTTCGGCTGGACCGGCTCGGCTGCGGCAAGTGGCAGGACGACGAGCAATAGCAGGGCAGAGAGCAGGCGGAACATGGCTTGGGACCGGGGCGAGCTTGGCGGGGCGGCTATTATAGGCCGCCATACACCGATCGGAGACGCCACCATGACCCATGCCAAGCCCGAGATCGCCATTACCTACTGCACGCAATGCCAATGGTTGCTGCGCGCGGCCTGGCTGGCCCAGGAGCTGCTTTCGACCTTCGCCGACGATCTCGGTCGTGTGTGCCTGGTCCCGGCTACCGGCGGCACCTTTCACATCACCTGCGACGGCGAGCAGATCTGGGAGCGCAAGCGCGATGGTGGCTTTCCCGAGGCCAAGGAACTGAAGCAGCGGGTACGTGACCGCATTGACCCGCAGCGCTCGTTAGGCCACAACGATCGCTGAGGTCAGCTCGCCAGCTTCGCTACGGCGCCAGGCGGGCTCTTCAGCCGGCTGGTGATGATGCTGGCGACGATGATCATCGCTCCGCCCAGCAGCATGCGCAGAGTCGGCTGCTCGTTGAACAGCCACCAGGCAAAGGCGATACCGTAGACCGGCTCCAGAGCAAAGATCACCGACGTGGTGCGTGCCTTCAGGACGCGCAAGCTGGCGACGAACAGGCTATGGGCCAGTCCCGTGCAGAGTATCCCGAGCAGAGCCAGCCAGAGCCAGTCCGGTGCTGGCACGGCGGGAAGGCCTCGCCAGCTCCACGGCAGCAGGCAGGCGAAGACCGCGAGATTCTGCCAGAGCGCCGAGTGCACCGGATCCAGACCGCGGGTGACCGCTCGGTTGAGCAGCGACAGCAGCGCGAACAGCAGTCCCGAGAGCACGCCGTAGAGGAGGCCCGCAGTCGGGGCGCTGTCGAGGTCGAACGTAGGTGCTACCAGTAGCAGGCCCGCGCATACAAGGCCGACCATGGTGAATTCGACGGCACGGGTGCGTTCGCGAAACAGAACGCCTTCGAGCAGCACGGTGAAGGCTGGGAAGCTGGCGAAACCGAGCGTGGCGATGCCGACCCCGGCGATCTTTACCGCGATGAAGAACGTCAGCCAGTGTGCGCCGAGCAGCAGGCCACCGAGCGCCAGTCTGCCGCGCTGTCGCCAATCCGGCAGCGCACCGTTGGGCTTGAGTAATTGGGCGACGAGCAGCAGGGCCAGTACGGCGAACAGCGCGCGGCCGAAGGTGATGATCAGCGCCGGACTGTCGGCCAGTTTTCCGAGCACGCCGGAGAGGCCGAACATCAGTGCGCCGAGATGGATCGCCAGCAGGGCGTTGCGTGGTGTCATGACCGGCACGAGCGTCCGGGCGCTGCGCACCGGCCAGATTGTGGATGGATCGAACGCGAAATGTTCATGGGGTTGTCGTTGCCTGCAATTGCAGTTGAAGGCCCCATGCTAGACCGCGACGGTGTGCCAGTCTGTCGCGTTACTGCCGGGTTTTATCGCGAAACTCGCGTCGCGACGCTCGTGGCGTACAGCCCCGTTCTCGGACCAGCGCGGCGGTGAAGGCGCTTTGCGAGCTATAGCCCACCCGCGCGGCGATCTCGCCGATCGGCAGGTGGGTCTCGTGCAACAGCTTCTCGGCGTGGTGCAGGCGGCGTTGACGTACGTAGTCGATCGGTGTGTGCCCGGTTTCCTCGAGCAGCCGTGCGTGCAGGCGCGCAGCCGAAAGGCCAGCGACCCGCGCAAGGTCAGTGACTTGCAGCGGATGCGCCAGATGTCGGTCGATGAAGGCATCGATCGCCGCCAGCCCGAGCGTTCGGCCGCCACGCGGCTGCACTGGCTCCCCGGCCAGGCTGGCCAGCAAGAGGACGCCACCCTGTTCGGCCACCAGTGGATCGTTGATCGGGCCGTTGGCCAGCCAGGTAATGATGTTGCACTGAGCGGGTGTCAGCTGCAGGGTGTTCGGTCGGTCCAGCAGGCGCAGGCTGTGCTCGGTGTGGCGGCCCAGGTGTTCACTCACCCAGCGCTCGGATGGAACGTCCAGCACCAGGCAGCGACTGCCCTTGGTGCTCGAGCAGGCGTGATGCACTGCTGAGGGAATCACTGCCAGGCGCTGTTCGCCGACGCAGCTACCGCGCCCGGCAATCTCGAATTCCAGCAAGCCATCCAGGCCGAATACCAGTTGCGGATGGTCATGGGTATGCGCGATGAGATCATGGCGATAGTTGCGCAGCGAAAGCATGAAGCTGGGTCTCGTGGGGGCAGGCATCGCAGAATGCGGAGCCTGCGGAAAACGGCCAGAAGCTTGTCTCAGGTAATCAGAGGATGACCTTGTCGCGAAGTTTCTCGGCAGCCTGCTGCAGGGCCTGGATGACTCGCTCTTTGTCGAAGTTCTGCACGCCATTGGTGTCGAGATACATGGAAAAGCCCGGCAGTTCGTGTTCGACGAAACTGCAAGTGGCGCCCAGGTCGCGACGGAAGTCGACCACCTGATAGATCTGTACCGGGCGGGAGAAGCCCTTGACCGCGATCTGGCCCTTGTCGCGGCACATGATCACGTCCTTGATCAGCGAGTAGGTCTCGTGCGAGACCAGAATCTCGCTGGCCTCGGCAGCGCTTTCCAGGCGGCTGGCGAGGTTCACTTCGCGGCCAATGATGGTGTAGTCCATGCGCGTATCGGCGCCGAAGTTGCCCACCGTGCAGTAACCGGTATTGATGCCCATGCGGATCTCCATCGGGCGCGTGATGCCCTGCGCGCGCCATTGCTGACGCAGCACCTTCATGTGCTTGCGCATGGCGATGGCCATGGATACCGCGGCCACTGCATCCTTCTTCGCGCCCTGGCTGGTTGGGTCGCCAAAGAACACCATGACGCAGTCGCCGACGAATTTGTCGATGGTGCCGCCGTACTTGAGGGCGATCTTCGACATCTCGTTGAGGTAGTTGTTGAGCAGGTCGGTGAGGGCTTCGGCTTCCAGCTCTTCCGACAGTTCAGTGAAGCCCTTGATGTCGGAGAAGAATACGGTGAGGCGTTTACGTTGGGTCTCGAGGCGCACGCTGCGCTTGCCGGTAAAGATCGATTCCCAAACCTGCGGCGAGAGGTACTTGGCGAGGTTGCGGGCGAGGCGGGCGGCCTTGGCCTGTTCCGTTTCGATCTCCTTGCGTGCCTGGGCCAGGCGTTGGCCCTGTTGATGAACGAAATAGGCCGTGGCGCAGACGTAGAAGGTGGTGAAGAGGATGCTGACCAGCGAGACCAGTGGCGGTGTAGTGCCCTGGTAGGTCAAGGGCAGCAGCAGGTAACCGGCCCCGAGTCCGATCACGACGCACACCAGTGCCAGCGTCAGGTTGCGCAGGCTGCCGATGACCAGCGCGCTGAAGCTGAGGGTGAGCAGGAACATCAGACTGGGTACGACCGAGAAACCGAGCAGGTAAATGCCGGCGCCGGCGTTCAGCGCATCCAGGCAAAGCAATGCCTGCGAGGTCCGCTCGGGATGGTCGCGCTTGAAACGGTAGCTCAGGTGATAGGCCAGGTGTGGGTAGAGCAGTGCGTACGGCACCATCCACAGCAGGTCTATCGAGAAGTATTGGGTGTAGGTTCCGGCAGCAAGCGTGGCGGCGCAGGCCAGGTAGGCGAGCACACGAGAGTAGTACTCGCGTAACGGGCGAGTTGCGAGGCCATTGCGGCGCTCAACCGTGCTGGAAGTCATGTGTGCTTACGATCCCTGGTAATGATTCGACGCCTTTTTCTATGCGCCTTGCAGGCTGAGGCGGGGGTCGTCGCACGCACGATCTGCTGTGAGACGGTTGTCGAGCTGCGCTCAGCCTTGCCATTGCGCAGCCCGCTCGGCGGTCAGCGGCTGCGCGATAGCCGGGTGATCATAACCAAGCGGCGCAGCATCGCCAAACCAGAGGTCGAAAAGAATGGTGGCATCGGTCGGATATGCTGCCACCGTCGCACTCAGAAGCGGATTCGGCCGGTCAGCATGTCCCTGAACATGACCCAGTCGCCGAGAAAACTGTACAGCGGGTACTGGAAGGTGGCCGGGCGGTTCTTCTCGAATATGAAGTGGCCGACCCAGGCGAAGCCGTAGCCGGCCAGCGGCATCGCCAGCAGCCATGCCCATTTTCCGGTGGACAGGGCGTAGCCGAGGATCGTCAGTACCAGCAGGCTGCCGACGAAGTGCAGCCGGCGGCAGGTCGGGTTGCTGTGCTCGGCCAGGTAGAACGGGTAGAAATC
Organism: Stutzerimonas sp. R40042; assembly: GCF_026642215.1. NCBI lineage: Bacteria > Pseudomonadati > Pseudomonadota > Gammaproteobacteria > Pseudomonadales > Pseudomonadaceae > Stutzerimonas > Stutzerimonas sp. R40042. The sequence continues at coordinate 2,802,422 of NZ_CP113258.1, read as the reverse complement.
GGCAAAGCGGGTGAAGCGTTCGGCGGTTTGCGTTTTCATGGCGTACCTCCTGTTATTGTCGTCGGCCAGCTTAGCCTTGCCTTGTCCGGCCGGTCAGTGACAATCAGGGCCAGTTTAGTAGCCTTGGGCTTCGTAGCCCGATCATTCGAAGAACAAGAAGCCTCATGAGCGAACGCACCACTTCATCCAGTTGGGCGCAGGGCATCGTCCAGGCGCTGGAGTCGGCAGGCGTAGACTGCCGGCAGCTGTTCACAGAGCTAGGCCTGGACTACGCGGCCCTCAACGATGCCGACGCCCGTTTCGCCCAAGACGACATGACTCGTCTGTGGCAGCGCGCCGTGGAGGTTTCCGGCAACCCGGCGATCGGCCTGGACATGGCCCGCCAGGCCCGCCCGGCTGCATTGAACGTGGTGGGCTACGCCCTGATGTCCAGTCGCAATCTGCAGGACGGCTTCGCCCGTCTGGTGCGCTATCAGCGAATCATCGCCGAGGGGGCTGATCTGGACTTCCAACCCTGCGCCCAGGGCTACCGACTCAGTCTGACCATCCACGGCGATCGCCTGCCGCCTGCCCGGCAAAGCGCCGAGGGCTCGCTGGCCGGCTGCCTGACGTTTTGTCGCTGGTTGACCGGTACCGCCTTGCGGCCGCTGGAAGTCAGCTTCCAGGGCCCGGCACCGGATGATCTGGAGCCCTATCGGCAGCTGTTCCAGGCCCCGCTTCGTTTCGGCGCAGCACGCTACGCGCTGCTGTTTCGCCAGGCTGACGTCGAAGCCCCGCTGCCGACGGCCAACGAAGCCTTGGCGCAACTGCATGACCGCTTTGCCGGCGAATACCTCTCGCGCTTCGTCGATACGAGGGTGATGCACCAGGCTCGGCAGATGCTGTGCCGGATGCTGCCGCAAGGCGAACCCCGGCGCGAGACAGTGGCGCAGGCGCTGTGCCTGTCCGAGAGGACCCTGCAGCGCCGCTTGCAGGAGGAAGGCAGCAGCTTCCAGAAGTTGCTCGACGATACGCGCCGCGATCTGGCGGTACAGTACCTTTGCCAACCGGATCTGGCGCCTCTGGCGATCGCCTATCTGCTCGGCTTCGCCGATCCGAGCAACTTCTATCGGGCCTTCAAGCGCTGGTTCGGGGTGACGCCAGGCGAATACCGTCTGGCTCTGCGAGGGCATGCCTAGGAACCTGTTCTGGCGTACATAGCCTTATCTACGACGGGCCGCTACGGCTGCGAAACATTTCAACCGATGGAGACATGCAATTGGCCAGCAGCCTGCTCGCACTGATCGACGATATCGCGACCGTGCTCGACGATGTGTCGGTAATGACCAAGGTCGCGGCGAAAAAAACCGCGGGGGTACTGGGCGATGACCTCGCGCTCAACGCCCAGCAAGTCACTGGCGTCAAGGCCGATCGCGAGTTGCCGGTGGTCTGGGCAGTGGCCAAGGGTTCGTTTCGCAACAAGGCGATTCTGGTGCCTGCGGCGCTACTGATCAGCGCGTTCATCCCCTGGGCGATCACGCCACTGTTGATGCTGGGCGGCGCGTTCCTCTGCTATGAGGGCTTCGAGAAGCTCGCGCATCGTTTCCTGCATCACGATGACGCCAGCCAACATGCCGAAACGGTAAGGGCCCTTGCGGACCCCTCGGTGGATATCGTCGCGTTCGAAAAACGCAAGATCAGTGGCGCTGTGCGTACTGATTTCATCCTCTCGGCCGAGATCATTGCGATCACCCTCGGAACGGTCGCGGCTGCGACTTTCACGCAGCAGGTGCTGGTGCTGGTGGGCATCGCCATCGTCATGACCGTAGGGGTGTACGGGTTAGTGGCCGCGATCGTCAAGCTGGACGATCTCGGACTGGCACTGAGCAGGACATCCAGCGGCGCGGCCAGCGCCTTCGGGCGCGGCATCCTCGTGGTCGCGCCCTGGCTGATGAAGGCCTTGTCAGTAGTCGGCACGGCCGCGATGTTCATGGTCGGCGGGGGCATTCTCACCCACGGCATCGGCGCTGTTCATCATTTCATCGAAAGCAGCGCCCATGATGCGCTCGGGCTGCCCTATGTCGGCGTGGTACTCGGCGGACTGCTGCCGACGCTGCTCGATGCGGCGTTCGGCATTCTGGCCGGCGGTGTGGTGCTTGCGCTGGTAAGCCTCGGCGGGCGGCTGTTCAGGCGCAGCAGCTGATCAGTGCCGCCAGAACGCGGGCGTCAGCAGCACCAGGACGGTGATGATTTCCAGCCGTCCGAGCAGCATGCCAATCGACAGTAGCCATTTCGCGGTGTCCGGCAGCGTCGAGAAGTTGCCGGCCGGGCCGATGATCTCGCCCAGGCCCGGACCGACGTTGCAGACGGCGGTTGCTGCGCCGGTCAGCGCCGTGATGGGGTCGAGCCCGAGCAGCGCCAGGCACAGCGCCAGCACGCCGATGGTCATGGTGATGAAGAATGAGAAGGTGAGGATCGAGCGAACGATTTCCTCGTCCAGGTTGTGTCCGTTGTATTGCTGACGGATGACCGCGCGGGGGTGGATCAGTTGCTTGAAGTTGGCGCGTAGCAGCGAGTAGGCCACCTGGAAGCGGAACATCTTCAAGCCACCCGAGGTCGAGCCCGAGCAGCCGCCGATGAAGGTCAGGTAGAAGAACGCCATCACCGCGAAACCACCCCACTGGGTGTAGTCATCCACGGCGAAGCCGGTGGTGGTGACCACCGATACCACGCTGAAGGTGACGATGCGCAGTGCATCCAGTGCCGGCACATCGTTGTTCAGCCAGTACCAGCCGCTGAACAGCAGGCTCGTGATGGCCAGCATGAGCACGAACCCGCGCACCTGTTGGTCCTTGAGCAGCGCAGTGCGATGGCCGCGCAAGGTCATGACGTACAGCGTGAACGGCAGGCTGCCGAGGATCATGAAGAAGACTGCGACCCAGTGGGCGGAGGGGCCGAACTTGCCCATCGAGGCGTCCGAGGTGGAGAAACCGCCGGTGGCGACGGTGGACATCGCATGGTTGATGGCATCGAAGGCGCTCATGCCGGTCAGCAGGAAGGCGATGAAGGCCGCAAGCGTGAAGGCCACGTAGATCATCAGCAGGTACTGGCCAGCAATATGCGAACGCGGCATGACCTTTTCCGACCAGTCGGAGGATTCGGTCTGAAACAGCCTCATGCCACCAACCCGCAGCAACGGCAGGATCGCGATGGCCATACCGATGAAGCCGATGCCGCCCAGCCAGTGCAGCAGCGAGCGCCACATGAGCAGGCCGGGCGAAGCATTGTCCAGCCCGGAAATTACCGTGGCGCCGGTGGTGGTGATGCCGGACATGGTTTCGAAGAACGCGTCGGAGTAGCTGACATGCTGGATCAGCATCAGCGGTAGCGCGGCGAAGCAGCACACCACCACCCAGCTGATGGTGGTCAGGAAGTACATGTCGCGTGGTCGCAGCTGGGTATTGGCCGGCCTGCCCGGGGCGACCAGCGCGAAACCACAGGAAAAGGTGATCAGGCTACCCCAGATGAACGCCTGCAGATCATCGGTGCGTTCGAATACGAGCAAGGTCAGCATGGGAATGATCATGCTCACGGCCAGCGTGATCAGGAAAATGCCGAGTATGAAACCGATGATGCGCAGAGTCGGCAAAGCCATGTAGGGGTGCTCGGCACGGTGGGGAAGAGGGCGGACATTCTACCCGCGTCGTTGCCGCAGTAAACCGCTCGGCGGTTGCGCGAAAAATGTTTTCGCGGCGCGCTCGAGGCCTCTTCCCAAGCGCATTGGCATGAATAGAATAGCCGCCCGGGCGCCGGCCCATTCCGGTCTCTGGGTGTTCACCTCTCATGTCCATCGACAATCCCTGCCTCACGTGCGGCGCCTGCTGCGCGTACTTTCGTGTGTCCTTCTATTTTGGTGAATGCGTGTCGGCGGGCGGCGCGGTGCCCGACCATCTGACTGTCCAGGTATCGCCGTTCCATGCCGCCATGCTCGGCACCGACAGCAAACCCGCGCGCTGCGTTGGCCTGCTCGGTGACGTCGGTTGTGGGGTCCGTTGCAGCATGTACGAGCAGCGTTCGAGCACCTGCCGCGAGTTCGAGGCCTCCTGGGAGAACGGCGAGCACAATCCGCACTGTGATGCCGCCCGTGCTGCCCATGGCCTGCCACCGCTGGTGCCGCCGCTGCAGCCACATCTGTCGCCGGATCGGGTGGCCTGAATCGGGAGATAGACTGAACTGTCGGCCAGCCATCACTCGCGACAAGGCGGCAACTGCCTCTAGAATGTCCGACCGCCTTAGGAGGTAATGGATGGACGCTCTGGATCTGCTGCTCAACCGCGTTTCGGTCACCCGCCTGTGCGAACCGGCTCCAACCGCCGATCAGCTTGACCTGATGTTCCGTGCCGGACTGCGCGCTCCGGACCATGGTCAACTGCACCCGTGGCGCTTCCTGATCATCGAAGGTGATGCCCGCCACAAGCTCGGCGAGCTGTTCGCCGAGGCCCTGCGTGTGCGCAATACCGATGCTGCCGAGGAGGCGTTGCAGAAGGCGCGCAACATGCCGTTGCGGGCACCGATGCTGGTGCTGGTGATCGCCAGCGTGAAGCCACATCCGAAGGTGCCTGATGGCGAGCAGGTACTCGCTGCCGGCTGCGCGGCGCATGGTCTGCTGCTCGCCGCGCATGCCCAGGGCATCGGAGCGGTGTGGCGCACCGGGGAGTTTTCCTACGATCCGCGGGTGCTCGAGGGGCTCGGGTTGTCCGAGCAGGAGCGCCTGCTGGGCTTCCTCTATCTGGGCACACCGGAAGGACGCGTGCGCAGCGCGCCGGTTCTCGCACCCGAAGAGTTCGTCCAGCGTTGGACCGGTCAGTGAGACGCCAGGTCCTCTGAAGTCCTGCTCGCCACGCCAGTCAGCGGTAGATGCAGGCTGGCGACGAAGCCGCCGTCGGGGTGATTGGCCAGTTGCAGGCTGCCGCCGTGGCGCTCGGCAGCGCGCCTGGCGATGGCCAGTCCAAGGCCATGCCCGGCCGCGGTCTGGCCCGGAGCGCGAAAGAAGGGTTCGCTGAGCTGGGACAGATGCTCGTTGGCGACGCCGGGGCCATGGTCGCGAATGCTGATCACCAGATTCATACCGTCGCGCTGCGCGCAAAGCTCTACCGGCTCCCCCTCGGGATTGAAGCGCAGGGCATTGCGCAGCAGATTGTCCAGCGCACGCTCGAGCATATCCGGCCAGCCGGTGTACGAGACGTCGGGCTCGACACGACTGTCGATGCGTTGCGCCGGGGCAATGATCCGGGCGTTGTCCTTCAATTGCTCGAACATTTCGGACAGGTCGATGATGTTTGCTGCACCCGGCTCGGCATCCAGGCGTGAGAGTTCGAGAATTTCGCTGATCAATGCTTCCAGCCGGTCACATTCCTTGGCCAGACGTGGCCAGATCACCTCGCGTTCGCTGGGGGTGGCGCGTTCGGCCAGGCCCAGGGCAATGCGCAGCCGCGCCAGTGGCGAGCGAAGCTCGTGGGACACGTCGCGCAGCAGTTGGCGCTGGCTGCCGATCAGCGCCTGCAGGCGCGCACCCATGCGGTTGAAATCGCTGGCCAGCACACCGAGTTCGTCACGGCGTTTGGCCAGCCGAGCCAGGGATTGCTGCTGATAGGTCGTCTGGCCAAGGTCGTGCACCGCCCGGCGCAGGCGATCCAGCGGACGGGTGATGGAGAGCGTCAGCAGCAGGCTGAAACCGGTCAGTACCACCAGTGCGATGCCCAGTGCGCTGAGCGGCCAGGCCAGGCTGCCACGGTGCCAGGCCTGCAATTCCGGATGCGGGATGCGGTAGATGAACAGGTAGGTTTCGCCGCTGGTTGGGCTCGTATAGTCGGCCGTCAGGCGCCGCCAGGGCAGTTGTCGGTCACGGTTCTGATGACGGGCCTCGAAGGCCGCTGCCCGGGCCGGAAAGGTGCCACGGATGATCGGCTGGCCATTTTCCGCCAACACCTGCACATCGACCCGCGCGCGATGGCGGTGCTGCTCGAGCAGCCGCTGTGCGGCCTGCGGGCCCTGTCGTTCGTAGACTTCGGTCCAGGTCTCGGCCAGGCCCTGCAAGCCCGGGTGGCGGCTCAGAATCCAGGCATCCTGGTTCAACGCGTGGCCGAGCAGCATCGCCAGGCCGGCGACCAGGGCAATGGCCAGCCAGAAGGTTGCGAATATGCGCCAGAACAGTGATCGCACCGGGTCTCTCCACGGCGAAAGCCCGGCAGTTTCCGCCCATCACATTTGATTTGATGGGCGGAAACTGCCGGGCGGGCTTCAATGGACCGCGGATCAGTTCTTCTGATCGCGCTCGGCCTTCCACTTGAGGAACTCGGCGCGTTCGGCGCGCTTGTCTTCCATTTTCTTCAGGCCTTCATCGAAAGCTTTCTGCTGTTCCGGCTTGAGCAGCGCGCGCATGCTCTGGTGGGTCTTTTCGCGGCTGGCGTCCAGATCCTTCTGCATGGCCTGACGCTCGGCTTCCGGCAACTTGTCGAGGTAGCGCTGGGTGATCGCCTGGCGCTGCTTCATCTGTTCGCCCATCAGCTTGCGCATTTCGCGCTGCTGTTCCCTGGTCAGGTCCAGGTCCTGGAACATGTGCGGGGCTCTTTGGCCGCCATGGGGGCCGTCGTGCATACCGCCGGGCATGGCGAAGGCGAGGGTCGGCAGGGCAGCGGCGATGAACAGGGCTACGAGTGACTTGCGCATGAAGGAGCTCTCCTATGTATGGAAACCGGTCGTGCCGCAGCGGTATTGAAGAAGCTGGTGGCTGTTCGGTGACCGGATGAGTTCAGTCTACGTAGCGCAAGGTCAAGGGCGGTCAGCCCTGGGTAAAGCCTCGGTAAAGACGATCAGCCGATGCCGATCAGGCCGAGTAAAGATAGCCACGGCTGCGCAGGGCAACGATCCGCGGGCGACCGTCGGTGTGTGGGCCCAGCTTGCGTCGCAGGTTGCTGACATGCATGTCCAGGCTGCGGTCGTAGAGTGTGAGCTTGCGACCCAGTGCATGCTGGGCAAGGGCCTGCTTGTCGATCGGCTCGCCGGCCTGGGCCAGCAGCGCCTCGAGGATGCGGCCTTCGGACAGCGTCAGACTGATGTCATGCCCTCCGACATTGGCAACGCCGCGGGCTGGGCTGTAGCTGAGGTCGCCAAGCTCGAGCTGGCTGGGCTGCGCCGCCGGTTGGCTGCGGCGCAGCACGGCGCGCAGGCGCGCGGTCAGTTCACGCGGGTCGCAGGGCTTGGCCAGATAGTCGTCGGCACCGAGCTCGAGTCCGAGGATGCGGTCCAGCGGTTCGCCCCGGCCCGACAGCATCAGCACCGGCAGTTCCGGATGTTCGCTACGCAGCTGCTTGAGCAGTTCGAGACCGCTGCCGTCCGGCAGCATCACGTCCAGCACCACCGCGGCGGGCTGGTGCTGCGCCAACGCCTGCTTCGCGCTCTGCCCGTCATGGCAGGCGCGGGCGACGAAGCCCTCCTGTGCGAGCCAGCTGATCAGCAGCTCGCACAATTCCTGGTCATCATCGATAAGCAGTAATTCGCTCATGTTTGCCTGTACTCAGTTGAGCCACTGGCGCCGACGCCGGCTGCGCGTCACCAGCAGACCCAGAACGAAACTGCTGACACCGACGGCTCCACCTACCGCGAACCATTGCTGCTGCTCGTTCAGCAGCGCCGGCAGAACCTTCGACTGCTCGGCCTGCAGCTGCATGCGCAGTCGGCGGTTTTCCTCGCGCAGGCGCAGCAGCAGTGCCTCGGTGGTATCGCTGGCCAGGCGTGCCGCCTGGGGGGTGGGGTCGGTTTGCTGCGCCTCGGCCGGCGCGGATTCGTCGGGCTCGGTGGTTTCCAAAGCCGGAAGGGCCGGCTCGGTTGGCACTTCTTCAGCCTGCAGCGCTGGCGCCAGCAGGATCAGGGCAAGCAGCAGGGAAAGCGGTCGTTGACGCATCGGAACTCCTATTTCCTTACGAGGCCGTGGAAGCCCAACGGCCGGGCGGATTCGCTATCCCCGCTGTGTCGGCTCAGGGCAGCACTTTCTTGAAGGGCTTGACCACCACATTCACGTAAACGCCGGCGGCCTTGTATGGATCGGCGTCCGCCCACTGCTGCGCGGCTTCCAGCGAATCGAACTCGGCGACCACCAGGCTGCCGCTGAAACCGGCTTCGCCCGGGTCGTTGCTGTCGATCGCAGGGTGCGGGCCGGCGAGCACCAGGCGGCCCTCGTTCTTCAGCTGTTCCAGGCGCGCCAAGTGGGCCGGGCGGGTGGCGAGGCGGTCCTGCAGGGAGTTCGGTGCGTCGGTGGCGATAACGGCGTACAGCATGGTCGTTCCTCGTTCGCGTGGGTTGCGGCGGTAAAGGGAAATTTGCATCCACGCCGGGCAGCGCGGGCGTGTGCCGAGCCCGGCGTTGACGTCCGCAGGCCGGCAGCGCGGCATCATAGCAAACGGCGCCTGGCGGGAAACTGCCGAGACCGACGACGCATCGCACGGCAAGCGCCATCGGCTGTCGAAGCAGAAGGTTTCCCAGGGGCGGGCACCGTTGGCGCGAGCCAAAGCCCCGGCGCGGCGTTAGACTAGCCAGCCGTTCGCCCGCTCTGTCTTGCTCGAGCTGGGTTTTCGGACAGTTTTTTTCGAGGTGCCAGCACCTCACTGGAGTGCGCTACCTGATGATCGTCGATCTGCATTGCCACAGCACCGCCTCCGATGGCGTGCTGGCGCCCGCCAAGCTGGTGGAGCGCGCCCACGGGCGCGGCGTCCAGCTGCTGGCGCTTACCGACCACGACACCGTCGACGGCCTCGCCGAGGCGCGGACTGCCGCGCAGGCGCTGGGTATGCAGCTGGTCAATGGCATCGAGCTCTCGTGCCTGTGGAACGGGGCTACCATTCATGTATTGGGCTATGGGTTTACCACCGATGCGCCGGCACTGCAGCAGGCGATCGCGCAGCTGCACGAAGGGCGCTGGCGCCGGGCCGAGCAGATTGCTCAACGGCTCGAAGCGAAGGGCATGCCGGGCGCTTTGGAAGGCGCTCGGGCGATCCAGCAGGAGCTGGGTGACAGCGGCAACGCGCCGGCCCGCCCACATTTTGCGGAGTTCCTGGTGCGTGCCGGCCATGTGCGCGACCGTGCCGAAGCGTTTCGCAAGTGGCTCGGCTCGGGCAAGCTCGGCGACGTCAAGCAGCATTGGCCGAGCCTCGAGCAGACGGTTCGGACCTTGCGCGAGGCGGGCGCCTGGATCAGCCTGGCGCACCCGTGGCAATACGACTTCACCCGCAGCAAGCGGCGTCGGTTGGTGATCGATTTCGCCCAGGCCGGCGGTCATGCGCTGGAGGTGGTCAATGGCATGCAGCCGCTGGAGCAGGTTGGCGGTCTGTCGATCCTGGCGCGCGAGTTCGGCCTGATGGCCACTGTGGGCAGCGACTTCCACGCGCCGGGCGACTGGTCCGAGTTGGGGCTGTACCGCAACCTGCCGGAGGATCTGTCACCACTCTGGAGACATTTCGACCATGAGCGCCGCCTACCTGCTGCCAGCTGAACAGGGAGTTCCCATGAGCCAGTTCTTTCAGATCCACCCGGACAACCCGCAGCCACGCCTGATCAAGCAGGCCGTGGAGATCATCCGCAAGGGCGGGGTGGTGGTGTATCCCACCGATTCCAGTTACGCCATCGGTTGTTCGATGGGCAACAAGGCCGGCATCGAGCGCATCCGCCGGCTGCGCCAGCTAGACGACAAGCACAACTTCACCCTGGCCTGCCGCGACCTGTCGCAGCTGGGCCTGTTCGCCAAGGTCGACACCGCCGCCTTCCGCCTGCTCAAGGCGCATCTGCCCGGTCCCTACACGATCATTCTCACGGCGACGCGCGAAGTGCCGCGCATGTTGCTGCATCCCAAGCGCCGCACCATCGGCCTGCGTGTGCCCGCGCAGCCGATCGCCCAGGCGCTGCTGGAGGAACTCGGTGAGCCGCTGATGAGCGTTAGCCTGATCCTGCCGGGCGAAGAGCTGCCAATGAGCGATCCGTACGAGATGCGCGACGCGCTGGAGCATCAGGTAGACCTGATCATCGATGGCGGGTACGGTGGTCTGGAGGCCTCGACCGTAATCAGCCTGGTCGATGACCAGCCCGAGGTGGTGCGGGTCGGCTGCGGCGATCCCGAACCCTTCATGGCCTGAGCCTGGATGGCGAGTGAGCCCGTACAACATCTGGCCTGTGCGGTGAGTGGGTTGAGCCAAGTTCGGATGCCAACGTTGACCAACTGAACTTACCAAGCAAGCCAATTAACCAAGGACACCCTTTTGAGCTCCATGGATTCACAGCGGCGCGTGGTTTCCGGCATGCGTCCCACGGGCCGACTTCACCTCGGCCACTACCACGGTGTACTGAAGAACTGGGTCAGGCTGCAGCACGAGTACGAGTGCTTCTTCTGTATCGTCGACTGGCATGCGCTGACCACCGACTACGAATGCTCCGGCGAGATCTCGCAGAACGTGATGGACATGGCGGTGGATTGGTTGGCGGCCGGGGTCAGTCCGAGTTCGGCGACGCTGTTCATCCAGTCCCAGGTTCCCGAGCACGCCGAGCTGCATCTCTTGCTGTCGATGATCTGCCCGCTGGGTTGGCTGGAGCGGGTGCCGTCCTACAAGGAGCTGCAACAGAGCCTGCAGGACAAGAACCTCGACACCTATGGCTTTCTCGGCTACCCGCTGCTGCAGGCGGCCGACATCCTGCTCTACCGTGCCGGGCTGGTGCCGGTGGGAGCGGACCAGCTGCCGCATATCGAGTTCGCCCGCGATGTGGCGCGGCGCTTCAATCACCTCTATGGGCGCGAAGCGGATTTCGAGGACAAGGCCGAAGCGGCGATCCGCAAGCTCGGCAAGAAGACCTCCAAGCTCTACGTCAGCCTGCGCAAGAGCTATCAGGAGCAGGGCGACGTCGAGGCACTGAACACTGCCCGTGCGCTGATCAAGGAGCAACAGACCATCACCATCGGCGACCAGGAGCGGTTGTTCGGCTACCTGGAAGGCTGCGGCAAGTTGCTGTTACCGGAGCCGCAGGCACTGCTTGGCGAGTCACCCAAGCTGTCCGGGCTCGACGGCGGCAAGATGGCCAAGTCCAACAGCAATGGGATCTATCTGCGCGACACGCCGAACGAGATCGAGGAGAAAATCCGCCGCATGCCCACCGACCCGGCGCGCGTACATCGTAGCGACCCCGGCGAGCCGACGCGCTGCCCGGTGTGGCAGATGCATCAGGCGCATTCCGAGGAGGCGGTGTGCCAGTGGGCCGAGCAGGGCTGTCGCAGCGCCGGCATCGGCTGCCTGGAATGCAAGGCGCCGCTGATCGATTCGATCAAGGCGGACCTGGCGCCGCTGCAGGAACGCGCGTTGGATTACGAGCAGAATCCGGACCTGGTGCGCAGCATCCTCGCCGAGGGGGCAGAGCACGCACGCGACGAAGCCCGCGAGACGCTGATCGAAGTCCGCCAGGCGATGGGCCTGACCTACCGCTGACGCGCGCCCGCCGCCTTCGAGGATGATCATGCAGACCGAACCCCAGAGCCCCGAACTGACTCAGCCCGGCGAGCAGCTGCGCCTGGCGCTGGTCTATGGCGAGGCGGTGACCGAGCTGCCGCTGGACCTGTATATCCCGCCGGATGCGCTGGAAGTCTTTCTCGAAGCCTTCGAAGGCCCGCTTGACCTGCTGCTGTACCTCATCCGCAAGCAGAACATCGACATCCTCGACATCCCGGTGGCGGAAATCACCCGCCAGTACATGGGCTACGTCGAGCTGATGAAGTCGGTGCGTCTGGAACTGGCCGCCGAGTACCTGGTGATGGCCGCCATGCTCGCCGAGATCAAGTCGCGCATGCTGTTGCCGCGCTCGGCCGAAGACGCCGAAGAGGAAGACGACCCGCGCGCCGAGCTGATCCGCCGGTTGCAGGAATACGAGCGCTTCAAGGCCGCCGCCGAGGATCTGGACGAGCTGCCGCGGGTCGGCCGCGACCTGCAGATGCCACGCCTCGACGCCCCGGATGCCCGCGCGCGCAAGCTGCTGCCGGATGTAAGCCTGGAGGAACTGCTGGTGTCCATGGCCGAGGTGCTGCGCCGTGCCGACATGTTCGAGAGCCATCAGGTGACCCGCGAGGCGCTGTCGACCCGCGAGCGCATGAGCGAGGTGCTCGAGCGGCTGAAGGGAGGCGGATTCGTCCCGTTCGTCGCGCTGTTCCATGTGGAGGAAGGGCGCCTGGGCGTGGTGGTGACCTTCATGGCCGTACTCGAGCTGATCAAGGAATCGCTGGTCGAGCTGGTGCAGAACGAGCCCTTCGCGCCCATCCATGTGCGCAGCCGAACCGAATAGCCAATTGCAGGAGTCAACCGTGGACCTGTCCGATCCCAAGGATCTCGCTTCGCTGCTCGAAGCCTTTCTGCTCGCGTCCGGCAAGCCGCTCTCTCTGGAGCGCCTCGGCGAGCTGTTCGAGGAGCACGAACGACCCTCGTCGGCGCAGCTGAAGAAGGCCCTGGAGGTGTTGGACAAGTCCTGCAAGGGCCGCGCCTTCGAACTCAAGGAGGTGGCCAGCGGTTATCGTTTGCAGGTGCGCCAGCGCTTTTCGCCATGGGTCGGCCGGCTCTGGGAAGAGCGCCCCCAGCGTTACTCCCGTGCGTTGCTGGAAACCCTGGCGCTGATCGCCTACCGCCAGCCCATCACCCGCGGCGAGATCGAGGACATCCGGGGCGTCGCGGTCAACAGCCAGATCGTCAAAACGCTGCAGGAGCGCGAATGGATTCGCGTAGTTGGCCATCGTGACGTGCCGGGTCGGCCGGCAATGTTCGCCACCACCCGCCAGTTTCTCGACCACTTCAACCTGAAGAACCTCGACGAGCTTCCGCCACTCGCCGTATTGCGCGAGATGGAACCGGAACTGCGCCCGGTGCTGGACGACGAGGATGCCGCGGTGCCGGTCGCGCTGCAGGCCCGCGCCGACGAGGCCCTGGACGAGCCGCAGGCGCCTGTGCGCGAGCAGACCAGCTTCCGCAGCCTGCTGGCGGAACTCGATGGCATGGAGCAGGGGCTCAAGACCGACTTCGATGACTTGCTCGAAGCGCAAGCGGCGGACATCGACCCGGACGAGGAAGCACCGGCGCCATAGCCGCGGTTTCGTGCGACACCTGGATTACGGCCGCCTCGACCCCGTAGAGCGCTCGCTGCTGGCGAAACGCTCATGTTGCTAGGCTGCGCGCGCAACCATTGGCCTTGCGTCCTGTCCGAACGCCAACCGACTCCGGATGGTTTATGGTTGTCGAAGAACAAAATTTCGCAGCAGGAGAGAGGCATGCACCCGCGAGTTCTGGAAGTCACCGAGCGCCTGGTCGAGCGCAGCCGCAAGACGCGTGAGCGTTACCTGGCGATGATGGCTGCAGCCGCCAGCGAGGGGCCGCAGCGCGGCAAGCTGCAATGCGCCAACTTCGCCCACGGGGTTGCCGGCTGCAATTCCGGCGAGGACAAGCAGAGCTTGCGCCTGATGAACTCGGCCAATGTGGCCATCGTCTCGGCGTACAACGACATGCTCTCGGCGCATCAGCCCTACGAGCACTTCCCGGAAATGATTCGCCAGGCGCTGCGTGAGATCGGCTCGGTCGGCCAGCACGCCGGCGGCGTCCCGGCGATGTGCGATGGGGTGACCCAGGGCGAGGCGGGCATGGAAATGAGCCTGGCCAGCCGCGAAGTGATCGCCATGAGCACGGCGGTCGCGCTGTCGCACAACATGTTCGACGCTGCGCTGATGCTCGGCATCTGCGACAAGATCGTCCCAGGCCTGATGATCGGCGCGCTGCGCTTCGGTCATCTGCCGACCATCTTCGTACCGGGCGGGCCGATGCCCTCGGGCATCCCCAACAAGGAAAAGGCCGCGGTGCGTCAGCGCTACGCCGAAGGCAAGGCCAGCCGCGAGGAGCTGCTGGAGTCGGAGATGAAGTCCTACCACAGCCCTGGCACCTGCACCTTCTACGGCACCGCCAACACCAATCAGGTGGTGATGGAGATCATGGGCCTGCACCTGCCAGGCTCCTCGTTCGTCAATCCCTACACGCCGCTACGCGATGCCCTGACCCGGGAAGCTGCGCGGCAGGTCACCCGCCTGACTCCGCAGTCGGGCAACTATCTCCCGCTGTGCCGGGTGGTGGACGAGAAATCCATCATCAATTCGGTGGTCGCGCTCAACGCCACCGGCGGTTCGACCAACCACACCCTGCATATTCCTGCGTTCGCTCGTGCCGCCGGCATCCAGCTGACCTGGCAGGACATGGCCGATCTTTCCGAGGTGGTGCCGACGCTGGCGAAGGTCTATCCCAACGGCCAGGCCGACGTGAACCATTTCCATGCCTGCGGCGGCGTGCCCTTCATGGTGCGCACGCTGCTCGACGCCGGGCTGCTGCATGAGGATGTGCACACGGTGGTCGGCAAGGGCCTACGCCGCTATATCCAGGAGCCGTTCCTCGACGGTGATCAGCTGGTCTGGCGTGACGGACCGGCGCAGAGCCTCGACGAAGCCATCCTGCGTCCGGCCGAGCGGCCGTTCTCGCCCGAGGGCGGCCTGCGCGTGCTGGAAGGCAACCTGGGACGCGGCGTGACCAAGATCTCCGCCGTGGCGCCGGAACATCGTGTGGTCGAGGCGCCGGCTCGGGTGTTCATCGACCAGAGCGAGCTGGCAGCAGCCTTCAAGGCCGGCGAGCTGGAGCGCGATTTCGTCGCCGTGGTGCGCTTTCAGGGGCCGAAGGCCAACGGCATGCCCGAACTGCACAAACTCACGCCGTTCCTCGGCGTGCTGCAGGACCGCGGTTACAAGGTGGCGCTGGTCACCGACGGGCGCATGTCCGGCGCCTCCGGCAAGGTGCCGGCGGCGATCCATGTCTGCCCCGAGGCGCTGGATGGTGGCCCGCTGGCGCGAGTGCGCGATGGCGACATCATCCGCGTCGATGGCGAGACCGGCGAGCTGCGGGCGCTGGTCGATCCGGACGAGTGGGACGCGCGGGAGCCGGAGATTCGCCCTGAAGACATGGGCATCGGCTGTGGTCGCGAGTTGTTCGCCTTCATGCGCGCCTCGTTCAGCACGGCGGAGCAGGGCGCCAGCGCATTCACCGAGAGTCTGGAGGCGCTCAAGTGAAGACAGCGCTGGTTGGCGACATCGGTGGTACCAATGCACGCTTCGCGCTGTGGCGCGATCAGCGGATCGAGCAGGTCCGGGTGCTGCCCACCGCAGACCATGCGCGGCCGGAGCTGGCCATTCGCGCGTACCTCGACGAGGTGGGCCAGCCGCTGGAGGCGCTGGAAGCGGTGTGCCTGGCCTGTGCCGGGCCGGTGAGTGGCGATCACTTCCGCTTCACCAACAACCACTGGCAGCTGAGCCGACAGGCGTTCTGCCGCGAACTGGGCCTGAAGGATCTGCTGCTGATCAACGACTTCACCGCCATGGCCCTGGGTATGACCCGGCTGCGCGATGACGAGCGCATCACGGTCCGTGAGGGCGAGCCTGAACCCGGCCGGCCGCGTCTGGTCATAGGCCCCGGCACCGGGCTGGGGGTTGCCGGGCTGCTGCCGCTGGTCGGTGGCGGCTGGCGCGCGTTGCCGGGCGAGGGCGGGCATATCTGCCTGCCGATCGGCAGCGAGCGCGAGGCGGCGATCTGGACGCAACTGCACCGCGCACAGGGCCACGTGAATGCCGAAGCTGTACTCAGTGGGCCGGGATTGCTGACGCTTTATCGTGCCTGTTGCGCGCTGGATGGCCGAGCGGCCGAACACGACTCTCCGGCCGAGATCACCAAGGCTGCGCTGGCTGGCGAGCCGTACGCAGTGGCCGTGCTGGAGCAGTTCTGCCGCTGGCTGGGACGCATCGTCGGCGACAACGTGCTGACGCTCGGTGCACGCGGCGGGGTATATATCGTCGGCGGCGTGGTACCGCGCTTCGCCGAGTTCTTCATGCACAGCGGCTTTCGCGATGCCTTGTGCGAGAAGGGCCATATGAGTGGCTATTTCGATCGCTTGCCGGTATGGCTGGTGACCGCGCCTTATCCGGGCCTGGAAGGCGCAGGCGTGGCGTTGCAATCGCTGCTGGAGGGCGTCTAGCCGGCTGGCAGGGAAAGGCGACGGGCGATCGGATAACAACAAGAAAAGGGACGTGACGTGAGCCAAGCAGGTAAGAACATCCTTCTGGTCGACGACGATCAGGAAATCCGCGAACTGCTGCAGACCTATCTCAGCCGCTCGGGCTTTCAGGTCCGCGGCGTGCCGGACGGCGCGCAGTTTCGCAGCGCGCTGTGCGCCGAACCGGCTGATCTGGTGATTCTCGATGTGATGCTGCCCGACGAGGACGGCTTCAGCCTCTGCCGCTGGATTCGCCAGCACGAACGGCTGGCCTCGATGCCGATCATCATGCTCACCGCCAGCTCCGACGAGGCCGACCGGGTGGTCGGTCTCGAGCTCGGGGCCGACGATTACCTCGGCAAGCCGTTCAGCCCACGCGAGCTGCTGGCGCGGATCAAAGCCCTGCTGCGACGGGTCAGCTTCGCCCAGGAGCGTGGCAGCGACGTGCTGGCTTTCGATGAATGGCGGCTGGACATGATCAGCCACCGTCTGTTTCACGCCGATGGCGAGGAAGTCTTTCTTTCCGGTGCCGATTTCGCCCTGCTCAAGCTGTTTCTCGATCATCCGCAGCAAATTCTCGACCGCGACACCATCGCCAACGCCACCCGTGGCCGCGAGGTGATGCCGCTGGAGCGCATCGTCGACATGGCGGTCAGTCGCCTGCGCCAGCGCCTGCGTGACACCGGCAAGTCGCCGCGGCTGATCCGCACGGTACGTGGCAGCGGTTACTTGTTGGCTACCCAGGTGACGCCGCACCATGAATCTGCGCACTGAGCGGCGGCGCCTGCGGCTGGTGCCGCGCTCGCTGCTCGGACGCATGCTGTTGCTGACCCTGCTCGCGGTGCTGCTGGCGCAAGGGCTGTCGAGCCTGATCTGGCTATCGCAGCTGCGCGCCAGCCAGATGGAGGGGCTGCTGGCCAGCGCCCGCAGCCTGGCGCAGTCGATGGGGGCGAGCGTCAGCTACTTCCGTTCGCTGCCGCTCGGCTACCGACCACTGGTGCTCGACCAGCTGCGCAGCATGGGCGGCACGCGCTTCTTCGTCTCGCTCAACGACAAGCCGCTGGAGATGAAGATCCTGCCGGAGACGCCACGCAAGCGTGCGGTGCTGCACGAGGTGGAGCAGGTGCTGCGCCAGCGTCTGGGTGGCGCGGTGGACCTGACCATCGAGTTCGTCAGCCCCGACGATCTGCGCATCTTCAACAGCGGCATCAAGCTCGAGGAGCTGCCGCGCTCCTGGGCCCACTACGCGCTGGGCTTCGAACCGCTGGCGCCACCGGTGCTGGTGACGCAGATCCAGATCGCGCCGCAGGAGTGGCTCTATCTCGCCTCGCTGATGCCGGCACCCTACGTCAGCCTGGAAGACGAGGGGCTGCCGGTGCAGCAGCTGTGGTTCATCGTGCTGACCAGCGCCTTCCTGCTGCTGTTCATCGGCCTGCTGGTGCGCTGGCAGAGCCGGCCATTGAAGCGCCTGGCCAAGGCGGCGCGGGAGCTGTCGGTGGGAGGGGAAGTGCGGCCGCTGGCCGAGATCGGTGCCAGCGAGATCGTCGAGGTCAGCCGCGCCTTCAACAACATGCGCGAGCGTATCAGCCGTTATCTGACCGAGCGCGGCCAGTTGTTCAGCGCCATCTCCCACGACCTGCGCACGCCCATCACGCGCCTGCGTCTGCGGGTCGAATTGCTGGAGGACGAGGCCCAGCAAGTCAAGTTCAACCGCGATCTCGACGAGCTGGAATTGCTGGTCAAGGGCGCCCTGCAGTGTGTGAAGGACACCGATATCCACGAGAACATCGAGGCGGTGGATCTCAATCTGCTGCTCGAACACATCGTCGAGCCCTACCAGGCCTGCGACCAGACCCGCGTGACCCTGGATGGACGCGCGCTGGCGACCTACCCCGGCAAGCCGCTGGCACTCAAGCGCTGCATCGGCAACCTGCTGGACAACGCCCTGAAGTACGGCGAACGCGCCCACCTGCACGTCGAGGACGGCAAAGAGGCGCTGGTGCTGCACGTCGACGACGAGGGCCCGGGTGTGCCGGAGCAGCGCCTGGAGCAGGTTTTCGAACCCCATGTACGGCTCTCCGGCCAGCAGCAGGGCTACGGCCTGGGGCTGGGTATCGCGCGTAATATCGCCCATGCCCACGGTGGCGAGCTGAGCATGCGCAACCTGCAGCAGGGAGGGCTGAGGGTGACCCTCACACTACCGCGCTGATCCGGCTCAGTGCGCCTCGTTACGATCACTGCGGCTTTGTAACGGCTCTGTGACCATCGACTATCCCTTCGTTACCCAATGTCCATTTTTCCGGGCATAGACTCGGTCCATCGCAAGCGACCCACGACTTGCAGGATAAAAACAAGAAGGTACTCCTCCATGAATGCGATCCATCGTCTCGCTCTTTCCGTTTCCCTTGCCCTGCCATTGCTCGCCCACGCCGGTGAGGTCGAAGTTCTGCACTGGTGGACCTCCGGCGGCGAGAAGCGCGCCGCCGACACCCTGCAAAAGATGGTCGAGCAGAAAGGCCATACCTGGAAGGATTTCGCCGTCGCCGGTGGTGGTGGCGAGGCCGCCATGACCGTACTGAAAACCCGCGCCGTTTCCGGCAATCCGCCATCGGCCGCGCAGATCAAGGGCCCCGACATCCAGGAGTGGGGCGAACTCGGTCTGCTCGCCAACCTCGACGACACCGCCAAGGCCGAGCGCTGGGACGAGCTGCTGCCCAAGCAGGTCAGCAAGATCATGCAGTACGACGGCTCCTATGTGGCCGTGCCGGTCAACGTGCACCGGGTCAACTGGCTGTGGATCAACCCCGAGGTGTTCGAGAAGGCCGGCGCCACGCCGCCGAAGACCCTCGACGAGTTCTTCGCCGCTGCCGAGAAGCTCAAGGCCGCCGGTTTCGTGCCGGTCGCCCACGGCGGCCAGCCGTGGCAGGACGGCACCGTGTTCGAGGGCTTCGTGCTCAGCATTCTCGGGCCGGAGGATTATCACAAGGCATTCGTCGAACTGGACGAGGACACCCTGACCGGCGACAAGATGGTCCAGGCGTTCATGGCGCTGAAGAAACTGCGTGACTACATAGACGCCGATGCCGCCGGTCGCGAGTGGAACCGCGCCACCGGCATGGTCATCGACGGCAAGGCCGGCATGCAGATCATGGGCGACTGGGCCAAGAGCGAGTTCACCGCAGCCAACAAGGTCGCCGGCAAGGACTACCAGTGCCTGCCGTTTCCCGGCACCCAGGGCAGCTTCACCTACAACATCGACTCCTTGGCGATGTTCAAGCTGAGCGACGATGACAACCGCAAGGCCCAGGAAGATCTGGCGCGCGCCGTGCTGCAACCGGAGTTCCAGACCTTCTTCAACCAGAACAAGGGCTCCATCCCGGTTCGCCAGGACCAGGACATGAGCGAGTTCGACGCCTGCGCCCAGCAGTCGATGAAGGATTTCAAGGCGGCGGCCCAGGGTAGTGGCCTGCAACCCAGCCTGACCCACGGCATGGCCGCTTCGAGCTACGTGCAGGGCGCGGTGTTCGATGTCGTGACCAACTTCTTCAACGACCCCAAGGCCGACCCGCAAAAGGCGGCCAAGCAACTGGCGGCGGCAATCCAGGCCGTGCAGTAGCGCCCAGGGCGGATCGCTCCGCCCGGTTCCCGAAACGTGCGTCCCGGTACCTGCTTCGGCATGTGCTGCGGGCGCCGACATCCCGGATTTCCATGAGGGATCACACCCATGAGCTCCATCGCGCTTCAAGCCAGGCCCGCCAAGGCCTCGTCGCTCGACGCCCTGCAGCGCTGGCTGCCGAAGCTGGTGCTGGCGCCGAGCATGCTGATCGTGCTGGTCGGCTTCTATGCCTACATCGGCTGGACCTTCCTGCTCTCGTTCACCAACTCACGCTTCATGCCCAGCTACAAATGGGCCGGTCTGCAACAGTACGAGCGCCTGTGGGACAACGATCGCTGGTGGGTCGCGAGCCAGAACCTGCTGGTATTCGGCGGCCTGTTCATCGCCATCAGCCTGTTCATTGGCGTGGTGCTCGCCGTGCTGCTGGACCAGCGCATCCGCCGCGAGGGGCTGATCCGCACCATCTACCTGTACCCCATGGCGCTGTCGATGATCGTCACCGGCACCGCCTGGCAGTGGCTGCTCAATCCTGGCCTGGGGCTGGACAAGCTGCTACGCGATTGGGGCTGGGAGGGCTTTCGCTTCGACTGGCTGGTGGACCCGGATCGGGTCATCTATTGCCTGGTGATCGCCGCCGTGTGGCAGGCCTCGGGCTTTGTCATGGCGCTGTTCCTGGCCGGTCTGCGCAGCGTCGATCAGTCGATCATTCGCGCCGCCCAGGTGGACGGCGCGAGCCTGCCGACCATCTACCTGCGCATCGTGTTGCCGAGCCTGCGCCCGGTGTTCTTCAGTGCGCTGATGATTCTTGCCCACATTGCGATCAAGAGCTTCGACCTGGTGGCGGCGATGACCGCTGGCGGCCCCGGCTATTCCAGCGACCTGCCAGCGATGTTCATGTACACGCACACCTTCACCCGTGGCCAGATGGGGCTGGGGGCGGCGAGCGCCATGCTGATGCTCGGCGCGGTGATGGCAATCATCGTGCCGTACCTGTATTCCGAGCTGAGGAACAAGCGCCATGTCTGACTTCGCGCAACCGCGCCTGACCCTTGGGCGCCTGACCATCCACGCCACGCTGCTGCTGGCCTGTGCCGTCTATCTGGTGCCGCTGATCGTGATGCTGCTGACCAGCTTCAAGACGCCGGAAGACATCCGCACCGGCAACCTGCTGAGCTGGCCGGAGGCGTTCACCGGCATGGGCTGGCTGACCGCTTGGGATGCCGTTGGTGGCTACTTCTGGAATTCGGTGAAGATCGTCATTCCGGCGGTGCTGATCTCCACCGCACTCGGTGCCATCAATGGCTACGTGCTGTCGATGTGGCGTTTCCGCGGCTCGCAGCTGTTCTTCGGTCTGCTGCTGTTCGGCTGCTTCCTGCCGTTTCAGGTGATCCTGCTGCCGGCGTCCTTCACCCTCGGCAAGCTCGGCCTGGCCAATACCACCACCGGCCTGGTGCTGGTCCACGTGGTCTACGGGCTGGCCTTCACCACGCTGTTCTTCCGCAACTTCTACGTCAGCGTGCCGGATGCGCTGGTGCGCGCGGCGCGGCTGGACGGTGCCGGTTTCTTCACTATCTTCGGGCGCATCCTGCTGCCGATGTCGGTACCGATCATCATGGTCTGCCTGATCTGGCAGTTCACCCAGATCTGGAACGACTTCCTCTTCGGCGTGGTGTTCGCCAGCGGCGATACCCAGCCGGTCACCGTGGCACTGAACAACCTGGTGAACACCAGCACCGGCGCCAAGCAATACAACGTCGACATGGCCGCCGCGATGATCGCCGGTCTGCCCACGCTGGTGGTCTACGTGATCGCCGGCAAGTACTTCCTGCGCGGGCTGACTGCCGGCGCCGTCAAGGGTTGAGGAGAATAACGATGGCTTCCCTGGAACTGCGCAACGTTCATAAGAGTTATGGCAACAGCCAGATCGCAACGCTGAAGGACATCGCGCTGAAGATCGATGCCGGTGAATTCCTGATCCTCGTAGGCCCCTCCGGCTGCGGCAAATCCACCCTGATGAACTGCATCGCCGGGCTGGAGAACATCACCGGCGGCGAGATCCTCGTCGACGGCGAGGACATCAGCCAGGCCAGCCCGAAGGATCGCGACATCGCCATGGTGTTCCAGTCCTACGCGCTCTATCCGACCATGAGCGTGCGCGACAACATCGCCTTCGGCCTGAAGATGCGCAAGGTGCCGGCGGCGAAGATCGAGGAGGAGGTGGCGCGGGTCGCCAAGCTGCTGCAGATCGAGCCGCTGCTCGAGCGCAAGCCGTCGCAGCTGTCCGGTGGCCAGCAGCAGCGCGTGGCCATGGGTCGGGCGCTGGCACGGCGGCCGAAGATCTATCTGTTCGACGAGCCGCTGTCGAACCTCGACGCCAAGCTGCGGGTGGAGATGCGCACCGAGATCAAGCTGATGCACCAGCGCCTGAAGACCACCACGGTGTACGTCACCCACGATCAGATCGAGGCGATGACCCTCGGCGACAAGGTCGCGGTGATGAAGGATGGTGTGATCCAGCAGTTCGGTACGCCGCACGAAATCTACAACGACCCGGCCAACCTGTTCGTCGCCAGCTTCATCGGCTCGCCGCCGATGAACTTCGTGCCGCTGCGCATTCGCCAGCGTGACGGGCGCTGGGTAGGGGTGCTCAACAGCGAACAGGGCAGTTGTGAGCTGCCGCTGCCGATTACCACCGACGAGGGTCTGCGTGATCGCGAACTCATCCTCGGCATTCGCCCTGAACAGATCGGCCTCGCCGGAGTCGGAACAGCTGATTTTTCGCTGGCGGTCGACATCGAAGTGGTGGAACCCACCGGGCCAGACACCCTGGTGGTGTTCACGCTGAATCAGGTCAAGGCCTGTTGCCGGTTGATGCCGGACCAGGCTCCGCGGGTGGGGGAGACGCTCAATCTGCAGTTCGAGCCGCGCAAGGCGCTGCTCTTCGACGCGCAGACCGGCGAGCGGCTTGGCGTTGCGCAGCCGGAGCCGGTGCGCGAGAGCAAGGTCACCCGGCTGGTTTCCAACGGAGCGGGCACAGCGCAGTGAACTGCCGCCTGCCTTGCCAGCAGGCGGTCGATGAAAGTGGACGGTTACAGGAATGAACAGAGCCGACTGGCTCGATCCAGCGATCAATAACAACAAAAGCGGAGTGGATATGAAAAAAACACTGACAGCCCTGGGCGTTGCCAGCGCCATTGCGGGTCTGAGCCTGCCTCTCGGCGCCCATGCCCTGGAGTTCACCGGTTACATGCGCAGCGGGGTCGGCGAATCGGTCAACAGCGATTCGCAGTCCTGCTTCCAGTTGCCCGGTGCGCCGAGCAAGTACCGTCTGGGTAACGAGTGCGAGCAATACGCCGAGCTCGATCTGCGCCAGGACCTCTACACCTTCGCCGATGGCTCGGTGCTGAGCCTGGAAGGCATGGCGGCGCTGTACAACCAGTACAACCACACGCCGGAGTTCACCGGCGACCACGGCTGGGCACGGATGGTCCAGGCCTATGCCGAGTGGAGCAAGGTGCCGGCGCTATACAACGGCTCGCTATGGGCGGGCCGTCGTTTCTACAAGCGTAACGACATCCACATCTCCGATTTCTACTACTGGAACCAGAGCGCCACCGGCGCCGGCGTAGAGGACATGGAGATCGGCGGGTTGAAGTACAGCTATGCCTTCTCGCGCAAGGACAGCGTGTTCCAGAAGGAGTACGTCTCTCGTCACGACTTCAACGTTGGCGGCTTCGACAGCAATCCCGGCGGCGAGCTGGAGTTCGGCCTGAGCTACCTCGACAAGCCCAGCCGTGATGATGCCAACAGCGGTTGGGCGGTGACGGTGCAGCATGTGCAGGCCGACTTCCTCGGCGGCAAGAACACCCTGGCGCTGCAGTACGGCGAGGGCCCGGGCACCGGCCTCGGCTACACCGGCGACGTTACGCTGGACGACAGCGCCAAGAGCTGGCGGGTGGTTGAGTACTTCGACTGGCAGGTGACGCCGCGCTTCGGCGGCCAATTCCAGGTGGTCTACCAGAAGGACAAGCGCGATGACGGTGGTGACCAGGACTGGTGGTCGGTAGGCGCACGTCCGGTCTATGCCTTCAGCGAGCAGTTCAAGCTCGTTGCCGAGGTTGGCCATGACCAGATCGACGCCACCGACGGCACGCGCAAGCTGAGCAAGTTCACCATTGCGCCGACCTGGTCACCGTCTGGCCCGGGCTTCTGGGCACGTCCGGAATTCCGCCTGTATTACACGTACGCCAGCTGGAACGAAGCGGCGCAGCGTGCGGCCAACCTGATGGCCGAAGGCTCGGCGCTGTCGGACACTGGCGCATTCGGCAATGCCCGCCACGGCTCGAATTTCGGCGTGCAAGTCGAGCACTGGTGGTGACTGGTTAGCGGGTCGCCATCCAGATCAGCAGGCCGGCCTGGAACAGCGCCAGCGCAATCAGGCAAACGATAGTGAATCGCAGCGCACCGTCCTCACGGCGGAAGCGGGCGATTCGCTCCTGCAGATCGCGGATCTGGTTTTCCTGCGCCTGCAGGTTGCGGTCGGCCTGCTCCAGCATGGCCGCTGCCTCCTGCAGCTCGACGACCTGGACCTTCTCGCCGTTCCAGTCCGCTCGCAGGCTGCTGACCCGCGGCGCGCCGTAGCTCGCCTTGCCCGCCTGATCCTTGGGGTAGTCGACATCGAAGCCCTGGGTCCGCAGGCAGTGGTCG
Organism: Stutzerimonas sp. R40042; assembly: GCF_026642215.1. Classification (NCBI taxonomy): domain Bacteria; kingdom Pseudomonadati; phylum Pseudomonadota; class Gammaproteobacteria; order Pseudomonadales; family Pseudomonadaceae; genus Stutzerimonas; species Stutzerimonas sp. R40042. Next base: position 2,777,971 of record NZ_CP113258.1, on the reverse strand, counting down.
CGGCGCAGGCGCTGATCATCGCTCGTCACATCCTTGGGTAATGAGCCGCCCTCGACCAGGTAGTGACCCCAGCGCTTCTGCGCCCAGGCCGCGCCCTGAGCCAGCAGGAAACGGCCGAGCCCACGATTCGCCGGTTCCAGTTGCAACCCGCTGTCCGGCCCGAAGCGCAGTTCCTTGCTGCGGTGATCGGCCCATACCTCCAGCACGTTGCTTTTGCGCGAGCGCACCTGCCCCGGAATGTTGATGAACATCCGCAGCAGGCTCTGCTCGGGTGTGTGGCGTTCCAGCTGCGCCAGCTCGACGAAGCGCAGCGGGCGTGCGCCGCCGTCGCGTTCGGTGGGCAGTGGCGCCAGGCGCAGCAGGCGGAAGCGGTCGGGCTTGAGCTCCGCCCACGGATGCTTCGGCGCTGCTGGCTGGTCTTTTTCAGTGCTCTGGATGGTTTCGCTGTCGGTCATCTGCGCGTTCCTGGGCCTGCGCGGCGGCTCGTTCAGGAGCCAATCGGGCCCTCGTCATGCGGGCTATCGGCAGCGCGGCGCCTAACTGGAGGCTGGCAGGATGCCATTGGCCTCTAGGAAGCGCCGGATACGTTCCTGCAAGCTCCAGGCGAGCGGCAGATCGGGGTCGTCATAGGAGGCCAGCTGTTGCGCATCCGCCGGCACGATGCGCAGCACATGGTTCATGCCATCGATCAGCGCCAGTTCGGCGTCGGGCTTGGCACGCTGCAGGGCTTCGGCGTCCTCGATGCCGACCTGGATGTCGTGGCGGCCCTGGATGATCAGCGCGGGTGTCTCGACGGCCGCGAAGACCTCGGCCGGGTCGTAGGCGAACAGCGAAATCAGGTACGGCTGCACGCTGGGACGGAACAGCACCTGCAACGGCTCCGGCACTTCGGCGTGGGTTCGGCCGGCCTTGAGCTCGTCGATCAGGTAATGGCTGGTGGCGAGCAGTGTTGGTGGTAGGCGGCCCTGCAGTTGCTCGCGCAGCACCTCGTCGATCGGCCGGCCGCTGCCGGCGAGGCTGATCAGCGCCGCGGCGCCCGACTTCGGCGCGGCGAGACTGGCGATCAGCGCGCCTTCGCTGTGGCCGATCAGGATCAACTGGCCGAAACGGGGATCGCCCTTGAGCTTCGCGCTCCAGGCCAGCGCATCGCTGACATAGCCCTCGACGCTCAGCTCGCGCTCGTCCGCTGCGGCCGCCAGGCTGGCGCCGACGCCGCGCTTGTCGTAGCGCAGGCTGGCCACGCCCAGTTTGGCCAGGCCCTGGGCCAGGCGTTTGAGGCTGTCGTTGCGCCCGGCCGGGTTGTTGCCGTCGCGGTCGGTCGGGCCGGAGCCTGCGATCAGCAGCGCTACCGGTACTGGCTGGTCGCTCTTGGGCAGCAACAGACTGCCCTGCAGCACGCCGCTGCCGGTATCCAGGTTCATGGTCTGGTTGAGCAGGGTCTGCGCCTGCAGGAAAGAAGGGGACATGGTCAGTAGCAGCAGTATCAGCAGGGCACGCATGAAAGGATTTCGTTGATCACGGAGCAGGTTGGACGCGGCAATCGACGCAAAGGTCAGTATGCGCCGGCAACAGGAGCGATGACACCGTAGCGGCCTCAGGTATACTTCTGGCCCCTGTTTTTCGGTCGATCGCGGAGCGTCCTGCATGTCCGGCAATACCTACGGCAAGCTGTTCACCGTCACCACTGCCGGCGAAAGCCATGGTCCTGCGCTGGTGGCCATCGTCGACGGTTGCCCGCCCGGGCTGGAGCTGTCGCTGGAAGACCTGCAGCGCGACCTCGACCGCCGCAAGCCGGGTACCAGCCGGCACACCACGCAGCGCCAGGAGGCCGACGAGGTGGAAATTCTCTCCGGTGTGTTCGAAGGCAGGACCACCGGTTGCCCGATCGGCCTGCTGATCCGCAACACCGACCAGAAGTCCAAGGACTACTCGGCGATCAAGGACCAGTTCCGCCCGGCCCATGCCGATTACACCTATCACCATAAGTACGGCCTGCGCGACTACCGTGGCGGTGGCCGCAGTTCCGCGCGCGAGACGGCCATGCGCGTGGCTGCCGGCGCCATCGCCAAGAAGTACCTGGCGACCCTGGGCATCCAGGTGCGTGGCTACATGAGCCAGCTCGGGCCGATCGAAATCCCGTTCAAGACCTGGGACAGCGTCGAGCAGAACGCCTTCTTCAGCCCCGACCCGGACAAGGTGCCGGAGCTGGAGGCCTACATGGACCAGCTGCGCCGTGACCAGGATTCGGTGGGCGCGAAGATCACCGTGGTCGCCGAGGGCGTGCCGCCGGGCCTCGGTGAGCCGATTTTCGACCGCCTGGACGCCGAGCTGGCCCACGCGCTGATGAGCATCAACGCGGTCAAGGGCGTGGAGATCGGCGCCGGTTTCGCCTCGGTCGCCCAGCGTGGCACCGAGCATCGCGATGAGCTGACCCCGCAGGGCTTTCTGTCCAACAATGCCGGCGGCATCCTCGGTGGCATTTCCTCGGGTCAGCCGATCGTCGCCCATCTGGCGCTCAAGCCGACGTCCAGCATCACCACGCCCGGTCGCTCCATCGACGTGAACGGCGAGGCGGTGGACGTGATCACCAAGGGTCGCCACGACCCCTGCGTCGGCATCCGTGCCACGCCGATCGCCGAGGCCATGATGGCCATCGTGCTGCTCGATCACCTGCTGCGCCACCGTGGACAGAACGCCGATGTGCAGGTGACGACGCCGGTGCTGGGCCAGCTTTGACCAGCAATCGACACGCTGCGAGCCGCACGCGGTTGGCTTCGTCGCCTCCGCTTGTGGCCTGAAGCCTGCCGCGTATGAACGCTCCGTTGCCGTACTGGCGCCTGTCCGGCTTCTATTTTTTCTACTTCGCCTTGCTCGGCTCCACGGCGCCGTTTCTCGGCCTGTACTTCGATCATCTGGGTTTCTCGCCGGAGCGCATCGGCGAGCTGATCGCCATTCCGATGTTGATGCGCTGTCTGGCGCCGAACCTCTGGGGCTGGCTGGGCGACGTCAGCGGCCGCCGGCTGGAGATCGTCCGCCTCGGCGCCCTGTGCACGCTGCTGTCCTTCGGCCTGATCTTCTTCGACAAGAGCTTCGCCTGGCTGGCGCTGGTGATGGCCCTGCATGCGTTCTTCTGGCACGCGGTGCTGCCGCAGTTCGAGGTCATCACCCTGGCGCATCTGCACGAGCAGCCCGAGCGCTACAGCCAGGTACGGTTGTGGGGCAGCATCGGCTTCATCCTGGCGGTGGTGGGGCTTGGGCTGCTGTTCCAGCGGTTGAGTCTGGACCTGTATCCGACCGCGGTCGCCGCGGTGATGCTGGGCATCGTGCTGAGCAGTGTCTGGGTCCCGAACGCGCAGCCGCGCCAGCGCGCCGAGTCGGACGGGCAGGGCGGGTTTCTCGCTCAACTGCGCCGACCCGGGGTACTGGCCTTCTACGGCTGCGTGGCGTTGATGCAGTTGGCCCATGGGCCGTACTACACCTTTTTCAGCATCCACCTGGAAGCACTGGGCTACAGCCGCAGCTTTATCGGGCTGATGTGGGCGCTGGGCGTGGTCGCGGAAATCCTGCTGTTCCTGGTCATGGCACGTCTGCTCGAGCGCTTCTCGCTGCGCCAGGTGCTGCTGGCCAGTTTCCTGATCGCCGCCCTGCGCTGGGTATTGCTCGGGCAGTTCGCCGAGCACCTGGCCGTGCTGCTGATCGCGCAGCTGATGCATGCGGCGACCTTCGGCAGTTTCCACGCCGCCGCCATTCACTTCGTCCAGCGCAGTTTCGGCCATCGCCAGCAGGGCCAGGGCCAGGCGCTGTATGCCAGCCTGTCCGGCATCGGTGGAGCACTGGGTGCGCTCTACGCAGGCTACGCCTGGTCTGGCCTGGGGCCGGGCTGGTCGTTCGCCATCGCCAGTCTGGCGGCGTTGGCCGCAGCCGTTATCATTGCTTGGCGTTTGCAGGAGGACCGGGCATGACTGTCGCATTCGAATTTTTCGACTGCCAACTGAAAATGCGTGCCCTGCACAGCAGATGAATTCCAGCTGTCCGGGTAACCGGTCAGACGACCCTTTCGGAGAGCCGAACATGAGTGTCCTCAGCGTCTATCACGAATCCCGCCCCGACCAGCCGCTCAAGGTGCTGACCCACCTCGAAGACATCGCCCCGACGCTGGCCCAGGTTGGCGTACAGCTGGAGCGCTGGGAAGCCGGCGCGCCGGTCCCTGCTGGCGCCAGCCAGGAAGAGGTGATCGCCGCCTACCAGCCCCAGATCGACCGACTGATGACCGAACGCGGCTACCTCTCCGTCGATGTCATCAGCGTGACTCGCGACCACCCGCAGAAGGAAGAACTGCGCGCGAAGTTCCTCGATGAGCATCGCCATGCCGAGGACGAGGTGCGCTTCTTCGTCGCCGGGCGCGCACTGTTCAGTCTGCATATCGACGACATGGTCTACGCCGTGCTGTGCGAGAAGAACGACCTGATCACCGTACCCGGCGGCACGCGCCACTGGTTCGACATGGGCGAAGAGCCGCACTTCGTCGCCATTCGCCTGTTCGGCAATCCGGACGGCTGGGTTGCCGAGTTCACTGGCGAACGCATTGCCGACCAGTTCCCTCGACTGGACGACTGATACACCGACCATGGCCATCGACACCGTTGCAGGCGCAGATATGACCGTCAGCAGCTTTGCCCGGCCGATCCGACGCGCTGCTGAGCCGCTCTGGCACGCTAACTGAACCCTGCCGCCGCGCTGGCATCCTAAATTAGGTACTCACCCAAACAGGAGCGTACCCATGGGAGATGCATTCGGCGGTATTTTCGGCCTGCTCATCCTGATACTGGATATCTGGGCAATCATCAGCATCGTTCGCAGCGACAGCACCACCGGCAAGAAAGTGCTCTGGGTTCTGCTGATCATCATCCTGCCAGTGCTCGGCCTGATCATCTGGGGAATCATGGGCCCGCGCGGCAATCGCCCCGATGCCCGTGGACCTCTGCGGTAACACCGGTGGAAAGCCTCAGCGCTCCGCTGGCCCTGGTGGTGCTGGTGCTGGATGTGCTCGCCATCGCGCATGTCTGGCGCAGCCCCATCGAGACTGGCCGCAAGGTCATCTGGTCGCTGGTGATCGTATTGCTGCCGGTGGTCGGCCTGATCATGTGGGCCGTGGCGGCCGGGCCGTTCGGCAAAGCGCGGCTGTGAAGCATGCGTGGCAGTGGCTTGCTGTTAGCCGTGCTGCTGCTCGTCTCTGTCCCGGTAGAGGCGGACGATGACGAAGCCTGGCAGGCATTACGCGAAGGCCGTGCGCTGCTGATCCTGCGCCACGCCAATGCGCCAGGCCTGGGCGATCCGCCTGGCTTCAGACTCTCCGACTGCAGCACCCAGCGTAATCTCGATGAGCGCGGCCGAGCCCAGGCCCAACGCTGGGGTGTGCTGTTGCGCGATAGAGGCCTGGCCGAGGTACGGCTTTTGAGCAGCCGCTGGTGCCGCGCCCTGGAGACGGCCGAGCAGATGGCGCTCGGCCCGGTCGAGCCGCTGCCTGCGCTAGATTCCTTCTTCGCCACGCCGGCCAGCGAGGGACGGCAGACCATTGAGCTGCGCGAAGTCTTGGCCGGGCTGGAGCCCGGTGAGGTGGCGGTATTGGTCAGCCATCAGGTCAATATCACTGCGCTGACCGGCATCTTTCCGCAGTCGGGCGAGGGGCTGATCCTGGCTCGGCCGCTGGCCGTACCTCCGCAGATCCTGGCGCGCGTCCCGCCGCCTTAGCCTTACCGTCAGCCGCCCTTGGCATAGTTGTCCCAGATGTGGATCGCCGCGTAGGCACGCCATGGGCGCCAGGCTTCGGCGCGTGCGGCCAGTGCCTTGGCGGTCAGCCCATCCGCTCCCCAGAGCGGCGCCTTGAGCAAACCGAGATCGGCACTGGGAAAGGCATCTGCCACGCCGAAGCCGCGCAGCGCGATGTATTCGGCGGTCCAGGGGCCAATGCCCGGCAGCTCGCACAGGCGCCGGACCAGCGTGTCGGCTCCATCTCCGACATGCAGCTGCAACGCGCCCTCGGCCACTGCAGCGGCCAGCCGGCGCAGCGCCTGGGCGCGCTTGGCGGGCATGCCAATGGCCTCCAGCGGGTCGTCGGCGATCGCCTGCGCGCTGGGAAATAGCATTTCCAGTCCGGCTGGCGCCTGTGGTAACGGCTCGCCGAGGCGCTCGACGATACGGCGCGTAATGGTCACGGCCGCCTTGACGGTGACCTGTTGACCGACGATCGCGCGCACGGCCTGCTCGAATGGATCGTAGGCCGCCGGCAGGCGCAGGCCGGGTTGAGCTGCGACCAGCGGGCCGAGCGCCGGGTCGCTGGCGAAGTGCGTGGCGATCGCCTGCGGGTCGGCGTCCAGGTCGAACATCTTGCGCACCTGGGCTACCAGTGGCTGGGTGGCGTGCCGCAGCGAGTCGGTGAGGGTGAGTTCGAGCACGGGGCGGTCGTGGGCAGCATTGACGCTGAGCCAGCCGCAGGCCTCACCGAGGCGCAGCGTACGGGCATAGCCGCGTGGCTCCAGGCGCTCCACACCAGGCAGAAGACGCAGGGCGAAGTGGCGGTGGAATTGTTGCCAGTCCCAGGGCTCGAGGTAGGGCAGGTGAATGGTTTCGCTCATTTCCAGACCCTAGCGCCTGCGCGTCGCTTTGTCGTCCCTAAGTGTGCTTTCGAACCCCCATGGTTCCTCCTGTCATCTAGGCCACCGTAGAATGCGCCTCCTTTCGGTGGGCGATTCATCGCCCGTCCCCAGCCAGCTTGCAGACGTCGCGGCGTTGCGCGATGCCTGCCAAGGGAGACAGCCATGAGCGACTTTCAGGAAACTCTCTACGAGGGATACGGGCAGCGGTTCCAGATCGACAAGCTGCTGCACGAGGTGCGCACCGAGCACCAGCATCTGGTGATCTTCGAGAACCCGCGCATGGGCCGCGTCATGGCTCTCGATGGGGTGATCCAGACCACCGAGGCCGACGAATTCATCTACCACGAGATGCTCGCCCATGTGCCGATCCTGGCCCACGGCCTGGCGCGCCGGGTGCTGATCATCGGTGGTGGCGACGGTGGCATCCTGCGCGAAGTGGCGCGCCATCGCGACATCGAGAGCATCATCCTGGTCGAGGTAGACGGCGCAGTGGTGGAGATATGCAGGGAATTCCTGCCGAACCATTCAGCCGGTACCTTCGATGATCCGCGGCTCAAGCTGGTGATCGATGACGGCATGCACTTTTTGGCGGAAACCGAGGAGAAGTTCGACGTCATCATTTGCGATGCCACCGATCCCGTCGGCCCGGGTGAGGCGCTATTCTCCGAGAACTTCTACCAGGCGTGCCGGCGCTGCCTGAACGAGGGCGGTATCCTGGTCGCGCAGAACGGCACGCCGTTCCTGCAACTGGGCGCGGTGCAGACCACCGCCAAGCGCATGCAGGGTCTGTTCGCCGACTGGCATTTCTATCAAGCCGCGGTGCCGACCTACATTGGCGGTGCGATGACCTTCGCCTGGGGCGCCAGCAATGCCGAGAGCCGCAAGCTGCCGCTGGAAACCCTGATGCAGCGCTACAGCGGCAGCGGCATCGTGACCCGTTATTACAACCCGCATCTGCACATCGCCGCCTTCGCGCTGCCGCAGTACGTGCTACACGCGATCGCCAAGCCCAGCAACGACTGATCGCGCACGGCGCATCGCCCCTCGAGCGGCCCGCCCGGCAACGGTGCGGGCCGTTTTGTGTTCCGCGGTCCGGTTGAACTGCCACATGTCTCGCGGGTTCTACTGATGAAGCCCGCGACCCTGGCACGCGGTGGCGTCGAGTCATCGAGTCCGTGCAGTCAGGTCCCTGGCCTGCTAGCTTGTCACTGTGGACGTCGTCCACGCGTCTCTTCGACTAGCTGTTGCGACTCCCGTTTGCCCGATGTCTCGACGACGGAGCCGATCTCCCGCTGAGTTCGTGGCAACTTCATCCAGGTATGAGAGGAGGTTGAATCATGAGCACCACCTTCCATGAGGATGTCAGCAGCACCGTTCTGCGCCGGATGAAAGAGGGCGGTTTCGATTTCGCCCGTGTGCATCCCATCGAGTTCTACGCGGTATTCCCCGAGCGGGACCGTGCCCAGATCGCCGCCGAGAACTTTCGCGGTGAAACCATCAACACCCAGGTCTTTCCGCGTGAGGACGGAAGCTGGAATCTGCAGGTCAGCAAGGTGATGTACGCGACGTTCGACGGCATCGGCGACTTCGAGCAGGATCTGGAGGATCTGGTCGAACCCCTCGGTGGGGTGCTCGATGGCTGGGGCGTCACCCAGGAAATCGAAAGCCAGAGCCTCTGACTGTCACTCCCTTTTCAAATCGCTATTGAGCGCCTGGTCCCATGGCGGGACCGGGCCGAAGCGGGATTTGAGAAACTCCAGCAGCAGTCGGGTCCGCGAGTCGGCCTCGCGTGTCAGGCGCAGGGCATAGATGCCGCTGGCTTCCGGTTGCGGCAGTCCGCTTTCGCAGAACAGCGGAAGCAGTTCGCCGCGCAGCAACTGATCGCTGATCAGCCAGGTCGGCAGGTGAGCGATGCCGAGCCCGGCCAGCGCTCCGGCCAGTAGCGCCTCGGCATTGTTCGCCACCATCCGCAGGCGTCCGGGACGCAGCAGGCGCGGCTTGCCGTCGCGCTCGAAGCGCCAGGCATGCGGCGGAGCCAGCGCGTCCCAGTCGAGCCCGTCATGCTCGGGAAGCTCCTCCGGCTGCAATGGCAGTCCACGACGTTCCAGGTAGGCCGGGCTGGCGCAGACGATTCGCACCATCGGCGCCAGCGGCGTGGCGACCAGCCGCGTGTCGGCCAGCGGACCGATGCGCAACACCAGATCCACCTCCCCCAGATGTTCACCTTGCAGATCGACGAAGCTGTCGATCAGCCGCAGCTGGATGTCGACACCTGGATAGGCCTGCAGGAACTCAGCCAGCGCCGGCGCCAGGTGCCGACGCCCGAACGGCGCAGGGGCGTCGATGCGGATCCGACCTTCCGGTGCGCTGTCCAGCGACGTCGCTTCGGCGCGCGCCAGATGCAGTTCCTGCACGATGCGCCGGGCGCGCTCGGCGAAGGCCAGTGCAGCAGGCATCGCCCGCACGGCATGGGTGCTGCGGCTGAACAGCTGACCGCCGAGGGCCTGCTCCAGTGCATCGATACGCCGTGCCACGGCAGAGGGCGTGAGGCCATGCCGGCGCGCAGCAGCGGAGAAGCTGCCGCATTCCAGCACGTCGAGGAAGAGTTGGAGTTGAGCGGAAAGGGCGTCTGGCAGCATTGGCGACTCGGCTTGTGCGTAAAGTGCAAAGCCATTGTGCGCGGCTGTGCGTATCGATGCCAGCCGTAGCGGCGTAGCATTCGCGTCTCTCTGACAATGGAACGCGCATATGCTGCTGGACATCGGGCTGAACATTCTGCTGGGACTGGCGTTGGGCACGCTTGGCGGACTGTTCGGCATTGGCGGCGGGCTGATCGCGATTCCGGTGCTGGGCGTACTCTTCGGATTGGACCAGCAACTGGCCCAGGGTACGGCGCTGGTGATGGTAGTGCCCAATGTGCTGCTCGCCATCTGGCGCTACCATCAGCGCAACCGCATCGACTGGCGCCACGCCGCAGCGCTGGCCGGAGCCAGTTTTTTCTTCGCCACTCTCGGCGCGGGCGTGGCGGTCTCGCTGGACGCCGGCCGCATGCGCCTGGCGTTCGTTGGCTTTCTCTTGGCCCTGGCGGCCTACAACCTGCTGCGTGTGTTTCTGCGGCCTGCGCCCGGTAACGGTCAGCTGCGGCATTCCTGGCCATGGCTCAGCGTCCTCGGCGCGGGGGCGGGGGCGGCGGGCGGGCTGTTCGGCGTGGGCGGTGCGGTGATCGCCACACCGATTCTGACCAGCGTATTCGGCACCTCGCAGGTGGTTGCCCAGGGGCTGTCACTGGCGCTGGCGGCGCCGAGCACTGGCGTTACCCTGGTGACCTACGCGCTGCATCATCAGGTCAACTGGCTGCTGGGCTTGCCGCTAGCCGTTGGCGGGCTGCTCAGCATCAGCCTGGGCGTGCGCCTCGCCCATGCGCTGCCGGAGCATCTGCTGCGCCTGCTGTTCAGCGGATTCCTGGTGACCAGTGCGGTGCTGCTGGCGCTGGAGAGCTGAGCAGTTTCAGCCCGTCAGGCCGAGTAGGCCGCCGCCGAGCGCACCGGCGATTACAACCGCCCACGGCGACAGCTTCCAGTAGCTCAGTGCGGCGAAGGCCAGCACGGCCAGGATGAAGTGTTCCGCGGCCTTGATTGCGCTGGTCCAGACCGGGTCGTACAGCGCCGCCAGCAGCAGCCCGACCACGGCGGCATTGACGCCCGCCAGCGCCGCCTGGCTACGGCGATTGCCGCGCAGCCGTTCCCAGAATGGCAAGGCGCCGAACACCAGCAGGAAGGAGGGTGCGAACACGGCGACCAGGCAGATGGCTGCGCCGAGCCAGCCGCCGGGGCCGCTGTTCATCGACGCGCCGAGAAACGCCGCGAAGGTGAACAGCGGACCAGGTACGGCCTGAGCCGCGCCATAGCCGGCGAGGAAGGCGTCGTTGTCGACCCAGCCGGACGGCACCACTTCGGCCTGCAGCAGCGGCAGCACCACGTGGCCGCCACCGAACACCAGCGCACCGGTGCGATAGAACGCATCGATCTGCGCCAGCGCCTGGCTGCCGCTGACGCCGGACAGCACGGGCAGCAGCACCAGCAGCGCAAAGAACGCAAACAGGGCATACAGCGCGGTGCGCGTCCTGATGCGCACGGGCAAGTTGGGGGGTGCCTCGCCTGGGGTCGGGCGGAACGCCAGCAATCCGATCAGCCCCGCCACGATGATGATCGCCACCTGGCTCCAGACGAAAGGCAGCAGCAACACGGCGCTTGCTGCGCCGAGCATGATCGCAACACGCGGCCCGTCGCTGCACAGCGAGCGTGCCATGCCCCACACGGCCTGGGCGACGACCGCCACCGCCACGATCTTCAGGCCCTGGATGAAGCCGCCGGGCAGGGCGTCGCCCCAGCGGGCGATGCCCAGCGCGAACAGCGTCAGCGCGACGGCCGAGGGCAGCGTGAAGCCGGCCCAGGCCGCCAGCGAGCCCCGATAACCGCCGCGCAGCAGGCCGATCGCCAGGCCGACCTGGCTGCTGGCAGGGCCGGGGAGGAACTGGCAGAGCGCAACCAGATCGGCATAGCCGCGCTCGTCCAACCAGCGGCGGCGCGCGACGAATTCGTCGCGAAAGTAGCCCAGATGCGCCACCGGGCCGCCAAAGGAGGTCAGCCCCAGACGCAGGAAGATCAGAAAGATGGTCCAGGTTTTCAGGGGCTCGGCGGCGGGGCGTTGGGCGTCGATGGACATGTGGGGATGGGCTGATCTGCAAGGGTCGAGTCGGGCGGAAATTCTAGCCGGCGATTGTGTCAGGCCGATGATGCGCGTGTCGCTTCGCCATTGTGTGGCCAGTCGTCCGCCACGAGGAACAGCCGTTCCTGCTCCAGCCAGTCGCCGGATGCGTCAGGTTCCAGACGCACCATCAGCTGCGCCCGCGTTCGGGCCGGATGGCCCGCCAGCCATTCGGCAAGCCGGCTGACGCTCCACAGCTCGCTGTGCGCGATGCGTGCTGCGGCCAGCCAGGCCGCGCGGGGCAGCGGTTGCCAGACGGTGTCGGGCGTCGCAGCCTGATAGCCAGGCCAGTCGGACTGACGCAGCCAGCGACCGCGCAGATGTCGAGGATTGACTCCATGAGGCAGGGCGCAACCCTGTGGCCAGGGCTGGAACAGGTAACCGCTGAGCCAGAAACTGCTCTGCACCTCGCGCCCGGTGAGTTCGGCGAGCACGGCCTGTGTCGCCGGCTGGTTGCACAGGGGCAGCTGGTGCTGGCACAGATGGGCGAGCTTGAGATCCAGGCGGTCATGATTGCCCGGTCCGAGCCAGTGGGCGTGCTGGCTGCCGTCGCCAGGTCCGAAGCCCAGATAGAGCTTTATCGCCAGCTCCAGATGGTGCACGCCCTGATCATCGCAGAACAGCAGGTCCAGCTCGCCGAGGGTGCTGCCGTTCTGGCGGATCGGCAGGTTCGCCGCAAGCAGCTGGATATCGGGTGCCTGGCAAAGCGCGTACTGCCAGAGGCGCTCGTAGTACAGACCCAGGCGGCGATTGCTGCGCTGCGACAGCCAGGCCTCAAGCATCGATGGTTCGGCATCCTGGCTCAGCAGCCAGGTGGCCAGCAGCTCGGGTTCGCGATGCCAGCGGCTCGCAGTTAGAGGATGGCGCTGGCGCAGCGGCGCTTCGCTCAGCAATGCTGGCGACAGCAGCGTCCAGGCGAGATCGCGCACCTGTGGATGGCGAAGCAGGCTGGACAGCTCGGCAAGACTGATTGGGTTCATGTCAGCAGCATAGCCGTCGGTTTGCCGCCGGTTCGACGTTTCGCCGATAATCCGCTGCCGCTGAACAGAGGCGCCGCGGCACCGCTCTAACGGCTGTCAGCGAACGTTCGAGCGCATCTGCTGGCACGTCACGCCCAGGCCGGCTGCCTCGCAGGCGCGTCGCATGTTAACTTTCGGGCGTTGCGACGCCCGCAACCATCCGCCCAGCCACACCAGGGAGCGTCAATGGAGCAATTCCGCAATATCGGCATCATCGGCCGCCTGGGTAGCTCCCAGGTGCTGGATACCATCCGCCGGCTGAAGCGATTTCTCGTCGAGCGCCATCTGCATGTGATTCTGGAGGAGAACATCGCCGAGGTCCTGCCCGGGCATGGCATGCAGACCTCGTCACGGCAGCGGCTGGGTGAATCCTGTGATCTGGTGATCGTGGTCGGCGGTGATGGCAGCCTGCTCGGCGCTGCGCGGGCAATGGCCAAGCATCGGGTGCCGGTGCTGGGCATCAACCGCGGCAGCCTCGGCTTTCTCACCGACATCCGCCCGGACGAGCTGGAAGAGAAGGTCGCCGAGGTGCTCAACGGCCAGTACACCCTGGAAAACCGTTTCCTGCTCGAGGCCCAGGCGCGCCGCTTCGATGAGCCGATCGGGGAGGGCGACGCACTCAACGACGTGGTGCTGCATCCGGGAAAATCCACGCGCATGATCGAGTTCGAGCTGTACATCGACGGCCAGTTCGTCTGCAGCCAGAAGGCCGACGGCCTGATCGTGGCGACCCCGACGGGCTCCACCGCCTATTCGCTTTCCGCCGGCGGGCCGATCATGCACCCGCGCCTGGACGCCATCGTAATCGTGCCGATGTACCCGCACACGCTGTCCAGCCGGCCGATCGTGGTCGACGGCAACAGCGAGCTCAAGATCGTGGTGTCGCCGAACATGCAGATCTATCCGCAGGTGTCCTGCGACGGCCAGAACCATTTCACCTGTGCGCCCGGTGACACCGTGACCGTACGCAAGAAGCCGCAGAAGCTGCACCTGATCCATCCGCTGGATCACAACTACTACGAAGTGTGCCGGACCAAGCTGGGCTGGGGCAGTCGCCTCGGCGGAGGCGATTGATGCAGCTTGATCCCGAGCGTGGCTACGACCTGATCGGCGACATCCACGGCTGTGGCCATGCACTGGCGCGGCTGCTGGATCAGCTGGGCTACCGTCAGCAGGGCGGAGTCTGGCGACATTCACGCCGGCAGGTGATCTTCCTCGGCGACATCATCGACCGCGGTCCGCATATTCGCGAGGCGCTGCATCTGGTTCATGGGATGGTCGAGCACGGCCAGGCGCACTGCATCATGGGCAACCACGAGTTCAACGCGCTGGGCTGGTACATGCCCGCGCCGCCGGGAAGTGGCCGGGAATTCGTGCGTGCGCACTCGCCGCGTTTCGCACGCCTGCTGCAGGAGACGTTCGAGCAGTTCGAACACTATCCGGACGAGTGGCAGGCCTTCCGCGACTGGTTCTACGAGTTGCCGCTGTTCCTGGAAACCGAACGTTTCCGAGTGGTGCATGCCTGCTGGGACAGCAGCGTGATCGCGCGCCTGCGCCCGCTGCTCGACGATGGCCGGATCAACCCGGCGCTCCTGCGCGAGGCCGGACTGCCGGGTACCTTCATCTGCCAGGCGCTGGATCGGCTGCTGCGCGGCACCGACATGCCGCTGCCCGAGGGCATGACGCTGACCAGTGAGGAAGGCTTCGTGCGCACCTTCTTCCGCACCAAGTTCTGGGAAGAGAACCCGCAGACCTACGGTGACGTGGTATTCCAGCCCGATGGCCTGCCGGAGCATGCGGCGCGCCTGCCGCTGTCGCCGCAACAGAAGAATCGGCTGTTCCTTTACGGGCCGGACGAGCCGCTGCTGTTCGTCGGCCATTACTGGCGCCGCGGCCAGCCGGGGCCGCTGCGCGGCAACCTGGCCTGCCTGGACTACAGTGCGGTGAAGAACGGCAAGCTGGTGGCCTATCGGCTGGACCAGGAAACGCGCCTGGACCCGGCGAAGTTCGCCTGGGTCGAGGTCTGCGCGGTGTTCCGTCCATGAGTGTCGCGGTGAGCGAAGCGCTGCGCCTGCCGCTGTCGGAAGACCTCAGCGGCTTCATCGCGCTGCTGCGCCGCCTGCGCGTGCCTTGCCGGGTTTCGGAAGAGGGCGATCAGCAGGTGCTGCGGGTACCGAGCGAGGTGGTCGAGCAGGTGCGCGACCTGTATTCGCGATACCCGCATGGAGACGACAGCGTGGTGGCCGAGCAGCCCCGGCGGCGCGGCGGTTTCGTCGCCGCCTTGCGCGCCAGCCCGCTTACCGCGGCGATGCTGCTGATCACTCTCGTGGTTGCCGGGATCACCCTGCTCGGCGAGAACTTTGCCACGATCCGCTGGTTGAACTTCGTCGACTTTCGCATCGACGGCGAGTATGCCTACTTCGCCACGCTGGAGCAGAGCCTCGCGGCCGGCCAGTGGTGGCGACTGATCACGCCGATCTTCGTGCACTTCGGCATCCTTCATCTGGCCATGAACAGCATGTGGTACTGGGAGCTGGGGCGGCGTATCGAAGCACGTCAGCGTGCCTGGATGCTGCTGGCGCTGACCGTGCTGTTCGGCCTGGTATCCAACTTCGCCCAGTATCTGTTCGGTGGGCCGGGCATCTTCGGTGGCCTGTCCGGTGTGCTCTACGGTCTGCTCGGTCATTGCTGGCTGTATCAGAAGCTTGCACCGAACGAGGCCTACCGGCTGCCGCCCGGCGTCGTGGTGCTGATGTTGGTGTGGCTGGTGATTTGCCTGACCGGCGTCATCGAGGTGCTCAGCTTCGGCGCGCTGGCGATCGCCAACGCGGCGCATGTCGGCGGGCTGGTCGCCGGCTGCCTGACCGGTGTGATTGGCGGCACGCTGGCGCGGCGCCGCTAGCGGGCTGTCGCGCTTTTCCCTAAAGCGCGACAGCCCGGTAGAATGGCCGCTCGTTTCCCCCGGAGCTGGCCATGTCGACCTTTATCCAAACCGCCGAAAACATCACCCCCGAAATCTACGCGAGCCTCAAGCAGGCCCTCGAACTGGGCAAATGGGCTGACGGCCGCAAGCTGACCCCCGAGCAGAAGGAAACCTGCATGCAGGCGGTGATCGCCTGGGAGATGAAGAATCTTCCCGAGGAAGAGCGCACCGGCTACATGGGTGGCCAGGAATGCGGCTCCAAGAGCAAGAAGGCCGAGGCCGCCATCGACACCAGCCTGTTCACACCGGCTTCCGGAACCCGCCACTGATGCTGGAGCTCGGACGCGGCGCGCTGGAGAAGATGTCGGTTCAGCTCGAATCGGGCGTGCCTGTGCAGTACGCCTTTCGCCTCGGCGAAGGACTGGTGCCGGTCAACCCGCTGATCGGTCGGCAGGTTCGGCTGGAATACCTGGGTGCCATCCACTGCACCCACTGCGGGCGCAAGACCAACAAGAGCTTCAGCCAGGGCTACTGCTATCCCTGCTTCAAGAAGCTGCCGCAATGCGACGTCTGCATCATGAGCCCGGAAAAATGCCACCACGACTTCGGCACCTGCCGTGATCCGCAATGGGGCATGGACTTCTGCATGACCGACCATGTGGTCTACCTGGCCAACTCGTCGGGCATCAAGGTTGGCATCACCCGCGCCACCCAGCTGCCGACCCGCTGGCTCGACCAGGGTGCGAGCCAGGCGCTGCCGATCATGCGGGTCGCCACCCGTCAGCAATCGGGCATGGTAGAAGACCTGCTGCGCAGCCAGGTCGCCGATCGCACCAACTGGCGCGCGCTGCTCAAGGGCGACGCCGAGCCCATCGACCTGATCGAGATGCGCGAGCGGATCTTCGATGCCTGCGCCGTCGGGCTGCAGGATCTGCAGCAGCGCTACGGCCTGCAGGCGATCCAGCCGGTCGCCGATGCCGAGGTGGTGGAGATCCGTTATCCCGTGGAGGCCTACCCGACCAAGGTCGTCAGTCTCGATCTGGACAAGACGCCGGTGGTCGAGGGCACGCTGCTGGGCATCAAGGGTCAATACCTGATCCTCGATACCGGCGTGATCAATATCCGCAAGTTCACCGCCTACCAGGTGGCCGCCAGCGCCGCCGCGTAGGGTGGATGACGGCGCAGCCTTGTCCACCGCAGGGCAGGACACAGTGAGTGCATACGGTGGATGTAAGAAGCGACACCACTCTACGGAGCTAAGGGTTGCCGGCTCAAGGATGAGCCGCCGGGGCAATCGCGTGGAAAAGGCTGCGCCGTTTTCCACCCTACAAGTCCGCCGCGACAGGCGCTAAGCTCGAACTCAATCGCAGCCCGGGTTCCCCGGGCTGGCACCATCGCCATATTCCCGCTTGAAGCGTGCCGCTTGAAGCTCAGTCGACGAGGTTTCCATGCGTACCGAACAACCGAAAGTCATTCATCTGAAGGATTACCAGGCCCCCGAGTACCTCATCGATGAAACCCACCTGACCTTCGAGCTGTACGACGACCGCACCCTGGTGCACGCCCAGCTGGTGATGCGCCGCAATCCCGAGCGCCCGGCCGGCAAGCTGCCACCGCTGGAACTGCACGGCCAGGAGCTTGAGCTGCTGTCCATCACGCTGAATGACCGCGCGCTGGGCCTGGGCGACTACCAGATCAGCGAAGACTGCCTGACCCTGCAGCCGGACAGCGACAGCTTCGTCATCGACAGCTCGGTGGTGATCCACCCGGAAACCAACACAGCGCTGGAAGGGCTGTACAAGTCCGGCAGCATGTTCTGCACCCAGTGCGAGGCCGAGGGCTTCCGCAAGATCACCTATTACCTCGACCGCCCGGACGTGATGAGCAAGTTCACTACCACGGTGAGCGCTGAACAGAAGGCCTACCCGGTGCTGCTCTCCAACGGCAACCCGATCGCCAGCGGCAGCGAAGATAACGGTCGCCACTGGGCGACCTGGGAAGACCCGTTCAAGAAACCGGCCTATCTGTTCGCCCTGGTGGCGGGTGACCTCTGGTGCGTCGAAGACAGCTTCACCACCATGAGCGGGCGCAACGTGGCGCTGCGTATCTACGTCGAGCCGGAAAATATCGACAAGTGCCAGCACGCCATGGACAGCCTGAAGAAGTCGATGAAGTGGGACGAAGAGGCCTATGGTCGCGAGTACGACCTGGACATCTTCATGATCGTCGCGGTCAACGACTTCAACATGGGCGCCATGGAGAACAAGGGCCTCAATATCTTCAACTCCAGCGCCGTGCTGGCGCGCGCCGAAACCGCGACCGATGCTGCGCACCAGCGCGTCGAGGCCATCGTCGCCCACGAATACTTCCACAACTGGTCGGGCAATCGCGTGACCTGTCGCGACTGGTTCCAGCTGTCGCTCAAGGAAGGCTTCACCGTCTTCCGCGATTCGCAGTTCAGCGCCGACATGAACTCGGCGACGGTCAAGCGCATCGAGGATGTCGCCTACCTGCGGACCCACCAGTTCGCCGAGGATGCCGGCCCCATGGCGCACTCGGTGCGCCCGGAATCCTTTATCGAGATTTCCAACTTCTACACCCTGACCGTCTACGAGAAGGGTGCCGAAGTGGTACGGATGATCCAGACGCTGCTAGGTGAAGAAGGCTTCCGCAAGGGCAGCGACCTCTATTTCGAACGCCATGACGGCCAGGCCGTGACGGTCGACGATTTCGTCAAAGCCATGGAAGACGCCAACGGTGCCGATCTGAGCCAGTTCAAGCGCTGGTACAGCCAGTCCGGCACGCCGCGTCTGGCCGTCAGCGAGCAATACGACGAGGCGGCGAAGACCTACCGCCTGACCTTCCGCCAGAGTTGCCCGCCGACACCGGGCCAGCCGACCAAGGAGCCGTTCGTGATTCCGGTGGCGCTGGGCCTGCTTGCCGCCGATGGTTCGGACATGCCGCTGCGTCTGGACGGTGAAGCCTCCGCCGTCGGGACCAGCCGCGTGCTGGCGGTGACCGAAGCCGAGCAGACCTTCACCTTCGTCGACGTCGCCGAGCGCCCGCAGCCATCGCTGTTGCGTGGCTTCTCCGCGCCGGTAAAGCTGGATTACCCGTACAACCGCGACCAGCTGATGTTCCTCATGCAGCATGATTCCGATGGCTTCAACCGCTGGGAAGCGGGTCAGCAGTTGTCGGTGCAGGTGCTGCAGGAGCTGATCGGTCAGCATCAGCGCGGTGAAGGGCTGACGATGGACGAGCGCCTGATTTCGGCGCTGCGCACCGTGCTGCAGAACGATGGGCTGGATGCGGCGATGGTCGCCGAGATGCTCTCGCTGCCGGGTGAAGCCTACCTGGCTGAGATCAGCGAAGTGGCGGACGTGGACGCCATCCATGCCGCCCGTGAGTTCGCCCGCAAGCGCATCGCCGACGCGCTGTTCGAGCCGCTGTGGCAGCGCTACCAGGCCAATCGCGAAACCTCGCGCAACACACCCTATGTCGCCTCGGCCGAACATTTCGCCCGTCGCGCCCTGCAGAACATCGCATTGTCGTACTTGATGCTGAGCGAAAAAGCCGAAGTCGTGGAAGCCTGCCTGGAACAGTTCGAGCAGGCCGACAACATGACCGAGCGCCTGACCGCACTGGCCGTGTTGGTCAACTCGCCGTTCGAGGCCGAGCGCGACAAGGCGCTGCAGGCCTTCGCCGAGCACTTCAAGGACAACCCGCTGGTCATGGATCAGTGGTTCAGCGTTCAGGCCGGCAACCCGTTGCCCGGTGGGCTGGAGCGGGTGCAGACGCTGATGCAGCACCCGGCGTTCACCCTGAAGAACCCGAACAAGGTGCGTGCGTTGATCGGCGCCTTCGCCAACCAGAACCTGGTCAATTTCCACCGCGTCGATGGCGCCGGCTACCGCTTCCTCGCCGACCAGGTCATCACCCTCAACGCGCTGAACCCGCAGATCGCCTCGCGCCTGCTGGCACCGCTGACCCGCTGGCGCAAATACGACAGCGCCCGCCAGGCGCTGATGAAGGGCGAGCTGGAGCGCATCCTTGCATCCGGAGAGCTGTCCAGCGATGTCTACGAAGTGGTGAGCAAGAGCCTCGCCTGATTCGATAAGGCCGATCGTGCAATGCGATCGGCCTTTCTTTTGCGAGAGCCTGTTCCCTGGCGCTATCCAGGAGAACAAGCCTTCCTGCGTATCGTGACCATCCACTGGCGCCTCGCGTCGGATCGTCACTGCGCGCGCGAACGAGGCGGCCGGCCATACTGGCCACTGGCCCAATCAGCCTGGCTGATCATGCGTCAATCATTGCGTGAGAGTTAACAATTCATAACGTCCGGCCAATTGTGCCTGCCCGCGGAAGCTGGCTAGGATGGCTGCGCCTGTATCTCAGGCCTTACCTAATAAGAATAAAGGGGGTATGTATGAGTGAGCCCGTTCAGCGGCGCACACTATCCGGCCGCGCCGAGGTTCCAAGCCAGGCGAGGGCGTCGCGTCTTCACTCATCGGTTGCCGGCATGCTTTCACTGTGCGGCGCCGTTTCGCTCCTGTTGCTGGCAGCAACGGCACCAGCCCAGGCCGCTACCGACGGCCAGACCCGCTACTCCATCGAGTCGGCGAAAGCCGTATCCAATCTTCTGCTCGACATCGCCCAGGCTGGTGAACGCCTCGTTGCCGCGGGCGATCGGGGCCACATTCTCTATTCCGATGACGACGGCGCCAGCTGGACGCAGGCCAAGGTGCCGACGCGTCAGCTGCTGACCGCTATCGACTTCGTCGACGACAAGCACGGCTGGGCGGTGGGCCACGACGCGCTGATCCTGGCCACCGCCGACGGCGGTGAGAGCTGGACGGTGCAGTACGAGGATCGCGAACGCGAGGCACCCTTGCTGGACGTCTGGTTCGAAGACACCCAGCACGGCATCGCGGTAGGCGCCTACGGCGCGCTGCTCGAAACCATCGATGGCGGGCAGAGCTGGGAGGACATCAGCGAGCGCCTCGACAACGAGGACGGTTACCACCTGAACGCCATCGCCCATATCCAGGGCTCGGGCCTGTTCGTGGTTGGCGAACTGGGCGGCATGTTCCGTTCCTCCGATCTCGGCGAAACCTGGGAGCGCGTCGAGTCGCCATATCAGGGTTCGTTCTTCGGGGTGGTCAGTGGTTCGGAGCCGGGGGTTGTGGTTGCCTTCGGTCTGCGCGGCCACCTGTTCCGTTCCGTCGATTTCGGCGACAACTGGGAACGCATCGAGCTCAGCAACGGTAACGGCAATGTGCTGGAGTCCGGGCTGGCCGACGGCAATCTGCTGCGCGACGGGCGCATCGTGGTGGTCGGCCATGGCGGTGCGGTGCTCACCAGCGACGATCAGGGCCGTAGCTTCAAACTGTTCAATCGTCCCGACCGCCGTTCGCTGTCGGGCGTTACCTCCGATTCCCAAGGCAACCTGATCCTGGTAGGGCAGGGTGGTGTTCGCATCGCCTCGCCATCGGGCGCGGATCTGGCCCCAAAACAATAAAGCCGGGAGAGTCTGCATGACCAAGCACCAACAGAAGCCGGCGTCGTTTCTCGAACGCCTGATATTCAATAACCGGCCGGCAGTCGTCGTACTCTGCCTGCTGATCAGCGCGTTCCTGTTTTATCAGGCGGCCCAGGTTCGGCCCCAGACCAGCTTCGAGAAGATGATCCCGCTGGGGCATCCGTACATTCAGAAGATGCTCGAGCACCAGAACGACCTGGCCAACCTCGGCAACACCGTGCGGATTTCGGTGGAAGCGGTGGAGGGCGACATCTTCTCCAAGGAGTACATGGAGACGCTGCGGCAGATCCATGACGAGGTGTTCTACATCCACGGCGTCGACCGCTCGAACATGAAGTCGTTGTGGAGCCCGAGCGTGCGCTGGACCGAGGTTACCGAGGAGGGCTTCGCTGGCGGCGAAGTGATCCCGCAGACCTACGACGGCTCGCCCGAAAGCCTGGATGACCTGCGCGACAACATCCTCAAGTCCGGCCAGATCGGCCGTCTGGTGGCGAACAACTTCAAGTCGAGCATCATCGATGTGCCGCTGCTGGAATCCTACCCGGACCCGGAAGACCAGAGCCGGCAGATCAAACTGGACTACCAGAAGTTCTCCCACGAGCTGGAAGAGAAGATCCGCGAGAAGTACCAGGCACAGAACCCTAACGTGAAGGTGCACATCATCGGCTTCGCCAAGAAGGTCGGTGACCTGATTGACGGGCTGGTTGGCGTGGCGCTGTTCTTCATCGTCGCCATCGGTATCACCTTCGTGCTGCTGCTGTGGTTCACCCGTTGTCTGAAGAGCACCATCGCGGTGCTGATCACGACGCTGATCGCGGTGGTCTGGCAGCTCGGCCTGCTGCATACCCTCGGCTTCGGGCTAGACCCCTATTCGATGCTGGTGCCGTTCCTGGTATTCGCCATCGGTATTTCCCACGGCGTGCAGAAGATCAACGGGATCGCCATGGCTTCGGGCTATACCGAAGATCCGGTGACGGCAGCACGCATGGCGTTCCGCCAGCTTTTCATTCCGGGAATGGTGGCGTTGCTGTCCGATGCGGTGGGTTTCGTCACCCTCCTGCTGATCGATATCGGTGTGATCCGCGAGCTGGCCATCGGCGCTTCGCTCGGTGTGGCGGTGATCATCCTGACCAACCTGATCCTGCTGCCGGTGGCGATCTCCTACATGGGGATCAGCCAGAAGGCGATCAAGCAGGCCCGCGAAGAGGCCTCGCGCGATCATCCTTTCTGGCGCGCGCTGTCGAACTTCGCCAGCCCGAAAGTGGCGCCGATTTCCATCACCATTGCCGTGGTCGCCCTGGTTGGTGGTCTCTGGTACGGACAGAACCTGAAGATCGGCGACCTCGACCAAGGCGCACCGGAGCTGCATCCGGACTCGCGCTACAACCTGGACAACGACTTCGTCATCCGCAACTACTCGACCAGCTCCGACGTGTTGGTGGTGATGGTCAAGACCGCGCCAGAAGGCTGCTCGCACTACGACACGCTCGCCGCCATGGACGAGCTGATGTGGAAGATGCAGAACACCGAGGGCGTGCAGTCGGCGGTATCGATGGTGTCGGTGGCGCGCCAGGGCATCAAGGGCATGAACGAGGGCAGCCTGAAATGGGAGACGCTGTCGCGTAACCAGCATGTGCTGAACAACTCCATCGCCCGTGCTGAAGGGATGTACAACAGCGACTGCTCGCTGGCGCCGGTATTGGTGTTCCTCAACGATCACAAGGCCGAGACGCTGGAACACGTGGTGGCCGCGGCAAAGGACTTCGCCGAGGAGAACAACCGCGAAGGTCTGGAGTTCGTGCTGGCCTCGGGCAACGCCGGGATCGAGGCGGCCACCAACGAGGTTATCGCCGCGTCGGAAACCACCATGCTGATCGCCGTCTACCTGGCGGTGAGCATCATGTGCCTGCTGACCTTCCGCTCGCTGGCCGCGACGCTCTGCGTGATCCTGCCGCTGGTGTTGACATCGATCCTCGGCAACGCGCTTATGGCCTTCATGGGCATCGGGGTGAAGGTCGCCACGCTACCGGTGATCGCGCTGGGCGTGGGCATCGGTGTGGACTACGGGATCTACATCTACAGCCGCCTGGAGACCTTCCTGCGTCAGGGGATGACCCTGCAGGAAGCCTACTACCAGACGCTGAAGTCCACCGGCAAGGCGGTGATCTTCACCGGCATCTGCCTGGCGATCGGTGTGGTGACCTGGGTGTTCTCGGCAATCAAGTTCCAGGCCGACATGGGTCTGATGCTGACCTTCATGTTCCTCTGGAACATGGTCGGCGCGATCTGGCTGCTGCCGGCCCTGGCTCGCTTCCTGATCAAACCGGAGAAGCTGCGTCAGAAAGCGTGATGATCACGTCGTAACGAAAACCGCGGCCCTGGGGCCGCGGTTTTTTTATGGGTTTCTTACGCAAGACAGCTACGCTCAGGCGCTCTGGCTTACCGCCTGGAACGCAGCCTGCGCGGCGACTTCGCCGATCACCAGAATCGCCGGGCTCTTCAGCTTGAAGGTCAGGGCATCTCGGCACATGTCGGCGAGGCTCGAACGGCATTCGCGTTGCTGCGGCAGCGAAGCGTTCTCGATCATCGCCACTGGCGTCGAAGCGGCAAGGCCACCTTCCAGCAGCCCGACCTGTACCTGCTCCAGCTTGCTGACCCCCATGTACACCACCAGCGTGGTGCCGCTTTTGGCCAACGCCTGCCATTCCGGGCTGCTGTCGTCGAGCGTGTGCGCCGTGACCAGGGTGACGCCGCGGGCCACGCCGCGCTGGGTCAGCGAGATGCCGCATTGCGTGGCGCCGGCCAGGCCGGCGGTGATGCCGTTGACCAGTTCGACCTCGATGCCGCGTGCCGCCAGCCATTCGGCCTCCTCGCCGCCACGGCCGAAGATGCATGGATCGCCACCCTTGAGGCGCACCACGCACTTGCCCTGGCGGGCGTAGCGCAGCATCAGCCGGTGGATGAAGGCCTGCGGCGTCGAGCGGCAGCCGCCGCGCTTGCCCACGGGGATGATGTGGGCATTCGGGCAGTGTTCGAGCACGGCGGGATTGACCAGGTCATCAATCATCACCACCTGTGCCTCGCCCAGCGCGCGCACGGCCTTGAGGGTCAGCAGTTCCGGGTCGCCAGGGCCGGCGCCTACCAGCCAGACTTTTGCGCTCATGGGGTAATCCTCGTCTTGGTTGGTATCAGAGAAGTGCGCGTTCCGGCTGGTGGGCCAGCAGGCGCTTGAGTTCGGGCACGCAGGAGCCGCAGCTGGTGCCACAGCCGAGTTCCTGCTTGAGGCCGGCCAGATCGAGACCGCGCTCGATGCCAGCGCAGATCGCGCTCTGGCTGACGTTCAGGCAGTTGCACAGCGTGCGGTCGGTTCCGACCTTGGCATTCCCCGGTGGCGCACTGAGCGGCGCCAGCAGCCAGCGGCGCAGTTCGGCGTCCGCACTGCCGCTTTCCCAGAGCCCGCGCAGCCACTGCCGGGCGGCGGTTTCGCCGGCCAGGCGCAGGGCGACGATGCGGCCGTCCTCGATGCGTACGCGCTTGCCGACTGCACGACGCGGGTCGTCATAGGCCAGCACCGGGCCGTCGTCGAGGCCGAGCAGGCGGTCGATGGCATCCAGTTCGGCAGCGGTTGGCGCCACGTCGCGGGCGGCGCGGATCAGTAATGCCGAACGCTCGCGACCACCGAGGCTGAAGCTGGCGTAGTCGAACGTTTCGAACAATGGCCGCAGCGCCTCGAAGCGTCGCTGCACATCGCCCTCAACCAGCGCGAAGAATTGCCAGGGCAGTTCGACTCGTTCGACTTCGATGCCGGCGTGCTTGAGTTCAGGCTGCTTCGACAAAGGGTCGACGCTGGCCAGGGTCAGGACGTTGCTACCCAGCCCCTTGAGAAAGCGATCGCCCCAGTGCATCGGCAGGAACGCCTGGCCGGCGCGCAGGCTGTCGTCCTTCTGCACAGGCAGGATCAGGCTGCCGCGCCGGCTCTTCACCTTCACCAGCTGGCCGTCCAGCAGACGCCGGCGACGCATGTCCTCGGCGTTCATGCCAAGCAGTGCTTCCTCGACATGGCCGAACAGCCGCGCCGCGGTGCCGGTGCGGCTCATGCCGTGCCACTGGTCTCGCAGCCGGCCGGTATTGAGCGTCAGCGGGTAGCGCGCCTCGCGCTTTTCCTTCGGCGCCTGGTAGTGCTCGGCGATGAAGCGCGCACGACCATTGGCAGTGGGAAACACACCGTCACCATACAGCCGCGCGGTGCCCTGTTGGCTGCCCGGCGGGAATGGCCACTGCTGCGGACCGAGGGTGTCGATCAGTGCGTAGCTCAGGCCGCTGTAGTCCAGATCGCGGGCCGCGGTGAGCGGCTTGTACTCCTCGAACAGCGCCTCGGCATTCTCGAACGCGAACAGGCTCGGCTCGCCGGGGCGCAGGCGACGTTCCAGGCGTCGGGCGAAATCGCAGGTGATCGCCCAGTCCGCACGGGCTTCGCCGGGCGCCGGCACGGCGCGACGCACATGGCTGATGCGGCGCTCGGAGTTGGTCACCGTGCCTTCCTTCTCGCCCCAGCTCGCGGCCGGCAGCAGAAGGTCGGCGTGGCGGCAGGTCTCGGTGGTGAAGAAGGCTTCCTGCACAACGATGAAGGGGCAGGTGGCCAGGGCCTCATGGACTTTTTGCTGGTCCGGTAGTGACTGCGCCGGGTTGGTACAGGCGATCCACAGCGCCTTGATATTGCCTGCACGCACCGACTCGAACAGCTCGATGGCGGACAGGCCAGGCTGTTTTGGCAGCTGCTCGACGCCCCAGTAGTCCGCGACTTCGGCACGGTGTTCGGCGTTGGCCGCTTCGCGGTGACCGGGCAGCAGATTGGACAGGCTGCCGGTCTCACGACCGCCCATGGCGTTCGGTTGGCCGGTGAGCGAGAAAGGCCCGGCGCCCGGCTTGCCGATCTGCCCGGTGGCCAGGTGCAGGTTGATCAGCGCGCTGTTCTTGGCGCTGCCGGCAGTGGACTGATTCAGCCCCATGCACCACAGGGAGAGGAAAGCAGGCGCGCTTCCAATCAGCCGCGCACAGGTTTGCAGATCATCTACCGGGATGCCGCAGAGGTCGGCGACCATCGCCGGGGTGTAGTCGCGCACCAGGCTTTTCAGCGCATCGAAGCCCTCGGTATGCGCATCGATGAAGCGGCGGTCGATCCAGCCTTCCCACATGAGGATATGCAGCAGGCCGTGGAACAGCGCGACATCGGTGCCGGGCAGGATCGGCAGGTGCAGATCGGCCAGCTCGCTGGTGTCGGTGCGCCGCGGGTCGACGACGATGAGGGTCATCTCCGGTCGCTTCGCCTTGGCCTCTTCCAGGCGGCGAAACAGTACCGGATGCGCGTAGGCCATGTTGCTGCCGGCGATCAGCAGGCAGTCGGCCAGCTCGATGTCCTTGTAGGAGCAGGGTGGGGCGTCGGCGCCCAGGCTGCGCTTGTAGCCGACCACCGCCGAGGACATGCACAGCCGCGAGTTGGAATCCAGGTTGTTGGTACCGACCAGGGCGCGGGCCAGTTTGTTGAAGGCGTAGTAGTCCTCGGTCAGCAGCTGGCCGGAGACATAGAAGGCGACGCTGTCCGGCCCGTGTTCGCGGATGGTCTCGGCGAATACGCTGGCCGCATGCTCCAGCGCGCTGTCCCAGTCGGTTCGGCCGCGGGCCAGGCCCTTGCCCAGACGCAGCTCAGGGTAGAGCGCGCGGGCCCCCAGGTCGCCGGTCAGGTGCAGGGTCGAGCCCTTGCTGCACAGCTTGCCGAGGTTGGCCGGATGGCTGGGGTCGCCGGCCACGTCGAGGATGCGCTCGCCGTCGTGCTCGATCAGCACGCCACAGCCGACTCCGCAGTAGCAGCAGGTCGAGGCGGTTGTCATACGCATGGCGTCGTCTCCTGGGGAAAAGGTGCTGGTCAACTGCGGTGTGCTCAGGCCGCGCATTCCTTGCGCGGGTTCAGCGAAAGCTGCACGCGCCCGTTCTCGACGCGAGCTTCGTGGCGATGTGCACAGCCGACGTCTGGGGCCAAGGCATCACCGCTGGCCAGATCGATCTGCCAGTTGTGCAGCGGGCAGGCAACCTGCTTGCCGTAGACGATCCCCTGCGACAGCGGCCCGCCCTTGTGCGGGCAGCGGTCGTCGAGGGCGAAGACCTGATCGTCCGCGGTGCGGAATATCGCAATATCACCCTTGGGGCCGGCGATGATGCGCGAGCCAAGCGGGTTGATCTCATCCAGTGCACAGATATCGAGCCAGTTCATGCGGTGTTCCTCCAGATCAGGTGCTCAGGCGTTTTCCAGCTGCTTGACGGCGATACGGTCGAATTCCTTCTTCAACTGCGGCTTGGAAAGCTGCTCCTGCCACGGGTCCTGCTCGAAGGAAAGCGAGAACAGCAGTCGCTGGTGCAGCGCCTTGCGCCGCTCGGCATCGTTCAGCACGGCCTGTTTGATGTGATCCATGCCGACGCGCTGCAGGTAGTGCACGGTGCGTTCGAGGTAGAAGGCTTCCTCGCGGTAGAGCTGGAGGAACGCCAGGCTGTATTCCATGACCTCCTCGGCGCTCTTCACCTTGACGAAGAACTCGCCGGCCTCGGTCTTGATGCCGCCGTTGCCGCCGATATACAGCTCCCAGCCGGAGTCCACACCGATGATGCCGACGTCCTTGATGCCGGATTCGGCGCAATTGCGCGGGCAGCCGGATACGGCCAGCTTGACCTTGTGCGGCGACCACATGTTGAACAGCGCGTGTTCCAGGTCGATGCCCATCTGCGTCGAGTTCTGCGTACCGAAGCGGCAGAACTCGCTGCCGACGCAGGTCTTCACGGTGCGGATGGATTTGCCGTAGGCGTGACCGGAGGGCATGTCCAGGTCTTTCCAGACGCCCGGCAGGTCTTCCTTGCGGATGCCCAGCAGGTCGATACGCTGGCCGCCGGTGACCTTGACCATCGGCACCTGATACTTGTCCGCCACGTCGGCGATGCGCCGCAGCTCGGCGGCGTTGGTGACACCGCCCCACATCCGCGGCACCACGGAGTAGGTGCCGTCCTTCTGGATGTTGGCATGGGCACGTTCATTGATGAAACGCGACTGCGGGTCGTCCTTGGCCTCGCCCGGCCAGGTGGAGATCAGGTAGTAGTTCAGCGCCGGGCGGCAGGTGGCGCAGCCGTTCGGCGTGCGCCATTCCATGAAGGCCATGGCCGCGGGAATGCTGGTCAGATGGTGTTCGCGAATGGCCTTGCGCACCTGGCCATGGTTGAGATCGCTGCAGCCGCAGATGGCTTTTTCGCTCTTCGGCTTGACATCGGCCGCGCCGCCCACGGTGTTGATCAGGATCTGTTCGACCAGCCCGGCGCAGGAGCCGCAGGAACTGGCGGCCTTGGTGTGCTTTTTCACCTCGTCCACCGAGAACAGCCCGTGCTCCTGGATCGCCTTGACGATGGTGCCCTTGCACACGCCGTTGCAGCCGCAGACTTCCATGTCGTCCGGCATGGACATGGCCTTGCTCTGGCCCTGGTGGCCGGCGTCGCCGATGGCGCCTTCGCCTAAGCCGGCCGCGCCAAACATCAGATGGTCGCGGATCTGCGCGACGTTCTGGCCCTCGCGGACCTGGCGGAAGTACCAGCCGCCATCGGCGGTGTCGCCATACAGGCAGGCGCCGACCAGCACGTCGTCCTTGATCACCAGCTTCTTGTACACACCGCCGATGGGATCGGAGAGGGTGATGGTCTCGGTGCCTTCGCCGCCGATGAAATCGCCAGCGGAGAACAGGTCGATGCCGGTGACCTTGAGCTTGGTCGAAGTCACCGAGCCGAGATAACGGGAAAAGCCGAGCATGGCCAGGTGGTTGGCGCAGACCTTGGCCTGTTCGAACAGCGGTGCGACCAGGCCGTAGGCGGTGCCGCGGTGGTTGGCGCATTCGCCGACAGCGTAGATGCGCGGGTCATAGGTCTGCAGGGTGTCGTTGACCAGGATGCCGCGGTTGCACGGGATGCCGGCCTGTTCGGCCAGTTCGCTGTTGGGGCGGATGCCGGCGGCCATCACCACCAGGTCGGCGGGGATCACTTCACCGTCCTTGAACTTGACCGCGCAGACCCGGCCTTCGTCGTTGCCGATCAGCTCGGCTGTCTGCTTTGGCAGCAGGAACTTCAGGCCGCGGCTTTCCAGGGCGCTTTGCAGCAAGGTGCCGGCGGTCTTGTCCAACTGGCGCTCCATCAGCCAGTCACCGATGTGCACCACGGTCACATCCATGCCACGCAGCTTGAGACCGTTGGCCGCCTCCAGGCCGAGCAGGCCGCCGCCGATGACCACCGCGTGCTTGTGGGTCTTGGCGGTTTCCATCATCACCTGGGTGTCGGCAATGTCGCGGTAGCCGATCACCCCCTGCAGGTCCTTGCCGGGAATCGGCAGGATGAATGGGTTGGAACCGGTGGCGATGAGCAGGCGGTCGTATTCCGCCTCACTGCCGTCATCGGCGATGACCCGGCGTTTGACGCGATCGATCTTCACCACCTTGCGGTTGAGCATGAGGCGGATGTCGTTCTCGGCGTACCAGTCCAAGTCGTTGAGTACGATCTCTTCGAACTGCTGTTCGCCGGCCAGTACGGGGGAGAGCAGGATGCGGTTGTAGTTGGGATGCGGCTCGGCGCCGAACACCGTGATGTCGTAGAGCTCGTTGGTGAGCTTGAGCAGTTCCTCGAGGGTTCGCACGCCGGCCATGCCGTTGCCGATCATCACCAGTTTGAGTTTCTTCATGCCCGTTCTCCGTGCCAAGCGACGTCTGCCGCCCGGCCTGCTCGAAATTTTTCAACAACAAAAAAGGCGTCCCACCGGTTACCCAGTGAGGACGCCTTTGTCCATGTCCCGCTCAGTCGGGAAACCTGCCGCTCCACGTTGAGGGTCAGGTCGTAATGATTCTTCGAGGTTCTGCTTTGCAGAGGCTGTGCCAACTTGCGATTGCGCCGGTTTTCAAGGGCTTGAGCGCCTGCTGTGAAGTGGCCCTGACCGATCAGTTGCACCGATATGCAGCGGCTTGCGCCCTGATGGTGCGAATCCGCCTTGAGATCGACTCCGAAAAACGCCGTTGACAGGCTGCGGCCAGCTTTCTAAAGTTTCGCCCATGCGCCGATTTAGTCAGCTACTTGCGGGGCGCCTGGAGCCGATGGCTTCGAAATACCGCTAAAGCGCTGGTTCCGGTGTCGCCTCCCACCGCTGCCCAGCGGAATCCTCGAGGCGGAAGTTGAATTGATGAACGCAAAGCACGCCCAGTTGCGCCTGGCCCCGATCACCAGCGGCCTGCACCCCAGCAATCCGAAAATCCTGCTGGGTGGTACTCACCAGCCATCCCTGTTGCGCTACCTCGAAGGTTGGCCGCGACGTCATCGCAAATCCCGCGCCCTGCTTATCCAGTTCGCCACGGCCGACGAGTCGCTGGCGCGTTTCGCCACCGACAGCTTCGATCTGGCGGTGATTCAGGCACCGACCGCTGAGCGCCTGGAAGAATGCGTGCGCGAGCTGACCCGGGTGGCGCGCCAGGGGCTGATTACCCGGCGCTGAGCGTCACGCGCCTTTCATCAGCAGTACGATCAGTAGCAGATTGAGTAGCAGCGACAACAGCGCCATGCCGCGCCAGACCTTCAGCGGTTCGCGTTCGAGGAGCGGGCGTGGTCGAAGACTGGCGCTGCGCTGTTCGCCCTGTTCCAGCTCAAGCAGCCATTGCTCGGCGGTCTCGAAGCGCTGCCGTGGATCGACCGCCACCGCGCGGCCAAGACTTTCCTCCAGCCAGTTCGGCACGTCCGGGCGATAGCGGCTGGCCGGTGTCGGATTGCCGAAGCGCGGACGCTGGAAGGCTTCGATCTCGCCGTATGGGTAGTGCCCGGTCAGCAGGTAATAGAGCGTCACGCCGGTCGCATAGAGATCCTGCGCTGCGCTGGGTTCGACTCCCGTAAATGCCTCCGGGGCAATGAAACTCGGGGTTCCGGGCAGTTGATTGGGCAGGTCGCGGGACAACCCGGGGCAGAACGCCAGGCCGAAATCCAGGATGCGCAGCTCGCCGTCCTCGCCCAGCAGCAGGTTCTCCGGCTTGATGTCGCGGTGCAGGATATTGCGCCGATGCAGCATGCCTACCGCGCGGATCAGCCGGGAGGCGACCTGTAGCAGATCGGCCAGTGGCAGGGGACCGTCCCGCTCGAAGCGTCGCGCCAGGGTCGTCCCGCTGTACTCACGCTGCACGTAATAGAGGTGTTGGCGTTCTGGTAGCGGATGCAGTTCGGCGAAGTTGCGCCCGGCGACCCGACGCATGAACCACTCTTCCTGCAGCAACGCCGGCCCGGCGTCCGCCTCGTCCTGCCGGCTGGGTGGCAGCGTCTTCAACAGCCAGGCCTGGCCTTGAGCATCATGCACTTGGTAGATCAGCGACTGCCGCGACTCGTGCAGCAGTGCATACACCTGCCAGCCCTCGAACAGCTGGCCGGGGCGCAGCTTCGGCGGCAACGGCCAGTGATCGAGCTGGGCGAGGGCATCGGCCAGCACCGCTTCGGGCAGCGCCTCGACGCGCAGCAACAAGGCACTGGCGTTGTCCTGGCTGCCGCTCTGGTGCGCCAGATTGACCAGCGCTCGTGCCGCGGCGCCGAGGTCAGGTTGATCGTGCAGGATATGCGCGATGTCGCGCTCGGGGACGAAGGACCAGACACCGTCGCTCAGCAGCAGGTAGCTTTCGCCTTCCTGCAGCTCGCCGTCGAGGTAGTCCATCACCAGGTGTTGATCCAGCCCCAGCGCACGCTTGAGCACATGCTGCATGCCCGACTGTTCCCAGACGTGATCTTCGCTGAGTCGCTCGAGCTGCGAGCCGTTCCAGCGGTAGGCGCGGCAATCGCCGACATGGGCCAGGGTGAAGCGCCGACCCCGCAGCACCAGCGCGGTGAGGGTGGTCAGCAGTGGCTGACTGCCGCCGTTGGCCTGCAGCCAGCGGTTGTGCGCCACCAGCACGCGATCCAGCGATTGCGCGACGGCCCAGGTTTCCGGTGTCGCGTAGTAGTCGAAGGCCAGCGCCTGCAAGGTCGCCCGCGCGGCCAGTCCGCCATCGGCGCACTGGCTGACGCCATCGGCCAGGGCGAACAGGTAGCCCTTGCCGGTCGCCAGCCCGGGCGCCGGGGTGACGATGCGTATCGCGTCCTGGTTTTCCGCGCGCGGGCCGGCGGCGCTGGCCTCGCCGTAGCTCAGTTGCAGGGGCATGGTCGTTCTCGAATGACTGCGTACTGCAGTAGAGCAATATTCGCGCCCTGCAGGATCTGCTTGGGCATTACACTCGCGCCGCGGTCACAGCCGCCGAACCCCAGGTGGTGCGCCAGCGACGCTTGACGCCATGCAGGCCGAACCAGGCCAGCACGCCGAGGCTGGCGAACAGCCAGAGGCCGAGCTGGTAATCACCGGTGGACTGCTTGACCGCGCCCAACCCGGCGGTGAGCAGAAAGCCACCGATACCGCCGGCCATGCCGACCAACCCGGTCATCACGCCAATTTCCTTGTTGAAACGCTGCGGCACCAGCTGGAACACAGCACCGTTTCCGGCACCGAGGCTGAGCATGGCGACCACGAACAGCGCCAGGGCGGCCGTGGAACTGGGCAGGTTGAAGCCAACCGCGGCGATACAGATGGCAGCGACCGTGTACATCACCAGCAGCGCGCGAATGCCGCCGATGCGGTCGGCCAGGGCGCCGCCCAGTGGCCGCAGCAGGCTGCCGGCGAACACGCAGGCGGCGGTGTAATAGCCGGCCTTGACCGGGTCGAAGGCGTACTGGTCGTGGAAATAGCCGGGCAGGGTGCTGGCCAGGCCGAGGAAGCCGCCGAAGGTCACGCTGTAGAAGAACATGAACCACCAGCTGTCGCGGTCGCCCAGTGCCTTCATGTAGTCGGCCAGCGACTTCGGCGCCGGGCGGTTTGGCGCATTCTTCGCCACGCTGGCGAAGATGATCAGGGTGAGGACCAGCGGGATCAGCGCCAGGCCGAATACGTTGTTCCAGCCGAAGATGGCTGCCAGGACCGGCGCGAACAGGGCCGCCAGCACGGTGCCGGAGTTACCGGCACCGGCGATGCCCATGGCCTTGCCCTGGTGCTCGGCCGGATACCACTGAG
The DNA here is from genome assembly GCF_026642215.1 of Stutzerimonas sp. R40042. NCBI lineage: Bacteria > Pseudomonadati > Pseudomonadota > Gammaproteobacteria > Pseudomonadales > Pseudomonadaceae > Stutzerimonas > Stutzerimonas sp. R40042. Next base: position 2,744,931 of record NZ_CP113258.1, on the reverse strand, counting down.
AGGCCAGCGGCAGCGCCACGGCAAAGGAGGCACCAGCCATGCCGAGGAACAGGCCGAGCAGCAGCGCCTGCTCATAGCTGTTGATGCCGTGCAACCAGGCCACCAACAGGGCAACGATGACCACGCTCTGGCCGAACAGCCCGGCGGTCTTCGGCGAGGTGCGGTCGGCGAGGACGCCCAGCACCAGGCGCAACACGGCGCCGGCGAGGATCGGTGTGGCGACCATGAAGGCGCGTTGCTGGGTGGTCAGGCCCAGGTCGGCAGCGATCTGCACGCCGAGCGGGCCGAGCACGTACCAGACCATGAAGCTCAGGTCGAAATAGAGAAAGGAGGCAAACAGGGTCGGCGCGTGGCCGGCTTTCCAGAAAGTTGTGCTCATTGGATCGACTCCAGGGCGTACGTGGCGCGGCGTTGGCCGCCAGGGCTGCTCGATCCGCCCCATCGACGAGGCGGAAAACAAAAAGGCGTCGCAGCACGCCTGCCGGAACAGGAGTGGTGCGACGCCTTTGTCGTATGGGCAGACCGCCGTTGGCCTGCGTGTCCAGAACAAAGCATCTAGCGTGCCAGCCATCGCGAAGGCCCGTCGTGCTTGGGCTCCCGACGGATAAGTCGCAAGTGGCGGTGCGGCAGCTGCACAACGAGCGCGCAGTGGTGGGCCAAATCGGGGCAGGGCGGTGCAGTCGCCGCGGTTGCTGGTAGGCTTGGGCAGCACTTGCCAAGGAGCGAGCGATGCCCCTGATTGCGACCCTGACCCTCAACCCGGCGATGGACCTTTCCGTCAGTACCGCCCGGGTCACCGATACCCAGAAGCTGCGCTGTTCGGCGCCTCGCCACGACCCTGGCGGTGGCGGCATCAACGTGGCCCGGGTGGTGAAGACCCTCGGTGGCAAGGCAGTCGCCGTCTACCCAGCGGGCGGTCCGTTCGGCGATCTGCTGCGGCGCTCGCTCGACGAGCTCGGACTGGTGCATCGCCCGGTGCCCATCGCCGGCGATACGCGGGAGAGCTTTACCGTCGATGAACTGGAGTCGGGCCTGCAGTACCGCTTCGTGCTACCTGGCCCGGTGCTGTCGGCTCAGGAGCTGGAGCGCTGCCTGCAGACGCTGGCGGCGCTGCGCCCGGCACCCGCATACGTGGTACTGAGCGGCAGCTTTCCGCCCGGCACGGACCTGGCGTTCTTCGATGACCTGCGCGCCCTGAGCCTGCGGCTCGGTGCCCGGCTGGTGGTCGATCTCTCCGGCGATCCGCTGCGTTACGCGGCCCAGCGTGGCGGGGTGTACCTGATGAAGCCCAGCCTCGATGAGCTTGCAAGCCTGATGGGCAGGCCGCTGATCAGCGAGGTCGAGCAGCAGGAGGCCTTGCGCAGCCTGATCGCCAGAGGCTGTGCCGAAGTCGTCGTGCTGTCGCTGGGGGCCGAGGGTGCGTTGTATGCCTATGGCGACAGGCTGGAACGCCTGCGCTCGCCGCAGGTGCCGGTGGTCAGCGCAGTGGGGGCCGGCGACAGCATGTTGGGTGCCATCGTGCAGGCACTGGCGGATGGGCGTTCGGTGCCGGCTGCGGTGCGCCAGGGCATCGCGGCCGGTGCCGCGACGGTGATGCGGCCAGGCACCGAGCTATGCCATCGCGAGGATGTGCAGCGCTTGCTCGAGGGACTGGAGCACGCCTAGTCGATCCGGTTGACCCGCGGAAACTTGGCGGCGAATGCCTCGGGCATCGCCACCACCCGCGCCTGCCCATAGTCGTAGAACACGAAGCCGGACTTGGCCATGGCGATCAGCCTGCCGTCCGCCGGCCGGGTGATGCGGAAGATGATGTCACCGCCGTACTTGTTGAAATCCATCACGCCGACCTCGAACAGCAGTGCGTCGCGAGCGTGGGCTTCGGCCTTGTAGGTGGTGGCAAGGTCGGTGACGATGATGCCGCTGCCGTCCTGGCGGGTCTCCGGCACCCCGTAGGCGAACAGAAAGCGCGCCCGCGCTTCGGAGATCATCGAGATCATCGAATCGTTGGCCAGGTGGTTGGCCGCGTTGATATCGGTGATCCGCACGGTGAGCTGGGTGGAAAAGCAGTACTGATCTTCCGGAAACTGAAGGTTGAGGCGCGCCATGAGGTGCTCGGTCGTCGAATGAAGGCGGGCATTCTAGCGCTGTGTCACTCGCCCTGGGCAGGCGCGGGAGCGGCCTTGTCTGCGAATGGACCAGCTTAAGGCGGTACTTCATGGGCAAGGCCGCTCCACAGGCGACCACCGCTCATTGGGCCTGTTCCACGACCATCGCCACGGTCGCCGGATAGCGTGGTCATGATCCCATCACCCCGGCTTATGCGCGGGGGGCAGCTCCTTCAGGCTGTCATGCTCCAGACGTTGCTGGATCGAGCGCAGGCGCGCGTCGATCAACGGTGTGATCAGTGCGAAGCACTGCAGCGGGCTGAGTCTCGGCTGTTGTGCATGGATCACGCCGCGCTCCAGTTTGCCGATCAGGCGTTTCAGCTCCACGTCCGGGTCGCTGCCGAGGCGTCGGCACAGGGACATGAGACGGGCCTGCAGGCCCGGTGTGCAACCGCCCTGGTTCGAGGCAAGCACGCACAACCCGCGCAGGCGCGCCACATCCTCCAGCGTACGGCAGGCCTTACCAAGCGGCTCGCGCTTGTCGATGGCGGCGATCAGCCTATCGATCAGGCGGCTATGGCCGTCGAAATCGGCCGGCGTGTCGCGCAGTTGGTCCCAGTCAGCGGCGATCGCGTGTGGATCGGGCATAGCGCTGCGCTGTTGCAGCCGCTGGGTCAGGCTGGCGGCCACGGCATGGCGCAGTGCAACGGCGGCGGCCTCGTGCTGCGCGCCGAGGCCGCGGTGTTGTTGCAGCAGGCGCAGAATTTCCAGGTCTTCCAGCAGTGCCCGTACGCGCAGATCGCGCACGCGCTGGGCGTGGCTGGCAGTGGCCATGCGGTTCAGGTAATGGCCGAGCAGCAGCAGGGCGCAGGCGATCGCCACGGTCGCGGTTAAGGTCATCTTGAAACTCCCCAGCCTTGGGCGCGAAGCGCGCAACAAAAAAGGCGTCCGACCCGCATGCGCACATGCAGTCGAGGACGCCTTTGTCTGTGCCGACACCTTCGTTGGTTCGGCCTATCCAGCCCAAGCAAGCGGCTTGCCAGTTCCGCGCTTGGCGTTCGCCGGCCAGTGCGATGCCGCTAGGATGGGGCGCAGCGGCGTTTCTCGGCAGCGGTGGTGCACGATGATTCGCTGTAGCGCCTGCCCGCCGCTGGTGCGGTGGGCCGCCTGGCGCACCGTGACCAGGCGCGCTCATTCACCGAGCAACTCGTTCATCGCGATGATCTGCTCGGCGACCTGGATCAGCTTCTGCTGCCGGCTCATCGCCTGACGGCGCATCAGGGTGTAGGCCTCTTCTTCCTTGCAGTTGCGCATCTTCATCAGCATGCCCTTGGCCAGCTCGATGCGCTTGCGTTCGGCCAGCTGCTGCTCCCGGGCCTGCAGTTGCGCACGTATTGCCTGATCGCTTTCGAAACGGGCCATTGCCACGTCGAGGATCGGCTTGAGGCGCTGAGCCTGGATGCCTTCGACGATATAGGCGCTGACCCCGGCGCGAATCGCCTGGCGCATGGCGTCCGGGTCGCTGTCATCGGTGAACATGACGATGGGGCGTGGCTGATCGCGGCTGACCAGTACCACCTGCTCGAGCACATCGCGGCCGGGTGAGTCGGTGTCGATCAGCACCACGTCGGGACGGATCGCCTCGACCCGCTCGGGCAGGTCGATGGTCAGGCCGGATTCGTCGATGACCTCGAAGCCGGCCTCGATCAGCGCGCTCTTCAGGCGGCCGATCTTCCGCGGGGTGTCGTCGATCAGGAGGATACGCAGCATGCCGGAGTCCTTCTCAAAGCGCGGCCATGGCAGGGCTTGCCATGGCATGCAGCGCGAAACTGCGGGCATAGGTGGCCGGATCGCTGCCGTCCCAATGTTTGCCATCCATCAGCGTGGCGCTGCGCATGGCTGAGTCAGGCAGGGCGATGCCCAGCGCGCCAGCGGCCTGGCGATAGAGTTCGATCTGCTGCACCTGATTGGCCACCTGCAGGTAGTCCGGGTCTTCGCGCAACAGGCCCCAGCGCCGCAGCTGGGTCATGAACCAGAGGCCATCGGAGAGATAGGGCAGGTTCGCCGCCCCCTCACCGAAGAAGCGCAGCGGATGCTCGTCCTGCCAGGCATTGCCGAGGCCATCCTGGTAGAGGCCGAGAAAGCGTGACTCGATGGCCGCCAGCGGTGCATCGACGTAGTCGCGCCCGGCGATCAGCTGCGCGGTGCTGCGGCGATTCTCCTGGCTCTGGTCGATGAAGCGGCTCGCTTCCAGCACGGCCATGACCAGTGCTCGGGCGGTGTTGGGGAACTGTTCGACGAACGCGCGGGTGCAGCCCAGCACCTTTTCCGGGTGGTCCGGCCAGATCGACTGGCTGGTCGCCAGGGTGAAGCCGACACCTTCGGAGATGGCCTGCGCCCCCCAGGGTTCGCCGGCGCAGAAGCCATCGATGCGGCCGGCGCGCAGGTGCGCGACCATCTGCGAAGGCGGCAGTACCAGCGTTTTCACGTCCCGCAGCGGGTCGATTCCGTGGGCGGCCAGCCAATAGTTGAGCCACAGTGCATGGGTGCCGGTGGGGAAGGTGTGCGCCAGGGTCAGGCGTGCACCGCTTTGGCGCACGCTGGCGCGCAGTGCCTCGGCATCGGTCACGCCTGCGGCCTTCAACGGGGCGGAGAGGTTGATGCTCTGGCCGTTCTGCGCCAGGCCCATGAGCACGGCCATGTCCACCGCCGGGCTGCCGCCGATGCCCAGATGCACCGCGTAGATCAGGCCGTACAGCCCGTGTGCCGCGTCCAGTTCGCCGCCGATCAGCTTGTCGCGCAGCGCGGACCAGGAGTTCTGCCGCTGCAGGTTGAGCGTCAGCCCGAATGGCTGGGCGAAGCCCTGGGTGGCGGCGACGATCAGCGAGGCGGCATCGGTGAGCGGCAGAAAGCCCAGGTTGACCGAGCTCTTTTCCGGTGCATCGCTGCCGGCGACCCAGGCCAGTGCGTCGTGTCGGTGCGGCGAGAGGGGGTCCGTCATGCTTGATGGCCTTTTTCCGATGGCGCGGTGCGCAAGATTGGTTATGCCAACCCTGAAGCAAGCCATATGCCAGCGAGAAATTGGTGCATGCCGCCGCGAGCAGCCCAAAGGTTCACCAGGGCCGCCGATAGACGGCCATCAGCGTGGATAGAGCGGCGGCAATGCGCCCTGTTCCTGATCGAGATTCGGACTGCTGGCCGGTGGTAGGGTCTGGATCGCCTGCCACAGCGCATCGCCCTGCCAGCGTTGGCCGGCTTCGCTGTACAACGCGCCATTCAGGCCATCCAGCGCGTCGGACAGCGGCACGAAACGCGCCGCCATGTCCGCCAGCGTTTCCGGCTGCTGCCGCGCCCAGGCGTCCAGTGCCTGGCGTGTGGCCTGCGAATCGTTGGCCTGGCAGGCGCGGCGCAGATCGTCGAGCAGGCTGCGTGGGGTAGGGCCGGGTTGCAACGCACGCTGCACCGCAGGCTGCCGGCGCGCATGCAGCCACAGCCCGAAGCCGATCAGCGTCGTGAGCGCGAGCAGAGCTGTGCTCAGCTGCCAAGGCCAGACAACGGCCTGCTCCGCCGTCGATGCCGACGGCACCGGCGGCTCGGTCGCTGGCGGGGCGAGATTCGGATTGTCCGCGACATCCAGCGTGCGTGCCTCAAGCGTGGTGCGCTCCAGGCGATCTTCGACCGTGTTCCACCAGACGACTTCGAGCGCGGGCAGCTGCAATGGCCCGCTGCGGGTGGGGATCAGGGCTTCGCGCTGTTCCCGACTGCCGACCAGGCCGGCTGCGCTGACCTCGTTGGCCAGGCTGGGCTGATCGGGATAACGGCGCAGTTCGGCGTTTTGCGGGGAGCCGATCGCCGGCAGCTGCGTGCTGGTCAGCCCCTCGGCCTTGAGGAGCAGGCTGCGGGTCAGCGATTCGCCGACCTGGGCCTGCTGCGGGTCCGGGCTCCAGGCTTCAACCAGCGTCAGGCTGCGAGCCGGTAGCCAGGGCGCGCCGGCTGGATAGTCGACCGGTTTGGCCTTGACCGTCAGCGGGATGCTCGGCGACCGGACCTGAGTCGAACGACCGCCACGCGAGCCGAACACCGAGTTGCTGCCATTGGTGACGGTGGTGGCGCTGAACAGCTGGGCGGGGATGGTCAGTTCACCGGATTTCTGCGGGAACAGCGCATAGCGCACCTCGATGACGCCATGGCGGATACCGTTGATGGTCTTCTCGTACATGCGCGGCTCGCCGAGGCGTTCCACCAGCGCCTCGGGCATCTGCAGCGGGGATAGGGTGCTGTCGTCGTACAGCGAGACCGAATGGTAGATGCGCAGCGTGAGGATCACCTGCGCCTGTACGTAGACGCTTTCCTGGTCGATGCTGGCGTCGATGAAGATAGGCGCCAGCTGATCGCTTTCGGTGTCCTTCAACGACTCCTGCACCAGCACCGTGATCGGCTCGCTGCGCCAGTCCGCCACCTGCAACGGTGGAATCACCACGTAACCGGTCTGGCGCGGGCGCAGGGTGATCAGCCAGCGGGTGCTCGCCATGGCTTCGCCGTTGCTGCTGGACAGGCGGTTGACCTGGCGCGTATCGAAGATTTCGAACAGCTGCTCCAGAGGCTCCAGATCGGGTTTGCCGAAGGCGGCACCACCCTGGGTCTCCAGCGTCAGTTCGAGGGTTTCATCGATGCTCAGCTGAGTGCGATCCACCCGCGCAAACAACCCAGCGGCGCTGGCCTGAACGGCCAAAAGGCCGAGCAGAAGAATAGCCATCAGGCGCATCATCATCGGTTCACTTCCTGACGCTTGCGTTGTTCGTAAAGGAATTTGCGCCGCAGCAACTCGCCGGGCTCGTCGGGAACCTGGCGTAGCCACTGTTCCATCGCCTGCTCCCTTTCCAGATCGGGCAGGCCATCGTGCTGTGCCTTGGCCTGGAGTGGGTCGGTTTCGCTGGTCTTCTCGTTTGCCGAAGCCTGCGCTGCAGCGCTGGCTTCGCTGGCCTGTTGGCCCTGGGCGTCATCCGGTGTCGGAGCACTGGCCGAGCCGGACTCCGGCGGTCGCTGCTGCGGCTGCGATTGTTCCGGCTCTGTCTGCTCCTGCTGCTCAGCCTGCTCGGGCTCAGGTTGTTGCTCGCGGCGGCGCAGCAGTTCCTCGACCAGCGTCTTATTGCGAAGTGCTGCCTGCAGGTCGGGTTGCCGTTCGAGCGCCTGGTCATAGGCTTCGATGGCCGCCTCGAAGGCTTCGCTGCGGGCCAGCGCGTTGCCGCGGTTGAAGTGATCGGCGGCGCTGTCGCCCTCTGCAAACAGCTCGGCCGCGCCAGCGTAGTCGCCGGCACGATAGCGGGCCACGGCCTGCCAGCGGCGGTCGGTAAAACGCTCGGCCGCCTCGGCCGGCTGTTGCGCTTCCAGCAGACGCTGGCCCTGCTGGTCGCGGCGCAGCCACAGGTCCTCGAATTCCATGGCGCTGGCCGGTGGTGCTTGCAGCAGCAATAGCGGCAGGCAGAACAGCCAGCCGCGGCGACCAGCCAGCGCGGTGAGCAGGAGCAGTGGAATCAGCAGCCAGTGGCCCTGATCCAGCCAGGCTTCCAGCCGAGTCATCTCGTTCTCCTGTTGCAGTGCACCGCTGGCGTCGAGCAGGCCGAGCGCAGTCAGGTCGCTGTCGCCGATGCGTGCCTGCTGGTAGCGACCGCCGAGCGAGCCGGCGAAGCGCTGCAGGCCGGCGCTGTCCAGTCGCGGAATCAGGATGGCGCCTTGTGCGTCCTTGAGGAAGCTGCCGTTTTCAGCGGCGATCGGTGCGCCCTGTTCGGTGCCGATCCCGAGGATCAGCAGCCGCCCGTCCTGGTCGCTCAGCAAGGCGCGGATGGCGTCGCGTTCCTGCTCGTCCAGGCTGCTGCCGATCAGCAACAGGCGGCCGCGACCGAGGCCAGCCTGTTCGATGAGGGCGAGCCCCTTCTCGACGGCAAGGTCGGCACGCTGTCCGGGCTCGGGCATCAATGCTGGGTGGAGAACGTCGAGCAGATTGCGGGTGGTGGCCAGGTCATCCGAAAGCGGTACCAGGGTGTGGGCGCTGCCGGCATAGACCACGACGGCCGTCTGTACGTCCTGGCGGCGCTCCAGCAGGTCGAGCAGCTCGCGCTTGGCCTGGGCCAGGCGAGTCGGTGCCGCGTCGCTGGCGAGCATCGAAGGCGTCAGCTCCAGCAATACCACCAGCGGATCGCTGCGCTTGATGCTGGGCTGCTCGTAGCGCTGCCAACTCGGGCCGAGCAGGGCGCCGACTGCCAGCAGCCAGGCCAGCCCGAGCACGATCCAGGGCAGACGGCTTTGGCGCAACCGCCCACGGGTCAGCAATGCTGCGTGGAAGGTTGCCGGCAGCAGGCGCTGCCAGCGTCCGACCTGCAACTGCCGATGCCACAGTCGCCAGAGCAACCAGATCAGCAGCGGCAGAATCAGCAGCCAGTAGGGCCGCAGCAGCTGTGGCAGCCATTCGCTCATCGACGCTGCTCCCGCCGCCACGCCAGGCGCTGCAGCTGTGCGCTCCACAGGCTGGCGGCGACCATCATCAGGCTGATCAGCAATGCGGCGCACAGCGGCCAGACATACAGGGCCTCGGCTACGCGTGCCTGGGTCGGCTGCTGGACTGCGGGCTCGAGACGGTCGAGGGCTTCGCCGATGGCTTGCAGCTGTTCGCTGGAGGCCGCGCGAAAATATTCGCCGCCGGTTTGCTCGGCGATGGCGCGCAAGGTGGGTTCGTCCAGATCCAATCCTGGGTTGAAGCCGAAGCGGCTGAGCACGCCCCCTTCCTCTGGTACCGCGCCAATGCCGATGGTGTGAATGCGGACGTTTTCTTCCGCGGCGAGCGTCGCCGCCAGCAAGGGTTCGATCTCACCGCCATTGTTGGCGCCGTCGGTGACGAGCACCAGCACTCGGCTGTTCGCCGGGCGTTCGCGCAGACGCTTGAGCGCGAGACCAATGGCATCGCCAATGGCGGTATTGCTGCCGGCGATGCCCACGCTCGCTTCGTCCAGCCAGACGCGTACGGTCCGCCGATCGAAGGTCAGTGGCGACTGCAGATAGGCCTTGCTGCCGAACAGGATCAGGCCGACGCGGTCGCCGTGGCGCTGCTCGATGAAATCACCGAGCAGCACCTTGACCAGCTCGAGGCGCGTCAGCTCCTCGCCCTGCCATTGCATGTCCGGGTAGTCCATAGAACCGGACACATCCACCGCCAGCAGCAAGTCGCGGCCGCTGGTCGGCAGGGGTAATGGCTCGCCCAGCCACTGCGGGCGCGCTGCCGCGAACAGCAACAGCAGCCAGATGGTCAGGTAGGGCAGCTGCTGCCGCCACGAGGGCAAGGACACCCGGGCGCGGCGTCCGGAAAGGTGCTGCAGCTCATCGAGAAAGCTGACCTTCAATGCGGCCTCACCACTGTCGGCCGCCGGCAGCAGCGCCCGCAACAGCCAGGGCAGCGGGGTCAGCAGGAATATCCACGGCCAGGCCAGTTCAAACATGCTTGCGAATCCAGATTTCCACGGCCTGTTCGAGCCCGTCGATGGCCTTGTCGTCCAGGCGGCACTCGGCGCGATAGGCGCCCTCGACCAGGACCATCCAGCGCGTCAGACCGGCGGCGGGGCAGCGGTTGTCGAGGAATGCCAGCCAGGCGCGCCCGCTGAGGGTATGCGGGTGGTTGGCCGGATAGCGGATCCGGCAGAGTCGCTTGAGCAGCGCGTTGAGCTGTTGCAGCCACTGGCTGGCCGGCTGTCCGCCGTAGGGTTTGTGCAGGCGCGCCAACTCGACCAGCGCCTCCTGGCGCTGGGGATCCAGCTCCGGTTCGGGCCGTACGCGGGGTTTGCGCCTGGTCAGTCGATGGCGAAGCCGCCAGAACAAGCCAAGGCTGGCCAGCAACAACAGCCCCAGCAGCCACCAGCCCGGTGCCGGTGGCCACCAGGCGATCGGTTCCGGGGTGATCAGCGGCTCGAGTTGATCGAGGGGATTCATGGTTGGTTGCCCGGTCGCTGGACGCTCAGATGCTCGCGCAGCTGTTCGACCAGGTCGCGCTGGGTATCGAGTGGCATCAACGGTACCCGCAAGCGATCGGCCAGACGTCGCCAACGCATGGCGCGGGCCTCGCCGAGCTCACGATAGCGCTGACGCAGCCCAGCGTCGTGGGTGTCCAGCTCCAGGCCCGCATTGCCCTGGCTGAAGCGCAGCAGCCCGGCCGCCGGTAACGCGTGGTCGAGCGGGTCGTGTATCGGCAGCAGCAACAGATCGACATGCCGCGCCAGCAGGCCGAGCTGCTGCTCGGCAGCGTCGGTCAGAGTCCGTTCATCACAGAGAACCACCGATAGGCTACCGGGCCGCAGCACTTCACGTACACGCCGCAGCGCCAGGCTGAACGCCTCGGGATCGAGCGCGGTGTCCGGTTGCAACTGGCGATTGGCGCGGGTCAGACGGTCGAGCAGCTGCAATAGACTCTGCTTGCTGCGCCGTGGCTTGATCTCCTGCTGCTCGGCTCCGAACACCAGCCCGCCGACCCGGTCGTTGTGGCTAAGTGCGGCCCAGCCAATCAGGCTGGCAGCCTGTGCCGCCAATACCGACTTGAACAATTGGCCGCTGCCGAAGAACAGGCGCGGGCTCTGCTCGACGACGATGTAGATTGGCCGTTCGCGCTCCTCATGAAAGAGTTTGGTGTGCGGCTCCTGGGTGCGCGCGGTAACGCGCCAGTCGATGGTGCGCACATCGTCTCCGGCCTGGTAGATGCGCACCTGATCGAAATCCACGCCGCGGCCGCGCAGCTTGGAGTGGTGCAGGCCCACCAGCGGGCTGCGCCGGTTGGGCGTCGAGAACAACGGCACTTCCCGCACGCGATGACGGATGTCGATGAGTTCGGCCAGGGTCACGCGTGTGCCGTGGTCCGGCTCGCTCGGCCGTCCGCCCTCGGAAGCCTGCGGTTGCATCAGGCCACCGCCACCACGTCGAGAATGCGTTGGATGACGCGGTCCTGGTCGATGCCGGCGGCTTCTGCTTCGAAGGAGAGAATGATGCGATGGCGCAGCACGTCGAAGAGCATCGCCTGGATGTCCTCGGGGCTGACGAAGTCGCGCCCGGCCAGCCAGGCGTGGGCGCGTGCGCAGCGATCCAGGGCGATCGAGCCGCGGGGGCTGGAGCCGTACGCGATCCATTCCGCCAGCTCGGTATCGAACTTGCCGGGCGTGCGGGTGGCCATGACCAGCTGCACCAGGTATTCCTCCACCGCATCGGCCATGTACAGGCCGAGAATTTCCTTGCGTGCGGCGAAGATCGCCTGCTGGCTGACCCTGTGCTCGGGTACCGCCTCGCCATTGATAGCCTCGCCTCGGGCCTGCTGCAGGATGCGGCGTTCCACCGAGGCATCGGGAAAGCCGATCTTCACGTGCAGCAGGAAACGATCCAGCTGCGCCTCGGGCAGCGGGTAGGTGCCTTCCTGCTCGATGGGATTCTGCGTGGCCATGACCAGAAAGAGGGGCGGCAGGTCGTATGTGCTGCGACCGACGCTGACCTGGCGCTCGGCCATGGCTTCGAGCAGCGCCGATTGCACTTTGGCCGGCGCGCGGTTGATCTCGTCCGCCAGCACCAGATTGTGGAAGATCGGTCCTTGCTGGAAGACGAAGCTGCCGGTCTCCGGGCGATAGATCTCTGTGCCGGTAATGTCGGCGGGCAGCAGGTCGGGGGTGAATTGGATACGGTGGAACTCGGCCTCCAGGCCTTCGGCGAGTTCCTTGATCGCGCGCGTCTTGGCCAGCCCCGGCGCGCCTTCGACGAGCATGTGGCCGTCGGCGAGCAGGGCGATCAACAGTCGTTCGATCAAGCGCTCCTGGCCCAGGATCTGGGTGGAAAGGAACTGTCGCAACGCGATTATCGATTCACGGTGATCCATCGTCTCGATTCTTCCAGGTGGGGCAGTTTCGGTCGGCCCGGCTGGCAGGGCCACCGGCTGCAACAGTCTGTCGCAGGAGGCGGCAGGGGCGTGCCACTTTACTGCATTACGCCTCGACTAGACTAACCTTGAACCTTCGACCTGTGGCGTCAGTCACTAGCGACACGTCTTCCCCAGCAAGCCAATCGGAGCCGTACATGGCGTTCTTTTCAGCGGCCAGCAAGGCCGACTTTCAGCAGCAACTGCAGACCGCACTGGCACAACACGTAGACCCCCAAATCCTGCCGCAGCTGAGCGTCTTCGCCGAGCAGTTCTTCGGTATCGTCGCGCTGACCGAGCTCACCGAGCGGCGCATGGGCGATCTGGTCGGTTCGACGCTGGCCAGCTGGCGCCTCCTGGAGCGCTTCGATCCAGCCATGCCGGAAGTGCAGGTGTTCAACCCGGACTACGAGAAACATGGCTGGCAGTCGACCCATAGCGTGGTCGAGGTACTGCATCCGGACATGCCATTCCTGGTCGACTCGGTGCGCATGGAGCTCACCCGCCGCGGTTACAGCATTCATACGCTGCAGACCAGCGTGCTGCAGGTAAGACGTTCCGCCGATGGTGCCCTGCTGGAATTGCTGCCCAAGGATCAGCGGGCGCCGGACAGCCACGCCGAGTCGCTGATTTTCGTCGAGATCGACCGCTGCGCCAGTGCAGCCGCGTTGCGCGAGCTGGAGCAGTCGCTGCTAGGCGTGCTGGCCGATGTGCGCCAGGTGGTCGGTGATTTCGCTGCCATGAAAGGCAAGGTCGGCGACCTGCAGGCGCGGCTGGATCAGGTCAACCTGCGCATCGACGCCGACGAGCTGGATGAGATCCGTGATTTCATGCGCTGGCTGGCCGATGACCATTTCACCTTCCTCGGCTACGAGGAATTTTCCGTAGTGGAGCAGGGCGACGGCGGACGCATCGCCTATGACGAAGGCTCGCTGCTGGGTCTATCGCGCAGCATGCGCACCGGGCTGTCGGACGAGGAGCAGTCGCTTACCAGCCAGTCGGTCAGCTACCTGCGCGAGCCGCTTCTTCTCTCGTTCGCCAAGGCAGCGATGCCCAGCCGCGTGCATCGGCCGGCCTACCCGGATTTCGTCTCGTTGCGCGAGTTCGACGAGCAGGGTCGTGTCGTGCGCGAATGCCGTTTTCTCGGGCTGTTCACCTCGTCGGTATACACCCAGAGCGTACGTCGCATCCCGTTCATCCGCCGCAAGGTGGAAACCGTCGTGCAACGTGCCAACTTCGGCAGCTCGGCGCACCTGGCGAAGGAGCTGGTGCAGGTGCTTGAAGTGCTGCCGCGAGACGAACTGTTTCAGGCGCCGATCGACGAGTTGTTCGAAAACGCCATCGCTATCGTGCAGATTCAGGAGCGCAACCGCTTGCGTCTGTTCCTGCGCTTCGACCCGTACCGGCGCTTCTGCTACTGCCTGGTCTATGTGCCGCGCGACAGTTATTCGACCGAGACGCGGTTGAAGATTCAGCAGGTCCTGCAGGAGCGACTCGAGGCCAGCGATTGCGAATTCTCCACCTATTTCTCCGAATCGGTGCTGACGCGTGTGCAGTTCATCCTGCGCCTCGATCCGAACAAGCCGGTGCAGGTCGACCCGGCGCGCCTCGAACAGGAGGTGCTGCAGGCCTGCCGCACCTGGCAGGATGACTATCAGGGGCTGGTCGTCGAGCGCTTCGGTGAAGCGAAGGGTACGCATCTGCTCAGCGAGTTTCCCAAGGGCTTTCCGGCGGGCTACCGCGAGCGCTTCTCGGCTCAATCGGCCACGGTCGACATGCAGCATCTGCTCGACCTGAATGATGATCGCCCGCTGGTGATGAGCTTCTACCAGCCGATCACGGCGGGCGAGAACCGTCTGCATTGCAAGCTCTACCACATGGATACGCCGCTGCCGCTGTCGGACATCCTGCCGATCATGGAGAACCTCGGTCTGCGGGTGCTCGGCGAATTTCCGTTTCGCCTGCGCGACAGGAACGGCCGTGACTACTGGATCCACGATTTCGCCTTTACCTACGCCGATGGGCTGGAAATCGATCTGCTTGAGATCAACGAAACCCTGCAGGATGCCTTCATACACATCTATGGTGGTCTGGCCGAGAACGACGCGTTCAACCGGCTGGTGTTGACCGCTGGGCTGACCTGGCGCGAGGTCGCGCTGCTGCGCGCGTACGCGCGCTACCTCAAACAGATTCGCATGGGCTTCGATCTGGGTTACATCGCCAGCGCGTTGCTCAATCACACCGACATCGCCCGCGAGTTGGTGCGGCTGTTCAAGATGCGCTTCTATCTGGCGCGCAAGCTCGGCGACGACGACCTGGCGGACAAACAGCAACGCCTCGAGCAGGCGATCCTCAGCGCCCTCGATGAGGTCGCGGTGCTCAACGAGGACCGCATCCTGCGGCGCTACCTGGCGCTGATCCAGGCCACTTTGCGCACCAACTTCTACCAGCCGGACGCCAACGGCAAACCCAAGCCGTATTTCAGCTTCAAGCTCGATCCGCGGGCCATCCCGGAGATGCCACGGCCAGCGCCGATGTACGAGATCTTCGTCTACTCGCCGCGCGTCGAGGGCGTGCATCTGCGCGGCGGCAAAGTCGCCCGTGGCGGGTTGCGCTGGTCGGATCGCGAAGAGGACTACCGCACCGAGGTGCTTGGCCTGGTCAAGGCGCAGCAGGTGAAGAACGCCGTGATCGTGCCTGGTGGCGCCAAGGGTGGCTTCGTCCCGCGCCGCCTGCCAAGTAGCGGGACACGCGACGATATCCAGGCCGAAGCCATCGCCTGCTATCGCATCTTCATCAGCGGTCTGCTGGATATCACCGACAACCTGCGCGAAGGCCAGGTGGTACCGCCGGCCAACGTGCTGCGCTACGACGGCGATGATCCCTATCTGGTGGTGGCGGCCGACAAGGGCACGGCGAGCTTTTCCGACATTGCCAACGGCATTGCCGCCGAGTACGACTTCTGGCTCGGCGATGCTTTCGCTTCGGGCGGCTCGGCTGGCTACGACCACAAGAAGATGGGCATCACCGCGCGCGGCGCCTGGGTGTCGGTGCAGCGCCATTTCCGTGAACGCGGCATCAACGTGCAGACCGACGTCATCAGCGTGATCGGCATCGGCGACATGGCCGGTGACGTGTTCGGCAACGGCCTGCTGATGTCCGAAACCCTGCAGCTGGTGGCGGCCTTCAACCACCTGCATGTCTTCATCGATCCGAACCCCGACCCTGCGCGCAGCTTTGCCGAGCGCAAGCGCCTGTTCGCGCTGCCGCGCTCGGCCTGGACCGATTACGACGCCTCGCTGATATCCGAGGGCGGTGGCGTGTTCCCCCGCTCGGCGAAGCGGGTGACGATCACTGCGCAGATGAAGGAGCGCTTCGCCATCGAGGCGGATCAGCTGACCCCGGCCGAACTGATCAACGCGCTGCTCAAGGCACCGGTCGACCTGCTCTGGAACGGCGGAATCGGAACCTATGTGAAAAGCAGCAGCGAGAGCCACGCCGAGGTAGGGGACAAGGCCAACGATGCGGTGCGGGTCAACGGCAACGAGTTGCAGGCCAAGGTGGTGGGCGAGGGCGGCAACCTCGGCATGACGCAGTTGGGGCGGGTCGAGTACGCGTTACATGGTGGCGCGAGCAATACCGACTTCATCGACAACGCTGGCGGGGTCGACTGCTCCGACCATGAGGTCAATATCAAGATTCTGTTGAACGAGGTGGTCAGCGCCGGCGACATGACGGCCAAGCAACGCAACCAGCTGCTGTTCGAGATGACCGACGCGGTGGCCGAATTGGTGCTGCAGAACAATTACAAGCAGACCCAGGCGTTATCCCAGGCACAGCATCGCTCGCGTGAACGGGCCGGTGAATATGTCCGGCTGATCAGCGCGCTGGAGACGACGGGCCAGCTCGATCGATCGCTGGAGTTCCTGCCGTCCGATGACGCGCTGGCTGAGCGTGCGAACCTTGGCAAGGGGCTGACCCGGCCAGAGCTGTCCGTGCTTATCTCCTACAGCAAGATCGAACTCAAGAAAGCGCTACTGGATTCACGGGTGCCCGACGACGATTACCTTGCGCGGGAAATGGACACTGCCTTTCCACAGCAGTTGGCTGAACGTTTTCGCGCCGCGATGCTGCAGCACCGCCTCAAACGCGAGATCGTCGCGACGCAGATCGCCAACGATCTGGTCAACAACATGGGCATCACCTTCGTCCAGCGGTTGAACGAGGCGACCGGTATGAGTGCGGCGAACGTCGCAGGCGCCTATGTCATCGTGCGCGACATCTTCCATCTGCCGCACTGGTTCCGGCAGATCGAGGCGCTGGATTACAAGGTGCCCGCGGACCTGCAGCTGAAGCTGATGGACGAGTTGATGCGGCTTGGCCGACGTGCGACGCGCTGGTTCCTGCGCAACCGTCGCAGCGAGCTCGATGCCGCGCGGGACGTCGCGCACTTCGGTCCTCGGGTCGCAGCCCTCGGGCTGAAGCTGGACGAGCTGCTGCAAGGCTCGACCCGCGACCATTGGCAGGAGCGTTATCGGCGCTACACCGAAGCGGGCGTGCCCGAGCTGCTGGCGCGGATGGTCGCCGGCACCAGTCATCTGTACACCTTGCTGCCGATCCTCGAGGCGGCCGACGAAACAGGACAGGTGCCGGCGCAGGTTGCCGCTGCCTACTTCGCCGTCGGCGGAGCGCTGGAGCTGCCGTGGTACCTGCACCAGTTGACCAATATGCCGGTGGCCAATAATTGGCAAGCGCTGGCCCGCGAAGGCTTCCGCGACGACCTCGACTCGCAACAGCGCAGTATCACGGTGTCCGTGCTGCAGATGGAGAATGGTCCGGAACCGATCAGTGAACGGGTCGATGCGTGGCTGGCACAAAGGCCGGTGCAGCTGGAACGCTGGCGTTCGATGTTGGCCGAGCTACGAGTCGCCAGCGGCAATGACTATGCGATATACGCGGTGGCCAGCCGTGAGTTGCAGGGGCTAGCCCAGTCGGTTGCGCATGGTTGAAGGCCTGCAGGCCGCTCTGCGGGCGTCAGCCCTCAGGCGGCCAGCCAGGCTTGAGCGTGTACGGCGCACCAGCCGACCGGGACGCTGCGCCGTATTTGCGATTGGTTCGGTATGAGGGGGTCGCAGGTGCCGCGCGGCGTTCAGTTCTGGGCGGGCAACCCGACCTTGAAGCGGGTAATTTGCGGCAGGTCTCGCAGGTAGCGAATCAGGTCCGGTGCTCCGGCCAGCTTGAGCCCTTCACCGATGGCGTTGGCCGTGGGGTCACGCTTCTCCAGCAGAAGCAGTTCCGAATTGCTGGTATCGCGTAGCAGGGTCAGACGCGCATAGGGCACCTGACTGTCGAGAAGCAGGGCCATGAACTCGCGATCGCTCCAGGCCTGGGCGGGCATGGTCACGGCGTGGTAGTCCGCATCCAGCGCGTGAACGCCTGAGCGGTCCAGGCGATAGTCGGTGACGTCCGCCGGCAACATCACTTCCAGGCCGCGCAGGCGCGCATAGGCCACGGCGCAGGCGAAGGCTTCCAGGTGGTGCTCGCCAGCCCAGTACAGCCGTTCGCCCAGCCAGCTGGCCTGGCGCACTTCGATTGGGGCACCGGTATCGAAACCGGGCAGCGCCGCCCCCAGGGTGCGAACGAAATCCTTGTAGCTGATGATTCGAATCTGCCGGCAGGCAGGTGTAGCGGCGAAGGCTTCGAATGTCGCATAGCTGGCACCGCCGCTCTGCGGGCCGCCAAAGCCGTCGATCTGACGGAGATCGAGCTGCAGCCGGATACAGTCCTTGCTGATCAGATGGGTCAGTGCCGCATGGGCGCGGGCTTTGTCTTCCTGCACCGGACCGGAGAGCGCGCCGCGCGGCAGTTCCAGCAGACGTTGCAGGCAAGGGCCGTCAGTCCAGAAAATGCTGGGCTCGGGTTCCGGGAGGCGGCTGAACGGCAGCTGCAGGTTGCTGGCGCGCTGCAGTACCGAATGCGCAGCCTTGGAGCGTAGCCCGAGGCGTTGCGCAAGTCGTGCAATTTGAGTTGTCAGTGAAGGCATTGGCTCGGGCAGGCTCATCATGATGCTTGAGCTCTCAGGGCTACGGCCGAAGTGTGGCAGACCTGTGCGATTTGCGCACGGGCTTTGCTCGATCCGCGGCGGTGCCGCTGCATACGGACCTGACCGACGAGGGAAGGGCGTTGTGGCACTATCGCTGAATTGAACATCAAGGAGCCTCCATGCCGAACCTGGTGCTGGATATCGCGCTGTCCGCCGAGCGAATGAAGGCGGTGTATCAGGGCCATGCGAATCGAGTCCTGATTCGAAGCCGCGACGGCACGCGAGTCAGCTTGCCCGCGCATCACCTGCGCCCGTTTCTGACCCATGAAGGCGTATTTGGTTCATTCGAGCTGGAGTTCGCCGAACAAGGGCAGCTGCTCGGCCTGAGGCGTCTGAAATAGCTCGCAGGTCTCGGTTTGCTGCGGCGCATCCGGATGCTATCGGCAGCGGCTGGACGGTCCTCGTGCTGCTATACTCCGCCACCACATTTCCCGAGACCTTAGGCTGCGTATGTATAACCTGGCCCGCCGGCTGTTGTTCAAGTTATCCCCGGAAACGTCCCATGAGCTTTCTCTCGAGCTGATCGGCGCTGGTGGGCGTCTGGGGCTCAACGCAATGCTGAGTAAAGCGCCGGCCAATCTGCCGGTACGAGTCATGGGGCTGGATTTTCCGAATCCCGTGGGGCTGGCGGCCGGACTGGACAAGAACGGCGAAGCGATTCGTGGTTTGTCGCAGCTGGGGTTCGGTTTCATCGAAGTTGGGACCGTGACGCCGCGCCCGCAGCCTGGCAACCCGAAACCGCGGATTTTCCGCTTGCCGGAAGCCGAAGCGATCATCAACCGTATGGGATTCAACAACCACGGGGTCGATGCCTTGCTGGCACGCGTCGAGGCAGCCAGGTTCAAGGGCGTTCTGGGAATCAACATCGGCAAGAATTTCGATACCCCTGTCGAGCGTGCCGAGGACGATTACCTGCTGTGCCTGGAGAAGGTCTATCACCACGCCAGCTACGTCACGGTCAATGTCAGCTCGCCCAACACGCCGGGCCTTCGCAGCCTGCAGTTCGGTGATTCGCTCAAGCAGCTGCTCGAAGCGCTGCGTCTGCGCCGCGAAGACCTTGAGCTCATGCATGGCAAGCGCGTACCGCTGGCGATCAAGATCGCCCCTGACATGACCGACGAGGAAATCGCGCTGGTAGGTGAGGCGGTGTTCCAGGCCGGTATGGATGCGATCATCGCAACCAACACAACGCTGGGTCGGGAAGGGGTGGCCGGTTTGGCTCATGCGGACGAGGCCGGTGGGCTGTCCGGTGCGCCGGTGCGTGACAAGAGCACGCATACCGTTCGGGTGCTGGCGCAGACGCTCGGCGGGCGCTTGCCGATCATCGCCGTGGGCGGCATCACCGAGGGCAGGCATGCGGCGGAGAAGATCGAGGCGGGCGCCAGTCTGGTCCAGCTCTACTCGGGGTTCATCTACAAGGGGCCGGCGCTGATCAGCGAGGCGGTGGATGCCATTGCGGCCCTGCGCTCGCAGGCACGTTGATTTGTCGGGAAGGGGCTCCTGTTGGAGCCCCTGGGCTTCTAGCCCGCCGCCCGGGTAGGGCGTGCCGTATCAAGTCGGGTGGATCGGTGAATCAGCCGACCGCGTGAAGTTCGTTGAGTCTATGCAGACCGGCCGTGCCGGTCAGACCATCCCAGTTGTCGCCGCGACCCTCCCGCCAGCCGTTGATCCAGGCTTGGCGAACTTGGGGATGGGAGAAAGGACAGAGGTCGCGAGATTTGCCATGTATGCCATGTTGATAACCGCGCAGAAATGCTCGTTCCATCGGATCACGCTTGAGTCTTCTCATTGGGTATTGCCCTCAGTGGTTGACTGGTGTTCCTGTGGCCTCATGGCGAGACCGGGCAGATAGACTGCCAATTGAAGCGCGCTGCCGGCGTGGCGCGCCTCGCCGGCATCGTTGCGATGCCGGCCTAGGACGAGTTCTAACCCAATGCTTGGTACGCTGGAACGATCGTTTTGTCATAAGTAGGTAACGAATCTGTGGATCTACCCATAAGCCGGCCGACCGTTGTGCGTAACCTGCAGTACTGAGCGCGGTCGCAATGCGCACCGGCAATTTTTCGAATCATCTGTAATTCATTCCTGCTGGGCTTGTTCCGACGAAAGGGTCGTGGCGGTCCGAAGCACTCTTTCTGGAACCACCATGACCGATCGCCATGAACTGATACTGACCTGCCCCAAGGGACTCGAAGGCCTGCTACTTGAGGAAGCCACCCAGCTCGGCCTGGAAGAACCCCGCGAGCAGACGGCAGCGGTCCGCGGCTACGGAGCGCTGGACGTAGCGTACCGCCTATGCCTGTGGTCACGTCTGGCAAACCGTGTGCTGCTGGTACTGAGCCGCTTCTCGACGACGGATGCCGAAACGCTCTACCAGGGGGTGCATGCAGTCGATTGGGCGGAGCACATGTTGCCGTCCGGCAGCCTCGCAGTGGAGTTCAGCGGGCGTGGCTCGGGCATCGACAACACGCATTTCGGTGCGCTGAAGGTCAAGGACGCGATCGTCGATCGGCTGCGTACTGCCTCGGGCGAGCGCCCAAGGATCGATAAGCTCGATCCGGATTTGCGGGTACACCTGCGGCTCGACAAGGGACAGGCGGTCCTGTCGCTGGATCTGTCAGGGCACAGCCTGCATCAGCGTGGCTACAGGTTGCAGCAGGGCGCGGCCCCGCTGAAGGAAAACCTGGCAGCGGCGATCCTCATCCGTGCCGGCTGGCCGCGTATCGCCGCTGCGGGTGGTGCGCTGACCGATCCCATGTGCGGCGTGGGTACCTTTCTCGTCGAGGGCGCGATGATGGCGGCCGATATCGCGCCGAACCTCAAGCGCGAGCGCTGGGGATTCAGCGCCTGGCTTGGTCATGTGCCGGCGCTATGGAACCGCTTGCATGAAGAGGCGCGCTCGCGTGCGCAATCCGGTCTGGCCAGAACGCCGCTGTGGATTCGTGGCTACGAAGCCGATCCACGCCTGATCCAGCCTGGGCGCAACAATATCGAGCGCGCCGGGCTGTCGAACTGGATCCGCATCTACCAGGGCGACGTCGGGACTTTCGAGCCGCGCCCGGACCAGAACCAGAAGGGGCTTGTCATCTGCAACCCGCCCTACGGCGAGCGTCTGGGTGACGAGGCGAGCCTTCTTTATCTCTATCAGAACCTCGGCGAGCGCCTGCGCCAGGCTTGCCTCGGCTGGGAGGCCGCCGTGTTCACTGCCGCCCCGGACCTTGGCAAGCGCATGGGGATCCGCAGCCACAAGCAGTATGCATTCTGGAACGGCGCGCTGCCGTGCAAGCTGCTGCTGATCAAGGTCGAGCTGGACCAGTTCGTTACCGGTCAACGCGTTGCCTCCACCGAGTCACAGCCTCAGCAGACCCCGGTGGAGCAGGCACGACTGAGCGAAGGCGGGCAGATGTTTGCCAACCGCTTGCAGAAGAACCTGCGTCAGCTCGGCAAATGGGCGCGTCGCGAGGGCATCGAATGTTATCGGCTGTACGATGCCGATATGCCGGAATACGCTCTCGCGGTCGATCTGTATCGCGATTGGGTGCATGTGCAGGAATATGCTCCGCCACGCTCCATCGATCCGGACAAGGCCCAGGCTCGCCTGCTCGATGCCCTGGCGGCCATTCCGTCGGCGCTGGGCATTGCGCGTGAGAAGGTTGTGGTCAAACGTCGTGAGCGGCAGACCGGCACGCGTCAGTACGAGCGCCAGGCCGCTCAGGGTCAATTTCTCGAGGTCGGCGAGGGTGGCGTCAAGCTGCTGGTCAACCTGACCGACTACCTGGATACCGGCCTGTTCCTCGATCATCGCCCGCTGCGCCTGCGCATCCAGCGCGAAGCGGCCGGGAAGCGCTTTCTCAACCTGTTCTGCTACACCGCGACGGCGACGGTGCACGCGGCCAAGGGCGGAGCGCGCAGTACCACCAGTGTAGATTTGTCCAAGACCTACCTGGATTGGGCGCGGCGCAACCTTTCGCTCAACGGCTTCTCGGACCGCCAGCGGCTGGAGCAGGGAGACGTGATGGCCTGGCTGGAAGCGGATCGCGGCGAATATGACCTGATCTTCATCGACCCGCCGACCTTCTCGAACTCCAAACGCATGGAAGGTGTGTTCGACGTGCAGCGTGACCACGTCGCCTTGCTCGACCTGGCCATGGCGCGCCTTGCTACCGGCGGGACGCTGTACTTCTCCAACAACTTCCGCAAATTCGTGCTGGACGCAAGCTTGGCGGATCGTTACGCGGTAGAGGAAATCACCGCTTCAACGCTGGATGAAGACTTCCGCCGTAATCCGCGCATCCACCGCGCCTGGAAACTCCAGGCACGGTGATGATCAGGTCTGCCTGGAGCGATCAGCGCTGAGCGGTGCTTTCGCCGCGCTGGTTGTACAGGCTGACCAGCACCTGATCGAGAATCGATGAGGCACCCCATGGGCGCGGGTGGTTG
This sequence comes from Stutzerimonas sp. R40042, assembly GCF_026642215.1. Taxonomy (NCBI): domain Bacteria; kingdom Pseudomonadati; phylum Pseudomonadota; class Gammaproteobacteria; order Pseudomonadales; family Pseudomonadaceae; genus Stutzerimonas; species Stutzerimonas sp. R40042. The sequence goes on along the minus strand of NZ_CP113258.1, from coordinate 2,722,349 downwards.
AGGATCGCCACTACAGCCCAGACATTGCCGTTGCCGTCTCGGCTGTAGCCCGCGATCGCGCGCACCGTGTTCAGTGTGCCCGTCTTCACATGTGCCTTGCCGGCGACCGGTGTGTTGCGCAGGCGCTTGCGCATGGTGCCGTCGACTGCTGCCAGGGGCATCGACGAGATGAACTCGGCCGAGTAGGGGCTGCGCCAGGCAGCCTGCAGCAGGCTCGCCAGCTCGCGCGCGCTGACCCGCTCGGCACGGGAAAGGCCGGAGCCATTCTCGATCACCAAATGTGGGGAGATCAGTCCCTTCTTTGCCAGCCACTGGCGGATTACTCGCTGGGCCGCCTTCGCATCATCGGCATCCGCGTCGTTGCGGAATGCCGCACCAAGGCTCAGGAACAGCTGTTTGGCCATGGTGTTGTTGCTGTACTTGTTGACGTCACGAATGATCTCGGTGAGGTCCGGCGAGTAGGCCCTGGCCAGCAGGCGGGCACTGCTTGGTACCTGAGCGACACGGTCAGTGCCGAGGATGCTCCCGCCCAGTTCGCCCCAGATGGCGCGTACCGCACCGGCGGCATAGCGTTCGTGATCCAACAGGGAAAGATAGGTCTGCGCGCTGCAGCCAGCGGCGAGCTTGCCAGTGACCACCACGGTAACGCCGTCGCCGTTGGTGACCGGGTTGTACAGCACGTCCGGCCAGCCTGGACACTTGGCCGCCGGCAGCGCCTTAACTCGGTTGTCGACGCGTACGCTGGCGATGGGCGGCTCGACCGCCACGTTCACCTTGCCGCCATCGTTGCGCACGATGAAGCGCAGGGCTTTGAGGTTGACCAGCAATGAATCCGGCCCGACCAGGAACGGCTTGTTCTGGTCACCGCCGTCATCGTCGAATACCGGCAGGTCGGGTTGGACGAAGTGGCTGCGATCCAACACCAGATCGCCAGTGACTTTGCTAACGCCGTTGGCGCGCAGATCGCGCAGCAGCAGCCAGAGCTTCTCCATGTTCAGCTTTGGGTCGCCGCCACCTTTCAGATAAAGATTGCCGTTAAGCACGCCGTCCACTAGCGGACCATCGGAATAGAACTCGGTTTTCCATTGGTGATTGGGACCGAGCAGTTCGAGCGCAGCATAGGTCGTGACCAACTTCATCGTCGAAGCTGGATTGACCGAGACGTCCGCATTGACGTACGTCGGCGCGGCGTCGCCGGTGAGCGGCAGCATGACCACGGACAGCGCATCGCTGTTGATCTTGTTGGCCTTCAATGCCTGCTCTACACGGGCAGGCAGCGTCTGGTTCACGCCGGCCGCATGAATCGGTAGCGCAATGGGCAAGGCCAGAACGGCCAAGGAGATACCACGAAGGATTCTGTTCATTTGCGAGCGCCTCTGAGCGCACACAGGGAGCTGCTGGTGATTCGATTCGGCATGCGATTTCCCACTGCACCAAGGGAACGATTGCGGGCCATTATGCCCGGCCCGTAGAGGCGCTGTGCCTCTATCCGATAAGCGTAGCTGCGTCACACGGATTACTGCAAAACAAGATGGCGAGCCGTTGCGAAGCCGGTTCTCGGTCATCGCCTTGGCATCGGGTTGCTGTTAGAGTGCGCGCCGTCATCACGTAGAAAAAAGGATCGATCCAATGGCTACCAATCGTTCGCGTCGCCTGCGCAAGAAACTCTGTGTCGATGAGTTCCAGGAGCTGGGCTTCGAGATCAATCTCACCTATCGCGACGGTATCGAAAGCAAGGCCGTGGATGACTTCCTGGAAGCGTTCATCAGCGAGGCGATGGAAGCCAACGACCTTGGCTATATCGGCGGTGAAGACTACGGGTTCGTCTGCCTGGCGCGCCGTGGCTCGGTTACCGAGGAGCAGCGCGCCAAGGTGGATGCCTGGCTGAAGGGCCGCGGCGAGCTTGCCGAGTACAGCGTCAGCCCGCTGATGGATGTGTGGTATCCGGAAAACCCGATCAGGACCGAGAAGTAGTCTGCTCGTCGGTTCGTTGCGCTGCTGCCAGCTGGGCTTTCCTTCGTGAGCGCCTGGCCAGCAGCAGATGCAGCAGGTGCATCAGCGCTGCGATGAACAATGCTACGCCTACGCCGATGCTGGCATTGACGAGGCGTATCTGCGGCAGATTCCAGTCCTGCGCTAGAGTTTCCGCAAGCAGCAGGAAGAGCAGGGTGGTCTGCAGCACGAACAGCCCGTAGTGATTCGCCTGGAAGGCCCTGCCGAGTACCACCAGCGGCAGCAGGATCATCACCATCAGCGGTGGGTCGGCCAGGCCATGACCGATGTAGATGAGGATGGCGGCGGCGGCCAGGATTCCGAGGCTGGCCTGCAGGGCACGGACCAGGCTGCGTTCCAGGTCCATCTGCAACGTTGTGAACACCGCCAGCGTCAGCCAGTAGCCTCTCGGCAGCTGCGCCATATTCACAATCACACCGCCCAGCGCGCCGGCCAGCATGTACGTCAGTGCGTGCACTCGCCACTGCCGGATCGGCGTCCGCCTAGCGTGCCGGCGCAGCACGCGCAGAATGCTCAGCAGTCGCGGCATGTACGGCCACATGCGCAGACCATGCATGCCGCGCAAGCCGAATGCCAGCAGTGTCACCCAGAGCCCTCCAAGCGCGAACAGAAAGGCAATTGCGTAGGGGTTGTTGAAGTCGGCAATGCCATGCTGTCCCTGGCCAAGGCACAGACAGATCGCCAGGCCTATTCCCAGCTTGCCCGCCTCGCTGCCGAAGCGCTGAAGCCAGGCCAGGAGCAGCCCGTAGAAGGCGAACAGTCCAAGGCTTATCAGCGGGTGGGTGGCGGACCAGTAGCCCAGGCCGGCGCTACCGGCCCCCAGCGCAATGAGCAGGAGCATGCGCAGCATGCCGAAGCGGTGCAGGGGGTTCGCCTTGGCCGCCTGGAAAGCCCCGACTGTCGCCCAGAGGAATCCGGGGTGGCCGCTGAACAAGCCTAGTAGAAGCGGTAAGGCGCAACCGAAACCGGCCACCATCGCAGCGCCCCAGGCAGGGCGCCCGGGGTGCCAACGGATGCTCTGTCGCAGCAGGCGTTTCATGGACGTCAGACCGGGCTGGAGCGGCCGGTCATTTCGCCGGCCATTTCGGTGGCGTAACTGTCGGTCATTCCGGCGATGAAATCGATCATGCGCAGGAATGACTGATACAGCGGTAGGCCGGGCGCGGGTGCGCTGCGCCCAAGCAGATCGAGGATGCGCTGATTCTTGAAAGAGGGATTGCCTCCGCGGTGCTGTTCCAGTGCTGCACCGCAGAAGGCGTTGAGGAGGATTTCCAGCGTTGTGTAGGCGCCGATCTCGTGCAACGTCTTGCGCTTGTCCTGGAATATCTTCTGACGGGCCATTGCTTTTGCCTGCACGACGCAGGCCTTGGCCGGGCCGTGCATGTGCTCGACCAGATCACCATGAAGCTCGCCTCGCAGCAGGTTGTGCTGCTGCTCGACGAACGCTGTGGCGGCGGCGTTGGTCAGGTGCTCGATCGCCTTGCCGCGCAGAATCGCCAACTTGCGCCGTCGCGAATCGCGTGGCCCCAGCTGGCGATAGGTTTCCGGAATGTCATCGCCCACCAGCCCAAGCAGCAGGGCTTCCACCTCGGCATAGTCGAGCAGCTCCATCTCCAGACCGTCTTCCAGGTCGATCAGCCCATAACAGATGTCGTCGGCTGCCTCCATTAGATAAACAAGGGGATGGCGAGCCCAGCGTTGATCGGCAACCTTGGGCAGGTCTAGCTTCTGCGCGATCTGTTCCAGCAGCGACAACTCGTTCTGATAGCAACCGAACTTGTGCTTCTTGTAGCCGAGCGCCTCGGCGTGACGTGATGTCCATGGGTACTTCAGGTAAGTGCCCAGAGTGGCGTAAGTCAGGCGAGTGCCACCGTCGAACTGGTGATATTCCAATTGGGTGAGTACGCGAAAGCCCTGTGCGTTGCCCTCGAAATTGAGGAAGTCGGCTCGCTGCGAATCCGTCATCTCGTCGAGCCAGCCGCGTCCGGCAGCCTGCTGGAACCAACAGCGAATGGCGTCTTCACCGGAGTGACCGAACGGTGGGTTGCCTATGTCGTGGGCCAGGCAGGCGGATTGAACGATCATCCCGAGATCGGCGGGGCTGCACCATTCTGGCAGCTCATCGCGCAACACCTCGCCGACACGCATGCCGAGAGACCGCCCGACGCAGCTTACCTCCAGCGAGTGGGTCAGGCGTGTATGGATATGGTCGTTGCTTGAAACGGGGTGTACCTGGGTCTTGCGCCCGAGGCGGCGGAACGCCCCGGAGAAAATGATGCGGTCGTGATCCTTGTGAAACGGGCTGCGTCCCAGCTCGTCGCTGCTATGGGCGGACTTGCCGAGTCGTTCACGGGTAAGCAGTGTGTGCCAGTCCAAGGACTATCTCCATATTGCCATCAGCGGGCTGGTGCAAAACTACCATAACCGTCCATCGACCGATCGCTACTATCGCATGAAAGGTGCCGCAGGAGCGCAGGCTGGCCGGCCCTGGGTAAGGCTGCAGAGTAGCGATTGCGGGAGTTCTGCATTGAGCGGGCGAAAGCCGCTCAATGCAGTTTCTGGCGCAGTTTCTGCTGGCCCTTGATCAACGGGTAGAGGGTCAGTGCGATACGAGCCAGTTTTCCGACCTTTCCGAGACGGCGGCCGAATAACGCGAGTGCAACCGTAGCCGCAATCATCACCGGACCCTTGCCAGATGACGTCTCGGCATCGGAGCGGCGAGACGTCATGAAGCTTCTCACCTGCTGCAGAGGGTGGGACAGGGGTTGTGCATGATAAAGCAGCTGCTGGCGGTGCATCTCCATGCGCAGGCGTACCAGATCCTTGCGCATGCTCAGATCGTTAGAAGTGCTCAGTGGCTGGCTCATGGCAGTAGACGCTCCCGATTGCGTTCCAGCTCTTCAAGTGTCGCCTGGAACGGCGCTGCACATTGCTTGGCGAGCGAAACCGCGCGGCTGATGCAGATAATCATCGCCAGTGCATAAACCGCACACAGCGTGAGAATCGCCGCCATTCGATGGGTTTCCCAGAAGGCGATTACGATCGCCGCGGAGAGCCCGACAAGAATCAGAAGGCCAAAGATCAGACTGATTCCCGCGAGAAGAAACAGCCGGAACGTGCGAGCTTTTTCCTCCTGGACCTCGATGCCGATTAGCTCCAGATGACCTTGCAACAGGCCGACAAACGCGCCGCCCAGCTTTTTGAGCGATGGCTTGGGAGCTTCGGTGCCAGGCTTCGCATCCATTGGCGGTACTCCCATCAGCGACGTGTGATCAGACCGAGCAGAAATCCGACGCCTGCAGCGATGCCGATCGATTGCCAGGGATGGGTGTGAACATATTCCTCGGTGCACTGGATCGCAGCCTGGCCCTGCTCGCGCATGGAGCCCTCGCGCTCTTTGAGCATCTCACGAGCCTTGGCGATGTTTGCGTTGATCTTGTTGCGCAGCTCTTCGGTCTGCCCGCCTGCAGATTCCTGCGTGTGTCTAAGGAGGCGTTCGGTATCACCGATGAGTGTATGAAATTCCTCGATCAGCGCATTCTGGGCGGCCTGCAGGTTCCGACGATGGGCGGATGTATCGATCAGGGGGCGGGTGCTCCCAGCGGGACCTTCAGGAATCGGGGTGTTATCGCTGGTGCCGAAAGTGGACTCGGTAGACATGCGCAGCTCCTCTCGAATCTAGGGGCGGAAGGCCCCGTTGCCTCAAGTTTCGAGCGTTGCGTCGTGGCAAAGGTTCCCCGCTTCGTTGAGCGGTGTAGGCAGCGTTTAATTGTTTGGTTTTGGCAGAACGGCAGGGACAAAAAAGAAAACCCGCCGAAGCGGGTTTTCTTGTCTACAGCAGCGAGTGCAGTAGCCGCTATTACATCAGCGGGATGGTGTAGCTGACGATCAGACGGTTCTGATCGATGTCGCTACCGGTGCCGTTGGAGCGGAAGGTGGCGTTACGCCACTTGAGGTTCAGATTCTTCAGCGCACCTTCCTGGAAGGTGTAGCCGATATCGGTATCACGCTCCCACTCTTTGCCATCGCCATTGGCACCGAAGTCATCACCGGTGAGATAGCGGGTCATGAAGGTCAGGCCGGGGATGCCGACGGCGGCAAAGTTGAAGTCGTAGCGAGCTTGCCAGGACTTCTCGTCAGTCTTCGCGAAGTCGCCGATCTGCACGTAGTTGACGAGGTAGGGGTCGATGTTGCCGCCAACGTAGGCGAAACCGGTATCACCGGACATCTTCTGGTAACCCAGACCGAAGCTGTGGCCACTGAGCGAGTAGGTGACCATGGCGCCGAAGGCCTTGTTGTCGACGTTGGTGTTGCCGTCGTCCTTCGAGCGCTGGTAGCGCAGGTCGGTCTTCAGCGACTGGCCGTCAGCAATCGGCAGCACATGAATAAGGTTCAGTGCGTGCTGCTTGTAGAAGTCTTCCAGGTTGCTGTAGTAGTACGAAGCGCTCAGATCCTTGGTGACCTTGTAGGTGCCGCCAAGATAGACAAACTCGTCGGATTCTACGCCGCCAGTACCAGTAATGCTTTTACCGGCATTATTGACGACCATGTCTTCATAGTTCGTCGAGTTGCGGTTGTTGATCTGGTCGATATAACCCAGGTCCAGGGTCAGACCGTCGATCTCGTTGGAAACCAGCTGGCCACCGCGCATTACGGCCGGCAGCAGACGGCTGTCGCTAGTGCCAATCGCCGGGTTCTTCAATTGCAAGGTGCCGACTTTCAGAACGCTCTTGGAAACTTTGGCCTTGGCGGTCAGACCCAGCTCGGAATAATCATCCGGAGCGCGTCCAGAATCACCAACCGGCAGCAGGCCGGTGCCGGTGCGGTCAGGACTGGAATCCAGTTTGACGCCAAGCAGGCCCAATGCATCTACACCAAAGCCCACTGTGCCTTCGGTATAACCCGACTCAACGCGCAGCAGGAAGCCTTGTGCCCATTCATCTTGCTTGGATTGGCCAGCGCCGTCTTGGCGGTTATCACTGTTGTAGTAGAAGTTACGCAGTTCCAGACCAGCCTTGGTGTCTTCGATGAAGGCGGCTTGGGCCATAGTTGGGATAGCCAGTGTTGCTCCCAGAGTGGCGAGGGCCACGCCCCGGGCGATGGGGGTCTTGAGCATTTCTTATTTCTCCTCGTTGGATGATGCTCTGAAGTCGCTCTTTACGGCGCCATGCAATAAAACATTACAGAGGGTTTTCAACCTTTAGACTTTAGTCGTCAAGTCTCGCGAGTCAACGTGCTAGAGCGTCGCACTCGTGCCATCAGTTGATGGGCAGTTCGAATGCGGATCGGTTTCGCGCATTGCGTGAGCCTGGCGGTTAAAGACTAACGGGGTGTCGCCGGACAATCTGCGTTGCCTCGGGTGGCCGCATCCTAGCGTTTTACTTGGGCTGAGTCGAACGGCTCGCTCAAGATCGCCTAATCAGTGGGGGCGATTTCACAGTTTTTGAGTGCTTGCTCCGTTTGGGCAGGACGGGCAGTCGTGGCGGGCTGCGGATCAATTGCTAGAATTTGCGCTGCGAACAGATTCGAGATCAACAGATGCTGCCTGAATGTCAACTTTTCGGAACGCTGGGCTGCCATCTCTGCGAGCAGGCAGAAGAGGTGCTTATGCCTCTTGTCGAGCACGGGTTGCTGGTCGAACTGATGGATATCGCGGACAGCCCGGAATGGGTCGATTATTACGGGCTGCGCATCCCGGTGTTGCGGCGTGTGGATACAGGCGCCGAGCTTGATTGGCCGTTCGAGGCCAATCAGGTTGTCAGTTTTCTCGGTGCGCCACAACGGGAGTGAATGGCGAGCATAAAAAAACCGGCGCTTAGGCCGGCTTTTTATGTGTTCAACTAGTGCTGAACGCGGGATCTGGTCGGAGCGACTGGATTCGAACCAGCGACCTTCTCGTCCCGAACGAGACGCGCTACCAAGCTGCGCTACGCTCCGAAGATGGCGCGCATTCTACAGAAAAAGTTTTGCTGCACAAGACGTTATGCAGGATTTTTTTGATCGAGAGGGCTGCCCAAGGCGAGAGTCATGAGTCCCTGCGCCGCCTCGTTAGAGGGGCGCTGGGACCGAGGTTTATAACTCACGTACGGTGCGCACTTGGTCCTTGTTTACTTTTCCAGGCTTGCCGTCGAGCTGTTCATACTCGTAGAAGCCGGACTCATCATCGAAGTCGGGCCGATCGAGAGTTTGAATTTCCCGACCGTCGTTCAGGGTGATCACGCTTGGGTTGGCGCAGCCGGCGAGCATGCCGAAGCCCAGCGCAAGAACCAGGGTCGCGAAGTAGCGTTGGCGCATGAGGCTATTCCTTCTGAAGTATGGTTAACACATCGGACGGAACGCCCCCAGATGAAGTTCCCAGCGCAAGCTCGGCGGCCGCAAGCAGTTCCGGGGTGTTTAGATTGGCAAGGCGAATGTCGTCTTCGGCGACCCGAACGGCATGCGCTCCGAGCTTCAGTAGAAGCCGCTGCGGGCTGCGCTCGCCGGCCAGCCAATGAGCTTCGACCTCTGGTGTCAACGAGGTCGGGATGATGCTGAACAACGGTTCCCACTGCTGTCCGCGGCGTAGCATGACCGGTTTGCCCGGTGCTGCGATTGCGGCGGAGCAAAGTGATCGAAGCAACTGTTGGTCGATCAGCGGCGTATCGCAGGGCAGCAGCAGCAGCCATTGGCCGCGCGCAGCTGCCAGGCCGGCTCGTATACCCGCGAGGGGGCCAGGGTAATCTTCGCTGATGTCATGCACCAGTCGATCCGCGTAGATCGCATAACGCGATCGGTTGCGGTTGCAGGAAACGAGCAGGTCTTCCGTCAGGGGGCGTACCAGATCGTGCAGCCAGGCGATCAGCGGACGCCCGCGCCATTCGATAAGGCCTTTGTCCCGTCCTCCCATGCGCTGCCCACGACCGCCGGCGAGCAGCAGAATCGAACAGGATGGCAGTCTCGTGTCGGGCACGCTTCGGGTCCGAGTGGGTTGAGGGCTGATCCGGCATGACAAGCCGCTCGCCGAGTGAGCTGCGCCGGCTGTGGGGCATCTGGGGCGAGTTGAGCATGCACAGGAGCGGTCCGCAAGCCCGGGCGCTAAACCAACCGAAAAAGCTGTTGTCTATCTCCACCATCCGCTCGTTCCTGAGTAGTGGATGCCGCCTGCTTATTTGGCTGACATACAAGGAGAACAACACCATGCAGGAGAGAAACGTTTGGGTTGACTATGCCAAGGCGATAGGGATCATCCTCGTTGTGTACGGGCATGTCGCGCGTGGGGTATTCAACGCGGGGTTGCCGATGGATGAGGCAGAGTTCGTGCTGGTGGATAGCATCATCTACAGCTTCCATATGCCGTTGTTCTTCTTTCTGTCGGGGTTGTTCTTCTTTGACTCGCTGCAGAAGCGGGGCAGGGGCGGGTTGATCATCAACAAGATCGATACGATCGCTTATCCGTTTATCGTCTGGTCTCTGCTGCAGGGTTTGTTCGAAGTCGCGCTCTCGAACTACACGAATGGCCAAGTGACTTTGGTCGAGGTTTTCTCGCTGCTGTGGATGCCTCGGGCGCAGTTCTGGTTTTTGTATGCACTGTTCCTGGTGTTCGTGGTTTGCACCTTCCTTTATGCGAAGGCAGACCGCCGGTTCTTCCTGCCGTTTGTAGTGCTGTTTGGTGTGTTGTTCGTTTTCCAGCAGGACCTGACCATCAACAACATGACGCGCTTCATCCTGGGCAATACAGTGTTTTTTGCGTTGGGTGTCTGGTTCAATGAAGTCAAGGCTTTTTTTCTGGCGCGATATTCTTCGCTCACGCTCGTCTTCGGTGCCATGTTCATAGCTGGGCAGTATCTGTTTCACGTGACGTTTGGCATGAATTACACCGATGGTGGTTTGCCGGTCTTGGCCTTGGCCACCGTCTCCATTTTCTTCATGGTCGCGCTGTCAATGTGGCTTGGGCAGTACCGGGTCGACTGGTTGCTGTTCATTGGCGCTTCGTCGATGACCATCTACCTGATGCATATCCTGGCGGGCAGTGGTGTACGCGTGATACTCAGTAAGTTCATGGGGATCGATTCGATTACGGTCCATTTGTTGGTCGGTACGCTGATCGGTACCGCCGCTCCGTTGGTGGCGCAGCTGATCATTAATCGGTACCGACTGCACTTCCTGCTTGCTCCGCCGAAGCGAATTTCGGCATCGCACTTCCGTATGCGCAAAGCTCTTGCGTGATAGAACTCCGGACCGCTCGGCATCATTACCGAGTGGTCCGTGGCAGTCTCGGCTTACTCAACCGCAGCTGACGCGTTCGATCTTCATGTTTGCGTCGGTATTGATGTTGAGTCTCCGCGGATTGTATTCCAGGGTAACGATATCGTCGGGGCGCAGGATCCGTGCTCTTTCGGCATTGGAAAGTTGCCTCGCTTGCTCAAGGACTTCAGGGGTCGCTGTTCTACCTACAAAGTGCTGTACCACATCGGAATTACAATGCCCCTGCCTCTGAGTTGGCGTATCAGCGACCGATGGTTGCGTGGTGCTCTTGCACGCGGCCAATAGCAGCACAGCGGTGGCGATGATCAGAGCATTGCGATTGAGTCGGAACATGACATCTCCTTTCTCTTCTGGGGTTTGGGAACGCGACTATTATGAATAGTGCCGATACGGACGTGATCTGAAGTATGCAGGGCTGCGGGTATTCTGCCGGTACGGCCAGACGGGAACCGAAGCGCTGTTATTGCGTCTGATGGCGTTGTGCAATCCAGCAGTCAACGAAAACAAGGAGTGACCACGATGTTCAATTCCCCACTGCTCAAGCGTATCGCGGCGATGCTCGCCGCCCTGCATCTGCTTTTGGTGGCTCAGATCCCATTGGCGCAAGCGGCCATGATCGGTACGCCGGAAGTCGTTACGGAACAACAGCAGCAGGTGGATCGGCAGCAACTGCTGACCATGCTGGACGACCAGGACGTGCAGAAGAAGCTCGAATCGATGGGTGTTGAGCGTGACCAGGTCGAGAAGCGCATCAATAGCCTGACTGCGGCCGAACTGGCGCAATTCAATCAGCAGCTTGATCAGGCGCCTGCTGGTGCCGGCGTCGTCGGCGTGATCGTTCTGTTCCTAGTCATCTTCATCATCACTGACATGCTCTGCGCGACCAACATCTTCAATTTCGTCAATTGCATCAACCGTTGAGTCGACTGCTGCTGGTACTGCTGTTGGCCGGACTGGTCGGAGGCTGTGCATCGTCGAGAATTTCCATCGACGATGCAGGCCTTCCGTCTGCGGCTGAGCTGACCGAAGTGCCGTTCTACCCGCAGGAAGCCTATCAGTGCGGGCCGGCTGCGCTTGCTACCATGCTGGCGCAGCGGGGCATTCCTGCTGATCCGGATGTGCTCGTGGATCAGGTGTACATCCCAGAGCGAAGGGGCAGCCTTCAGGTGGAAATGGTCGCCGCAGCGAGGGCGGCGGGGCTTCTGGTATATCCGCTGCGCTCGCGCCTGGAGGACGTGCTGGCGGAAGTGGCGGCCGGCAATCCAGTTCTGGTTCTGCAGAACCTGGCGTTCGATCGGTGGCCGCAATGGCATTTCGCCGTTGTGGTGGGTTACGACCTTGTCGAACAACGGCTCGTGTTGCGCTCTGGTACCACCGAGCGTTGGATCGCCTCCTTTCGCGACTTCGAACGCACCTGGTCCAAGGCCGAGCGGTGGGCCGTCGTGACGCTTAAGCCGGATCAGCTTCCGGCGACGGCACGAGAAACCGTCTGGTTGCGTAGTGCAAGTGATCTCGAGGAGGTTGGGCAAGTACGCCCGGCGAGAGTCGCCTACGAGGCGGCGGTTGCTCGTTGGAGATCTTCGCTCGGGTTATTTGCGCTGGCCAACAGTCAGTACGCGGCCGGGCAGAAGGAAATGGCGGAGCGGTCGTTGCGGGATAGCATCGCTACGGACCCAGGCTTCGCCATTGGCTGGTTCAATCTTTCGCATGTGCTGGCCGAGCGTGGATGCCATGTCGGTGCGCAGCAGGCGCGGTCCTGCGCTAAGCGTCTAGCGCCAGACGACCCTCGTTTCGATGCGCCGCTGCCGGCAGTCACGCGGGAGTCGCCAGCATCGTGCCAGCCGGCGCCGCCGTGCGGTGCTCGCTAGGTATCATCAGAAGCCCAGTCTGTCGCGCAGGCTGTAATAAAGAGCTCCAAGTGCGCTGAGTGGCGCCTGGAAGCGTTGCCCGCCAGGAAATGGATAGTGGGGGAGGCTGGCGAATGCATCGAATCGCTCAGCCTGGCCGCTCAATGCTTCGGCGATGACCTTCCCGGCAACATGGGTGTAAGTGACACCATGCCCACTGCAACCCTGCGAATAATAGATATTGTTGCCCAGGCGGCCAACCTGAGGCAGTCGGGAGAGCGTGAGCAGGAAGTTGCCGGTCCACGCGTAGTCGATACTCACCTTGGCCAGCTGCGGGAACGTCTTGAGCATTTTGGGGTGGATAATCGATTCGATGTCAGCAGGGTCTCGAGCTCCGTAGACGACCCCCCCGCCATAGATAAGGCGCTTGTCGGCCGAGAGGCGGTAGTAATCGAGCAGGTAGTTGCAGTCTTCCACGCAGTAGTCCTGAGGGAGGAGGCTGCGCGCTAGTTCGTCATCGAGCGGCTCAGTGGCAATCACCTGGGTTCCGCAGGGCATGGACTTGGCGGCTAGCTCCGGTATCAGATCGCCCAGATAAGCGTTGCCGGCGACCACCACGAATTTTGCACGGACATTGCCGGTGGGGGTGTGTATCAAAGGCTGTTCGCCTCGCTCGATTCGTACGGCGGGGGAGTTTTCGTATACGACGCCGCCTAACGATTCGACGGCAGCGGCTTCGCCGAGCGCCAGATTAAGCGGATGGATATGGCCGCCTTGCTTGTCGAGCATGCCGCCGATGTACCGATCACTGGCTACGACCCGCTTGATGCCCTGCTCATCGAGCAGCTCCAGCTGGTGGTAGCCATATCGTTCCCACAGTGCCTTCTGTGCTTCGAGGTGATGCATCTGTTTCTGGCTTAACGCCGCAAACACGCCGCCGTCCTTCAGATCGCACTGGATGTTGTAGCGTGCGACCCGCTCGCGGATGATCCTGCCGCCCTCGAAGGCCATTTGACCGATCAATTTGGCGGCCGAGCTATCGACGCTTCGTTCGATGCTGTCGAGGTCGCGGCTGTAGCTGTTGACGATTTGCCCTCCGTTGCGGCCAGAGGCGCCAAAACCGACCTTCGCCGCTTCCAGGACAGTTACGCTGAAGCCCTTTTCGAGCAGGAACAGCGCGGTAGAAAGCCCGGTATACCCGGCGCCGATGACACATACATCCGTTTGCTTCGCTTCTTGCAGTGTCGGGCGTTCCTTGGTCATGTTTACGGTGGCGGCGTAATAGGAGGCCGGGTAGGGAGTGTTCGGCATATTGGAATCTCTGTTCTGAATCTTTTACGCATGCTAGCGCTTAGTCGCACGACTCGCCAGTGACTGAGCGCTGATAGGGGCTTTTTCAAATTTTCCAAATATCAGTGAGTTAGCTGAAAAAACCGCTTGACCTTTTTTTTCGAGTCTTTAGAATGCGCCCCCATCGAAGGCACATAGCTCAGTTGGTTAGAGCACCACCTTGACATGGTGGGGGTCGTTGGTTCGAATCCAATTGTGCCTACCAATTCGAATAAAAGGGTCGCGCAAGCGACCCTTTTTTTTGGCTCGCTTGTCAGGATCTCGGCATTCTGAAAGTATCGCCAGTCGTGTTTTCCCAGTGACTTCGGTCCGGTCGAGAGTAAGCCTTCAGGCTCCTGCCACTGTGCGGTGGGAATGCTCGCCGGGTCGCTTTCCTGGCTCATCCCAACCCATGTGGCCTTTGGTACGGGTCACCACTAGGAGAGGAGGCGCCATGCCCACTATTACTCTTCCCGATGGCAGTCAGCGTTCGTTCGATCACCCGGTTACCGTGGCTGAGGTGGCTCAGTCCATTGGTGCTGGCCTGGCCAAGGCGACGCTCGCCGGTAAAGTCGACGGTAGATTGGTCGATGCCTGTGATCTGATCGACGCGGATGCTTCGTTGCAGATCATTACGCCTAAGGATGAGGAGGGGCTGGATATCATTCGCCACTCCTGTGCGCACCTGATCGGTCATGCAGTAAAACAGCTGTATCCGACTGCGCGCATGGTTATTGGGCCGGTCATCGATGAAGGCTTTTATTACGATATCGCCTATGAGCGGCCCTTTACGCCTGATGATGTCGCGGCCATCGAGCAGAGGATGCGTGAGCTGATCGAGCGTGATTACGATGTCGTCAAGAAGATGACTCCGCGCGCCGAAGTCGTCGAGGTCTTCAAGTCCCGGGGCGAGGATTACAAGCTGCGTTTGATCGAGGATATGCCCGACGAGCAGGCGATGGGTTTGTACTACCACGAAGAATATGTCGACATGTGCCGAGGCCCGCATGTGCCGAATACCCGTTTCCTCAAGGCATTCAAGCTGACCCGCATTTCCGGGGCATACTGGCGTGGTGACTCAAAGAACGAACAGCTGCAGCGCATCTACGGCACCGCTTGGGCCGACAAAAAGCAGCTGGCCGCTTACATCCAGCGCATAGAGGAGGCCGAGAAGCGCGATCATCGTCGCATCGGCAAGCAGCTCGACCTCTTTCATACGCAAGAGGAAGCGCCGGGTATGGTCTTCTGGCATCCGGCCGGCTGGACCCTGTACCAGAACCTCGAGCAGTACATGCGTCAGGTGCAGCGCGAGAACGGCTATCAGGAGGTGCGTACGCCGCAGGTGGTCGATCGTATCCTGTGGGAAAAGTCTGGGCATTGGTCCAACTACGCCGAGAACATGTTCACCACCTCGTCGGAGAATCGCGATTATGCGGTGAAGCCGATGAACTGCCCGTGTCATGTGCAGATCTTCAACCAAGGCCTGAAGTCCTATCGTGATTTGCCGCTGCGCATGGCTGAGTTCGGCGCCTGCCACCGTAACGAGCCTTCCGGCGCGCTACACGGCATCATGCGTGTGCGCGGCTTCACTCAGGATGATGCGCACATCTTTTGCACCGAAGAGCAGGTGAAGAAGGAGGCTGCCGACTTCATCAAGTTGACGCTCAAGGTCTATGCCGATTTCGGTTTCAGCGACATCGCCATGAAGCTCTCCACTCGTCCAGCCAAGCGTGTCGGCTCCGATGAGTTGTGGGATCGTGCAGAGGGTGCGCTGGCCGAGGCGCTCAACGAGTCCGGGCTGGCATGGGAATATCAGCCGGGCGAAGGAGCATTCTACGGACCGAAGATCGAGTTCACCTTGCGTGATTGCCTGGGGCGTAATTGGCAATGCGGCACCCTGCAGTACGATCCGAACCTGCCTGAGCGCCTGGATGCCAGTTTCGTCGCTGAAGATAATAGCCGCCAGCGGCCGGTGATGCTGCACCGTGCCATTCTCGGTTCGTTCGAGCGTTTCATCGGTATGCTCATCGAGCACTACGCTGGCGCATTCCCTGCTTGGCTCGCTCCGACTCAGGCGGTGATCATGAATATCACCGACAAGCAGGCTGCGTTTGCCATGGAAGTCGAGAAAAGCCTTGTCCAAAGCGGATTCCGTGCCAAGTGTGACTTGAGAAACGAAAAGATCGGCTTTAAAATCCGCGAGCATACTTTGCTCAAGACTCCTTATCTCTTGGTTATCGGGGATCGGGAGGTTGAGACTCGATCCGTTGCTGTGCGCACCCGTGAAGGCGTCGATTTGGGCTCCATGCCCCTCGATCAATTCGCGCAGCTGTTGGCACAGGCGGTTTCCCGGCGTGGTCGCCAAGAATTGGAGTAATGACTATTAAGCGTGAAATGAGACAGGATAAACGAACTGCACCCAAGGCCCCGATCAACGAGAATATCTCGGCTCGTGAGGTCCGTTTGATTGGCGCTGATGGCGAGCAGATTGGCATCGTCTCGATTGATGAAGCGCTGCAGGTTGCAGAAGAGGCCAAACTGGATCTGGTTGAGATCTCTGCCGATGCGAATCCTCCGGTGTGCCGGATCATGGATTACGGCAAGCACCTTTTCGAGAAGAAGAAGCAGGTCGCTGCGGCGAAGAAGAACCAGAAGCAGGTTCAGGTCAAAGAAGTAAAGTTTCGTCCAGGGACGGAGGAGGGGGACTACCAGGTCAAGCTACGTAACCTGGTGCGTTTCCTGAGTGACGGGGACAGGGCCAAGGTATCCTTGCGATTCCGCGGTCGTGAGATGGCTCATCAGGAGCTGGGGATGGAACTGTTGAAGCGGGTCGAGACAGATCTCGCTGAATACGGTTCGGTCGAGCAGCATCCGAAGATGGAAGGACGCCAGCTGATCATGGTCATCGCTCCCAAGAAGAAAAAGTAACCTCCAGGGCACTGGCAGGCCTTGCGGTTATTTGTAATCACCCACAATGTGGAGTACCGAACATGCCAAAGATGAAAACCAAAAGTGGTGCTGCGAAGCGCTTCAAGAAGACTGCTAACGGCTTCAAGCACAAGCACGCTTTCAAGAGCCACATCCTGACCAAGATGACCACCAAGCGTAAGCGTCAGCTGCGCGGTTGCTCGCAAGTGCATCCGTCCGACGTCGCAAAAGTGGAGCGCATGCTGCGCGTTCGTTGATCCGGTCAAGACTCAGAGGAATAACTCATGGCTCGTGTTAAGCGTGGCGTCGTTGCCCGTCGCCGTCACAAGAAAATTCTGAAACTCGCCAAAGGCTACTACGGTGCGCGTTCTCGCGTATTCCGCGTTGCCAAGCAGGCGGTAATCAAGGCAGGCCAGTACGCCTACCGTGACCGCCGTCAGCGCAAGCGTCAGTTCCGCGCTCTGTGGATCGCCCGTATCAACGCCGGTGCTCGTGTCAACGGTCTGTCCTACAGCCGTTTGATCGCCGGTCTGAAGAAGGCGGCCATCGAGATCGATCGCAAGGTTCTGGCCGATCTGGCAGTGAACGAAAAAGCAGCCTTTGCTGCGATTGTCGAGAAAGCCAAAGCTTCTCTGGCTTAAGCCCCGGCAATCACGGATCTTCGGATTCGTTGTAAGTCATCGATAGGGGAAGAGCCTTGTGCTCTTCCCCTATTTCGTATCTGGAAGGGGCTTTTGCAAAAGTGCGCTTGGCGACAGCCTGCATGAGGCATCTAGCCAGTGCGGTTCTGCAAGAACCTCTGGAGGTTATGTACATGGAAAATCTGGATGCACTGGTCTCGCAAGCGCTAGAGGCCGTGCAACGAAGCGAAGACATCGGTGCCCTTGAGCAGGTCCGTGTTCAGTACCTTGGCAAGAAGGGCGAGCTGACTCAGCTGATGCAAACGCTGGGTAAGCTGTCTGCCGAAGAGCGTCCGCAGGCCGGCGCGTTGATCAACGCTGCCAAGAATCAGGTGCAGGATGTGCTCAATGCTCGCAAGGCCGATCTGGAACAGGCTGAGCTAGAAGCCAAGCTGGCTGCTGAGCGAATCGATGTAACCTTGCCGGGCCGCGGTGACGCGTCCGGCGGGTTGCATCCGGTGACCCGTACGCTGGAGCGAGTCGAACAGTTCTTCAGTCATATCGGCTACAGCGTTGCGGAGGGCCCAGAGGTTGAAGACGACTATCACAACTTCGAAGCGCTGAATATTCCGGGGCATCATCCCGCGCGGGCGATGCACGACACTTTCTACTTCAATGCCAACATGTTGCTGCGCACACACACTTCGCCCGTGCAGGTGCGCACCATGGAATCTCGCCAGCCACCAATTCGAATCGTATGCCCAGGCCGCGTCTATCGCTGCGACTCGGATATCACCCACTCGCCGATGTTTCATCAGGTCGAAGGTCTGCTGGTCGACGAAGGTGTCAGCTTCGCGGACCTCAAGGGAACTATTGAGGAGTTCCTCCGCGTGTTCTTTGAGAAGCCACTTGGCGTGCGCTTCCGTCCATCGTTCTTCCCTTTCACCGAGCCGTCTGCGGAAGTCGACATGCAGTGCGTGATGTGTAGCGGCAAGGGTTGTCGTGTCTGCAAGCAGACCGGCTGGCTCGAGGTCATGGGTTGCGGCATGGTGCATCCAAACGTATTGCGGATGTCGGGAATCGATCCGGAGCGCTATTCCGGTTTCGCCTTTGGCATGGGCGTCGAGCGCCTTTCCATGCTGCGTTACGGCGTCAATGATTTGCGCCTGTTCTTCGACAATGACCTGCGGTTCCTTGCGCAATTTCGCTAGTGCCGCCGACCGTCAACGCATATTTAGGAGAACAGGATGAAATTCAGTGAACAGTGGCTGCGGAGCTGGGTTAATCCGCAGGTTTCGCGTGAAGAGTTGGTTGCCCGCCTGTCCATGGTTGGGCTTGAAGTCGATGCCGTGACGCCGGTTGCAGGCAGCTTCAGTGGCGTGATCGTCGGCGAGGTGCTGGAAACAGCGCAGCACCCTGATGCCGACAAGCTCAGAGTTTGCCAGGTCAGCAACGGCAAGGAGACTTTTCAGGTGGTGTGCGGCGCGCCAAACGTGCGCCCTGGACTGAAGATTCCTTTCGCCATGATCGGGGCCCAGTTGCCGGGTGATTTCAAGATCAAAAAGGCCAAGCTGCGTGGCGTTGAATCCAACGGCATGCTGTGTTCTGAAACCGAGCTGCAGATAGGCAGCGACGACAGCGGTCTGATGGAGCTGGCAGCTGGTGCGCCGGTTGGTACAGATCTGCGCGAGTATCTCGGGCTCGATGATGTGTCTATTGAGATCGGTTTGACACCCAATCGTGGCGATTGCCTCTCTCTAGCCGGTTTGGCTCGGGAAGTCGGTGCTATCTATGGTGCCGAAGTGCGTCCGGTGGAAGTCGGCGTGGCCAATATCGCTCATGAAGATGTACGCCCGGTCGAGGTGTTGGCGCCGAAGGCATGCCCACGCTATCTCGGACGGGTAATCCGCAATGTCGACTTGTCGCGTCCGGCGCCTCTCTGGATGGTAGAGCGCCTGCGTCGCTCCGATATTCGCAGCATCGATGCGGTTGTCGATGTCACTAACTACGTGATGCTTGAGCTGGGTCAGCCGTTGCACGCATTCGATCTCGATGAGATCAAGGGCGGCATTCGGGTCCGTATGGCAGACGAAGGCGAAAAGCTGGTTCTGCTGGACGGCCAGGAGATCATCTTGCGCAGCGATACGTTGGTAATCGCCGACCATGAGCGACCGCTTGCTATCGCCGGGGTCATGGGGGGGGAACACAGCGGTGTGAGCGCCTCCACTCGCAGCATCTTTCTCGAAAGTGCGTTCTTCGACACCATCGCGTTGGCAGGCAAGGCGCGCTCATACGGCCTGCATACGGATGCCTCGCATCGCTTCGAGCGTGGCGTCGACTCGCAGCTTCCACGTCGTGCAATGGAGCGGGCGACCAATTTGCTCCTCGAAATCGTTGGTGGAGAGGCGGGCCCGATCGTCGAGGCGGTCAGCGAAGGTGATCTGCCAAATATTGCCCCGGTAACCCTACGTGCCGAGCGCATCAACCAGATGTTGGGGTTGGAGCTGGACCATGGCGAAGTAGTGCGCTTGCTGACCTCGCTGGGGCTCACCGTTGCACAGGAGGCTGAGGGGCGTTGTCAGGTTTCCGTTCCGAGTCATCGATTCGACATCAGCCTGGAGGTCGATCTGATCGAGGAACTGGGACGCCTGTACGGCTATGACCGTCTACCCGTACGTTACCCGCAGGCCCGTCTCGCTCCCGTTGCGAAGCCCGAAGCGCGTGCGGAGCTGCCATTGCTGCGACGTTTGTTGGTGGCGCGTGGTTATCAAGAAGCGATCACCTACAGCTTCATCGATCCCAAGCTGTTCGAGCTGTTCAGCCCTGGCGTGAAACCTTTGGAGCTGGCCAATCCGATTTCGGCAGATATGGCTGCAATGCGCGCATCGCTCTGGCCAGGGTTGGTCAAGGCATTGCAATACAACCTCAATCGACAGCAGTCGCGCGTTCGCCTGTTCGAGGCGGGGTTGCGATTTGTTGGTCAGCTGCCCGGGCTCGAGCAGGACGCCATGTTGGCAGGTGTGGTGACGGGTAGTCGTGAGCCCGAGGGTTGGGCGAATACCAGCGAAACGGTGGACTTTTTCGACGTCAAGGCAGATGTCGAAGCATTGCTCGCGTTTGCCGGCAACGCTGGCGCCTATCGTTTCGTGCCAGGTGAGCATCCAGCATTGCACCCAGGCCAAACCGCTCGGGTCGAACGTGATGGGCAGTTGGTCGGATTTGTTGGCAGTTTGCACCCCGAACTGGCGAGCACGTTGGGTATCGATCAGCCTGTCTATCTATTTGAGCTCAAGCTTGCTGAGATAGCCGAAGGGCGTATGCCGTCCTTCGCCGAGCTTTCGCGCTTTCCGGAAGTCCGTCGGGACCTTGCGGTTCTGGTCGGGCGTGAGGTGATGGCTCAGGACATACTGGACTGCATTCGCGTCGTCGCGGGCGCTAATCTGACCGACCTCAAGCTATTTGACGTCTATCAGGGAAAAGGTATTGATCCTCTTAGCAAAAGTGTGGCAGTCGGCTTGACCTGGCAGCACCCTTCGCGCACTCTAAACGACGATGAGGTGAACGAAACGATGCAGAAGATCCTCACCTCCTTGGAAGAAAGGTTCAATGCCACGTTAAGGAAATAGCGTATGGGGGCTCTGACGAAAGCTGAAATGGCGGAACGTCTATATGAAGAGCTGGGCTTGAATAAGCGCGAGGCCAAGGAACTGGTCGAGCTGTTTTTCGAGGAGATTCGTCAGGCGCTCGAGCACAATGAACAGGTCAAGCTATCCGGTTTCGGCAATTTTGACCTGCGCGACAAGCGACAGCGCCCAGGACGTAATCCTAAAACTGGAGAGGAAATTCCTATCACGGCACGTCGTGTTGTAACGTTCCGTCCAGGGCAGAAGCTCAAAGCCAGGGTCGAAGCATATGCTGGAACCAAGTCATAACGACGAACTCCCGACGATACCGGGCAAACGTTACTTCACTATCGGAGAGGTCAGCGAGCTCTGCGCGGTGAAGCCTCACGTTTTGCGTTATTGGGAGCAGGAATTCCCCCAGCTCAACCCAGTGAAGCGCCGTGGTAATCGACGTTACTACCAGCGTCAGGACGTCCTGATGATTCGTCAGATTCGTTCGCTTCTCTACGAGCAGGGCTTCACGATCGGAGGAGCCCGCCAGCGTATGTCAGGCGAGGAAGCACGGGAAGATACGACGCAGTACAAGCAACTGATCCGTCAGATGATCTCGGAGTTGGAAGAAGTCCTTCAGGTGCTCCGAAAGTAGCAAGGGGCATCGAAAAAACTTTCACATTTTCAGATGCTTAATGTATAGTTCTTCCCGCTTTCAGCAGTGCTGATAGCATTAGTCGGGGCGTAGCGCAGCCTGGTAGCGCACTTGCATGGGGTGCAAGGGGTCGAGTGTTCGAATCACTCCGTCCCGACCAAAATTCCCTAGAAAATCCAGTTGCTTAGCGGTGACTGGATTTTTTTTGTCCGGTCCGCGCGTGGCAGTGTGGGGACTTTTGGGGGGACTTTTTCATCCTGCCTTCCTCCTCAGTATCGTCAGCGCCGGTCCCCTCGAATCCGTCGCCGATATCTTGTTGGCCTCATCGATCAGCTTGCCCAGTTCGGCCGCCGAGTAGTGGCTGGTGATGCTGCCGTTCTTGTGACCCAACAGGACCTTCCTGTCTTCCTCCGTCACGCCTGCGGCGCGAAGCCTGCGACCGAACGTGTGCTTCAGGTCATGCACGCGGATTGATGCAAAACCCGCCGGAGCCGTTCGCTTGAAGCGCTGCTCGTACATCGCGGCCGCCCGTTTCCTTGCCTTGCGCCACGCCGAGTCGTTCATGCGATGCATCGCAGTGGCGTTGCCATCCTTGTCGGGCTGACCGTAGGGAAACGCCCATACCGGATCCAGTGGCTATCCTTCGCGCCGCGGCTTATCAAACGTCCATCCGGAAGATCGCTGGAACTAGTCGATGCTACCGGCATCGCAGAAAAACATCCCGTTTCGCGCGTCTGGGATCACTCCAGCTCGACAAAGGTGTCGCCGGGGACGTCGGCCGCTATGTCCGATGCACAGATGGTTGCTCGCCTGATTGCTCGCCGCATTTTCCGGCTCCGAGCCTTCCCAATGGGTACAAGCGCGAGCTGGCATGCCGATCCGCAGGAGACCGAGACAGCTAGGCGAAATGGCCAATAGAGGAGTAGATCATGAGTAGCATGACTGTCGGAGATTATCTTGTTGAACGGCTTTACCAGTGGGGCGTGCGGCGCATATACGGGTACCCTGGCGACGGCATCAACGGCGTACTCGGCGCACTGAATCGCGCCGGTGGCAAGATCCGCTTTATCCAGGCCCGACACGAAGAAATGGCCGCTTTCATGGCGTCGGCCGATGCGAAGTTCAGCGGTGGGCTGGGGGTCTGCCTGTCCACTTCCGGTCCCGGTGCCTCGCACCTGCTTACCGGCCTTTACGATGCGCGGCTTGATCACATGCCGGTGCTGGCGATCTGTGGCCAACAGGCGCGTACCGCGCTGGGTGCGCATTATCAGCAGGAGATCGATCTGTCCGCCATGTTTAAGGACGTTGCAGGCGCGTTCGTCCAGCAGGCGAGCGCGCCTGCACAGGTGCGCCATCTCGTCGACCGCGCGATCCGCACCGCCTATGGCGAACGCCGTGTGGCGGCGATTGTCCTGCCGAACGATCTGCAGGAAGCTGAATACACTGAGCCGCCGCGCTCGCACGGCGCGGTGAAATCCGGCATTGGCTACACCCGGCCCAAGATGGTGCCCTATGACGCCGACCTGCAGCGCGCCGCCGAGGTGCTCAATGCCGGCAAGAAAGTGGCCATCTTGGTCGGTGCTGGGGCGCTGGAGGCGACCGACGAAGTCATCGCAGTGGCCGAGAAGCTCGGCGCCGGCGCGGCCAAGGCGCTGCTCGGCAAGGCGGTGCTGCCGGACGACCTGCCCTGGGTCACCGGCTCCATCGGGCTGCTCGGGACCGAGCCGAGCTACAAACTGATGACCGAGTGCGACACCTTCCTGATGATCGGCTCGGGCTTCCCCTATTCCGAATTCCTGCCCGAGGAAGGCCAGGCGCGCGGCGTGCAGATCGACATCAAGGCCGACATGCTGAGCATCCGCTACCCGATGGAGGTGAACCTCCAGGGGCAATCTACGGAGACCCTCCGCGCACTGCTGCCCTTGCTCAAGGAAAAGACCGACCGCAGTTGGCGGCAGCAGGTCGAGAAATGGCGCGGTAAATGGGAGGAAGAGCTGGAAGAGCGGGCCATGGCCACCGCCAACCCGATCAACCCGCAGCGTGTGGCTTGGGAACTGTCGCCGCGCCTGCCGGACCAGGCCATCATCACCAGCGACTCGGGTTCCTGCGCCAACTGGTTCGCTCGTGACATCAAGATCCGTCGCGGCATGATGTGCTCGCTATCGGGCGGCCTGGCCTCGATGGGTGCCGCGGTGCCCTATGCCATCGCTGCCAAGTTCGCCTATCCGGACCGCCCCGTGGTGGCTTTGGTCGGCGATGGCGCCATGCAGATGAACAACATGGCCGAACTGATCACCGTCGCCAAATACTGGAAGGAATGGCCCAGCTCCAAGTGGATCTGCTGCGTGTTCAACAACGAAGATCTCAACCAGGTGACCTGGGAACAGCGCGTGATGGAAGGCGACCCGAAGTTCGAGGCCTCGCAGAACATCCCGGACGTGCCCTATCACAAGTTCGCCGAGTCGATCGGCTTAAAGGGCATCTTCTGTGATCGCGAGGACGGCGTCGCCGCCGCCTGGGAACAAGCGCTGGCAGCTGACCGACCGGTATTGCTGGAGTTCAAGACCGACCCTAACGTGCCGCCGCTGCCGCCCCATATCAAGCTGGAGCAGGCCAAGGCCTATGCCTCGGTATTGCTGCATGGCGACCCGGATCAGGGCGGCATCATCAAGCAGACCGCCAAGCAGGTGCTCGGCTCCGTGATGCCAGGGCACCACAAGGAAGAAAAGTGACGTTCCGGCCTGGCACCACCATCCGCACCTTGCGCGTGGCGGCCTACCGGATCCCGACCGATGCGCCCGAAGCCGACGGTACTTTCCAGTGGAACGCCACCACTTTGGTGGTGGTGCAGATCGAGGCCGGAGGTGAGACCGGCCTGGGCTACACCTATGCCGACGCGTCGCTGGTTCAGCTGATCGAGGGTCACTTTCGCGATTTGCTCGAAGGGGCGGACGCGTTCTCTATCGGCCAGATCAACGAGCGGCTCTGGGCCAGCGTACGCAACCTGGGCCGCTCCGGGCTCGCCGCCTGCGCCATATCGGCGGTGGACACGGCACTCTGGGACCTCAAGGCGCGACTACTCGACCTGCCTCTGGTGCAGCTGCTGGGCGCCCGCCGCGAGCGCATCCCCGTGTACGGGAGTGGTGGCTTTACCGGCTATGACGACACCCGGCTTCAAGAGCAGCTTGGCCAGTGGGTCCACGAGGACGGCTGTCGCTGGGTGAAGATGAAGATCGGCGCCGATGTGCCAGGCGATGCCGAACGTGTCGGCGCAGCGCGCGAGGCAATTGGCGAGGCCGGGCTGTTCATCGATGCCAACGGCGCTCATACGCCGCGAAGTGCCATCGCCTTTGCGCATCGTGTGGCTGAGCAGCAGGTCGGCTGGTTCGAGGAGCCGGTCAGCTCGGATGATCTGGTCGGGCTGCGCGAGGTTCGCCAGGCGCTGGATGCCAGCGGCCAGGCCATGGAGGTGGCGGCTGGCGAGTATGCCTATACGCCGGATGATTTCCGTCGCCTCGCTGAAAATGGCGTGGTAGACGTGCTGCAGGCGGACCTGACGCGCTGCGGCGGTGTAACCGGATTCCTCCAGGCGGCAGCGGTATGCGAGGCCTTCCATCTCGACCTTTCGGCACACTGCGCACCAGCGTTGCACCTGCACATTGGCTGCGCGGCGCCTCGCTTTCGTCATCAGGAATGGTTCCACGACCATGTGCGGCTGGAATCGATGCTGTTCGAAGGGGCTCCGCTGTTAAAGGATGGCCATATCGCACCCGACCTGACGCGCCCTGGCCACGGACTGCGGCTGCGTGAGGCGGATGCCCGGCGCTACATCATCTGACGGAGGACCCATGGTTTCACGCACGCAACTCAGGGTGCTGGCTGTTGGCGCGACCACTGCTCTGGGGATCGCTGCGTTGAGCTGGCAAAAGCATGAGAAACGCAGTCGTGGTCTGCTGTTCACCCCGAGCCAGGGCACCATGGTCGACGCTGCGCGCACACTGAATCGCGGTGCCGGCTTGCTGGCCACCTCGGTGGCGCTGGACAGCGCACTGGAACACTACCGCGGCGACTTCCAGAACCGTGCCATGTACACGCCGCTGATCATCTCCACACTGTCGCTGCTGGCCAGCGGTCAAGGCCAGCAGGATCCGGACGCCATGCTCAGCAAGGTGCGGGACCCTATCTACATACTGACAGGGCTGACCGGGCTCGCCGGTGCAGGCTTTCATCTTTACAACGTGACCAAGCGACCCGGAGGCATGAGCTGGAGCAACCTTTTTTACGCAGCGCCACTCGGCGCGCCCGCCGCGTTGGTGCTCTCCGGGCTGCTCGGTTACTACAGCGAGCAATTGCGCAACACGAGTAGCGATGCCGCGCCGCGTGTCTTGGGCCTGCCGGCCGGCAAATCCGTCGCGTTGATGGCCGCTGCGGGGCTGCTCGGCACCACCGCCGAAGCCGGGCTGCTGCACTTTCGCGGCTCGTTTCAAAACCCGGCCATGTACCTGCCGGTGACTGCACCTCCGCTGGCCGCTGGCCTGTTGGCAGCCAGCGCCCTGAGCAGTCCACGACGCCAGCGGCTGCGCTGGTTGTCACGCCTGATCCTGCGCTTTACCGCCTTTATGGGGTTCGCCGGTGCCGGTTTCCATGCCTTGGGCCTCGCCCGCAACAACGGTGGTTGGCGCAATTGGCGACAGAACTTGCAGGCCGGCCCACCCCTGCCGGCGCCGCCGAGCTTCACCGGCCTCGCGCTGGCGGGGCTGGCAGCGCATTCGCTGCTGGATGAAGAAAGGGAACTGGCCCAATACCGATGGTGGAAATGATGACCAACCGTTATCCCGACTACGACGTGTTGCGCAAACGCCAGGGGCCGTCCTGGAACGAGCCGAGCCGTCAGGTCGTCGATCGACGCCTGGCCGTGCCGCCCGAGAATCACTTTTTCAGCGTGACGCAGCGACGCACGTTGCAGGCGTTATGTGATCGCATTGTCCCTCAGCCAACGGATCGACCACCGATACCTGTCGCCGCGCTGGTGCAGCTCAAGGTCGCCGAAGGACGTGGCGATGGCTACCGTGACGTGCGTTTGCCACCGCTGCAACAAGCCTGGCCGCTCGGTCTCGACGCGCTCGACAGCGAAGCGCGGCAGCGGCACGGACACTGCTTTGCAGAGCTGGCCGCAGCAGAGCAGGACGCAATGATCGCCGCCATGCAGCGCGACGAGCTGCAAAGCGATGCCTGGCGTGGACTTCCTGCAGCCGCCTTCTTCAGCCATCGTGTGGTGCACGACATCAGCGCTGCCTATTACAGTCACCCGACCGCCTGGAACGAACTTGGCTTTGGCGGGCCGGCCAGTCCACGCGGCTACGTGCGCCTCGCCGAGGACAGTCGCGACAGCTGGGAAGCCGCCGAAGCCCATCCTGGCAGGGAAGCCACGGCACGGAAACTGAACCGCCATGTCCGCTGATCGCTGGTTCGATGCCCTCCATACCCCACGCGGCCGCCATGGTCAGGCACCGGATGTGTTTCGCCGCGGCGGCTGGGTGCCAATGCGCGAATATCCTCAGCACGAGGCGGTTGATTTCGCCATCGCCGGAACTGGAGCCGGTGGTGGGACGCTGGCGTGCAAGCTCGCCGAGGCCGGCTTCTCGGTGGTCGCCTTCGATGCCGGTGCGTGGTGGCGACCACTGGAAGAGTTCGCCTCAGATGAAGCGCACCAGGAGAAGCTCTTCTGGACCGACGAGCGTCTGTGCGACGGGGAGAATCCACTCAAGCTCGGCACCAACAACAGCGGCAAATCGGTTGGCGGCAGCACGGTGCACTTCGCCATGGTCTCGCTGCGCATGCGTCCGGAGTGGTTCAAGTCGCGTTCGCTGCTGGGCTATGGCTTCGACTGGCCTATCGGCTGGCAGGAGATGTGGCATTACTACGAAGAAGTTGAGCAGGCCCTGAAGATCGCCGGCCCGGTGCGCTACCCCTGGGGACCGAAGCGCCCCCGCTACCCTTATCGACAGCATGAGGTGAACGCCTCCGGTCTGGCACTGGCCAAGGCCTGCGAAGCGATGGGCGTGGCCTGGGCGCCGACACCGCTGGCGACCCTTTCGGCGCCGCGCGATAACGCACCACCCTGTGTCTACCGCGGCTTCTGTGTCACCGGCTGCTCCACCAACGCCAAGCAGAGCGTGCTCAACACCTGGATTCCGCGGGCATTGAAAGCCGGCGCAGAGATCCGCGATCTGGCGATGGTCGGGCGCATCGAAACGGGCAGCGATGGGCTTGTCAGCGGCGTGCATTACCAGCGCGACGGCGAGTGGCGCTTCCAGCATGCCCGTCATGTCATCGTCGCCGGCTATGCCATCGAGACGCCCCGGCTGTTGCTCAATTCGGCCAACGCACACTACCCGGACGGGCTTGCCAATAGCAGCGGACTGGTCGGCAAGAACCTCATGGTGCATAACAACCAGGCGGTATGGGGCGAGGTCGACGAGGAAATACGCTGGTACAAGGGGCCACCCTCACTGGCGATCACCGAGCACTGGAACTACGAAGATCGCGGCAAGAACTTCCATGGCGGCTACGCCATCATGAGCCAGGGCCCGCTGCCCGCCGCCTGGGCCGCGACCCAGACCGGCAATCGTGGCCTCTGGGGTCAGGCATTGGTGGACGAAATGCAGAAGTACAACCATCAGGTGGGGCTAAAGATCGTCGGCGAGACGCTGCCGCAGGAACGCAACCGGGTCACCCTGGCGGACGAGAAGGATCAGTATGGCCTGCCGATTGCCCGCGTCACCTGGTCAATGGGCGACAACGACCAGCGACTGGTCGAACATGCCGTGGACTTCATGCGCTGCGGCCTCAACGGCATGGGCGCGCGCAACATATGGAGCGAAGCGGACGGCACCGCGCATTTGATGGGCACCGCACGCATGGGGTTCGATCCGGCGACCAGCGTGGTGGATGCCGACTGCCGCAGCTGGGACATACCAAACCTGTGGATCTGCGACGGATCGGTGTTTCCTACGTCAGGCGGGGTGAACCCGTCGTTGACGATTCAGGCCATCGCCTGCCGCACGGCTGATCGCATTCGCCAGTTGTCGGCGAGGGGCGAATTATGACGGGCTGGGCGTTGCCGGGTGTGAAGTCAGATTGCTCGCGGAGGAGGGAGTGCGTTGTCACCCTTCTGTCGGTTGTCCGATGCAAGACAAAACTGTAATGCGTGGGTCGTCCGTACAAACCCTGATTCGAAGGTGCTCCGATGAAGCTCTACTAATACGATCATTGCCCATTCAGTGCGCGCGTACGCATGGCCCTGAATACAAGGGCATCGAGGCCGAAAGGGTGGTGCTACCGGCCGATGACGAGCAGACCCTCACAGGTCTGAGCGGCAAGCACCGGATACCGGTGCTGGTGCGAAAGCGATGATCTGGTGTGTCCGCGACCGGGCGCGCCCACCACTCCAGGCCGGCTCCTGGACGATTGATTGGTTTGATCCAGGAGACCACCCTGACCGCTCGCCGACACCGGCGAAGTTGAGTAGGACTACAGCACGGGGCCGCCGTAGCAATGTGCGTGATTAGCTCTGGATACAGCAGGCTGGTGCCACGGACTTCAGGGCGAAGAGAGGACTATTGAAAATCCCGGCTGCGCACATCAAGCCCGGTGAGCAGGGGCGTGAGGTCGCTCAAGCGGCCGGCAATGAGGTGTCGTACATTGCTGGCTGACTCCAGATGGCCATCCACGCGAAGCAGTTGCGACTGGATCAAGGGCCGCCTCTGGCGCTCGGCCAGGTCGCGCCAGACCACCACATTGACCATGCCGAACTCGTCTTCCAGGGTGACGAAGATGACGCCGCTGGCGGTCTGTGGGCGTTGTCGGCCGATCACCAAGCCTGCAACGCTGACCGGGCGGCCATGCTCGATTGTGGCCAGTTCCCGTGAGCTGCGACAGCGCCGGGCTTTCAATTCTTCCCGCAGCAAGGCCAGGGGATGCGGTCCCAGTGTCGTGCCGAGGGTCGCGTAGTCGTTGAAAAGGTCTTCGCTCACCGAAGGCAGTGGCAGGTTGATGGAGGTTTCCTCCGGTGCGGGCAGGC
Source organism: Stutzerimonas sp. R40042 (assembly GCF_026642215.1). Classification (NCBI taxonomy): domain Bacteria; kingdom Pseudomonadati; phylum Pseudomonadota; class Gammaproteobacteria; order Pseudomonadales; family Pseudomonadaceae; genus Stutzerimonas; species Stutzerimonas sp. R40042. Next base: position 2,693,016 of record NZ_CP113258.1, on the reverse strand, counting down.
TGGCGAACAGCGGCAGCTGTGGTTCGATTCCGGCGACTGCCCAACGCGCTCGATGTCGATGGCCGGCCAGGCCGCGCAGGGCGCCGGCATCGGCGAGCTGCTCACGCGCACGCGGTTCGAGCTCGGCGCGCAGGCACAGGTCATGGATGTCCGTGAATGGCTGGCGTAGGCGTGCGGCTTCGATGCGCTGGGCATCGGCTTCCCGAAAGCCGCGCACCATGCGTAGCCCCAGGCGGATTGCCGGTTGTTCCTGGTGGCATGGCTCGAGGCTGCAATCCCAGCCGCTGTAGCGAGCGTCCACCGGGCGGATTTCCAGCCCGTGGCGGCGGGCGTCCTGGAGAATCTGGTCGGGGTTGTAGAAGCCCATCGGCCAGCTGTTGATCAGCGCGCAGGCAAATGCCGCCGGTTCGTGGCACTTCAGCCAGCTGCTGGCATAGGTGAGCAGGGCAAAACTCGCCGCGTGCGATTCGGGAAAACCGTAGCTGCCGAACCCTTTGATCTGCTCGAAGATCCGCGCGATGAAGTCGGGCTGGTAGCCTTTGGCGAGCATTCGCTCGGTCAGTCGCACGCGGTGGGGCTCCAGGCTGCCGTGACGCTTCCAGGCGGCCATGGCACGGCGCAGTTTGTCGGCCTCGTCTGGCGTGTATTCGGCCGCCACGATCGCCAGTTCCATCACCTGTTCCTGAAAAAGGGGCACGCCAAGGGTGCGTTCGAATACCGGTTTCAGTTCTTCGGACGGGTAATCCACCTTTTCTTCATTGTTACGTCGACGCAGGTAAGGATGCACCATGTCGCCCTGGATCGGCCCGGGGCGGACGATGGCAACCTGGATGACCAGATCGTAGAAGGTCTTGGGACGCAGGCGCGGCAGCATGGCCATTTGCGCCCGCGATTCGATCTGAAAGACGCCGATAGTGTCGGCCCGACTGATCATCTCGTAGGTGGGCTTGTCCTCCGCGGGCAGCGTGGCGAGGGTCCAGCGCGTACCGCGATAGTGTTCGATCAGGTCGAAACAGCGACGTATCGCGCTGAGCATGCCCAGTGCCAGCACGTCGACCTTGAGCAGACCGACCGCATCGAGATCGTCCTTGTCCCACTGAATCACCGTGCGGTCGGCCATGCTGGCATTCTCGATCGGCACCAGAGTATCGAGCGGTTGCTCGGAGATCACGAAACCGCCAGGGTGCTGGGAAAGATGGCGAGGAAAACCGATGAGCGCCTTGGTCAGCACCAGGACCCGGCGCAGAACCGGATTGTCCGGGTCGAAGCCGGCCTCGCGCAGTCGCGAGTCGTCGGGTATGTGCTCACTCCAGCGTCCACAGCAGCCGGCCAGGGCGTTGATCTGATCCGGCGGCAGGCCCAGCGCCTTGGCGACATCCCGCAGGGCGCCGGTGGCGCGGTAGCTGCTGGCGACGGCGGTGAGGGCGGCGCGATTACGCCCGTAGCGTTGAAAGACGTACTGGATGACCTCCTCGCGGCGGTCGTGCTCGAAATCCACGTCGATATCGGGCGGCTCGTTGCGCTCGCGGGAGAGGAAACGCTCGAACAACAGTTTGCTGCGTACCGGGTCGAGTTCGGTGATGCCCAGCACGAAGCAGACGCTCGAGTTGGCCGCCGAGCCGCGACCCTGGCAGAGAATGCCCCGCTCGCGGGCAAAGCGGACGATGTCATGCACGGTCAGGAAATAGCTTTCGTAATGCAGGTCGGCGATCAGCTCCAGTTCATGTTCGAGCTGCGCGCGGGCCTTTTCCGGGATGCCGTCCGGCCAGCGCCAGCGTGCGCCATCCTCGACCAGCTTGCGCAACCATGAGGTGGTGTCATGTCCAGGCGGGACCAGTTCGTGGGGGTAGTGATATTTCAGCTGGTCGAGCTGGAAATGGCAGCGCTGGCTGATGCGAAGGGTTTCGGCAAGCAGTGCGGCTGGATAGAGCTGGGCCAGCTCCTCGCGCGACCGCAGGTGGCGTTCGCCATTGGGAAAGAGGTGGCATCCGGCCTCGGCGACCGGCAGATGGTGGCGGATGGCGGTCATGCAGTCCTGCAATGCCCGGCGACCGCGGGCATGCATGTGCACGTCGCCACAGGCCACGGCGGGTATGCCCAGGCGTGAAGCCTGGGTCAGGGATTGCCGCAGCTGCAGCGCGTCGTCCGGCCCCCGATGCAGTTCGATGCCGAGCCAGAGGCGATCGCGAAAGTGCTCGAGCAGCCATCGACCTTCGGTGTCGGCACTATCGTGGCCGGGCAGCCAGATCGCCAGCAGCCCCTCTAGCGACCATTCGCTCAGGTCTTTGCGCAGCGCCTGGTAACGACCTTTTTCGGTCCGCCGGCGGGCACGGGTGATCAGCTGGCACAAGGCCTGGTAGCCGATCAGGTTTTCTACCAGCAAGACCAGTTTGGGCCCCTCTTCGATCTGCACCTCGCTGCCGATGATCAGCGGCAGACCGGTGTCCTTCGAGGCCTGCCAGGCGCGCACGATACCGGCCAGGCTGCATTCATCGGTGATCGCCAGAGCGTCATAGTCCTGGCGCTTGGCGCGCTCGAAGAGTTCGCGCGCGCTGGATGCTCCCCGCTGGAAGCTGAAGTTGGACAGGCAGTGCAGCTCGGCATATTCGGCGTTCATGCGAACCAGCCGTGCAGCAGCAGCGGCCCGCCGGTAAGGGCGCGAAACGCCCAACCCTGTTGGCCGGTAGTGGTTTGCACCCGATAGTAGTCGCGCCGCGCGTCGGCACCATCCCACCAGCCGGACTCGATGCGCTCGGGGCCAGCCAGGGTGAGCAGACCCTCTTCGCGTAAGGGCTGCGGGGTGCTCAGCAGCCAGCCGGGGCGCAACCCCACGTGAGGCAATGGCTCGGTGTGGGCGAGGCTGTTTTCCCGCCAGGCGCATTCCGGGCGGTGGTCCGCTCGTGCGCTTAGCGAGACCACGGCATTGTCGCCCAGTCGGGCGCGGAGGCGTTCGCGCAGTTGCTCCCAGGGCACATTCTGTTGCGGGCGCTCGTCGAACAAGGCCTGATGGGCCGGCGTGAAGGCTGGCAGATCACGAGCCAGCAGACGCACGGCCAGGACGGGGGCCGGCAGTTGCAGGTGCTCGAGGCGGCCACGGGTCAGTTCGAACAGCATGGCGGGCTCGCGTTCGGTACTGAGCAGGCCGACCGGCACCTCGCTGTCGGGCAGGGTGCGATGTTCCAGGTACAGACTGAAACGCTGGACGCCGCTGTCCCGCCCGGCGAGAAAGGCGGCCAAGTCTGCGGTCAGTCTGCGCAATGGAAACAGCAGAGCCTGGTGGGACTCGACCTCGAAATTCAGTTCGATGCGGGTGTCGAAGACATCCGGCGGGCGGTAGAACTCCAGAGGCAGCGGCCGATGCCCGAGCAGGGTGTCGAGCTGGGCCAGCACTTCGGCCGGAAAGCGTCTGGCCAGGCTGTCGCGCGGCAGGGCGAGCAGTTGATGAAGATGGCGCAGGCCCATGCGTACCAGCGATGTGCTGACTTCACGGGGCAGGCCGAGGCGCTCTATCGGCAGTACCCCGAGCGCCTGATGCAGCGTGGCTGTATCGGTTACGGCCAGCCCGTCGTGGGCATTGGCAAGGATGCGCGCGGCCGCCGGGTTGGGTGCCAGGGTGATGCGGTGGCGGAAGCCCAGGGCCGTGAGCTCGTCGCGCAGGCGCGTCTCGAATCGTGGCCAGGGGCCGAACAGGCCGAGGCTGGAATGCACCTCCAGCAGCAAGCAGCGCGGGTAGTGCAGGCTGACCTGGGCACTGTAGCCGTAACCCCAGGCCGCCAGGAACTGCTGCCAGCGTTCGATCACCAGCGGGTCGTAATCGGCGGTGACGAAGTCGTGGGTCAATGCCTGGGCTGCGACCAGCGATTGCCCTGGCTTGAGGCCGAGCTTGCGGGCGGCGGTGTTGACGGCCTGCAGCACGCGGCGCTGTGGCGGGCCGGCGAGTAGAACCAGTGGTGCGGCGGCATCGTCGCGGTGGCGCAGGATGCCGTCCATGGCCAGTTGCGGCAGCAGAATGCAGGCCCAGAGCATCGTCACACCTATTGCCAAGCGCTGGCCGGTAGCGACCGGGCCGGAGCCAGGCCACCGCGGCACTTGATGACACGCAACTGCACCGGCTGTGCCTCGAGGGTCAGGCGCAATGCCGCAGGCGACGGATTTTCCGCTTCGCGCAGCGGGCGATAGGCAAAGGCCAGGGTCTGGCCGGTTTCGGCGGCTATCTGCAGTCGCCGCAGAGCGCGGTCATCGGCCTGTCGCGGCCAGCACAGCACGGCGGCGCAACTGCCGGAGCGCAGGCACTGTTCGGCGCTCCACAAGGCATCGCGGTCCTTGGCCTGGACGATGACCAGATGGCGCAGATCCACTCCAGCCGCAAGCCAGGCCTGGGGGCAGAGGCGATGGGGTGGGGCGACCAGCACGACACGTTCACCGGCGCGGGTCAGCCTGGCGAGGGTCGGCCACAGCAGGCGCAGTTCGCCGATACCGGGGGCTGCGAAAAGGATCTCGCTGAGCGCCGAATCCGGCCAGCCGCCAGCGGGCAGGAGCGCATCCAGCATGGCATGCCCGGTCGGTTGGGTGGCCTTAGGGGATGCAACGGCCTGGCCACGCCAGATGCGACGTGCATCCAGCAGGCGGTCTAGGGCGACCACGGAAGACATGAAAGAAACATCCAAAAATACTGTATATAGATACAGTATTAGGCTGTCATGCACTGGTCAAGCTGACCCGGATAGGCGCGCGCATTCGGCGATCTGGCGTCAGGGCGCGCGCCGCTATTCGATTGGAACCGGCGTGGCCTAGGTATCAGTAGCGTTGCTTGTGCTTGGAAAATCAGTGCATTAGCATTCGCGCCCGGGTTGCGACGGCCGAGGCGGCGCACCGCTGTTTCCCGGCATATTTGATATAGAAGCCCGGTTCGCCCGCGATCCGGGCTTTTTCTTTGCTGTGCGGGGCGCATCATGGGCTCTGCTTCGACGAAGCTGAACGAGGGAAATGCCATGCGCGAGCGCCTGCTGGCCGCGGAAAAGGTGAAATCGATCGAGTGGCATGGCGATCGCCTGAGCCTGCTCGATCAGCGCAAGCTGCCGACCGAAGAGGTCTGGCACAGTTGCGATTCTGCCGCTGCGGTCGCTGACGCCATTCGCGACATGGTCGTGCGCGGCGCGCCTGCCATCGGCATCAGTGCGGCCTATGCGCTGGTCCTGGCTGCCCGTACGCGCATGGCGGCCGGTGGTGATTGGCGGCAGGCGCTGGAGGAAGACGCCACGATCCTTGCCGCATCGCGTCCCACGGCGGTCAATCTGGTCTGGGCGCTGAATCAAATGCGCGAACGTCTCGAACGCCTCAAGCCAGGCGAGGATCCTTGCGCGGCGCTGGAGGCCCAGGCCATCTCGATACATGAGAGCGATCGCGAGGCCAATCTGGCCATGGCGCAGTTCGGTGTCGATCTCATTCGTCGCCATCAGGGCAATCCGCAGAACCTGCTTACTCACTGCAACACCGGTGCCCTGGCGACCGGTGGTTTCGGTACCGCGCTCGGTGTCATCCGCGCGGCGCATCTCGATGGGTTGGTGGAGCGCGTCTACGTCGACGAGACCCGTCCCTGGCTGCAGGGCTCCCGCCTGACCGCCTGGGAATTGCTGGGCGATGGCGTGCCGACCACGCTGAACGTCGATTCGGCCGCGGCCCATCTGATGAAGACGCGGGGGATCTCCTGGGTGGTCGTCGGAGCCGATTGCATCGCCGCCAATGGCGATGTGGCGAACAAGATCGGTACCTACCAGCTCGCGGTTCTAGCGATGCACCACGGCGTGCGTTTCATGGTGGTGGCGCCGAGCTCATCTATCGACATGACGCTGGAAAGCGGCGACGAGATTCCCCTCGAGGAGCGTGCCGGCAGCGAGCTGCTCGAGGTCAATGGCCGGCGTTTCGCAGCTGATGTCGAGGCATTCAATCCAGTGTTCGATGTAACACCGGCTGATCTCATTGATGTCATCGTCACCGAGAAAGGGGTGGTCGAGCGCCCGACCGCAGCGAAGATGGCCGATTTGATGAGCCGCAAACGCTTGCATTGAACCTGAATCGATCGGCGCGCGAGCGGGCCATGCAGACAAGCCGCAGCCGTGCGCAAGGCTCAGCTTATAGCCGCCGTCTGTGTTACCATCCCGCGCTTATCGCAGGACCCTGCTGACTATAAGGAACCAGGCTTCCATGGGCGAACTGGCCAAAGAAATCCTCCCGGTCAATATCGAAGACGAGCTCAAGCAGTCCTACCTTGATTACGCCATGAGCGTGATCATCGGCCGTGCGCTGCCGGACGCGCGCGATGGCCTGAAACCGGTGCACCGTCGCGTGCTCTACGCCATGAGCGAGCTGGGCAACGACTGGAACAAGCCGTACAAGAAATCCGCCCGTGTGGTCGGTGACGTGATCGGTAAGTACCACCCGCACGGCGACTCCGCGGTGTACGACACCATCGTGCGTATGGCGCAGCCGTTCTCGCTGCGCTACATGCTGGTCGACGGTCAAGGCAACTTCGGTTCGGTCGATGGCGACAGTGCCGCGGCAATGCGTTACACCGAAGTGCGCATGGCCAAGCTGGCGCACGAGCTGCTGGCCGACCTGGACAAGGAAACCGTCGACTGGGTGCCCAACTATGATGGCACCGAGCAGATTCCGGCAGTCATGCCGACCAAGATCCCCAACCTGCTGGTCAACGGTTCCAGCGGTATCGCGGTCGGTATGGCGACCAACATCCCGCCGCACAACCTGGGCGAAGTCATCGATGGCTGCTTGGCGCTGATCGACAACGCCGATATCACCATCGATGAGCTGATGCAGTTCATTCCCGGCCCCGATTTCCCCACCGCGGGCATCATCAACGGTCGCGCCGGCATCATCGAGGCCTATCGCACCGGTCGCGGCCGCATCTATATCCGTGCGCGCGCCGATATCGAGGACATCGACAAGGTCGGCGGACGTCAGCAGATCGTCATCACCGAGCTGCCGTATCAGCTGAACAAGGCGCGGCTGATCGAGAAGATCGCCGAGCTGGTGAAAGAGAAGAAGATCGAAGGCATCACCGAGCTGCGTGACGAGTCCGACAAGGACGGCATGCGTGTGGTCATCGAGCTGCGTCGTGGCGAAGTGCCGGAGGTGATCCTCAACAACCTCTATGCCCAGACCCAGCTGCAGAGCGTATTCGGCATCAACGTGGTGGCGCTGGTCGATGGCCAGCCGCGCACACTGAACCTCAAGGAACTGCTGGAAGCCTTCGTCCGGCACCGCCGCGAAGTCGTCACCCGGCGTACCGTGTACGAATTGCGCAAGGCGCGCGAGCGCGGGCACATCCTCGAAGGTCAGGCGGTCGCGCTGTCCAACATCGATCCGGTGATCGCCCTGATCAAGGCTTCGCCGACGCCGGCCGAAGCCAAGGATGCGCTGATCTCCACTGCCTGGGAGTCGAGCGCGGTCGAGGCGATGGTCGAGCGCGCCGGGGCAGACGCCTGCCGTCCGGAGAATCTGGACCCGCAATACGGTCTGCGCGACGGCAAGTATTTCCTCTCGCCGGAGCAGGCCCAGGCGATCCTCGACCTGCGTCTGCACCGCCTGACCGGTCTCGAGCACGAGAAGCTGCTCGCCGAGTACCAGGAAATCCTCACCCAGATCGGTGAGCTGATCCGCATCCTGACCAATCCGGTGCGGCTGATGGAAGTCATCCGCGAGGAGCTCGAGGGCGTGAAGCGCGACTTCGGCGATGCGCGGCGCACCGAGATCCTCGAGTCCCGTCTCGACCTGACTCTGGCCGACCTGATCACCGAAGAAGAGCGCGTCGTCACCATTTCCCATGGTGGTTATGCCAAATCCCAGCCGCTGGCCGCCTATCAGGCGCAGCGCCGCGGCGGCCGTGGCAAGGCCGCGACCGGGGTGAAGGAAGAGGACTACGTCGAGCATCTGCTGGTCGCCAACAGCCATACCACCCTGTTGCTGTTCTCCAGCAAGGGCAAGGTGTATTGGCTGAAGACCTATGAGATTCCCGAGGCCTCGCGCACTTCGCGTGGGCGTCCGCTGGTGAACCTGCTGCCGCTGGACGAGGGCGAGCGCATCACCGCCATGCTTCAGGTCGATCTCGAGGCCCTGCGCAAGCAGGCTGCCGAGGGTGACGAGGAGCTGGACGACGCCGAAGGTCTGGTGATCGAGCATGACGACGTCGACGATGTCGAGGGCGACGACGACAGCGATGAGAAGGACGAGCCCACCGGTGCCTACATCTTCATGGCGACGGCCAAGGGTACGGTCAAGAAGACACCGCTGGTGCAGTTCAGTCGGCCTCGTACTTCCGGTCTCATCGCACTGAAGCTGGAGGAGGGCGACACCCTGATCGCCGCCGCCGTGACCGATGGCGCCCAGGAAGTGATGATGTTCTCCGACGGCGGCAAGGTCATCCGCTTCAAGGAAAGCAAGGTCCGCATCATGGGCCGCAATGCCCGCGGTGTGCGTGGCATGCGTCTGCCGGAAGGGCAGCGGATCATCTCGATGCTGATTCCGGAGCCCGGCGCGCAGATCCTCACCGCCTCGGTGCGCGGTTATGGCAAGCGCACGGCGATGGAAGAGTTCCCGCGCCGCGGTCGTGGTGGCCAGGGCGTCATCGCCATGGTGACCAACGAGCGCAACGGCCCGCTGGTCGGTGCCGTACAGGTGCTCGAGGGCGAGGAGATCATGCTGATCTCCGATCAGGGCACGCTCGTGCGGACTCGTGTCGACGAAGTCTCCTCGCTGGGTCGCAACACCCAGGGCGTCACGCTGATCAAGCTGAGCAAAGGCGAACACCTGGTCGGTCTGGAGCGGGTGCAGGAGCCGTCCGAGGAAGAGGTGCTGGAAGACATCGAGGCGCTGCTGGATGACGATGCCCTCGAGAAGGAAATGCCGGTCATCAGTACCGAGCCGAGCGAAGACGAATTGCTTGGCGGTGGCGGCGATGTGTCGCCGGACGTGGTGCCGACCGACGACGAAGACTGATTGGCGATAGCGCCATCCGATAGAAAGCAGCACACCGGGCAGACGGTAGCGAGGCGGTCGGTAAACGAAGCCGGCCGTCGAGCCCGGGATTCAATATCGAGCAAGAGCGAGAGAACAGCAGTGAGCAAACGCGCCTTTAACTTCTGTGCCGGTCCGGCTGCGCTTCCCGAAGCCGTCCTTCAGCGCGCCCAGGCGGAGCTTCTCGACTGGCATGGCAAGGGCCTGTCGGTCATGGAAATGAGCCATCGCAGCGACGATTACACTGCCATCGCCGAAAAGGCGGAGCAGGATCTGCGCGATCTGCTGGCGATTCCGTCGAACTACAAGGTGCTGTTCCTGCAGGGCGGGGCCAGCCAGCAGTTCGCCGAGATTCCGCTGAACCTGCTGCCCGAGGGTGGCGTGGCCGATTATGTCGATACCGGCATCTGGTCGCGCAAGGCGATCGAGGAGGCCCGTCGTTTCGGGCACGTGAACGTCGCGGCGACTGCCAAGCCTTACGACTACTTCGCGATTCCCGGACAGAACGACTGGCAGCTGAGCGATGGCGCGGCCTATCTGCACTACGCCAGCAACGAGACCATCGGCGGCCTGCAGTTCGATTGGGTGCCGGAGCTGGGCGATACCCCGCTGGTCGTCGACATGTCGTCGGACATCCTCTCGCGGCCGATTGATGTATCGAAGTTCGGCCTGATCTATGCCGGAGCACAGAAGAATATTGGCCCGTCCGGGCTGGTGGTGGTCATCGTCCGTGAGGACCTGCTCGGCCACGCACGCTCCACCTGCCCGACCATGCTCGATTACAAGATCGCCGCCGACAATGGCTCGATGTACAACACCCCGGCGACCTTCTCCTGGTATCTCTCGGGGCTGGTTTTCGAGTGGCTGAAGGAGCAGGGCGGCGTCGAGGCAATGGAAAAGCGCAATCGCGCGAAGAAGGACATGCTCTACGGCGCCATCGATGCCAGCGATTTCTACACCAACCCGATCGCCGTCAACGCGCGCTCGTGGATGAACGTGCCGTTCCGCCTGGCCGATGAGCGCCTGGACAAGGCCTTCCTGGCTGGTGCCGACGCGCGTGGCCTGCTGAACCTGAAAGGTCATCGCTCCGTGGGCGGCATGCGCGCCTCGATCTACAACGCTGTCGGCCTGGATGCGGTCGAGGCGCTGGTGGCCTACATGGCCGAGTTCGAGAAGGAGCACGGCTGATGAGCGACGCCGATCAGCTGAAGGCGCTGCGGGTTCGAATCGACAGTCTCGACGAGCGCATTCTCGAGCTGATCAGCGAGCGCGCCCGCTGCGCCCAGGAAGTGGCCCGGGTCAAGACCGCTGCGCTGGCCGAGGGCGAGTCGGCGGTGTTCTACCGCCCGGAACGCGAAGCCTGGGTGCTCAAGCACATCATGGAACTCAATCGTGGGCCGCTCGACAATGAAGAGATGGCCCGCCTGTTCCGCGAGATCATGTCCTCCTGCCTGGCGCTCGAGCAGCCGCTGCGCGTGGCCTATCTGGGGCCGGAAGGGACGTTCTCTCAAGCCGCCGCGCTCAAGCATTTCGGCCATGCGGTGATCAGCACCCCGATGGCGGCGATCGATGAGGTGTTCCGCGAAGTGGTCGCCGGTGCGGTGAACTTTGGCGTGGTGCCGGTGGAGAACTCCACCGAAGGCGCGGTCAACCACACACTCGACAGCTTTCTCGAGCACGACATCGTTATCTGTGGCGAGGTGGAGCTGCGCATCCACCATCATCTGCTGGTGGGCGAAACCACCAAGACCGATCGCATCACGCGCATCTATTCCCATGCTCAATCGCTGGCGCAGTGTCGCAAGTGGCTCGATGCGCATTATCCGAACGTCGAGCGGGTGGCGGTTTCCAGCAATGCGGATGCGGCCAAGCGGGTCAAGAGCGAGTGGAACTCGGCCGCCATTGCCGGCGACATGGCGGCCCAGCTGTACGGCCTGACCAAGCTGGCGGAGAAGATCGAAGACCGCCCGGACAACTCCACCCGCTTCCTCATCATCGGTAACCAGGAAGTGCCGCCGACCGGCGATGACAAGACGTCGATCATTGTCTCGATGCGCAACAAGCCGGGTGCGCTGCACGAGCTGCTGGTGCCGTTCCACACCAATGGCATCGACCTTACCCGGATCGAGACGCGGCCGTCGCGCAGCGGCAAGTGGACCTATGTGTTCTTCATCGACTTCCTCGGCCACCACCAGGATCCGCTGATCAAGGACGTGCTGGAGAAGATTGGCCAGGAAGCCGTGGCGCTGAAGGTGCTGGGTTCCTACCCCAAGGCAGTACTTTAATTGCGGCTCCGGGCTTCAGGAGCAGGTGGCAGGCGACAGGCTTGTGCCTGCCGCCTGAGCCTGCAGCCTGAGGCCTAACCAATGAGTTGTGATTTCCTTGCCCTGGCGCAGCCGGGCGTGCAGAAGTTGTCGCCTTACGTACCAGGCAAGCCGGTCGATGAGCTGGCGCGCGAGTTGAAGCTGGACCCCGCCGGGATCGTCAAGCTGGCCAGCAATGAGAACCCTCTGGGGCCCAGCCCGAAGGCGCTGGCAGCGATCCAGGCCGAGCTTTCCGAGCTGACCCGCTACCCCGACGGTAACGGCTTCGTGCTCAAGCAGCGCCTTGCCCAGCGTTATTCGGTGGGTGTCCACCAGGTCACGCTAGGCAACGGTTCCAACGACATCCTCGAGCTGGTCGCCCGTGCCTATCTGGCACCGGGGCTCAACGCGGTGTTCAGCGAACACGCCTTCGCCGTCTATCCGATCGCGACCCAGGCTGTCGGCGCCGAGGGGCGTGCCGTCGCGGCGAAGAACTGGGGGCACGATCTCGAGGCGATGGCCGATGCGATCGACGAGAACACCCGGGTCGTCTTTGTCGCCAATCCCAACAACCCCACCGGGACCTGGTTCGATGCCGCTGCGTTGGGTGCTTTCCTCGCGCGCGTCCCAGCCCATGTACTGGTGGTGCTGGACGAGGCCTATATCGAGTACGCCGAAGGTCAGGAGCTGCCTGATGGGCTGGCCTACCTCGCCGACTATCCCAATCTGCTCGTTTCGCGCACCTTCTCCAAGGCTTATGGCCTGGCGGCCCTGCGCGTCGGCTACGCCATCAGCTCGCCGGTGATCGCCGACGTGTTGAACCGTGTTCGCCAGCCCTTCAATGTGAACAGCCTGGCGCTGGCCGCCGCCTGCGCGGCACTGGATGACGTCGATTATCTGGCAGCCAGCCGCCGGGTGAACGACGCCGGGATGGCTCAGCTGGAGCGCGGCTTCCGCCAGTTGGGGTTGGAGTGGATTCCCTCGCGGGGCAATTTCATTGCGGTGGATTTTGCCCGCGATGCTGCACCGATCAATCAGGCACTCTTGCGCGAGGGTGTGATCGTGCGGCCGGTAGCCGGTTACGGAATGCCGACATTCCTGCGGGTTTCCATTGGTACCGAGCGTGAGAATGCACGCTTTCTGGACGTGCTGACGCAGGTACTGCAGCAGTGAGCCCAGCCGCCGTGGAACAACGAACCGCACCTGTCATCGATCGTCTGGTGGTGATCGGGCTCGGGTTGATTGGCGGTTCGTTTGCCAAGGGGCTGCGTGAGTCCGGCCTTTGCCGCGAGGTGGTCGGCTTCGATCTGGACGCCCGCTCGCGTGAACTGGCGGTCGAGCTGGGCGTGGTGGATCGCTGTGCCGACACGCTGGCCGAAGCCTGCCGTGACGCCGACGTTATTCAGCTCGCCACACCCATCCTCGCCCTGGAACGACTGCTCGGCGAGCTGGCGAAGCTCGACCTGGGCTCCGCCGTGATCACCGATGTCGGCAGCGCCAAGGGCAATGTGGTGCGCTGCGCGCGTAACGTGTTCGGCGAGATGCCGTCGCGTTTCGTTCCCGGCCATCCCATCGCCGGATCGGAGCTCAGTGGTGTCACGGCGGCCAAGAGCACGCTGTTCCGCCGCCACAAGGTCATACTGACTCCGCTGAAGAACACCGATCCGCAGGCGCTTGCGCTGGTGACCCGGCTTTGGGCGGCGCTCGGTGCCGATGTCGAGCACATGGACGTGGCTCACCACGACGAGGTGCTGGCCGCCACTAGTCACCTGCCGCACCTGTTGGCCTTCGGTCTGGTTGATTCGCTCGCCAAGCGCCATGAGAATCTCGAGATCTTCCGTTACGCGGCGGGTGGGTTTCGTGATTTCACCCGTATTGCCGGTAGCGACCCGGTGATGTGGCACGACATCTTCCTCGCCAATCGCGAGGCGGTGCTGCATACCCTGGATGATTTTCGTGCCGACCTCGACGCCCTGCGCGCCGCGGTCGATGAAGGAGACGGGCGCAGGTTGTTGGGCGTGTTCACGCGCGCCCGGGCTGCCCGGGAACATTTCAGCAAAATACTGGCTCGCCGAGCCTATGTGGACGTTATGCATTCCAATGACCTCGTTTTCCTCGCCAACCCTGGCGGCAGCCTGACCGGCCATCTGCGTGTCCCAGGCGACAAATCCATTTCGCATCGTTCGATCATGCTGGGTTCCCTGGCGGAAGGGACCACCGAAGTCGAGGGTTTTCTCGAAGGTGAAGACGCCCTCGCCACGATTCAGGCGTTCCGTGACATGGGTGTGGTCATCGAAGGCCCGCAGCAGGGGCGGGTGACCGTCCATGGCGTTGGCCTGCATGGTCTGAAGCCGCCGCCTGGCCCGATCTATCTGGGTAACTCCGGCACCTCCATGCGCCTGTTGTCCGGCTTGCTTGCGGCGCAGCCGTTCGATACCACCCTTACCGGCGATGCCTCACTGTCCAAGCGCCCGATGAATCGCGTCGCCAAGCCGCTGCGCGAGATGGGCGCGGTCATCGAGACGGCTGCCGAAGGTCGCCCGCCGCTGACCATTCGTGGCGGCCAGCGTCTGTCCGGTATGCACTACGACATGCCGATGGCCAGCGCGCAGGTCAAATCCTGCCTGCTGCTGGCCGGCCTGTACGCGGCCGACCAGACCTCCGTGACCGAGCCCGCACCGACGCGTGACCACACCGAACGCATGCTGCGTGGTTTCGGCTATCCGGTGACAGTCGAGGGGCGCACCGCGATCGTCGAGCCCGGGCACAAGCTGCATGGCACCCATATCGAGGTGCCGGCGGATATTTCCTCGGCAGCCTTCTTCATGGTCGCGGCCAGCATTGCACCGGGCTCCGAGATCGTACTCGAGCACGTGGGGATCAACCCGACTCGCACCGGCGTGATCGACATCCTCAAGCTGATGGGTGGCGATATCGTCCTGGAAAATCTTCGCGAGGTGGGCGGCGAGCCAGTCGCTGATATTCGCGTTCGTGGTGCGCAGCTCAAGGGCATCGACATTCCCGAGGATCTGGTGCCGCTGGCCATCGACGAGTTCCCCGTGCTCTTCGTTGCCGCGGCATGTGCCCAGGGACGTACGACCCTACGCGGTGCCGAGGAGCTGCGCGTCAAGGAGTCGGATCGTATCCAGGTCATGGCTGACGGCCTGCAGACGCTGGGTATCAAGGCGGAACCGACACCCGATGGCATCGTCATTGAAGGTGGCAAGATCGGTTCCGGTGAGGTCTGGGCGCACGGCGATCATCGCATTGCCATGTCATTCAGCGTCGCTGCGCTGCGCGCCAGTGGCCCGGTCCGTATCCATGATTGCGCGAACGTGGCAACTTCGTTCCCCAATTTCCTCGACTTGGCTCAGCGAGCCGGCATGCAGGTTCAGGCGGAGGGCGCCTCATGATCAAGCCGGTACCAGTCATCACCATCGACGGGCCCAGCGGCTCGGGCAAGGGAACCGTTGCTGCGCTGCTCGCGGGCAAGCTCGGCTGGAATTTTCTCGACTCCGGCGCCCTGTACCGTTTGCTGGCCTTCGCTGCGCGCAATCATGGTGTCGACCTGACCAACGAGGAAGCCCTGAAGGTGCTTGCCGAGCATCTGGATGTGCAGTTCGGCGCTGCCCGCGATGGGCACGGTATGATCATCATCCTCGAGGGCGAGGAAGTCACCGAGGCCATTCGCAACGAGAGCGTCGGTGCAGGCGCTTCGCAGGTCGCGGCATTGCCGGTGGTTCGGACTGCGCTGTTGCAACGGCAGAAGGCCTTTCGCGAGGCGCCCGGCCTGGTCGCTGACGGACGCGACATGGGAACCGTCGTGTTCCCCGATGCGCCACTGAAGATATTCCTTACCGCCAGCGCTGAAGAGCGTGCCCGCAGACGCTACTTGCAGTTGAAGGCGCGCGGTGATGATGTTAATCTCGCGAGTCTTCTTGAGGAGATTCGGGAGCGCGACGAGCGCGATACCCAGCGAGCGGTAGCGCCACTGAAGCCGGCAGACGATGCCATTCAGTTGGATTCCACTACACTCTCTATCGAAGAAGTGCTGCAAAGGATTCTGAGCGAAGTCGCCGATCGCGACTTGGCTGGATGATCGGAACGCCGAAAGGCGGCCAAACGGACTTCGATGTCAGCGCAGCCAGTAGGTTGCGCACCTCGAGCCGTTAATAAGGAGGCATGTGGGAGACCAGATCCAGTCCCGCAGGCCTTTTTTTATATGAATGAACCCACATTGTCTGGAATGTGGAGATTGGGCGGATCCTCGCCCGAAAACAGCAGGAATCAACATGAGCGAAAGCTTCGCAGAACTTTTTGAAGAAAGCCTTAAATCCCTCGACATGCAGCCGGGTGCCATCATCACCGGCATCGTGGTCGACATCGACGGTGACTGGGTCACCGTGCATGCTGGCCTCAAGTCCGAGGGCGTCATCCCGGTCGAGCAGTTCTACAACGAGCAGGGCGAGCTGACCATCAAGGTGGGTGACGAGGTCCACGTTGCTCTGGACGCGGTTGAAGATGGCTTTGGCGAAACCAAGCTGTCCCGTGAAAAGGCCAAGCGCGCGGAATCCTGGATTGTTCTGGAAGCGGCTTTCGCTGCAGAAGAAGTGGTCAAGGGCGTCATCAACGGCAAGGTCAAAGGTGGCTTCACCGTCGACGTCAACGGCATCCGCGCGTTCCTGCCGGGTTCGCTGGTCGATGTCCGCCCTGTGCGCGACACCACTCACCTGGAAGGCAAAGAGCTCGAGTTCAAGGTCATCAAGCTCGATCAGAAGCGCAACAACGTTGTCGTTTCCCGTCGCAGCGTGCTGGAAGCCGAGAACAGCGCCGAGCGCGAAGCCCTGCTGGAATCCCTGCAGGAAGGCCAGCAGGTCAAGGGTATCGTCAAGAACCTCACCGATTACGGTGCGTTCGTTGACCTGGGCGGCGTCGATGGTCTGCTGCACATCACCGACATGGCCTGGAAGCGCATCAAGCATCCGTCCGAGATCGTCAACGTTGGCGACGAGATCGATGTCAAGGTGCTGAAGTTCGACCGCGAGCGCAACCGCGTATCGCTGGGCCTGAAGCAACTGGGCGAAGACCCATGGGTTGCCATCAAGGCTCGTTACCCGGAAGGCACCCGCGTTCAGGCTCGCGTCACCAACCTCACCGACTACGGCTGCTTCGCCGAGCTGGAAGAAGGTGTCGAAGGTCTGGTGCACGTTTCCGAAATGGACTGGACCAACAAGAACATCCACCCGTCGAAGGTCGTTCAGGTCGGCGACGAAGTGGAAGTCATGGTTCTGGACATCGACGAAGAGCGTCGTCGTATCTCCCTGGGCATCAAGCAGTGCAAATCCAACCCGTGGGAAGATTTCTCCAGCCAGTTCAACAAGGGCGACCGTATCTCCGGCACCATCAAGTCGATCACCGATTTCGGTATCTTCATCGGTCTGGATGGCGGCATCGACGGTCTGGTTCACCTGTCCGACATCTCCTGGAACGAGCCAGGTGAAGAAGCCGTTCGCCGCTTCAAGAAGGGCGATGAGCTGGACACCGTCATCCTGTCGGTCGATCCGGAGCGTGAGCGTATCTCCCTGGGCATCAAGCAGCTGGAAGACGATCCGTTCTCCAACTACGCCGCCGTCAATGACAAGGGCAGCATCGTTCGCGGTACCGTGAAAGAAGTTGACGCCAAAGGCGCCATCATCGATCTGGGCAACGATATCGAAGCGACCCTGAAGGCGTCCGAAATCAGCCGTGACCGTGTTGAAGATGCGCGCAACGTGCTGAAGGAAGGCGACGAAGTCGAAGCCAAGATCATCAGCATCGACCGCAAGTCCCGCGTGATCAGCCTGTCCATCAAGTCCAAAGACGTCGAAGACGAGAAGGACGCGATGAAAGAGCTGCGCACCAAGCAGGAAGTTGAAAGCACCGGCCCGACCACCATTGGTGATCTGATCCGTGCTCAGATGGAAAACCAGAACTAAGTTCGGGTTCTTCATGAAAAAGGGCGACTTCGGTCGCCCTTTTTTGTGCCCGCGGTTCTGGCGTAGTGAAGCCTCCGGCGCTGCGAGGGCTGTCAGCCCCTGGCCTTTTCCACAGCGAGCGCCTGGTTGACCGCGAGCCAGCCGTCCACTGCTTGTTCCCCTGCATCATCGAAGGCGCGTTGCAGCAGTCTGACCTGTTCCCGTCGCAGCGCCTGCTCGAGCTTCGCACCCTCGGCGGTGAAGCGCAGCATGCGTTTGCGCTTGTCGTCCTCGGCAGTGAGGCTTTCCACCAGATGCATTTCGATCAGCTGGCGCAACGGTGTGTTCAGTGCCTGCTTGGTAACGCCAAGGTAGCCCAGTAGCTCCTTGACACTCAGGTCGGGGTAACTGGCGATAAAGAACAGGATACGGTGGTGCACGCGGGACAGGCCGCGACGGGCCAGCATCTCGTCAGGCTTTGCCGTGAAAGCCTGATAGCCGAGAAAGAAGCTTTCCATTATCTGGCGCTGCACGGCGCTTTTTTTTAGGTCAGGCATATTGACGTATTTATTATGAGAGGCGTAATTTCGGTCAAGAAGTTTGACTTATTTTGCAACGCCTCGCACCTGGAATGGAAATGGCCTTCTCCGAACGCATTACTCGCCTGAAAAGCTCCCTGATTCGTGAAATTCTGGCTGCAGCCCAGCGTCCTGAAGTGATGTCCTTTGCCGGTGGGTTGCCGGCTGAGGCGATGTTGCCTGCAGTGGATTGGACCGAACTACCTGCAAGCATGGGGCAGTACGGGATGAGCGAAGGCGAGCCTGCACTTCGCGAAGCGATCGCCGCCCAGGCCCGGGCCTTGGGCGTGCCTTGCGAGGCCAGCCAGGTGCTGATCGTCAGCGGGTCGCAGCAGACGCTGGATCTCGCCTCGAAACTGTTCATCGACGCGGGCACCGAGGTTCTAGTCGAGGCGCCGACTTACCTTGCCGCGCTGCAATCGTTCCAGCTGTTCGGCGCTCAGTGCCTGGCCGTTCCACAACAGGCTGATGGACCGGACCTCGCGGCATTGCGTGCCACCTTGGAGCAGCACGCGCCGGCTTTCGCTTACCTGATTCCGACTTTCCAGAATCCTTCTGCGGTGCGTTACAGCGAAGCCAAACGTGAGGCGGTTGCCGGTTTGCTGGACGAGTTCGGAGTGACCTTGCTGGAGGACGAGCCATACCGTGAGCTGGTGTTCGATCAGGGTAGCGCCAGGCCCATCGTGTCGCGCCTCAAGCGGGCCAGCTGGATATATACAGGCACGGTTTCCAAGACACTGCTGCCCGGCCTGCGGGTTGGTTACCTGATCGCGTCTGCGGACCTGTTTCCTTATCTGCTGCGCCTGAAGCAGTCGGCCGACCTGCATAGCAATCGGGTTGGGCAGTGGCAGGCCCTGCAATGGCTGGGCAGCGATCGTTACCTGGCGCATCTCGAACAGTTGCGCGAGTTCTACCGAGTCCGCCGCGATGCCATGCAGGCGGCACTGGACGAGCACTTCCGTGATCTGGCGACCTGGGAGCTGCCGCAGGGCGGGCTGTTCTTTTGGTTGACCCTCAAGCAGCCGCTGGACACGCGGACGCTGCTCAATCAGGCGCTGGCCGAGGACGTCGTGTTCATGCCCGGCGAGCCCTTCTTCGTCGACCCGGATGCGAATCCCGGTTACCTGCGGCTGAACTTCAGCCATGTCGCGGCCGAGCGAATGGGCGAGGGGCTGCGCAGGTTGGCGCAGGTCATTCGCGACGCCGGTGCGCTGGAAGCTGCTTGAGGAGTCATTGCTGACCCGCGCCGCGGGTCGATCGGGAGGGGAGACCATGTTGAAAGTCTATGGCGATTACCGGTCAGGTAATTGCTACAAGGTCAAGCTGATGCTGCATCTGCTGAGCCAGCCGTACGAGTGGGTTCCGATTAACATCCTTCGCGGCGAGACGCGCTCGGAGGATTTCCTCAAGAAGAATCCGAACGGCAAGATCCCAGTGCTGGAGCTTGAGGACGGCTCCTGTCTATGGGAATCCAACGCTATCCTGAATTACCTGGCCGAGGGGAGCGAGTTCCTGCCGACCGATCCGCGCCTGCGCACCCAGGTGCTGCAGTGGCAGTTCTTCGAGCAGTACAGCCACGAGCCGTTCATCGCCGTGGCGCGGTACATCAAGGTCTATCTGGGTATGCCGGAGGAGCGACGCGAGGAATACGAGGCCAAGCAACTCGACGGCTATCACGCACTCAACGTGATGGAGCAGCAGCTGCTGCGCACGCCTTACCTGGTGGGAGACCACTATTCGATCGCCGACGTTGCGCTCTATGCGTACACCCATGTCGCGGAAGAAGGCGGCTTTGATCTGGGCGGATATCCTGCGATTCGCCAGTGGCTGCAGCGCGTTGCGAGCCATCCACGGCATGTCGGCATGTACGATTGACTGAAGACAGAGCAGGGCCGTGAAGGCCCTGTCTCTTTATTGCGTCACTTCACCAGCCCGAGAAACTCGCTGCGAGTAGCGGCATTGTCGCGGAATTGGCCCAGCATCACCGAGGTGACCATGGACGAGTTCTGCTTCTCGACGCCGCGCATCATCATGCACATGTGCTGGGCCTCGATGACCACGGCAACGCCGGAGGCTCCGGTGACCTGCTGCATCGCTTCGGCGATCTCGCGGGTCAGGTTTTCCTGAATCTGCAGCCTGCGCGCGTACATCTCGACAATCCGCGCGACCTTCGACAGGCCGAGCACTTTGCCATTGGGCAGATACGCGACATGCGCCTTGCCGATGAACGGCAGCATGTGATGTTCGCAAAGTGAATACAGCTCGATGTTCTTGACCAGCACCATTTCGCTGTTATCGGAGCTGAACAGTGCGCCGTTGGTCACTTCCTCCAGCGTCTGCTGGTAGCCCTTGCACAGGTACTGCATGGCTTTGGCGGCGCGCTTGGGCGTGTCGAGCAGGCCTTCGCGGTTAACGTCCTCGCCAAGCTGGCCAAGGATCGCGGTGTAGTGTTGTTCCAGGGACATTGAGCTACCTGTCGGGTACATAGCGAAGGCGAAGGGTAGGGTGCGCCCGCCCCGCTGGCAAGTGTGCCGCGTAGTCGGGTGACTGATCTGCACGCTTTATTCGTCGCGGCCTTCGAGCATGGTGCGCTTGAGCATCACGTAAAGTGCTCCAGTCCCACCGTGGCGCGGCAGGCAGGACGTAAAGCCCAGCACTTTTGGGTGCTGGCGAAGCCAGGTGTTGACGTGACTCTTGAGCAGGGGACGTTTGCCGTCGAGTCTGGCCGCCTTGCCATGCGTCACGCGCACGCAACGAACCTCGAGCTTCGTGGCTTCGGCTATGAAATCCCAGAGCTGTTCGCGGGCTTTCTCTACGCTCATGCCATGCAGGTCCAGGCTGCCTTCGAACGGGATCTGGCCCGCTTTCAGCTTGCGCAACTGGCTGTCCTGAACGCCATCTCGAGCCCAGTACAGCTCATCCTCTGCGCCAACGTCTATTACGAACTGGTCGGAAAGGCCGTCGACTCGATTCGTTTCATTGTTGGTCGTGGCATTGCTGCGACGAGTCGCAATTTGCTCGCGGTTGCTGCGCGCTTTACCTGTTTCAGCACGGTCGTGCTTGATCGGCCTGACTCCGCGGACCGCCGATTGGAAAAGAGAGAAGTCGTCGTCTTGCATGGAGCCTCCGAACCGAGCGATGCAAGTCAGCGCTTCAGCGCGTCGACATTCGGAACGCAAACGGCGAAATTGTCCGCAAGGATCGTCATTTCGATGCGGTGGACCTGGTCGGCATCGATGCTGCCATCGCCCATCGGTAGATCACGCGTGGCGCAGGCACTGTCAACCAAGGTGCAGCGATAGCCATAGTCCTTTGCCGCCCGTACCGTGGTGCTCACGCTCGAGTGAGTCATGAATCCACACACGATCAGATCGAGCCGGCCGAGCTTCTGCAGCAGTTCGTGCAGCTCAGTGCCGGAGAACGCATTGGGCAGTCGTTTTGCCACGATGGATTCGCCGGGCTGGGGCGCGGCTTCGGGCATGATCTGCCCACGAAAGCCCTGCGGATCGAACAGGCCGCCGCTAATGCCCAGGTGATGTACATGGACGATCGGTGCGCCGGCCTCCCTTGCGGCCGCTAGCAGGTGAGTAATCTCCGGCAATGCCCGGTTCAGGGCTGGCAGGGCGAGCACGCCGCTGCGGTACTCCTCCTGTACGTCGATGACCAGCACGGTGGCGTTTGTCAGCGCCGCCGGATTATAGCTGCGGCCACTGAGCTGGAGCATGGTCTGTGGCTTGGTCATTGTCGACTCCTTGTACTGTGAGGGGGGTGATTGTGGCGCCAGAATGGCCGGTTGTGAACCGCCTGCGCCGTGTTTCGCTGGCCTCGCGCCGAACGAGACGATACATGCGCGTCGATTGCCGAGGCGCGGTACATCTTCACGTGGGCAGGCAGAGTAATGCGCACCGGCCGTGTGCGCATGAAACGAATCGCGCATTTACAAATGTGCAGGTTTGGATATCGGCACTACGCAGGCGATCGCGCACGTGGTTGGCATTTCCGGTTGCCTGTTAAACTCGCGTCCTTTTACAGGAGATTCGCTCTTGACCGCTTCGCTTTCCCGCTTGCGCACCCTGCGCGACTACATCCGCTGGGCTGTCAGTCGATTCCAGGCGGAGCAACTGTTCTTCGGCCACGGCACTGACAATGCCTGGGACGATGCGCGTCAGCTGGTTCTGGGTGCACTTCATCTGCCGTGGGAGATGTCTGACAGCTATCTGGACTGTCGCCTGGAAGCGGATGAGTGCGAACACCTACAGAACTTGCTGCGTCGGCGGATCGATGACCGCGTGCCGACTGCCTATCTGTTGCAACAGGCGTGGTTTTGCAGACTGCCGTTCTTCGTGGATGAGCGCGTGCTGATTCCACGATCCCCCATTGGCGAACTCATCGAGCATCGCTTCGAGCCATGGTTGCCCAAGACGCCTGCGCGGATACTCGACCTGTGTACAGGATCGGGGTGCATCGGCATCGCCTGCGCCTATGAATTTCTCGAGGCAGAGGTGGTTCTCGCCGATCTGTCGTTTGATGCGCTGGAAGTGGCGAACCGCAACATTGAGCAGCATGGTCTCGAAGATAGGGTTTATGCCGTTCAGAGCGACGGGTTCGACGGTCTGCCCAAGCAGCGCTTCGATCTGATTGTCTCGAATCCTCCCTATGTCGATGCCGAAGACTTCGCCGACATGCCAGCTGAGTTCCAGCATGAACCTGCGCTCGGCTTGGCTTGTGGGGAGGATGGTTTGGATCTGGTGCGCCGTATGCTCGCTGAGGCCGCCGACCACCTGACCGATGACG
Organism: Stutzerimonas sp. R40042; assembly: GCF_026642215.1. Lineage (NCBI taxonomy): Bacteria > Pseudomonadati > Pseudomonadota > Gammaproteobacteria > Pseudomonadales > Pseudomonadaceae > Stutzerimonas > Stutzerimonas sp. R40042. The sequence continues at coordinate 2,670,357 of NZ_CP113258.1, read as the reverse complement.
GCGTGCTTATCGTGGAGGTCGGCAACAGCCAGGTTCATGTCCAGGCGCTGTATCCCGAAGTGGATTTCACCTGGCTGGAATTCGCTCGTGGCGGGCATGGCGTGTTTCTGCTGGCAGCCCAGCAATGCCGCGAGCATCAGGCGCTGTTTCGAGCACGATTGAATCGCAGCTGATCGTCCGTAGGAGCGGAGCCCGCAGAGCAGTACGTCCGACAAGACGGTGAAAACACGTCTCGCGCTGAGCATTTGCTTGTGTCAGTGGTCTGCTCAGTATGGCGTCTGATTCTGGTGCGGTCTGCGTTCATCCTGCGCGCCCGCCGGTTCAACGCAGTGCGCAATCCGCGCTCACCGGACACCTGCATTCAAGCGAGCGGATCATGCCTGGCATCACCGTCGAGCCCATCACATTCGCTTTGTTCGGCGCCCTGGGAGATCTGGCGCTGCGCAAGTTGTTTCCGGCGCTGTATCAGTTGGATCGCGCCGGTCTGTTGCACGCCGATACGCAAATTGTGGCGCTATCGCGCGAGAGCGCCGACCCGTCGGCGCACAAGTCGCGTATAGAGCAGGCGCTGCGGGCGCGCATTCCAGCCAATGAAGTCGATGAGCGAGCATTCGAACGCTTCGGGCAGCGCTTGCGCTACCTGGGTATGGACTTTCGCCAAGGCGAGGGCTACAGGGTGCTGGCTGAGAGCGTACCGGCCGGCCAGCCGCTCATTGCCTATTTCGCTACGCCGGCTGCCGTTTATGGCGATATCTGCCGGTTTCTTGCCTCGGCCGGACTTTCCGAGCAGACGCGGGTCGTGCTGGAAAAGCCCATCGGGCATGACCTCAAGTCCTCGCGCACCGTCAACGACGCGGTGGCCGAGCACTTTCCCGAAAGCCGGATCTATCGAATCGATCATTATCTTGGCAAGGAAACCGTACAGAACCTGATCGCATTGCGATTCGCCAACAGTCTGTTCGAAACGCAGTGGGACCAACACCATATTTCCCATGTGGAGATCACTGTCGCCGAAACTGTTGGCATTGAGGGCCGCTGGGGATACTTCGATCAGGCCGGTCAGCTGCGCGACATGGTGCAGAACCACTTGCTGCAGCTGCTCTGCCTGATTGCCATGGACCCGCCGAGCAACCTCACCGCTGACAGCATCCGTGACGAGAAAGTGAAGGTGCTCAAGGCGCTCGCGCCCATCACCGCCGAAGCGATTCATCAGCGAGTGGTGCGCGCACAGTATGCGGCCGGTAACGTTGGCGGCGAGAGGGTGCCGGGTTATCTGGACGAGGAGAATTCCAATGCCCAGAGCAGCACGGAAACCTTCGTCGCGTTGCGAGCAGACATCTGCAACTGGCGATGGTCCGGCGTGCCGTTCTACCTACGTACCGGCAAGCGAATGGCACAGAAGCTGTCGCAGATCGTCATTCACTTCAAGGAGCCGCCGTTCTATATCTTTGCGCCCGAACAGCGCTCGTTGATCAGCAATCGCCTGATCATCCGCCTGCAGCCAGACGAGGGTATATCTCTGCAGGTGATGACCAAGGAGCAGGGGCTCGACAAGGGAATGCACTTGCGCAGCGGCCCGCTGCAGTTGAATTTCTCTGAAACTTATAAGAGCGCGCGCATTCCCGACGCCTATGAGCGCTTGTTGCTCGAAGTCATGCAGGGCAACCAGAATCTGTTTGTGCGCAGGGACGAAATCGAATATGCCTGGCAATGGTGCGATCAGCTCATCGAAGGCTGGAGTCGGCTCGGTGCAGAGCTCAAGCTCTATCCAGCCGGCTCCTGGGGGCCGGTCGCTTCGATAGCGCTCATTACACGTGATGGGAGGGCGTGGTATGGCGATCTCTGAGCTCGATTTACCCACCGGCGTGGTCGCTCATAGCTCGGCCGACGCGCAGCGGCAGGCCGAACTGATGGCCGACAGCGTGGCCAAGGCGCTGCGCTATGCGGTGCAGACACACGGCGTCGCAAGTCTGGTGGTATCCGGCGGGCGCAGCCCGGTTGCGTTCTTCGAGTCCCTGTCGCGGCGAGAGCTGGACTGGGCGAAGATTCAGGTCAGCCTGGCCGACGAGCGCTGGGTCTCGCCAACCGATCCGGCCAGCAACGAAGGCCTGCTGCGGCGTCACCTGCTGCAGAATGCCGCGAACGCCGCCCGGTTGATCGGTCTCTACCAGTCCGCCGACTCGCTCGAGCAGGCTGCGGGCCTTGCCATCGCGGCGCTCGACCAATTGCATCAGCCGATCGATGTGCTCGTGCTCGGCATGGGCGACGATGGCCATACCGCTTCGCTGTTCCCTGGCAGCGCCAACTTGGCACACGCCCTGCGGGAGGATTGTCCCGAGCGCTGCGTGGCTATGCAGGCGCCTGTCGCACCCGAGGCCCGCCTGACGATGACCTATCCTCTACTGGCCTGCGCCAGGATGCAGTGTCTGGCCATTCAAGGCAGCGAAAAGCTTGAAACCCTGCGTGTAGCGCTGAGTGCCGACCCATTGCAGATGCCCATCCGGGCGTTCCTGCACGCTCCGCTCGAAATCTACTGGTGCCCGTGAGGCCCGAGGATTCCTGCATGACCATGGATCAGAAGAATGCCCTGATCGAACAGATCTGCGTTGCGGCGCGGATTCTGCCGGTCATCACCATCGGCAGCGAACAGCAGATCCTGCCGCTTGCCGATGCCTTGTCGGCGGGTGGCCTCCGTACCCTGGAGATCACCTTGCGCTCGCGTCATGGCCTGACCGCTATTCGACGGTTGCGCCAGGAGCGACCGGACCTCTGCATCGGCGCCGGAACCGTCCTGGACCGGCGCATGATGGACGAAGTGGAGGCGGCCGGTGCCCAGTTCATCGTCACGCCGGGCTCTACCCGCGACATTCTCGAGGCCGGGGTGAGCTGCTCGATACCATTGCTACCGGGCACGAGCAGCGCGTCCGACGTCATGGAAGGCTACGCGCTGGGTTATCGGCGCTTCAAACTGTTCCCGGCCGAGGTGTGTGGCGGTATCGCCGCGCTCAAGGCCCTCGGCGGACCCTTCGGGGATGTTCGGTTCTGCCCGACTGGCGGGGTGAGCGCTGCCAATGCCGCTCAGTACCTGGCGCTGACGAACGTCATGTGCGTCGGCGGCACCTGGATGATCGACAGCGCAACGCTGGAGCGCGGCGACTGGGCGGGCATCCAGCAGCGTACCGCGGAGGCCCTGGCCGCTCTGAGCTAGTGAAAAATGGCGCCTCCGTCCAGCCGCCGCGAGGTGCGCAGCCGGCGCGATCCGCGTATGATTCGCGCCCTTTCAATCGGATTGCCACACCGGGAGGTGCCCAGATGACCGAGCACGAAGAAACCAAACCCCACATCACACATGGCGAGAAACTGCAGAAGGTTCTTGCCCGTCTGGGCGTCGCATCGCGTCGCGACGTCGAGAAGTGGATCGTCGAGGGCCGCGTGAAGGTCAATGGCGCAGTCGCCACCCTTGGCCAGCGTGTCGATTCCCACGACGCCATTGCGGTCGATGGCCGTCTGCTCAAGCGGGACGAAGCCAGTCAGGTGGTTCGGCGTGTGTTGATCTATAACAAGCCCGACGGCGAGATCTGCACCCGCAACGACCCCGAAGGCCGCCCTACGGTGTTCGATCGTCTGCCACGACCTAAAGAGGGTCGTTGGATCAATATCGGCCGGCTCGACATCAACACGACGGGTCTGCTGCTGTTCACCACTGACGGTGAGCTGGCCAATCGTCTGATGCACCCCTCGTACGAAATGGACCGGGAATATGCGGTACGTGTGCGCGGCGAGGTCGACGACGAGATGATCGAGCGGCTGAAGACCGGGGTGATGCTGGAGGACGGTCCGGCGCGCTTCACCGATATCCAGGAAGCGCCTGGTGGCGAAGGCTTCAACCATTGGTATCACTGCGTGGTCATGGAAGGCCGCAACCGTGAGGTTCGTCGGCTTTGGGAGTCTCAGGGACTGGTCGTCAGTCGGCTGAAGCGTGTTCGTTTCGGGCCAGTCTTCATGACGTCAGACCTGCCCATGGGGCGCTGGCGCGAGATGTCGCAAGCCGAGGTGGACATTCTCAGCGAGGAGGTCGGCCTCAAGCCGGTCGCGCTGCCGAGCATGAAGGCCAAGGCCAAGGAGAAAATCGACCGTATGCAGCGCAAGGTGGCCAAGCCAATGGGGCGGGGCGAGCGGCGGTCACGCGTCCTTCGTCCGGCCCATGAGGCCGAGGCGCCTGTAGCGGAAAAACCGCGGGCGGCACGAGACGACAGGAGCGAGCGCAAGCCGCGGAGCAGCGACAAGCCTCGTGGAACGCCGGTCGCCGAGCGCCCGGGGGATAGCCGCAAGGGTGGCAAGCGCCGCGAAGGAAGCGGGCCCTCATCTGGCCCGGCGAGGAAGCCGGCCGGAGAGGGTCAGCGGCCCGGGTTCGGTCGCGAGCGTAGCAAGCGTCCCTGATCGGCCTGCCTGCAGCGCAGCGGATTCACTGCGCGTCCAGCGCCTGGCCGTTGATGCCGGCGCTGTCCGGGCCCATCAGGTACAGATAGACCGGCATAATTTCTTCGGGCAACGGATTGACCAGTGGGTTCTCGCCTGGATAAGCCTTGGCGCGCATATCGGTACGGGTAGCGCCCGGGTTGATGCTGTTGGCACGCACCGGCGCGGTATCGTCCAGCTCGTCGGCCAAGACCTGCATCAGCCCTTCCGTGGCGAACTTCGATACGGCGTAGGCACCCCAGTAGGCGCGGCCTTTGCGTCCGACGCTGCTGGAGGTGAAGATCACCGAGGCGTCCTTGGAGAGCTTGAGCAGCGGTAGCAGGGTGCTGGTCAGCATGAACATGGCATTTACGTTGATCTGCATGACTCGCATGAAATTGTCGCCGGACAACTGCTCGATTGGCGTGCGAGGGCCAACGATCGCCGCGTTGTGCAGCAATCCGTCCAGGTGTCCGAATTCCCCTTCGATCATGGCTGCCAGCTCGTCGTACTGATGCGGCAGGGCTGTCTCCAGGTTGAAGGGGATGACAGCGGGGCGCGGATGGCCTGCCGCCTCGATGTCGTCGTACACCCGATTCAGATTGTCTTCATTCTTGCCCAGCAGCAGCACGGTTGCTCCGTGGGCCGCGTAGGCCTTGGCAGCAGCTTCGCCGATGCCACGGCCAGCGCCGGTGGCCAGAATGATGCGCCCTGCGAGGAGGTCGGGGCGGGCGGAGTACTCGAACATCGTTTGCCTCGTAAATCGAAATTGATGGGTGCTCGGCAGCCGTTGCCGAGCGATAACTCTATGTCGGTGGCGCTATCGCTGCTTCAGCAGCTGCACAGGGCGCTGTCCAGGACCTGGCGCAGATCCAGCGGGTGATCCACCACTACGTCCGCGCCCCAGTTGCTCGGGTTGTCTTGTGGATGGATATAGCCATAGCGGACCGCGGCGGTCCTGCTGCCGGCCGCGCGGCCCGATTCGATGTCGCGCAGGTCATCGCCGACGAACAGCACCGTAGACGGGGCAAGGTCGAGCTGCTTGCACGCGAGGATCATCGGCTCGGGGTCGGGCTTGCTGTTGGCGACGTGGTCAGGACAGACCAGCACGGCAGAGCGGGACGCCAGGCCCAGCTGCTGCATGATCGGTTCGGCGAAACGCAGCGGCTTGTTGGTTACCACACCCCAGCGCAGGTTGGACCGCTCGATTTCGTCCAGCAGTTCCGCCATGCCATCGTAGAGGCGGCTATGCACGGCGCAATGCTCCTGGTAGCGCGCAAGAAACTCCAGGCGCAATGTTTCGAACTCGTCCGACATGGGGTCCACATCGAAGGCGCCGAGCACCATGGCTCTGGCACCACCGGACACCACGTCACGAATCTGGTGATCCGGCACCGGCTCGAGACCGCGTGCAACCCGCATGGCCTGGGCCACGGCGATGAAATCGGGAGCGGTATCGAGCAGGGTACCGTCCATGTCGAACAGAACAGCGCGCAGGCGCATCAGGACTCCTTGACGGTCTGGACCATGTAGTTGACGTCGACGTCCGGTGACAGTTTGTAGTGCTTGGTCAACGGATTGTAGGTAAGGCCGATGATGTCCTTCACGGCCAAGCCGGCATCACGGCTCCAGGCGCCGAGCTCGGAAGGGCGGATGAATTTCTTGAAATCATGTGTGCCGCGCGGAAGCAGCTGCAGCACATACTCCGCGCCGATGATGGCGAACGTGTAGGCTTTCGGGTTGCGGTTGATGGTGGAGAAGAACACCTGGCCGCCCGGTTTGACCAGTGTGGCGCAGGCCCGGATGACTGAGGCCGGGTCCGGTACGTGTTCGAGCATCTCGAGACAGGTGACCACGTCGAATTGCTCCGGCGCCTCTGCGGCCATGGCTTCGGCGGTGATCTGCCGATAATCGATCTCGAGTCCGGACTCAAGAAGGTGCAAACGGGCAACGGACAGAGGGGCTTCGCCCATGTCGATACCCGTGACTTTGGCCCCACGGTGCGCCATGGCCTCGCTGAGGATGCCGCCTCCGCATCCGATGTCGATGACCTTTTTACCTGCCAGCGAGATATGTTCGTCGATCCAATTCACGCGAAGCGGATTGATCTCGTGCAATGGTTTGAACTCGCTTTCACGATCCCACCAGCGATGGGCAAGGGCTTCGAATTTGGCGATTTCAGCGTGGTCGACATTGCTCATGGTCCGGTCCGTTAGAAGGCTTGTGGAAAAGTTCGAATTGCAGATGCGCATGTTGCCAGCTTCGGCTGGAAAGGTGGTGCAATTGCCGCCTGGATTCTTATGTCAGGTTGTCGCGTAGGTTGGCCTTTGGGGTCGTCCGAGGGCTTCAGCCTTTGTTTGTACTTGCGATGCGTTCTCCCCAGCGACACGCCTCGGTGATTATCCGTTGTTCATCCATTCGGAGCAGTTGTCCTTTCTCGAGCAGCTGCTTGCCTCCGACCCATACGTGTTGGACCGTGTCTCTGCCGGTGGAATAGATAAGCTGGGATACCGGGTCATATATCGGTTGCTGGCTCAGACCGGAAAGATCGAATGCAACGAGGTCTGCGAACTTGCCGATTTCCAGAGAACCGGTCTGGTCCTCTATACCCAGGGCTCGGGCGCCATTGAGGGTAGCCATGCGTAGCGCGCGATGGGCATCCAGAGCTGTCGCGGAGCCCGCGACAGCCTTCGCCAGCAAGGCCGCGGTGCGGGTTTCCCCGAGAACGTCTAGGTCATTGTTGCTCGCAGCGCCATCGGTCCCCACTGCTACGTTGATTCCCGCCTCCCATAACCGCTCGATCGGACAGAAACCGCTAGCGAGCTTGAGGTTGGATTCCGGGCAGTGGATGACACTGCAGTTGTGCTCGGTGAGCAGTGCAATATCGGACTCATCAACCTGAGTCATGTGCACGGCCTGAAAGCGAGGGCCGAGCAACTGCAGCCTCGCGAGACGCGCCAGCGGGCGCTCGCCATGCTTGCGCAATGCTTCCTGAACTTCTTGCGCAGTTTCATGAATGTGCATGTGGATACCTGCGTCCATTTCCGCTACCAGGATCCGGATCGCCTCAAGCTTGTCGTCCGTAATCGAATAGGGGGCATGTGGCCCGAAGGCGATCGAAATGCGCGGGTGATGCTTGAGATCGTCGAATAGAGCTACACTGGTGCGTAGTGCTTGGTCTGCATCGCGTGCGCCCGGAACAGGGAAATCCAGTACGGGAATGGTGATTTGCGCGCGTACCCCATGCCTGTGTACAAGCTCACTGATGACCTTGGGGTAAAAGTACATATCCGAAAAGCACGTGACCCCGCTTTTCAGCTGCTCGGCGATCGCAAGTTCGGTGCCGCATCGCACGAAGTCTTCATCGACCCAGCGTGACTCAGCCGGCCAAATATGCTC